>CATQHS010000001.1 GCA_958296055.1 uncultured Acidimicrobiales bacterium
CAACTCGCTGGCGAACCTCATCGGAACCGTTGGGGCCGTCGGCGTCGTCGGGCACGGGGCGCATGAGCCCGAGGCCGAAGTACCGCCCGGCGCCCAGCGCCAGAGGCCCGGCCACCGACTGCTCGAAGGTCACCGAGGCGTGCACTAGGCGGCGGGCGACCGGCTGTCCGTCGCGACCGCGCTGGCGGAAGGCGGGGAACTGGGGGGCCGGGCGGACGCCTCGGGTGAAGGGGTCCGAAGAGACGGTGATGGCGGAGGGCTCGGGCAGCCCGACATGGCGGCAGGAGTCCGCCACCCCTTGTTCGGCCTTGGCCCAGGCTTTGGCCCGAGCTGCGGCCGTGCCGGTGCTCAACGGGCCCGGGTTGGTGGGGAGCGCCACCGGCGTGGCCGACACCCACCGACGCGACGGCCGACGCCATGTCTTGGTCCGGAGGGTGTCGAGGGTGGGCTCGAATCCGGACAGGCGCTTCATGTCCAAGTGCCCAGAGCGGCCCATGACCAGCCGGAGGGGGTACGAGTTGGCCTCCGCCTCTGATTCCGCCTCTGATTCCCAGGTGCCGACGGCCCTCAGCACCGCCCGCCGGGACGGCTCGTCCAGCGAGTCCGGCACGGACACGGCCGCTCCCATGATTCGGCCGTCGGCGTGCGCGTACCCGACGTAGGGGAGGGGCAGGAACCCCACATGGGGGAGCGGCACCGGCGAGCCGTCGTCTCGATGGCCGCTCAGACCCTCCGGGAGAGGGTCCTCGGCGTGGTGGAAGATCGCATCCCGAAGGGTCTTGGCGATCTTCACCGCCCTCGTCGCCGGGAACCGCCGGGACGACGGACGGAACTCGAAGACGACCCAGTGCCCGGCGGTGTCAGGGCGCAGATGTTCTTCGACGGCATCGGGCTCCACCGGCCGGTAGCGGACCGCGGTGAACGGCAGCGACCTCGGCTTGACCGCTTGATGCCGGTCGTGCTCCCGCTCCAAGGCGGCCACCTGTCCCCGGCGCACGGAGCGAAGCACCTCGCCCATCGATCCGGGCTCGCAGGTCGGATCGGGCGGATCGGAGGTGAGTCGGCACGAGACCAGAGACGACGAGTGCCCCAGCCGTGTGACCCGGCCCAGCAGGCCGTCCAGAGCCCCGGCCGTCTCCGAAGTGGTATCGGCCCCCGGCCAGATATAGGTGACGCGCGGCTCGTCCGGGGTCACCGACGGGAACTCGCGGGCTTGCTTGCCCCGGTGATCGGGGAGCAGCTTCATCGCCTCGTCCGGGTTGGTCTTCCCGGCATTGGTCACCTGGCTGGACACATCTCTGGTTTTGGCCAGCTTCCGGTCGAGCCTTTCGACCAACTTCGCGGACTTGGCGCTCGAATCCTCCGACGCGGCGTCGATCTCGTCTATGAGACCAGCGACCTCTTTGGCTCTCTTGTCGTACATGCTCGTCCCGATCACCGCCGTGTCGTTGACGGGCACAAAGTTGGTGAGCACTTTGCGGGCCACCGCCTCGGTGGCGGCTATGGACGGGGGGTCCTGGGCCTCCAGCCACTCGAGCGCCTGCCGCTCTTCGAGGCTCGGGGCGTCATCATCGGCCCAGGCGGCTACCAAAGCCGAGAACAGCCGAGCCGGATGGGGCGGCCACTCGGCCGCCCGGCGGTCGTGATGAGCAGTGGCCACGAACCTTCCGGTGAGGAAGTTCACCTCGATGGCGAGCATGGTCTCACTCTGTGGGAGGCTCCGCGGCCGCCACCTTGCGGCTGCGCTTGATGAGTTCGACCAGCTTCGGGGCCGGAACCAGGCGGATCTCGTCGGTTTCCCATCCGAGTCCGGTCTGGGCGGCCCGCTCGGCGGCTCGGGCCAGGATGTCTTGAGCGACGGACCGGTCGACGTCCACGGTCTCAGGGGCTGAACCGTCCCGGCCCACCAACTCCAGGCGGGGGGCGTGCTCGGGTATGAGCAGGCAGCGCGACCGGAGGTCGTAGTCGATCTGGTACTGGTAGACGATGGCGGCCACGCCGAGCGCGGCGATGGCGGTGCGAGCCGCCGATTCGGCGTCGCGGCCTTGGCCGCTGAACCGGAGCCTTCGGAGGGCGGCCAGCGATATGACGGTGGTCTGAACGGCCCTGGAGATGGTGACCCCGCCGGACTGGGCGTCGATGGAGGGGGCGATGTTGCCGTGGTTGATCTTCGAGGGCTGACCGGCCTCGCCGCTGTCGCTGCCCCGTGAGGCAGATTCTGCTTTGCCCTTCGTATCCTTTGCCGCCTCGGCCTGGTCGAATGTCCACACTTGGCGGGGGTCCTCGTGGTTGAAAGCCTTCTCGTCGGGGTTGAGCTTCTCGATCTGCAGCGGGTCAATGCGGCTGCTGACCTTCCGGCCCACCACTGCGTCCATGCCCACGATCTCTGAGACGTAGGCCCGCTGGAACTTCGAGCCCAAGCCGCCCTTGGGGCCGGTGGAGTCCCACTGCCCGAACAGAAGCGCCGTGGGGGAGTACCTGAACAGGGCGGTGGCGTCCCGGGGGGTGGCATCGGTTATGGCCTGACCCATGTCGGAGAGCCGGAACAGCGTGTCGTCCAGCAGGCTGTCGCGGAAGATGGCGTCGGCCAGCCGGTGAGGCGCCTCCAGAACGGTCAGCTCCCCGACATCCTTCACGTCCTCGTCGACGGTGAAGTCCACGTAGGGGACCGGGAAGGAAAGCTCCTTCGACCTCCAACCCTCGAGCAGCGCCAACTCGGCCCGGTTGGCTTGTGACGCCACCGAGTCGAGCAGCACCACGACGGACGACTTGTCGCTGACCTGTCGCTCCTCGACCGCGTACTTGTGTTCCGCCCGGGCTTCGGGGGCATAGGTGGGCGGGAACACCTTGTCGCCCTCGCCGCCCGCGGGCTGCAGCGTGGTCTTGGCCCGCAGGGCCACAGCGCCTCCGGCCACCGCCTCACTCAACTTCTCGAATGTGAGTTCGGGCATCTCGTCTCCTTGTTCGGGTCCTTCGGGTCCCATGGCTGGGGCCACCCGGCACGTCGAGAACTATTCGACATCCATCCTAAGGAAGGGGTGTGACAGTCAGGCCCGGACCCGCCCGGCTGCCAAAAGGTCTGCCAACGGCTCGGGCGGCTCGGAGTCACTGCTGGCCCAGGCATCCGGTCGGGTCGTGGTCCGGGTGGAGCGTCGGCGGGATTGGGTCTCCCTCTTGGACGGCGCGAACCGCGGGCTCGGCGTCGCGCCCGGTTAGCCACATCGTGGATCGATCGGGGTGGAAGCGCCACTGGTGCGTGACGGCCCCGTAGGCGTCCGTGTGGCGGCGCAGGCAGACGGTCGTGGCCATGGCCAGTGCCTTAGCCTGCTCTGGCGCGGTCACCCGCCAGTCGACGTCGGCCTCGGTGACGGTGCAGGTGACCTCGACGGCGTCGACTGCCCCCAGCGTTGAGGCGACCATCTCCCACCGGACGAAACGGGGCCACGACGGCCCCCGGTTGGAGATCGGCCACCAGACATCCCAGCCTCGCCCGGTCACCGGCGCCCCGAAGGCGGAAGTGGGGCCGTAGAGGCGGCCGGCGGCGAAGTAGTCCTCGCAGATCTGCCGGGCCGTCGTCGCTTCAGGCAGGCGTTCGCCTGAGCGGGCCGAACGGACGGCCTCGGCGCCGGCGACGATGAATGCAGCCGTCTCGGCCCGGGTCAGGCCCTCCAAATCCTCGATGACCCGCCCGACGACCAGCCCGAGATGCTTCTCGTCGAGCACCTCGTCGGGTCGGAACGTTCCGTCGGCGTGGCCGAGAAACCAGCCTTCGGCTGCGGCTCGCTCGACGGCGGCGTAACCGGGGTGGCCCGGTGCCACGTCGGGAAACATCGGTGATGCGGCCAAGGCGGGAACGGCCGCAGTCGCGGCCAGAAGTGCCGCCAGAACGACGAAGGTTCGATGTCGGAGCGCTCCTTTGCCTTTGCCAGTCACGGGTTCCTCCAATCGTCAACGAGAACGGGGCCGTCGACGAACTTTGTAGTCGGCGGGTGTGACAACCGGAGCGCCGCCTGACCGACTACCATCAACTTTACATAATGCAGATTTCCGGCGTTGTGCGGAGAATCAGAAGAGCGGCAGCGGCGGCGTGGCGGCCCAGTGCCAGGGCTCGCCCGACTCCCGGCCCATCCCGTGGAATCCCAGCCGGCCGGCGTTCTCTGCGAGCCAGCGGTAGCACGGATGGTCGAAGCTGTTGCAGTTGAGGTCGATGGCCAGGCCCGTGCTGTGCCGGGACCTCCCCGGCGGCGCCGTCACCGGATCGCACAGCCTGGCCGGCGAGGTCAGCAACTGGTGCATGGTCCATGTCGTGGCGCCCTCGCCCGCGGGGCAGTTCTCTCTGCGCATGTCCAACTGGTGGTCCCAGGTCCGGGCCGCGGAGGCGATCGTGAGTGCAATGCCGTGGCTGTCGGCCAACTCGAACAGCGCCAGCACGGCGTCCGCCATGCAGCCGTCCACCAGGAACGGGAGATGCGGGGCGTCGCTCCCATACACCGGGGCGTCGGTCACGTACACCCAGCGGTCCTCCCGCTGGCGGACATCGCTCTCGCTCAGCCGCGACCTCGGAACGCTGCAGTCCAGCGCGGCGGAGCCCGCCCGAACCCATCCCCACGACAGCACCCCGGCCAGGAGTGACCCGAACCGGGGTCGGGCCGGCGGAGGGCTCCAGAACCAGTCGGCTTGAAGCACGTCGCTGTTGGCCACGGTCCGGGACACCTGCACCCCGTTTCTGTCCGCCGCTGAGCGAGTGACGAGTACCTCGTCGGCGCACAGCGACAGCACCCACTGGCCGTCGGCGCCGGCCGGACGCCTGCAGTTCCCGGCGCTGGCGCCGGTGCCCGTCCCCGGCGGGTTCACCGGTCGGCCGTCGGGATCCCACCAGCGCTCGGACCACTCGTACCGGATCTCGGCGGCGGGGTCCGCGCTGATCGGCCGACCCTGCTCGGCCGCGGCCATGGCCGAGCACTGAGGCACGGCGAAAGATTCGTCAGCGGGCGCGGTCTCGTGGCTGCGGCTCGCGGCCGCGCCCCCTCCAGTTGGCGTTGCCTCTTCGACCGCCGCGGGCGCGGCGCACGAATTCATCGACGGGGGCCGCGGGCAGGGCATCGGGATCAAGACCTTGTCGTCTGCGTCGCCGTCCTGCGGGCGCCCGCAGTAGGGCGGCGAGGGCTCCGTCGAGGCGGCTTCGTAATAGGCGGCGCCGAAGCCGCCGGTGCCGTCATCCGAACCCAGCCCCGAGCCCTGCCACAAAGCGACCGCCAGCAGATCCGGACCCTCCAACGGGTAATCCCCCGCCCACGGATAAACAGTCGTTGGCGCGTTTTTCACAGCATGGAGGATCGGGTCCGTCGCCCCCTTGTCCAGCCCGGACATGCCCTCTTCCGGTAGCGCCCCGATCGCATCCAGCGTCTGCTCCCAGGCGGTGGCGGCGGCCCAGAACCTATTGCATATGGCGGGCCGGGTAAGGAATCCGGCCAGCACCTCCTCTTTCGTGCCTTGAGCTGGGGACGGCTCGAAGTCTTCCAGCAACAGGCGGCAAGCCTGCCGGTCGTCGGCGCCGGTGGTGAGGCGGTAATCGGCGGCGTAGGCACCGCTCACCCACTGCTCGACCAGATTCACCGGGGGGATGTGGCCGGATTGGAAAACATCGAGGGCTTCGCCTCTGAGCACTAAGCCCCAGTGGTCCAACACGCTTTCGACCATCCACTGCTCCAGGGCGGCGGTCTCTGCGGCGTCATCGGATCCGCGGTTGTCGCCGATGTCTATGTTGCTGAGGAGAAACCCGCTGTCGGTGAAGGATCCAGCGGTGCTTGAAGAGCTGGCAACTGAGAGAACTAAGGAGTCGGCGTAGCTGCTTCTAGCGGCCGCTGCGCCACCGGCGTCAACCGCTCGGGAACCGGCCCGGTCCGGGTCATCGAAGGCGCCGCCCGGGGTTACCGGCACCACTGTAGAGGCCGCAACCAGCGCGGCTAAGAGAAGCGGCAGCACCCTGGTGACGGCCCGTCGGGATGCCGAAGCGGCGCGAGCCGTCGATGCCTTCGCTGACTGCAAGATCTCTCCAAAGTCGGGTTGAAAAAGTTAGGTTTGAGCGTACGGCTCTAGCTTCTGATGCAGACTCCGGCCCTTTCAGGTTGAGGCTCTGTGGTTGAGGTGAGCTTCCGCCCTGTCGAGAACCGCTTCCCTCGGTACGACCGCACGCGGGGAACCGCGGTAGCGTGGTGGCCCGTGACTCGCCGGCTAGACATAGAGCTCACCAGTCGCCGCGACGACGGGACTTGGACTTGGCGAGCCGCTGGCGCCCGTCGGCCCAAGGGGGACTTGAACGGTTCCCTGGTCCCCGAGACGGCTTCGGTGGGCGATGTCTTCAGGGTCGAGGCCGACGCCCACCTCGACGGCATCGACATCGTCAATGTCTTCGCGCCCAAGCCCGAGCGCCCCGAGCCCGAGCGCCTCGAGTTGCTCAGCCGAGAATCCGGCGCCTTGGTGACGACCAGGCTCGCTACCAAGAAGAACCGCCGTCGCCTCGATTCCGAGACTTCCGGAGACGACAAAAGGGACGGCCGGCGCGACCGTCCCCGACGCGAGCGGCGTTCCGATCAGGCCCGACCGGCTCGGAAGGGTGAGGGCGGCTCAGACGAGGATCGCCGAACGCGAGAGGGCAAGGACCGAGACCGTGGCAAGGACCGGGATCGCGGCAAGGGAGACCGGGACCGCAGCAAGGACCGGGACCGCGGAGACCGCGACCGCAGCAAGGGGGACCGGGATCGCGGCAAGGGGGACCGGGATCGCGGCAAGGACCGGGACCGCGGCAAGGGGGACCGGGATCGCGGCAAGGGTGACCGCGGCAAGGACCGGGATCGCGACCGCAGCAAGAATCGTGACCGGAAGGGCGCCCCGAGCGGCGATCGCTCCCGCCGCCGAGACCGGCCCGAACGGGACCGCGCCGAGCGGCCGGCCCAGCCCCGTCCCAAGCGGCTCAAACCGAAACGGATTCATCGCCGGGCCGCCCTAGAGGCCCTGCCCGCCGATCAGCGTCCTCTGGCTGAAGAGGTCTTGAGGGGCGGGGTGCCCGGCGTCCGCCGGGCCATCGGCCGGATGAACGAGAAGGCCAAGGCCGAAGGGCTCCCCCCCATCAAAGCCGACCCCCTCGTCGCGCTGGCCGAGCGCATCGCCCCCAAGCTCAAGGCGGCCGAATGGCGCGACCGGGCCGACGCGGCCTGGGCCGGGATCGACGAGATCGACCTGCGCGACATCCGATCGGTGATCGTGGCCGCCGATCGGGCCGCCCGGACCGAGGAGACCCGGGCCCTGGCCGAGAACCTCAGGACTGGGCTGACGGCGAGGGTGGAGGCCGAACATCGCCAGTGGCTCGACGAACTGGCCGCCACCATGGCCGATGGCCGCACCGTTCGGGCCCTCCGGCTCAGCTCCCGGCCTCCCAAGGCCGGTTCGCCCCTCCCTCCCGACATGGCCGAACGGCTGGCCCGGTCGGCCGAGGAGAGCCTGGGGCCTGAGGAGTCGCAGGCCCGGTGGGCCGCGGTGGTGGATGCGGTGGCCTTCTCCCCCGTCCGCACCCAGGTGACTCCCGACGGCGCCCCGGAGCGGCCCGGCGAGCCGTTGCTGGCCGCCGTCCGCAAGGTCGCCGACCGGGTGCCTCAGATCGCGGCCCTGTTCGGCATCGAGCCCCCCACCCGGCGCGGCCGCCCTCGGACGCTGCCGCCGTCGGAGCCGGAGCCGGTGGAGGGCGAGGCTGATCCGCCGCCGTCGGAGCCGGAGCCGGTGGAGGTGGCGCAGGCTGATCCGCCGCCGCCGCCGGAGCCGGTGGAGGGCGAGGCTGATCCGCCGCCGCCGGAGCCGGTGGAGGGCGAGGCTGATCCGCCGCCGTCGGAGCCGGAGCCGGTGGAGGGTGAGGTTTCCGAAGAGGTCACACGATCGTCGGAATGATGCCGTTGTCGTGGAGGAACTCGGCCAGTCCCTCCACTAGGTGCATCTCGGCTACGTCGTAAACCGGAACCCAGCGAACCTCGGACGCGTCGTCGCCGGCCACCGGGTCGACGTCGTTGTCGAGCAGGGTCACGTGGAAATCCAGGATCACGTAGTGGTAGCCGGCGCCCAGCCGCTCGACCCAGTCGATCAGATGCCCGCACACGCCGACCAGGCCGGTCTCCTCTCGCAGCTCGCGCACCACCGCCGCGGCCAGCAGCTCGCCCCGTCGGACCCGGCCCCCGGGGATGGACCATTCCCCCGCGGCCGGTTCGCGGCCCCGCCGGATGAGCAGCAGATCATCGTCGCGGCGCACCACCGCCCCGACCGCCAACACGGGAACCCCCGGCGGAGCATCGGTCTCGGTCATCGGCTCGGGTCTCTCGTCACCGGTTGCGGCCCAGGTCATCGGCTCGGGTCCAGCTTGCGGTGGACGATGATGGCCCGGGCCACCAAGCCGTGGGTCTCGAAGAAGTTCTTGGTGTGGCGGTCGCCGGGCAGGGCCAGGCTGTCGACTCCGATGCAGCCTCGGTCGGCGGCCCAGTCCATCAGGTGGTTGATGATCGACTCCCCCACTCCCACCCCCCGGGCGTCGGGCATGACGTAGATGTCTTCGACCCGGCCGATCGGAGCGCCGTCGTGGAGCGGCTCGACCCGTACCGTCCCGTAGCCGACGACGGTCCCGTCGATGGCGCCCACCGCCACGCAGACGTCGGGGTTGGCCAGGTCGGCCCGCAGTCCCTCCGCCACCGGCGGCCGGCGGGCCTCCCGGCGGGACCACACGGAACCCCCCCGGAGGGGCGACATCTCCTCGATGGCCAGCTCCGCCAGCGCCTCCAGCACCGGAAGGTCGCCGGACCCGGCCCGACGGCATCCCTCGTTCACGGCGGGCCGCTCACGCCCGGTCTCGGAGCTGTCGCACCCGGTTCAGGACTGTGACCCGAGCCCGGCGACTGCTCTCATAGACGAGCACCTCGTCGAGTTGAGCGTCGCTGAGACGCTCCAGCCGGGAGAGCACCTCCGGCGCGGTAAGGCCGTCGTAGTCCTCGATGGCCCCCAACCGGTCCGGGGACGGGCCGCCGCCATCCCCCTGAACCTCGTCGTCAACCTCGATCCCGTCTTCCCCAACCTCACCCTCGCCCTTGCCCTTGTCCTCACCCTCACCCTCACCCTCATCTGGCCCCTCGCTTTCGTCGAGGGTCGTCGGCGGGTAGAGCCAGTCGAGCACCCGCTCGATCTCCTCCCGGCCTCGCTTGGCCGCGACCCGTCCGGCCAGCCGGGTCAGGGTCACCTGACCCCGGCCTCGCTCAACCAGCTTGGGCATCAACTCCCTGGCCTCCAGAGCCAGGCCGACCGGCGCGTACACCAGCAGATCCAGAGCCTGCTCGACGAGGCGCCGGTCCTGCTCCACGGTCAACCCTTCAGAGCTCTCTTGATGGACGGACAGGGGTCCTCGCCCGACGGGCACCGGGGATCGTCCCTGGCCCCGAACTGGCTGCTGGTCACGATCAAAAAGCACTGGGGGCAGGTCCATTCGTCGGACCGCTTGGGAGCCACGACCGCGGCCGCCGCCTTCGGAGAGGCGTCATCGTCGTCGTCCTCGTCGTCTTCCTCGTCGTCGCCGGCCGCGATCCGATCTCTGAGAATCTCGTCGAGGCCGGCTTCCACGTCGCTGGGGTCGACGTCGTCGTCCTCGTCGCCCTCGTCGCCGGGGTCGACGACGACGGGGGCGGCGACGTCGTCGTCGTCCTCGGATGCCGCATCCTCGTCGTGGTCGTCGTGGTCGTCGAGATCGACGTCCACGTCATCCAGCGCCTCATCGTCCAGCGCCTCATCGTCCAGCGCTTCGAAGTCTTCGCCCTCCTCGAAGTCCTCGCCGATGTCGGAAGCCTCGTCGAGGCCGTCCCCGGCGTCGTCCACGAGGCCGTCCCCGGCGTCGTCCGGGGCTTCTTCGCCCGGATCGCCTACTTCGAGGTCCTTGTCTTTAACCATCTGCCTTCAACCATCTCTCCAAACAGGGGCTCGGAGCGCCGACGGCTCGGGGGGTGACCGCTCGAGGGATAAGACGGAGACGGGAGCATAGACACCGGATCGCCTCCTGACACAGGATCGCTTTTTGCGGCACCCGGGGCGCTCTCATCAGCCTTCAGCCGCTCCGCCCCGGTCGGCTCGGGACCGGCGCAGCTCACTTTGCCTCTCCGCCTCCAGGCGCCCCAGCCCGGGCTCAGGACTGTGGTCCACGAACTTCATCATCTCGGCCACCGCCCGGTGGCCGGCCTCCTCCGCGATCAGGCGGTGCATCCGCTGGCACAGGCGCCGGTAGGCGGGGTGGCCCTGAGGGGTGGTGCGCAGCTCGAGCACGTGCATCGCCTCCCTGGCGTTCATCTGCAGGGCATAGCGCACCCGGTAGGCCAGGGCCACCGCGTAGGGGGCCTGGTCCGGCAGCTCGGGAGCCAGCGCGTCGTGCAAGGCCGCGGAGCGGGCCATGACCTCGTCGAAATCACCGGCCGCGCCGGCCGCGTCCACCTCGGGAGGACGGTTGTAGCCGTGGCGGGGCGACAGGGGCTGCCACTCGATGGTGAGCATCCGGTGGCGCTGGAGGTCGCGGAACGCCCCGTAGTCGGAGAGCACGTCGAAGCGGTAGGCGGTGCGCTCCAAGGCCCGCCCGGGCCGGTGGCGCCGGTTGAGGCGGGTCCCGCAGTAGGCCCGCACCACCCCCATCCGCTCCGCCGCGGCCATGGCCCGCACCCGGGCCTCGACCGCGCCGTCGGGCAGCGACGTGTGGGGGTAGAGCATGGCCGAGATCATCTTGACCTCGCCGTCGGGGTCGAAGTCCACCAACTCCACGGAGTCCTCGTCCGCCTCTCCCCCGGCGGCGGCGCCGAACACCAAGTCGGCCGCGGCCTCCATCCCGGCCCGGTTGTCGGCCAGGTACTGGGTGGCCCGCCCGCCCCGGTCGGCGACGTCCACCCGCTTCAAGAACGACGGGATCACCTTGCGCAGCTCGGTCAGCATCAGGTCGGCGCAGGCCCGGGCCTCGGGCAGCGGATGGGCCCGCATCCGCACCAGCAGCGCTTCGTAGGCCTGGCCGGTGCCGTAGATGCCGACGTTGCTCAGCGAGGCGGCCGGGAGCATCCCCCGGACGGAGTCGAGGGCCCGGGCCTTGACCGCCTGCCGGTAGGCGAAGTCGGACTCGCCGGGCCCCTTGGCCGCGTTGGCCCGGAAGAACCCGACCATGATGTCCACCAGGGTCGAGTAGGAGTCGAAGATGCGGTCCATGTCGCCCACGTAGCGGGTGCCGAGCGGCGAGGCCATGATCTCAGGGTCGCGGCAGTAGCGGTAGCGCCCCCCCAGCCGCTGGCTGTAGGCGACATAGCGGGTGCTCTGCTCCAAATACGACATCAGCCGACCCCACTCGAGCACCTTGGTGAGCAGGTTCGACGACTGCTCGCAGGCCAGGTGCACGCCCCCGAGCTGGGCCACGGAGTCGTCGCCGTAGTCGTAGAACACCCGGTCGTAGAGCTCGGTGGCCCGGCGCAGGCCCACGGTGGCGTCCACGGTCTCGTCGCCGCCGATGTCGAGGTCGTCGAGGAACTCGTCGAGGAACAGGCGGCGCAGGCTCGACGCCGACCGCGAGTAGCGGGCGAACAGCGCCCCCTTCACCACCTCGGGCAGGTTGACCAGGGCGAACACCGGCTGGTCGAGGTTGGTGAAGTAGCGGCGCAGGACGTCGGCCTCCTCGGAGGAGAAGTCCTCGGCCGCGGGGACCGTCACGGTTTCAACGGCGGATGAAGGCGTCTTGGGCCGCGGCGAGGCCGCCTGCCGTCCAGCAGTCCACGACAGTCATGGCCATGGCCTTGGCGCCGTCGACGACGGCGGCGTCGCCTGCGTCGCCCCGGGCCCAGTCGGCGAACTCGGGGGTGTGGATGGCCACATCGTCGGGGGCCACCTTCATCATCGGGTGAATGGACGGCACCAGGTGGCTCACGTTGCCCATGTCGGTGCTGCCCATCACCTTCTTGTCGCCGCCTTCGGGCGCCGGGGCCCGGCCCAGCTCGGAGGCGTTGGCCACGTAGCGCTCCAGCAGGGGCCCGTTGTCGATCATGTCGAAGTAGACCGGGTCGATCCACTCGAGGTCGACCTCGCACCCGGCGGCTGTGGCCGCGCCGGTGAGGCAGGCCGCCACCCGGTCCTTGAGGGGCTGGAGGGACTCGACTGTGGCAGAGCGCACGTACCACTCGGCCGCGGCCGTCGCCGGCACCACGTTGGGCTTGGCCCCGCCGTCGGTGAAGACGCCGTGGATGCGCTCGTCGTCGCGGATGTGCTGGCGCAGCGCGGCCACGGCGGTGTAGCCCAGCACCGCCGCGTCCAGGGCGTTGCGGCCCATCTCCGGGGCGGCGGCCGCGTGGGCGGCGGCGCCGGTGTACCGGGCCCGCAGCCGCTGAACGGCTATGGCGTGGAACGTCTGCAGCTCGTGGTTGGCCGGGTGGATCATCATCGAGGCGCCGACGCCAGCGAACGCCCCCCGGCTGAGCATGATCTCCTTGCCGCCGCCCCCCTCCTCGGCCGGGGTCCCCATCAGCGCCAGCCTGCCCCCGACCTCGGCCGCCACCGACGCCGCGGCCAGCCCGGCCCCGAGCCCGGCCGCGGCGATGATGTTGTGGCCGCAGGCGTGGCCGATGCCGGGCAGGGCGTCGTACTCGCACAGCACCGCCACCGCGGGCCCGTCGCCGGCGCCGACCCGGGCGTCGAAGGCGGTCTCGAGCCCGTAGGCCCCCCGCTCGACGCCGATGCCGCCGTCCTCGATCACCCCGGTAAGGAGATCGTGGGCGAAGTGCTCCTCAAAGCAGAGCTCGGGGCGCTCGTGGATCCGGCGGGAGACGTCCAGCAGGGTCGGGGTCAGGCGGTCGACCTCGTCGGCGACCCGCCGCTTGGCTTCGGCTGTGTCCATGCCGACATCCTAGGACCGGGGCTGAGGCTCACTGCGGCCTATGTCCCGGAGCGGGCTGGGGCTCACTGCGGCCCATGTCCCGGAGCGGGCTCGGCGCCCGGCGCCCGATGCTCCCGCCCGGCCGCCGGGAGCGGGATCCAGACTTCGAGGGCGGCGGGCTCGACCCGGACGCTGACCGTGCCGGCCCGGCCCAGGCGCCGGCCGTCGGCGTACACGTCCAAGGCCGGGTCCAGGTCGAACTGAGCCGCGGCGACCCGGCGCTGCTCGATGGCGGGATGGGGCACGTGGGTTCCGGCCGCCAGCCGGGACCGGGCCTTGATCCGGGCCCCCAACCGCAGCCGACAGTCCAAGACGTCGAGGCGCCCGTCTCCGGGATGGGCTCGGGGGGCCACGTTGCCCCTCCCCATGAAGGCGGCGTTGGCCACCACCAGCACCCGGCCCCGCCACCACGCTCGGCGGGCCACCAGATGGGCCGCGAACCAGACGAGCCGGCCGTCCACTAGGGCGGCCCCGGCGTCCACTGAGACCCGAGCCCCTTGCGCCGGGCCGGCGCCGGCCGGGGGCCGCGGGCCGGCCGCGCCCAGGGTCCGGGCCAGGTCGCCGCCGGTCAGCACCACCGGCGGCGCGGGCTGCCCGGCTCGGCGGGCGGCGGCCACCACCGCAGCCGCTTCGGCGTCGGTGCCGGCGGTGACCGCTTCGTCGGGGATGGGCCCGATTTCGCCCCAGTCTTGGCCCCGGGCGATGCTCACGGGCCCGCCACCGCCCCCGATGCGGCCACCACCCCGCGGTTGAGAGCGGCCGCGGCCCGGCGGGCCGTGGCGGCCAGAGACGGCCGGGCCACCGCGGAGATCTGGCCCAGAAGGTCCACGGTCTGCTTGACGTGGCGGACGAAGTCGCCGGGGGCCAGGTCGTCGCCGACGACGGTGGCCAAGCCGCAGCCGCCGGCCCAGCGGTGAATGACGGCTGCCAGCCCGGCGTCGACCCGGCCGGTTCCGGCCGCTTCGTCGGCCGGGGCGGCGGCCGCTCCGTGGCGGCGCTCGGAGGCGGCGATGTCGGCGGCCAGATCGGCCATCCGTTCCAGGCAGAGGCGGACCCGGGCCGAGGGCGGCTCCGGCGGCGGAGGAGGCCGGGGGGAGCGGCTCTCGTAGGTCAAGGCCGACATCGCCGCGGCCAGATCCGGCTCGGTCAGGCCGTCCAGCAGATCAGAGGCCACCACCTCGGCCACCAGCAGGTCGGCCTCGTGGTAGATGCGGGCCACCAGCGCCCCCGACTCCGTCAGCGCCCAGCCGTCCAGATGGCCCCGCTCGCGCAGCACCGCGGCCACCGCGTCGAACCGCCGGGCCAGGGGCGCGTCCGACCGGGCCGCGGCGCCCACCGACGGCGACCGGAACCGGTCCCGGTAGACGCGGTCGGCCTGGTACTGGGCGAAGGAGCGGGCCAGCAGACGGCGAGCCTGGTCCGGGTCGAGCCGCTCCAGCAGGTTGGCCGCCATGTTGTAGGTGGGTCGGAAAGCGGAGCGGAGATGGAACGACCGGCTGGCGGCCAGATCGGCCACCTGCTCGAAGGGGGTGAACGGAGACCAGCCCACCACCGCGAAGCCGGCCTGGTCGATGCCCCGCCGCCCGGCTCGGCCGGTGAGCTGGGTGTACTGGGCCGGGCTGAGCCGGGAATGGCCGGCGCCGTCGAACTTGGTGAGCTTCTCGATCACCACGCTGCGAGCGGGCATGTTCACCCCCAGGGCCAGGGTCTCGGTGGCGAACACCACCTTCACCAGGCCCTCGACGAAGCATTGCTCCACCGCCTCTTTGAAGGCGCCGACCAGGCCGGCGTGGTGGACGGCCACTCCCCTCTCCAGGGCCTCGGCCCACCTCGAAGCCCCCAGCGCGGCCAAGTCGCCGGGCTCGAAGCCCCCCAGGCGGGATTCGACGATGGCCCGAACCCGAGCCGCCTCGGCCGCGCCGGTGAGGCGGATCCCGGTGCGGGCCAGCGCGGCCGCGGCCTGCTCGCAGCCGTTGCGGCTGAAGATGAACCACAGGGCCGGGAGCATGTCTCGGGCCTCGAGTTCTTCGACCAGATCCGAGCGTCGGGGCGGCCCCCACCGGCCGCCCCGCCAATGGCGGCGACGATTCCCGGCGCCGGCCGCCGGGTCGAAGCGGCGGCCTTGGCGGTTGGGCCGGCCCCCGGCCAGGATCGGCGTCAGGCGGGTCGAGCCGTCCCAGCCGTCCCGCACCCCGTACAGGCTGGTCAGCTCGACGGGCCTCTCGGTCTCGACCACCACCCCGGTATCGCCCCGCACGCTGCGGATCCATCCCCCCAGCTCGGCATGGTTGGAGACCGTGGCCGACAGACACACCAGGGTCGCGCCGGGGGGCAGGTGCAGAATCACCTCTTCCCACACCGGCCCCCGGTAGGCGTCTTGGAGGTAGTGGACCTCGTCCAGGATCACCGTGGCCAGGCCCTTGGGGGCCGCGGGCCCATACAGCATGTTGCGCAGAACTTCGGTGGTCATCACCACCACGTCGGCGTCGCCGTCGACGGAGTTGTCGCCGGTCAGCAGCCCGACTCGGGCCCGGCCCCCCAAGCGGCGGGCGAGGTCGTGGAACTTCTGGTTGGAGAGAGCCTTGACCGGGGTGGTGTAGAAAGCCCGGCCGCCGCGGGCCAGGGCCAAGTCGACGGCGTGCTCGGCCACCGCCGTCTTGCCCGCCCCGGTCGGTGCCGTCACCAGCACCGAGCGGCCCGCGTCAAGGTGTTCGACGGCCTCCCGCTGGAACCGATCGAGGGTGAAGTCCCGGCTCGTCTCCGCCTTCACGGTGCCCCGAGGTACCCGGGGCCCGTCTCCGCCCTCACGAGCCCGACCGGTTGGAGCGCCGCCGCCGCCGGGCCCGCAGGATCCCGAACAGGATGGAGATTTCGTAGAAGACGTACATGGGTATTGACAGGGCCAGCAGGGTGAACGGGTCGCCGCTGGGGGTTATAACCGCCACCAAGACCACGATGCCGACCACCGCGTAGGACCGGTTCCGGCGCAGCGTGCGGTTGTCCAGCAGATCCATCGCCTGCAGGCCGATCAGCACAATCGGGAACTGGAAGCCGATCCCGAAGGCGATCATCATCTTCACCACGAAGCCCAGGTAGCGCTTGGGGCTGAACAGCGACACCAGGTCGGTCCCGCCGATAGAGGCCAAGAAGTCCAGGGCCCGGGGCAGGCTCCAGTAGGCCAGGCCGGCCCCGATGACGAACAGGGCGAAGCCGATCAGCACGAAGGGGATGGCGTATTTCTTCTCGCGGCGGTACAGGGCCGGGGCCACGAACCGCCAGATCTGCCACAGCACCATCGGCATGGCCAGGGCCAGCCCCCCGTACCCGGCCACCGTCAGGCGCACCCCGAACGGCTCGAGCGGGTCGGTGACGAAGAGGTTGCAGCCGCCCTCGGGCCCGAAGAGCCCGGAATCGACCCGCTCGGAGATGGGGAAGGTCTGGCAGTAGGGCCGCAGCAGCAGGTCCAGTATCAGCGGGTAGAGGAACCAGCAGGCCAGCGCGCCCGTGCCCACGGCGATGACCGACTTTATGATCCGGCCCCGCAGCTCGGTCAGGTGCTCGATGAGGGTCATCCGAGAGGCGCCGCCGCCGTTCTCGTCTCCCCCGCCGCCGCCGAGTTCGCGACCGTCGTTCTCGGCGCCGGTCATGGAGAGGGGTTAGGCCGGGGTGCCGTCTTCGGACGGTTCGGGGGCGGAGTCTGTGGCTGGCACCGGGCTCGCGGCCCCGGCCGGGATCGAAGTTCGGGCCGGCGCCGCCGGAGAGGACGATGCTGCCGGAGAGGACGGCGCCGCCGGAGAGCCGGGGTCGGCCGCCTTCAGCGTGGCCTTGGACTCGGCCAGCGCCGCCTTCGACTCGGCCAGCGGCTCCTCAATGGCCTCTTGGAACTCCTGCTTGAACCCGGCCGCCACCCGGCGGGCCTCGGCCGCGAACCGGCCGGCTTTGCGGATGGCGGCGGGCAGCTTCGCCGGTCCCAGCACGATGAGCCCGACCAGCAGGATGACCAGGATCTCCTGCCCGCCGAGATTGCCCATGGCCTCCAGCCTACCGGTGGAGGGGGCGCGGTAGCCGGGGCCGCCGCCGCAGCCGGGCCACGGCGCGCCGGGCCGATCGCCGGGTGGCCCGCCCGTGCTCGCCCACCTCGGCGGCCAGCCTCTCCAGCTCGTCGGCCGCCACCGCGGCCGCGCCGGCCCGCCGCAGCGACCGCCTCAGCTCGGCCGCTTCGCACCCCACTAGGCGCAGTCCGAGAGCCAGGGCGACCAAGGCCGCGGCCGAAACCGCGGCCGGCGCCAGCATCCACACCGACACGCCCCGAACGATAGATGCCCGGACGAAGAGGACGCCCGAACGATGGATGCCCGGACGAAGAGGACGCCCGGGGAAGAGGATGCCCGGACGGGCGATTGATGCCGAAACGGAGGCGGCGGGTAAAAATGACGGCTTGGCCACCCGGATACCGTCTTTGCTCGCCCCCCCGATTCTCTTCGCTCACCGAGGCGCCCGGGCCCGGGTCCGGGAGAACACCATGGAGGCGTTCGATCTGGCCCACCGGCTGGGCGCCACCGGGATCGAGACCGACGTCTGGCGGACGGCCGACGGCCGGATAGTCCTCGACCACGACGGCCGGTGCCGGCGCTGGGGGATCTTCGGCCGCCGGATCGGCTCGGTGGACCGGGACCGGCTGCCGGCCCACGTCCCCACCCTGGACGAGTACTACCGGCGCTTCGGCTCGGCGCTGCCGCTGAGCGTGGACGTCAAGGACGCCGCCGCCTTCGACGACTTGGTGGCGGTGGCCCGCGGCCACGGCGCCGCCTCCGGCCTGTGGGTCTGTCACCACGACCCGGAGGTTCTGGCCCGCTGGCGGGCGGCGGCGCCGGAGGTGCAACTGGTCGCCTCGGTTCGACTGGCCCGGATCTCCGGCTCGGTCGAGCGATGGGCGGCCGAGGCGGCCCAGGCCGGCATCAACGCGGTCAACATGCGCCGATCGGACTGGAACGGGGGCCTGACCACCCTGTTCCATCGCTTCGGCGTGCTCGCCTTCGGCTGGGACGCCCAGCACGCCCACCACATCGCCGAGCTGATCGACCTGGGCATCGACGCCGTCTACGGCGACCATGTGGACCGGATGGTGGAGGTCTTGGCCCGCTTCGACGGGGATTGACGAGCTGGCGCCCGCCGACTGGCCGGCTAGAGGGTGCCGATGTCACCGGGGGGCCAGTATTTGAGCCAGGCCCGGCCGATGATGGTTTCGGTTGCGACGGGTCCGAAGAACCGGCTGTCTCGGCTCGACGGGCGGTTGTCCCCCAGCACGAAAACATGCCCGGCGGCCACGGTGCAGCGGGTGGATGAGCCGCCGCCGGCACAGCCGGGAATGGGCCCCAGGGTGAAGGTGAGCGTGCTCGGGCCCAGATAGGGCTCTAGTAGGTAATCGCCGTTGATGGTGACGACGCCGTCCTCCAACTCGACCGTTTCGCCCTCCAGTCCTATAACTCGCTTGATCAGCGGTTCGTCGGTGCCCACCAGCCGGCCCTGAGGGCTGTCGAACACCACTACGTCGCCGCGTTGGACGGCGCCGAAGCGGTAGCTGATCTTGTCGACCAGCAGCCGGTCTCCCTGGTTCAGCGTCGGTTCCATGGACTCCGACGGAATGGAGAAGGCTTGCACCAGAAAGGCTCTGACCAGTATGGCGATCATCAGGGCTGCGGCGATCACCGCCGTCCACTCCATGACGACGGAGCGGAGCCTCTTGCGAGCCCGCGCCGGCTCGGGCTCGGAGGGAGTCGGCTCGGTCGGGGTCTCGTCGGCGCGGCCGGGTGTCGGCTCGGTCGAGGCCTCGTCGGCTCGGCCGGGCGTCGGCTCGGTCGGGGTCTCGTCGGTCACGGCCCGCTCCGGTAGCGCTCGAGGATCCGGGCCGCGGTGGAGGCGACCAGGTCGGGGGGGATGGCGGGGTCCCGCTCGACCACCTCGGCCTCGGGGCCGAGGCGCATCAGCAGCCGGGCCAGCCATGTCTCCGACGCCACCATCCGCACTTCCACGCCGCCGCCGTCAAGATCCCGGCGCTCCAGGACCGGGTACTGCTCGGCTGCCCAGGCCGCCGCCTCGGTCAGCCGGATCGTCACCACCGGGTCGTCCGGGTCGGGCGCCGGGGTCGGGGCCTCCCGGCGGCTGAGATCGACTTCGACGCGGGTCTCGGTGGGAGTGACGCGGCGGATCCGATCCACCCGGAACACCCGCTCCGCCCCGGCTCGGTGGCACCACCCGCTCAGGTACCAGTGGCCGTGATCGCTGAAGACCAGGGCCGGGTCGACGGCCCGGGCCGTCAGCCGGTCGCGGTGATAGGAGTAGTACTCGATCTCCACCCGGCGGCGGTCCTCCACGGCCCGGCGCAGCGTCTGCAGCGTCGCCCGGGGCGCGTAGCCGAGGCTGACCTCGACGCTGGCGCCGGCCTCGTCGCCCAGAACCAGGCCGAGCTTGGCCAGGGCCCGCAATAGCGGCCCGGCCCCGTCGTCGGCCGGCTCGCCCGCGGTGGCCGCGCCGCTCCCCGATTCGCCCTCGGGGGTCAGGGCGAGCACGCTGCGCCCGGCGATCAGGAGCCGGGCCGCCTCCTCGGCCGACAGCCGCAGAGGCTGCGAGAACCAGTCGGCGTAACGGATGTGGACCACCTCGTCGGCTATGTCCACCTCGATGAGGGTGTCGGGCGTGTAGGGATGGACGCCCACGAAGAACAGGACCTCGGTCAGATCGGCCAGCAACTGGTCCCGGGGGTAGTCGAACCGGGCGGTCATCTCGTCGATGAGGGCCCCGTCGCGGGCCACCACCCAGGGGATCACCCCCAGCAGCCGGGCCATGCGCTCGGCGGCGGTGAGTCGGGCGCTCATCGCCGCCCCTGCTCCCGGTTGGCCATCGCCTCGAGCCAGTCGATCACGGCGCCGCGCAGCTCTTCGGGGGCCAGCACCTCGGCCCGGTCGAGGAAGCTCAGCACCAGGGACCGGAAGGCGTCGGGGTTGCGCACCTTCAGGGTCAGAACCACCGACCCGTCCGGCTGGGGCTCGCCGTCGGCCCCGGTGACGTGGCTGGCCCAGGCGGCCTGGTCGGCGTCGACTGAGACCCGGGCCTCGACCGGCTCGGCGTCGCCCAGCTCCCAGCCCAGCAGGGGGCCGATGTCGCCCGCGGGCGGGCGGGCATGGGCGGTCGGGCCGCCCAGCGTCACCGGCCCGGTCATGCGGTCGACCCGGAAGACCCGTTCGGCCTCCCGGTCCCGGTCCCAGCCTGACAGGTACCAGTGGCCCCGGCTGAACGACAGTCGTCCCGGCTCGACGGTACGGGCCTCGCCGTTGTAGACGAAGGCGGCGACCCGCCGCCGGGCCGCGCCCTCCACCAGCGCGGCCAGGGGCTCGTCGAAGGGCAGGGCCCCCACCGGGGCCGGGTCACCGGCGCCGCCCGACCCGGCGCCGTCGGGGTCGTCGCCGCCGGCCGGCGCCGCGAAAGGGCCGCCCAGCTTGGTGAAAGCGCTGCCCACTCCCCCCTCCAGGCGCACCAGGTTGGAGGCCAGGTGCAGCGCGGCCAGCTCGTCGGGAGCCAGGCCCGGGTCTCGCCCGGCGTACTCGCCGCGCCGGATGTGGTAGCCCTCGACCGGCGGGTCGGTGCCGGGGGTGGGCGAACTGCGGAGGGGGACGCCGATGGAGCGGAGGTCGGCCTTGTCGCGCTCGAAGCTGCGACGGAAGGAGTCCAGCGCCGCCGGATAGGCCGCGGCCATCCGCCGGTGGATTTCCCCGGCGGTGATCGGCCTAGCCGTGTTCAACAACTCGGCGGTGAGGTTCAGGAGCCGTTCGAGCTTGTCCACGGTCGCTTCAGGAGGTCGCGGTCAAAGGATCATGGAGATCAGAGCGACGCGATGAGCTTGTCCACCCGCTCGTCGTGGGCCTTGAACGGGTCTTTGCACAGCACGGTCCGCTGCGCCTGGTCGTTGAGCTTCAGGTGGACCCAATCGACGGTGTAGTCGCGCTTGCGCTCCTTGGCCCGCTTGATGAACTCGCCCCGGAGCCGGGCCCGCGTCGTCGCCGGCGGGTGCTTTGTCGCCTGCTCGATCTCGTCGTCGGTGGAGATCCGCTCGACCAGCCCGCCGTCTTTGTGGTTGGCGCTTTGATGCTGCTGCGTCAGGTAGAAGAGCCCCCGGCGCCGGTTCTGGTCGACGGTGCCCGAGCTCACGTCGTGGTACTGGAGATCGACTAGGGCCACCTTGGGGTCGGCCATGGCCAGGCCGTGGCGGGCCCGGTACTCCTCCACCAGGTTGTGCTTGATCACCCAGTCCACCTCCCGGTCCAGCTTCAGCGGGTCGTTCTCGATGGCGGAGAGGCAGTACTCCCACATGTCCAGCGCCATCTGCTCCTCGTCGGACAGGTCGTGGTGCTCGGCGAAGCGCAAGGCCCGGCTCAGGTACTCCGACTGGATGTCCAGGGCGCTCACCTCACGCCCGTTGGCCAGCCGGATGCGGCGCCGACAGGTGAGGTCGTGGCTGATCTCGCGGATGGCCCGGATGGGGTTCTCCAGGGTCATGTCCCGCAGAACCACCCGGGGCTCCTCCAGCATCCGCAGGATCAGCGCGCAGGCCCCGACCTTGAGGAAGGTGGTGTACTCGCTCATGTTGGAGTCGCCCACGATCACGTGCAGGCGCCGGAACCGCTCGGCGTCGGCGTGGGGCTCGTCGCGGGTGTTGATGATGGGGCGGGAGCGGGTGGTGGCCGAGGAGATCCCCTCCCAGATGTGCTCGGCCCGCTGGCTCACGCAGAACTGAGCCCCCCGGGCCGTCTGGAGCACCTTGCCGGCCCCGGCGTAGATCTGGCGGCTGACCAGGAACGGGATGAGCACCTCGGAGTAGGCCGACAAGTCGTCGCGCCGGCTGGTCAGGTAGTTCTCGTGGCAGCCGTAGCTGTTGCCGGCCGAGTCGGTGTTGTTCTTGAACAGGTATATGTCGCCCTTGATGCCCTCTTCGGCTAGGCGCCGCTCGGCGTTGACCAGGAGCTGCTCCAGGATCCGCTCCCCGGCCTTGTCGTGTGTCACCAGATCGCGGACGGAGTCGCACTCGGGGGTGGCGTACTCGGGGTGGCTGCCCACGTCCAGGTACAGCCGGGAGCCGTTTTGGAGGAAGACGTTGCTGCTGCGGCCCCAGGAGACGACCCGCCGGAACAGGTAGCGGGCCACCTCGTCGGGGCTCAGCCGGCGCTGCCCCCGCTGCATGCAGATGACGCCGTACTCGCTCTCTATCCCGAAGATCCGCCGCTGCACGCCGCCACCGTACCGGACCCTCGGGCCCGGCCCCGCGCTCTTTGGGCCCAGCCCTTATCCGCCGGCCAGGATGGCGGCCATGGCCGGGTCGTCGATGCGGACGAAGGTCCGGCGCCCGCGGCTGCGGGACAACACGGCCGCCTCCAAGTCGGCGGCCTCCAAGGCCCGGTCGGGCCCGGCCAGCGCCGCCACCGCGGTGCGCACCCCCGACTCCAGCGACGGGGTCGGCCCGGTGGCGGCCGGCTCGAAACGCTCCGAGATGGCCTCGGTCTCGCCGCCCAGCACCACCCAGCGGTCCTTGTCCATGACGGTGCCGTCGTAGAGGATGTGGAAGAGCTGGTCGCCGCCGCCTTCGGGGTCGGCGCCCACCTCGGCCACCAGGATCTCCACCTCCATGGGCTTGAGTTCGTGGGTGAACACCTGGCCCAGGCTCTGGGCGTAGGCGTTGGCCAGGCTGCGGGCGTCCACGTCGGCTCGGCTGAAGGCGAACCCCTTGAGGTCGGCGTGGCGGACCCCGGCGATGCGGAGCTGGTCGAACTCGTTGTACTTGCCCACTCCGGCGAAGGCGATGCGGTCGTAGATTTCGCTCACCTTGCGCAAGCTGGCCGAGGTGTTCTCGGCCACGATGGCGATGCCGTCGTCGTAGCGGAAGCCGATGAGGCTCCGGCCCTTGGCGATGCCCTTGCGGGCGTAGTCGGCCCGGTCCTTCATCACCTGCTCCGGCGCCACGTAGAACGGCATGCTCATTCTTCGGCCCCCTCAGTGCTGCGGCCCGACGACGGCATGTTCATGGGCCGGTCCCCTCAGTGCTGCGGCCCGACAACGGCATGCTCATGGGCCGGTCCCCGTTCCGGTGCTCTGGCGGCGGCTCATCAGGGCGTCGCTGCGGCGGCGGAGCTCGTCGTCGTCGAGCCGGGCGTAGCCCTCGGTGCCGATAGCGGCCACCACCGGGTATATGCCCCTCAGCGGGTCGGGCCCGCCGGTGGCCGCGTCCTCTTCGGCCGCCACCGCCATGGCCTCCAAGGCCAGATCGACCACCGGCCCCGCCTCCATGGCATCCCTCAGCCCCAGCTTGACCACGGTGCCGGCGTGCAGGGCGCCGGAGCCGGCGGCCGCGTAGTCCTTCTCCTCGTAGCGGCCGCCGGTGATGTCGTATTCGAAGATGCGGCCCCGGCCGTCGGCCAGGTCGTACCCGGCGAAGATGGGGACCACGGCCAGGCCCTGCATGGCCGCGGGCAGGTTGCCCCGGATCATCTGGCCGAGCTGGTTGGCCTTGCCCTCCAGGCTGATGGGCGTGCCCTCCACCTTCTCGTAGTGCTCGAGCTGGAGCTGGAAGAGCCTCACCATCTCGGTGGCCGGGCCGGCCGCGCCGGCTATGGCCACCCCCGAGTGGCGGTCGGCGGGGAAGACCTTCTCTATGGCGTGGTGGCTGATGAGGTTGCCCGAGGTGACCCGCCGGTCGCCGGCCATGATCACCCCGTCGGCGCAGCGGATGGCCAAACAGGTGGTGCCGTGGCGGACCTCACCGCCGAGGAGCGAACCCTCCGCGCCCGTAAACGGGTTTTTCGCGCCCGGGAGCGAACCTCCCGCACCGGGGAGCGAACCTCCCGCGCCGGGGAGCGGGCCGGGCAGCCCCACCGGCTCGGCCCGGCCGGTGCGGCGCAGCAGGGCGGCGAAATCCGGGCCGGGATCGTCGCCGGCGCCGAAGAGGGGGAGGGTCACTCGCCGCCCTTCTGTATGTAGCTCTTGACGAAGTCCTCGGCGTTGGCCTCCAGGACTTCGTCGATCTCGTCGAGCAGGTCGTCCAGCTCCGCCTTGATCTCGCCGCCCTGGCCCGGGGCGGTCGCCTCTTCGGTGCGGGGGGCCTGCTTCTCAGGAGCGGGTTTGCGAATCTGGGATCGTTCGGCCACGGCCGGTCACCTCTCCATTTCGGAAGTCACGGGGGATGTTCGCTGCACAGGCTGCGGGCGAGCCTAAGCGCCGAGCCGGCGCAGCAACTCGGCCACGGACGTGCAGTCGTCGAACAAGGTACCGACGTGGTCGCGGGTGCCGCGCATCGGCTCCATCATCGGGACCCGGCGCAGCGTGTCGGCCCCCGCGTCGAACACGATGGAGTCCCAGTTGGCCGCCACCACGTCGGAGGCGAAGCTCTGCAGGCACCGGCCCCGGAAGAAGGCCCGAGTGTCGGGGGGCGGGTCGCTGACCGCCCGGGCCGCCTCGGCGTCGTCGACGATCCTCTCCAGACCGACCCGGCCGGCCAGCGACCGCTCCGGGCGCAGGTCGTGGTACTGGATGGCCATGGCCCGGAGGCGGTCGCTGGCCCATTCGAGCCCGTGGCGGCCGCGGTAGGCGTTCAGCAGGCGGTACTTGGCCACCCAGTCGAGCTGGTGGGCCAGCTCCATCGGGTCGTCCTCGAGCCCGGCCAGCACCGCCTCCCACCGGTCCAGAACCTCGTAGGCGGCGTCGCCGCCGGTGTTGGCCGCGCCGTTGGCCTCGACGTACTTGCGGCAGCAGCCCAGCAGCTCCCACTGGACCTCCAGGGCGGTGATGGTGCGGCCGTCGTCGAGCCGGAGCGGCTCGGACAGGGTCAGGTCCCGGCTGACCTGGCGCAGCGCCGCCACCGGCGCGGCGAAGCGCAGCTCCCGGGGCAGGGCGTCGTCCTCCACCAAGGCCAGGACGATCGCCGTGGTGCCGACCTTCAGGAAGGTGGCGGTCTGGGACATGTTGGCGTCGCCGACGATCACGTGGAGGCGGCGGTACTTGGCCGCGTCGGCGTGGGGCTCGTCCCGGGTGTTGACGATGGGGCGCTTCAGGGTGGTCTCCAAGCCGATCTCCTCCTCGAAGAAGTCGGCTCGCTGGGTGAGTTGGTAGGCGACGTCGTCGAGGCGCACTCCGGGGGCTTCGCTGCCCACCTTGCCCGCGCCGGTGTAGATCTGGCGGGTGACGAAGTGGGCGGTGGCCCAGGTGGCGATGCGGGAGAACGGGGTGGACCGGTCCACCAGGTAGTTCTCGTGGCAGCCGTAGCTGTTGCCCTTGCCGTCGGAGTTGTTCTTGTACAGCACGATGTCCTCGCCGTCGGGCAGCAGCGCCCGGGCCGCGTTCATGGAGGCCTGGGCGATCAGCTCGGCGGCCCGGTCGTAGACCACCGCGGTGCGGGCGTCGGCGCACTCGGGGCCGGACAGCTCGGGGTGGGCGTGATCGACGTAGTAGCGGGCCCCGTTGGTCAGCACCGCGTTCACCAGGTGGGTCTCCACCTCGGGGGCCATGGCCCCGGCCGGGGTGAAGCCCCGGGCGTCGTTGCCGGGGGACTCGTCGATGAAGTCCCACCCGACCGGGCCCGAGCCGGAGTCGGCCACGTGGTTGCAGCGGGCCAGATAGGCGTTTATCAGCAGGGAGGACGCGGCGATCGGGTTGGGCTCGTCGGCGCCGCGGTGGGCTATCCCGTACTCGGTCTCGATGCCCAGCGTCTTGGGGATGGCCATCGGCCGGACCCTATCGTGGCCGGTCCGTCGCCACCGGCTTCACCGGGACCCGCCCCGGTCAGAGGATCTGGGACAGGAACTGCTTGGTCCGGTCCTCGGCGGGGCTGGTGAAGAAGTGCTCGGGCGTGCCGGTCTCCACGATCTGGCCCTCCTCCATGAACACGACCCGGTCGGCCACCTCCCGGGCGAAGCCCATCTCGTGGGTGACCACCATCATGGTCATGCCCGAGCGGGCCAGCCCCTTCATGACGTCGAGCACTTCCTTGATCATCTCGGGGTCCAGGGCCGAGGTGGGCTCGTCGAAGAGCATGACCCGGGGGTCCATGGCCAGGGCCCGGGCGATGGCCACCCGCTGCTGCTGGCCGCCCGAGAGCTGGCCGGGGTACTTTTCGGCCTGCTCGGGGATCCCGACCCGCTCCAGCAGGGCCCGGGCCGCCGCCTCGGCCTCCCGGCGGGGCTTCTTGCGCACCCATATGGGGGCCAGGGTGATGTTGCCGAGCACGGTCAGGTGCGGAAACAGGTTGAACTGCTGGAAGACCATGCCCACCTCGGACCGGATCTGTTCGATGTTGCGCAGGTCGTTGGTGAGCTCCACCCCGTCCACGACGATGCGGCCCTCCTGGTGGTGCTCCAAGTGGTTGATGCAGCGGATCCAGGTGGACTTGCCCGAGCCGGACGGCCCCAGCACCACCACCACCTCCCGCTCGGCGATGGTGGCCGTGATCCCGTCGAGGGCCTGGAAGTCGCCGAACCACTTGCTCACGCCCTCGCAGACGATCATGTCGGCCCTGGCGTGGGCCCCGGTGTCGGCGCCGGCGGCGCCGCCGGCGGTGTCGGCGGCGGTCATGGTTGCCCTCCCGCGGTCATCTCTCCCCCACCCCGAGCCGGCGCTCCAGGCGCTGGCTGTACTTCGACATGGAGAAGGCGAAGATCCAGTAGACGATGGACACGAACAGCAGGCCCTCCCGCTTCACCCCCAGGAACTCCGACTGGCTGGGGATGGCCCGGTTGGCCAGGAACAGGAAGTCGAAGATGCCGATGACGGCCAGCAGCGAGGTTTCCTTGAAGGTGGAGATGACCTGGCCCACCAGCGGCGGGATCGACACCCGCAGACCCTGGGGCAGCACGATGAACATGGTCCGCTGGACGGTGGTCAGCCCCACCGCGTCGGAGGCCTCGTACTGGCTGCGGCCCACGGCCTGCAGGCCGCCCCGCACGTTCTCGGCCAGGTAGGCGGCGGCGAACAGCGAGAAGCCCACCGTCACCGCGGCCACCGAGCCCAGCTCCATGTTTTGGGGCAGGAACAGGTTCAACATGTTGGCGAAGAAGAAGAGCACGGTGATGAGGGGGATGCCCCGCATCGCCTCTATGTAGGCGGTGGACAGCACCCTGAAGATGGGCAGCTTCGAGGTGCGGCCCAGCGCCAGCAGCACGCCCAAGGGGAACGAGAAGATCAGGGTGAAGACGGCCACGAACAAGGTGACGCTGAACCCGCCCAGAAACTCCGAGGTCGGGGTGTTGAGGGTGGACTCGGTGTTGGCCATCGTCACCAGGTACTGGACCACGGTCATGGCCCCGGCCCAGCCCCAGACCAGGCGGAGCCGCTGGGCCCGCTCGCCGGTGAAGTTGGGGGCCAGCAGGGCGGCCAGGGCCAGCAGCAGGAACCCGAAGCGGGCCTTCTGGAGCATCGGGTACCAGCCCGCGAAGGCGGCCACCCAGTTGAACCCGGCGAAGGCCAGCAACCCCACCGCGATGACCCGGCCGACCTCGCCTATCCCGGGCCGGGTCAGCCCGTAGAGCACGGCTCCGCCCCCGATCACGAAGCCGGCGGCCATGGGCAGGTCGGTGGACCAGACGTGGGCCCAGTCGATGGCCGGGTCCCGCAGCACCACCCAGAACAGGATGAAGGGGCTGAGCAGCCAGGCCAGGTTGACCAGAACCTTGAGGCGGCCCTCCGCCGGGGTGCCCCGGCCCTGCCGCCCGGCCGCCCAGCTCGCCATCAGCAGCAGCCACATGACGGTCCAGGGCAGCTTGGTGGACAGGGCCGCGGTGCGGTCCGGCTCGTACACGAATTCGTTGCCGGTGAAGGCGTAGTGGCCCCACCGGTAGAGCCAGAGAGTGGCCACGACCACCCCCAGGGACCCGAAGACGAGCGGAATGGTCGGCACGTAGGTGTGGCGCCGGCGCTCGTCCTCGAACCCGCGCCACAGGCCGGCCCCGACGCCGAACAGGACGGCGGCGGCCAGCCACCACCAGATGCGGTCGCCCATGGCCGCGCCGAACGACTGGCGGATCACCTCCCCGGCGGCGTCGCGCATCGGGTCGCCGTCGGGACCGGACACCGCCGACGGCTCGCGCAGCACGACGCCGAGGGCGATGAGGCCGCCCGCGGTCATCGACCACATGGCCACCCGGGCCACCGGCACGCCCGACAGCCGGGCCCACAGGCCCAGCGACAGCCCGGACAGGGCGACGACGATTCCCACCGACACCCAAACCCGGATGTACTGGTCCTCCGGGTAGGCCTGGGTGAACAGCAGGCGCAGGTTGACCCGCACCGCGTCCCAGTTGCGCTCCTCGCTGAAGGCGAAGTTCAGCAGGCCCCGCAGCCCGGCCAGGGCCACGACCGTGAACACCAGGGTCAGCACCGTGTTGAAGGGGCTCGAGAACAGGTTCTTGCGCAGCCACTCCCCTACCGGCAGGCTCGGCTCATCCGGCGGCGCCGAGTCGACCGCGGCGGTGAGGCTGAACCCCTCGGGGTCGTGGCGCTCGAGCCCGAAATGCGGATCAGCCATCTCAGCTCCCCGCCGTCGCCGCGCTGGGCTGGCTCTGTAGTTCGAGCCCCATCAACGCCGCCGCCGCGCTGGGCCGGCTCTGTGGTTCAAGCCCCATCAGCGCTCCACCAGCCTCAGGCGGACGTTGAAGAAGTTGACGATCGCGGAGATGGACAGCGAGCAGGCCAGGTAGAACAGCATCCAGATCGAGAAGATCTCGATCGACTTGCCGGTCTGGGAGAACAGCGTCTGGCCCACCTGCACCAGGTCGCTGTAGCCGACGGCGATGGCCAGCGAGGTGTTCTTGGTCAGGTTCAGGTACTGGTTTCCCAGGGGCGGCATGATGATCCGGAAGGCCTGGGGCAGGATGACCCGGCGCAGCATGGTCACCCGGCGGAGGCCGACGGCCTGGGCCGCCTCGGTCTGACCCCGGGGCACGGCCAGGATGCCGCCGCGGACTATCTCGGCGATGAAGGCGGCCGTGTAGAGGACCACGCCGAAGTACACCGCGGCCATGCCCTGGGTGAAGTTGAGCCCGGCCGGGCCGTAGTTGGGGAAGTTGCCGAGCTTTTGGATGTCGGGCCGATGGCCGTCGATGGGCGGGCCGCTTCGGCCGTTGCCGAACTTGTCGCTCACCACCTCGAACAGATCCCGGCCCGAGTTGACCACCCAGCTCGCCAGCCCGGGCCAGACCACGAAGACGGTGACGATGACGAGGCCGGCGCCGACGCCGGCGAAGATCATCCTGAAGTAGTCGTCGTCGGTCAGCTTGGCCAGGCCGGCCGGGGTGCGGTGAGAGTCGACGAAGCGCTTGATCCACCATCCGGCCGCGGCCAGCGCGCCCAGCGAGATGGCCGCTTGGACCGCCCCGGGCGGCACCGCCCCCACCGCGTCGGCCACGACGGCGAAGACGGGGCCCAGCCACCCGAAGACGGGGTGGAGCCACCAGCCGGCCATCCCGAAGGCGGCCACCACCGCTAGCAGCCACAGCACCGGGTAGGCGTCGCGACCGGTGAGCTCCTGGCTGCGCCGCCGCCGCCGGGCCACGTACCGCCCGACCACCGCCCCGATGCCCAAAAAGACCAGCCACTGGTAGAAGCCGTCGCCGGGGAAGACCCGGGGGACCGACAGGCCCTTGTTGGAGAGGTGGATCCAGCCGTGGATCGGGCCCTGGTCCTCGACCGCCCGGGGCAGCGCGGCGATCACCGCGAAGATGAGGAATATCTGCACCAGCAGCGGGACGTTGCGCACCAGCTCGATGTAGAGGCTGGAGAGCTTGGACACGATCCAGTTGCCCGACAGCCGGCCCACGCCGACGATCACCCCCAGCGCGGTGGCCGCCATGATCCCGGCGATGGCCAGCCGGATGGTGTTGACCATGCCCACCCACAGGGCCCGGCCCCCGGTGGCGGGGTCGGTGTCGATCCCCTCGGACAGGTCGAGGCCCGGGTTGACCCCCAAGAATTCGTACCCGGTGGAGATGTTCTTGGCCGCTAGCTCCTGCCCGGCCCGGGTGGTCAAGAAGAACAGGGCCGCCAGCACCAGCAGCAGCGTCGCCACCTGGGTGAGCCACTTGACGACGACCGCGTCGCGATAGAACGGCGGGCGCTGGGACTGCGTGGCCGCGAGCGTCGGGCTCGAGCTGTCAGACACTCGGCGTCCCCCGGATCTCCCGGTCGGGCGGCGGCCCGGGGAAGCCCCCGGGCCGCCGCCCGATGCCGGTCAGTTCTGGTGCGGGCGGGACCGGGCCCCGATCAGCGGGCCGGCGGCGCGTAGATGAGGCCGCCGTCCTGCCAGCCGGCGTTGGCCGAACCCTCTCGGGTGAGGCCCACCGGCCCCAGGTTGCGCTCGTAGATGTCGTTGTAGTTGCCGACCTGCTTGATGACCTGCATGAAGGCGTCGGCGTCTAGGCCCATGACGGACTGGAGCTCGCCCTCGCCGCCGAGCAGGCGGCCCGCCTCGGCGTCGGGCGGGTTGGCGGCCATGGCGTCCACGTTGGCCAGGGTGATGCCCTTCTCGTCGGCGATGATGGTGGCGTAGACGGCCCAGTTGACCACGTCGGCGAAGGCCGAGTCGTTCTGGCCGTAGGTCGGGCCCAGGGGCTCCTTGGAGATGGGGGTGGCCGGGAAGATCACCCAATCCTGATCGTCGGGCTCCTGGTTGGCCTTGCGGCCCACCAGCCCCGAGCCGTCGGTGGTGATGATGTCGCAGGCGCCGCTGATGAAGTTGTCGGTGACGATGTCGAAGTCCTCGAAGGTGTTGAGGGTGATGTCCACCCCCGCCGCTTCGGACGCGTCGGCGATGTTCTTCTCAGTGGTGGTGCCGGCGTTGGTGCACACCACCGCGCCGGCTATGTCGCTTACGCCTGAAGAGTTGGAGTACCCGTCGGAGACCCGGGCCATGAGCTGCTGGCCGTCGTAGTAGGTGGTGGGGCCGAAGTCCATGCCCACGTCGGTGTCGCGGGACTGGGTCCAAGTGGTGTTGCGCATGAGCAGGTCCACCTGGCCGGTCTGCACCGCGGTGAAGCGCTCGGCCGCGGTGAGCGGCACGAAGTTCACCGCGTCAGCGTCGCCGAAGATGGCCGCCGCCACCACCCGGCAGTAGTCGGCGTCGAAGCCCTGCTGGGAGCCGTCGGGCTGGGTCATGGAGAAGGCGACGGCCGCGCCGGACACGCCGCAGTTCAGCGTCCCGCGGTTCTGGATCGTGCCCAACAGGTCGCCGCCCTGGGTGGTCTCGACGGTGTCGGTGGCCGGCTCGGGCGCAGCAGCGGCAGCGGTGGTGGTGGCGACGGGCTCGGCCGCCGGATCATCGCCGTCGTCTCCGCCGCAGGCCGCCGCTACCAACGTGACGGTGAGCAGCGCGGCTACCAACCGCAGAATGCTCGTCTTGGTCATTGCTCGGTTCCTCCTCGGATATCGCTCGGTCTCGAGCGGGGAGTGACGCCCGGTTGTCTGTGTAATGGGTACGTCAGCCCGGCGGCGAAGTCTAACAGCCGGCGGCGCGTGTAGCCAGTGGGCCTGCCCGTTGGATATCCAGCGGTGCGGATGTCTAGCGGGCCGGCGGTGCGTATATCAGGCCACCGTCGAGCCAGCTCGCGTTGGCCGAGCCGGCCCGGACGAGCCCGACGGGAACCAGATGGCGCTCCCATATGTCGTTGTAGTTGCCGACCTGCTTGATGGCCTGGAAGAAGGCGTCGGGGTCCAGGCCCATGGCTGACTGGAGCTCGCCCTCGCCGCCGAGCAGGCGGGCGGTCTCGGCGTCGGGCGGGTTGGCGGCCATGGCGTCCACGTTGGCCTGGGTGATGCCTTTTTCGTCGGCGGTGATGGTGGCGTAGACGGCCCAGTTGACCGCGTCGGCGAAGGCCGAGTCGTTCTGGATGTACATGGGGCCCAGGGGCTCCTTGGAGATGGGGGCGGCCGGGAAGATCACCCACTCTTGGTCGTCCGGCTGCATGGTGTTGCGCCGCCCCACCAGCCCCGAGCCGTCGGTGGTGAGCACGTCGCAGGCGCCGTCGATGAAGTTCTGGGTGACGATGTCGAGATCTTGGAAGGTGTTGAGGGTGATGGTCACCCCGGCGTCAGCGGCCGCGTCGGCGATGTTCTTCTCGGTGGTGGTGCCGGCGTTGGCGCACACCACCGCGCCGTCTAGGTCGGCCACGGTGGAGGCGGCCGAGTAGCCGTCGGCGGTCCGGGCCATGAGCTGCTGGCCGTCGTAGTAGGTGACCGGGCCGAAGTCCATGCCCACGTCGGTGTCGCGGGACTGGGTGTGGGTGCTGTTGCGCATGAGCAGGTCCACCTCGCCGGTCTGCACGGCCACGAACCGCTCGGCTGCGGTAAGCGGCACGAAGTTCACCGCGCCGGCGTTGCCGAGGACGGCCGCCGCCACCACCCGGCAGTAGTCGGCGTCGAACCCCTTCTGAGAGCCGTCGGGCCGGGTCTCGGAGAAGGCGACGGCCACTCCGGACACGCCGCAGTTCAGCACCCCGCGGCTCTGGACGGCGCCCAGCAGGCCGCCGCCCCCGACGGCCTCGACGGTGTCGACGGGGGCCGCGGTGGTTTCGACCGGGGCGCCGTCGCCGCCGGCCTGCTCCTCGCCCTCGTCGCCGGCGCAGGCCGCGGCGGTCAGCGCGACGGCGGCCAGCACCGCCGCGGCGATTATCGGCCGGCCCACGCCAATCGCCCTACAGGTATTGGCCGGTCTGGACCCGCTCGATCGAGCGGCCCCCCTCGGGTTCGGCCTCGGAGGACACCAGGGTCCGAACGAAAACGATCCGCTCCCCCTTCTTGCCGGAGATCTTGGCCCAGTCGTCGGGGTTGGTGGTGTTGGGCAGATCCTCGTGCTCCCTGAACTCCTGGCGGATGGAGGCCAGCAGATCCTCGACGTTTATGCCCCGCCCGCCACCCGCGATCTCGCGCTTGATGGCCAGCTTCTTGGCCCGGCGGACGACGCTCTCGACCATGGCCCCCGAGGCGAAGTCCCGGAAGTACATGATCTCCTTGTCGCCGTTCTGGTAGGTGACCTCCAAGAACTGGCTGGCCTCGTCGGCGCTGTACATCTCCTCGGCCGCTCGCTCGATCATCCCCTGGACCGCCTTGGCCGGGTCGCCGCCGCCGACGGTCTCCACCATCTCGGCGGCGATGGGCAGATCGGGCTTGAGGTAGCGGGCGAAGATGGCCGTCGCCGCCTCGGCGTCGGGCCGCTGGATCTTGATCTTCACGTCGAGGCGGCCCGGGCGCAGGATGGCCGGGTCGATGAGGTCCTCGCGGTTGGAGGCCCCGATCACGATCACGTTGCGCAGGGCCTCCACCCCGTCTATCTCGGCCAAGAGCTGGGGCACGATGGTGGACTCGATGTCGGAGCTGATCCCGCTGCCCCGGGTGCGGAACAGCGACTCCATCTCGTCGAAGAACACGATGACGGGCCAGCCCTGTTCGCTCTTCTCCCGGGCCCGCTGGAACACCAGCCGGATCTGGCGCTCGGTCTCGCCCACATACTTGTTGAGCAGTTCCGGCCCCTTGATGTTGAGGAAGAAGCTGCGGGCCTCGCGGTCTCCCGACACCTCGGCCACCTTGCCGGCCAGGCTGTTGGCCACGGCCTTGGCGATGAGCGTCTTGCCGCAGCCCGGGGGCCCGTAGAGCAGCACCCCCTTGGGGGCGGGCAGGTCGTAGTCGGCGAACAGGGCGCCGTGCAGGAACGGCAGCTCGACCGCGTCGGTGATCTGCTCGATCTGCTCGTCGAGCCCGCCCACGTCGGCGTAGGAGACGTCGGGGACCTCCTCCAGTATGAGCTCCTCGACCTCGGGCCGGGGCAGGCGCTCCAGCACGATCCCGGCCCGGGAATCGACGAGCACCGTGTCGCCGCTGCGCAGGGGTTGGCCGTCCAGCCCGGCGGCCATCTCCACCACCCGCTCCTCGTCGGCCCGCCCCACCACTCGGACCCGGTCGCCCTCGGCCATCACCTCCTTGACGGTCGCCACCTCCCCGGTTCGGTCGGGATGGCGGGCCCGGACGATGTTGAGCGACTCGTTGAGCACCACCTCTCGGCCCCGAGTGAGGTCGGCCGCGATCTCGGGATCGACCGAGACCCTCATCTTGCGCCCGCCCGCAACGACGTCGACCGTGTCGTCGTCGTTGCGGCCCAGAACCGTGCCGTAACCGCTGGGGGGCTGGGTCAGCTTGTCCACCTTTTCGCGCATCTCGGCGAAGCGGTCCCGCTGATCCCGCAGCGCGGCCGCGAGCTTCTCGTTCTGGGCGGCGGCCCGAGTGAGCTGGCCCTTGGTCTCCAGCAGGCGCTCCTCCAGGGTGCGGATCCGCTTGGGCTCGTCGTGGTGGCGGCGCCGCAGGGCGGCCACCTCGTTGGCCAGCTCGGCCGCCCTCAGCCGGAGGCGCTCCAGCTCTCGTTTCTCTCGCTTCTCGTCGGAGTCCGATGGGATGGGATCGGTGTCGGGCACGGCTCACCTCCCGCCTGGCCCAGGGTCGTCACCCTAATAGCCGCCGCCGACAAGGATACGACACCGGTTCGCGCCGAACGGGGCCACCGAGGCGGCCGCGGTGCCGGTCTCGCCAACATTGCAAAAAAAGACGGCGCCGGATTCACCGCATTCGGGCGTCGGGGTAGTTATGATGGCACCCACGAAACGGAGCGGGGCTGCTCCGCGACCGAGCGAGGTGAATCCCGTGAGCGCGATGAAGGTCTGGATCGATCAGGATCTGTGCACTGGCGACGGCTTGTGCGAGGAGATAGCCCCCGACGTGTTCACCCTTCTCGACGACGGTCTCGCCTACGTGAGAGAAGACGACAAGGTGTTCTCCGACCCGGGCGGGCCCGAGGGTTTGGCCATCGTGCCCGACGGCCAGGAAGAGGCCGTGATCGAGTCGGCCGAGGAATGCCCCGGAGAGTGCATCTTCATCGAGGTGTGAGCCTCCGGGTCCGAGCCGGGACCCGTCGGGCAACTCGTGATTCGAGCGCCATTCGAACCAGGTTCGGTCAGCGGCAGTCTGGGATCTCCGTTGGGGCGGCCAAGTCGCTGACCTCCAGCAGGCGCTGAAGCTCCGTGGCCCTGGTGGCGTAGGCCACGTCGGCGTCCCGGCGGGTGGCGGCGTAGGCCACGCCGACCACCACCCCGTCGCCGTCCACCAGCGCGGCGCCTGAGTCGCCCGACTCGATCCGGGCCGCCACCAGCCACGACTTGCGCTCCACCCGTTCGTCGTCGCCCACCCTCTCGATGCGGACGGTCACGGGCCGGTCGATCCGAAACGGCGTCGGCTCGGGGGCGGCCTCGCCCTCCCAGCCCACCAGGGCGCCGACGGCGCCGTCGGCGGCGTCGCCGAGCTCGAGGGGGGCCAGGTCCGCGCCGGGCACGGCCAGCACGGCCAAGTCGTTCACCGGGTCGAAGGCCACCGGCGCCCCCGCCAGCTTGCGGCCGTCGGCCAACTCCACCTGCGGTTCGTCCACCCCCAGCAGCAGGTGGGCGCTGGTGGCCACCAAGTCGGCGCCCACCGCGAAGCCGCTGCCCTCCCTGGTGACCCCGCAGGAGTGGCCGGTGACCCGAACGGTGGAGGCGACGACGGCCGATCGCCGCCAGTCGCTCATGCCGTCGTGGGCGGGCGCCGGGGGCGGGTCGGGGGGATCGTCCAGCGGGGCCCGCACCGTCGGGTCGGGCGGGGCCGGGGCCGGGGCGGGGGCGGGGGGGCTCTGGCACCCGGCGGCCAGCGCCGCGGCGACCGATGCGGCCGCGGCCAGGCGTCGAGCCCGACCGGTCGCGGGGGCAGCGGCTCGTTCGCTCAGGCCCCTAGCCCTCGCTGTTCACGGCGCCAGCAGGCGGGCGTGGGTCAAAAAGCCGGTGTGAGCGACCATCCGGTGGGCGGGGCGGACGGCCGCGCCGTCGATGTGCCAGCTCCGGTGCAGGACCTCGACGGTCTCGCCCATCCCGAACCCGGCGCCGTCGAGAGCGTCGCGCATCCGGGCGGCCTGAACGATGCTGGGCGTGTAGGCCAGCAGGATCCCGCCGGGGCGCAGGGCTCGGGCGGCGTGGCCCGCCACCTGCCAGGGCTCGGGCAGATCCAGGACGGCCCGGTCCAGGGCGGTCTCGTCGATGCCGGCGTAGGCGTCTCGGATCTGAGTGCGGTACCGCCCCATGGCCTCCGGCCCCAGGAAGCGCTCCACGTTGGCCCGGGCCCGCTCGCAGAAGTCCTCGCGCAGCTCGTAGCCGACCACCTCGGCTCCGGCCCGCAGCAGGGCGGCCGACAGGGCCCCAGACCCGAGGCCCGACTCGAACACCCGGGCGCCGGGGAAGATGTCGGCCAGCATCAGGATGGGGCCGAGATCCTTCGGGTACACCACTTGGGCCCCTCTGGGCATCTTCAGCACGAAGTCGCTCAGGGTGGGCCGCACCGCGGTGAAATAGACCCCCCGGCTCGATCGCAGCCGTTCCCCCTCGCCGGTCCCGATGATGGCACCGTGGTCGATCACCCCCGAGTGGGAATGAAACGAGGCCCCCTCGGCCAAGTCGAACAGGTAGCGGCGGCCTTTGCGGTCCACCAACAAGACCGGGTCCCCGACCGCGAAAGAACAGCCGGCTGGCGGCGGAGGAGGGTCGCTCACGGCCGCGGGTGGTGGCGGGTCGCTCACGGCGGCGGGTGGTGGCTGATCACCATCCCTTCGCCGGGGTGCAGCCGCTCGGAGAGCACCACCGGCATCTCGCTGGCGCTGAGGGACTTGAGCAGCCGCTTGCGGACGAAGCCGGCCACGAAGACCGCGAACCACAGCCTCGACCCGCCCAGAAGGCCGCGCTGGACCGCCCGGGATCGGATTCGGCCGCCCAGTCCTCCCGGCAGCCTCCACCCCAACTTCAGATCCGCCTGATCTCGACGACGGTCGATCGCTTGCGCCCGGCCCGGCGCCCCAGCAGGAAGGCGACGACGGCTGCCGCGGCCAGGGCCACGGCCAGGACGGGAAGCACTCGGGTGACCAGCGCCGGTATAGCCCGGTCGACCTCGCCCTGCAGGTCGCGGAAGGCGTCCTCCAGCGTGTCGCGGGTGATCTCCTCGCCGGTTTCGGTCACCCCAGGCTCCTCTTGTTGATGCCGCGAACCATCGCGTAGATCCCCGTGGCCAAGACCGCCGCGGTCACCAGGTACGGGATCCACGACAGGTTGCCCGCCAATGCCGTTCCGGTTTCGGTCTGGAGGGCCCGCAGAACGGCCAGCAGCATCGACACCGAGCCGAGGACGACCATCAGGCTCCCGGCTATGCCCATGGCCAGCCAGCGGGGTGCCGCGGCCAGCGGGTCGAGCAGCTCCTGGCGGGCGTACGCCTTGAGCAGCTCCGCCACTTCCTTCAGGTCCTTCTTGCGCGCCACGCACCCCTCCCCGTCGGCTGACACCCTAACCCTCGCTCATCCCCATTCGCGCCGTCTCCGCCGGACCGGGCTGGGGCGGCGGCCGGTCATCGGTCGCTCATCCCCATTCGCCCCCGCAGCAACTCGATCTGCTCGGACACCAGGCGGTTGACCAGTTCCGCTCTGGCCGCCGCGGTCGGGGCGCTGAGCACGGCGAAGCGATCCAGCGGGCCGACGGGCGCCGCGGCCGCGGCCCCGTAGGCGGCCCGGCTCGGGTCGGCGCCCAGATTCACCGGGCCGGGCTCGGGCAGCCCGTGAACTCGGGCCATCAGGGTCCGGGCCTCGGCCACCAGTCCCGGTAGCTCGGCGGTCAGCCCCATGGTCTCGGGCGAGGGCTTGGCGTCGTCATCGTCGGGCCAGTCCTGCACCTCGGCCCGGGGGTAGGGGTCGTCGGCCAGCCACCGCCGCACCCGGATGCGGCTGATTCCCACGACCGTCACCCCCCATTGGCCTCCGCCGATGGGCATCGCCTCAAGCACCTGGGCCATGGTCCCGACATCGCAGCGAACGTCGCCGCCGCCGACCTCGCTGCCCCGCTCGATCAAGACCACCCCGAAGGTGCCGTCGCCGCCCAGCACCTCCTCGAGCATGGCCAGGTACCGGGGCTCGAACACCCGCAGCCCCAGCCGAGACTCCGGCAGCAACACCATGCCCAGCGGGAACATCGGGGTCACGGTTCGGTCACATCCAGCGGGAATGCCGTCGCCGGTCTTCTGCGTCGGGCCGGTCCGGGGCGGTCACCCGGCTGCGTCGGGTGCGGCTGCCTCCGGGGGGGCCGGCGCCCGAGCCGGCGCCGGGGTCACTTCGTCGGCGCTGGGTCCGTAGGGGTGGCCGGCGGTGGCGGTGATGATGGTTCGCTGAAGATCGTTGCACAGTCCGAGGGCGCCGACGGCTTCGCCGTTGGCGATAACCGCGAAGGTGATCACGTCTCCGATAGCGGTCTCGGTGATCCCGGCCAGGGCGGTCACGTCGTTGAGGGTCCCGGTCTTGGCCCGGACCCTTCCGGTCACGGCCGGGTTGCGGCTGAGGCACTCGCTCAGGGTTCCGCTCTGGCCCACCTCGGCCAGGCCGTCCACCAGGGCCGAGTCCGGCCCGGCCCGGCGCAGCACTTCGGCGACCAGGGTGCAGGTGATCCGGTTGTAGGAGGACAGGCCCGAGCCGTCGCTGATGACGATTTCATCCAGCGACAGCCCGAACTCCTGCAGCACCCCGTAAATCCCGAACACCGCCGCCATCCGGGCCGATTCCAGTCCCGACCTGATCCCGATCTCCTTGAGCAGCATCTCGGCGATGGTGTTGTCGGAGTAAGAGAGCATGCGGGTGACGATCTCGTTCAAGGGGGGGGACTCCACCCGGCCCAGGGAGGTGCGCTCGTCGGGAATCCCAGGGGCGGTGCCTTTGCTGGTCCGGCTGCGGATGCGGAACTCGCGCGCTTCGAGGAGGTCGTCGAAGAGTTCGACGGCCTGGCGGGCCGGGTCCTCGGCCCTCACATTGGCCCGGCGGTTCGGCTCGTCCGGATAGGAGACGTAGCCGTCGTTCACCAGCAGGGCTGACAGGGGCCCGGCCTGGTTCTCAGTGAGGAAAGACGGCTTCCAGATCAGCGCGGCGGCGCCCTCGTCCTCGTTGTTCTCGTCCTCGTTGCCCCCGTCTTCTTCGTTGCCCTCGTTGTTCTCGTCTTCTTCGCCCGTAAAGACCGCGCCCGGCAGCTCTTGGGTGTAGTCGCGCTCCTCCTCGGGGTAGCGGGACTCGTCGGCCACCACCCCGCCGGTGATGGTGTCGACCCCGAGCCGGGTGAGCTCGGCCGCCACCTGCTCGGCCAGGTCGGTGATGTCGGTATAGACCCGAGGCTCGTCCCAGCGGTCGACGTAGTCGGGCGTCGACAGCACCGGGTCGCCGTCGCCGACCAGGTACAGGTCGCCGTCCAAGACCCCGTCGGCTATCGAGTCCCGGGCTTCGGTGGTGATGAACACCTCGGTGACGTAGGTGTCGTCGGGGCCGGCTAGTTCCAGGATGACCGCGGCGGTGAGGATCTTGTTGAGCGACGCCGGCACCAGCGGTTCGTCGCCCCGAACCTCGGTCACCAGTTCGTCGCCGCGGTAGGCCACCACGCAGGTGCGAGCCGGGGCCGAGGGCACCGACGCCACTCCTTCGACGGCCGAGGCCAGCCTCTGGTCGGTAATGTCGGAGACCAGCCACTCCGGCATCCGCCGGACGCTGAGCAGCGGCGTGGTCACGATCCGCTCGGGCGGCCCCGAGTAGGCGGCCCACTCGACCTCTGAGCCGGTGTCGGTGGATCGGGCCTGGTACAGGGCGACGGCGGCGAAGCCGAGCAGCAACACCGGGACCACCAGACGGCGAAACACCCTTGCATCGTAGGGGCATGGAGCGCCCGGAGCGCGCCGCCCGCCGTTCCGCCGCCGTTCCGCGCCTTGACGGGGCATCCTGGCTATGTTCGGGGGATGGACATCGTGGCTGCCCTGTTCATCGACGACATCGAGCTCCGGCCGGTCCCCGGTCCCTCCACCCGCATCGACCTCACCGGCGTCCAGTTCTCCGCCGCCGCGCCCGAGTCGCCTCCCCTGGTCTGGGCCCCCCATTTGGTGGTGATCGTCAGGTGCCGGCCCGACGAGCCGGGCCGGGGCGCGCTAGAAGTCACCTATCACCGCGGCGACGAGCAGATCGCCCGCAACGTCCAAGCCCTCGCCGTGGACCCGGGCAAGTTCAACTACCGCCTGGTCCGAGCCGAGCTGGCCTTCGACGACTACGGAACGGTCGAGGCCCGGTGCCGGATCGACGACGGGCCGGTGGTCGCCGTGCCCTACACGCTGCTGCCGCCGGTCGGGTGAGGGCTCGGTACGGGGCGGCCGTCTCCGCTCACCCGGCGCCGGCCGAGGCGGCCGGCGCGGTCATCGGCGAGGTGATCGAGCAGGCGGGCCTGCAGCCGTCGGTGGCGGTGCTGTTCGTGTCGGGCGGCCATGTCGCCGCCTTCGACGACATAGCCTCCGCCGTCCGCCGGGCGCTGGAACCCGAAGTGATGGCCGGGGCCAGCGCAGTGAGCGTCATCGGGGGCCCGACCGAGGTGGAGGACACCGCCGCGGTGTCGCTGTGGGCCGCCGACCTGGAAGGGGTCGGGCCGGTCCTTCCCGTTCGCCTGGAGGCGGTGACCACCCCCGACGGCGCCGAGTTGGTGGGCATGCCCGCCGAGGCCTCCGATTCTGACCGCACCCTGGTCCTGATGGCCGACCCCTACACGTTCCCGGCCGACGAGCTGCTGGACCACGCCGCCGAGCGGTATCCCACCCTGCGCGTCGTCGGCGGTCTGGCCTCGGCCGGCGGGCCGGGTTGGAACCGGCTGGCCTTCGACGACGCCGTCTGCGCCGACGGCGCCGTAGGGGTGCTGTTGCCCGCGGGCGTGGGCGGCCGCTTCGTGGTGTCTCAGGGGTGCCGGCCGGTGGGCGCCCCCTACATCGTCACCGCCTCGGAGGGCAACGTGGTCGGCGAGCTGGGCGGCCGCCCGGCCCTGACCAGGCTGGCCGACCTGGTGAGAGCGGCCGATCCCGGCGAGAGGGAGCTGCTGAGCCGGGGCCTGCACATAGGCATGGTGATCGACGAGCACAAGGCCTCTTTCGGGCCCAACGACTTCCTCATCCGCGGCGTCCTGGGCGCCGATCGGTCCACCGGCGCGGTGGCCATCGGCGCGACGGCACCGGTGGGGTCCACGCTGCAGTACCACGTGCGCGACCGCGACACCGCCGACGCCGATCTGCGGGCCATGCTGGCCGGCGCGGCCGGCGGCGCCGGCGCCCTGGTGTTCACCTGCAACGGCCGGGGGACGAATCTGTTCGGCGAGCCCCACCACGACGCCGCCCTGGTACACGAGGCCACCGGCGGCGGGGCCGTGGCCGGGATGTTCTGCGCGGGCGAGATGGGCCCGGTAGCCGGTCGCAACCACCTCCACGGGTTCACCGCCTCGGTTCTGCTGTTCGACTCGGGGGAGGATCGTTGACCGGCTCCGGGGCCGACCTCGGGCCCCGGGGGGTCAGCGTGATCCGGGGGCTGGCCATGGACGCCCCTCACGCGGCCCGCTCCGGCCATCAGGGGACGGCCATGGCCTTGGCCCCCCTGGCCCACGTCTTGTGGACCCGGGTCATGCGCTACGACTCGCAGCGCCCGGCCTGGCCCGACCGGGACCGCTTCGTGCTGTCGGCCGGGCACGCCTCCATCCTCCAATACGCCATGCTGCACCTCACCGGGTACGGCCTGGGGATCGACGACCTCAAGGCCTTCCGCCAGTGGGGCTCGATCACCCCGGGCCATCCCGAGGCGGGCTGCACCCCCGGGGTCGAGGTCACCAGCGGGCCCCTGGGCCAGGGCATCGCCAACGGGGTGGGGATGGCCATCGCCGAGGCCCAGATGCGAGCCCGCTTCGGGGCTGAGATTTGCGACCACCGGGTCTTCGTGATCGCCTCCGACGGCGACCTGTGCGAGGGGGTGGGCCACGAGGCGGCCTCGTTGGCCGGGCACCTGCGCCTGGGCCGCCTAGTCGTCTTCTACGACGACAATCAGATCACCATCGACGGGTCGACCGACCTAGCCCTGTCCGACGACGCCCCGGCCCGCTTCCGGGCCTATGGCTGGCACGTGGAGGACCCGGGCCCCGACCCCGACGACCTCGACGCCATCGAGGCCGCGGCCCGCCGGGCCGTCGAGGAAGCCGAACGGCCATCGCTGGTGCCGATCCGCTCGGTGATCGCCGCGCCCGCCCCGGCCTCGGCGGGGACCCCGGCCGCCCACGGCTATGCCCTGTTCGACGAGGAGATCGCAGCCACCAAGGCCCTCATGGGGCTCCCCGCCGACGAGACCTTCCACGTGCCCGGCGCCGTGGCCGAGATGTACCGGGCGGCCGGGGCCAGAGGCCGCCCCGCCCGCCGAGCCTGGGAGGCCCGGATGGACGCCTTCGACGGAGACCGGGCCGCCTTGGACGCCTGCCTGGCCGGCGCCGGCCTCGACGGCTGGGCCGAGAAGCTGCCGAGCTGGCCGCCGGGCCGGCAGGTGGCCACCCGCCAGGCCTCCAGCGCCGCCCTGGCCGCGCTGGCCGAGGCGGTGCCCGGGCTCACCGGCGGCGGGGCCGACCTGACCGGCAACACCGGCACCGCCATCTCCGGGGCCGAGGCGTTCACCGCCTCCGAGCGCCGGGGCCGCCAGATCTACTTCGGGGTGCGGGAGCACGCCATGGGGGCCGTGGCCAACGGCATGGCCCTGCACGGCGGCGCCATCCCGGTGGTGGGCACCTTCCTGGTCTTCTCCGACTACATGCGGCCCGCGGTGCGGCTGGCCGCGTTGGCTGAGGCCAAGGTGATCTTCGTGTGGAGCCACGACTCAGTGGGGGTGGGCGAGGACGGTCCCACCCATCAGCCGATAGAGCATCTGGCCTCGCTGCGGGCCATTCCGGGCCTGCGGGTGATCCGACCCGCCGACGCCAACGAGACGACCGGCGCCTGGCGGGTGGCATTGGAGCGGAACGGCCCCACCGCGCTGATCCTCACCCGCCAGAAGGTGCCGGTGCTCGAAGGCACCAGCGCCGAGTCGGTGGCGGCCGGGGGCTACGTGCTGCGGGACCCGGCCGGGGCCCGGATCACGCTGGTCGGCACCGGCAGCGAGGTCGAGGTGTGCTGCGCCGCCGCCGCTGAACTGGCCGCTGATTCGGTGGCGGCCCGGGTGGTCTCGCTGCCGTCGTGGGAGCTGTTCGCCGAGCAGCCTGCCGCCCGTCGGGCCGAGGTGCTGGGGGCCGGGCTGCCGGCGCTGGCGGTGGAGGCGGGCTCGACCATGGGCTGGCGCCGCTGGGTGGACGACGCGGTGGGCATCGACCGGTTCGGGGCCTCGGCGCCGGGGGCTACCGTCATGGAGAGGCTCGGCATCTCGGCGGCCAACGTGGCGGCCCGGGCCCGGGCCCTGGTGGCGGGCGGGCCCGAGAGCGGCGCCTCGCTTCTGGAGGGCGATGTGGAGGGCGGCCATGACCCGGTTGCATGATCTCTTCGAGAGCCAGGGCCAGAGCCCCTGGCTCGACAACATCCGGAGGGGATGGATCACCGGCGGCGAGCTGGAGAGGTGGGTTCAGCGAGGGGTGAGGGGCCTCACCTCGAACCCCACCATCTTCCGCAAGGCGATAGCGGAATCAGAGGACTACGACCGCCAGCTCGGCCAGGCCGCGGCCGAAGGGCTCGACGCCACCGCCGCCTACTGGAGGCTGGTCGCCTCCGACATCGTCGCGGCCGCGGAGATCCTGCGGCCGGTGTATGACGCCTCCGACGGGCGCGACGGCCACGTGTCGGTGGAGATCGATCCCGGCCTGGCCCGGGACTCCGCCGGGACTGAGGCGGCCGCCCGCCGGCTCGGCGACCGGATCGCCGCGCCCAACCTGTACGTGAAGATCCCGGCCACGGCCGAGGGGCTGGCCCCCATCCGGCGGATGATCGCCGAGAAGCGCAGCGTCAACGTGACCCTGATCTTCGGACTCGACCGCTACGCCGAGGTGGCCGAGGCCTACCTGGCCGGGCTGGAGGGCGCCGAGGGCGACCTGGGCTCGGTGTCGAGCGTGGCCTCCTTCTTCGTGTCCCGGGTCGACACCGAGGTGGACCGGCGCCTGGAGGCCATCGGCGCCGAAGCCGCCCTGGCTCTGAGGGGCAAAGCCGCGGTGGCCAACGCCAAGCTGGCCTACCAGCGGTTCCGCGAGCTGTTTTCCGGGCCTCGCTGGGAGGCTCTGGCCGCCCGGGGCGCCCGCCCCCAGCGGGTCCTGTGGGCCAGCACCTCCACCAAGAACCCGGACTACCCCGACACCCTCTACGTCGACGAGCTGATAGGCCCCGACACGGTGAACACCCTGCCCGAGGCCACCCTGGAGGCCTTTGAGGACCACGGCGCCGTGGCCCGCACCCTCGACGCCGGGACCGACGAGGCCCGGGCCGTCCTCGACGAACTGGCCGAGGTCGGGGTGGACTTCGACCAGGTCGCGGCCCAGCTCACCGACGAGGGGGTGGCCGCCTTCGAGAAGAGCTTCGACGAGCTGATCGAGGTGCTGGCCGACCGGGTCGAGACTTCGATCTGACCGGGGCCAAGCCCGATGCCGGGGATCGATCGGGCCTGACCGCCGTCAGGTTTCGGGATCGATCTGGCGGAGGGCGGCGGCGGCCCTCTCGACCGCCCGGCGGGCTTGGGTGAGCCGCTTTTCGGCGGCCGGGGGCTGGGCGCACCCGTCCTCGACCGACTGGCGCAGGCGGTCCAGGGCCAAGTCGGCCAGTTCCTCGCCGATGGCCTCCAGCCGCTCCCGGATCTGGTCGTGCTCCCCGGCCACGCCGGTACGCTAACCGCGCCGTGAAGTTCAGCCATGGCCCGCCTGACTTGGTGCGCCGACTCGTTCGCAGGCCCGTCCGCAACCTCACCCGGTCGCGCAATCCCCGGCTGCTGACCGCCTCGGCCGTCACCGGGGCGGGGGTGGCCGTGGTGGTGGCCGGATTCGAGACCCTGGCCGATCAGATGGTGCTGCGGCGGGTGCTGGGCGCCCCTCTGGCCGTGCTGGTGCTGGCCCCGGTGGCCGGCGTCATCGCCGCCCGGTTCATCCTGCGGCTCGGCGGCCGGGGAACGTCGGGCTCCACCTCCGACGAGTACATCCGGGCCTTCCACGAGCGCCAGCCCCGCATCCCCATCCGGGAGCTGCCGGCCAAGCTCCTGGCCGGGGTGGCCACCATCGGGGGCGGCGGGGCGCTCGGGCTGGAAGGCCCGTCGATCTACGCCGGATCGTCGCTGGGCCTGTTCCTGCACGGGCGCCTGGGAAGCTTCTTCCGCCGGGATGAGGCCCGCATCCTGCTCACCGCCGGGGCCGCGGCCGGAGTGGCCGCCGTCTTCAAGGCGCCGGCCACCGGCGTGATCTTCGCCCTGGAGGCCCCCTACCGCGACGACGTGGCCCGCCGGGCCCTGCTGCCGTCGCTGATCGCCTCGGCGGCGAGCTACGCCACCTTGGTGGCCATCCTGGGCAGCACCCCGGTGGTTCCCTTCCCGGGCGAGGGCGGGGTCTTGGTCGGCGAGGGGGGCTTGATGTCGGTCCTCGAAGTTCAGATCGGGGACCTGTTCGGAGCGCTGGTGCTGGGCGTGGCGGCCGGCCTCGGCGGCCGGGGGTTCGCCTGGCTGGTGCGCCGGGCCAAGACGACGACGGCCGGGGTGTCGTGGCCCCGGCGGATCGTAGCGGCCGCCGCGGTCATGGCCGGGCTGGCGGTGGCCTCGGAGGCCGTGTTCGGCGAGGCGCTCACGCTCGGCCCCGGCGTAGAGGCCATGGCCTGGGTAGTCGAGAACCAGGGTCTGGGCCTCATCGCCCTGCTGTTCGGGATGCGGATCGCGGCCACCCTGGCCACCCTGGTGGGGGGCGGGGTCGGCGGGCTGTTCATCCCGCTGGCCACCCTGGGGTTCGTGGTCGGGCAGTTCGTGGGCGAGGTCCTGGGCCAAGACCTGACCGGCCTCTACCCCACCCTGGGCCTGGCCGCTTTCCTGGGCGCCGGATACCGGGTCCCGATCGCCGCGGTGATGTTCGTGGCCGAATCCACCGGCGGCATCGGGGCCTTCATCGTCCCGGCGCTGGTGGCCGCGGCGGTCAGCCAGGTGGTGGCCGGATCATCGTCGGTGGCCGAGTACCAGCGGTCCGAGAGGCTGGGCCACCTCGAGCACCGGTTCACCATGCCGCTGAGCTCGGTCCTGAACACCGACGTGCTGACCGTCCCCCCCGACGCCACCGTTTCAGAGTTCGTGTACATGCACGTGCTGGGCCGGCGGGAGCGGATCGTGCCGGTGGTGTCGGGAAGCCGCTACCTGGGGCTGGTGCAGCTCTCCGCCCTGTCGTCGGTCGACCGGGACGACTGGGAAGCCACGACGGTGGACTCGCTGATGGAGACAAACGTGCCCACCGCCCGCCCGTCGTGGACGATACGCGATGCGGTGGTGGCCATGGACAGCGCCGGCATCGGCATGCTGGCCGTGACCGACGACGACGCCGGCTTCGTGGGAGTCGTCACCGAGGACGACGTAGTGAAGCTGGGCGAGATCCTCGAGGAGACCGAGGGCTAGACCTCTCGGCTGCTCTCCTTAGCCTGCTCCTCGTCGTCGGCCGCCTCGGCATCGGAGTCGGGGCCGGGTCGGGCGAACTCCTCGGCCCAGGCCGCGTGCTCGGGCTTCTCGTAGTCGTCTCGCTCGTCGAACTCCTGGATCAGCCCCTGCAGGTCGTCTCCGTGGGAGCGCTTGAACTTGCGAGCCTCCTCGTACCGTCGGTGTCGCCCCTTCTTCACGGCTCCGCTCCCGGTCGGTAGTTGCAGGTCAGTCGTCGCCAGACCGGTGATTGTAACCCCGGCGTCCGGGGCGGCCACCACCGGGAAGGGGATGGTCGACGGGACGGCGGCTGCGCTCCTCGAACACCACCGCCCCGCTCTCGAAAGCCAGCGCCGCGTCCCCCGCCACCAGCCGGCGGATCGGCGCGCCCACCAGATCGGCCCGCCAGCCCCGGTCGAGGCGGGCGTCGGCGTCGCCTCGCATCAGGGCCTCGATGTCGGACCGGGTGGCCAGCATGGACGGGTCGATGGCCAGGTCTCGGGCCGTCTGCTGTATCCAGGTCGACACCAGGCCCACCGCCGGCTTCAGGTCTCGGCCGAGCCGGGGCCGCTTCGGCGCCGGGGGCGGGCGCCAGTCCAGCTCGATCCCCTCGGCCACCGCGGCCAGGATCGGGGCGCCGAGACGGCCGCGGGCCAGGCCGGAGTCCACCCCCCGCAGCTTGGCCAGCCCCTCGGCGGACCGGGGCGCGGCCTCGGCGATGGTCACCACGGCCATGTCGGACAGCACGAAGCGGACGGGCCGGTTGGTCTCGGCGGCTCGCCGCTCCCGCCAGGCCGCCAGCGAGCGGGCCACCGACAGGGTCCGGCCCCGAAGCCGGCGGGCTTCCTTGATCCGCTTCCAGGCCTCCTCGGGGCGGCGGGGCTCGCGGGCCCGCCGCAGCAGCGCCTCGAACTCGTCGGAGGCCCAGGCCCGCCGGCCCCACTGGTCGAGCCGGGCGGCTTGGCGGTCGGCGATGTCGAGCAGGCAGGCCACGTCGGCGGCCGCGTAGTCGAGCTGGGCCCGGCGCAGAGGCCGTTCCAGCCAGTCGGTGAGCCGCCCCGCCTTGGGCAGCCCCCGGCCCAGCTCGCGCTCGCACAGCGACGCCAGCGACGGGATGTCCGGGCCCAGGAACCGGGCCGCGATCTGGGTGTCGAAGATACGGCCCGGCGCGGTCTCGGCGGCCCGGTCGAGCACCTCGAGATCCTGGTCGGCGGCGTGGGCCACCATCACCGCGTCCCCGCCTATCACCCGGGCCAGCGGGCGCGGGTCGACGGCCAGCGGGTCGATCAGGGCGATCTGACCGTCCCAGGCGATCTGGATCAGCGCCGGGTCGGGCCAGTAGCCCTTCTCCCGGTGGAACTCGGTGTCGAGTGCGTAGCGGGGTTGGCCCCGAAGGGCGTCGACGACCTCGCCGAGGCCTTCAGCGGTGTCGACGTAGCGGTATGGGGCCGCAGTCACGGGGCCAAGTCGCCGGGGGTGTCGGCGTCGTGAAAGGCGCCGGGTGGCCAGCCCCGCTCGGGTCCAGGCCAGATCTCCACTTGCAGTTGAGACGCGACCTGGCTGGGACCCCGGGCACCGCGGGCGAAAGCCGCCTCCAAGACGGGCAAGCAGGCCGACCGCCAGGCCGCGTGCAGCCACTGCCGCCGCCCGTCGACCACCGGAACCACTACGTCGGCCCCGGCCGCCGCGCCCGCCTGGTGGATTACCGGGGCCACGGCATCGGGCGAGGGCCCGGTCAGGTCACAGGCCAGGATCATCACCAGCGGCGCGTCCAGAGCGGCGAGGGCGGTGATGATCCCCCCCAGCGGCCCCTGGCCGGGGCAGCGGTCGGGAATATGGCTCAACCCGAGCTGGCGAAGCCGGGGCCCGTCGCCGCCGACGACCACCGCCGGCTCGGCCCCGGCCGTCTCGAGGGCCCCGATGGCCCGGACCACCATGGGGACGCCGGCGACGGCCACGAAGGCCTTGTCGGCGCCCATGCGCCGGGAGGCGCCGCCGGCCAGAACCGCTCCGGATGCATCCGGGGGCGTCACCCGCCGGCTCGGTCCCGGTCGTCGAAGTCGGGCGGGGGCCAGGCCGGGTCGAGCTGGCGCAGGAACAGAGCGCACCGCTCGGCCTCGTCCATCTCCCCGATGGCGGCTGCCATTCGCCGCACCCCTTCGAGGGCCCGGAGGAACCCCCTGTTCGTCGGGTGAGTCCAGCGCACCCAGCCCGAGCCGCGCCAGCCATTGGCCCGCAGCCGGTCCAGCCCCCGGTGGTAGCCGGTCCGGAAGGCGGCGTAGGCCAGCGCCGGCTCGGCGGTCGCCTGGCCCAGCCGGGCCCAGGCCTCCAAGAACCGGGGCCAGCGCACGCAGACCAGCCCGATGGCGGCGATCGGGTCGTCGGACCGCTGGGCCGCGGCCAACGCCTCGCGGGCCTGGGCCGGCTCGGGCTCGAGAACGGTCTCGGGCGGTCCCGCCGGCGTGAACGAGATGGGGCTGTCAGTCATGGCCCGGGAGAGTACCGGCTCGCCCCCAAGCCCAACCGGTCGGCTCGTAGCCGGTCCCCGGCCGGCGGCGGTCCCCGGCCGGCGCCCGCCGGGCCGGTACGGTGCGGGCCGTGCCCGGGGAATGGGGCGACTGGCTCGACACGGAGAAGCTGCGGTGGCTGCTTTTGGCGCCCATCGGGCTGGTGGTGGTGGGGCTGTACTTGGTGGTGCGGTTCGTCGGGAAGTTCCTGATGAAAGTGGCGTTGGTGGTGGTATTGGTCGGGCTGGGGGTGTCGGTGTGGCTGCAGCGAGCCGATCTGGCCGAATGCGCCGAAACCTGCTCGTGCACCCTGTTCGGCCGAGCCGTGCAGATCCCCGCCGACAAAAACCCAAACTGCTAACCCCCCGCCGGCCGGAGGGCCGCACAACTAAGGCACTAGCTCCAAGCGCAGGACGTTGGCGCTGCGGGACCGGTTGTCGGCCCCGGCCAGCACCGCGACAAGTTCGCCTGAGCGGACCAGCTCGCGGTCCCGGGCCACCCGCACCGCCTGCTGGACCATCTCGTCGTTGGAGCCCTTGTCGTCCACCAACACGGGGACGGTGCCCCAGCTCAGCGATATCTGCTGGGCGGTGCGGGGGTTGTGCGTCAGCCCGACGATGCGGGCTTGGGGTCTGAACCGGGCCATGGACCGCACCGTGAACCCGGTTCCGGAGATGGCCAGGATGGTGGAGATGCCCAGCTCGCTCGAAGCCCGCCAGGCCGCCATGGTCATGGCGTCGGTGACGGAGGCCGAGTCCCGGGTCGAGCCGTCGGTCATCCGCAGATCGGCCAGCCGTTTGGCCCACCCCTCGTAGTCGAACTCCTCGTCGGCCCGGCTGGCTATGCGGCACATGGTCCGCACCACCCCGACCGGGTCGACCCCCACCGCCGTCTCCCCCGACAGCATCAGCGCGGAGGACCCGTCGAACACGGCGTTGGCCACGTCGCTGGCCTCGGCCCGGGTGGGCGTCGGCTGGGTGATCATCGAGTCCAGCATCTGGGTGGCGGTGATGGCCGGAAGCCCGTCGGCGATGCATTTCTGGATGATGCTCTTCTGGAGGTGGGGAAGCTCCTCGATGCTGCACTCCAGCCCCAGGTCGCCCCGGGCCACCATGATGGCCCCGGCCACCTCGATGATCCCGGCCAGGTTCTCCACCGCCGCCCTGGTCTCGATCTTGGCGACGAGCAGCGGGCCCTGGGGGTGCGGATCGGTGCCGGCCCGGCGGATGTCGTGGGCGGAGCGCACGAACGAGATGGCCACCAGGTCCACGCCTAGGTCCACGAAGGCGTCCAAGGCCTTGAGATCCCAGGACGTGGGGGTGGGGGCGCTGAGCCGGTCGGCGGGGACGTGGATGCCGGGCCGCCCCGACAGCACTCCCCCGTTGACGACGGTGGCCGTCAGCCGGTCGCTCCCCCGGTCGGTGATCTTGAGCACAACCCGCCCGTCGCCGATGTCGATCCGGTCGCCGGCCTTCATGTCCCGCAGCAGGTTCTCGTAATCGACCTCGATCACCGAGGCGTCCGAGGAACCGCGGCCGACTCGCAGTTCGACCCGGGCCCCGGTGGCCAGATCGACGTTGGAGTCGCCGAAGGAACCGGATCTCACCTTCGGGCCGGGCAGATCCACCAGGATCCCGACCCGGCGGCTCTCCTCGGCCGCGATCCGGCGGATCCGGCGGTAGCGCTCGACGGCCTCGTCCAAGGTCCCGTGGGCCAAACCGAGCCGGGCCACGTCCATGCCGGCCCGGATCATCTCCCGCAGGGTGGCCTCGTCCTCGCTGGCCGGGCCGATGGTGGCCACGACTTTGGTGCGCCGCATGGCGCCCAAGCTACCGTCCTGCCCCCTACGGTGGTCGGCGATGGCCGCTCACCCCTACCTGGAAGCGGACGGCCCCATCGCCTTCGCCCATCGGGGCGGCGCCGGCGTCTTCCCCGAGAGCACCATGCGGGCCTTCGCCCACGCCGCCTCGCTCGGCTTCACCCACATGGAGACCGACGTCCAGGCCACCGCCGACGGCGTGGCCGTCGTCTTCCACGACGCAGCCCTGGACCGGGCCACCGACGCCAAGGGCCGCATCGGCGCCATGAGCTGGCGGGAGGTGCGGCGGGCCCGGGTGGCCGGCGCCGATCCCCTCCTGCGGCTAGACGAGCTGCTGGAAGAGCTGCCCGAGGCCCGGTTCAACCTCGACCCCAAGACCGGCCGGGCCGTCGAGCCGCTGGTCGAGGCCATCCAACGGACCGGGAGCCTGGAGCGGGTGTGCGTGTCGTCGTTCTCGGACCGGCGCACCCGGCGGGTGCGGGACCGGCTCGGGCCCGGGCTGTGCGTGGGGGCCGGGCCCCGGGCCGTGCTCCGGCTGATGGCGGCCCGGTGGCCGCTGCCCTGGCCGGCGCCGGTGGGGCCGCCCCGCTGCCATGCGGCCCAGGTCCCGGTTCGGATGAGGGGCGTGTCCGTCGTGACCCCCGGCTTCGTGGAGACGGCTCACCGCTATGGCGTCGTCGTGCATGTCTGGACCATCGACGATCCCGACGAGATGCACCGCCTCCTGGACATGGGGGTGGACGGGATCATGACCGACCGCCCCGAGACGCTGCGCCGGGTGATGATGGCGCGAGGCGACTGGCCATCTGCCGGGTGATGGCTGGACGACTGTTGGGTGATGATGGCGCGAGGCCGCTGGCCGACTCCGGGTGACGATCGATCAGGGGCGGCTGTGGATGAGGTGTGGAAATCCGGGAGTCGTGTGGGGATTTCTCTTCGATTCGGAGGATGGGGCTGGGGATTTCGCATTTCGGGTTGACTCGGCCGGCCGCAGGCACCATGATGCCGATCGTCCGAGGCGAGCAGCGCTTCTGGTAATCGACTCGATCTGTAAGGCGCAAGCCGGTAAGGACCGAGCCGGGGCCGGAGGAGCGGTCCGCGGAGGACACGGCCGCCAGGCCGGCTCCCAGGAGCCGGCGGGTCGACCGGGCGCACGGCGACCGGTTCCGGGCCAGGGCTCCGAACCTCACCGGATCGGCGTCCGAGACCGGAGACGGGTTCCATCTCGCCGGGAAGCCGGAGGCCGCCCCCACCTCGAGGAAGGGGCGAGCCATCGGAAACCTCTTCTCGGATGGGAGCGCCGGATCGAGCCGGAGCTGTCCGGATCCCGACGGGGGATCGGAACGGCCCGGGTCGAGACGAGGCGCCGACGGGCGCTGCCGGGAGATTCGGGTCCACGGATCGCACGACGTGCGCTCCGGGGGCCAGGGCCGGGGCCAGGATCAGCCCCCGGCTCCGATGGTTGCATCGTCCTCAGGAAGGTGCGGCCGGTGGCAGGCCTTCGAAGCCCCGAGAAGTTGACCGGGTTCCGATCCGGGAGGCTGCTCGGGGCTTCGTCGCGCCGCCGGGCGTGTACGCTGAACCGCCTCGCGGTCGCTAACGGCTCCGTGGCTCATGACACCATGGCCCGACACTGAGGTACATGACTCCATGGCGCAGGACACCGGTGCGGCGGACGGGCCCGGTCCGGTCATCATCGGCGCCGGTCCCGCCGGGCTGACCGCGGCTTACCAACTGGCCAAGCGCGGCGTCCGCTCCACCGTCCTGGAAGCCGACGGGCAGGTGGGCGGGCTGTCCCGGACCGTGGTCCGAGACGGCTGGCGCTTCGACATCGGGGGCCACCGGTTCTTCACCAAGGTCAAAGCGGTGTCGGACCTCTGGCACGAGATCCTGGGCCCCGAGGACTTTCTGGTCCGACCCCGGCTGAGCCGCATCTACTACCGCGGCAAGTTCTACAACTACCCCCTCGACGTGCGCAACGCCTTGGGGAACCTGGGCTTGGCCGAGACGGCCCGCTGCGCGGCGTCCTATCTCTGGGTCCGGCTGCGCCCGCCCGCCGACCGGTCCACCTTCGAGGGCTTCACCGCGGCCCGATTCGGCTGGCGGCTCTACCGGACCTTCTTCAAGGGCTACACCGAGAAGGTGTGGGGCGTCTCCGCCGACGAGATCCAGGCCGACTGGGCCGCCCAGCGAATAAAGAACCTCAACCTGTTTCGGGCCGCCCTCAACGGGCTCCTCCCCCGCCGCAAGCCGACCGGCATCACCAGCCTCATAGAGCAGTTCCACTACCCCCGCCACGGGCCGGGGATGATGTGGGAGCGCTGCGCCGAACTGGTCTCGGCCCGCGGGTCCCAAGTCCGGCTGGACCATCGGGTCCAGACCGTGCACCACCGCGGGGGCCGGGCCGCCGCCGTGCTGGCGGAGGGCCCCGGCGGGGACCTGGAGTTGGCCCTCACTCACGTGGTGTCGTCCATGCCGATCTCCGGGCTGGTTCAGGCCATGGCACCGGCGCCGCCCGGCCCCGTCCTCGACGCCGCCCGGGCCCTCGGCTACCGGGACTTCCTGACCGTGGCGCTGGTGGTCCCCGCCGACCGGGTCTTCCCCGACAACTGGATCTACGTCCACGAGCCCGACGTGGCGGTGGGCCGGATCCAGAACTTCGGGGCCTGGTCCCCCGCCATGGTCCGCGACGAGGGCTGGACCTGTCTGGGCCTGGAGTACTTCGTGTTCGAGGGGGACGAGCTGTGGTCGGCCTCCGACGATGATCTGGTGGAGCGGGCCAAGCGGGAGCTAGACCGGCTCGGGCTGATGTCCGCCACCGACGTGCGGGCCGGCTACGTGGTCCGGGTGCCCAAGGCCTACCCGATGTACGACGCCGGCTACCGGGACAACATTCAGACGCTGCGGGCCTGGCTCTCTGAGCACGCCGCCAACGTCTGGCCGGTCGGCCGCAACGGGATGCACCGCTACAACAACCAGGACCACTCGATGTTCACGGCCATGCTGGCGGTGGAGAACATAGTGAGCGGCGCCGGCCACGACATCTGGGCCGTGAACGTCGAGGCCGAGTACCACGAGGAGCTCCACGACTGATGTCTGGCGCCGACTTGACGCCCCGCACCGACTTGATGTCTGGCGGCGACTTGACGCCCCGCACCGTCGTGGTCGTCCCGGCCTACAACGAGTCCGAGGCCCTGCCCGGCGTGCTGGCCGAACTGGACGCCGAAGTGCCTGACCTCGATGTGGTGGTGGTTGACGACGGATCCGCGGACGGAACCGACCGGGTGGCTCGGTCGGCCGGCGTCGTCTGCGTTCGACTGCCCTTCAACATGGGCCTAGGCGGCGCCCTGCGAACGGGGTTCCGGTACGCGGTGGACCGCGGTTACGACCGGGTGGTGCAGGTCGACGGCGACGGCCAGCACCGGGCCGCTCATGTCCAGCGGCTTCTGGACGCCATGGACGAGGGGGCCGATCTGGTCATCGGCAACCGGTTCGCAGGCGGCGACTACCGGGTGGGGCGCACCCGCAGCCTGGCCATGGCCCTGCTCCGATTGGAGGTGAGGGCCCTATGCCGCCGGCGCTATCGGGACCCCAGCTCGGGGTTCCGAGGCATAGCCGAGCCCTTGCTGAGCGTCTTCGCCGCCGAATATCCGGTCGAGTTCATGGAGTCGGTCGAATCGCTGGTGGCGGCCACTCGGGCCGGCTACCGGGTGGTCGAGGTGCCGGTGGAGATGGACCGTCGGGTCAGCGGGGTCCCCTCCACCCGCGGGGTCCATCTCGCATACCACTACGCCCGCTTGGCCGTGTCCTTGGTGAGCAGGCCCCACCGGTTCCCGGCCCGGGAAACCGTCGCCGATTCGTGAGCATGGCTGAATGAGACCCGAGGCGGCCCGGATCGCCGCCCTGGCCGCCGGGGCCGGGCTGGGCCGCATCCACATCCTGGCCTGGCGGGACTTGGACGACGCCGAGGCCGGAGGGTCGGAGATCCACGCCGACCGGGTGGCCCGCCGGTGGGCCGAGGCCGGCATCGAGGTCACCATGCGCACGTCAAGAGCGGCCGGCGCGCCCGAGGCAGCCGGCCGGGCCGGTTACCGGGTGGTGCGCCGGGCCGGGCGGTACGCGGTCTTCCCCCGGGCGGCCTTGGCCGAGATCGGCGGCCGCCACGGACCCCGCGACGGGCTGGTGGAGATATGGAACGGGGTGCCGTTTTTCGCGCCGGTGTGGGCCCGGGGGCCTCGGATCACCTGGCTTCATCACGCCCACACCGACATGTGGCCGATGGTCATGGGCCGCCAGCTGGCGGCCTTCGGCCAGATGCTCGAGCGCGACCTCGCGCCCCTGCTCTACCGGCGGACGGCGATCGTCACCCTGTCGCCGTCGTCACGCGATCATCTGATCGACAGCTTCGGGTTCCCGTCCAACCGGGTCCGAGTGGTGGCCCCCGGCATCGACGAGCGGCTCCAGCCCGGAGGGGCCCGGAGCGAGCGGCCGCTGCTGGTGGCCGTGGCCCGGCTCCTGCCCCACAAGGGCTTGGACCGGGTGATCCGGATCGCGGCTCAGCTCCGCCGACGCCACGACCTGAGGCTGGTCATCGCCGGCGAGGGCTACCATCGGGATCGCTTGGAGAGGCTGGTGGACGACCTCGGCGCCGGTTCGTGGTGCGAGCTGGCCGGCCGGGTCGACGACGAGACCAAGATCGGCCTCTACCGGCGGGCCTGGGTGCTGGTGAGCGCTTCGGTCAGCGAGGGCTGGGGCATGACCGTCACCGAAGCGGCCGCCTGCGGCACCCCGGCCGTGGCCAGCCGTATCCCGGGCCATCTCGACGCCGTCGCCGACGGGGTCACCGGCCATCTGGCCGGCGGCGACGAAGAGTTCGCGGCCGCGCTCGAACGGGTCATAGTTGACCCCGAGCACCGCCGGCGCCTGGGCGCGGCCGCTCTGAAGCGCTCGGCTGACTACACCTGGGAGCGCACCGCCCACGACACCCTGGCGGTGCTGGCCGAGGAGTCCCGGCGCCGCCGGCGGCGATGATCCCGAACCGCGGCCGGTCCCCAGCCCGGCGGCGATGACCCCCCGATCGCCGCGCCAGGCCGGGGGTTGGAGGCCGCGGTGGTGGCCGGACCGCTGGACGGTGCTGGTCGCCGTCGCCGCGGGCTACGGGCCGGTGATGGCTTCGAGCCCGGGCTGGGTCTCCGCCGACACCAAGACCTACCTGTATCTGGACCCGGGCCGCCTGCTGGCCCGGGCCCCCACCCTGTGGGACGCGGACCGGGCCCTCGGCACCGTCACCCACCAGAACATCGGCTACTTGTGGCCGATGGGGCCCTTCTACTGGCTCACCGACGCCCTGGGCTGTCCCGACTGGCTGGCCCAGCGGCTGTGGCTGGGCACGCTGCTGGCCGCGGCCGGGCTCGGGGTGCGGTACTTGCTGCGCACCATGGGCTGGGAGGGCCGGGGGCTGCTTATAGCCGTCTTGGCCTACGAGCTGAGCCCGTACCTGCTGCACTACTCGGCCCGTATCTCCATAGTCCTGGCCCCCTGGGCCGGGTTGGGCTGGCTGATCGGGCTCACGGTCAAGTCGGCCCGAGTCGGCGGGTGGCGGTACCCGGCCTTGTTCGCCTTGGCCGCGGTCACAGTCGGAAGCGTCAACGCCACCAGCCTGGCGCTGGCCGGGCTGGCCCCGGCGCTGTGGCTGGCCCACGCGGTGTGGGTGGAGCGCAGCGTCGCCTTCCGGCGGGCCGGGGCCGCCGCCGGCCGCATCGGCCTGCTCACCGCGGGGGTGTCGCTGTGGTGGATGGCCGGGCTGGCCGTCCAGGGCGCGTTCAGCTTGCCGGTCACCCGCTACACCGAGAGCTACAAGGCGGTAGCCGACGCCAGCACCGCCCCCGAGATCCTGCGCGGGCTCGGCTACTGGTTCTTCTACGGCAACGACAAGCTCGGCCCCTGGATCGAGCCCAGCGTCGACTACACCCAGGGCCTCTGGCTGGTGTTCGTCAGCTTCGGGCTGGTGGTCGGGACCCTGGCGCTGGCCGCGGCCCTTCGCTGGCGGCACCGCGGCTACTTTCTGCTCCTGCTGGCCGTAGGGGCCTTGATCGGGGTGGGCGCCCACCCCTGGGACGGCTCGTCGCCGGCCGGGGCCCTGTTCAAGGCCTTCACCCGCACCGATGCCGGCCTGGCCCTGCGGTCCACCCCCCGGGCCGTTCCGCTGGTGGCGCTGTCGGTGGCGGTGCTGGCCGCGGCCGGCGTCAACGCCCTGTGGCGGCGGATGCCCCGGCTCGGCTCGGCGGTCGGCGCCGGGGTGCTGCTGGCCGTGGTGCTCAACAACCCGGCCATGTGGAAGGTCCGCATGGTCGAGGAGCACCTGCGCCGCCCCGAGCACTTGCCCGAGTACTGGCTGGAGGCCGCCGCCGACTTGGACCGGGCCGGTCCGGGCCGGGTGTGGGAGGTGCCCGGCTCGGACTTCGCCTCCTACCGGTGGGGCAACACCGTGGACCCGATCACCCCCGGCCTGATCGACCGGGGCTACGCGGCCCGGGAGCTGGTCCCCTTCGGCTCGGCCCAATCGGCGGCCCTGCTCACGGCAGTGGACCGGAGGCTCCAAGAGGGGACGCTGGCAGCCGAGAGCCTCACCCCGGTGGCCCGGCTCATGGGGGCGAGCGAGATCGCGCACCGGGCCGACCTGATCTTCGAGCGGTTCCGGACCCCGCGCCCACCGGAGACGGCGGCTCTGCTGAAGCTGGCCCCGGGCCTGAGGGAGGTGGCGGCCTACGGCGACCCGGTCCCCAACGAGGCCGGCCCCGAGCAGACCATGATCGACGAGATCCACCTGGCCCGGCCCCCCGGCACCGTCCACCCCGCTCCGGTGACCAGATTCGGGGTGGCCGACCCCCGGCCCATGGTGGGGACCCGGTCCGCGGCCTCGGCTGTGGTGGTGATCGGAGACGCCGACGGCATCGTGGACGCGGCCGCGGCCGGCGTTGTGGACTTCACCGGCGCCAGCCCGCTCTTCTTCGCCGCCGACTTGGTGAGCGCCCCCGAGCTGGCCGAGAGGGTTCTGGGCGCCGACGGCCCGGGCGAGCCCGCCGACATCGTGGTGACCGACAGCAACCGGCGCCGGGCCCAGCGCTGGGGAACGCTGCGCGAGAACCGGGGCTACACCGAGATGGCGGGCGAGACCCCCCTGGTTTATGACCCCACCGACAACCGCCTGGCCGGGTTCGGGGCCGATCCGACCGACGACACCCGGACGGTGAGCGAGCAGCGGGGCCCGGTCGCAGCCCGGGCCACCGCCTACGGCAACCCGGTCACCTACACCGCCGACGACCGCCCCGCCTTGGCCGTCGACGGCTCGCCGGCCACGGCCTGGGTGGTCGGCGCTTTCAGCGACCCCCGGGGCGAGGTCCTGCGGCTGGAGTTGGCCGAGCCCGGCCCGGTGGCCGCCGTGAGGCTGCTCCAGCCCCCGGGCCCGGCCAACCGCCGCATCACCGAAGTCGAGATCCGGGCCGACGGCCGGGCCGCGGGCCCCTTCGCCTTAGATGAGCGCTCGCGGGCCGAGCCGGGCCAGAGCGTGGCTCTGGGGGTGGAGGCCTCGGTGATCGAGATCGAGATCACCGCCACCGACCTGGACCGGCTGAGGACCTATCCCGGCATCGACCCGGTCGGCTTCGCCGAGGTCGACCTGGGTCTGGGGCCGACCGCCGAAGTGATCCGCACTCCTCGAGCCCTCATGGACCGGCTCGGCGAAGACCTCGATCACCACGACTTGGCCGTTGTGTTGACCCGGGAGCGCTCCGATCCCCGCGAGCCGGTGCGCGCCGACCCCGAGCCCGGCATGGTCCGGGCCGTACCACTGCCCGTCGGGCGGCAGGCGACCCTGCGGGGCACGGCCCGGCTGTCGGCCCTGGCCCCGTCGCCGGTCATCGACGGTCTGCTGGGGCTGGGGACGGCCCCGGTGACGGCCACATCGTCAGACAAGCTGGCCGGAGATTTGCCCAGCCGAGCCTCGGCGGTGCTGGACGGAGACCCGGCCACGGCCTGGACCGCCGGCTTCGGCCCTCAAACCGGCCGATGGATCGAGTTCACCCTCGCCGCGCCAACCCTCGACCCGACGCTCGACCAAGACGCCCCGCCCGGCGCAGGGGTCGGGGCTGAGATCGACGTCGAGGTAGTCGAGGTCGATGTGGTGACCGACCGATTTCACTCGGTCCCGGCCGCGGTGGAGGTGCTGGTCGACGGCGTCTCCGCCGGCGTCTTCGCCACCGGCCTGTCGGCCGACGACGCCTCGGCCGCCGCGCCCCTCGACTCGACGGCCACGGTATCGATCCCGGTGAGAGCCTCGGGGCGGACGATCCGGCTGGCGGTGGCCGAGGTGAGCGAGCGGCTGACCCGGGACTGGTACAGCAACACCTTCCAGCCCCTGCCCGTGTCCATCGCCGAGGTGCGCCTGGGCGCCGAGCCCGTACGGCTGGGGTCCCCGGCCCCGGTGGACACCGGCTGCCGGGACGACCTGGTGCGGGTGAACGGCCGCCCGGCGCCGGTGCGGGTCACTGGGCCGGCCGCCGCCGCCGAGGCCCGTCGCCGTCTCGATCTGGAGGGCTGCGAGCCGGTGACCCTCGCCGCTGGCGAGACCCTGGTGGTCACCGCTTCGGGGGCCGACACCGGCATCGACGTGGACCAGCTCGTGTTCTCCAGCCCCGCCCCCGCCCCCCCGGCGCCGGGCCCGGCGCCGGTTTCGGCCGCCGGAGCCGGGGTGGTCGAGGTGCAGCGCCACCGCGACACCAGCTTCACCGCCACCGTGCCCGGGTCGGAAACGGGCCGCTGGCTGGTGCTGGGCCAGAGCCACAACCGGGGCTGGCAGGCCGTGGCCGACGGGGTCGACCTGGGCGAGCCGGTGGTGATCGACGGCTACGCCAACGGCTGGTGGCTGCCCGCCGGAGCCGAGACCGCGGTGCAACTGCGCTGGCGGCCCCAGCGCCTGGTGGACATAGCCCTAGCCCTGTCGGCTGTCTTCGTCGTGCTCACAATCGGACTGGCCTGGCGAGGCCGCCGCGGCCCCGACCTCTCAGACCCCCCCGGGTCGCCCCTTCCCCGTCTCCCCGAGCTGGTCTGGCCCTTCTTCGAACCCCAGCGCCAGCCCCAAGCAGCCCGGGCCTCCCGGCGCGCCGCCGCCGCAGCCGGCCTGGTCACCGCCGCCATAGCCGCCGTCACCCTCCCCCAGTGGCCCACATGGCTGCCCGCGTCACTAGCGCTGGGCGCAATCGCCGTCATCTCCCTCCGCTGGCAACGAGGCTCGGCGCTGCCCCTAGCCGCGGCGGCCGCCTCCCTCGGAGCGGCCGCCGCCTGGATCATGGTCTCCCAACGCCGCTTCCGCCACCCCCCCGACTTCGACTGGCCCCAGCGTTTCCAAGAAGTCCACATCCTAGGAATGGCCACCATCCTCCTAGCCGCCATCACCTACATCCAAGAATTCACCACCCGCCCGGCCGGGGAACGAAAACGCTAAACCAAAGCCTCAAGCCAAAGGCATAGAAGTCGGGCTAACAGGCGCAGGCAGATCCCCCGCCCCGCCGAGCCCGGCATCCACCGCCGCCGCGCAAGCCCGCCCCTCGGCAATGGCCCACACGATCAGGCTCTGGCCCCGGCCCATGTCGCCGCACACGTACACCCCGGGCGCGCTCGTCTCCCAGCGCCGGTCCCGGGCCACGTTGCCCCGCTCGGTCATCTCCACTCCGAGCTGGTCCAGCAGCGGCCCCGGCTCGGGGCCGGTGAACCCCAGGGCCAGCAGCACCAACCGCGCGGGCCATTCCTGCTCGCTGCCCGGCACCGGCTCGAAGCCCATGCGCCCGTCGGCGAGGGTCTGCTCCACCCGCACCGTCTGCAACCCGGCCAGGTTCCCGGACCCGTCGCCGATGAAGGCCACCGTGTTTATGGCGAACTCCCGCTCCCCGCCCTCCTCGTGGGCCGACGACACCCGGTAGACCACCGGCCAGGTCGGCCACGGGTTGGCGCCGGGCCTCGAGTCGGGGGGCCGGGGCATGATCTCGAACTGCACCACTCGGGCCGCCCCCTGGCGGTGGGCGGTGCCCAGGCAGTCGGCGCCGGTGTCGCCGCCGCCGATTATCACCACGTCCTTGCCCGCCGCGGTGATCGGCGGCTCGGCTAGGTCGCCCTGCTGGACCCGGTTGGCCCAGGGCAGGTACTCCATGGCCTGATGGACCCCGGCCAGGTCCCGGCCCGGTATGGGCAGGTCCCTCCAGGCCGCCGCGCCGCCGGCCAGGACCAACGCGTCGTGGCCCGACCGCAGCTCGGCCCCGGTCACGTCCACGCCCGCCTCCACCCCGGTGCGGAACCGGGTCCCCTCGGCCCTCATCTGGTCCAGGCGCCGGTCGAGGTGGCGCTTCTCCATCTTGAACTCCGGGATCCCGTACCGCAGCAGACCGCCGAGCCGGTCGGCCCGCTCGAAGACGGTGACGGCGTGGCCGGCCCGGGTGAGCTGCTGGGCCGCGGCCAACCCGGCCGGCCCCGACCCCACCACCGCCACCGAGGCCCCGGTGGCCGCGGCGGGCGGCTGGGGTGCCACCCAGCCCTCGGCCCAGGCCCGGTCGATGATCTCCGCCTCCACCTGCTTGATGGTCACCGGGGGCTCGTTGATGCCGAGCACGCAGGCCTCCTCGCAGGGGGCCGGGCACAGCTTGCCGGTGAACTCCGGGAAGTTGTTGGTGGCGTGCAGTCGGTCGATGGCGTCGCGCCACGCTCCCCGGTGCACCAGGTCGTTCCAGTCGGGGATGAGGTTGCCCAAGGGGCAGCCGTTGTTGCAGAACGGGATGCCGCAGTCCATGCAGCGCGACGCCTGCTGGCGCAGCGCCTCGGCCGGGAAGTCCTCGTACACCTCCCGCCAGTCCCGGAGTCGCACCGGCACCGGGCGGCGCCCGGGCAGGACCCGGTCATGGGTCAGAAAGCCCCGGGGATCGCCCATCAGCCGCCCGCCAGTCCAGGCGGAGGGGTCAGCCGGTCGCCCATGGCCGCAGCGGCCGTCTCAGCCCGAGGCCACGGCCATGACGGCCTCGACCTCGTCGGCGCCCGCGGCCCGGGCCCGCTCCGACGCCTCCAGCACCCGCCGGTAGTCGACGGGCATCACCTTGACGAAGGCGGCCGAGGCCGCGGCCCAGTCAGCCAGGATGCGGCCGGCCAGCGGGCTGCCGGTCTCGTGGCGGTGGCGGCCGATCCGGTCTCGCAGCCACTCCAGGTCGTCGGGGTCGGGCTCGCCCAGCTCCACCATCTCCGGGTTGACCCGGCGGCGGGACCGGCCGCCGGGGTCGTGCAGGTAGGCGACCCCGCCCGACATGCCGGCCGCGAAGTTGCGGCCGATCTCCCCCAGCACCACGGCCCGGCCCCCGGTCATGTACTCGCAGCCGTGGTCGCCGACCCCTTCCACCACCGCCGTCGCCCCGGAGTTGCGGACGCAGAACCTCTCCCCCACCCGCCCCCGCAGGTAGATCTCGCCGCTGGTGGCGCCGTAGCCGATCACGTTGCCGGCGATCACGTTGTCCTCGGCCGCGAAGGAGGCGTCGGCCGGGGGCCTCACCACCACCCGGCCCCCCGACAGCCCCTTGGCCGCGTAGTCGTTGGCGTCGCCTTCGAGGCGCAGGGTGATCCCCCGGGGCACGAAGGCCCCGAAGGAGTTGCCGGCCGAGCCGGTGAAGTTGACCACGATGGTGTCGTCGGGCAGCCCGGCCCCGCCCCAGCGGCGGGTCACCTCGTAGCCGAGCATGGTCCCCACCGTGCGGTTGACGTTGCGGATGGGGATGTCGATGGTGACCGGCCGGCCCTGGGTGATGGAGCACTCGGCCATCTGGATCAGGGTCCGGTCCAGGGCCGACTCCAGCCCGTGGTCCTGGGGCTTGACCCGGTGCAGGGCCGCGCCGGGCGAAGGCTCGGGCCGGTGCAGGATGGGGGACAGATCCAGGCCTCCCGCCTTCCAGTGGTCGACCGCGTCGGCCAGGTCGAGCGCTTCGACCCGCCCCACCGCCTCGTCGAGGGTGCGGAACCCCAGCTCGGCCAGCAGCTCCCGCACCTCTTCGGCGACGTACTCGAAGAAGTTCACCACGAACTCGGGCCGGCCGTCGAACTTGGCCCGCAGCTCGGGGTTCTGGGTGGCCACTCCCACCGGGCAGGTGTCGAGGTGGCACACCCGCATCATCACGCAGCCCATGACCACCAGCGGCGCGGTGGCGAAGCCGAACTCCTCGGCCCCCAGCAGAGCGGCCACCACCACGTCCCGACCGGTTTTGAGCTGGCCGTCGACCTGCACGGTGATCCGGTCCCGCAGGTCGTTGAGCACTAGGGTCTGCTGGGTCTCGGCCAGCCCCAGCTCCCAGGGCACCCCGGCGTGCTTGATGGAGGTGAGCGGCGACGCCCCGGTGCCGCCGTCGTGGCCGGAGATCAGCACCACGTCGGCCCGGGCCTTGGCCACCCCGGCGGCCACGGTGCCCACTCCCACCTCGGCCACCAGCTTCACGTGGATGCGGGCCGCGGGGTTGGAGTTCTTGAGGTCGTGGATGAGCTGGGCCAGGTCCTCGATGGAGTAGATGTCGTGGTGGGGCGGGGGCGAGATCAGCCCCACGCCCGGGGTGGAGTGCCGGGTCTCGGCGATCCAGGGGTAGACCTTGTGGCCCGGAAGCTGCCCCCCCTCCCCCGGCTTGGCCCCCTGGGCCATCTTGATCTGGATGTCGTCGGCGTTGACCAGGTATTCGCTGGTCACCCCGAAGCGGGCGCTGGCCGCCTGCTTGACCGCGCTGCGTCGGGAGTCGCCGTTGGGGTCGGGGGTGTAGCGGCGGGCGTCCTCGCCCCCCTCGCCGGTGTTGGACTTGGCCCCCATGCGGTTCATGGCGATGGCCAGGGTCTCGTGGGCCTCGGCCGAGATGGAGCCGTAGCTCATGGCCCCGGTGGCGAACCGCTTGACGATCTCGCCCACCGGCTCGACCTCGTCGATGTCCACCGGCGGGCGGTCGCCGGAGCGGAGCCGGAACAGGCCCCGCAGGGTGCCGAGCCGGCGGGACTGGTCGTCCACCCGGCTGGTGTAATCCTTGAAGACGTCGTAGCGGCCCTGGCGGGTGGCGTGCTGGAGCTTGAAGACGGTCTCGGGGTTGAAGAGGTGGTACTCGCCTTCCCGCCGCCACTGGTACTCGCCTCCCGGATCCAAACCCCGGTGGGCCCGGCGGGCCGGGTTCGCCGGAAAGGCCTGGCGGTGGCGGGCCGCGGCCTCGGCCGCCAGCTCGTCCAGGCCGATGCCGTCGAGGCGGCTGGCGGTGCCGGTGAAGTACTCGTCCACCACCCCCCGGCCCAGGCCGACGGCCTCGAAGATCTGAGCCCCGGTGTAGGAGGCGACGGTGGAGATGCCCATCTTCGACATCACCTTGAGAATCCCGGCCCCGGCCGCCTTGAGGTAGTTCCGCGGGGCCGACCCGGCCGGGTCGAGGCCGTGCTCGCCCGCCGCGGCCATGGCCGCGACGGTCTCCAGGGCCAGGTAGGGGTTGACGGCGTTGGCGCCGTAGCCGAGGTGCAGGCACAGGTGGTGCACCTCCCGGACGTCGCCGGCCGATACCACCAGGCCGACCCGGGTGCGGGCCCGGGTTCGCACCAGGTGGTGGTGGACCGCGGCCAGCGCCAGCAGGGACGGGATGGGGGCCAGGCGCTCGTCGCAGTCCCGGTCCGACAGCACCAGGGCGGTGGCGCCGGCCTCCACTGCCTCGGTGGCGGCGGAGCGCAGCTCGGCCAGGGCCCGCTCCAGGCCGGCGCCGCCCCCGGTCGCCGGGTACACGATGGGCAGCACCGCGGCGGTGAAGCCCCGGGCGGCCGCGCCGGGGCCGGTCAGCCGGTCCAGCTCGGCGTCGGAGATCACCGGGGTGTCGAGGTGGATGGTGCGGCACGACTCGGGCCGGGGGTCCAAGAGGTTGGCCTCGGGCCCGACCCGGGCGTGCAGCGAGGTGATCAGCTCCTCGCGGATGGCATCCAGCGGCGGGTTGGTGACCTGGGCGAAGAGCTGTTTGAAGTAGTCGTAGACGAGCCGGGGCCGCTGGGACAGGACGGCCAGCGGGGTGTCGCTGCCCATGGAGCCGACCGCCTCTTTGGCGTCGCGGGCCATGGGGGCCAGCAGCAGCTTCTGCTCTTCATGGGTGTAGCCGAAGATCCGCTGGCGCCGCAGCAGTTCTTGGTCGGCGGGCGGCGTCGAGCCGTTGGACTCGGCTCTGTTGGACCCGTTGGCCGGGGCCGGGGCGGTCCGGGGCGAATCGCTCGCGGCCGGGGCGGCGGGGAGCTGGTCCAGGCGCACCAGGTTGTCGTCCAGCCACCGCCGGTAGGGCCGGGCCCGGGCCAGCCGGTCCTTGATCTCGTCGTCGCGCACGATCCGGCCCTGGTCGGTGTCCACCAGGAACATGCGGCCGGGCCGGAGCCGGCCTTTCTCGGTCACCTTGTTCTGGGGGATGTCGAGCACCCCCACCTCGGAGGCCATGACCACCAAGCCGTCGCCGGTCACCCAGTACCGGGAGGGGCGCAGGCCGTTGCGGTCGAGCACGGCGCCGATCACGGTCCCGTCGGTGAAGGCGATGGAGGCGGGGCCGTCCCACGGCTCCATGCGGGCGGCGTGGTAGCGATAGAAGGCCCGGCGGTCCTCGGCCATCTCGCCGTGGTTCTCCCAGGGCTCGGGGATCATCATGAGCATGGCCTCGGGCAGGGAGTAACCGCCGAGGGTGAGCAGCTCCAGGACCTCGTCGAAGCTGGCGGTGTCGCTGGCGCCGGGCGTGCAAATGGGGAGGGCCCGCTCCAGGCCGTCGAGGTGGGGCGAGGACAGCAGGGCTTCCCGGGCCCGCATCCAGTTGCGGTTGCCGCCGATGGCGTTGATCTCGCCGTTGTGGACGATGAGCCGGTAGGGGTGGGCCAGCGGCCAGGAGGGGAAGGTGTTGGTGGAGAACCGGGAGTGGATCAGTATCAGGGAGGTGGTGACCCGCTCGTCGAGCAGGTCCGGGTAGAAACGGGCGAGCTGGTGGGGCACGAGCATCCCCTTGTAGACCAGGGTCCGGGAGCTGAGGCTGGCGAAGTACACCCCCCGGTGGGCGCCGGCCGCGCCGCCCATGCCCCCGCTGGAGGCGGAGGCGGGGCCAGCGGCGGCGATCTCGCGCTCGATGCGCTTGCGGGCGATGTAGAGGCGGCGGTCCAGGGCGATTCCCGACAGCCCGGCGCCGGTGACGAAGAGCTGGCGCAGGGCCGGCATGGCCCGGCGGGCTCCCAGCCCCAGCATCGTGTCGTTGGTCGGCACATCCCGCCAGCCCGCCGTCTCCAAGCCCTCCTCGCCGAGGATCCTCTCCACCTCGGCAGCGGCGGCGGCGGCGTCATTCGCGTCGGGCGGGAAGAAGCCGATGCCGGTGGCGTACTGGCCGGCCGGGGGCAGAGGGAAGGCGACGATGTCTCGTATGAACCGATCGGGGATCTGGATGAGGACCCCGGACCCGTCGCCGGTGTCGGGCTCGGCCCCTCGGGCGCTGCGGTGGTCGAGGTTGCACAGAGCCTCGATCCCCATGGTGACGATGTCGCGTCTGGGCTTGCCCGACATGTCGCACACGAAGCCGATCCCGCACGAGTCGTGCTCGCCGCGGGGGTCGTACAGGCCCTGGCGCGGGGGGAGGTCAGCGATCATCCGGCTCCTCGGGTCGGCTTGTTCTTGGGGTGCGATCTCGGGGCGGGGCGGCGCCGGGATCGATCCGGTCCGCTCCCGACCGTGCGGGACGCCGTTGGCCCGAACAGCAAGCTGTGGAAAAAGCTAGCCAGTGTTCGCCGGGTTGCCAAAGCCGGGCCGTCGGGGGGCGGGCGGGGCCATCATGGGCGGATGAGAGATGCGCACCCGACGGCAGGCCCACCCGCCGGCCCCACCGACGACACTTCCGCCGAGACAGCCGCGGCTGACGCGACCGCCTCGGCCGACGCCACCGCCGACCCCGCGGCGGGCATCGACATGGCCGCGGCCGAGCGGATCGGCGGCCACATCGACGCCTCTCCCACCCCGTTCCACGCGGTGGAGCACGCGGTCGGCCTGCTGACCGCGGCCGGGGGGCGGCTGGCCGCCACCGCGGTCGAAGCCGCCTCGGCCGGGCTGTGGTACGAGGCTTCAGCCGGGTCGCTGACCGCCTGGTGCGTCGGCCAGCGCCACGGCCCCCGCAGCGGGTTCCGCATCGCCGCGGCCCACACCGATTCGCCCAACCTGCGGGTCAAGCCCCGCCCCGACCGCGGCCGGGGAAGCTGCGGCCAGATCGGGGTGGAGGTGTACGGCTCGGCCCTCGTCAACAGTTGGCTCGACCGAGACCTCGGGGTGGCCGGGCGCCTGGCCGTGCGCGACGGCGCCGGCGGGGCGGCCGCCCGGCTGGTGCGCATCGACGGGCCGTGGCTGCGGATCCCCCAGCTCGCCATCCACTTGGACCGGGGCATCGACGAGCACGGCCTGCGCCTTAACCGCCAGCTCCACCTGTCGCCCATCTGGACCCTGGACCCCGGGGCTGAGGCCTTCCTGAGCGCGGTGGCCGCCGAGGCTGGGGTGGCCGCCGCCGACGTGGTGGGCCACGACCTGATGCTGTTCGATCCGGCCCCGTCGCGGCTGGTGGGGCCGGGCGGCGACATGCTGAGCGCGTCCCGCATCGACAACCTGGTGTCGTGCTTCGCCGCGGTGGAGGCCCTGATCGACGCGGCGGCCGCCGACGAGCCCGGGTCGGCCGTGCCGATGGTGTGTTTGTTCGACCACGAGGAGGTGGGCAGCGTGTCGGCCACCGGGGCGGCCTCGCCCCGGCTGGCGAACGTCTTGGAGCGGCTATCCGCCGGCTTTGGGGCCTCGGCCGACGACGGGGCCGCCGCCCGGGCGGCCAGCCTGGTGCTGTCGGCCGACGGGGCCCACGCCACCCACCCCAACTATCCCGACCGCCACGAGCCCGAGCATCTCGTCGCTCTCAACGGCGGCCCGGTGCTGAAAGTGAACGCCAACCAGCGCTACGCCACCGACGCCCTCACCGGCGCCGCCTTCCGGCTGGCCTGCGAGCGGGTCGGGGCCCCGGTCCAGCTTTTCGTCAACCGGAGCGACCTGGCCTGCGGCTCGACCATCGGCCCGGTCACCGCCGGCCGCCTCGGCATCGGAGTGGTGGACGCCGGCTGCCCTCAGTTGGCCATGCACTCGATCCGCGAGCTGGCCGGCCGCCGAGACGTGGCCTGGTTCCGGGCCGCGGTGGCCGAGTTCCTGCGGGGCTAGGGGGATTCAGCGCCCCGGCCATCGACCAGCGCTCTCCAGCGGCGCTGCGCAACCGTCGGGTCTCTCGGCCGGGCCGAGGCGGCCGGCCGGCGGTCAGGACGCGGTCAGGCGGCGGCCGGGGGGGCTGGACAGGTCTTGGAGCCGTCGCCATCCGGCGGCGAACATCAACAGGATGGGGACGATCTCCAGCCGCCCGATCACCATGCACAAAGCCAGCACCAGCCGGGCCGGCAGGTTGAAGGCGTCGGCGAAGGTGGAGGTGGGCCCGGCCTCGGCTAGGGCCGGTCCCATGTTGCTGAGGGCCCCCACCACCGCCCCCAGGCTGCTCTCGAAGTCTCCGCCCAGGGCGGTGACCGCCACCAGCCCGACCAGCACCAGCGTCAGGTGCAGCAGGAAGAACCCCACCACCCGGGCCACGACCCCCTCGGCCAGGGCCCGGTCGCCGAGCTTGACCGGGATGACGGCCCGGGGCATCTGGGTCCGGCGCACCGACCGCACCATGACCACGCCCAGCACCTGCATCCTCAAGGTCTTGATGCCCCCCGCCGTGGACCCCGAGCAGCCCCCCACCACCATCAGGAACAGCAGCACCATCTGGGCGCCCCCCGCCCAGACGACGTAGTCGCCGGCCGAGCCCGGTCCGGTGGCGTTGGAGAAACCGCCGCTGGTGCCCAGCGACACCGCGTTGAACAGGCCAACCCGGACCGACTCGACCAGCCCGAGTCCCCCGTCCAGCCACAGCAGGGCCACGATGGCGGCGGCCGCGGCGGCCAACACCAACATGAAGGTCCGCAGCTCGCTGTCGCGGTGGTAGGCCGGATGGCCGGTGATGGCCCGCCAATGCAGCGTGAAGCTGACGGCCCCCGCGATCATGGCCGCCATCATCACCACTTCCACCGCCACGCTGCCGAAATGGCCGATGGAGTCGGGGTGGGGGGAGAACCCCCCGGTGGAGGCGGTGGTGAGGGCGTGGGCCACCGAGTCGAACAGCGACGGCCCCGGCACCGCGAACAGGGCCAGCGCCACCGCCAGGGTAAACCCGGCGTAGACCGCCCACAGCCGCCTCACCGTCTGGCTGACTCTGGGGGTCAGGCGGTCCGAGCCCGGTCCGGGCACCTCAGCCGAGACCAGCTCCAGGCCGCCGACCCCCAGAAACGGCAGCACGGTCACAGCCAGCAGCACCACTCCCATGCCCCCGTACCACTGGGTGGCCTGGCGGTACATGAGCAGGCCCCGGCCGGGCCGCTCGAAGTCGGCCAGGACCGTGGACCCGGTGGAAGTGAACCCCGACGCCGACTCGAAGAGGCTGTTCACGACCTGCTCGAGGCCATCGGCGCCGCCGACGGCGAAGGTGGCGGCCAGCAGGAAGGGCAGGGCCCCCATCAGGGTGGTGACCACCCAGGTCCAGCCCACGGCCGAGAACACGTCGCGGTTGCGGACCGCTCCCGGCGCGGTAAGGTACCACGCCCCGGCGCCGATCACCGCGGCCGCGGCCCCCGAGACGGCCAGCGCCGCGGTGTCGCGGTCGGTGGTGAGCCGCTCCAGCAGCGCGCAGGCCAGCATCCCCGCCGAGACGAAGCTGAGGGATATGCCGCAGACGTGGAAGGTGGTGCTGGAGTAGCGGCGCCGGTGGCGGCGCAGGATCGGGGGCGAGGCCGGGCCGGGCCTGGCCCCGGGTTCGGCCGGGGACCGAGCCGCGGGCTCAGCCATCCCGCGCCCTCCCGCCCTCCCGCCACAGCCGGCGGCCCCGCCGCAGCAGGCTTCGCCTGAGCTGCAGCGCGGCCCCGATCACCGACAGCAGGGGCAAGATGGCGACCCGGCCCGTGACCATCAGCGCGGCCAAGACCAGCCGGGCCGGCCGGGTCACGCCGTCGAGGTGCCCGAAGGCGCCGATGTCGCCGAAGGCCGGGCCCAGGGTGGACACGGCGCTGACCGCCGACCAGACCCCCGACGGCACCGACATACCGGCTGCGCCCAGCAGCAGGGCCCCGCCGCCGATCACCGCCAAGTGGGCCACCGAGTAGCCGCCCAGCCGGTCGAGGGTCCGGTCGCCGAGGGGCTGGCGGTCGTGGCGCACCACCACCACCGCGTGCGGGTCGAGCTGGCGGCGAAGCTCCCGCCCCCCGAAGGCGACCAGCAGCCGGGCTCGCAGCACCCGGGTCCCGCCTCCGGCCGATCCGATCATCGACCCTATGCCCGCTGCCACCAGCAGGACCCCGGCCGCGGTGCTGCCCAACGCCGTCCACTCCCCCGTCGCGAACCCGGTCGTGCTCGACACCGACGCCGCCGTGAACAGGGCGTCGCCGACGCCGAGGCCGTCCACCCCGATCGCCAGGATGGCCGTGGCCCCGGCCAGGATGGCCAGGTAGAACCGCAGCTCCTGGGACCGCCACAGCCACCCGGCCCGGCCTCGGACCGCGCCCCACATGGCGAAGACGCCGGCCCCGGCCGCGATCATGGCCCCGGTGGCCACCGCTCGGGCGGCTGGCCCGTAGCCCGCGAACGAATCGGCGTTGCTGGAGAAGCCCCCGGTCGACGCCGTGCCCAGGCCGTGGACCGCCGCTTCGGTCGGGCCCAGGCCGGCGGCCAGATAAGCCGCCGCGCAGGCCAGGGTGAAGCCGGCGTACAGGACGGCCACCCGGCGAAGGCCCGCCGCCGTGGTGGGCATCAGGTCCACCCAGCGGTCGCGGGTGGTGTGGGCCAGCAGAGCCGTGCCCCCTAAGGCCCGGGGCAGGGCCCCGAGCGCCACCACGATGGCGATCAGGCCTCCGACCCAGCTCGTGGCCGCCCGCCACAGCAGAACGGTCCGGGACGCCTCCTCGACCGCCAGCGTGGTCACCGCCGTGGTGGTGAGCCCGGCGGCCGCCTCCACCACCGCGTCGTCGAGCCTTCCGACCGCGCCCGTGGCCAGATACACGGCGGCGATCAGACCGATCATGGCCCCCCAGACGGTCCCGATGCCGACGATGACCCGGCGGGGGGCGACGTCGGCGGGCCGGCGGGTCCGGTGCCGGCCCGCCAGCCCGACCCCGGTCAGGATCGCCCCGGCGGCGGTGAAGGCCAAGGCGTCGCCGTTGTCGTCGCCGAGACCGCCCAGCCCGCAGAGAACCGTCACCGGACCGAGGACCGAGACGGCGTCGGCCAGCCCGGCCAGGGTCCACGAGTCCACCCGGTGCTGGCCGAGGGCACCGAACCGGGTTTCGCCCCGCAAACCGGCCCTTTGGCCGAGCCTCCGGCTGTCGGTTCCGCCTCTCACCCGAACAGGCGGCTGACCTCGTCCACCGAGCCCGGCATGGCGAAGACCACGACGTGATCGCGGCGCCGGAGTCGGCTCCGGCCCCGGGCGATGTGCGCCTTGCCGTCCCGCACGATGGCGCCGATCAGGACGTCCTTGGGCAGGCCCAAGTCCTTGACCTGGGTGTCGTCGGCGGTGCTGTCCCGGCCGACCTCCAGCTCGAGGACCTCGGCCTCTCCCTCCAGGAAAGTGGCCACCGCGGCCACGTCGCCCCGCACGAAGCGCATCACGCCGTTGGCGGTGGCGGTCCGGGGCGACAGGACCACGTCCACCCCGGCCTCGCCCAGCAGCGACAGCAGGGCCAGCTCGTGCACCACCGCGATGGTCTCGCCCGCGCCGGCCGCCTTGGCGTAGAGGCAGGCCAGGATGTTGGCGTGGTCTTCGCCGGTGAGCGCCGCGACCACGTCGAACCGGCTGACGTCGGCCTCTTCGAGCAGGTCGGCGTCGGTGATCTCGCCTTCGAGCACCAGCGCGTCGTCGAGCCGCTCGGCCAGTTGCCGGGCCCGGGCCGGGTCGCGCTCGACCATCACCACGTCCACTCCCCGGCGGGCGAGCTGACGGGCCAGGATCTCCGCGGTCCGCCCCCCGCCCAGCAGCATCACCCGGTTGGGCAGCCCCCGGGACAGGCCCAGCAGCTTGCTGACCCGGTTGCGGGCCCGGCGCTCGCACACCACCCGGACCAGGTCGTCGGCGGCCAGGCGGTGATCGGCCCTGGGGATGACGGTCTGGTCGCCCCGGGTTATAGAGCCCACCAGGAACTCCCAGTCGGGCTCGTACTCGGCCGCGATCTCCGACAGCGACCGGCCCACCAGCGGGGCCCGGGCCGAGAGCCGGGCCCCGATCACGATGGCCTCGCCCTGGGCCATCACCGCCACCTCGGCCGCGCCCGCGTTCTCGCACAGCTCGAGGATCTCGTGGGCGGTCTCCTGATCGGGATCGATGACCAGATCGGCGCCGAAGACGGTGCGCAGCCTGGCCGCCTCCTTGCCCCGCAGCTCGGGCGCCTCGATCCGCACGATGCTGCTTTCCACCCCCCGCTGTTTGGCGATGAGCGAGGCCACCAGGTTGACCTCGTCGTCGCTGGTCACGGCCACCAGCAGCTCGGACCGGCCTACGCCGGCCATCTCCAGGATGCTGGGGTGGGTGCCGCTCCCGGTGACGGTGAGCACTTCCAGGTCGCCCTCGACCTCCCGGAGGCGCTCGGGGTTGATGTCGACCAGAGCCATGTCGTGGCCCTCGCGGCTTAGGCGGTGGGCGATGTAGGAGCCGACTTCGCCCGCCCCGACGACGATGACGTGCACGGCCACCGTTCTAGCGCATTCCGGCCCGCGGGCCGCGGGTGGCGCCGTCCTGCGCCTGGCCCGGGTGGTGCGGGTGTTGGCCGTGGCCGCGGTGATGCGGCGCGCCCTCACCACCGTCGGCTACGGCGACTACTACCCCTCGACTCTCGGCGGGGCGATCTCTACCAGCCCCGACTCGGTGACGACGGCGTCGAGGGCCGCGTCCCACCGGTGGCGGGGCACCTCGTCCACCTGCTGGAAGGAGTGGGCCACGCCGATCAGGACCGGCCCCGGCCGCCCCGGCCCGCCCCCGGGCTCGGCCTCCAGCCCCGGCCGCCCCGGCCCCGGCCCTAGGGGCGCCAGGGCCCGGTCGTAGAAGCCCTTGCCCTGGCCGACCCGGTACCCGTCGGCGTCGAAGGCCACCACCGGCACCAGCACCACGTCGTGGTCGGCCAGGGCTACGACCTCGCCCCCGACCGGCTCGGGTATGCCGAAGGCGCCGGGCTCGACCGTCTGGTCCCGGCGGTGGACCACCATCTCCAGGTCCCGGCCCCTCACCCGGGGCAGCGTGTAGCCGATCGGGCCCCGGCCCGGAGGGGGGCCGTCCACCAGGCCGTCCAGCGAGATCTCCCCCCGCACCGCCCGGTAGGCCGCCACCAGCCGGGCCGCCCTCATCACCGGCAGCGCCCGCAGCCGGGCCACCGCCCCGGCGCTGGCCGCGGCCAGCGCGTCGGCGGTCAGCCCGGCCCGGCGCCGGCGCATGGCCGCCCGGATCTCGGCCTTGGCCGCGGCCACCCGGTCGTCGTCGGGGCCTGTCACCATCCGTTCAGGCTACGGCCCGGCACCGGTAGGCTGCCGCCGCCCTACCAGAGGAGCGCGCGTGGATTCCGTACCGTACCTGGCTCTGGCCTCGGCCCTGGCCGGCCTGGGGCTGGCCGCCTTCTACTTCAGGGCCGTCCAGGCCGCCCCGCCCGGCACCGGCCGCATGGTGATGATCATGACCGAGATCCAAAAAGGGTCCCGGGCCTTCCTCAACCAGCAGTACCGGTGGGTGGCCGGGTTCGTGGTGGTGATGGCCGTGCTGATTCCGGTCGTCACCGGGGTGGCGCTGTCGTTCGTGAGCTACCTGATGGGGGCGGTCCTTTCCGCGGGGGCCGGCTACGCGGGGATGACGGTGGCCACTATGGCCAACGCCCGCACCACCAACGCCGCCCGGGGGGGGTCGGCCCCGGCCCTGCGGGTCGCGTTCCGGGGCGGAGCGGTGATGGGGTTCGCGGTGGCGGGCCTAGCCCTGCTCGGCCTGTCGTTCACCTATCTGCTGTTCGTGGAGTGGCTCGAGGCCGACGACGCCTTCGAGATCTTCACCGCCTTCGGGCTCGGGGCCAGCTCCATCGCCCTGTTCTCCCGGGTCGGGGGCGGGATCTACACCAAGGCCGCCGACGTGGGGGCCGACTTGGTGGGCAAGGTGGAGGCCGGCATCCCCGAGGACGACCCCCGCAACCCGGCCACCATCGCCGACAACGTGGGCGACAACGTGGGCGACGTGGCCGGCATGGGCGCCGACCTGTTCGAGAGCTATTCGGGCTCGATCATCGCCCCGGTGGCCCTCACCGCCTTCACCTTCGCCCTCGGCGCCAACGAGATCACCGGCGGTCTGAGCGAGGTGGTCCAGAACCGGCTGCTGGTGTTCCCCTTGGCCGTGGCCTTCGTGGGGATGATCGCGGCCATCATCGGCTCGTTCGCGGTGCGCGGCAGCGCCGGGACCGATGTGAAGTCCCTGTCCCGCCAACTCCACATGGGCACCAACGTGGCCATGGGCCTGACCGTGGTCGGAACTCTGGTGGTCGGCGGCCTGCTGTTCGGCGGCGACGGGGTCGGCGGCGGGAATTGGTACGGGCTGCCGGTGTCGGTGATCGGGGGCTTGCTGGCCGGTTGGGCCATCGGCAAGGTGGCCGAGATCTGGACCAGCGACCACTATCGGCCGGTCCGCAAGATCGCGGCCCAGTCCGAGACCGGTCCGGCCACCACCGTGCTGTCGGGCCTGTCGGCGGGCATGGTGTCGGTGGCGGCGTCGGTGGTGCTGATCGGCGCCGGCGTGCTGGTGGCCTACTGGGGCGGCCAGCAGACCCTGGGCGGCACCGCCTTCGCCGGGGTCTACGGGATCGCGGTGGCCGCAGTGGGGATGCTGGCCACCACCGGCGTGGTGGTGTCGGTGGACGCCTACGGGCCCATCGCCGACAACGCCGGAGGGATCGCCGAGATGTCCGAGCTCGACCCGTCGGTGCGAGAGGTGACCGACGCCCTCGACTCGCTGGGCAACACCACCGCGGCCATCGCCAAGGGCTTCGCGGTGGGCTCGGCGGCGCTGACCGCGCTGGCGTTGTTCAAATCGTTCGAGGTGGCCCTGGCCCGGGCGGCCGCCGAGGGCGGAGAGGTTTTCGAGCTCAGCCTCGACATCGGCCGGGTGGACGTGTTCATCGGGCTGTTCTTGGGAGCCATGCTGCCGTTTTTGTTCGCGGCGCTCACCATCGACGCGGTGGGTCGGGCCGCCAACAAGATGATCGAGGAGGTGCGCCGGCAGTTCCGGGACATACCGGGGCTGCGCGAGGGCAAGGAGGGCGTGTCGCCCGACTCGGCTCGCTGCGTGGCCATATCCACCAAAGCCTCGCTGCGGGAGATGATGCTGCCGGGGGCCCTGGCCGTGGTGGTGCCGCTGGTGATCGGCTTCGTCGACGTCGACTCCCTGGGCGGGTTCCTGGCCGGGGCGCTGGTGACCGGCTTCTCCCTGGCCATCTTCATGGCCAACGCCGGCGGGGCCTGGGACAACGCCAAGAAGTACATCGAGGCCGGCCACCACGGCGGCAAGGGATCGGACCCGCACAAGGCGGCGGTGGTGGGCGACACGGTGGGCGACCCGTTCAAGGACACCTCCGGCCCGGCCATGAACATCCTCATCAAGGTGATGACGATCGTGTCGCTGGTGTTCGCCTCCGCCTTCGTCTGATCGCAACTAGGGGCGCGGACGGCGGACCGTCAAACCACAACTAGAGGGCGCGGACGGCGGCTAGCCAGTCGAGGATGGTGCGGACCAGCTCGTCGGAGTGACGGCGGTCGGTGAAGAGGTGGTCGGCCCCGGCAACGGTGCGCAAATCGGCTGAGCCGGCCGCGGCCAGGGCCTCGGTCTGATCGGAGCCCACCACGGTGTCGGCGCCGGCCTGCACCACCAGCAGGGGCCGGCCCAAGTCGGCCGCGGCGGCGGCCACGTCATGGCGGTGAAGGTCGTCTGGTGTCGGCCAACTCGCCGCCGCTGGAGCCCAGGCCGGTGAAGTCGAAGGCCAGGGTCAGGTAGCCCCCGGCGGCCAGGCCCCGGGCCATGCGGGTGGTGGTGAAGAGGTCCTTGGAGCAGGTGAAGCAGTGGACCAGCAGCGCCGCGCCGACGGGGGCGACGCCGGGGTGATGCAGCGCGCCCGCCAGCCTGGCCCCCGCTCCCCCTGTGAACTCGATCGACTCGGCGCTCATCGGGCCTTGGCGCTCGGCCTCAGGCCGAGCGCCCTCCCGACCCGCCCTCGCCGCGACGGGCCCCTTCGTTTGTCGATGACTTCCTCTATGAGCCGGGCGTAGTTGTCGACCATGGCATCCGGCGAGAACATCTCCTCCGCCATCCTCCGTCCGGCCAGGCCCATCTTTTGGCGAGCCTCACGGGAAATGGCGGCGAACCTCAAGATGGCGTCGGCCATGTCCCGGGCCGACGAGGGTTCGAACAGCAGGCCGTTTCGCCTCTCCTCGACCAGCCTGGGGTTGTCGCCGACTCGGCCGACCAGCAGCGGGATGCCGCAGGCCATGGCTTCGCAGATGACGTTGGCCGTGCCCTCGAAGAGGGAGGGCAGGCACACCACGTCGGATCCGTGGTACAGGCGCTCGACGTCCTTGGCCGCCGGGCGCAGCCGGAAGGCGCCCCCCAACGACTTGCGGGCGATGGCCTCCTCCAACTGGGCGTAGTAGCCCTCCCGCTTCCACTGGTCCCCGTGCCAGTCCACTCGCACTTCGAGCCACGGCTGCTCCCGCCGAACGATCTCCACCGCCTCCATCAGCCCCAGGGGATTCTTTTGAGGGTGAAAGCGGGCCAGCACCAGCATTCTCAGCTCTCCGGGCTGGCTCGGGGGCGGCGAACCTGGAGTGAACCTCTCCAGATCCACCCCGTTGACGATGATGCGGGCCCGGTCTCGAAGCCGGGGGGCCAGTTCGAGCATGCGCCGGTACTGGGCGTGGGAGTTGCTCACCACCGCGTCGGCGAGGAGATGAAACCTGTAGCGCAAGGCTCTCCTCAGGCTCGGGCCGGTGATGTCCAGAGCCGCCTCCCTGGCGACGAAGGCGAAACTCCGGCGGGGCAGCCCGGCCAGTTCCACCAGCATGTTGGGTCCCTTCCATGCCGGCAATGACCGCATCCGGGCCGCTCGTCTTGATGGCCTTGCGCATGGTGCGGACAAGATGGGCCTTATTGCGGGACGGCACGAACCGACGGTGACGCGGGCCCGGGTCATGCTCCGGCGGCATTGTCCACTGTCGGCTGCATTGTTCATGTCCTAACTTATGGTGCCTTGCCGATTTGGAAAATCGGCGTTTCCATCCCTTTGACCCGATATTCCTCGGCTGCTTCTAGGAAGAATTCGTGACGGATCGATTCGTAGTAGCCAGCCTCCGGATAGATGTTGTTTATGTTCTCCCGGTTCCATGCGTTCCAGAGTTCGACCAGGCGGGTCGTCGCCTCGGTTTTGCTGTCGAACAGGTTGGTGGTTTCCCCGGGGACTTCTGCCAAATTGAAGAGCTGCATCTTCCCCTCAGGATCGTCCTTGACCAGCTTTGTCCGGTCGGCGCGGACCGCGAGCGTCGTCCTGTTCGGATCCCACGCCGACTGTCGCCAGAAGAGGGCCCAAAAGAGGGCCTTGCGCGGTGAGCCGGTCTCTGATCCTCGGACGAAGGGGTCTAGGTTCACGCCGTCCAACGGCCGATCAGGGTCGACCGCCGAGCCAGCCAGGGCCAAGGCGGTGGCGGCTATGTCTAGGCTGGAGACCATCGGCTCGAACGTCTCGCCCTCAGGCCATCGGGTGGGCCACGAGGCGACGAACGGCACGCGTATCCCGCCCTCGAGGAAACTCCCTTTGTCCTTGCTGAACGGGGCGTTATCCGCCCAAGTCAAATTCGGTGAGCGCGTCGGTCAGGTAGCCGTCGAACCCGACGGCCCCTCTATTCTCGTTGAGCGGCAGATACGCCATGTCGGCGCGAGTGAGATCAACGCTGAAGTAGTCATGCCCGCCGCCGAGAAAGCCTTAAAAGTAGTTGAACCCGCGGTTGAGAGGGTGGAAGGTCGGCGCGGCCCCCAGTTGCCACTTGCCGACGATCCCGGTCCGGTAGCCGGCCTCGTCGAGATAGGCGGCCATGGTCTTTTCCTCCGTTGGAAGAACCATGCCCTTCGTACCGGCGCGCGACGGGCCGCAGAAGGGATGCACGACGTAGCCGTTGGAGAAGACCACGCCTTCTTCGGCCAGTCGGTCGATGTTGGGGGTCTTGATCTCCGTGGCGCCGTTGTAGCTCACGTCGTTGTAACCGAGGTCGTCTACGAACACGACGACGATGTTCGGCCGGACATCCTCACCAGCAGACCCGGGGCTCTGCTGGTGGACTGCGAGCATCCCGAAGCGATCACCAGAACAGCCAGAAAGCCTAGGCTGACGATCGTTTTGAAAGGATCATTCTCTCCTGTTCCATGCTATCAGCGGAGCCGCTGAATCAAGGGTGAGACGTTCTTCATCACCAGAAACGGTTGGTTCAGCGGTCATCGGACTGTGGGGCTGAACCTTTCTTGCCAGAGGCGGCCTTCTTCGGGTATCCATTGGCCGGTTATGATCATGCGGTGTTCATAGTCGGGTAGGATGCGGGTGATGGCGCATCGTCCTCCGAATGTGAATCCGTACACTTCGTCCGTGAATGTGTCTGTATAGAAAGTGAAGTCGAGATTGTCGAAGTCAAAAGCTTTGCGATGGTCGGGAAGATCGGAGCGATCGGTTGGGTAGATGTGCAGAAAAAACGGTGTTTCAGTGTCGACATCGCGGCATGAGTCCGCTATGTATACCAGCCTATCTCTGTCGAAGTATATGTTGAATTTGGAGCGTGTGACGAGTTGGGCGTCTCCTAGAATGGATTCAAGTATCAGGTCTTCGTTTAGACTTTGTCCAATATTATCGTGGCAGGCTTTCAGTATGACACCGTCTTCTAGCAATGCAGTTACTGTCAACTCTGGCAAGAGAGGAAATTCTATAAAATCATATCCAGTGAAATTTTCTCTGAAGTATCCAGCGTCTAGTCGACTGTAGAACCAAACGACATGCATGTCAAGGTTTCCGGTGCGGGTACAGTCGGCAAATTGTAAATTGGGGCGATCAGGCCACAATCTATGGTACTGAATTTCTACTTCGGCTGGGATATTCGCATTCATATTGGCGTAGATGGCTCTTATGGCGTTGCTCCAGATATGCCCATTGAGGGGATTGGATTTGAGGTATTGGATGGTCTGGGATTCTGTCCAGGATTTGGATGTGTAACCGACTCCTGATGCTAAGTGTTTCTTTATTTGCTCATGGCTGGAGGATGCTGGCAGGGCAAGCCAGAGAAACAGGCCCACCATTGTGATGTGCTTGAGCCCTACTTTTGGTTGCCGTATTTTCGTAGAGACAACCCGGCATCCGCCTTTTTGAGTGCTGTAGGTTATGAGTCCATTCAGATAAATCGCGACTGCGGCTAGTGCGGGTACGTATATTGGTGCAATGTATCGGCTTGTAAGACTAAAGTCTACCATGGGTAAGGTTATAGTTAAAACAATTGAGTAGATTGACACGAAAACGACAGGGACAGTCAACCCTTTTAATTCTTTGATTCTTCCTCTACGCCACAAGAATATGAGTCCGCATCCGAAAGCAGCCGTTACAGTGATCAGGAACGCGATTTGCACTGATAAATCGCTGATTCCGTTTCTCTCTGCCTGTCTGTTCAGATAGTCAAAGCCGTAGTCCTCTAGAACCCACTTGGTGAACTCTGAGCTGGCAACATTAATAGAGATAAGCCAGTCGAAGCCATCCGGATGCAAACCTTGAGCCCATTTCCCCGACTTGAGGTAAGTTCGCAATGTCCACATACCTATGGGAGCAATTGATATGACAGAATAAATAGCGATATGTCTTACTTTTGATAGAAACCCTGGACCCTTCTTTGTCAGGACAACAAGGATTGTGGTGGCGACTATTGCAATCCCCATATTACGCGTTAGCAACGCTAAACTGGTGAACACTGCAGCTAAGATCAGCGCAGATTGCTTGTCGCTGTCCAAGAACCTATCCAACTTATAAAGTGATAGAACAGTGAACAAGATAAACAGCGGTTCCTGTAAAGCGTAGCTAAATATATTGCCTAGAAATGGTGATAAGGCACAGGCACTACCTGCCCATAGAATAAGAAAACGGGATTCGATCCTACCGGATATCCACACAAGTAATACTATGATTGTAAACCCAAAGGCGATCGTATTCACATATTGGGCTGCGACCAGCCCATTTTCAATACCCAAGGCTATGACGACTGCCATCATCAACGGGAATAAAGGTGGATAATATGCTTCATTAAAACCTTTCCCTTCCGACAAACCTTCACTGATAATGATGTACAATATTGCATCTGGACTCGTTGATATACCGTAGTTTAATTGACGCAATACTACCAAGGTTACACCCACACAACCAAGCAGCAGAATGATTCCTTTCCATCCCCTCCCCCCCCGGGGGGGCTTCCCCCGATCAGAAGCTATAACCGTTCTCATGAACATTTTTATCCCGATTGGATCAGCGGTCATCGGATCCTCTCTTTCCAGAACCGCGGCTTTGAGACGGCCGACCGTTCAGCAACGCCGTCAGATGTCGAAAACACCGTCGGCCCCCAGACTGGCCCCGACCAGGATGGCCGCCGCTCCGGTGAGCGCCTGACCAGTCCGGATCACTCGGGGGCCGATCTGGCCACCCGGCGGCATCACCGCTACTGTCAACGCCAGAGCGGCCCGACCGCGACGCCGGTCCGCGCCGGCCCCAGATCGGCGCCGGCGCTCACGGCCAGCACTCCGAGGCCGGGCCCGAACAGGTGGGGTACGGCCACGGGTACGATCGCCGCCTTCCATCCCGGCAGCCCTGGCTCAGCCCGGGCCGGTCCGGTGACCGCGTCTCGGCCCCCTACCACGATCAGAGCTACCCCGGCCCCGATCCGGGCGGTGGGCGCGCTGACTCCCAGAGACTCCAGCAGCGGCCCTGAGAGTCCTGCGATCGCCGACACCGCGGCCAGTACCGCCAGCGCGCCGCCGGCCGCGCCGCAGAGCCTCCGGCGTCGGGACCGGGCCGGCCCGCCCGGCCAGACCCTCAGCGGGTTGACGGTCACGGCTGCGGCCACTGCCGCCATCAGAACGTTCACGGCCCCCGAATCTAGTTGTCAGTTCGCGTGAGGTTGTTAGCGCGTGATGCGGGCGGGCCGCCGGCTGCGGTGTGGTGTCGGTGGCAGTTGTAGTCGCAGTTCCAGCGTTTGAGGCGGATGCGGCGGTCGGTTTCGGATCGGAGGCGCCGGTTGTAGAGGAACTCGTCGGCGATGGTGCGGTTGAAGCGTTCGGCTTTGCCGTCAGTCGGGGCCGGTAGGGGCGGGTGCGCAGATGGGTGATGCGGCGTTGGGCGAGTTGTTCGGCGAAGAGCCCGGAGCAGAAGTTGGCCCCGTTGTCGGTCATCACCGCGTCCACGGCCATGTCGTTGGCCCAGAACCAGTCCTGGGCTCTGGTCCAGAACCCGGCCAGGGCAGCGGCGGTCTCGTCGTCGAGGGCTTCGACGTAGGCGACCCTGGAGTAGTCGTCGACGGCTACGTGCAGGTAGGTGTACCCGCCGCGGCGGGGGCCGCGGCGGGAGCGGCGGGCCTGGGGGCTTTGGCGGCCGTGTGCCCTCCAGCCGCCCCCGGGCGGGATCTTCGCCACTTTTTTGATGTCGAGGCGCCAGCTCCCCCGGCGCCGACCTCTCATAGCGGCGGATCACCCGCCCGGTCGGGCGGTCGATGACGTCGAGCCGGTTCAGCCCGTGGCGGCGAAGGACCCGCCACACCGTCGAGGCCGCCACGCCGGTGCGCGCCGACAGATACGCCGGGCCCCGCTTGGTGCTGCGCCGCAGCCGGCAGATCCGCTCCTCGGTCTTCGCGTCGGTGCGCCGAGGAGACCGGCGCGGCCGCGAGCTGCGGTCCGCCAGCCCGCAATCGCCGTGCTCCTGCCAGCGCCGCCACCACTTCGCGACCGTGCCCCGCGACAGGCCCATCTGGCGGGCCACTTCGGCCTGGGGCTCCCCCGCAGCCACCCGCTGGACCAGCAGCAGCCGCCCCGCGGGAGTCAAACGTGCATTAGCGTGCGACATCGAGCCTCCTGTGCTCGTGGGTTGGTACACCACCACACTCGCACAGGAGGCTCACCCCATCACGCTGCTACCAACCTCTATGCCCAGAACAACTAGTGGACCTTGATCTTCATTGGTATTGACAAGAGTTAATACGGCGACGGTCTCATTCATGGCAAGACGGAGCGCGTAGTTGCTGACGATCGGACCTTTTCCGTCATAAATTAGCCAGACCTGTTCCACTCGTTCTTGATAATCGGAGGAATGGAAGCGTGTCAAAGCACGGAATGGAATCCCTACCACTGGTAATAATTGTATGAAACCACTCAAAGAGAAGCGCTTTGGGGCCAGCGGAGACAGGACCAGGAAAAGACCTACAATAAGTAAACTATTGGCAAATCTAACGTTTAATATCCAGTCCGTTGCCCAATGAAATAGAAGTAAAAACTATTCCGAAGGGTCGATGTAGATGGGGTCTGAACAAGATAAATAATGCTGATATTTCTACATAAATAATGGCCATATCCACCAAAGCCTCGCTGCGGGAGATGATGCTGCCGGGGGCCCTGGCCGTGGTGGTGCCGCTGGTGATCGGCTTCGTCGACGTCGACTCCCTGGGCGGTTCCTGTGATCGCAACTAGGGGGCGCGGGCGGCGGCCCGTCTGACCACAACTAGAGGGCGCGGACGGCGGCCAGCCAGTCGAGGATGGTGCGGACCAACTCGTCGGAGTGGCGGCGGTCGGTGAAGAGGTGGTCGGCCCCGGCGACGGTGCGCAAATCGGCTGAGCCGGCCGCGGCCAGGGCCTCGGTCTGATCGGAGCCAACCACGGTGTCAGCGCCGGCCTGCACCACCAGCAGGGGCCGGCCCAGGTCGGCCGCGGCGGCGGCCACGTCATGGCGGTGAAGGTCGTCGAGGAAGTCCCGGCCCACCGTCACCGGCCGGGCGCCGATGGTCACCTCCCCCCGGCCGTCCTCGCGTATGCGCCGCAGGGCGTCGGCGTCGAAGAGGTGCTCGACGTGGGCGGCCGAGGCCGGCGAGGCCACCGCCGCCACCGCGGCCACCGTGTGCAGGCGGGACGCGGCCAGCACCGCGGCGGCCCCGCCCAGGCTGTGGCCGATCAGCGCGCAGGGTCCGGCCCCCCGCTCGATGAGCGCCACCGCGGCCCGGGTGACGTCGCTCACGTTGGTGGTGACGGTGGTGTCGGCCAACTCGCCGCCGCTGGAGCCCAGGCCGGTGAAGTCGAAGGCCAGGGTCAGGTAGCCCCCGGCGGCCAGGCCCCGGGCCATGCGGGTGGTGGTGAACAGGTCCTTGGAGCAGGTGAAGCAGTGGACCAGCAGCGCCGCGCCGACAGGGGCGACGCTGGGGTGATGCAGCGCGCCCGCCAGCCTGGCCCCCGCTCCCCCCGTGAACTCGATCGACTCGACGCTCATGAATCTAATAAGAGCACTAGCTGCGTCAAATCGTATTGTAGTAATAAAACCCCACCTCCGTATAAATAACGGGTCTTCACTGTTTTCAAAAGCATCATTTAGAAGGTTCTTCGTTTATCAAGGACTTTTTGGATAAGTTCTATGTAGCTATCAATAAAGAAATCTGGAGAGAATATTTCCTCTACTAATCTACGGCCAGTCAAACCCATTGCTCGTCTAGTTTCGTGTGGTTTTCTAGCGAACTGTACAATTTTATCGGCCATATCTTGGGCTGATGGAGCATCGAACAACAGACCGTTTCTTCCTTCTTTGACTAGTCTAGAATTGTCTCCGGTCCGGCTGGCTAGTACCGGGACGCCGCACGCCATCGCTTCGCATATGGTGTTTGATGTGCCTTCATAGAGGGAGGGTAAACATACGACATCAGCCCTGTGGTAGAGTTGTTCAATGTTCTTAACCGCCCGGTGTAGACGAAAAACGTCCTTCAACATCCGACGCTCAATGGCCTCCTTCAGTCGGGCATAATAATCCTCATTCTGCCACCAAGGATCCCCATACCAATCCACCAGCACATCCAGTTGCGGCTGCTCTCGCCGAACAATCTCCACCGCCTCCACCAAGGTGAAGGGGTTCTTTTGTGGATGCACTCGAGCTAGGACTAGCATTCGCAGCTCTCTCGACCGGATCGGCGGCGACTGGACTGGGGAGAATCGTTTTAGATCCACCCCGTTGACGATAATATGAGTCCGGTCGGCAAGGCGCGGAAATGTTTCGAGTATGTGGCGGTGCTGGGAATAGGAGTTGCATACCACCGCGTCAGCGAGAAAGTGAAGACCGTAGCGCACGAAACGCTTCCTACCGACGGCATCCAAACATCGCTCTGAGGTAATGAGAGCGAATCTTCGGCGAGGCAGTCCGGCCAACTCCATCAACGAGTTCGGCCCAGTCAGATAGGAAACGACTACGTCTGGGCTGCTCGCCTTGATAGCCTTGCGCATGGCGCGGACAAGATGCGCCTTGTTTCGGAATGGCACAGAATTGAGAGATACTCCAATCTCGGTGAGATCATCGGCAAAAAAACCACCCCCGTGATAGATGAACGTCTCTACGTCGTAGCTGCGGTCCTTTAGAGCAGCAGCCAGCATCACCAGTTGTCTCTGCGCCCCCCCTGACTCCATCTTGTCTATGACGAAAGCGACTCGGGGCAAAGTGGGGTCTGATACCCGGGCCGTGTTGCTCATGTTTAGAGCCGCTCAACTGTTTCCAGCAACTTCACAGAACGGGAGTTCACCTTCGTTGAAGTCGTTGTCGACATACTGCAACGAATCTGGAATGCATCCGGTCAGCGAGTTGCCGCTCAGCCGGATCAGTTCCAAGTCGTCCAAGCCGGCCAATGTTTCGGGCACCGATCCAGTCAGCATATTGTTGCCGAGCCGCAACTCTCTCAACTTCGTCAGATTGGCGATCTCAGACGGTATCGGCCCTGTCAACCGGTTGTTTTGCAAGTTCAGCTTTATCAGCTCGTCTAAGTTGCCCAATTTCGGTGAGATATTTCCTTCGATACTGCGGGACGGAAGTTCTAGTTCTCGGATTCGGTTGGGGTCGCCTCCGATAGTCACATGGTCCCAGTTTACGAGCGACTCGTCATAGGTCCAGTTCACACCTGCCCCTTCGGTCAGAGCATCCTTGGCCGCCATCAAGCTCTCGCAATCGCGGACCAAACCGAGACTGTGTTCGGGGCTCGGCACAACTATGCCATTGGAGCAGGACGTATCATACGGTTCCGGCGCTATGCCTACCTGGAAGATCGGCGCTTCTTTCCCGCTTGACTTGTACCCTTCGGTGAACTCAAAGACAGCATCGGCCTTCACCGTCGCATAGTGGCCTGCCTCCGGGTAGATATTCTGGATGTTCTCTCGGTTCCAAGCGTTCCAGAGTTCGGCAAGGCGGGCCGCCGTTTCGATGTCGCTGCCGATCAGGTCGTCGGTCTCTCCGGGGTCTTGCGCCAGATTGAAGAGTTGTGGCCCTCTCTCTGAGTCTTCTTTGATGAGTTTCGCGTTGTCGGCGCGGACCACGAACTTAGTCGAACTCGGGGTGCGAGACGACTGTCGCCAGAATAGCGCTTCATGCGGTGCTCCAACCTTCTCTCCGCGAACGAAGGGATCAAGGTTCACACCGTCCAGTGGCCGGTCGAGGTTGGGTGCCGATCCGGCCAGGGCCAAAGCGGTGGCTGCTATGTCTAGGCTGGAGACCATCGGTTCGAATGTCGCACCACTCGGCCATTCGGCTGGCCACGAGGCGATGAAAGGCACGCGTATTCCACCCTCGAAGAAGCTCCCCTTGCCTGTGCGGAAAGGAGCATTGTCAGCCCAGTCGTGACCCGGGTAGACGACAGGAGACACTCCACCGTTGTCGCTCAGAAAAAAGACGACGGTGTCGTCCCGGACGCCCGACCGTTCGAGTGCGTCGAGCACCCGGCCCACGTTGCCGTCCAGCGAGTCGACCATCGCTAAGTAGAGCCGGCGATTCTCGTCTTCTATGTGCGAATACTTCTCGACAAGATCTTCAGGAGCTTGCAAAGGGGTATGGGGCGCGTTATAGGCGAGGTACAGGAAGAACGGATCCTCTCGCCGCTCTTGCACAAAGCTCACCGCCCGGTCGGTCAGAGCGTCGGTTAGATAGCCGTCCATTCCGGTGGCGCCTCTGTTCTCATTCAACGGCAAGTAGTCAATTCCCGGACGAGTGAGATCAATGTGGAAGTAGTCGTGTGCGCCGCCGATAAAGCCGTAAAAGTAGTCGAATCCACGATTGAGGGGATGGAAGGCTGGGGCGGCCCCTAGTTGCCACTTGCCAACGATGCCGGTCTGGTAACCTGCCTCGCTCAGATAAGCCGCCATGGTCTTTTCCTCCACCGGAAGGCCGTGTCCTTCGTCGAGAGGCGCATAAGCGACGTTGTACTCCATACCGAAACGAGCTGGATAGCGGCCGGTCATCAAACCGGCGCGTGACGGGCCGCAGAAGGGATGCACGACATAACCGTTGGAGAAAGCCACGCCCTCTTCGGCCAACCGGTCGATGTTTGGGGTCTCAATCTCGGTCGCACCGTTGTAGCTGACGTCGTTGTAACCGAGATCATCAACGAAAATGACGACGAAATTCGGCCGATTATCCTCAGAAGATCTAGCGGCCTTTCGATCAGGCAGTAGTGAGCACCCTGAGGCGATCAAAAAAACGATCAGAAGGCAAATGCGGGCGCTCTTCATCTTCGCAGCAGTGAACTTTCCAGTTTCGGCAGTTGCATGGCAGGCCGATGCGCGGGCAGGAGCAGTCTGGGATCGGCGGGATCGGCGTTGCGGCAAACTTCCCGTTGCGGCGAACTTCGAAGTGCAGGTGAGGACCAGTGTTCCATCTCGTTGAGCCTACTAGTCCGATGACCTCGCCCCGAGTGACGTAGTCTCCGGCTTCCACCGTCAGCTTCGACGAACAACGCGCCGCCTGGTCTGAGATGAGGCGGTCAGATGTCGAAGACCCCGTCGGCGGCCAAGGCGGCCCCGACTAGGACGGCCGCCGCCCCGGTGAGCGCTTGGCCGGCCCGGACCACCCGGGCTCCGGTCCGGCTCTGCGGCGAGGGCTGGGCCATCACCGCCGCCGTCACCGCCAGGGCGACCCCGACCACGGCGCCGGTCCGCTCCGCCCCCAGATCGGCGCCGGCGCTCACGGCCAGCACCCCGAGGCCGGGCCCGAACAGATGGGGCACGGCCCCGGGCACGATGGCCGCCTTCCATCCCGGCAGCGCCGGCTCCACTCGGGCCGGGCCGGCGACCATGTCCCGGGCGCCTACTGTGATCAGTGCCGCCCCGGCCGCGATCCGGGCGGTGGGAGCGTTGATCCCCAGGACATCCAACAGCGGCCCCGAGAGCCCCGAGATCGCCACCACCGCGATCAGCACCGTCAGCGCCCCGCCGGCCGCGCAACCGAACCTCTGGGGCCGGGACCGGCCCGGGGCGCCCGGCCAGATTCGCAGCGGGTTGACGGTCACGACTGCGGCCACCGCCGCCATCAGAGCGCTCACGGCCCCGAAGCTAGGGCTCCAAGTGCGGCATCAGCAGGATCAGGGCCGACAGGGTGTGCTGCTGGTCGTCCATGCGGGTCACCCCGAGCCGGAACCAGGCCCCGGTCACCGCGGCCGGATCGGCCCGCGGGTACTGGTCGGGCGAGCGAACCTGGCGCTCGATGAGCATCCCGGCCGCGCAGGCCATGCGCTCGGCCAGGGCGGCGGCGTCGACGTCGATGCCCGGCGCCGAGGCGTCAGCGTCCAGGCCGGAGTCAGCCTCGCTGGCGGCGGTGCCGACCAGCGTCCGGTCGGCCACTACCCGAGCCAGGTTTCCCAGTCCCTCCCCCACCGTTCCCACGCCTCCCGGCATGGCCACCGGCCCCCGGGTGAGCGTCGTGATCCCCCCTTGGCGCTGGCTCTCATAGCGGACCTGCACCCCGAACAGCCCGAGTTGGCGCTCGATCCAGGTCCGAACGGCGGCGTCGAGGGCGGGGGGCGGCCCCCATTCGCCCATGGCGGCCAGGCCATAGGAAGCCCAGTGGTCCGACAACATCGGGAATTGCTCCTCGGCGTCGTCGCGCTCGGTGGCGAGATAGCCGAGGATGCGCTGCGCGGCGGCCCTGTATCCCCGGCCGGGGAACAGCGGCTCCAGGACGCTCAGGGCGTACATGACCTGGCCGATGGCGAAGGGCGAGCGGGTGCCGGCCGCGGACCTGTCGGCGGCGTCGATCACCGCCTCGACCGCGCCCCGGTCGGTGACGGTTCCCAGCAGGGTCCGGCCGTAGGCGTCCATGTCGGCGTCTCGGCTGGTGTCGCCGGTGGCCCGTCGGCGCTGGCCGAGGGCGGCCACCAACAGCGCGGTGGCCCCGGTGGGTGCCCCGCGTCCCGGTCCGAACACGGCGCCGGCCCCGTCGGCGGTCGGGCTGGTGTGGCGGTCGACGTAGACCAAGCCCTTGTCGGCGATGGCCGCGGCCCCGACGACGCCGGCCGCCTCGGCCTGATACAGGGAGAACAGCACACCGGCGTGGCGAGGGTCGTTGTAGCCGTCGATATCGGTCCCGGCCTCGGCGTCGTAGCCGTAGCGGAACCGACCGCTCTGGTCATCGACGTTGGCCCCGAACCAGCCCACCGCGGCTTCGATGGCCTGCCGGGCCTCGGCCTGGCCGGCCGGAGGGCAGCGCTCGGGATGGACGGCCACCCCCACCACGGCCAGAACCGCGGCCCAGGTGACGGCGACCCCGGCCAGCCGACGTCGGATCCCTGACACCGGGAGCAAGGTACCCGCCAACCTACGATGGCCCGGTGATCGGCTGGTGGCGCCGGGCCGGGCGGGGGCCGTTTTCTCGGCGGCCGGGAGGGGCGGTCCGGTGATCGGCTGGTGGCGCCGGGCCGGGCCCGTCGCGGTGGCTGCGATGGTGTTGGCGCCCGCGTTCGGCGACCCCGCCGTCGACGGCTACCCGCTGTCCAGCTATCCGATGTTCTCGACCGACCGCCCGGTCCGGGCCGACCTGGTCACGGTGGTGGGCGTGACCGGTGCTGGCGAGGCGGTGCGGCTCTCGCCTGAGTTGATAGCCGGTGCCGACGAGCCGATCCTGGCCGCGGCCACCGTGGCCGGCGCCGTCCGGGCCGACCAGTCCGACCGGCTCTGTGCCGAAGTGGCCGACCGGGTGCGGGCGGCCGGGCCCGACGTGGCCGAGGCGGTGGTGAGAACCGAGCACGTCGACGTGGTGGCCCATGTGGCCGACGGCGCCGGCCCGCTGGCAGTGACCGTACATGCCCGCTGCCCGGTGACGCCGCCGCCGTGACCGGTTTCCGGCTGCGCCCGCAACCCGGCGGGACCGGGGCCGGTCACGGTTTCCGGCTGCGCTCGCGACCCGCCGGGGTCGTAGACGAGCCGTACCTGCGCCGGCTGGGGCTGATCCGGGTTTTGGTGGCCGGCTATGCCACGGCGTGGACCGCCGTCCGGGCCCCTCACCTGCTCGACCACCTCGACTTCGACGGCCGCCGCTTCGATCCGGTCGGGGTCTTGGCCCCCCTGAGCGGCCCGCCCGCCGGGATCGCCGTGGTAGCCGGGGTGGCGGCCACCGTCGCCTTCGGGGCGGCGGCGACGCTGGGCTGGCGCTACCGGGTCACCGGTCCGGCGCTGGCCGTGTCGTTCCTGGCCGTCACCACCTACCGCAGCTCATGGGGCCAGATCTTCCACACCGAGAACCTGGCCGCCCTCCATCTCGCCGTCCTAGCCGTCGCCCCCGCCGACCGCCACTGGGCCCTGCGACGGGCCCTGCTACCCCGCCACCCCCGGCGATCAGAGCCCGAGCGGTCTGCGGTTCGGAGCGGCGACGACGGGCGCTGGGCGGTGCGGGCCCTGGCCGTCGCCACCGTGGCCGGCTACGTGGTGGCCGGGGTGGCCAAGCTGCGCAACGGCGGCGCGGCCTGGCTCGACGGCGAGGTGCTGGTGAACCAGGTGGCCTTCGACAACGCCCGCAAAGACGTGCTCGGCGACGTGATGAGCCCTCTGGCCGGCTTCTTCGTGGAGCACCGGTGGCTGGCCCGCCCGGCCGTGCTGGCCTCCATGGCCGTGGAACTCGGCGCGCCGCTGGCGCTGCTGGGCCGCCGGGCCGCCGGGGTTTGGAGCTTGGCTGCCTGGGGCTTCCACCTGGCCATCCTGGTCCTGATGGCCATCGTGTTCCCCTACCACCTGCTGGGCCTGGCCCTAGTCCCCCTACTCCCCCTCGAGGACTGGACTTCCCGCCTCCGGCCGATAGGCCCTGTGTCGGCTGGCCGGAGCCCGTTCGGCGATCCAGTCGGCTAGGCCGTCGAGTTGGCGGGCCACCGAGTCGGGCGGGCCGGTCAGGTCGAGGGGCCGGCAGTGCAGGACTTGGCCCGAGTTGCGGACGGTGACCGGCTGGCCGGGTGAGCCGTCCTCGGCGTGGCAATAGATGAGGACCCCCTCGCCGAGGCTGAGGGCGGTGGTGTAGGCCAGCATCTGGTAGTAGTCGGGGTTGCGGGCCTCCCCCGACTCGGTGAGCTTGTACTTGACATCGCCGACGTAGACGGTCTCGCCGCGCCGCTCGAACACCAGGTCGGGCCGCATCCGCACCGTGTCTCCCCGGCCCAGGTGGGTCGGGTACTGGTCCTTCACCTTCAGACGACCCCGCAGCGCCCGCCGGAGCCGCTCAGTGACGAACCGCTCGAACAGGTCGTTCATGTCCACCATGAACGACACAGTCGTCCACCGGCCCGACCTATCGACCAGGGTCAGGTTCTCCAGCACCAGCCGGGCCAGGTGCAGGGCGGGCCGGTAGTGCTCGTTGAGCCGGTTGAAGTCGATCCGGTCGAGGTCGCCGGGCTCGACCCGGGCGTTGGCCACCTCTTCCAGGTCGGCGACCAAGCCGAGAAGCCGGCGCCGGTCCTCGGCTGGCACCATCGGCACCCGCAGGGCCAAGCGCAGCGCCGCCTTCAGGTAGCGGTTCTCCCTGACGTCGGCGGTGAAGTCGTCGTAGCGGCAGTCGAGCGGGAACGCCAGCCCGCCCCGGGCGACCATGGGCGCCAGGTCGGGACGGCCCCGCAGGGCGGTCAGCCGCTCGCGGCGCTCTCGGTACCGGCGGAAGACGCCCCGGGCCAGGGTGGTCTCGGCGGTGCGGGCCAGGAACGAGATCACCGCGGGCAGCAGGTCCGGGTCGCCGGCGTAGTCGAAGGCCTCGGTGCGCCAGTCTTCGGGCCGCAGCCCCGCCTCCAGCAGCAGGAACAGGTTTTCGAGGCGGATCTTGGGCTTGACCAGGATGCGGACGTCGCCGACGATCAGCGTTCCCACCCGGTGGCCGGCCCTCACGTTCCAACATCGGGGAACCTGGCTCGGGGAGACCGACACCAACCGGGTGGCGGCCAAGTCGCGAGCTTGAGCGTCGGCGATCGGCAGATCCCGCTCCTCGTACTCGAACAGCTCGTGGGTACTCATCCGGCCTGGGTCGGCGCCGCGCCCGTCGCTGGCGGCGCGGCCCTCGAGCACTCCGGCCGCGATGCTCATGCGGTCGGCGGTTCGGGGCCGGTCTCGTCGGGCCCGTCCGGCTCCGATCCGGTCGGGTCCACGCTGGGATCGCCGGTCCGCTCCCGGTAGCGGCCCAGAACGGCATCGAAGCGGAACCGGTCGATCTGGGCCGGGTCGCCGAAGAACTGGTCCTCGATGAAGGGCTCGATGTTGTACTCCCAGATCTGGCGCAGCCGGTCGCGGTCGAGGCCCGGCTTCATGAAGTGGCTGGCACCGAGCAGCAGATGCGACCCGCCCAGCGCATGGGTGAGGTCGTCGTTGACCATGTCCACCAGGACGCCGACCCACTCCGGCTCGTTGTTGGCCCTCAGCCAGCGTTCGAGCAGCCCGCTGGCCGGGCCCCGGTCGGGGAAGAACGGCACGAACTGGAAGCGGCGGCGGAGGGCGGCGTCGATGAGGGCGATGGACCGGTCGGCGGTGTTCATGGTGCCGACGAACTGGAGGTTTGGGGGCAGACGGAAGGGTTGGTCGGGCCGGTAGAGGGTCCGCACCGACTCGTCCCGGTACTCGAATAAGAACAGCAGCTCGCCTAGCACCTTGGGCAGGTTGGCCCGGTTGATCTCGTCGATCACCATGACGTGGCGCCGGCCGGGATCGGCCGCGGCCTTCTCGGCCAGCAGCGCCAGCGGGCCGGGGGTGAGTCGATAGGCCAGGGCCCCGTCGGCGCCGGTCTCGGGCCGGTAGCCCTCGAAGAAGTCCTCATATGAGGTCGAGGGGTGGAACTGCACCAGCATCCGCCGATCCGGGTCGGGGGCCAGGGCTCGGGCCAGCCCCCGGGCCAGATAGGTCTTGCCGGTGCCCGGCGGGCCGTAGAGGATGGCCTGGCCCTTGTCGTCGAGCAGGCTCACCAGATCGTCGAGAAAGCCGCGGCCCTCCAGCAGCAACTCCTCGGCAAGGCTCTCGATCCTCGCGTCGAGGGAGCCCTCCGCGGCTTCGTCGTCTTCGGCCCCTTCAGCCTCGGCCTCTTCGTCTCCGGCGGCGACGGAACCCCGGTGCTCCGACCGCGATCCCTCGCCGGTTGCCGCCTGCATCACCCGATCCATCATGGGCCTTGCCGCCTCGGTGACCGATACCACCTCGGCCCGCAGATCCAGGCCGGCCAGTTCCTCGGGCTCGTACCACCTGCCGTAGAAGAGGTCGCCGTTGGCCCCCACGAACCCGTGCTTGTCGCTGTTCGGTGACTTGAAGTCTGACAGGCGCATGACTTTGAACTCTTCGAACCCGGGCGGCCGCAACGCCTCGAGGGAGCCCTTCAGATCGGTCCAGGGGCTCAAGTGACCGGTGCGAAAACCGATAGCTGCGCCTTGGTGGTTGACCCAGACTCGGATGGCAGGGCCTTCGGGCTCCACCGGCAGCCGCCAGTCCACCCACAGGTCCGAGCGCCCCGGCCCGTTCTGATTCCACATTCGCGGGAGCTTCTTGTACTTCAGGTCCAGACCGGCTACCTCCGTGACCGACTCGCGTAGCGATTCGCCCAAATGCCGGGAGACGGCAACTAGAGCGTTGGCGTTGGCGAGAAGGGCGGCAGGGTCGATGTCTCGGTCGAGGCCGAACCGACACCGGTCGACCAGCACGGGGTCAAAGAGGGCATGATTGTGCTGGACATGCATGTTGCGGACATACCAGAACCGCTCTGTGTCGTCGTCGAAGGCTCGGATCGCCTCCAAAAGCCGGAGATAGCGATCAGCCGGTTGAGAGGACGGCGGGAGGGTTGTGCCGGTGCAGTATTCGACGAAATAAACGGAGTCGCGCCAGGCGATGGGCCATTCAAGGGGATTCTCCATATTCCAGAAGTAAGACGCCAGGAACGCGGAGTAGCCAGGGGCAAGCAGTCTCCCCGCACCGATCCGCCGCACCTCGGCGGCCAGGTTGCTGATTTTACGGTGAGCCTCAGCGCTGTCGCGAGGCGGTCTCAACACATCGACCAGCAGACGGGCGGTGGCTCTGGAATCGTCGGTCTCGTTGTTGATATTACGCAGGAATATCTGTCCCGGGTAGCCCCTGAACGCAGTGTTTTTTCGTGAAAATTGCTGCATGGCTTCGACGAAGGCACCCAAGTCGTCGCTGCGGGCCAGTTCTTCGAGGTTGGCCAAGGCTATGGGAGCTTGGCGGCGCAAATACGGCAGCCAGTCGTCGGGGTCAGCGCCGCCGGCCGCCTCCCACTGCTTGACGTGAGCCCCGTACCAACGCTGGCTGAACTCGGCCAGTTCATTCTCGTATGCGTGCTCAGCCATGTTCCTCTCCACTGAAGAGCGGGTTTCCGTTCTGCTCTTCGTAGCGGTCAAGAACCGCCTCGAAGCGGAACCGCTTTATCTGAGCCCCATCGCCGAAGAACTGGTCCTCGATGAAGGGCTGGATGTTGTAGGTCCAGATCTTCCTCAGCCGCTCCCGGTCGAGGCCCGGCTTCATGAAGTGGCTGGCCCCGAGCAACAGATGCGACCCACCTAGCGTCTCGGCCAAGTCCCGGTTGACCATGTTGACCAGAACGCCGACCCCTTCCGGCTCGTCGTTGGCCGTCAGCCAGCGTTCGAGCAGCCCGCCGGCGGGTCCGTCGTCGGGGAAGAACGGCACGAAATGGAAGCGGCGGCGGAGGGCGGCGTCGATGAGGGCGATGGACCGGTCGGCGGTGTTCATGGTGCCGATGAACCGGAGGTTCGAGGGCAGCTCGAAGGGCTCGTCGGACCGGTAGAGCGTCAGCACCGACTCGTCCCGGTACTCGAGGAGGAACAGCAGCTCGCCCAGCACTCTGGGCAGGTTGGCCCGGTTGATCTCGTCGATCACCATGACATGGCGCCGGGTGGGATCGGCCGCGGCCTTCTCGGCCAGCCGGGCCAGCGGACCGGGGACGAGCCGGTAGGCCATAGCCCCGTCGGGGCCGGTCTCGGGCCGGTAGCCCTCGAAGAAGTCCTCATATGAGGTCGAGGGGTGGAACTGCACCAGCATCCGCCGGCCCGGGTCCGGGGCCAGGGCTTCGGCCAGCTTGCGGGCCAGATGGGTCTTGCCGGTGCCGGGCGGGCCGTAGAAGACCACCTGGCCCTTGTCGTCGAGCAGTTCCACGATGTCGTCGAGAAAGCCGCGGTCCTCCAGCAGCAACTCCTCAGCCAGGTCCTCCAGCAGCAGCTCCTCGGCCAGGTCCTCGATCCTCGCGTCGAGGGAGGTCTCCGCGGCTTCGTCGTCTTCGGCTCCTTCAGCTTCGGCTCCTTCAGCCTCGGCCTCTTCGTCTCCGGCGGCGACGGAACCCTGGTGCCCCGGCCGGACCGATCCCTCGCCGGTTGCCGCCTGCATCACCCGATCCATCATGGGCTTCGCCGCCTCGGTGACTGATACCACCTCGGCTCGCAGATCCATGCCGGCCAGTTCCTCGGTCTCATACCGTTTGCCGTAGAAGAGGTCGCCGTTGACCCCCACGAACCCGTGCTCGCCGCCGTTCGCTGGCCCGAAGTCGAAGTCCGACAGGCGCATGACTTTGAACTCTTCGAACTCGGGCGGCCGCAACGCCTCGAGGGAGGTCTTCAGATCGGTCCAGGGGCTCAAGTGACCAGTGCGCAGACCGATGGCTACGCCTTGATGGCTGACCCAGACTCGTATGGCTGGGCCCCCGGGCTCCACCGGCAGTCGCCAGTCCACCTGCAGGTCTGAGCGCCCCTTTCCGCTCCACATTCGCGGGAGCTTCTCGTACTTCAGGTCTAGGCCGGATGCCTCTGCGGCCGAATCGCGCAGCGCCTGGCCCAAGTGCCAAGAGACGTCGACCAAGACGTCGGCGTTAGCAAGGAGAGCGGCGGGGTCAATGTCTCGGTCGAGGCCGAACCGGCACCGGTCGATCAGTGCCGAGTCGAGGAAGGCTGGCTTGGTTTCGTCCCACCAGACCGCAACCCGCTCGAACCGCTCTATATCGCCGTCGAATTCTCGGATCGCCTGCAAGTAGCGCTGATACCGGCTGGCCGGATCCGAGGTGGGCGGCAGTTTCTCGCCGGTGCAGTGTTCGATGAGCTTCAGGGCGCTCGGCCAGGCGACGGGCCAGCTTGCCCGGGCCTGCAGCGCCCAGAAGTAAGAGGCCAGGAATGCGGAGGAGCCGGGCTTGGGGTAGCTCCCCGAGCCGATCCGCCTCACCTCGGCGGCCAGGTCGCTCATCTTGCGGCGGGCGTCGGCGTGGTCACGGGGCGGGCGCAGCGCCTCGACCAGCAATCGGGCGGTGGCCTCGGGATCATCGGCTGTCTTGCCTATCTGATTCAGGAACATCTGCCCGTTAAAGCCGTTGAAGGAGAGGGTGTCGCGGTGCCGGGCCCAGACGACCATGGCCTGGATGAAGGCGCCGAGGTCTCCGCTGCGGGCCAGTCCGTCGAGGTGGGCGAGGGCAATGGGGGCGCTGCGGAGGAACCTGACCTGCCGCTCGCGACCTTCGACTCCGACCGTCGAGAGCTTCTCGGCCGGCAGGGAAGACGCGGCGGCAGCGTCCCCTTCGCCCGCCGCCTCGAATCGCTCGATGTGGGCCTGGTACCAGCGCCGCCGGAACCCGGTCAGCTCGTCCTCGTGTGAATGTTCTGCCATGGCCCCAAGTCAACCACGGTGGTGCGACACCCGCCCCGCCGAGGCCGCACCGGCCACTTGCCGGGCCGGTGCGGCGCCGGCCCCGCGGACGGCTAGGCTGGCCCCGCAATTCTAAGATGGCACGCCTGACCGCGAAGGGGATCTTGCACAGCAATGGCCGAACAACCTTCTAGAATTGTAGTGACGGGCGCGTCAGGTTATTTGGGACAGCACTTAATCGAGCTTCTGGCCAATAAAGGATATCAGGTCGTCGCGCTTGTGCGCGAACCAGAAAAACTTTTAAAAAAGGGAGTGGAAGCCAGTTACTATGACCTGAAGAGTTCAGCCAAACTGCCTGCAGAGGTTTTCAGTAATGCCGCCGCTGTAGTCCACGCTGCCGTAAACATAAATGACTCACCGCTATCGGAACAGATGGAGATTGAGGCGGCGCAAAGGCTGGTCGAACAAGCCAGTCGAGCTGGTGTCGGGCGGTTGGTATTCATCTCAAGCTATGTGGCTAATCCCGATGGGCTGAGTCGCTATGCTCGGGTGAAATGGGCGATTGAACAGGTGTTCAAGAACGTCGGGGGCACGGTCGTGCGACCGGGGGTGGTTTACGGTGATAGCGCCGGTGCCAACCGGGGCCTGTTCGCCTTGCTTGACAGGTGGGCTAAGTCTGCCCCCTTCCTTCCGGGCTTTGTACCACCGCTGTGGGTGCGGACCATACATATCCATGACCTGTGCGATGTCATACTGAATAGCATCGAAGAAACAGACAATCTAATCCCTATGTACGAGGCGGCAGCTCAGGATATTCGCCTGACGACATTTCTGCGTCGACTCGCCTGGCACAGGCATCGTCGGTATCCTACGGTAATCCCTTTTCCCGTTTTGTTGGTCAGCTTTGCCGCCGCGGTGGGTCGTGCTGTGCCGTTTGTCTCGGCCTACTACGTCGAACGGCTGACGGGAATGCGGGCACTGCGCCATCGATCATCCGGCGAAACGCGCTCGTGCGCAGGCGTAACTCTGCGCCCGCTGGCGGACGGCATGTCCCCTTCGCCAAGACGCCGATTGTTAGAAGAAGGACGAGCGTTAGGCCGCTATCTCAACGGCCAATTCCCGGGCTACTTGATCTTGAGCCGATACGTTCGGGCGGTGGAACGGACAGCGTCACAAACCCAAATACATAGCCTGGAACTCGCACCCTTCTACCTCAAATGGCCAATAGCGTTGCGTCTTATTGATCCCAAATCTCCGCTGTGCCGTTTGGCACCGGACCTACGAGATGAAATAGCCCATCGCATCCAATTCATGGCGGCCTTATCCGAATCCAACCCCCGCACGGCACCGATGTACCATGCCCGCAAGCCCGCTCTTCTACCGTTCGTGGTCTTAGATCTGTCGCTTCGCATCTTCGCTGACGTCTTCTTGCGCGGGTTAGGAGCGATTGTACGTCTAGGCTGTCGGTTATCGAAGATGACGAGCAGCAAAGACACTAAACATGCAACCATCAACCTTTGAACCACAGGTAGTTATCATCGGAAGCGGTCCTGCCGGAGTATCCGCAGCCTTCCCATTGGTGGAAAAAGGTTTCCGCGTATTGATGCTCAATGCGGGCCGAGAGACTCCAGACCTCTCTGGGCTCGAAGAACAGGATACATTGCGTCGGCTTCGTGAGAGTTCAAGATTCTGGAAGATCATGGTTGGTGAGCAGTATGAGCGATTCGAGAAGGTTGACGGCGCGTCACCTAGGTACCAGGTTCCCTCGTATCGACGAGCCTTTGCCGAGTTCAAACAACGTTATGCAATCAGCACTGATAACTTCGCCGTATATGGATCGTTGGCGCGGGGCGGATTATCTAACGTATGGGGCACTGGCGTGAGCAGGTTTGACGATGAGGACTTAGCAGAATTTCCCATCTCGCTCAACGATCTTCGCCGTTCTTATCAGTGCGTGGTGCAGCGGATTGGCGTGAGTGGTGCCAACGATGATGATCTGTCTGCTTTTCATGGACACGAGGAGTCATTGCAGCCGCCCCTAACTCCAACCGGAAACGCTCGACTGCTTTATAGGCGTTATCGTACTCGCTCTAGGCTAGCGCACAGACACGGTATTTTTATAGGACATAACAGAATGGCAACGTTGTCCCGTAATCACCAAGGTCGCCAAGGGTGTGTAACCTGCGGTCTCTGCACCTACGGCTGCGCGAGTATGTCTATGTGGTCAGCAAAATATGATTTGGTAAAGCTTTTACAGTTTCCTAATTTTAGTTATCAAGGTAACGCATTTGTCTCATATATGCGCCGCTTAGAGACAAGCTATATGATAGGTGTCTACTCCGATCAACGCCGCGTCATCGAAGAGGTCAAAACGAAGCAGGTGATTTTGGCAAGCGGTACTATCGGTAGCGCTAAACTTGTTATGGATACGCTTAAAATATACGATGAAAACAGAACATTGCTGACCAATCCGATGGCCGCTTTCGCATTATCGGTGCCGCGTTGGCGGATCGGCAACTTGATCGATGAGGATGTGCTAGGCTCGTCGCAATTGTCATATTGTGTGGCGACGCCGGAATCAATCGAGCGCTACGCTTCAGGGTATATATTTCTTGCCGATACAATTTCTACGACTGAATTTCTTACTTACGTGCCGTTTGCTTATCCGCTTTCGCGACGAATTGCTCGTCGACTGCAGCCCATCTTACTGATTGGAACCTGTTTATTAGGCAGCAGCTATGGTCGCAGTACGATGCGCCTGAGTTCATCCGGCGATGTGGAAATTCGCGGCGGTTATGCATCAACGGCAGAATCGGCTTTAAAGACGGCAATAAACCGTTTGGCGGGTGTCTTGATGCGCTTTGGCGTCTATTTAATACCCGGCAGCATAAACCTGAGCGAAATTGGTGAGGATGTCCATTACGCTGGTACGGTGCCAATGCGGGCTGAGCCCCGTATAGGCGAAGCTAATCCACAGGGAGAAGTGCAGGGTCTTCCGGGTGTCTATGTGGTGGATGGCTCAGCCTTGACCGCTTTGCCATCCAAACTGCATACACTGACGATAATGGCCAATGCCGATCGGATCGCAACCGCCATAGCCGCGGCACAACCATGCTGATACGCGAGCCATCCCGGCCAGTTCGGCGCTCGCCTGGACCTCGCACCTAGGCTTCCGGTTGCCGACGAGGACGAACCGCAAAGATAGGAGACATGCAACCATCAACCTTTGAGCCACAGGTCGTCATCATCGGAAGCGGTCCTGCCGGAGTGTCCGCGGCGTTTCCATTGGTAGAGAAAGGCATCCGCGTGTTAATGCTCAATGCTGGCCACGAGACTCTTGGCCTCTCTGAGCTTGACAAATACGACACATTACATCGACTCCGCAATAGTTCAGAATTCTCGAAGATCGTGGTCGGCGAGCAGTATGAGCGATTCGAGAAGGTTGACGGCATATCGCCTAAGTTTCAGGTTCCATGGTATCGTCGAGATCTTGCTGAATTCCACCGACGTTATGCAATCCGTACCGACAACTTCACTGTGATGGGATCGTTGGCGCGCGGCGGATTGTCTAATGCATGGGCCACTAACGTGTGTCGGTTCGACGATGATGACCTAGCAGACTTTCCCATTTCGCTCAACGATCTTCGCCGTTCTTACCAGAACGTGACGCAGCGGATTGGCGTAAGTGGCACTAACGAAGATGATCTATCTGACTTTCACGGATACGAGGAGTCATTGCAGCCACCTTTAGCCTCAAGCGGACATGCTCGGCTGCTTTATGAACGCTATTGCAGTCGATCAGAGTCAGCGCGCAGACGCGGTGTCTTTGTAGGACATACTCGGATGGCGACGTTGACCCGTAATCACCAAGGTCGCCACGGGTGTGTGTACTGCGGGCTCTGTGCATATGGCTGCGCGAGTGAGTCTATATGGTCAGCTAAATATGATGTAGACAAGCTCTTACGGTTCCCTAATTTTAACTATCGTGACGGCGCATTTGTCTCACATCTGCGCCGCTTAGATACCAACTATATGATAGGCATTAGCCCCGACCAGCACAGCGTCGTAGTGGAGGAGGTAAAGACGAAGCGGGTGATTTTGGCAAGTGGTGCTATTGGTAGTGCAAGACTTGTCCTAGATGCGCTTAAGATGCACAATGAGAGCAGGCCCTTATTGACCTCTCCGGGAGCAGCTTTCGCCTTATTAGTGCCGCGTTGGCGGATTGGTAACTTGATAGATGAAGATGTGTTAGGCACGGCACAATTGTCATATTGTGTGGCCACGCTGAACTCAGTTGAGCGCTATGCTTCCGGGTATATTACTATTGCTGATATAGTTAATACGGCGGAGTTTTTGGCTTATATGCCGTTTTCCTATCCACTTTCGCGACGAATTGCTCGTAGATTGCAGCCTATCCTGTTGCTTGGGATAATTTTCTTAGGCGGCGGTTATAGTTGTAACAAGATACGGTTGAGTTTATCTGGCGATTTGGAAATTTCCGGTGGTTATATATCAACGACAGAATCAACTATTAAGACGGCGGTAAACCGTTTAGCAGGTACACTATTGCGCTGTGGTGCCTACTTGATACCTGGCAGTACAACCCTGAGAAAGGTTGGTGAAGATGTTCACTATGCTGGCACGGTGCCGATGCGGGCTGCACCCCGTATAGGCGAAGCTAATTCACAGGGAGAAGTGCAAGGGCTTCCGGGTGTCTATGTAGTGGACGGCTCAGCCTTGACTGCCCTGCCATCCAAAGCACACACACTGACGATAATGGCCAATGCCGATCGGATCGCAACCGCCATAGCCGCGGCACAGCCAGGCTGACACGCGGGCCATCCCGGCCAGCTCGGTGCTCGACGTCGCCAGCGACAGCCTACAATCGCGCCAGCGCGAGACTGGGCGAGGAGGACGGCATGGCGTCTTGGGTTCTCATAGAGGGAGGCACCGTCATCGACGGCACCGGGGCGGCTCCGGTGCCGGGGTGCTCGGTGCTGGTGCGAGGCGACCGGATCGAGGCAGTCGGCCCCGACGCCGGCGCCACCGAGGGCGTCGTGCCCCGGGGCGACGAGGTGACCCGCATCGACGCCGCGGGCAAGACGGTGATGCCCGGCCTGATCGACGCCCACTGCCACACCTCCTTCGGCGAGACCCGCATGCAGGAGGAGCAGGACCTCTACACCAGCCACGAGCTGCGGACCCTGCGCTCGGCCTGGAACGTCACCAAGGTGCTGCGCTCGGGGGTGACCGGCATCTCCGACCCCGGTGGGAGCTACTTCGTCGGCGTCGGCATCCGCGAGGGCATCGCCGAGGGCCTCATCCAGGGGCCGAAGATGACCACCGCCGGCCGGTTCATCACCACCAGCAACGGCATCAGCGACTGGTACCCGTCATCGGTGGGCGTGCCCGACTCCAGCATCGGCACCCTGGCCAACACCACCGACGAGATGGTCACCGAGATCCGCCACCAAGTCAAGAACGGCGTCGATCTGATCAAGATCGGCGACAGCCTCCTCGGCGACTTCGAAGCCTTCTCCCCCGATGAGATAAAGGCCATGTCCGACACCGCCCACCGCCTCAACAAGCGCATCACCATGCACGCCCGAGGCTCGAACAACGTCGACTCGGCCGTGGCCGCCGAACTCGACTGGATAATGCACGGCAACACCCTGCGCGACGACACCATAGAGCGCCTGGCCGAGTCGAAGATACCGCTGTGCCCGGCCCTGCTGCTGCTAGGCAACCTGGCCGAGTTCGGCCCCGCGGTCGGGGTCCCGATGGCCACCCGGGACGCCTACGCCGGCCTCCTCGAGGACACGGCCGAGTCGTTGCACAAGGCCCGCCAGGCCGGCGTCACCATCATCTGCGGCACCGATACCGGCTTCGCGGCCACTCCCTACGGCGAGTGGCACGCCCGGGAGCTGGAGCTGCTGGTGCGCTACGCGGGCATGACCCCGCTGGAGGCCATCAAGGCCGCCACCCACGACACCGCGGTGGTGCTGGACCCTGGCGCCGACACCGGCGCCCTGCAGCCCGGCAAGGGCGCGGACGTGATCGTGGTGGACGGCGACCCGCTGGCCGACATCCGGGTGTTACAGGACAAGCGCCGCATCTCCACGGTGATCCTGCGGGGGGAGGTCCAGCGCTTCGACGACGAGGTGCTGGCCCAGCGCCGCCCCTACGAGCAGGCCCAGCACATCTGCCCCGACATCATCACCTACGACAGCGTGTACAACGGCGACGGGGCCGGAGCCGGCGGCGCCGGGACCGCCGAGCAGCCCGATGTCCGCGATTTCGCCGCCGACGGCGATAAGGAGCTGGCCGCCGAGCTGGCCGACCGGGCCGCGGCCTTGGCCGAGACGGCCTGAGCCCAGCCCCCGGACCGAAACCGGAAAGACCGGAAAGAGAAGCGAGGAGGCCGATGGTGATCCAATACCCGCTCGGGGTCGGGGGCGCCCTCACCCGGGTGCTCGAGGCCGGCGCCGGCGACCGGACCATGCTGCTGGTACACGGCGTGGGGGCCCGGGCCGACCGGTGGCGCCGCAACCTGGAGGGGCTGGCCTCCGCCGGCTACCACCCCTACGCCATCGACCTGCCCGGCCACGGCCTGGCCCAAAAGGGCTCCGACATCCCCCACACCGTACCCGGCTACGCCCGCTTCGCCCGAAAGATGCTCGACGACATGGGCGCCGGCGAGGTCTATTTGGTCGGCACGTCGATGGGCGGCCACGTGTGCGCCACCGCGGCCTGCGAGATGCCCGACCGGGTGGCCGGGCTGGTGCTGGTGGGCACGGTGGGAATCACCCCCATCGGGGCCGAACGCCGCAAGCGCACCGAGTCCATCGTGGGCGAGACGTCCTGGGAGGCGGTGGACCGCAAGCTGCGGGTGGTTCTGCATGACGAGGCGCTGGTGACCGAAGAGCTGCACCGCGAGGAGTTCCACGTCAACAACTCCCCCGGCGCGGCCGAGAGCTTCGAGCGCATCGCCGACTACTTCGGCAACCATCTCGACGACGACGCCGTCGGCGACCGGCTGGCGGCGGTGTCCGGCGCCTTCCCGGTGCTCATCGTGTGGGGCCGCGAGGACGTGGGCTTCCCGCTGGAGTTGGGCGAGGCCGCCCACGCCAAGCTGCCCGGCTCGCGGCTGGCAGTGATGGACGACGCCGCCCATGCCCCCTACTTCGAGCGCCCCGAGGCCTTCAACCGGATCGTCACCGACTTCCTGGCCGGCCGCCTGGGCGAAACCCCGATAGAGGGCGTTGAGCTGACATAGACATCAGCGGCGCGGCCAACTCCAGGCGCGCCAACCGCCCGGCTAGGAGCAAGAGCGACCGCGTGTGATTGGCCTCAGAAGTCGGCGGCGGCAGCCAAACCGGGGCCGGGTCGTCTTGATGCCTCGATCATCCGATCCATACGGGCGTTGAACTGCTTGTTGGCCTGATCGAACCGAGCGTTGAACTGTTTGTTGGCCTCGTCTCTCCGCTTGTTGGCTTCGTCCATCCGAGCGTTGAACTGCTTGTTGGCTTCGTCCATACGGGCGTTGAACTGCTTGTCGGTTTGATCAAGCCGAGCGTAGAACTGCTTGTTGGCCTCATCGAACCGGGCGTTAGCTTGGGCGATGGTTTCGTCAATCCGAGCGTTGGCTTGGTCGATCCGGGTGCCGAGTTCAATCCGCACGCTCTGAATCTCGGCTCGTATGTCCTGGCTGACCGTGTCCAAGCGGCGAAGGAAGAAGACCGCGAACCCGAACATGCTGGCGAGGATCGTCACGCCGGTGCTGATGACGGCGATCAGAATCGTCAAAGCGTCGCCTTCCACGGCGGGCACCTTAGCCGCTCCCCCGGTACGCTGCAACCCTTCAAGATAGCTTTCAATGGTTTTCACTTAGGAGACCGGGGAAAGCCCGGGGCCGCTTGGTCACTCCGGCAGCCCGACCGCTAGCCTGCGGGCATGGCTGTTGAACCAAACGCACTGCTCAAGCGGATCGACGAGACGGTCGAGGCTGAGCACATCAAGTTCCATCCCCTGGTCACCGAGATCTGCGCCGGGCGGGCCGACACCGAGGCGCTGCGGGGGTTCGCCCGCCAGTTCTTCTTCGTCGGCCCCAAGCCCAACCCCCGGCCTCACTGCGCGGTGTACGCCTACGCCCCCGAGGGCGACCCCGACATCGAGAACCTCTGGTTCGGCGACGTGCTGATGGAGGAGGCCACCGGCAGCCACTCCGGGACCGGCCACCACCTGCGCATCTACTTCGACTGGTGCGCCACCCTCGGCCTGTCCGACGACGACATGGCCAACGTCGACCCCATCCCCGAGACGGCCGCCTTCGAGCAGTGGCGCTACTTCAATGCCTTCAAGGGCGACTGGATCGCGGCCATCGCCGGCATCGCCTTCATCGAGTCCGCCTCGGCCAAGCGCAACGACCTGATCATCGAGTCGTTCGTCGAGAACTACGGCTACGAACGGGGCACCGACGGCCTCAAGTACTGGGAGATACACGCCTCGGAGATCGAGGAGGGCCACGGCGACATCGGCCCGGCCATCGTGCGCCGCTACGCCCTTGACGACTACACCCAGAACCGGGTGTGGAATGCGGTCCGCCGCAGCATCGACCTGCAGTGGCTGGCCTTCGACGGCATGTACCGGGCCTTCATCCTCAAAGACCCCCGCTACGCCCGCTGGCAGGAGTAGCGAGCCCGGCCGAAGGTCAGACTGGCAGGAGTAGCGAGCCCCGGCCGAAGGTCAGACTGGCAGGAGTAGCGAGCCCGGCCGAAGGTCAGATGGGCGTTGACAGCAAGCGGTCTACGGTGAAGGTGTCGGCCACCACCGTCTTCTCGGCGAACAGCGCCCGCCCGCCGGAGAACACCACCCGGTCCCGGTAGGTGCCCACGCTGAACAGTCTGGTCTCGCCGTTGGCGGTGGTCTGATACAGCGAGTAGTTGGCCTGCACCGACCACGCCCGCACCCCGTCCTCGTCCTCATCCTCGGGCCCCGACACCCTCACCGCCCCCAGAACGTGCTTGTCGGTGTGCACGTTGTACAGCACCGCCTCCCGCAGCGACAGGATCCGGTCCCGCAGCATGTCCTTGCTGTCACACGACATCAGCTCCAGCGGGTAGCCGGCGTCGACGTTCTCCCGGGACAGGATCCGGTACGAGCAGTCCTCGACGAACAGCTCCACCCAGTCCTCGAGCCGGTCGTCGTCGATGAAATGGACGTAGTCGGCCATCAGGTCGGCGATGGCCTCGCGCTCGCTGCGCCCCCCGGACCCCGAACTCGAACCGGAATCCGACATCAGGCCGCGGGCTCGATTCCCATCAGCTCGTAGTAGTACGACCAGAACCCCCGGATCGGGGTCTCGGTGACCAAGTACTCTTGATGGTCGGCGATGGGGCCCTTGCCGCCGATCTCCACCACCGCGTGCTCCTCCTGTTCGCGCCGCACCGCGGTGTGGACCATCTCCACCGCCTCGCCGTCCTCCATGGAGATGAGCCCGCCCGGCCCCACCAGGTTGGCCTGGGCCAGTCGGTGGCGGGCCATCTCCTCGTCGTCGTCGGCGAAGCCGAAATAGGTCCAGTACAGGTCCATCTCGCCCGGCCCCCGGGTCCGGATCTGGCGGGTGCACAGGCTGTTGGTGATCTGCTGCACCACCAGGTTGGGGAATACCGACAGGATCACCAGGGTGATGTCGTCGGGGTACTCCTTGCGGTACGCCAGCATCGACGGGTCCTTGAGCCGGAAGCCCTGGTCGAAGACGTTCTCGGTGTCGGCGAAGGCCTCGACGTCGCCGGCTTCGTCGCTGGTGCCGGCCAGGCTGTAGCTGATGTTGTGGCGGTGGCGGGAGTCCATCTTGGCCCCGCCGAGCTGGGTGGGGCGGTACAGCCCGAAGGTGGCGTGGAACATGTGCAGCAGAGCCCCGTGGTTGGGGTCGCGCACGTTGTCGTTGTAGAGCTTCCAGTTGCCGAATATGCGCTGGCGCTGGTAGCCGATCAGCTTTATGGGTCGTTCGAAGATCCGGTCCAGCTCGGCCCGCACGCTGGGGCCGAGATAGTCATCCAAGGGCTCGGCCGCCTCGGAGAACGTCCCGAACAGCAAGCCCCGGTAGCTGTCGACCTGCATCTCGTCGAGGTGCACCGAGGCGATGTCGAAATCGTCGGGCAGCCCGCCCTGGCCCCGGTGGCCCCGGGCGAAGGGGACGCCCCGGAGCTGCCCGGTCAGGTCGTAGGACCACTGGTGGTAGAAGCAGGTGTGCATCCGGGAGTTGCCCCGGCATTCGCGCTTCAAAAGCGTGCCCCGGTGCATGCACCGGTTGACGAAGGCGGAGACCCCGCCGTCGTCGCGGCGGTTCACCAGCACCGGGGTGTCGCCGATGACGGTGGTGACGAAGTCGCCGGGCTCGGGTATCTCAGCCTCCAGGGCCAGGTAGCTCCAGGCCGGCCCCCGGAAGATCCGCTCCTGCTCCTGGCGGTAGACATCGTCGTCGTGGTAGGCGGCGAAGGGGATGCGGGTGAAGTCGTCGACGGGCCAGTCGAGCCCGAGAGCGGCAGCGGTCACTAGGCGAACTCCGTTCCGACGGCGGCGGCCAGCCGGCGACGATATTCAAGGGCCGGTTCGTCGGCAACCTTCAGGTGCAGTTCGGCGGTGATGTCCAGAGGCAGCATCTCGGGCCGCTGGTTCTCGACGATCATCCGGTCCTGCTCGATCACCTTGGTGTGGAAGGCGGTCAGCTCCTCGTCGGTCTGAGCCCGCCGGCCCTTCTGGCCCACGAACTCCCAGAACCTCACCTTGTCCAGCGAGACGGGCTGGTTGGCGATGAACACCACCGTGTCGAGGGTCTCGGCGGTGATGAGCAGCCGCCAACTGAACGGCAGCTCCACCCAGGTCTTCTGGGTGACCAGCTCGTCGGCGTTGCCGAACATGGCCTCGTCCACGTCGTGGCGGCGGGCTGAGAAGGCGAACCCCCGGTCGGTGTCCTCCATGTCGAAGGGGGCGATGACGGTGGCGGCCGGGTCGGCCAGCAGGCCGGGGTGCACGATCGGCAGATGGGAGGTGTCGATGGCGTTCTCCACGAAGCGGGCCGCGCTGGCGTTCCAGGTCCACTCCCCGGTGCGGATCGTGTAGAAATCGTCGTTGGCGTACTCGGGGAACTCCGGCACCGGCGCCACCGGCTCCTCCAGGGCCACGTACACCAGCGAGTAGTGCTCGGCGGTCCGGTAGGCCGGCACCTTGGCCTGCGACGGGATCCGCTGGGCGTCGGCGGGCTGGGACGGTATGCGCACGCACTTGCCGCTGGTGTCGTAGGTCCAGCCGTGGTACGGGCAGACGATGCACCCGTCGGCGTTGAGGCTGCCCATGGAGAGCCTCGTCCCCCGGTGTATGCACAGATCGGCCAGGGCGTGGACCCGGCCGCCGCTGCGGAACACCACCAAGTCCTCGTCGAGGAGAGTGGTGCGGATCGGCCCGCCGTTGAGTTCGTCGACGGCGGCCACCGGGTGCCAGTAATTGCGAAGCTCCGGGCTCACGGCGCTCACGATTCCCCCTTCTCTTGGTTCCTGTCAGGCTCGGTTGGGCGGACGCCCGATATGGCCCTATGCTCTTCGCCGAGCTTGGCTGGCAGTCTAGGCAGTCTAGATAGCCGGCCCCGAGGGAGCCAGTTGGAGGGTCCTTTATGAAACGCGTTATCGCACTCCTGTGCCTGTTCGGTCTGGTAGCCGCAGCCTGCGGCGGCGGCGACGACTCCGACGAGCCGATCAAGTTCGGGTTCCTGAACGGCCAGACCGGCGACTACGGACCGTGGGGGGCCTGGGCCCTCTGGGCCGCCGAGGTGGCGGTCGAGGAGCTGAACGCGGCCGGCGGCGTGCTGGGCCGCACCGTCGAGCTGGTGGTCGAGGACAACGGCTCCACGCCGGAGGGCGCAGTCTCGGGTTACGCCGAGCTCACCGATGTGGACGGCATCGACGCCCTGGGCGGGATCGAGTCCGACGGCATGCTGGCCGTGTTCGACACCGTCCACGAGCAGCAGCTCCCCACCATCTGCAGCACCTGCGGGACCACCGAGCTGGACACCACCGGCGGCGATTACGTCTTCCGCATCATCGGCTCCGACACCGACAACGGCATCATCGGCGCCCAGGTGGCCCGCGACGAGGGCTACGACAACGTGGCCATGCTGGTGGAGCTGAGCGAGGGCACCATCAGCCCCGCCGACGTCTTCAAGACCGTGTTCACCGAGCAGATCGGCGGGACCATCACCGAGGACGTCCGCTTCGACGCCGGGCGCTCCAGCTACTCCGCCGAGGTGGCCCGGGCCTTCGACTCCGGCGCCGACGCGGTGTACATCTCGGTCGGGTTCGAGACCGGCGTCCCCATCCTCAACGAGTGGAAGCGCCGCGGCTACTCCGACGTCCCCCTGATCCTCACCACCGACCTGCTCAGCCCCGACATCGCCGCCGTCGTCGGCGAGGTCGAGGGGGCCTCCGCCGTGGTGGCCGCCGCCGCCTATGATACCGAGGGCAACCCGGCCTGGGACGCCTACGTGCCCCGGTTCGAGGCCAAGGCCGGCGACCCGCCCGAGATCGGGTTCTACGACGCCTGGCAGTACGACCAGTACATCATCCTGGGTCTGGCCATGGAGAAGGCCGGCACCACCGACGGGGCGGCCGTGGCCGCGGCCATCCCCCAGATCACTAACCCGCCCGGCGTCGAGGTGTTCACCTACGCCAGCGGCTTGGCCGAGCTTCAAGCCGGCAACGAGATCGACTACCACGGGACCACGTCGAACATGAACCTGAACGCCGTGGGCAACCTCCAGTCCCCGGTCATGGCCGTGAGCGCCGTGACCGACGGCTCCTGGCAGGTCCGGGACTACGTCGAGCTCGACCCGACGCTGGAGAAGCCGTCCTCCTGAGGCCGCTGGAGGCCTGACCGCACCGGCCGGCCCGGGGGATTCCCCGGGCTGGCCGGCGGTCGCCGCCCCCGCCGCCGACAGGCACAGCCGTGCAGAACATCGTCTTCGGGATCGTCACCGGCAGCACCCTGGCCGTCGCCACCATCGGGTTCGCCATGGTGTACCGGACCGAGAACTTCCTGAACATCGCCCACGCCCAGATGATGGCGCTGGGCGGCTTCATCGGAGTGGTCCTGGTGGACAGCTACGGCTGGAACATCTTCGCGGCCGGGGCCGTCACCGTGGTGAGCGTGGGGGCGCTCGGGGTGGTGGTGGCCGCGGTGTTCTTCCGGCCGGTCCGCCACTTGGGCGGCACTGTCTTGTTGTTCACCTCCATCGGGGTGTCGCTGATGCTCTACGCGGTGATCATCGCCCTGTTCTCCACCCAGGCCCGGTTCTACCCGGTCGGGTTCGGCGGGCGCTACGAGATCGCCGGGGTCAACGTCTTGACCGCCGATCTGGTGATCGTGGGCCTGGCCTTCGCCAGCATCATCGCCCTTCAGGTCTTCTTGAACGGGACCGGGCTGGGCCGGGCAGTGCGGGCCACCGCCAGCAACGGCGAACTGGCCCGGGTGCGGGGCGTGCCGGTGGGGCGGGTGTCCAACACCATCTGGTTCATCAGCTCGGCCTTCGGGGCCATGGCCGGGGTGATGATCGGGGTGCTGAGCTCGGTCAACGCCGAGATCGGCTGGCACCACATCCTGACCGTGTTGGCCGCGGCCGTGCTGGGCGGGCTCCGCAGCATCAGCGGGGTGATCGTGGCCGGGCTGCTGCTGGGGATCGTGATGGACGTCTCGGTGCTGTACATCCCCAGCGCCTACCGACCGGTGGTGGCCTTCGGGGTGCTGGTGGCGGTGCTGGTGCTGCGGCCCGAGGGGCTCCTGGCCGTCCAGCGCCGCAAAGAGGCGGCGGTGACATGACCGGCCTCGCCGGCCCCGCCCCCCTCGCCCCCGCGGCGGCGCCCGGCCAAGAGGCGGCGGCCGCGTGACCAATCCCGTCTTCTGGGTGGGGGTGCTGACCCTGGCGCTGATCTACGGCAGCCTGGCCATGGTTCTAAACGTCGAGTCGGGCTGGGGCGGGATGTGGGACCTGGGCGTGGCCGGCCTGCTGGCCTCTGGCGCCTACTGCTACATAATCCTCGGCATCGACGACCCCGACCTGGGCACCCGGTTCGTGCCCGGGCTGCCCATGTGGCTGGCCTGGCCCCTGGCCGCCGCATTCACCGGGCTGGTGGCCTTGGCCATCGCCTTGCCCTCGCTGCGATTACGCCGCGAGTACTTTCTGATAACCACCCTGGCCTTCGCCGAGATCATCCGCCAGATCGCCGTCATCCAGGCCGATCTGACCCGCGGCACCACCGGCTTCTCCAGCCTCGACCGGCCCTTCGACACCCTGGTCGAGCCCCGCGACTACAACTACGTGCTGCTCGGGATCGTCGCCTTCGCGGCCTTGGTCGTGTACCTGATCACCCGGCGCATCGGGACCTCGGCCTACGGGCGGACCCTCAGAGCGGCCCGCGACAACGAGGCCCTGGCCTTGGCTTTGGGCAAGCGGGTCAACCGGATGCGGATCAAGACCTTCGTGGTGGCCGGGGTGCTGATCGGCGCCATCGCCCCCCTCTACCTGTTCTACATCCGGGCCATCACCCCCCAGCTCTTCGCCCCGGGCATCACCTTCACCATCTGGACCGCCCTGGTGATCGGCGGCATCGGCAGCATCCGGGGCGGGCTGGTGGGCGCGGTGGTGCTGATCGTGTTCACCGAGGCGGTGGGCCTCATCGAGGTCGATCCCCAATACATCAACATCTTGGTGTCGATCGAGCCGTTCTTGGTCGGGCTGTTGCTGGTGCTGGTGCTGCGCTTCCGGCCCGACGGCCTCATCTCTGAGCGCAACGCGTTCGGGACCCGGGCCGGCCGGCGGGCCCGGCGGGTCCCGGCGTAGGCGGGGACGGGGACGGGGCGCGGTGGAGCTGGTTCTGGACGGGGTCCGCAAGGTCTTCGGCGGGGTGGTGGCCGTGGCTGACGTGTCGGCGGTGATACCCCAGGATCAGGTCACCGCGCTGATCGGGCCCAACGGGGCGGGCAAGACCACCCTGTTCAACGCCGTCACCGGCTTCGACCCGCCGGATCAGGGGACGATCACCTTCGGGGGCCGCCGCATCAACGGGCTCCCGCCCTGGCGGGTGGCCGAGCTGGGCCTGATCCGGACTTTCCAGACCCCGGTCGGGTTCACCACCCTGACGGTGCGGGAGAGCATGCTGGCCGCGGCCACCCCCTGGTTCATGGAGACGCCCAGGGGGGCCTTCGGGCTCGGTCCCGGGTTCGGTCGGAAGGGCCGCAAGCTGGAGCGGGATGCCGAGATCCGCACCGGGGAGATCGCAGCCGAACTCGGCCTCGAAGACCTGCTCGACGTGCGCACCGACGAGCTGTCGGCCGGCGACCGCAAGCTGTTGGAGTTCGCCCGCCAGCTCATGGCCCAGCCCAAGATGCTGCTGCTGGACGAGCCGGCCGCGGCGGTGGCCCCGGCCAACATCGGCCGGCTGTCGCAACTGGTGCGCCGGCTCTGCGACGAGCGGGGTCTGGGCAGCCTCATCATCGACCACAACCTGTCGTTTCTGATGCAGATCGCCGACGAGGTCCACGTGCTGGACCAGGGGGTGCTGATCGCCTCGGGCCCGCCGGAAGCGATCGCCGCCGACCCCGAGGTCATGCGGGTGTATCTGGGCGAACAGGCGGCCGAAGGAGCCGGGCCGTGAGCGAAGCGGGCGAGGCGGCCGCGGCCGGGTCGATCCTGCGGGTGAGGGGCCTCGACGCCGGCTACGGGGGCTTCCCGGTGCTGCACGGCGTCGACCTCGACGTCTCCGCCGGCGAGATCGTGGCCGTGGTGGGGCCCAACGGGGCGGGCAAGTCCACGCTGCTCAAGACCATCTTCCGGCTGCTGCCCGCCCAGGCCGGGTCGGTGCGCTTCGACGGCGCCGACCTGCGCCGGACCCCGGCCCACGGCCTGGCCGCCATGGGCATGGGGTATGTGCCCCAAGAGAACAACACCTTCCCCGACCTCAGCGTCCGCGACAACCTGGCCGTGGCCCTGCGGGGTCAGAACCCGATCGAGATCCGGCGCAAGATCAGGGCCGTGGGCGAGGCCTACCCGGCCCTGGCCGGCCGCATGGGCCAGAACGCCAGCACCCTGTCGGGGGGCGAGCGCCAGATGCTGGCTTTGGCCAGCGCCATGATCACCAGCCCGAAGTTCCTGGCCCTCGACGAGCCGACCACCGGGCTGGCCCCGTCGATCGTGCGGGAGCGCATCGACGACATCTTGCGCATCCGCGACGCCGGCACCACCCTGCTGTGGGTGATCGAGGAGAGCCCGCTGCTGTGCCTGCCCCATGTGGACCGGGTGTTCGTGATGCAGGCCGGCGTGCTCGACCCGCCGGTGACCAGCCAGGCCGTGCTCGAGGACGCCGCCCTGCACTCGCTGTTCTTCGGGGTCGACCAGGCGGCCGAGCAATCCCCCGACTGACCTGACGTTGCAACCTAAAGGAAAGGTGAGGCGCCGATGCCGATAGTGGTGCGGAAGATCCCGTTCGAGTTCGTGACCGACACCGACGGGCTGCTGGCCGAGATCTCCTCGGGCTCGTTCACCGCCGATGAGATCATCGCCGTGGTCGGCAAGACCGAGGGCAACGGCGGCGTCAACGACTTCTCCCGGATCCTGGCCGACCGGGTGCTGCGCGACTTCTTGGTCGCCCACGGAACCCGGACCAGGGACGAGATCAACGAGATGCCGATCGTGTGGTCGGGCGGCACCGACGGCGTGATCGCGCCCCACATGAACGTGTTCGCCCGGGTGGGCGGCGACGGCGGCAGCGGCGGCGGCGAGAAGCGCCTGGCGGTGGGGGTGGCCATGTCCGAGCCGATCCTGCCCGAGGAGATCGGCCGGCTGGCGATGGTGGAGAAGGTGGCCGAGGGGGTGCGCCGAGCCATGACCGACGCCGGGATCGACGACCCGGCCGACGTCCACTTCGTGCAGTCCAAGACGCCGCTTCTGACCCGGGAGCGGATCGAGGACGCCCGGTCCCGGGGCCAGACGGTGGCGCTGGAGGACACCATGGAGTCGATGGCGGTGTCCAACGCCACCGCCGCTTTGGGCATCGGCTACGCGGTGGGCGAGATCCCCCTCCCCCGCCCCGAGCAGATCGCCAAGGACTTGGACCTGTACTCGTCGGTGGCGTCGTGCTCGTCGGGGGTGGAGCAGGTGGCGGGCCAGATCGTGGTGGTCGGCAACCGGGCCGGGGCCGGGGGCGACTTCCGCATCGGGCATTCAGTGATGAAAGACGCCCTGGACTTCGACGGCATCTACGACGCCATCCGCTCGGCTGGCCTGGACCTGCCCGAACGCCCCCACCCCAGCGACCTGGGCGACGCCCTGGTCAACTGCTTCATCAAGTGCGAGACCGACCCGTCGGGGCGGCTGCGGGGCCGGCGGCTGGTGTCGATCAACGACTCCGACATCCACCACACCCACCACACCAAGGGGGCGGTGGGGGCGGTGGCGGCCGCCGCCACCGGCGACCCGGCCGTCTACTGCTCGGTGGCCGCCCTCCAGCAGGGCCCGGCCGGCGGCGGCATGGTGGCCGCCATAGTCGACATGTCCAAGGCCCCCTAACCGTTTTTCTGAGCAAGGATTGTCGCTATACGACAACGGATGCTCAGCAAACCTGGGGGGCTTCGCGTTTCCCGGCCGGCGGGTCCTGTCACGGGCGCGGGTTTTGCCGCGGGGCGGCAAAACCCTGGCCCCCGTGCCACCCCCCGGCCTGGCTCTTCGACTTTGACCAGGGCGGACTTCCGGCAAAGTCGGGAGTCAGCCTCAGTGACGGCTGTGGCGACTCTTATCGCTCCAGCGGCGGGATGTAGAAGTGGGGGTCGGTGCCGAGGGACTCGTAGCCGATGGCGCGGATGTCGTCTAGGACTACTTGCAGCATGTTTGACTGGCGGGAGTCTCCGCCGGCGGCTCGGAAGGCTTCCCTGGCCAGCATGACGCAAGCCCCGGCGAGGTTCACGAGGCTGATTTTTTGCGCCTCCGCTTCAGCCCACTGTTTCTCAAGGTAGTTGCTGTAGTTGCTCTTGGCGTACCACTGCGAGATTTCACGGGTGGTCAGTCCGGCGGCGTCAACCGCCTGACGCAGGCCGTCTGCCAGTAGGTGATCCTGCAATTGGTCTAACAGGTTGGCGATGTCGTGGACCCTCTCCGGCGGGGTTCCTTCTAGCGCGACCAACAATTTGATTGACGCTTCGATCACCCGGGCGGCGTCTCCGCACAGCTTGCGCATCCGGTTCAGCCGATAATGCTCTTTGTCTTCGGGCTCCGCCGTCGCCTCATATTTGTCTGGGGCCAGACGCCCACTTAGGTCAATGCAATGATCGACAACGTCATCGAACCGCCGTTTGGCTTCTTCGAGGTTGCTGTCCACGCGGCCGATCTCTTTTTCCCAGTCGGGACTAACGGCTGGCGTGCCGTCGATCAGCGCCACCGCGTAACTGGCTATGGACGCCTCGAACGATGCCGAGACTTCGGTGGTGCGCTTGCGCCACTCCGGGAAGTCGGTCACATGCACGTGCACCGGATGTCCGACTCTTTCCCGCGTCTCCGTCATCAACGTCGCCTGCCGGTCCCAGCGGTCGGAGTAGTCGCCCAGGTCGTCGAAGATGGCCACCAGATCGATGTCGCTGTGGACTTTGGCGGTGCCTCTGGCCACTGAGCCGTACAGCAGCACCCGGGTGGCCCCGTGAGCAGCGACCGTCTCCGCGGCCCGCTGAGCGTCCTCGCTCGTCGGCGGATTCCTGACCAGCACAGCCATCAAAGTTCAGGATAGTGCGGTCAGGTTGAGCCAGAAGTTGGCTCGTTCTCACCAGCGCGCCTCCGCCTAGCTGTTTTCGACCAAGCGGGGAAGCGGGTGCCGACGATACTGGAGCCGGTGCCCTCTCCCAACCCGATGGCCCACCTCGGCCATCGGGTGGCGGCTCAGGTCGGGGCGGCGGTGAGGGACTGCCAGCAGACGAGATGGACGTCGTCGGCGGTGATCTCCGGGAGGGGCTCGGGGGTGGAGTAGGGCTCTAGGCCGAGGTCGTCGATGACGGCGAGGATGCGAGCGGGGCAGGCATGTCCAACAAGGCGCGGATGTCCGGCAGGTCGCGGGGCGGCCTGTCGAGCAGATTCTCCCACGTCGCCTGTGCTTCAGCGTCTAGGACGAGTCCGGCCCGGCTCGTCAGAGCGTCAGCGCTGTCGGCTGGCGTCGCCGCAGAAGCAGACGCGGGCGGCGATCCGGGTTGGATGCTTGCATCAACCACCAAGCCGAACACTCCTTCAAGAGCGGGGGGCGCGGTCTATTTGGCGGCGGCGGCGCTCGGCCACTATTTCGGCGAACACGGAGCGGGTCTGTTCGACGCTCTCGATGGGCTCCTCCGCGAAGCGGTCGCTGGGCCAGCCGGGCCAGGAGGCGTACTCCTGGGCGTACATCTCGGCCCGCAGCGTCACCGGGTGGAAGGGCTTGGCCCGGGCCCGGCGCAACGCCTCCAGGTCGATCGGGCCCTTGATGGTGGCTTCCCCTCCCCCGTTGACCTTGTTCAAGACGCTGCCGTCGAAGCTGTGCACGGACGAGTCGCCGTGGGAGCCGTGCAGGCCCCGGGTGGCACCCTCGTACATCCCGATGTTGGCCATGGCCAGATAGCACTTGTTCTCGTAAGCCCGGGCTGTCCGCAGCGCCTCCCAATTGCGCACATCGCCGTGGCTCATGTTGTGGGGCTCCGACGTTAGGTGCAACAGCACCTCGGCCCCGTTCATCATGGTGCAGCGGGCATTCTCGGGGAAGCCGAGCTCGCCGCAGGTAATCAGCCCGATGCCCCCCAGCGGGGTGCGGGCCACCGGGAACAGGGCCAGCCGGCCGTAGCGCTCGACGAACTCGCTGTATATGTCCGACGGCGTGGTGTAGGGGAACACCCAGGCGTTGTTGTTGTTCTTCCAGTGCTTGATGACGATCTCGCCGTCGGGGGCGACCAGAAAGGACGTGTTGAAGAACCGGCCCGGGAAGTCGGAGTGGACCTCCATCATGTTGGCCGCGATATAGAGGCCCCGCTGCCGGGCCTTGTCGGCGATCAGCTCGGTGTAGGGGCCCGGGATGGGGCTGGCGATCTCGATCCACTGGGCCAGCGACAGCTTCTCCCAGCGGGCGTTGATCGAGTACTCGGGCATCACCACCAAGCGCACCTCGGAGTTGCCGAAGGCGGTGACGTAGTCGATCATCTCGAAGGCCCGGGCCAGGTTGGCCCGGATGTCGCGGTCGCGCTGGGCGGCGTCGAGCGAGACGGCCCGGGCCCGGGTCTGCAGGCAGGCCACCTCGTAGTGGGTGATCGCGGGGGCGGCGGGGCTGTCGTGGTCGGGCATGGGGTCCATTTTTACAGGATGGCGGCGACGGCTTCGCGGCGGCGGTCGGCGGCGGCGATGGGCGAGCCGTCGGGGCCGAGGCCGACCGCGGTCAGGCTGCCGAACAGCTCGACGTCGTCCGGGCCGGTCAGCGCTACGTCGTGGCCCCGGTTCCGCAGCCGCCGGGCCGCCTCCGGGCCCAGGGCTGGTTCGAGGTGCAGACGCCGGTCGGCGCCGGGCCGGCGGGGCGCGCCCGACAGCCAGCGGGGGGCGTCAATGGCGGCCTGAAGGCCCATGCCGCCGTCCACCATGTTGGCGATTACTTGGAAGTTGGTCTGGAACTGGCCTCTCCCGCCGGGCGTGGCCCCCATCACCGCCGGCGCCCCGGCGCGCTCCACCAAAAAGGCGTGCAGGGTGTGCAGCGGCCGCCGGCCGCCGGATACCTGGCCGGGGCCGGTGCCGACGGTCTGGTTGGCCAGCCGGTCGTTGAACAGCACCCCGGTGGCCGGGTCGAGTTCCCGGGACCCGAACTCGTTGAAGAGGCTGTGTATGATCACCGCCTGCTGGCCCCGGCCGTCGGCGGCGGCCACACAAGTGGTGTCGGCCCCGGCGGCCAGCCCGCCCGCGGCCTGCTCAGGACTTGTCGCCTGGCCGAGCCCGGCGGCCGGGTGGGCCAGTTCCTCCGGCAGCGCCTCCAACAGCCCCCGTACTCGGGCCTCGACGTGCTCGTCGGACAGCAGGCGCTCGGCCCGTTCGGCCGCGCCGGGGTCGTCGCCCAGTACGGCCAGGGCGTCGGCTAGGGCCGCGTGCTTGCACCGGACCATGGCGTCGATCCGCTTCGGGTCGCCGGGGTCGGTGCTCCCCAGGCCGAGCCGCTCGTACAGGCGCAGCTCCAGCAGGGCCACGCAGCCCAGCGAGACCGGCGGATGGACGGCGACGGTCGCGCCCCGGTAGGCGGCGGTGATCGGCTCGACCCACTGGCTTGAATGAGAGGCCAGGTCGTCGGGGTCGAGCACTCCCCCGCGGCCCCGGACGAAGGCGGTCATGGCCTCGGCCGCCTGCCCCCGATAGAAGGCGGCGGGGCCGTCGGCGGCGACCACCTCAAGGGTGTCGGCTAAGGCGGGCAAGGCCAGAGTCCGGTCGGGGCGGGCCAGGGCATCCTCCAGGCACTGGCGCAGCGTCGAGTTGCTCTCCAGGTTGGGCGCGACCCGCTCGGCTGCTCGGCCCAGCTCGCCCGACAGCTCGACCCCAGCCCGGGCCAGCTCAACGGCCGGGGCGAACAGCTCGGCCAAGGGCAGGGCCCCGTAGCGGGTGTGGGCCTGGCCGACGGCGTCGGCGAAGCCGGGCACAGCCACCGAGATGGGGCCGAACCGGGGTGCCTTCGAGCCCGACTTCACCGCGGCTTCGAGCCGGGCCGGGGCGGCGCCGCTGCCGTTGAGGGCAACGACCCGGCCCGACGGCTCGCGCACCAGCACGAAGGCGTCGCCACCGATGCCGCCCCACGGGAACTCCACCACGCACTGCACGGCAGCCGCGGCCACGGCGGCGTCCACCGCGCTGCCCCCACGGCTGAGCGCGTCGAGGGCGGCGGCAACTGCGGCCGGGCTGCCCGCAGCCGCCGCCCCGCCGGGTTCGGGGGTCACTCGAGGACGGCGACGGCTTCGATCTCCACCAGCATCTCGGGGTTCTTGAGCCGGCTGACGAAGACCGACGACCTCGGCGGCCGGGGCTCGGCGAACCGCTCGATCCACACCTGGTTGAGGGGGCCGGTGTTCGTTCCCTCCTTGATGAACACGGTGAGCTTCACCACATCGGCCAGGGAGGCGCCCGCCTCGGCCAGGATGGCCTCGATGTTGCGCAGCGCCCAGTCGGTCTGCTCGCCGATGTCGCCCATCTGGCCGGTGTCGCGGTTGCGGCCGGCCTGGCCGGCGGTGAAGACCAGGTTGCCGACCCTCACCCCCTGGCTGAACGGGCCGGTCGGGGTGGGGGCGTTGCTGGTGTGGATGCTGGTACGGGGCATGGTCACCTCTGGGGCTTGGGTCAGGACGGGGTGGGGGCGGTCACCGGATGCGGTGCCGGGATCGGGCCCGGCTCACCTCCCGGGCTCGAGGGTGGTGGCCGGGGCCGGGATCTCCGCCCAGTGGTGGCAGGCCACCCGATGCGACCGGTCCTCGCCGTCGGCGGCTCCGGCGACGACCTCGGCGGCGGGCACGACGATGCGGCACGGGTCGTCCGTCGCGTAGGGGCAGCGGGTTTGGTAGGCGCATCCGGCGGGCGGGTCGAGCAGGCTGGGGATCTCGCCGGCGGCCAGGCGCTCCACGAGCTGGAGGCGCTCGTGGCCCCCGGTGTCGGCGTGGAGGATGGCGGCCACCAGCCCCTGGGTGTAGGGGTGGCGGGGATGGGCGAACAGATCCTCCACCGGCGCCTCCTCCACCATGCGGCCCAGATACATCACCCCCACCCGGTCGCTGAGGTGGCGCACCACGGCCAGATCGTGGGCGATGAACAAAAACGCCACCTCCAGGCGGTCCCTCAGGTCGGCCAGCAGGTTGAGGATCTGGGCCCTAATCGACACGTCCAGGGCCGAGACCGGCTCGTCGCACACCACCAGGCCCGGCTCGGTGATCAGTGCCCGGGCGATCCCGACCCGCTGCTGCTGGCCGCCGGAGAGCTGAACCGGCCGCCGGTCGAACAGCTCGTCGGGCAGGCCGACCAGCTCCATCATCTCCCGCACCTTGGCCTCCCGGTCCCGGCGGCCGGCCAGGTCGTGGACCCGCAGCGGCTCGCCGATGATCCGGCCCACGTTCATGCGCGGGTCCAGCGAGCCCCGGGGGTCCTGGAAGATCATGGGGCAGCGCCGCCGCAGCTTGCGCAGCTCCCGACCGTCCAGCTCGGCCAGGTCCCGTCCGAGCAGGCGCACCTGTCCGCTCTGGAAAGGGGTGAGCTTCAGCGCGGCCCGGGCCAGGGTGGACTTGCCGCAGCCGGTCTCGCCCACCAGCCCGAAGGTCTCGCCGGGCCCGATGTCCAGCGAGACCCCGTTCACCGCGGTGAAGGGCTGCCCGTCGTGGCTCCGGTATCGCACCACCAGATCCCGGACGCTCAGCACCTCGCCGGTCACGGCTGCTCCCAGGGCTTGTCGGGCGCGGTCTCCCGCCGGGCCCGCTCCTCGGCCAGCCAGCAGGCCGAGTGGTGCGACGGCCCCAGCCGCACCGGCGGGGGGCGCTCGGCCGCGCAACGGTCCACAGCATGGGTGCAGCGGGGCTCGAACGGGCAGCCGGCGATCGGCTCGGTGAGGGCTGGGGGCTGGCCCTCGATGGGCCGCAGCCGCTTGTGGGCCCGGTGCTCGAAGCGGGGCACCAGCCGCAGCAGACCCTCGGTGTAGGGGTGGTTGGCCCGCTGGAACAGGTGGTCGGTCGGGCAGTGCTCCATGGGCTGGGCCGCGTACATCACCAGCACCCGGTCGGCGGTGGCGGCCACCACCCCGAAGTCGTGGGTGATGACGATCAGGGCCATGCCCATCTCCCGGCGCAGCTCGTCGAGCAGCAACAGGATCTGGGCCTGCACGGTCACGTCCAAGGCGGTGGTGGGCTCGTCGGCGATGAGCAGCTTGGGCTCGCAGGCCACGGCGATGGCCACCATCACCCGCTGGCGCATCCCGCCGCTGAAGCTGTGGGGCAGTTCGTGGTAGCGGTTGGCCGCGTCGGGGATGCCGACCCGGTCCAGCAGCTCGACGGTGCGGCGGCGGGCGGCGTCCCGGGAGGCCCCGGTGTGGAAGCGCAGCGACTCGGCCACCTGCTCGCCGACGGGCATGACCGGGTTGAGCGAGGTGAGCGGGTCCTGGAAGATCATGCCGATCTGCCCGCCCCGCACCCGAGACATCTCGGTCTCGGAGAGCCGCAGCAGGTCGCGGCCCTCGAAGCGGACGGCGCCGGTGACGGTGACGTCGTCGAACAGCCCGAACAGGCGCAGGATGGACAGCGACCCCACCGTCTTGCCGCTGCCGCTCTCCCCCACGATGCCCAGAGCCTCGCCCCGGTCCAGCGTGTAAGAGAGACCGTCCACCGCCCGCACCACCCCGCGGCGGGTGTTGAACGACACCGACAGGTCTTCCACCTCCAGCAGCGGCGGGGCCCCAGCCTCGGTGCCTGCGCCGGTCATGCCGCTGGGCTCGCGGTTCCGCCCGGCACTTCGGTGCCTGCGACCGTCATGCCGCGGCTCCGGCGTATTGCTCGAAGCGGCGCGACAGCATGTTCAGCGACAGCACCACCACGCCCAGCAGCACGCCGGGGAGGATGGTGAGCCACCAGGCCACGGTCAGCAGCGGCCGGCCGTCGGCGATGAGCAGGCCCCAGGTCACGTCCGGGGGCTGCACCCCCACCCCCAGGAAGCTGAGCCCGGCCTCGGCCAGCATGACGTGGCCGATCTCCACCACGTACAGCACCAGGATGCGGGGCACGACGTTGGGCAGCACGTGGGTGAACAGCACGGCGGGCACGGTGCATCCGGTGGCCACCGCGGCCTCGATGTAGGTGGCCTCCCGCACCTGCAGCGTCTCGGCCCGCACCACCCGGGCGAAGATGGGCCACACCAGGGTGGGCAGCACCACGATCAGGATGACGACGCTGGGCCCGAGCATGCTCAGCAACAGGATGGCCACCAGGAACATGGGCATGGCCGTCTGGGCCTCGCCCAAGCGCATGAGCAGCCGGTCGGGCAAGCCGCCGAAGTAGCCGGCCAGCATCCCGACGAGCACGCCCACCGCCGCGCCGATGGTGGTGGCGACCACGGCGATGTACAGGGTCAGTCGGGTGCCCCGGATCATCTGGGAGAACAGGTCCCGGCCCAGGGAGTCGGTGCCGGCCAGGTGGCGGCCGTCGTCGGAGACGGCCAGCGGCGACAGCAGGCGGCGGAGCGGGTTCAGCCGGTCGGAGTCGAAGGGCATGAACAGTTCCGGAACGGCGGCCCAGGCCGCCATCAGGACCAAAAAGGCGGCGAACACCCACCACCCGTGGCCCCGCCAAGACCGCCGGGATCGGCCGGCCGCCGGCTCGGCCCGGGCTGCGGTCTCGGCCCCGGTCGCCATCAGCTCGCCTTCACCCGGTTGTCGATGGCCCTATACATCAGGTCCACCAGCAGGTTGCTGGTGACGACGAAGGCGCCGGCGATGATCACCGCAGCCTGCAAGACGAAGAAGTCCTGGCGATGGGCGGCGTTGATCATCAGCGTGCCGATCCCGGGCCAGGCGAACACCCACTCGATGGCGAACACCGCCCCGCCCCACAGCCGCACGTACTCCCAGCCGGCGATGGTGGCGGTGGTGAGCCCGGTGTTGCGCAGCACGTGGCGCCACAGCACGGTCCGGCGGGGGAAGCCCTTGCTGCGGGCCACCAGGACGTAGGGCTTGGACATCTCTTCCACGGTGGCGGAGCGGACCAACTGGAAGATCCGGCCGCCGTGGACGATGGCCACGGTGGCCGCGGGCAAAACGATGCTGCTCCACCCCAACTTGCCCGAGGTGGGGAACAAGCCCAGCCGGAGGGAGAACACCACGATCAGCAGCAGCCCCAGCCAGAAGTTCGGCACCGACAGCGCCGCCACCGAGGTCAGGTTGTTGACCCGGTCGAAGACAGATCCCGGCCGGGCCCCGGCCATTATCCCGCCGATTATGCCGAACACGGCGGCGCCGGCGATCCCGGCCAGGGTGAGCATGATGGTGTTGGGCAGAGCATCGAACACCGCGTTGAGGGCGGGCCGCTTCTGCCAGTGCGAGTCGCCGAAGTCGCCGGTGAACACGTCGACGAAGTACTCGGCGAAGCGCTGGAGGAAGGGGTCGTCGAGGCCGAAGGCCCGGGCCAGGCGCTCCACCTCCTCGTCGGTGGCGTCCACCGGGGCGTACACCAGGGCCGGGTCGCCGACCAGGTTGGTGAGCACGAAGATGACCGCCACCACCAGGGCCAGGGTGATGATCCCGTCCCGCAGACGGCGCAGGATCAGCAGGACCAAGCCCCCCGCCGCCGGCCCGTCGGGACGGCCGGCGGCGGGGGTTTGCGGGGTCGGCATCGGGACCGGGGGCCTCGGCCTCTAGGGGAGGCTCTTCACGGCCGGCGCGGCGCCCGTCACCTACGAGGGGCTTATGTCGGCCCCGTAGTGCCCGGCGCCTACGAGAGGCTCATCTCGGCCACGTAGTACTCGTCGTCGAGGCGGGGCTCCCACACCAGGTTCGCGGCCATGCCGTAGATCAGGTCCTGCTGGAGCAGGTAGATGGCATGCGGATTCTCGTGCAGCCGAGCCCAGGCCCGCTGGTAGGCCTGATCGCGCTCGTTCTGGTCGACCACGGTGACGCCTATCTCGAACATCTCGGTGACCAGCTCGTCGCAGATCTTGCTGGAGCGGCCGCCGCAGGTGACGTGGCTGGCCACCCGGGCCGAGTCGAACCACTCGTTGGAGTTCCACCCGTACTTCAGGTCGAGGGCGTCTTCCTCGGTGCCGGGGATGCGGCCGGCCGAGCGGTACTCGTTCCACTCCCATTGCTGGATGTCCACGTCGAGGCCGATGTCTTCGAGATACTGGGCCACGAGCAGGCCCGTCTCCTCGCCCCGCAGGTACCGGCCGATGGGCACGTTCATGGTGACCTGGAACCCGTCGGGGTAGCCGGCCTCGGCCAGCAGGGCCCGAGCCTGGTCCGGGTCGTAGGGGAAGGGGCCGATGTCGTCGTTGAACCCCAGCGACTCGGGGGTCAGGTGCTGGGCGTTGTTGGGCCGGGCGAAGCCGCCGTAGAGCGACGCGGCCAGCGTCTCCTTGTCGACGGCCAGGTTCATGGCCACCCTCACCCTCGGGTCGGACATCTCGGGCACGTAGGTGTTGAAGGCGATGTAGCTGAACTCGGTGGCCGGGACGTTCTTGGCCTGGGGGACCATATCGATCTGCTCGGGCAGGATGTCGAGCACCAGGTGCACCTCGTCGTTCTGAAGGGCGGCCAGCGCGGTCTGCTTGTCGGGCACGATCCGCACCACGAAGCGGTCGATGGAGCCGCCGTCGCCCCAGTAGCCGTCGAACAGCTCGGCGGTGATGCTCTGGCCCCGATCCCAGCCCGCGAACATGTACGGGCCGGTCCCGACCGGGCTGTCGTTCATCTCGTCGCCTGCGCCGTCGGGGACCATGGGCACCTGGGCCATCTGCAGGGGCAGGATGGCGTCGGGTCCGTCGGTGCTGACCCTGATCGTGTAATCGCCGACGGCTTCGGCCGACAGGATGCCCCTGATGTAGGAGCCCCGCTGGGTCTCGAAGTCCTCGGCCACCATCCGGTTCACGCTGAAGGCCGCGGACTGGGCGTTGAACGGCGTCCCGTCGTGGAACTCCACGCCCTCGCGCAGGGTGAACTCCCAAGTGGTCTCGTCGACGGGCCCCCAGCTCAGGGCCAGGCCCGGCGCGAGCTGGGCGTTGCGATCCCGGAAGATGAGCGACTCGAACAGGTTGCCGGTCACCACCCGGGCGGCCCGGTCGTTGACGACCTGGGCGTCGAGGGTGGAGGGCTCGGTGGTGACCGCTATCACCAGCTCCTGGGGCTCCATGTCCTCCATCGGCGCCTCGGTGGTGGGCGTCTCGCTCGGAGCTTCGGTGGTGTCCGGGGCCGGTGCTTCGGTGGTCTCCGCGGGCGCATCGCCGCCGCCGCCGCCGCCGTCATCGGCTGGCGCGGCGGTGGTGACGGGCGCGGCCGGCTCGGCGCCGCCGTCGTCGTCGCCGCCGCACCCGGCGGCCACCAGCGCCATGACAGACACGGCGAGCAGCCAGCGAGCTACGGCTCGGTTCCGGTTGGGTCTCATGTGTTTGTTTCCCCTCTGTGGTTGTTGGTCAGCTTGTCTATCGGGTGTGGGCGGTGACGCCGGCCGCTAATCCGGCGGCGGGGCCGGGGCCGTCTCGGGATAGGCGGAGGCGACCGCTTCGGCGATGCGCCGGTCGTTCTCCGGCGTGGAGCCGCCGACGCCGACCGCGCCCACGAACTCGTCGCCGTCGAAGACGGGGTGACCGCCCGGGTTGAGCGTCACCCCCCCGGGCAGGATGTCCACCAGGCTCTCGGCGAACAGCGGTCGGTCCTTCCAGCGCTCGAGCAGATCGGCGGTGGGCTTGCGGAAGGCGGCGGCCAGCCGGGCCTTGCCCATGGCCATGTACGGGCCGTGCCAGGACCGGCCCCGGGCCAGGGCCACGGGATGGCCGGCCGCGTCGGCCACGGCCACGGTGGCGGTGATCCCCTCCCGGGCGGCCAGCTCCCGCCCGATGGCGATCAGCTTCAGGGCCCGGTCGGTCTCCATCAGCCCTGAATCAGCCGGCGTCGGCCCCGACCGGCTCGGCCGCGATGGCGCCCGGCTCGGCGGTGGCGTTCGACCCGGCGGTCTCGCCTGACCCGGCCGGCGGGGGGTCGGTCCACGGGTCGGTGAGCAGGCGCAGGTAGCGGGCCGCGTTCTCGCCCATCAGCTTGCGGGTGGCCTCGGGGCCCAGCACCGGTTCCCAGGCCAGCACCCGGTCGGTGCTCTCGGGGTAGGTGCACTCCGGGTGGGGGAAGTCCGAGGCGTACATCAGCACGCCGTCGCCGAGCAGCTCGTTGACCGCCTTGGTCATGTGCGGGCCCTCGTGGGACTCGATGGCGCAGAACACCCGGCCCATCTGCACGTACTCCATGGGGGTGTGCTTGAGGTCCTTGGGGACCGCGCCCTTCACGTAGTCGATCTGGCTGGTGAGGCGGATGATCCAGTTGGGCAGCCAGCCGTGGCCGGTCTCCACCGCCGCCACCCTCAGGTTGGGGTGGCGGTCGAGCATCCCGCTGATCAGCACGTAGGCCAGCAGGCGCTGGGCGCCCCAGACGTGGGCGGCGGTGCGGGCCACGGCCACGTTGCCCCAGATGTCTCGGTAGCCGGGGAAGTAGGGGGCCTCGTAGAAGAAGCTGTGGTGCATGATGGGCAGGTCGGCCTCGTTCATGGCCGCCCACACCGGCTCCAGGTCGGGGTCGTCCACCGGCAGGCCCTCGGGCAGCACCGGCCACACCGCCCCCAGCCACTCCCGGTCGGCGTGCTCGGCGATCATGGCCGCGGCCGCGGCCGGGTCGACGCAAGGGGCCAGCACCAAGCCCTTGAGCCGGCGGGGGTCGGCGGAGCAGTAGTCGTCCATGTAGCGGTGGTAGGCCCGGTACATCGACAGGGCCAGCGACGGGTCCAGGGCGCTGGAGCCGGGGGCCCAGGTGCCGGGGATCAACAGGTTTACGTCGACGCCCTCCACGTCCATGTTGGCCAGTCGCCCGGCGGCGTTGCCGTGTTGGATGCCCTCGGCGATCGGCTTGAGGGCCAGGTTCTGCACCCGGCCCTCCAGCGCCCCCCTGGCCCCGGCCCCCCGGGTATCGGGCTCGTCGTGCTCCTTGTGGCCGGCCACCCGGTTGTAGGGGTAGGGGTTGACCCGCACCACCCCGTACGGGTGGGCGGGGTGGCCCCGGCCCGGCGTGGGGGTGGTGACCCGGATGTGGGGCTCGAGTTCGTCCTTGCGGTCGAGCAGCTCCCGGTCGGCGTAGTTGAGCAGGTGCTCGATGGATGGGGTGACGTGGGTGTCGGCGTCGATTACCCGGTAGCCCTGGCGCATGCCCTCAGGCTAGTTGCCTGTCCCGCCAGTTGCCTTATCCGCCCCGCCGGTTGCCTCCGAGCCACCCGAGGCTCGGCTCGGTGCCTGCAAAGCGCATCGCCACGCGCTCTCCCGCGACAATTAGGAGGGACGCTAGGCTGATGCCATGTCTGACACCCGGGTTCATCCCCGGCACTTGGCCGACTACCTGCTCGAACGGGGCGAGCGCTTCGTCACCGCCGAGCGCTGCGCCGAACTTCTACGGGTCAAGCCGGAGAACGTGAGCCGCAGCCTGGCCCCGGCCCGCCACGCCAACCAGATGGTGTCGGTCACCAACCGCGCCTGGGTGCCGGTCCCGCCGCCTAGGCGCAAAAAGGGCGCACCGCCTCTGCTCGATTACTTGGACTCGTTGATGGCGCACTTAGAACAGCCCTATTATCTCGGCTATCGGGCTGCCGCCGCCTTCTACGGCGTCTCTCATCACTCTTTCGCCCATTATCACATCGTCACGCCCGCGCCCCACCGTGACCGCCGGATCGGGAGGTCTTTCCTCTGCTTTGTGCGCAGAGATCCAACCCGAACACCTACTGTTCGTAAACCGGTTGGATACGGGGTGAATGCCGATGTAATGGTATCAACACCGGAGGCTACCGCATTCGATCTCATACAGCGGCCTATCCTTAGCGGAGGTATCGACTATGTCGCAACGCTGATAGGAGACATGCTAACTGCGGGATTGTTAAATATAAACTCACTTTGCACAGTAGCCGATCTCTATCCGATGTCTGTTTTACAACGCCTAGGGTATGTTGTTGAGATCATGCACGGGCATTTGCGATGGGCTATTCGCAACCCATTAGACGTAGAACCGCTGGCTAAGATAATTGCGGATCGAAGGGTCCGGGAAATCCGGCTGGTATACCCGTCACTGTCAGGTCAGACTGAGATCAGACCCACACCACTATGCCGTCGTTGGAGGCTAAAGGTTAACCATATATTAGAGCCCGATCAAAAATCACGTGGGCTGATTGTCGCGTGATCCCTCAAGAAGCCTTATCCCACTGGAACAAATTATTGCTCAAAGGTGGCACTTGTCCCCACAAGTTGTGGTTAACAGATGTATATGACTAGATGCCGACCGACGGCTTTGCTTTTCGTTGCCGCTTTGTTCACTGCGGCATGCGCCGTAGAAATGACATCGCCGTCAGCCGTAGAAATGACATCGCCGTGAGCCGTAGAGACAGTCCCGTCGGCGACCGCGCCGCTTGTCCTCGACGACATCGTGATCCCAGAGGTGCAGTGGTGCAATCCAGACGACGACCCGGATCTGACGGCGGCGATCGCAGCCGAGCGCGCATGGTTCAAGGGCGCGGCGGCTCAGGCCCGGTCGGAGCTGCTGGAGATGGCGGAGCGGCACTCGCCGGGCTCGACCGCCCGGGCCGCGCTGGAGTACTCCGCCGCGCAGACCGGCGTGAACTCCCGCCGGCGTCTGATGGAGGTCGAAGCGGAGATCATCGCGTCTTGGCGCGAGAGATGCTTAGACAGCCTGGACAGGCAGGCCCGGCTGTCGGCGGACAACGGCCGCGCCCTGGTCCATCCCGATCAGATGCCCGGGCTGGCTTTGTGGAAGCAGCGGGTCACCGAGTCAATGCCCGCCGGATTGTCGGTGGTGGCGCGGACGGTCATGCTCTCAGCGGTGGACGCGGCGGCCTCTGGGGGCGGCCTCGAGCCGCTGGAGTCGGCATCGATGACGACCGTGCAGGCAAGCGGTGAAAACGTTGAATCCGACTTAGAACGCTTGCTGCCGTTTATCGCAGAAGTCCTCGCAGACGCCAGGCTTAGGTTCCCTCTGACGCTTTCCTGAGCCTCCACTACGGCCGATCTACTCAACAACGAACGGCAAGAGCCCAATTAGCGCTCTAGCCGGAAGGGGTGAGGGGCTGGTTGGGCTAGAGCCATGCGAGGCGGGAGGAGCCTGGTTCGGAAGATGTGGCGGCGGGGTCGAGGTCGGTCTCGGCGAAGCTCACGGCGGTGAAGCGGTCTCGGGCGTCGAAGGGGACGGTGGCGTCGATGCCGACTTTGGTGCGCACTCCCCCGTCGGAGACCCGCACGTACTCGTGGCCTCGCATCCCCGGCATCACCACCAAGTCTTTCGAGGCCTCCACCCGGGTGGCCACCGCGTACTCCACGTGGTCGGGGTCGGTGATGTCGATGTCGCCGTCCACCACGATCACCTGGTCGAGGTCTTTGAGGGCGGCGAAGGCGGCCAGCATGGCGTTGCGCTGCATGCCCTCGTCCCGGCCGGAGCGCTTGGCCACTTGGATCACCAGGTGGAATCGGTACAGCCCGCCCGCGGTGAGCTCGGCGTCGGTGACGATGGGGTTGGCCTGGCGCAGTGCCCGCAGGGCGCTGGCCTCCAGCACGTGCTTGCGCAGCATCACCGTCTCCCGGCCCGCCCCGTTGATGGCGTGGTAGACGGGGTCTCGGCGCATGGTCAGGGCGGTGGCCTCGAACACCGGGGCCGGGCCGGAGTCGGACAGGTAGCCGACGAACTCGCCGAAGGGGCCCTCGGGGGTGGTTTGGTCGGGGTGGACGACGCCTTCGAGGACGATCTCGGTCTCGGCCGGGACGGCCAGGGGCTGGGTGAGGCACGGGGCCAGCTCCAGGGGCTCGCCTTTGAGTCCGCCCGCGGCGGCCAGTTCGTCGGCGTCGGCTGGCATCTGCGATCCCATGTAGGCCCCGGCGTACATCAAGGCCACGTCGGTGCCGACGCACACCGCGATGGGCAGGGGCTCCCTGGCGGCCTGGGCGTTCTCGAAGGCCTGGCGGAGGTGGCGGCCGTAGTCGAGCTTTATGGCGGTACAGCCGCGGTCGATGAGCTGGAGCCGGTGGTAGGAGGCGTTGTGGACCCCGGTGGTGGGATCGCGCACGATCACCACCCCGGCGGTGACGAACCGGCCGCCGTCGTCGGGCGAGTGGCGCAGCACCGGCAGGTCGGCGCCGAGGTCGATGTCGTCGGCGGCGATCACCCGCTCCTGGGCCGGGACCGGGCCCGAGCTGTCGGGCGCGGTCACCGGCGGGAGGGGCCGATCCAGGGCCCGCAGCATCACTTGACGGATCTGGCCGCGGTCCAGCCCCAGAGCGGTCTCGACGTTGGCGGTGCAGCTCAAGAAGTTGCCCAACACCGGGATCTGGTGGCTGATCCCCCGGCTGGCTGCGGCCTCGAACAGCAGGGCCGGACCGCCGTCGGCCGCTTTCATGGCCCCGGCCACCTCGTCGATCAGCTCCAACCGCTGGGAGACCTTGACGAGCCGCCCGGCCGCGTCGAGCCGCCCCAGCGCAGTCCGGAACCCGGTGTTGATCGCCTCTGGGGCTTCGCTCATGCCGCCTCGCTGGTCTCGCCGCTGGTTCCGGTTCGGCCGCGGAGGGTAGTTGGGGGCTGGCTCTCGTGCCATAGACCAAGCGTCCGACCAGTTGCCGTCGGCCGTGGGCCAACCGGGTGGTTCTCAGTCGTCTGCGCTAGGCGGACGCCGAAATCAAAACAGACATAAAATCACTGTAACAAGATGTCTGCTTCTTAGGTTTCTGTTGAAATACCAACCTTCCTGCCCGAAATCAAAACAGACATAAAATCACTGTAACTCGCCCTAAGGCCCCAGCGACTGTAGTGTGGTTGAGATGACCGGCAACCCGTTCAAGCCTAGCTTCGGGCAGTTACCGCCCCATCTGGCCGGGCGGGACGAGCTGCTGTCGAATGTCCGGGCAACGCTGAGCGCCGGGCCGGGCCGACCCGAGTTCACCTCGCTGGTGCTCGGCGCCCGCGGAACGGGCAAGACGGTGTGCCTTCTGGCCATCCGCGACGAGGCCGAAGCCGCCGGGTGGCACGTGATCCAGCGGGAGGCCTTGGTTCCCGAAGCGGGCGATGAGGTGGCGAGCGGCATCGCCGAAGACTGCTTGGGCGCCTTGGAGACGATCGATCCCCCACCGAAGCGGAGGCTGACCGACATCGGCATATTGAAACTCCTGAGCCTCAAGTGGGAGAACCGGGAAGCTCGGCCTCAGGACCTTCAGAAATCGCTTAGCAACTTGGTAGAGGCGACGCAGTCAGAGGGAGGTGCCGGAGTACTCTTGATCGTTGACGAGTTTCACAACATTAGAGCCAAAGATGCGAGTCGCATCGCATCTGCGTTGCAACGCATAACTAAGGACCAGGGTAAGCCTTTGGCGTTTTTCGGTGCGGGACTGCCTCATATAGAATATACTCTATTACCCAACAAAGGCTTTACATTCTTTCAAAGGTGCTACCGACAAGATATAGAGCGAGTCAATCATAGTGATGCCATAAAAGCGGTCGTATTCCCCTTGCAAGAGTCGGGTGTACAGGTAGACACAGAGCACCTGAAGCTAGCCGTGGCTGCTACACAGGGATACCCATTCAGTCTGCAATCACTCGGGTTTCATATGTGGGAGCAGGCTGGCGCTCCTCACAACGATATAGCTGCTGAGCACATAGACGTTGCCGTTGAACTGATGCGTGACGAAGTGGCTCGCAAGGTCAGCGTCCCGACATGGAATCGATTGTCCCAGGTGGATCGCAGGTTCCTCGGGGCTATGGCCCAAGACGACGGGCCGTCTCGGAGCGCGGACATTGCCCGCCGCTTGGACGTTGACGGCAGGTATGTATCCACCTATCGTAAAAGGTTGCTCAATGAAGGTGTCGTCGTCGCCGCTGACAGAGGACTCCTCGCCTTCGCGAACCCCATGCTGCGAGATCTGGCGCTGGAGCACGAGGCGGAGGCGGCAGCTATGGAAGCGGCTCGTCAGCGCTATTCTATGAAACCGTCTAAGCCGCCCGCCTCTCGATGCGACGCTTGGATGCCTCGCTCGGAGGCTCGCTGCGTCCGGCCCGAGGGTCATGCCGGACCGCATCGCTCGCGATGAGGCGGCGGTGGGCGCGGCCCGCGGCGCTGGGCTTGCCCATGTTCCGCCGGTACGCGGCCAGCCAGATGGCCAGCTCGGCGTCCCTGACCTGCCAGCGGGTGGCCGAGCTGTGGCTGGTGCTGGAGATAACCGGCAACGCCCTGTCGCTGGGGGTCAGCACCGCGCTGCGGACGGCACCGTCGCTGCTGCTGGCCGGGGCCGGGGGCGCGCTGGCCGACCGGTTCGACCGCCGGGCCCTGTTGGCCTGGACCCAGGGCGGCAAGGCGGTGGTGGGCGGGGGGTTCGCCTGGCTGGTGGCCGGGGGCGCGCCCGCCATCGGGACCGTCTACGGGCTGGTGCTGGCGCTGGGGTGCCTGAACGCGATTGACGCCCCCATCCGGAGAGCCGCGGTGCGCGAGGTGGTTGGCCCCGAGGAACTGGCCGGCGCGGCCAGCCTGCACACCGCCACCATCTCCACCGCCCGGGTGATCGGAGGGCTGCTGGCCGGACTGCTCATCGCCTGGTTTGGTATCCCGGCCGCCTTCGCCTTCGGGGCGGTCGCCTCCGCTGCGGCCGCGGTCGGGTTCCGGTCGCTTCGCTTCGCCGGGCCCGGCCCCGGCTCTGAGACCGATCCCGGCCCCACAGACCAGTCCCCGGCCGCGGCCCGGGCCGGGGGGCTGCTAGCCCGGCTCTGGTCTCCGGCCCTGCGGCCCGCCTATCTGTTCTTGGCCGTGTTCAGCGTCATCGGCTGGAACATCGACGTGGTGATACCGCTGCTGGCTGACGAGGTCCTCGGCGGCGGCGCGGTCACCTACGGGGTGCTGGTCACCTGCGTTAGCGTCGGCTCGTTCGCCGGATCGGTGGCCGCCGCGTCCTGGCGCTCGGGCCGCGGCGAGGTCGGGGCCGGGTCGGCGGCTGAGCCCAGCGGCGGGGTCGCGGATCTGACCCGATCGCTGCTGGTGTTCGCGGCGGTGCTGGCCACGGTGGCGGCCACGCCAGCCGCGGTTCCGGTGGCGGCTTCGCTTACCGCGGCCGGGTTCACCGGCGGGTTCTTCCTGTCGCGGGTCAACACCGAGGTGCAGCTCGGCGCCGACCGGGCCCTGCAGGGCCGCCAGGTGGCCGTCTACACCTTCGTGTTCATTGGGAGCCGGGCCCTGGGAGCCCCGCTGGTGGGGCTGGTGGCCGACTGGACCGGCCCCCGCCGGGCCGTGGTCGTGATGGCCGCGGCCACCTTCGGCTTGGGCCTGCTGGTGCGGGCCGCCTTCGCCCGCCGCCGCTAATCGGAGGGGTGGGGGTAGGAGGCCAGGACCGTATCGACCAGGGCGGTGGCCTCGTCCCAGTCGAAGGTCCTAAACGAATGAGCCTTGGTGACGAAGGTGGCCCCGGCGTAGAACATCTCGTACTGCTCGTGGCGGGACCCGAACTCCGAGCCCACCGCGTCCCAGGCCAGCTTGAACAGCTTGACCCGCTCGTCGCTGGAGGCGGCCGGCGACTGCTGAGTGCGAGCGATGAGCCCGCTCATCTCGGCGTTGCCGTAGTCCGCCTCTGAGGACGGGAGCATGATCATCCCGCCCCCGGCCAGCTCCCGCAGCCGGGACACGAACAGCCCGTAGAGCTGCTGGGTGAGGACCTGGGCGGTGTAGAGGGTGTGGCGGTCGGGGACGAAGTACCCGAACCACTCCCGGCCGTTGGCCTCCATGGCCGCCACCAAGGCCTGCACCAGCTTGGCCTCGGCCGCGATCTGGCCCAGCATCTCCCGCACCTGCGGGATGCCGACGATGCCGTTGGTCTCGGCCATGCGGCGGGCCAGGCCGGCCAGGAACCGCATCTTCACCGACAGCCGGATCTGGGCCTGGTAGTTCTGGTACACGTGGGCCGGGGTCTCGTGGAACTGGGCCAGGGTCATGGCCACGTCTCGGTCCACGAACACCCGCTCCCAGCCGATCTTGGCGTCGTCGAAGTACAGCACCGCGTCGTTCTCGTCGAAACGGGAGGCCAGCGGGTTGTCGAACACCGACGGGGCGGCCGCCTCATAGGACTTGCGGGACAGCACCTTCAGCCCCGGAGTGTTCATGGGGGCGACGAACGACACCGCGTAGCGGTCCTCGCCGGGCTGCAGGGGCTGGATGCAGGTGACCAGCATCTCGTTGGCCATCACCGCCCCGGTGCCCAGCATCTTGGCCCCCCGGATGGTGAGGCCCTCGGCGTCGGCGTCCACCACCCCGGCGGTCAGGAACGGGTCGGCCTGCTCGCCCGCCGGCCGGGACCGGTCGGCCTGGGGGTTGATGATGACGTAGGACAGGTAGACGTCGTTGTCTCGGGCGTAGGCGTAGTAGTCGGCCAGGGCGTCGGCCCGGGCCGGGTCGTATTGGCGGAACCGGTCCCGGCCCATGTACATGCCGGAGATGCAGGAGGCCACGTGGTCGGGAGAGCGGCCCATGTACCCCAGGTGCTGCTCGTTCCAGGCCTCCAAGGCCTTGCGCCGCTCCACCAGCTCGCCGTGGCTGCGGGGAAGCTGCCAGATCCGGTTGGCCCTCGACCCGTCGCCGGGGTCATAGGTCATCAGCTCGGCGTTGGCCGGGTCGGCGACGAAGTCATAAAGCCGCCCCACCGACGCCACCGCCCGCCGATAGGCGCCGCTGGCGGTCACGTCGTCGACGACGGCGCCGTCGAGGTAGACGGTGCGGCCGTCTTGCAGCGAGGCGATGTGCTCAGCGCCGGTCTTGATCCCCATTTGTGCCCGATGCCGACGGCCTGCTCATCGGGCAGACTGTAGGCGATGCTGCCGCCGAACCGGGCCGCCGGGCCGTGAGCCTGACCTTCGAGGTGGACGGCTCGACCCTGACCGTCGAGCCGGAGGCGGTGATCGTGGCCGGCTTCACCGGCCGGGACTCCGCCGCGGTCGAGGCCCACCTGGCCGAACTCGAGGCTCTCGGAGTGCCGGTACCGGCCTCGGCGCCGACCTTCTACCCGGCCCCGCCGGGCTCGGCGGTCCAGGCCCCGGCCGTGGCCGTCACCGGTGGCCAGACCTCGGGCGAGGCCGAGGCGGTGGTGGTGGTCGACGGCGACCGGACCTGGCTCACATTGGGCTCGGACCACACCGACCGGGCCGCTGAAGCGGTCGACATCGCCCTGTCCAAGCTGGTCTGCCCCAAGCCGGTGGCCGCCCAGGCCTGGCCGCTGACCGAGGTGGCCGACCACTTGGATCAGCTTGAGATCACGAGCTGGATCGACGAAGGCGGGGTCCGCACCCTCTACCAGCAGGGCCGCCTCGGTGAGCTGATCGGACCGGCCGAACTAATCGAGGCGGCGCCGTTCGCCCGGCGGCCGGACCGATTCGTGCTGTTCACCGGCACTTTCGCCGCCGTCGGCGGGGTACGGCCCAGCCCGCGGTTCGAGGCCCGGCTCCACGACCCGGTCTTGGGCCGCTCGATCGGCTTGGCCTACAACATCGACGTCATCGACGTGCTCGAAGGGAGCCCGCCATGATCCCCAAACCTCATCTGGAGTTCCACACCCTGGACATGGAAACCGGCTGGGAGACCCCGGAGGGGTACCCCGACGGCATCGAGCAGAAGATCCTGGCCGGATCGCTCGACGAGGAGGCCGGGACCGGCAACCGGACCCGGCTGCTGCGGTTCGGCCCCGGCGTGTACACCACCGTCCCGTTCCGCCACACCTACTGGGAGGAGGTCTACCTGCTCAGCGGCGACCTCACCGTGGGCAGCGACGAGCGGGGCGAGGGCGGCGACGGCTTCGGCCCCGGCACCTACGCCTGCCGCCCCCCCGGCGCGGACCACGGCCCGTTCAAAAGCCAGGCCGGCTGCCTGCTGCTAGAGGTCCACTACTACGACCCCGCCGCCTGACCACCCCCCCCTCGGGGTTTCTGAGAAAACATGGAAAGGAAGGCGATGATGCTTGAAACGATGCTGCAGCCGGCCTTGCGGCGGTACTGGCACCCGGTGGCGACGACCTCGGAGATCACGGCCGAGCCCAAGCGGGTGAAGCTGCTCGGGGAGGGCATCGTCGTGTACCGCGACGACCATGGCCTGGTGGCCATGCGGGACCAGTGCGTTCACCGAGGGGTGGCCCTGTCCACCGGCCGGGTGATCGACGGCCTCCTCGAATGCCCCTACCACGGCTGGCAGTACGACCGGTCCGGGGCGGTGGCCCACATCCCCGCCCTGGGCGCCGACGGCACCGTGCCCAGCCAGGCTCGGGTCTGGTGCCACAACGTGCGGGAGGCCCACGGGGCGGTGTGGGTGGCACCCGAGGCCCCGATCGCCGACTTGCCGCCCTGGCCCGACGACGACTGGAACAGCCCCGACTGGCACGTGTTCCTGGTGGACACCTGGGTCTGGAAGGCCTCGGCGGGCCGGATGATCGAGAACGCCATCGACTTCGCCCACTTCAACTTCGTCCACGAGGGCTTCACCGAGCTGGCCGACGGGCCCTTCATCAAGCCTTTCGAGATCACCCCGACCGACGACGGGATGGTCTACGCCTACGACGACACCCTGCTGATGCGCAGCTACACGCTGCACATGCCCTTCACCCTGCACGACCGCAAGTCGGTGATCGCCGCCAGCGGGGGCCGCACCTGGTCCGAGCAGGGCGACACCAAGGCCGGCGACGTGACCACCATCACCTTCATCGCCTCCCCCACCGACCGGGCCGAGACGCTCATCTTCGTGTTCTTGTCCCGCAACCACTCCTTCGACACCCCCGACGCCGAGTTCGCCGCCGGGTTCAACGAGGTGATGGAGCAGGACCGCATGGTGGTGGAGGCCCAAGACCCCCCGGAACTGCCCCTGGACCCCCGCGACGAGCTGCACCTGAAGCTGGCCGACTCCGGCTCCATCGCCTACCGCAAGCTGTTGAGGGAGCTGGCGCCCGCCTCCTGAGAGAGGCGGTGGATCTGTTCGGGGGCGACCGGCAGGCGGCGCACCGCGCCGGGGCGGCCCAGGGCGTCGTCGATGGCCGAGGCCACCGCCGCCCCGCAGGCCGCGGTGCCGCCCTCCCCCGCGCCCTTCAGGCCCAGCGGGTTCAGCGGGCTGGGCGCGTCCTCCGACAGCACCACCTCCACCGGCGGGGTCTCGGCCGCGGTGGGCAGCAGGTAGTCCATGAACGAGGCGGCCAGGGGCTGCCCGTCGGCGTCGTAGACGAACTCCTCCAGCAGGGCGCCGCCGATGCCCTGGGCCGCCCCCCCCACCACCTGGCCCTCCACCAGCATGGGGTTGACGGCCCGGCCCACGTCGTAGGCCACCAGATAGCGCTCGACCACCGCCCGGCCGGTGTCGGCCTCGATGCGCACCACCGCGGCGTGGAACCCGTACGGGTAGGTCATGTGGGTGGTCTCGAACCAGTCCTCGCTCACCAGGCCGGGCCGGTCCCCGGCGGTGGGCCGGCCCGGCGCGACCGCGGCAGCCACCTCGCCCAGGGTCAGCGAGCGTCCGGGCGTGCCCGCCACCTGAACCCGGCCGCCGGCCAGCTCCAGGTCGGCCGGGTCGGCCTCCAGCAACTCCGCGGCCGCGGCGGCGATCCGCTCCCGCAGGCCCAGAGCGGCCCGGTGGACGGCGCTGCCGGTCATCACCGTGACCCGGCTGGCGAAGGCCCCCAGCCCGTAGGCCATCTGGTCGGTCTGGCCGTGGACCACGGCGATGCGGTCCAGTCCCACCCCGAGCACCTCGTCGCATATCTGGGCCAGCACCGTCTCCACGCCCTGGCCCACCGAGGCGGCCCCGGTGACCACCCGCACGTGCCCGGCCTCGTCGGCCTCCACCCTGGCCCCGGCGTAAGGGCCCAGGCCCGACTTCTCCACGAAGAAGCCGTACCCGACCCCCACCGCCTCGCCCGCCGCCCGCCGGTCCCGAAGCTCCCGCTCCAGAGCCGCCAGGTCCCAGTGGTGCAGGGCCCGCCGCAGGAGCCTCGGGTAGTCGCCGGAGTCGTACACCACCTTGGTGCCCAGGGCGTTGGTGCCCCGGTCGAAGGGCATCTCGGCCGGGTCGATGAGGTTGCGCCGCCGCACCTCCAGCCGGTCCAGCCCGACGGCGTCGGCCGCCGCGTCCAGCACCCGCTCCCGCACGAAGGTTCCCTCGTAGCGGCCCGGCGATCGGTAGGTCCCGGCCGGGGTCTTGTTGGTGAGCCGGACCCGGCCCGTCACCCGGTAGCTCGGGATCCGGTAGGGGCCGGGCAGCAGGGCCGCGGTGAGCGTCGGGACGGTGGCCCCGTGGGTGCGGACATAGGCGCCCTGGTCGGCCACGAAAGCCACATCGAGGCCGGTTATCACCCCGTCGGGGTCGATGGCGGCCCGCACCCGGTGGTGCTGGTCCCGGCTGTGGTTGGCGGCCACCATGTGCTCCCGGCGGTCCTCGATCCACTTGACCGGGCGCCGCAGCCGCACCGCGGCCAGCGCGGTCAGCACGTCCTCGGGGTACAGCTCGCCCCTGATCCCGAACCCGCCGCCCACATGGCCCTCCCGCAGCACGACCCGGCTGGGCGGCATCCCCACCATCCGGGCCAGCTCGTCGCGGTTGTGGAACGGCACCTTGGCCGCCCCCAGCACCTCCAGCACCCCGGTGTCGGGATGAAGGCAGGCCAGCGCCCCCCGGCACTCCAGGGGAATGCCGCTGTGGCGGCCCACCGACAGCTCCAGCTCGACCACCCGGTGGGCGGCGGCCAGGGCGGCCTCCACGTCGCCGACCTGCTCGGTGAAGACCAGCGCCTCGGTGTCGAGGCCGTCGCCGAAGTCGCCGGGCGCCGCCGTCGGGTCCAGCACCGGCTCCAGCGGGTCGATGTCGACGACCACCTCGTCGGCCGCGTCCTCGGCCCGGTAGGCGTCCTCGGCGAACACCGCCGCCACCGGCTCGCCCACATAACGCACCCGGTGACGGGCCAGGACCGGCTGGCGGTACGGCAGCATCTGCTCGAAGCCGGGCTGGCGGAGCCGGAAGTCGATGGGCTCGATGCCAGCCACATCCGCGGCGGTCCACACCGCGGCCACGCCGGCGGCGGCCAGCGCGGCGCTGGCGTCGACGCCGAGCAGGCGGCCGCAGGCCACGTCGGATCGCACCACCCGCATGTGAAGCTGCCGGGGCAGGTCGATGTCGGCGACGAACCGCCCCTCGCCCCGCAGCAGCGGCCCGTCCTCGACCCGCCGGGCCGACTCCCCGATCACGGAGTCATCTGGTCCCGGGCGGCTTGCACCGCGGCGACGATGTTCTGGTAGCCGGTGCAGCGGCACAGGTTCGACGACAGCGCCTCGCGCAGCTCGGCGTCGCCGATGCCGGGGTCCTGCTCCAGCACCGCGGCGGCCAGCATCAAGAAGCCAGGGGTGCAGAAGCCGCACTGGAGGCCGTGATGGTCCCAGAACGCCTGCTGGAGGGGGTGGAGGCGGTCGCCGTCGGCCAAGCCCTCCACCGTTCGGATCTCCCGGCCGCCGCACTGCACCGCGAACAGCAGGCAGGACCGGACCGGCTCGCCGTCGAGCAGCACCGTGCAGGCCCCGCACACCCCGTGCTCGCAGCCCAGGTGGGTGCCGGTGAGGCCGCAGTCCTCCCGCAGGGCGTCGGCCAGGGTCTTGCGGGGCTCCACGGCCACCTCGCGGTCTTCGCCGTTCACTCTCAGCGCCACCGCCCGTCTCGCCGTCGTGCTCATGGGCTCTTCTCCTGTTCGGCTCGCCGGATCAGGGCTCGGATGCGCTCGGGGGTGGCCGGCATCTCGTTCACCTCGATCCCCAGCGGGGCCAGGGCATCGGATATGGCGTTGAGGACCGCGGCCGGCGCCCCGATGGCGCCCCCCTCGCCCAAGCCCTTGGCCCCGGTGGCGGTGGCGTCGGCGGCGCCGACGGTGGCCAGATGGACGATCTCTATGTCGGGGATCTCGGCCGCGGTCGGGGGCAGGTAGTCCATCAGCGAGGCGGTGAGCAGGTTGCCGTCGGCGTCGTGCACCAGCTCTTCGTACAGGGCGTTGGCGATCCCCTGGGCCACCCCGCCGTGGATCTGGCCGTCGGCGATCATGGGGTTGATCAGCACCCCGGCGTCCTCGACCACCACGAACCGCCCGATCCGCACCCCGCCGGTGTGGGGATCGACTTCCACCACCGCGGCGTGGCAGGCATTGGAGAAGGTGCCGGCCGGGTCGTAAGAGGCGGTGACGGCCAAGCCGGGCTCCATGGGATCGGGGAGCCGGTGGGACCGGTGGTGGGCGGTGCGGGCCAGCTCGGCCACGGCCACGCCCACGCCGGTGCCGGCCACCACGGCCCGGCCCCCGGCCAGCACGATGTCGTCGGGGTGGGCTTCGAGCTGGTGGGCGGCGATGCGGGCCAGCCGGTCCCGGAGCCGCCGGGCGGCCAACTTCACCGCTCCCCCGGCGATCACCGCCGAGCGGCTGGCGAAGGTGCCCCACCCGTAGGGGGTGGCGTCGGTGTCGCCGTGGATGACGCTCACCTGCTCGGGGGCGACGCCGATCTCGTCGGCGGCGATCTGGGCCAGGGCGGTGGCCAGCCCCTGGCCGTGGGGCGAGGCCCCGATGCGGGCGGTGACCCCTCCGGAGGGGTTCATGTCGAGCTGGACGGTCTCGTAGCCGGGGGTGATCTCCATGGCCCGGGCGGCGAAGGCCGGGGTGCCGTAGCCGGTGCGCTCCCCGAACACCGAGAACCCGACCCCGACGAAGCGGCCCTCGGAGCGGGCCCGGGCCTGCTCGGCCCGGAAGGCGTCCAAGTCGATGGCGGACTCGGCCCGCTCCAGCGACTCCCGGTAGGAGCCGGGGTCCACCGGCATCCCGGTGGGCATGACGTGGGGGAACTCGGTGGCCAGGTTGGCCCGGCGCACATCGCCGGGGGTGAGGCCGAGCCGGCGGGCGGCCGCGTCCATCAGTCGCTCCACGGCCAGGGTGATGACCGGCCGCGACACCCCCCGGTAGGGGGCGATCGGGCACAGGTTGGTGGTGACCGCCCGGGCCCTCACCCGGTAGACCGGCACCCGGTAGGGGCCGGTCAGCTCGGCCATGGCCATCAGCGGCTCCACCCCGAAGGTAACCGGGTAGTTGCCGTAGGCGCCGATGTTGCAGATCAGGTCGGCGTCGAGGGCCACCAGGGTGCCGTCGGGGTCGAACCCCCCGGCGATCCAGTAGTCATGGTCCCGGCTGTGCCAGGAGGCCAGCAGGTTCTCGGTTCGGTCCTCGATCCAGGCCACCGTGGCGCCCAGCCGCCGGGCCGCGGCCACCAGGGCCGCGTACTCCCGGGCCACGCACATCTTCTGCCCGAAGGCGCCGCCCACCTCGGGGGCCACCACCCGCAGGTCGGCCTCGTCGATGTCGAGCACGTCGGCTAGGGCGGTGCGCAGCATGTGGGGCATCTGGACGCTGGCGGTGAGGGTGGTGCGGCCCCCGGCCGGGTCGTGGGCGGCCACCGCGCCCCGGGCCTCGATGGGCAGGGCGCTCTGGCGGCGGGACCGGATGGACGCGGTGACGATCTCGTAGGCGTCGGCCATGATCCCGTCGATCCCGTGGTTGGTGTCGAACTCGGCTTGGAGGACCACGTTGTTGCCCATGGGCATGTCCAAGTGGGGGTGGACGGCCGGGGACTGCGGTTTCATGGCCGCGCTGGCGTCGGTCACCGGCTCGGCCGGCTCGATGTCCACGACGACCTGCTCGGCCAGGTCCTCGGCCTCGGCCCGGCTGGCGGCCACCACCACGGCGATGGGCTCGCCGGCGTGGCGCACCGCGTCAGCGGCCAGCACCGGCGTCTCCAGGGTCACGAAGTCGGGGCGGTCGAGGCGGGCGGTGATCGGCTTGGCGTCTAGGTCCTCGGCGGTCAACACCACCGCCCCGGCCGGTTTGGCGATCGAGCGGATGGTCCCGGCCGGGACCGGGCTGCGCACGAAGGCGGCGTGCAGGGCGGCCGGGTGCCGGTCGGCCACGTCGGCCACGAACCGGCCCAGCCCCCGGACAAGGACCGGGTCCTCGAACCGCCGCAGCGGCCGCCCGGTCCAAGTCGGCGGGGCCGGCGCCGGTGCTGTCGCCTGCGCCGTCATCGGCTCGGGTGCGGCGCCGGGGGCTTGACGCCAGATCGGCTCGGGTGCGGCACCGGGAGCCTCATGCCAGAGCCTGCTCAAGGGCCCGGGTCACCATGGCCCGCACCAAGTCCCGCCGGTACTCGGGCGATCCGTGGATGTCCCCGACCGGGTCGATGCCGTCGGCGGCTGCGGCTGCGGCGGCGGCGATGGCGTCCGGACCGGCCTCGGCCCCGGCCAGAACTTGCTCGGCGCCAGCGGCCCGCACCGGCCGGCCCGCCACCCCGCCCAGGGCGATCCGGGCGCCGCGTATCCCATCTCCGTCGAGGTCCAGCACGGCCACGGCCAGCACGATGGCGAAGTCGCCGGACCGGCGGGCGAACTCGGCCATCCCCACCCCGCTGCCGTCGGGCAGCCTGGGCAGCACAACCCGCTCCAGCAGCTCATGGGGTTCCAGCGCGGTGGTGAAGACCATCTCGAAGAAGTCGACGGCGGAGACGGTGCGGGCGCCGTCGGTGCGGCGGCAGTGCATCTCGGCGTCGAGGGCCCGGGCCAGCACGCACCACTCGGCGGCCGGGTCGGCGTGGGCCAGGCTCCCGCCGAAGGTGCCCCGCACCCGAATCGGGTAGTGGCCTACCCAGCGGGCGGTGGCGGCCAGCAGCCTCCCGAGCGGGCCGCCGATCTGGTTTCGCTCAAGGTCAAGGTGGCGGACCCGGGCCCCGACGGCGACCGTGTCGGGGGCGGAGTCGTCGATGGCGGCCAGTTCGCCGAGGCGGCCGATGTCGACGATTGCCGCCGGGCGGGCCAGCCGGAAGTTCATGGCCGGGACCAGGCTCTGGCCGCCGGCCAGCACCTTGGCGTCGTCGCCGTGTTCGTGCAGGAGCCCGAGCGCCTCCTCGACGGTGTCGGGGGCGAAGTACTCGAAGGAGGCGGGCTTCACGGCCGTTCGGCCCGGTGCCCCGAGGCGGCGGAGGTTGCGGGCCGTGCGGGGCGCCCCGAGGCGGCGGAGGTCATGGCCGTTTCATAGCATGAGCGGGCAAGGTTCCACGGCCCGGGGCGGAAGGCCCCGAGAAGGAGTTGACGAGGTGCCGCAGAAAGAAGAGATCCGAGTCGATCGGTTGAACCCGCCGCTCAGCCACTACACCGACGCCACCCGCTTCGGCGACCTGCTGTTCATCTCCGGGTGCGGACCCCTCGACGGCGACGGCAACCTGGTGGGCGGCGACGACGTGGCCGCCCAGGCCCGGGCCACCCTAGAGAACATCGGGGCCATCCTGGAGGCGGCCGGGGCCACCTTCGCCGACGTGTTGAAGGTGATCGTGTACCTCACCGACATCGGCGACCGGGCCGCCATCAACCCGGTCCGCCAGGAGTTCTTCGGCGACAGCCGCCCGTGCAGCACCCTGATCGGGATCAACGAGCTGGTGGTGCCGGGCATGAAGGTCGAGATCGAGGCCATCGCTGGCATCGGTTCCTGAGCTTGCCGCCCGCAACAGGCCCCACCGATCACGCCGGGGACAACGTCACCGACACCACAACTAGAGTTCCTCGGCGCCGTAGGCCAGGCGGTAGACGTCGGTGCGGCGGTCGGCTCGGGGCTGGATCAGCGGGCTGCGGGCCTGGGCCCGGCGGGCCTCGCCCACGTCGATGTCGGCGGTGGCGAGGCGCTCCTCATCCCCGGGCAGGGGGCCGGCGGCCAGCGAACCGTACGGGTCGACCAACACCGAGGACCCGAGCATCCTGAGTCCGCCGAAGGCACCGACCTGGGAGGCGCAGGCGATGAACACCTGGCTCAGGTTGGCCTGCAGGACGGCCCCCTCGGCCTGGGGGCACAGCTCGCCGGGGTTCTGCGCCTTGCGGTCGAACCCGGTCACCCAGGCGGTGGGCACGCACACCAAATCGGCGCCGCGCAGGGCCAGGATCCGCACCACTTCCACGAACCGCAGGTCGTAGCAGACGCAGATCCCCATGGTCCCCCAGCGGGTCTCGAACACCGGCAGCCCCAGGTCGCCGGGCTCGAAGCAGTGCTTCTCCTCGGCGAACAGGTGCAGCTTGCGGTAGTGGCCGACCACGCCGCCGCCGTCCACCGCCACCGCTGAGTTGTAGATCCGGTCGCCGTCGCGCTCGCAGAACCCGCCCACCACCATCCCGCCGCTGTCGGTCGCGGCCGACTGCCAGGCGGACACGGTGGGGCCGTCGAGGGGTTCGGCCCGGGGGGCGATCTGGCCGGGGTCAACGCCGTACCAGGGCACGGTCAGCTCGGGCAGCACCGCGATGGCCGCGCCCTGCTCGAAGAGCCGGCGGGCGGCGTCGAGGCCGCGGTCCCGGTTGGCCTCGGTCTCGCCGGGGGGGCTGCCGATCTGGGCCAGACCGACGACGGTCACTCCGCTCCCCCGCCCTCTCCCCGAGCGGTCACCGCCGCGGCGGCGCCGCTCGCCGGGCGGCGGTCACTCCACGCCCAGGAGGCGCAGCAGGTTGCGGTCGGGGGGACAGGGCCCGCCGATGCTGACCACCCGCTCCCCCCGGTCGGCCTTGACCGCGTGCTCCACCCCGGCGGGCACGTGGATGGCCTGCCCGGCCTCGAAAGCCAGGTCGGCGCCGTTGGTGAGATCGCTCACCGTGCCCCGCCCCTCCAGGCAGAAGATGGTGTCCTCGGACTCCTGGTGGGTGTGGGCCACGTTGCGCTCCCCCGGCTCCAGCACCACATAGTTCATGTTGGCCACTTCAGCCCCCGAGCCGGGCCACACGATCAGCCGGGCGTCGGCGGAGATCATCGGCATCATCAGATCGGGCTCGTCTCGGTGAAAGATCCTGATAGCCATCAGGCACCACCTCCTGGCGGGTACAGGGCCGGGTCGGGCGGGCACGGGCCGCCGATCAACACGGTGCCGGCTTCGGAGGATTCCACCCGGTAGGCGGTCCCGGCGTCGACGTGGAACATCGACCCCACCACGAGCCGGTGGCTCTGGCCGGTGTCGGGGTCGGTCACCGCGGCCGCGCCCGAGCACAGGTGGTAGACGGCGTCGGAGGGGTGGGTCAGCGCCGTGGTGCGGCCGCCTTCGTCGAGGCTGATCACGTGCATGGAGCGGTGGACGGCGCCGGTTCCGGGCCACACCACCGCCCGGGCCACACCCCCCCGCTCGATGATGGGAAGCTCCGGGCAGGCCTCGTCGGCGGTCAGGACCGCCACCGCGTCCACGGCTGCCGTCAAGGTCGCCCCTGCCCAACTCGGTGTGGAGATGCTGGGACCGCCCCTGCGTTCACGGCTGCCATACTACCGGCGTGAGCCGACTGGCGAAGCTGACGCCCGACCGGATGAACGACGACCAGGCCGCCCTGTACGACGCCATCGCCAGCGGCGACCGGGCCCGGGACAGCGCCTTCCCGCTGACCGAGAGCGACGGTGCCCTGGTCGGGCCGTTCAACTGCATGCTGTACAGCCCCCACGTAGGGGACGCGGTCCAGAAGGTGGGCTCGGCGGTGAGGTTCCACTCCGAGATGTCGGCCCGGGTGCGCGAGATCGTCACCTTGAGCGTGGCCCGCCACTGGCGCAGCGACTTCGAGTGGTGGGCCCACGACCTCATAGCCCGCCGGGCCGGGTTCTCTGAGGCCGAGCTGGCCGCCCTCAAGGACGGACGGGAGATCGACTTCGACGACCGGGCCGAGCGGACCGCCTACCGGTTCTGCCAGTCGATCCTCGACACCGGCGACGCGCCCGACGACCTCTACGCCGACGCGGTGGCCGACTTCGGCGAGTCCGGGGTGTGCGACCTGGTGGTGCTCATCGGCTACTACGGGCTGATCGCCCAGATGATGAGGGTGTTGAGGGTGGGCGTCCCCGACGGGGAGAACTCCGTGTTCGAGCCCGAGGGCTGACCGGGCTCAGATCGGGCAGGCCGGTGGGTGGCACCCGTGACAGGACCCGCCGGCCGGGGGCTTAGAAGGTTAGACGGCCCGGATGGCCCGGGTGGGGCAGGCCTCGACGGCTTGGGCGACCCGGGCGGCCAGCTCGGGGGCGGGCTCGGCGGCCAAGACGTGGGCCAGCCCGTCGTCGCGCACCTCGAACACCTCGGGGGCGAGCATCTCGCACGACCCGCTGCCGATGCACTTGCCGACGATCACCGTCACCTTCACCGGTTCCGACCCTATCGGGCCCGAGATGCAAAGATCGGGCCCATGATCTCGGAGCTGTTCGACCCCGAGGCCTGGCTACCGGTGGCCGGCTTCGAGGACCTGACCGACGTCACCTACCACCGGGCCGCCGACCAGGGCACGGTGCGGGTGGCCTTCGACCGGCCCGAGGTGCGCAACGCCTTCCGGCCCCACACCGTGGACGAGCTGTACCGGTGTCTGGACCACGCCCGCATGACCGGCGACGTGGGCTGCGTGCTGCTCACAGGCAACGGCCCGTCGCCCAAAGACGGGGGCTGGGCCTTCTGCTCGGGCGGCGACCAGCGCATCCGGGGCCGAGACGGCTACCGGTACGCCGACGGCGACACGGCCGAGGGCATCGACCCGGCCCGGTCCGGGCGCCTGCACATCCTTGAAGTGCAGCGCCTCATCCGCACCATGCCCAAGGTGGTGGTGGCGGTGGTGCCGGGCTGGGCGGTGGGGGGCGGCCACAGCCTGCACGCCACCGCCGATTTGACCCTGGCCAGCGCCGAGCACGCCGTCTTCAAGCAGACCGACACCGACGTGGCCAGCTTCGACGGCGGGTTCGGCTCGGCCTACCTGGCCCGCCAGATCGGTCAGAAGCGGGCCCGGGAGATCTTCTTTCTGGGCCGCAGCTACTCCGCGGCCGAGGCTTTCGAGATGGGAATGGTGAACGCGGTGGTGCCCCACGCCGAGCTGGAGCCCACCGCGCTGGAGTGGGCCCGGGCGATCAACTCCAAGAGCCCGACCGCCCAGCGGATGGCGAAGTTCGCGCTGAACCTCATCGACGACGGGCTCATCGGCCAGCAGGTGTTCGCGGGCGAGGCCACCCGGCTGGCCTACATGACCGACGAGGCGGTCGAGGGGCGAGACGCCTTCCTGGCCAAGCGGCCCCCCGACTGGTCGCCCTTCCCCTGGTATTACTGAGTCGCGCCCTCCGGCCGGCGGGGCCTCAGTCGGCGATGCGGCGGCCGGTTTCTACCAGGTTGATCTCCCAGATGACTTGGGCCAGGGCGTCGTCGGCGGAGACGGTGGGATAGCGCAGCGGGTTGTCGCCGGTGACGCAGGTGGGCAGCGGGGCGAGCATGAACCAGGGGGCGGGGTGGGCGAACTGCACCACCGAGTAGCGGTCGCCGGTCTGGCCGGGCGAGGCCGCCACCCGGTGCCGCCCGGCCGGGATCATCCCGTTGGTGAGGTGCTCGAGCATGATCCCGGTGTTGACGATGGCGCCGCCCTCGGGCGGGACGGCGTCGGTCCAGCCGCCGGCGGTGCGGACCTGCAGGCCGGCGGCGGTGGCCCGGGGCAGGGCGGTGATCAGGTTGATGTCGCAGTGCTCGCCGGCCCAGACGTGCTCGCCGCCGGGGGCCAGGTCCATGGCCGGGTAGTGGATGGCTCGGGTCATGGTGGCGCCGTCGGCCACCATGCGGTCGAAGTAGTCCTCGTGCGCGCCCACCCCGGCGCCGATGATCCGCAGCACCCGCCGCTGCAGATCGGCCACCCGCCGGTGGAAGGCCAGCAGCAGCTCGCCCGCGCCGGGCAGGTCGTCGTCGGGCAGGCGGGGCGGCCCGTAGCGGAACGGGTGGCGCTCCCGCAGGGGGTGGCCCTCCGGCTTGGGGTCGCTCCAGTTGAGCATCTCCTTCCAGTCCGGGACGTCCGAGGAGGCCGCGGTCTCCACCGCCAGGCCGGTGTAGCCGGTCTGGCCGCTGGCCCCCTCCACCGTGTAGCGGTTTTTGCGCTCGGCGGGCAGCGAGAAGAACGCCTCCAGGCAGGCATAGGCCCGGTCGAGCAAGTCGACGGGCAGGTCGTGCTCGACGTACACGAACCCGGTGCGCAGGCTGCGCATGACCCCGTCGACCACCGCGGCCCGGGCCGCCCGGCCTCCTCCCTCGAAGGCCAGCAGATCGACGTCGAGGATCTCCGCGCCGCTCACTTCCCGCACGCTACCCGCGCCCCTCTCCCCCGGTCCGGGAAGGCTGCAGGCCTGACGGGGGTTAGGGCTGATCGGGGATGGCCCAGTCCACCGGGTCGCGGCCGGCCGCGGCCAGAGCCTGGTTGGCCCGGCTGAAGGGGCGGCTGCCGAAGAAGCCCCGCGGCGCCGACAGCGGCGACGGGTGAGCCGACTCGATGATGGCGTGGCGGCCGGTGTCGATCAGCGCCTTCTTGCGGCGGGCGTAAGAGCCCCACAGGATGAACACCACCGTCTCGGGCTTGGCCGACACGGCCCGGATCACCTCGTCGGTGAACGTCTCCCAGCCCCGCCGCTGGTGGCTGCCAGCCCGGCGGGCCCGCACGGTGAGAGTGGCGTTGAGCAGCAGCACCCCCTGGCGGGCCCAGTGCTCAAGCGAGCCGTGGCTCGGAACCGGGACCCCGAGGTCTTTGTGGAGCTCGGTCTGGATGTTCTCCAGCGACGGGGGCACGGTCACGCCGGGGCGCACCGAGAAGCACAGCCCGTGGGCCTGGCCGGGCCCGTGATAGGGGTCCTGGCCCAGGATCATCACCTTCACCGACTCGTACGGGGTGAGGTGCAGGGCGGCGAACACCTCGTCGTGGGCCGGGTACACCGTGTTCCGGGACCGCTCGGTGTGGACGAACTCCTGGAGTTGCCTCCAGTAGGGCTTGTCGAACTCGGCTCTCAGCACCGGGTTCCAGTCGGTCTTGGCCGCCATCGCCGCCGACCTTAGACCCCGGCGCCCGCCGACTCAGGCCGGCCGGGTTCCGACGATGCTGGCCCGCTCCATGACCCGGCTTTCGGGGTAGTAGTCGCTGACCGCGTAGTGCTGGACCGAGCGGTTGTCCCAGAACACCACCGTGTCGGGCGCCCACCGCACCCGGTACTGGTATTCGGGCATTCCGGCCTGGCCGGCCAGGAACTTCACCAGTTCCCGGCTCTCGTCGGGGTCGAGGCCCTCGATGAAGGCGGTGAAGAAGCAGTTGACGAAGATCAGCTTGCGGCCCGTCTCGGGGTGGGTGCACACCACCGGGTGGCGAACCTGCGGGTAGCGGGACCGGAACTCGGCCTCCTGGCCCTTGGGCACCATGTGACCGAAAGCCTGGGCGAAGTCGTGCACCGCCCACAGGCCGTCGATGCGCTCCTTGACCTCGTCGCCGAGGCCGTCGTAGGCGGCGCACATGTCGGCGAAGAGGGTGTCGCCCCCGGTGGGGGGCACATGGACGGCGTGCAGCACCGCGCCCATGGAGGGGATCGCCCGCCAAGTCACGTCGTGGTGCCAGCAGTTCTCGAACCCGCCGGTGGCGGCCCCCTTCTCGAAGCGGACCAGCTCGGGGTGCTCGGGGTTGCCGATGATGAACGGATGGATCTCCAGCTTGCCGAAGCGGCGGGCGAAGGCCGTGTGCTGGGCCGAGGTGAGGGGCTGGTCCCGGAAGACGATCACCTTGTAGTCGAGCAGGGCTTGGCGGATCTCGGCGATGACGGGTTCTTCGACATCGCCGGTGAGGTCGACGCCGGTGATCTCGGCCCCCAGCGTCGCCCCCTGGGGGGTTACTTCGATGTGATCGAAATCGGGGCGGGCCAGCCGGGTCCGCTCGGCGGCGAGATGGACCCAGGGGCCGGCCTCCACCATGTAGGAGGTGAGGGTGATCCGGCCCGGGACGATGCCGCTGGCCGGGTCGGCGACCCCGGGCGCGTCGGCTGATTCGGGCTCGTTGGCAGATTCGGCGACGGCGGTTTCGGCGATCGCGGTCACGGCCGGGAGATTAGCTAGGTTTGAGGAGATTCCGCAGTCTCGACGGGGTGGCGGTTCAGAGGGGTCGAAGGGTTGATGCATCGGGTTGTCTTGGCGGTCTATTTCGCCCTTTCGCTGGCTGCCGCGCCAGCCTCGACCCCGGCTCTCGACCCGCCGTCCGCCCTGCCGGTCTTCGTTGATCCTTTAGGCGCGGAACCTCTGGAGCCCATAGAGGCCCCGGCAGTAGAGGCACAGGCGGAATCGGCGGTGCCCGAACCGGCGGTGACGGCACCGACTCTTGCCCCGCCGGCCCCAGAGCCCACGCCCGGGCCGGCGCCGACCACAGAATCGGCCGCCGACCCGCCGGTTGCCGCGGTCGTGACCCAGGACGCTCCGCCCGCTCCCGCTGCCGTCGGGCAAACCCCAGAGACGACGCCGCTGGCGGTTGCGGCCGCCGGTGCTGGCTTCGTTGACTTGACGGTTGAGCCGGAACAATCGAGGCCCAGCCCGCTGCCTGACCGGCCCCGTTGGACCGACGCCGTAGACGAAGCGCTCGGATGGAGAACCGACACCTGCAAGTTCGCCTATTACGCGGTCGGGCCGCGGGACTGCCGCGGCGACGTCCACCGCGACCATCTCGTCGCCTGGGCCGAGGCGTGGGATTCCGGGCTCGGCTTTGCCGACGCCGAAGGGTGGTATCTGGACGACGACAATCTGTGGGTGATGCCAGCCGGGGAGAACATCTCCAAGTCCGACGAAGATCCGGCCGAATGGAAGCCCCGAGACCCCGCCGACTGGTGCCGCTACGCCCGAAACTGGATCGCGGTCAAAGCGGCATGGAGCCTCACCGCCGATCAGGCCGAAGCCGACGCCCTCCGAGAGATGCTCTTCACCTGCACCGGCGCCCTGCCGCCGGAACCCGCCGCCGACACCCTGGACGCAGCGTCGCCGCCGGAATCAGCCGACAGCTCGGGCCAGCCGCCGGATGCCCCGGATTTGGACGAGCAGCTACAAGAGGTGCGGTCGACCCCGTGCGGTGAATGGGGTGCCGAAGAGCGAGCCATTGCCCGACAAGCCCCCGCCGGATTCGACTGGGGCCGCCGAGACGGCGACAACGACGGCACTCCCTGCGATATATAGCGGGCCGAACGCGGCCACCCGCCGCCGCTCGCCCGGCGCTGCCCCGGTCGCCGGTAGCTTCAGGGGGAAGGTATGAGCACCTCAGTCGCCCCTGCCAGCCCGGTAGAGCCTGTGCGCGCCGTCGATCTGACCGTGCGCTTCGGGTCGATCACCGCCCTCGACGGCGTGCGCCACGCCTTCGGGCCGGGCACGACCACTGCGGTGATGGGGCCCAACGGGGCGGGCAAGACCACCCTGCTGGAGTGCCTGGCCGGGCTGCTGCGGCCCAGTTCGGGCCGGGTGACCGGCGCGCCGGACCGGGTGGGCTACGTCCGCCAGCAGCCCCCTCTGGTATGGATGCCCCTGACCGCCCGGGAGGTCCTGGCCATGGGCCGCTACCGGGCCCGGGGGCTGATCGGCCGGCTCACCGCCGCCGACCGGGCCGTAATGCGGGCCGCGGCCGACCGCCTCGACGTGGCCGATCTCCTGAGCCGACCCTACGGCGACCTGAGCGACGGCCAGCGCCAGCGGGTGGTGATCGCCCAGGCTCTGGCCCTCGAACCGGGCCTGTTGCTGCTGGACGAGCCCATCAGCGGCCTGGATCTGCCCAGCCAGGAGCGCATCCTGGCCGTGCTGGACGAGAGCGCGGCCTCAGGCCTGGCGGTGGTGGTCACCACTCATCATCTTGATGAGGCCCGCCACTGTCATGAGGTGCTGCTGCTGGCCCACCGGCTGGTGGCCGCGGGCCCGCCCGAAGAGGTGCTGACCCCTGACTGGCTCCGGGAGACGTTCGGGCCCCGCACCCTGGGCGACCACGATCGCCACGACCACGACCACTCCCTGTTGGTCCTCGACGACCACGGCCATTCCCACTGAGAGCGGCCGGTGACCGTCGAACGCTGCGACGCGGCCCCGGCGGTCGGTAGGCCGAGCCGGGGGTCGCGGCGGTGACCGTGGAGCGCTGCGACGCGGCCACGGCGGTCAGCCGGACGGGTCGGGGGTCGCAGCGGTGACCGTGGAGCGCTGCGACGTGGCCGTGATCGGGGCCGGGCCGGCCGGGGCGGCCACGGCCATAGAAGCGGCCCGGGGCGGGGCTGAGGTGGTGATGTTCGAGAAGGCCCAGGCCGGGCGGGACAAGGTGTGCGGCGACGGGCTCACCCCCCGGGCGGTGGCCGCGCTCGACGATCTGGGCGTGGCCCTCGACGGGGCTCACCGCATCGACGGGTTGCGGATGATCGCGGGCCGGGTCCGGCGCGAGCTGCCGTGGCCCGCCAGCGGGCGCTTCGGCCCCCACGGCGCGGTCTGGCCCCGCCGGGAGCTGGACAAGCGCCTGGTGGAAGCGGCCGCCGAAGCCGGAGCGATGGTGGTGTGGGAGACCGAGGCCCTGCCGGTGGTAGAAGCCGACGGCTCGGTGACCGGGGTGGACGCCGGGGGCCGGAGATGGGCGGCCGGTCTAGTGGTGGTGGCTGCCGGGGCTCAGGGGGCAGCGGCCCGGATGCTGGGGGCCGGGCGCGACGCGGCCGAGCCCTTCGGCCTGGCCATCCGGACTTACGCCCCCAGCCCCCGCCACGACGACCGCTACCTGGAGGCCTGCCTCACCCTGCGCGACGACCGCGGCGCCCAGGTGCCCGGCTACGGCTGGATGTTCCCGGCCGGCGACGGCACCGTGAACATCGGGGTCGGAGCCCTGTCCACCATGCGGGGCTTCCGCCGGCTCAACCTCAATCGGCTGCTGGAGGGTTACCGGGCCCAGGTGGCCGGCGAGTGGGGGCTGGGCGAGAGCCTGGAGCGGCCCCGGGCCTGGCGGCTGCCCATGAGCGCCGTCCGCCGCCACGGGCCGGGCTGGGTGGCGGTGGGGGACGCGGCCGGGCTGATCAACCCCATGAACGGCGAGGGCATCGACTACGGGCTGGAGTCGGGGATGCTGGCCGCGTCGCTGTTCTTGGCCGACCCGGCCACGGCTCCCGGCGCCTACGACCGGGCCCTGGCCCAGCGCTTCGACCGGTTCCTGCGCACCGGCCGCCGGTTCAGCTTCCTGATCGGCCACCCCTGGATCTTGCGCAGCGGGCTGCGCTTGGCCGTCGGATCGGAGGCGGTGGCCAACATCACCTTGCAGGTGATGGGCAACCTGATCGACGACGACTCCCCCGGCGCGGCCGGCCGGGTGCTGCGCCTAGCCGACCGGGCCCTAGCCGCCACCGACAACCGCCTCCGCCGCAGCCACGCCCGCCGGTCAGGTTATCCAGCGAACGTCGCGGCCAACGAGGACTTGTCCGAGGACGACGCCACGGATTTGGCGGTCAATGAGGTCAGGGCGGTGCGCCGCCGTCGTCGATCACGCTGATTCATCTTGATGCGGGTTGTGCTGGACGCGAACGTGTTCGTGTCGGCTGCGATCCAACGGGACACACAGACAACCTGTGACTGGCCAGGTCTCGCGCCCTCTACGGCTGGCTGTCAATGAAGGGCAGGGGGGTTACCAGTCCCGATCTCACGCCGGTTGGGTCGTGTACTGCCACCTCGGCGCCGGGGCGGTGGTGGGGCGCGTCGAGCACGGCCACGCCGATGTTGCGGCCCAGCCTCGGGGAGCGGGCCGCGGCTCTCACGGTGCCTGCCGGGCGGCCTGAAACGGTGACCGGCCAGGGGTGCTCGGGGGGTGCCACCGGGCCGCCGTCGATGAATACCCCCACCCGGCGACGCCGGGGCCCGATCCGCCGGATCTCGGCCAAGGCGGCGCGGCCGATGAAATCGACCCCCGAGTCCAGGTCGACGAAGCGCTCCAGGCCGGCCTCGAACGGGTCGCTGTCGTCGAGGGTGTCGGCCCTATAGGACAGCAGGCCGCTCTCCATGCGCTCGGTGTAGTTGGGGGCGCCGGGGCCGATGCCGCAGGGCCGGCCCGCCTCAGCCACCAGCCGCCACAGGTCGCTCCCCCGCTCCCGGCCCCGCAGGTAGATCTCGAAGCCCCCCTGCCCGGACCAGCCGGAGCGGCCCAGGAGCACCTCGATGCCGTCCACCGCCGCCGGGCGGAACCGGAAGCGGGGCAGGCCCCGGACCCAGTCGCCGAACAGGCTGGCCACCACATCGGCGGCCCGGGGGCCCTGAACGGCCAGCGGGAACACGTCGGGCTGGGTCACCTCGGCGTCCAGGCCCCGCTCGGCCCCCACCGCCCGGCACCAGAACAGCATGTCGCTGTCGGCCAGCGACAGCCACCAGCGGTCCTCGTCCACCCGCAGCGCCACCGGGTCGTTCATCAGCCGGCCCCGGTGGTCGACCATGGGGGCGTACTTGGCCCGGCCCAGCGCCATGCCGGTCAGGTCGCGGCACACCACGGCCTGGGCCAGCGCCCCGGCGTCGGGGCCGGTCAGCTCCACCTGCACCTGGCAGGCCACGTCCCACATGGCCACGGCCTCGATCAGCCGCCAGTACTCCGCCTCGTCGTCGCCGTAGGAGGTCGGCATCCAAGTGTGGTTGTAGACGGAGAAGGAAACGGCCCCGGCGGCCACCGTCTCGGCGAAGAAAGGCGACTTGGCCACCCGGGTGCCGAAGGTGAGGCCGAGCCGGCCGTTCATTCGCTGACCTCCGAGGTTGAGGTCGAGCGGGCTGCCGCCCGAGCGCTGACCTCCGGGGCGGTAACGTAGCGCTTCCCATGGCCCGAGGCAGGATCATCGCTCGGTTCGCCCGGCGGACGGCGGCTGCTTCCGGCCGGTGACCCGACGCCTGCTCGCCCCGCCGCTGGCCACCTCGGTCGACCCGGCCGACGAGGTCTTCCGGGCCAACCGGGCCGACATGCTCGAGCAGCTCGCCGAGATCGAGGGACTGCTCGATGAGGCCGCGGCCGGGGGCGGCGAGCGGGCCGTCCGCCGACTGCGGGGCCGGGGCAAGCTGCCCATCCGGGAGCGGATCGCCAACCTGTTGGACCCCGCCAGCCCCTTCATGGAGATCAGCGCCCTGGCCGCCTACGGCTCCGACTACGCCTTAGGCGGGGGCATGGTGGTGGGCGTCGGGGTGGTGGCCGGAACCGAGTGCGTGATCATGGGCAACGACCCCACCGTGCTGGCCGGCGCCCTCACCCCGTACTCGAGCAAGAAGTGGATGCGGGCCTTGGAGATCGCCCGCGACAACCGGCTCCCCTACGTGAGCTTCGTCGAGTCCGCCGGCGGCGACCTCCGGGGCGGCGGCTCGGGAAGCGGCGGGGGCTCGGGCGGGGGCGGCGCTGAGGGAGGGCGGCCCCGGCGGCTGCTCAGCGTGGACCACTTCGCCGAGTCGGGCCGGTTTTTCTACGAGCTGATCGAGCTGTCCAAGCTGGGCATCCCCACCGTGTGCGTGGTGTTCGGGTCCTCCACCGCCGGGGGGGCCTACCAGCCCGGCCTCTCCGACTACAACATCGTGGTGAAGGACCAGTCCAAGGTGTTTCTGGGCGGCCCCCCGCTGGTGAAGATGGCCACCGGCGAGGAATCCGACGACGAGACCCTGGGCGGGGCCCGGCTCCACGCCGAGACATCGGGCCTGGGCGACTACCTGGCCGACGACGAGATGGACGCCATCCGCCTGTGCCGGGAGGTGGTGTCCCATCTCAACGTGCGCAAGCCCGGCGGCGGCCCGAGCCTGGACCCCGAGCCCCCGGCGCACGACCCCGAGGAGCTGCTGGGATTGGTGGCCCGGGACCTGCGGCGGCCCCTCGACATGCGGGAGGTGATCGCCCGGGTGGCCGACGGCTCCCGCTTCGAGGAGTACAAGGCCCGGTACGGGTCCACGCTGGTGTGCGGCTGGGCCTCGATTCACGGCTACCCGGTGGGCGTGCTGGGCAACAACGGGGTGCTGTACCCCGACTCGGCCCAGAAGGGCGGCACCTTCATCCAGCTCTGCAACCAGATCGACGTGCCGCTGGTGTTCCTCCAGAACATCACCGGCTTCATGGTGGGCAAGGACTTCGAGGCCGACGGCGTGATCAAGAAGGGCTCGCAGATGCTCAACGCCGTCGCCAACTCGACGGTGCCGCACCTGACTGTGATCATCGGCGCGTCCTACGGGGCCGGCACCTACGGGATGTCGGGCCGGGCCTTCGGCAACCGCTTCACCTGGCTGTGGCCCACGGCCAAGATCGCCATCATGGGCCCCAAGCAGATCGCCGGGGTGATGTCGGAGGTGCGCCGGGGCCAGGCCGCCCGGCGGGGCGAGGACTTCGACGAGGCGGCCGACGCCGAGATCGTGGCCCGGGTGGAGCAGGCCCACGAGCGGGGCTCGCTGGCGCTGCGGGCCACCGGAGCCATCAGCGACGACGGCATCATCGACCCCCGCGACACCCGCCTGGTGCTGGGCATGTGCCTGTCGGTGGCGGCCAACCGGGCCGTGGCCGGCGCCGAGGGCTACGGGGTGTTCCGGCTGTGAGGGCGGCGGGCGCGGCAGACCCGCGGGCCGGGGCGAGCCGCCCCGGCGGGGTGCGCCCATGACCGCCTTCTCCTCGGTGCTGGTGGCCAACCGGGGCGAGATCGCCCGGCGGGTGTTCCGCACCGCCCGGGCCATGGGCCTGGGCTGCGCCGCCGTGTACACCTCCGCCGACGCCGACGAGCCCTTCGTGAAGGAGGCTGACCGGGCCGTGCGCCTCTCCACCGGCTACCTCGACGGCGAGGCGGTGGTGGCCGCGGCCCGGGCCGTCGGCGCCGACGCCGTCCACCCCGGATACGGGTTTCTGTCCGAGAACGCCGCCTTCGCCCGGGCGGTGGCCGAGGCGGGCCTGGCGTGGGTGGGGCCGAGCCCGGAGGTCATCGAGACGATGGGCGACAAGCCGGCCGCCCGGGCGGCGGCGGCCGCGGCCGGTCTGGCCGTCCTGCCCTCGTCTTCGGACGCGGCCGACCCCGCTCCGACGGGGTTCCCGCTGCTGGTGAAGGCGGCGGCCGGGGGCGGCGGCAAGGGCATGCGCCTGGTGGCCGACCCGGCCGGCCTGGCCCCGGCGGTGGCCGCGGCCCGGCGCGAGGCGGAGCGGGCCTTCGGCGACGACCGGGTGTACCTGGAGCGGTACGTGGCCCGGGCCCGCCACGTCGAGATCCAGATCCTGGCCGACGCCCACGGAAACTGCGTCCAGTTGGGCGAGCGGGAGTGCTCTATCCAGCGCCGCCACCAGAAGATCGTCGAGGAGTCGCCGTCGCCCGCGGTGGACGCCGGCCTGCGGGCCCGGATGGGCGAGGCTGCGGTGGCGCTGGCCTCATCGGTCGGCTACCGGTCGGCGGGCACGGTGGAGTTTCTGCTCGATGCCGACACCGGCCAGTTCTATTTCTTAGAGGTCAACACCCGGCTCCAAGTCGAGCACCCCGTCACCGAGGAGGTGACCGGCATCGACTTGGTCCGCGAGCAGATCCGGGTGGCGGCGGGCGAGCCCCTGGGCTTCGCTCAGGGCGACGTGGCCGCGGCCGGGCACGCCATCGAGGCCCGGCTCTACGCCGAGGACCCGGCGGCCGGGTTCCTGCCCGCCGTCGGGACCCTGGCCGCCTTCGAGCCGGCCGCCGAGCCGGCCGTGCGCTGGGACAGCGGGGTGGAAGCCGGCTCCACGGTGACGGTGGACTTCGACCCCATGCTGGCCAAGGTGATCGCCTGCGCCCCCACCCGGGCGGAGGCCGCGGCCCGGCTGGCCCTGGCCTTGGACCGCCTGCACATCGGCGGGGTGACCACCAACCGCCACTACCTCACCGAGGTGCTGCGCTCCGAAGCCTTCCGGGCCGGCGACACCACCACCGACTTCGTGGAGCGGGTCGAGTTGGCCCCCCATCGGGTTATGGACGGCGCCGAGCGGGAGTCGGCAACGGTGGCCGCGGCCATGTGGCTGGCCGCGGCGGCCAGGGCCGAGGCCCCGGTGCTGGGGTTCATGCCCGCAGGCTGGCGGCTGGGCCGCCTGATCGACGAGCGGATCGATCTGGAGATAGGCAGCCTCAGGGCGACGGTCTCCTACCGCCCCAACCGGGACAGCTCCTTCGCGGTGTCGGTCGCATCGGGCGGTGAAGATCCAGCCGGAGAGGTGGTCGCTGAGGACGTTGCCGCGGACGGCTCGGACCCGGCGGGCGAAGGCGTCGCTGTGGTTCACCGGTGGTCGCGGGAGCGGATCGAGACGGAGTGGAACGGGCGCCGGACCGGCTACCGGGTCACCCGGGCCGGCGATGAGATGCACCTCACCGGACCCCGGGGGACGGTGACGGTCGGGGTCGTGCCCCGGTTCAAGCCCCTCGGCCGGGTCGGGGCGGTGGGCGGCGGGCTGGCCGCGCCCATGCCCGGCAAGGTCTTGGAGGTGAGCGTCGAGCCCGGCCAGCGGGTGGAGGCGGGCCGAGTGCTGGTGGTGCTGGAGGCCATGAAGATGGAGCACCGGGTTCACGCCCCCGCCGACGGGACGGTGACCGCGGTGCTGGTGGCGGCCGGCGACCAGGTGGCCACCGGGGCCGAGCTGCTGGCCTTCACCCCCGACAGCGCCGACGGCGCCGCCGAAAACGCCGAGGGCGCAGGCGCATCGGATCGGGGCCCAGGCGGCGAGAGGAGCGGCGATGGCTGAGCCGGTCCGGGTGGCCAACTGCTCGGGCTTTTACGGCGACCGCCTGTCGGCCGCGGCCGAAATGGTGGAGGGCGGGCCCATCGACTTCCTCACCGGCGACTGGCTGGCCGAGCTGACCATGCTCATCTTGTCCCGCACCCGGGCCAAACGGCCGGGGGGCGGCTACGCCCGCACCTTCGTAGCCCAGATGGAGCAGGTCATGGGGACCTGTCTGGACGCCGGGATCAAGGTGGTGTCCAACGCGGGCGGGCTCGACCCCCGGGGCTGCGCCGAGGCGGTGGCGGCCGCAGCCGACCGGCTGGGGCTGGCCCCGGTCGTCGCCTGCGTGGAGGGCGACGACCTCATGGGCCGCCTCGGCGAGCTGGCCGCGGGCGGACAGCTTCGCCATCACGGCGCCGGCGGGCCGATCACCGACCCCGAGCGCTTCGTCACCGCCAACGCCTATCTGGGCTGCTGGGGGATCGTAGAGGCCCTGGACCGGGGGGCCGACATCGTGGTCACCGGCCGGGTCACCGACGCCTCGGTGGCGGTCGGCCCCGCGGCCTGGCGCCACCGCTGGCCTCGGGACGCCTGGGACGAGCTGGCCGGGGCCACCGTGGCCGGCCACGTCATCGAGTGCGGAACCCAGGCCACCGGGGGCAACTACTCCTTCTTCACCGAAGTCGGCGGCATGGCCAGGGTCGGGTTCCCCTGGGCCGAGATCGCCGCCGACGGCTCGGCGGTGATCGGCAAGCACGACGGAACCGGCGGCGAGGTCACCGTGGGCACGGTCACCTCCCAGCTTCTCTACGAGATCGACGGCCCGGCCTACCTGGGGCCGGACGTCACCGCCCGCTTCGACTCGATCTCCCTGGAGCAGGCCGGCCGCGACCGGGTCCGCATCGCCCCGGTGACCGGCGAGCCCCCTCCCCCGACCCTCAAGGTGGCCATGAACGAGATGGGCGGGTTCCGCCGCGACGTGGAGGTGGCGCTCACCGGCCTGGACATCGAGGCCAAGGCCGAGCTGGTGTCCGAGGCGTTCTGGCGGGCCTGCCCGCACGGCCCCGGCGACTACGACCGGGTAACGGCCCGGCTGGTGCGCACCGACAAGTCCGACCCGGCCTCCAACGAGGAGGCGGTGGCGCGGTGGAGGCTCAGCCTGGCCGGCCGCGACGAGGCCAAGCTGGGCCGCGCTGTCTCCGACGCGGTCAACGAGCTGGCCCTGGCCACCATCCCGGGCATGTTCGCCCCCGGCGGAGGGGGCCGGCCCCGGGCCTTCGGGATCTACCGGCCCGCCTCGGTGCCGGCCGACCTGGTGCCGGCCTGCGTGTCGATCCTCGGCGGCGACCGCACGGTGGTGGACTCGGCGGCCGCCGATCCGACGGCTGCCAGCTCGACCGTGGTGTTTGCCGGCCCGGCTGGGTCGGCCCCGCCCCCGGCGGCTGCGCCGGGCGGTCCCACAGTGGACGCGCCGTTGGGGCGGGTGGTCGGGGCCCGCTCCGGCGACAAGGGCGGCAACGCCAACCTGGGGGTGTTCGCCCGCTCCCCCGCCGCCTTCGCCTGGCTCGATGGGTTCCTGACCGCCGAGCGGCTCCGGGAACTGCTTCCCGAGGCCGCCGACCTGGAGATCGACCGCCACCGGCTGCCCAACATCTTGGCGCTCAACTTTGTGATCCGGGGGCTGCTGGGCGAGGGCGTGGCCTCCTCTACCCGCTTCGACGGCCAGGCCAAGAGCCTGGGCGAGTGGCTCCGGGCTCGGGTGGCACCCGTGCCCGAGGATCTGCTGACGTGAGCAGTGCAACTGCCGGGGCCGCCGGGGTAATGGCCGGGCTGATGGCCGACCTCGAGGCTGAGCAGCGTCAGCTCGACCAGATCGCAGCCGGACTCAGCGCCAGCCAGTGGGATGCTCCCACCCCCAGCCCGGGCTGGACCGTCGCCGATCAGATCGGCCACCTGTGCTACTTCGACGGCGCCGCCGTCGCCGCTATCACCGACCCCGACGCCTTCGCCGGCCTGGCGAAAGACCTCTTCGAGGCGGGGCGGTCCGGCCCCGGCGGGGTCGACGACCTCACCCTGGGCCCCTTCAGGACTTTGGACCCGCAGGGGCGGCTGGAGGCGTGGCGGCGCAACCGCCGGGCCCTCTCCGAAGCCGCCGCCGGCCTGGGCGAGCGGGACCGGGTGGGCTGGTACGGGCCGTCCATGGGGGCCAAATCGTTCCTCACCGCCCGGCTCATGGAGGTCTGGGCCCACGGCACCGATGTGTGCGACGCGGTCGAGGCCAGCCGGCCGCCCACCGACCGGCTCCGTCACATCGCCCATCTGGGCTACGTCACCCGATCCTGGTCCTACGCGAACCGGGGTCTGGAGCCCCCGGCCGCAAGCGTGCGGTTGGAGCTGACCGCCCCGTCCGGCGCAGTGTGGACCTGGGGCGACAACGCCGCTGGCGAACAGGTGCGGGGGTCGGCTCTGGACTTCTGTCTGGTCGTGACCCAGCGCCGCCACATCGACGACACCGACCTGGAGACCTCGGGCGAGAGCGCGGCGGACTGGATGGGCAAGGCCCAAGCCTTCGCCGGCCCGCCCACCGACGGCCCCGAGCCGAGACGATGAGCGCGGTGGAGTCGAGCCTGGCCGGCGGGGTTCTCACCGTCACCCTGGCCGACGAGGCCAACCGCAACGCCCTGAGCGGCCCCTTGGTGGCCGAGCTGACCGAGGCCCTGGACCGGGCCGAGGATGACCCCGAGGTGCGGGTGGTGGTGCTCACCAACCGGGGGTCGGTGTTCTGCGCCGGTGCCGACCTGCGCGAGCGCTCGGGCCGGAAACCGGCGGGACCGGGTCGGGGGCCCGGCGCGGTGCCGGGTCGGCCGCCACCGGCTGACCGCCTGGAGGGGTCGGACCAGCCGCCACCGGCTAACCACCCGGAGAGATCGCCGTCCCAGCGGTCGTTCACCAGTCCGGTGGTGGAGTTGTTCGGGCGGTTCCGCCGGTCGCCGAAGCCCTATGTGGGCCGCATCGCCGGCCACTGCGTGGCCGGGGGCATGGGCCTGGCCGCGGCCATGGACATATCGATCGCCACTAGCGAGGCCAAGTTCGGGTTCACCGAGGTCCGCTTGGGGCTGGCCCCGGCCATGATCTCGGTGCTGTGCCTGCCCAAGATGTCGAGAGCCGACGCCGCGTCCGCCTTCCTGAGGGGCAACCGGTTCGGCGCGGCCGAGGCGGCCCGCATGGGCCTGATCACCGCCGCCGTCCCGTCGCACCGCCTCGACTCCGCCGTCGGCGCGGCCGTGGCCGACCTGCTGGCCGGGAGCCCTCAGGGGCTGGCCGCGGCCAAGAGGCTGCTGGAGCGGGTCCCGGCCCTGGGATTCGACGAGGCCCTGGAGTGGGCCGGGTCCCTGTCAGCCGAGCTGTTCGCCAGCGAGGAGGGGGCCGAGGGAATGGCCGCCTTCCTAGAAAAGCGCCCGCCCCGTTGGGTGCCCCGGTGACCCGTCAGGCCGCGGCAGCAGGCATCCGGTGAGCTGTCGGGCCGCGGCAGCGGCCGCCCCGGTGGCGGCGGGCCGGTGGGTCTAGGGTTGCCGTGGACACGACCGGAGGGAGGGACGCGACGTGGCCGAGATACTGAAGACGCTTTCGGACATGACTCCGGCCTGGCTGACCGAGGCCCTGACCGAGGCCGGGCACGAGCCCCCGCCGGTGACGGCGGTGGAGGTCCGGCCCATGGACGGGTTCACCGGCGCCATCGGCGAGGTGGGCGTGGTCACCGTCGAATACGGCGCCGACACCGACCTGCCCGCCGAGCTGGTGGCCAAGTGCCCCCTCAACGACGAGCTGGCCCGGCTCTACGCCTCGGTCATGCTGTCCTACAAGCGCGAGGCCGGGTTCTACGCCGACATGGCCGGGCCGGTGGCCGAGAGGGCCGGGCTATCCGTCCCGGCCTGCTACGTCAACCTGTTCGACCCCGAGACCCATGACGCCACCCTGCTCATCGAGCGGATCGCCCCGGCCGAGCCGGGCGACATCCTGGCCGGCACCACCTTCGAGCGGATGCGGGCGCTGGTGGACGCCATGGCCGCCATGCACGGCCGGTTCTGGATGGACCCGGCCCTTTCCAGCCTCGAATGGCTCATCGACTGGAACGAGCCCAACCTCAAGTTCGGCATCCCCATCCACATCGAGTGCTGGGACAACATCAAGCGGCGCGACCCCGACCGCTACCCCCCCGAGGTGGCCGCGCTGGTCAACGACTGCTGGATGGCCGACATCGAGGGGTGGCTGGACCGGTTCACCCAGCGGCCCTGGACCTTCACCCACATCGACTACGAACTCGACAACGTGCTGTTCCGGGGGGGCCGGCCGGTCATCGTCGACTGGCAGACCAGCATGCGGTCGTTTCCGGGCGCGGACCTGGCCTGGCTGCTGGCCACCAGCCACTCCCCCGAGACCCTGGCCCGGGAGCCGGAGCTGCTGGAGGCCTACCGCCGCGGCCTGGCCGCCGAGGGCGGGCCCGACTGGACCGAGGCCGAGTTGGCCGAGGAGCTGGCCTGGGGCGCCTTCTACTGGGCCTCGGTGGGGGTCATCCCCTACATGCACACCAGCGAAGCGCCCGAAGGCGATCGGGCCCACCACCGGTTCCGGGCCATGCTGGAGGGATCGATCGCCGCGGCCGTGCGTTGGGACGCGGCGGGCCACATCGCCGGGTGAGCTGCGCCAGCCGGGCGGAGCCGAGTGAGCCGATGCCGAGTGAACCGATGCCGAGTGAAACCACTGCCGAATGACCAGAGCCGAGTGAGGGGGCGGGCCGGATGCGGGCACTGATATGCGAGGGGACCACCGTCGATAGCGTCCGGCTGTCCGATGACGTCGAGCTGGTCGAGGGGCCCGGGCCCCGCCAGGTTCGGGTGGAGATCAAAGCGGCCGGGGTGTGCGGCAGCGACCTGAGCTGCGTTCACGGCAAGTACTTCATGCCCACCCCTCTGGTTCCGGGCCACGAGGCGGCCGGGGTGGTGGCCGAGGTGGGCTCGGCGGTGACCTACTGCGAGGTCGGCGACCATGTGGTGCTGTCCACGTTCGGCAACTGCGGCCACTGCGGCGACTGCGAGGCCGGCGATCCGGGCAACTGCCCGTCGTCGATGGGCGGGCTGCGCCAGCCCTACGCCGAGGGCGGCCGGCCGCTGTACAACTTCGCCAACATCGGGGCCTTCACCCAACAGACGGTGGTACACGAGAACCAGTGCGTCCCCATCCCCAAGGCGGTGCCGCTGACGGTGGCGGCCCTGATCGGCTGCGGGGTGGTCACCGGGACCGGGGCGGTGTTCAACCGGGCCCGGGTCCGGCCCGGCGACACCGTGGCCGTGATCGGGGCCGGCGGGGTGGGGCTCAACGTGATCCAGGCCGCCCGGCTGGCCGGGGCCTCGGCCATCGTGGCCATCGACCGGGTGGAGGCCAAGGAGGCCCTGGCCCGGGAGTTCGGGGCCACCGACTTCGTGACCGCCGGCGGCGAGGGCTTCGACATGGCCAAGGCGGTGCAGTCCGTGTGCCCGGGCGGGGTCCACCACGCCTTCGAGGTGGTGGGGGTGCCCGAGTTGCTGGCCGGGGCCATGGCCATGACCCGGCCCGGCGGCAACATCGCCGCGGTGGGGGTGCCCGACCTGAGCGCCACCGTCACCTACCCGTTCATGGCCCTGCACCAGAACAAGAGCCTGCTGGGGATCAGGGCCGGGGGGGCCCGGCCCCGCCGCGACTTCCCGATGCTGGCCGACCTCTACCTGAGGGGCCGGCTGGAGCTGGACCGGCTGGTGTCGCGCACCGCCGGCCTCAACGGCCTGGCCGCCGCCTTCGCCGCCCTGGAGACCGGCGCCGAGGCCCGCACCGTCCTACTCCCCTGGGACTAGGGGAGAAGGTCAGAGTTTGGAGAGGATCTCGGCGGCGTGGTCGCCCACTTTGGGGCGCTTGAACACGTGCTCGATGATCCCGTCGGGGCCGATCAGGAACGTGGTCCGCTGCAGGCCCATGAAGGCCCGGCCGTAGTTCATCCTCGACCCCCACACCCCGTAGGCCCCGATGATGTCGCGGTCGGGGTCGGCTACCAGCGGGAACGGCAGGAGGTGCTTGCCCGCGAATTTCTCGTGGCTGGAGTCGCGGTCGGGCGAGACCCCGATCACGACCACGCCCCGCCCGGCCAGCGTCTCCCAGTTGTCCCGCAGGTTGCGGGCCTGGCGGGTGCAGCCCGGCGTGTTGTCCTTGGGGTAGAAGTACAGCGCCACCCGCCGTCCCCGGTAGTCGGCCAGCGAGACGGTCTCGCCCGAGAAGGTGGTGGCGGTGAAGTCAGGGGCGGGCTGGCCCGCCTCCAGCGGCTGGGGTTTGGCGGCCATGGCCCCAGTGTGCCCGCCGGCGGGCCAGGCACCTACCGAGCCGGTCCGGGCCGTCAACCGCCGACCGGGCCGTCAACCGCCGACCGGGCCTTGGACTGCCGACCGGGCCGTCAACCGGCGACGGGGCCGAGGACCCGGTCGGTGTAGGAGTTGGCGAAGCGCCCGTCGGGATCGAGTTCGCCGCGGGCCTCGGCGAAGGCGCCCCACTGGGGGTAGCGGGGGGCCAGGGAGGCCCGATCCTGGAAGTGCAGCTTCCCCCAGTGGGGGCGCCCGCCGTAGTCGTCCATGATCTCCTCGAAGCCGCGGAAGTAGGCCCCATAGGGCCGGCCCCGGCGCACGTGGGCCGCGATCCAGGCGGTGTCGCGCCCGAAGGCGGGGGACAGCGGGATGTCGTCGGCGGCCGAGACCCGCACCTCCAGCGGGAACACCACCGGCCGGGCCAGCCCCGACGCCAAGGCCCGGACCCGGGCGAAGGCCTCGGGCAGCGCCGCCCGCTCAATGGCGTACTCCATCTCGTGGAACCGGACCCAGCGAGGGCTGGTGAGGACCCGGTGGCTCTCGTCGATCAGGTCCCGGTCCGATAGGCCAGCCTCGAGTAGCCGGGTGACCGGCCCCGCCGCGCCCGGGACTCGGGCGCCGAGCGTGTTGAGGGCGGCGAAGGCCAGGTTCTCCCCGGCGATCTTGTCCCGCAGGTAGGCCAGCCGGGGCTGAGGACGGCGGGGCTCGGAGGTCCGGTTGGCCCGCTTCACCTGGCAGCGCCGGCTGCCGGGCATCCAGTACAGCTCGAAGTGGTCGTTGGCCGCCGCCTGCTCGTCGAAGCCCTCCAGCACCTCGTCGAGGGGCTCGACGGTCTCGACCGCGTGGAGGTCGAAGGCGGGCACGCACCGCAGCGTCACCTCGGTGACGACCCCCAGCGCGCCCACCCCTACCCGGGCGACCCGCAGCAGGTCGGGCCGCCGCTGATCGTCGCAGCGGATCAGCCGGCCCGAGCCGTCGACGATCTCCATCCCGACCACGGCCGAGGCCAGGCCAGCGAGCCGGGCCCCGGTGCCGTGGGTGGCGGTGGCGACGGCACCGGCCACGGACTGGCGGTCGATGTCGCCCAGGTTGGGCAGGGCCAGGCCGGCCGCGGCCAGCTCCCGGTTGAGGGCGCCGAGGCGGATGCCAGCCCCCACCACGGCCCGGCCCTGCTCGGGGTCGATGGAGACGACGGCGTCGAGCCGGTCGGTGGCGATATGGGTGCCGTCGGTGCTGGCCACGGCGTTGAACGAGTGGCCGGCCCCCACCGCCTTGACCGGCAGACCGCAGGCCGCGGCCCGGGCCACCGCAGCCGCCGTCTCTTCGGCCGAGCCGGGGGCGGGCCGGACGGCGGGGCGGCCCAAGCGGTCGCCCGACCAGTTGCGGAACTCCGACCGCCTCGTCACCCGGCGGGCCCGGACGGGGCGCTGGCCGCGGCCTTCACCCCGGCCTCCATCGCTTCGTCACCCGGCGGGCCCGGACGAGGCGCCTGCCACCAGCTCGCGGCGCGGCGAGCCCACTGAGCGGGACCGGGCGGTCAGCAGCGTCCTGAGGGTCAGGGCCGCGGCGAACATCGCCACCGCAGCCAGGGCGACGGTGGCCCCCGCGGCCGTGTCGTTGTGGTAGCTGACCAGCAGGCCGATCACCACCGAAGCAGCCCCGATGGCCGCGGCCGCGGCCATTATCACCGGCACCCGCCGCACCAGCAGCGAAGCGGCGGCGGGCGGGGCCACCAGCACCGCGAACACCAGCAGGCTCCCGACCGCCTCGAACGACGCCACGATGGACACGGCCAGCAGCACTAGCAGCACGGCGTGGGCCAGCCGGGGCCGCAGCCCCAGCAGCCGGGCCTGGACCTCGTCGAAGGTCATCACCAAAAAGGCTCGGTGGAACAGGGCGGCGATGGCCAGGGTGAAGACGGCGGCCACCCCTTGGCGGCGGAGGTCGGCGTCGTCCACCCCGGTTATCGACCCGAACAGGAAGCGGTTGAGGTCGCCGACCCAGGCCCCGGCCCGGCTGGACATGATCACCACGGCCAAAGCCAGGAACCCGACGAACAGCACCCCGATGGAGGTGTCCTCCCCCAGCGGCGAGCGGGCCCGGATCAGGTTGATCCCCCCCACCATGGCCAGCGCCGCCAATAACGCCCCCGCCGTGGTGCTCTGGCCCAGCACGAAGGCGATGGCGATCCCGGGCAGCACGCCGTGGGCCAGTGCCTCGCCGAAGAAGCTCATGCCCCGCAGCACCACCCAGGTGCCGACCACCGAAGTGGTGGCCACCACCAGCAGCCCGGCCCACAGGGCGTTGCGCATGAACCCGTTGGAGACGAACGGGTCCAGCCACCAGGCCGCCGGGTCGGTGATCCACTCCATTCGGGGTCCTGGCCCGGCTCGGTTCCTACTCGTCGGCGAGCGCCGGGCTGGTTCGGCCCACCAGGGCGGCGGCGATGGTGCGGGCGTTGGTGCGCATGAACCCGGCGTAGGTGTCCGCGCCGGAGCCGGGCGGGCCCAGCGAGCCGGTGTGAAGCACGGCCATCTCCACCCGGCCGGCCCGGTCGGCCAGGGCCTCGACGGTGTCGGTTGAGCGGCCCGTCTCGGCGAACACCGCCTTCACTCCGGTTTCGGCGATGGTTTCGGCCAGTTCTTCCAGGGCGGCCGGGTTGGTCTCGGCCATGGTGGACATGGCGGGTATGACCGTGCCGATCACCTCGAACTCGTACCGGTCGGCGAAGTACTCCAGGGCATCGTGGTCGGTGACCAGCTTGCGGTCGGCGGGCGGCACCTCGGCCAGGATTGTTTCGATCTCGGAGTGCAGGGCGCTCAGCTCGGCCCGGTACCCGTCCCGGCAGGCGTCTACGGCGTCGGGGTCAAGCCCGGCGTCGTCGATGAGACGATGGGCCAGTTCGTCCAACACCCCCGTGACCAGAACCGGGTCGAACCAAATGTGAGGATCAACCCCGCCGTGGTCGTGGTCGTCGCCTTCATGGTCATCGGCTTCGTCGTCGTGGTCGCCTTCATGGTCATCGGCTTCGTCGTCGTGGTCGCCTTCATGGTCATCGGCCTCGTCGTCGTGGTCGCCTTCATGGTCATCGGCTTCGTCGTCGTGGTCGTCGCCTTCATGGTCATCGGCCTCATCGCCGTGGTCGTCTTCGGCGCTGTCTGGAGTCTCGACGTGGTCGCCCACCCGGAAGACCGGCGTGCCCGCCCCGGCCACCGCTTCGAGGGTGTCGTCGAGGCCTTCCTCCAAACCCAGTCCGTTGGCCACCACCAAGGCCGCCTCCTCCATCCTGGCCCGGTCGGCCAGCGACGGTTCGAACCCGTGGGGGTCAACCCCCGGCTCCATGACCGACTCCACCGAAGCCAGCCCGCCGCAGGCCAGATTGGCGGTCACGTCGGCCCAGATGCTGGTGGTGGCCAGCACCAGCGGTTTGTTGGCATCAGGTTCGGCGGGCTCTTCGGTTCCGTCACCGCCGGGGCCGCAGCTCGCAACCAGCAGTGCCAGACCGGCGATGGGCACAACGGTCCACTTAGTAAGAATGATTCTCATTATTTTTTTCTACCTACTCTCGGAGGCAACCGCAACCACGGAGCGGAAGTTTCCTGGAGAACCGGGTTATGGCCGGACGGTGCCGCCTGCCAGATGCCCGGTCACGCCGACACCGGCGGAGCGGGCCTGGTCAGAAAAGCACGCATACCCGACAAGTCTCCGGGGGCGGACCGTCGATGGCCACTACCAGCAGTCTGTCAATCAAGAGCCTCTAGCACGAAGTCGTATGCGCAGGCGCCGCCGGACATGTCGACGATCAACGAATCGCGCACGCCGAACACCGCGTCAGAGTCGAGATAGTCGCTGGTCGAGTCGAAGAGATGCGTGATGACCGTCTTGTGGCCAGCCGCGGAGACGACGAAATGCACATGGGCGGGTCGCCAGTTGTGGCGACCGTTGGCGAACAGCAACTCCCCGGCGGGACCGTCGCCGGGGATCGGGTAGGCCGCAGGTCTCACAGTGCGGATCTCGTAGGCGCCGTCGGCGCTGGTGGTGAACACCCCCCGGAGGTTCATCGGCGTCTGCTGCTGGTCCTGCACGTCGTAGAGGCCGTTGGGCGCGGCCTGCCACACGTCGAGTTCGGCGCCCTCGACGGGACGGCCCCGAAGGTCGCGGACGGTGCCGGTGATGACGAGGGGCTCGCCGGCGCCGGTCGGGTCGGCCGCGATGCTCTCCCCCATCTCCCGCCGAGGGGCGCCGTCCACGTGGAACGGGCCGAACACTGTTGGCTCGGTGGTGCCCTCAGCCGCGGCGTGGTTGATCATCTCCACCAGCATCGACACCCCCAGGGTGTCGGAGAGCAAGATGAACTCCTGGCGCTGCCCGTCGCACATGTGCCCGGTGCGGGTGAGGGCCTGAACCCCGGCGAACCACTCTTCCCGGGTGAGGCCCACCTCGGCCACGAACTCGTGCAGGTGGCGGATGAGCGCCTTGGTGATCTCGGCTAGCCGCGGGGTGGGCGAGCCGTCGTAGCGGTCTAGCACCTCGGCAAGATGCTCGGCGGGGGTGACGGATGGCATGGGTGCCTCCTGGGTCGTTTCGGGCGATGGGGGCGGCGACGACGAGCGGCCGGCGGTCACGAACTGTCGGCACCGGGGCCGATGAGGCGGCGGCGCACGGGGAAGAACTGGAGCGGGCGCCAGCGTTGGATCAGGCCGTAGAGCCCCCTGGGCGCGACGATGGCCATGACCGCGGCGATCCCGCCCAGAACGATGAACCGCCAGGCTTCGGCGTCGGACAACTGCTCGTCGATGAACCAGAACACCAGCACGCCCAAGACGGGCCCGGTAGTGCTGCCCACCCCGCCGATGACCACGATGAAGATCACCAAGGCCATCCACCGCGATACCGAGAAGGCCGAGGCCGCGGTGGTGGACGGGGCGCTGAGCAGGATCACCGCTCCCGCGCACCCGGTCCAGAAGGCGGCGACCACCCACACCAGCGCCTTGGTGCGGATCACATCGATGCCGAGGCTGCGGGCCCCGTCCTCGCTGTCTCGCACCGACCGCAAGGCCAGCCCCACCCGGGATCGCAGCACCACCACCACGATGGCCGTGCCCCCGACTGCTAGGGCCAGGGCCAGCCAGTAGGTGACGTTGGCGCGGGTTTCGAGGGAGTAATCCCCCAGCGACTCGCGGGTTAGGGAGCGCACGTCGCCTCCCCGCAGGTCGTTGCTTTCGGTAACCAGCAGTCGGACCGCTTCGGCGGCCACCCAGGTGCCGATGGCGAAATAGCCGCCGGACAGCCGGAAGGCGAACAGCGCCACCGGCGCCGACAGGGCTGCCGCCACCAGCCCGGCTGCCGGCACCGACAGCCACGGGTCCAGGCCCCACGCCTCGGCGAACTGCAGCAGTGCATAAGTCCCGGCGCCCACGAACATCTGCTGGCCTATGGAGATCATTCCCGCGAAGCCGGCCAGGAGGTTCCACATCTGGGCCAGACCCAGGTAGTACAGCACCACCACCAGCGGCGTCTGAAGGCTGCCGTCGCTGTCCCACCACGGCAGGGTGAACAGCACGATCACCAGCAGGGCCGAGCCGGCCAGCCCGGCCTTGGACTCCGCGGTGGACCGGCTGATCCGGTAGGCGGTCGCACCCGGCGCCGCGGGCTGGCCGGTCCGGCGGACGCTCACGCCCGCCTCCCGGCGCCGAGGAGCCCGGTGGGTCTGAAGGCCAACGCGGCCAAGAAGATGAGATGCCCGAACAGCGGCCCGGACAGGAAGTTGAACTCCACGTCGATCTGGTTGCCCACCGTCTGGCTCACACCCAAGACGACCCCGCCGAGGAGGGTGCCCCACAGCGAGCCGATGCCGCCGATCACCACCGCCTCGAAGGCGAAGATGAGCTGGGCCGGGCCGTCGCTGGGACCGAACGTCTGGCGCATGCCCAGAAAGAGGCCGGCCATCGCCACAGTGGCGAAGGCGACGGCCATTACCGCGGCGTAGACGCGGCGGTCGTCGATGCCCATCAGCCGGGCCGTGGACGGGTCATCTGAGGTGGCCCGGAAGGCTCGGCCCATCCTGGTCCGGGACAAGAAGAGCTGGAGGCCGACAAGCACGACGGCGGCCACCGCAGCCATCAGCAGCGGGAACCATCCCACGGCGATGCCGCCGGGCAGTTCGACGCTGGCGGTCTCTATCGGGCCCGCATCGAGCCCCTGCGAGTCGGCGCTGTACCCCTCCAGCAAGGCGTTCTGGATCACCACGCTCAGGCCGAAGGTGACCAGGATCGACGGGAGCGGATCGGGGCCCATGGTGCGGTTGAAGGCGTACCGCTGGAGCAGGTAGCCGACCGCGGCCATGGCCGGGACCACCACCAGCAGGGACCAGAAGGGGTTGACGCCGAGCCCGCCGGTGACGGACACGGCCAAGAAGGCGGCCAGGACGGCCAGGTCGCCGTGAGCCAAGTTCACGAACCGCATCACTCCGAAGGCGAGCGAGAGCCCGGTGGCGAACAGGGCCAGCAGTCCCCCCAGCAGCAGGCCCTGCACTACGGCGTTGGCCCAGATCACCGCCGGACCCCCGTACTCGGATCCCAGGCGGCCTGGCGCGCGGCCTGGTTCACGTCTCGGCCTTCATGCCGAAATAGGCGGCGACGATGTCACCGCGGGTCAGGCAGTCCGGGTCGCCTTCGAGGACGACTCGGCCCTCTAGTAGGCATACCAGCCGGTCGGCCGCGGCGGCGGCTTGGCCGATGTCCTGCTCCACCACCAGCACCGTGGTCCCGGCTTCGACTACCTCGGGCAAGGCCGCGTAGAGCTGCTTCACCACCAGCGGCGCCAGGCCCAGCGACACCTCGTCGAGCAGCATCAGCCGGGGGTTGGCCATCAGGGCCCGCCCGATGGCCACCGCTTGCTTCTCGCCGCCGGACAGCACTTCGGAGGGTCGTCCCAGCAGCGGGGCCAGCAGAGGGAAGACCTCGATCACCCGGTCCAGGTTCCAGCGGCCCCCCCGGCGGGCGTGGGCGCCGATCAGGAGGTTCTCCCGGACGTCGAGGCTGGGGAAGAGCATGCGCCCCTCGGGCACCAGGGAGATGCCATGGCCCACCCGCTTCCAGGCGGGCACGGCCAGCAGATCGGCCCCCGCGAAGCGAACCGTTCCCGAGGAGGCCGGCACCAGCCCAGCCAGGGTCCGCAGGAGGGTGGTCTTGCCCGCGCCGTTGGCCCCGATGATGGCCAGCGTCTCGCCCTCCTCCACCGCCATGTACACCTCGAACAGGGCTTGGAAGTCTCCGTAACCCGCCGAGAGTCCCCGGACATCCAGCAGAGCGGTCATGCCGGCACTGCTCGGGTCTTGCGCCGGGAAGTCACCCCGGCGCCACCCCCAGGTACACCTCTTGCACTTCGGGGCTGTTCATAACCGTCTCGGGGTCGCCCTCGGCGATCTTGCGGCCGAAGCTCATGGCCATGATCCGGTCGACCACGGCTAGCAGGGCGTGCACGATGTGCTCGATCCACACCAAGGTGACACCGTCGGCGCGGATCGAGCCGATCGTGTCGATGAGCTCGCCCACCTCGGTCTCGGTGAGGCCGCCCGCGATCTCGTCCAGCAGCAGCACCCGAGGCTGGGTGGCCAAGGCCCGGGCCAGCTCGAGCCGCTTGCGGTCGAGCAGCGTCAGCGCCCCGGCCCTCCGGTTGGCCTTCGCCAGCAGCCCGGACCGCCGTAGTGCCTCCGCGGCCGGCTCGGTCGCCTCCCTCTCCGACAGCGGGAACCCGGACCCGAAGACGGCGCCCGCCAGCACATTCTCGAACACGGTCATGGCCTCGAACGGACGGGGAATCTGCGAGGTCCGGCCGATCCCGGCCCGGCACCGCTGGTCGGCCCGGTCAGAAGTTATGTCGCGGCCTTCGAGGAGCACCCTTCCCCCGTCGGGCCGCAGGTCGCCGGCGACGAGATTGAGCAGCGTCGTCTTGCCCGCTCCGTTGGGCCCGACGATGCCGAGGGCGTCGCCCGGCGACACGGACAGGGAAAGATCGTCGATGACCTTCACGCCGAAGGACTTCGAGAGTCCTTCGACGGCGACCAGATCCACGGTGCCGTCAGCTCATGGGCTGGATGGTCGCGTCCACGGCCAGTTCGGGGAGTTGGGTGTTGACGGTGACGGCCAGCTCCAGCGGGTACCTCTGCCCGGCCACCCACTGGCCGGCCACCAGCGGAGTCTTGGCCACGCCGGGGACGGGCCCGGCGCGGAAGTCGATCGGGCCCACCACGGTGTCGAGGCTGGTAGACCCGAGAGCCTCGTTCAGGGCGCCCCGGTCGGCGGCGCCGGCCCGGCGGGCCGCGTCCACCGCTATCTCGAAAGCGGCGTGGGCGAACCCGAGCGGCTGGGTCCACTGCACTCCGTTGGCCTCTTCGAAGGCCGCGGCCAGTTCGGCCGCGGTCTGACCGGTGACCGACGACGCGAACGGGTGCCGGTTCGTCCACCAGATCTCGGTGCTCAGGCCCTCGCCTTGCGGGTATGTCGAGACGGCGGACGGGAACAGCAGCGCCTTGGCCATGGTCATCACCGGAGGGTTGAAGTCCTGCTGAAGAGCTTGGGTCTGGAAGGTGGCGAAGACGGGCGGGGGCACCACCCCCGAGACGATCTGGACGCCCGCCTCCTTGAACTGACCGATGATGGCGCTGTAGTCCTGGGTGGCCAGGTCGAAGCGGCCAACGTCGACCACGGTGAAGCCGGCCGCCTCCAAGGCGGGCGGGAATCCCACCGCGGCGTTGCCCCAGGCGTTGCCGTCGGGGTCGTTGGGCCACATGCCGCCGACCACCTTGTCCGCGCCAGACTGCTCCCACAGCTCGATGAAGTTTGAGATGACGTCCTCGAGACCCCAGAAAAAGTGGAAGTTCCAGGCCGAGGCCACCGGAGGCTCTGGGAAGTCCGGTCCCAGCCCGCCGCCGAGCCCCAGATAGTGGGGCTGCCAGGGGGCGATGGTGGTGACGCAGGGCACCTCGCCCAAGTCGCAGGCCGCGGCCACGGGCACCGAGACGTCGGGGGTGCCGCCGGCCAGGATGATGTGGGCCCCCTCGCTGATCAGCTCCTGGGTGGCCTGCCCGGCCTTGGCCGAGTCGGACTCGCAGTCCCGGTCGGCGATCTCCACCGCGCCTCCGAGGGCCGCGGCCATGGCCCCGAGCACGAACGAGTCGGCTTCGCCGAAGGGAGCCAGGGGCCCGGTCCGGGGGGTCACATAGCCGATCTTGATCTCGGGCATGTCTCCCGACCCGCCTGGGCTGGGGGCGGCGGTGGTGGTCGGGGCGGCGGCTGTGGTGGTGGCCTCTCCGCTGGACGGCTCCGACGCGCCGTCGCCGTCATCGCCGCAGGCGGCCAAGATCACCGGGCTCAGGCCCAAGGCGGCTGCGCCCCCTACGAACCGTCGGCGTGACAGCTTGGCCAGCGGCAGTCTTTCCAGCCGGTTGTCTTTCATGTTGTCCCTCCTCTTAGTCGGGCGGCGCCCCGGTCGGCCTGCGGCCCCAGAACGCGTCATCCAGCATCCGGCGGATGCCTTGTGTGTCGGGCGGCCGCACGTTGGCGGCCGCTTCGACCGCGACCCGTCGGGCCGCTTCGTCGAGTCCGCTCGACGGCATGCCGATCGACTCGAGACTGATGGGCGCGCCGATGGCGGCGGCCAAGTCGTACAGGGCGCCCGGAGCGTCGGCCGCCGTGGTCCTGACGGCTTCGGCGATGCGGGTCATCTCCTCGCCGAGGGCCGGGGAGTTGTAGGCCAGCGCGTGGCCCAGCACCGCCGCGTTCATGTCGCCGTGGTTCAGCCCGAACATCCCGCCCAGCACGTGGCAGGTCTTGTGGTGCAGGGCGGTTCCGCCCGAGGCCAGGGCCGCTCCGGCCAGATAGGCGCCGTAGAGCGCGTCGCTGCGGGCGGCGAGGTCGGCGGGTCCGGCCGCTACCCGGGGCAAGGCCGACACCAGGGCCCGGATGCCCTCGAGGGCCATTGCCGAGGTCACGGGGTTGGCGCCGGGACCGTAGAGAGCCTCCACCGAGTGGGCCAAGGCGTTCATGCCGGAAGGGCCGGCGATGCGGGGCGGCAGGGACAGGGTCAGCTCCGGGTCGTACACCACCGTTCGGGGCTTGACCCGGGGGTCGTGGCCGGTCAGCTTGCGGTCGCCGTCGGTCTTACCCCATATGGCGGTCATCTCCGATCCGGCGTAGGTGGTGGGCACGGCCATGATCTCCACGTCCAGTTCGAGAGCGATGGCCTTGCCGAAGCCGGTGGCCGACCCTCCCCCGATGGTGGCGACGGCATCGGCCCCCAGTTCTCGGGCCAGAGCGGCCGCCTCGGCCGCCCGGTCGGCGGGGACGTGTTGGACGACCCGGTCGAACCGGCCCACAACCCGCTCCCCCAGGACGGCGGCCGCCTCCTCCGCCATCTGGCCCTCCTCTTGGCCCGCGACGATCATGACTCTTCGCGAGCCGAGCCGGTCGGCCTCCTCGCCCAGACGGGCGCGCGCCCCGGCACCGAACACGACCCGGCCCGCCAGGGCGTCGTAGGTGAAGTCGAGCCCGGTGGCGCCCCCGGTCCGGGTCGGGCCGGGCGCGATCATCCCTGCAACTCCCGCAGCACGGACAATTCCTCGTCGGAGGGGGGCGGGGTCACATCGAGATCGGGCGCCACCCGCAGGTCCCAGCCAGTTTCGGCGGCCACATCGGCCGCCTCCACGCCGGGATGCACGCTGGTCAGTGTGAGTTCTTTGGTCTCCGGGTCCGGCTGCAGCACTCCCAGGTCGGTTATGACCGTGCCGGGCCCCCGGCCCCGCAGTCGCAGCCGCTCCCGGTGGTCTCCGCCGTCGCCGTGGCCGAGGCTGGTGATGAAGTCGATCTCCTCGACTAAGGACCGCCGCCCGTGGCGCAGGGTGATGACGACCTCGCCGCAGTTGGCCGCGATCTCGGGGGCCCCGCCCGCGCCGGGCAGGCGCACCTTCGGCGCCTGGTAACCGCCTATGACGGTGGTGTTGATGTTGGCGAAACGGTCGATCTGGGCCGCTCCGAGGAAGCCGACGTCGATGCGGCCGCCCTGGAGCCAGTAGGCGAAGATCTCGGGGACGCCGATCACCGCGTCGGCGGTATCCGACAGCACCCCGTCGCCGATGGAGGATGGCAGTGTCCCGGGCTTGGCGCCGATGCAGCCCGATTCGTAGATGAGAACCGCGTCGGGGGCGTGCATCCGCCGGGCCAGGTTGGCGGCGCTGCTGGGCAGGCCGATGCCCACGAAGCAAACGGCTCGGTCGGGCAGGGCCCGGGCCGCGGCCACCGTCATCATCTCGTCGGCGGTCCAGCCGTTCGCCGCCGTCATCGGCTCGCCGTTTTGGCCCGGGCGCCCCGCCGCCGCCCGGTCACGCCGCCACCCCGTCGCGCATGCCGCCGAGCCAGGCTTCGAACGCCCGGCGGTCCCGGCTGATGGGGTCCCAGGCCGCGTAGTAGTCGTTGTCGCGTTCGCTGAAGTCGTGGGCGTAGGAAGGGTGGGCGCCTCCGGGCACCACGCACACCGCGTCGATTGTCCACGACGGCAGCACCACCCCGTTCACCCGGGGCTCGAAGGAGTCGACCACCTCCTCGACCGTGACGATGCTGCGCCGGCTGGACAGCACGCACTCTTTTTGGACTCCCGAGATCCCCCAGAGCATGACGTTGCCGGCCCGGTCGGCCTGCTGGGCGTGGATGATCCCCACGTCGGGGTTGAGGGCGGGCACGGCCGCGAGCTCCTCGCCGGTGAAGGGGCAGGCGATCGGGGCGATGGTCAGGGTGTGGTCGGCCAAGCTGGTGCCCGAATAGCCCCGCAGCACCCCGAAGGGCAGCCCGGCCGCGCCGGCCCGCCACCGTTCGGCTAGGCCGGCGTGGCTGTGCTCATCGATCTCCAGCGGGCGGGGCCAGCCGTTCTCCACCGCGTCCCGGAACCGGTGCAGCGACCCGACTCCGGGATTGCCGCCCCAGGAGAAGACGAGCTTGCGGGCGCAGCCGGCCCCGATCATCTGGTCGTAGACCACGTCAGGCGTCATGCGCACCAGGGTGAGGTCCCGGCGGCCCTGGCGGATGATCTCGTGGCCGGCCGCGAACGAGATCAGGTGGGTGAACCCCTCAACGGCCACTGTGTCGCCGTCGCCGACGTGGGCGGCCACCGCCTCGGCCAGGCCGGCGAACCGACTCACCGCGGGTACCAGGGCGGGATCCGGGCGTCGACGTTGACCCACACCGATTTGGCCTCGGTGTACTCGCGCATGGCCTCGAAGCCCATCTCCCGGCCGTAGCCGGACCGGCCGACTCCGCCGAAAGGTGAGCCGGGGTTGACCCGCTTGTAGCTGTTGATCCACACCATCCCGGTGCGGAAGGCGGCGGCCACTCGGTGGGCCCGGGCCAGGTCCGAGGTCCACAAGCCCCCGCCGAGCCCGTATTCGGCGTCGTTGATCAACCCGATTGCCTCGTCGTCGTCCGCGAAGGTCGAAACGGTGACGAGCGGTCCGAACACCTCCTCCCGGCACACCCGGTCGCCGGGCTCGGCCCTCACCACGGTGGGCTCCACGTAGCAGCCCCGGGCCAGGTCGGGGTCGTCGGGGGCTCGGCCCCCGGTGAGGATCTCGCCGCCCTCGTCGACGGCGATCTTCACGTACGACAGCACCCGGTCCCGGTGCTCGGGAGAGGTGAGCGGGCCCAGCTCGGTGCCCGGCGCCAGCGGGTCGCCGACCTTTATGGAGGACGCCAGGTCGATAAAGCGCTCGACGAACTCGTCGGCTATGGCCTCGTGCAGCAGCAGCCGGGATCCGGCGATGCAGGCCTGGCCCTGGTTGTGGAACGCGGCAAAGGCGGCGCCGGCGACCGCGGCGGGCAGGTCGGCATCGGCGAAAACCGCGTTGGCGCCCTTGCCGCCCAGCTCGAGGTGGACCCGCTTGAGGGTGCCCGCGGCGGCGGCCGCGACCAGCCGGCCGGTGGCGGTGGACCCGGTGAAAGACACCTTGGCGACGTCGGGGTGCTCGACGATGCGGGCCCCGGCGGTGTGGCCGTAGCCGGGGACGACGTTGACGACTCCGGGCGGCACGCCCGCGTCGGCCATCAACTCGCAGATGCGCAGCGTGGACAGCGGCGCCAGCTCGGAGGGCTTCATCACCACCGTGTTGCCCGCGGCCAGAGCGGGGCCGAGCTTCCAACTCGCGAACATGACCGGGAAGTTCCAGGGAACGATCTGGCCCACTACCCCCACCGGCTCGCGGGTCACGTAGTTGAGGAAGCCCGGCTCCACCGGCGGGACGCTGCCTTGGTGCTTGTCGGCCATGCCGCCGAAGTAGCGGAAGGTGGCGGCGGTGCGGGGCACGTCCAGCGTCGCGGTGTCCCTGAGCGGGTGGCCGGTGTCGACCGATTCGAGCCGGGCCAGTTCCTCCGCGTCGTCCTCGATGGCATCGGCCAGCCTGAGCAGCAGCCTGCCCCGGTCGGCGGCGGGGGTGGCGGCCCATCCCCCGAAAGCGGCGACCGCCGCGTCCACCGCCCGGTCCACGTCGGCCTCGCGGGCCTCGGCCACCTCCGCCAGCAGGGTCCCGTCGTGAGGGCTGCGCACTTCGACCGCTCCCCCGGCGGCGGCGGCCGTGAACTCTCCGCCGATGAACAGCCTGTCCTGATAGAGGCTCACGGGGCGGCCGCCCGTGCCGGGGGCCGGGGCGGGTTCCACGGGGGGCATTAGAAGTCGACGGGGTGGACCGAGGCCTCGCCCTTGGCGATCATCTCGGGGATGCGGGGCGAGCCGTTCTCCCACACCAGCAGCATCGAGCGCTTGGGCGCGTACCCCTGGTGGCGGATGTCGGCGGGCATGGCGGCCACATCGCCGGCCTTCATCACCACCCGGGCCCGCTTGGCCCCGGTGTCGCGGTCCTCCACGTCCCACTGGATCTCGTCGCTGAGCTGAACGAACCACTCCACCCGGTCGTTGCCGTGTATCACCGGGAGGATGAACTCCTCGGTGGTGGGGCAGTACAGGCTTTCTTTGCACGCCGACACCACCGACGGGTTCCAAGTCACGTCGGATCGGGACAGGTAGGCGAACAGATTGAAAGCGCACACCTCACCCTCGTAGCCGGGCTCGGCCTCGATGATCGGCTCGTCTTGAGCTACGTCGGCGAAGCCCCGGTTCACCGGATGCCCGGTCTCGTCGCTGCGAAGCGGCTCGTCGCCGGGTATCCCCACCATGCGGCTGGCCACCACCCGGCGGCGGCTGATGGCCTCGTCGTTGTGGCCGCGGCTGGGGCCGAAGGCCGAGCCGGTCTCCATGGGGGCCGCGAACGGGTCGTAGCCCTCGTTGGTCCAGTCAGACAACATGGCCTTAAAGCAGCCCAGCAGATCATCGTGTTCGAAGTTCTCGCTGTAGTCCACCTCGGCCCGGCGGTAGGCGTCGTTGAACCGGCCCGCGAACATGTCCACGTTGCCGTAGTGGTTCATGGTGCCGATCACGCTGTCGAAGTTGACGATTCCGTAGAAGAAGCCCCAGGCGATGTCGCGCTGCAGGCAGCGCAGCCACTGGTCGATGGCCATCTGATGGCTTCCGGTGGGCCACTCGACGGTGACGAAGTACTCGTCCCGGCTGAACTTGAACTCGCCTATGGCGAAACTCTTGTAGCCCGAGGCGTTGGGGGCGGTTTGGGTCATGGTCACGGTTGGCTCCTCCGTTCGGAGTTTGGACTCGAAGGTCTTGACGACGGGTTTCAGACGGTCTGGCAGATCTCGGCCCACCGGTGCACGGTGTCGGGCCCCTCGATGGTCTGGAGCAGCACCACGGCGACGCCGTCGCTGTGGAGGCGGTAGGCCTTGCCGGCCGGCAGCAGGGCCATGTGGCCCGGACCGGCGGTGACTCGGCCCATGCGCGACCCGGCCGGCTCGGAGGCGAGCGCCACCGACCCCTGGGCCTCGGAGTCCACTAGCCCGTCGTCGGGGTCGATCAGCTCCACCTGGAGAGTGCCGTCCATGACCAAAGCGAACTCGTCATGGGGGGCGGCCCGCCACTCGTCGGTCCCCTCGGCCCGTATGACCTCCAGCACGTACTCGAGGTTCTTGGCCACCGCCACCTTCTCGTAGGGCGCGGCCCGGCCCGCCACCTCGAACATGTTGGAGAAGGCGTAGTACTTGGGGTCGTCGTCGATCACCTCCACCCCGCCTTTGGCGTAGTCGTCCAATGACCCGAACACCGTGGTGTACTGCGTCATCGCCTCGTCCTCCTGCATCTGTCGGTGCCGGTGCTCCTGTCGGCTCCGGCCGCTCGCCCCGCGGACCGGGCCCCGGCTTGACCGCCGAGGCTCTTTCCCACTATTGTTCGCTAAGCGCACAATAGTTCGTATAGAGAACGACTATAGAGCGGTTTCAAGGGGGCGTCAAGCCGATGGCCGAATTCGTGCAGTCGCTGGAGCGGGGCCTCTCCGTCATTCGCTCCTTCTCCCAGGAGCGCCCTCGCCAGACCCTGGCCGACGTGGCCCGACGGACCGAGCTAACCCGGGCCACGGCCCGGCGGCTGCTGCTCACCCTCAGACAGCTCGGCTACGTGCGCAGCGACGGCCGATACTTCGAGCTCACCGCCCGGGTGCTGGACCTCAGCCACTCGTTCGTCTCGTCTCTGGGCCTCACCGACATCGCCCAGCCCCACCTGGAGTCCTTCAGCGAGGCAGTCAGGGAATCGTCATCGGTGGCAGTGCTCGACGACACCGACATGGTGTACGTGGCCCGGGTCCCGGCCAAGCGGATCATGACCGTTTCCATCGGCCTCGGATCGCGGTTCCCGGCCTACCAGACCTCGATGGGCCGAGTGCTGCTGGCCGAGCTAGCCGACGACGAGATCGTCTCCGTCTTCGAGCGCAGCGGCGCCGAGTACATCACCGAGCACACCGTCCGGTCGCCGGCGACCCTGCTGGAGAAGATCGAGGAGGTGAGGGCCGACGGTTGGGCCATGGTGGACCAGGAACTGGAGGTCGGACTCCGGTCGATCGCCGCGCCCCTGCGGGCCGCCGGTGGGGTGGCCGTGGCCGCCGTGAACGTGAGCACCTACACCGGACGCACCTCTCTCGACGAGCTGCGCGCCGACTTCCTGCCCCCCCTGCTGGATGTGGCCGCCCAGATCAGCGCGGCCCTAGCGCTGCGGTGACGGCGGCTTCGGCCCGCGAGGCGGGCGATGCGCCGGCTGACCCGGAGGCGGGCGATGCTCTGGTCGGCCGGGTGATCGACTTGGGCCGCTTGCTCCAGGCCGGTGGCGTCGATGTGGCCCAAGCCGAGCTGATCGACGCGGGCCGGGCCGCCACGGTTGTCGACCTGGGTTCCCGGGAGGAGCTGCGGACCGCGCTGCGGGCGACGATGGTCAAGGAATCGCGCCATTTCGGTATCTTCGACGCCGCCTTCGAGCGACTGTTCCCGCTGCTGGCCGTCGGCGGCACCGACGAAGACCTGACGAGGGCCGGCCTGGCCCGGCTGATCGCCTCGGGTGGAAACCTGGGCCCGGCCGCAGCCCGGCTGGTGGACGAGTTGGGGGGTCTCGACCGCGACCACCGGGGCGAGCGCCACCATGTCCAGCGGGTCTGCCGGGGGGCCGATCTGGCCCGACTGATGTCGGAGGCCCTCCGGGCCGACCCCGGCGCCGCCCCCCAGGACCTGCGGCTGCGGGTCGAGGAGCTGAAGCGGCTGATCGCGTCGGAGGTCCGGGCCCGGCTCGGCGATCCCCAGACCGACGAGACCGAAGGGCCGTTGGAGGATGTCGAGTTTCTGAAGGCGTCCCGAGCCGAGCTGGATCGGGTCCGCCAGGCCGTGCGCCCCCTGGCCCGCAAGCTGGCCGGGCGACTGGCTCGGCGGCGGCGCAGCCTGCGGTCGGGGCGGGTGAACATGCGGCGCACCGTCCGCCAGTCGGTCTCCAGCGGGGGCGTGCCCTTCGACGTGGCCTTCAAGCGGCGGAGCCCCCGCCGGCCCGAACTCTTCGTGCTGTGCGACATCAGCGGGTCGGTGGCCGAGTTCTCGCTGTTCACGCTGACGCTGATGGCCGCGCTGTCGGCCGAGGTAGCCCGAACTCGGTCTTTCGTCTTCGTCGGCGCCGTCGACGAGGTCACAGCGCTGTTGAAGGCGACCGGCCACGGCATCGAACCCTGGCAGATCATGCGCAACACCAACGTGATCGGCGCCGACGGCCACTCCGACTACGGCCGGGTGCTGGACCAGTTCTGGGCCGAGACCGCCGATCGCGACCTCCGGCCCTCGGCCACGGTGCTGATCACCGGAGACGCCCGCACCAACTACCGGCCGGCTGGCGCCGAGGCACTGGCCCGGATCGGGGGCCGGGCCCGCCGCCTGTACTGGCTGAACCCCGAGCCCAAGGACCGCTGGGACACCCACGATTCCCAGATGAGCGCCTACGCCCGGTCGTGCGCGGAGGTGTTCGAGGTGAGGAACCTCCGCCAGCTCGCAAGCTGCGTAGAGCGGATACTGTGAGGTAAATGCCTTCAGCCCCCGACCCTGCCCCGGCAGCCTCGGGGCCAGGGCCGGCATCGGGCTCCGGTTCAGCTCGGCGCCACGACTTGGATGCGCTGCGGGGGTTCGCCATGCTGCTGGGGGTCGGCCTGCACGCCTCGCTGTCCTTCTTTCCCAGCTTCTGGCCGGCGCAGGACTCCACCAGCAACCTGGACGGGCCTTTCGACGAGTTCCTGTGGGCCGTCCACGGGTTCCGGATGCCGGTGTTCTTCCTGCTCAGCGGGTTCTTCACCGCCATGCTGTGGCGACGGCGGGGGCTGGGGAGGCTCATGGGGCACCGGGTGCGCCGGATCGCCCTGCCCCTGGCGGCGGGCATGGTCACCATCGTGCCGCTGGTGGACTGGGTGTCGGAGCGGGCCGTCGACCGGACCGCGGCCGTCGCCGCGGTGGAACAGGGCGACCTGAGGGGCGCGGTCTTCACCACCGACGCCGACGCGGTGGCCGAGCTGCTCGACCGGGGCATCAGCCCCGACTACCGGCCCGAGTGGGACCCGAGGGGGTGGACGCCGCTTCACGCCGCGGTGAGTGTCGGGAGCGTCGAGATCATCGAGCTGCTGCTCGACCGGGGGGCCGAGCCCGGCGCCAAGGCGGTCGAGGTGGGCGCCGACGGCGAGGTGGCCAACGTCTACACCGCGCTGGACTTGGCCGTCTGGTACGGCCAGGCCGAGGTGGCCGACTCGCTGGTGGCCGGAGGCGCGGCCGATGTCCGCCGGCCCGGCCAGGAGTGGTCCGACCTGGACTGGTGGCGGGAGGGCGCGACCGATGGCGAAGAGGGCGACGACTTCGCCCTGTCCACCTGGCTGTCCAGCTTCCATCACCTGTGGTTCTTGTGGTTCCTGTGCTGGATGGTGGCCGGGTTCGCGGCGGTGGTCGGGCTGGCCAGGCTGGCGGGCCGGGCCCGAGGCCGCCCCCGGGCCGGCGCTGGCGACGATGCCAGCAGCGGCGCTGGCGACCCCAGCGGCGGCCCGGGGGCAGCCCGGTCGAGCCGGTGGTGGCCGTGGCTGCTGGTTCCGGTCACCGTGGTCCCCCAGTTGGCCATGGGCGGCGGCGGGGCCTTCCCGGTGTTCGGCCCCGACACCGCCGCGGGGCTGTGGCCGCCCGCCCACGTGCTGGCCTACTACGGGCTGTTCTTCGCCTTCGGGGCGCTGATATACGACCGCCGGGACCGGTCGGACCGGCTCCTGATCGACACCGTGGGCCGGCACTGGTTCGTGTGGCTGCCGGTGACGGTGTTGGTGATCCTGCCGACGGGGCTCGGGTTCACCTTCACCGAGGGCGGGTCCTGGCTGGCGGCCTCGGTGGCCCAGGTGGCCTACACGTGGGCCATGTCCTTCGCCCTCATCGGCCTGTTCCGGCAGGTGCTGCCCGCCGAGCGCCGCAGCGTCCGATACCTGTCAGACGCCTCCTACTGGATCTATCTGGCCCACCTGCCCCTAGTCATCGAGCTGCAGGTGCTGACCCGGGATTGGGACCTGCCCGCCACGGTGAAGTTCACCGGCCTGTGCCTGGTCGTCACCGCGGTGCTGCTGGCCGCCTATCAGGCCGGGGTGCGCCACACCCCCATCGGCTGGCTCCTAAACGGCCGCCGCCGCGCCAGTGTCAACAGTCGATAGCGGCTCGCAGCGATCAGGTCCGCTCACCACGGCTCTTCGAGGATTGACTCGCGGAGCGAAGCCATGGCGACGGCATTCTCAGCGGCCTCCTCAGTGGCGCTTAGAGGAATTCGCCGGTAGCCCTCGACGATGGAGTGATCGATTGTTTTGCGGTCTTCTAGTTCGGTGAGGAGGCGGGTTAGCAGGGGGTTGCCCCAGGTCAACAGGCTGAGGCCGTCGGCGGAGTCGTAGCGGCGGGGGTCGAAGGTGACCGGGTGCTTGCCGTCGGCCAGCTCCAGCAGCCAGGCATCGGCCCAGCCGTGGGGGTGGTCGCCAAACCGGGCCCGGGCGGCGTCGATCCCGAACAGCCGGTCCCGCAGCCCAGTCAGGGTCATGGCCGGGTCCAGCTCGGACGAGTGGACCGGCACCCGGTCCAGGGCGGCGGGGCGCAGCGGGGCGGCGGCCAGGCGCTCCATGCCCGCCTCGAGTTCGTCGAGCACCTCGCCCTCGTTCCTCTCCCCGAGCACGCAGTCGGCGATGACGTGCTCGGACAACACCGGGGCGGCCGGGCCGAGCACGGCCCCGAACCGCTGGTGGCACTCGGTGATCCGCCGGAAGATGCGCTCCTCGATGGTGTCGGCGTACATGAGGTTGGCGACGCGCACCGCGGGCTGCCCGCCGATGCGGTCCACCCGGCCGATGCGCTGCTCCACCCGGGTGAAGTTCCAGGGCAGGTCGAAGTTCACCAGCCAGTCCGAGGCCTGCAGGTTGAGGCCTTCGGACATGGAGTCGGTGCCGATCATGATGCTGATGGCGCCGGGGGCCCGGAACCGGGCCTTGACCTGCTCCTTGCCGATCCGGTCCCAGCCGCCGAGGCGGTCGTCCCAGCGCTCGCCCCGACCGCCGTAGTAGCAGACCAGCACGTCGCGCCATCCCTCCAGGGCGTCGCGGATGAACCGCAGGGTGTCGGTGTACTGGGTGAAGACCACCAGCTTGGTGTGCCCGTCCTCGACCGCCTCCCGGATGAGGGTGTGCAGGGCGGCCATCTTGGGCTCGCGGTCGTCTAGTTCGGTGAGCCGGTCGAGCGCGCCCAGGATCCGGTCGAGTTCGGCCACCTCCTCGGCCACCACCTTCCGCACCGAGGCCGCCTCGGCCGCGGCCACCGCGGGGGCGAAGCTCTCGGGGATGTCGCCGTCGACGGCCTCGTCGTCCTCGTCGAACAGCCCCTCGACGCCTAGGCCGGCGCCGGGGCCCGAGCCGGCCCGCCCGCTCATCGCCGCGGTCAGCGCCTCGCGCCGGCGTTCCAGCGAGCAGCGCACGGCGTGGAACGACGAGGTGAGCCGACGGCGGTAGACGGCCATGATCCACCCCACCGGCACCGCCCGCTTCTTGCCCAGCACCCGCTTGTACTTGGCGTAGGTGTGGCGCACGTAGTCGTCGATGGCGTCGTAGAGGCTCCGGGCCGGTCCCTCCAGCGTCAGGGCCTTGTCGGAGATGGCGCGCTCGGGGATGACGGTGGCCGGGTCGAGCTCCCCGGTGTCGCGGTAGCCGCGCAGGGTCCGCCGGGTGGTGCGGAACACCCGGTCGGCCACCGGGGTGGACGCCCCCAGCCACTTGTCCCAAGCGGCTCGGGCGCCGTCGTCCCTCTGGGCCGCCTCCCGGTTGGTCCAGCCGGTCTGGGCGAAGCCGGTGATCCGGCTGACCTCCACCGCCCCGATCCCGCTGTCGGCCAGCCCGGCCCGCACGCCGGGATCGACGGTGCATTTCTGCTCGAATCCCTCCACCATGCGGCGCAGCCGCTCCCAGTTGCGCCGGTCGAATCCCTCGGCCAGTTCCGAGAAGTAGCCCTCCAGGTCCTCCAGGCGGCGCCACTGCGGCGGCAGGCCCATCAGGTCGAGCAGGTCGAACAGGTCGAGGGCGTGCATCTGCATGGGCGTGGCCGACGCGGCCAGAAGCATCCGCCATTTGCCGCGGGCTCGCATGGCCTGCAGGAGCCCCAGCATCCGGTTGGGCCGGGCGTTCGGGTGGCCGGCCGGGGAGCGGCGGGCGTGGTGGGCCTCGTCGACCACCACCACGTCCCATCCGGGGGCTTCCAGCAGGTCGTCTTGCTGGTCTTGGCGGCGGGCCAGGTGCGACGACGCCAGCAGCAGCTTCGAGGAGTGCCAGACGTTGCCGGCTATGGGCATGACCGACCCGTCGGGCCAGGCCAGCACCCGGTTGGCCCGGTCGAGGCGGGGCACCTCCAGCAGCAGCTTCTCGGCCAACTCCTCTTGCCATTGGATCATCACCGACGCCGGCACCAGCACCAGCGCGGTGGAGGCCCGGCCCGACAGCAGCAGCTCCCGCAGGGCCAGGCCGATCTCGATGGTCTTGCCCAGCCCCACCTCGTCGGCCAGCAGGTGCGATTTGCCTGGCCGAGTTGCGCAGCGCCGCGGTCGGGGCGAAGCGGGTGCGGGCGGCGGTGGACGCCTTAGAAGCCCGGCTGTTGACCCTGATCGCAGACCGGACCTTCGACCCCGCCGCGGGCATCGAGCTGCTGCGCGACTCTGGGGGCTGTTCTCAGCGCGAGGCCCGCCGACGGCTGCACCGAGCCGAGGTTTTGGACCAGATGCCCGCGGTGGCCGGCGCCCTGGCCGAGGGCGACATCACCGCCGAACACGCCGACGCCCTGGTGCAAGCCGCCCGGGCGACCTCGGCCGAGACGGTGGACACCGACACGGCCTTGCTGGACCGGGCCAAGGAACTGCCCGCCGATCTGGCCGCCCGGGAGGTCACCGACTGGACCAGCCGCCACCAGACGATGGCGGACCGCGAGGCCAAGTTCCGCCGCCAGCGGGCCATGCGCAGCCACCGGGCCTGGTCCGACGCCGAAGGCATGGTCAACTTCCGCACTCGCTTGGACCCCGTCACCGGCGCCCAAGCCCGGGCCATCATCGACGACATCGCCAACCGCCTCTACCGAGCCGACGGCGGCCGAAACGCCAAACCCGACCAAACCCGCACCTGGGACCAGCACAACGCCGACGCCCTAACCGCCGCCCTAGGAATAACCCCCACCCACGCCCCGAACCCCGACAATGGAGCTGGCAGCAACCCCTCACCTCGCCGCCGAGCCAGTGAGCAAGAACTCAACCACGGGCCCGTCTCCGACAGCCGCGCCAACACGGCCGGTGAGCAAGAGCCTGGGCCGGAGCCCGGTGCGCCAGGCCGGGGGGTGGCACGGGGGTCAGCGTCGTCGCCGCTCGCGGCGACGACCGCCCCCGTGACAGGACCCGCCGGCCGGGACACCCCGCAACCGCCCGTGACAGGACCCGCGGCAGTGTCCCATCAAGTGCGACACGCTCAACCTCGACAACTTCCAGGTCCGCCAGATCGCGGGCAAGCTGAAGGAGTCGCACAAGACCGTCGACGACCGGGTGGCCGAGACCTACCAGTGGGTGCTCAACCCGAACCAGTCCATAGACAACCCCACCGGGCCGGTCCGCTGGGACGCCATCCGGGTTTCGGGCTTGGGGACGCTGGCCGAGCGGGTGGCGGAGAAGCTGAAGGGCGAGGAGGCGCTGATCCCGGCCTATTCCGGCACCCGGCTGCGCCTCGACATCGACCGCATTCCGCTGTGGCGGGGCGACCACGTGGGGATCGATCAGTTGTGGGACGACTACACGCAGTACCTGTACCTGCCCCGCCTGGTGAAGCGCTCGGTGCTGGAGGAGGCGGTCCGGGACGGGGTGCTGGCGCTTACGTGGGAGACGGACGGCTTCGCCTATGCCGACGGCCACGACGGCGAGCGGTACGTGGGGCTCAGGGCGTACGAACAGCTCGCCGCGGTCGCTCCGAGCGGGCTGTTGGTCAATCCCGTTGCGGCGGTTGCGCAGCGCTCGGCCGAGCGTCCTGCGGCCGCTCCGGGCTCGCCCGGGGATGGGGATCGGACCGAGCCGGGGGACCAGGGTCCCTTGCCCGTTCCGAGTTCAGGGGGCGCTCTAGTGGAATATAACAAAATAGCGCATCTGTCTTCGTAGCCGCGGCATCCCGGCCCCGGACCAGGCGTTCCACATCGTGGAACGCCCGCCGGAGGTTCGCCGGTAGGCTGAGCGCATGTCGATCCAGACCATCGAGCGGGCCTTCGCACTGCTGCGGACGCTGGCCCTAGGACCGGTGGGGGTAACCGAGCTGGCCGAGCGGGTCGAGTTGCCCAAGAGCACCGTGGCCCGACTGCTGGCCGCTCTGGAAGCCGAGAACGCGGTCGAGCAGATAGAGAGCGGGGGCGGGTACCGGCTCGGCCCCGGCTTGGTCGACATCGCCGGCGGCGCCCAGCCCGGCCGCAACCTCATCGCCTCGGCCCGGCCCCACCTGCTGGAGCTGGCCGAGAAAACCGACGAGGTGGCCGGGCTGTCGATCATCGACGACGGCCAAGTCCTGTACCTCGACCAGACCGAGTCGTCGTCCAGCGTGCAAGTGAGGGACTGGTCCGGCGAGTACGCGCCGCTGCACGCCGTGGCGGCGGGGCTGGTGATGCTGGCCCACATGCCCGACGACGAGATCGAGGGCTACCTAGCCAAGCCGCTGCCCAAGTGCACCGACCTCACCATGACCGACCCCGACGACCTGTTGGAGCGGCTGGAGCACGTCCGCCACCTCGGCTACGCCTGGAGTTACGAGGAGTTCGCCGAGGGCCTCAACTCGGTGGCCGCGCCCATCGTCATGCCCGACGGCCGGGTGGAGTCGGCCTTGCACGTCCACGGCCCGGCCTACCGCTTCCCCGACCCCGACCAGGCCCACGACCACGGCCTGGCCGTGATTGAAGCCGCCGCCCGCCTGGCCGAACAACTCGCCGACTGACAACCCCCGGCCGGGCGGGGTCATCCCCAGAGGCCGGCGATGGGAACGGCTTCGATCCGGTCGTCGATCTCGTAGCGGTGGGGGCCGGTGTGCAGGATCACCCCGCCTGCGAACCGGTCGCCGGCTATCCGGTCCCGGAACCAGATCAGGTGGCGGGCGTCGCCCCGAGACGGCGCCCCGCCCGCCTTGATCTCGAAGGCGATCAGACGGCGGCCGGCCTCGGCCACGACGTCGATCTCGTGTTCGCCCCTTCTCGTCCGCAGGTGGAACAGGCGGGCCGAGTCGGCGGCGTCGGCCTCAACCTGGAGCTGGGCCGTCACGAAGGTGTCGATCATCCGGCCCCTGATATCGCTCTCGGCGTACACGTCGTCGGAGGTCAGACCGGCGACGGCTGCAGCCAGCCCCGGGTCCGCGAAGTGACGTTTGGCCCGCTCCGTGTACAGTCGATTGCGACGGTTCGAGCCCCAAGCCGGCAAGCTGTCGACGACGCCCAGCGAGTCGAGCGCTTCGTCGTAGCCCGCGGAGGTGCGGGCGTTTACGCCCGCCTGCCGGGACAGATCCATTTGCGACACGATGCCGGCCGTGTTGAGCGCGCAGGACTCGAGATAGACGGCGAACCGCTTGGAGTCCTTGCGCCGGCCCGGCGAGGCGGCCAGCCCGGGCATGTCGCTGTGGGCGATCTCCTCTCCGTAGGCCCGCAGCCAGCGCCGCCTCTGGCGGCCCGAAGAGACGGTCAGCGCCTCGGGAAAGCCGCTGTCGGTGACGATCTCGATGTATCGCCGTAGGTTGGGAGGGTCCGGAGGAATGGCGAAACGCTCGTCAGGATCGTCCCAGCGGTCGAATAGCGATGCCTTCGCAGCCGATCCGAACCGCTCTCGGCCTACCAGCCCCCGGAGACGGAGACGGATCAGCCTGCCGGTGGTGGGCCACACATCTGAGAGCAGGTCGTTGCGGGCCGACCCGGTAACGATGAACCGGCCCGGCCCGGGGCGCGAGTCGACGTCCAGCTTCACCGCCCGCAGGACCTCGGGGACGATCTGCCACTCGTCTATCAGCAAGGGGGTCTCTCGGCCCGAGATCGCCCCGATCGGATCGGCCTCCACCAGGCTCCGGTCGTTGGCCTGATCAAGGCGCAGCACCGAGTTGGCCAGCTCGAGCGCCGTCCGGGTCTTGCCGACCCCGCGGGCCCCGGTCATCAGAACACCCGCGAAGGCGCTCAAGTCAGAACGCAAAACGGAGTCAACGATCCTCGGCAGGTACGGACGCACGCCGTGAAGTCTAGTTCCTACACCGTTTGTCCGGGTAGTTCATGCCTCATTTGTCGGGGTAGTTCCTACATCGTTTGTCGCATCCCTCGATCCTCGTTGGCTGCCACCGCGACAGGACTGCAAGACACGGCCAACCGGGAGGGGCGGCTCGGAAGGTTTCGAAGATGTCGGGGAGTCAGGGGTGGCGGCGGCGGATTTCGGCGCTGATGGCGGGGATGACCTCGTGGAGGTCGCCGATTACGGCCCAGTCGGCCTTCACCACCATGTTGGCCTCGGGGTCGGTGTTGATGGCCAGGATGTGCTTGCTGCCCATGGCCCCCACCCAGTGCTGGATGGCGCCGGAGATGCCCGAGGCGATGTAGATCTCCGGGGCGATGCGGGTGCCGGTCTGGCCCACCTGGTCGGAGTGGGGCCGCCAGCCGTTGTTGGTAACGGCCCGGCTGCAGCCGACCCGGCCCCCCAGCAGCCCGGCCAGCTCCTCCAGCGGCCCGAACCCCTCGGCCGAGCCCACGCCCCGGCCGCCGCCCACCACCACCGGCGCGGTCGGCAGGGTCACGCCCGCCTCCAGCACCACCCGGTCCTTCACCACGGTGCGGGCCAGGGCCGGGTCGAGGTCGATCTCCAGCCCGGCCGCCGCTGGCGACACCGGCTCCGGCAGCGGCTCGGAGGCCACCGCGTGCAGGCCGCAGGTCACCAGCGGCAGGGCCGCGGCCAGCCTCACGTCCTCCAGCAGCGACCCGCCCCACTGGATGCGGGTGATGGACCACTCGCCGGACCCGGAGTCAACGCCGGACCCGTCGGCACCGGAGGGGTCGATGGCGGTGCAGTTGGACACGAACGGTAGGTCGAGGCGGGCTGCGGCCTGGGCCATCACCTCGTTGCCGCGCTCGCTGCCCCCGGCCAGCACCGCGGCCGGTTTCAGCATCCCCGCCGCCCGGGCGATCGCCTCGCCCCAGGCCTCGGGGCCGAAGTCGCTCAGCACCGGATGGGTCACCGTGTGCACCGCCGCCGCGCCGTAGGCACCGGCCTCGGCCACCAAGTCAGCGTCGTCGCTGCCGATCAGCAGCGCCTCCAGGCCGGCGCCCAGCGACTCGGCCAGGCCCCGGCCGAAGGTCAGGGCCTCCCGGGCGGCCTCGGCCATCGCCCCCCGGTCGTGCTCGAGCACCGCCAGCACAGGAGAGATCACAGCACCCCCAGGGACTCGAGCACGTCGGCCACCGCCGGGGCGGCTTCGGGGCCGTGGCCAAGGATCGCCGTCTCCGAGACGGTCTCGGCCGGCCGTCGCAGCCTCACCATGGTCTGGCCGCCAAGAGGGGCGTCGAGATCGAGAATCTCGATCTCCAGTCTCTTGGAGGCCAGCCGGCCCTTCATGGTCGGGTACCGGGGCAGGTTGATGCCCTCCTTGACCCCCACCGCGGCCGGCATCTCCATCTCGTACACCTCGAAGCCGCCGTCGATCTCCCGGCGGACCCTCACCGCGGGCCCGTCGATCTCGATCCCCTTGACGCCGTTGACGATGGGCCGCCCCAGCCCATAGGCCGTCCGGACCCCGACCTGGAAGCCGCCCGAGTCGGCCGACTCGTTGCCGAACACGATCAAGTCGAACGGCCCGGCCCCGTCCGCCGACTCCAGGCGACGAATCGCCTCGGCCAGGATCGCCGCGGTGCGCTGGGGGTCCCGGGCGCCGCCGTCGGCGGGGACCAGCACCCCCCGGTGGGCCCCCACCGAGGCGGCGTAGCGCAACTGCTCGGCCGCTTCGGGCGGCCCCAGGGTGAGCACCGTCACCTCGCCCCCGCACCGCTCGGCGATCTGCACCGCCTCCTCCACCCCGCACTCCTCGTGGGGGCTGGTGGTGAAGCCGAGGTGGGCGGCGTCCACGGCCAGCCCGTCGGCGGTCACGTTGATCCGGGCCCCCGGTGCGGGCACCCGCTTCACGCAGCACAGGATGCGCAGCAAGAAGCCGGCCTCAGCCCTTCAGGCGGGCGTCGTCGGGGTCGAACACGGCGCCGGTCCCGGCCACCTCCACCGGGAACAGCTCGTTCATGTACATGACCTGCAGCTCGGTTCCGGGCGCGGCCAGTTCCACCGGCAGATAGGCCATGAGCAGGTAGCGGCCCACCGACGGGCCCGGCCCGGCGCTGGTCACCCGCGACACCCGGCCGTGGGAGTCGGTGATCCGGTTGCCGTCGAGGGTCAGGATCGGCTCGTTGCCGCCCTGCATGTAGCGCTTGCGGCCCCGGCGGTCGGCGTGGTCGGTCACCGCCAGGGTGCACATGGCCACCTCGGGACCACCAGCCGCCGAGCGGGCCCGCAGGTAGGCCTGTTTGCCGATGAAATCGGCCTCCTTCACCCTCGGCCGGGCCAGACCGGCCTCCAGCGGGTTGTACTCGCTCTCCAGCTCGGCCCCCATGAGCCGGTAGCCCTTCTCCAGCCGCCCCGACGTCCCGTACACCCCTCCCCCGGTGGGCCGCAGCCCCCAGTCGGCGCCCGCGGCCATCAGCGCGTCCCACACCGCCGGGCCGTCGTCCCAGGCCGCGTAGATCTCCCAGCCCGCGTCGCCCACATAAGAGATGCGGAACAGCGCGGCCGCAACCGTCCGGCCCCCGCCGCAGTCGAGTTCCACGTCCACCAGCCAGCCGTAGGGCGAGCCGGCCTGGCTCAGGTCGGCGTCGGTCAGGGCCCCCACCACCGCCGGGGCGTTGGGCCCCCACACCCCCAGGGTGGTGATCTCGCCGGTGACGTTGGCGAAGGAGACCGAGCCGTCGTGGGGCAGATGGCGGCGGGCCCAGTACTCGTCGCGGCCCCCGTCGAAGACGCCGGTGACGATGCGCACCCGGTCGGCGGCCATCCGCATCATGGTCAGATCCGAGCGGAAGCCGCCGTCGGGGGTGAGCCACGGGGTGTACACGGCCCGCCCCACCGGCACATCGATGCGGTTCACGGCCAGATAGTCGGCGTAGGCCACCGCGCCCGGCCCGGACAGCTCGAAGATCTGGAAGGCGCTCAGGTCCACCAGCCCGCAGTTCTCCCGCAGGTTGAGGTGCTCGGCCACGGTGATCGGGCTCCACCAACGGGCGTCCCATTCCACCTCCCGGCCCTCGACCCCGTAGCGGTCCACCAGATCGGCGTTGGACTCGAACCACTGGGGCCGCTCCCAAGTGCGGGCCTGGAAGAACTCCGCCCCCAGCTCCCGCTGGCGGGACAGGTAGGGGCCGGCGTCCAGGAACCGGCGGCCCTCCCACTGCTCGGCGGGATGCACGATCCCGTAGGTCTTGTTGAAGTGCTCGGCGGCCCGGGCCCAGATGTGCTCGTCGGTCTGCTCGGGGGGGTAGAAGCGGGCGATGTCGGCGCCGTGGGCGTCGATGACCCGGGGGTAGCCGTGGGTCATCCACTCGGCCACCACCTGGGCCATGCCCGGGCCCTCCTTCACCCACACCGCGGCCGCCGACCACAGGTTGCGCACCTCGGGCGTCTCCCCCAGGCAGGGCATGGCGTCGGGAGTGAGCGACAGCAGGCCGTTGATGGCGTACTTGATCTCGGCGTCGCCCAGCAGCTCGATCAGCTCGATGGCCTGCTCCATCTGGGGGTCGAAGTCGTCGGGGGTGAACGGCATCTCGGTGGGCGACAGGGCGGCCTCGGCGTTGGAGGGGATGTCGTCGGGGTGGTGCAGGATGGGACGGTGGGCGTAAGACCCCACCTCCATGGACCCGGCCGACTGGCGCTCGTAGCAGAACGTGTCCATGTCCCTCACGATGGGGTAGCCGATCTCGTTGCCGGTGGCGGCCAGGATGTCGATCGGCCCCACGTCGGCCATCTGATGAACAGCCGGGGCCAGCGGGATGCGGGCCCCGGCCATGTTGGCCACCCGGTTGGACCACACCCCGCAGGCGATCACCACGTGCTCGGTGCTTATGGCCCCCTTGTCGGTGACCACCGCCTCCACCGCCCGGGACCCCTCGACCGGGCCGGGGCGGGTGGTGATGTCGAGCACCTCGGTGTTGGCGAACACCCGACAGCCGGCCTCGACGGCCAGGGTGCGCATCCGGGTGCCGGTCTCCAGCGAGTCCACCACCGACACGGTCGGGCAGTAGAAGCCGCCCAGGATCACCTCGGGGTTGACGAAGGGCACCAGCTCGGCCACCTCGGCCGGGGTCAGCAGGCGGGCCTCGACCCCCCAGGCCACCGCCGAGGTCATGCGCCGCTGCAGCTCGTCCATGCGCTCAGGGGTGCGGGCCACCTCTATGCCGCCGGAATCGACCGACAGCCCCAGGTCCCGGTACTGGTTGGCGCTCTGCTCGCCCAGCAGGCACATCTCCTTGTTGTGGTCCACCGGGAAGATGAAGTTGGAGGCGTGACCGGTGGAGCCGCCCGGGTTGGGCAGCGGCCCCTTGTCGAGCAGGACCAGATCGGTCCAGCCCAGCTTGGCGAGGTGGCCGACCAAGCAGTTGCCGACGATCCCGGCCCCTATGACGACGCATCTGGCCTCGGAGGGGAACTCCGGCATGCTCTGGCCCCCTGATCGGTCGGCGGTTCGGCTGATTCAGTCGGCGGCTGCGGGTTCGGGCCGGTCGACGGGTTTCGGGTGCGCCGACGGGTTTTAGGCCGGTCGACGGTTTCGGGCTCTCTGATCGGTGCTGTTCTGTATGCTGGAATCGTTCCGATATACGGAACGAGAATGTACCGTGATCCGGGCCGGCCGTCGACCGGCCGGGGCGGCGCCGCCGCCGGAAGCGAGCCCCCGGAGACGGGGCCGAGTGGGAGCCGAATGACAGATGCCGTTCCCGTCAGACCTTGAGATCGCCTCGCGGGCCAGCCTGAAGCCGCTCGACGAGATCGCCGCCGCCGCGGGCATACCGGTCGAGCACCTCGAGCCCTACGGCAAGGGGGCGGCCAAGATCGACCTCGACGCCATCGAGGCCATGGCCGACCGGCCCCGGGCCCGCTACGTGATCGTGTCGGCCATCACCCCCACCCCCCTGGGCGAGGGCAAAACCACCACCACCGTCGGCCTGGGCCAGGGGTTCTCCCACATCGGCCGCCGCGCCACCATCGCCATCCGCCAGCCGTCGATGGGGCCGACGTTCGGCATCAAGGGCGGCGCCGCCGGGGGCGGCTACAGCCAGGTGGTGCCGATGGACCTGTTCAACCTCCACCTCACCGGCGACATGCACGCGGTGACCGCAGCCCACAACCTGTGCGCGGCCATGGTGGACGCCCACCTCTACCACGGCAACGAGTGCAACCTCGACCTCCACAACATCGGCTGGCGGAGGGTGCTCGACGTGAACGACCGGGCTCTGCGCAACGCGGTCATCGGCCTGGGGGGCCGCCTGGACGGCATACCCCGCCAGTCCGGCTTCGACATCACCGCCGCCTCGGAGGTGATGGCCGCCCTGGCCCTGTGCACCGGGCTGGCCGACCTGCGGGGCCGGCTGGGCCGCATCGTGGTGGGCTACACGCCCGACGGCACCCCGGTGACGGCCGAGGACATCGGCGCGGCCGGGGCCATGGCCGTCATCTTGAAGGAGGCGGTCAAACCCAACCTGATGCAGACCCTGGAGAACACCCCGGCCCTGGTGCACACCGGCCCGTTCGGCAACATCGCCACCGGCAACTCCTCGATCGTGGCCGACCAGGTAGGGGTGCGCACCGGCGACTTCCTGCTCACCGAAGCCGGGTTCGGAGCCGACATGGGCGCCGAGCGGTTCTTCAACATCAAGTGCCGCTATTCGGGCCTGGCCCCCGACGCCGCGGTGCTGGTGGCCACGGTGCGGGGCCTCAAAGCCCACTCCGGCAACCACAAGATCGTGGCCGGGCGGCCCCTGCCCGAGGCCCTGCTGGCCGAGAACCCCGACGAGGTCCACTCCGGGGGCGACAACCTGCGCAAGCAGCTCGAGAACATGCAGATCCACGGCTGCACGCCGGTGGTGGCCATCAACGTGTTCCCCGGCGACCATCAGGCCGACATCGGCGCCATCGCCGAGATCGCGGCCGAGTACGGGTCCCGGTCGGCGGTCACCACCCACTTCGCCGACGGCGGGCGGGGCGCGGCCGCCCTGGCCGAGGTGGTGGCCGAGGCGGCCGAGGAGGAGAGCGCCTTTAGGGTCCTGTACCCCGACGAGGCCTCGCTCACCGACAAGATCGAGACGGTGGCCACCCGGGTGTACGGGGCCGACGGGGTGGACTACTCGCCCCAGGCCGCGGCCCAGCTCGCCGGCTACGAGCGGGCCGGCTTCGGCCGCCTGCCGGTGTGCATCGCCAAAACCCACCTGTCCATCTCGTCGGACCCCTCCCTCAAGGGCGCCCCCACCGGCTGGACCCTGCCGGTGCGGGAGGCTCGGGCCTCGGTGGGGGCCGGGTTCATCTACCCCATCTGCGGCGAGATGCGCACCATGCCCGGGCTGGGCCGGGCCCCGGCCGCCCTGGGGATCGACATCGACGCCGACGGCGAGATCGTCGGGCTGAGCTGACCGCCGACCGGTTGCAAGACCGGCTGACCGGGCAGAGCCGCGGCCCGTGCTGAACCGGTTGACCGGGCAAAGCCCCGTGTTGGACCGGCTGACCGGGCAGAGCCGCGGCCCGTGTTGAGTCGGCTGCGGCGCCGCCGGGGGGACGAGGGGCCCGATCAGGCCGCCCGGCGGCTGGCCCTGATCGACGACATGGCCTTCGAGGTCATCCCGCTCAAGACCCTCGACGCGGCCATCGACGCCCTGCCCCCCCGGTCGAGGGTGTCGGTCACCGCCTCGCCGGTCAAGGGGCAGGCCGCCACCCAGCGGATCACCGAGCAGCTCCTGGAGCGGGGCCACCACCCCATCCCCCACCTGTCGGCCCGGCTGGCGTCGGATCGGGCCCAGGCGGCCGAGCTGGCCCGCTGGACCCGGACCGCCGGGGTGGACACCGTGTTCTTGGTGGGCGGGGACGTGGCCGACCCCGGCCCGTACCCCGACGCGCTCAGCTTTCTGCGCGACTTCCTGGAGGCCGATCCCGGGGTGGCCGCGGTGGGCGTGACCGCCTACCCCGACGGCCATCCCCTCATCGACGGCCCGACCCTGCACGCCGCCCTGCACGCCAAGCAGGAGCTGCTGGCCGAAGCCGGGCTGAGGGGGTATTGCAGCACCCAGATGTGCTTCGACCCCGGCCGGATCTCGGGCTGGCTGGCCGCCGAGCGGGACCGGGGCCTTCAATTGCCGGTACACCTGGGCATCGCCGGGATCGTGGACCGGGCCAAGCTGCTGACCATGGGGGCTCGGCTCGGGATCGGCCCGTCGCTGCGCTACCTGCGCAAGAATCGGGCCGCCATCACCAAGATGATGACCTCGCTGAGCTACGACCCCAACGACCTGCTGATGGCTCTGAGCAGCCGGTTCGCCGACTTGGGGGTGACCGGCCTGCACGTGTTCACCTTCAACCAGGTGGAGGCCACCGCCCGCTGGCGGGCCGAGAACCTGCGCCCAGCCGCCAGCCCGGCGCCAGACTGAGGCCGTGAGCGAGCCGTTGACGCATCCGCCGGTCGAGCCGTTCCTCGACGACCCCGATGCCGAACTCGAACGTCTCCTGGCCGACCTGGCCGCGGGCTACCGCCTGTTCGCGGCCCTGCGCTGGGGCGATCTGGGCGACGGCCACATCACCTGCCGCGACATCCGAAAGCCCGACCACATGTGGCTGCTGCGGGCCCGGGTGCCCTTCGAGCGGGCCCGGCCCGACGACATGGTGCTCATCGCCCCCGACGGCACCGCCGCCGACCAAGACGGCGAGCGGGCCGACATCAACAACACCGCCTACTACATCCACCATCCGATACATGAGGCCCGGCCCGAGGTCGGGGCGGTGGCCCACGTCCACACCGGCTGGGGCACGCCCTTCGCGGCCGAGCGGCGGACCATCGAGCCCATCAGCCAGGGGTCGGCCGCCTTCTTCGAGAATCACTCCCTGTTCGACGACGAGGAGGTGCAGATCCTCTCCGTCGACGGGGGCAAGCGCATCGCCGCCGCCTTGGGCGGCAACCGGGCCGTCGTGCTGGCCAACCACGGCCTGCTCACCGTGGGGGCCAGCCCCGCCGACGCGGTGGGCTGGTTCGTGATGATGGAGCGAGCGGCCGAGGCCCAGATGAAGGCCCCCCGGGCCCGGCCCATCTCGGCCGAGTCGGCCCGTACGGCCCGGGCCGACCTGATCGACCCCCATCTGGGCTGGAACCTGTTCTGCACGGCCGCCCGCCGCCACCTCACCCCCTAAGAGGGGTTAGAGGGCTCCTTGCATTCGGGCTGCGGCCAGGGTGTTCTCCAGCAGGCAGGCGATGGTCATGGGGCCGGTGCCGCCGGGCATGGGGGTGACGGCGCCGGCCACCGCCTGCACGCTCTCGAAGTCGACGTCGCCCACGATCCCCGCCGCGGTCCGGGAGATCCCCACGTCGATCACCGCCGCGCCGGGGCGCACGTGATCGGCGGTCACCAGGCCGGCCATCCCGGCTGCGGCCACGACGATGTCGGCGCTCCGGCACAGCCCGGCCAGGTCGGCGGTGCGGCTGTGGGCCAGCGTGACGGTGGCGTCGGTCCCCTTGCGCCCCAGCAGCAGCACCTGCGGCAGCCCCACCAAGGTGGAGCGACCGATCACCACCGCCCGCCGCCCAGATGTCTCCACGCCGTAGCGGTCCAACAGCCGCATGACCCCCAGCGGGGTGCAGGGCACGTGACCGGACCGGCCCCTCACCAGGTTGCCCATGGACCGGGGGGTCAGCCCGTCCACGTCCTTCTCCGGGGGCAGCAGGTTGAGCACGGCGTCGGCGTCGAGGCCGTCGGGCAGGGGCAACTGCACCAGGATCCCGTGGACCCCGGGGTCGTCGGCCAGCTCGGCCACCGCCGCCTCCACCCCGGCCTGGCCGGCGTCGGCCGGCAGCTCGACGTGGCGGGATTCCATCTGAGCCTCGGCCGCCTTGCGCTGCTTGTTGCGCACGTAGATCCGGCTGGGCCGGTCTTCGCCCACCAGCACGGTGGCCAGGCACACCCGGGGCCGGCCGGCCGCCTCGATGGTCTCGGCCAGCCGGGCCACGATCTCATCCCGCAGTCGGTTGCCGTCCATCAACACGGCCCCGCCACCGGTGCGGTCGAAATCCCCCCTGCCGCTGGTTGCGTCCTCAGCCATCGACAACCCCCTAATCGGTTCTTCGGTTCTTCGGTTTTTCTGAGCGTCGGTTGTCGTATAGCGACAATCCTTGCTCAGAAAACCTAGGGTCACGGTTTTTCTGAGCGTCGGTTGTCGTATAGCGACAATCCTTGCTCAGAAACCTAGAGGGAACAGAACCGTAGGATGGGGCGTGATGCGGATCCTCTTCGCCGACAGCCTGGACGCCACCGCCATAGAGAGGCTGCGAGCCGGCGGCGAAGAGTGCGAGGTGAGGCCCGAGCTCACCGCCGAAGCGCTCCCCGGCTGCGTGGCCGGGTTCGACGTGCTGGTGGTGCGCAGCACCGAGGTGACCGCGGCCGCCATCGACGCCGGCACCGAACTGGGTCTGATCGTGCGGGCCGGGGCCGGCACCAACACCATCGACTGCGCCCGGGCCGCCGAGCGAGGGGTGTTCGTCTGCAACGTCCCGGGCCGCAACGCCGCGGCGGTGGCCGAGCTCGCCGTCGGGCTGATGCTGGCCGTCGACCGCCACATCGCCCCGGCCGCCGCCGACCTGCAGGCCGGCCGGTGGGACAAGGGGTCCTACAGCCAGTCCCGGGGCCTGCTCGGCTCCACCCTGGGGATCGTCGGGGTAGGCGCCATCGGCTTGGAGGTGGCGCAGCGGGCCGGGGCGCTAGGGCTGCGGGTAATCGCCGAGAACAAGCCCCGCCGCCGCAGCGTGCGCCGGCGGATGGACGGCATCGGGGTGGAGACGGTCCCGGACCGGTCGGCGCTGCTGGCCGCCAGCGACATCGTGTCGCTGCACGTGCCGGGGAATCCGTCCACTGCGGGCATGGTGGACGGGGCATTCCTGGCCGCCATGAAGCCCGACGCGGTGTTGATCAACACCTCCCGGGGCGATGTCATCGACGAGGCCGCCCTGGTCGCCGCCCTCGACTTCACCGACCTGAGGGCGGGCCTCGACGTCTTCTGCGGCGAGCCGGAGGGGTCGACGGGCCGGATCGACTCGGCCCTGGCCCGCCACCCCAAGGTCACCGGCACCCACCACATCGGCGCCTCGACCGAGCAGGCCCAAGCCGCGGTGGCCGAGGGCGCGGTCGAGCTGATAGAGGCCTACCGGGACGGCACGCTGATCGACTGCGTGAACCTGGAGCGGGCCCCCCGCCGGGCCGCCACGCTGATGGTCCGCCACTACGACCGGGTCGGGGTGCTGGCCTCGGTGCTGGGCGAGCTGCGCCGCCACCGGGTGAACGTCGCCACCATGAGCAACCGGATCTTCGCCGGCTCGGTGGCGGCGGCGGCCGCCATCGACGTGTCCGGCCCGGTCGACGACCGCCTGCTCGACGACATCCGGGCCCTCCCCGACGTGATCAACCTCTCCGTGTACGAGGCATGACCGCCGCCCGTCCTGGCTCCGCGCCATGACCGCAGAGCCGACCATCGCGCCGTTCGCGGGCTGGCTGGTCAAGCCCGAGTGGGCCGACCGGGTGATCAGCCGCGCCTACGACCACCTGTCGCCCCAGGAGCGCCGGGCCATCATGGCCGTCAACCCCTACAGCTACATAAACGTCACCCGCAGCAGCGAGGACGTGACCGAGCAGGACCTCTCGGTCGAAGACCTGGTGGAGCAGAGCGGGGCCGCGCTCACCCGACTGCTGGACGCGGCCGTGTTCGAGCCGACCGGCCGGCCGGCGCTGTACCTGTACCGGATGACCGACGAGAGCTCCAGCCAGACCGGCGTCGTGGGCACGGTCCCGCTGAGCGGCTTCGCCGGGCGGCGCATCCGCATCCACGAGAACGTCCGCGACGACCGCACCGAGCTGCTCACCCGCCACCTGCTGGGCATAGGGGTCACGTCCGCCCCGGTGGCCATGACGCTGCGGGCCCCCGGCGGGCTCGAGGAGGCCATGGCCGAGATCACCGCGGCCGAGCCCCCCGACCTCGAGTTCGGGTCCTCGACGGTGCACCACCAGATCTGGACGGTGGCCGACGGCCGCTCCGGCCGGCTGGCAGCTCTGCTGGAGGGGCAGACGCTGTACGTGACCGACGGCCACCACCGCTCGGCCGCGGCCCAGCGGGCCCTGGCCTCCGAACCCGGCAACCCCAGCCTGGCCCGCACCCTGGCCGTGGTCTTCCCCCACGACCAACTCCACGTGACCGCCTTCCACCGGCTGGTCGCCGACCGGGCCCGCCGGCCGGCGGCGGAGGTGCTGGCCGCCCTGGCTCAGGCGGTGAGCGTGGAGCCGGCGATGACGGCCGAGGAGGCCCGGCCCCGGGTCAAAGGAGAGCTGGGCCTGTATATGGCCCGGTCGTGGTACCGGCTGAGGCTGCCCGCCCCCGACGACGCTTCGGCGGTGGCCCGCCTCGACGTCGAGCGCCTCCGCCGCCGCGTCATCGACCCGATCCTGGGCGCCGACGAGCTGGCCGGCGACGGCGCCGTCGGCTACCTGCCCGAGACGGCCGGTCTGGGAGAGCTGGTGCGGCGCTGCGGCGCCGAGGACCGGCTGGGGTTCGTGGTCCACCCGCTGTCGGTGGACGAGCTGATGGCCGTGGCCGACGAGGGGGCACTGATGCCGCCCAAGTCGAGCTTCTTCACCCCCAAGACCCGCTCGGGGGTGTTCCTGCGGGTGCTGAGCCGGGGCCCGACCGCCCACCTGCCCCCGTCCTGATTGCCGGCCCGGCCGGCGCGGCCGGGCCGGGACGGTCGCACCGGGCCGGGTGCGTCAGGCGGCGGCCTCTATGGCGGATAGGAGAGCGGCGAGGCCCTCGTCGATCTCGGCTTCGGTCACGTTCAGCATGGGGGTTATGCGGATCACGTTGCCGTAGAGGCCGCCCCGGCCCACCAGCAAGCCCCGCTGCCGACACCCTTCCAGCACCGCCGCAGTCCGAGCCCGATCGGGCTCGAGCGAGCCGTCGTGGACGATCTCAAGCGCCTGCATCAGGCCCCGGCCCCTCAGCTCGGCGATCCACGGCACCTGATCCGCGGTCGGGGCCAGGCCCTCGACCAGCCGCCGGCCCATGGCCGCAGCGTTGCCCTGGAGGTCGTCGGCCAGCACCCGCTCCAGGGTGGCCAGGCCGGCCGCGGCCGACAGCGGGTTGCCGCCGAAGGTGGAGAACTGGGTCACGTCGATGGCATCGGCGATCTCGGCCCGGGCCACCACCCCGGCCAGGGTGACGCCGTTGGCCGCGCCCTTGGCGAAGGTGAGCAGGTCGGGGACGATGCCGTGGGCCTCGTAGCCCCAGAAGTGGTCGCCGGTGCGGCCCCAGCCCGTCTGCACCTCGTCGGAGATGAACAGGATGCCGTGGCCAGCCAGCACTTTGCCCATGGCCCCGAAGAACCCGTCGGGCGGGACGGCGAAGCCGCCCACGCCCTGGATGGGCTCGGCGATGAGCGCGGCCACCGTCCCGGCGGTGGTCATGTCGATGATCTGCACCAGGTCGTCGGTGCAGGCCTGGGTGTAGGCCTCGTCGTCGAGGGACCGGAACGGGCTGCGGAGCCGGTAGCCGCCGTGGACGAAGCTCACCGACAGGCCGGTGAAGCTGGTGGAGGACCAAGCCCGCTGGGCGGTGACGGCCTGGGTGGCGAAGGAGCGGCCGTGGTAGCTGTTGCGCATGGCCAGGATCTGGTTGGAGCCCCGGTAGGCGGTGGCCATCAGCAGGGCCGCGTCGTTGGCCTCGGAGCCCGACGGGGTGAAGAACACCCGGGCGTCGGGGATGCCCGACACCCGGACCACGGCCTCGGCCAAGGCGATCATGGGCTCGCTCAAGTACAGGGTCGAGGTGTGCGCCACCTTGGCCGCCTGCTCGGCCACGGCCGCCACCACGCCCGGCTCGGCGTGGCCGATCATGGTGGTGAGCACGCCGCCGAAGAAGTCGAGGTAGCGATGGCCCTCCACGTCCCACACGTAGGAGCCGGCGCCCCGGTCGATGGAGACGGGCTCGTCGTAGAGCGGGTGCAGGAAACGGGGCAGCACCGCGGAGTAGCGGGCAGCCAGCTCGGCGTTGGTGGTCACGGCGCCTCCAGACCGGGGGTCTCGGAGTCCATGGCCTCGGCGATCAGCCTCAGCAGCTCGTCGTACTCGGTGCACTGCGGGTACTGCCCGATACGGGCGGCCAGCGGCGCCGGGGGCCGGAACAGGATCCCGGCGTCGGCCGCGGCCAGCATGGACAGGTCGTTGTATGCGTCGCCCACGGCCACCACCCGGTAATTTAGCGACCGGAAGGCCCGCACCGCCTGCACCTTCTGGTCGGTCATGCGCAGCCGGTAGCCGGTGATGCGGTCTTGGGCCACCTCCAGGCGGTGGCACAGCAGCAGCGGCCAGCCCAGCAGGCGCATCAGGGGCTGGCCGAACTGCTCGAAGGTGTCCGACAGCAGCACCACCGGGGTCCGGGACCGCAGCTCGTCGAGAAACGCTCGGGCCCCCTCCAGCGGTTCGAGCCCCGAGATGACGGCGGCGATCTGCGACATCGAGATCCCGTTGTCCGCCAAGACGGCTAGGCGCTTGTCCATAAGGGACTCGTAGTCGGGCTCCTCCCTGGTGGTACGGCGCAAGAAGTCGATGCCGGTGGCCTCGGCCACCGCGATCCACACCTCGGGGGTCAGCACGCCCTCGACGTCCAAGGCGGCCATCCACTGCCGGGGGGCGATCACGGCCCGCTCCCGGTCACGTACCCCTGGGCCAAGTCGTCGCGGGCCAACTCCGGGGACCGCAGGGCCGGGTCGCCCCAGCCGCCCCCGCCGGGGAGCTCGAAGGTCAGGCGCCGGCCGGCCGGCACGAGCTGCTTGCCCTTGGCGTCGAAGGGCGAGCCGTCGTCCATCCTCACCCGGCCGGGGGCCCCGTCGCCGCCGCCCCGGCGGCCTCGGGCCGGGTTCTCGACCCGGTCGAACATGGCGCTGAAGTGAAGCTCGTAGCCCTCGGCCGGGCCGAGCTCGATGACCTGGCCCAGCCCGCCCCGGTAGGCGCCGTCGCCCCCGGAGTCGGGCCGCAGCTCCTTGCGCCAGACGACGATGGGGCCGACCTGCTCGGTGGCCTCCACCGACATGGTGCGCACCCCGCTGGGGAAGGCGGTGGCGCTGAGCCCGTCCCGGCGGGGCCGGGCCCCGGTGCCGCCGCTGTTGAACATCAAGACCTCGGCCGGGGGCCGGTCGCGGCCTAACCCGGCGCCGCTGACGGCCCGGGCGCCGGCCTGGAAGTTCCAGAGCGCCCCCGAGCCCTCGGCCGGCACGACGTCGGCCAGGACTTCGGCCAGGGCCCCCAGGCACAGGTCGGTCACGAAGTGGCCGATCACGTGGCGCACCGACACCGGGGCGGGGGGTCGGGCGTTGAGGATGCACCCGGCCGGGGCGCTCACCGTGAACGGGGCCAGCGAGGCGGCGTTGTTGGGCGTCCCCGGCGCCAGCGCGCACAGCAGGCCGTAGGTCATGTAGGCCCGGCTGTAGGCGATGGGGACGTTGATCCCGTGGGAGCTGACCGGCGAGGTGCCGGCGAAGTCGGCGTGGATCCAGCCTTCACCCGCCTCGAGCTCCACCGCCAGGGTGATGGTCTCGTTGTAGCCGTCCACGCTCATGGTGTTGCGGTAGGTCCCGGGGGGGACCCGGGCGATGGCGGCCCGGGTGGCGGCGGAGGTGCGGCCGAAGATGAAGGAGGCGATGGGCTCGACAGTGTCGAGGCCCAGCTCGTCGAGCATGTCGGCCAGGCGCTCGATGCCGGTGTCGTTGCAGGCGGCCAGCGAGTGAACGTCGCCCACCACCTGGTCGGGCTCGCGGACGTTGGCCCGGATCAGGGCGATCAGGTCGCGGTTGAGCCGGCCCCGCTCGACCAGCTTCATGATCGGTATGAACAGCCCTTCCTCGTAGATCTCGCCGGCGTCGGGGCCGAAGCCCCGGCCCCCGATGTCCACCACGTGGGCCGTGGACCCGAAGTACCCGATCAGCCGGTCGGCCCGGAACACGGGAGTGACCACGGTGATGTCGTGGAGGTGGCCGGTGCCCTTCCAGGGGTCGTTGGTCAGGTAGACGTCGCCGGGGTGCATGTGGTCGGTTCCGATGGCGTCGATGAAGTGATCGACCGCGGCGGCCATGGTGTTGACGTGGCCGGGGGTGCCGGTGACGGCCTGGGCCATCATCCGGCCCTGGGCGTCGAAGACCCCGGCCGACAGGTCCCCGGCCTCGCGGACGCTGGTGCTGAAGGCGGTGCGCACCAGGCTCAGGGCCTGCTCCTCCACCACCGAGATGAGCCGGTTCCACATCACCTGCAGGGCCAGGTCGCCGGCGGGAGCGGCGATCATGGGCGGCGGCGGATCAGCAGGCAGCCGTCGGGCTGCATGACCGCGGTGTGGGCCGAGGACAGCACGGTGGTGGTCTGGGGCTCGACGATGGCGGCCGGGCCGGCCACCTGCCCGCCGACGCCGACGGAGGACCGCTCCACCACCGAGCCGGCCGCGGCGGCCATGGCCGCGGTGTCGAACATCCGCCTCCGGCCGGCGACCGGCGCAGGCGCCGACCCGTCGGCCCGCTCCACTCGGGCCCCCGTGGCTCTCGGAAGCGAGGCCCGGACTGACCAGCTCACCGCCTCGATGGCCAGCCCCTCTATGGCCCGGCCGAAGAGGCTCTCGTAGGCCTTGGTGAACTCGACGGCCAGCAGCTCGCGACCCTGGGCGTCGAAGGAGGCGGCGTCGACCTCCACGGGGATCTCCCAGCCCTGGCCGGCGTAGCGCATGTAGACCCAGCGCTCGATCCGGGGCTCGGGGGCGGCGCCCGGGTCCGAGTCCGGGTCCGGGCCTCCGCCGGCTGCGCCCGCGGCGATGCCCTCGGCCACGAAGGACGCGGCCTCCGTCACCAGATCGGCCAGGATGGCGTTGACCTCGCCGGGGTCGAAGCGGTCGAGCGCCATGTAGTGGCTGCGGACGGCCTCGTAGGAGAAGGGGGCCCGCAGGAACCCGATGGCCGAGCCCACCCCGGCGCCGGGCGGGACCAGCACCTCGTCGATGCCGAGCTTCTGGGCCAGGCGGACGGCGTGCACGGGGGCTGCTCCCCCGAAGGCGACCATGGTGAACCCCGACAGGTCCTTGCCGTTCTCCACCGCGTGGACTCGGGCCGCGTTGGCCATGTTCTCGTCCACCACCTCGGATATGCCCACCGCGGCGGCCCCCGGGTCGAGCGAGAGCGCCTCGCCTACGGCGGCATCGATGGCCTGGGCGGCCGCGTCGGGGGCCAAGTCGATGCCGGCCGCCCCGAAGGTCTCGGGGGACAGCCTGCCCAGCGCCAAATCGGCGTCGGTGACGGTGGGCATGGCCCCGCCCCGGCCGTAGCAGGCCGGGCCCGGCTCGGCGCCGGCGCTGTCGGGGCCGACCCGGATCCGGCCGAGCCGGTCGACGGCGGCTATCGACCCGCCTCCGGCCCCGATCTCGATCATGTCGATGACCGGGATGGAGACGGTCATGCCGCTGCCCTTCTTGAAGCGGCTGGTACGGGCCGCCTCGAAGGTCCGGGCGGTGCGGGGGGCGCCGTCCTCGATCAGGCAGATCTTGGCGGTGGTGCCGCCCATGTCGTAGCTGAGCACCCGGTCCAGCCCGTGGCGGGCGGCCACGTCGGCCGCGAAGATGGCCCCGCCGGCCGGCCCCGACTCCACCAGCCGCACCGGGAACCGGGCCGCGCTCTCCAGGCTCATGAGCCCGCCGCCGGAGTGGATCACGTGAACCGGGCCAGCCATCCCCCGGGCCCGCAGTTCGTCGGCCAGCCGGTGCAGGTAGGCGGCCATGGCCGGCTGCACGTAGGCGTTGGCGCAAACGGTGGTGAACCGCTCCAGCTCGCGCATCTGGGGCGACACTTCCGAGGAGATCGACACGGCCACGGCGCCAGCCGCCTCGGCCAGGATGTCGCGGAAGCGCCGCTCGTGGTCCGGGTTGCGGTAGCTGTGCATGAACCCGACCGCCACCGACTCATACCCCCGCCGGGCCAGTTCGAGGGCCAGGGCCCTGGCCCCGTCGGAGTCGAAGGGGACCAAGACCTGGCCCTGGGCACCGATGCGCTCGGCGACCGTGTAGCGGTGCCGGCGCTCGACGATGGGCGGCGGCAGCACGATGTCGAGGTCGTACTGCTCGAACCGGCTCTCGGTGCGGGTCTCGATCACGTCCCGGAACCCGGCGGTGGTGACGAAGGCGGTGAACGCGCCCCGGCGCTGGATCAGGGCGTTGGTGGCCAGGGTGGTGCCGTGGATGACGCTGGAGACGTCGGCGACGGCCACGCCGGCCCGGGCCGCCACCTCCTCCACCCCTTCGAGCACTCCTTGCTCGGGGGCGGCGGCGGTGGTGAGCACCTTGGCCGAGACGAGCCCGTCGGCGCCAGCGGGGCCGCGGCCTGCTCCGGCCGCGGTCTCCAAGACGACATCGGTGAAGGTGCCGCCGACGTCGACGCCCAGCCTCACGGCCCCGGCCTCATGGTTCAAGCCTAACGGTGGCCGGGGCGGGGGTCAGCGCAAGGGGTCAGCGCAGGGTCAGCCCTCCATGACCTCCATGGCCCGGCGCTCCAGCTCTTCGCTGTCGACGTCGGCGATGTGAGTGGACACATTCCAGCGATGGCCCCAGGGGTCGAAGAACTGACCGGACCGGTCGCCGTAGAACTGGTCCTCCACTGGCCGGACGGCGGTGGCCCCGGCCTCCAGGGCGGCGGCATAGGCGGCATCGGCGTCGGGCACGTAGACGCTCAGGGTCACCGGCGAGCCCCCGATCGACTTGGGCCCCAGCACCCCCATGTCGGGGTACTCGTCGGACACCATGACCAGCGACTCCCCGAAGGCCAGCTCGGCGTGGCCGACCTTGCCGTCGTGCTCGTAGCGGACCCGCTCGACCGCGCCCAGCACGTCCTTGTAGAACTCGATGGCAGCCGCGGCCCCCTCGATGGCCAGGGCCACCGAGACCATCGGATAGTTGCCCGGCTTCCAATCAACCATGCGGAACGCTCCTTTCAACTCGCCGCGGACGGCACCCGGCAGTTTGCGTCAGTCTGGCAGGCCCCCGCTCTTCTGCCTTTCCGCCAGCCGGATCAAGCACCCAAGTCCGGCCCGATGTAGATCACCTCAACGGCATCGGCATTGCCGCGCCAGAGAATCACCCAGTCCTCACTCGATCCGCTCACCGGAATGCCCCACACTTCTTGCTCCCGGTACCGACGCCTTCGGACGCGGGCATCACCAGAGTCGTTCCTGAGGAGTTTCAAGAGTTCCACGACACGACCGGCCAGCCGCCCCTTGGAGGGATCACGCTTCAACCCTTCAAGCTGGGCACGAGCCTCAGGTTTAGCGGTTAATACAGGCACTTGTTTTAGATTACCTGAAAATTGTCATAATGCAACGAGTTGCGGGCTAGAACCCAGCGTGCTAATGTACATGCAATGCTTTCAGAGATGGGACTGTCCAAACACGACATGGCTCTGTTGGCCCGCCCCGATCTTCTGGGGCTCTTGGGCGAGGACCGGGCCAGGCAGGTTGACCTGCCTGTCGAAACGACCCGGGCGACGGCGGCCGACGACCTCGCCTACCTAGCCGTTTACCAGGCCAGACATGTCATCGATCCGAGCGAGCCTCAGGCCTCGGTCCCGCACTCGCGCTTCGAGGAGGCGGTGGCCGCAGCCCGAGAAGCCCCCGATGAGGACCAGGCCTGGGAAGAAGCTCGGCGGTTCTTCGGAGACGATGACGCCTTCGCTGCTCTGGAGGCCATGGACCGCACTCAGCGGGTTTTCTGAGCATCCGTTGTCGTATAGCGACAATCTTTGCTCAGAAACCCGAAAGAGACGGAGAGAGAGGGGGCCGGACGGTTGGCGGCGGGCTCCGCTTTCATTGTGACCGCCCTGGCTGGGTAGCGTTGTCGCCCGTATGACCGACCCCCTCCCCGAGCCGGGCCCCGTCTCCGTTCCCGACCGGCCCGGCCTGGAGGGGATCGAAGCCCGCTGGGACGCGGTCTGGGAGGACGAGGGGATCTACCGGTTCGAGCCCCCCGAGTCACGGGAGCAGGTCTTCTCCATCGACACCCCGCCGCCCACCGTGAGCGGCTCGCTGCACGTGGGCCACGTGTTCAGCTACACCCACACCGACACCGTCGCCCGCTACCAGCGCATGGCCGGGCGGGCCGTCTTCTACCCCATGGGCTGGGACGACAACGGCCTGCCCACCGAGCGCCGGGTGCAGAACTACTACGGCGTCCGCTGCGACCCGTCCCTGCCCTACGACCCCGCCTTCGCCCCGCCGCCCGACGCCGGCGCCCGGGCCAAACGGGACGAGATCGCGGTCAGCCGCCCCAACTTCATCGAGCTGTGCGAGCGGCTGACCGACGACGACGAGAAAGCCTTCGAGAACCTGTTCCGGCGGCTGGGCCTGTCGGTGGACTGGTCCCGCACCTACGCCACCATCGACGAGCACTGCCGCCGGGTGTCCCAGCTCGCCTTCCTGGAGAACCTGGAGCGGGGCGAGGCCTACCAGGTGGACGCCCCGTCGCTGTGGGACGTCACCTTCGGCACCGCGGTGGCCCAGGCCGAGCTGGAGGACCGGGAGCGGCCCGGCGCTTACCACCGGCTCCGGTTCCGGTCCTCAGGCGACGGGCCCGACGTGTGGGTCGACACCACCCGGCCCGAGCTGGTGGTGTCGTGCGTGGCCCTGGTGGCCCACCCCGACGACGAGCGGTACCGGCCGCTGATCGGCTCGACGGTGCGCAGCCCGGTGTTCGACGTGGAGGTGCCGGTGAGGGCCCACGGGCTGGCCGATCCCGACAAGGGCACCGGCGCAGCCATGATCTGCACCTTCGGCGACACCACCGACGTCACCTGGTGGCGCGAGCTGGACCTGCCGGTGCGGACCGTGATCGGGCGCGACGGCCGCTTCGCCGCTGATCCGCCCGCCGCGGTGACCTCCCCGGCGGGACGGGCCGCCTACGCCCGGCTGGCCGGCCGGACGGTGGGGCGGGCTCGAACCGAGATGGCGGCCGTTTTGGCCGAGGCCTCGGAGATGGACGGCGAGCCCCGGCCCATCACCCACGCGGTGAAGTTCTTCGAGAAGGGCGACCGGCCCCTGGAGATCGTGGCGAGCCGCCAGTGGTACATCCGCAACGGCGGCCGCGAGCCCGAACTGCGCCGGGCCCTGGTGGACCGGGGCCGGGAGATGAACTGGGTGCCCGGCTACATGCGGGCCCGCTACGAGAACTGGATCGACGGGCTCAACGGCGACTGGCTGATCAGCCGCCAGCGCTTCTTCGGGGTCCCCATCCCCCTGTGGTACCCGATCGGCGACGACGGCCGCCCCGACTGGGACCGGCCGATCGAGCCCGACCGGGGCCGCCTCCCCATCGACCCCTCGGCCGACGCCCCGCCCGGCTACGCCGAGGCTGACCGGGGCCGGCCCGGCGGCTTCGCGGGCGACCCCGACGTGATGGACACCTGGGCCACGTCGTCGCTCACCCCCCAGATCGCCACCGGATGGCGCACCGACCCCGACCTGCACGCCCTCACCTACCCCATGGACATGCGGCCCCAGGGCCACGACATCATCCGGACCTGGCTGTTCTCCACCGCGGTGCGGGCCCATCTCGACACCGGCGGCGCGCCCTTCGCCAACTGCGCCCTGTCGGGCTGGATCCTCGACCCGGACCGCAAGAAGATGTCGAAGTCGAAGGGCAACGTGGTGGTGCCCGTGGACCTGCTCGAGCAATACGGGGCCGACGCGGTGCGCTACTGGGCCGCCTCGGGGCGCCCCGGCACCGACACCGCCTTCGACGAGCAGCAGATGAAGATCGGCCGCCGCCTGGCCATCAAGATCCTCAACGCCTCCAAGTTCGTCCTGAGCTTCGACGCCGACGGCGCGGGCGGCGAAGGCGGCGGCGAGATCACTGAGACTCTGGACCGCTCGATGCTGCACAACCTGGCCGATCTGGTCGAGGCCGCCACCCGGGCCTTCGAGGCCTTCGACTACGCCCGGGCCCTGGAGCGCACCGAGTCGTTCTTCTGGGGCTTCACCGACGACCACTTGGAGCTGGTCAAGGCCCGGGCCTACGGCGAGCGAGGGCCGGCGGCGGCCGCCTCGGCCCAGGCCGCCCTGCGGGAGGCGCTGGCCACCCTCCAGAAGCTGTTCGCCCCCTTCCTGCCCTTCGTGGCCGAGGAGGTCTGGCGCTGGTGGCACGGCTCCTCGGTCCACGCCTCGGCCTGGCCGAACCCGCACCGGCTCCGCGAGCTGGCGGCCGGGTCCGGGTCCGGGCCCAGCGCGGTGGCCTCGGCGGTGCTGAGCGAAGTGCGGCGGGCCAAGTCCGAGGCCCGCCGGCCGCTGCGGACCCCGGTGGTCCGGACCACCGTCACCGACGCCACGAACCGGCTCGCCCTCTTGGCCGAGGTGGCCGACGACGTGAGAGCGGCCGGGCGTATCCGGGAGCTGGTGACGGTCGCCGGATCGGCCTTCGGAGTCGAGTCCGAGCTGGAGCCGCCGGTTTCGGAGGGCTGAGCCGGGCCGCCGGGTAACGGGGGCGTGAATTCTCGGGGTCGGCGCCGGCGGAGGAAAGCGGCGCTCGGGCCAGCCGTTAGGGTCGCAGGGTGCGGATTCTCGTGACCAACGACGACGGCATCGACTCCGTCGGGCTGCACGTCCTGGCCCGGGCCATGCAGCCGTTCGGGGATGTGGTGGTGGTGGCCCCCGACGACGAGTACTCGGGGTACGGCGCGGCCCTAGGGCCGCTGCACCTGCTGGAGCCCGAGGTCCACCGCACCTCCATCATCGACGGGATCGACGACGCCTGGACGGTGTCGGGCTCCCCGGCGCTGTGCGTGATGTTCGCCCGGCTGGGCATGTTCGGACCCCACGACCTAGTGGTGGCGGGGATCAACCCCGGCGCCAACGTGGGCCGGTCGGTGTACCACTCCGGCACGGTCGGGGCCTGCCTGACCGCCCGCAACGGCGGGGTGAGCGGGGTGGCGGTGAGCCAGTCGGTCCTGGCCTTCGGGGTGGAAGGCCAAGGCTGGGAGGACGCCCTGGTCCACCAGAAGTGGCACACCGCCGCGGCGGTGGCGGCCGCGGCGGTGAAGGGCCTGGTCTCGGACCTGCCCGCAGGCCCGGTAGTGCTGAACATCAACGCGCCCAACCTCGAGCTGGACGAGATCAAAGGCTGGAAACGCACCGAGGTGGGGGTGCAGCCGCCCCGGTCGGTGGCCACCGCCGAACTGGAGCCCCGGCCCGGCCACCAGGACTCCTTCCGGGTGAAGATGGACTGGGGCGAGGCCGTGCCGCTGCCCGAGCACACCGACGGGGGCGCGGTGATGGCCGGCTGGGTGTCGCTGGGCTGGCTCAGCAAGCTGGAGGCGGTCAAGCCCTCCGGGGGCGGCGGGGAGGCCGCGGCCGAAGCCGGGGTGAACCGGCTGCTCGGCTGAGGTCCGGCCCGGAGCGGTTGGCGGCCCGGCCGCCCCCGGGCGCTACGACCGTCGGCGCGGCGACCCGGCCGCGGCGATGACGCGGCAGGCGGCCATGCGGCTGGCTGAGCTGGTGGCCGTGACCGAGGCGGTGGCGGCCACTTCGTCGCGCACGGCCAAAGCCGAGGCGCTGGCCGGGCTGCTGCGGCGGGCCGGGGCGGGCGAGGCGGGGGTGGTGGCTCGGCTGGTAGCCGGTGATCCCCGCCAGGGCCGGGTCGGGGTGGGGTGGGCCACCGTGGCCGGCATCGCCGCCGAACCGGCACCAGAGCCAGCCGTCCCGCCTCAACCCGAGCCGGGGCTCACGGTGCCCGAACCGTCCAGCCCCGAGCCGGGGCTCACGGTGGCCGACTTGGACTCGCTGCTGGACGCGGTGGCGGCCGCGGCGGGAGCGGGGTCCGCAGGCCGCAGGACCGGCCTGATCGACGGCTTTCTGGCCCGGGCCACGCCCGCCGAGGCCGGCTTCCTGAAACGGCTGCTGGTGGGCGAGCTGCGCCAGGGCGCGGGCGAGGGGATCGTGGTCGAGGCCGTGGCCCGGGCCGCGGGAGTGCCACCGGCCGCGGTGCGGCGGGCCCTGATGCTGTCGGGCGACCTGGGCGCGGTGGCCGAGATGGCCATGGCCGGGGGCCGGGCCAGGCTGGAGGCGGTGGGCCTGGAGCTCTTCCGGCCCATCCGGCCCATGCTGGCCTCCGCCGCGTCCTCGGTGGAGGCGGCCGTGGCCGAGATGGGAAGAGCCTCGGTGGAGTGGAAGCTGGACGGGGTCCGGGTCCAAGTCCACCGCCTCGACGACACGGTGAGGATCTGGACCCGCAACCTCAACGAGGTCACCGACCGGCTGCCCGAGGTGGTGTCGGTCGTGGGGAATCTCCCGGTCCGCTCCGCCGTCCTCGACGGCGAGTTGGTCGGCCTGGCCGACGACCTGTCACCCGGCGCCTTCCAGGACACCATGAGCCGGCTCGGCGCCGACGACGGCCTCGAATCCGCAGCAACGGGCTCAGACGAAGGCGACGCCGACGCCCCCGACGACGAAGAGGCCAACCGGCCGAGGGTCCTGCGGCTCACTCCTATGTTCTTCGATTTGGTCCACCTTGACGGAGCCGACCTGCTCGACGAGCCGCTGGCCAGCCGGCTCGACAAGCTGGCCGAGGTGGCCGCCGGCCGGCGCGTCCCGGGGACGGTGACCGACGATCCGGCCGCCGCGGCCGCCGTCTTCGCCGAGGCCGTCGGCCAAGGCCACGAGGGGGTGGTGGTCAAGGCGGCCGACTCCGTCTACGCCGCCGGGCGGCGGGGCAAGGCGTGGCGCAAGGTGAAGCCGGTCCACACCCTCGACTTGGTGGTGCTGGCCGTCGAGCCGGGCAGCGGCCGGCGGCGGGGCTGGCTGTCCAACATCCATCTGGGCGCCCGCGGCCCCGACGGCGGATTCGTCATGGTCGGCAAGACGTTCAAGGGCATGACCGACGAGATGCTGGAGTGGCAGACCCGGCGCTTTCGCGACCTGGCCGTTTCCGCGGAGAAATACGTCACCCGCCTGCGGCCCGAGCAGGTGGTGGAGGTGGCGGTGGACGGGGTACAGCGGTCGAGCCGCTACCCGGGCGGGGTGGCCCTGCGATTCGCCCGGGTCCTGCGCTACCGCCCCGACAAGCCCGCCGCCGAAGCCGACACCATCGAAGCCGTCCGCCGCCTGCTGTAGGCTGCGGTGGCAATGCCCGGCCCGACCGCTCCGCCCGTTGAGACCATCACCGTCCCCGAGGCTGACACCAGGACAGAGCCGGTCACCGAGGACGGGGACCACGACCGGTTCGCCCACTACACCCGCCGATCCGACGCGGCCCGGGCCTATGTGGAGGGCACACCGGTGCGGGCGCTGTGCGGCAAAGTGTGGGTGCCGAGCCGTGACCCCTCGAGGTATCCGGTATGCCCGGAGTGCAAGAAGATCCGAGAGCTGCTGGGCCAGCGACGGCGCAACTAAGCCCGCCCCGGCCCCCAGGCCCCCCGCCGGACCCCGACGACGGGCTGCCGCGCTGGAACCTGGTCGTCGGCAACCACCTCCAGGGGGTGGTGGTGCTGATCCTGATCCTGCTGGGATTCTGGGGCCTGTGGACGGTGGCCGCCCCCGCCATCGGCGACGCCTTCGACGGGCCGTACGCCGCCATCGTGATTGAAAGCGGCGACGAGATACTCGACCCCACCGGAGAGGCGCCGCTAACCCTGGCCGAGGTGGCCGACCTCCAAGCCGCGCTGACCGAGGCCGGCTACGACCCCGGCCCCACCGACGGGATCATGGGTGAGCTGACCCGCCGGGCCGCCGACAAGGCCCGGGCCGATCTCGATCTGGAACAGGAGTCCGACCGTCGGCTTCTCGAGGTCCTGACCCTGGCCTCCGACCAGGCCGAACCGGACCGATGACCCGCCCCGCCGCCCCGACCCGACAAAAGGCCTCGGCCGAACCGGCCGCCGCCCCGACCCGGCCCACAGCATCGGCGGAACCGGCCGCATCGACCGTCTTCAGGCCGAGGTATCGGCTGGACGTGGCCGTCGCGGTCATGTGGGTCAAGACCGTCAAGCCCCGCCGAGGCGTCTATTGGTGGGCCACCGACACCCCGCTGGGGCCGGCCACGGTCGCTTTCCGGGCCGTCGGATCCGAGGTCCGAGCCGACGGCTGGGGGCCCGGCGCAAGCTGGGGGATCGAGCAGCTCCCCGCCCTGTTAGGCAACGACGACGACCCCGCCGGCTTCCGCCCCCTCGACCCGGTGGTGCGAGACCTGGCCGACCGGCGGGGAGAGCCCCGAATCGGCGCCACCGGCCGGTGGTACGAGGCCCTGGCCACCACCGCCCTGTTCCAGCGTGTGGTACGGGCCGACGCCGCCGCCTCCGTCGCTCGGCTGGGCCGCCGCCACGGCCCGGCGCCGCCCGGGCCCGACCCGGCCGGCCGGGGGCCGGTTCCGATCTTCCCCGGCCCCCAGGCCGTCAAGAAGCTGGCCGACCACGACTTCCACCGGGCCGGCGTGGAGCGGGCCCGGGCCCGGGTGGTGCGGATGGCGGCCGTTCACGCCGACCGGCTGGAGGGCCTGGGAGCCCGGCCCGCGGCCGAGGCCCGGCGGTGGCTGCCGCGGCTGGCCGGAGTGGGGGGATGGACCGCGGCCCGCACCACCGGCGCGGCCGCCGGGGACCCCGACGCCGTCCCGGTCGGCGACCTGCATCTGCCCCGGATCGTCGTCTACGCCCTGACCGGCCAGAACGGCGGCGACGACGCCCGGATGCTGGAGCTGCTCGAACCCTACGCCGGCCACCGGGGCCGGGTGATACGGATGATCAAGGCGGCCGGGCTCGGCCCGCCCCGCCACTTCCCGGCCCCCACCCGCTTCGACATCAGCCGCCTCTGACCCGCGGCCTCTTGGCCCGGGCGGCTTTGGCGGCTCGGTGGGCCAGGGTGCGCTCCACGTAGGGGGCCACCTCCGGGGTCTTGCAGCCGGTTTGGCCGTGGTCGACGGCGATGGGGCCGATGCGGCGGGCCGCGGCCAGGGCCGAGCGGCGGAGGTGACCGTCCCGCAGGGCGACGGCGATGAGGACCCCGTTCATCTCGTGGCGAACCCGGTTGGGGCGGGCGTTTATCTCGGCCTCGATCCGGCCCACCAAGCCCCGCAGCTCGGCCGCGGTCCACACCTCGGGGTCCTCGGCGATGCAGGCCACGATGAACCAGCCCGCCGCCGCCACCCACTCGCCCGGGTCGTCCCGCCAGGCGTCGGAGAGGGCCCGGGCGTGCCCGGTGCGGGCGCACAGGCCGCCCAGCCCCTCAGCCAGTATGTAGTTGGACACGTCGCCCGCCCAGCGGCCGGCCGTCTCCGGGGTCACCGCGGCCGGGTCGGCCGCCTGCAGGGCCAGCACCCTGGCGTCGTGGTTGCCGGTGTCCCACAGCTCCAGGGCCAGGCCGTGATCGACGCCGATCCGCTTGCGGATGAGGCCGAGGCTCTTGTAGCTCACCCCGAACATGGGCTCGGCCGCCCCGTGGCGGGCGTAGACCTTGCGGTTCTGGGCCGTGCCCACCTCGGCGAGCATGGCCATCACCGAAGCGACCCCCTCCGGCCCCTGCTCCCCCATCCGGGCCTCGCCTCCGGCGACCGGCCGGGCCGATGGCCTCAGCCCAGGCCCAGCTCGGCCATGCGGTCCAGCACCCGCTTCCGCTCGGCGCCGACGGTGGTGTCGTCGCCGTGGCCGGTGTGCACGACGGTGCCGGCCGGCAGGGTCAGGAGCCGGTCGCGGATGCTGCGCAGGATGGTCGGCTCGTCGCTGAAGCTGCGGCCGGTGGCCCCGGGCCCGCCGCAGAACAGCGTGTCCCCCGACAGGACCCGGCCGTCGGCCGCGTCGTAAAAGCAGCAGCACCCGGGGGAATGGCCGGGGGTGTGCACCACCCCCAGCTCGTGGCCGCCCGCGGTCAGCGCCGCACCGGGCTCGAGGTCGCGGTCGGGCGAGTCGCCGGGATGGACCGCGTCCCAGAGCATGCGGTCGTCGGGGTGCAGCAGCACCGGGGCGTCCACCGCCTCCCGCAGGGCCAGCGCCGCGTTGATGTGGTCGTTGTGGCCGTGGGTGCACACGATGGCGGCCACCCGGCGCCCGGCCACCGCGGCGGCGATGGGCTCGTGGTCGTGGGCCGCGTCGAAGACCAGCACCTCCCGGTCGTCGCCCACTATCCAGATGTTGTTGGTGACCTCCCACTCGCCCCCGTCGAGGGCGAATACGCCGTCGGTGCGGACCAGCTCGATGGGCATCAGCGGCCGGCCGGTCAGAGAACCACAACCGAGCGGAGCACCTCGCCCCGCTCCATCTTGTGGAACGCCTCCTCCACCCCGTCGAGGCCGATGGTCTCGGACACGAACCCGTCGAGGTCGAGGCGGCCCTGGCGGTAGAGGTCGATCAGCATGGGGAAGTCCCGGGACGGCAGGCAGTCGCCGTACCAGCTCGACTTCAGGGCCCCGCCCCGGCCGAACACCTCCAGGTAGGGCAGCTCGATGGTCATGTCGGGCCGGGGCACGCCCACCAGCACCACCGTGCCGGCCAGGTCGCGGGCCTCGAAGGCCTGGCGGTACACGTCGGGGAGCCCGATGGCCTCGATGGCCACGTCCACCCCGTTGCCGCCGGTGTGCTCCTTGATGAACGCCACCGGGTCGTTCTCGGCGGAGTTGACCGTGTGGGTGGCGCCGAAGCCCTTGGCCCACTCCAGCTTCCGGTCGTCGATGTCCACGGCGATGATGGTCGACGCCCCGGCCAGCCTCGACCCGGCGATGGCGGCGTCGCCCACCCCGCCGCAGCCGAACACGGCCACGCTGTCGCCCCGGCCCACCCCGCCGGTGTTGATGGCGGCCCCGATCCCGGCCATCACCCCGCAGCCGAGCAGGCCGGCCGCGGCCGGCGACGCCTCCGGGTCCACCTTGGTGCACTGGCCCGCGGCCACCAGGGTCTTGTCGGCGAAGGCGCCGATCCCCAGCGCGGGCGACAGCTCGGTGCCGTCGGCCAGGGTCATCTTCTGGGAGGCGTTGTGGGTGCTGAAGCAGATGTGGGGCCGGCCCCGCAGACACGACCGGCAGCCGCCGCACACCGCCCGCCAGTTGAGGATCACGAAGTCGCCCGGCGCCGGGTCGGTGACGCCGGGGCCGACTGCGGCCACCACCCCGGCCGCCTCGTGGCCCAAAAGGAACGGGAACTCGTCGCTGATCCCGCCCTCCCGGTAGTGGAGGTCGGTGTGGCACACCCCGCAGGCCTGGATGTCCACCACCGCCTCGCCCGGACCCGGATCGGGGATCACCACCTCGGCGATGCTCACCGGCTCGCCCTTGGCCCTCGACACGACCCCCCGTACCGTCTGCGGCATTGTCGCCCCCTGTTCTCGGTTGATGAATCCTCGGCGGCCGGTCTCTCGGCGGCCGGCTGAGACACTATTAGAGATGCCGACCCTGCGCCGCCTCCTCCGACGACCAGGATCAGAGCCAGCCGCGCCCTCGGCCGCCCGCCTTCGCCGATGCTGATCCTGCGCCGCATGCCCCAGCTTCTGCTGGGGCTGGTCGTCTTCGGGGCGGGCCTGGGGCTGGTGGTGCGGGCCGGCAACGGCCAGGGGCCCTGGACCGTCTTCCACGAGGGGGCGGCGCTGCGCACTCCGCTGAGCATCGGCGCCGTCATCATCGTCACCGGGGCGGTGCTGGTGGCGGGGATGGCGGCCGTTCGGGAGCCGATCGGCGTCGGGACGCTGGTGAACGTGGCCGTGGTGGGGATGGCCACCGACGCCACCCTGGCCCTGATCGACCGACCCGACGCCGTCTGGGGCCGGGCGGCGATGACGCTGGCCGCTCCCCTGCTGGTGGCGCTGGGGTCGGGACTGTACCTGGGGGTGCGGCTCGGGCCGGGACCCCGGGACGGGGTGATGACCGCGCTGGACCGGCTCGGGGTCAGCATCTGGAAGGCCCGGCTCGGGATCGAGGTCGTCCCGTTCGTCATCGGGATCGTCTTGGGCGGGACGGTGGGCTGGGGGACGGTGTACTGGCTGGTGGTGATCGGCCCGGCCGTGCAGATCGCCATCGGCTGGTTCGGCTTGAAGCCGGTCGAGACCCGCTGGACCGACGTTCTGAAGGCCCGGCTTTGAAGGGCCAGCACCCTGGGCGGCCAGGGCCCCGGCTACGCGGCCGGAGCGACGTTCTGAGAGCCCGGCTTTGAAGGGGCATGCTGGGGCGATGATCGACCTTCGCTCCGACACTGTCACCCAGCCCACCGGCCCCATGCGGGCGGCCATGGCCGCCGCGGCCGTGGGCGACGACGTGTTCGGCGACGACCCGACCGTCAACGAACTGGAGGCGGCGGTCGCGGACCGGCTGGGCAAGGAGGCGGCGGTGCTGGTCACCAGCGGGACCCAGGGGAACCTGTGCGCCCTGCTGGCCCACTGCCAGCGCGGCGACGAGTACATAGTGGGCGACCGGGCCCACACCTACATGTTCGAGGGCGGGGGCGGGGCGGTGCTGGGCAGCATCCAGCCTCAGCCGGTTCCCACCGGCGACGACGGGATGATCGACCTGGCCCGGGCCGAGGCCGCGGTGAAGCCCGACGACAGCCATTTCGCCCGCACTCGGCTGGTATGCCTGGAGAACACCATCGACGGCAAGGCGCTGACCGTCGAGCAGATGGAGCGGTCGGCGGCGCTGGCGGCCCGGCATTCTCTGGCCCACCACCTCGACGGGGCCCGGCTGTGGAACGCGGCGGCGGCCCTGGGGGCGGACCCGGCCGCGGTGGCCGCCCCGTTCGACTCGGTGTCGGCGTGCCTGTCCAAGGGCCTGGGCGCCCCGGTGGGGTCGGTGCTGGCCGGGCCGGCCGGGTTCGTGGCCGAGGCCCGCAAGTGGCGCAAGATGCTGGGCGGGGGGATGCGCCAGGCCGGGGTGGTGGCCGCGGCCGGGCTCCACGCCCTCGAGCACCACGTCGGGCGGCTGGCCGACGACCACGCCAACGCGGCCCGGCTGGCTCGGGGGCTGGGGTCGGTCCCCGGCGTCGAGATCGACTCGTGCGCCACCAACATGGTCTTCGCCCGGCTCCGGCCCGAGCGGCCCGGCATCGCCGACGAGCTGGCCCGACGGGGGGTCCTGACCCTGTGGACCGACGCCAGCGGGCGCCTGGTCACCCACCTCGGCGTGACCTCAGCCGACGTGGACGCCGCCGTGGCCGCCGTGGCCGAAATCCTTGCCTGAGCCCCCCCGCCCGGCGGCGGACCGGCAGCAGCTCGTCCGCCAGGCCCGCCGGCACGGCGTGCGGGACCGGGCCGTGCTCGACGCCATGGCCCGGGTGCCCAGGGAGGAGTTCGTGCCCCGGCGCTGCGCCCGACACGCCTTCGACGACCGGCCCCTGCCCATCGGCAGAGGCCAGACCATCAGCCAGCCGGCCATGGTGGCCCTGATGGCCGAGGCGGCCCGGCTCGACCCGGACTCCGGGGTGCTGGAGGTGGGCACCGGCTCGGGGTACGGCGCGGCGGTGCTGGCCGAGCTGGCCGCCCGGGTGGTCACCGTCGAGCGGCTCGAGCCCCTGGCCCGGCGGGCCCGGGCCGCGCTGGCCCGGCTCGGCTACGCCAACGTGGAGGTGGTGGTGGGCGACGGCACCCTGGGCCGGCCCGCCACCGGGCCCTACGACGCCATCGTCGTCACCGCGGCCGGCCCCGCTCCTCCCCCGGCCCTGGTCGCCCAGCTCACCGACGGGGGCAGGCTGGTGATGCCGGTTGAGGCCCCGGATCACCGCCAGGACCTAGTCCGCTTCACCCGGTCCGGCGACGGGGTCGGCACCGAGGTGCTGTTCGGGGTCCGCTTCGTCCCCCTGATCGGCGAGCAGGGCTTCGGCCCCGGCCACTCCCGGGTTTTCTGAGCAAAGATTGTCCGCATATGACAACGGATGCTCAGAAAACCCTCCGATCGGGGGCGGTGACCTCGTTCTCCGAATCGTTTTCCGAGTCGGTCCGGGCGGAGATGGACGGCGCGGTGGCGGTGGTGATGATCGACAACCCTCCGGTCAACGCCTTGAGCCATCACGTCCGCCGCGGGCTCCTCGACGCCATGGCCCGCGTCGCCGATGACGACGGAGTCGACGCCGTGGTGCTGATCTGCTCCGGCCGCACCTTCATCGCCGGCGCCGACATCAAAGAGTTCGACCGGGCTCCGGCACCACCCGGAATCCACCGGGTCCTCGACGCCATCGAGAGCTGCCCGAAGCCGGTGGTGGCCGCCATGCACGGCACCGCCTACGGGGGCGGGCTGGAGACGGCCATGTGCGCCCACTACCGGCTGGCCGCGGCCGCGGCCCGTCTCGGGCTGCCCGAGGTGAAGCTCGGGATACTGCCCGGCGCGGGCGGGACCCAGCGGCTGCCCCGCCTCGTCGGCGTGGCCAAGGCCCTGGAGATGTGCGTCACCGGCGACCCCATCGACGCCGCCGACGCCCTGGCCTGCGGGCTGATCGACGCCGTCATCGAAGACAACGGCGAGGCCGGCGGCGGCAGCGAGGCCGACGCCGGGAGCGAGGCCGACGCCGGGAGCGAGGCCGGCGGTGGGGCCATCAGCGAAGCCAGCGGCAAGAGCGAGAACGGAGGCCTGCGGGCCGCGGCGGTGGCGTTCGCCCGGCGCCGGGCGGTCGAGGGCGGCCCCCATCCGAGGGCCCGGGATCTTGACGCCAAGCTGGCCGAGGCCCGGGCCAGCCCGGCCGTCTTCGACGAGTTCAAGGCCCGGTTCGCCGCTCGGACCAGGGGGTTCCTGGCCCCGGAGCTCATCGCCGCCTCCATCGCCAACTCGGTGTCGATGGATTTCGAGGCCGGCTCGGCCCGGGAGCGGGAGCTGCTGATCGAACTGCTCGGCGGTCCCCAGTCGGCGGCCCAGCGCCATTTCTTCTTCGCCCAGCGCCGGGCGGCCAAGATCGACGACGGGCCCCCGGCCACCCCGACCCGGCCGGTGTCGGAGGCGGGGGTCGTCGGGGCCGGGACCATGGGCGGCGGGATCGCCATGTGCTTCGCCAACGCCGGCATCGGCGTGACGCTGGTGGAGCGGGACCAGGCCGCCTTAGACCGGGGGCTGGCCGTCGTCCGGCGCAACTACGAGCGGACCGCGGCCCGGGGCGGCATCACCGGCGCCGACGCCGAGGCCCGGATGGGCCTGATCCGCGGCTCGCTGGACCTGGCCGACCTGGCCGGGGCCGACGTGGTGATCGAGGCCGTCTTCGAGGACATGGACCTCAAGAGGCGGGTCTTCGCCGCCCTGGACGCCGTCGCCGCACCGGGCGCCGTCTTGGCCACCAACACCTCCGGCCTCGACGTGAACGGGCTGGCCGCCGAGACGAGTCGGCCCGAAAGCGTCATCGGGATGCACTTCTTCTCCCCCGCCAACGTCATGGAGCTAGTGGAGGTGGTGCGGGGCGCGGCCACCTCCCCCGAGGCCGTTGCCACCGCCATGGCCACCGCCCGCCGCATCGGCAAGATCGCCGTGCCGGTGGGGGTCTGCCCCGGCTTCGTCGGCAACCGGATGCTGGCCCGGCGCCAGGCCGAGGCCGAGCGGATCGTCCTCGAGGGGGCGACCCCGGCCCGGGTGGACCGGGTGCTGTACGACTTCGGCTTCCCGATGGGCCCCTTCGCCATGCAGGACCTAGCCGGGCTCGACATCGGCTGGAAGGCCGAGACCTCTACCGAGATGATCCGGGACTTGGCGGCCGGCCGGGGGATCGAGCCCCGGCCGGTGTCGGACCAAGAGGTGCTGGAGCGCTGCCTGTACTCCATGGTGAACGAGGGGGCCAAGATCCTCGAGGAGGGCGTGGCCGCCCGCCCCGGCGACATCGACGTGGTGGGGGTCAAGGGCTACGGCTGGCCCCTGTACACGGGCGGGCCCATGTTCTGGGCCGACGCGGCGGGGCTGGGCCGGATAGCCGAGTCGATCCGGGACTATCACAGCCGTCTGGGCGGCCGGCACTGGGAGCTGTCGCCGCTGCTAGAGCGTCTGGCCGCTGAAGGCTCGACCTTCGCTGGGTTACTATGAGCCGGTGGCTGCGATGGCCCCCTCGGAGGAGTATGATCGTCACCCGCCCGTTCTTCCGGCCCCGGTGGACCGCTCGAACGCCGATCTGCCCATTGATCTAGCCGTGCGCCTGCGGCTCTACCGGCTGCAGCAGGAGATGCGGCTGTTCGAGGAGCGGGCCTACGACCTGTTCCTCCGAGGCTTGGTGAAGGGGACCATCCATCTCTCCATCGGCCAGGAAGCGGTGGCCGCCGGGTTCGGGGCGGCCATGCGGCCCGACGACTGGACCTTCGCCACCTACCGGAGTCACGCCCACACCCTGGCCCGGGGAGTGCCCATGGGACCGGTGATGGCCGAGCTGCTCAAACGGGCCAACGGCCTAGTGGCGGGCAAGGGCGGGTCGATGCACCTCACCAGCGTCGACCACGGGGTCATGGGCAGCTACGCCGTCGTCGGGGCCCACCTGTGCGTGGCCAACGGCGCGGCCTGGACCGCCCAGTACCACGGCACCGAGCAAGTGGCGGTGGCCTTCTTCGGCGACGGCACCACCAACATCGGCGCTTTCCACGAGGCCCTCAACTTCGCCAAGGTGTGGAACCTGCCGACGGTTTTCGTCTGCGAGAACAACCTGTACATGGGTTACACATCCATCGGCCAGGTCACCGCGGTGGCCGACCCCGCCGCCGGCCGGGCCGAGGCCTACGGGCTCGACCCGATCATCATCGACGGCAACGACGCCGACGCGGTGTACACCGCGGCGGCCGACGCCCTTGGGCGGGCCCGGGCCGGGGAGGGCCCCTCGCTCATCGAGGCGTTGACCTACCGGCACGGGGGCCACAACCGGGCCGACCCCGGCACGTACCGGCCTCAAGAGGAGGTCGAGGCCTGGCTCGAACGCGATCCGATCCCCATGTACCACCAGCGGCTGCTTCGCCTCGGCGTCGATGAGGGGGATCTGAGCGTCATCACCGCCAAGGCCGCCGCCGCGGCGGACGCCGCCGCCCAAGAAGCCGTCGACGGGCCAGACCCGGACCCCGCCTCGGCCCACACCGACGTGTGGGCCGACGGAGGCTCATCATGGCGCAACTGACCTACCGCGACGCGGTGGCCGCGGGCATCGCCCAGGAGATGGACAACGATCCCCGGGTCGTCTTGGTGGGCGAGGAAGTGGGCGGAGCCGGGGGCGCGTTCAAGGCCACCGTCGGCCTGCTAGAGCGCTTCGGGCCCGAACGGGTCCGCGACACCCCCATCTCCGAGCAGGCCATCCTGGGCGCGGCCATGGGCGCGGCCATGACCGGCCTGCGGCCCATCGCCGAGATCATGCTCGGCGACTTCATGGCCGTGTGCTGGGACATGGTGGCCAACGAAATCGCCAAGGCCCGGTACATGACCGCCGGGCAGTTGGCGCTGCCGCTGGTGATACGCACCGCCAACGGCGCTGGGTACCGGTTCGGGCCCCACCACTCCCAGAGCGTCGAGAACTGGGCCATGTCCGTGCCCGGCCTCAAGGTCGTCGCCCCCTCCACTGCGGAGGACGTGATCGGCCTGCTGGCCGCGGCGGTGCGCGACCCCGATCCGGTCGTCTTCTTCGAGCACAAGTCCTGCTATCCCATGGAGTTCGACGTGGCCGACCGGGGCGGCGACATCGTCGACCGGCTCGGCGCGGCCAAGGTGGTCCGGCCGGGTGCCGATGTGACCATCGCCGCCCTGGGCCTCATGGTCCACCGGGCCTCGGAAGCGGCCGACCATCTGGCGGCCGAGGGCATCGACGCCGAGGTCATCGACCTCCGCTCGCTGGTGCCCCTGGACACCGAGACGCTGCTGGCGTCGGTGGCCAAGACCAGCCGGCTCTTCACCGTGGAGGAGAACCCCCGGCTGTGCGGCTGGGGGGCCGAGATCACGTCGATCGTCGCCGAGGAGGCCTTCTGGGACCTCGCCGGCCCCATCGTGCGCATAACCACCCCGCACGTGCCGGTGGGCGCGGCTGACTCGCTCGAGGACGCCGTCCTCCCCACCGCCGAGCGCATCGCCGAGACCGTCCGCCGGGCGCAATGACCTCCACGAACGGCGACCGCTCAGCCGAGGACGGCCTGGCCGCGGTGGCCGGCGAACAGGGGCGGGTGACAGCGGGCTGACGGCGAGCCGGGCGTCAGAGCCTCACACCAACTCCATGCCCCCGTCGATCATCACGATCTGGCCGGTCATGTAGTCGCTGGCCGGGGAGGCCAAGAACGTCGTCGTGCCGGTTATGTCGGCCGGATTGGCCACCCGGCCCCGCAGGATGTTGGCGGAGAACTCCTCCATCGCCTGACCGGGCCGCTCCGACGCCCCGATGTCCATGAGGTCTTGGTCGAGTTGCTTCCACAGTTCGGTGGCCACCACGCCCGGAGCGAACCCGGTCACGGTGATGTCGTGCTTGGCCAGATCGCGGGCCGCGGACTGAGTGAGCGACACGACCGCGAACTTCGACGCGCAGTACGAGGCGACGTTGTCGTACCCCTGGCGGCCGGCGATGGACGCGGTGTTGACGATCTTGCCCCCTCCGCCCTGGCCGATCATCTGCTTGGCCGCTTCCTGGATGCCGATCAGCACCCCTAGGCCGTTGACGCGCATGATGAAGTTCCAGTTCTCCTCGGTCACGTCCAAGAAGTTCATCGGCTTGTTCACGCCGGCGTTGTTGAATTTCACGTCGAGCTTGCCGAATTTCTCGACGGCGCGGGCAATCATGGCCCGCACCTGATCGCGTTCGGTGACATCGACGGCCGCGGCCATCACGGCGCCGCCGTTCTCAGAGGCCCGCCGCTCGTTGTCGGCGGCCACTTCGGCCGCCTTGCCGCCGTTGAGGTCGGCGAAGCACACGTCGGCGCCCTCTTCGAGCAGAGCCTCGCCGATCGCTCGCCCGATCCCTTGCGCGGCACCGGTCACGATGCACGACCGGCCGGTCATGATTCCCATTTGAGATACCTCCTAGATGCTTTTTGGTGGACTGGTCGAATCCCGCACTATCAGCTCGGGTTCAAGGACGACCCTTTCGGTTGTGGCCTCGGTCCCGGTTCCGTCAATGCGACTCGAGACGAGCTCGGCCGCGAGCCGGCCGAGCTCGTAGCCGGGCAGGCGAATCGTCGTGAGGGGGGGGCGCAGTTGATCGGTCAGCGGAACGTCGTTGTAACCCACGACCGAGATGTCGGCCGGACACTCCAATCCCCGCTCACGGAGCGCGCTGATGGCGCCGATGGCGATGCTGTCGTTGTGAGCGAACACCCCGGTCGGCTTGGGACCCGGGCGGTCGAGTAGGGCCTCGGCCAACTGGCGCCCCGCCTCCACGGTGGGAAGGCGCACCGACGCCTGCACGTCGAGGCATGGGGCGCCGGCCGCGTCGGCGGCCTCGCGGAACCCCTTGGCCCGCGCTTCGAAAGACCACACATCCCCCGGGCCGATCAACTGCGCCAGATCTGAGTGTCCTTGTGAGATGAGGTGCCGGGCCGCCAAACCGCCCCCGGCCCTGTCGTCGTGGGAGATGACCGGGATTCCGCTGCCCGGTAACTCGCGCACGGCCAGCACCGTCGGCACCTCGTCCGCGACCCGCCGGAGCAGAGCGCGATCCCGGTAGCGGCCGGCGGTGGTGATGATGCCGTCGACCCGTTGCGACAGCAGCTTGTCGCAGATCTGCGTGAGCTCGTCGGATGAGTCGCGGGTCTCCGTCATGATCGGCAGCACCCCCCTCGCCCCGAGGGCGTTGGCGATGCCCCGGAGCACGGGCCCGATGAAGGGGTTGCTGAGGTCGGCCACGATCACGCCGACGACCCCGGTTCGGCCCCGCCGCAGGGCGGACGCCTGAAGGTTCGCCCGGTATCCGAGCCTCTCCGCGGCCTCAAGAACCCGTATTCGGGTCGCAGTGCTCACCAGTGAACTCTTATCGGCGCTGAGCGCCCGAGAGGCAGTCGACACGTCCACGCCAGCGGCGTCGGCCACTTCTCTCAACGTCACGCTTCCCATGCCGACACCCTATATGAGACGACATCCACGGCTGAAGTTGGAGCCTCCATAGCGGCGGCGGCTGGGCTCGGGCGGATCATACTCCGCCCGAGCCCAGCCCACGTCTCCTAAGACGCGATCACCGCAGAGGAATGACTACCACTCGGGGGCCACGGACGAGTCATCGGCGTTGTCCGCCGTGACTTTGACTGACGGCATGAACTCAACGATCCGCGCGGCGGGGTCGTTGGTCAACACCTGGTGAGCGACGGTGACAGCGTGTTCGCCATCCCACGATGAGGACTGGAAGACCGTTCCGTCCAGCTCTCCCGACACCACCAGCGGGTTGCCGAGGAAGGTGTTGCCGATGGAAGTGATGATCATGTCGGCCGGATCGATACCGCGGGCCTTCAGCGCGTCTATCACTCCGGCGACCATCGTGTCATCGGCGGCATAGGCGCCTTGGATGTTCTCCGCGCCGACCGCGGAGATCATCTCCGAGGCTGCGAGCTGAGAATCGTCCTTGTTCCAGTTGCCCGGCTGCCGGGCCAGGATGGTGACATTGGCACACTGCTCATTGATCGTGTCCTCGAAGCCGTTCTCACGGTCGATGGCCGTGGAGTTGCCGGTCAGGCCGTTGACCATAATGATGCCGATGTCCTGTCCATCGGCAAACTCGCACATCAGTTCGCCGGAGGCCGCCCCTTGCCCGTAGGTATCGGGCCCGGAGTAAGCCTCAGTGAGATCCTTGTCCTCGGGGTTCACATCTGAGTTAGTCACCGTGACGGGAATGCCCGCATCCTTAGCCGCCTCAAGGCACGGACGCACAGTGTCGCCCACGGCTGGCCAGAGAATGATCAGATCGGGGTTGGCCGCAACGGCCACCTCGCACTCGCTAGCCTGCTTATCGGCATCGTACTGAGAGTTGGTGATGTTCAGATTGATTCCCAACTCGTCGGCCTTGGCCATCATCGGAGGCAGATAGGTGGTGCCGTACGGCTGGTCGTTCCCCTGAGGCAACAGCGCGAACACCTCGTATTGTGCCGCCGCTTCAGTCGTTGCCGCCGCCTCAGTCGTCGTCGCCGTTGACGCGGCCGAGCCGGAACTCGAATCGTCCGAATCGTCGCCGCCGCACGCCGCGAACAGCAACGACGCGGCGACGACTAAGCCGAGGCTCAGCACTCTGAAGGGCGTGATTTTCGATTCTTTCCTGTGGTTATCCATTATTTGTTGCCTCCTTAGGGTCAACGCTTGGTTTTGAAAGGACCGAACCGCCCCGAAGGAAGGAGCGAACGCTCCCCGATACGGCGCGGATGCTGTTGGGGTCAGAGATCACTGCTATGAACAGGACTGACCCGATGATGATGTTTTGCACATCGACTTGAACGACCGAGAGGGTGAGGGCAACCTGCAAGATGCCGAGCGACGTCGCTCCGAGCAGGGTTCCGAACACGGAACCGCGCCCGCCGTTCAGCAGGATGCCACCGACGATTGCCGCCGCGAAGCTCGACAGCAGCACGGTTGAACCTGCGGTCGGGTCGGCGGCCGTGCGCTCGAGGGCGTTGATCACCCCGGACCCCGCGGCCACTAGCCCCGAGATCATGAACCCGGTGAAGATGCGGCGCCGAACCGGTATGCCGGCGTCGCGGGCGGCCTGACGATTGCCTCCGACTGCATAGAACTCTCGGCCCACCCGAACTCGCGTCAAGAACAAGTGCATGACTATGAAGGTGAAAATGAATAGGAGTATTCGGGGAGTGAACTCGCCGATCAACGGCTTGCCGAACGAAATGCCTGCATCAATGTTCGACAGTCGGACGGGTTCTTCGTCGGAGATGACGAAGGCCAATCCTCGCAGCAAGAACAACATGCCCAAGGTGGCTATGAACGAGTTTATCCCTACTACGACGACGAGAAAGGCGTTGGCAGCACCGATCAGAAGACCAACCACTAGTGCGGCGATAATACCGAGAGCGAGATTGTCAATGCTGGCCATGACTACGCCAGCTACAGCCAGCGTGCTGGCCACGCTCAGGTCCAACTCACCCATCAATATGACCGCGGTCAGCCCGAGCGCTACCAGTCCAACCAAGGCAATCCGGCCGAGTGTTACCTGATAAGAGGTAAAGGCCACCGGTTGGGTGATCCATGTGCCGGTAGCCACCACGACCAACAAGGCCAAAGCACGCCCTTCGGTCCGACGGGCCAAAATGGTTCGAACCTTGCTGGCAAAGCCGCGGCGCTCTTGTCGGAGAACTAACCCTTGGGGTCGGGTCACTTTCCCGCCGCCCTTCTAGCTAGGGCATCCACCGACACCGCGGCGGCTATCAGCGCTCCGATCGCCATCTGCTGATAGCCGAATCCCAGACCAGATAGCACCATTATGTTTGTGAGAACGCTCACAAACACTACGCCAAGCAGAGTTCTTAGCACACTTCCCTTGCCGCCAAAGACGCTGGTACCGCCGACGATGATGGCGGCCAGTGCCTCAAAATCGAACCCGCTCGACATCGCTGACACTGCCGTGTTTGAGAAAGCGGCTAGGACGAACCCGCCAATAGTAGAACCTAGGGCTGAGATCAAGAAGGCACCGACGACGACTAAAGCGGTGTTGACCCCTGCTAGTCGAGTGGCGTTTCGGTTGGAGCCGTACGACTTGAGCAGGAATCCAAAAGTTGTTCGATTGAGCAAAAAGTGTAGCCCTATGGCAATTACAACGAGCACAATCATCGACAGCGGGAACGGCCCTATCTCTGTTGTCCCGAAAGATCTAATGGGTCCGTCACTTGGCCCGAAATATATGCTTCCCCCGCTGGCCCATCGCAAGAGACCTAAGCCTATGAAAGTCGTCGACAAGGTTACGATAACGGCGTTGGCTTTGAACACGCCTACGGCAACTCCGTTGACAATGCCGTAGGCAAGAGCAATCAACAGGGCCAACCCTATGGCCATAGGAATATTAGAGTTATTGCTAACTCCAATGAGGACAACAGCCGCAGTGGCCACTTGCGCCACCACTGAAAGATCGAGATAGTTGGCGCTGATGACCACGAAGGTCATGCCCACCGCGACGATTCCGATCGGCGCGGCACGGTGGAAGACGTCGGTGATGTTCTCGAGCGAGGCAAAGCCGTCTATGAACAGGGCGGCGATCAGAACCAGAGCGGCTGTGAAGAAGAATATACCGCGGTTGGCCATCTGTTCGAGGACATGAAGCTTGCGCCGTTTGATGTCCGGGTCGGCCCCGCCGCGGTCGCCGAGATCCGCCGTTCGGGCCGCCGCCTCGGAAGTTGTCGTCGCCTCGCCCGAGGCCTCGCTGGTCATGCGGCCACGGTCGCCTCGCCCGACGCCAGCGACATCACCAGCTTCTCGTCGGCCTCCTCCGCCGTCAGCGTGCCCACGATTCGCCCGTCCCTAAGGATGTGGATGACATCGGACAGCTCGAGGAGCTCGGGCAGGTCCGAGCTCACCATCAGCACCGCGGCCCCGCCGTCGGCGAGATCTTTGACCAAGCGGTGTATCTCGACCTTGGCCCCCACGTCCACGCCCCGGGTCGGCTCGTCGAGGACGACGACGTCGGGCCGTCGGCCCAGCCACTTGGCCAGCACCACCTTCTGCTGGTTCCCGCCGCTGAAGTCGCCGACCTCCCGCCGGATCTCCGGCGGCCTCAGCCCCACAGTCCGGGCCAGGCCCAAGGCGAAGTCCGCGATCTTGCGGAACAGCAGAACGCCGCTGCGCGACAGCCGGCCGCGGTTCGGGAGCGCGACGTTCTCCGCCACCGTCATGGTCAGGGCCAAACCGTCGGTGCGGCGCTCCTCGGGGACGTAGGCCAGGCCGCCCGCCACCGCGGCCCGGATGCCGGCGACGCGCCGGGTCCGCCCGCCGGCTGCGACGGTCACCTCGCCGGCGGACCTGAGGTCGGCCCCGATGATCGCCCTCACCAGCTCTGTGCGACCCGCCCCCACCAGTCCCCCCAGCCCGACGATCTCGCCCGCCCGAACTTCGAGATCGACGCCGTCGACCCCCGGCGCTCTGATCCCTCGGGCCTGCAGCACGACTGCGCCGGGCTCGGCCGGCACCCGATGGGTCTGGAGGTCGAGCGCGAGTTGGCGGCCGACCATCTGGTCGACGAGATCCTGCGGCCTGGTGTCTGAGATGGCGGCGGTGTCGACATGCCTTCCGTCCCGCAGGACGGTCACCCGGTCGCAGATGCGGAAGATCTCGGGGATCCGGTGGGAGATGTAGATGATGGCCAGGCCCCGCCGCGACAGCCGCTGCAGCATGTCGAGCAGGTAGTCGGTCTCGGTCGGCGTCAGCGTCGCCGTCGGCTCGTCGAGGATCAGCACGCGCGGCTTGCGGGCCACCGCTCTGGCGATCTCGACGAACTGGCGCAGCGCCACCGACAGCCTCCCGATGGGCTCGTCGAGGTCGACCGACACCCCGATCTCGTCGAGCGCCTCGGCGGCGATCCGCTTCAGCTCCCCGGTCTTGATGAGCCCCGCCCGGGTCGGCGTGGAGCCGAGAAGGATGTTCTCGGCCACGGTCATCTCCTCCACCAGGCTGAGCTCCTGGTGCACGAGCGCGATGCCGGCTTCGAGCGCGGCCCGGGTGTCGCCAGCCTTGAGCTCTTCGCCGTCGACGACCACGGCCCCGCGGTCGGGCGAGAGGATGCCGGCCAGAACGCGCATCAACGTGGACTTGCCCGCGCCGTTCTCCCCTACCAGGCCGTGGATCTCCCCGGGCGGCACGGCCATGCTGACCGAGTCGACGGCCACCGCCCCGCCGAAGCGCTTGACGATGCCCCGCGCCTCGATGATGGCGTCGCCGGTTCGGGAGGGGTCTTCGGGCAGAGCGTCGCTCTCGTCCACGACATCCATGGCGTCGCTGGTCCCTCCCTTCCGCGAGCCGGCGTCCTCGCCTGCCGATGCAACCTAGCCATTCTTGCAAACGATTGCAACCACTAAGGCCGAAACGGCTCGGAAAGCGGGCAAATAAGCCGAAAACTAGGCCCTTATAGGTTGCAATCGTTTGCGGCTCGCCTAGTATGCCTCGAACCGAACCTCCGAGAGGAGATCACTGACCATGGCCGAGTTCGCGATTGCGGTGACACCTTCGCCGGGCGGCATGGCCGTCGACTTCGAGCAGCGGGTCGACTTCTCCCGCCTCCGGGACTACCGGCTCTCCCGGGTCCGGAGCGCGCTTGACGCATCGCCGGCCGGTTCTCTCCTGTGCTTCGACACCAACAACATCCGCTACACGACCAGCACCCAGATCGGGGAGTGGGCCCGCGACAAGATGACGCGGTACTCCCTGCTCGTCCGAGGCGGCGACCCCATGGTCTGGGACTTCGGCTCCGCCGCCGCCCACCACCGGGTCTTCGCCCCCTGGCTGAAGCCGGAGAACTGCCGGGCGGGGCTCAACGGCCTGCGGGGGGCCATCCCCCCCGACAACGGGCTCTTCGTGCGGACGGCCAAAGAGATAGCGGGCATCCTGCGCGAGGCCAGCGCGGCCGACATGCCCCTCGCACTCGACATCGCGGAGCCCCCGATGCTGTTCGCCCTCCAAGAGGAGGGCATAGACGTGATCGACGGCCAGCAGATCATGCTCGACGCCCGGGAGATCAAGTCCCCCGACGAGATCATGCTGCTGACCACGGCCGCGGCCATGGTGGACGGCGCCTACCAGATGATCGCCGAGGTCCTCAAGCCCGGCATCCGCGAGAACCAGGTGGTGGCGCTGGTCAACCAGAAGCTGTACGAGCTCGGCTCGGACGACGTGGAGGCGGTCAACGCCGTCTCGGGCGAGCGTTGCAGCCCCCATCCGCACAATTTCTCAGACCGCATCCTCCGGCCCGGAGACCAGGCCTTCTTCGACATCATCCAGTCGTTCAACGGCTACCGGACCTGCTACTACCGCACGCTGAACGTCGGACGGGCCACCTCAAGCCAGCACGACGCCTACGCCAAAGCCAGGGAGTGGATCGACGCGGCGATCGCCATGATCAGGCCGGGGGTGAGCACCAAAGACGTGGCCGAGGGCTTCCCGAGATGCGACGAGTTCGGGTTCGCCGACGAGTTCGAGGCGTTCGGCCTCCAATTCGGCCACGGGCTCGGGCTCGGGCTCCACGAGCGGCCGATCATCAGCCGCGTCAACTCGCTGGCCCATCCGATGGAGATCAAAGAGGGCATGGTCTTTGCCCTCGAGACCTATTGCCCGGCGTCCGACGGCGTGTCTGCGGCCAGAATCGAAGAGGAAGTGGTGGTCACCGCGGGCGGCTGCGACGTGATCACCCTGTTCCCCGCCGAAGAACTGTTCGTCGCCAACCGGTACTGAGTCGAACCCGTATCGGCGAGTACCGTTCCCGCCCATGACCACGATGGTCTCCCACGAGGAGTACGGCCGCCAACCGCCCGTCCGCCCGGCCCCGGTGGACCCGTCCAACGCCGAGCTGCCCATCGACCTCGACATGCGCCTGCGGCTCTACCGGCTGCAGCAGGAGATGCGGCTGTTCGAGAAGCGGGTACATGACCTGTTCCTCCGAGGCCTGGTGAAGGGAACCAGCCACCTCTCCATCGGCCAAGAGGCGGTGGCCGCCGGGTTCGGGGCGGCCATGCGGCCCGACGACTGGACCTTCGCCACCTACCGGGGCCACGCCCACACCCTGGCCCGGGGGGTGCCCATGGGGCCGGTGATGGCCGAGCTGCTGGGACGGGCCGACGGCCTGATGGCGGGCAAGGGCGGGTCGATGCACCTCACCAGCGTCGACCACGGGGTCATGGGCAGCTACGCCATTATCGGCGCCCACCTGTGCGTGGCCAACGGCGCGGCCTGGACCGCCCAATACCACGGCACCGAGCAGGTGGCGGTGGCCTTCTTCGGCGACGGCACCACCAACATCGGCGCCTTCCACGAAGCCCTCAACTTCGCCAAGGTGTGGAACCTGCCGACCGTGTTCGTCTGCGAGAACAACCTGTACATGGAGTACACCCCCATCGATCAGGTCACCGCGGTGGCCGACCCCGCCGCCGGCCGGGCCGCGGCCTATGGGCTCGACCCGATCCTCATCGACGGCAACGACGCCGACGCGGTGTACACCGCGGCCGCCGCCGCCCTCGGCCGGGCCCGCGGCGGGGAGGGCCCCTCGCTCATCGAGGCGGTGACCTACCGGCACGGCGGCCACAGCCGGGCCGACCCCGGCACGTACCGGCCCCAAGAGGAGGTCGAGGCCTGGCTCGAACGCGATCCGATCCCCATGTACCACCAGCGGCTGCTCCGCCTGGGCGTCGATGAGGGGGATCTGAGCGTCATCGTTGCCAAGGCCGCCGCCGCGGTGGACGCCGCCGCCCAACAGGCCGTCGACGGGCCGGACCCGGACCCGGCCTCGCTCCACACCGACGTGTGGGCCGACGGAGGCTCCTCATGGCGCAACTGACCCGCCCCGGGACCGGCGGCGGGCCGGTCCGCTGCCGGGGCCGCCGCCGAGCGGATGGAGGCTCGTCATGGCGGAGATGACCTACCGCGAGGCGGTGGCCGCGGGCATCGCCCAGGAGATGGACAACGACCCCAGCGTCGTCTTCCTGGGCGAGGACGTGGCCGGGGCCGGGGGCGTGTTCAAGACCACCGTCGGGCTGCTGGAGCGCTTCGGGCCCGAGCGGGTCCGCGACGCCCCCATCTCCGAGCAGGCCATCCTGGGCGCGGCCATGGGCGCGGCCATGACCGGCCTGCGGCCCATCGCCGAGATCATGTTCAGCGACTTCTTGGCCGTGTGCTGGGACATGACGGCCAACCAGATCGCCAAGGCCCGGTACATGGCCGCCGGGCAGTTGGCGCTGCCGCTGGTGATCCGCACCGCCAACGGCGGCGGGTCCCGGTTCGGGGCCCAGCACTCCCAGAGCGTCGAGAGCTGGGCCATGTCCGTGCCCGGCCTCAAGGTGGCGGCCCCCTCCACCGCGGAAGACGTGATCGGCCTGCTGGCCGCGGCGGTGCGCGACCCCGATCCGGTCGTCTTCTTCGAGCACAAGTCCTGCTACCCCATGAAGTTCGACGTGGCCGACCGGGGCGGCGACATCGTTGACGAACTGGGCCGGGCCAAGGTGGTGCGGGCCGGCGCGGACGTGACCATCGCCGCCCTGGGCCTCATGGTCCACCGGGCCTCAGAAGCGGCCGACCGGCTAGCAGCCGAGGGCATCGACGCCGAGGTCATCGACCTCCGCTCGCTGGTACCCCTCGACACCGAGACGCTGCTGGCGTCGGTGGCCAAGACCAGCCGGCTCTTCACCGTGGAGGAGAACCCCCGACTGTGCGGCTGGGGAGCCGAGATCACGTCGATCGCCGCCGAGGAGGCCTTCTGGGACCTCGACGGCCCCATCGTGCGCATCACCACCCCGCACGTGCCGCTCCCCGCAGCCGACTCGCTCGAAGACGCCGCCCTCCCCACCGCCGAGCGCATCGCCGAGACCGTCCGCCGGGCGCAATGAACCCCACGAACGGCGACCTCTCGGACTCCCCGACCGACTACCCGGCCAGCCGCCTCGCCGGCCTCCCGACCGGCCAATGACCGGCCGCCTCTCAGATCTGCCGACCGACTGCTACATCGGCGGGCAGTGGCGCGGCGCGTCCGACGGGAGGCGGTTCAACGTGGAGGACCCGGCGACGGGCGAGTTGGTCGCCGCCGTGGCCAACGGCACCGTCGAGGACGGCCTGGCCGCGGTGGCCGCGGCCGACGCCGCCTCCGCGGGCTGGGCGGCCGCGTCGCCCCGACGGCGGGCCGAGGTCCTCCGGCGGGCCTTCGAGCTGATGACCGAGCGGGCCGACGAGATCGCCGAGCTGATGGTGCGAGAGAACGGCAAAGCCCTGGCCGACGCCCGGGGCGAGGCCGCCTACGCGGCCGAGTTCTTCCGCTGGTACGCCGAGGAGGCCGTCCGGGTCCTGGGTGCCGTCGGTCCGGCCCCGGCCGGCGACAAGAAGATCCTCGTGCTGCACCAGCCGGTGGGGGTGGCGGTGCTGGTCACGCCCTGGAACTTCCCGGCGGCCATGGCCACCCGCAAGATGGGCCCGGCCCTGGCCGCGGGCTGCGCCGTGGTGTTGAAGCCCGCGTCGGACACTCCGATGACCGCCCTGCTAGTGGCCCGCATCCTCGAAGAGGCGGGAGTGCCCCCGGGGGTGGTCAACGTCGTGCCGTCGAGGCGGTCGGGGCCGGTGGTCAGCGCCATGCTGCACGATCCCAGGGTTCGCAAGCTGTCCTTCACCGGCTCAACCGAGGTGGGCCGGATGCTGCTGCACGAGGCGGCCGACAACGTGGTCAACGCCTCGATGGAACTGGGCGGCAACGCCCCGTTCGTGGTGTTCGACGACGCCGACCTCGATGCGGCCATAGACGGGGCCATGGTGGCCAAGATGCGCAACGGCGGCGAGGCCTGCACCGCGGCCAACCGCTTCTACGTGCAGCGGGGCGTGGCCGGCCAGTTCTCCGGCCGCCTGGCCGAGCGGATGGCCTCTCTGGTGGTCGGCCCCGGTCTGGGCGAGGGGGTGGAGTTGGGGGCGCTGGTCAACGCGGCCGCGGTGGACGGGGTTCACGAGCTGGTGGAGTCGGCGGTGGCCGCGGGCGCCGCGGTGCTGACCGGGGGCTCGCCGCTGGAGGGGCCGGGCCATTTCTATCCCCCGACGGTGCTCGGGTCGGTCCCGCCCGACGCCGGGATACTGCGAACGGAGATCTTCGGCCCGGTCGCGCCCATCGTCGAATTCGACGACGAGAGCGAGGCGGTGAAGCTGGCCAACGACACCGAGTTCGGCCTCATCGCCTACGTCTACACCTCCGACTTGGCCCGGGGCCTGCGGGTGTCCGAGGCGCTGGAGGCGGGCATGGTCGGGCTGAACCGGGGCTTGGTCTCGGATCCGGCCGCGCCCTTCGGAGGCGTGAAGCAGAGCGGCATCGGCCGGGAGGGCGGGCACGACGGCTTGCTCGACTACCTGGAGAAGAAGTACGTCGCCGTCGACTGGTGACGGCGGTGGCCGGCAGCGGTGGGCCAACGACGGCAGGCTGGTGGCTGATGGCTGGTGGTGGCGGCGACGACGGTGAGCGGCGGTGGCCGGTGGCGGCGGGCTGATGGCGGGCCGAGCGTCTAGTCGGCCGCTGAGGCTGCGTTTCGTCGCCTCGTTCGCCCGGGCGCGGGACCTGCCCGAGACCGAAGCCGAGATCGCCTTGGTGGGCCGGTCCAATGTCGGCAAGTCGTCGCTGATCAACGCGGCGGCCAACCAGCGCAATCTGGCCCGGACCTCCAAGACGCCGGGCGCCACCCGCCTCCTCAACGCCTTCGAGCTGGGGTCGGAGGGTTCGGGGCGCTGGCTGGTGGATCTGCCCGGCTACGGCTACGCCCGGGCCTCCAAAGCCGACCAGCGGGCCGGGGCGGCCATGACCGAGGGCTACCTCGTCGACCGGGCCCCGCTGCGGGGAGTGCTGCACCTGATCGACGGCGCCATCGGCCCCACCGCCTCAGACCTAGAGACCCGGGCCTGGCTGGCCGACATCGGACTGCCGGTGAGCTACGTGGCCACCAAGGCCGACAAGGTGAAGCCCTCAGCGGCGGCGAGGCGCCGGGCCGAGCTGGCCGACAAGCTGGAGGCGGCCCCCGGCGACGTGTCGTGGGCCAGCGCCCGGACCGGCGCCGGAATCGCCGACCTGCGGTCTCGCATCCAAGCCTTGCTCGGGGATTGACCGCCGACCGTTCGGCCGTTCGGCCGCCGTTGGTCGCCGCCGCTTCGGGCGGCGCTCCCCCTGACCGTCACACCCGCTCACTACCGTGCGGGTCCATGGGAGAAGGCGGGCCTGGCGAGGTGTTCACCCGGCGGTGGGTGGTGGAGCTGATACTCGACGCGGTCGGTTATCGGGCCGAGGCCGATCTCGGCGGCATGACGATCGTGGAGCCCTCGTGCGGACGCGGCGCGTTCTTGCTGCCCATCGTCGAGCGCCTGGTCCGCTCCTGCGCCCACCACGGCCGCCGCCTCGCCGACACGGGCGGCGCCATCCGGGGATTCGACCTCCTCGAGCACAACGTGGAGCACGTCCGCAAGGCGATGACAGTGAAGCTGCTCGAACTCGGCGAGTCGCTTGATGCGGCCGAGCGACTCTCGGACGGGTGGGCGACCGCCGGGGACTTCCTCCTCACCGACCACGGGCGGGGCCAGGCCGATTTCGTGGTCGGCAACCCGCCTTACATCCGCCTCGAGGACGTGCCGGCGAAGGTCAGCGCCGCGTACCGGGCCGAGTGCTTCACCATGCGGGGCCGAGCCGACGTCTTCGTGGGCTTCTTCGAGAAGGGCCTGGGGCTTCTGGCTCCCGGAGGCAGGTTGGCCTTCATCTGCGCCGACCGCTGGATGCGCAACCAGTACGGCGAGAGGCTCCGCGGCCTCGTGACCGAGGGCTATTCGGTGGACTCCGTCGTGACGATGCGCGAGGTGGACGCATTCGAGGACGAGGTGTCCGCCTACCCCGCCATCACCGTGATGAGAAAAGGTCCGCAGGGGCCGGTCAAAGTCGTCGAAGCCGGTTCGACCTTCGACCAGTCCGCCGGCGATCAGCTCGTCGGATGGCTGGCCAGCGACGAAGGAGCCGTGCCCGCCGGAGAGTCCTTCGAGGCGGCCGAGCTCAAGGGATGGTTCGACGGCCGGGGACATTGGCCGGAGGGTCCGCCGCGCGCCTTGGAACTCCTCGCCGATCTGGAGGAGCGGTTCCGTCCCCTCGAGGACCCCCGGACCGGAACTCGGGTCGGCATCGGCGTGGCCAGCGGATGCGACGACGTGTTCGTCGTGAGGGAGGCCGCCGGCGTCGAGGAGAGCCGGCTCTTGCCGATGGTGACGGCCGCCGACATCGCCGCGGGCGAGCCGAGGTGGGGCGGCCGATACCTGGTCAACCCCTGGGACGACGGCCGGCTCGTGGATCTGGCCGACTTCCCCGGTTTGCGGGCCTACCTCGAGAGCCACGGGACTCGGGTCCGGTCCCGCCATGTGGCCCGAAGGCGGCCCGGGTCCTGGTACCGGACCATCGACCGGGTGGATCCGTCCCTGCGGTGCAGGCCCAAGCTCTTGCTGCCGGACATCAAGGCCTTCGCCCACCCGGTGCTGGAGCGAGGCGAGCTGTACCCGCATCACAACCTCTACTACGTCACCTCCGACGCCTGGGATCTGGAAGTGCTGGGCGGGCTGCTGCTCTCCGACGCGGCCAACCTGTTCGTGGGGGCCTACTGCGTGAAGATGCGGGGCGGCACTTATCGGTTCCAGGCCCAGTACCTGCGGAAGATCCGGGTCCCCGATCCGACCGTGCTGAGCGCCGATCAGTCGACCGCCCTCGCCGAAGCGTTCAGAGCCAGAGACCGCCGCTCGGCCACCGCCGCCGCCGCGGCCGCCTACGGCCTCGATGAATCAGACCTGTCGCCCCTGGCCGCCGCCTGATTTATGACTCGCTCCTCACTTCTTCCGCCTCTCAGAGACGGTCGTCTTTGGGTGCCGCTTGGCTGTGGATTCCTTGACGTACCGGCCAGTGATGGCCGAACGGTGGGACTTGCCATTTGACTTACTCACCGATTTTCACCTCCTTATCGAAATTAGGATCAAACCTGACCCTTCAGAATATACAAGAAAGTAATTACACTGGTGTGACCCTTGGTTCTACCCAAGCCTCCAAGACGCCGGTGTGCACTCACCTCCTTGACGTTCCGAGTTGGGACCGCGGCTCGGGACGCTGGCTGGTGGGGGACCTGCCGGCTACGGCTACACCCGGGCCCTCCAAGGCCGACCAGCGGGCCTGAGTGGTCATGACTGAGAGCTAACTCATTGACCGTGCCCCGCTGCCGGGGGTGCTGCACCTGATCGACGGCCTCGTCGGCCTTCCGCCTCAGACCTCGACCCGGGCACGGCTGACCGACGCCAGGCTGCCGGTGGGCTACCTGGACACCGAGGCCAACAAAGGTGAAGCCCCTTCGCAGCGACTAGACGATGCATCGAGCTAGCTAGCAGCAAGCTCGAGCGCGGCCCGGACGAACGTGTAGTGAATGAACGTCAGGGCCAAAACCAGGATAACGCCTTGGCCTCGTGACTTGGCGGCTTGAGCGTGTCGTACGTTCCAGTAATCGGCCACGGCGTTTTCGACGAGTTCGCGGTAGTCGGAGAGGTTGTAAGGCATCGGCTGGTCGATCTGGGCTATGACGGTGGGGCCAGGGTAAGCCCGATTGAAGGCCGGGCATGGCATTCGTTCGGTCATGGCATTCGTTGAGGAGGCGCTAGTGCGGGTGGGGGTCAACGCCATGCTGACCGACCGGTCGGTCGGACCGGCCGAGTTGGCGGTCGAGGCCGAGGCCCGGGGGTTCACCGAGCTGTGGCTGCCCGAACACACTCACATCCCCGTGGGGCGCGAGACCCCTTGGCCGATGAACGAGGACGCCGAAATCCCTGAGAGATACCGGCGGACGCTCGACCCATTCGTGGCCCTCACCGCCGCGGCAGCGGCCACATCGACCATCTCGCTCGGGACCGGGGTGTGCCTGGTGGCCCAGCACGATCCGATCATCCTGGCCAAGACCGCGGCCACCCTCGACTGTATGTCCAACGGCCGGTTCATCTTCGGCGTCGGGTTCGGCTGGAATGCCGACGAGATGCGCCACCACGGGGTGGACCCCGACCGGCGCCGGACCATCGGGCGGGAGAAGGCGCTGGCCATCCGGGAGCTGTGGACCCGGGCCGAGGCCTCCTTCCACGGTGCCTATGTCGATTTCTCCGAGAGCTGGCAGTGGCCCAAGCCGGTCCAAGAGCCCCATCCGCCCATCTGGGTGGGCGGGGGCGCGTCGGTTCTGCGGCATGTGGTCGAGTGGGGCGACGGCTGGATGCCCATTCACGGAGTCATGCCGGTGGCCGAGCTCACCCGGAGGCTGCGGACCATGGCCGCCGAGGCCGGGCGCGACCCCAGCGGGCTCGCCGTTTACCTCGTCGGCCTGCCCCGCGATCCGACCATGGCCGAGGCGTACCTCGAAGTCGGGGTGGACGGGTTCGCTCTAGCCGTCACCGGCAATGCCGATCTCGATGCCGTCCGGCGCGACCTCGACGCCAACGCCGAGTTCCGCGACCGCTGGCTGACCCGTGAACCGACTCCGTGGATCGGCGATTCGGCCCGTGAGTCCCCGCCTCGGTCCGTGAGCAGGCGATTCATCCCGTGAACCGGCGATTCGGTCGGGAGTCGACCGCCGAGGAGGTGCTCGAGGGCGTCGACCTGTCGGGGCAGGTGTTCGCGGTCACCGGCTCGTCCAGCGGGCTGGGCGAGGAGTCGGCCCGGGTGTTAGCCGCCCGCGGGGCCCGGGTGGCGATGCTGGCCCGCCACCCCGGCCGGAACGCCAAGGCCGCGGCCCGCATCCGATCCTCGGCGCCCGGCGCTGATCTCTCCACCCATGTGATCGACTTGGCCGACCTGGCCAACGTGGCCCGCTTCGCCGACGAGGCGGCCGGCCAACTCGACCGCATCGACGTCCTCATCAACAACGCTGGGGTGATGGGCTGTCCCGAAGGCCGCACCGCCGACGGGTTCGAGACCCAGTTCGGCGTCAACCACCTCGGCCACTTCGCCCTCACCGCCCGGCTGGCCCCCCTGCTGCTCGCCGCCCCCGGTCCGCGGGTGGTGACCTTGTCCTCGGGCGGACACCGCATCGCCGACGCCAACCTCGACGACCCCAACTTCGAGACGACCCCGTACGACCCGTGGATGGCCTACGGGCGGTCCAAGAGCGCCAACGCCCACTTCGCCGCCGAACTGGCCCGCCGGTTCGACGGCGATCTGCTGTCGTTCTCGGTCCACCCCGGCGCCATCGCCACCCGGCTCGGCCGCCACCTCACCCCCGAGCTAATCCAGGCGCTGAGGCAGCGGGCCGAGCGGAGCGGAGGCGGAGGCGGGGGCGGCCTGCGATTCAAGAGCGTCGAGGCGGGTGCGGCGACTCAGGTGTGGGCGGCCACCGCCCCCGAGGCGGACGCTCACAACGGCTGTTACCTGGCCGACTGCGGGCCCGCCGCCCCCGGCCCCGGCGAGCAGGGCTACGAGCCGTGGATCGACAACCCCGACACCGCCGGGCGGCTGTGGGAGTTGAGCGAGCGGTTGGTCGGTCTTTCGTTCGGTTAGCGGGGGTTCTGTATCCGGCCGGCGGGTCCTGTCACGGGCGCGCCAGCGCCGCCGTACGGCGACGCCGGACTTGCCCCCGTGCCACCCCCCGGCCTGGCGCACCGCGCGCCGGGCCGGCTGCGCCCTAGACAACGCGGCGGCCGAGTCGTTCTTCTCGACCCCCCAACACGAACGGCTCTCACGAAGCGACTACGCCACCCGCGCCCAGGCCCGCCAAGATGTCGCCGCCTGGATCGACCAGTTGGTACAACCGCCGCCGCCGCCACTCTAGCACCGACATGCTCGCACCGATAGAGTACGAACTAGCCAACGCGGCATAAACCAACCCTCCAAAACCAGGGGGGAAGCTCAGGGGGGTGGCACGGGGGTCAGCGTCGGTGCCGCTTGCGGCGACGACCGCCCCCGTGACAGGACCCGCCGGCCGGGACAACCCGCAACCAACCAACCGCCAGGGCGACCCGCCGGCCGGGACACCGCCCAATCGGTCCGCCGGCCCAAACCTGCCGGCTGCTGTCTGCTACACCGCGAACTTGAACTCCAGAACGTCGCCGTCGGCTACGACGTAATCCTTGCCCTCGGAGCGGACCCGGCCCCGGTCGCGGGCTGCGGCCCAGGACCCGGCGTCCAGCAGCTCATCACAGGCGATGGCGTCGGCCCGGATGAAGCCCCGCTGGAAGTCGGAGTGGACCAGGCCCGCGCACTCCGGGGCGGTGGAGCCGGACCGGAAGGTCCAAGCCCGGCTCTCGGGCTCCCCGGTGGTCAGGAACGTCTCCAGCCCCAGCAGGCGGCGGGCGGCGGCCAAGAACCGGTCCATGGCCCCGGCCCCGAGCCCCAGGGCCTCCAGCATCTCGGCCCTGGAAACCTGGTCGAGCTGGGCCGCCTCGGCTTCGAGCTGCACGCACAGCGGGATCACCTCGGCCCCGGTCAGGATCGACCGGACCGGGGCGGCCGTATCGTCGCCGTTCTGGCCCTCCCCCACGTTCACCACGGCCAGCACCGGCTTGGCGGTCAGCAAAAAGAACGACCGGAGCCCGGCCGTCTCGGCGTCGGTCAGCCCGGCCCGGTACAGGGGGGTGCCCTCGGCCAGCGCCGCTGCCGCCTTTTCCAGCAGCGCGGTCTGGGGCTTCAGCGAAGGGTCGCCCTTGGCCCGGCGGGTCAGCTTCTCGAGCTGCCTCTCGCTGGAGGTCAGGTCGGCCAGGGCCAGCTCGATCTCGAGGACCTCCAGGTTCTCAAGAGGGTCAGCCGATCCGGCCACGCCGACGCCGGGGAAGGCCCGCAGCACGAAGACGATGGCGTCGACCTCTCGGACGTGAGCTAGGAAGGCGTTGCCGAGGCCCTCACCCCGGCTAGCCCCCTCCACCAGACCCCCGATGTCGGTGAAAGAGACGGCGGCCGGAACCACCCGGCCGCTCCGGCTCATCTCGGCCAGCCGGTCAAGGCGGCGGTCGGGCACCCGGGCCACGCCCGTGTTGGGGGCGGTGGTGGCGAATGCGAAGGGCGCGGCATACGCCCCGCCGCCAGCCAGGGCGTTGAACAGAGAGCTCTTGCCGACGTTGGGCAGGCCCACGAACCCGAAGCGTTCCACGTCGACCTCCAGCGAAGGCAAGAAAATAAAGGGCAAGCAAGACAAGGGCCAGACGGGGCCGCGGCCGGAGGCGAAGAGTACTCTGGCCCTGTGACGGAACCGCCCGCCGATCCGATCGCCGCCTTGGGCTTGGCCGTCCACTACCTGGACCGGGAGCTGGCCCCCGGCGCCAAAGTCAAAGCCTTCCAGCGGGCCATCGAGGTGGTGGCCGACCGCCCCGAAGAGGAGATCGCCCGGCGGGCCGAGGCCGGAACCCTCACCGAACTCGACGGCATCGGCCCCAGCACGGCCCGGGTCGTCGCCGAGGCCATCGCCGGCGTCGCCGACGGCTACCTGGCCAACTTGGAGGCCCGGAGCCGGGTGCCGGTCGCCGACGGCGGGCCGGTCCTGGAGCGGCTTCGGGGCGACTGCCACTGCCACACCACTTGGTCCGACGGCGGGGCGTCGCTGCGGGACATGGCTGCCGCGGCGGTAGCCCTGGGCCACGAGTGGCTGGCCATAACCGACCACTCGGCCCGCCTCACCGTGGCCCACGGCCTCGACGAGCGCCGGCTCGCCCTCCAGCTCGACGAGATCGCCGAGCTGAACGAGGAGCTGGCCCCGTTCCGGATTCTGACCGGCATGGAGGTGGACATCCTGCCCGACGGCACGCTCGACCTGGCCGACGAGATGCTGGGCCGCCTCGACGTGGTGGTGGGCTCGGTTCACTCCAAGCTCCGCATGGACTCCGGCACCATGACCCGCCGGATGGTGGCCGCCGTGGCCAGCCCCCACGTGGACATACTCGGACACTGCACCAACCGCAAAATGGCGGGCGGAGGGCGGCCCCCGTCGGCCTTCGACGCCGAGATCGTGTTCGCGGCCTGCTCCCGGTTCGACACTGCGGTGGAGATCAACTGCAGGCCCGAGCGCCAGGACCCGCCCGAGGAGTTGCTGGAGCTGGCCCTGGAATGGGGCTGCAAGGTGGCCGTCGACAGCGACGCCCACGCCACCGGTCAGCTCGAATGGCTCCCCTACGGGGCCGACAAGGCGGTGCGCTGCGGCGTACCGGTGGACGACATCGTCAACACCTGGCCCGCCGAAGACCTCCTAGCCTGGACCGCGGGTTAGTTGCGGCCCGCGTTGGGCTTGCGACCGTGGTTGGCCTTGGATCGACGGGCCTTGGCCCTCCTGCGCTGGGTGCGCTTGGACATGCTCCCCAGGCTATCGCCGCCAGCCCCGAGCCGAGTCAGCGGGCAGCCCGATGTAGCGGGCGCACTTTGCGATCCAGCGACGTACTGCGATGTAGCGGGCACACTGCGATGCAGCGGGCACACTGAAGGGCATGGGCGGCGAGGCCGTGAACCGCAAGGCAGCTAACCACGAGACCGCGAACCGGGGCATGGGCGGCGAGGCCGTGAACCGCAAGGGCGCTAACCGCGAGACCGCGTACCGCGAGGCCAGGCCGCTGCTGGTGTTCGACGGCGACTGCGGGTTCTGCACCCGCTCGGCCCGGTGGATCCAGCGCAAGCTGCCGGAAGAGGCCAGGGTAGAGCCCTGGCAGGCGCTCGATCTCGACGAGCTGGGCCTGACTGTCGCCGACGTCACCGGCGCGGCTTGGTGGGTCTCCCCTGACCAGCCGCAACCGGCCCGGGGACACGAGGCCATCGGCCGGGCCCTGGTCGCGGCCGGCGGGGTCTGGGGGGTGGCGGGCAGGCTGATCGTGGGCTGGCCCGGGCGTTGGCTGGCCCGCCCGGTCTACGCGGTGATCGCCCGCAACCGGCACCGGATGCCCGGCGGCACCCCGGCCTGCCAGACCAGCGCCGAGGATTCCCCGGCCGCCGCGCCCGCCTGGCACCCCGGCCACGACAACTAACGACTCCCCGACCGCCGCCGGCACACCGGCCACGACAACCGGCACCTCCCCGACCGTCACCGCCGCCGCCTGCACACCGGCCATGACAACCGGCACCTCCCCGGCCGCCGCGCCCGCCGGCACACCGGCCTCAGCGGGCGGAGAGGCCGGTGCTAGCCTGGCCGATCAACGCTGAGGGCAACCTCAGAACAACCTCCGGGAGGGAATAATGCGGAGTCGCGCAATGCGGAGTCACCCGTTTAGTCGCCTGGCCGCACTGCTGGCCGTCCTGCTGCCGTTCGGCCTGATAGCTGCCGCCTGCGGAGGCGACGACGACACCGAGACCGCCACCACCACCGAGGCCCCCGCCCCCGCCGACGAACCAGCCCCGGCCACCACCGCCGATGAAGGGCCGCCGCTCACCGTTGGGCTGGTGTTCGACATCGGCGGCCGGGGCGACCAGTCGTTCAACGACTCAGCCGCGGCCGGGATCGAGCGAGCCCGGAACGAGCTCGGCATCGAGTTCACCGAAGCCTCGCCCAATCCCGACGGGTCGAACCGGGCCGAACTGCTCCAGCTCGCGGCCGACGCCCACGACGTGGTGATCGCAGTCGGCTTCCTGTTCGAGGGCGACGCGGCCGCGGTCGGCGTCGAAAACCCCGGCACCGTATTCGGCGTGGTCGACACGGCCATGCTCGACTTCAGCAGCGACCCCCCCGCCCCCTTCGGCGACAACATCGCCGGCCTGGTGTTCGCCGAGGAGCAGGGCTCGTTCCTGGTCGGGGCGGCCGCCGCCCTCAAGAGCACCACCGGCGCCATCGGGTTCATAGGCGGCGTGGCCAACGTGGGCGGGCTCATCGAGAGGTTCCAGGCCGGCTACGAGGCCGGGGCCAAGGCGGTGAACCCCGACATCGAGGTCATCTCCGACTACATCACCGAGGCCCCCGACTTCGACGGCTTCAACGCCCCCGACCGGGCCAAGGAGATCGCCCTGGCCATGTACGAGGAGGGCGCCGACATCGTGTACCACGCCGCGGGCGGCTCCGGGGCCGGGCTGTTCCAGGCGGCCAAGGATCAGAGCGACGCCACCGGGTCCAAGGTGTGGGCCATCGGGGTGGACTCCGACCAGTACTACACCGCCGACGCCGGGGTGCGGGACTACATCCTCACCTCAATGCTCAAGCGGGTGGACGTCTCCATCTTCGAGGTGATCAAGGCGGCCATGGACGGCACCGTCACCCCCGGGCCCACCACCTACAACCTGTCGGTGGACGGCGTCGGGTACAGCACCTCGGGCGGGTTCATCGACGACATCACCGACCAGCTCGAGGAATACAAAGCCCAGATCACCTCGGGCGGAATCGTGGTGCCCACCGAGCCGTAGGCGCCGCACCGACCCCGGGGCCGGGCCATGGCGCCGGCCATAGAGCTGCGGGGCATCACCAAGCGATTCCCGGGCGTCGTGGCCAACGACGGCATCGACCTCACCGTGGCCGAGGGCGAGATCCACGCCATCTGCGGCGAGAACGGGGCCGGCAAGTCGACCCTGATGAAGATCCTCTACGGGATGCAGGCCCCCGACTCCGGCACCGTCACCATCGACGGCCGCCCGGTGGAGCTGGGCTCGCCGGCCCGGGCTATCGAGGCCGGGATCGGCATGGTCCACCAGCACTTCATGCTGGCCGACCAGCTCACCGTGCTCGAGAACGTGATCCTGGGGGCCGAGCCGATGCGCTCCTTCGGCCGGATCGACTTCGAGGCGGCCCGGTCCCATCTCAAGGAGGTGGGCCAGGCCTACGGCCTAGACGTCAACCCCGACGATCTGGTCGAGACCCTGGAGGTGGGCGAGCGCCAGCGGGTCGAGATCATCAAGGTCCTGTACCGGGGGGCGAGGATCCTCATCCTCGACGAGCCCACCGCGGTGCTGGTCCCCCAAGAGGTGGACGAACTGTTCCGCAACATGCGCGAGCTCAAGGCGGCCGGCACCACCATCTTGTTCATCGACCACAAGCTCGACGAGGTGCTCGAGATCGCCGACGCCGTCACCGTGCTCCGCCAGGGCCGCGCCGTGGGGACGGTGAACCCCGGCGCCGTGACCGCCCACGATCTGGCCGAGATGATGATCGGCTCGGAGCTGCCCGTCCCCGACGCCGGGTCCTCCACCGTCACCGACGAGGCCGCCCTGGTGATCGACGGCCTCACCGTGACCGACGGCGACCGGGCCGTGGTGGACAGCGTGAGCCTGCGGGTGCACAGGGGCGAGATCGTCGGGATCGCCGGGGTGGAGGGCAACGGCCAGGCCGAGCTGGTCAGCGCCGTGCTGGGCATCCTCGAGCCCGACGCCGGCGCCGTCGCCCTAATGGGACAGGACCTCACCGGCCGGCCGGTGCGCCGCCGGCGGCGGATGGGGCTGGGCTACGTGCCCCAGGACCGCCAGCGCGAGGGCCTGCTGCTGGGCGCGGCCCTGTGGGAGAACACCGCTCTGGGGCATCAGACCAAGGCCCCCTACTCCCGGGGCCCGTGGCTGAGCCGGGCGGGGATGAAGGACCGGGCCAGCCAGGTCACATCCGGCTTCGACGTGCGCACCCCCGGCATCGACGTGGCCGCCCACGCCCTGTCCGGCGGCAACCAGCAGAAGCTGATCGTGGGCCGGGAGATGGTGGCCGGGCCGGTGGTGCTCATCGCCAACCACCCCACCCGGGGCATCGACGTGGGCGCCCAGGCCGCGGTGTGGGACGACATCCGCGAGGCCCGGGCCCAGGGTCTGGCCACCCTGCTGGTGTCGGCCGACTTAGACGAGCTGATCGGGCTGTCCGACGTCATCGTGGTCATGCTGCGGGGCCGCCTGGTGGCCCGCCTGGACCCGGCCGAGGTCACCCCCCGGGACCTGGGCGCCTACATGACCGGCGCGGCCTTGGAGGCCGCCGCCCCGTGACGGCCCGCCTCGTGACCGGCCCGGCCCTGACCGGCCCCGCCACCCCGTGACCAACCCCGCCCTGACCGGCCCCGCCGCCTCGTGACCGGCCCGGCCCTGACCCCGTGAGCACCAGCCGCCGGGTCCTGATGGCCGGGGCCGCGCCCTTGGCCGCGCTGGCGGTGGCGGTGGTGCTGTCGTCGATCGTGCTGCTGGCATCGGGCAGCAATCCGCTGGAGGCCTACGGCGACATGATCGGCCACGCCTCCAAGCTCGAGACCCAGGTGGACATGTTGAACCGGGCCACCCCGCTGTACCTGTCGGCGGTAGCGGTGGCCATCGGCTTCCGCATGAACCTGTTCAACATCGGCGTCGAGGGCCAGTACCTGCTGGCCTTCATCGTGGCCGCCCACCTCGGGGCCCAGGTGGAGCTGCCGACCGCGCTGCACGTGGCCTTCATCATGGCCGCGGCCATGGTCGTCGGCGGGGTCTTCTCCGGGGCGGCCGGGGTGCTGAAGGTGACCCGGGGCATCAACGAGGTGATCTCCACCATCATGTTGAACGCGGTGGCCATCTCCGGGCTGGCGGCTTGGTGGATCGTGGAGTGGCAGGCTGGCGGCGAGATATCCACCACCGGGGGCCGGGTCGGCACCGAGCCCATCGCCGACCGCGGCCTGCTGCCGGACATGAACGGCCTGGTGGAGATGTTCACCCGGGAGATCGCCCAGGGCAAGAAGCTCACCGGGATGCTGCTGGTGGCGGTGGCGGTGGGGGGGCTCTACAGCACCGCCCTCAACCGCACCGTGTTCGGCTTCGAGCTGCGGGCCAGCGGGGCCAACCCGTTCGCCGCCCACGCGGGGGGCGTGTCGCCGGGGCGGATGGTGGTGGCGGCCATGACCCTGTCGGGGATGGTGGCCGGGCTGGTGGGGATGACCGAGCTGATGAACACCGGCTTCTACCCGTCGAACCCGGTGGCCGGGCTCGGGTTCGCCGGCATCGCCGTGGCCCTGCTGGGCCGCAACCACCCGGTGGGGGTGGCGGTGGCCGCCCTGATCTTCGCCTTCCTGGACGTGTCCTCGGGGATCCTGCAGATCTCGGGGGCGGCCTCCCGGGAGATCGTGGTGATCATGCAGGGGGTGATCATCCTGACCGCGGTGATCGCCTACGAGATCGTGCGCCGCGTCCGCGAGCGCGATGAGGCGGCCGCCGCGGCCGCGGCCATGGCCGCCGGGACATGACCGCCGACCCAAACCCGACAGTCGCCAGCCATGACCGCCGGAACATGACCGCCGACCCAAACCCGACAGTCGCCAGAGATGGCCGCCGGAACATGACCGCCGACCCGAACCCGACAGCCGCCAGAGATAGCGGGCTGACATGATGGCCGCCCTTCACCGGCTGCCGGCCTGGGGCCGGTGGATGCTCTACGCCGCCGTCGGCGTGGCCGTGCTCACCGTGGTGCAGGGCTTCGACGACACCGAGCGGCTCACCGCGGTCACGTCGTCGCAGGCCATGCTGCGCTGGGCCGTGCCCATCATGCTGGCCGGGCTGGGGGGCCTGTTCTCGGAGCGGGCCGGGGTGGTCAACATCGGCTTGGAGGGGATGCTGATCCTGGGCACCTGGTTCGGGGCCTGGGGGGCCATCAACTACGGCGGCTGGGCGGGCCTGGTCATCGGGATGGCCGGCGGAGCCCTGGGGGGGCTGGTCCACGCCGTGGCCACCGTCTCGTTCGGGGTGGACCACATCATCTCGGGGGTGGCCATCAACGTGACCGCCCCGGGGGTGACCCGGTTTTTGTCGTCGGAGGTCTTGGTGGGCCACGAGGGCGGGTCGATCACCCAGTCGCCCCGGACCCCCGGCGTGGGCAAGTTCACCTTCCCGTTCGCGGCCGGGGGCGACCTGTTCGGCTGGAAGACCCCCGACGTGCTGGGCTGGCTGACCGGCCAGGGTTGGTTCTTCGTGTCCGACCTCACCGGGTTGGCCCGGGGGCTGGTGTCGAACCTGTCGCTGACCACTGTCATCGCCTTCGCCTTGGTGCCGGCCAGCGCCTGGCTGATCTGGCGGACCCGGTTCGGGCTGAGGGTGCGCATCTGCGGCGAGCACCCGGCCGGCGGCGAGACCCAGGGCATAAACATCTACCTGTACAAGTACCTGGCCGTGATGATCAGCGGCGGGCTGGCCGGGCTGGGCGGCGCCTTCATGGCCAGCCCCGAGCTGTCGGGCATCTACCTGGAGGGCCAGACCCAGGGCCGGGGGTTCATCGGGCTGGCCGCGCTGATATTCGGCAACTGGCGGCCGGCCGGGATCATGGCCGGGGCGCTGCTGTTCGGCTACCCGTTCGGGGTGGGCCTGCGGGACTTGGACGGCTCGGCCTCGCACTCGCTGCTGCTGGTCACCGCCCTGGCTCTGGGCGCGGTGGCCGCCCGGGCCCTGGGCCGCCGCCGCCGGGTGGACGCGGCCCTGGCCGCCGGGCTGGGGCTGGGGGCGACGGCGTGGTACCTAGCCTCCGAGACCGCGCCCGACTGGTGGATCTCCATCCTGCCCTTCGTGATCGTGCTGGTGGTGCTGGCCTTCTACTCCCAGCGGCTGCGGATGCCCCGGGCCGACGGCCTCCCCTACCGCAAGGGCGAGACGTGACCAAGGACCTGCCCCTCGTTCTCGAAATGCTCCAAGAACTGCAGAGCTGATCAAACCTGCTGCAGCAGCGGGCGATCACGTAGCGGCGGCGGTCGGATGCTGGTTCTCGAGGCGGGTCAGGGTTTCGGACAGGCGGCGGCGGTATTCCGCCACGTTGGCCATCTTGATGTCCTCGTAGCCTCGGACCATCTCGGGCAACCCGGCCAGCTCGACGGCCGCCTCCAGGGTGTCGGGGGCGAGGACGGCCAAAGCCTGATCCAAAGCCTCGACGTACTCGGCGGGCAGGCGGCGCTCGGTGCGGCGGACCTCGCTGCGCCCGAACGGGTCCCAGCAGGTGCCCCGGAGCCGCTTGGCCCGGGCCAGCAGCCGCACCGCCGGGGCGGCCCACACCCCCACCGAGATCTTGCGGTCCATGCCCATGGCCCGCAGCACCGGCGGGTGCAGCCTCCAGGCCACCTTCCCGCCTTCGGCCACCCGGCGGGCCTCGGCCATGGCCTCGGGGTCGGTCATCAGCCGGGCCACCTCGTACTCGTCCTTGTAGGCGGTGAGCTTGTACAGGCCGGCCGCGGCCGCCGCCAGCAGCCGGGTGGAGCCAGGATCGACGGCCCGCTCGGCCGCGGCCACCCGGTCCAGCACGTCGAACCAGTCGGCGGCGACCGACCGGTCGCCCCAGCGGGCCAGCTCGCCCGCCAACAGCGACAGGCGGTCCCGCAGCTCGCCGTCGGCCCCGAGCCGGTCCAGGCGGTCGGCGAACCGCTCTACCGGGGCCGCCGCAACCTCGGACGGGCGGGCCGCGGCCCGGGCCGCGTCCACCGCGGCCTCATCGGCCACCTGGACCCGGCCCCACCTAAAAGCAGCGGTGTTGGCCTCCACCGCCACCCCGTTGAGGTCGATGGCCCGCTCGACGCAGGCCGGGTCGATGGGCAATGCCCCGGCCTGCACGGCCATGCCCACCACGAACAGGTTGGCGGTGACGGTGGAGCCGAACAGGTCGGCGGTCACCGCCTGGGCGTCGGCCCAGCAGTGGATCGGCCCGCTGGCCGACGCGATGCGCTCGGCCAGCTCCTCGGGGGTGGGCAGGGGCACGGCGGGGTCGATGATCATGGCCCCCGTCGGGGTGGGCGAGGTGGAGCCCACCACCGCGGTGCGCTCCGACACCGTGTTCATGCCCTGGGCGCCGGCCGCGGTGAGCTGGTCGAGGGCCAGCAGCAGGTCGGCCTGGCCCTGGCCCAGCCGGTTGGTGAACGACGGATGGGCCTTCGACAGCCGGACGTCGCTCACCACCGGCCCTGCCTTCTGGGACAGGCCGATCTGGTCGAGGCCCCGGGTGTGGAAGCCGTCCAGCATGGCCGCGGTGCCGATGATCTGGCCCACGGTCACCACCCCGGTGCCGCCCACCCCGGTGATGCGCACCGCCACCTCATCGGCGGGGACCACGAGCTGCGGGTCGGGCGCCGGCGGCGGCTGGGGCGGCCCGGCGGCTGAAGTCGCCGCCCGGCGGGTCAGGCCCAGCCGCCGCAGGCGACCCGGCCCGGCCGAGCCGGATCGGTCAGCCGGGTCATCGGGCCGATCCACGGTCATGAACGACGGGCAGTCGCCCTCCAGGCAACTGAAGTCGAGGTTGCAGGTGGTCTGGTCGATGGTCGTCTTGCGCCCGAAGGGGGTCTCCGTCGGCTGGACCGACAGGCAGTTGCTGATGCGGCTGCAGTCGCCGCACCCCTCGCAGATCCGCTGGTTGATCACCACCCGCTGCCTCGGGGTCTCCACCAGCCCCCGCTTGCGGGCCCGGCGGGACTCGGCCGCGCAGGCCTGGTCGTGGACCAGCACCGTGACCCCCGACACCTCGGCCAGCACCCGCTGGGCCTCCATGAGCCGATCCCGGGACCACACCTCCACCCCGGCGGGCATCCGGGCCCCGGCGTAGCGAGCCGGGTCCTCGGTGGTGACCAGCACCCGCTTCACCCCCTGGGCCAGCAGGACCTCGGCCACCCGGGGGATGTCCAGGCCGCCGGTGGGGTCCTGGCCCCCGGTCATGGCCACGGTGCCGTTGTAGAGCAGCTTGTAGGTGATGTTCACCCCGGCCGCCACCGCGGCCTGCACCGCGAGCTGCCCGGAGTGGAAGAAGGTGCCGTCGCCCAGGTTCTGGATCAGGTGCGGGTGGTCGACGAAGTCGGCCATGCCGATCCACTGGGCCCCCTCGCTGCCCATGCAGGTCAGCCCGGTGAGCTCCCCGAACCGCTCTTCGTCCATCAGCAGGGTCATGGTGTGGCAGCCGATGCCCGCGCCGACCAGGGCCCCGTCGGGGGCCTGGGTGCTGCGGTTGTGGGGGCACCCCGAGCAGAAGAACGGGGAGCGCTGCCCGGCGCCGGGGGCCCACACCGACACCGGGATGGGCCGGCGGGGCTCGGGGGCCAGCCGGTAGGACAGGTGGGACTCCAGCCGGCGGCGCAGCAGGGGGGCGATGGCGTCGGCGTCCAGCCCGCCCCAGCCGGGGACCAGCAGTTCGCCGGCCTCGTCGTGCTTGCCCACCACCGCCGGGCGGTCGGGCATCGAGTAGAGGGCGTCTTTGACCAGCGATTCGATGCTGGGCCGTTTCTCCTCGATCACGAACACCTGCTGGAGGCCCCGGGCGAACCGGCGCATGGTGTCGGGGCTGAACGGCACCGGCATGCCCATCTTCAGCAGCCGGATGCCGCCCGCGGCGATGTCGGAGTCGTCGGCCAGGCCGAGGCGGGCCAGCGCCTCTCGCACCTCCCGGTAGGTGATGCCCGAGGAGACGATGCCGATCCAGGCCCGGTCCGGGTCCACCACGGCGTAGTTCAGCCGGTTCTGCACCGCGTAGGTGCGGGCCAGCTCGTAGCGGACATCGAGGATCTCCCGCTCGACGTCGACGGTGCGGGGGGTGAGCAGCCGCCCGTCGGGGACGTGGAGGTAGGGCTCGCCGTTGAGCAGGGGGATCACCGGCTGGACCCGGTCGGGGTCGAGGTCCACGGTGGCGGTGGCGTCGGCCACGTCGGACACGATCTTCAGCGCCGACCACAGCCCGGTGGTCCTTGACATGGCGATGGCGTGGCGGCCTAGGTCGAGGGCCTCGGCCGGGTCGCCGGGGTACAGCACCGGCATGTGCATGTCGGACAGGACCCCGGCTGAGGACGACGGGATGGTCGAGGACTTGGCGCTGGGGTCGTCGCCGACGACGGCCACCACCCCGCCCAGCGGCGCAGCGCCGGCGAAGACGGCGTGGCGCAGGGCGTCGGTGGCCCGGTCCACGCCGGGGGCCTTGCCGTACCAGACGCCGATCACTCCGTCGTAGCGGGCGTCGGGCCGGGTCGAGGCGAGCTGGGCGCCCATGACCGCGGTGGCGGCGTACTCCTCGTTGAGGCCGGGCTTGAAGATCAGCGGCAGGTCGGGGGCGCGGGCGGCCGCGGCCCGCACCGCCTCGCCGTACCCGCCCAGCGGCGAGCCCTGGTAGCCGGAGACGAAGGCCGCGGTCCTGTGCCCGCTGCGCCGGTCGGCTCGGAGCTGCTCGAGGGGCAGGCGGGCCAGGGCCTGCAGGCCGGTGAGGAACACCCGGCCCCCGTCGTCGGTGTACTTGCGGTCGAGGCGGTAGTCGTCGAGGAGGGGCTGGTCTAGGAGGGGCTCGTCGAGGCGGGTCACTGGAAGATCCCGGCTCGGGCCCGGCTCCTCAGGGCCAGGGCCAGGTACACCGCCGAGCCGGCCATGAGGGCCAGGCTCATCCAGATGTTGACCCGGATCCCGCCCAGCAGGCTGGCCGGGTCGATCCTGATGGTCTCCACCCAGAGCCGGCCCAGCCCGTACCCGCCCGCGTAGACGGCCAGCAGCGACCCCGGCGGCAGCGCCTTGCGGCGGCCCACCGCCAGCAGCGCCCCGCACAGGGCCAGGTTCCAGAGCCCCTCGTACAGGAAGGTCGGATGGAACCCGGCCTGGTCCAGATACTCGACCGGCCGGTGGGCCGGGTCGATCTCAAGCGCCCAGGGCAGGTCGGTGGGCCGGCCGAACAGCTCCTGGTTGAACCAGTTGCCCAGCCGGCCGATGGCCTGGGCCAGGGGCAGGCCCGGCATCACCGCGTCGATCACCCGGCCGGTCGGGAGGCCGAGTCGGCGGGCCGTCCACACCCCCACCGCGATGCCGGCCGCCATCCCGCCGGGGATGCCGAGGCCGCCCTCCCAGATCTTGAGCACCTCAATCCAGCCGTCGTCCTGGAACCGCTTCCAGTCGGTGATCACGTGGTAGGCCCGGGCCCCGACCACGCCGGCCGGGACGGCCCACATCGCGATCCGGCTGATGTCCTCGGGGTCGCCGCCGTCGCGGGCCCACCGCCCCCGGGCCAGCAACACCGCGGCCACCACCCCCAGCGCGATCATCAGGCCATACATCCGCAGGTTCAGCGGGCCGAGCTGGAAGCTGTTGAAGCCGGGGCTGGGAATCGACGCCAGCAGGGCCTCAGTCACCGGGACCCTCCGGCCAGCAACCCCTCGGTCACCGGGGTCATCCGGCCAGCACTCCTCGGGTGGCCGCGGCCAGGTCGGGGCCGGGCTCGGTCACCGCGGCCAGGCGGCCCGGCACCCGGGCCAGCCGGTTGGAGGCGAAAAAGCGAGCCAGCACGGCCCGGTCGGCCGCTGACCCGCGAGCCAGGGCGCCGTCGGCCAGGGCGGCCCCGGCGGTGGTGACGGCCAGCATCTCCAGGTAGGGCGCAGCCCCGGCCAGCCGAGCTTCGGGAGAGGCCCGCAACAGCCACCGGGTGGCCTGGGCGGTGGCGGTCACCGCGGCCCGGAGGTGGCGCCGCACCGGGTCCAGCCCGGCCCGGCGGTCCGCGGCGGCCAAGGCCTCGACGGTGGCGGCCGCGTCGCTCAAGAGGTCGGCCGCCGCGCCCCCGTCCCGGATGGCCAGCTTGCGGCTCACCAAGTCGATGGCCTGGATGCCGTTGGTGCCCTCGTAGATGGGGGCGATGCGGGCGTCTCGGTAGTGCTGGGCCGAGCCGGTTTCCTCCACATAGCCCATGCCGCCGTGGACTTGGAGCCCGACCCCGGCCAGCTCGCAGCCGGTGTCGGTGGCCCAGGCCTTGGTGAGCGGCGTGAGCAGCGCGGCCCGCTCATCGGCGGCCCGGCGGGCGTCGGGGTCGGGTTCGCGGCCGGCCCGGTCCAGGGCCTCGGCGTTGCGGTAGGCCAGGCCCCGCATGGCGCAGATAGTCGACCGCATGTCCAGCAGCATCCGGGCCACGTCGGGGTGCTCGATGATGGCCGCGGGTTCCCCGCCGGGGGCCCGGCCCTGGCGGCGCTGGCGGGCATAGGCCAGAGCCTGCTGGTAGGACCGCTCGGCGATGGCCACCCCCTCCAGGCCCACGCTGAGGCGGGCCAGGTTCATCATCTTGAACATGTAGCGCATGCCGTCGTTCTCGGCGCCGATCAGCCACCCGACCGCGCCGTCGCCGTCGCCGTAGGACATGACGCAGGTGGGGCTGGCGTGGATGCCGAGCTTGTGCTCTATCGAGACGCAGCGCACGTCGTTGCGGGCCCCGGGCTCGCCGTCGGAGTCGGGCAGGTGCTTGGGCACGATGAAGCAGCTCAGCCCCTTGGTGCCGGGCGGGGCGCCGGGGGTGCGGGCCAGCACCATGTGGACGATGTTGGGGGCCAGGTCGTGCTCGCCGTAGGTGATGAAGATCTTGGTGCCGGTCAGCCGGTAGGAGCCGTCGGGGCGGGGCACGGCCCGGGTGGTCACCGCGCCCAGGTCGGACCCGGCCTCGGGCTCGGTGAGGTTCATGGTGCCGGTCCACTCCCCCGACACCAGCCGGGGCAGGTAGAGGGCCTTCTGCTCACCGCTGCCGAAGGCGGACAGCAGGGCGACCGCCCCCTGGGTCAGCAGCGGGCACAGCGACCAGGCCATGGAAGCAGTGGTGATCATCTCCTCGATGGCCGCCCCCACCAGGTGCGGGAAGCCGCCGCCCCCGTAGTCGGGGTCGGCGGTGACCGCCCCCCACCCGGCCTCGACGTAAGCGGCGTAGGCGGCGGCGAACCCCGGCGTGGTGACGACTTGGCCGTCGTCGCCGTGGCGGGCGCCGATGAGGTCGCCGTCGCGGTTGAGGGGGGCGATCACCTCCTCGGCGAACCGGGCCGCCTCGGCCAGCAGGTCGTCGACCAGATCGGCCTCGACGTGCTCGAAGCCGGGCAGTGCGGCCACGCCGTCCAAGTCGGCCACGCCGCGCAGGTTGAACTTGATCTCGTCGAGGTCGACCCGGAGATCGCTCACCCCGGTGATGGTACCGCCCCGCCTCCGTCGCCGGTTCCGGCCGCCTCGGGTTTGCCCCCGTCGCCGGGGTCGGCGCCCCGATGGCGGCCTGCGGCCAGAACCTCGTTGATCTCGGCTCCGGCCAGCAGGCCCATGGCCAGCAGGTAGAGCCACACCAGCACGCTCAGGGCCCCGCCCAGCAGCCCGAACACGGCGTTGACCCCGTCGGAGACCGCGTCCAGATAGGTCCGGAACCCCAGCGACACGGCCATCCACCAGGCGGTGGCCACCACCGCGCCGGGGAGCTCCCGCCGCCACGGCACCCGCTGGCGGGGGGCGACGCGGTAGACGGTGGTGGCCCAGACCACCACCACCCCGAACACGACCGGCCACCGGAGCCAGTTCCAGGCGGCGGTGAACGCCGATCCGGCCCCGAACCGGCCGGCGATCTCCTCGCCTCCTCCGAGCAGGGGCCCCACCACGATCATGGTGACGACCAGGGCGGCCACCGCCACGGTGAAGGCGGTCAGCCCCAAGCCCACCAGCCGGCTGGACAGCCAGCCCCGGCGCTCGTCGAGGTCGAGGTTGTAGGCCACGTCGAGGGCCTTGACCACGGCCACGAAGCCCCGCGACGAGGCGTACAGCACCAGCGCGGTGCCCACGGTGAGGGCTCCGGTGTTGGACCGCTCGAACAGGTCGGCGAGGGTGGATTGCAAGGTGTTGTCGGCGCCGAACACCCCAATCACCTGGTCTAGGAGCCAGGCCCGGGCGTCGGCGGCGGCGTCTTGGCCGATCACCACGTCCAGCCAGCTCAGCGCGGCCGCGAAGGCGATCACCGCCGGGAACAAGCCCAGCAGGGCGAAGAACGCTATCTCCGCGGCCAGTCCCCCGACCCGATCCCGGGACCACTCCCGGTGGAAGTCGAGGGCGATGCGGACGGCCGGGTTGGCGCGTAGTCGGGCGAAGCGCATCCCCGGAGTCTGCTACCGGGCCGGGCCTGACCCCGGGCCGGGGCTCAACTGCAGCCGCTGGTGGAGCCGCAGTGGGCGCACACGTGGCACGGGCCGGTGCGCAGCATCGGCACCCCGCAGGTCAGGCAGAAGGGGGCGTCGGAGTGGGGCCTGAACCCGGCGGCGGCTCGGGCCGCGGCGGGGCCGGGCCGGGCCCCGGGCGGGTCGGGGGGCAGGTCGAGGCCCTGGAGGGTCTCCACCGCCTGCTCCTCCACCCCGGGCAGGGTGGGCTCGGTCCGCTCGTCGGTGGTGAGGATGCCCAGATCGGCCCGCTCGGCCGGGTCGAGGTACATCACGGCCAGCTTGCGGAACAGGTAGTCGATCAGGCTGGTGGCGATGCGCAGCTCGGCGTCGTCGGTGATGCCGGCCGGCTCGAACCGCATCCCCACGAAGGCCTCGACGAAGGCCTGCAGCGGCACCCCGTACTGGAGCCCGTGGCTGACCGAGATGGCGAAGCCGTCCATGATCCCGGCCAGGGTCGAGCCCTGCTTGGACACCCGCACGAACACCTCGCCGGGCCGGCCGTCGTCGTACTCCCCCACGGTCACGAACCCCTTGCAGCCGGCCACCCGGAACTCGAAGGTCCGCGACCGGCGGCTGCGGGGCAGCCGCCGCCGCACCGGCCCGCTGGCAGCGGGAGCGGTACCGGCGGCGGAGGCGGCACTGGCGGCGGGAGCGGCGGTGTCGTCAGGGCCAGCGGGCCCGGCGTCAGATCCGGCCGTCAGGGGCTGGACGACTTTGCAGTTGTCGCGATACAGGGCCACCGCCTTGAGCCCGAGCCGCCAGCTCTCGATGAGCAGCTTCTCGATCTCGGCCGCGGTCACCGACTCGGGGAGGTTCACGGTCTTGGAGATGGCGCCGGACAGGAAGGGCTGCACCGCCGCCATCATCTTCACGTGGCCCAGGTAGTGGATGGAGTTGTCGCCCAGCGAGCAGGCGAACACCCCGATGTGGGCGGGGTCGAGGCCGGGCGCGCCCAGCACGGTGTGATGCCGGTCCACGTGGTCCACGATGGCCGTGGCCTGGCCGTCGTCGTAGCCGAGCCGGCGCAGGGCCCGTGACACGGTCTGGTTGACCATGGTCATGGTGCCGCCGCCGACTAGCTGCTTGACCTTGACCAGCATCAGGTCGGGCTCGATGCCGGTGGTGTCGCAGTCCATGAGCAGGCCGATGGTGCCGGTGGGGGCCAGCACCGTGGCCTGGCTGTTGCGCACCCCGTCGGCTGCGGCCCGCCGGCAGGCCTCGTCCCAGGCCCGGCGGGCCGCGGCCAGCAGGCCGGCGGGGGCTAGGGCGGGATCGATGGCCGCGGTGGCGTCCCGGTGCTTGTCCAGCACGTCCAGCATGGGCCCGCGATTGGCGTGGAAGCCGGCGAAGGGGCTCATCCGGGCGGCCAGGCGGGCCGAGGTGAGGTAGGCCCGGCCGGTCATCAGCGAGGTGACGGCTGCGGCCACGGCCCGGCCCTCGTCGGAGTCGTAGGCCAGGCCCAGGGCCATGAGCAGCGCCCCCAGGTTGGCGTAGCCCAGGCCGAGCTGGCGGAAGGCCCGGGTGGTGGCGGCGATGGCCGGGGTCGGGTAGTCGGCGTTGCCCACCAGGATTTCCTGGGCGGTGAACATCACCGTCACCGCGTGGGCGAAGCCGTCGGCGTCGAAGGCCCCGTCGTCGCCCAGGAAGCTCAACAGGTTGAGCGAGGCCAGGTTGCAGGCGCTGTCGTCGAGGTGGACGTACTCGCTGCACGGGTTGCTGGCGTTGATCCGGCCGGTGGCCGCGGCGGTGTTCCAGGCGTTGATGGTGGTGTCGAACTGCACGCCGGGGTCGGCGCACTCCCAGGCCGCCTCGGCTATCTGGCCCAGGATGGACCGGGCGTCGACGGCATCGACCACCGAGCCGTCGGTGCGGGCGGTCAGCTCCCATTGGGCGTCGTCGAGCACGGCCCGCATGAAGTCGTCGCTGAGCCGCACCGAGTTGTTGGCGTTCTGGTACTGGATGGAATGGGTGTCGGCCCCGTCGAGGCTCATGTCGAAGCCGGCGGCGGCCAGGGCCCGGGCCTTGCGCTCCTCGCGGGCCTTGCACCAGATGAAGTCGACGATGTCGGGGTGGTCGGCGTCGAGGATCACCATCTTGGCCGCCCGGCGGGTCTTGCCCCCCGACTTGATGGTGCCGGCCGAGGCGTCGGCGCCCCGCATGAAGCTCACCGGGCCCGAGGCGGTGCCCCCGCCCCGCAGGGGCTCGGCGCCGGCCCGCAAGGACGACAGGTTGACGCCGGACCCGGAGCCGCCCTTGAAGATGCGGGCCTCGGTTGAGTACCACTCCAGGATCGACTCCATGGAGTCGTCCACCGACAGGATGAAGCAGGCCGACGCCTGCTGGGGCACGCCGGCGACGCCGATGTTGAACCACACCGGCGAGTTGAAGGCGGCTCTCTGGGTGACCAGCAGGCAGGACAGCTCGTCTCGGAAGGCGTCCCGCTCGGCGCCGTCGGCGAAGTAGCCGTCCCGGTTCCCCCATTCGGTGATGGTCCCGGCGATGCGGTCCACCACTTGGCGCAGCGAACTCTCCCGCTCGGGGGTTCCGAGCCCGCCCCGGAAGTACTTCTGGGCCAGGATGTTGGTGGCGTTCTGCGACCAGGACTTCGGCACCTCCACGTCGGGTTGCTCGAAGGCGACCGACCCGTCCCGGTGGTCGGTCAGCCGGGCCAGGCGGCGCTCCCAGACGACGCCGCCAGGGCCGCCATGGCGGTTGTGGCCTGCGGTGTCGTTGTGGCCTGCGGTGCTGTAGTGACCCGCGGTGTCGTTGCGGCCTGCGGTGTCGTTGTGGCCTGCGGTGAACCGCCGGGTGATGATGGGCGCGTCGTCTGAGCGGCCTGAGGGCCCTTGACCCGGGCCCCGGTCGCCAGGCACCGGATTGTCCGGTGCCGGACGGCCGGCGACCGAGGCCAAGTCGGCCGCGTCGGAGGGTGCTGCCAGGTCAGGAGGATGCATGCGCGGACGCGCCTTCCCGCTCTCCCTCGCTCGGGACTCGGGACCTCCAAGGACAGCGCATTCCCACTCCATTCCCTTTCGGGTTCAAGATAAGGGACCGCCACCACATCCGGCGGTCCTCCGACACAGCGACGGCAAGTTACGGCGGCCGCGATGTGAATGTAAAGAGAATTGCATGGGGATTTAAGGTGGATTCCGGCGGATTCGTCCACAGATCCTCCCCCGGCCTGTGGACAGCCCGCCGGGCGGCGCAGGCAACCGCGGGCGGTGCGGGGCGGCGCCGGTAGCGTCGGGGCGTGCGCAAGCTGCTGCCCGGCCCGGCGGCCGAGGTAGACCTGCTCGACGTGTACCCGGCTGCGGCCCGGACCCCTCCGGCCGGGCGGCCCTGGGTGATGGTCAACATGATCGCCTCGGCGGACGGGGCGGTGGCGGTGGGCGGGGCCAGTCGGGGGCTGGGCAGCCCCGCCGACCAGGCCGTGTTCCAAGCGGTGAGGGCCTGCGCCGACTGGATACTGGTGGGGGCTGGCACCGTAAGGGCCGAGCGCTACCGCCTCCCCCGCCCGTCGGCGGCGGCGCTCGAAGCCCGGCGGCAGGCGGGGCGGTCTGACCGGCCCGGTCTGGCCGTGGTGAGCGCCGGCTTGGACTTCGACCCGGGCCTGCCCATGCTGGCCGACCAGCGCCCCGGCGAGGCCCGTCCGCTGATCCTCACCGGCCCCGACGCACCCCGAGACCGGGCCGAGCACCTGGCCGGGACGGCCGAAGTGGTGCGGCTGGAGCCGCCCGCCATCCCGCTGGCCGAAGCGGCCCGGATCGGGTCGCCCGCCGCCACGTTGGGCGAGTTGGGACGGATGGAGCCGCCCGCCGCCCCGCCGGCCGAAACGGCCCGGATCGGGTCGCCCGCCGCCGCGCTGGGCGAGTTGGGACGGCGGGGGGCGAAGGTTGTGCTGTCGGAGGGGGGGCCGACCCTCAACGCCTGGCTGGCCGACGCGGGAATGATCGACGAACTGTGCCTGTCGATCGCCCCCCTGCTGGCCGGGGGGCCGAGCCCCCGCCTGATACACGGCGCCGCCCTCGCCGGGCCGCTAACCCTCGAGTTGGCCCATTTGCTCGAGGAAGACGGCATGCTGTTCGCCAGATACCTCGCGCTCCGGTAAAGAGGGGCGACTCGAGCCATAAGGCTCAGTGCTTTGAACCCCAAATGCTTGACCTCGGCATCTGGGGAACATATGTTGTCGAACACGAGTTCGACCGGTCGGGTTCAGGGCCCGACCCGCCCAGACCGATCCAGGCCGATCCCCAGTCAGCCGGATCGGAGCAACCCCCTCCCGGATCACAAGCCCGATCGGAGAAGCCGATCGGGGAAGGAGAGCAGCATCATGAGAGTTCTCACCAACAGACGGCGCCAGATCCTCGACTGCATCATCGAAAACCAGCGCGACCGCGGCTACCCGCCCTCCCTGCGGGAGATAGCCGCCGAAGTGGGCCTGCGGTCGCCGGCATCGGTGAAGGCCCATCTCGACATCCTCCAGAGGCACGGCTATGTGCGGGTGGACCCCACCAAGCCCAGGGCCATCGAGGTGTGCTACGACGAGAACACCGGCGCGGCCGTCCACCGCCAGCCCGTCCGCCACATCCCGTTAGTGGGCCATGTGGCCGCCGGCACCGATGTGCTGGCGGCTGAGAACGTCGAGGACCTCATCCCGGTGCCAGCCGACCTGGCCGGCCACGGCGACCTGTTCATGCTGCAGGTCCGGGGCGACTCCATGATTGAGGCCGCCATCCTCGACGGCGACCTGGTGGTGTGCCGCTCCCAGGGCACGGCCGAGAACGGCGAGATCGTGGTGGCGGGCATACCCGGGGGCGAGGCCACGGTCAAGAAGCTCCGGCGCGACAATGGCCAAGTCGTGCTGGAGCCGGCCAACAGCCAGTACGCGCCCATGGTGTTCGACAGCGCCGAGGTCTCGGTCTACGGCCGGGTCATCGCGGTGATGCGCCGGCTGTGAGTCGGCAGTGACTCAAGCGCCGTTGACCAGCAGGTCCCCCAGCGCGGCGTAGGTCGACTCGATCGCCTCCCGGCCGACGTGCTCGTCGCGGGTGTGGGCCAGCAGCGGGTCGCCGGGGCCGAAGTTGGAGGCCGGCACCCCCCGGGCGGCGAAGAAGGCCACATCGGTCCAGCCCAGCTTGGCCCGCACCGTCAGCCGGTTGCGCTCGGCCAGGGCGGCCAGCAGCGGGTCGTTCAGGCCGGGCCGGGCCGCCGGGGCCGCATCGAGCAGCTCGACCGTGTCGCCGGCGTCCAGGACCGGGGCCAGCACGGCCCGCACGTGGGCCTCGGCCTCGGCCGGGGTCCGGTCGGGGGCGAAGCGGTGGTTGACGGTCACCGAGGCCTCGTCGGGCACGACGTTGCCGGCCGCGCCGCCGGCCACGGCCACCGCCTGCAGCCCCTCGCGGTACTGGCAGCCGTCCACGTCGGGGCGGCGGGGCTCGTAGTCGGCCAGGGCGTCGAGCACCCCGGCCAGCCGGTGGATGGCGTTGCGGCCCATCCAGGCCCGGGCGGTGTGGGCCCTCTCCCCCGCCAGGGTGACCCGCGCCCTCAGCGTCCCCTGGCAGCCGGCCTCGACCGCGCCGCCGGTCGGCTCGGCCAGCAGGGCGACATCGGCCTCGAGCAGGTCGGGCCGGGCCTCGAACAGCTCCTTGAGCCCGCTGTGGCGGCTGTCCACCTCCTCCCGGGCGTACAGCACGTAGCTGACGTCCACGGTCGGGGCGGTCACGGTGCGGGCCAGTTCCAACAGGACGGCCACGCCGCTCTTCATGTCGGCCGCCCCCAGGCCCCACACGGTGTCGCCGTCGATGCGGGCCCGGTCGTTGCCGGCCGCCGGCACGGTGTCGGTGTGGCCGGCCAGGACGATCCGGCGGGCGCGGCCCAGGTTCGTGCGGGCCACCAGGTTGTCGCCGACCCGGTGCGTCTCCAGGTGGGCCAAGCCCGCCAGCTCGGCTTCGAGCGCGTCGGTGATCGGGCCCTCATAAAAGCTCACCGAGCCGATGTCGATCAGGGCGGCGGTGAGGGCCGGCAGGTCGCCGGCGGGCAGGCTCTGAGTCACGTCAGGCGGCTCCGCGGCGGCGGGGCCGCGAATCGGGCGGCTCCCAGCGCACGTTAAGCGGCAGCGCGGCGTGGTCGCGCAGGATCTGGCTTAGGGCCGCCTTGTCGTGGCGCTCCCCCTCGGCCAAGCGGCGGATCACCAGCACCGCGGGCAGCCCGTAGGTGCCGCCAGCGAAGGTGCGGGAGCGGGTGCCGGCCACCGCCACCGACCAGGCCGGGACCCGGCCCCGGCCCAGCTCTTCGCCGGTCTCGACGTCGATCACCGGGATCGACTCGGTGATCACGGCCCCGGCCCCCAGCACAGTGCCCCGCCCCACCCTGGCCCCCTCGGCCACGATGCAGCGGCTGCCGATCAGGCAGTCGTCCTCCACGATCACCGGCTCGGCCTGGGGCGGCTCGAGGACCCCGCCGATGCCCACCCCGCCCGCCAGGTGGACATTGGCGCCGATCTGGGCGCAGGACCCGACGGTGGCCCAGGTGTCGACCATGGAGTTGGCCCCGACGTAGGCCCCGATGTTGGTGTAGCTCGGCATCATCACCACGCCCGGCCCCTGATAGCTGCCCCAGCGGGCCGACGCCCCCGGCACCGCCCTCACCCCTCGGGCCGCGTAGCCGGTCTTGAGCGGGATCTTGTCGGCGTACTCGAAGGGGCCGAACTCGATGGTGGACATCCGGGCCGTCTTGAACAGCAACAAAATGGCCTGCTTGCACCACTGGTTGACCTGCACGGTCCCGTCGTCGAGCACCTCGGCCACCCGGACCTCGCCCGCGTCTAGGGCGTTGATGGCCTCGGTAATCGCGCCGTTGACGGCCGGGTCTTCGGCGGCGGCTTGGTCGATCTGATCGCGCTGGGCCCAGAGGTTCTCTATGCGGGACTGGAGGCTGGAGTGAGGGTTGCTGTCCATGACCGCAGGCTACCGAGCCGGTAGGCGAGGTTCAGGGCCGGGCGCAAGGGTCGCCGGGTTCAGGGGTTGCGGTTCAAGGCGCGTCTGGGTCAGGGGCTGACGGCGCTGATCCGGTCCAGGGCCAGCTCCAGTCGGTGGTCGGGCTGGACCGCGGCCAGGCGGACATGGTCGGCGGCGGCTTGGCCGTAGAACTCGCCGGGGCTGCTCACCAGGCCGGCCCGCTCGGCCAGCCGCCGGGCCAGGCCCCAGGCGTCGCCGCCGGGGGCGGGCACCCACAGGTAGAACCCCCCGGCCGGCGGCTCGGCCGGGGCCCCCGCGGCTTGGGCGATGGCGGCCAGCAGGCCCAGGCGGCGGCGGTAGGTCACCCGCTGGGCGTCGACGTGGGCTTGGTCCTCCCAGGCGGCGGCGGCCGCGGCCTGCACCGGGCCGGGGACCATCAGCCCGGCGTGCTTGCGGACCTCGCGCAGATAGCCGACCAGGTCGGCGTCGCCAGCGTAGAACCCGGCCCGGGCCCCGGCCAGGTTCGACCGCTTCGACAGCGAGTGGACGGCCAGCACTCCGGAGGCCCCGGACTCCAGGATCGTGCGGGGCGGTCCGTCCCAGGTGAACTCGGCGTAGCACTCGTCGCTGGCCGCGATCACGCCCCGGTCCCGGCCCCAGCGGGCCGCGGCGGCCAGGTCGTCGAGGCCGCCGGCCGGGTTGCCGGGGGTGTTGACCCACAGGCACAGGGCCCGGGCCGCGTCGGCCTCGTCCACCGCGGCCAGGTCGATCCGGAACCGGTCGTCCATCGGGACGGGCACGGCCCGGCACCCGGCCAGGGTTGCCCCCATGGCGTAGCTCGGGTAGGAGACGGCCGGGTGCAGCACCGTGTCCCGGTCGGGGCGGCGGAGCTGCAGGAACCGGGGCAGCGACGCCACTAGCTCCTTGGTGCCGACGCAGGCGGCCAGCTCGGCGTCGGGGTCGACGGCCACGCCGAAGCGCCGCCGGAGCCAGGCCGCCGCGGCCCGGCGGTATCCGGGTTCGCCGGCCGAGGCCGGGTAGCCCCGCTCGGACTCGGACCGGGCCAGGGCCTCCACCACCGAGGCCGGGGGCGGGTCGCAGGGTTGGCCGACCGAGCAGTCCACCGCCCCGCCGGGGGCTTGGGCGGCGATGGCCCTGATCTCACCGAGCCGGTCGTAGGGGTAGGCGGGCGGCACGAAGCCCGCCGTCGAGGTTGAGGTTGAAGTTGAGGTTGAAGTTGAGGGCGGGGTCATGGCGCGACGATGTAGTCCCGGAACGAGCCGATCGAGGCCGGCTCCAAGCGGGCCCGCAGCCTCATGCCGTGCTCCTCGGCCGTCTCGGTGAGCACTTGGCCCTCGCGGTGTACCCCGGCCAGCACCCGGGCCTGCTCCCAGGGCACCATCAGCTCGACCACGTCGGTCATGGACCTGAGCCGGTCGCCGATGAGCTGGCGCAGCTCGTCAATCCCGGCGCCGGTGAGGGCCGACACCGCCACGGTCGGCTCGGGGCGGTCGCAGCCCCAGCCGTTCTGGCCGTTCCAGCCCTGGGACTGGTCTAGGTCTGACTGGTTCAGGTCCGACTTGTTCAGGACCATGATCTCGGGCCGGTCGCCCGCGCCGATCTCGGCCAGCACCTCACGCACCGCGGCCACCGAGCCCTGTGGATCGGCGGCGGCGCCGTCCACGACGTGCAGCAGCAGGTCGGCGTCGCGCACCACATCGAGCGTGGTCTTGAACGCCTCCACCAACTGGTGGGGCAGCTTGCGCACAAACCCGACCGTGTCGCTGGCCAGCACCGTCTCGCCGCCGTCGAGCACCAGCCTGCGGGTGGTGGTGTCGAGGGTGCAGAACAGGCGGTCCTCGACCGCGGCGGCGGCCCCGGTGAGCCGGTTCAGCAGCGACGACTTCCCGGCGTTGGTGTAGCCGACCAGAGCCACGGCCCGGCTCCGGGAACGGTGCCGGGACTTGGAGCGGGTCCGGCGGTGCTGCTCCAGAGTGCGCAGCTCGTCCTCCAACTTGTGGACGCGCCGCACCAGGCGGCGGCGGTCCGTCTCCAGACGGGTCTCGCCCGGCCCCCGGGTGCCGATACCGCCGGCCTGCTGGGACAGGCGCTGGCCCGACCCCCGCAAGCGGGGCAGCCGATAGCGGAGTTGGGCCAACTCGACCTGGGCCTTGCCCTCGGGGGTGCTGGCGTTCTGGGCGAAGATGTCCAGGATCACCGCGGTGCGGTCCAAGGCGGTACGGCCCAGCAGCTTCTCCAGGTTGAACTGCTGGGCCGGGGTGAGCTCTTCGTCGAACACCACCGTGTCGCAGTCAACCCGCTCGGCCGCGTCCCGGATCTCCAGCGCCTTGCCGGAGCCGACGAAGGTGGCCGGGTCGGGGGCGGACCGGCGCTGGCGGATCCGCTCCACCGCGTCGGCGCCGGCCGTGTCCACCAGCAGGCTCAGCTCGTCCAGGGATGCCTCGGTGTCGGCCGAGTCGGCTCCGGCGCGGGTGACGCCCACCAGCACGATCCGCTCCCTGAAAGCCCGGTCGATGAGGCCGGAGACGCCGCCGCCCAAGTCGCCGAACCCGCCCCGGTGGGTGACTTGGCCCGAGTCGGTGACTTGAGCCGGACGGGACGGCGGATGACGGCTGGTCACGGGGCGCCCCAGCCAGGGAGGACGAGGACATCGCCGGAAAGCTCGATGTCAGCGACGTGGACCACCGGGCCGGTGAGCGCGGCGGGCGGGCCCAGATGCACCCGGGCCTCGCCGCCGGGCATGGCCACGACGATCTCACCTGGCCCGTTTCCAGCATCGACGCCAGCCCCGGCGGAGGCATCAGCCCCGGCACTCTCGCCGCCAACACCAGCCCCAGCGGCGGCACCAGGGTCAGCCCCAGCGGCGGAGCCAGCCCCAGCGGCAGCGTCAGCCCCGGCGGCCCAGGCGTCGAACACCGCGGCCGCCACCACCGCCCCGCTGCCGCACGACTCGGTAACCCCCGCCCCCCGCTCCCAGATCCGCATCCTCACCCGACGGGGGCCGGCCGCGGCGGCGAAGTGGACGTTGGCGCCGCCGGCGAAGCAGGCCTCCACCGCGGCCCCGGCCGACTCCAGGTCGACCGAGCCGGGGTCGGCCACCTCGACCACCGCGTGGGGATTGCCGACCGACCCGGTCCGCCAGCGGCCGGTGAACCCCTCCACCTGAGCCAGGGCGGCGGTGAGCCGGTCGAGGTCAGGGGCCGCCGAGTCCAGGGCCACGGCCCCCATCTCCACCCGGCCCGTCGCCGACCCGGCGCCGGGCTCGATCCGGCAGCGCCGAGGCCCGGCCGGGGTGTCGATCTCGACATCGATGTCGTTTGTCCCCCGGGTCAGGGCCTGGGCCAGGCAGCGCAGCCCGTTGCCGGAGATCTCGGCCTCGGAGCCGTCGGCGTTCCACAGCCGCATCCGCACCCCTTCGGCGGACTCGACGCCCAGCACCAGCCCGTCGGCGCCGACGCCCCGGCGGCGGTGACATAGCGCCACGGCTGACTGGCCTAGGAACCGGGCCGAGTTGACGGTGATCTCACCGTCGGCTGACGGCTCGCTCACCAGGGCGACCAGAAAATCGTTGCCGGTGCTGTGGTGCTTGGAGAGCCGCAGGGTCACCCCGCCATTGTCGCAGGTCTCCCCCGCTGTCACTTCCCGCCGCCTTTCGACTCTTGGGGGTCGGGGGCGGCCGGGCGCCGGGATGGGTCGGCGATGGCGGCGTCCCAGACGGCGGTCACCTCTTCGACCGCGGCGGGGGCGTCCAGCCAGCAGATGCGGGGATCGCGCCGGAACCAGCTCTGCTGGCGGCGGGCGAAGCGGCGGGTGCGGGCCACGGCCGCCTCGACCGCCTCCTCCAGGGTCAGCTCGCCCCGCAGATGGGCCAGCAGCTCCCGGTACCCCAGGGCCTGGGCCGCAGTGCGCGACAACTCCCGGCCGGCCAGGGCTTTCACCTCGTCCAGGAATCCGGCCTGGAGCTGGCCGCGGTAACGGGCCGCGATGCGGGCGTCGAGGTCGGGGCGGGGCCGGTGCAGGCCCACCTGCACGAACGGGGTGGGCGGGTAGCGGTCCAGGCCGGGCCCGTACGACGAAAACGGCCGGCCGCCGCCCAGGGTCACCTCCAGGGCCCTCACCACCCGGCGCCGGTTGGACGGCTCCATGCGGGCCGCGGCCGCCGGGTCTAGCCCGACCAGCTTGCGGTGCAGCCCGGCGGTGTCGGGATCGGCCTCGATCTCCCGGCGCACGTCGGGCCAGCGGCCGGGCATGTCGAGGTCATCGACCACGGCCCGCACATACAGCCCGGTGCCGCCCACCAGCACCGGGACCCCGCCCCGGCCCCGGACGGCGGCGACGGCGGCCCGGGCCTCGCGCTGGAGGTCGGCGACGCTGAACTCCTCGGTCGGCTCGACCAGGTCGATCAGGTGGTGGGGGATCTCGGCCTGCTCGGCGGGGGTGGGGGTGGCGGTGCCGATGTCCATGCCCTTGTAGACCTGCATGGAGTCGACGGCCACGATCTCGACCGGGCCCTCCATCGACTGGCCAAGCTGCCGGGCCAGCGCCAGGGCTAGGGCCGACTTGCCCGACGCGGTGGGGCCGACGACCGCCAGCGGCCGGTCGGCTCTTGAGTGCCGGTCCGGCCCGAACTCCGCCCGCTCGGACCCTGACAACACGTCAGGGCCGGCCGTCGCCGCCGCCCGCTCAGACCCTGACAACACGTCAGGGCCAGGCGCCTCCCGCTCGGCCGGGCGGTCGGGGTGGGCTTGTCGCCTCAGCTTGCAGCGACGGGGATGCGGGGCCGGTGCCGAGGCGGGCGGACCACGTCGAGCATTTCGCCCCTCAGATGGTGGGCGCCCGCGTCGGTGACCCTCACGCTCACGTAACTGCCGACCCTCACCGGGCGGGTCGGGGCGAAGTGGACCAGCGTGTTGCGCCGGGTCCGGCCGGTGAGGACGCCCGGGTCCTTCTTGCTCGGCCCCTCCACGGTCGCCTCCTCTACCGCTCCGACCCGGGCCCGGTTGGCCAGCAGGCTGGAGCGCTCGACCACCTGCCGCAGCCGCCGGTAGCGGTCGGCGGTTGCCGGTCTGGGCACGAACCGGTCGGTGAGCTCGGCCGCTCGGGTGCCGGGCCGGGGCGAGAAGATGAAGGTGAAGGCGCTGTCGTAGCGGGCTTCGGCCGTCACTTCGAGGGTCTGCTCGAAGTCGGCCTCGGTCTCGCCGGGGAACCCGACGATTATGTCGGTGGAGACGGCCAAGTCGGCCACCGCCGCCCGGGCCCGGGCCAGCCGGTCCAGGTAGCCCTGCGCGGTGTAGCCCCGGCGCATGGCGGCCAGGATCGCGTCGCTGCCCGACTGCAGGGGCAGATGCAGGTGCTCGCACACCGGGCCGACTTCGGCCATGGCCGCCATGGTGGCGGGCCGGAGGTCCTTGGGGTGGGGGCTGGTGAACCGGACCCGGTGGATGCCATCGATCTCCCCCACCGCCCGCAGCAGGTCGGCGAACAGCGGCCGGGCCCGCCGGTCGGCGGGCCACACCGGACCGCACTGCCACTCGTCGCCGTTAGAGCCCGCGGCCCAGCCCTGACCGGTGTCGGAACTGCCGAGGCCGAAGCCGCCGTCGCCGTCAGAGCCCGCGGCCCGGCGGGCCAGGGCCAGGTCCCGACCGAAGCTGTTGACGTTCTGGCCCAGCAGGGTGACCTCGCTCACCCCCTCGGCCGCCAGCCGCCTGACCTCGGCGACGATCTCACCGAAGGGCCGGCTGATCTCGGGGCCCCGCACAGCGGGCACGATGCAGAAGGCGCAACTGTTGTCGCAGCCGATCTGGATGGTCACCCAGGCCGCGTGGTCGCAGTCGCGGCGCACCGGCAGCGCCGAGGGGAAGGCGGCCGCGTCCTCCGTCTCGGCCAGGATCTCCACCACCGGGCCGCGGTCGGCGGCCTGGCGCAGCAGGGCCGCGGCCCGGTGCACGTTGTGGGTGCCGAACACCACGTCGACGTGGCCGGCCCGGCGGCGGACGAGTTCCCCGTCCTTTTGGGCCAGGCAGCCCGCCACCGCGATCTGGACGCCGGGCCGGGCATCTTTCGTCGCCTTCAGTTGGCCGAGGGCGCCGTAGAGCTTGTTGTCGGCGTTCTCGCGTATGCAGCAGGTGTTGAGGACGATCACGTCGGCCGACTCAACCCCGTCGGCCCGCTCTAGGCCATCGGCCTCCAGCAGCCCGGCGATGCGCTCGGAGTCATGCTCGTTCATCTGGCACCCGAAGGTGCGGATGGCGTAGGACCGGCCCATCGCCCCCAGGCTACCGCCAGCCCGGGGGCGGCCAGCCAGCCCCGGGCCGGCGGCGCCGCGGCGGCCGGGACCGGCTGACCCGCGCCGGGCCGTCAGCCGACCGGCCAGCCCCGCCGGGACCGGCCAGCCGGCGCCGGGCTGACCTGTCAGTCGGCAGCGGTGCCGTCGGCGTCGGCGACCGAGACCGGCTCCGGCTCCTCGGGCGGGGGCATGACCGCCTTCCAGACCAAGTCGGCGATCTCCACCATGACCTCGGGGTTGGCCTGGAGGAACTTCTTGGCGTTCTCCCGGCCCTGGCCGAGCTGCTCGCCGTCGTAGGTGAACCAGGCCCCCGACTTCTTCACGATGCTCTCGGACACAGCCAGGTCGAGCACCGAGCCCTCCCGGGAGATGCCCTGGGCGTACATGATGTCGAACTCGGCCATCCGGAACGGCGGGGCGCACTTGTTCTTCACCACCTTGACCCGGGTGCGGTTGCCCACCACCTCGGCGCCGTCCTTGATCGACTCGATCCGGCGGATGTCGAGCCGCACCGACGAGTAGAACTTCAGAGCCCGGCCCCCGGAGGTGGTCTCGGGCGACCCGAACATCACGCCGATCTTCTCCCGGAGCTGGTTGATGAAGATGCAGATGGTCTTCGACTTGCTGAGGTTGGCGGTGAGCTTGCGCAGCGCCTGGGACATGAGCCGAGCCTGCAGGCCGACGTGGCTGTCGCCCATGTCGCCCTCGAGCTCGGCCCGGGGGGTGAGGGCGGCCACCGAGTCGATCACCACCACGTCGATGGCACCGGAGCGGATCAGCATGTCGGTGATCTCCAGGGCCTGTTCCCCGGTGTCGGGCTGGGAGATGAGCAGCTCGTCGGTGTCCACCCCAATGGCGGTGGCGTAGACCGGATCGACGGCGTGCTCGGCGTCGATGTAGGCGCAGACGCCGCCGTTGCGCTGGGCTTCGGCCACCACGTGGGTGGCCAGCGTGGTCTTGCCCGAGGACTCGGGACCGAAGATCTCGGTGACCCGGCCCCGGGGGAGCCCGCCGATGCCCAGGGCCACGTCCAGCGACAGCGCCCCGGTCGGGATGGCCTCGATGTTCATGGTGGTCTTCTCGCCCATCCGCATGACCGAGCCCTGGCCGAACTGCTTGTCGATCTGGCTCAGGGTCATGTCGAGCGACTTGTGTCGGTCGAGTGACTTGTGTCGGTCCTTCATTTTTCGTCTCTCCTGAATGCTCGGAGTTGGATGGGGGAAGTTGGTTGCGAACCTACTGAGGGGGTGTGACAGCCTCCGGCACGGCAGGCCCGACCGGGACGACACCAATGTAGTTATGAACACCCGTTCAGTCAAGCATCCCCCTGCGAACGGCCGATCTCGCCGGTCAGCCGTCGAGTGGCCAATAGGCTGGGAGGGCCGCCGGGCGGCGAGCGGCCGATCAAGGCGGGAAGCGATGCTCGGCGACTGACCGCAACCGACAGGAACCGAGCGAAGGCGGACATTATGCCATCGAAAACCCCGAATGACACCGAGCTGCGGGATCGCCTCACCCCGACCCAGTACCAGGTGACCCAGCAGGCCGGCACCGAGCGGCCCTTCACCGGCCAGTACTGGGACTGCCACGACGACGGCGTCTACCGCTGCATCGTGTGCGACGCCGCCCTGTTCGACAGCGGCACCAAGTACGACTCCGGGACGGGCTGGCCCAGCTTCTGGGAATCGGTCGACCCGAGCCGCATCGAGATCCGCACCGACACCAGCCGCGGCATGGTTCGCGAGGAGGCGGTGTGCGCCGGGTGCGGCGCCCATCTCGGGCACCGCTTCGACGACGGCCCGCAGCCGACCGGGCAGCGCTACTGCATGAACTCGGCGTCGCTGCGCCTCGACCCAGCCCGCCTCTGACTCAGGCGCGACTCAGGCGGCCCGCAGCGGGGCGGCCACCTGCTCGGCGAACCGCAGGGCGGGCTCGGCCGACTTCGGGTGGCCGAAGTCCATGACGAAATGGGTGACGCCCAGGCGGTGCAGGCCGGCCAGTTCCTCCAGCAGGGCGGCCGACTCCGAGTCGGAGGAGGGCAGGGGCCGTTCGACGGTGGCGGTGATCTCTATGGCGCCGGGGTCGCGCCCGGCGGCCTCGGCCGAGGCCCGCACGATGTCTCGCCGGGCCGCCCAGGCCTCGGGCCCGCCGTGCATCGAGCCGTTCCACATGTCGGCCCGGCGCCCGGCCAGCGGCAGCCCGTACCGCTCGCCGCTGGCCCCGATGCAGATCCGGGGCGGGGGGTCGGGCAACGGCGGGGCCGAGGCGCCGTCGATGGCGAAGTGCTCCCCGGCGAAGCTGGGGTGGTCCTCGGTCCACATGAGCCGGCAGATCTCGAGCGCCTCCTCGAGCTGGGCGAAGCGGACCGAGGGCCTAGGGAAGTCGTAGCCGTAGGCCCGGTACTCGTCGGAGCGCCACCCGGCCCCGATGCCGAGGGCGAAGCGGCCGCCCGACAGGGTCTGGAGCGTGGCCGCCATCTTGGCGGTGAGAGCGGGCGGGCGGTACCCGACGCCGAGCACGTGGTGGCACAGCATGACCCGGTCGAACTTCGCCGCCAGCCAGGTGAGGGTGGTCCACGCCTCCATGAAGGGGTCGGTGCGGGCGTCGAAGCCGTAGAAGTGATCGGCCACCCACAGCGAGTCGAAGTGGGGCAGCGCCTCGGGGAGGACGTGGCGCTCTTGGTGCACGACGATGGGCTGGTGGTCGCTCCAGCGGTTGCCGATGACCGGCGACAGCCAGCCGAACTTCACGTCGTGCATGATTCTCTCGGTTTCTCTTTCTCTCGGCGGGTTCTCGTTCTCTTGGCAGTTCTCGACCGCCGTGGGCTTGTAGCGTGGGGTCGGCTCTCGGGGCGCTCCGAGACCCGAGAATAGGGGCCGATCAGGAGGGAGCGGCATGACCGACCTGTTGACCGAGCGGGCCGCCTTCACCCGCATGGACCGATCGACCCGGCACGACTGGGACGTCATCGGCCGCCACTTGGCGGACTACACCGCCAACACCCTGGCCGACCGGATCCTCGCCGAGCTGGCCCACATGGGCGGCGAGCACGGCGGCTTCGCCGTCGACCGCCTCACCCACAGTCTCCAGACCGCCCATTTGGCCGAGCAGGCCGGGCACGACGAGGAGTACCTGGTGTGCGCCCTGGTGCACGACATCGGCGACGGGCTGGCCCCGATGAACCACTGCGACTTGGCCGCGGCCGTGGTGAGGCCGTATGTGTCGGAGGCCAATCACTGGATGGTGCAGAACCACGGGGTGCTGCAGGGCTACTACTTCTGGCACCACATCGGCTGGGACCGCAACGCCCGGGACGCCCTCAGGGGCTGCGAGCACTACGAGTACACCGAGGAGTTCTGCGCCAAGTACGACATGTTGGCCTTCGACCCCGACGGGGTGACGCCGCCGTTGTCGCACTACGAGCCGCTGATCCGCTCGACGTTCACCTACGTCGATTACGCCGAGGGTTGACCCGCTCGGTCAGCCGAGAGCGAAGCGCTCGACGGTCTCGTAGGCGCCTGAGGGCTCGACCCTCACCAAGGCAATCTCGGAGGCAGTGAACGACGCCTCGACCGCGGGCCCGTAGCCGGGCGGGGGTCTGCGGTTGAGCCGGGCCACGGTGAGGTGGCCAACGAAGGGCCGGTCCGGCGGCGGCTGGCCCAGGTGACCGGTGGCGGCGACCGCGGCGGCGGCCAGCCCCTCGGCCCCCCGGGCCGGGATCATCAGCACTCCCCGGCCAAGCCGCTCGACAGCCGGCCCCAGCGCCACGGCCGCCGCCGGGGCCCGCAGGCCCCTCAGCGCGCCCGCTGCCGCGTCCTCGTCGGCCTCGCCCAGGAACCGCAGCGTCACGTGAAGCCGGTCCGGGGCAGTCCAGCGAACCCCCGGCACGTCCGGGCGGGGCATCCGGGCCAGCGTCTCGATCACGTCAGCGGGCGGCCAGAGGGCCACGAACAGGCGGGGCACGGCTCGACGGTATTGCCCCGAGGCCTGCGGGGCGTCCCGGCCGGCGGGTCCTGTCACGGCTGGCGGATTGCCCCAGCGGTTGGGTTGGTTGCGGGGCGTCCCGGCCGGCGGGTCCTGTCACGGGGGCGGTCGTCGCCGCAAGCGGCGCCGACGCTGACCCCCGTGCCACCCCCCGGCCTGGCGCGCTGCTCACCAGTCAAGGACATTCACCGACGAGCGGTCAGCGGGGTCCCCGCGTGCTGACCCAGTCAAGCGACTGCTTGAAGCCAAGGACATTCACCGACGAGCGCTCGACGGGGTCCTCGCGTGCTGACCCAGTCAGGCGGCTGCTTGAGGCCAGGGGCATTCACCGACGAGTGGTCGCGGGAGGGGCTCGTGCCGTCCCGGCCGGGCTGGTCATGATCCGGCCCGAATCTTGGCCGGTGGTCTCGGGGCCGGGACGTAGCCCTGGACGCTGGCCCGGGTTCGGCTCGCAGGATCGCTCCTGTTGGAGAGAGCTACCGTTTCGACGCGGGAGTCACAGTTGTCCCGCAGGTTTCGGCCAGCGGGGTCGCTCCGGTTGGAGGGACTGCTTGAGCCAGCCGAGTCAAGGCTGGCGGGTTTTCGGGCGGTGCGGGTGGGCCGGGGCTGGTTGGGGGTGTGGGTGGCCCATTGGCCGTTGGGTGCTCGGGTGAGGGTGAGGTTGTGTTGGTGGATGTGGTGGTGGTGTCGGTTGCAGACCAGGGCGAGGTTGTCGATGTCGGTGGGGCCTTGGGCGGGGGCGGTCCAGGGGACGATGTGGTGGGCGTGGCAGTGGCTGGGGCTGGCCGCGCACAACACGCAGCCGCGGTCTCGGGCTATGAGCGTTCGCCATTGCTGGGGGGAGACGGTTCTGGTCTTGCGGCCGTGCCACAACGGCAGGCCGTCGCGGGAGAACAGGGCCCCGAACAGGTCGGCCTCGCAGGCCAGGCGCTCTAGTTCGGAGCGGGGGATGGGGCCGGTGCCGGGGATTTCGCAGCGGGCGTCGGGGTCGGCACCGGTGATGGCGTCAGTGTGGGCGATGACGAGGATCTGATTGCGCAGACTCGGGGGCTTGTCCCGGCCGGCGGGTCCTGTCACGGGGGCGGTCGTCGCCGCAAGCGGCGCCGACGCTGACCCCCGTGCCACCCCCCGACTTGGCGCACCGGGCTCCGGCCCGGGCTCTTGCTCGCCGAGCGTGTTGGCGCCGTTGTCGGGGTCTGGGGCGGGGGTGGGGGTTATTCCCAGGGCGGCGGTTAGGGCGTCGGCGTTGCGCTGGTCCCAGGTGCGGATCTGGTCGGGTTTGGCGTCTCGGCCGCCGTCGGCTCGATAGAGGCGGTTGGCGATGTCGTCGATTACGGCCCGGGCCTGGGCACCGGTGACGGGGTCCAAGCGGGTGCGGAAGTTGACCATGCCTTCGCCGTCGCACCAGGCCCGGTGGCTGCGCATGGCCCGCTGGCGGCGGAACTTGGCCTCACGGTCTGCCGCCGTTTGGTGACGGTGAGCCCAGTCGGCGACCTCCCGGCCGGCCAGATCGGCGGGCAGCGCCTTTGCCTTCTCCAGCAGGCCCGCGTCGGTGTCCACCGTCTCGGCCGAGGTGGTCCGGGCGGCTTGCACCAAAGCGTCGGCGTGCTCGGCGGTGATATCGCCCTCGGCCAGGGCGCCGGCCACCGCAGGCATCTGGTCCAAAACCTCGGCCCGGCGCAGCCGCCGGCGAGCCTCGCGCTGAGAACAGCCCCCGACGTCACGCAACAACTCCATGCCCGCCGCCGGGTCGAAGGTCCGATCGGCGGCCGCAGTCAACAGGCGGGCCTCCAAAGCGTCCACCGCCGCCCGCACCCGCTTCGCTCCGGCCGCCGTCTCGTGCAACTCGGCCAGGCCCATGGTCGCCACATTCAAGGCGTTCAGTTGGGTGACGATCCGGTCGAACACGACGCACTCCTATCCAGCCGATCCCCGAAGGGACCGAAGTCGAATCTGAAACTGCGGCCAGCCGAAGCCGACGAATCACCAGTCCGGGGAAGTGCCAGAACCTCCGAACGGTTAGTTCAGGAAGTTCGGTGACCGGTAACGACAATGTATCAGAGCCCTGTGACACTCCCAACACCCGTTCGAAAAAACGAAACGATTACAGGGGCAGAGACCGGCCCGCCTCGCGCAGACGGCGGCGGCGGTGCTGAGCGTCGGGCATGACGGCGGCCACGATCCGCCAGAACTCGGGCGAGTGGCTCCTGACCGCCAGATGGGCCAGCTCGTGCACCACTATGTAATCGATCAGCGCCGGCTCGAGCATCACAGCCCGCCAGTTGAATCGCAGGGTGCCGTCGGGGGCGCAACTCCCCCACCGCTGGCGCTGGTCGCGGATCAGCACCCGGGGAATGGGGCTCCGGCCCAACCGGGGCTGCCAGCGACCGACGCAGGCCGGCAGCCGCTCGCCAGCCCGGCCCCGATACCACCCCACCACAGCTCGGCGGACCCGCTCTCGGCGCTCGTCGCCTTCGAGGAACTGAGGCACGGCGATGCGGAAGCGCCAGTGGTCGAAGCGGACCTCCGGCGAGCGGACCCCGCCAACAGAAGGCTCGACGATCAGACGGACGTTGCGGCCCAGGTAGGGCAGCGTCTCGCCGCTGACGAACCGCCGGGGCGTCGGGGCCAGGCTCGAAACCGATCCGGCCGCTCCCACGGCCCCGCCAGCCTCAGCCAGGCGGGCCAGTATCCACGCCGCCCGTTTCGTGACGATGGCCCGCACCTCGGCACCAGATGTTGCTGACGGCGCGGCCACCTGCACTCCCCCGCCGTCCACGGTGATCTGGACCGTCTTGTGCCGCCGCGGGCTGCGGCGGATCTCGTACTCGATGGTGGTGGCGCCGAAACGGACGGAGTCCCGCTCAGCCACCGACCCGGCCGTCACCACTCGACCGGCCACCCAGTTGCCGCCACCCGGCCGGTCACCCGGACCGCCCGTTCGCTCACCACCCGGCCGTCACCAGCCCGCTCCTCACCGGCTGCTTCTCCGGCGGGCCAGCTCCACCACCCGGCCAGCCAGCTCGTCCAACTGCTCCTCGGTGTGGGCGCCCGCGGGCCTGAGCTGGCGCTTGACGTCCCGGCGCATCTGGCGCTGGACCTCCAGGTTCGACTGCCAGTCCACGACGGCGCGATGGCGCTCCACCGCCGACTCGATCCTCAGAGCGAACCGCTTGGCCTCCTCGTCAAGACGCACCCGGCCTCCAGACCCGGCCCCAGCCTCCCCCTCCGAGAGCCCGGCCTCCCCCGCTCCGGCCGAACCGGCCGAACCGGTCGAAGAAGGCCCCGGCTCCTCCAGTCGCCTGTCGAGCAGCTCGTAGACGGCGAAGGCCAGCGGCGACAGGCCGTGCTCGGCGGCGAAGTCGTCGAGGCGCAGGATCTGCTGGGCCACCGCGGCCAGGCGGTGACAGGCCTCGGCCGAGTCGATCAGCCGGTTGCGCAGGTCCTCGATGACCCGGGCGAGCTGGTCCGAGAGCCGCTCGAAGAACGCCGGGTTCTCGCCCAAGCGCTCGTGGATCTGAGCCCGGATGGCGTGTTCCATCACCGAGGCCCTGGCCTCGTCGCCGGGCAGGCTGGCGATCTTCCGCTCGAAGTCGGCGTCGAGGATGGATATCGGCTTCATCATCTCCCGCACCCGGGCGCTGATGCGCTCATCGATCAGCTTCTTGACCTTCGCCCCGATCTCGGTCCAGTCGGCGGCGGCGTCCTCGCGCAGGAACTGGGCCCGGACGCAGGCCCGTATCTCGGTGAGGCGAGCCAGCCGGTCCCGGTAGTCCAAGGCCCGGGGGTCGGGCAGGAAGCGGTCCATGAGGATCGAGAACTGGCGGTAGTCGGCGTTGAACCGCTCGAAGAGATCGACCTTGAAGGCACCGTCGGTGGAGGCGTCGGGGGCGAAGACGGCCACGCACGCCCACGTGTCGCCGAAGTCGCGACCCCCGAACCAGGACTCGGCCGCGGCGGCGGCCGACTCGATGACCTCGGCCGGGTCCTCTTCCATCTCCCACATGGCCCCCTGGACATCCGACTGGTCGAAGGCGGACAGCACCTCCTCCAAGTCGCGGGAGACGCCGCAGTAGTCCACCACCAAGCCGAAGGTCTTCTCGGTGGCCACGCCATCGAACACGTGGGAGAACCGGCGGTTCACCCGGGCGATGGCCTGGAGCAGCCCGTGCTCCCGCAACCCTCGGTCGAGGTAGAGCACCTGCTCCACCGGGGCGTCGAACCCGGTGAGCAGCATGTCCACCACCACCAGCACCTCGGGGTCGCCCTCGGGATCGACGAAGGCCTCGGTGACCAGGCTCTGGTTCAGCTCACGGGCCGTATTGAACTCGCGCCCGTCTTGGGGGGTGGTGGTGATGATCGGGAAGGCGCTCACCCCGAAGTTGATCAGGTGACCGGCGTAGCGCACCGCCGCGGCCCGGCTGGGGGCCACCACCTGGGCCTTGAACCCGTTGGGACGCACCTTGGCCTTGAAGTGCTCGGCGATGTCGAAGGCGATCATCTCAATCCGGCGCTCGGCCTCGGCCACGGTCTCCTTGTTCCCGTAGCGGCGGCGCAGCCGGGCCCGCACCTCCTCGGGCTGGTCGCTGAACAGGGCATCGAAGAGCTGGTCGAGGGTGTCGGGGCCTTCGACGGCCAGATCGGGGAGCCGGGCCTCGTAATAGATGGGCACAGTCGCCCCGTCGGCCACCGACTGGGGGATGGTGTAGGAGTCGATGAGGGGCCCGAACCGGCGCATGGTGCTGCGCCGAAACCCCTTGTCGATGGGGGTGCCGGTGAAGCCGAGCAGCGTGGCGTTGGGCAGCGCTTTGGACATGCGGGCCCCGAGCGTGCCGTACTGGGTGCGGTGGGCCTCGTCCACCATGACGATCACGTTCTCGGAGGGGTCGAGCACGTCCAGTTCCCCCTCGGGCGCGGTCAGGGCCTCCTCGAACTTCTGCACCGTCGTCATCACCGTGCGGCCCGCGCCGGTGGTGAGCAGTAGGCGCAGGTCGCCGGTGCTCGACGCCCGCTCGGGGGCGGGGAAGCCGCAGCGCTGGAAGGTGGCGGTGATCTGACGGTCGAGCTGGGTCCGGTCGGTCACCATCACGATGGTCGGGTTGTCGAGGCCGGGCTGGCGGCGCAGCTTGCCGGCCAGCCACAACATGGTCAGCGACTTGCCGGAGCCCTGGGTATGCCACACCACGCCGCCCCGCTCGGCGGGGGTGCGGCCCCTCAGGACCCGCTCCAGGGCGGCCCCGACGGCCCGATGCTGGTGGTAGCGGGGCAGCTTCTTCACCACTTTGCCCTGCTCGGGCTCGTATACGACGTGGTCGCGCATAACGTCGAGCAGAACGACCGGGTCCAGCAGCCCGACGATGAGCCGGTTCTGGCCCTCGGGCTCGACCCCAAAGCGCTGCCGCACCTCGTCCTCGGAGTAGGGCAGCACCGACTTCCACCCGACATAGGCATTCTCCGGCGCGCCGAGCCCGGCGAAGACGGCGTCGGTCCCGCAGTGGGCCACGCTCATCAGATTCCAGGCGAACAACTCGGGCGCACCCCGGCCGTGCCATTCCGGCGACGACTCCTGATAGCGCCGGAGTTGGTTCACCGCCTTGGTCTTCCACCGGTCGTGCAGCGCCAGCGACTTGGCTTCCATAACCACCAGCGGTATGCCGTTGACGAACAGCACCAAGTCGGGGATGACGGACCGCTCGTCGTCGTCGGGATCACCGCGCCCGCTGCCGCTGAGGACCCGGAACTGGGTGGTGACCACGAAATCGTTGAGGCCGCTGTGGGGGTGGTCGAAATCGAAGAAGCGGACCGTGCGGGTCCGCCGCCCCTTGGGGGTGTCGGTGTCGAGGGGCATCCCGTAGGTGAGGTATTCGTGGACAATCTGGTTGCGGGCCATCCCGACCGCGTCGACATGCCCAAGGTCGAAGATCACCCGCTCGGCCTGGCTCTCAGTCATCCACTCGTTGAGCCGCAGCAGCGCCCGCGTCAGCCGACCCCGGAGCAGCACATCCCGTTCGTCCCCGCGCTCAGCCGCCAGGGCGTCCCGGTGGACATACGTCCATCCCAGCTTCTCCAGCAGCCGCCGGGCTGGTCCCTCAGCGTGGTCGAACTCGTTGAGCTTGGTGGAAGTCATGAGGCTTGGATCAATTCCAATTCGGGTATTCCTTGGAAATCTCGGTCAGGAAGCAAAGCGGACTATTCAACAAAAGTGCCGTTAGCAGCAATCCACGCGTCCGCTTATGCGGTCTAAAGCTTTGATACCTAGCTAAAGCGTCGGAGCTATCCGACCGAGTCGATAGAATTAATTCAACCTCAAGCGATCCAGAAGAAGATGAACACTGCCGAAGCCTACTTAAAATTTGCTTCCAATTCAAAGAGTCGCCCTTTTGAAAATTATGGCAAATCAGATCATAAATCATTAGACAAACCGCTCTCTGAATATGACCGCAAGTTGTTTGTAAATCAACTACCCTGTCCATACTAAGGTAAGGTCCCTTCAAATACTACAAGTAACTGACTGGTCATCATGCTCCTATCGTTGAAGTATTTATATTACAGGCGTTTCAAAATCTCCAACCGTGTGCCAGTCCGTACCATCCAAGTTTACTGGACAACCAGCAGCTTGAAGACGTTGTGCCAATTCCTGACGTCGTTGGGAAGTATTGTCAAGTCTTACAGTATGACGACCCGCAATATCGCTAAAAGGTCTTAGGACACCAAGTTCTACAAGTATAGTACGATCTTCTGATTGACCCATTGCCATTCCTGCTTCAAACAATACATTAGGGCGAGCTTGACCACTTAATTCTATCTCATATGTCAGTTCATTTTTTGATCTAAGATTTTCTCGAAGACGAGCCTCATCATCCGGTGTGAAGAGAACCAAAATGGCATGCGCTTCACTAAAGGCTGCGGTTAAAATTTCCCAAATATGGGGGCTAACTTTACCAGTCAGTTTAATAGCTTCTATCCATTCTAGCGGTTGAAGATCTATAGCCCTTAGAAAGTTGAATAGTTCATCTCTAGCTGATATATTTCTACCGTGTATTACAAATATTTTTTGAGTATTTTTGGCTGGCATAGGCAACATATTATTAGAGTCATAACGATCAATTTCATATCCGGGTGGACCCAAAATAAAATCATCAGTAACATCTTTACCTTCCTTAGCTATAATCCAATCTATAGACGGGCCTGGCAATACATTTGACCATCTGCTTTGCTTGATATTTTCAGCCAGCCCATAGTAATTCTTAGAAGACTCTTTGGTAGTACTTATCCACATTCTTTCAATATCATCTAGCTGAATCGTCTTTCCATTAACTACTATTGATTCTCCACGACGATAAGGGGTAAGAACGCGCTCATTTAATCTGCCCTCAGTTAGATCGAGTTTAACTTCACCGTAAGATCTACTAGATTTCAAGCTTATACAAATATGATAGTACTTCACAATTATCTCCATAATCAGCGGATAATTCCGGGAAGTAGCTGGTTAAGTAAGGAAGTTTTGAGAGAAATTATTGCGTTCTGCTCCTGTTTCATCCATACCAATGACTCTAAGATTGTACCAATTACTGACGTAATAATCTGCTGTTCCGGCAGAGTTGGGAGAGGAATTGGTAGAGTTGAATACTCCGAAGCATTAATGTTTGGTTGAGCGCCGACTCGTTTCATTGATGCAATCCAACGGCGATAATAACTCGAATGCGTGTATAATGATACGAATTCTGGAAGTGCAATTTCAGGGTTGGGACGAAACCGAATCAGATAACCTGCATATACACAATGACCATCTTCAGATTGATAAAGGTACGTTCTCCCTACACTACCACTTCTAGCAAATAATAGATCACCCATACGCAGCTTATGCTCTGAATCATTTGATATCTTTACAGATCTAATTCCCTCAGTACGTAACCGTCCATCACCAGTTATGTCAGTGATCCGAACATATCGTGGTAAGATTGGGTCGAACGGACATGCTCGTAATCCAACACCGTATTTAGGTGGATCACATATTTCTCCCAAGCTGACAACTTGCCAGTCCGCTGGAATAGTTCCTATACTCTGATATGTTCGCCGTTCGGTGTGCCAACCGGGGACACCACAAGTGAATAGTGCATGTAGCATAGCATTCCGTAAATTCTTGGTGGCAATTATAACTGCTTCAGAGTGTCGAATAGCTTCGTCAATTGAATCCAATACGATTGCAATACTTGCTTGTTCTGAGAGTGGCGGAAGTAGTACCATACTTCTCTTCAAATGTGCGCTAGTAATAGAAGGTACAGCACTTACATTAGCTAACTGGGCTAGATCAATAGATTCAAACCAAGCGTGAAGGAACCTTGTATCACACTTTTGGGTATCTGATACTGTAACGCCTATCATGTTATTATCGATAATAGTGGGCACCGTTAATGCTCTCTTCTTGTTGGTAGCTATAGCAGCCCCTACCTTGGGAAATACAATTGTACCAGGCGCAAAGACAGTTGCTTTGAGTTCTTCCACATCTTTCTCATCAACATAGTTGTTTGCGTATTGAATGTAAGTTTCGTTACCTTGCAGAGTCATATCAGAAACCTTGATGAATGGATACTCGCCACTACGTCGCCCCTGTCTGTTCATCGGGAATCCAGTACCATTTCGTACTTTTGCTACGTCTCCGATGCGCATAATCTGCCAACCATCGGGCACGGTTTCTATAGTTGGTCCAACCATCTGATCTCACTCCTGGTCTCTGGAGAAGCCCATATTGGTCAGAAGCGCGTCCATCTTCGATACTGCTTCGTCTCGACGGTGCTCCGCCTCCCGTAACTGGGCTAGAGCATCCTCGACGCTTAGCACCTCCACTGGTTCGGTTGTGTCAACGTAGCGGCTGATGTTCAGATTGAAACCGTTGTCGGCTATCTCCTCCAAATCAACTACATGCGCGAACCGCTCTGCCTCTTCGAAGGTCTGATACGCCTCGACGATCTTGGCGATGTGTTCGCGGTCTAGGAAGTTCTGCGCCTTGTCCTGGCGGAAGCATCCATCCTGGGCAGCGTTCACGAACAGCACCTTGCCCCGGCGGTCCGCCGGCTTGGCCCGGTTCAGCACGCAGATGGTCACCGGGATGCTGGAACCGAAGAACAGGTTAGGGGCTAGGCCGATGATCGCCTCAAACAGATCGGCTTCCAAGATACCTTCGCGGATCTTGCCCTCGGCACCGCCGCGGAACAAGATGCCGTGGGGCATCACCACGCCCACCATGCCCTTGGAATTCGTCACCGCCAGCATGTGCATCAGGAAGGCGAGGTCGCCCTTGGTGCGGGGGGGGATGGCGCCATAGCGGTCAAAGCGGTGGTGGGGATCGTTAGGGGCGAAGTCGTGGCCCCAGTTCTTCAGGCTGAACGGCGGATTGGCGATCACCCGGTCATAGGAGAGAAGCCGGTCCGTGGCCGGGTCCACCAGGCGCGGTTCGGCAATCACATCGCCAGCCTCCAGGCGGGCGGCCCGCAGGTCGTGCAGCAACAGATTGAGTTTGCCCGCGGCCAGCGTACCCAGGTTGCGCTCTTGGCCGTGCAGCGCCAGGTTGCGGCGGTCGCCGCCCTGCTCGTGTACATATTGCGCGGTGTAGATGAGCATCCCGCCGGACCCGGCCGTGGGATCGCAGATCCGCATCCCCTCACGGGGCTGCAACAGTTCGACGATGAGACGAACCACCGAGCGGGGCGTGTAGAACTCCCCGCCCTTCTTGCCAGCGTCGTCGGCGAACTGGTTGATCAAGTACTCGTAGGCATCGCCCAGCACGTTGCCGGCACCGTCCCCGCCGTCGCTCAGATTGTCATCGCGCAGGTTCAGGGCGCTGAAGTGGGTGAGCAGGCTGCGGATGATGCGCTCCCGGTTGGCCGGGCTGCCCAGCTTCGACTCATCGTTCCAGTTGGTGCCCGACAGCACACCGTCGAGCCTCGGAGCGTTGGCCGTCTCCACTTCGTGGCCAGCGATGTTGAGGGCGTCGCCGGGGTTCCTCGGGGCTCCGGCCAGCACGGACCAGCGACCCGACTCGGGGACGAAAAACTCGTGCTCGTCGGGGTCCGACAACGCCACCTCGCGGGGGACGCCGGAGGCCACCGCGCTCTCCACCTCCTCGTCGAACCGGTCCGAGAGCCGCTTCAGGAAAAGGATGGAGAAGATGTAGTTCTTGTAGTCGGCCGCGTCGATCTGGCCGCGCAGGATGTCGGCGGCTTGCCAAAGCTTCGACTGGAGCTCCTGGCTGGTGAGCGGCACGTTTCAACCTCGGGTTTCTTGCAGGGCCTTGTAGCCGATTTCGTGGATGAGTGAGTCGCGAAGCACCTCACGCCGGAGCTGGGCGGCCTTGACCGCAGCCCCGTACGCCGCCTCCGATGCCTCCACCAACTCCGCCGCTAGATGCAGCTCGCGGGCGGAAGGCATCGGAACCTCAACCTCTCGGAGGCTATTAGCCGATAGCGACGTGATGGTGGAACTCACCGTCAGCCGCCGGGCCAACTGGGCCCGCCCGTGGGCCGAGGAGAGGAACCACCAGAGCCAGTGCCCCAGGCCCGAGTCCGGGCGCTTCGGCCGGACCACCAGCAGCGTCACCCCAGCCACCGTCCTGGACACGCCCGGCGGCACCAGCGCAACCTTGGTTGAGTCGGCCCGGGCCGTCACCAGCACATCGTGGGGCCGGAGCAGGTGGCGCTCGGTGCGGACGTTGCGGTCGACCTCGATTTCCCGGAGGCCGTCGAGATTGAGCCAGCCGCCGCCTTCCGGCAGGTTGCTGCTCTCCACCAGTCGCAGCGCCCACTCCCCCGCCCGAGCCCCGGCCCCGCGCCCCGCCCGACCCAGCCCCTGGTAGACATCCGCCACGTCAGCCACCTGGTTCATTACGATGACCTTACAGTGCGATCATAAAAAAATCAACACTTAGAAGTGCTAGTTAGTGCACGGTCCACCTTCAGGTCTATCAGGCGAGGTAAGCTGTGCCGTTGGCGATCTCAACTGTGGAGATCCAAACGAATCATCATCAAAAAGGAGCATTTTCAATGGCTGACCTGATTGTCCAGTTCGCCAAGGCAAAGTCAAACGTAGAAGCGTCGGAGGAAGACAAATCCAATGCCGCGGAAGCTCATAAGGCTGTGCGCGCCTGCCTCGAACATGAAGAAACGTTGAGATCCTACGGTATTGACACGGTACTAATTGGCAGTTACAAACGCCATGTGGCCATCCGTCAAGTCAAAGATGTAGATGTGTTGTCCAAGCTTCCCCAGTTACCAGCCGATGTAGAGCCAAGAACGCTTTTGGACTATTTCTTAAAAGTCCTGAAGAACGCCTATGGGTCTGATCGAGTAGAGGCTCAGAGTCGTTCGGTCAAGATTGAGTTCCCTGACTTTGACCTTGCAGTGGATGTAGTACCTGCTCGTCCTTGCCAAAGTTCTAACTACATTGAGATTCCTGATCGCGTTGAAGGCTGGCAGGAGACTAACCCAGAACGGCTTACAGAGCTAACAACAGCGATGAACAACTCTTACGACGACGAGTACGTACCATTAGTCAAGCTGATTCGTCAGACGCGTCGACACAATCTCAACAAGCGTCCAGGTGGTTTTTACTTTGAAATCCTCACGTATCATGCAGCAGCCAATGGTCTAGACCGTAGAAGCACTGGTGCGCTTTTTACTTCCGCCTTACGCGACATCGCAGAACAGCTCAGATTAGCTGCCGCGGGCCATGAAGTGCAAGATCCGACGATGCCAGGTGCTAGTATTTCAATTCGAGTCACCGATGTTCAAATGCAAACAGCCGTAACAAAGTTTACTGACCTCGCATCCAAGGCTGAAGCGGCCCTTGAGGCTGATATTTGTCCGGCAGCAAAAGCATTTCAAAAGATCTTCGGCCGCAACGACGATAACGAATTGGTCTTTGAAATGCCAGCAGCATGCAATGAGGACGGAACCTCTAAGTCTCTGATCGCCATCTCACCTGGAGATCGCACCATCCCAGCAGGCAATCGCCGTTTCGCATGATGAGTATCCTGAGCGACAGTGTAGCAGCGGAGCGTGAGGCTTTCATTGAAGGACTCTGCACTCGTGGGTTCAAATTACTTAATGACTGTCGAACTCTCCTGGGTGCTATCAACATTAACGGGCAACCCATAGAGCATGAAATCGCCCTTACCGCAGAGTTTCCCATTACAAAGCCTCGGGTATCAGTCCCAAATGGGGAGGGTAGCCTATCTTGGCACAGGGAGTCTGATGGAACTTTATGTTTATGGTCTGATGACGAGGCATCTGATCTTCCATGGAGCGACGCTGCTGCCATGATTGATCGTATCTCTCAATGGCACGCCAAGGATGCCGCAGGCTGGTCGAATGATCCTCCCGATCTCGACTTGGAAAGGTATTGGACATCCGGCTGTAATCCTATATTAGTAGTTCACCCAGATCTCGAACCTCTCACTGGCAAAAAGTGCAGAGCCAGAAAATATCTAAAGAAGTCATTCGAGGTGTGGGATGTTGGGCCAGGAAAAGTCTACAAGAACCGTAAACGTTGGGCAGGAGTATCCGTAGTCAACGCGGGAGAGTTGAAGCAGCCCGTCCGTAATTTTGATGAACTCGCGGATCGGCTCGGAGCCGAAGAGTCTGAGGAGCTAAGTGCTGCAATTGAAAACGGCGATGTCAGTGTAGTGGTGGTACGCTATCGCAGACAAGAACACGAAGCAGCCGTGAGCCTTATCGCAGAAGATCAAAATCCTAATCGCCTCACGGCTGTTAGAACTGCTCACACGGGCGAGTCAACCTTACGCCTACGAGCCGGACTAGACGCCAACGTGCTTGCAAATAAGAGGATCGCACTAGTCGGGCTCGGGGCGGTCGGATCTCTGTTGGCAGAGATGCTCGTCCGTTCAGGTGTGGGCGCGATGACACTCATAGACGGCGATATTATTAGACCTGGTAATTGTATTAGGCATGTAGCCACTTTAAACGATGTTGGTATCAATAAAGCTGAAGTCGTCAAAGATAAGATCATAACCGCGGGACTGATTTCCAAGGAGGACGCTAATGGCAAGCTCACGGTACAGCCCCAGATGTTACAAGACGCAGTAACCACTGAAAAGATCTTCAACGAACATGACCTTATTATTGACGCCACTGGTGACAATCCAGTAACGGCGTTGGTATGTACCGCTAGCCGGATTTTAAACAGGCCCTTGATCACGGTCTGCTTACAACGAGGGGGAACAGTCGCACGCGTTGACCGCTTTCCGCTGCTCCACGGCGAAACCCACAAAGACGCACTACCTCCGGCTGAATCCCATATCGAGCTTCGTGAGGGGGGGTGCGGAGACCCTATATCCCCTGCACCGCCATGGGCCTGTGCGGCTGCCGCAGCCCGAGCCGCGGGAATGGCAGCCGATCTGCTCGTTGGACGTGATCTGTACCCTCCAACCGTCATCGACGAGTTGATCAAGTTGCCAGATAGCTTGCCAACGGCAAGCAGTCTGTGATGAAGTACCAAACCCGTCAAATCGTCGTGGAGCCCTCTAGCTGGTTGGAAGCTACAACAACAGCTTCACAAACTAAGTTAGAAATTGGTGGCATCTTGGCGGGCTGGCGTCATGACACAGGTATTTATATATCGAAATTTGTCGAAGTGCCAGACATGCGCGCGACTCGGGCCACCTACCTGCGACGACATGCATTCGCCTCTGAACGCTTAAAGAGTCTAGTCGAAACTCTGCCGGAAGGTTCACCAGTCGGTTATGTCGGTGAGTGGCACACCCATCCAGAGAATCAAGGTCCTAGCCGAACCGACCGTAACCAACTAAAGCGTATTTCAAAGAAAGTTAAAGGGGATATAGCTCTCATCGTACTCGTTTATGATCAGAATACTGGCCAATGGATGCCCGCAGGGATGTGTGCTAACTCTGGCGTAGTGCATACAGCCGTCATCAGGATCGATAACTCATTGGCAATGCAGATAAAATCAGTATAATCTATGTAATCCATATGACCGATATCTCTAGCCATAGTCAAAGCGCTTCGCGGATTGCGGGCGACTACTATCAACACCTCATTGCCTGGAATGAAGCACTTGAAGCCCTGCGATCAGACAACGATGTACTCGCTGTTACTGTTGAGCATCCAGATGCTGGAAACGTAGACGACATCGTTGTGCACAGGCGCACCGGTTCAACCCTCTTCATTCAAGTCAAACATGCAGTAGATGCCAGAACACCTGTTGGATACAAATGGTTACTCGGTTTAAGATCTTCAAACTCCAGAGCAACAAGCCTCCTGCAAAAATTCTATAGAAGTTGGATTCATCTTTCAAAATCGGACGAACGCCCCGAACTCCGGCTTATAACAGACCGAGAAATTGATCCTAATGACCCGGTTATGAGCCGAATTGATCGCATGACAGGTTTACTAGTGCCTAATATCCGCCACGGCCGTGCGGCCGAAGGCCGAGCCCAATGGGCACAACACTTAGAAATTGACGAATGTGAACTCTTAGAATTTCTAGAGAATCTACGATTTGAGACCGGTCGACCAGTGAGAGCAGAAGAGCAACGCGCCAGGACGCTGATGTGGGCTATGGGTTTTAACAACGACCAACGGGCTATAGACGCAGCTATCGGATTAGTGAGAGAGTGGGTTCTGCTAAGAGAGCGCCAACTCCAACCCGATATACTTCATAATTGGGCACGAAACCACATCGGACAGCAAACCGACCAAGGTGCAGTTGTCATCATAGATGCTATCGATTATGACCCTCACCCGGAAGACGCCGATGAACACATCTGCTTCGTTGACGACTATCTAGGAAACGAGGCTTCCGAGAGGCGACAACTTCGCGACCCAACCCAATGGGACCGAATTGGTCAAGAGATTACACAAGCCTCAGATAGATTGCGCAATCGCGGCGTACGGCGTGTCATAGCCCGTGGAGCAATGCGCTTACCAGCCTGGTTTACTGTTGGCGCAGCTTTTCGCCATGTTCGTGGCTTTGAGATAGCCGGTGTACAGAACGACATGATCTGGTCAAGCGAAGATTTCCGCCAAACCGCTGAAATTCAAACTAACACTACCCACATTGGCAATGATCCAGAAGTAGCCGTAGTAGCTAACGTCGCTACAGATGCAACTCTTGCGGTTCGCAACTACATCACCGCCACAAAAATGCCAGTTGGAAGCCTCACTACTATCCTCCCTGCAAGCAGCCCACATCCCAGAGTCATCCCTGATGGTTCAATTGCTGCAGCCGTAGCAGTAGCCGCACGCGATGCCATACGCGGCCTTATAGAGTCAACACCTGTCTCACACATTCACCTCTTCATAGCCACACCTGGAGCCTTCGCATTACTGTTAGGTCACCGCTGGAACGCTCTGCCTCCTACGACCGTCTATGAGCATCTCGGTGCAGGCAATGGGTACACCCCCACCTTTCATATCACCGCTTAGTCAAGTGGTGCCACTTCCAAACTCATATAATGGGGTAGTAACTTTCAACCATGCATCAAGGCACCTTCGATCTGTTCGCCCCCGGGCTCAGCTCGTTTCTTACGGTGCAACTCCGTGAATCGGCCGCTACCGGGATCGGTGAGGCGAACCTTGCTCACTTCGGGCGACAAGTCGGAACCGATAGAGGCCAGCTCTTCAGCCGCCCTCGGGAGAAGCCGGTCGTCGCCGTCTCCGCAGCCCTCCCGCCAATCGAGCATTCGCTCAAAGCACCAAGCGGGGACTGGCGGAAGGCACCCCGTTGTTGGACTCCACCGACAAGACCAGTCAACCTCGACAGAACCGGGAGAAGGCGAGCACTGCTTGAGCAACCCTCCTCGCCGCGTCGGCTCGCTCGGCGATCCCCGTCGGTCCGTGCCTTCGCGCTGATGATCGACTATGAGCCGAAACGCCCTCTGAACATGGCCCAAGGTGGCCTGCATGTGGCGCTGGCTGATGAACGGCCGGGGCCGATGCGGCGGTCTCCGTATGACCAAGCGGCGGGCGACGATCCGCTGCGCTCAGCAGACGTTCAGGTATCGGTCCCGACATCTTGAACGCTTAAGGGCGCACCATTCACCCGAGGGGCGAGATAATCAGTAGAAATCAAGCGGCTTGAATCAACTCTAATTCAGGTATCCCGCAGAAATCTTGATCAGAGGAAGCAAGCGGACAGTCCAACAGTAGTGCCGTAGCAGCAATCCACGCATCTGCCTGACCCATCTTGCGCCCTACCGACTTGCGCTCGTGGCGCAGTCGGGCGCAAACCTCTACCAAGTCTGGAGTAGGCCATATAACTTCATATTGTTGCAAATGATGCTTCAGAGCCTGCTTGCGCTGGGTTCCCCACTTGCCATTGTAAGCACCAAACCACAACTCCTCCGATGTTTGAAATGAAACGACAGCATGTCGTCCGGTAATTTGTTCCTGATAGAAATCTGCCAACTCGCCTCCACGAATGAACTGCGAAACAACGTTAGTATCGACAACTACAGATGAGGCGGTTTCTGACATCGGTTATTTCAGCTCTTCCGGCCTTCTCGGATGGCTTGATCGAATGTCTCCCATTCTTCATCAGTCAAGTCAAACGTCACAATTTTGTCTGGATCAAAGATTTTTGGGTTGGGGTTGTTCTGGAAGGCTTCGAGGTCAAAGGGCTCGCGACAAGAGCGTGTACCCCTAATCTGTTCAACGTGAACAGTCTCCCAACTGTCATCATCGTCCGGCAAGCACCCCCGGCCGTGGATCTCCACGTAGCTCGTTGCCAGCCGGAGCATCTCCCAGTCCAGAGAAGCGTCGAAGCACAGGAGCACCCGACTGCCGTCGCCTACGTGCAACTGCGCCGTCCGATCGTGCCAGTTCACCTCTTTCAGCCAACCGTGCAACAAGGCATCCTCGATCTGTTCACCTAGGGGCTCGGCTGGTTTCTTGCGCCGAAACTCCAAGCACCGCCCGCTGCCGGGATCGGCGAAGCGAACCGCGCTCACCGCAGGCGACAAGTCCGAACCAATGGCGTCCAACTCCTCGGTCACTATCTGAGGGAACTGATCGTCGCCGCCGCATAGGCCCTCCTGCCAGCCGAGCAATCGCTCAACGGCCAAGCGGTGATCGGCCGGAGGCTGCCCGTTCTCGGACTCCGCCGACAAGACCAGTTCAGCCTCAACCGATCCGGTCGACGGCACGCCCTGCCTGAGCAGGCCAACTCGCCGCACCGGCTCAGCCAGCGGCCCGGGCTGATCGGCGCCGCCGTGCAGATGGGCGACCATATGCCGGAACGCCCTCAGGACATGGCCCAGAGCAGCCTGCATGTCCTCTGGGGGCACGCCGTCCTCTCCCACGCGAGGCCCTTCGAATGTGACGATCAGTTTGGTCACAACCCGATCTCCCGCTCGGCCGTCCAACTGCCTGTTGATTACTTTACATGATATTACAGCAGGGTTGGTCATGCAACACCCACCGCACCGTTTAGCCTAGGCGCCATGCGGCTGGTGGACGGCCGGGAGCTGGGGGCGGCGGAGACGGCGGCCGCGCTCGCCCTGCAACAGCGAATCGACTTGGCCAAGGACCCGCACATCCCGCCCACCTCTGAAGCCGAACTGCGGGCGGTACTGGCCAGCGACGCCACCAACTACGCCCGCCACGAGCGGATCGTGGCCTTCGACGGCGACGAGGCCGCGGCCATCGGCCACGTCGAACTCACCAACGACCCCAACAACCCCGAGCTGGCCGAGATCGAGATCATCACCGACGACATCGACAGCCCCGCCGTCGCCCCCCTGCTGGCCGCCGTCCTGGAGCGGGCCCGGGCCGACGGTCGCACGTCGGTCATCATCTGGGACTACCACACCCCTCAGCGCCACCGGTTCTGGACCGGCCTGGGTGCAGAGCTGCGCTACACCGAGCAGGAGTCCGACCTCGACCTGACATCGGTGGACCCCGACCTGATGGAGCGCTGGATGACGGCTGGGCCCCGAGACCTGCACCTGGCCCGCTGGACCGGCCCCTGCCCCGACCAGTGGATCGACGCCTTGGTGGAGATCACCAACGCCATGAACGACGCCCCCACCGACGACCTGGACATGGTCGACTACGAGGTGGACTCGGCCATGGTCCAAGCCGAGATCGCGGCCCGGGCCGCCTGCGGGCTCGACTACAAGGTGATCCTGGCCCTAGGCCCCGACCGCGCCGCCCCGGCGGGCGCCACCGAGGTGTTCGTCAACCGGCACCGGCCCGAATGCTCCTGGCAGTGGAGCACGGTGGTGCTGGCCTCCCACCGGGGCCAAGGCATCGCCAAACGGCTCAAGGCCGAGATGTGGCGGTGGCTGCGCGACGACGAGCCGCAGGTGACCGGTCTGCGCACCGGCAACGCCCACTCCAACGCGGCCATGCTGGCCATCAACGACGAGATGGGGTTCCGCCCCGTCCACTCCATGGGCACCTGGCAAGCCGACCTCAACACGCTGATGTCAGCCCTCACCCCAAGGACGAGGCCCTAGCTGTGAATCCGCGGTTGCCGCCGCCGGAGGCGACGAAACCAGCCTAAGACGGCCGGATTCCGGCCGTTATTGACAAACCCGCGTGTTATAGATTAACCTGCCACTAAAGTGTTCCGGGATTGGAGCATAGGGTGCTACGATCCGTAATAGTCTTATTGGTAGCCTGGGTCTCTCTATTGGGATGCGTAGTCAATGATGCTTCCGAAGATTTGAACGGAGCCGAACTGTCTCTAGAAGGATATCAAACTGACCTGCTAGGTCTGTTTCCGTACGATCCAAAAGAAGGGTTTGATTCAGCCGAAATAACTGGAATACTTGTTATTGAAGAGCCCTGCGTGTATGTCGAACTCACATTCGACGGAGAAGTACAGCTTACGGTTGACGGTAAACCATATCGCAGTTTCGTGAGTCTCCCGGAACCGTTGACACGCTTCAACCCGACCACTAACCAAATCTGGGTTGATGATATAGGCCCGATGACTAGCGGCGACCTTGTTCTTCTCAGTGGGGGTATAAGCGAGGGCAAGAGACCCAAAAGATATGAAGGAGCGTGCGTAGCGTATTCAGAAACGACGGCTGTCTCCATGAGGCCGTGGACTTGGGATCCGCGAGAACTGTATACACCACGTAAAAACATCCAGGCTAGACAATTACTAAATGGGATATGGCCATACGACACAAAGAAGAATTACAGCACCGTTGAAATCTTCGGAACTCTTGTTCTAGAGGAACCGTGCGTGTACATTGAGCTATCACTTGACGGACATACGCAACATACCGTTGAAGGCGAACTAGTTCGCAGCTTCGTCAAGCTTCCCGATTCGAGGACATTCTACAGCCCAACTACCAGTAGAATATGGACATCTGGCACAACTCCAATGAACAACGGCGACCCTATCCTGATTCATGGCACAATGAGTGAAACCACTAACATCCAAACCTACGAAGACGTATGCCTTGCCCATTCCGAAACAACAGCCGTCTCCATGGAACTGTGGTCAGGTAGGTGACTCGTCACAGAAAGAGTGCCGCGGCGGCCCATCATCCCACCCGGCGAAGAGAAAGCGCCGTAGCGGTGTTCGCCGACTGCCGTCAGCCCTCACCCCGATCTGATTCCGGAAACAGGTCGTTGACTAGCTCTATGGAGTCGGGGCACACCGGGGTTCGGGCTATCCAGGCGGGCAGGTCGGCCACCGCTACCTCGTCCAGGGCCACCACCTCGCCGTCGGCGGGGGCCAGTTCCCGGTCGTCGACCACCTCGAAGACCCGGCCGTGCCAGCGGATGTCGCCGATGTCGCACACCCGGGGGCCGAGGTCCACCAGATCGCCGGGGGCGACGGCCAGACCGGCCTCTTCGCCCAGCTCCCGGGCGGCGGCGATGGGCCACGACTCCCCCACCGCGGGGACGCCGCTGAAGGCCACATCCCACATGGAGGCGAACACGTCCTTCCAGTCGGCCCGCTGATGCACCACCAGCGCCCCCGACGACCGGCGCACCATGACGATCACGTTGCGGTGCCACAGGTTGCGGGCCCGCATCTCGGCCCGGCTGACCACCCCGACCACCCGACCCCCCTCGTCCAACTCCTCCACCAGCTCGGCACCGGGCGAGCCGGGCCCGGCATCAGCTCCTACACCGGCACCCGCGCCGCCGCTCGGCTGGTCGCCGGCCCATGTCCACGGCGCGCCCCTCGACCCGGCGGCCCCCGACTCGGCACTGCCGCCTCCCGAACTCGGTCCCCCGGCGCCCGAACCCGCCAGCAGGCGGCGGCGCAGCAGGTCTAGGGCGCTGATGGTGGTGAACTGGCGGACCCGGGGGCGGTCGAAAGGCAAAGACAGCTTCACCGCCTCGCCCCGGCCGTCGAGCCACAGGCCCACCCACACCGTGCCGGGCTCGGCCCCCTCGTGGGGCTCGGGGCCGGCCGCCCCGGTGGTGGCCAGGCCCACATCGCAGCCGAGCAGATCACACACCCGCTCAGCCAGGCCCAGCGCCATCTCCTCGCTCACCGCGGCCACGTCGGGCGCCCCCACCACGCCGGTCTTCACCGACCGGTCATAAGCCACCACCCCGCCCCGGAAAACAACGCTGACCCCGGCGACCTCGGTGATGCGGGCCGCGATCAGCCCGCCGGTCACCGACTCGGCCACCCCCAGGGTGAGGCCCCGGTCCTCCAGCAGGCCGAGCACCACCGACTCCATGGTGTCGCCGTCGGTCCCGAACACGGAGTCGCCGATCAGCTCCCGCACCCGGCCCTCCACCCCATCCAGCGCCCGGCCCACGCTGGCGGGATCGGCACCCTTGGCCGTGATCCGCACCTTGAGCCCCTCCCAGCCGCTGGCCAGAAAGGCGATGGTGGCCTCGCCGGTGCGATCAAGGCGGGCAATCTCGCCGTCGAGGACCTCGGCCAGGCCCGACTCGGACCGGCCCCAGGTGCGCAACACCCGGCTGGCTATCACCGACCTCGTCCCGGCCCGCTCCACCAGATCGGGGAGCACCGCCTCGGCCATCATCTCGCGCATCTCCCAGGGCACGCCGGGCACGGCGTAGACCACCTTGTCCCGACCGCCCCGCCGGACGGGGCACACCAGGCCGGGGGCGGTGCCGGGCTGGACCCCGATGACCGACGCCCCGACCGGGACGTCGGCCTGGCGCAGGTTGTTGGCCGCCATCTCCCGGCCCCGGCGGGCGAACCGGGAGCGGATCCGCTCGGCCACCGCCGGGTCGCGCACCAACTCGGCATCCATGACCGCGGCCAGGGCGTCGCGGGTGATGTCGTCGGGGGTGGGGCCGAGCCCGCCGCAGACGATCACCGCGTCGCTGCGATCAAGGGCCAGCTCCAGCGCCCCGACCAGCCGGCCGTGGTTGTCGCCCACCTTGGTGTGGTGGAAGCTGTCGATCCCCGCGGCGGCGAGCTGCTCGCCGATCCAGGCCGAGTTGGTGTCCACCACCTGCCCCAGCAACAGCTCGGTGCCCACCGCCACCACCTCGCAGTTCACCGGCCAGCGCCCCCGCCCAAGCCCACCGCCACCTCGCAGTTCACGAGGGCTCGCCGGGGCCGGGAACTCCCGCCGAGCGGGCGTCGAGCAGGTACTGGGCCCCGGTGACCACGGTGAAGGCCACCGCCACCCACAAGGCGGCGGTCAGCACCGCGTCGGCGTCCCCGAGCGGGGGCAGCAGGGCCAGGGCCATGGCCGTTCCCTGCACGAAGGTCTTGTACTTGGCCGAGCGCCGGGCCGGTATCACCACGCCCTCCCCCACCCAGCGGGTCCGCCAGGCGGTGATCCCCAGTTCGCGCCCGGCGATGATGGTCACCGGCAGCCACCAGTAGCGCTCCACCGACACCAAACAGAAGCCAGCGCCGAGCACCACCACCTTGTCGGCCAGCGGATCCAGGAAAGCGCCGCCCCGGGTCTCGACGCCGGACCGACGGGCCACCCGGCCATCGAAGAAGTCGGTGCCAGCCATGACCACGCCCAAGCCGAAGGCGGCCCACGACGCCCCCTTCGTGGCGGAAGCGTCGAGGATCAGCCAGAACAGCAAGGGCGACAGCACCAGCCGGGTGAGGGTCAAAAGGTTGGCCGGATGCAGGATCAACGCCCTGGTGCGAGGCTCACCGGCGGCGGTCATGGCCCGAGCCGACGAAGCAAGCTGGAGCTGCCGGTTCGCCCCCAGCCGGTGCGAGGCTCACCCGCGGCGGTCATGCCCCGAGCCTAGGCGGGCACCGGCCGGGTCCGGGGAGAGGTCCGGCCCAGGTGGTCGCTGGTACCGTGGCCCGCTGCAACCGCGGCCGAGAATCGTCAACGGCAATGGAACATGATGCCCACAGCTAACCGGTCCGGCGCATCCCCCGACTCCCCCGGCACCAGCGGCCTGCCCGTGCGAAGAGTGCTTCACGCCTACCAGCAGGTCGCCCACCAGCTCCAGGACCTGATCACCAAGGGCGGCCTCGCCCCGGGCGAGCGCCTCCCCGCCGAGGGCAAGATGGCCGAGCAGTTCGGGGTGAGCCGCAGCACCGTCAGGGAGGCGCTGCGCGGGCTCTCGTCGCAGAACCTCGTTCACACCAAGCAGGGCGTGAACGGCGGCACGTTCGTGACTGAGCCGTCGGCCGACCAGACCCGGACCTACCTCGAAACCACGATCGGGCTGCTCTCGGGGTCCGAGGCCATCACCGTCGACGAGCTCCTCGAAGCTCGCGAGCTGTTCGAGGTGCCGGCCGCCCGGCTGGCCGCCACCCGCCGGACGAGCGACCAACTCGAGGAGTTGAAGTCGGCCCTAACCCCCGACTCGGCAGCAACCGGCCAGGCGAAACCCGGCCAGACCTCACCCGGCCCGCCGAAACCCGGCCAGGCCAACCTGGCCCACAACTTCGAGGGCCACCGGAACTTCCACGTGGCCATCCTGAAGGCGTCGGGCAACCGCTTGCTCGAAGTCATCACCCTGCCCCTGTTCAACGTGCTGAGGACCAGGTTCCTGCGCGACACCGCCTCGCCGGACTTCTGGCTAACCGTGGACCGCGACCACGAGGACATCTACGCGGCCATCGAGACGGCCGACGCCGACGCGGCGGCCCGGCTGATGTCGGAACACCTCCGGCGACTACGGGCGCTCTACGAGCGGATCGACCGAACCCGGCGCTGACCCGCCAGACGCGCCGGCGCCAGACCTGCCGCCAACACCAGATCCGCCGCCCACAGGCCCGCCCCCACCAGACGCGCCGCCGCCAGATCCACCCCCACCAGCCCGAGCGTCGGTCCGGTCTAGGAAGTCCAACAGGACCCGGTTGAACTCGCCGGCCCTCTCGAAGTAAGGAGCGTGGGAGGCGCTTCCGATCACGGCCAGCTCCGAGCCGTCCAACATGGCGTGGGCCCGCCGTCCGGTCTCCAGCGGCACGGCCCGCTCCTGCTCGCCCCAGATCAACAGCGTCGGCGGGCGTTCGGCGGCCGCCAGCGCGGCCAGCCTCGGGCCGATGAGATCGTCGTCGATGCGGTCGGCCACGTAGTCGGAGATGGCGACAAAAGACGCCTCGGCCCCCGGCGAGTTGTTGACCAGGTACTCCTCGGCTAACCACTCATCGGTGACGAGGCCGGGGTCGTACACCACAACCTCCAGCTTCCCGGCGATGCCCTGGCGCGAGGTGTCCCGCAGCCGGGAGCGGGAGGCGGCCCGGCGCTCGGCCCCCCACGGCACCAGCCCGATGCTGCCGACCAGCACCAGGGCCCGCACCCTCTCGGGGCGCTCGCAGGCCAGGGTGGCGGCGACATGGCCTCCCAGCGAGGTGCCGACAACCACCGCCGAACCGGCACCGATGGCGTCAAGGAAGCCCTCCAGGAAACGGGCGTAGCCGGGCACCGAATAATCGAGACCCGGGCCCTTCTGGGCCAGCCCGTGGCCGGGGAGGTCGAAGGCGTGGACCTGCCACCCGGCGGCGGCCAGACCGTCTACGTTGCGGGCCCACCGGTCGGCCCTGGCCCCCACCCCGTGGACCAGCACCAGGTGATCGGGACCAGAGCCCGCAGCCAGCACTCGAGTGAGCACGCCGTCCACGGCCAGCGGAAACTGGATCATCTCGGCCCCTTCCCGGCCCGGCTCCGGCCAGCCTATGCTCTCCGGCGAACCGGCTACCGACGACCAACGAGGGGAGGCCGCGTGTTCAGGCTTGAGGGCCGCCGGGCGCTGATCACCGGCGGGGCCGGCGGTCTGGGCCGGGCCATGGCCGAGGCGTTGGCCGGCCAAGGCGCCGACGTGGCCGTGGCCGACCGGCAGGGCGGGGCCGCCGCCGAGTTGGCCGGCGAGCTGGCCGGTCGTCATGCCGGGCGGTCCTTCGCCGGGGTCGAAATGGACGTGACCGACGAGCAGTCGGTCGCCGACGCGGTCGGGCGGGTCGCCGCGCAGCTCGGGCCGCCCGATGTCGTGGTGGCCGCGGCCGGCATCGCCGAGGTGGTCCCGGTCGAGGAGATGAGCTACGGGCAGTGGCGGGCCATGCTCGCCGTCCACCTCGACGGGACCTTTCTGGCCGTCCGCCACACGGTCGGCCCCATGCTGGCCGGGGGCTGGGGCCGGGTGATCTGCTTCTCCTCGGTGGCGTCGCTGCAGGGCGTGGCCGGCCAGGCCCACTACGCGGCGGGCAAGGGTGGGATCGATGCCCTGGTGCGGTCCTTCAGCCGGGAGGTCGCCGACCGGGGCGTGACCGTTAACGCCATCGCCCCTGGCTACTTCGAGTCGCCGCTCAACGACCTGGCCTCCCCGGAGCGGATCTCGGCGCTGACCGCCAACGTCCCCGCCGGCCGGTTCGGGCGACCCGACGAGATGGGCGCGCTGGCCGTGTACCTGGCCTCGGACGAGGCGGCCTACCTGACCGGTCAGATCATCAGCCCCAACGGCGGGTTCGCCTACTGCCGCCACCTCGACGACTGACAAGAGACGACTGACAAGAAAGGCAACGCCATGCGCTTGGTCAACGTCCGCACTTCCATGGGGGACACCGCCGGCGTCCTTCATCCCGGCGGCGCCATCTCACCGCTGGAGCGGTTCGGCCACCAGACGATCCTGGGCCTGATCGAGGCCGGGCCGGCCGCTTGGCGGGCGGTGGAGGAGGCCGCCGAGGCCGCCGCGGGCGCTACCAGCGCCGACATCATCGAAGCCGAGGACGCCGCTTTCCTGCCCCCCATCCCCCGGCCGCCGAGGAACATGGTGTGCGTGGGCCTCAACTACCGCGAGCACTTCGATGAGGGCGACCGCCCCGAGGGCTCGGCCGTCCCCGAGGCCCCGGTCCTGTTCACCAAGCCCTGGACCTCCCTGTCCGGGCACGACGCCACCGTCGAGATCGACCGCGCCGCGACGGACAAAGCCGACTGGGAGGCCGAGATCGCGGTGGTGATCGGCGTCGCCGGGCGCAACATCGGCGAGGAGGACGCCCTGGGGCACGTGTTCGGCTACACCCTGGCCAACGACGTCAGCGCCCGGGATCTGCAGCTCTCGCACGGGATGTTCGGGCAGTGGTTCAAGGGGAAGTCCCTCGACGGGTTCTGCCCGATGGGGCCGGCGGTGGTGACCGCCCCCGAAGTCGGCGACTACCGGTCCATCGAGGTGGAGCTGCGGGTCAACGGCGTTCAAAAGCAGGCTTTCAAGGCCTCGTCGATGGTCAACTCGGTGCCTCGGATCATCGCCCGCCTCAGCCTCGGGTGCTCGCTGGTGCCCGGCGACGTAATCCTCACCGGAACCGCGGCGGGCGTGGGCCACTGGCACAAGCCGCCCGAGTTCCTCGGCGACGGCGACACAGTGGAGATCGAGTCGCCCCAGCTCGGCCTGCTGAGAACCCGCTTCGCCGAGGTCCGGGCCCGGCCATGACCCCGGCCCGGCTTCAGTCCCTGGCTCGGCCTCAAGCCCCAGGCCCGCCGACCGGCGCCGGGCCGACCTACGACGGGGTCGCCATCGAGCCGCCCGCCGACGATTCGTTCATGGATCCGGCCAGCTACTTCTCCGAGGCGCTGTTCGAGTTGGAGCAGCGGGTCGTGTTCCCCCAAAGCTGGATCTTCGCCGCCGACCTGTCCATGCTGAAAGAGCCCGGCGACTACGCCACCGAGACCATCGGCGGCGAGCCGGTGATGGTCGTCCGGGACTCAGACGGCGGGCTCCGGGCCTTTCTAAACGTGTGCCCGCACCGGGCCAGCACCCTGGTGGAGGGGGCGGGTAACTGCGGCCGGCGCCTGGTGTGCCCCTACCACGGCTGGACCTTCGAGTTGGACGGGCGCCTGGTCGGGATTCCCCGCCAAAAGGGCTTCGAGGGCGACATCGACTGGGGGGCGCACGGGCTGCGGGAGGTGGCGGTCGATGTTTGGGAGCAGTTCGTGTTCGTCAACGTGAGCGGCGCCGCCCCTTCCCTTCTTGAGTGGCTGCACCCGCTGCCCGAGCAGCTCGCCGGCCACGGGCTGTCCGACCCGAGCCGGGTGTATGAGATCGACGACTTGGTCGACTCGAACTGGAAGATCATGATGGACAACGCGTTCTGCGACTACCACTTGGAGTTCGTGCACGCCGAGTCGATCGGCGTCTACGCCGACCCGGCCTCCATCACCGAGGAGCTGTGGGACTACACCGGCAGGCTGACCACCCGGTGGACGCCCGAGCAGTTGTCGGCCATCGGCGTGAGGCCCGGCCTGTCCGGGGCGGCGGCCAGCGGGGCTTTCGCCTACTCGGTCTTCCCGAACTGGTTCATCGCCGTCTTCCCCAATGGGGGCGCCTCGGTGATGTGGTGGACGCCGGTGAGCCTGCGCCAGACCCGGGCCCGGGTCTGGAACTACTCGCCGGACCCTGACGGCGACCACCGGGCCGACTACGAGCAGTTGCGGGCCGTCCAGCGGGAGGACTACGCCATCTGCGAGAAGGTCCAGCGGGGGCTGGCCTCGCGTTTCTACCGGCCCGGCCCCCAGCACTACCTGGAGCTGAGGATCCGCGGCTTCCAGCAGCGGCTCATGGCCATGCTGGCCGACCATCTCGCCACGGACCCATAGGTTCTACCCGAGCCGCTGCCCCGCCATCCGGCCCAGCTCGTCGAGGGCGCCCCGGGCGCGCCCCACCGAGGCGAAGAAGCCCAAGAAGCCGTGGATCATGCCGCCGTAGTGCATCAAGACCGTGTCCACGCCGGCGTCGCTGCAGGCCCGGGCCAGGTCGAGGCCCTGATCGCGGAGCGGGTCGAGGCCGGCCGTGACCACCACGACGGGGCACAGGCCGGCCAGGTCGGCCCGCAGCGGGCTCAGCTCCGGCCTCGACCGGTCGGTCCCAACCGGCGCGTACTGGTCCCAGTACCACCCCATCTTGGCCGTGGTCAAGAAGTACCCCTCGGCCAGATCGGTCATCGAGGCGTCGTCGAGCCGGTGATCGACCACCGGGCAGGTGAGCAGGCACAGCCTCAGATTCGGGGCCCCGCCGTCCCGGGCCCGCAGGGCGACCCCCAGGGCCAGGTTGCCGCCCGCGCTGTCGCCCGCCACCCCCAGCCGCCCCGGGTCGACGCCCAGATCGGCGCCGCAGGCCGCGGCCCAGCGGCAGGCCGCCCAGGCGTCGTCGGCCGCGGCCGGGAACGGGTGCTCGGGGGCCAGCCGGTAGTCCACCGACAGCACCGCGCACCCGGCCCGGTTGGCCAGCGCCCGGCACAGGCCGTCCTGGATCTCGAGATCTCCGATCACCCATCCGCCCCCGTGCAAGAAGACCAGCAGCGGCGGCGCCGGCGGGCCGGGCGGGCCGGGGCGGTACAGCCGCAGCGCCAGGGGGCCGCCGGGGCCGTCGATGCTGAAATCCTCGACCTGATCCACCGGCTCCGGCGGACCCTTGAGCCGGGCCAGGGCCGGCACCGGGGGGCGGCGGGCCGCCTCGACGCTGAAAGGCCCGGCGGGGCCGGCCAGCGACTCCAAGACGGCGGCCATCTCCGGATCGATGCCGCCGGCCGGGCGGTCGGCTGGTTTCGGCATGGTCTCAGCGGGCATCCGGCTAATTGACGGTGAAGTGTCTGATGTTACTATCTGCTCACCTGCCGACCGTCCGGGCTGCCTTAGAACGGACGAACGAACGAATCCTGGAGGGATCGAATGAATTCGAGGTTTCTGAAAGCGCTGGCGCCGATGCTGGCATTCGGCCTGCTCGCCGCCGCCTGTGGCGGTGACGACGACACCGAGACATCCACCGGCGAAAGCACGACCGCCACCACGGCGGCCCCGGCGGACTCCGACGACAGCCAGATGCCAGAGGAGGAGATGGCCTCCACCGACGACGACCAGATGGACGACGACGAGGAAATGCCCGCCGCCGACGACGAGATGCCAGAGGAGGAGATGCCCGCCGACGATGCCGAGATGGAAGAGATGGAGTTGTCGGGCCGTCTGGTGTGGTGGTCCGACTGGACGATCGAGCAGACCGAGGCCTTCATCGACGAGTTCAACGAGGTCCATCCGGGAATCCAGGTCGAGTACACCCGCTCGGACGACGCCGAGATGTACAACCGCTTCACCACCGAGTCCGCGGCCGGGACCATCGACGCCGACATAGTGATCATCGGCTGGGACGGCTTCTCGCGCGGCTGGGACGCCGAGGGCTGGCTCCACGCCTACGACTCGCCCGAAGGGGCGGCGATCCCCGCCGAATCCCGGGCCGAGAACGGCACCTGGTACACCTACGGCACCCTCCTCGAGGGCATGTGCCACAACACCGAGCGGGTCGCCGAACTCGGGCTGGACGCCCCGACGCAGTGGGAGGATCTGGCCGATCCCCAGTACAAAGACGAGATCGTCATGCAAGACATCCTCAAGGTGGGCAGCGGCGCCCACGACCTCATGATCGAGACCAGGGTGTACTGGGACGACGACGAGCGCTGGGAGGCGTTCTGGGAGGGCTACGGAGCCAACAACGTGGTATTCCAGGCCAGCTACACCGAGGCGCAGCAGCAGCTCGTGCAGGGCAACTTCGCGGTGCTCGGCCTCTGCTACCTCGACTTCGTCCAGCCGTCGATCGACCAGGGCGCCCCGGTGGTGTGGAGCGCGGCCGAGCCGGTGGTGACGGTGGGGTTCACCGTGAACATCCCGGTCAACGCGCCCAACAAAGAGAACGCCGAGGCGTTCGTCGACTTCATCCTCAGCGCGGACGGCCAAGCCGTGGTGGCCGACGTGGTCGGCCAGGTGCCGGCCCGGCCGGGCGCGCCGTTCCCCGAACCGGCCAAGGTGGCCGAGGGCATCCCCCAGATCCTGGCCCTGGGCACCCCCCGGGCGCAAGCCGAGTACAACGACAACGCCCAGTGGTACGTCGAGTTGGCCAAGGAATGGTTCGACTTGCGCTGAGCCGGCCTGGGCGGGGCCCGGGCGGACGCGGCTGCCTGTGACCGACATGGCAGCCGGCGAGTCCGCGGCCCCGCCGCCCGGTGGGCCCTCCGATCAGCCGGAGGGCCCACCGGCGGCTTCGCCCCCGGCAGAGCCGCCCGGCGGCCGGGAGGCGCTGCGGGTGGACGGCCTGGAGAAGTACTTCGGGCCGGTGGCCGCGCTCACCGGGGTCAGCTTCACCATCGGCACCGGCGAGTTCGTCACCCTGCTCGGGCCCAGCGGGTGCGGCAAGTCCACCATCCTGCGGATCGTGGCCGGGATCGAGGAGCCGAGCCGGGGGGCGGTGACCGCCGGGGGCGAGGTGGTGAACGACACCGAGGCGGGGCGGATGACGCCCCCCGAGACGCGCGACCTGAGCATGGTCTTCCAGTCCTACGCGGTGTGGCCCCACATGACCGTGGCCAAGAACGTGGCCTTCCCCCTCCGCTACCGGAAGGTCCCCCGGCGGGAGCGGGCCGCCATGGTGGACGACGCGCTGCGGGCGGTGCGGATGGACGGCTTCGCCGACCGCTACCCGCACCAGCTCTCGGGCGGGCAGCAGCAGCGGGTGGCCATCGCCCGGTCCATCGTCGCTCGGCCGGGGCTGCTGCTGCTCGACGAGCCCCTCTCCAACCTCGACGCCCGCCTGCGCGAGGACATGCGGATCGAGCTCAAGCGGCTGCAGCTCGAGCTGGGCCTCACCATGCTGTACGTGACCCACGACCAGGCTGAAGCCCTGGCCATGTCGGACCGGATTCTGGTGATGGACCACGGCCGGGTGCTCCAAGAGGGCACCCCCGAGGAGGTGTACCGGGGGCCGGAGTCGCTGGCCGCGGCCCGGTTCCTGGGCGTGAAGAACACCTTCGGAGGCACGCTGGCCGGTCCGGGGACCGTCGAGGTGCTCGGGCGCAAGCTGCCCGCCCGGGTGGTCGGGGAGGCCGCGACCGGCGGCCCGGTGACGGTGGCCATCCGGCCCGACGGCTTCGTGCCGGCCTCCCCGGGCGGGTCAGCCATCGCCGGGGAGATACGGCTGACCGAGTTCCTGGGCCAGGCCTACGACCACGAGATCGACGTCGACGGCGTCACCCTCATTGTCCGCACAGCCGAGCGCCTCGGCGACCGGGGCGACGCCGTCACCTTGGGCCTGGCGCCGTCGGCCGCGGTGGCCTTCGCCGAGCCCCCCGAGGGCGAGCCCGGCGGATGAGCGCATCGACGGCGCTCCGCCGCCGAGTGCTGTCTTTCCCGTTTCTGCTGCGGGTCGGGTTGAGCGCCGGCGTGGCCGTGCTGGTGGTCTTCCCCTTCTACCGGCTGATCCTCGGCTCCTTCCAGACTGGGGGGCCGCCGGAGCGGGGGGCCCTGACGCTGGAGAACTACCGGGCCACTTTCCACAAGTCCAGCGACATCATCACCAACACGCTGCTGTTCGCCATCGGCCAGACCATCGTGCCGCTGGTCATCGGGGTACTGCTGGCCTGGGCGGTGACCCGCACCGACGTGCCCTGGCGGGGGGTGTGGGAGTTCTCCACCCTGGGCCTGTACTTCATCCCCCTGCTGGCTGCGGGCACGGCCTGGAGCATCCTGCTCGGCGGCCGCAACGGCATGCTCAACGAGCTGATCCGGGCGGTCACCCCCTGGGACGGCTTCGACGTGAACTCGATGGCCGGGATGGTCTTCGTTCAGTCCCTCTACCTGGTCCCGCTGGTCTTTTTGGTCGTCGGGGCCAGCATGCGCAACGTCCACCCCGACTACGAGCACGCCTCCCGCATCAACGGGGCGTCCCCGTGGGCCACGTTCAGGCGGATCACCCTGGGGGTGTCGCGGCCCGCCCTGCTGGCCTCGGCGGTGCTGTGCTTCATCATCGGCCTCGGCTCGATGGAGGTACCGCTCCTGTTCGGCTTCCCGGCCCGCGAGCACGTGTTCACCACCGACATCTACAACGCGCTGCGGGTGCGGTTCCCGCCCGAGCACGGGCGGGCCTCGGCCACCGGCGTGGTGCTGTTGGCCGGGGCGATGGTGGTGCTGGTGCTGTATCTGCGCTCGATCCGCCACAGCGAGCGCTACGTGACCGTGGCGGGCAAGAGCGGGCCCGAGACGCCGGTGCGCCTCGGGCGGTGGCGCTGGGTGGTGTTCGGGCTCTGCTCCGGGTTCTTCTTCTTCACCATGGTGCTCCCCTTTGCCGCGGTGGTGGTGGGGTCCCTGCTGCCCTACATCGGCCGGCCCGACACCGAGCTGCTGGCCCAGTCGTCGCTGGAGAACTACCGACAGCTCTCCGACAACCCCATCCTGTGGCGGTCCCTGAAGAACAGCCTGATCCTGTCGCTGGGGGCCGGGTTCTTCGTCATGGTGTTCGGGTCGCTCATCGCCTACTGCGTGGTCCGCTTCAAGAGCCGGTGGAGCCGGATGATCGACTACGGGGGCAGCCTTCCGCTGATGATCCCCGCGGTGGTGCTGGCCACCTCGCTGCTGTACACCTACATCACGCTGAGGCTCCCGGGCGGGTTCACCCTCTGGGGCACGCTGTGGATCATGGGCATCGCCTACGCCGTCTGGTTCCTGCCGGTGTCCATCCGCCAGATGACCGGCCCGATAGTGCAGCTCTCGGTGGATTTGGAGAACGCCAGCCGGATCTCGGGGGCGGGCAGCCTGGCCACTCTGGCCCGGATCGTGATCCCCATCCTGCGCCCGGCCCTGCTGGGGGGAGTGGTGCTGGCCTTCATCAGCTTCATGCGGGAGTTCACCGCGTCGGTGCTGCTGTTCCGGTCGGGCACCGAGGTGATCTCGACGGTGATGTACAGCTTCTACTCGAACGGCCGGCTGCCGTTCGTGGCCGCCATCTCCGTCGGCCTGTGGGTGGCCAGCCTGATCCTGATGCTGGTGCTCAGGTTCCTGCTGAAGGCCCGGATCAGCTTCTGACCGTCAGCTTCTGACCGCCTCACCCGGCAGGCCGGGTCAGGCTCGGCGACCGAGGTCAGGCCGCAGGGCGGGTCAGGGCGTCGGTCAGGGCCTTCCAGGAGCCGGGCTCGCCGATGCTCAGGGCGTGCTCGGCGATGGCCCGGCGGGCCGCCTCGCCGTAGACGCAGGCGGCCAGCGAGTCGAACTTGTCGCGGATCTCGGTCGGGGTCAGCGGGTTCCCCGGATCGCCCTTGGGCTCGTCGGTCTCGGCGTAGAAGGAGTCGCCGCCCGCGGCCACCCGGGCCCACGCCCGCCACTTCTCGGGGTAGACCCGGTCGATCTCGGGGTCGACCTCATAGCGGACCCGGTCGGCCAGATCGAGCACGTCCTTGTCGTCGAGCACCTCTTCGCGGTACTCGGCCAGCCCGGCCCGCCCCCGCACCAGGGCCACCGCCGCGCCGTACGGCAGGCTGAACTGGGCGTCCACCACCGAGCGGGGGCGGCGCTTGGCCGCGGCCGGCTCGGTGACGATGTCCACCGCCACCGAGGGCACGCCGATGAGCACGTCGGCCACCTCGTCGCCGGCCAGGCCGTGGGCGGACCGGATGGCGAGCAGCGTGTCGATGGGGCCCTGGTTGTAGCGGCAGCAGGTGTGGGCCTTGACGCTGGTGGCCGAGATCTCCAGCGGCCGGTCCCCCCAGCCCTCCAGGAGCCGGTCGGGGCGGGGCGCGCTGCTGTAGGCGGCCAAGAAGCCCCGCTGGCCGGCGATCCCGTCGACGGTCCCCCGGTAGCCGTCGGCGGCCAGGAGGGCGGCCTCCAGCCCGTTGCGGGCGGCCAGCGCCGGGTGCAGGCGCTTGGTCCAGGCCCCGTCGACCAAAAACTGCATGCTCCCCGAGGCCATGGACCCGGCGATCCCGACAGCTGACACCAGATCGTCGACGCCGAGGCCGAGGACCGCGCCCGCGGCCGCGGCCGCGCCCAGCGCGCCGATGGTGCCTGTCGGGTGGAAGTGGCGCTCGTAGTGGGCGGGCGGGTCGGCGGCCCGGCCGGCCCGGCACATCACCTCGTAGCCGACGGCCGCGCCCCGCACCAGCTCCCGCTCGCCCGCGGCGGCCAGGGCGGTGGCGGCCATGACCGCCGGGAAGATCACCGTCCCGGGGTGGCTGGACGAGGCGTTGTGGACGTCGTCGTATTCGATTGAGTGCCCGGCCACTGCGTTGGCCATGGCCGCCACCGCGGCCGGGGCCGACTCGCCGGTCCCGACGACCGGCGCGGTGGCCGGGGCGCTGTAGCCGACCCGGTGCAGGGTGCGGCGGAAGCAGACGGCCGAGTCGGTGGTCGAGCCGTTGGCGGCCACTCCGAGATGGTCGAGCAGCAGGGTGCGCACCGCGGCCAGGTCGGCCTCGGTCAGGTCGTCGTAGCCGATCCCGCTCGCCGCTTCGAGCAGTTCTCTGGTTTGGCTCATGGCCGGCCCTCCTTCACGTCGCCGTCGTCAGGTCGCCGTCGTCGGGTCGCCGCGATCACGTCGATCTCGATGAGCATCCCCTCGATGGCGAAGTTCGAGGCCTCGATCATGGTGGACACCGGGTGCCGGCCCTCGTCGAAGAACTCGGCCCGGACCTCGCGCACCGGCCACTTGTGGTTGTCGATGTCGCTCAGGTACACGGTCATGTCGCAGATGTCGTCCAGCGTCGCCCCCGCGGCTTCGAGCTCTATGGCAATGAGCTCGAAGCAGCGGCGGGTCTGCTCTTTGATGTCGTCGGAGGTGACGGTCAGGTCGGGGCCGACCGCGGCCATGCCCGCCACGAAGATGAGGTTCTGGGGATTGGTGACCTTCACCACATGGCTGTAGCTGCGTTTTCTCAAATCCCACAGGCCGGCGGGGTTGATGACTTCTTTGGGCATGGGAAAACCGGCTTCAGGTCGCTGCGATCACGTCGATCTCGATGAGCATCCCCTCGATGGGCAGGTTCGAGACCTCGACCATGGTGGACGCCGGGTGTCGGCCCTCGTCGAAGAACTCGGCCCGGACCTCGCGCACCGGCCACTTGTGGTTGTCGATGTCGCTTAGGTACACGGTCATGTCGCAGATGTCGTCCAGCGTCGCCCCGGCGGCTTTGAGGTCTGCGGCGATGTGCTCGAAGCAGCGGCGGGTCTGCTCTCTGATGTCGCCGGTGATGACGTCGGTGTCGGAGCCGAACGCGGCCATGCCCTCTACGAAGATGAGGCTCTGGGGGTTGGTGACCTTCACCACGTGGCTGTAGCTGCGTTTTCCCAAGTCCCACAGGCCGGCGGGGTTGATGACTTCTTTAGGCATGAAAAAACCTTTCGTGGATGTTCAGCGGTCGGTGGAGTAGGGACCCTTCTCGCGCCAGATCTGCCCGGTGGAGCAGTGTAGGCCCCCGCCCTCTTTCATGAACTCCGAGTAGGGCACCTCGATGACCTCGACGCCGGCCTGGCGGACCTTGGCGATGCTCTCGGTGGCCTCGGCGTGCATTATCACCAGGCCCGGCTCGATGAGCATGACGTTGGCCGGCCCGAACCGCACGTGCTCGGTGTGGTCCACCTCCACGATCGTGTAGCCCCGGGTCCGCAGCCACTCCAGGGTGGTGAAGTCGAGGCCGGGCGGGTAGGCGATGACCTTGTCGACGTCCAGGGCGGCCAGCAACAGGTCGGGGTGGTGGCTGGTGCCGGTGGCGGCGTCGTAGTAGCAGGACCCCGGGAACTCGACGTGCAGGAAGGTCATGTCCTCGATGTCCAGGCCGGCTGAGCGGGCCACCACCGGCTTGACCTGGGCCAGGCCCTCGTCGTTGAAGGCCATGCCGTTGCCGGAGATGAACACGTCCTCGGCCAAGAAGGAGCAGGGCCCGATCTCGAAGATCCCCCGGCCGGTGACCGCGAACAGCACGGGCACGCCCAGCCGGGTCCACGCCCACAGCGCCATGTACTCGGCCCGGCCGTAGGCCAGGGGCTGCACCCCGCGCTTGGGCAGCACCGACCCGCCCCGCAGCACGAACAGCTCCGCCGCCCCCCAGGTGCTCTTGCCGGGTCCGTAGGCGGACACCGGGGGCTGGGGGAAGCGGATGCGGTGCACGGTCACGCCCTGGGACTCGAGGGCCTGCTCGTAGGCCAGGCTCTGGTCGGTCATCTTGGGTATGTCGATGCTGTCGTAGGCGTCGGCCATCTTCGGGAAGTACTCGGGGTCCAGGTCGTGGTACGGGAACTTCTCGGCCTCGGTGATCTCGGTCAGCACCACCTCGCGGAGCCGGCCGATCCCGTTCTTGCCGCACTCGCGGCCCCACACCCGCGGGTACACCTCCAGATGGTCCAAGCGGTGCCACACGTCGGTGGAGGGGGCCTTCCCCTTCACGTAGCCCGGCATCTGCTCCAGCGTGAACTCGCCGGCCCGCAGCCGCCGCTGCATGTCGGCGACCCGCTCCTCGTACACCGGCGGCAGCGGCGGGATCGTGGGCACGCCCGCCTCCACCGCCGGGGCGGCCTCAATAGTCATCACAACCTCCTCATCGGGTTCAAACTCATCGGTTCAGACTTCATCGGGTTCAAATCCATCGTTTCAGACTTCATCGGGTTCAAATCCATCGTTTCAGATTTCATCGGTTCAGAACACTCCCCCGGTCACCGACAGCGACTCGGCGGTTATGCACGAGGCCAGATCGGAGGCCAAGAAGACCACGGCGTCGGCCACGTCGCCGGGCTGCACCAGCCTGCGCAGCGCGGTCCTGGCGATGATCTGATCCTCGATCTCCCCCACCGACGCGCCCAGCCGTCGGGCGTCCCGGGCCATCGTGTCGGTGTTCATCTCCGAGGAGACCGCGCCGGGGCAGACGGCGTTGACCCGGACGCCAGCCGGTCCGACCTCTCGGGCCAGCGACTGGGTGAGGCCGATCACGCCGAACTTCGACGCGCAGTAGCCGGAGAAGTCGGGCTCGCCCCTCAGGCCGCCAATCGACGAGATGTTCACGATGCTGCCCCCGCCGGCCGAGGCCATGAGCGGGGCGAAGGCCCGGCAGACCAGGAACACGCCGGTGAGGTTGACGTCGATCGTCTCCTGCCACCGATCCGGGTCGATCTCGGCCACCGATCCGAACCGGGCCACCGCCGCGGTGTTCACCAGGGTCGTCACCGGGCCGTGCTCGTCCCAGGCCCGGGCCGCGGCCCGCTCGACCTGGCCGCGGTCAGACACGTCCACCGCCCGGGCCCCCAGGCCGCCGGTTCGGGCCGCGGCGAGGGCGGGCTCGGACACGTCCCACACCTCCACCCGGGCGCCGTGCTCGGCCAGCCGCCGGGCGATCACCATCCCGATGTCGCCCGCGCCGGTGACCACGGCGCGGCGCTGATCGAGGAGCCCCACCCGGCCGGCCCGCCCGCCTCGGTCCGCTCAGGCCGCGGCCAGCGGGGGCGCCGCCAGCCGGGGGGCGACCTCGCCCATGAACAGCTCGTGGGACCGGCGCACCTGCTCGAAGGTCAGCTCGCCGAAGGAGAACTCCCCGACGAAGACGTTCACGCCCAGACGGTCGCGCAGGCGGTCGATCTGGGCCGCCACCGTGGACGGCGAGCCGTGCACGAACCGGAGTCCTTCGGCCGCGGCGTCCATGTCGGCCCGGATGGCGGCCATGCGGCCCAGCGAGGCCGAGGTGGCCTGGCGGATGGCGGAGTCGCCCGCCCGGTGCGAGCGCCGCCTCTCGTCTTCGAACAGGGCGAGCTGGCGCAGGAAGTGGTCGTACATGAGCTCTTTGGCCTCGGCGTCGGTGTCGGCCACCAGGGCCGAGGCCAGGTAGCACACCGGGCGCCGGTCGGGGGGTACGCCGGCCTCGTCGCAGCCCCGCCGGTACTCGGAGAACACCGTCTCGTACAGCCCCATGCCGACCACCGCGAACCCCCCGATGCCGAAGCCGCGCTTGCCGTACTGGTAGGCCGTCGCCGGGGTGTTGGTGGGGATCCACACCGGGGGGTGGGGGGTCTGGAGGGGCTTCCAGGGCAGATCGACGTCGATGTATTGCCAGTATTCGCCCACGTAGGAGAAGGGGCCGTCGCTGGTGAACGCCTTCAGCACGATCTCCAAGCCCTCCTCGAACCGGGCCCGGTCGCTGTGGGTGTTGATGCCGTAGGAGGTGTGCTCGTGGGGGGTGATGCCCCGGCCGAAGCCCATCTCCAGGCGGCCGCCGGACATGTGGTCCAAGATGAGCATCTCCTCCACCACCCTCAGCGGCTGGCTGATGGGGAGCAGGACCACCATCGGCCCAAACCTCATCCGCTCGGAGTTCTGGGCGACGACGGTGAGCGACACCGGCTGGGACGGGGCCATGGAGAAGCGGCCGGTGAAGTGGTGCTCGGTGGTGAAGAAGTAGTCGTAGCCCAGCTCGTCGGCCAGCCGCACCTCGGCGGCGAACTCGTCGAGCCGCTGCTTGGGGGTGGCCGTCGCCTTCTCGGCGACGTGGCTGAAGACGGCGAACTTCACGGCCGATCCGTCGAATAGGGGCCCTTGTCCCGCAGCAGCCGCAGAGTGGAGCAGTGCAGGCCGCCGCCGATGCGGAGGAACTCCGAGTAGGGCGTCTCGATCACCTCCACCCCGGCCTTGCGCACCGCGGCCACGGCGTTGGGGGCCTCGGCGTGCATGATCACCAGGCCGGGCTCGATCTGCATGACGTTGGCCGGGGCGAAGCGCCGCTGCTCCTCGGGCTCCACCTCGACCATCTCATAGCCCCGCTTGCGCAGCCACTCGTAGGTCCTGAAGTCGAGGCTGGGGGGGTAGACGATCACCTTGTCGACGTCGAGGGACCCCAGCGACATGTCGGGATGGTGCGACTGCCCGGTTTTGGGGTTGAAGTAGATGTTGCCGGGGAAGTTGACGGCCAGCGTGGTCATCTCCGACTCCTCCAGGCCGGCCGACCGGGCCACCACGGGAAGGATCTGGTCGAGGCCCTCTTGGTTGTAGGCCAGGCCCCGGCCGGCCACGAAGACGTCCTCGGCCAGCCAGAAGCACGGCCCGGCCTCGCAGACCCCGGTGCCGGTGATGGTGAAGATGGGCGGGATGCCCAGGCAGGCGAAGGCCCACAGGGCCAGGTACTCGGCCCGGCCGGTGCCGAAGGGGCTGATGGCGATCTTCTCAATGATCGAGCCGCCCCTCACCACCAGCAGCTCGTTGGCCGCCCAGGTGCCCCGCATGGGCCCGTAGGCCCCCACCGCGGGCTGGGGGAAGTCGATGCGGTGTACGGCCACGCCCGCCCCCTCCAGGCAGGCCTGATAGGCCAGGCTCTGGTCGCGCATCCGCCCGATGTCGAGATCGTCGTGGGAGAGCCCCATGGTGGGGAAGTACTGCGGGTCGTCGTCGTAGAGCGGGAACCGCTCCGACTCGGTGATGTTCACCAGGGCCGCCTCCCGCAGCCTGCCGATCCCGTTGGCCCCGCACTCGCGCCCGTAGATCTTGGCGTAGATGTCCAGGTAGTCCATCTGGTGCCAGACGTCGGGGTTGGGGGGCCGCCCGGGCTCGTAGCCGGGGAGGCTTTCGAGGTTGAAGCCGCCCGATTCGAGTTCGGCCTGGGTGGCCGCGATGCGATCGGCCCACACCTGGGGAAGTGGCGGTTCGGTCGGGACGTTTGAAGCCATGCGCACCCCGGTCAGCGGTCGGTGACGGTCGCCGGGCGGTCGCCGGCCCGACGCCGAATAGTAAACATCGGACACTTTAGCCCGGTCAAGCAGCCCCCACCCGCGGTCAAACCGCCTCTGGCCCGAAGTCAAGCAGCCCCCCACCCCCACCGGGGCCCGGCCGCGGAAGGGTTACGCTGCGGGCGTGGCAGTGCTGTCGGCCGCCGAGCGGGACCGGCGCTGGGGGGTGCTGCGGGAGGCGATGGGCGCCGAGGGCTGGTCAGCCCTGGTGGTGGCGGGCGGCCCCGATCCCGGTCCGGTCCGCTACCTCTCCGGCAGCCCGGAGCTGACCGCGGACTGCGCCGTGGTGATGACCGAGGATCGGGCCCCGGTGCTGCTCGCTCCAGCCGGCGCCGGGCTGCGGGGCGGGCCGGGCTGGATCGACGAGGTCCGGGCCGTGGCCGGCCCCAGAGCCGTCGGGGACGCGGCGCTCGAGCGGCTGGACTGGCCCGGACCCGGTGATCGCGCCCGCGGTATGGGCGGGGGCGTCGGGGGCGCGGCGCTTGAGCGGCTGGGGAGCGGCGGCGGCCGGGTGGGCGTCGCCGATCTGGGGGCCGGGCCGGCCGGCCTCGTCGAAGCCCTGCGGGGCCGGTTCGAGCTGGCCGACGCCGGGCCGGCTGTCGCCGCCTGCCGGGCGGTGAAGAGCCCCGAAGAACTCGATGCCGTGCGGGAGGCGGCCTGGGTGGCCGACCGCTGCTTCGAGCACCTGCTGGAGACGGCCGAACCCGGCCGGACCCTGCGCCAGGTGGCCGCCGGCCTGGCCCGTCGGGCCCTGTCGCTCGGCGCCTGCCGCCTCGAGGTGAGCGTCCCGGCCGGCGCTTTCGCCAGCGGGCGGATCAGCGCGGCCCGGGGGCCCGACGACGCCGCCTTGATCCCGAGCCGGCCGCTCCACCCCCGCTTGGAGGTGACCGGGCGCCTCGGGTACCGGTCGGTTCTGGGCCGGCCGGTCGGGTTCGCTCCTCCCGGCGAGGTCACCGAGCGGACCGCCCGGGCCGCAGCAAAGGCGCTCGACGCGGCGGTGCGGGTCTTGGCCCCCGGCCTCGCCGGCGACGCCGTGCAGCGGGCGGCCGCCGAGGCCGCCGCCTCCGAAGGCGCCGCTCTGGTGGGGCCGATCGGCGGCGGAATCGGCCTCGGCGGCAGCGAGCTCCCGGCGGTCGCCGCCGGGTCGGCCTACGTGATCGCTGCGGGCAACGCCATCGCCCTGCTGGTCCACGTCGTCGACGAGGCCACCGGCGAGGAGGCCAGCGCGGCCGACACCGTGATCGTCGGGACCGACACCGGGCGGCGGCTCTCAGAGCTCCCGGTCGGGACGCTCTACCCGGGCCGACCGCCGCGCTAAGACCGAGGCCAGGCCAAACCGGGGCCTCAGCCGTCCGGCACTGAGACCGAATCGGAGCCCGGCGCGCTGACCAGCCAGCCGGGAACTCAGCCGCCCGGCGCGCCGAAGGCGCCCTGGGCGGCTAGGGCGTCGATGCGGGCCCGGTCGTAGCCGAGCAGGTTCTCCAGCACGTGGCCCCGGTCGGCGTCGAGCGGCGGAGCCCGGCGGTGATCTTCACGGGGCGGCCCCACCCTCACCGGCGTGACCGGCTGCCACACCGTCCCGAAATGGGGGTGCTCGGTGCCCGCCACCAAGCCCCGGGCCTGGGTGTGGGGATCGCGCAGCGCCTCGGGAACAGACTGAACCGGCCCGGAGGGAACGCCCGCGGCTCGCAGCGACTCCAGCCACTCCGCGGTCCCCCGGGTGCGGAAGATCTCCCCGAGCAGCCCGATCAGCTCGTCTTTGTGCTCGCGGCGGGCGGTGAAGTCGGCGAAGCGGGGATCGTCGGCCAGTTCGGGGCGGCCCAGGACCTCGGCCAGGCGCTGCCAGAACTTCTCCTTGGCGCAGCCGACCACCAGCCAGCCGTCGCTGGCCTCGAACAACTGGAACGGCACCAGCGAGGGATGGCCCGAGTCGGCCACCCGCTCCGGCTCGAACCCGCCGGTCAGGTGCCACGTCCCCAGGTAACCGAGGAGGCTGACGGCGGTGTCGAACAGGCTGAGGTCGCAGTCCATGCCCACCCCGTCGCGGCGGGCGGCGTGGATGCCGGTCAGCAGGGCCACCGCGGCCACCAGGCCGCCCGAGAAGTCCACCAGCGACAGGCCGGACTTGGTGGGCGGCCCGTCGGGCTCCCCGGTCAGCGCCATCCAGCCGCACAGGCCCTGCAGGATGTAGTCGTAGCCGGGCTGGGCGGCCCGGGGCCCGGTCATGCCGAACCCGCTGAGCGAGCAGCACACGATGCGGGGGTTGGCGTCCTTGAGGTGCCGGTAGCAGATCTCGAGGCTCTCGGGGACGTCGCCGCGCAGGTTCGAGAACACCGCGTCGGACCGGGCCACGAGATCGAGCAGCACGGCCCGGCCCGCGGGGCTGCGGACGTCGAGGGCGAGGCTGCGCTTGTTGCGGTTGTAGGTCTCGAAGAACAGGCTGTCGTCGTCGATCTGGAACGGCGGGACGTACCGGCCCACGTCGCCCCCCGAGCCCGGATCCTCGATCTTGACGATCTCGGCGCCGAGATCGGCGAGGTGCATGGTGGCGAAGGGCCCGGCGCCGTACTGCTCCAGGGCCACGATCCGCACGTCTTCCAGCGGTCTCATCGCCGGCGCCTCCTCTCACAGCCCGCCCGGGCCGGTGAACTGCGTCCGCGGGAACGATCCGCAGGGAATATATGTCTGAGTATTATCTTCCCAGGGTATGCCTCGGAGGGTTCTGTGACCGGCGGCCGCCACATCCAGATCGGGTTGTTCCTCACCAACCAGCATCCGCCCGGCGCCGACTTGGTGGCCGCCACCGAGGACCAGCTCCGGCTGGTGCGGGTGGTGCGCGACCTGGGGTGGGACTCCATCTGGGCCGGCCAGCACTACCTGCCCGACGGCATGGCCATGCCCCAGTGCGCGCCGTTCCTGGCCCGGATCACGGCCGAGTCGGGCGACATGCAAGTCGGCATCGGCATCTTGTTGTTGGCCCTCCACAACCCGCTCGACGTGGCCGAGACGTGGGCGACGCTGGACGTGTTGTCCGGCGGGCGGCTCGTCTTCGGGGTCGGGCTCGGGTACCGCGAGGTGGAGTACGAGGCCTTCGGCCTCGACCCGAGGACGAAGGTGCGGCGCTTCGAGGCCAACCTCGACATCGTCACCCGCCTGTGGGCCGGTGAGGCCGTCGACTGCGATCTGCCGTGGTGCCGGCTCGCCGGGGCCACGCTGAACGTGCGGCCGGTGCAGCGGCCCCGGCCCCCGATCTGGATCGCGGCCAACGCCCATCGGGCGGTCGAGCGGGCCGCCCGGCTGGGAGACGCCTGGCTCATCAACCCCCACGCCACCGCCGAGACCATCGCCGAGCAGGTCGACGTCTTCCGGGCGGCCCGGGCGGCCGCGGGGCTTCCGCCTGCGGCGGCCATGCCCGCGCTCCGGGAGGTCTATTGCGCCCCCAGCCGCCGGCTGGCCCTGGAGCGCTGCGGGCCCTATCTGGCCAAGAAGTACCGGCACTACGCCGACTGGGGCCAGGACAAGGCCCTCCCCGGCGAAGAGGACTTCCGCATCCCCTTCGACGACCTGGCCCGCGACCGCTTCATCATCGGCACGCCCGACGACTGCCTGGAACAGCTCCTGCCGCTGCGGGAGGACCTGGGGGTGGACCATTTCATCTTCCGCACCGACTGGATCGGCATGCCCGCCGACACCGCGCTCCAGTCGATCGAGCTCTTGGACCGCGAGGTCCGCCCGGCGCTCACCGCGGCCTGACCGAGGCGCCGCCGCACCGGAAACCCACCAGAGAGACGCAACAGAAAAGGGAGACCACATGGTCGACAAGCAGATCATCAACGCCGACATCGGCACCGACTGGCACTTCTTCGAGGGTGCCGGCGTGAACGAGCTGGTCCACTCGGGGGGCGTCGTCGTGGATGCGGGCGACCTCAAGCTGGTGTACCTGTCGGGGCGGACCGCCACCGCGGGCGACGACGAGACGATCGTCGGGCCCGGAGACATCAAGGAGCAGACCCGCCAGGTCATCCGCAACCTGCTGGGCGCCCTGGAGCCGGTGGGCGGCACCATCGACGACATCGTCCGGGTCCGGGTGTTCGTGACCCCGCCGTTCACCCGGGAGATGTTCGCCCAGATACACGAGGCCCGGGCCGAGTTCTTCCACAAGGACCACTACCCGGCCAGCACCCTGGTGGTGGTGCACACCCTGGCCCGGGAAGGCGCGATGATCGAGATCGACGCCGACGCGGTCATCGCCAAGCGCTGAGCAACTGAGCACTGAGCGCCTGACCCGAGCGAGGCCGGATGCAGATCGCCCTCAACGTCGTCCAGCAGAGCCCGATCGGCGACGGCCCCGAGTGGTGGGGGCTGGCCGACGACGCCGGCGTCGACGTGATCGGGCTGCCGGACTCCCCCGCTTTGGTGCGCGACCTCTACGTCGCCGCCGCGCTGTGCGCCCAGCACACGAAGCGCTCCCGGGTGATGACCGCGGTGACCAACCCGCGGTCGCGGGACCCGGCGGTCACCGCCTCGGCGCTGCGGACGCTGGAGGAGATCGCCCCGGGCCGGATCGCCATGGGCATCGGCACCGGCGACAGCGCCCTGTGGGGGGTGGGCCGCCAGCCGGCCACCGTCGCCCGGCTGCGGGAGTACATCGTGGCGGTCAAGCGGCTGGTCCGGGGCGAGGAGGCCGCCTATCAGGGCCGCCGGTTCCGGCTCCGGTGGGCCGACGCCCCGCCGCCGGCCGAGATCCCGGTGGTGGTGGCCGTCTCCGGGCCGAAGGTGCTGCGCATGGCCTGCGAGGTAGCCGACGGGATGCTGCTGTCGATGGGCTTCGGCGCCGACAACGTCGCCTACGTCCAGGGCCTCATCGAGCAGGGCTGCGCGGCGGCGGGGCGGCAGCCCGACGAGCTGGAGTGCTGGTGGAACTCCGAGATCGTGTTCGGGGACAGCGTCGCCGACGCCCGGGCCCGGGGTATGGGCGTGGGCACCGAGTGGCTGACCATGGGAACGATGGAGGGCAAGCAGATCCCCGAGCGCCTCAAGCCGGCCCTGGTGCAGTTCAACGCCGACGTCCACGACCTGGCGGCCGAGTACCAAGACGAGGACCGGGAGGGCAAGCTCATCGACCGGGCCCGCGAGCTGGGCCTCTACGACTGGCTGATGGCCCGGGCCCCTGGGCTGTGGGGCCGCCCCGCCGATGTGGCCGACCGGCTGCGCGAGCTGGAGGCCGCCGGGATGGACCGCTGGATGTTCTACGTGGGCCGCCGCGAGAGCGACCGGATGAACCATCTGCGCCTGATCTGCCGCGAGGTGATCCCCCGGCTGCGGGGCCCGCTCAACAGCGCCTCGTCCGACAGGGCCTCCTCGGGCGGCGGGCCCTGAGGCACCCGGCCGCTAGCGGTTCACGCTCAGCGGTTCACCAGGTCCTGGGTGATCTCGCCCGCCGCTATCACCTGGTTGCGGTCATAGGGCCAGCGCAGGGCCGGGTCCAGATCGTCGAAGGACTGAACTTCGCCGTCGGCGATGACGGTGAGCCGGTCCCGGTCTTGGAGCACGCCGATGTCGGCCACCGGGTCGCCGTCGACTAGGAGCAGGTCGGCGATCCGCCCGGCCTGCACCGTTCCCACCTCCTGATCCAGGCCCAGAGCCCGGGCACCGTTGGCGGTGGCGGCCCGGATGGCCTCCAGCGAGGAGAGCCCGGCGTAGGTCATCAACAGCTCCAGTTCGCGGGCGTGCCACTCGCCGTAGGGGGTGACCGAGAAGCCGCTGTCGCTGCCGGCCATGAACGCCACCCCCGCCTCGCGGGCCTTGGTGAGCGCGGGGGCGGCGCAGTCGAACAGCAGCCGCTGGTAGGCGTCCTTCTTGTGCTGGGGGACGCCGACGAGGTGGCCCCACTCGTAGAGGTTGGCGATGAGGGTGAGCGTCGGGCACAACGGGATGCCGGAGGCGGCCAGCCGCTCGATCACGTCGTCGGCCATGCGGTCGCCGTGCATGATCCAGTCCACCCCGGCGCTGACCGCGAAGTCGACGGCTTCGGAGCCCCGGGCGTGGATGGTCACCGAGCGGCCCAACTGGTGGGCCATCTCGGTGATGGCCGCGATCTCGTCGCGCCGGAACGCCGTCCACTCGCCGGTGGCGGTGTCGCCGATCTTGATGAAGTCGACGCCGTTCTTGATCTGCACCCGCACCTCGGCCCGCATCTCGTCGATGGTGTTGGCCACCGTCCCGATGCTGCCCTCGGGCACCCCCACCGACGTCGGGTAGAAGTCGGCGATCCCGTTGCTGGTGGTGATGAAGCGGCCCGCGGTGGTGAGGCGGGGGCCCCGCAGCATCCCCGCGGCCACCGCGTCCCGCAGGGCCACGCCGATGTAGTAGCTGCCGCCCGGGGCCGAGAACCCGGTCACCCCGGCCCGCAGGACCTTGCCGAGGTTGAACGCCGACCGCAGGGTCCGGGACTCGACGCCGGTGTAGAGGTCCTGCTCCTCCTGGGTGCGGGCCTCCCCGAAGCTGATGTGGCAGTGGCAGTCGATGAGCCCCGGCATCAGGGTCTGGCCGGCGGCGTCGATCCGCTCGACGGGGGCCCCTTCGGGGGCGGTGACGCCGGGGCCGACCGCGGCGATCCGGTTGCCCTCAACCAGGACCGACTCCCCCGGACGCGGGGGGCCGCCGGTGCCGTCGACCACGGTGGCGTCGGAGATGAGCAGGCGGGCGGTCATGGGTGGGGGTCCATCGGCTCGGGTTCGGAGGGGAACAGGCCCTCGTCGTGGCCTCGGCCCCGTTTGTACACCATCACGTTGCGGTGGAAGCGCAGGCATTCGTCGCCGGCCTGGTTCAAGCCCCGGGTGCGCACGGTCACGATGCCGGCGTGGGGCCGGGAGGCCGACTCCCGCTTGGCCAGCACGACGGTCTCGGCGTAGAGGGTGTCGCCCACGAACACCGGGTGGGTGAACCGCACCTCGTCCAGCCCCAGGTTGGCCACCGCCTGCTGGCTCACGTCGGTCACCGTCTCGCCCAGCACGATGGCCAGGCTGAGGGTCGAGTTGACCAGCGCCCGGCCGAACTCCGACCTCTCGGCGTAGTGGTTGTTGAAGTGCATCATGTTGGTGTTGCAGGTGAGCAGCGTGAACCAGACGTTGTCGGACTCGGTGATGGACCGGCCCAGGGGGTGCTGATAAACGTCGCCCACCTCGAAGTCCTCGTAGAACCGGCCCTGCCAGCCGGGCTTGACGGTCACGGCCGCCCCCCGGCGGGACGCGGCGTCGGTCCCGTCCGCTCCCCGGCGGCGGTGGCGAGCATCTCCATGAGCCGGCGCTGGAAGGTGACGATTCGCAGCTCTTCGCCGTGGCGGGGGCCGGGGCGAAAGCCGTTGGAGCGGATGCCGCGCTGCATTCTCTCGCAAACGTCGAAGTCCTCCCGCTGGACCGCGGCCAGCAGCTCGGCACCGGCCCGGACGTCGTCGTCGGGCTGGTGCGACAGGCTCAGCACCCGGGCCCGGGTGCCGGCGATGCCCGTCGGCGTCCACCACATGACGGTGGCGCCGCCGGTCGGGAACCCGATCACGTGCAGGTTGGGGAACACGTAGCAGCCGAGGGAGCCGCGGGCGGCGTCGCCGGTGAGAGTCGGCCAGGGCTCGGCCGGGCGGGCCGAGGCGGTCCACGGCACGGCCGCGACCGCGGTGGTGGCCCCGGCCCGGTCGCGGACCCCGTCCAGGTCGACCAGAGCGGCTATGGACGACCGGTGGACCATGGACAGGTGGTAGTCGCAGATGGCGTTGTCCATCACCAGCTTCCAGTTGGCGGCGATGGGGTCGTCGAGAAAGGCGCCGAGCCCCATGCCCGCTATCTGGTGGCCGCCCAGCAGCCGGGGCACGTCCTCGAGGTAGTCGATGAGCGCCGGCGCGTCGCCGGACACGTTCACGAACACCAGCCCCTCCCAGGTGTCGAGCCGCAGCGGGCGCAGACCGAGCCGGGCCGGGTCGATCGGGGGGTCGAACAGGCGCCGGCGGGGCACCCCGGTCAGGCGCCCGTCGAGGTCGAAGGTCCAGCCGTGGTAGGGGCAGACGAGCCGGCGGCCGCAGTTGCCGCGGCCCTCGGCCAGCAGGCTGGCCCGATGGGGGCACACGTTGCTGTAGGCCCGCAGCTCGCCGTCGAGGCCGCGAACGACGACGACCGGCTCGGACCCGACGGTCTCGGCCATGAAGTCGCCGGGCTGCGCCGCCCACCGTTCGTGGCCCACGAACACCCAGCTAGAGGGGAACACGGTCTCCAGCTCGGCCTCGTAGAAGGCGGGCGACGTGTAGGCCCGGGCGGGCATGGGGCTGTTGTCGGGCCCGAGGGTGAGCGCAACCCCGTCGAGGGTCTGGGTTCCGCCGGCGTCTATCCGGCTCTCGGCGCGCACACTGACCGTCACGATCCTCCGACCCCTCGCTGACCCTCGCGCTTGTGAGTTTGAAACTGTATACCTCAGACTTCTAGGCTCCGGGCCGACCAGACGGGAGCGGATCGGACGGGCCGGCTGACCGGGCCGAACGAGGACGGGGGCGGAGATGGGCGACTTGGGCGACATTCGCCGCCGGTTCATCAGGGCCGGAGGGCATCGCACCTGCCTGCTCGAGGCTGGCGATCCCGACTTTCCCACGGTGGTGTTGGTCCACGACGGGGCCTACGGGACCGACGCCGCGCTGTGCTGGGAGGACGTGATCGCCGATCTGAGCGCCGACCACCACGTGGTGGCGCCCGACCTGATCGGCTGGGGGGCGACCGACAAGCTCTGCTACTTCGACCGGTCCCCGTACGACTACCGGCTCGAGCACATCGCCGCCGTCTGCGATGTCTTGGCCCCCGACGAGCCGGTGTTCTTCGCCGGCAGCTCGTTCGGGGCCGAGCTGGTCGTCCGGGGGGTGGCCGAGCCCCGCTGGGGGTGGAGCGGGCGGGCCGCCGTAGCCATCGCCGGCACCGGCGGCCGGCTCTTCCGGGTCCCCGGCGGGATCGAGCAGCTCGGCGATTACACGCCGAGCCTGGAGGACGCGGCCCGCCTGACCGGCTTCTTGGTCACCAGCACCGAGGGCATGGACGAGCACGTCCGGCGCCGGTTCGAGAACAGCCTGGTTGCCGGACACTGGGAGTCGCTGCGGGCCCTGCACCTGCGGAATCCAGCCGTCGAGCGCACCCCGCCCCCCGACGACTGGCCCGACCCGCTGCGGGGCTGCGCTGTTCCCATCCTCTTCGTCGAGGGCGAAGACGACCCCCTGCTCGAACCCGGATGGGCGGCGGCGATGGCCGAGCTGAGCCCAGCGTTCTCATCCGAGGTGGTCCGCGGGTCGCACGAGCCCAACCTCGAGCACCCGGCGGACACGGCCCGCCTGATCCGCAATTTCCTGGCCCCCCACCGCCCCGGCCTCGCCAGCTAGTTATGAGAGCGTTGAGTACGTTTAATGAGAATCTGGACTCAGATTCAGATTACCGCTGGACTCGCGGTCATAATCCTGTTGATATCGGCCTGCAATGGTGCCGATGAACGGGTTGTCGAGGAAGTCGGAACCGCGATCCCGGTCACGACCGCGGTTTCTGCCACGGCTCAGACTTCGGTTCTGACAGAGGAACCGCCGTCTACGCCGACGTTGCCTCTCGCCGATGTTGTCAACATCTGGCTGTTCCAAATCGGTTTACGGGGGCCGAGCGATCTGGATGAATGGCGGGAGCGGCTGGAGCGGGTGTGCAACGCTCCGATCTGGGAGGCTGAGCCGGCGGCGCAGATCACAACTGAGTTCGTGCTTGAAGACGGTGGCGACCCCACTCAGCCTGAGTTCATGCAGCAAGCAGTCTTCGCGCTCTGGACCATGGCCCGCCAGCCTGTCGTCTGCGGAGACCGGTTCCCACCTGACGCTGATTACCCCCCTTCAGTGGGCGGCGGCCCCTCGGGGTGAGTGCCGCATTCAGGTGCCGGGGCTGCGGGGGTTATCTCCAGCGCTGGTAGGCGGGGTCCTCTAAGAAGAAGGCGCGGTGCATGCCGTCGAAGGCGAGCCACTGGAGGTCGATGCTGGTGGTCACCGCGTCGAGCACTGAGGCTTGGGTGGGCTCGTCGTTGGCGTAGCGGCCCACGATCAGGGGGCCGACGTCTCCGTGGCCCTCCTCGATCTCCGACGCGTGCAGTTCCCAGAAGAGCAGGTCGGGCGCGCCGCGCTCGAAGCCGTAGTGCTCGACAAGGCCGTCGATGATGATGTCGTTGCGCCGAGCCGAGGCCCCCTCGATGAAAGCCGTGCCCGCGATGGCCCCCAGCCAGTCGCCCTTATAGGCCAGGTGGTAGCGCCAGTGGACGAAGGCCTTGCACTCCGGGATGGTGTCGGTGCCGTCGAGGTCTTCCTGGGTGAGCCCGAACGCCTGGGCGTGCTCGACGAAGATGTCGAGATGGCGGCCGGTGCCGGACTCGGCCCCCGCGCCCTCCTCGAGGATCACCTCCTCGAAGAGGTGATGGAAGATGTCGGGGTCCTCGGGGCACTTGGCGAAGATGGCGCAGTCGGCCTGCGGCGAGGGCCGGGGGCCGATCTGGTAGAAGTTCCGCAGGAACCCGGCGATGGCCGAGCGCGAGGCGGTCCCGTCCCGGATGGCGTCCACCAGCGGATGGCCCAAGATGTGGCGGGACTCGACCAGATCATCGATCCGGGCCAAAAAATCCCGGGTGCTCTCAGCAGTCATACCCGCGAGGCTAACTGTCGCCGCGGCTGCGGCGCAGGAGGCCTTTGGCGATGACGGTTCGCTGGATCTCGTTGGTGCCCTCGCCGATGGCCATCAGCGGGGCGTCGCGGTAGAGCCGCTCAATCTCAAACTCAGTGGAATAGCCATAGCCGCCGTGGATGCGCATGGCCTCCAACGACGCCCGAATCGCCGCCTCCGACGCGAAGTACTTGGCCATCCCCGCCTCCACATCGGCCCGCAAGCCTTTGTCGATGCGATCAGCGGCCCAACGGGTCAGCAACCGGGCCGCCTCCAGCTCGGTGGCCATGTCCGCCAGCTTCAACTGAATAGCCTGAAAATCGGCGATCGGCCGCCCGAACGCCTCCCGCTGCTGCGCGTAGGCCAACGACGCGTCCAACGCGGCCTGCGCGATCCCCACGCTGCGGGCCGCGATGTTCACCCGCCCCGCCTCCAGGCCGCTCATCACTTGCACGAACCCCCGGCCCTCCACCGCGCCCAACAAACAATCCGCGGGCACCCGCACGTCGTCGAGCACCACCTCACACGACTCCGGGCCCTTATAACCCAACTTGCCCAGATCCTTGGTCACCTCATAGCCGGGACGGCCCGCTTCCACCAACAACACGCTCATCCCTTTGTGGCGGGGTACCGCGTCCGGGTCGGTCTTGACCAGCACCGGCAGCGGATCGGCGAAGCGGGCGTTGGTGATCCACGTCTTGGTCCCCCGCACTACATACTCATCGCCGTCGCGCCACGCCCGGGTGGAGATCCCCTGCAAATCGCTGCCCCCGCCCGGCTCGGTCAACGCGATCCCCGTCCGCCGCCGCCCCGACGCCAAATCCGGCAGCCACCGCCGCTTCTGCTCCTCAGTGCCATGAGCGGCGATCATCCGACACGACAGCGAATGGCTGCCCAGAACGCCGGCCACGCCCATCCAGCCCCGAGAGATCTCCTCGAACACCAAACTCATCGACACCGTGTCCAAGTCCAAGCCCCCGTATTCGGCCGGGACGGTGATCCCGAACAAGCCCAGCCCGGCCATCTCAGCCACGATCTCCGACGGATAACGCCCCTCGCGCTCATACTCGCGGACCACCGGCTTGACGTGCTCGCCCACGAACCGGCGCAGCACCTCCTGGAACATCTCCTGCTCGTCGGTGAGCTCGAAGTCCATCGTCCCCCAGTCGAAAACGGGCCCGGGCGCCCCGGAGCCTACTCAGCCCCCGAGGGCGCCGAAGCCCGGCCCGCGCCGGTCAGGCCGCCACCAAGTCGATGCCCGCGGAGGCGGTGACGGTCAGCGTCGCCATCGTCCCGGCGGTCAGGCCGTCGGGCACCCGCACCGCGCCGTCGATCTCGGGGGCCTCCCGGTGGGTCCGGCCCGTCCCGGGCTCGTCCACCAGCACCTCCACCCGCCGCCCCACCAGCCGGTCCCGGCGGCGGGCGGTGATCGGGTCCTGAAGCTCGCGCAGCTCGGCCAGCCGGTCGTCCCGCAGCCCGGCATCGACCGCGCCGTCCAGGCCGGCCGCGTGGGTGCCGGCCTCTTCGGAGTAGGCGAAGAACCCACACCAGTCGAGCTGGGCTTCTTCCAAGAACCTCAGCAGCTCGTCGTGGTCGGCCTCGGTCTCGCCGGGGTAGCCGACGATGAAGCTGGACCTAAAGGCGGCGTCGGGTTCGAGGCGGCGGATGGCGGCGATCCGCTCCCGGAACCGCTCCCCGCTCCCCCAGCGCCGCATCCGGCGCAGCAGCGGGGCCGAAGCGTGCTGCAGCGACAGGTCGAAGTACGCCACCCCGGTGGCGACGACAGCGTCGATCAGCTCGCCGGTGAGGTCCGACGGGTACAGGTACAGCAGCCGGACCCGGTCCACCAGTTCGTCCACCGCCTTCACCAGCGGCACGATCCGCCGTCGCCCCCGGCCCTGGTCCCGGCCGTAGGAGGCCAGGTCTTGGGCCACCAGCACCGCCTCTTTGACCCCGAGGGCGGCCACCTCTTCGAGGATCAGCTCTTGGGGGCGGCTGCGCTGGGGGCCCCGGAAGCTGGGGATGGCGCAGAACCCGCAGGCCCGGTCGCAGCCCTCGGCGATCTTCACGTAAGCCCAGGGCCGGGGAGAGGGGGGCCGGGGCAGGTTGAGCAGGTCCATCTCCGGGGCGGGCCGCCTCGACCCCAGCTCCACCGGCACCGGGGCCACCGCAACCGGGGGCGGGTCGATGAGCGGCGGTGGGTCGATGAGCGGGGCCCCGAAGCCGGCCACCCGGTCGGCCTCGGGCAGGGCTCGGGCCAGTTCGTCGCCGTAGCGCTCGGCCAGGCAGCCGGTTACCACCAGCCGGGCCGAGGCGCGCTTGGCCTCGGCCAGCGCCAAGATGGCGTCGATCGACTCCTGGCGGGCCTCCTCGATGAAGGCGCAGGTGTTGACCACCACCACGTCGGCCGAGGCCGCGCCGTCGGCCCGCTCTAGGCCGCCGGCGGCAAGCGTGCCCTCGAGCTTGTCCGAGTCGACCTGGTTCTTAGGACAGCCCAGCGTCTCGATGTGATAGCTCTGAGTCACCCGGTGGGGGTGATGATCTCGTAGACCACCTCGTCGGGGCCCTCGACGTAGATCCAGCGCAGGCCGGGTACCTCGGCCCGGCCGATGGCGGCGACGCCCCGGCGGGCCAAAACCGCCTCGGCCGCGTCCAAGTCGTCGACGCAGAACCCGATCATGGGGTAGCCGCCGAACTCCGACCCGGGCAGGCCGTCGACCATGAGCTCGAAGGTCCGCCCCGAGGGCATCTGATACAGGGTCAGCGGCAGGTCCGGGTCGGTGTCGATCCGGTCGAAGCCGAGCTTGTCGAACCGGGCGGTCTCGGCGGCCAGGTCGTCGACGGTCACCCCGGTCCACAGGATCGACCGGATGCCGAGTTCGCCGCCGCCGGCGTCGAGGTCGCCGCGGCGGGGCGGGCACTTGACGATCTCATGAGTGGTGCCCCGCCCGTCGGAGAAGAAGGCCCAGGCGAACCCGCCGGTGTCCACGGTTTCGCCGTCGAAGACCAGCCCCCGGCGCTCCAGCTCGGCCCGGGCGGCGTGGACGTCGTCCACCTCGAAGCCGAGCACCGGCCTCCCGAACAGCTCGGCGCCGGGTGCCTCGGTGCTCATGATCTCGAACTGCTGGCCCGACGGGAGCTGGAAGATCTCGATCCCCATCTCGGGGAGCTCGATGGCCAGAGCCAGGTCCAGGCGCCCGCGGAACCACTCAGAGGCCGACGAGAGGTCGCTCGCGGCCACCCCTACCCAGCCGATGTCGGTGGGAACTGCTTCACTCATGGCCGCCAATCCTACGGGCCGAGCCGGCAACGCCGCCGACCGCAGCGGCGCCGGCCGGCGGTCGGGCCGGGGGGCGGCCCGGGCTGGTCAGCCCAGGTTCTCGCGGGCGGTGGTGGCGTAGGCGTCGAACCGGTCGGTGCGCAGCCCCGGAGCGAAGGCCGGGTCCTGTTTCACGTAGGTGTTGAACATGGCCACCGCGTAGTGGTTGCGGATCTGATGGGGCAGGTACTGCTGGTTGCCCTCGGCGTCGGTCGCCCATCCCAGCAGCTCGAACTCCTCGCCCCTAAAGGAGGGGTCGTCCCGCTCGGCCCCCTTGGGGAAGCGCACCGACCGCATGGTCGTTCCCACGGTGAGGCTGTAGGGGATGTCGACCCCGACGTTGTCGGTGAACAGGTCGTGGTTGAGGTCGGTCACCATCACGTTGATCTTGGGCCCGGTGGCCCGGGCGTAGCTGGAGGCGACGATGGGCAGCGGGTTGTCGGCGGTGGGGACCGCCTGCTCGGCCGGCAGCGGGAACATCTCGTCGAGGTCGCCGCCGCTGCCGGTCCAGGCGTCCATCCAGACGGTGCGGAACACGAAGTTCAAGAAGTCGTCCTCGGCCCCGGACAAGAAGGCGATGGGCTTGGCCACCCCGTCGGGGCGGTCTGGGTTTCCGGAGGCGTCGGGGAAGCCGGCGCCGGACTCCCAGGTGGAGGGTAGGCCGTTGTTGAGGCCGACCACGGCCCGCACCGCTTCGATCTGGACGCTGGCCACCTGCGAGGTGATCGAGCCCAGCGAGTGGCCCATCACCCCGACCCGGCTGGTGTCGATGGCCCCCTCGAAGGCGCCGCACCGCGGGGCCCGGTCGCCGCCGGCGCCGGCGCCGAGCCGGGCCGCGCAGTCGGCGGCCGGGGCGTTCAGGGCGCCGAGGTAGTCGAGGACGGCGGCGATGTCGTCCACTCGCTGCTGGAACAGCTCCCCCATCATGACCGCCACCGCGGCCGCGCCGCCGTCGATGGCGGTTAGGGAACTCGGGTCGAGCCCGCCCGGGCCGAAGGGCGGCGGCACGCCCCAGCCCAGATCGAAGAAGTTGCGGAACACGGGCTGGTCGGCGCCGAACCGGGCTTCGGCCGAGGCCGCGGCCGATGGGCCGCCCAGGCCGGCCGCGTAGGCCGAGTCCGGGTCGTGGAACACCAGCGGGCTGGACGAGTCGGACACGTAGCTGGGCGACACCACCACATAGCCGTGGCTGGCCAGGTGCTCGGCCGCCGCGGTCCACTGCCGCCCGGTCCCGCCGAGGCCGTGGGACAAGACGACCACCGGGAACGGGCCCTCGGCCACCGCCGCGTTCAGGAAGCTGCGGCGGTCCTCGGCCTCCACTTCCTCCACTTCGAGCCGGGGCGATCCGGGCAGGCCGAAACCCGCGAGCTGGGCCGCGAAGCCGGCGTCGTACAGGGCCCGGTCGCCGTGGAAGTAGTCGAGGTTGGTGGCCCGAACCGCGCCCGGTTCGGCCGCTTCGGCCACCCGGGCGGGCTGGACGGAGACGGAGACGGCGGCGCCGGGCGCGGCCTCGACGGGGTAATGGATCTCGATGGGCACGATCTGGGGGTCGCCGGCGGCGCGCACCTCCCCGATCACCGCCTGCACGCCGGGGCTCTTGTACCGGGCGCCCCACGGGTCGAAGGGTCGGCTCGGGTCGCGCACGAAGGCGGAGGCGGCGCCGACTGCGTAGGGCCCGGGCAGGGTCGGCGCCGCTCCCATCTCGGCGACCGGGATCTCGTCTCCGGGAGAGGCTGGTTCGGCCACGGCATCGCCGGTGGTGGGCGCAGGGTTCGAGTCGGACGCGGCGTCGCCGGTGGTCGGCGCCGGGTCCGGATCGGCCACGGTGCCGCCGGTGGTCGGCGCCGGGTCTGGATCGGACGCGCCGCCGCTACAGGCCACGGCGACGAGGCAGAGAGCGAACAGCGCGGTCAGGCCGCGAAGAAACGAAGGGGGCTTCACGGCGGATCTCCTCAGGGGTGGGGTGAGATAGGCGGCGCAAGCAGGCGCCCATGGTTCGAGGATAAGCCCGGCCCGCCGCGACGCGACCGCGTCCCGCCCTCAGCCGCTGGCCAGCGCTCCCATCCCGGCGGCCGCGACCTCCTCGCCGCTGCCCAGCACGATCACGCTCATCAGCCACAGCGACACCAGCAAGGCCCCCTTGCGGCGGGTCACGCGGCCGCCGGCCATGGCCAGCCAGCTCACTCCGCATATGGCCACCATCAGGGCCGAGCCCAACGTGACCAGCACCGGGTCCATCACCGGCCCGGGCCCGACCATCCCGATGACCGCCCCCACGGCCAGGGCGTTGAAGATGTTGCTGCCCAGCAGGTTGCCCACCAGCAGCTCGGTCTCGCCCTGGCGGGCCGCCACCAAAGCGGTGACGATCTCGGGGGCGGAGGTGCCCACCGCCACCAGCGTGTAGCCCACGAACCCGCCGGACAGGCCCAGCTCGTCGGCCAGCCGCTCGGCCCCCTCCACTATCACGAAGGCCGAGCCGGCCACCAGCCCCAGCGAGACCACGGTGCGAACCACCTCGGCCACCGGTCGCACCGCCCGCCCGGCGGCCGGGCCGTCCTCGATCAGCTCGTCGAGGGCGCCGGGCGGGTCGGTCCGGGACCCGATGATTATCACCGCCAGCGCCACCACCAGCAGCAGGCCCAGGGCGACGGCCTCAAAACGGTTCAGTCCGTTCTGGACGAGCAGGGCGAAGACGGCCACGGCCGCCACCGACAACGGCGCCTCCCGGCGCAGCACGGCCCGCTTCACCGGGACGGCGGCCGCCAGCGCGGCCACCCCCAGCACCAGCGAGATATTGGCGACGTTGGAGCCGATCACGTTGCCCGCGCCGATGTCGAGGCGGTCGTCGGCGGCCGCGAAGCCCGACACCAGCATCTCGGGGGCGCTGGTCCCGAATCCGACGATCACCGCCCCCACCACGATGGGGGCCACCCGCATGATCACCGCCAGCCGGGCCGCGCCCCGCACGAACTGCTCGGAGGCCAGCCCCAGCACCACCAGCCCGCCGACGGAATAGGCCAGACCGGTCAGCACGGCGCGGTCATCGGTCGCGCCGGTCGGCCAGTTCGCCACCCGGTCATCGGTCGCGCCGGTCGGCCAGTTCGCCACCCGGTCATCGGTCGCGCCGGTCGGCCAGTTCGCCACCCGGTCATCGGTCGCGCCGGTCGGCCAGCTCCTCGGGGGTGATGAGCACCTCCCGGGCCTTGGAGCCCAGCGACGGGCCGACCACGCCCCGCTGCTCGAGCAGGTCCATGATCCGGCCCGCCCGGGCGAAGCCCACCCGGAGCCGGCGCTGCAGCATCGAGGTGGAGCCGAGCTGGGTCTCCACCACTAGGGCCATGGCCTCCTCCAGCAGGTCGTCGCCGTCGTCGGCCGAGTCGGCCGGGGGCGGGGCGGAGGTGATGCCGGACGCGTCCGGGCCGCCGCCCGCGCCGGCCGGCGGGCGTTCGGGGGCCGGGGCCGAGGCGCGGCCAGCGGAGGCGCCCGCCCCCGCCCTTGTCCTTGCCTTCGATTCTCCCCCGGCGCCGGGAGCGGAGACGGAGGAGACGGCCTGGTCCTCGCGGAAGCGGGGGGCCTGGTCGATCCAGTGGCCCACTACCGCCCTCACCTCGGCCTCGTCCACCCACGACCCCTGGATCCGGTGCGGGGCCGACGAGGTGGGGCCCAGCAGCAGCATGTCGCCCCGGCCCACCAGACGCTCGGCTCCGGCTTGGTCGAGGATGACCCGGGAGTCGGTGAGGCTGGAGACGGCGAAGGCCAGCCGGGCCGGGACGTTGGCTTTTATCACCCCGGTGATCACGTCCACCGAGGGCCGCTGGGTGGCGATGATCAGGTGGATGCCCACCGCCCGGGCCATCTGGGCGATCCGGGCGATGGACTCCTCCACGTCCCGGGCGGCCACCATCATCAGGTCGGACAGCTCGTCCACCACCACCAGCACGAAGGGCAGGATCCGGTACTTCAGCGGCTCGCCCTCGGCATCGGTCTCGCCCGGCTTGGCTTTCACCTCGCCCCGGACCACGGCGGTGTTGTAGCCGGTCATGTCCCGGAACCCGACCCGAGACAGCAGGTCGTAGCGCCGGTCCATCTCCCGCACCGCCCAGGCCAGGGCGTTGGCGGCCTGGCGGGGATCGGTGACCGGCGCGGTCAGCAGATGGGGGGCCCGGTCGTACTGGCCCATCTCCACCCGCTTGGGGTCCACCAGGATCATCCGCACCTGGTCGGGGGTGGACCGCATCAGGATCGAGGTGATCACCGAGTTGAGGCACGACGACTTGCCCGCCCCGGTGGCCCCGGCGATGAGGATGTGGGGCATCTGGGCCAGGTTCATCAGCACCGCCCGGCCGTTGATGTCGCGCCCGACCGCCACCTCCAGGGGATGGCGGGCGGCCCGGGCCTCGGCGGAGCGGAGGATGTCGCCCAGCTTCACCACCTCGCGGTCGACGTTGGGCACCTCCACCCCGACGGCCCGCTGACCGGGTATGGGGGCCAGGATCCTCACGTCGGGCGAGGCCATGGCCAGGGCGATGTCCTTGCGGAGGCTTTCCAGCTTGGAGACCTTGATCCCCTCCCCCAGCTCCAGCACGAACCGGGTGACGGTGGGCCCCACCACCGGCTCCAGCAGGGTGGTGGGCACCCCGAACTTGGCCAGGGTGTCCCTCAGCAGCAGGCCCCGCTCGGTCACCTCGGCCCGGTCGATCTGGCGGGATTCGGTGGAGGCCAGCAGGTCCGGCGGCGGCAGCTTCCACCCCGAGCCGGCCGGGACCGCTCCGGGGTCGGTCGGGGTCGGGGGCCGGGCGGGCCGCTTGGCTGGGGCGGGGGCGGCCGGGCGGGGCGGGGTTTCCCGGGCCGCCGGAGGCTGGGGTTCGGGGCGGGGCTCGGGCTCGGCGGAGGGGTCGGGCCGGGCGGCCGCGGCCACCGCTCGGGGGTCGGGCGGGCTCGGGTCCGAGCCGGCGGGCGGGGCCTGACGGCGGGTCGCGCCCACGTCGCGGAACAGGTGTTGGACCCCCAGGCGGAACAGCCTTCCCACCGGCCTCACCAGCGCGACGACGGCTCTGGCCCCGGTCCGAGCCGACGACGCGGTCAGCACCATCAGGCCCACCGCCCCGATGAAGCTCAGCACCAGCACCGCCCCGAAACCGGCGATGTAGGCGTGCAGGGGGCCGCCGACGGCCACGCCGATCGCTCCCCCGGCCGCTCCGAGATCCTCGACTCCGGCGCCGAGGCCGGGCCGGCCCCGCACCACGTGGGCGATCCCCATGAACGCCAGCAGCATCAGACCGCTGCCCAGGAGGGCCCGCACCCAGCGCTCCGAGCCGTCTTCGTCTCCGCCGGCCTTCTCGGCCTCCTCGGCGGCGGCGTCGGCGTCGGCGCGGCTGGAGCGCCCGCCGTCTCGCACCAGCGTCACCCCGATCCACACGAGGACCACCGGGGCCAGCCATCGGATCAGGCCCAGCGACCAGGCCAGGGATTTGTCGATCGCCTCGCCCACCGGGCCCATGGCCGCCACCCAGACGCTGCCCGCCACCAGCAGGCCGGCCACCACCGCGCCCAGGCCCCAGATGTCGCGGGCGTGGCGGCCCAGCACCGACCCCACCGCCTGGGACCGCGAGGTGCGCTTCGGGGAGCGGCGGGCCGGGGGGCGACGCCGCTCGCCGGGCCCCGTCTTCGCACTCCCGGCCGCCTTCGCCGGCCTGGGCTTCGCCGCGGCCATACGGCCCGCAACGCTACCAGTGGCCCTGGCTGGCTTCGGCGACCCTACGGGCCGGTTCCGCCGGTCTGATTTTCGATGACGGCCCCTCAGACATCAAGCGGTTCGGCCGGTCGATCTTCCGCCGATTCGCTGGCGCCCCTCAGTCGTCGGGCCGGTCTTGGAGGCGGCGCAGGGACGAGAGCGACGAGACTCCGATCCGCTCCACCAGGCCGGTGGGCGACTCGATCTCCAGCTTGCCGTCGGCCCCGATCCCCCGGACCGTTCCCCGGGCGGAGCCGTGGGGAAGCAACGCCACCGCCACCGTGCGCCCGACGGTGGCGCAGCGCCGGCGGTAGGCGGCGACCAGCTCACCGGGCTGGTCGAGGAGCCGGGCCGCGGTCCGCAGCTCGTCTACTAGGGCTTCATCGACCGCCGGGGCGAAGGCGGAGGCCGGGCCGAGCCGGACGGTCAGGATGGCGTAGTCGACCCGGCCCGGCCCCAGGGCGCAGACGGCGTTCACCGCCACCTCGGCGCGGCCGGGAGGGTCGATCAGCACCGTGTCGGGCCACTCGCAGAGGTGCTCGGGCCCGGCGAGGGCGTCGAGGGCCGGGCCAGCTCCGGGGTCCGCCACCACGGCCGGCTCGCAGAGGTGCTCGAGCCCGGCGAGGGCGTCGAGGGCCCGGGCCGCGCCCAGGCCGGCGGCCAGCCAGGCCAGGTCGGCGTCGGAGGGGTCCAGGCCCGCGGGCCGGGCCAGCACCGACGCGGCCAGAGCCTCGGGGGTCCGCCATAAGGCCCCGCCCCGCAGCCGGGCCGAGATCTCGGCGCCGACCACCAGCGCTGAGCCGTCCGGGGCCGACTCCCGGCGGGCCCACTGGTGCATGAGCGCCTCGGCCGATACCGCCACCGGCGCCCGTCGGATGTCGCCGCTCACGGGGCGGCCGTACGGGCCGCGGCCGCCGTCCCGCGGCGGGGATGCCAGTCGCCTAGACCGCCGCTCACGGACCGGCCAGCCGGGGCTCGAGTCGGTCGACGCCCCAAGCCCCATCGGGACCGCAGCTCAGCACCAGGCGCCCGGCCGGCCAGGCCTCGGTGCCGGGCAGCGCCGAGGGGGTGACCAGGTCGACGATCGCTGAGCCGTCCGGGCCGGGCCGGGGCTCGCCGGCCGCGGTCACGTTCTCGAGATCGACGCTGCGCATGTCCCGGCGCAGCCCGACCAGAAGCTGGCGCAGGAAGTCGTCGAACTCGACCGGGTCGGCCAGACCGTCGCTTATGCGGGCCGCCGCCACCCGGTCCAGGCCATTGGCCGCCGCCACCGACACGGCGACGGCCCGGCCCCTCGGGCTCAGCATGGCCCACAGACGGGTGTGCTCGCCCCACACGACGGCGCTCAAGAACCGGCGGGCCGCCTCGGCCGCCCCGGCCGGCGGAGCCGCAGGGGTCAAAGCCTCAGGGGTCAGGGCCGCACCCATCCGTTGGCGGCGAGCAGGTCCCGGACCCGCACCCGCTGCGGCCCGAACAGCCGGTCGTGGATCACCCGGTCCAGCGCCCCGTCGAAGGCCTGGGCCGACCCGGAGGCCCGGTGGGCCGCGGCCAGCGCGGCGCAGGCCGAGTCCAGCACCGGGTCGGGCAGTTCCATCAGCACCGGGACCATCGACTGCATCACCGTCTCGTACTCCTCGGGGCCGAGCCCGGTCAAGGCCGAGGCCAGCCCGTCCAGTTCCCGGCGGCGGCGGATCTCGGGCGCCGGGGCCAGCCGGGCCAGCCGGTCCCGCAGCAGGCCGGTCCTCTCGTCGGCGGCGACGGCGGCCAGCAGCCGGGCGAAGCGGTCGGCTCGGGTTCCGGGCCCGTCGGCGACCTCCAGCGTTCGCTCCAGCCGGGCCAGGGTGTCGGCCGCCGCCGCCCACTGGGGGCGGTGGAGGCGGGGGTCGAAGATGCTCATGGCCGCCTCGACGCCGGCCAGGGCCCGGGCCGGGTCGGAAGGGCCGCCCCGGCGCTCGTGGGCGATGGCCAGGCTGTGGCGGGCGATGGCGTGCTGGAACGGGAAGGCCGCCTCGGTCAAGACTCCGAGAGCCTGCTCAAAGGCGCCGATGGCCTCATCGACGCCGTGGGCCCCGGACCGGCCGCCGGCGCCCGCCTGGTTCCGGTCGATCTGCTCTAGGAGGGCCGAGCCCAGGCCGTGGAGGGCCATCCCCCGCTGGGGGGCGTCGGCCGCCGCGGCCCCCGCGGCCGCCCGGTAGTCGGCGGCGGCCCGTTCCAGTTCGGAGTGGCCGCCCAGGGCCTGGAGGGCCTGGGCCCGGTTGATCAGCGCCGCGGCCCGGACCCGGCCGGCCTCGTCGCCGTCGGCACCGGCCAAAAGGTCCAAGGCCCGGCCCAGCGGCTCGACGGCCCCGGCCGGCCGGCCGGTCTCGGTGAGGGCCAGGCCCAGGTTCACCAAAGCCGCGGCCTGCTCTGCGGCTGGCGCTCGGTCTCGGACCAGGCCCGCGGCCCGCTCGAATAAGGGCGCGGCCCGATCGGGCCGGCCCAGCCGCCGGTGGCATTGTCCGGCCGCGGTGCAGATGCGGGCGTACTCCACCGGCGAGCGGGCCTCGGTGAGGATCCGGCCGGCCCTCTCCAGCAGATCAAGAGCCTCGGCGAGGTCGCCGGCGGCGGCGGATTCGCTGCGGGCCACCGCCACCCGGTAGGCGGCCAGCGCCCATCCGTCGGGGTCGTGCCCGGCCCGGATCTCGGCCAGCTCCGCCTCAAGCCGCTCCAAACTCATAACCCCGCCTCCGGGTTTTCTGAGCAACCGTTGTCGTATAGCGACATTTCCTGCTCAGAAAATCAGGGGCTCGGGAAAACTTGGAGGTGGAGGAGGGAGGCGAGGCAGCGCTCCACTTCGGTCACGGCGGTGTCGACGGCCTCGGCCACCTCGTCGGTGAGGCCGACGCCCAGGGCCTCGATCCGTCGGGGCTGGCAGCCGACGATGACGGTGCGCTCGGGCAGCACCCCGACCGCCCGGGCCACCATGAGGGCCCGCTCGGGGGTGGCCAGGTGCATGTCGGCCAGCAGGTCGTGGCGGGTTGTCGTCTCCATCTCGGACACGTCGAGCACCTCGGCCTCGATCACCATCACCGTGCCGGGCGGGCGGCCCCGGTCGACGGCGTCCACCACCACCAGGGCGTCATAGCCGTCCATCAGCTCGTGGACCAAGTGGATGCCGCCGATGCCGGTCTCGGCCACCCTGACCCCCGCGGGCTGCGGGCGGGCGGCCAGCCGCCGGGCCACCTCCACCCCGAAGCCGTCGTCGCCGTTGAGGACGTTGCCGACGCCGACCACCAGCACCCGTGGGCCGGTCACGGTGACTCGGCGGCGGGAGCCGGGCTCAGTCCGGTCTCGGCGGCCCTCAGGGCGTAGCCGTGGACCGACCACCAGGCGATGTAGTCCTCCAGCTCCGACCACTGGCGGTCGTCGAGCTGCTCCCGCAGATGCTCGCGGCGCTTGTCCAGCTCGGTGGCGATGACCCGGTCCAGGGCGGCGATGGTGACAGCGGGGGCCAGCAGCGTCACCCGCCCGGCCTCCCCAGCCCGCAGCGACTCGGCTACGGCGGCCATGGCCGGGGCCAGATGGTCAAGCCCGGCATCGGCGGGCTCGGCCTCGGACCCGGCGCGCTGCTCCTCGGCGTCGGCCGGCTCGGCCCCGGTCCATCCGGGCTCGGCCTCGGACTCGACGCGCTGCTCCTCGGCCCGGCGCAGGCAGTAGCCGACCAGCAGGGCGGTGGAGGCCCAGTCGGCTGGCTCGGTGACCGGCTGGCGAGCTCGCTCGGTTTGGTGGCAACGCTGGCGGTAGCGGTGGGCGGCCTCGGTCATGGGGTGAGTCTGGGCCAGGGCCCGGGCGGTGAAACAAAGATCGTCGACGGCCTCGACCACCTCGCCAGCCTCGTCAACCACCCCGCCGACGGCGGCTCGGGCCGAACTCACGGCCGTCGGGGGCCGATGCCGAGGCCGGTGGCCATCTGGCCGGGGGCCGGGGGCGGATGGGGAGGCTGCGTGGCCTCGGTCGTCTCGACCCGGCGGAAGTCGATCCAATGCTCGCGCAGGGCGGTCTCGATCCGGTGGGCGATGGTGTCGCCGGCCGCGGTGCAGCCGTCGCAGTTGCCGTGCATGCGCAGCTTGACCACCCCGTCGTCCACCGAGAGCACCTCCAGCTCGCCGCCGTGGGAGGCGACGTAGGGGCGGACCTCGTCCAGCGCGGCCTGCACGGTCCGCTCGACGGCGGCCGAGTCCACGTCCACCCCGAGGCTGTAGGTGGCCAGCAGCTCCCCCACCACCGGGTCCAGCGCGGCCTGCTCCAGGAAGATCTCGCCCCGCCACTGGCGCACCATCTCCACTAGGCGGCCCAGCCCCTCGCGGTGGTAGGCGTCGATCCAGTCCAGCACCTCGGCCGCGTCGGCGCGCACCTCCGGGTCGTCGTGCTCCAGCAGCCGCTCGGCCCGCTCCCCGGCATGGGCCAAGATCTCACCGTAGGCCAGCCCTTCGGACCCGACCTCGCTCACCGCGGCACCCCGCGCCCGTCCAGCCCCTCGGACCCGACCTCACTCACCAGCGCCCCCCGCGCCCGGCGTCGAAGCTCACCGCAGGACCTCGTCGAGGACCATGTCGAGGACCCGGTCCACCGCCTCGGTCACCGGGGCCGAGAAGCCCAGCCCGAAATGGCTCTCGGCCGGCTCCACCTCGATGATGGTGGTGTCGGGGGGCAGGGCGTCCCAGTGGCGGCACACGGCGATGGTGTGATCCAAGTCGATGATCCCGCCCACCGCCTCGGCCAGCCGCTCGTGGACCTCGGCCGGGTCGGGGGGCGGCGCCTCGGCCGGCACCCAGCGGCGGACGGTCCCGGCCGGGTCGGCCCCCCGGGGCATGCAGCCGATCAGCACCACCCGGCCGGGCCGGAGCTCCTCAAGCCGGTGCATCACCCGGTGGGCACCGTAGGACAAGTCCTCGAGCACCACGCCGTCGGGCCACGGCAGCGACGCCGCCCGGGCCAGCCAGTTGGCGCCGAAGTCGAGGTCGCGCAGCCACGGCAGCCCGATCCCGCCCACCAGCGTGCATCCCGGACCGACCGGCCCGCCCGAGCGGACCTGGGCTCCGGGCCCGAGCAGGGTGTCGAGGAACCGGTCCCGCTCGGAGTCGCTCACCCCGGGCGACGGCCGCACCGGCGGATCGCTCCCCGGCCCCGGATCACTCCAGGGTGCAACCGCAGGAGTTGACCTCGCGGGTGATGACGCCTCTTCCGGTGTCCATGTGGGTGGTGCAGGGCATGCACGGGTCGAAGCTGCGGATGGACCGCAGGATGTCGATCCCCTTGATGTCGTCGTCGGCCACGCTCTCCAGCAGCGGGGTGCCGACGATGGCCTCCTCGTAGGGGCCGGGGTTGCCGAACGGGTCCCGGGGCGAGGCGTTCCAGGTAGAGGGGGTGTTGATCTGGTAGTTGAGCAGCTTGCCCTTGTCCATGTGCAGGTGGTGGGTGAGGTAGCCGCGGCCCGCTTCCCACGCCCCCATCGCCACCCGCTCGTCGGTGGGGACCTTGAACGGGGTCGACACCCTGGTCTCGCCCTTGCGCCAGTACTCGAAGGCCTGCATCAGGCAGATCATGCCGATGGCGGCGGTGAACCCCACCCCGTAGGCCCGGCCCCGGTTGCGCTCGAAGGCGTTGAGCTTGGCCGGGATCTTCCACTCCAGCTCGGTCTCGGGCAGGTCGTGGGCGGGCAGCAGGATGCGCAGCCCGTCGCCGGTGGCCTCTATGTAGGGGTTGTCGGGGAGCTGGCGGGCCATGGCCGTGGTCCACATCCGCCCGTACACGCCGGTCTCCATGGAGATCCGGTCCCAGCGGGGGGCGGTGGCCCAGGAGTACTTCTCCTTGAAGTTCTTGCCCTCAGGCCGGGGGATGGTCTCCTTGTTCCAGGCGTGGTACGGCGACAGCGGGTTGCCCAGCGCGTCGGCCGCGAACCGGGGTCCGCCCCGCCCCGCCCCGTTGCCGTTGCCGTTGGACCCGTTCGGGTTGGCACCCGAGCCGTTCCAGCCCGCGGTCCAGTCCTCGTAGTAGGAGTGCTCGACGAACTCCTCTATCCCCATGTTGATCTCGGTCAGCTTGGTGGTGACCAGCTCGCCGTCCTTGACGATGCCCGGCGCCGAATACCGGGCCTGCCCCCAGGCGTCGATGTTGGCGTAGGTGGCGTCGTAGACGGCGGGGTCGTCCCAGATGCCGGTCTGGATCAGGTTGGAGGGCCGCAGCCCCACGTCGGAGTAGCGGGGGTCGGCTTCCAGGAAGAAGTCGCAGATGTCGTCCCAGATCCCGGCCAGGCGCTTGGCGTAGTCGAAGATCTTGCCCAGGTTGGCGTAGTACTCGTTGAAGGTGGAGGTGCTGACCGTGGTGGACACCCCGCCGGGCACCAGGGTGGACGGGTGCGGGTACTTGCCGTACATCAGCGTGCACATGGTGCGGGCGATGCGGGTGTACTCCAGGGACTCGAGGTAGATGGCGCCTTCGAGGGGGTTGAACCCGTCCATGATGTCCTTGACGGTCCTGAAGCCGTGCACATCGGCGTGGGGGGCCGGGGTCTTGGCCGCCCGCTCCACCAGCTCGGGGTTGGTGACCGACACGATGGCGGTGGAGTAGTCGGGGCCGGCCAACAGGCCCAGGTGCAGCGGGTGGTCGTAGAACATCTCGGCCACCTCGCCCAGGTTGCGCACGCAGGTGCCCAGCGGCGGGGACACGATCCCGAACGCCATCTCCATGGCCAGCGACGAAACCGTGGAGTGAACGCCCCCGCACACCCCGCAGGCCCTTGAGGAGATGTCGATGGCGTCGCGGGGGTCCCGGCCCTTCAGGATGATCTCATAGCCCCGGAACAGCATGGCCATCGAGTGGGCCTCGACCGCGGTGCGGGTCTCCAGGTCGAGCACGGTGTGCACGGCCAGGGCCCCCGCCACCCGGGTGACCGGGTCGATGCTCCACTCCCGCAGCCGGGGCGGGGCGGCCAGGGCCCCGGCGCTGGACCGGGCCTGGGCGCTGCGGACGAAGTCTTTGGGCTCGGCCACCGCCACCGCGTACGGGTCGGCCACCCCCTCGGCCAGGCGGGCTCGGCCATCGGAGTCGAAGGTGATGGGCAGGTTCTTGAAGCACATGGCCGGGTCAGCCTCCGGTGGGTGAGTCGGCGGGGGCAGGAGCAGGAACGGGGGCGGAGTCCGGCCGCGGGCCGCGGTGTGAGCCCGCGGTCGGGTAAGAGGCCATCCTCAGCCGCCTTCGCGGGAGTGCTGGCGGCGGGAGTAGAGGCGATGCACCAGGCGCTCGGCCCCCACCGGCTGGGTCTTGTACCGGCCCCAGCCGCTGGGCAGGTCGCGGTCGCCGTCCCAGCGGGCTGAGCGCATCTTGTCGGTCTGGGACAGGCGGCGCAGACGGCGGATGAACCCGCCCATAACCCGGTTGGCGTTGGTGGACAGCAAGGCGCCGGGAGGGCGCTCGTAGAAGGGCGAGAACTTGTCGGGGAACCCCGGCATGGTGCACCCGATGCAGATGCCGCCCATGTTCATGCAGCCGCCGTGGCCGTCCACGATGCCCCGCTCGGCGATGTTGCACTGCACCACCGGGCCCCAGCAGCCCAGCTCCACCAGGCACTCCTTGTCGCCGTAGGAGTGGGCGAACACCCCCTCCTCGTAGTAGCCGGCCCGAGGGCAATGGCGGTGGACGGTCTCGGTGAACAGCCAGGCCGGCCGGCCCAGCTCGTCGAACTCGGGCAGCGGGGCCAGCCCGTTGAGGAACAGCAGGGCGGCGGCCGCGGTCTCGGTGATGTTGTCGCCGATGGGCGAGCAGCCCGGGACGTTGATGACTGGCAGGCCCAGCGCCGAGCGGTAGTCCTTGCCCAGATGGTCCATCACTCCCATGGCGTTGGTGGGGTTGCCGTGGGCGGCGGGGATGCCGCCCCAGCAGGCGCAGGTGCCGATGGCCAGCACCGCCGCCGCGCCCGGGGCCATCCGGTCCAGCCACTCCAGGCTGGTGATCTGGCGGCCGTCGGCGGGGTCCTCGCCCAGGCCCATCCAGTAGCCGTGCTCGCCCGAGACGGTCTCGTCCATGACCGACCCCTCCCAGGCGATCAGATAAGGGGCGTCGAGCTTGCCCTCAGCGGCCAGGCGGAGGTTCTCGGTCCACTCCGGGCCGGACTCCACCGACAGCACGGTGTGGACGATCTCGATCCGGGGCAGCCCCGGCACCCGGCCGTTGAGCAGGTCCTCCACCGGCGGGTGGGTGGCGCCGGCCACCGCAATGGTGCAGCCGTCGCAGCTCGCGCCCACAATCCAGAACAGGTAGGCCTTCTCCAGCGGCCCCTGCGACACCAGATCAGACCGCTTGGGCCGGCGGGCGCTGCGCAGCGCCACCGGGGCGAAGGGATCGTCGGGGTCGGTGACCAGCGGCTTGGCCTCGATCTCGCCGTGGGGAACCCCGGGCACGACCTTGGTGTACTGGGTCACTGGCAGCCTCTCCGATGGTCGTGGCGGGCGCTGGGCGTCACCGGCAATCCTCCCCCGTTGGCAGCGGCGACATCCTAACACTAGGTGCGGATCGCATCTAGCATGACTGGGCGCCTAAGCTGGCCGGCGTCGCCGACCGTCGCCAACCCGAGGGGGACCAGTGTCGACAGGATGGGTCATCGGTTATGTCGTGGGCGGGGTGATCGTCTTGGCCGTGGTGGTGCTGTTGCTGATGATGATCAAGGGGGCGCGCCGGGCCGCGGTCACCGCCGAGGCCATCCTGGCCGCCCTGGCCGAGTCCCACGGCAACACCGAGCCGCTGTGGGTGGTCAACGACGTGAACGGCGCCATCGAGCGGATCACCGACGGGGCGGCCGCCGTCCGCCGCCACCTGGCCGCCAAGGCCGACGGGTGAGGGGCTGACGGTGAGAGAGGCGGAGCCGATGAACGCAAGCGAGGCCGGACGGTGAGCACCAACGCCGCGTGGTGGCTGACCCTGGGACTGGGGCTGGCGGTGGCGCTGATCGCAGTGGCCCTGCTGCAGATCTTCTACCGGCTGGTCCGGCGCATCGAGGCCGGCTCGGAGGCCATCTGGGAGACGGGCAAGAAGGTGGCCCGCAACACCGCCACCACCTGGATGCTGCACCAGACCACGGTCCGCCTCGACGCCCTGACCGACGAGGCGCTGCGCCACGACGCCTTCCTGGGCGCGGCCGGCGCCGGCAACGGCGATGCCCCCGCCCAAGCCGCCCCGACGGCGGGAGAAACGGGAGAGAACTGATGCGCACCCTGCTGATCGTGCTCACCGTGGTGGAGATCGCCATCTTCGTGGGGGCGCTGGCCGCCTACCTGATCGCCATCGCCCGCTCCCTGAGCCGCATCTCCCAGAACCTGGCCAAGGTCACGTTCGGGGTGCGGGCCATCGAGACCCAGTGCTCCTCCATCGGGCCGTCGGTCACCAGGGTCAACGAGCAGCTCACCGGGATCGCCGGGGCTCTGGAAGCAGTGGCGGGCAAGGCGGAGCGACTCGGCGCCGAGGCATGACCCAGGCCCCGCCCGCGCCCAAGTCGGAGGCCCTGGCCGCCCTGTACTGGCGCAGCGAGATCCTCCAGGTCATGTACTGGCTCCGGGGCGAGGGGTTCGGCGATGTCGTCGACCCGGGCCTGATCGAGCGCTTCCTGGGCGTGGACGCGGCCATCGGCCTCACCTACCTGGACCGGCTGGTGGTCGAGGGGTACCTGGTGCGAGACGGGGAGTGGTACGCCCTGTCCGAACTCGGGCTCGAGCAGGGGGCCCGCGAGTTCACCGAGGCCTTCGCCGACCTCACCAAGCCCGCCCACGGCGAGTGCAGCGACGACTGCTGGTGCCATGTGTCCGCAGACGAGGCCGAAGCCTGCCTGGCCCACCGCCACCCCGGCCATGACCACTGAACCGGGCGCGCCGCGAGGAGAGCCTCCGGCGAGTGCCGGGGCGCTGCCCCGGTCGTTTCTGCGCTCGTTTCTGCTGCTGGCCCTCGACCGCGGCGGCCGCTCCTACGGCTACGAGCTGTTCGAAACGGTGCAGGCCCAGGGCCTGGTCACCGACTTGGCCGGGGTGTACCGGGCTCTGAGGGCCATGCAGCGCCACGATCTGGTCACCTCGGTCTGGGAGCCCTCGGCCAGCGGCCCCGACCGGCGGGTCTACGCCCTGTCCGAACCGGGCCGGGGGGCCGCGGCCGAAGCGGCCCGAGAGCTGCTGGGCATCCGCGACGCCCTGTCGGCGGCCCTGGGCCGTTTTGACGCGGCCACCGCCGGGCGGTCGGCGTGAGGCCGGCCCGGGCGGGCCGACAGAGCCTCCGGCCGGGTGCCTCCAGCGACGCTCGGGGGCGGCGGGCGTGAGGCTGGCCGTGGCCGGCAAGGGGGGCGCGGGCAAGACCACGTTCTGCGCCACCGCGGCCCGCCTGCTGGGCCGAGCCGGGCGCCGGGTGGTGGCCATCGACGGCGACACCAACCCCAATCTCCACGCCGCCGTCGGGTTGGCCGCGCCGGCCGGGGAGTTCGCCTCGCTGCCGGTCGATCTGGTGTCGCGCCGGCTCGACGGACCGGCCCTGAAGGTTCCGGCGGCCGAGGTGCTGGACCGCTACGGGGTCCGGGGCCCCGACGGGGTGGTGGTGATGCGGATGGGCGCGGCCGGCCACGCCGACGAGGGGTGCCTGTGCTCGGCCCATGCCGTGGTCTCCGCTTTGCTGGCCGACTTGGGGGCCGAGCCGGGGCTCGTCACCGTTTTGGACCTAGAGGCCTCCCCCGAGCATCTGAGCCGGGGCACCGCTCGCCACGCCGACGTGCTGGCCCTGATGGCCGAGCCCTACTACCGGTCGCTGGAGGCGGTGCGGCTCCAAGCCCGGCTGGCGGCGGAGACCTCGATAGGCCGGGTGGCGGTGGTGGCCAACAAGTGCCGCCGCCCCGCCGAGGCCGACGCCATCGCCGAGTTCTGCCAGCGCCACGGCTTGGAGCTGGCCGGGGTCATCGGGTGGAGCGACGCCGCCCTCGACGCCGACGCGGCCTCGGTCCCGGTGCTCGACTACCCCGGCGCCGAGCCGATGGCCGAAGCGGTGGCCGCGGCCGTGGTCCGGCTCCTTGACCTAGACGATCCTCTCCCGGTTCCCAGGCCAGCCGCAGAGGCGGGGGCGCGGGCCTGATGTGTGTGGGGATTCCGGCCCGGGTGGTCGAACTCGGCCCGGCCGGGTCGCACTCCGCCATCGTGGACGTGGAGGGAGTGCGCCGCGAGGTCAACACGGTCATGGTGGACGACGACGGCCTGGCCGCGGGCGAGTGGGTGCTGCTGCATGTCGGCTTCGCGCTCACCAAGATCGACGAGGCCGAGGCGGCCGAGACCCTGGCCTTCATGCGCCAGCTCGGGTCGGTGTACGACGAAGAGATCGAAGCGGTGGGCATTGAGCTGCCGTGAACTCGGCAGGCAACGACCAGATCGCGGCCGGGGCCAAGTCGCCGTGAACTCGGCCCACGACGAGGAGGCCGGAGCCGTGAGCGCCGCGCCGTCATGAGCGTCGCCGCCCCTACCGTCATCGACTGCGCCCGCCGACCGGTACACGCCGAGCCGTCATGAGCGTCGCCGCCCCTACCGTCATCGACTGCGCCCGCCGACCGGTGGACGCCGCACTGTGGCTGGCCCGGGCCTTCACCTCCGGCCGGGCTCTGATGGTGCGGGCCCCCGGCTGCGAGGACCACGCCCATCACGTGGCCGTCGAGTTCGTACACCCGGTGGTGGCCGGGGCCCGGTCTCTGCCCGCGGCCGCGGGCAGCTACGGGCCGCCCCCGGCCGGTCCTCCGCCGTTCGCCACCGCCACCGGCCCGCTCGGGACGGGCGCTGGCGCCCGCTGGTGCCACCTGCTTATCGGGCCGCCCGACGGCGGGCCCGCCGACCTGTCAATCCCCGCCGACGACGGCGACGCCGCGGTGATGACCGGCTACCACCTGCTGTGGGAGTTGGTGCAAGTGGCCCTCGAGCACCCCGGCCTAGTGGGCACCTTCGACGCCTCCGGCCGCCACTCCGACCGCGGCGACTCCAACTCCAACGGCGACTCTGGCAACGGCGACTCCACCGGGTTCCTGTATCCGTTCCTGGACGCGGCCGAGAGCGACGAGGCCTCCCTGCGCTCGGCCCTGGAGGCCTCGGTCTTCGCCAAGCGGGCCTCCTCGCAGCAGCTGGCCGCCGAGTCGGTGGCCGCCAACCGACCGGCCCTGGAGGCGGCGGCGGCCATGGTGAACGGCACCGTCGCCGCCGGGGGGCGGGTGCTGACCATGGGCAACGGGGGGAGCGCGGCCGACGCGGCCCGTCTGGTGAGGCTGCTCGGGGCCCGGGGGGTGGAGGCTCTCTCCCTGGCCGGTGATTACGCGGTGGTCTCGGCTCTGGCCAACGACCTGGGTGCCGAGGCGGTGTTCGCCCGCCAGATCGAGGCCCTGGGCGCCCCTGGCGACGTGCTGATCGGGTGCAGCACCAGCGGCGCTTCGCCCAATCTGCTGGCCGCCTTCGAGCGGGCCGCGGCCAGCGGCGTGAGGACCGTCGGGATCAGCGGCTACGGCGGAGGCGCCTTTGCCGCCCGGGGCGGTGCCGAGGTGTGCCTGGCGGTGGCCTCCGATTCGGTGCACCGCATCCAAGAGGCCGAGGCCGCCCTCACCGCCGAGCTGTGCCGCCGGATCGAACCGGCCCGGCCGTGAGAGCCAGCCCGGCGGCCGGCCCGCCAACGAGGACGGCCCCGCCGGTGGCGGGCCCGAGGCGTCAGTCGTGAAGTACATCGACGAGTACCGCGACCCGGAGACGGCCCGGGTGCTGCTGGGCGAGATCGAAGCGCTGGCCGCCGATCAGCCCCAGCGCAAGCTGATGGAGGTCTGCGGAGGCCACACCCACGCCATCTACCGCCACGGCATCGAGTCGCTGCTGCCCGACAGCATCGAATTGGTGCATGGGCCGGGGTGCCCGGTGTGCGTCATCCCCATGGGCCGGGTGGACGACGCCATCGCCGTGGCCCGGGCCGACGGCGTCACCCTGTGCTGCTTCGGCGACATGCTGCGGGTGCCGGGCGGCGACTCGACCCTCCAAGAGGCCAAGGCCGGCGGCGCCGACGTGCGGATCGTGTACTCGCCGCTGGACGCCCTGGCCCTGGCCGAGCGCGAGCCCGACCGGGAGGTGGTGTTTCTGGCGGTGGGGTTCGAGACCACCGCCCCCTCTACCGCCGCCACCGTGCTGGCCGCCCGGGACCGGGGAGTCCGAAACTTCAGCGTCTTCTGCAACCACGTCACCATCGTCCCCCCGCTCAAGGCCATCCTCGACTCGCCCGGCTTGGACCTCGACGGGTTCCTGGGGCCCGGCCACGTCTCCACCGTGATCGGAACCGACCCCTTCAGGTTCGTGCCCGCCCAATACGGGCGGCCGCTGGTGGTGGCCGGGTTCGAGCCGGTGGACGTCCTCCAAGGGGTGTCCATGCTGCTGCGCCAACTCGGCGGGGGCCGCTGCGAGGTGGAGAACCAGTACCGACGGGCGGTCGGCGGCGGCGGCAACCGGCGGGGGTTGGAGCTGATGCGGGAGGCGTTCGTGCTGCGGCCCCATTTCGAGTGGCGGGGCCTGGGGTTCATCGCCCAAAGCGCCTTGGCCCTGGCCCCCGGGCTGGCCGACTGGGACGCCGAGATCCGCTTCGATGTGCCCGGCCTGCGGGTGGCCGACCCCAAGGCCTGCCAGTGCGGCGAGGTGCTCAAAGGAGCGCTACGGCCCTGGGAGTGCAAGGTGTTCGGCACTGCCTGCACCCCCGAGTCGCCCATAGGCACCTGCATGGTGTCCTCCGAGGGCGCCTGCGCGGCCTACTACAACTACGGGCGCTACTCGCCCCGGGCCCGCATCCCCGTCTCGGCAAGCTGATGGCCTGATGACGGCCGAGGCCGAGGCGACCGGGCCGACGGGCCCAACGCCGGCCAGGGCCGAGGCGACCGGGCCGACGGGCACAACGCCGGCCAGGGCCGAGGCGGCGCCCCCGCCGCCCCGCTGATGGCCGCCAACGCCGACCGGGCCGCCCGCGAGGAGGTGCTGGCCCGGGTGGAGTCGTGGCGGCGGCGGGCGCCAAAGCTCACCGACAAGGTCGTCACCATGGCCCACGGCGCGGGAGGCAAGGCCGGCCAAGCCCTCCTGGAGGCAGTGATCCGGCCCGCCTTCTCCAACCCGGCGCTGGACCGCCTCGACGACGGCGCCGTGCTGGAGGCCCCGCCGGGCCGGAGGCTGGTGCTGACCACCGACTCGTTCGTGGTCACCCCCCGACGATTCGGCGGCGGCTCCATCGGCGACTTGGCCGTCAACGGCACGGTGAACGACCTGGCGGCCATGGGGGCCGAACCGCACGCCCTAGCCCTCTCCTTCGTGCTGGAAGAGGGACTGGCGGTGGCCGAGTTGCGCCAGATCGTCGCCGACGCGGCCGCGGCCGCCGCCCGGGCCGGGGCACCGGTGGTGACCGGAGACACCAAGGTGGTGGAGCGGGGGGCGGCCGACGGGTGCTACATCACCTCCAGCGGGGTGGGCTGGGTGATGCCGGGGCTGGAGTTGGGCGCGGAGCGGGTGCGGCCCGGCGACGCGGTGCTGGTGTCGGGGACCCTCGGCGACCACGGCACCGCGGTCATGGTGGCCCGCGGCGACCTGGCCCTGGCCTCCGCCGTCGAATCCGACACCGCCCCGCTGTGGGACCTGGCCGAGGCGCTGCTGACCGCCGTGCCTGAAACCCGCTGGATGCGGGACCCGACCCGGGGCGGCCTGGCCTCGGCCGGCAACGAGCTGGCTGCCGCGGCCGGGGTGGGGATCCGGCTCTTCGAGCGCCGCCTGCCGGTGCGGCCGGAGGTGGCGGCGGCCTGCGAGCTGTTAGGCCTCGATCCGCTGCACATAGCCAACGAGGGCAAGCTGGCCGCGGTGGTCCCCGGCGACCGGGCCGACGCCGCGGTGGCCGCCATGCGGTCCTGCGCCACCGGTGCGGACGCCGCTATCGTCGGCGAGGTCACCGGCGAGCACCCCGGCTTGGTCGTCATCGAGACCGCCCTGGGCGGGACCCGGATCGCGGACATGCTGGTCGGCGACCCACTCCCCCGCATCTGCTGACCACTCCCCCACCTTCCCCCTCTCTCTTCATCCTTCTTTCCCTTCTTCTTCCCCTCTCCTCATCCCCTCCCTCTTCAGGTTTTTCTGAGCAAAAAGCGCTCGTATACGACAACGATTGCTCAGAAAACCCGGGGAAGGGGGGCCTCAATCCCGAAAGGGCGTCCACCGATGAGCGTCCATGCATTCGTCGACGAATCGCAACGAGGCCCGTACCTCCTCTGCGCTGCTCTGATCGATCCCCGTGATCTGGCCGCCGCTCGGGCCCGGCTGCGATCCATGCTCCTGTCAGGGCAACGCCGCCTGCACTTCACCAAAGAGCGCCCGCCGCGCCGTCGGTCGCTGCTGTCGGCCATGTCCAATCTCGGCGTTCGGGTCAGGCTGTACGAGTCGACCGAGAAGCAAGAGACGGCCCGGCAGCAGGTCATGGCTTCCCTTCTGGCCGACTTGGTCGCCTTGGGATGCAGGCGGATCGTCATCGAGAGCCGTCACTACATCCAGAACGACAAAGAGCGCCGTGCGATAGCCACGGCCGTTCGATTAGGCCATGCACCCGAAGACTTGGTCTACGACCACATGCGTGCCCACGAGGAGCCCCTGCTGTGGATAGCTGACGCCGTGGCCTGGGCCTACGGGGCCCGCGGGGAGTGGCGGCCCCGAGTGGCCGAGATAATCGATCACGTTCGCCGCGTCGGCGGCTGACCCGCAAAGCGCAAAGCCCGGCTCTCCTCCGTCCGGAGGGATGACCGGGCTTCACTTCCTGGGGCTACTGCCCCCGGCACCAGTCAGTATGGCCGCCGCGGGCACCGGATGCAACTCCCCCGGCGTCTCTCCCGGTCCCGGCGATCAGCCCACCGGGGCGGGCTCGGGCCGGAGGTGGTCGGCCAGATGCTCCACGGCTTGCCATACGTCGGGGGCGGAGGTCCGCTCCAGGAGCAGGCCGAGCCGGTCGGCGGCGACCAGTTCTCCGCTGGCCGGTACGACCGCGTCGAGGGGCACCTCGTGCTGGCGGCACAGCTCTTCGAGCGCGTCGAGCTGGTCGGGGCCGTCCACCTTGTTGCCCAGCCCGACCCAGGCCCCGATGCCCAGCTCTGCGGCCAGGGTGATGGTGCGCCGGGCGGTGATCACCGCCTTGCGGCTCGGCTCCATGACCAGAACCAGCACGTCGGCGTGGGCCAAGGTGCCGCCGGAGCGGCTCAGGTGCTCGATGCCGGCCTCCATGTCGATGACGGTGTCGTCGGCCTCGGAGTCGAGGGCCTGGCCGAGCAGGCTGCGCACGGTGGCATGGCCTCCGCAGGTGCAGCCGGCCGCGGCCTCGGTCACCCGCAGGGCCGACATCAGGGCCACCCCCGCCGGGGTGGCGACCGCGTAATCCCCCATCAGCTCGGCCACGGTGAGGTCGCCCCGGGGGCCGACCACCGCCGAGCGGGGGACGACAGGGACGGCCTCGGTCTCAGCCGGGTCGAGCCCCAGGGACAGCCCGAGGTTGGGGTTGGAGTCGGTGTCCACCGCCAGCACCCGCCGGCCCCGCTCGGCCAGAGTACGGGCCAGCAGCGAAGCCACCGTCGTCTTGCCCGCGCCCCCCTTGCCGACCACGCCGATCTTCACGCCGTACTCCCTTTGCCGGGCCTTTCTCGCCGTCCGGGCCCTGCGCTCGCTCTTGCCTCCGGCCTCGGAGGCGGTCTCCGTCGATCTCCGCCCGATCTCCGGTTACCGCCGGTCTCGGGCGGCGATGTCGTCGATGCTACCGGCGGCCCGCAGGAGGGCCCGGCCCACCGCGACCTGGCCCAGGGATATGCCGCCGTCGTTGGGCGGAACCTGGGAATGGAGCAGCACTTCAAACCCGGCGGCTTCCAGAAGGGGCACGGCCAGCTCGACCAAGAGCCGGTTCTGGAAGACTCCCCCGCTCAGGGCCGCGGTCCCCACCCCGGTGGCGTCCCGCAGGCGGGCGCAGACCTCGACGATCATGGCGACCAAGCCGGTGTGGAAGGCGCCCGCCATCACCGCCGGACCTACCCCGGCCATGGCGTCCTCGGCGACGGCCGCCATCACCGAGGCCGGGTCAATCCGCATCGGAGCCTCGAGGGGATCGACGGATTCGGGCAGGTCCCACCGGTAGGAGCGGCCGGTGACGACGGCGGCCTGTTCCAGGCGGGCCGCGGCCTGGCCGTCGTAGGACACCGAGCCGGCCAGCCCGCACAGCGCGGCCACCGCGTCGAACAGCCGGCCCATCGAGGAGGTGACCAACGAACGACCCCCAGCGCACAGATCCGCTACTGCGGCCACTTCAGACTCAGAACGCCCCAACAACCCGGCCACCGCGGCCGCCTCGGACTCAGAGCGCCCCGGCTGGCCAGACCGGTCGCCGGGGCGGTCGGCGGTGTCGGCGCCCGGGCCGACCGGGCGGAGTAGGTGGGCCACGGCCATGCGCCACGGCTCCCGGATGGCGGCGGTGGAGCCCGGAAGGGGGACGGGGGCCAGATGGGCGGCCCGGTCGAAGCCGGCGGCGTCGCCCACCAGGAACTCCCCGCCCCACAGAGTGCCGTCGTCACCCCAGCCGAGCCCGTCGAAGGTCACCCCTATGGCCGGGCCGTCGTGGGCGTTGTCGGCCAGGCAGGCGGCCAGATGGGCGTGGTGGTGCTGGACGGCGACGGCGGGGGCCAGGGTCTGGGACCGGGCGAACTTGGCCGACAGGTACTCGGGATGCCGATCATGCACCACCAAGGCCGGCTCGGCCCCGGACAGCTCCAGCAGGTCGGCCACCGCCCCCTCGAAGGCTTCCAAAGTGAGGTGCTCCTCTAGGTCGCCCAGGTGAACCGAGAGGTGGGCCTCGTCGCCCAAGCCCAGACAGACCGTGCTCTTCAGCTCGGCCCCCACCCCCAGCACGGTCGGGCCCCCCCGCTCCAGGCGCACCGGCCGGGGGACGAATCCCCGGGCCCGGCGCAGGAGCTGGAACCGGCCGGCCGCGGCCTGCCCCACCGAGTCGTCGGCCCGGCGCTCGATCCGGCGGTCGTGGGTTAGGAAGGCGTCGGCGATGACCCCCAGCCGGACGGCGGCGTCAGCGTCGTCGATGACGATGGGCTCATCGGAGCGGTTGCCGCTGGTGCACACCAGCGGCGCCGAGGCCGCGGAGGCCAGGAGTTGGTGCAGCGGGGCGGCGGGCAGCATCACCCCTAGGAGCCGCGAACCGGGCGCCACCGCCTCGCAGACTCCAGCGCCAGGCCGGCGCTCGGCCAGCACGATGGGCCGCTCGGGCCCGGTCAGGGCCCGCCGGGAGAGGTCGTCCAACTCGACCAGGGCCTCGGCCTCGCCCAGGCTGGCGACCAGCAGGGCGAAGGGCTTCTCATAGCGGTTCTTGGCCGCCCGCAGCCGGGCCACCGCGGTGTCGTCGTCGGCCCGGCACACGAGCTGATAGCCGCCCAGGCCCTTGACGGCCACGATTCCAGAGCCGGCGATCAGCGAGGCGGCGGCGGCAAGGAGATCGCCGGGCCCGAGCGGCACCCGGTGCGAGCCCCGACGGTCGGCGATCAGCGAAACGGCTCCGCCGTCGGGATCGCCGGCGATCGGGGGGCCGGTGGCATCCCGCAGTTCCAGGGTCGGCCCGCAGTCGGGGCAGCAGGTGGCCTGGGCGTGGTGGCGGCGGTCGCCGGCCCGGTCGTACTCGGCCCGGCACCGCCCGCACAGGGCGAAATCGGCCATGGCGGTGCCGGCCCGGTCATAGGGCAGGGAGCGCACCACGGTGTAACGGGGACCGCAGTCGGTGCAGCAGGTGAAGGCGTAGCCGAAGCGCCGGTCGGCCGGGTCGGAGATCTCGGCCGCACAGGCCTCGCACACCGCGGCGTCAGGCGGGATGGACGCCGGGGTCATCGGCAACCCGGCACCGTCGCCGTCGCCGGCCCGGGCACCAGCAGCGGCATCGAGGTCAGCGGCAGCCCGAGCGTCGATTGCGATCACGAAGTCGTCCTCGTCGGCGACCACCGCGATCGGCTCGGTCTTGATCTCCCGGATGCAGGCCAGCGGCGGCGCCTGTTGGCGCAAGGCGTCGGCGAAAGCGTCCAGCGCCGCATCAGGGCCCTGAACCTCGCACCAGACGCCGCGGCCGTCGTTGCCCACCGCCCCGGTCAGCCCCGACCGTCGGGCCAGCCGGTGGACGAAAGGCCTGAACCCCACTCCCTGAACGGTGCCGCTCACCCGCAGCCGCCACCTCTGCACACCCCCACCCCCCTCCGCCGGCTTCTGGTTTCGCGTCCCCAGTTTTTCTGAGCAAGAAACGTCGCTATACGACAATCTTTGCTCAGAAAACGCGGGAGGGGGCGGGATGAGCGGGTCGGGGCGGGTGCGGGTGGCCTTCGTGGGCAAGGGGGGCGCGGGCAAGTCCACCATCGCCGGGACCTTCGCCCGGCTGTTGGGCCGGGCCGGGCGCTCGGTGCTGGCCATCGACTCCGACCCGCTGCCGGGCCTGCCCTACTCGCTGGGCGTCGCCGTCGACGACCGGCCGATTCCCGACGACGCCGTGACCGAGGGCCCGCCCGGCGGGCCTCGCTGGGTGCTGGCCCCGCACCTGGACCCCGAGGCGCTGATCCGACGCCACGGGCGGGTCTGCCCCGACGGGGTCCGCTACCTGCAGTTCGGCAACCTGCGGGGCCACGTCGCCGCCCTTCAGAAGGCCCAGCACGCCTGGAGCCAGACGGTGAGCGAACTGGACCGCCACCGCTGGGACGTGGTCGGGGACCTGCCGGGAGGGACCCGCCAGCCCATGTTCGGCTGGGCCAAGTACGCGGAGGTGGTGTGCGTGGTGGTCGAGCCCACCGCCAAGTCGCTGCACACCGCCCGGCGGCTGCTCACCCTGTCGAAGTCCAGGTGGGCGCCGCAGACGGTGGCGGTGGTGGCCAGCAAGGTCCGCGGTCCCGACGACGCCGAGCTCATCGGCAGCCGCCTCGGCGCCGAGGTGCTGGCCGCCGTGCCCCACTCCGATCCGGTGTTGGCCGGAGACCGCCGGGGCGCGGCCCCTCTCGACGCCGACCCGGAGGGAGACTTCGCCAAGGCGGTGGGGGTGCTGGTCGAGCGAGTGCTCAGCCTCTACCCTGCCGCGGCTAAAGAGCGGTCATAAGGAGCAGGCATGAGGATGGCTCGGGCGTGAAGATCGCGGTGGTCGGCAAGGGCGGGGCGGGCAAGACCACGGCCAGCGCGGTGCTGGCCCGCACCCTGGCCCGCCGGGGCGAACCGGTGGTGGCCCTGGACTGCGACACCAACCCCAACCTGGGCCTGTCCCTGGGGGTGGGCGACACCGAGACCGAGCGGCTCGCCACCCTGAGAGAGCAGATCGGCGACGGCGCCGGCGAACACGCCCCGACCTGGGAGGACATCCTCGACCGCTACGGCACCGACGGCCCCGACGGGGTCCGGCTGTCGGTGATAACCCGCATCGAGAACCCCGAGCCCGGTTGACCTTGATGCGGCCTGTCCGCCGAGCAGTTGCTCGGCTCCGTCCCCGCCGATGAGGTGATCGTCGTGGCCGACCTCGAAGCCGGCATCGGCACGCTCACCCGCCTGGAGGAGGCCCGGGTGGACGTGACCGTGATCGTGGCCGAGCCCACCCCCCGGTCCATCGACGTGGCCGCCCGGGCGGCAGCCGTCGCCGCCGAGCGGCGCCAGGGCCGGGTGATCGTGGTGGCCAACAAGGTGACCGGCGACGACGACCGCCAGCGGGTCGCCCGCGCCCTGGGCGGCACCGAGGTGGTGGCCGTGCCGCTCGACGCGGCGGTGGAGGAGGCCGACCGGGACGGCGTCTCCCCCCTGGACCGGTCCCCCGGCGCTCCGGCCGTGGCCGCCCTGGAGGGCCTGGCCGACCTGATCGCCGGACACCCCGGACGCGGGCGACCAGATGTCGGCTAGATGCAAACGACACCTAGCCGGCACTAGGGTCACTAGGATGGCGAGGGCCGCGACCGCGGCAGTCGGCCGTAGCTGAGCCGAGGGAGACAACGAGCATGTGGCTGTGGTGGCTGGGCAACGCGGTGCTGCTGGTGGTGATAGTGCCGACGGTGCTGCTGCTGGCCAACCGGGTGATGCGGCCGGCCCTGGAGATCAAGCGCTACGCGGCCGACATCGACGTGAACGGGGCGGCCCTGGCCGGCCACCTCGAGCCGGTCCCGGCGGTGGCCGACACCCGGGACTTGGTCTCGGCGGCCAAGGGCCTGGCGGTGCGCTACCTGACCGCGGCGGGTCCGCTGCTCTGACCGGGACCGAACGAGGGAGAGGGAGACAGACGAGATGCCGGCAGCCGCGACAGTGACGGTGATCATCGCCTTGGTGGTGGCGGCCGCCTTGGCCTACTACCTGATCCGGGTGGTGATCGTGCTGCGGGCCGTGAACGGCTCGCTGACCAGCATCTCCGCCGGGGTGAGGGTCATCGCCGATCGCACCGAGCCCCTGGCCGAGCTGCTCACCCCCATCAAGGAAGACCTCGAGACGGTGGCCGGCGCCATCGAAGGCGCGGCCGCCTCCCTGAGCGGCGACACCGAGGCCGCCTGACACTCCCCCAGCCCTCGCGCTCCACTGAGGCAGCCTGACCCAAGCAGCGGACGCCTGACCCAAGCGGCGAGCGGCACCGCCTGACGCTCCCTCAGCCCTCGCGCACCACCGGGACGATCATGGGGCGGCGGCGGGTCCGCTCGGCGACGGTGCGGCCCGCGGCCCGCCGGACCAGTCGGGTCAACTCGCTCCGGCTGGGGCTGCGGCGGGCCAAGGCGGCTTCGATCTCTTCGGCCACGGCTGCGGCCACGGCCGCCTCGTGGGCCTGCAGAGCCGGCTGCTCCACCCATCCCCGGGACACCACGTCGGGCCCGGCGGTGATCCGGCCCCGGCTCACATGCACCACCACGGCCACGAAGCCGTCGTCGCCCAGCACCCGCCGGTCGCCCAGCACCACCTGACCCAGATCCCCAACCGTGCCGTCCATATACAGGTGGTCGCCGCCCACCGAGCCGTCCCGGCTCAGCCCGTCGTCGCCGAGCACGATCCGGTCGCCGTCGGTGCACACCAGCACCCGGTCCGGGTCCATCCCCATCTCCCGGGCCAAATCGGCGTGGGCCACCAAGTGCTCGTACTCTCCGTGCACCGGCACGAACCACTCGGGCACGGACACCGAGTGCAGCACGGCCAGCTCCTGGCGCTTGCCGTGGCCCGAGGTGTGGACCTCGACCTGGCCGCTGTGCACCACCTTGGCCCCTCGCCGGGCCAGCCCGTTGCGGACCGAGGCCACCGCGGCCTCGTTGCCGGGGATGGGATGGGAGCTGAAGATCACGGTGTCGCCGTCGTCGACCTTCACCCATTTGCTGCGGCCCTGGGCCATCTGGGTTATGGCCGCCCGGGGCTCGCCCTGGGAGCCGGTACACACGATGACCACCCGGGCCGGGTCGTAGTCGTCGAGGTCCTCGATGTCGCCGACGGCGTAGTCGGGTATGTGCAGCACCCCCACCGACCGGGCCAGCTTCAAGTTGCGCTGCATCGACAGCCCCAGCGGCACCACCGTCCGGCCCAGATCCACGGCGGCGTCGGCCACCTGCTGGATGCGGTGGATATGGCTGGCGAAGGCCCCGACGATCACCCGCCGGCCGTTCTGGCGGGCGATCACGTCGGCGAGCACGGCCCCGATCTCGCGCTCGGAGCGGGTGGAGCCCTCCATGTCGGCGTTGGTGGAGTCGGCCAGCAACAGCCGGACGCCCGCTCCGCCGGCGATGGCCCCGATCCGGGACAGGTCGGTGCGGCGGCCGTCCACCGGGGTGAGGTCGAGCTTGAAGTCGCTGGAGTGCAGGATCACCCCCTGGGGGGTGCCGAAGGCGGTGATCAGCCCGTGGGGGATGGAGTGGGTGACGGGCAGGAACTCGCAGTCGAAGGGGCCGATGCTCACCTGGTCGCCGTCGCCGACCTCGCGCAGCTCGGCCCGGCCGGTCAGCCCGGCCTCGGCCAGCTTGTGGGCGATCATCCCCAGCGTGAAGCGCGACCCGTAGACGGGGAACTCGATGCGGCTCAGCAGGTGGGGCAGGGCGCCGATGTGGTCCTCGTGGGCGTGGGTGGCGATGCAGGCCTCCACCCCGCCCGCCCCCAGCAGCCACTCGAAGTCGGGCAGGACCGAGTCCACGCCGGGCAAGTCGTCGCCGGCGAACATGCGGCCGCAGTCGAGCAGCACCCGGCGGCCGCCGGTCTCCAGCACCGCGCAGTTGCGCCCGATCTCCCCCAGCCCCCCCAGGAAGGTGACCGCGACCGGATCAGCCACGGGTCTCCGACCTTCGCCGGACCGCGAGGAACCCGGCACTCCGATCAGAGCTTCCCGGGACGGATGCTCACGGGGCTCAGATCTTCCCTAGGTCCGACAGCACCGCCCGGGCCTGGGCTTCCAGTCCCTCGGGCTCGGGGCCCATGGGCAGCCGGCACGGCCCGGCGGGCTGGCCCAGCAGCCGCAGCGCGCACTTGGTCGGCACCGGGTTGGGGGCGGCGTCGCTGGTCTCGAAGCGGTAGGACGGGATCAGCGAGGCGTTGACCGCGGCGGCGGCGGCCACCTCGCCCCGCTCGAAGGCGTCGAACATGGCCGCGGTTTCGGCCGCGGCCCAGTGGGTGGCCACGCCGATGGCGCCGACCGCGCCCACCGCCATCAGCGGCAGGGTGAGCGAGTCGTCGCCCGAGTACACCTCGAAGCCGTCGGGGGCCAAAGACAGGAGCCGGGCCGTCTCGCCGGGATCGCCGGCCGCGTCTTTCACCGCGGCGATGTTGGGCGCCTCGTGGGCTAGGGCGGCCATGGTCTCGGTGGCTATTTTGCGGCCGGTTCGCACCGGGATGTCGTAGATGACGATGGGCAGGTCGGTAGCCGCCGCGCAGGCCCGGAAGTGAGCGGCCAGCCCGGCCTGGGACGGCCGGTTGTAGTAGCCGGCCGCGTGCAGCAGCCCGTCGGCTCCGGCCGCGGCGCAGCGCTCGGTGAGGTCGATGGCGGCCCGGGTGTCGTTGCTGCCCGCCCCGGCCACCACCGGCGCGTCCACGGCCTCCACCACCGCGGCCACCAGGTCGACCTGCTCGTCGTGGGTGAGGGTGGGGCTCTCCCCGGTGGTCCCGGCCACCACCAGGCCCTCGCTGCCGGTCTGGGTCAGCCACTGGGCCAGTTCCTGGGCCCCGTCGAAGTCGAGGTCGCCGTCGGCGGTGAAGGGCGTGACCATGGCGGTGAGCACCCGCCCGAATCGAGCCATGAGGGGGTTCCTTTCGGCTTCGGTGACCTCAGGCTACCCGAGCTTGTGGAGGCGGTCCGTTCCCCGCCCAGACCGGCGGTGGACTGGGCCCGGGTCAGCCCGGCCCGGGCCCCCGGAGACGCTCGCGGCGGGACCGGCGCAGGATCAGCCCGTACACCACCGCCGCGCCGACGGAGAAGAAGAACCACTGGAAGGCGTAGGAGAGATGGGGGCCGCCGCTGAGCGCCGGGGGCGGCACCGGGACCGGCAACTCGCCGGGCGGGGGGTCCTGGGCCCGGAGGCGGATCCAGATCGGGGCCGCGTCCAGGCCGGTGACCTCTCGATAGCGGTCGAGGTCGGGCCGGGAGATCTCGGGCGTCTGGCCGGGGTCGGTGACCCCGATCCGGCCGCCGGCCACCGAGGCGAAGGCCAGGCCGGCGACGGAGACGGGGCCCGAGGGCGGCCCGGCGGGGCGCTGGTCGATGCCAGCCGTGTGCAAGCGGGGCACCCAGCCCCGCACCACCATCACCACCCGGCCCTCGTAGGCGGAGCCGGTGGCCGGGCTCGGTTCGCCGTCGAGGCGCAGCGGGGTGGCCAGCCACGAACCGGCCCGACCCTCGAAGCTGCGGTTGGCGATCAGCACCTCGGCCCCTTCGAGATAGCGGCCGACGGCGGTGACCGCGGTGTAGTCGGGCGGGAGGTCGCCAGCGGCCAGCAGGCCGGATACGTCAACGGGGTCTCGGGCCACCGCCGCGGCCACCTCGGCGTTGGTGGTCTGGCGCTCGTCGTGGCGGCGCAACTGCCAGAGCCCCAGGTTGACCATCAGGACGACCATGGCCGCCACGAACAGGTGCGAGGCGATCCAGCCCGGCGACAGCAGCCCCCGCCGGGTGCGGTGCGGCGGCCCGTCCACAGCGCCCCTCGCCCTCAGGCGGCTAGCGGAGGTCGAGCACCGCTTCGAGCCCGACCGCCACTCCGTCGAGGCCGGCCACCCGCTTGATGCCCAGCATCGCCCCGGGCATGAACGACGACCGGTCGATGGCGTCGTGGCGGATGGTGAGAGTCTCGCCGGGCCCGCCCAACAGCACCTCCTGATGGGCCACCAGCCCTTTGAGCCGCACCGAGTGCACGGCGATGCCGCCCGGGCCCCGGCCGCCCCGAGCCCCGGCCACGGTCTCATCCGCGGTGGGGTCGGGGGCCCAGTCGCCGGAGGCGGCGGCCATGCGCTCCAGGGTGGACAGGGCCGTGCCCGAGGGGGCGTCGATTTTGGCGTCGTGGTGCAGTTCGATCACCTCGGCGGTGTCGAAGAACGGGGCGGCCATCTCGGCGAAGCGCATCATCAGGGCGGCGCCGACCGCGAAGTTGGGGGCGATCAGGCAGTTGCTGGCGGTGAAGGCGGCCCTCAGGGCCTCGACGTCGTCTCCGGTGAGGCCCGAGGTCCCGACCACGGCGTGGATGCCGGCTTCGGCCACCGCCGGGAGGTTGGCCCGGGCCGCGGCGGCGACGGTGAAGTCGGCCACCACGTCCGCCCCCGCCTCGGCGAAGGCCGACACCGACCCCTGCGAGCCGATGGCCGCCACCAACTCGGTTTCGGGATCGGCCTCAACGGCCCGGCACATGGCCGCGCCCATGCGCCCGGTGGCGCCGCAGACCCCCACCCGGATGGGTTTCACCGGCGGTCCCGTCCTCCGCCTCCCCGGCGCCGGCCGCCGTCGCCGCTGCCGCCGCCGCCGCGACGGCCCGAGGGCCGAGGCCCTAAGTCGCCGAAGGTCTCTTGGAGCTGGTTGTCGAAGTCCTCCTCGAACGAGGCCACCCGGCCGCCGCCCCGGTCCCGACGGTCCCGGCCGCCGTCGCGGTCCCGATCGCCGTAGCGATCCCCCCGGTCACCGCGATCTCGGCCGCCGTCGCGGTCCCGACGGTCCCGGCCGCCATCCCGGCCACCGTCGCCGTAGCGATCCCGGCCGCCCCGGTCTCGGCCGCCGTCGCGGTCCCGATCCCGACGGTCCCGGCCGCCGTCGCCGTAGCGATCCCCCCGGTCACCGCGGTCCCGGCCGCCCCGGTCCCGGTCGCCGTAGCGATCCCCCCGGTCACCGCGGTCCCGGCCGCCCCGGTCCCGGTCGCCGTAGCGATCCCCCCGGTCACCGCGGTCCCGGCCGCCCCGGTCTCGGCCGCCGTCGCGGTCTCGGTCTCGGCCGCCGGGACGGGACTGGCGATCGCCGTCGCCCGCGCTCTCGTCGCCGGCCAGGATCAGCGAGATCTTGCCGTTGGGGTCGACGTCCTCGACCACCACCGACAGCTCGTCGCCCAGCTCGAGCACGTCCTCCACTCGGTCGATGCGGCGGCCGCCGCCGAGCTTGGAGATGTGAACCAGGCCGTCGCGTCCGGGAAGGATGTTCACGAAGGCCCCGAACTTGGTGATGTTCACCACTCGGCCCTGGTAGGCGGTCCCCACATCGGCGGTGGGCGGGTCGAGGATGAGCTTGATCTGGCGCTCGGCCTCGGCCACCGCCCCGGCGTCGGTGGAGGCGATGGCCACCACCCCCACCATGCCGTCGTCGTCGACGTTGATGTCGGCGCCGGTCTCGAGCTGGATGGCGTTGATCACCTTGCCCTTGGGGCCGATCACCTCGCCGATCTTCTCCACCGGGATCTCGAAGCTCACGATCTTGGGGGCGGTGTCGCGCACCTCGGGCCGGGGCTCGGCGATGGCGGAGGCCATGACCTCCAGGATGGCCAGGCGGGCCGTGCGGGCCTGCTCGAGGGCCCCGGCCAGCACCGAGGCCGGGATGCCGGCGATCTTGGTGTCGAGTTGGAGGGCGGTGACGAAGTCGGCGGTGCCGGCCACCTTGAAGTCCATGTCGCCGAAGGCGTCCTCGGCGCCGAGGATGTCGGTGAGGGTGACGAAGCGGTCGCCGTCGCCGACCAGGCCCATGGCCACCCCGGCCACCGGGGCCTTGATCGGCACCCCGGCGTCCATCAGCGACAGGGTGGAGCCGCACACCGAGGCCATCGAACTGGACCCGTTGGAGGCCATCACCTCCGACACGGTGCGCACCGTGTAGGGCCATTCCTCGAAGGTGGGCACCACCGGGAAGACGGCCCGCTCGGCCAGGGCGCCGTGGCCGATCTCGCGCCGCTTGGGGCCCCGCATGAACCCGGTCTCGCCGGTGCAGAACGGCGGGAAGTTGTAGTGGTGGAAGTAGCGCTTTTTCTCGGTGGGCGACAGGTCGTCGATCATCATGTCGCTGCGGCCCAGCCCCAGGGTGGTGAAGTTGAGCACCTGGGTCTCGCCCCGCTCGAACAGGCCCGAGCCGTGGGCGGTGGGGATCACTCCCACCGCGCTGGTGACCGGGCGGAGCCGGTCGGCGGCCCGACCGTCGATGCGCACCCCCTCGGCGACGATGCGGCGCCGCACCTCCTCCTTGGCGACGGCCTTCACCGCCGCGGCGATCCGCTCGGCGGTCTCGGACTCGCTCCCGAACCGCTCAGCCAAGCCGGCGACCACCTCGGCGCTCAGGGCGGCCTCCGCCGCGGTGCGCTCGGTCTTGTCGGCGATCTGCTGGGTCTCGGCGATGCGGGACCCGGCCTCGGCCCGGACCGCCTCCAGCTCGTCGTCGGTGTAGTCGACGTGCAGGGGCGGGTCCATCTTGTCCACCGGCCCGAGGCGGTCCATGAGCTCGAGTTGGAGCTCGATCATCTCGGCGATCCAGGTCTTGGACGCCTCCAGCCCCTCGGCCAGCCGGGCCTCGTCCACCTTGGGGACGCCGTCCTGGTACAGGTTCCAGGTGTTGGAGGTTCCGCCCGCCTCGACCATCATCACGGCCACGTCGTCGCCGGCCTGGCGGCCCGCCACCACCATCTCGAAGGCCGATTCCCGGCCTTCGGCGTAGGTCGGGAACGGGATCCACTCGCCCTCGGCCGACCAGGCCATCCGGACCGCCCCGATGGGGCCGTCGAAGGGGACGGGCGAGATGCCCAGGGCCAGCGACGCGGCGTTGAGGGCCAGCACGTCGTAGGGGTGGTGCTGGTCGGCGCCCAGCACGGTGGCCACCACGTGGACCTCGTTGCGGAACCCCTTGGGGAAGGCGGGCCGCAGGGGGCGGTCCACCAGCCGGCAGGTCAGGACGGCCTGCTCGCCGGCCCGGGCTTCGCGCCTAAAGAACGAGCCGGGGATCCGCCCGGCCGCGTACATCCGCTCCTCCACGTCCACGGTGAGGGGGAAGAAGTCGGCGCCGGGCCGGGGGTTCTTGGACCCGGTGGCGGTCACCAGCACCACGGTGTCGCCCATTCGGGCCGTCACCGCCCCGCCGGCCAACCGGGCGTAGGTGCCGGTTTCGAAGGTGGCGTCCTTGCCGTCGGCTCGCGTGAACGCGCCGGTTACGGCTGTTGATTCGGTCATTGGGAAGTCTCCTGAGGGCCCGCGCGGGCCCGTATCGGGGCCCGACCCCGCCAGTTCCCAGTCGTATCGGTCCCGCCGGTTTCACGGGGCGAGGCCGATGCGACTAGCACCGGTGCGGTCGGGCTCCTTGAGGGTGTTGCTGGGATTCGTCGCCGGCGTTCGGCCGGAGGGCTTCTAGCCCTGCGCCCCGCTCAGCGCCGCAGACCGAGGTGGGTGATCACGGCCCGGTAGCGCTCGACGTCGTTGTCTTTGACGTAATCGAGCAGCCGCCGCCGCCGCCCGACCAGCATCAGCAGGCCTCTCCGGCTGTGGTGGTCCTTCTTGTGGACCCTCAGGTGCTCGGTGAGATGGTTGATGCGGTCTGACATCAAGGCGATCTGGACCTCGGGGGAACCGGTGTCCTGGGAGTCGAGATAGAAGGCTTCGGTGACCGAAGCGATGGTCTCGGCCTTGGCGGGGAGGTTGGCGGGCATGATTCCTCGGTCGAGCGGGTGCTCAGTGGAACGGCTGAAGGCTACCAGCGCCCGCGGTCGCCTCCTCCCCCTCGGTCGCCGCGCCTCGCCTGCGCCTCGCTCCTGGGCGCCGCGGTCGCCTCCTCCCCCTCGGTCGGGTCAGCCGGAGGGGCGGCCCAGGCTCAGCTTCCAGTCGCCGGTCTCGGAGGTGACGGTGATCACGAAGGGGTGGGGGTGCCCGGCCTTGTCGTAGGCGTGGCAGACCAGGGTGGCGTCGGGGACGCTCACCAGCACCGGGTCGGGGCCGCAGTCCACCGCGGTGGGGCCCAGGTCGGCGGACAGCCGGTCTGCGGCCGCCTCCTCTAGGCCGGCCACGTCCACTAAGAAGGCGTCGGCGGACACGTCCACCCATTGGCCTGAGATCCGGGCCTCCACCGCCACCGGGACCCCGCCCACCACGGCCTCGCAGGCCAAGGCGACGGTCGGCGGCGGGCCGTCGGCGGCGGGCGGCGGATCGAACTCGGGGCAGCTCACCGCCACCCCGTCGGGGTCGTCGGGGACCAGGGCCTCGGCCACGGCCTCCTCCAGGCCGGTTCCGTACCGGGGGGCCGGCTGGCCCCCGCCGCAGGCCGCCGCCACGGCCACCGCGGCGACCGCGGCGGCAACGACCGCGGCCGGGCCTCGGGTCACCAGGCCGATACCGGGCTCAGGCCTCAGCCGCCACGGCCGCCACGGCCTCTTCGGCCTCTGCGAATGCCCCAATCGCGTGTCAACGACCACCGGGATGGCTTGCCGGGCTCAGACCTCGGCCGCCACGGCCTCTTCGAAGGCGGCGCCCTGCTCGATCATGGCCCGGTAGCGCATCACATGGCGGGGCCGGTTGAACCCGAGCGCCCCCACCAACCGGCCGCCGCGGCCGTAGAGGGCGGCGAACCGGCGCTCGGCGACCGACCCGGTCACCACCTTCACCTCATCGTCGGGGCGGACATGGCCGGCGAGCTGGATCTTGCGGTCGTACTGGTCGCTCCAGAACCACGGGACCGGCTCGTAGGGATCGTCGGCGCCGAGCAGGGCCCGGGCGGAGTGGGCGCCCTGGGCGGCGGCGTTGTCCCAATGCTCGACCCGCATGGAGTAGCCGAACCGGCGGTTGGGCCAGCGGGCCACATCGCCGGCCGCGGCCACCCCCGGGGCGGCTAGGCCGGCGGCGTCGCACACCACGCCGTTGTCGAGGGCGAGACCCGAGCCCTCTAGCCACTCGGTGTTGGGGACCACCCCGATGCCGACCACCACCACGGAGGCGTCGATGGCCGAGCCGTCGGTGAGGCGGACCCGCTCCACCCGGCCGGCGCCGTCGAAGCCCTCCACCCCGACGCCGGTGCGCAGGTCGATCCCGTGGTCGCGGTGCACGGCCGCGCACACTTCTCCCATCTCGGGGCCCAGCACCCGGCTCAGCGGGGCGTCCAGGGCTTCGACCATGGCCACGTCCAGGCCCCGGGTGCGGGCGGTGGCCGCCACCTCGGCCCCGATGAACCCGGCCCCCACCACCACCACCCGGTCGGGGGCGGCATCGAAGTCGGCCCGCAGCGCCAGGCAGTCGTCCAGGGAGCGCAGCACGTGGACCCCCTCTCGGGGTGGGCCGAGGGTCCGGCACCGGGCCCCGGTGGCGATCAGCACGGCGTCCACTTCCAGGGTCTCGCCGCCGGCCAGCCGCAGGGTGCGATCGGCCAGGTCGAACCCGGTGGCCCGGGCGCCGAGGCGCAGGTCCAGATCGAGGTCGGCCAGCTTGTCGGATGGGGTGAGGGCGATCCGGTCGGGCGCCCAGTTCCCGGCCAGGACCTGCTTGGACAGGGGCGGACGGTCGTAGGGCTCGTGGAGTTCGTCGCCGATCAGGGCGACCGGGCCGTCGAAGCCGTCGCGGCGCAGCGTCTCGGCCGCCCGCAGGCCGGCCAGGGAGGCCCCGACGATGGTGACCGACGAAGGGGCGCTCACTGTTCGAGGTTCGGTCGCAAGTTCGGCAGCGGGGCGGCGGCGGGCCGAGGCCAGCGGCGGGGCCGGCTCGCCGTCAGTCGTCGGCGATGGAGATGGCCTGCTTGGGGCAGCGCTGGACGCATTCCTCCACCCGCTCCCGGTCGGCCTCGCCGGGGGTCTCGTTGAGGATGTAGAGGAAGTCGTCGTCACGCACCTCGAAGATGTCGGGCGCTATCTGCATGCAGACGGCGTTGCTCTCGCAAAGGTCGAAGTCAACGACGATGCGCATCGGCTCTCCTCCGTTATTTCGGGCCGGGCGTTCCGGCCGCACCATAGCCGTTGCCAGCCGGTGGCCGGATCAGCCCCAGCCTCCGGCCCGCGGTGAGACGGCGGCGGTCTGGAGTCAGCCCAGCCTCCGGCCCGCGGGCGAGGCGGCAGCCCGGAGTCAGCCCAGCCTCCGGCCCGCGGGCGAGGTGGCGGCCCGGGGTCAGGCGAGCAGGGTCTCGATGCGCTCTTTGGCCCGGGCGTCGCCTAGGGGCCGGCCGATGATGGACCGGCCGCCCCGCACCAGCACCGGGCGCTGCATGAGCTTGGGATGCTGCACCAACACCGCCACCACCGCGTCGGGGTTGCCGACGTAGTCGGCGGCGTCCAGCCCCAGCTTGGCGAAGTGGGAGTCCTTGCGGACCAGGTTCTCCACCGGGTCCTCCAGCCCGGCTGCGATGGCCCGCAGTGTCGCCTCGTCGGGCGGGTTCTTCAGGTAGCGGACCTCTTCGAAGTCGGCCCCCATCGCCACGGCGACCGCCACGGCGTTCTTGGAGGAGTTTCAATTCTGGTTGTGGTAGATGGTCACCTCGGCCATCGCGCCTCCTTCTGGTCGCGGCTCACCCTGGTCGCGGCTCACCGTCCGGGCGGGGGCCAGGGCTCGTTCTCGTAGCGGGCCCGCAGCTCGTGCTTGAGTATCTTCAAGGTGGCGTTGCGGGGCAGCGGGCCGGGGTGGATTTCGAGCTGCTCGGGGGTCTTCTGGCGCATCAGCCCGGCGGCCTCGCAGGCCGCGGCCATCTCGGCGAAGGTCAGCGCCGCCTGGCCGGCCGCGGTCTCCACCACCGCGCACACCCGCTCGCCCCGCTCGGGGTCGGGCAGGCCGATCACCGCGGCGGCCTCCACCTTGGGGTGGGCGTACAGGACGTCTTCGATCTCCCGGGCCGAGACGTTCTCGCCCTTGCGGATGATCACGTCCTTGACCCGGCCGGTGAGCTTCACGTGGCCGTCGGCCCGCCGCTCGGCCAGGTCGCCGGTGCGGAACCGGCCCGCTTCGTCGAAAGCCTCGGCGTCGAGGGCCGGATCGGTGTAGCCCTTGAACAGCATCGGTCCCCTCACCCGCACCTCGCCGACCTCGCCGACGGCAACCTCGGCGTCGTCGGGGCCGACGATGGACACCTCGCAGCCGACGACGGGGGCGCCGTCGGTGTGGGCGAGCTGCTCGTCGGTGTCGTGGGGGGAGCCCTGGCTGATCATGGGGCACTCGGTCATGCCGTAGCCGTGTACCACCGGCACCCCCATCTGCTCTTTCACCTCGTAGTAGATCTCGGGCGGCTTGGGCGCCCCTCCCCCCGACAGCAGCCGCAGGGCGGGCATGGCGGGGCCCTCGGCCTTGGCCTCTTCGGCCAGGAACATCTGGTAGAAGGCGGTGGACCCGCCGGCCATGGTCACGCCGTGGCGGCTGAAGGCGGCCACCGCGGCGGCCGGGGCGAATCGCTCCACCAGCACGGCCGGGAACCCGCTGGCCAGCATGGTGACCATGTAGTCGGGGCCGCCGATGTGGGCGTAGGGGAAGGCGATGGAGCCCACGTCGTCGGCGCTCATGTCCAGGGCCGCGGCCAGCCCGACGCCGCCCGCGATCAGGGTCTGGTCGGTGTGCTTGACGCCCTTGGGGTCGGCGGTGGTGCCCGACGTGTAGTACAGCCACCGGATCGGGGCCTCTTCGCCAGCGGCGGCGTCGGGGGGTCGGGGCGGGGGCGGCAGGGCGGCCGGGTCGCCCTCGGGCAGGGCGTCGTAGCCGATCAGGGTGGCGGGCGGATCGTCCAGGCTGGCGGAGATCTCGTCGATCATGGCCCCGTAGTCGAAGCCGCCCCAGGTCCCGGGGTGGATCACCAGCCGGGCCCCGGTCTGGGCGAGGCAGAAGCCGACCTCGCGGTGGCGGTAGATGTGGATGATCGGGTTCTGCACCGCGCCGAGCCGGCTCAGGGCGAAGCTGGCCACCACGGTCTCGATGCGGGTGGGGAGGACCCAGGTGACCGGGACGCCTTCCCCCACCCCCAGCTCACACAGGCCGGCGGCCGTCCGCTCGGCTTGCGCCGCGAACTGGGCGAAGGTGAGGCTGCGGCCGGCGTCGTCGATGAGCATGGGCCGGTCGCCGCTGGCCTCCACCCGCCGCTGGAGCAGCTCCCAGAGGGTGCGGGCGTCGAGAATGGGTTCTGCGGTCATGTCTCTCGAGCCTCGTGGGTTGCGGTCCGCTTGTTCTGATTTTCTAGCCGGTGTCGGGGGGTTCGGGCACGAACTCGACCACCCCGACGAGATCCTCGGGCAGCCGGGCCATCGCCCCGTCGCCGGTGCGCATCACCCGGAACTCGCCGGGCCCGGCCCCGGGGCCTGTCTCGATGACGGCCAGCCGGTTGTCGGGCGACCACAGGACCCGGCGCAGGAAGGCGTCGAAGGGCAGCGACCAGGCCGCGTCCACCACCGGGGCTGGGCCGGCCAAGTCGTGCACGAGCAGCCTGGCACCGGAGTCTTGCCACTGCGGCCGGATCATCATGGTTCCGTCGGGCGACAGCGCCGAGGGGGAGGCGCCCGGGCCGGCGAACAGCGACGACTCGGCCCATTCGGGCACCTCAATCCACTCGGGCTCGCCGGGCCGCCCCACCAGGAAGCGGCAGTCGAGGACCTCGCAGGTCTGGTAGGCGACCGCGCCGGTCGAGGCGGCCACCACCCGGCCGGGGGCGTACAGGGCGGCCGAAGAGGGGTCATCGACGGGGACCAAGACGATGTCGCCTGCGGCTTGGACCAGTATCCGGTCGTCCCAGACCGCCACCGGCCGGGCCGGTCCGGGCAGATCGACCGGGGCGCCCCCGTCGGCGGGCACGGCGGCCGGGGTCCCGCCGCTGCGGAAGCCCCAGAACACGGGCGGGTCGCCGGGCAGCCCCTGCCATCCGAAGGCCTGCTCGGCGAGAACTTCGGGCTCGGCGCCGGCGCCGACCAGGATCAGCCTGCCCTCGTACACGGCCGCCAGCCGATCGCCGGCCCGCAGCACGGCGCTCTCGGTTCCGAGCCCCCGGTCGACTGAGGGCAGCCCGAACCGGGCTATGGAGCCGGCGTCGAAGTCGAGCACCGCCAAGTGGCCCTGCCGGTCGATCCCCAGGAGGTCGTAGCCCGAGCCCTTCCCCACCTCCGCCCACGACGGCCTGACCGGGGCGCCGTCGTCCTCCGTTTCGGCACCGGGGCCGGTCGCGGCACCGGAGGCAGCATCTGAGTCGGTGTCGACCGCCGCAGCGCCGGTGTCGGGTACGGGTTCGCCCGGCACCAACCCGGCCGGCTCGGCCGGGGCCGGGCTCGCCTCCGGCCCGGCAGGCTCGGGGCTCGGGCCGGCTTCGGGGTCGGAGCTGCGGCCGGCCCACCAGGCCAGCACGGCCAGCACGGCGACCACCCCGGCCGCCCAGGCCAGCACCCACCGGTTCGAGGATGCCGGCGCCGGCTCGGCGTCCACGAAGACGCCCTCCAGTTCGACCTCGAACCCGTCGTAGCTCACGTCTTGACGGTACCCGGCCCCGAACGCCCCATTCCCCGGCCTTCTCCACCTGAATGAGCGAAGTATCGTGAGCCCGTGGGCCTGGCCTTTTGGGAACGCGAGGTCTACTCAGAGGTTTGATGCAGTCGATCTCTTGAGCTTTCGTGTTGTCCCGGCCGGCGGGTCCTGTCACGGGGGCGGTCGTCGCCGCAAGCGGCGCCGACGCTAACCCCCGTGCCACCCCCCGGCCTGGCGTTCCGGCGTCCGGGACTCCAGTCCCGGTGGTTCGCTTTCGATCAGGTATCGAACAGGGCGGGCTGGGCGGGCTGCCCGTTTTCCACTGCCTGATCCGTCCGGTGGTTCGCTTTCGGTTCAGGTATCGAATAGGGCGGGCTGCGCGGCCTGCCCGTTTTCCACTGTCTGATCCGTCCGGTGGTTCGCTTTCGGTCAGGTGTCGAACAGGGCGGGCTGCGCGGCCTGCCTGTTTCCACTGCCTGATCCGTCCGGTGGTTCTCTTTCGGTCAGATATCGAATAGGGCGGCTGCTGTCTGGCGGGGTGGGTCGGGGCCGCCGGTTAGGGGATGACTCGGCCCGGGGCGGCTCGGGGTGGGGCTGGCTCGGGTTCTGGTTGGCGACGAGCCGCGGTTTGGGCGTCGCAGGCGGGGGTCATCAGCATTTCGGGCGTCCCGGTCGTCCCGGTCGTGGGGGTTTGGCCGTTTGCGGGGTTGGGGGGACGCAGGGGGTCGGGGGGTTTTAGGGCGGGTTTGCCGTTTTGGTGGGTGACTTGCCAGTGGTGGTCGTGGATGTTGTGGTGGCAGCGCCAGCAGACGAGGACGAGGTTTTCGATGTCGGTGCGGCGGGATTGGGCGTAGGGGACGATGTGGTGGGCTTGGCAGCGGCTGGGTTCGGCGCCGCAGCCGATGCAGCCTCCGTCGCGGGCGACGAGGGCTCGCCATTGTTTGGTGGTGGCGGTGCGCACCCTGGCCCCGTGGTGCAACGGCTTGCCGTCGGCGAAGAGGAGGCCGGTGAGGTGGGCGTCGCAGGCGATGCGCTCCAGCACGGCGGGGGGCACGGGCCCGGTGCCGGGGATCTCGCAGCGCCCGGCCGGGTCCTCGCCGGTGAGCACACCGATGTCGGCCACCACGATGACCTCGGCTTTGGGCCGCCCGCCCGAGCCGCCCCGGCCCTTGGACTCATCGGCGGTGCCTGAGATGAGCAAGTCCAAGGCGTCGGCTGAGAGTTGATCCCAAGAACGTCGGCCCTCGCCGCGGTCAGCGCCGTCTCCGGCGGCGGGGGCGTCGCCGGTGCGGGCTTTCTGGTCGTCCTCGCGGCGGAGTTCTTCGGCGGTCCCTTGCAGGCGGGAGCAGATGCGGGTGCCGGTCTCGGGGTCCAACAGGCCGTCGAGGCGGACCATGCCGTCTTGTTGCTTCCAGGTCCGCAGATACCGGCGGCGGCGCTTGTTCAACCACTCCTCGTGTCCATGATCGATCTGGTGGCGCTGGGTCCAAGCCCCGGCCTCGCGGGCGAACCGGTCCGGGGGCAATTGCTTGGCCATCGCCAACAGATCCGAGGCGGACTCCACCGCCTCAGGAGCGGTCCGCTGGGCCGCATCCGCCAGCCGCTCGGCGTTGGCCAAAGACACCTCCCCGGAGTCCACCGCCGAGCGCAGCCCCGACATCTCGTCGAGAACCTCCGCCGCGCCCAGGCTTCTGCGGGCCTGGAACTTCGACTTGCCGGCCTGATCGCGCAAAACCGACGCCCCGCCATCGCCGTGACCCTCCCGCTGAGCGATCAGGCGGGCCGAGTCGGTCTGCAACGCCGCCACCTTGGCCTCCCACGACCGGCTGGCCGCGACCAACTCCTTCAACCGGGCCACCGGCAGCTCCCCCGACCGGGCCGCCTCCAGCAGCCAAGCCAGGCTCTCTTCGGCGCACTCAACCTTCTCGGTGAACATACGATCACTCTACCGCATGGGTAAGACAATCACACCCCAATAACTGAAATTGTCTAAAAATAATCAATATTATAAAGACAAGGGTGGAGCCGCGTCGTATATCCAGGCCGGGGGGGCACGGAGATAACCGGTGGGACCGCGCAGTGAGCCAGGCCGGGGGGTGGCACGGGGGTCAGCGTCGGCGCCGCTTGCGGCGACGACCGCCCCCGTGACAGGACCCGCCGGCCGGGACAACGCGAAGCCCCAAAAGGGAGCTAACGCAACCGTGACAGAACCAACCGGGTCAACCGATCAGCGGCGCCAGTCAGCGATGTTCCACAGGGCGCTGTCCCAGGCGTTGGCCCGGGCGCCCTGCAAGTCACTGGCGAAGGCCGAGACCAGGCCCCGGTTCACCAGGGGAATCACGTAGTGGTTCTGCACGTAGATGTCATTGAGCCGCCTCACCAGCTCGTCGCGCTCGGAGCCGACCGGGGTGTGGGTGAGTTGAGCGAACAGCTCGTCGTACTCGGGGTCGCAGACCCGGGCGATGTTCTCCCCCGACCAGCCGTTGGACCGGGTGGGGATGCTGCGGCACAGCCCGAGCGACAGCGCCTGCTGCGGGTCCACCCTGGTCTCCTCGGTGAACATCAAGATGTCGCCGAAGAACCTCCGGTAGGACTCGCCCTCAGCGGGGTCGCCGCCGAAGAACACGCCGGCGTCGTGGTGCACCACCTCGGTGGCGATGCCTATCTCCTGCCACCAGTCTCGGATCAGGGCCTGGGTGGCCTGGCGGATGGAGTTGGTGGAGGTGAGGTAGGCGACCTGCAGAGGGGTGCCGCCGTGCTCGCGGACGCCGTCGCCGTCGGAGTCGACCACGCCAGCGGAGTCCAGCAGCTCCCGAGCGCCGTCGATGTCTTGGGCCAGGCACCCGTCGTTGGCGGTTGAGGCATAGTTGGCCGGGGCCACGACCAGGTTGCAGGCGGGCTCCCCGGCGAAGCCGTAGAGCTCGGCCAGGGCGGTTCGGTCGATCGCCATCGACATGGCCCGGCGGACGGGCTCGAAGGTCAGGAACGGGTGGGGGTTGGCGCCGTCCAGGTACTCGGAGCGGTCCGGGCCCAGCGCCGGGTCGGGGTTGGTCTGGTTCAAGAAGAGGCGCTCGACCAGGCTGGCGAAGGCGTTGGCCACCCGGCCCCGCCCCGCCCCCTCCATCTCCCGCAGGAGGCCGGGATCGACCTGCAGGTTCCAGCCGTAGTCGGCCTCGCCCGTCTCCAGGACCGCCCGGGCCGCCCCCTCGGCGTCGCCGCCGCCCTCCAGCACCACCCGGTCGAAGTAGGAGGCCTCCCCCCGGTAAAAGGGGTTGCGCTCGTAGACGGCCCGCCGGTCGGGCTCGAAGGCGACGATGCGGTAGGGGCCGGTACCCAGCGGGGCGTTGGTCTGATCCTCGCAGGCCCGGGCCGCGGCCCCGACGCAGCCGTCGAACTGGGCCCGGCTGATCACCGGCATGCTGGCCCCGACGAAGGCCACGTAGGGGTAGGGGGTGGGAGCGTCGAAGGTGACGGTCACGGTGCGGTCGTCGAGGGCCTCGACGGAGACGATGTTGATGGCCGCGCAGCTCTGGTCGGCCGCCGCGCAGTAGCTCCAGGTAAAGGCCACGTCGTCGGCGGTCACGGCGGCGCCGTCGGACCACTGAAGCCCCTCCCTGAGCCTCCAGGTGATGGAGGTGAGGTCTTCGGAGACGCCGCCGTTGCCCAGGGTGGGGATCTCGGCGGCCAGGCGGGGCACGAGGTTGCCGTCGGGGTCGTAGCCGGCCAGGGGCTCGAGGGTGACGGCGGCCGCGTCCTCGTCCTTGAAGGCGGTGGACAGGAACGGGGACGGCACCGACGGGGCCTGCCAGTAGCGAAGGGTCAGAACCTTCTCCTCGGCCGCCTCGCCGTCGGGCTCCGCCGCCGGTTCGGGCGTCGTGGTCGCCGGCTCGGGCGCCTCGGTCGTAGCCGGGGCCGGTTGCTCGACAGCAGTGGGGGCCGCGGGCTCGGCGGCCGCAGTGTCAGACGGCGCGGCCGTAGCCGCGGGCGCTTCCCCGCCGGAGTCGCCCGACCCGCCGCAGGCGGCGAGCACCAGCGCCGCGGCCACAGCAACCGAGACGAGGCCGAGTTTCGGGGATTCGTTCACGCTGGCGTCCCTTCTGTTCGGTCCGTTCGATCCATGCGGCTCAGAGCCCCGGACAGACCTGATCCGGAACCCGAGCCTCGGACGCGACGCTACCCGGCGGCTCTGACACTGGGCAGCCGGTCTCACGCATCCAATTGGGCCGTGTACCGCTTGAGTAGCTCGACATATCGTTGATCAATCCTTTCGCACGCTCCGGTATGTAGTTTCAGTGCCAGTTGGATCCGGTTGAGCGACCGAGGCGGTTGAACGTGGGCATGACGGGCACCGGCACAAGCGGGGCCGTCACCGGGTATGAGGCCGAGATGTGGCAGATGGCCGACGCGCTGCGCGGGGCCATGGACTCCGCCGACTACAAGCACGTGGTGCTGGGGCTGATCTTCTTGAAGTACGTCTCCGACGCCTTCGAGGAGCGCCACGCCGCCCTGGAGGAGGAGGCCAGCGAGGGCGCCGACCCCGAGGACCCCGACGAGTACCGGGCCCTCAACGTCTTCTGGGTGCCGCCCGAGGCCCGCTGGGCCCGCCTGAAGGACAACGCCCGCCAGCCCGACATCGGCCGGGTGGTGGACGACGCCATGGCCGCGGTGGAGCGGGACAACCCGGCGCTCGCAGGCGTGCTGCCCAAGGAGTACGCCCGCCCGGCGCTGGACCGCCTGCGGCTGGGGCGGCTCATCGATCTGGTCGCCAACATCAAGGTGGGCGACGCCGAGGCCCGCTCCAGCGACGTGCTGGGCCGGGTGTACGAGTATTTCCTGTCGGGGTTCGCCAGCGCCGAGGGCAAGCGGGGCGGCGAGTTCTACACCCCCCGCTGCGTGGTGAGGCTGCTGGTGGAGATGCTGGAGCCCTACCGGGGGCGGGTGTACGACCCGTGCTGCGGGTCCTCGGGCATGTTCGTGCAGTCGGTGGAGTTCATCGAGGCCCACGCCAGCGGCAACGGCAACGGCGGCCGGGCTCGGGCCGACATGTCGATCTACGGCCAGGAGTCGAACTACACAACCTGGCGGCTGGCCCGGATGAACCTGGCCATCCGGGGCATCGAGGGCCAGATCGCCCACGGCGACACTTTCCACGACGACCGCCACCCCGACCTCAAGGCCGACTTCATCTTGGCCAATCCCCCGTTCAACGTGTCGGACTGGGGCGGCGAGCGGCTGCGGGAGGACAAGCGCTGGCGCTACGGAGCACCGCCCAAGGGCAACGCCAACTTCGCCTGGGTGCAGCACATGGTGCACCACTTGGCGCCAAGGGGGATGGCGGGTTTCGTGCTGGCCAACGGCTCGATGTCGTCGCAGCAGTCGGGCGAGGGCAAGATCCGGGCTGCCATGGTGGAGGGCGATGTGGTGGACGCCATGGTGGCGCTACCGGGCCAGCTCTTCTACTCCACCCAGATACCGGCCTGCCTGTGGTTCTTGGCCCGGTCTCGGGGCGGCGACGACGGCCGGTTCCGTAACCGGCGGGGCGAGGTGCTGTTCATCGACGCCCGCAAGCTGGGGGTGATGGTGGATCGCACCCACCGGGAGCTGACCGCCGAGGAGATCAACCGCATAGCCAGCACCTATCACGCCTGGCGGGGCGAAGAGGGCGCGGGCGACTACGAAGATGTGGCGGGTTTCTGCAAGAGCGCGTCGCTGGAGGAGGTGCGCAAGCACGATCACGTGCTCACCCCCGGCCGCTACGTTGGAGTGGAGCCCCAGCCTGAAGACGGCGAGCCCTTCGAGGAGAAGATGGCCCGACTCACCGCCCAGTGGCAGGAGCAGCGAGCCGAGGCGGCCCGCCTGGATGCGGCCATAGAGGCCAACCTAACCAGCCTGGGATTCCTCACCCAGGAGGCAGCGGAATGAAGTTGGACTTCTCTCCCTTGAAAAATGCCGTATCTCAATTGCAGAAGAGCTTCAACTACCTCCACTCCGAAATGGCAGAAGATGAGGAACTTCGCGAACAATTCCGAGCAGCTACTATCCAAGCGTTTGAGTTTACTTATGGCTTAGCCGTCAAGATGATTCGCAGACAGCTTTCTGTAGGAGCATCTGATTCTGCCGAAGTTGAGGCCATGAGTTTTCCAAATCTAGTACGCGAAGCTGCTAAAGCCAAATTAATCCATGACCCGGTGGCATACATGGATTACAGAGAGATGCGGAACAGAACTTCTCACACTTACGATGACGAACAGGCCGAAATGACCGTAGCAATTGTTGGAGAATTTCTGGAAGATATGAGATTACTCATAATAGAACTAGCAAAACGTAACTCATGACATCAACCGGTCAGCCCATTGACATAGCTCCCGCATACTTAGAGATGGTTCGACACATCCTTGACAAACATGTGCCTGATTGTGAAGTGCGAGCATTTGGCTCCCGTGCCACCTGGATTGCAAAAGATTACTCCGACCTTGACTTAGCTGTAGTCGGTGATCAACCCCTAGGATGGCGTGTTCTCGGTAGGTTGAAAGATGCCTTCGAAGAATCCACCCTGCCATTTAGAGTCGATGTACTTGACTGGCATGATATCTCCGACAACTTTCGAGAAATGATCAGAAAGGATTGCGTAGTCATATTCCAAAATGGATCCACAAATGAGTGGAAGAAAGTAGTCCTTGAACAGTGCATCGAAATTGAAACATCTAACTACTCTGAAAAGGAAGCATGGCCGTTTATCAATTATTTGGATACTGGTAATATTACAACTAATACTATCAAAGAGATTCAACATCTGGTTACAGGAAGAGACAAAATCCCAACCCGAGCACGTCGAAAGATTAAGTCAGGTGACATAATTTATTCAATGGTGCGTCCTAATCAAAGACATTTTGGATTGATCAAATATCCCCCTACAAATTTTCTAGTTTCAACAGGATTCATCGTTCTAAGAGGGAAACCGAATGTAGCATACACCGACTTCATATACTACTTACTGACACAAGATCATATAGTTAATTATCTACAAGCCATCGCTGAAAACAGCACCTCAGCTTATCCGTCTATCCGACCCCATGATCTTGAGCAGCTAGAAGTTCAACTACCTCCTCTCTCAAAACAACAAGATATAGCTCATATTCTAAGCACATTGGATACAAAGATTGAACTGAACCGGCGCATGAACGAAACACTAGAAGCAATGGCCCAGGCGTTGTTCAAGTCCTGGTTCATAGATTTCGACCCAGTCCGCGCCAAAATGGAAGGCCGTTGGCGACCAGACGAATCCCTCCCCGGTCTTCCCGCCCACCTCTACGACCTCTTCCCCGACCGTCTAGTCCCCTCCGAACTAGGCGAAATCCCAGAAAATTGGCAGCACTTAGCGCTACATGAAGCGATAGAAATCAATCCAACAAGACCACTAAGAAAGGGCACAATTGCACCCTATCTTAGCATGGCAAATATGCCAACCAAAGGTCATGCTCCTCATATAGTAACCAAAGAACCTTTTGGCTCAGGCATGCGATTCATCAATGGAGACACACTCGTTGCACGTATCACTCCATGCCTCGAAAATGGCAAGGTATCATACGTTGACTTTTTGCAGGATAACGAAGTCGGGTGGGGATCAACTGAATATATCGTTATGAGACCGACGACTCCACTTCCTGATGAGTACGCTTACCTGCTTGCACGCAACGACACATTTGTCAGATTTGCAGTACAAAATATGCATGGCACAAGTGGCAGACAGCGTGTTTCAAAAGATGCTATATCAAGTTATAAAATAACACTTCCTAATGGATCGCTAACTATGAAGATATTTGGAAAAATAATAGGTAATATTTTTTCATATACTTCTAAGACCGCCAGAGAATTGTATACTTTGACAATATTACGTGATGCTTTACTTCCAAAATTGCTTCTAGCGAATTGACGACTGCGGGTAATCTACACCTGGATTGCAATGAAATTTAAGTTATGTCCAAGCAGTTTTAGATTACAGCCAATTTGCCGTGCCTGAGCCCACACCTACCATATTTTCAACTACGCAGTTATCGGAGAATACAACTATTTCATCCCCGAGACGCTGACGGCCCGCGGTGTGCGCAATTCCGAACCTAGCCGCCCGGAGATCGGGGTACAGCTCATCGGTAACCCTATCATCAGCGTCGTAGGTGATCATCCACGTCCCGCCTCGACTGCGAAGCAAACACGCCAGAGTTACATGATCAGACCAGGATAGATTATTTAGGTAAAGATCTGCACTTTTTTGAAGATACGGAGGATCAGAATAAATAAACGACTGACTCCAGTCATTATCCATATCTTTCAGCAGAGTCAGCGCGTCTTGTTGTTTGACGCTGATCCGATCCTTATACCGCGCGATAAATTCAATTCGCGCCCGAAGTCCAGGTTTGTTGAATCGGGCATCAATCGCCCACTTACCGGCCTGGTCAAGCCCGCCGATTGGCCTAGCTCCAAGAATACCAGAGTGGTTCGTACGATTCATAAAAAAGGTGGCAAAACCAAGTTCTAAACCAGACGATTTTTGATCCTCAAAGATTGCTTTCTGGATATGCCACGTGTCTATATCAATTGGTGTTCGCTCCATCATTTCCACAAATTCGGCTGTATCATATAAGATCGCCCTCCAAAAAGCGCTAACCCCTCGATGAAAATCGTTCAGAACTACACATTCGACATATTCTTCTACCACCAGTCGAAGTGCCACTCCCGCTCCACCCGCGAACGGCTCAACATACACTTGCGGCCGGGGCAGGCAATTATCGATCAGTCCACCCACAAATGACCCAAGTGATCCCTTTCCGCCCGGGTAACGTAGCGGACTTAAGAATCGTTGAAAATTATATACAGCCATTAAGAGCAGCCAGGAAAGGATGATAGTTCCTTGCATAGGCTCGTAGATCAGTCGGAGAGGGGTGAACGTATTGACTGTGAACATACCCATGAAGCGTGCTAGGTGTTAAGAGACTATCTTGACCGCTCAAACTCTTTCTTATATATACATACTTGTCATCTTTCCTACTTGGGTCTATTTCATCCAAACAACGCCTCACACCCCTCTGAAGTTGGATATGCTCCCAACCTTTTTTCTGATAAAATTGGTCAACAGATAATTCGATTATACACCGAAGTAATACGGATGAAGCATGTGGAAACTTTTCAATATCAAGCCGCTGTAGTTCCTTAACAATAGCAGATACTTTTTCACCTAAGTTATTCAACTCAAGTCCATCAAACAAGAAAGCTTGATTAGTAGCTTTTTTCTTTCTCTTGTTGGATCTCTTTTGCGGTTCGGTCGGTTGCATTGACGGGGAGACGTTCTCATCAAATAAGCGGTCTCTAACATCTTCTATATATTGTTTCCTTTGTTCCTTAGATTTTATATCAGAAACTGAGATTTTTCTAACTAAGTCAGACACAACACATCGAATTAATGGCAGATAATTTCGTTCGATAATCTCTTTTTTCAGATTAATACCTAATATGGATCTGACATCTGGGTCGCTCACCAATCGACCTAAGGTGGTCGACTTCTCAATACTGACTACCTTGAGATCTTCCAGAAGTTCTGTATCGTCGGAATACGATGACCGAAGCACATCAATAACCTTCATAGCTTTGTCAGTATGGGTGCCACTACGGGGACTGAAACGCTGTTTTGCCGAAGTAGACCACGGGACTACTCCAGCACCTTCACGTTCACCGGTGTGCCGCAACTCCAGCCAGTGACGTGCTTCTTCTCTTGAACTGACTACAGCACAAGGGACTTTATCTACGAAAGTAGCATGTTCAGCCTTGATCCAATTAAATCGCGACGAGGAAGAATGTCCTTCAGCTAGATCGGGCTGACGAAGTATCTTTAAAGCCGCTATACGACGATTCCCCTCCAGCACGATATATCTACCTTGCTCATGTGGCATGACTATCAGGAGTTCAGCCGGACTAAGCCCATACTCTGCTATGTCTTTAGCCAGATTATTTATCTTCTCTAGACCATCATCCAAAAGCGCTGCAATTGCATCATGTTGATCATAAGTCAGGGGATGCCGCGGGTTCTCACCGTCTAGCGAGAGGGCGTCAATATTCACTAGCAGAATGTCCACCTAACTTAGTGTAGCATAGGTATCCTTGATTAGGTGGTGATGCTTGGTATCGCAGCACCAGCCGAGGCTCACGGTCCGTTCGTCTGACTCAAATGGACCATGCCGAGGCTGTTTACGGAGCAAGCCCGCGGAACGCGGCCGGGCGTGTTGCACAATGAGCGCATGACCACGTTGAACGAAGGCGATGTCGAGGATGCTGCGCTGGAGTGGCTGCGCGAGTTGGGCTGGAGCACGGCCCATGGGCCGGAGATCGGGCCGGAAGCGCCAGGGGCGGAACGGGGCGACTACTCCCAGGTTGTGCTGGAGGGGCGGCTGCGGGAGGCGCTGGGCCAGCTCAACCCGGACCTCCCCCACGAGGCGCTCGATGACGCCTTCCGCAAGCTGACCCGGCCGGAGGGGTCGTCCCTCGAAACCCGCAACCGGGCGTTTCACCGGATGCTGACCGACGGGGTGACGGTGGAGTACCGCGCCGACGGCGGGGCCATACGGGGCGCGCAGGCACGGGTGCTCGACTTCGACGAGCCTGCGAACAACGACTGGCTGGCCGTCAACCAGGTGACCGTGGTCGAGAACCGCAACCGGCGGCGGGCCGATGTGGTGCTATTCGTCAACGGGCTGCCCCTCGGGGTTGTCGAGCTCAAGAATCCCGCCGACGAAGACGCCACCATCCGAACCGCCTGGCAGCAGCTCCAGACCTACAAGGCCGAGCTGCCCGCCCTGTTCGCCATGAACGAACTCCTCATCGTCTCCGACGGGCCGCAGGCCCGGGTCGGCACCCTCACCGGCGGCTGGGAGTGGTTCAAGCCCTGGCGGCCGCTCTCCGGCGACACCCCCACCGCCGACCGCGCCATGCTCGAACTCCAAGTGCTGCTCGAAGGGGTCTGCGAACCCGAGAGCCTGCTCGCCCTCATACGGGACTTCATCGTGTTCGAGGACGACGGCGCCGGGCCGCCGGACAAGAAAATGGCCGGATATCACCAGTTCCATGCGGTGCGGGCCGCGGTGGACGAGACCCTGCGGGCCGCCGCGGACGATGACCGGCCCGCCGGGTCCGCTCCGCCCCCGGCCGGCACGCCCGCGGCCAGCCGCCCCCTCGGCCACAGCCACCGGCCCGGCGGACAGCAGGGCGACCGGCGCATCGGGGTGGTGTGGCACACCCAGGGGTCGGGCAAGAGCCTCACCATGGCCTTCTACGCCGGGGCCATCATCCGGGCGCCGGCCATGGCCAACCCCACCGTGGTGGTGCTCACCGACCGCAACGACCTCGACGACCAGCTCTTCGGCGCCTTCTCCCGCGGCCGGGACCTGCTGGGCCAGCCCCCGGAGCAGGCCGCCAGCCGGGCCGACCTGCGGTCCAAGCTGGCGGTGGAGGCGGGCGGGGTGGTGTTCACCACCATCCAGAAGTTCCTCCCCGACCAGCGCGGCGACTCCCTCCCCGCCCTCTCTCAGCGCCGAAACATCGTGGTGATTGCCGACGAGGCCCACCGCAGCCAGTACGACTTCGTCGACGGCTTCGCCCGCCACATGCGAGACGCCCTGCCTCACGCCTCCTTCATCGGCTTCACCGGAACCCCCGTCGAGCACGCCGACGCCAACACCCGAGCCGTGTTCGGCGACTACATCAGCGTCTACGACATCGAGGCCGCCGTCGCCGACGGGGCCACCGTGCCCATCTATTACGAGAGCCGCCTGGCCGAGCTGACCCTCGACGAGGCCGAGCGGCCCACCATCGACGACCAGTTCGAGGAGGTCACCGAGGGCGAGGAGGCCGAACGGGCCGAACGGCTCAAGACCCGCTGGGCCCAGCTCGAAGCGGTGGTCGGCGCCGAGAGGCGGCTCGGGTTGGTGGCCGCCGACATCGTCGAGCACTTCGAGCGGCGCCTCGAAGCCCTCGACGGCAAGGCGATGGTGGTGGGCATGAGCCGGCGCATCTGCGTCGAGCTGCACGACGAGATCGTGAGGCTGCGGCCCGGCTGGCATCACGCCGACGACGACCAGGGCGCCATCAAGGTGGTGATGACCGGCTCGGCCGCCGACCCGCCGGAGTGGCAGACCCACATCCGCAGCAAGGCCCGGCGAGAGGCGCTGGCCCGGCGGTTCCGCGACAGCGCCGACGGGCTGCGGATGGTGCTGGTGCGGGACATGTGGCTCACCGGGTTCGACGCGCCCAGCCTGCACACCATGTACGTGGACAAGCCGATGCGGGGCCACGGGCTGATGCAGGCCATCGCCCGGGTCAACCGGGTGTTCGGCGACAAGCCCGGCGGCTTGGTGGTGGACTACCTGGGCCTGGCCCCCGAACTCAAGCAGGCCCTGTCCGTCTACACCGGCAGCGGCGGCACCGGGCAGCCCGCTATCAACCACGCCGAGGCGGTGGCGGTGATGCGGGAGAAGCACGAGGTGTGCTGCGGGCTGTTCTCTGGGTTCGACTGGTCGGGGTGGGCTGGCGGCGACTCCCGGCGGCGGCTCGGGCTGCTGGCCGGGGCGCTGGAGCATGTGCTGGCCCAGCCCGACGGCAAGGACCGCTGCCTGGTGACGGTGCGGGATCTGTCGCAGGCTTTCGCCCTGGCCGTGCCCAGCCCGGCGGCGTTGGCGGTGCGCGACGACGTGGCCTTCTTCCAGGCGGTGCGGGCAGCGCTGGCCAAGCGATCCCCCGGCGAGGGCCGCCCCGGCGCCGACCTCGACCAGGCCGTGCGCCAGATCGTCTCCCGGGCGGTGGCCCCCGAGGGAGTGACCGACATATTCGAGGCGGCCGGGCTGGACCGACCCGACATCTCGGTGCTGTCCGAGGAGTTCCTGGCCGAGATCCGGGGCTTGCACCGACCCAACCTGGCAGTGGAGCTGCTGCAGCGGCTGATCCGGGGCGAGGTAGCGACCCGGCGGCGCAAGAACCTGGTGCAGTCCCGGTCGTTCTCTGAGTTGTTGGAGGCCACCCTGCGCCGCTACCGGAACCGCTCCATCGAGGCGGCCCAGGTGATCGAAGAGCTGATCGGGCTGGCCCGGGCCATGCGGGAGGCCGCCGCCCGGGGCGACGAACTGGGGTTGTCCGAGGAGGAGCTGGCCTTCTACGACGCGCTGGAGACCAACGACAGCGCGGTGGCGGTGCTGGGCGACGAGACCCTGCGGGGCATCGCCCGGGAGCTGGTGGAGACGGTGCGCAACAACGTGACCATCGACTGGACCGTGCGCGAGAGCGTGCGGGCCAACCTGCGCCGGCTGGTGAAGCGCATCCTGACCCGCCACGGCTACCCGCCCGACAAACAGGAACAGGCCACCCGCACCGTGTTGGAACAAGCCGAACTCCTGTCCGAAAACTGGGAGACCTGGTGACGCGCCGAACCAAGCGGCTCTAAATTTTTTATAAGTTATATTTGAATCAATTTCATTCCCTTCTAGAATTGAGCCGTGCGACGACGCCTCAGCCCCGGCACCAGCCAGCCATGATCGACTTCGTCGTGTGGGGCAAGCCGAAATCGCAAGGCGCTAAGCACAAGAAGCCGTGGAAAGACAGCGTCCAGCGAGAGGCACCGGCCCAGATACCGCTCCTGGCCGGCCCGCACCGACTCAGGATCGACTACTTCTACGACGGCACCACCGACCTCGACGTGGACAACATCATCAAGCCCATCCAGGACGCCTTGGAAGGTATCGTCTACGCCGATGACGAAACCGTGGTCGACGTGTGCTCCCGCAAGATCAACCTCCAACAACTCCCCCTCTTTGAAGTTGCTCCTCCCATCTTGGGGGCCGCGCTGACCAGGCCGCGGGGCGATTTCGTTTTCATCCGGATCGCCGACGCCCACACCCGACTGGAGTTCTCATGACACAGCAACTGGTCAGGCGCCGTGAAGTAGACGGCCGTGCCGTCGAGAGAGTCAAAGCCCGATACGAAGCCGACGGGTTCGAAGTCAGTCTCGGAGAGCGCCTTCCCCCGCCCCACGACGACTTCATCGCCGACGCCATCGCTCGCCGCAGCGGCAAGGCGATCCTGATCGAAATCCAGCCGGACAACATTCACAAGATGAAAGGCAACCGACTTGGCCGGCTGGCCGAAATCCTCGAGTCGGACCAGAGCTGGCAGCTCAACATCGACACCTACCCGGTTGATCCCCCTCCGCCCGACCCGAGCCGAGACGACATAATTCGCCGCATAGAGGAAGCGAAGCGAGTCGCCGGTGAGTCGCCTGAAGCATCTCTGATGCTCATCTGGTCGGCTGTCGAGGGTGCCCTTCTCGCAGTCTGCCGGGACCAAGACCTCCCACGGGTCCGGCCAGGGAAGCCCCGCGCTCTCGTTCACGACCTCGTCATCCACGGTGTGCTCAGCGACAACCAGTTCAAGGAACTCGACCGGTTCGCCCGGATCCGGAACAACATCGCCCACGGCTTGAACTCGGAGCTGCCCGGCGAGGGCCAACTCGACTGGCTGGTCCGTTTCGCGCTGGCCGCGGCCGAAGGGGATGTGGCGACGATCGAGAACATGGCGGAATGGTTCATCGAATCGGCACGCGGAACCCGCATCCCGAGCGAAGCCGGTCACGATGTCGGCGACATCCTGCGCCAACGGTTCGAAACTGCCCTGGAAGCCGACATCGCCGAAGCGGTCGCCCTCATCAAGAGCGAGCAACACCTAGTGGGGGCATACAGAGACGGGGTTTCATCTACCCAAGCCTGATGATCGCCCGGTTGGATGCGATCCCGGCGGTCAGGGGGCGGTGCCGTAGACGGGGGCGGGAGGCCCTATGAGCCAACAGCCAGCCAGCCATCGTGGCACCTACAGCCGCTTCCTCGAGAAAGTGCAAGCCAGATACGAAGCCGACGGGTTTACCGTAAGCCTCGGAGAGCGCCTTCCCCCGCCTAACGATGACTTCTTCGCCTGTGCCATCGCTCGCCGCAATGACAAGACCATCCTGGTCGAGATCCTGCCGGCCAACATTTTCAAGGCAAGGCGCAAACGACTCGATCGGCTGGCCGAGATCGTGGAGTCGGATCTAGACTGGCAGCTCGACATAGCGACCTACCCAATCGACCCCCCGCCGCCCAACCCGAATCGCGACGACATCACCCGCCGCATCGATGAAGCGAAGGGAGTGGCCAGCGCATCGCCCGAGGCAGCCTTCATGCTCACCTGGTCGGCAACCGAGGGTGCGCTCTTGGCCTTGAGCCGGGACCAGGACACCCCGGATATGCGCCCGAGCCAACCCCGCACCCTCGTCCACGACCTCTCAATCCATGGCGTGATCAGCGACAACCTGTCCAGCGAACTCGACCGATTCGCCCGGGTTCGAGACAACATTGCCCACGGCCTGAGCGCGGATCTGCCCAGCGAAGACCAGATCGACTGGCTGACCCGTTTCGCGCTGGCCGCGGCCAAGGACGAAGTGCCGACCATCGAGGCCATGACCGACTGGCACGACTCAGAATACGGGGCGCAAAGCCCGACGGAAGCGAACTACGACATCGGCGGCATTTTGCGTCAACGATTCGAAATCGCCCTGGAAGACGACATCGCCGAAGCCGTCGCCCTCATCGAGAACGGACGCACCGAAGCAGGGCTGAAGCTGGAACCGTGGGAATTGGAACCCGATCCCGAACGGAGGCGATTGCTCCGGTACGGAACGCGACGATCGAAGGAGTTGGGCATACGCCCCGAGGTCGTAGCCGCCCTAATAGAGGACTACAAGATCGAGGCTTCCTCGCATACCTAACGTGCTGCCAGCCGTCGCACACGCTCAACCCGCCGCCGCTGCACTCGAACACCCGGCCGGTCACGTCACAGCCGTCGCTGCCCAACCACACCACCAGCGGCGAAACGTTGGCCGGGTCCTTGGGGTCCCAGCCCTCGGGGACCTCGGCGTCGTAGAACACCCCGGCCGTCATCCGGGTCCGGGCGTCCAAGGCGATCCCGTTGGCCTACGGGGCGAGTCCGAAGGCTTCGGCCGCTTCAGGGCCTTCGAGGATTCTGCGCGCTGCTTCAAGGGCCTGTTGCTCGTCGTCTGCGGCCGCCGCCGCCTCTACGGCTTCATCAAAACGGGGGTGGGCGACCTCAATGGCGAAGTTTGCTTTGCCCCAAAACTCAGTTTGGCGCAGCGCGAGGCAGGCGAGCCTGGAAGCGGCGGTGTCGCGGTCAGGATCGACAGGCGCCTCGATAGCCGGCTCACCACCAGGCTTGAGGAGGTTTTGGACATCGGGACGCTCTAGCAGAGCGAGGTGCTCCTCAGTCCAACCCGACATCAGGGTGAGCATAAGGGTGTCGTCTTGGCCTTCTGTGACCAGGTAGGTGTCGTGCTCGGTGGCCCGACCCCGTTCAGCGCAGCCCCACCGGCGGGTGTCGGACCCGGACCCGGCCGCTACCCCGGCCAGCAACAGGGCGGCCGAGCGGACTGCCCGAAGGGCTCGGCTCACCACCCGAGGCCGCAGGTCACGGTGGACGGGCCACCGCTGGCGTCCAGGCTCACCACCGGGTGAGAGCATTCAGTGGTCGGCGGCGGGGGTGGCGGTGGAGGGCGGCGGCTCGGCCTCAGCCTCGGGAGCACCCTCGGCGGGCCGTAGCCAGGGCCTCACCAGTGTCTTCAGGTCGGGCAGGCCCTCGGGCAGGTTGCGGGCGACCGTCCGGGCGCGGACTCGGTTCATGGTCGCCCACCCGTCGCTTTCGGGGTGGCACGGCTCGGTGGTCGGGTTCGGGGGGGTGAACTCGAAGTCGTTGGTGCCAGGAATCCAAGCGCTACAGACGTAATAGATCACCCGTTGCGGGACGGTCACGGTGAGCGGCCCGTCCCAAGTGTTCAGCGTGTCACCCGTCCAATTCCACGAGCTGTAGCCCCATCGGTAGCGGCAGGTGCCCCAGTTAGCAGTCGACCGACACTGGCCGACCTCCAAGACGACCTGTTCCCTCGCCGTATAGCTATGGCTAGTTGTGCACTCGGTGGTGATCGCCTCGACACCCCACCCCGACGGTGCCAGCCGATAGCTGACACTGCGGAACTTCAGGTCGAGCTCGGTGCCATCCGATGCGGTCAGAAACACCCCGTCGCAGAAATCGTCGGTGGTGATCCCCTCCACCGGCCCGACAAGCATTAGGTCAAGCATCCAGGCGAAGCGGTAGTCGTCGTTGAGGGCCAGGGCGGCCATGGTGTCGGGCAAGTTCCACCCGCCCGGTAGGCCAAAGCTGGCGGCCGGGGCGGTGGTGACCACCGTTACGGCGGTGATGGTGGCCACTGTCAGGGCGGCGGCCCGAAGTCGGGTCATGGTGGGAGTTCCCAGTCAAGTAGCGGTCTTCGGGCCGCACCATAGGCAGGTCTTCGGGTCGTAGCCCGGCCGCTCCCGGATCGGGCAGGTAGCCGGTGTCACGGTCGAGGGAGCGGCGGCGGGCCTCGGGAGGCGGCGGACCCGGACCCGGACCGGTCGGTCCCGCCGATGAGGCGGCGGTCCAGCCGGGCCCGTACCTCGGGACATCGACACCGACCGGCCCCGGCCCCAGATCCGCCGCCAGGCCGACCGGTCGTGGGGCGATCCGCCGTCCCGACGGGTCATAGAGCCTGCGCCGCCCTGGCCCGGGCCCGGGCCAGGATGCCTGACGGTCCTCGTCAAGGTGAATGAACTGGCGGGTGTAAGTGCTCTCCGTTGCAAAGCTCCCGGCGGTCAGGGGGCGGTGCCGTAGACGGGGGCGGGGGGGCGCTCGGCGGCGATGGAGGCACGGGCCAGATCGGCGGCCTCGGCTGCGGTCATGGCCCGCTCCCCCACCGACTTCACCGGGCCGTGCTGCCAGCCGTCGCACACGCTCAGCCCGCCGCCGCTGCACTCGAACACCCGGCCGGTCACGTCGCAGCCGTCGCTGCCCAGCCACACCACCAGCGGCGAGACGTTGGCCGGGTCCTTGGGGTCCCAGCCCTCAGGGGCCTCGGCGTCGTAGAACACCCCGGCCGTCATCCGGGTCCGGGCGTCGGGGGCGATCCCGTTGACCAGCACCCCGTAGCGGCCCCACTCAGCCGCCTGCTGGACGGTGAGGGCCGCGATCCCGGCCTTGGCCGCCGCGTAGTTGCCCTGGCCGATCGAGCCCATCAGCCCCGCCCCCGAGGTGGTGTTCACGATCCGCCCCCTCACCGGCTCGCCGGCCTTGGCCCGGTCCCGCCACCAGGCCGCGGCGTGGCGGGCCGGGGCGAAATGGCCCTTCAGGTGGACCCTCACCACCGCGTCCCACTCCGCCTCGGACATGTTCACCAGCATCCGATCCCGCAGGAACCCGGCGTTGCAAACCAGCGTGTCCAGGCGCCCCCAGGCGTCCACCGCCTGGGAGACCATCGCCCGGGCGTCGTCCCAGTCGGCGACATCGCCGCCGTTGGCCACCGCCTCGCCCCCGGCGGCGGCGATCTCGGCCGCCACCTCCGCCGCGGCCTCGCTAGGGGCCCCGGAGCCGTCCCGCTCCACCCCCAGGTCGTTCACCACCACCCGGGCCCCCTCGGCCGCGAAGGCCAGGGCGTGGGCCCGGCCCAGGCCCCGCCCGGCCCCGGTGACGATCACCACCCGTCCGTCGCAGCACCCGGTCACGGCCGTCTCCCGCCCGCTTCGGCCCGAGGCAACCCGCAGCACCCGGTCACGGCCGTCTCCCGCCCGGGCCAGCCCGCCGAGTCATGCCAGAACGTCCAAGCTGGAGCCCACGATCCACATGGCGAAGTACTGGGCGGCGCCGCCGTAGGCGTGGGCCAGGGCCACCCTGGCCCCGTCCACCTGGTAGTCGCCAGCGGTGCCTCTCACCTGGTTGGCCGCCTCTAGGCACCGGATCATGCCCGAGGCCCCGATCGGGTTCGACGACAGCACCCCGCCCGAGCAGTTCACCGGGAAGTCGCCGTCGAGGGCGGTGGCGCCCGAGTCGGTCATCTTCCAGCCCTCGCCCTCCTCCGCGATGAGATGGCCCTCCAGCCACATGGGCTCGTACCAGCTAAACGGCACGTACAGTTCGGCCGCGTCGATCTGGCGCCGGGGGTCGGTGATGCCCACCGAGGCGTACAGGGCGGCCGCGCATTCCACCCCGGCCCGGGGCCGCACCGTGTCCCGGCCCGGGAAGGTGGTGATCTCGGTGCGCTTGGCGTGGCCCAGCACCCAGGCCGGCCTCGCCGAGCGCCGGGCCCGCTCCCCGCCGGCCAGCACCATGGCCGCGGCACCGTCGGAGGACGGGCACGACTCTAGGAAGTGGATCGGGTCCCACAGCATGGGCGACTCCCGCACCTTCTCGACGGTGATGTCGGGAATCCGCAGATGGGAGTAGGGGTTTTTGACGGCGTTGAGCCGGTCCTTCACCGCCACCAGCCAGCCGATGTGCTCGGGGGCTCCGGACCGGCGGATGTACTCCCGTATCCAGGGGGCGAAGGTGCCGCCCGCGGCCTGGCCCCCCGAGCGGCCCCCCGACAGGGCCCAGGTGGCGTTGCCCTCGGACTGCTTCTCGTAGGCCACGGTGAGGACGGTGTCGTAGCGGCCGCTCTCCACCAGCACCGCGGCCGAGATGGCGGTGGAGGCCCCGACCGACCCGGCGGTGTGGACCCGGTGGATGGGCTTGCCCACCGCGCCCAGGGCGTCGCACAGCGACAGCTCGGGCATGATGACCCCTTCCAAGGCGTCGGGGGCCTTGCCGATGACCACCGCATCGACGTCGGCGAAGGTCAGCTCGGCGTCGGTTAGGGCGGCCAGCGCGGCTTCGCGCACCAGCCCGTCGAGGGACACGTCGCCGCGCCGGCGCCGGTAGAGGGTCTGGCCGATGCCGACCACCGCGCAGGGCCGCGCCATCAGCCGTCGCCTCCCGACGGGCGGGGCCGGGCACCCGCGACCGCGGCCATCAGCCGTCGCCCTCCAGGAGGCACAGCAGGTTCTGCTGGAGGGCCGGTCCGCTGGAGGCGTGGGCCACGGCGCGGCGGGCCCGGCCGGATGCGATCCGGTCGGCGGCCTCGATCACCCGGATCAGGCCGGTGGCCATCACCGGGTTGCCGCCCAGCGGACCCCCCGACGGGTTCACCTCCACGGAGTCGTCGAGGCCGAGCGCCGAGCGCAGGATGATCTCCTCGTGGGCGTGGGTGACGTGCAACTCGGCCACGTCCAGTCCGGCGGTCCCCCCGCCGTCGGGGTCGGCACCCTCGCCGCCGCCGCCTCCGCCGGCGGCGGGGCCGATGCCCAAGGTGGCCGCGGCGGTTCGGACAGACGCCGAGTCGGTGAGGTCGCGCAGGCCGGGGTGGTGGGACTCGATCCGGTGGTCGATGCCCCGAATCCACACCGGGCGGTCGGTCAGCTCCCGGGCCCGCTCGGCGGTGGCGATGATCACCGCCGCGGCCCCGTCCGCGGGGGGCGCGACGTCGTGGGCCCGCAGCGGGGCCATGTCGTAGGGCTCGGCCAGCAGATCGGCCACCGCGACCGCACCCGACGCCTGGACTTGGGCCATGGGGTTGGCGGCAGCCGCAGCCCGGCTCCGGGCCACCACCGCGGCGAAGTCGGATTCGGAGGCCAGGCCGGCGTCGATGAGAGACCGGGCCTGGATGCCGGCCAGGGCGTCGGGGTCGAGGCCGAGGGGGGCCACCGCGTAGGGGTCGGCCTGGAGGTGGAACACCTCCCTGGCGTTACAGGGCGACGACCGCCCGCTGCCCACCACCATGGCCGTGTCCACATCGCCCACCTGCAGCCTCAGCCAGGCCTCGAACAGGGCCCAGGCCCCGTCCATCTCCACGTGCGACTCGTACACCGGCGGCCACGCCCCCATGCCGTCCACGTTGGTGACGAAGGCGAAGGGCATCCCGCTCAGGTAGTCGCAGCTCCCGGCGATGGTGAAGTCGATGCCGTCCCGGCTCAGGCCGGTGGAGGCCAAGAGCTGGTCCACGCAGTCCATGATGAGGTGGACTTCGGGACCGTCGTAGCGAGCGTGGGCCGGGGTCTGGGCGGTGGCCACCACCGCGATATCGGGGAAGTCCGGGGCCGAGGCGGCGGCCGAGGAGGCAGAGGCGGCGGCCATCAGAAGGGGTGGTCCTTGAGCAGTTCGGGGTCTACGTCGGGCTCGCCGGTGGGCTCCCAGCGCTCGTAGACGCCGCCGGTGATACCGCCCCAGCGGTTCTCGATGGCGCTCACGTCCCGCTCGCCCTCGGGCTTCCACACCATGCGCAGCCTCATCCCCACCCGGAACTCCTCCACGCCGATGTGGCGGACGTCGATGCCCCCGACGGTGGTGTCGGCGGAGTCCAGCAGGACCGAGCACCGGATCCAGGGCTCGGTCTCGGTCTGGCCGTGGTACTGGATGGGCGCGATCTCGGTGAAGGAGGTGACGGTGCCGACATCGGCCACCTCAACGTCGTGCTCGGGGCCCATCGCCACCCGGTTCAGGGCGTCGTAGCCCCGGCTGGGCACGTGCACCTTGCCGTCGGCCGGGCTGCGCTGACCCAGGATGCGGCCCTCCAGCAGACCCCGGGCGAAACGGGCCCGGAACGGGAACAGCGGCTCGCGGATGCGGACCCCGATGAGGTGCTCGGTGGTCTCCACCGACCCGGCGTCGGGGTCGGCCTCCACCGGGGGCGGGGGCTCGTCGCCGGGGACGAAATACACGTCGGTGACCGCGCCCCGCCGCTCGGGGCGGAACCGGGCCACTACCCGCATCCCGGTGCTCATGGCCGCCATGTCGCCGGCGTCCACGGCGTGGAGCATGGCGGTGTCGGCGCCGTCGAGGCGGATCTGAGCGAAGGCGAAGGGCTGGGCGAAGGGGTGCTTGGAGGTGGGGGCGCACACCCAGGTCCAGGCGGTCACCGTTCCGGCCGGGCCGACCTCGGTCAGGTCGTCGGGCGATGTGGAGACCCCGGTGTCGGGGTCGTACTCCACCGGCGGACAGACCACCCGGCCGCCGACCCGCAGGCCCAGGATGCGGCCGTCCCGCAGGCCAGTCAGCCACGGGCCGACGATCGGGCCGGTGGAGCGGGTGTAGGGGTACTCGAGGGTGAAGTCGACGTCGTGGACCGCCGTCATCGCCGGGGACTGTAGCCACTCCGGGCCCGGCGGCCGGGGCCGGGGCTTGCGATCCGGGGCCTATCATCCGGCCATCGTTCGCCGCTTGGTTCCGGTCCGGGTCGCGGCCCTGGTCGCAGCAGTCGCGGCCGGAGGCCTTTCCGCCGGGTGCTCGCCGGCCCGGGACGAGCCCCCGGCAGTCGCGACGCCGAACTCGCCCGAGCCGCCTGCTGGCCCGGGCTCCGAGCTAACAACGGCCGACGGCCCCTCCGAGCCTGAGGTCTCCCCGGCTACCGGCCCGGGCTCCGAGCCAACCACGGCCGAAGGCCCCTCCGCGCCAGCCGTCACCCCAGCGGGAGCCTCCGAGCTTCCCGAGCCGACTGCCAGCCCGAATCTCCCTACGGGCCTGCCCGACGCCGCTGGCGGGCCGGGCGTGGCCCGCTGGACGGTGGAGATCCTGGAGCGGCGCCCCCACGACCCGGAAGCCTTCACCCAAGGGCTGGAGATGGCCGGCGGAGCGCTGTATGAGAGCACCGGCCTGTACGGGCGGTCGTCGCTGCGGCGAGTCGACCCGGCCACTGGGGAGGTGACGGCCGAGGCGACCGTTGCCGACGACCTGTTCGGCGAGGGGCTGACCGTGGTGGGCGACCGGATCGTGCAGCTCACCTGGAAGGCGGGCCGGGCCCTGGTGTACGACCGGGCCACCCTCGACTTGGTCGGCGAACTGGCCTACGAGGGCGAGGGGTGGGGGCTGTGCCGGTCGGGCGATGGGCTGATGATGTCGGACGGGTCGGACCGGCTGGCCCGGCGCGATCCCGAGTCGTTCGAGCTGATCGGAACGGTCACCGTGGCCTCAGCCGGCGTCGCCGTCGACCGGCTCAACGAACTGGAGTGCGTGGACGGCCTGGTGATCGCCAATGTGTGGCAGTCCCCAGAGCTGCTGGTGATCGACCTCGCCGACGGCCGGGTGACAGCCGTCATCGACGGCCGGCCCCTGGTGGACGACGCCATGGCCGCGGCGGCCGACCCCGGCGCCGTCGGCGTCCTCAACGGCGTGGCCGCCATCGGCGACGGCACCTTCTTAATGACCGGCAAGCTCTGGCCCCGCATGTACCGGGTCAGGGTGGTGGAGGCCGGCTAGGCCGGATCTCCGGCGGAACGGCCCATCTCTGACCGGGAGCGCCACGGCGACGGCGGGGCGTCGGTGCTGCGGGACCAGGCCGGCAAATCGAAGTTCCAGGCCCACCGCACCCTGGGCGCGGCGGAGGTTCTCGATGAGATGCCCGGGCTGCGCTCGGCGGTCGATGCCGGGGAGGTGTCTTTGGCCAACGCCAGGCCGGGGGGTGGCACGGGGGTTAGCGTCGGCGCCGCTTGCGGCGACGACCGCCCCCGTGACAGGACCCACCGGCCGGACAACGCAAGGGCCCGACCAGGGGAACCGCCCCCGAGGTCAGGGCGCGGCCCTGGGGGTCGGCGGTTCGTCTTCGGACACGGCCCGCTGGTAGGCATCGCGCAAAGTCCGGGCCACGGCGGAAGCATGCTCGTCGCCGTCGTAGACGGTGCGGGGCCAGAAGAAGCCGCGCAGCCCATCCCGGCGGCGGCGGGGAACCACGTGGACATGGAGGTGGGGCACCGACTGGCTGACCCGGTTGTTCATGGCCACGAACGTGCCCTCGGCGTCCATCCCGTCGGCCACGGCCCGGGCCATGAGGCGGACCCGGCCGAACAGCGGGCCCACCTGATCGGCGGGCAGGTCGGCCAGGGTCTCGCAATGGCCGCGGGGCAGCACCAGCACGTGGCCCGGAAACAAGGGCCGGACATCGAGCACGGCCACCACGCAATCGTCGCTCATCACCTGATAGCTCGGCTCCTCGCCGGCGATGATCCGGCAGAACAGGCAGTCCGAGTCCACCGGGGCCACGCTATTGGCTCCGCAGACATCGGTGACTGTCACAGGGCCGGGCCAGACTGGGGCCGAGCTGTAAAGGCTCCCTCGCCGCCCGGGTCGGGCCGCCTCTCACTGCGAAACAGGAGGCTCGGCCATGGCCGCTATCAGCTCCACCGCCCCGACCACCCTCGACGACCTGACCGCCGTCGCCATCGATCTGCCCCCGGGCTCGGCCGTGCTGTGCGAAGGCCGAGGCCGTTACTACGTCCTAGACCCAGTCGACCACTTCTACGGCCCCCTGGTCGGCCTGAGATGCCCGTTCGAGGTGACCGCGGTCGGCTCGGTGGCGGACTGCGTCGTCTGGTACGGAGACTGCCCGGTTCCGGTCGTGGTCGCCTGGGCCGCCAACCGGCTCGGGCAGGCGACCATGGGCGTCCGGATCGGGAACGACTCCGACCTCGCCACGGGGAAGCTCTCGGACTGCCCCGGGCTGGACGTGGCCCGCCGGGCCCTGGGCATGGCCACCCCGGTCTGCCGAGAGCCGGCGGTGGGGATGGCCGACGCGGTGTTCTTCCGCCGAGCGCTCAGCGCCCTCGACCGGAAGTCGATCGACGGCCCCCGCGCCCGGGCCAAGTCGGAGCGGGGCCTCAACTGGGACCAGTTGGCGGCCTTGCACCCGCTGGCCGAAGGGGCCTCGGTGAGCCCCGTCGAACTGTTAGAGCGCCGGGCCGACTTCGATGCGACTCACTCATGGTCGTCGCTGAGGCGAGCGGCCAGCCTGCAGGGCCGGGACGAGCCGCTGATCGCGCCGGGGCTGTCGCCGGCCGTGGCCGCCTGGCTCGACGACGGGTCCTTCGCCCGCTGGGTGCTGGCCGGGCTCGGGAACGGCGCCGCGGTCCAGGCCGAGGTGATGGAGGCGCTGGACGGCGGCCTCGCCGACCGGCTGAGCCGGGCCCTGGCCGCGCCGTGATCGCCGTCCGAGAGCGCGGCGGCCCCGAACCCGGAGCAGCGGCCCCGCCCCAGGGCGCGGCGGGCTCAGCTTCAGCCCAGGTCGGCGGCGGCGCCAGTGGAGAAGTGCGCGGCCAGGGATCGGCGGGCCGCGGGCTCCAGCGTCTGCCAGTCGTAAACGGAGCCCCCGATGGACCCGGAGTCGGCCAGCGCCCGCATGAAGGCGTCGATCTCGTCCAAGGTGGCCCGGGGCTCGCGGGGATTTTGGGGGTCGTTGATCCCGTCCACCCCGCCGATGCCGCCGATCCCGTGCACCAGGGCGTCGGGATCGCCCAGGTTGGCCCGGAGCCGGCGCACCGACTCCTCGTGGTAGGAGTAGCCGTCGCCGTAGCTGGAGGTGCGGAACGACCAGTAGCTCATGGGCAGCCACACGTCGTAGATCGAGGCCAGCCGCCGGTACGGGAAGGCGGGCCAGAAGTTGGGGTTGATCACCTCGGTGAGCACCGCGGGCATCACGATGGCCCCCAGCGGATCGTCGGTGCGAGCCCTGAAGGTCTGCGACAGCGACACCAGGCGGGAGCTGCGCTCGGGCGCCGGTATCTCGCCCTGCCACTCGATGTCCACCGCCACCCCGTCGAAGCGGTGGCCCAGCACCTCGAACTCGTCCAGCAGCCGGAGCCGTTCGAGGTCGCGGCCGTCGGCCACCCACTTCGGCAGGTACCAGGCCACCACCGCCATGCCCCGCTCGTGGGCGCCGATCAGCAAGTCGGCCAGCAGCCAGCGGTCCTCGAGCCCGTCGGGGGTGCGGTCATCGAGGCGGGCGGCCTGCAAGTAGACGGTGCGCACTCCGTCGGCGGCCATCTCGTCGAGGTCGTCGAAATCGAAGGGGGGGTTGCCCCGGGTGTAGGCGGGCGAGAAGTCGAAGACATCGACCCAGGCGCCGTAGCCGCGGTAGACGTCGACGGTCCGGGAGGCCGGCCACCGACCGCCCTCGGCCAAGTCGCCGACGGCCCGGGTCACCTCCGCCGAGCGCACTTTGAGGGGGAGCACCGGCGAGGCCTCGGACCGGCGCCAAGACACCGCCACCAAGCCGCCCAACACCACCAGCCCGGCCAGGCCCACCAGCGCGGCCCTCCGGTATTCGGCCCCCCGCCCGAGCGGGGCGGCCGACCCGTCGGAAGGGCCGGAGACCGCGCCCCCGGCCGACCCGGCGGAGCGGCCGGAGACCGCGCCCCCGGCCGACCCGGCGGAGGCCGATCCGTTCATGGCTTCGACCGTAGCGGGTGGCCCAGGGCCGGAAGGGCCACGGTTAGGATCGCCCCGTGGCTGACACCGGGCCGGAGGGACCGCCTATCGCCCGCCGAAACCTGCTGCTGGCCTTGGGGTTCGGGGCCTCCACCCTGGCCGTCCTGCGCCGCTTGGGCGCCGCCGAGCCCGGGTCGGCCGGCGCCGAAACGGCCGGACCGGCCGGCGGCGGGGCGGCCCGACCGGAGCAGACGGGCCCGGCCCCGACCACCACCAAGCCCAAGCCCGGGACCGGGACCACCACCGTCCCCGAGGCCGGCCCTCCCGAGGCGCCCGTGGTCGACCCGGCCGCGGCGGTCACCGACCCGAACCACGTCTTCGACGCGGTGGTGACCGGCGGGCGGGTGATGGACCCGGCCTCGGGGTTCGACTACGCCGCGGCGCTGGGCATCGACGGGGCCAGGATCACCGCCATGGCCGTCGGCGCCGACGCCCCGGCGCTGCGGGGCCGTACCACCATCGACGCCTCCGGGCTGGTGGTGGCACCGGGGTTCATCGACATCTTGTCCTACAGCCCCAACGGCTACGGCGAGTGGTACAAGGTGGCCGACGGGGTAACCGCCAACCTGGGCATGCACGGCCTCGACGCCCGGGCTTCCGACTGGTTCGCGGCCCATCCCGACGGCAGCGCCCCGGTGCATTTCGGCGGGGCCTACGACAACGCCACCGTGCGCCCGCGGCGGGGGCTGGGCCCCTACGACTCGGGCTCGGCCCGGGTAGTGGAGGCCATCGTGGCCGACGCGGCCGAAGACCTGCGCAACGGCTTCATCGGGCTGCACATGCAGCCGGAGTACACGCCCGGCGCCACCACCGCCGAGGTGAGGGACCACGGCGCTTTGGCCGCGGCCCACGGGGTCCCGCTGTGCGTCCACGCCCGGTACTCCGACAACATCGCCCCCGGAACCAACCTCGAGGGCGTCGACGAGCTCATCGGCGTGGCCCGCGACACCGGCGCCCACATCCACATCGAGCACATCACCTCCACCGGCGGCACCGGGGTGATGGACGAGGCCCTGGGCCGCATCGGCGCCGCCATAGCCGAGGGCCTGTCCCTCACCGCCTGCGTCTACCCCTACCGGTTCTGGGCCACCTACCTCAAGTCGGCCCGGTTCGACGACTGGCAGGAGAAGTACGGCATCTCCTACGGGGACCTGCAGGTGGCGGGCACGCCGCGGCGCCTGACCGAGGAGACCTTCGCCGCGGCCCACCGGGACAACCTGCTCACCGCCGCCTTCGCCATCCCGGCCGAAGACATCGAGACCGCCCTGCGGGCCGACTTCGTGATGGTGGGAAGCGACGCCATCCTGGAGCGTCCCCACAACAACCACCCCCGCTCCACCGGCTGCTTCAGCAAGCTGCTGGGCCACTACGTCCGGGAGTTGGGCGTCATCGACTTGATGACCGGGCTGTCGAAGATCACCGTCCAGCCCGCCCGACTGCTGGAGGGCCGGTGCCCGGACCTGCGGCGCAAGGGCCGGCTGGGGATCGGAGCCGACGCCGACATCACCGTGTTCGACCCGGCCGCGGTGATCGACCGCTCCACCATTGAGAACCCGGCCCAGCGGTCGGCCGGCATCGAGTGGGTGCTGGTGGAGGGCCAGACGGTGAAGACCCCCGACGGCACCGTGGACGGGGTCCGGCCCGGGCGGGGCCTGCGCTCCGACATCGGGGCTGCCTGAGCCCATGGGCGCTCGCCGAACCGGTCCCCGGAAATTCGACCCCCCGATACGCGGCGGCGGGATCCGCGGCGGCCGGGTCCGCACCAGCCGGGCCGAGCGCGGGGCGAGCTGGGCGTTCTTTTGGGCCATCGCCGTCGTCGCGGCCCTGCTCCTCGCCGCCGACATCCGGGCCGCCCGCACCGGCCCCGCCGAGGGCGGCGGCGACGACCCGGCCGGCCAGAGCGCCGAAGACCCGGCGACAGACGAGGCGTCCGCCGCCGACGACGATGACGACGACGACCCCGACGACGGCGACGATCCCGAGGCCGGGCCGGACGGCGACCTCGAGCCGAGCGGGCCCCGGTCCTTCACCATCGCCGCCACCGGAGACCTGCTCATCCACGGGCGGGTGGCCGATGCCGCGGCCACCGGCGACGGCTGGGACTTCGGGCCGATGTTCTCGCTGGTGGCCCCCATTCTGAGCGAGGCCGACCTGGCCGTCTGCCACGTCGAGTCGCCGATGTCGCCCGACAACACCAACCTGGCCTACTACCCGGCCTTCAACGTGCCCAACCAGCTCGCCGCGGCCATAGCCGAAGCGGGCTACGACACCTGCTCGCTCGCCTCCAACCACTCCACCGACACCGGGACGTCGGGGGTGGCCGGCACCGTCGCCGCTCTCGACGCCGCCGGGGTGGCCCACTCGGGGATGGCCCGGACCCCGGCCGAGCGGGACCGGCTCAACCTGATCGACGTCAACGGAATCTCCGTGGCCCACCTGTCCTACACGTACGGGTTCAACGCCGGGGCGCTGTCGGAGGCCCGGTCCCACCTGGCCAACCTGATCGACGCCGACGAGATCGAGGCCGAAGCCCGGCGGGCCCGGGCGGCCGGGGCCGAATTCGTGATCGTCTCGCTGCACTGGGGCACCCAGTACGTGCGGGAACCCGACGCCTACCAGTCCGGCATCGGGCCCCGACTGCTGGCCTCGCCCGACATCGACCTGATCCTCGGCCACCACGCCCACGTGGTCCAGCCGGTGGAGGTGATCGACGGTCAGTACCTGGCCTACGGGCTGGGCAACTTCTTGTCCAACCAGTCGCCCCAGTCGTGCACGGGATGCCCGGCCGGCACCCAGGACGGGGTGATCCTGCACCTCGCCGTCACCGAGCAGGACTCGGGCCGCTTCGCGGTGGCCGCCGCGTCCCACACCCCCACCTGGGTGGACCGCACCACCTACGAGATCGTGCCGGTGCTCGACGACCCCGGCGGCCGCGACCCGGCGGTGATGGAGGCTTCGGCCGCCCGCACCGCCGAGGCCCTCCAAAGCTTCCAGACGACGGTCCCGGCCTCGGGGCCCGCCGCCGGGTGAAGGCCCCGGCACCGGCGCCCGGGCTGAACCCCGGCCGCCGGGGAGCGGTAGACTGAGGGTCTGGCGCGCAACCAGCAGAGGTTTCCATGACGTTCAAGGTCGGTGACCAGGTGGTCTATCCCCACCACGGGGCGGCGGTCATCGAAAAGAAGGAGAAGCGCACCGCCTTCGGCGAAGAGCAGGACTACCTGGTGCTGCGCATGGCCCACGGGGACATGACCCTGTCGGTGCCGGTGGCCAAGGCCGAGGACGTGGGCATGCGCTGGCCCATCAGCGCCGAGGACGTGGAGGACCTGTTCGAGGTGCTGGCCCGCCGGGACGTGCGGGAGCCGGCCAACTGGTCCCGCCGGTTCAAGAACCACCAGGAGAAGCTGAAATCGGGCGACGTCTACCAGGTGGCCGAGGTGGTGCGGAACCTGGCTCTGCGGGAGCGGGATCGGGGTCTGTCAGCCGGCGAGAAGTCGCTGTACACCAAGGCCCGGATCGTGCTCATCTCCGAACTGTCGTTCGCCCTGAGCGTGAGCGAGGACGAGGCCACCGTCAAAGTCGACGCCGTCTTAGTCTGATATCGGGAGGGTCTGAACTTCGCCCCGGCCGCTTATCCCCCGATCCCGACCCCGGTGAATTGAGCCGCGTCCCGGCGCAGAAGGGCCAGCGCGTCGTTAACCGTCTTGGAGAGGTCGGCCCAGGCACCGCAGGCGGCCCGGCGGAAGGCCCGCTCGGCGCCGACGGAGCAGTCGTGGACGAGCTGGACCATGCCCGCAGCCTGGGCTTCGGCGGCAGCCCACTTCCGGTCGATGTCGTTGGAGTAGCCGGCCCCGACATGCCAGGCCGACGCGGCGGCGACGGGAACGCTCGAGGACCAGACGATCCCGGCGATCTCAGCCCGAACCGAGCGGGGCTCGACCCAAGCGACCAGCTCGGCCAGGTTGTGGCTTTTGGGCGGGGAGACCCCGCCCAGGGCGATCAGGGTCTTGACCGCGACCTCGGCGGCGTCGGCCGCGTGTCCGCACACCTCTACCCGGCGGTTCCGCAGATACATCTCGGCCTCATCGGGCGAGTCCGCGTCCAGCTCGAACTGGTCGGGCCGCAGGCGGACGGTGAGCTTGCGCAGATGGATGCCCACGTCCCGGAATCGGGCCGCGGCCTCGGCGATGTTGTCGGCCGGACGATCCATCGGCTTCCCCCAGTCGGGCGGCCTCTTCTGAGGCTGATTGACCAAGGGGACGAGATCGGGGGCCAGACCGGCCTCCATCGAGGACGGTACCCGCTCGGTGCGCACTCTCCATTCGGGCAGGTCGCTGAGATAGACGTCGACCGGGCAGGCCGCGGCCCGTTCCGCGGTCTGGCCGAGCTGGAGCTGGATGTCCCGGCGGTCCCGGTAGTCGCCGAGATCGTTGAGGACCACCGCCAGGTCGATGTCGGAATCCTCGCCGGCCTCGCCCCGGGCCACGGACCCGAACAGCATCACCAGGGCCACGTCGGGGCGGGCCCGCCCGATGGCGTCGGCCGCCTTCCGGGCGTCGCTCAGAGTCGGCGCCTTCGGGTCGGGCATGGGGCCGAGCCTAGAACCCGGTCAGCGGATCAGACTGCCGCCGTCGGTGATCAGGGACTGGCCGTTGACCAGTCGAGCGGCATCAGAAGCCAGCCACACCACCACATCGGCTACCTCGCCGGGGTCGAGCAGCTTGCCGCCGACGTTGGTGGCGGCGATCAGGGCGGCGATCTTCTCGTCGCCGCCGATGAAGCCGCGGATCATGGGGGTGTCGGTGGCGCCGGGCAGCACCGCGTTGACCCGCACGCCGCTCCGGGCGTATTCGGAGGCGGCGGCCTTGGTGAGCCCGATCACCCCGTGCTTGGCCGCGGTGTAGTGGGGCAGGCCGGGGGCGGCCACCAGGCCGGCCCCCGAGGAGGCGTTGACCACCGCCCCGGCGCCGGCCGGGGCCATGTGGCGCAGCTCGTGCTTCATGCACAGGAACACGCCGGTGAGGTTGACCGCGATCATGCGGTCCCAAGCGTCGAGGCCGAGCTGGTGGAACGGGCTCATCTCATCGGTCACCCCGGCGCAGTTGAAGGCGACGTCGAGGCGGCCGTGTTCGGCCACCGCCGAGTCGATCATGGCCTCCACCGCGGCCTCGTCGGTCACGTCCACCGCCGCGGCCCAGGCCCGGCCTCCGTTGGCCTCGATGGCCGCGGCCACCGCCTCGGCGCCGGGTCCGTCCCGGTCGGCCACCACCACCGCGGCAGCGCCAGCCGCGGCGAACCGGCGGGCTGCGGCGGCGCCGATGCCGCTCGCGGCCCCGGTGACCAGCACGACTTTGCCCGCGGCCAGCCCCTCCGGCACCGGGGTTCCCTCAGCCAACCGGAGCCCCCTCAGACACCGGGCCGCCTTCCGCCGAAGCTCGCCCCGTCGAGGTCATCGGCGGCGGAGCGTACCGGCCCGGCCGGTTCGGTGCCTCCCGCTTCGAGCAGAGCCCCGCGGCGCGGCGGCTGGGAACACAGTCGGGCAACCCCGGTGCCATCCCCTCCACGTATACCCCGCGGCGCAGCGGCTGGGAAGCCAGTCGGGCGACCTGCTATATCTCCCCTTGATTGCAATGGCCGACAAGCCTGGGAAGCCAACCGCAGCCGCAGGCAAAGACGCCGCCGAGAAGCCGCGTCTGCTTTCAGGCGGCAACCCGCAGATTCCCAAGGGCGACGGCGACGCCCCGGTGCAGGCCTACATCGCGGCCATGCCCGGCTGGAAGAGCGATCTCGGGCGCCGCCTCGACGACCTCATCGTGGGCACCGTGCCCGGCGTGCGCAAGGCGGTGAGGTGGAACTCGCCCTTCTACGGCGTCGAGGACGCCGGGTGGTTCTTGAGCTACCACGTCTTCACCCGCTACGTGAAGGTGACGTTCTTCCAGGGCGCATCGCTGGAACCCGTCCCGCCCGGCTCGGGAAAGGACAAGGATTCGCGCTGGGTCGACATCGGTGAGGGAGAACTCGACGAGTCCCAGATGGCGGAGTGGGTCCGGCAGGCGGCCTCGCTACCCGGATGGGACCTGACCTGACCTGAACCGGCGGACCGCCGCCCAACCCTTTTGGGCCAGGCAACGACCCCGGTTGTCAGCTAAACAGCCGGCTCAGAGCCGCTCGATGATGGTGACGTTGGCCTGGCCGCCGCCCTCGCACATGGTCTGGAATCCCCACCGGCCCCCGGTGCGCTCCAGTTCGTGCAGCAGGGTGGTCATCAGCTTGGCCCCGGTGCAGCCCAGCGGGTGGCCTAAGGCGATGGCCCCGCCGTTGACGTTGACCTTCTCATGAGGGATGCCGTGCTCGCGCATCCAGGCCATGGGCACCGAGGCGAACGCCTCGTTGCACTCGAACAGGTCGAAGTCGTCGATGCTCATCCCGGTCCGCTCCAGGGCGTAGGCGGTGGCCGGGATGGGCCCGGTGAGCATGTACACCGGGTCGTCGCCCCGCACCGACAGGTGATGGACCCGGGCCTTCGGGACGAGGCCGTGGTTGCGCACCGCCCGCTCGGAGGCGATCAGCAGGGCGGCGGCGCCGTCGCTGATCTGACTGGACACCGCGGCGGTGATCAGCCCCCTCTCGGTGATTGGGGCCAGCGACGCCATCTTCTCCAGGGAGGTGTCGCGCCGGGGGCCCTCGTCGACGGTCACGTCGCCCACCGGCGCGATCTCGGCGTCGAAGCGGCCCTCGTCGATGGCCTGGATGGCCCGGCGGTGGCTCTCCAGGGCGTACTGCTCCATCTCGGCCCGGGTGATGCCCCACTTGTCGGCGATCATCTCCGCTCCCCGGAACTGCGAGATCTCCTGGTCGCCGTAGCGCTCCGTCCAGCCCGAGGACCCGCCGTAGTAGGTGGGGTGGCCCAGAGATTCGGCCGCCCGCAGGCAGAAGCCGAGGGGGACGATGGACATGTTCTGCACGCCCCCGGCCACCACCAGGTCGTTGATGCCGGCCATGGCCGCGGCGGCGGCGAAGCTGATGGCCTGCTGGCCCGAGCCGCACTGGCGGTCGACGGTCACGCCCGGCACCGCCTCGGGCAGGCCCGCGGCCAGCCAGCAGGTGCGGGCGATGTCGGCCGCGTTGGGGCCGACGTTGTCGAGGCAGCCGAACATCACGTCCTCGACGGCCAGGGGGTCTACGCCGGTGCGGTCCAGCAGGGCTCGGATGGCCGCCGCGCCCAGGTCGGCGGGATGCACGGAGGCCAGCCCTCCCCCCCGCCGCCCGGTGGGGGTGCGAACGGCGTCGATGATGTAGGCCTCGCTCACCGGGCGCTCCGGCTCGCCGCGTTCGCCGTGCTCATGGGCAGCACCTCTCAGCTCGGGGGCGGGAGCCAACGATAACGTTCTCGAGCGTTTCGCTGTCGCCGGTGCGGACGTACCACTCCCAGCCGATGCCTTCGGTGTCGGTGACCCAGGTCTCGGTTTTGCTCGCGTAGCAGCACAGGGTGTCGTCCACGTCGGTGGTCTCCAGACCGGCCGAGCGCAGGCGCCGCTCGGCGGCGGTCACCTCCTCGGCCGTCTCGGTCTCCACCCCCAGGTGGTTGACGGTGCCGCCCGCGCCGGGGCTCTCGAACAGCACCAGCTTGAGGGGCGGGTCGGCGATGGCGAAGTTGGCGTAGCCGGGCCGGCGCCGGGCCGGCTCCGTGTCGAAGAGCTTGGTGTAGAAGCCGACGGCGGCGTCGACGTCGTCCACGTTCAGGGCTAGTTGCAATCTCATGAACGACTACAACCCGCCGAGGCACCGAGGGATTCCCGGAAGCGAGGGCGGGCAGGGTCCTCGGGAGATTCCCGGAAGCGGGGCGGGCGGGGTCCTCGGGGGATTCCCGGCCCGGCTCGGTGGTCCCGATGGGCTGGTCCTCGGAATTACCGACTCGGCCCGGAGGCGTAGGCTGGGGCTCAGCGTGCGGACCTGGTACTCCACCGATCAAGAGGCCATCGACAGCGCTTTCGGCGCCTTCTTCGGCGCCGAGTCGCCCATCGAGACGGTGCGGGCCGCGGAGCCGACCGGCTTCGACCCCGAGCTGTGGGCCTCTCTGGCCGCCATGGGCGGGGCGGGCATGGCCCTGCCCGAACCTCGGGGCGGCGGTGCCGACCTGACCGACCTGGCCGTGGTGGCCCGCCAGTTGGGCCGGCACCTGGCCCCGGTTCCGCTGATCGAGCACTCCGTGGCCTGCCGTCTGCTGGCCGCCGCCGCAGCCGGATCGGCGCGGGTGCGGCAGGGCGAGGCAGCCCCCGTCACCGAATCAAGGACCGGCCCGGACCTGGCGGAGTCGGTGTCGGCCGCCGAATCGGGACCCGGGCCGGACCTAGCGGAGTCGGTGTCGGCCGCCGAATCGGCATCCGGGCCGGACCTGGAGGCCCTGCTGGCCGAACTGGCGGCCGGGGACAGGATCGCCACCCTCACTCTGCGGCCAGTCACCAGCGGACAGGCCCGGTTGACACCGGCTGGGGCAGTGGCCGGGGCGGTGGCCGGCTTCGACGGCGCCGACCTGGTGCTGGACCTCTCCGAGCCGCCCGGATCAGCCGTGCCCAACACCGCCGACCTGCCCCTGGCCGACCGGGACCTGACCGGGGCGACCGCCGTCGCTTCGGGCCCGGCCGCGGCCCGGCTTTGGGCCGCCGCCCGGGCCGAGTGGCAGGCGCTGATGGCCGCGGCCTGCGCCGGGCTGGCCGCCCGGTCCCTAGAAATCGGCGTCGCCTATGTGATGGAGCGCCGTCAGTTCGGGGTGCCGGTCGGGTCGTTCCAGGCCGTCCAGCACGGCTTGGCCGAGGCGGCCGTCCGCGCCGAGGGCGGGCGGCTGCTGGCCCACCGGGCTGCCTGGGCTCTCGGCGCGGGCCGGCCCGACGGCAATCGGCTGGCGGCCATGGCCCTGGTGTTCTGCGCCGAGGCGGCCCGCTTCGCCGCCGACCGGGCCCTCCAGTACCACGGCGGCTACGGCTACAGCGCCGAGTACGACGTCCAGCTCTACTACCGCCGGGCGGCGGGGTGGCCGCTCCAGATGGGCGAGCCCGCGGCGCTGGTGGCCGAGCTGGCCGACCGGGACCTCGGCCCCCGCGGCGAGCCAGCCGCCGGAACGGAGGCCGACAGAGGCGAGAGGGCCGCAGGCTGATGGACTTCTCGCTGCCCCCCGAGGCCGAGGACTTCCGCCGCCAGGTACGGGACTTTCTGGCTGCCAACCTCACCGAGGAGATGATCGAGGCCACCCGGGACGGCACCATTCACTCCCCCTCCCTGCACCGGGCCATGGCCGACCGGGGCTGGCTGTCGGGGGCGGTGCCAGCCGAGTTGGGCGGCGGCGGCCTGGACCCGGTCGAGCTGTGCGTGCTGATCGAGGAGCTCCAGTTGCACCGGGCCCCCATCGACGCCCTGGGGGTGGCCATCGTGACCGTGTCGATGGTCCTCGAGCACGGCGGCGACCACCTGCGGGAGGCGGTGGTGCCCCGGCTGCTGTCGGGCGAGGCGCTGGCCTGCTTCGGGTACAGCGAGCCCGAGTCGGGCTCCGATGTGGCCGCAGCCCGCACCCGGGCCGTGCGCGACGGCGACGAGTGGGTGATCGACGGGTCCAAGATGTGGACGACCATGGCCCACGTGGCCGACTACGTGGTGCTGCTGACCCGCACCGACCCCGATGTCGGAAAGCACGAGGGGCTCACCTTCTTCGTGGTCCCCCTGGACCTACCCGGCATCGAGATCCGCCCAGTGGCCACCATGGGCACGGAGCGGTCCAACGCCACCTTCTACGACGGGGTCCGCTTGGGCGACGAGTGGCGCCTAGGCGACGTCGGCGGCGGGTGGCGGGTGATGAAGACCGCCCTCAAATACGAGCGGGGCATCGCCGGGGGCCAGTTCCCGTCGCCGCCGGTCGTCGAGGCCGCCGTCGACTGGGCCCGCCGGACCAGCGACGGCGCTGGCCGCCGCCTCATCGACCGCGACGACGTGCGCGACAGGCTGGTGCGGGCCATGATCGACGTGGAGGTGGCCCGCAGCTTCGCCTATCACACCGCGGCCCTGGCCTCCGACGGGGTCATGTTCGGGGTGGAGGGCTCGATGACCAAGCTGTTCGCCTCCGAGGCCTACAAGAAGCACTGCTCGTGGTTCCTGGACCTGATGGGCGCCGAGGGCCTGCGCACCGCCGCTGACCCCGGCGCCCACATGGGCGGGCGGATCGAGGAGAACTTCCGCCACGCCCCGGTGACCGCCATCTACGGGGGCACCAGCGAGATCAACCGCAACATCGTGGCCGAAAGCCATCTGGGCCTGCCCCGGGCCCGCTGAACCCTGTGCCGACCGCCGGCCAGCCCCGGACAGGGCGGGCGGCCCGGTAGCCTGAACCTCGCCCCGGGACGTGGCGCAGTCAGGCAGCGCACCTGCTTTGGGAGCAGGGGGTCGCCGGTTCAAATCCGGCCGTCCCGACTCGGTGGATCAACGACCCGGTCGGCGAGGCCCCGACCGGCCGGCCACGGTGACACCAATGACCCAACTCCACGAGGCCCAGAGGCGGGGCGAGCCGGTCCGGCGCTACGTAGCCCCGGCATCGCTTGCCGACGCGCTGGAGACGCTGGCCGAGCTGGGCCCGGCGGCCCGGCCGGTGGCCGGGGGCACCGACCTGCTGCTGGAGCTGAGCCGAGGGGCGCGCCCCGGCACCGAGGCGCTGGTCGACCTCAGCGCCATCGCCGGCCTCGACGCCATCACCTTGACGGGCGACGCCGAGGGCGGCGAAGGCCGCCGGAACGGCGAAGGCGACGAAGCCGGTCGGGGCCGGGTGGAGTTGGGGGCGCTGGTCACCCACGGTGCGGTCGTGGGCCACGACCGGCTGCGGGCCGTCGCCCTGCCGCTGGCCCAGGCCTGTCTGGAGGTGGGCGGACCCCCGCTGCGCAACCGGGCCACGGTGGCGGGCAACGTGGTCACGGCCAGCCCGGCCAACGACACCATCTCCGCGCTCATGGCCCTGGGCGCCGAGTTGACCCTGGCCTCGGTGCGGGGCGAGCGGACCGTGGCCGTCGAGGACTTCTTCACCGGATACAGGGCCACGGTGCTCGAGCCCGACGAGCTGGTCACCAAGATCGCATTCGATGCCCTGAGCGCCGACCGCCGGGGGGTGTTCGTCAAGCTGGGGCTGCGCCGGGCCCAGGCCATCTCGGTGGTTCACGCCGCGGCGACCGCCCGCTTCGGGCCCGACGGGGCGGTCGAGGACTTAGTCTTGGCCCTGGGCAGCGTCGGCCCCGTCGTAGTGACGGCGGAGGCGGCCGCGGCCCTGGCCCGGGGGCGGCGCCTGGAGGAGGCCGCAACCGAGGTGGCCGAAGCCGCGGCCTCCGGCGTTGAGCCCATCGACGACCTGCGGGCCCCGGCCCAGTACCGGACCCGCACCGTGAAGGTGGCGGTGGAGCGGGCCCTGAGAGCGCTGGCGGCCGGGACCGAGGCCTCGGCCTGGCCCGGGTCGCCGCCCCGGCTGGCGGCCGGAGGGAGGCCGACGCGGCCCGGGCCCCGGCGGGACCTGACCGACGACGATCACGTCGAAGCCACCGTCAACGGCCGGCCGCGCCAAGCGCCGAGAGCGGCCTCGACCACGCTGCTGGACTGGCTGCGCGACGAGCTGGGCCTGACCGGCACCAAGGAGGGCTGCGCCGAGGGCGAGTGCGGGGCCTGCACCGTGCATCTCGACAGCCGGACCGTGCTGGCCTGTCTGACCCCGGCGGCCCGGGCGGGCGGGGCCGAGGTGGTCACCGTGGAGGGCTTGGCCGTCGACGGCGACCTGCACCCGGTGCAGGCGGCCATGGAGGCCCGCGGGGGCGTGCAGTGCGGGTTCTGCACTCCCGGCTTCGTGATGAGCGCGGCCAAGCTGATCGAGGAGGCCCCCTCCCCGACCACCGAGCAGGTGGAGCACGGCTTGGCCGGCAACCTGTGCCGCTGCACCGGCTACTACCCCATCATCGCCGCAGTGAAGGCCGCGGCCGAGGCGGCAAAGGCCGGGGCGAACGCAACGCCGGAAGCCGCCGGTGTCGCGGCGGAGGCAGGGCCGTGAGCGTAGGGCGCTCCAGAGCCCGCATCGACGCCGCGGCCAAGCTCACCGGCGAGGCCCGCTTCCCCGCCGACCGGGCCCCCGCCGGGGCTCTGCACGCCTTCGCCGTCTTCACGAACCAGCCCCACGCCCGCCTGGTGAGCCTGGACCTGGAACCGGCCCGGGCCGCGCCGGGGGTGGTCGCGGTGCTCGGGTCGGCCGACGTGGCTGTCAACGAGTACGGCCTCACCATGTTCGACCAGCCCGTGTTCGTGGGCCTCGAGCACACCGGCCGAAGCCCGGTGCCCTGCGACGTGTCCCGCTGGGAGGCCGACCACCTGGCCCTGGTAGTGGCCGAGTCGCCGGGGGCGGCCCGGGCCGCGGCCGCGGCCATCGAGGCGGTCTGGGCGCCCTTGCCGGTGCTGGCCGACATCGATGAGGCGCTGGCCTCTGACGTGTTGATCCACCCCTACGACGGCCGGGGCTCCAACCGGTACTGCTCATACCGGATCCGCAAAGGCGACATGGCCCGGGGCTGGGCCGAAGCCGCGGTGACGGTGGCCTCCGTCTACGAACTGCCCTACCAAGAGCACGCCTACCTGCAGCCCGAGGCCGCCTTGGCCTACATCGACGCCGAGGGCCGGGTGACGGTGGAGGTCGCCGGCCAGTGGGCCCACGAGGACCGGGAGCAGATCGCCCACGCCTTGGACCTCGACGAGGAGCGGGTCCGGGTGGTCTACCCGCCCATCGGGGGGGCGTTCGGGGGCCGCGAGGACATGTCGCTGCAGATCGTGCTGGCCCTGGCCGCCCTGCGGCTCCACGAGATGGGCGTCGACCGGCCGGTGGCGGCCCGATGGTCTCGGGAGGAGTCGATCGTGGGCCACCACAAGCGGCACCGGGGCCGGATCGAGGCCCGGTGGGGGGCGGCCGCCGACGGGCGGATCACCGCGGTGTCCAACACGGCCTGGCTGGACGCGGGGGCCTACAACTACACGTCCAACAAGGTGCTGGGCAACTGCCACCTGGGCCAGGCCGGTCCCTATGAGGTGCCCAACGCCGAGATCGACAGCCATGCCGTGTACACCAACAGCACCCCCGGCGGAGCGTTCCGGGGCTTCGGCGCCCCCCAGGCCGCCTTCGCGGCCGAGACCCAGGTCAACAAGCTGGCCGAGGCCCTGGGCATGGACCCGGTGGAGATCCGCCGGATCAACTCGCTGCGCGACGGCAGCGTAGGTATAACCCAGACCCCGCTGCCGGCCGGGGTCACCCTGCCCGCCGTCATCGACCGCTGCGCGGCCGAGGCCGCCGCCGGCCCCAGCGAGGAGGCCCCGGACCCGAGCGGCGACGGCAACGGCGGGACGGCCCCGGACCCGAGCGGCGACGGCAACAGCAACGGCACCGGCGCCGGGGCGTTCAGCCCGTTTCTCTCGCTTCCGGGCTCGCCGGGGGCGCTGCGGCGGGGCCGGGGGTTCGCCTGCGCCCTCAAGAACGTCGGGTTCTCGTTCGGGTTCCCCGAGCGCTGCGAGGCGACCATCGTGCTGCACGGCGACGGCGACGAGCCCGACCGGGCCGAGCTGTACCACGCGGGCGCCGAGGTGGGCCAGGGAGCCCACACCGTGTTCGCGCAGATGGCGGCCGAGGCCACCGGGGTGGCGCCCGAGCGCATCGAGGCGTTCTGGTCCGACACGGCCACCAGCGGCGACTCCGGCTCGGCGTCGGCGTCGCGGCTGACTTTCATGGCCGGCAACGCCATCCTGGGCGCAGCCGAGGAGGCCGAGAAGGCCTGGATCGACGGGGCCCGCCCGGCGACGGGCCGGTTCCGGTTCGTCCCGCCCCCCACCGAGCCCTTCGACCTCGAAGACGGCCGCTGCACCCCCAACTTCGCCTACGGGTACGTGGCCCAGCACGTGGAGCTGACCGTGGACACAGAGACCGGCCACATCCGGGTGGACCGGGTGGTGAGCGCCCACGACGTGGGCCGGGCCGTCAACCCCGACCTGGTGGTCGGCCAGATCGAGGGCGGGGTGGTCCAGGGCCACGGCTACGCCCTGAGCGAAGACCTCCGCTCGGACGGAGGCCGGATCCTCAACCCGCGGCTCAGCGCCTACCTGATACCGGGCATCGGCGACATACCGGCTCGGGTGGACAGCGTGGTGATGGAAATGGCCGACCCGATCGGCCCCTGGGGGGCCAGAGGCATGGCCGAGATGCCCCTGATCCCGTACGCGGCCGCGGTGGCCGCCGCCGTCCACGACGCCACCGGCGTGTGGTTCGACGCCCTCCCCCTCACCCCCGACCGAGTCCTAGCCGCCCTGGAAGCCGCCCAGTCCCCCTGACGCGCGTTGGGTTCTGAATCTGAAGCGGTGGATGCGGTGTGGGCTGCCGCCGAGCCCCGGTCCCAGTTGAAAACCACCCGGCTGGCGAGCACCGGCTACGTCAAATGCGCCAGCCGCCGCCGGCGTCGGGATTCCCGCCCAAACCCTCAACCCAGGGACAAAGTCCTGAGTTGCCAGCTAGGCGAGCTTGTTGGCGAGTCATCAGCGCCTGCTCTAAAATAGCCGGATGCAGCGATGGACAATCTGGGTCGTAGTGGCCGTCTGCGCGATCCCAGTGGCCGCTGTCGTCGTCTTTTTGGTGACCGAACGGGTTCGCGGCGCTCGGCGGAGGGTGCTTTGGGCGGATAGACACATGGCTTCGCACGACAACGAACCGACGGAGGACGACGCCCAGGGAGCGGTTGCTTCTGCGGGCTCTGAAACCCAGCAGCGCACAGCCCAAAACGCGGACGACGAACCCGATGGGCTAGAGGCCGATGACGGCAACGACCATAGGGGACGGGCAGCCCGTTCGACTGCATGGGCCGGGGGGCAAGCCCGCACCGCCGCGGTCAAAACGCGCCAAACAGCGGCAACCGCCGCGGCCAAAACCCGACAGGCAGCGGCAACCGGAGCGGCCAAAACCCGGCAGGCAGCGGCAACCGGAACGGCCAAAACCCGACAGGCAGCCACAGTTAGCGCGGTCCACACCCGCAGGGCCGCGGCCACTGGAGCGGCCTATACAAAGAAGCACGCCAACAAGAAGAACGCGATGATCGCCCTTGACGTGGCTGTCAGTTACGCTTGCGTATATGTGGCGACGGCAGTCCGCGCGCGTCGTGCGGCCATCATAGCCGCCAGGGTCACTCCGCTTCTTCTTTCTAAAATCCGGTCAGCGCAAACTTTGAACGCAACGGTGACTTGCATGGGATGCGGCCGGGAGATGATGGGCCGAGACATGGAGGTTGACCATATTCGGCCTCACAGCCAAGGCGGCAGCGACGACCTTTCAAACCTGCAACTTCTCTGTACATCATGCAACCGGATCAAAGGTGTTCGGTCAATGGATTATCTTCATGAACGACTCAATGCCATCAAAGGCGGGGAAAGGCCGCCGGCGCGGTAGGCGGCGCTGCTGCTCAAGTGGGTACGCGGCCTGTTCCGCGGCGGGCACAAGAGCAAACCGCCAGCGGGCAGCGGCGATGCCAGCCCGTGACCGAGGCCCAGTACGCAACTCCGGGACGCGGACGGCAAGTTCGGGCGTGAACTTGGCACCGATCTGCTGGCCGGGCCCGCCGACGGCCTCGAACTCGCGGCGCCGGGCACCCGCCCAGCAGCGGACCACATAGAAGGTGCCCGCGGCGCTAGGTGTTCTGGGCCTAGAGGTTGGTAGCAGCGCGATGGGGTGAGCCCCCTGTGCGAGTGTGGTGGTGTACCAACCCACGAGCACAGGAGGCTCAATGTCGCACGCTAATGCACGTTTGACTCCCGCGGGGCGGCTGCTGCTGGTCCAGCGGGTGGCCGCGGGGCCCACAGGAAGGCCCGGGCGATCCCCACCCGCTGCTGCATGCCGCCAGCGAGCCAGCCCCGCCCGATGCGGCTTTAAGAGAAGGCCCCGCCGAGCGGCGGCGACAAGCGCTGCCGGCGGCGGGGGGGTGATCCCACGATAGCGGCATCACCGGCACCCGTCAAACGTTTTCGCCCGTTTTCGCCGCGGCGGCGTGTGCGTAGTCAGCCGGGCCGAGCATGTGGCGCTGACTGATGAACGGTTCGGGGCCCATGCGGCGGTCTTCGTATGACCAGGCGGCGGTCTCGCAGGCTGCGCCGAGCCGGTGTGCCCCGGCCAGGGCCGTCAAGAAGTCGGAGTCGCCGGAGAACAGCACCACCACATCGGCGCCGTGTTCAGCCCTTGCCAACACCACCCCGGCGGCGGCCATGGCGTCGATCCCCTTTTCGCGGGGCTGGCCGTCTCGGTAGTAGCTGAGTTTCTGCACGCCGCACACACACACCGGATGCCCGCCTGCTGGGCCGTGGCCTGCCAGCGCTGGATCTGCCGCCGTGCTTGAGCGTGCCCCGCGGGTCTCGGCGCTGATCTGGGATGCCTCTATAAATCCCCGCCAGCGCCAGCCGCCGGTCGGTTAATGCACCGGGGTAGTCGGGGCGGCGGGCGACGATCCGCTGCGCTAATCTGAAGCGGTGGATGCGGTGTGGGCCGCCGTCGAGCCCCGGTCCCGGTTGAAAACCACCCGACTGGCGAGCACCGGCTGCGTCAAATGCGCCGACACCGCCATCGGGACCCCCGCTCAAACCCTCAATCCCAAGGACAACGGCCCTGGTTGTCACACTGCACGGGCCGGACACCGCGATTACGTTGCCCGCTATGAACAGCACACACCACAGGAGTGAATACTATGACTGAATACGAAGCCAGTCACATGCTTGACGGTTCGTATTATGCAGAACGCGTGGTAAAAGCCGACAAGAAGCGCTTACTCAAAGCCATAGCCTCAATTCCAGGTTTGGGCACCGGTTTTGCGGTAGGTGCGTTTGTATACGGCAAACTAGCAGGTGCCGCTTGGGCCGGAGTCAAGGGCAGCGCTGGATTAGCCAGTTCGCTCAAAGGATTCGGTTTGTCCGCTGGGTTGGCGGTGGGCCCTTCGGGCGTCGGAACGGCGAACGCTGCAGCGGCTGGCACTGTGGTCGGTCTCGGCGCAGCAGTAACAGTGGTCCCGCTAGGACTTTTGGCTGTAGCTTTGGCCAATCCGCTGCGACGCAGATTCATGCAAGGTTACCGCGAACGCGACTTCACTTGGAAGTGGGGAAGCTGGCCGGGTAATTATTAGAGAGGACGGTGAAAATGGAAAGAGCAACTGCGACATACGTACATAAAAAAACTAATTCCCTCGAGCTCGCGGTACCGGGCACCAGCCCAGCAGCCGCCGACCACATAGAAGATGCCGCGGCGCTAAGCGTGTTCGCAGGCGGCGGCCTCTGAAGCCGTCGCCGTCAGGCTGAGGATTCTCGGCAGTTCCAGGCCAGGTCGGCGGTTCGCTGGTGCCAGCTCGCCTCGGCCGCCCAGTGGTCGGACCAACGGAGGGTCGAGGATGCGTAGCGGTCGTAGAGGTCTGAGCGCTGCGCGAACAGGTCCGATAACCGGCCGGCCAGGTCGGCGTTGGACGAGCCGGTGGCGGCGGCCTCGCTGTAGAGACCTGACATCTGCTTGAACAGATCCGACATCGAGCCGGCCAGGTCAGACCATTCGTCGTTGAGGGCGGCACGGCGCTGGAACATGTCGGGCCAGCGGTCGCTGTGGCGGCGGGGGTCGAGCGGCCAGTCGGCCGCGGCGGGGGCCGAGGCGGCGGCGTCGATGAAGACCTCGAGCTTGGCCTCGATCCGGGCCCACTCGGCTTTGAGGCGGTCCCAGTCGGAGGCCAGGGCTTTGGCCCGGCTCGCCTCCGACCCGTCCGAAACGTCCGAGTCGAGGTCGAAGACCGACTTTGCCGCCTCAAAGTCGTCCCATTCGGCATCGAGGACGTCCCCGGAGGCTTCGATCTCCTCCCACTCGTCGATGCGGGACTGATATTCGAGGTCGAGGCCAGCTCTCTCGGCGTCAAGGGCCGCGGTGGACGCCCGGCACTCGTCGGAGCTAGGCGATCCCGCCGGGCGGTCGGGCTGATCATCGCCGCACCCGACTGCCAGCAGGGCAACGGCCGCAGCGACGGCGGCCGCTCTGATGAGGATCACCGCCCTGAAGCCAAGCCGTCGCCACCTGACGGCACCGCCGTCCATTCCATCCAGGTAACCCGCTTCCATCTCCTCCAGAGAGTAGCCGAAGGACCTCGGCCACCCACCGGCGAATCCGTCGGCGATGTTCGAAGCGCATGCCGAGATCGTCGGAAAGGACTTGCAATCGGTTGGTCCCGGTTGTACGATATTTGATGTAATCGTGCATCGCTGCTTTGGCATCTGATGCACCTAAGGTGCCTAGGCCCCGGCCGAACGTCACGTCCTACGGTCGCCCTCCGGGGCGGCCGTAGTTGCATCATTAGGGCCCATTGGCCGCAGACTTCCTCGCCTTGAAGGAAAATATAGACCCGGGAGGACCACTGAGCACCTTGATTATATATTATCTGAGATCAAGGGGCTCTGAACTCCGTGCTGGTGTGAGATCCAACAGCCGACGAGAGCAGCGTTACGCCATAGGCATACTGGATAGTATCGTTACACTCATCGAAAAGTACAACATAAAGTTGATCGCGGGTTGAGGTTAGGGTTTGCCAGCCGCTGACCTCAACCCTAACCCTCGCCACCCGGCCCAGGCCGGGCACCTGGAGCGAGACCGGAGGCGGGACGATCCAACCTCAACACAAAGTCAGGATTCAATGCAACACTCACCCATAGAACACCCGGAGGCGCAGACCGGAGGCGCAGACCGGCGCACTACCGTCAACGCTCACCTGGCGCTGTGGTGCTCGATAGTCGGGATGGTGGTCGGTTCGTTGGACAATATGTTTGTCCCGCCCTTCTGGCTAGTGCTGGCCCCAGTCGGGTGCGTCGCCGGTATCTGCGAATACCGCAAAGCGTCCGGGGCGGGCCGCTCATTGGGGGTGCCAATCGCCGCGGCCATAATCGGCGGCCTGGCGTTCATAGCCGGTCTGCTGTGGATAGTAGGCATGATCGTCGGGCCGCAGCCATAACCGCCCCATAGTTCGCCGCCGACCGCGCTATCGGCGGTCAGGGTAAGAACCCGGATCAGGCTCGGGCTGGGAGGCCGTATTCGGAGCGCAGGTCGGCGAATTCGGACTCGAAGCGGCGGCGCAGGGCTGCCTTCTCGTCGTCGGGGGCCCATGACGCCTCGATCCCGTCGAGGGCGATGGCCTCCATCTCCTCCAGGGTGTAGTCGAAGGCTTCGGCCACGGCCACGTACTCATCGGCGACGTCGAAGCGCATCATGCCGGGGTCGTCGGAGTTGACGGTGGCCAGCACCCCCAGTTCCCGTTGGCGGGCGATCGGATGCGAGGCCACGTCAGGCACCACGTTGGCGATCATGACGTTGGAGGTGGGGCACACGGTCAGCGGTATCTGCCGGTCGATGATCTCGTCGGTCAGGGCGGGGTCGTCGAGGAGCCGGAACCCGTGGTCGATCCGGTCGCAGCCGAACTCTCGCACGCCGATGGCGATGTTCTCGGCCGGACCGTCCTCGCCAGCGTGCATGGTCCGCTTCAGACCGGCCCGGCCCGCGGCGGCGTAGGCCTCGGCGAAGGCCCGGTGGTCGATGCCGCGCTCCACCGAGTCGGCCCCCATCCCGATCAGCAGGTCTCGGTCCTGGGCGGCGGCGAACTCGGCCATCTCCAGCGCGTGGCCCGGGCCCGACGGCTTGTCGAAGTCCAGGATCATGCGGCAGCCCACGTCCAAGTCGGCCCGGGCGTCTACCACCGCGGCCGACACCCCTTCCCACACCGTCGACACCGGCACCCCGAGCCTGATCACGAAGCCGGGCGAGAAGAACATCTCCCGGTAGCGGACCCCGGCGGACACCGCGTCCTCGAGGCACTCGTAGGTGATGCGGTGGAAGTCGTCCGCGCTTTGGAGGCTGGCGCAGATCACGTCGTAGATGTCGAGGAACTGGTTGAGGCTGGTGAACTTATACAGGTCGGCCGGGTCGTCCACGGGGAACTCGACCCCGTTGCGCCGGGCCAGATCGGCGATGGTGGAGGCCCGGCTGGCCCCCTCTATGTGGCAGTGCAGCTCCACCTTCGGGAGCCTCCGCAGGTGCTCGGCAGCGGCGACGGTCATCGGTCCTCCTCGTCGAGGTCGGCGGTCACGGTCCCGTACTCTATTCCCCGGTCGCGCAGCCATTTGCGGTAGGCCAGGCTGCCGGCATCGGCGGGCTGGTGGGACTCCAGGGCGGGGGCTGTCGGCAGCCTGCGGGGCCGCTGCGACTCCACCACCTCGATGTCCTGGGCGAATATGAGGTCGTTGAAGGCCTGCTGGGCGTCGAGGTCGGCGCCGTCGTCGGCCACCGCCGTCGAGCGCCACACCACGCAGGTGGTCTCGTCAATGGGGCTGACCGCGATGAGGATGGAGAACCCGCCCGCCCCGTCGTCAGGGATCTTGGTGAGGACGGCGGCGTAGGGGTGCGACACCGAGTACTCGTAGCGCACCGGGCCGCCCCCGGAGGCGGCCGGGCCGGGCCGGGGCTGCCAGAACACGCAGTCGGTGAGCCGCAGCTCGCCGTCGTCGGCCTTCACCCGGTAGCGGCCCACCTCGGTGTGGGGGACTTGGCCCAGATAGCCGGCGTGCACGAACGGGAAATGGGCCAAGTCCAGGAAGTTCTCGATGATCCGCGGCCCCGACGAGCGCACCGTGACCGGGTCCAGCCACACCGTCCGGTCGGGATGGGCCGCATGCATCGGGGCCCGGGGCAGTTCCCGGGGCCGGTCCCCGACGCAGACCCACCAGAACCCGTAGCCGAGGCGGGTCGAGACCCGGCGCAGGCAGGCCCTGGCCCCCGGCCGCCGGTCGGGGTGGGCGGGCTGGCGGACGCAGCCGCCGTCGGCGTCGAACTGCCAGCCGTGGTAGCCGCACTGGATCAGCTCGCCGTCGAAGGTTCCCAGGCTCAGCCGGGCCCCCCGGTGGGGGCAGGTGTCGACGAACGCCTCCGCTCGCCCGTCGTCGAAGGCGGCCAGCACGTAGCGCTCGTCGAGCAGCTCGAACCGGCGCCACGACCCGGAGGCCACTTCGGCGGCCCGGGCCACCGGGAACCACTCGTCGCGGATCCGGTCGCCGCTCGGCGACTCCCCGGCCCCATCCCCGCGGCCCCGGTCGCCGGTCAACGCTCCCCCGGACGAGGCCGGAGCAAAGACGGCCGGCTCAGGCGGCCCGGGCCTCAAGCCCGTACTCGGAGCGCAGATCGTCAAACTCGGCTTCGAATCGGCGACGAAGGGCAGCCTTCTCGTCGTCGGGCGCCCACGACGCCTCTATCCCGTCCAGGCTGACCGCCTCCATCTCCTCCAAGGAGTAGCCGAAGGCCCGGGCCACGGTCACGTACTCGTCGGCCAGGCTGAAGCGCATCATGCCCGGGTCGTCGGAGTTAAGCATGGCCAGCACCCCCCGCTCCCGTTGGCGGGCGAACGGGTGCGACTCGATGTCGGGCACCAGCTTGATGATCAGGTTGGAGGTGGGGCAGACCGTCAGCGGTATCCGCCGATCGACGATCTCGTCGGTCAGGGCGGGGTCGTCAAGGAGCCGGAAGCCGTGGTCGATGCGGTCGCAGCCGCAGTCGCGTACGGCCACGGCGATGTTGTCGGCCGGCCCGTCCTCGCCCGCGTGCATGGTGCGTTTGAGCCCGGCCCGGCCCGCGGCGGCGTAGGCGTCGGCGAAGACGGTGTGGTCGACGCCGCGCTCCACCGAGTCGGCGCCCATCCCGATCAGCAGGTCCCGGTCTTGGGCGGCGGCGAACTCGGCCATCTCCAGCGCGTGGCCCGGGCCCGACGGCTTGTCGAAGTCCAAGACCATGCGGCAGAAGATGTCCAAGTCGGCCCGGGCGTCTACCACCGCGGCCGACACGCCTTCCCACACCGTCGACACCGGCACCCCGAGCTTGATGACGAAGCCGGGCGAGAAGAACGTCTCGCAATAGCGGATCCCGGCTCCGGCCGCGTCCTCGAAGCACTCGTAGGCGATGCGGTGGAAGTCGTCCGCGCTTTGGAGGCTGGCGCAGACCACGCCATAGATGTCGAGGAACTGGTTGAGGCTGGTGAACTTGTACAGGTCGGCCGGGTCGTCCACCGGCAGCTCAACCCCGTTGGCGCCGGCCAACTCGGCGATGGTGGCGGCCCGGCTGGCCCCCTCTATGTGGCAGTGCAGCTCCACTTTCGGGAGCCGCCGCAGATGTTCGTCGGAGGCGACGGTCACAGGTCCTCCTCTGTTGCTCTATCGAAGGGTCAGCGCTCCTCGCGCCAGTACGGGATGGCCAGGGCGCCGGGCGCGGCGGTGGCCCGGACCCGCCGGCCGATCTTGGCCGCCCCGGCCGGGATCAGGATGGCGATCAGGGTCACCACGTAGGGCAGCATCGACAGGAAGAAGCTCAGGTCGCTGGGACCGAAGAACGGCAGCTCCCAGCCTCGGGCCTGGGCGGTGGTGTCCAGCGAGATCATCGACCCGTACAGCAGGGCCCCGGCCACCACCCACCCGGGCCGCCAGCCGGCGAAGATCACCACGGCCAGCGCCACCCAGCCCCGGCCCCGGGCGATATCGGGCGACCAGGTGGGGGTGAAGGACAGCACCATGTAGGCACCGCCCGCACCGGAGAGGGCCGCGCCCAGCACCGTGTAGCCCAGCCGGGAGCGCATCACGCTCACCCCGACCGCGTCGGCCGCGGCCGGGTTCTCCCCCACCGCCCGCATGTTCATGCCATGGCGGGTGCGGAACAGCAGGAACCACAGCGCCACCGGCATGGCGATGTAGGCCAGGTACACGATCGGGTCGTGGAACAAGAAGGCCTCCAAGACGGAGCCGTCTTCGAAGCTTCCGCCCAGGCTGACTTCCTGGAAGGTGTTCTGGATGGGGGTGCCGTTGCGGTTGGTGCCCAACTGGTTGGACAGCCCCACGCCGCCCAGGGCCAGGGCCAAGCCGACGAGCACCTGGTTGGCCCGGAACACCACCACCGCCACCGCGAAGATCAGGCCGGCCAGCGCGGCGGCGGCCATGCCGATCAGCAGGGCCAGCCACGGGCTGGTGATTCCCCAGGACAGCACCGCGATCACCGCGTACACCGCCCCCACGCCGATCAGCCCCTCCTGGCCCAGGTTCAGCACCCCCACCCGCTCGCCGAGCATGGCCCCGGTGGCGGCCAGCAACACCACGGTGCTGGCCGGGATGGCCGAGCCGACCAGGCTCAAGAAGGCGTTGTCGATGAGGGCGAGCACCTGGGCCGAGATCATGTCGTCGCCCCTTCCAGAACGGCGTCGCCGGACCCGTCAACGCCGCCGGATCCGCCCGCGTCGCCGGATTCGTCAACGCCGCCGTCGGCGTCGGCTCGCTCGAGGCGGAAGCGGGCCGCGATCTCGCCCAGGGCGATGCCGGTGAGGATGATCCCGTACATGCCGAAGATGATGTACACCGACAGGCCCTTGGTCTGCAGCACCAAGCCGGCGTAGAACATCGAGGCGATGAACACGCCGCCGCCGATCACCCCGGCAAAGGAGGCGCCGGCCAGGGCGGCCACGATGAACCCGGACAGGCCGAACTGGGCCGAGAAGCCGGCGTTGAGGGCCTGGGCGCCGGGGGCGCTGAGCTGGAGCATCCCGCCCAGGCCGGCGATGGCCCCGGTGACCAGCATCACCGTCAGTATCCGCCGCCGCACCCGGATGCCGGCGAACCCGGCGGCCCGGGGGTTGCCGCCGATGGTGTCGATCTCGTAGCCGACGGTGGTGGACCGGAACACCCACCACAGCGCCAGCGCGATCAGAAAGGGGACTAGCAGGGCGACGGTCAGCGATTTGCTCCCGGGCAGGTCCGGCAGGGTGAACGGCACCTTCTCGGTGGACTGGATCACCGCCGCCTTCTTGTCGCGCCAGAACCCCAGCGCCGACCAGGTCACAAGCTGAATGGCCACGAAGTTCAACAGCAAGGTGGTGATGATCTCGTTCACGTCCCAGAAGGCCCGGGCCAGCGCCGGCAACAGGATCCAGGCCGCCCCCGCGGCTATGGCGGCCAAGGCCATGGCCGTCAGCACCAGCCAGCCCGGCCCGTCCATGTGGATGCCCACCCCCACCGCGGCGAAGGCCCCCACCAAGAACTGGCCGTCCGAGCCGATGTTCCACACCTTCATGCGCAGCGACAGGGCCACCCCCAGGGCGGTCATCAGGATGGGGATGGCCCGCAGGGCCACCCCCTCGATGCCGCGCTGGCTCCCGAAGATGGCCTTGAGGGCCTCGAAGAAGATCCAAAACGGGTTGCGGCCCGTCAGCAGCAGCAGCAGGCCGACCAGCAGCAGCGCCCCCACTGCCCCGGCCACCCGGGTGAGCGCGGCGGTGCGGGCGTCGGTGTCGAGGCGGCGGACCAGCCGCCAGCGGCCGAAGGTCACAGCGCCGCCGCCCCCGGCCCGCCTCTGCCGGCCCTGCCGGTCACGCCACCGGCCCCGTCCATCACGGCGCCGCCGCCAGAGCGGGCTCGTGGCCGCCCATGAGCAGGCCGATCCGCTCCCGGTCGGCGTCGGCCGCGTCGAAGACGCCCATGACCCGGCCTTCGTACATGACCGCGATCCGGTCGCTCATCAGCATGATCTCGTCGAGGTCGTCGGAGATCATCAGCACCGCGCACCCGTGGTCGCGCTTCTCCAAGATGGTGGCTCTCACCTCTTGGGCCGCGTTCACGTCCAGCCCCCGGGTGGGGTGGGCGGCCACCAGGGCCCGGTCGCCGACCAGGGCCTCCCGGCGGGCCACCAGCCGCTGCTGGTTGCCGCCGGAGAGCTGGCCGGCGGCGGCGAACACCGACCGGGTCTGGACCCGGGCCAGCTCCACCAAGCGCTTGGCGAAGGAGATCACCCGGGCTCGGTCGAGGCTGACGCCGCGGGAGAACTCGCCGGTCCAGTAGTTGTGGAGCACGGCGTTGTCCTTCACCGGCGCCGACAGCACCATCCCGACGCCGATGCGGTCCTCGGGGATGTGCCCGACGCCCATGTTGGCGATGGCCCGCACCGAAAAGTCGGTGATGTCGGTGCCGTTGAGGGTTATCGAGCCCGACTGGGCGGGCCTCAGCGAGCAGATGACCTCGGCCAACTCGGTCTGGCCGTTGCCCGACACCCCGGCGATTCCCATGATCTCGCCGGCCCGGACGGTGAGGTCCACCTCGTGCAGGGCGCCGATCCCCCGGTCGTTGCGGGCCGACACCCCCCGCAGATCCAGGGAGGCTTCGCCGGTCACCACCCGGTGCTCCACCTCAAGCTCGCGCTCCTCCCCGGTCATCAGCCGGGCCAGCTCCTGGGCGGTGGCCCCGGCGCTGGGGCGGGTGATCTCCCTCACCCCGTTGCGGAGCACGGTCAGGCGGTCGGATACCTCCAGCACCTCATTGAGCTTGTGGCTGATGAAGATGACGGTGAGCCCGGCCGCGGCCAGGCTCCGCATCACCTTGAACAGGTCTTCGGCCTCGGGGGCGGTCAGCACCGCGGTGGGCTCGTCGAGGATCAGCACCCGAGCCCCCCGGGCCAGCACCCGCAGGATCTCCACCCGCTGCTGCTCCCCCACCGAGAGCTGCCAGATCTTGGCGGTGGGGTCGACGTGGAGGCCGATCTCGTCCATGAACCGCCGGGTGCGGTCGATCAGGGCTCGCTGGGTGACGACGCCGGGGGTCTCGGGCCAGCCCAAGTGGATGTTCTCGGCCACGGTCATGGGCTCCACCAGCCGGAAGTGCTGGTGGACCATGCCGATCCCGGCCTCGATGGCCTGGGCCGGGTTGCGCAGCTCCCGGCGGGCGCCGCCCACCGCGATATCGCCGGAATCGGCCCGGTAGATGCCGGCCAGGATGTTGCACAGGGTGGTCTTGCCCGCGCCGTTCTCGCCCAGCAGGGCGTGGACCTCCCCCCAGTCAGCCTCGAAGTCGACCGAGTCGAGGGCCCGGACGCCTCCGAAGGCCTTGGTGACGCCCCGAGCCGTCACCGCCGGGGCGGCCCCGGCGGTGACGGCGGGATCGGTTCCCGGCTGGTCGGTCAGAGCACGCCTCGATCAGACGCTGGTCAGATGCCTGATCAGATGCCGGACACGCCCTCGACCGCCCAGTCGATGGCGTAGCCGCCCTTCGAGTCGAGGGCCTCGCCCGCGGCCAGCCTCTGGTTGCCCTCGTTGTCGTTCAGCGGGCCCTGGTAGACGCTCAGCTCGCCGCTGTCGATGGCGGCCCTGGCCGCGGCCACCTCGTCCTTGACGTGCTGGGGGACGTTGGGGCCCCAGTCGCTCAGGGGGTTGTCCAGCAGGATCACATCGCCCTCTGCGACCGATGCCCAGGTGCCGTTGAGCACCCGCCGGCACTGCTCGGTGTAGAAGGGGCCGAGTTCGGTCAGCTCGAAGCTGGCCACGAACTTGGTGGGGGCGGCGTTGCGGGCCGAGGCGAAGTCGCCGTTCCAGTACCCGGTCCAGATCCCGGCCTCCTCGGAGATCTGCATGAAGGTGGGCTCGTCCATGACCCCGAACAGGAAGTCCACCCCGCTGTCGAGCAGGGCGTTGGCAGCCTGGGCCGCCTTCTGGGGGTCGAAGAAGGTGCTGACCAGCACCGTCTCCACCACCGCGTCGGGGTTCACGCTGCGGGCCCCCAGCAGCAGGCCGTTGACGTCGTTGTAGGCGGTGGCGGTGGGGAAGGCCCCGATGTAGCCGATCCGGCCGTTGGCGGCCATGTGCCCGGCGGCGATCCCCAGCAGGTAGGCCGGTATCTCGTGGGCCAAATAGAACGGGAGTATGTTATCCAGCCAGGTGTGGCCGTTGGTCTCCACGAAGAAGGTGTCGGGGTTTTCTTCGGCCACAACGCTCATCAACCCGGCGTACTCGGTGTTGGCGAAGATGAGGTGGTTGCCGTCGTCCACGAGCTGCTGGAAGAGCTGGGTGGTGGAGGCGTCGAAGCCGATGTTGGGGGTGTAGGCCGTCTCCAGTTGATCGCCCAAGGCGTTCTGGGCGACCTGGCGGCCGATGTCGTGCGCCTCAGTCCAGCCGTTGTCGTCGGGCGGGCCGATGTAGACCCAGTGGGCCTTCACTTTGTCGAGGCCGGGGGCGGCGGTGGTGGCCGCCGCCGCGGTAGTGGCGGGCGCCGCCGTCGTGGTGGCAGTGGACCCGCTGTCGTCGCCTCCGCAAGCGGCCAGCACTGAGCCGCCCACGGCGAGGCCCCCGATGCCCACCGCGCCCATCTTGAGCGCCTCTCGGCGCGACACCGCCGCGGTGCGGGGAAGGATCAGCTTAGAACTTTTCTGGGTCATGTGGCTTGTGGCTCCTTTGCTCTTGATACTCGGGGTTGATACTGGTGACCGGTCAGTCGATCTGGGCGGCCAGCTCGTCGAACTCTATGGCCCACTGGCGGCGCATGGCCCGCTTCTCGGGCTCGTCGAGCCAGGACCCGTCGATGCCGTTGAGCATGCACTGGCGGAAGTCCTCGACTTCGAACCCCATGTGGTTGTGGGCCACGATGTAGTCGCGGGTGGGGTCGGTCTTGAACATGGGCGGGTCGTCGCAGTCGAGGCTGATCTTGATGCCGAACTCGCGCATCTTCCCGAGGGGGTGGCTGCCGAAGTCGTCACCGAAGTAGACCCAGGCGGTGGACACGGGGGTGCAGGTGAACACCACCCCATCGTCGCGGCAGCGGCGCATGATGGCCTCGCTATCGACCACGTGGTAGCCGTGGTCGACCCGCTCGCAGCCCAGCAGGTCTAGGCAGGTCTCGATGTTGCGGGGCGGCGCGTCCTCGGACTGGTGGGCGGTGAGGTGCAGCCCGGCAGCCTCAGCCATGCTGAAGGCCTTCCAGAACCGCTCGGGCGGGTAATCGGCCTCGGCGTAGTCCAAGCCGATGCCGATCACCTCCTTGCGGGGGTGCTCCAGCAGCGTCTCGACCATGGAGACCCCCAGCTCGGGGCTCTCCATGCGGTTGATGGCCGCGATCAGCCGGCACTCGATCCCGTGGTCGGCGCGGGCCGCGTTGATGCCGTCGATTAGCCCGTCCACGCAGGTGGGGTAGTCCACCCCAGCCGCCAGGTGGGCGGTGGGGTTGAAGAACATCTCCCGGTAGCGCACGTTGTGCTCGGCCGCCTCGGTGAGGGTCTCGTAGCAGATCCGCTCGAAGTCCTCCCGGTCGATCACCCCCAGCGAGGTGTTGTCGTACATGTGCAGGAACTTGTAGATGTCGGGGTAGTCGTAGAGGTCCTCGGGCTCGTCGTAGTCGGGCAGGGGAACGCCGTGCTTGTTGCACAGGTCCACCGCGGTGCGGGCCTGCACCGACCCCATCAGGTGCAGGTGCAGACTGACCTTGGGTATCGCCTTCAAGAAGGTGTCCATGTCCATGCGGGCGCCGTACCTCCTCGCCTCGCCTCTTTCGTTCCCTCCACCGGCGAGAACCCGTCGCCGGTAGCCTCGCCGGGCAGCAAGGCGAGGTCAATATAACTCGCGCGCGGCCCACGCGCCGGACGGAGGTGGCCAGGGGGATGCAGACCGGGACGGAGAACGGCGGGCGATCCGAGACACAGACCGGAACGGGCACCGGGGCCGGGGCCGGGACGGAGGCCGGGGGCGGGCGGGTCGACCTGTGCGTCCGGGGCGCCGAGCTGGTGGTGACCATGGACGCCGACCGCCGCGAGATCCCCGGCGGCTGGGTGGCCGTCACCGACGGGCTCGTCGCCGCGGTGGGGCCCCCGGGCCGGGAGCCCGAAGCCGAGCGGGTGATCGACGCCGGCGGCTGTTTGGTCACGCCCGGGCTCGTCAACACCCATCACCACATCTACCAGAACCTCACCCGGGCCTTCGCCCCGGCCCTGTCGGGAAACCTCTTCGACTGGCTGCGCACCCTGTACCCGGTGTGGTCCCGCCTCGACGAGGAGGCGGCCTACGTGTCGGCCTGGGTGGGGCTGAGCGAGCTGGCCCTGGGCGGCTGCACCACCACCACCGACCACCTCTACGTTCACCCCCGGGGAGGCGGCGACCTGATCAGCGCCGAGATCGCGGCCGCGGCCGAGCTCGGCTTCCGCTTCCACCCGACTCGGGGGTCGATGAGCCTGTCGGTGAAGGACGGGGGCCTGCCCCCCGACTCGGTGGTCCAAGACGACGACGAGATCCTGGCCGACTCCGAAAGACTGGTGGCCGCCCACCACGACCCGGCGCCGGGGGCCATGGTGCGGGTCGCTTTGGCCCCGTGCTCGCCGTTCTCGGTGACGCCCGAGCTGATGGCCCGCACCGCCGAACTGGCCGAGCGGCTCGACGTGCGGCTGCACACCCACCTGGCCGAGGACGCCGACGAGGACGCCTACTGCGAGGCCGCGTTCGGGCGCCGGCCCATCGAGCACTTCGAAAGCGTGGGCTGGGGATCGGACCGGGCCTGGGTGGCCCACTGCGTCTTCCCCAGCCCCGCCGAGATCGCCCGGATGGCGGGCTGGGGGACCGGGGTGGCCCACTGCCCCAGCTCCAACCAGCTAATCGGCGCGGGCCTGGCCCCGATCCGGGAGATGCGAGACGCGGGCGTCCCGGTGGGCATCGGCTGCGACGGCTCGGCCTCCACCGACTGCGCCAGCCTCTGGCTCGAGACCCGGGGGGCGCTGCTGCTGGCCCGGCTGCGGGGCGGGCCCGAGGCCATGAGGGCCAGGGAGGCCCTGGAGATGGCCACCCTGGGCGGCGCCGCCTGCCTGGGCCGAGACGACATCGGCGCCCTGGAACCGGGCCGGGCCGGCGACTTGGTGGTCTGGCCCCTGGAGGGGGTGGCCTTCGCCGGGGCCCTGTCCGACCCGGTCGAGGCTCTGCTGCGCTGCGGGCCGACGGCGGCCCGCCACACCGTCGTGGCCGGGCGGCTGCTGGTCGAAGACGGGGCGCTCGCCTCCGGGGGAACCGCCGAGATGCTGGGCCGCCACCGCCGGATCGCCGCCGACTGGCTGGCGAGCTGCGGCTAGATCGGGGCTAGGGCGGCCCGCCGCTCGAACAGCTCCTCGGCCGCGGCCTGGGCCCGGGCCGCGACGGCGGAGACGTCCACCGAGACCACCCGGCCGGCCGCCACCAGCCGCCGGCCCCGCACCCACACGTCGCTGACGTCGCGGGCCGAGGCGGTGAACACCAGATGGGCGGGGGCGTTGAAGTCGCGCCCGTGCAGCACCGGCACGAAGTGGAGGCCGGACAGGTCCACCGTCACCACGTCGGCGTCCTTGCCCGCGGTGAGCGTCCCGGTCGCGTCCCCCAGTCCCAGCGCGGCGGCCCCGGACCGGGTGGCCATGTCCAGCACGTCCCAGGGGTCCCCGACGACGGGGTCCAGGGCGGCCACCTTGGCCAGCAGCGACGCGAACTTCATCTCCTCGAGCATGTCGAGGTTGTTGTTCTCCTTCTCGCCGTCGGTGCCCAGCCCCACCGTCACCCCCTGGCTGCGGTAATAGCCGATCCGGGCCGGGCCCGAGGCCAGCTTCATGTTCGAGCACGGGCAGTGGACCAGCGCCGTGCCGGTTTCGGCCATCAGGCTCACCTCGCGGTCGTCGAGCCAGACGCCGTGGGCCACCACGGTGCGCTCGCCGAGCACGCCCCGGTTGTAGAACTCCTCGACGGGCCGGCGCCCGAACTGGCGCAGGCACTCCTGCACCTCCCAGATCGACTCGGAGGAATGAGTGTGCAGCCCGGTGTCGAACTCGGCGGCCAGTTCGGCCGCGGCCCGGCACATCTCGGGCGAGCAGTAGAACATGTGCTCCAGCCCGACCCAGATCCGCACCCGCCCGTCGGCCGCGCCGTGATGGGACTCCAGCAGGCGCCGGTTGGTCTCCAGGGTCTCGAACCAGTCGTAGCGATCGGCGGTGTAGGGGGCCAGGGTGGCCCGGATGCCGATCTCCTCCGCGGCCCGGGCCGAGCCCTCCATGAACCGCCACATGTCCAGCACCGAGGTGGTCCCGCCCCTCAGGCCCTCGGCGTAGGCCATGTAGGAGGCGGCCTCGGCGATCTCGGGGGTGAGGGCCCGGTGGGCCGGGTCGACGTGGTTCTGCAGCCACTCCCACAGCGCCATCGACTCGGCCGTGCCCCGCAGCAGGCCGGAGTGGAGGTGGCCGTTGTGCAGGCCGGGGATCACCGCGCATCCGGCGGCGTCGATCACCTCGGCGGCCGCCGCGGCCGGATGGGCGTCCACCTCGACCACTGCGCCGACCGCGGCGATGGTCTCGCCGGTCATCAGCACCGACCCGGGGTCGTGGGCGACCCGGTCGCCTTCCATGGGCAGCACGATCCCGCCTCGGATCAAGGTGGGCCGCTCGGTCACGGCGGCCACGTTAGGTCTTCGCCGAATCTTCGCAAAGACCGGCGCCCGCGGTAATCTCCCCCGCGGTGAGCGTTTCGGGCGTTTGCGCCGACCCGGTGGTGCGAGATCAGTGGTACGCGCTGGCCGCGGTCGACGAGATCGGCGCCGATGTGAGCACCCGGCTGCTGGGCCTGCCCATCGGCTACGGCCTCGGCCCCGGCGGGGCGGCCCGGGCCTGGCGGGCCGATGACGGGGCGCCGATCCCGGCCCGGGTGTCCTACGGCTACCTGTGGGCCAGCGTCGGCGAACCGCCGGCCGAGGTGTTCGACGTGCCCGAGACCCGCGAGCCCGACCGGCGGATCTTCAACGCCGGCACCCTGGGGCTGGCGGTGTCGGCCCCCCGGGCGGTGGAGAACTTCCTCGACATCGCCCACTTCCCCTACGTTCACCGGGGGCTGCTGGGCGACGAGCCCCACACCGAGGTGGCCGACTACGACGTGGTCGACCGCGACGGCGAGATCTGGGCTCTGGGCTGCCGGTTCCACCAGCCCCGGGCCGCGGCCGCCTCCACCGAGGAAGTGGTGGCCCAGTACCAGTACCGGGTGCCCCACCCCTACTGCGCCATGCTCTACAAGAGCGCCCCCGGCCACCCCGACCGGCTCGACGCCATGGGCATCTTCACCCACCCCCTCGACGACGAGCGGATCCGGGCCCACCTGTTCCTGTGCCTGCTCGACGACGTGAACACCGACGCGACCATCCGCCGGTTCCAGCAGACGATCCTGGCCCAGGACATGCCCATCCTGGAGAACCAGCACCCCAAGCGGCTGCCGCTGGACCCCCGGGCCGAGACGCCGGTGCGCTGCGACAAGACGGCCATCGCCTACCGGCGCTGGCTGAGCAGCCTGGGGGTCACCTACGGGGTGATCCCGGCCGGGGCGGGCTGAAGGTGGCCGAGACCGTGAGCCCGGGGGACGGCGGGCCGGGCCCGGCCTCTGATCCCCGCCACCGGTGGCACCCGATCGCCGCCGTCGACGACCTGGTGTTCCGCCACGTGTACCACGGGAAGCTGCTGGGGCGGGAGCTGGCCGTGTGGCGGGCCGACGACGGCTTCGTCAACGTCTGGGAGAACCGCTGCCTGCACCGGGGGGTGAGGCTGTCCATCGGGGCGAGCGACGGCCGGGAGCTGGTCTGCGCCTACCACGGCTGGCGCTACGCCAACCGGACCGCGGGCTGCACCTACATCCCGGCCCACCCGGCCGACGCCCCGGCCCGCACCATCTGCAACCGCACTTTCGTTGCCGTGGAGCGCTACGGGCTGGTCTGGTCGGCCGAGGACCCCGAAGGCGAGGCCCCTCCGGAGGCGGCCGAGCTGGCCGGGGCCGAGACGCTGGTGCTGCGCAACCTGCCGGTCAACGCCGGGGCTGGCCTGGTGATCGACGGGCTGGCCGGCTACGACCCCGAGTCGTTGGCCGCAGTGGCCCGCCGCACCGGCGACGCCGCGGCTCTACAACTCGGCGACGGGACGGCGATCGTGTTCTTCGTGCAGCCGGTGGACTCGGACCGCTCGGTGATCCGCCCGGTCATGACCCCGGCCCCGCCCGCCGCCGACCGCATCGGGGTCCTGCGCCGCCACAGCGCCGCGCTGGAGGCGCTGCGCAAGAACCTGGAGGAGGAGGCCGCCCGCCGCCCCCCGGCCGAGCCCATGACCCCGGCGCTGGAGCAGGTGCCGATCCACTTGGCCGAGCTGCCCGAGCCGTCGCCCCGGGGCCGCCAGGCCCCGCTGCGGGTCCGGGTGGCCCGCAAGTGGGACACCGCCGCCGACGTGGCCGCCTTCGAGCTGGAGTCCATCGCCGGGCAGCTCCCCACCTTCCAGCCCGGCGCTCACATCGACGTCCACCTCGCCAACGGTCTGGTCCGCCAGTACTCGCTCACCAACGGGCCGGGCCAGCTCGACCGCTACCGCATCGGGGTCAAGCTCGAGCCCGAGTCCCGGGGCGGGTCGGCGGCCATGCACCACACGGTGCGCGAGGGCGACGTCCTGGCCGTGTCCGAGCCCCGCAACAACTTCCCGCTGCGGCGCAACGCGGAGCGGACCGTCCTCATCGCCGGGGGCATCGGGATCACCCCGCTGCTGGCCATGGCCCAGGCCCTGCACCACTCCAACCTGGGCTTCGAGCTCCACTGCTTCGCCCGCAGCCCCGACCATCTGGCCTTCGGCGAGACGCTAGACCGGCTGGGGGACTCGGTCACCGCCCACCTGGGCCTGTCCCCGGCCGACACCGCCGCCGCCATCGCCCGGGCCCTGGAGGGCCGCTCGCCCTCGGACCGGGTGTACGGGTGCGGCCCCGCCCCCATGCTGGCCGCGGTCCGGGAACTGGCCGAGGCTGCGGGCTGGCCCGCCGAGACCGTCCACTTCGAGTACTTCGCCAACCCGACCGAGATCGACGACAGCTCCAGCTTCGAGGTCGCCCTGGCCCGCTCGGCCCTGACGCTGGCGGTGCCGGCCGGGCGGACCGTGCTGGAGGTTTTGCGGGACAACGGGGTGGATGTGGCCTCGTCCTGCGAGGTGGGGGCCTGCGGGACCTGCTCGGTGGGGGTCATCGAGGGCGAGCCCGACCACCAGGACGTGTACCTCACCTCGGCCGAGAGAGCCGAGGGGGCCCGGATGATGGCGTGCGTCTCCCGGTCCCTCGGCCCCCGGCTGATCCTCGACCTGTAACGCGGCCGTGACCGACGAGCAGACACGAGATCCGGGGCCGAAGCGGTGATCACCCTCTACGACTACGAGCTGTCGGTGAACTGCTACAAGCAGCGGCTGATGATGGCCATCCTGGGGGTGGAGTACACGTCGGTGCCGGTCGACTTCTACCCGGGCTGGGAGCACAAGTCGGCCGAGTTCGCCAAGATCAACCCGCTGGGGCACATCCCGGTGATCGACGACGACGGCTTCATGCTGCGCGACGCCCACGCCATCCTCGTCTACCTGGCCTCCCGCTACGACCCGAGCCGGCTGTGGTACCCGGTGGACGACCCCTGTCGGCTCGGGGAGACGGCCCAGTGGATGCTCTTCGCCGAGGGCACCACCAACACGGCCTCGTCGGCCCGGCTGCACGACAACCTGGGCTATGACTTCGACATCGACGCGGTGCGGGCCGGCGCCCACAAGCTGTTCCGGGTGATGGACGAGCACCTGTGGTTCCGCGAGCGCGAGGGCCTCGACTGGGTGGTGTCGGGGGCGCACCCGACCATCGCCGACATCGCCTTGTTCCCCGACGTGGCCCTGTCCGAGGAGGGCGGGATCTCCCGGCTGGACTATCCGGCCCTGCGGCGCTGGACCGACCGGGTGCGGCGCATTCCCGGCTTCGTCACCATGCCCGGCGTGATCGCCCTCGGAGAGTCCCCCTGGGACTGAGAGCCGAAGGCCCCGGTGGGACTGATAACCGAGCCTCCCCGGGACTGGCCCGGGAGGCTCAGCCGGGCTCGGGGGCCAGGTAGCCGGAGGGGTCGGCGGTGAAGGCCCGCAGGCAGCCCGCGGCGCAGAACCAGTAGTCGGCGCCGTCGTGGACGGCGTGGTACTTGGCGTCGTCGACCAGCACGGTCATGGAGCACACCGGGTCGACGGCCTCCACCCTTCCGGCCGCGGCTCCAGCGGCGGCGGCCAGCTCGCCCGCGGCCCGGCGGGCCACCAGGTCGGCCATCACCGCCACCGCGATCTCGGCGTTGGGCACCCGGCCCAGGTCCAGGCCGGCCGGGGCGTTGACCCGGGCCAGGTCCTCAGGCCCGAAGCCTTGGCTGCGGAGGCTGTCGAGCACCGCCGCGGCCCGCCGGGGCGAGGCCACCAAGCCGACGTAGCCGGCGTCGGTGGCCAGCGCCTCGACTAGGGCCAGGTCGTCGTAGTGGCCCTGGGTGGCCACCACCACCGCGGTGGCGGAGTCCGCCCCCAGCCCGGTGAGGTCGAGCTTGGTGCGCACCAGCTCGGGCCGGGCGTGCTCGGCCGGGTCGCCGCCGTCGTCGACGACCACGGGGCGCCACCCGATGGCGGCCGCGGTGGAGGCCATGGCGTCCACCGCCGGCGAGCGGCCGACGGCGATCAACTGGGGTTGGGGCCGGTGCGGCTCCAGGTAGATCTCCATGGCGCCCTCCGATTCGCAGGCCATGGCTATGGGCCGCACCCCCTCATGGGACCGGTCGTCGAGCTCGTCGGGCTGGCCCAGAAACAGCAGAGCGGGCTCACCAGTCTCGAGGCACTCCAGCCCGTGGCGCACCACCGAGGGCTCGGCGCAGGCCCCGCCCAGCCAGCCCCTCACCGTGCCGTCGGCCAGGATCACCGCCTTGGCGCCCTGTCGGCCCGACGACGGGGCCCGCCGCCACACCACCGAGGCCAGCACGAAAGGCTGGCGGGCCTCGAAAAGCTCGACGGCTTGGGCCAGCACCCCGGCATCCACGGGTGAAGCCTACGCAGCCCCGCCGACCGGGAGGCACCGAGGCCAGACCAATCGGCGAAGCGGCCCGCGCCGGGCCGCCGGGGCGGCTCAGGCATTCCTCGACGGCCTCGACGACCGACGGGACGAGGCCGTGGCCGCCCGCACGGCGGCGTCTGATGCGGCCGACGGCCCCGCGTTCAGCGCGGCGCACAGCTACCTGATGGGGCTGAAGCGGTTCGCCGGGGGCCGGGGAGCGGGCGACCATCGGGTCGAGCGCATTGAAGCCGAGTGGGAGGCCGAGGCCGTGCTGGGACTGCGCGACTCCCTCTGGTGCTGGCACGGCATCAGGCCCGACGCCTGCGGGGGCCAGACCGCCCTGGACGCCCGATTGGAGCGGATGTTCGACCTGACCCGGCCCGGTCATGCCCAAGCAGTCATCGACGCCGCCGCGGGCTACGCCGAATGCTACGCATCGGCGCCGACGCCGTGACCTTCCGGGAGTTCGCCGAGCACGTCATGGGCGTGGTGGTGCGGGGGTGGGCCGACGCCGGCCACCACGTGCTGACCTACGCGCCCGGCGAGTGGCCTGCGGGTCGATGCACGGGGTCTCTGTTTGCATCTTCAACCCGTCGGCGGGCATAGCACTGCTACCGGTAGCCGGGTAGGCCGTCCGGTCCGGGCAGTCCTCCCCGCCGTGCACGTCGGCCCCGCTGGACCGGGGGGCCGGTAGCGGCCCGGCTAGTCCGGGAGTGTCAACCGGCAATCGTCGTAAGTCAGCGAGACGCTGGAACCGTTGGGGGCCGCCGCCCATCCGATGCCGAGGCGGTCCCGCTGCTTGCACCCGACGACTCTGACAATCTCCGGGGCGTAGCCCGCCACCCGGACCTCGTAATCGGAGACGCAGCCCATCCCGCCGTCGATCACCACCCGGGCGGGGCCGAGGGTCATCGACTCGAGCACCGCCCCGGCCGACTCCACCGCGGCCTTGTAGTCCGGCTCGACCACGCTCTCCCAGTCCCCGGGGTGACATGCCGTCGTCCACCTCAGCATCTGAGAGAGGGGCCCCACCAGCTCCTGTACCGACTCCATCGTCCGGGCGAGCTGGACAACCCGCCAATGGTCGGCACCCGCCACGGGCTGAGCCGACGCCGCCGGGGCCAAGGCGAGCACCATCACCAGGGCCAGCACCGCGGCCGACAACCGGCGGGGGGTTCCGGCGGCGGTCACGACTCGGCCGCCGCGGTAAAGACGCTGAGCGGCCCGCACCCGGTGAACTCCTGGACGCGGGCGAGCTGCTCTAGGGCGTCGTAGGTCTCGCAGCGCAGCGCCGATAGCACCGACGCCCCGCCGGTGCCCCACCACCCCGAAGCCCTCCAGCCTGAGCTGTCGCCGCCGGCATCGACCGCCCGGTAGAGGGTGGTCGCCGCAACCGCAATAGCCCCGCGGAGCGTCAGGGAGTGGAGGATCAGCGGGGAGTGGAGGATCAGCCCGCCATCCCCGCCGAACGGCCCGGCGTCGATGCTGATCTCCTCGGGCATGGCGATCAGGTCGACGGCGACCATCGCCGCCGACGATCTGACCGGCGACGTCTCGGCGTCGAGGACGGCCCGGGCATGGTCGGCAATGGTGCCGCGATCACCGGCCATCGCCCAGCTCCTCCCACCGGTCGCGGTCGGCGTCGGTACAGCCCAGCATCCACTGGGCCTCGGTCGGGTCGGCGTCCATCGGCACCCCGGACTCGACCGCCAATGCCAGCACGGCGGAGTAATCGGCAGAGACGGCGGCGAGATCGCCTCGCGCTTCGGCGGCAGCCATCGATGCGACCAGCCCTCTAGTTGTTCTGGGCATAGAGGTTGGTAGCAGCGCGATGGGGTGAGCCTCCTATGCCGGGCCGGTCGGCGGCTCGGCCGCAGCGGCCGGCTCAGCTTGCGGCGGAGTCGATGGCCTCCCACACCCGGTCGGGCAGGACCGGCATGTCGATGTTGCGCACCCCGAGGTGGGCCAGGGCGTCCACCACCGCGTTCACGTAGGCAGCCGGGGAGCCGACGGTGGCCGACTCCCCCACCCCCTTGGCCCCGATCGGGTGGTGCGGGGAGGGCACCACCGTCTCCAGCAGCTCGAAGCGGGGCGTCTCCCAGGCGGTGGGGACCAGGTAGTCCATGAAGTTGGACCCGATGCAGTTGCCGTCTTCGTCGAAGGTGATCCACTGCATCGACGACATGGCGAAGCCCTCGGTGAGCCCGCCGTGGATCTGGCCCTCCACGATCATGGGGTTGATCCGCACCCCGCAGTCGTCGAGGGCCACCATCCGCTCGACCTTCCACACCCCGGTGTCGGGGTCCACCTCCACCACCACGATGTAGGAGCCGTAGGGGAAGGTGAGGTTGGGCGGGTTGTAGTAGGTGACGTCCTCGAGGCCGTACTCCATGCCCTCGGGCAGGTTGGTGTAGGCGGCCAGGGCCACGTCCTGGATGGTCACCGCCTGATCGGGCGAGCCCTTCACGTGCAGCTTGCCCGCCGCCATCTCGATGTCCTCCACCGCCGCCTCCAGCAGGTGGGCGGCGATGTGGCGGGCCTTGTCGGCGAGCTTGCGGGCCACCACCGCGGTGGCGGCCCCGCCCACCGGGGTGGAGCGCGACGCGTAGGTGCCCAGCCCGTAGGGGGTGTGGTCGGTGTCGCCGTGCTCGACCTTGATGTCGTAGGCGGGGATGCCGAGCTGCTCGGCCACGATCTGGGCGAAGGTGGTCTCATGGCCCTGGCCCTGGGTCTTGACCCCCAGCTTCAGGATGGCCTTGCCGGTGGGGTGGACCCGCAGCTCGGCCGAGTCGATCATCTTGAGGCCAGCGATGTCGTAGGTGTGCGCCGGGCCGGCCCCGACCGCCTCGGTGAAGTGGGCTATGCCGATGCCGATGAGCCGCCCCTGGGCCCGGGCCTCGGCCTGCTCCTCCCGGAGCTGCTCGTAGCCCACCGCGTCCAGCGCCTTGCGCAGAGCGGTCGGGTAGTCGCCGGAGTCGTAGACGAAGCCGGTGGGCGTCTCGTAGGGGAACTGCTCGGGCTGGATGAAGTTGCGGAACCGCAGATCGGCCGGGTCGATGCCCAGCTCATAGGCCGCGGTCTGCACCAGCCGCTCGATCAGATACGACGCCTCGGTGATGCGGAACGAGCAGCGATAGGCGACGCCGCCGGGGGCTTTGTTGGTGAAGGCCCCCCGGCAGGTGATGTGGGCGGCCGGGAAGTCGTAGCTGCCGGTGACCACGTGGAACAGCCCGGCCCGATACCGGCTGGGCTGGGCGTCGGAGTAGAACGCCCCCTGGTCCGACAGCACGTCCACCCGCAGGCCCAGTATCCGGCCCTCGTCGGTGAGGGCCAGCTCGCCCGACATGTGGTAGTCGCGCCCGAAGCCGGTGGAGATCAGGTTGCCGGTGCGGGTCTCCACCCACTTCACCGGCTTGCCGATCACCAGGCTGGCCGCGGTGGCCACCACGTAGCCGGGGTAGATGGGGACCTTGTTGCCGAAGCCGCCGCCGATGTCGGGGCTGATGATGCGGATGTTCTGCTCGGGCAGCCCGGCCACCATGGCGAACAGGGTCCGGTGGGCGTGGGGGGCCTGCGAGGTCATGTAGATGGTGGCCTGGCCGGTCACCGGGTTCACGTCGGCCACGATCCCGCACGTCTCCAGCGGGGCCGGGTGGGAGCGGGGGTAGTGGGTCTGAATGGACACCACCCGGTCGGCCCGGGCGAAGGCCTCGGCGGTGGCGGCGTCGTCGCCGCACTCCCACTCGTAGGCCAGGTTGTCGGTCTGGCCCTCCTTCTCGTCTCGGATCACCACGGTGTCGGGGTCCAGCGACTGCTGGGGGGTGACGACCGCGGGCAGCACGTCGTAGTCGACGTCGACCAGTTCGGCCCCGTCGGCCGCGATGTAGGGGTCCGTGGCTATGACCGCGGCCACCTCCTGGCCCTGGTAGCGGACCTTGTCGGTGGCCAGCACGGCCTGAGTGTCGCCGGACAGGGTGGGCATCCAGGCCAGGTTGTGGGCGGCCATCAGCTCGCCGGTGACCACGGCCAGCACCCCGTCGACGGCCATGGCCGCTTCGATGTCGATGCCGTTTATGCGGGCGTGGGCCACCGGGGAGCGGACCAGGGCCATGTACAGCATCCCGGGCAGGGATATGTCGTCGAGGAAGTTCCCCTGGCCCTCGATGAGGCGGGCGTCCTCGACCCGCTTGAGGCTGTGGCCTATGCCCCCGATCTCGGGGGGCGTGGTGGTATGTGCAGTCACTGGCGGTCTCCTAGCTGTCGGCGCCGGCGGCGGCGGTGGCCTTGGCCTCGGCGGCCGCCCGGATGGACTTCACGATGTTCATGTATCCCGTGCACCGGCACAGGTTCCCGGATATGGCCCAGCGGATCTCCTCGTCGGAGGGGTCGGGGTTCTGCTCCAACAGGGCCGCCCCCACCAGCATCATGGCCGGGGTGCAGAACCCGCACTGCAGGCCGTGCTCATCGGAGAACGCGGTCTGCACCGGGTGGAGCTCGCCGCCCGACTTGAGGCCCTCGACGGTGGTGACCGAGCGGCCGTCGGCCTGCACGGCCAGCACCGTGCACGACTTGACCGGGGCGCCGTCGAGCAGCACGGTGCACACTCCGCAGCTCGTGGTGTCGCAGCCGATGTGGGTGCCGGTCAGGCCCACGACGGTGCGGATGTGGTCCACCAGCAGCTTGCGGGGCTCCACGTCGGCGGTGTGGTCGGTTCCGTTGACGTTGACGGTCACTTCCATGGCGGTCATCCCTTCAGGGCTTGGTCGGCGGCGGCGGCCAGAGCCCGGCCGGTGAACGTCCGGACCACCTGGCGCTTCCATCGGGCCGTGCCCCGCACGTCGTCGCGGGGGTCGGCGGCGGCGGCGGCCAGCTCGGCCGCCTCGGCGAACAGCTCCGGGCCGGGCTGGTTGCCCACCAGCAGGGCCTCGGCCTCGGCCACCTTCAGGTTGATCGGGGCCACCGAGGTGAGAGCCAGGCCCGCGGCGGCGATCCGGCCGTCGTCGCCCAGCTCCAGGTGGCCGGCCACGGCCACGGTGGCGTAGTCGCCGATCTTGCGCTCCAGCTTCACGTAGGACCCGCCGCTGCGGCCCGACGGAACCGGGACCCGGACCTCGGTGACCATCTCGTCGGAGGCCAGCGAGTTGGCGAACATGTCCTGCACGAACTCGGCGATGGGGATGGACCGCTCCCCGCCGGGGCCTCGGGCCACCACGTCGGCCCCGGTGGCCAGCAGGACCGAGTTCCAGTCGCCCTCGGGGTCGCAGTGGGCCACCGACCCGCACAGGGTGCCCAGGTTGCGGACCAGCGGGTCCGATATCCAGGGCGCGGCCGCGGCTACGGCCCCGAAGGCGGCGTCGGAGGCGGCCACGTCGGCGTGGCGGGCGGCGGCCCCGATCCGCAGATGGCCGTTGCGGCGCTCGACGCCGCCGAGGCCGTCTATGCGGTTGATGTCGATCAGCTTGGAGGGCACGGCCAGCCGCAGCTTCATCATGGGCAGCAGGCTCTGACCCCCGGCCAGGAACCGGGTGTCCTCGTCCCCCTGGGCCTTGGCGGCCAGGGCCTCCTCGATCGAGTGGGCCGCGACGTAATCGAACCGGGACGGCAGCATCGCGCCTCCCTTCAGATAGTCGTGTCTCGGGTGGGGCCGACACTAGCGCCGGCGGTTGGGCCGTGCCCGCAAACCCGTTTTTCTGAACATCGGTTGTCGTATAGCGACAATCTTTGCTCAGAAAAACAGTACGGTCAGCCAGTGACCGAGACAGCCGGCGCGTGACTGAGACGGCCGGAGAGGGCGCCGGGCCCGGGCCGGCGGCCGCGGAGCGCACCGGAAGATTCGACGCGCTGCGGGTGGCGGCGTTCCGCAAGCTGTTCATCGGGGGGCTGTTCACCTTTCTGACCATGCAGACGGCCGGCGTCGCCCGGGCGTGGATGGCCTTCGAGCTCACCGGCACCAACACCGGGCTGGGGGGCGTGATGTTCGCCTTCGGGGCGGCCAGCATCTTCGCCATCCCGGCCGGCGGGGTGCTGGCCGACCGGTTCGACAAGCGCCGGATCATGCTGGCGGCCGGCTCGCTGCAGACCCTCACCCCGCTGATGCTGGGCGTCGTGGTGGCGGCCGGGGTGGGGGCCTACTGGATGCTGATCCTGGCCAGCCTGATCCAGGGCGTCGTCATCTCGGTGCTGGCCCCGGCCCGGCTGGCCTTCATGGCCGAGGTGGTGGACCGCCGGGTGGTCACCAACGCGGTCTTCTTGTCCACGGCCACCATCCAGCTCACCCGGGTGTTCGGACCGGCGCTGGCGGGCTGGATGATCGGTGCGGCCTTGTTCGGCTTGGCCGGTGCCTTCTTCGCCTCGGCCAGCCTGGGGGCCCTGAGCCTGGCGTTCCTGGTCGGGCTGCCCGCGGGGGCCCGGTCTCCGTCCTCGGGCCGCAGTTCTCTGGGCGACATGGCCGACGGGCTCCGCTTCGTGCGGTCCCAGCCCGCCATCGTGCACCTGTTGGGTTTCTCCTTCACGGTGGTGCTGGTCGGGTTCCCCCAGCAGACGTTCCTGCCCGCCGTGGCCGACCTCTACGGGGCGGGTCCGGCCGGGTTCGGATTCCTGAACACCGCGGCGGCCGTGGGCGCGGTGGCCGTGTCGATCTCCTTCGCCAACGCGGCCCGCGACCGGCTTTGGAGCTACCAGGCCCGCAGCGCTCTGGCTTTCGGGGTCTCGCTGGTGCTGTTCTCGCTGATGCCCGGCTTCGCTTGGGTGCTGGCCGCGGCTGTGCTGGTGGGCGGGTCCTCCAGCGGCTTCCAGGCCCTGAGCAACTCGCTGGTGCTCACCACCACCCCGGTGGAGTACCACGGCCGGGTCCAGAGCCTGCTGATGCTGAGCTACACCGGGTTCGCCATCGTGTCGCTGCCGCTGGGAATGCTGGCCGACCGGGTGGGGGTTCGCCCCACCATCGCCGCTTTGGGGTCGGTGATCGTGGTGGCCGCGGCCGTCTCCAAGGTCGTCGAGCCCCGAACCCGCGGCCGCCCAACCCTCGAAGGAGGATCCTGAGGATCCTGATGAACATCACCGTCAAGCCCGCCACCCTCACTATCAAGGTGCCCCGCGTCCAACGGCGCAGACGCCACAACATCACCCCCCGCCGGGCCAGGCGGAGGGCGCGCCACAAGGCCAAGGCCGTCTTCGCCGCCGCCTATGGCGTGGCCGTCGAGGCATGCCTGGAAGGCGTCGAGGCCCCAGCCGTGGTCACCATCACCGCCACCGCCACCGTCGAGGGGGCGGACCGCTGGCCCGACGCCGCCACCGACGCGATCCTGGCCGGTGAGCCCCTGCCCCCGTACCCGTGGGACCCCCCCTCGGCCCCGGCGGAGCCTGAGACCTACATCACCGAGGCCGAGACCTGGCTCACCGCCGCCGAGCTTGACGCCCGATCCATCAACCCCGAACAGCAGGACCCTGATAACCATCCATTCATAAGACGTGTAGCAGCCGCTTTAGCGTTCGGCTGCCTGGTAGCCGCCGGGTGCGCCGCCGAGCCCGCCCAAGCCCCCGTAAGCCCCGCCGCCGAGCCCGCCGAGCCCGCCCAAGCCCCCGTAAGCCCCGCCGTGGCGGACGGGGCCGACTGCGAGGCCCAGCTCGACGCCTCGGAGGCCCTAACCGTGCGAGGTGAGGTCTTAATCGATGCCGAGGACCCCGCAGCGGTAGCCGAGTCGTCCGCCGAGGTCCGGGCCTACCTCATCGACACGATCCTCGCCGTCGACTGCAGTCCTGCCCAGCTCGCCCGCCATGCAGCGCTGCTGGGCCGGATAGTGGTCCTCTCACACCGCTTCACCGCGCTGGCCGCCGCGGCCCCCACCCGGTGCTCGATATTCCTCGACTCCCTGGAGCCGCTGATCGATGAGATGTACAACGCCGAGGCCAACGGCGACACCGCCAGGGCCGAAGCGGCCGCAGTGGGCGTCTTCGCCCTGATAGCCGAAGCCGGACTGAGCTTCGACGCCGACGAAGCCGAGGTTCGAGCCACCCTCGGCTGCGACGACGGCGACACCGCCCGCTGGGACGCCCTCGACGAGGCCCAGCCGTGAGCACGCCGGAGCGCCGCGACAGCGCCGGGCCGCCAACCGGGCCGCCGGGTTCATCGAGCCGGACCTAGCTCCCCGAAGACCACACCTAGCCACCTGCGTCGAGGCCCGCGGCACGCCCAGAGGGCGCAATCGCCATTACGCCAGGGGCGAACACACCTGCCCTGAATGCAAGGCCGCCCACAACGCCGCCTAGGCCGAAGCGGACCGCTGCCGCTGGGCCGCCGTGAGCGTTCGCTCCCCTTTGGGTGCTCGTGTCGTCCGGCCGGCGGGTCCTGTCACGGGGGCGGTCGTCGCCGCTAGCGGCGCCGACGCTGACCCCCGTGCCACCCCCCGGCCTGGATCACCACGCCACCCCAACCGACTCACTCCTTGAATATTTTTTAGATTTTTCTAAGATATTTCAAGTAATGAGGTGTGACTGTCTCACCCCTGCTATAGAGTGATCGTATGTTCACTGAACCGGTGGAAAGCGTCGACAAAGGCCTCACTCGACTGCTGGAGGCGGTGCGGTCCGGCGATTTGCCGGTAGCCCGCCTGAAGGACCTGATCGCGGCCAGCCGGTCGTGGGAAGCCAAGGTGACCACGTTGCAAACCGACTCGGCCCGGTTGATCGCGGCCCGGGAGCGCCATGGCGACGGCGGGGCGTCGGTGCTGCGCGACCAGGCCGGCAAATCGAAGTCCCAGGCCCGCCGCAGCCTGGGCACCGCGGAAGTCCTCAACGAGATGCCGGAGGTGCGCACCGCGGTCGACGCCGGGGAGGTGCCTTTGGCCAACGCCCAGCGCCTGGCCGACGCCGCCCAGCGCACCAACCCCGAGGCGGTGGACTCCGCCTCTGATCTGTTGGCCCAGGCCAAGGAACTGCCACCGGATCAGTTCGCCCGCCAGGTCGGGGCCTGGACTCAACGCCAACAATCCGACCACGGCCATGACGACTGGCTGCACAAACGGCGCCGCCGGTACCTGAAGACTTGGAAGCAACAAGACGGCATGGTGCGCCTCAACGGCCTGCTCGACCCCGAGACCGGCACCCGCATCTGCAACCGGCTCCAAGACACCGCCGAACAACTACGCCGCCAAGACCAACAGACAGCCCGCAACGGCACCACCCCGGCCGCCAGCCATGGCCCGGACGCCGACGGGGCGCTGGGCTCCGGCTATGACCCGCACGGCGGCGGCTCCGGCCTGGGCGAAGAGCCCCGATCCTGGGACCAACTCCGAGCCGACGCCCTCGACCTGCTCACTTCAGGCGCCGCCGACGACGCCAAAGGCCGCGGCGGCACCGGCGGGCGGCCCAAAGCCGAGATCATCGCAGTGGCCGACATCGGCGTCCTCACCGGCCAGAACCCCTCAGGACGCTGCGAGATACCCGGCACCGGGCCCGTGCCCCCGGCAGTGCTTGAACGCATCGCCTGCGACGCCCAACTCACCGGCATCTTGTTCAACGAAGGCAAGCCGCTATACCACGGAGCCACCGTCCGCACCGCCACCACCAAACAATGGCGGGCACTCATCGCCCGCGACGGCGGATGCATCGGCTGCGGCGCCGAACCCAGCCGCTGCCAAGCCCACCACATCATCCCCTACGCCCAAACCCGACGAACCGACATCGAAAACCTCGTCCTCGTCTGCTGGCGCTGCCACCACAACATCCACGACCACAACTGGCGCATCACCCACCGACAAGGCAAACCCGCCCTCCAACCCCCCGACCCCCAGGCCCCGCCCGATCCCGCCAACGGCCAACACCCCCACGACGCCAGAGATGCCCACCGACCGCGACCAAGCCACGGACCGCAGCCAACCAACCGAACCGACCCCAACCCGAACCGCTCTAGATCGGGCCCGGCCAGCGGCCCCGACCCGCCCCAGCCAACAGCACCCGCCCTGTTCAACACCTGAACCGCTTCAGATCGGGCCCGGCCAGCGGCCCCGACCCGCCCCGGCTGGCTCTTCGGCTTATAAGGCGGTTGGCAGAGCCCTTACCGCGTCGCCCACGCTTCGTTCGGCGACCATGAGGTCGAACTGCGTTTGGAGGTTCATCCAGAACTGGGGGTCCACGCCGAACCAGTGCCCGAACCGCAGCGCGGTGTCGCCGGTGACGGAACGCTTGCCAGCGATGATCTGACCGACTCGGTTCGGCGGCACGCTGATCTGGCGCGCGAATTCCGTGGGCGACATGCCCGCCTCAGCAAGCTCGTCCCTCAGGATCTCACCAGGGTGAACCGCTCTCTTCAACATGACCACCACCCTTTATGGCTACCACCCTTGACTTCAAGTTCCCTCAAGTGTCGTGGAGGGCGGGGTTGGAGCGGTGGATGGCTCGTTCGTCGGTGCCCAGGTAGCTGGCGATCACCAGCGGGTCGTTGCGCACCGCCGACGGGGGGCCCTCGGCGATGACCGCTCCCGACTCCAGGCAGTAGATGCGGTCGCTGATGCCCATGACCAGGCCCATGTCGTGCTCGATGACCACCACGGCCGCGTCCAGCTCGTCGCGGACGCAGGCGATCAGCGGGCCGAACGCCTCGGTCTCGCGCTGGGCCACCCCGGCGGTGGGCTCGTCTAGCAGCAGGACCCGGGCCCGCACGGCTAGCAGGCTGCCCAGCTCCACGATGCGGCGGGTGCCGGTGGAGAGATCGGCGATCAGGCTGTCGGCGTAGCGGCCCAGGCCCAGGTAGTCGACGATCTCGCCGGCCTCGGTCTGTTTGCGCCGCTCGGACCCGGGCGACGGGGGCAGCCCGGTGGCCGACGGGGCCAGCCGGGACGGATGGCGGGCCTCGAGGGCGACCATGACCGACTCCCGCACGGTCAGCTCGGGATACAGGCGGGCGGCCTGGAACCCCCGGCCCAGCCCGCGGGCGTGGCGGGCCACGGCCCGGCGGCGGGTCACGTCCCGGCCCATCACCAGCACCCGGCCGGAGGCGGGCACGAAACCGCTGATGGCGTTGAACAGAGTGGACTTGCCCGCCCCGTTGGCCCCTATCAGGCCCACCAGCTCGCCCTGGCGCACCGTGATCGAGACGCCGTCCACGGCCACGTTGCCCCCGAACCGCACCGTGACGCCCCGGGCCTCCAGCGCCAGGGCGACCGGGGACGAACCGGGCGGAGCCGGACTCGAAACTGAGCCGGCTGGGAGGACCGAGGACCCCACGGGCCGGGCCGCGGACGGCGCTACGGGCTCGGGCGAGCGGGCGACTGGGAGGGACGAGGGCTCGGGCGAGCGGGCGACTGGGAGGGACGAGGGCTCGGGCGAGCGGGCGACTGGGAGGGACGAGGGCTCGGGCGAGCGGGCGACTGGGAGGGACGAGGGCTCGGGCGAGCGGGCGACTGGGAGGGACGAGGGCTCGGGCGAGCGGGCGGACGGCTCTACAAGGTCGGGCGGATGGGCGGACGCGGCGGTGGGCGAGCCGAACCGGTCGAGGATGGCGTCGCGGGCCCGGTGGACGACGTGCAGCAGGCCGCCGGGTAGGTACATGAGCAGCACCAGCAGGCCGATGTCGCTGGTGACCAGCCGGATCAGGGGGTCGAGCTCATCGGGGGTGGCCTGGGGCACGCCCCGGACCCACAGCGCGCCGAGGATGGGTCCGGCCACCGAGCCCAGCCCGCCGATGATGGCGGTGGCCACCACCACGATCGACTCCCGGGCCGGGAACAGGGTCGCGGGCTGCAGCGAGGGCAGCAGCGTCACCAGCAGGGCCCCCGAGTAGGCCGCGATCCCGCCGGCCACCGCGAAGGCGCTCAGCTTCATGCGGGTCGGCGACACGGTCGACGCCGCAGCCATCTCCTCGTTGTCGCGGACCGCGATCCAGCACCGCCCGATCCCGGTGCGGCGCAGCCGGGCCACGACCACGGCGATCAAAGCCAGCGAGCCCAGGCACAAGAAGAAGAAGTTCCGCCGGGAGGCGCCGAAGTCGATCACGACCGGGCCCCATTCGACCACCGGCGGGCTCACCGGCCGGGGCGCGGAGGTGCCGCCGGTGAAGAAGCCCTGGGTCAGCAGCCACGACGACGAGGCCACGGCGAAGGCCAGGGTGGTGACGGCCAAAAACAGGCCCCGGACCCGCAGGGCGGGCAGGCCCACCAGCAGGGCCGCCGTCACCCCCGCCCCGGTGGCGACGGCCACGGCCGCCCCCCACGGCAGCGACAGCGAGAGGTCGAAGAGATCGAAGGGGATCGGGATGTCGTGGCCCCGGGTGAGCCCCACCACGGTCATGCCCCCCAAGCCCACGAAGGCGTACTGGCCCAGCGAGAGCTGGCCGGCCCAGCCGGTGAGCACCGACAGCGACAAGGCGACCATGGCGAAGAGCACGATGCCGGTCCAGGTGAACAGGGCGCTGCCAGCGGAGAACCAGAATCCGAGCCCGGCCAGCAGGCCGAACAGCGCCGCCAGCCCGAGGGCGTCGATGCGGCGGGCCCACCACGGCGAGTCGGCTCGGACCGGCCGGGGCCGCACCCGGGGCGACAGCGACCAGCCCCCGTCGGAGCGGGCCCCGCGGGCGGCCAGCAGCACCGCGGCCAGCACGGCGGCGAACAGGTAGACGTCCACCACCGACCGGTTGGCCGAGGCCACGTTGGATCGCACCAACTGCTCGGCCACGCCCACGGCCAAGCCCGCGGCCAGGGTGCCCGGCAGCGACCGCATCCGGGCCAGCAGCGACACCACCAGAACCCTCAGCAGGAGCGGCTCGGCGATGGCGGCGGTGCCGGCCTGGGCCGAGTTGACGCCCTGCAGGGGGGCGAAGAGGACGGCGGTGGCGGCCGCGAAGGCCCCGGAGATGGTCCACACCACCGTGGAGGTCCGCCGGGGCGAGATCCCGTAGAGGCGGGCTGTGTCGGGGTTGGAGGCGGAGGCCCGCACCGCCAGCCCGAAGCGGGTGCGGGTCATGAACCAGGCCAGGGCCGCGATCAGGACCGGCACCACGATCAGCACCACGATCTCGCGGGCCTGGAGCCGGATGTGGCCGGTGGGGGTCCAGACCGCGGCGAAGGGGGCGGGGATGGGGCCGGGGGTGATCACCGCGGGCAGGCTGATCTTGGCGAAGGCCACGATCTTGCCCAGCCCGATGGTGGCTATCAGCACCACCAGCCGGGGGGAGGCGAACAGCCGGCGGATCACGGTCAGCTCGGCGGCCATGGCCACCGCCGCGCCAGCCAGCACAGCCAGGGCGAAGGCCAGCCAGTAGTGGAGGGAGTAGCCAGCGAGGAGCAGGACGAACAGGGCGGCGCCGAAGGCCCCCACCTCCCCGTGGGCGAAGTTGAGCACGCCGGTGGACCGGTAGACGAGCACGAACCCGGCCGCGAAGGCGGCGTAGGTGAGCCCGGTCACCGCGCCCAGCGCCAGGGCCTGCTGGCTCACGGTGACGCCGAGGAGCTCGATCACCCCCCCTCGCCCCCCAGGAAGACGGCCCGGGCCAGGTCGTCCCGCTCGGCCAGCTCCGAGGCCGGGCCGTCGAAGCGGACGCGGCCCTTCTCCATGAAGACGGCCCGGTCGGCGAAGGCCAGCGCCACGTTGAGCGACTGCTCGACTATCACCATGGTCTGGCCCCGGCCCCGCAGCTCCTCGACCACCTCCAGCAGCTCCTGAACCATGACCGGGGCCAGCCCGAGGCTGAGCTCATCAATCAGCAGCACCTCCGGCTCGTGGGCCAGGGCCATGGCCAGCGCCAGCATCTGCTGCTGCCCGCCCGAGAGGTCGCCGGCGGGGACCGAGAGCCGCCCGGCCAGGGCCGGGAACGGCTCGACCGCCGAGTCCAGCCGGGCCTCGACCGCGGCCCGGTCCAAGCCCCGGCGCGCCAGCGCGGCCCGGAGGTTGTCGCGCCCGGTGAGCGCCGGGAAGACCCCGCCTCCCCCGCGCAACTGCACGATCCCGGCCGCGAACCTGGCCTCGGCCTCGGCGTAGGTGACGGTCCGCCCGTTGAGGCGCACCACCCCCCCGGTCGGGGATGCCGAGCCCGCTGACCGCCCGCAGCAGCGTCGACTTGCCGGCCCCGTTGGTGCCGAGCAGGGCCAGCGCCTCGCCCCGGGCCACCTCCAGGCTCACGTCGAACAGCACCTGGACCGGCCCGTAGCTGAAGTCGAGGTTGCGGACCTGCAGGACCGGCGCCGAGGCGGGGGCGGCCGCGATCCGCTCGTGCTCGGCCCGCTCCTCGAGCAGCTCCTCCACCGCCAGGGAGATGTCGCGGCGCATCCAGCGGCTGCCGCGCACGATGAGGGCGCCGCCGATCACCGCGGCCGGCGGGGCCACCACCAGCAGGGCGGTGCGGTTGTTGTAGGCGTCGGAGAGCTGCCCGGCCACCAGCCCCCCGAAGAAGCCGCCCATCAAGAAGACGAAGACCGGTATCAGGGCGAAGGCCTGGGCCCTGATCCGGTAGGGGGAGACGGCCGCGACGATCGACGGGGCGGCCACGAACGCGGTGGAGATCAGGGCCTGGGCCAGCGCCAGCATGGCCACCAGCGGGCCGATCATCTTGATCGGCAAGGCGACGGCGTAGACCACCCCGGTCAGGACCACCATCCAGCCGGCCAGGCGCATCATGGCCGAGGGGTCCCGGCGGAAGCCCCGGTCGAAGAGGCGGCCGGCGAAAGGCAGCGCGGCCAGCGAGGCCACCCACATGAGCGACTCCACGATCCCCCGCTCCAGGGGGCCCAGCCCGTACTTGTCCTCGAGCAGGAGGTTGAACTGGATGGGCACGGCGATCAGCGCGAACCCGAGCACGCCCACCCCGGTGGCCAGGTAGTGGAAGGTCTTGATCTTGCGCAGCCGGGCGAAGGCCGCGCCCGCCGTCACCGGCAGATCGACGGGGGCGTCCCGCCGGGCCCCGAACACGGCCTCCTGCTCGAAGCGGCCCCGCTCGGGCTCTTTGAGGATCAGCGAAGCGGCCGCGGCCAGCAGCGGCGGGACGGCCACCACGAAGAACGCCGCCCTCCACCCCTCGGCGCCGCCGGCCCAGGCCGCGGCTCCGCCGACCGCCAGCGGGCCCAGCAACTGGCCGACGGGGCGGCCCATGGCCTCGAAGGCGAAGATCCGGCTCCGGGCCCCTATGGGGTAGGCGTCGACCAGCAGCGAGCCCGACACCGGGAGCCGGTAGGCCTGGCCCAGCCCGGTGCCGGCGCTGGTCAGAAAGAGCTGGAACGGGTTGACGACCAGGCCGCTCAGGAACACGGTGCCGGCCCAGAAGGCGGAGGCGACCGGGATGATCCGCACCCGGGCCACCCGGTCGGCCAGCGCGGCCATGGGCACGGCGCCGAGCACCAGCGTCACCCCGGCGAAGCCGAGCACCCCGATCAGGACGGTGTCGCTCACGCCGAGGGAGGCCTGGATGTCGGGGGCGAGCACCCGGATGGCCCTGGGGATCTCGTCGATCACGTTGAGCAGGAACAGCACCGCCGCCATCGAGACCCCGCCGGCCCGCAGCCCCTCCCGGAAGGTCATGGGGGCGTCGCCCACGCCGGGCAGCAGGTCGTCGGGCAGGACGGTCTCGGCGTCGCGGGCCCGCTGGTCGGCCCGGCGCCTGGCCTCCTCGGAGAGCACGGCCCCGGTCAGGTCGGCCACTTCGGCCCGCGGCTTCACGCCCTCATGTTTCCACGGCCGGCCCGCCCGTCCCGGCTCAACGGCGAGCGAGCCCTCGGCCGGTTCGCCCGTCCCGGCTCAAGAGGCGGCGGCGAGACCCGCGGCCGCCCCGGCTCAGGGCGGCTTTAGGATGGCGGCGGGACCGCGGACGCATGGATGGAGGGCTTCCAATGAGTCGACTGAGTCAACGATGGCGATCCGTCGCGGCTCTGCTCGTGGCTCTGAGCCTGGCGGCCGCGGCCTGCGGCGGCGAGACGACCGGCGACGACACCGGGGACAGCTCCCCCACTACCGAGCCAGCCGGCACTCAGGCCCCCGAAGACACCGACGACGGGACCGATGAGACCGCCACCAGCACCGGCGGCGCCGACGACGGCGGCACCGACGCCAGCGCCGAGCCGGCCGACGACGAGGCTGCCGAAGACCCGGCCGCCGAGCCCGTAGACGAGTACGTCCCCAACATCTACGACGATCCCCGCGACGGCGTCTTCGACGAGTTCCAGGCCGGCTTCGACCGAGGCGACCACCCCTTCACCCAGATCGACGCCCTGTGCCGCCCCCATCCGGAGGCCGAGAACCGGGTGGCCACCGATCCCGGCATCGAGGCCGACTCGATCACCCTGGTGCACCTGCGGTCCCAGCTCGAGGATCTCATGGGCCTGGGCTTCGCCGTGGACGTGGGCGACCCGGCCGAGATGTTCGAGACCTTCGCCGCCGTCATCAACGAGCAGTGCGGCGGGATACGGGGCCGCATGATCGACCTGCGCACCATCGAGTACTCGCCTATGGGCGCCACTGTCGACGCCGACCGCAACGCGGCCTGCATCCAGGCCACCGAGGACTTCAACGGGGTGATCCTGCTCAACTCGTCGGGCCTGCAGGGCTCGGCCAACCTCTGCATCGTGGAGGACCACCAGACCGCGTTCATCTCCACCCAGGGCCAGAGCGAAGAGTTCATGAAGCGGGGCGAGGACCTGCTGGTGTCGCTGTCGCCCACCCTGGAGGAGAGCCTGCGCTTCTTGGCCCGGGACCTGATCGACCGGGGGGCGCTGGAGGGGAAGACCACCGGCGTGGCCGCGCCCGACACCCCCGGCCAGTACGAGGCCGTGCGCACCGGCCTGGTCGAGGTGCTGGAGGCCGCCGGCGTCGAGGTGGCCGTCTTCGACGTGATCGGGTGCGGGGGCCGGACGACGTGCAACGAGGGCCTGACCGAATCGGTGCAGAGGCTCAAGGACGCCGGCGTGGACGTGTTCTTCAACGTGCTGAACGTCATCTCAGCCCCCGGCTACATCAGCGAGATGGTGGCCCAAGGGTTCGAGCCCGGCGACGTGCAGTTCTACGCCTCCGACTTCAACTCCCAGGCCGGCGAGCTGGTTTCCTCCAAGATCGTGGCCTTCGGCGGCCAGGCCGCGGGCGACCTCTACAACGGGGCCGTCATCGTCGACGACGCCAACACCGGCGCCTACCGCCTCGCCGGCTACGAGCCCCTGGCCTACACCGAGATGTGCAACGACGTCTACGGGGCCAACAGCGGATCGGGCGCCAACCACGAGTCGGAGGACCGGAGCACGGGCTCGTCGGCCTACGGCATGGTGGCCACGGTGTGCGACATCATGCGGATCGCGGCCCGGGCCATCTACGACGCGGGCGACAACCCGACCCGGGCCGACATATATGCGGCCATGGCCAACCTGGGGCCGATCGACTCCAACGAGATGCTCCCCTTCTCGATCCGGCCGGGCAAGACCCAGGCCCCCGACGCCATCCACACCCTGGTGTTCGAGTCGCCTTGCACCAAGGACGCCCCCTTCGGCGCCGAGGAAATCTGCATCTACCCAGTCGACGACTACCGCCCCGCCCCCCGCTGAACCGGCGTCATCCGCAACTCAGCAGAATCGGCAGTTAGCGATGGGGTAAATCGCAGCTACCGGTCGGCGGAAGGGGACTTCCAAACGTTGACCGCCATACGGGCCAGACGCTCGGCACGTTCACGAATAGCGTTCTCGTTCCAGACCATAACCTGGCCCAAGCCTTCATTTAGCCGAAGCGGACTCTCACGAAACCCGCCCACCATATCGCGTTTCTCATCGAAAGTCCGATCGCTATATTCAGCATTGTAGCCAGTCAAGGTGAGATTGCCAAGAGTATGCAGCAAATTCTGTTGTATTTGCTGCCAGTCTTCACCTAGAGTATCTTGCCACGACTTCAATAGATTCTCATTCTGAGGTAGGATATGTTCAATAGTATATTCAGAAATAGAAATACGCTCTTTCCGATCATGATTCTCTAGTCTTCGCAGCCAATAGCCACGATTACGAAAATTGTAGAGATCTCTTACCTTTATTTTCTTCTGAAACTCGTCATCATCTGGAAAGCGCCTATAATATGGCATTGACAAGAACTGGGTGTGTATGCTTTCTAGATATCGGTTCCTGTCTAGAGACCTGCTGAAAGTAGCAAATGTCGTGTTGTGCGAATTTGTAGGAACATCACAGACGGCTCGCCTAAATATATAACTTTCAATGAGTCGTACCGCTTCAAGTAATTCTCTGGACGATAGCCTTACCTCACTATATTCGTCGTACAATGTAAGCAATAGGGGCATATAAACATCTACCTTCAGTTCCTTCAGGTCACGAAATGCCATATCAAGATATGGGTCCGCCTCTGTCCCAAAGGCTATAATGCAATAGTAGTTAGCAAACTTATGAAGATCAGAAACTAGATCATCTACACCACTTGACTCTGACGTGTAATTGTCTGCATGTTTTTTGAAGGCATCATAAACGTATCGTATATTAGGTTCCGTTTTTACGATCAAGTAGTATCTCACAAATCTGTCAAAATCTGTTCTATAGTGACTACCGAACATCTCTTCCATTGGACGCCAATATTTGGTGTACAATTTCTCCTGATGCGCCGATTCAAGACCCATTAATACGAAATTGCGAATTAAATCTGCTTGAGTGAGATTGAGCCCGGTGGAGTTTAGGCTCTCAAAGATCAACTGTGGATTTTCCTGCCCTCGGGTCAGGGCGACATCCACGATCATAAGCTTTTCCAGTCCTTTACAAAGCGGAATTAAGTCTTCACCCAGTTTCTTAATCCATTCTTCGAAGAAACTAAAGTTATCTTTCACGCGTGATTCATACTCGACTGAAAGCGGCTCCTGTTCCATAATAGTCTGGAGGGCACGCTTATCAGTCTTTGTCAACAGTAATTTATATCTTAGGTCGTGATCTTCCAATTGATTAAGCAAATAATAACTGCGTAGTTTCCTAGCAGAGAAGCCGGGGATGGGTTCATTGTCTTCTAGATATCTGGCCATGGCTTCGATAATTAGTGATACAGTGGTTAGTCTCTGCTGCCCGTCGATGACAAAAAGCTTTGATTGGCTAGACACCTGGTAAGGTTCCTGTTCTATGTACACGATGGAACCTATAAAATGGGATGGAATAGTTTCGCTGCTACCCGCCCGAAGAATATCATCCCATAGTTGGAGACATTGCTCTTTACCCCATGAATAAGTGCGCTGATAAATCGGGATAATAAACTGCGGTGATTTCTTAAGAAAAGGTAGTAGTTTAGATTCGGTGGCTTTCACGACACGGAACTTCCTTCTGTGATTTGCAGATCAGAGACTCTACTTGATTCCTGTTCGGTTACCATCTCTGGCTTCGGTCAGGCTCGGGGGTGGGTGGAGCGGTGTATGTCGCGCAGGCGCTCTCGGCTTACCCGGGTGTAGATCTGGGTGGTGGTCAGGTCGGCGTGGCCTAGCAGTTCCTGAACCGCCCGCAGGTCGGCGCCGCCGTCGAGGAGGTGGGTGGCGAAGGTGTGGCGAAGGGCGTGGGGGTGAGTCGGGCTCTGGCTGCGCCGGTCGAGTATGCGGCGCACGTCCCGGGGGGTGAGGGCCCGGCCCCGCTGGTTGAGGAACACCGCGCCGGGCGGGGAGTCGGCGGTGGCGTAGGCGGGGCGGGCCGAGGACAGCCAGTCCCCCAGCGCCTGCACCGCGGGGGCGCTGAGCGGCACCCGGCGGGGCTTGTCGCCCTTGCCCCACACCGTCAGGGCGGCGGAGTCGGGTTCCACGGCACCAACGGTGAGGGTGCACAGCTCGGCCACCCGCAGCCCGCTCCCGTACAGGATCTCCACCACGGCCCGGTCCCGGATCTGGCGGGGCTCGTCGGGGTCGCCGACCTTGGCCGGGCCGTCGATCAGCGTGTCGATCTCGTCGGCCTTGAGCACCCGGGGGAGCCGGGACGCGCCCTTGGGGGCGTGGAGCCCGGCGCTGGGGTCGGCCTCGACCCGGGCGGTGCGGCGGGCCCAGTCGAAGTAGCGGCGCAGCACGGAAGCCTTGCGGGCGATGGTGCGACGGGCGTATCCGCGGGTGTCGAGGTTGGCCAGGTAGCGCCGCAGGTTCAGGCGGGTCACCTGGCGGGGGCCGGCGGCTCCGACGCGTTCCAGCCACTCGACGGCGGCGGCCATGTCCCGGGCGTACACAGCCCGGGTGGAGTCGGCCACCCGCACCAGCGAGTCCAGCCACTCCTCGGTGTCCCAGCCGGTCACGACCCCATTCTACGATCGGCGCCCCGTCGATCCGGGCACCGCCGCCCCCCCGCTCGCCGACCGGGCACCGCCCCCCGACCCGACCGCCGACCGGGCACCGCCCCCCGACCCGACCGCCGACCGGGCACCGCCCCCTCAGACCGCGCCTGTGGAGGGCGACACGGCCGGCGCGCCCTCGGCGGGTTGACGTGTCACCAGAGGCCACTACACTTACCGACGATGGCTCTGGCACAATCGACCGCCGTCCCCACGATGGACGCGGCGCAACGGGCCGCCGAGGTGGTGGCTTCCCAAGGGGCCGCCCGGGTCTTGCTGTTCGGGTCGTTGGCCCGGGGCGTCCCCGGCCCGGACAGCGACATCGACTTGGTGGCGATCTTCGCCGACTTGGGCGACTACTCGCAGCGGCGCGCCGTCAAGCTCCGGCTGCAGGAGGCAGCCAGAGCGGCGGCGGGCCATCCGGTGGACCTTCACGTGACCGACTTCCCCGAATGGATCAAACGAACCACCGAGGTGACGGCCTCGTTCGAGGCGTCGATCACGGACGAAGCCCTGGTTCTGGCCAACCGCGAGCCCTCCGTCACCCCGGATTGGGGCAAGGAGATCGGGCTGGTGGACAACAACTTGGACGAGGCCGGACGACGGTTCGGGGACATCGAGACGCATTGCCGGGAGCTGGCCAACCATCTGCGGCCCGACGAGTTCGAAGCGACGGCTGGAGCATCCGACGGCGAGCGGTATCGCTTGAACCGCATGAGGCAGATCTGCGGGGACGCGGCCCGGGCGATCGAGAACGCCTTGAAGACTCTGGTGGCGCTCGAAGGCACATCCCCGAAGAAGGTTCACAACATCAACGACCTGCTGGCCCAGATGAGAGACCGGCGTCTGGCTGAAGGGGTGCGTCGATCCATCGCCAGCTCCGGGCTGACCGGGAAGGCGATCGCCAACTGGCACGTCAAGAGCAACTACGCCAACGACGTCAAAATCCAGTGGGTCGAAGCCGAGGCCGACAAGACCGCGATGGTGAACCTGGCCGGAGCTTGCGCCGCCGCGGCCGCCGACGCCTACCGAGCCGCAGGCGGCGACCCCCAATTGCTGCACGGCATGAGCGAGGCTCTGGACAAAATCAGACGGGACGGGCCCGGCGCCCTCGGAGCGGCGCCGGTCTTCGCCCCGTTAGACGAGGCGGACCCGCCGGAGCGCTAGGAAATCATTCAGGGCCCAGGCCGCCCCGCGTCCGTCGAGTGGGCGGTCAGGGGCCGGCTCGCACCAGTTTGCCCCCGTCGCGGTCCAGCAGGCCCTGCGTCACCAGCACGTCGGCGGCCACCAGCACCTCCGGCGGGGCGGCCCCGACCCTCACCACCAGGCGGTCCAGGGTCACGGGCTCGTCGTCGACGGCGTCGAGCACCCGGCGCTGGAGCTCGCTCAGCGCCGCGGGCACCAGCGCCGGGCCCGCGGAAGCCGAAGCGCTCCCCGAGGACGCCGGGGCGACGCCCCTGCCAAGCGGGGCGGGGCCGGCAGATGCAGGGAGATCGGGATCGGCGGGCGGCACAGAGGGATCGGCGGGGCGGGCCTCGGCGGCGAAGCCCAGGGCCACCAGCACGTCGGCCACCGAGCAGGCCGGGGGGCAACCCTCGCTGATGAGTCGGTTGGCGCCGGCCGCGGCCGGGTTTCGCACCGAGCCGGGCACGGCCATCACGGTGACGCCCCGGCGGATGGCCTGCTCGACGGTGTGCATAGAGCCGCCCGCCTCCTTGGACTCGACCACCACCACCACGTCGGCCAGCGCGGCCAGCAGCCGGTTGCGGGCCGGGAACCGCCAGGCTTCGGGCTCGGCCCCCAGGGGTGCCTCGGTGATCAGGCCCCCGGCCGTGGCCACGGCCTCCCACAGATCGGCGTTGCCTCGGGGGTAGACGACGTCGAGGCCGCTGCCGACCACGCCGACGGGCGGGGCCCCGGCGGCGGAGAGGGCACCCCGGTGAGCGGCGCCGTCGACGCCCAGGGCCAGCCCGGACACCACCGAGACCCCGGCCGCGGCCAGCCCGGCCCCCAACTCGGCCGAGAAGGACCGGCCGGTGGGCGAGCACCGGCGGGTGCCGACGATGGCCGCGGTGGGCCCGGCGGGCGCCGGGAGCGAGCCCCGGCGGAAGATGACCGGGGCCGGGTCGATGTCGTCGGTGAGCCGGGCCGGGTGGGCGGCGTCGAGCGGGGTGGTGACCCAGGCGTCGAGGCGGTCCAGGGCCGAGGCCAGCCCGTCAAGGTCGAAGACGGCGGCGTGGCGACGCCACGAAGCCCGCAGGTCTTCGTCGCCGCACTGGGCCGGGATCAGGCCCCGGCCCACCGCGTCCCACACCTGGGCCGGGTCCCGGCCGGCCAACAGGCGGTGCAGCCGCCGGGCCCCGGCCCGGGGCAGCGAGGCCAACGCGGCGGCGTGAACCCCGCGGTCAGTCACGGAACGGGCCCCTCAGCCAGCGCCAACCCGGCCAACAACGCGCCAGTGCGAACCAACAACGCGCCAGCACCAAAGTCACCGACATGTCTTTACAACCCTGTTGCTGATCTATCGCATGGAATTGAGGACCGGCCAACCCGGCCACCACGCACCAGACCGGCCCAAACAACGCGCCGGCGCGAACAACAACGCGCCAGCCCGAACCGACAACGCGCCAGCGGTCAGCCACGGATTCGCCCTCCGAAGCTGTCGCGGCGGGCCCGCAGCGACAGGGCGGCCATCACGTCGGTGACTCGCAGTTCGGGTCCGGCGTCGTCGAGGTCCCGGACGGTGCGGGCCACGGCCCGGACCCGGCGCAGGCCCCGGGCGCTGAGGCGGCCCTCGGCCAGCGCCGCCCTCAGCACCTCTTGGGCGGGCGGCTCCAGCGGGGCGTGCTGCTGGAGGACGGGGCCGTCCAGGCCGGAGTTGTGGGCCACTCCCCTGCTCCGGGCCAGGGCCCGGACCCGGGCCACCCGGTCGGCCACCTCGGCGGTGCCGGCCGCCGCCCGGCCGCCGAGCAGGTCGGTCGGCTCGGGCCGGTCCACGTGGACCACCATGTCGAGACGGTCCACGAACGGGCCGGACAGGCGGCGCTGGTAGCGGGCCAGGGCGCTCGGAGAGCAGCGGCAGCCGATCTCGCCGCCCATCCCGCACGGGCACGGGTTCATGGCCGCCACCAGCAGGAACCGGGCCGGGTGCTCCACCACCCCCTGGGCCCGGGCCACCCTCACCACGCCCTCCTCCAAGGGCTGGCGCAGGGCGTCGAGCACGGAGGGGGCGAACTCGCCCAGCTCGTCGAGGAACAGCACCCCGCCAGTGGCGGCGCTGGCCTCGCCGGGGCGGACCCTCCCCGACCCGCCCCCGATCAGCGAGGCCATGGAGGCTGAGTGGTGCGGCGCCCGGAACGGCGGGCGGGTTACCAGCCCTCCGGAGGGCAGGGCCAGGCCGGCCGCGGAGTGGACCCGGGTCACCTCCAGGGCGGCGTCGGGGTCCAGGTCGGGCAGCAGGCCGACCAGGCGGCGGGCCAGCATGGTCTTGCCCGCGCCGGGGGGGCCGACCAGCAGCAGGTGGTGGGCGCCGGCCGCGGCCACCTCCAGGGCCCAGCGGGCGAAGGGTTGGCCGCTCAGGTCGGCCAGGTCAGGTTCGGGCACCGGCGGCGGGGCCGGGGTGATCGGCGGCGGGTCGGGCCAAGGGGCGGCCTCGGTGAGGGCGTCGCAGAGCTCCCGCAGGGTCGCCACCGGCCGGACCCGGTCGGCGGCCACCAGCCGGGCCACCGGATAGTCGGCGGCGGCCACCACCACCTCGCCGCCGCCGACTGCGTCCACCAGCGGCAGCACCCCCGGCACGGGGCGGGCCGAGCCGTCCAGGCCGAGTTCGCCGATCACGCCGAAGCGCTCAACGGGGGCGTCGCCGAGTTGGCCGGAGGCGGCCAGCACCCCGGTGGCGATGGCCAGGTCGAGCCCGGTGCCGGCCTTGGGCAGGTCGCCGGGGGCCAGGTTGACGGTGATGCGCCGCATGGGCCACTCCAGGCCGGTGGAGGCGATGGCGGCCCGGACCCGGTCGCGGGCCTCCCGGCAGGAGGCGTCGGGCAGGCCCACCACGGTGAAGGCCGGCAGCCCGGAGGCGACATGGACCTCGACGGAGACCGGATGGCCCCAGACCCCGACCAGGGTGGCGGAACGGATGGCGGCGAGCATGGATCGACCTCCAAGGTCACGTCCGGAGACGCTTGGAAGGCCGCCGTCTCAGGCCGGCAGCGAGCCGCTTCCCTACCTTAGAGGCATCGTGAGATAATGAGACAACCGGATGCCATCGCCGTAAAGGTTCGCCGAGATAGCCGCGCCGAAACCTTCAGCCCATCCACCGAGGCTCCCCGCCGGACCTCACAAAGGTTCGCTGAGATAGCCGCGCCGAAACTTTTTCGGGTACTCTGAGCGGCGTGGGGTACGAGATACGGCGCGACTTCTGCTACTGGCGCGGCACCCGGCAGGTGCGGCAACCGTACTGGGCGTATGTGCCCCATCCGCTAGCTGGCTGGAACCCGCAGCTCACCCAGGGGCAGCGGGAACTGCTGGCCGAGACCGCCGACCGGCTGGCCGGCCTGATGAGCCGCCCCAACTGGGTCGATCCGCACCCGAGCACCGACTGGGTGATCCGCCGGTTCGAGGGGATCGCCAGCAGCGGCATCGAGGGTCTTCAGTCGACGCTGCGGTCGGTCACCGCCCACGAGTCGCTGCGACAGCCCTCCAGTCCTCGTGACGCTGAGGAGGACGCGGCAACAGTGGGGGCCTGGCGGCAGGTCCGGGCCGCGCTGGACCAAGCTGAGAGCCGGGCCGAGACCAGCCTGGCCGACATCACAAAACTCCACCGCGTGCTGTTGGGCAACACCTCCCAGGCCGCGATCGCCGGCCGTTTGAAGATGGAGCAGAACTGGATCAGCGCACCGTGGGTCAGGACCCCGGCGGGGGCCTTCTACGTGCCGCCTCCCCCCGACTTGGCGCGGGCGCTGATGGACGACCTGGTCGAGTACGTGTCTTCAACCGAGCACGACCCGCTGCTGGCAGCCTGCGTCGCCCACGCCCAGTTCGAGGCCATCCACCCGTTCGACGACGGCAACGGGCGGACCGGGCGGGCGCTCATGCATTTGATGCTGCGCCGCCGCGGCGTCACCGGCCGTCTGCCCGTCCCGTTCTCCGCGGCTCTGGAAGCCCGCCGGCGCTTCTACTACATGGCTCTGAACGCCCATCACAGTTTTGTCGGAGAGCCGGATCACCCCCACCGCGCCAAAGCCCTGACCGAATGGCTGTACCTGTGGTGCGACGCGGTGGAGTTGGCCTGCCAGGCCGCGGAGGTGGTGACCGACCGCCTCGGGACGGTCATCGCCAGATGGGAGGACCTCCGGTTCCGGTCGGGCTCTTCTGACCGACGGGCCCTGGCGATGATGCTGACCTGCCCGGTGATGACCGCCCCGGCGCTGGCGGAGCGGCTCGACATCTCCGAGCAGGCAGCCCGGCGCTGCCTGCGGAGACTGGTCGACGCGGGCGCCATAGCCGAGGCGCCCACCCCCCGCAACGGCCGCCGCTACGAGGCCCCGGAGATCCTGGACTTGGTGGATGAGCGCCGGGTCTTCATGGACAATCTGTGGACGGCCTGGCGGCCCGACTGGCCCAGCAGCGACCAGCGGCGATACATCAACGCGGTGTCTGATCAGAGCGCTCGCCAGCCCGCGGCCTCAACGGCGACCCCTACTCCTCAGCCGTGTCGGCACGTCGGAGTGCTGGCGAAGACGCAGTGCCGACTGCTGGACGGCCATCTCGGCCAACACCGCTACCGTCTCCAGATTGAGCGGACGGAGGCTCAAGCCGAGGTCATGGCTCCACCGTAACCGAGGGCTCCGACAGCGTTCCCAGGCACCTCGCCGAGGCACCCGCGGCCCCGATCCCGGCGGCGTCGGCCTCCCCTGGTTTCAGGGCTTCACAGCACCTCGCGGGTGAAACGCACCACGGCTTCGATCTCGGCAGGCGTGAGCGTGTTGGAGAAGCCGGGCATGGTCGACTTGCCGTCGGCCACGACCTCAGCTTGGTCGGCGGCCGAGGGGTAGGACTCCGCCATCGAATCCCCGGCCAGACTCGGGCCCCGGCCCCCCTGGCCCCGGACGCCGTGGCAGTTGACGCACCGGTCGGCGTAGACCCGCCGTCCCGCCACCAGCACCGGGTCGGCCTCGCCGTCGGGCCCGGCCGGCACCTCGGGGACCGAGCCCGACGAGCAGGCGGTCGGCCCCAGGCTCGCCCCCGCGGCCAGGACAGCGCCCACCAGCAACGATCGACGGCGCATCCGAGCGGGCACCAGCACACCTTGCCGCGCTAAACGGTCCCGGGCCATACTCGGGGTGCGATGGGACTGGACCCCACCCGGCCTCACCGGCGGCGTCCCAGCGACTTCGTGTACGTGGGATGCGGCCTGCTGGTGGTGATCGTCCTGGTGGCCTGGGCCCTGTGGGGGTGACCGCCTGGGGGCGACGGCCTTGAGGTCATTTGGATCGGTGTCTCCCCGTGTGCCCGGCCCGAAGGACGCATGTCGCTTTGGCCCGCGGCATCTCCGCGTTGCATCTGGGGTGCCCGGTCGCGCCGATGGTGTAGCCCGCTTCGGTGTCGATGGCTTCTTGCACCACATCCGGGGTCAAGATCCCGGTCATGGACACGGTGCCGTCGTCGGACAAGCCCACGTAACCCAGTGCCCTGAGCCTGCGTTCGGACCGCGACAGGGCGGAGGCTTCGGCTGAGGCGAGGGATGCGATGCCGTGCCGGGTGGCGGCATCGCCCAATGACACGACGATCTTCAGGTACTCTTGGTCACTGCGGCACAAATCATCCCAGGCCGGGATGGCGATCTTCTGCTTGAAGTCCTCTGCGGCCAGCGTCGCCGCCAGCCGACAGTCGCTCAGATTGATGGGTTCATCGGGGGCGGCGGAGACGGTCCAGGCGTGATGTCCGACGAGTTGCAGTTTGTATGGAAGCGGGCCGGTGGCCTCGGCCGCGGCTAGGAGCGCGTCATCGTCGATCTGGCCACCGCCCAGCCTCACGGTGCGGCGCAGTCCTCCCACGGCCTCAGCCAGGGTGAGCGGCGGCATGGCGAACCGGGCGCATCGCTGGAAGAACGTCATGCGCATGTCTGACAGCAGCGTGTACTCAAGCACCGACAAACCAGCCGCCAGGAACGCCAGGGGCATCTGGTCGCGCTTGGTGATGTGCTGCAGATCGCTGGCCAGCCGCCGGATCTCCTCCCGGTTCCCGGCGTGTATCTCGTCCACGGTCAACAGCACCCCCGACCCCGAGGCCGCCGCGTGCGACGCCAGGCCGGCGAGATGGTGGCGCATGTCCCAATCGGGCCGGGCCGGGGCCGGTTGGCTTGCTCCCCATCCAAAGCCCATGGGCAGCCTGACGCTGTACCCGCCGCCGCGGTGCCCCGCATCGGGGTCGGCGATCTCGGCGCCCTCGTGATGATCCCTGGCCCAGGCGACGGCCTGGATGATCCGGTCGGGCAGCCCGCCGGTGGAAGCATCGACCGACATCACCAGCCACCCGGCTTTCTGCGCGTTCTCCTCCACTGCGTTCAGCGTGGCTGTCTTGCCCGACCCCCGCGTGCCCAACAGAACCGACGTGTACCGCTCGTCTCGGGGTCCGCTCTCCAACCCCTCCCGCAGATCCCGCATCAAATCAGACCGCCCCACCATCTCAGACGGCGGCACCCCGAACCCGGGAACGAAGGGATTGCGCGTCGCGTTGAGATCAGCCATGGCGCTCGGCAGGATACCAACTTCCGCGCACAATGTGTTGCACTAGCGCACTAAGTGAGGCGCTAGCACACTAAGTGACGCACTAGCGCACTAAGTGAGGCGCTTGACTGTCAGGGGGCGTGGAAGCAGTTCGCCGCCGCCAACGCCACGGCTAGAAGGCGGCCTCGATCACTTCGAGGCGGGGGCCCACCACAGCGGCCACGTCGAAGCGGAGCGAGCCGCGGCGGTCGTGGGCCTGCAGCCACTGCACGGCCAGAGCCCGGATGCGGGTCTGCTTGCGCCGGTCCACCGCCTCGGCCGGCGAGCCGAACCGATCCGAGCGGCGGGTCTTGACCTCGCAGAACACGATCTCGCCCCCGCGGGCGGCCACCAGGTCCAGCTCACCGGACCGCACCCGCCAGTTGCGGTCGAGGATCTCGTAGCCGGCGTCGCGGTACCACCGGGCCACCCGGTCCTCACCCCAAGCGCCGCAAGCCTGCCTCGATCGGTCCATGAGCCCACCCTAGAAGTAGCCTGTGACAGCGTCGGCGGAAAGGTCGATGGCCTGCATCCACTCCGGCACCCGGTGGAGCCCGTAGTCGTTGGTGAGGGCGGCGATCGTCACCGGCACGCCCATCGGGCGGGTGTCGGGCCAGGGGGTGAAGCCGTCGGTGATGACGACGATCACCGCGGGCTTGGACTCGGCCGCGGCGGCGATCCCGACCCGCATGTCGGTGCCGCCGCCGCCGGTCAGGTTGATCTGACGGGTGTTGAACACCTGATCGACGGCGGCCACGTCGGAGTCGGTCGAGTAGACCCGGAGGGCATCGCCGGGCACGGCTCTGGTGAGTATGGCGCGGATCTCGGCCAGGGCCCTGGCCAAGTCGTCGTCGCCCATCGACCCGGAGGTGTCGACCACGACGGCGACGTCGGGCACGGGCCTGGTCATGCCCGGGCGGATCACCGGATCGCCCGGCAGGTCACGGCGCGATGGCCGCTGCCACGAGTAGTCGGCGGCGCCGGCCCGGAGGTGAACGCCTCTGCGCACCGCCGAGGCCAGCACCCGGCGCCAGTCGACTCGGGGGGTGAGAGTGTCGTCGGCCCAGCGCCGCAGGCCGTCGGGAACCGATCCGCAGCCTTGGCCGCGCTCGTGCTCCACCACCGCAGCGGCGACGATCCGGCGCAGCAGCTCCCGCTCCACCTCGTCGGCGCCGCCGAGTTCTCCGGGGTCGATCTCGCCGTCGGCGCTGTGGCCTGAACAGCCCGAGCCGCATCGCAAGTCCACCTCGACGACGACGGCGTTGCGGATCATCTCTCGGTAGTACTGCTCCGCGGTGTCGTGGTCGTACAAGCCGAACGTCTCGGGCAGGACGCCGCCCTCCACCTCGAGCTCGTCCTCGACCAAGTCGTCGTTGATCTCGCAGTCGGCGGCGGCGTTCCACACCTGGGCGGCGCCCGGGCCGACGTCGAGGTTCCGGGCCCGGTCGGCGTGAGATCGCAGGCCGTGGTTGAGCTCGTGGATCAAAACGGCGGCGGTCTGCTCCACGGTGAGCGACTCCACGAAATCGGAGTTGACGTAGATGCGCCACCGCTCGTCGATGGCCATGGTCGGCAGGTCGTCGGTGGGCGCCATCGGGCAGGCAAACAAGGCCCGGGAGTAATAGGGCCGGTTGAGGGTGATCCACAGCCGGGCCGCCCGCAGTATCCGATCGGCCTTGGGGCTAAATCGCTTGGCGGCTCGTCCGGCGAGGCCAGCCTTGTGCGGGCGCCCGGCCGCGGGGGCCGCCGAACCCACCACGCTCAGGCGCCCGGCGGCCGGAACTGCCGGGCTCATGCGGCCTTGGCCGCCCGGTCGAGCAGGCCCGCGTCGGCCAGTATCTCGGCGAACACCTCGAAGCCGGGCGGAAGCCTGGTGGCGGCGGGCTTGATCTCCACCAGCCGGGTCGCCACCGCCGCGGCCACGTCGGGGGCGCCCAGGCCGGCGGCCGCGATGCACACGCTGAAGCCGTCGCGCCATCGCTTGGTGTCGGCGGCCACCGCGGCCAGCACCGCCTCCAAGGCCACGAACTGCTGGTCGGACCGCTCCAGCTCGGCGAAGGAGCCCGGATCGTCCAGCAGGCGCTGGGGATCGGGCAGATCCGTGTTGCGGAGATAGGCCACGTACTCGGCGGCGGCCCCCTCGCCCACCAGCGCAGCCGCGATCAGCATCCGGACCGTCTCACCGGCGCTGGCGGCCTCGGCCACGGCCAGGCACCGGGCCAGCCGCTCCCACGCCCTCGGCGAGGGCCAGCCCCGCGAGGCCATCGAGTCGGTCTCGGGCACTGCGCACAAAAGCGCCGGGCGGCTGGTCAAAAAGGCGGCCTGGATCACCTTGAACCGGGCCTCGGCGGCCTCGCTTGCCCGAGACGGGACCATGTCCAGCGGTGCCAGCCGCGGCCACCCGCCCAGGTAGCCCGCCTTCCACTCTTCCAGCCCAACCGGCCAGTCGAGGTGGGCGAACCGGTTGGCCAGCGGCGCCGACAGATCCCACGCCCCGGAGTTCTGGGCCGGTGGGTTGGCGGCGGCCACGAACCGCACCCCGGCACCCAGGTCGAGCTCGCCCACCCGGCCTTCGAGAACCACCCGCATAAGAGCGTTCTGGGTAGCGGGGGTGGCCGTGTTCACCTCGTCGAAGAACACCAGGCACTCGCCGCCGTGGGCGGCCACCCGCCGGGCCCAGGCCGGCGGCTCGAACGTGACCCCGGCATCGGACCGCACCGGCAGGCCGCCGAAATCGGTCGGGTCATGCAACGACGCGATCACCGACTCCACGTGCCAGCCCGCCTCCCGGGCGAACGACTCCACGGTCTGGGTCTTGCCCGTGCCCGGGTCGCCCCACAACAGCACCGGAACCCCAGCCTCCAACAGCACCTGCATGGCCGCAAGCGTCTCTCGCTGGGTTGCAGTCATCTCCGTCTCCCTTCTTCCTCTCGGGACCCTTCTTGGGACCCTTCGCCTTGGGAATCTCCGCCCTCACACGACTCTCTGCGCTGCCTGAGAACGGCGGCGGCATCAACGCGGATCCGGTAGTCCTCGTCATCGGCCAACCCGGCCAACACCTTCGTCGATGCGGACTCGTTGGCGACGACGCCATCCCGGACCGAATACCCGGGATCGGCGGCCAGGGCCTCCACCAGATCAACCGGCGCCGAAGCATTGCCGGCTACCCCAGCCCGGACCCATTCCCAGGAATCGGCGGCCAAGGCCCTCAGCGCATCAACCGGCGCCGAAGCATTTCGAGCAACCTCGTACCGGACTCTCCAGCTCAGATCGGCGGCCAAGACCCTCAGCGCACCGACCGGAGTCGAAACATTTCGGGCCGCCTTGTCTCGGACCTGCTCCGAGGGGTCGGAGGTCAAAGCCTCGAGCAGATCGACCGGTGCCGAGGCATTGTCGGCGACCATGCTCCGTACCCACGCCTCGAGATCGGCGGCCAAGGTCCTCAACACGCCGACCGGGGTCGATGCATTCCTGGCCGTCCAGGCCCGCACCCACTCCACGGGATCAGCGGCCAGAGCTTCGAGCACCGAGGGGGGCGTGCTGTCGTTGTAGGCGACCGCCCCTCGGACCCGCTCCTTCGGGTCTTTCGCCAGCTTCTCAAGAGCGCGGCCCGGGGCCTTGGAGCTGTAAGCAACGTACAGCCGCACACCCATCACCCGGTCCTCGGCCCGCCCGGCCAACAACTCGACCGGTGCGCTGGGATTGCTGACGACATTCCTGCGGACTGCGCCGATCCGGTCGGACGACAACTTCTCGAGAACTTCGACGGGAACCGAGGGATTGAGCCCCACCGCGGCCCGGACTTCGCTCTCGTCGTCGCGGGCGAGCTCCCGCAACACCGCCTCAGGCGTGTTTGCATGCCGAGCCGCGGTCCCCCGCACCTGCTTCACCTCATCCCCGGCCAGCTTCGCCAAAGTCGCTGCCTCCGCATTCGGATGCGAGGCGGCCAAGAACCTGATCACCCATGGGTCCCATAGGTCGAACTTCGCCAGACGCCTCAACGCCCACGGCGAGAGGCTCTTGTTCTGAGCCACGCGCCATCTCACCTCGTTGGGCACGACCGAGTTCTCGGCCAGGCCCACCAGCGTTTTGGCCGGGGTGTTGGGATGCGAGGCCACCAGATCCAGCACCACCTCGTTCAGATCCGCCTCCACCTCGGCCAGGTCGGCCTCCACCTCACCTAGATGTTCTGGGCATAGAGGTTGGTAGCAGCGCGATGGGGTGAGCCTCCTGTGCGAGTGTGGTGTTGTACCAAACCCACGAGCACAGGAGGCTCGATGTCGCACGCTAATGCACGTTTGACTCCCGCGGGGCGGCTGCTGCTGGTCCAGCGGGTGGCCGCGGGGGAGCCCCAGGCCGAAGTCGCCCGCCAGATGAAGCTGTCGCGGGGCACGGTCGCGAAGTGGTGGCGGCGCTGGCAGGAGCACGGCGATTGCGGGCTGGCGGACCGCAGCTCGCGGCCGCGCCGGTCTCCTCGGCGCACCGACGCGAAGACCGAGGAGCGGATCTGCCGGCTGCGGCGCAGCACGAAGCGGGGCCCGGCGTATCTGTCGGCGCGCACCGGCGTGCCGGCCTCCACGGTGTGGCGGGTCCTTCGCCGCCACGGGCTGAACCGGCTGGACCGCATCGACCGCCCGACCGGGCGGGTTATCCGCCGCTACGAGAGATCGGCGCCGGGGGAGCTGGTGCACCTCGACATCAAAAAAGTCGCGAAAATCCCGCCCGGGGGCGGCTGGAGAGCACACGGCCGCCAAAGCCCCCAGGCCCGCCGCTCCCGCCGCGGCCCCCGCCGAGGCGGGTACACCTACCTGCACGTCGCCGTCGACGACTACTCCAGGGTCGCCTACGTCGAAGCCCTCGACAACGAGACCGCCGCCACCCTCGTCCAATTCTGGGCCAGAGCCCAAGACTGGTTCTGGGCCAACGACATGCCCGTAGACGCGGTGATGACCGACAACGGGGCCAACTTCTGCTCCGGGCTCTTCGCGAAGCTGCTCGCCCAACGCCGCATCGCCCATCTGCGCACCCGCCCCTACCGGCCCCAGACCAACGGCAAAGCCGAACGCTTCAACCGCACCATCGCCGACGAATTCCTCTACAACCGGCGCTTCCGATCCGAAACCGACCGCCGCATCCGCCTCAAACGCTGGATCCACGACTACAACTGCCACCGACACCACACCGCAGTCGGCGGCCCGCCCGCATCACGCGCCAACAACCTCACGCGAACTGACACCTAGATCCGCCAACTGCGCCAGCCTCTTGAGCTCCTTCGCCTTCGTGCGGGGATCGCTGGCCGCGGCCGCGTCCCTCAGCCGCTCAATCTCATGGGTTCTCAGACGATCCCAAAACGCCGACGGCATCTCGCCGACCCAGCGAGCCTCGCGGTCGAAGCCCTTCTTAAACCGGTTGTTCAGGTACTGGAAGGTTGGCAGACCCGGGCCCGGCAACGGGCCTCGCACGAGATTGTCTTCCAAGCGAACCGACAGCAGCCACGCCAGCCACTCCAAGCTGTTCGGCTCGGCCAAGTGGGCGCAGGCGAAGGCCACCGCCGGGATCAGCTCACCCGGCACCCGGATCTTGCACGCGTCTTCGACGTCTTCGGCGGCGGCGATGGCCGACAGCCGCCCGCTCAGACGAGAGAGCAACCGGCCTTCGGCCAGACCAGCGTCCAGCACTTTCGTCATGGCCCGGAACCGGCTGAGAGCCTGATCGCTCCCTCCCAGCGCCATGAGCATCCTCACCTCGAGCTCGTTCTCGAGCGCCCAGCCCTGCTCGCCCCTCACGAACACCCCGCGCACCCCGTCGCAGGTCACGGCCCGGCGAGCCGGGCGGGCGCGGCGGGCCTTCGCGGCGGCGACGGGCCCCCTCACGGCTTCGGATGCGACTGCATTCCTCATGACCGCCATTATGCAAAGGGGGTATGACAGCCACCGCCGACAGGCAACCCGTCGGACCTTTCGGTGAGTCGCCAACACTCACGGCGGGCGCTCCGCGGTGAAAGCGCGGGACCGACCCGGCGTCCGAACCCTTCAGTGAATCGCCAAAACTCGCGGCGGACGGCGAAGCGCCGAGGACGGACCCTGGTAACAGCTACCGCTAACCGGTGCTGACAGCGCCCGGAGCACAACAGTGCACAGCTACCAGTGTTTGCCGCGGTACCATCGCTCCCCAGCGGCGGAGCCGAGACCGGACGCGTCGGCCCGCCCGGCAAAGGGCCGGGGCATCGTGCCAACCCGGTGGCACATCGGGCACAGGCGGTTTCCCCTCTTGCTCAGGCCGCGGAGGGCGAGATCGCCTGCCAGCAAATCAGCCGGATGTCTTCTTGCCGCAGGTCAGGCGTCAGCCCGACCCGGGATTTCCGGGCTTCTATCCCGTGCCTGTCCAAAATGTCTTTTACCTCCCGCAGCAGTCCTTCGGCTTGGTATCGACCCCTGTCGTAATCCTTGAGGCGCTTCTGAATCTCCTTCTCAGGATTGCTTGATAACGGCACAGTGGCTAAACGGTTCCTGACAGGCTCGGAGCGGCGCCCCAGAACTTCGAGATGCGCAGACGCTTTTCTGAACGCGGCGGGCGGCTGCGCTGCTTGCTGTTCTCCGAGTTGCTTCTGGTAGTCGTCATAAGCGTGCGCCCGGGCGTGTTCCCACGCTGTGAACGCTCCAGCGTAGGCGGCATTGGGGAGATGCCTCGGTAGAGGGTCGCGCCCGTCGGGGTCAGGGTCAGCCCAAGTCAGCGCTGTGGAGTGCTCGCGGTCGATGTCCATCGCTAGATGCGGTGCGAGGTTCAGCGACAGATCAGCATTGCGCTCCCTGTCGTGGCGGACCAGCGGGGTCCAGTCCCTTTCACAGAAAACTGTGCGGAACCAGACCGGGCCGTCGTCACCCAATCTCATGCAAAAAACGTACGCGGACCGGGTGGCGGACTCGTAAACCGTGGCGAACCCCGACCCGGCCGTGTGCGGCAACTCGTCCACATCGGAGCCGAACTCTTCTCGCAACTGCCCGAGCCGGTACTTCATTTCTTGCGACGACCGTGGTTGCGCCACGATCTCGTTGTCGATCAAAGACTCCAGATCGTCGTTGCCCTCTTCAACAGCCTTCTGCTCGTTGAATGTCTTGCCGCCCGACGCCGGGTGGTCCGATTCCAAGATCTTCTCCACGCCTACTGCCGCGTCAGCCGCCGAGAGCTTCTGGTTGAGCTTCCCGAGCAGCCGCAACCAGTCATCAATCCTCTCGCCCGGGTAGAAACACCTCAGATCCACTGTGCGGTGCGGCGATTTGAGCCGGTCGACCCGCCCGAACCGTTGCACGACCTTCATCGGGTTCCACGGCAGATCGTAGTTGATGCACCGGCCCGCTGCTTGCAGATTGACGCCTTCGGCGATGGTGTCAGTAGCGATAATCAGGTCGTATCTGTCAGCGCCGCGTTGCGCCACATCCGGGTCGAAGCTCTCTACGATGTCTGCATGGGTGCTCCGGGTTTTGCCTGTCACGGCTTGCTCAGGGACTCTCCCTTGAAACTTCTGGAGAGGATCACCGGGCGGGGCGTTTTGCACCTTTCGGCATATCCACTCGGCTAGATTTGCGGCCGAGTCAGCCGACTCTGTGAACACCAACGTTTTACGCGCCAGGCGTCCGTTATCTTGTGCATTAATCGGCCTGGCAGCGGCCGCTTGGTGGCGTAGACATTCAGCCAATGCCAGCCGTTTCGGGTCGCTTATCGCTGCTTGGTCAGCCAACTCTTTCAGCCGTTTGAGGATTGCATAATCATGTTCCACGGCTTCTCGCATGCGCACCAAATTGTAGCCGTTTCCGGGATTGCCATCTCCGCCAGCCTGGTCATTGTCATCGCCGCCTTCGTCATCGTCATCATCTAGATGATTGGCCAACACCGACAGATCATGGGAGGACAACGAGATAAACGAGATAGATGGGAGACATCCACTCCTGAGCACTCTGAACGCCTCGCCATGCCGTTTTGACATTCTTCCTAAAGTGCATGCAAGCGCATAAGGAGACGAGTCAAGTCGTTTCAGCAATAATGTGCGAAGGAATCCGTCGGTGAACCGGTCCGTCAACTGGTTGTTCTCGATTGCCTCTTCCTCGTCTATGGAAGCACCAGCGCTGGCTGCGTATCGAGCCGGACGGTACAAGGCGAATATTAGACGCCCCGACAATATGTAATCAGCATCATCGTGTTCATCTACATCAGGTACGCCGATAATTGCCTTCTCTAAGGCTACAAGGAGAGCTTCCCCGGACTTGTCGGTTTGGTATGTCAACTTATGAATACGTCGTTCAGGGAACTCTACGGGAGTTCCATCATCAAGTTGCGTGCCTGGATAGGTATCTTCCACAAATCGTCGGGTGTGGCGAATAGCAAAAGAGTCCATCAGATCTTCCACATGCTCTGGTCGCAAGAGCCCGTGGTTGTCAAGTCGCTTAGCCGATTTGAGGTAGCGGCGCAGTGACGGTATACCACGGCCCAAGAATGTTTCATCGTCCCTGACTGCCAGCGAGATGATCGATTCTAAGTCGCCTATCCCATTGTTGACTGGAGTGGCTGTCATCATCAAAGCGTGCTTTGGCGATCCGTTCCCACCAGCTATCAGCCTGTCGATCTCTTGAGTCCTCTTGGTTTTGGGATTGCGTAGGTGATGGGCTTCATCGCACACCACCATGGCGTACTTGTCTAACTCGGCCTGGTCTTTATGGATCTCCCGGCGCCGAGCCTTCTCGTACGATAAGACTTTGACGCGGCTGCGCACGCCCTGCTCGTCTAGGACTTCTTCCCACGTTGCTTCCATCGCCGCGGGACAAACAACTAGAACTCTGGGGGCGGGAACGCCGCGCTCCCTGCGCCTAGTGTAGTGGCTGATGACCTTGGCCGCGGTGTGCGTCTTGCCCAGCCCCACATCGTCAGCCAGCAACGCGCCGCCATAGGCCTCCATCATCTCCAACGCGGTCTCGGCACCTGACTCCTGCCAGCCGGTCAGCGACAAATCGGCGGTGCCTGCAGGCGCGATTTCCGGCCCTGTATCCTGCCCGTAATATTCAGCCAACATCCGGGCGTAGATCAGTTCGGGCGGATGCTCCCTGATTCTCTGGACGAACAGATCAGCCAAGTCGAAAGGCTCGGCATCACCCCAATGCGTGTTGAACCATCTGATCACCTCGTCGGTGGTTTCTGTCTGAGGCTGACAGGCGACCACTAGCTCTTTGTTGCGGCTCAACCCGGCTTTCGTCAGGTTGGCCGAACCCGCCATGGCAGCAGTGAGAGCCGGAATTTTGTGTTCCACGATCAAGGCTTTGCAGTACAGGAAGGTTCCGGTAGGTCGGCGGACATCCACCCGCCGCTGCCCGTGTATGTCTTGTGACAGCAGCCACTCGATCAGCGCACGCACATTCTGGTCGTCCGCCGTCGTGAAAGACACCCTGTCGCGTTCGGTGGTGATCCATTCCTGCATCGAAGAAGGATTAGGCGATGGCGGCGTTCGGTATCCTGACGACTCGGCGTCCGGGTCGGGGGCGGTGCCTAGCAGCAGCCTCACCCGCTCAGCGGAGCACAGATCGTCCTTCACCATCAGCCAGCCGCCTAGGTCGAAATACGAGGACGCTATGGCCACCGAGTAGTTGCCGGGACCGGCGGCTTCCCGCAACATCTCCGAGAACGCGTCTGCCACCGTCGGACCGCTTGGTCGGTAGTTGGTGGCGAAGACGGGGGGATATCGAGCGGCGGACATAGTGGACGGCATTGTAAGGCGGACGCGGATCACACGCGAGACGATGCGTCAGACGCGATCTCAGCGCCGGCTTGGAGTCTGTTTGACCGACGTCGACCACGCCGACACGAACCCCCAAGCCCGAGGCGGCCAAGACCCGGCCGCGGACCCGGTGCTGTGCAGCCCGTTCGAAATGCCGGATTCGCCCAGCGCTAAGCGATAGAGGCGGCGACAGGGGCGGCTGCCAAACGGCAGGTGGCACTCCGGCGGCTGGATGAAGGTAGCCGGGTGGCACGCCACCGTGCAGCCGTGTACCGCCATGCCGTTCTTCGCCCCGGCGACCGCAGGCGACGGCTCGGACTGCTACTTCAAAGGGGGGTGACAGTCTCGGGTGGCCGACGGCCCGGGTGGGTTAGTTGTGGCGCTTTTCTTTGACTTTGGCCGCTTTGCCGATCCGGTCGCGCAGGTAATAGAGCTTGGCCCGGCGCACATCGCCCCTGGTGACGGGCTCGATCCGGTCGATGACCGGGCTGTGCACCGGGAAGGTCCGCTCCACCCCCACGCCGAAGCTCACCTTGCGGACGGTGAAGGTCTCGCGCACCCCGCTGCCCTGGCGGCGGATCACCACCCCCTCGAACACCTGGGTGCGGGATCGGTTGCCCTCCATCACCTTCACGTGCACCTTGAGGGTGTCGCCGGGCGCGAAGTCGGGCACGTCATCGCGCAGGCTGGCGATGTCGACGAGGTCGGTGGGGTTCATGGCGGCTCGTCCTCGGTTCCAGGCCCCGGCAGTCAGGGGCAGGCCGGGAGGCGATTCTACGGCCCGCCGCCTCCATCCCCACCCGGCCCGGCGCCGTCGCCACCGCCCTTGCCCTCACCGCCTGACCCGGAGGCTGCATCGCCGGGGGCCGCAGCCAGGCCGAACTCGGCCAGCAGGGCCCGGTCGGTGTCGTCGAGGCCGCCCCGGGCCGCGATCAGGTCGGGGCGGCGGCTGAGGGTGCGGGCCAGAGCCTGAGCCCGCCGCCACCGCTCGACCCGGGCGTGGTCGCCCGAGCGCAGCACCTCGGGCACGGCCCAGCCCCGGAAGTCGGCCGGGCGGGTGTAGTGGGGGTACTCGAGCAGGCCGTCGGCGAAGGACTCGTCGGCGGGCGACTCCCGGTTGCCCAGCACGCCGGGCACGAGCCGGGCCGCCGCCTCCAGCACGGCCAGGGCCCCGATCTCGCCGCCGGACAGCACGAAGTCGCCTACCGAGACCTCGCCGTCGGCCAAGTGGTCGCGCACCCGCTGGTCCACCTCCTCATAGCGGCCGCACAACAGCGAAAACCCGCCGGAGCGAGCCAGCTCGGCGGCCATGGCCTGGTCGAAGCGCCGGCCCGCGGGCGACAGGTACAGCAGCGGCCGGGGCGGATCGGCCGCCTCCACCGCGGCGAACAGGGGCCCGGGCATCATCACCATGCCCGCTCCCCCGCCGAAGGGGGCGTCGTCGACTTGGCGGTGGGGTTCGGCGGCGGCGGCGCGCAGGTCGCGGACCCGCACGTCGAGGAGGCCGGCCCGTCGAGCCCGCCCGATCACCGACATGGAGGCCATCGACTCCACCGGCTCGGGGAAGATGGTGAAGACGTCAACCCGCAGGCCCGCGCCCGCCAGCCGATTGGCGCCGGGCCCCGGGTTCACCGAGCCCCCGGGCGGCTCTGGGGTGGCGGCCACGTCAGGGCGGACCGAACAGTCCGTCGGGGGCGTCGACCTCGATGCGGCCCGGCCCGGCGGCGGTGACGAACCGCACCGGCACCAGCGACCCGTCGTCCAGCTCAAGCAGGTCGCTGGCCGGGTTGGACAAGACGCCGGTGACCGCCCCCCGGTCGGCGCCGGACCGGTCGAAGACCCGGGCCCCGATCAGCTCGTGGACCCAGAGCTCGTCGGGGTCTTCCAGCGGCTCGGCCCTCAGCGTCAGGCCGGCCAGCCCGGCGGCTTGGTCTCGGTCGGCGATGCCGACGAAGGCCACCAGGAAGCGGTCGCGGTGGGGTCGGGATGCCGCCACCTCCAGCGGCCCCCGGTCGGTGGCCAGCACCGATCCCGGCGCCAGGCGCTCGGGCCGGTTTGACACCAGCTTCACCGCCACCTCGCCGGCCAGGCCATGGGCCCGGCCGATGCGGCCGACCTCAAGGAGCGGGCCCGTCACCCGACCCGGCCAGCCGCCGAGGGAGCAGACCGGACCCGCCGGCCGCCACATTGAGGAACGGACCGGACCAGCCGATCAGTCGACGAACTCGACCTCGACTTCGACATCGTCTTGGGACGCGGCCGCCTTGACCACGGTGCGGATGGCTCCGGCCACCCGGCCCCGCCGGCCGATCACCCGGCCCATGTCGCCGTCGGCCACCGAAACCTCCAGGCGCACCACCGAACCGGTCTCGGAGACGGCCACGGCGACCTCGTCGGGGTGGTCGACGATCCGGCGGACCACCAGATCGCACACCGCCCGGGCGGTGGGGGCCAGATCGCTCACGACTCCACCGCCCGCTCGGGCTCAGACTCAGCAGCGGCAGGCACCGGGGCGGACTCGGGCGGGGCGGCCACGGGGGCGGCGGCGGAAGGCTCGGGCGAAGCGGCCACGGGGGCGGCGGCGGAAGGCTCGGGCGAAGCGACTACTGGGGCGGCGGCGCCGGACTCGAAGGCGGTCCAGGCTCCGCTAATGCCGAGCAGCTTGCGCACCCGGTCGGTGGGCTGGGCGCCGTGGCGGAGCCAGTGCAGGGCCCGCTCGTTGTCCACTCTCACCACCGACGGGTCGGGCCGGGGGTCGTAGGAACCGACGATCTCGATGAAGCGGCCGTTGCGGGGCGACCGGGCATCGGCGGCCACGATGCGGTAGGTGGGCTGCTTCTTCTTGCCCATGCGCATGAGACGGAGCTTGACGGCCACGGCAGTCAATTCAACGGCGGAAATCGCCGCTTTCCAACCCCGGAAGCGACAGCGGCGGGATCGGCGCCGGTCCCTTGGGCGTGGTGCGGCCCCCGGAACTCCGACCGCCAGTGGTGGTGCGGCCCCCGGGCGCACCGACCCGGCCCCCGGACCGCCGCCCGCCCCCGGGGGGTTTGCGGCCCTTGGCCGGCCGGCCCAGGGGCCCTTTGGAGCCGAGCCCGCCCAGGCCTTTCATCATGGTCCGCATCTGCTTGAACTGCTCGACCAGAGACTTCACGTCGGCAGGCCGGCAGCCGGACCCGGCGGCGATGCGGCGGCGGCGGGAGGCATCGATGACTTCGGGGGCGGCCCGCTCCCGGGGGGTCATGGAGTGGATCATGCCGGTGACTCGGGCCAGCCTGGAATCGTCGATCTCCGCGTCTTTGAACTGGCGGTTCATCCCCGGCACCATGGCCATCAGGTTCTTGAGGCTGCCCAGTCCCTGGATCTGGCGGAGTTGGTCCAAGAAGTCGTCGAAGGTAAAGGTGCCCTCCAGCAGGCGGGCGGCAGCCTCCTCAGCCTCCTCGGCCTCGAAGGCGGTCTCGGCCTTCTCGATGAGGGTCTCCACGTCGCCCATGCCCAGGATGCGGCTGGCCAGCCGGTCGGGGTGGAACGCCTCGAAGTCCTCGAGGCGCTCGCCGGTGGAGGCGAAGGCGATGGGCTTGCCCAGCACCTCGGCCACCGAGAGGGCGGCCCCGCCCCGGGCGTCGCCGTCGAGCTTGGTAAGGATCACCCCGTCGAGGGCCAGCGCCCGGTCGAAGGCCGCCGCGGTGCGCACCGCGTCCTGGCCGGTCATGGCGTCGACGGCCAAGAAGGTGTAGTCCGGCTCCACCGCGGCCGATATCCGCCCGACTTGGTCCATCATCTCGGCATCGACGGCGAGGCGGCCGGCGGTGTCGACGATCACCACGTCGCGGCCGGTGCGGGCCGCCTCCTTGAGCGAGGCCCGGGCGGCCTTGACCGGGCTAGACGGGCGGCTGAACACCGTCACCCCGATCTGCTCCCCCAGAGTGCGGAGCTGCTCCACCGCAGCCGGGCGCTGCAGGTCGGCGCCGACCAGCAGCGGGTTGCGGCCCTGGGCCTTGAACCAGCGGGCCAGCTTGGCCGCGTTGGTGGTCTTGCCCGTTCCCTGCAGGCCGGCCAGCAGCACCACGGTGGGGGGCTTGGATGCGTAGGCGATCTTCAGCGGGCGGCCGCCGAGGGTGGCGGTCAGCTCGGCCAAAACGATCTTCACCACCTGCTGGGCCGGGTTGATGGCCCGGGAGATCTGCTCGTCTAGGGCTTCGGCCCTGATCCGCTCGGTCAAGGCCTCGACCACGTCGAGGTTCACGTCGGCGTCGAGCAAAGCGGTGCGGATCTGGCCCAGCGTGTCGTCGATGTCGGCGGCGGAGAGCCGCCCCCGGCCCCGCAGCCGGGAGAAGATGGCGTCGAATCGGTCGCTCAGCAGTTCCAGCACGGCCGGCCCAGGCTACCGGGGCCGAAAGCCGGACAGATTCAAGCCTCGGCTACCGGGGGACGCGAGGCGGCCCCGGCTACCGGGGGCCGCGGCGGCCGAGGCCGCGCCGCGGCCCTTGAAGGGCTCAGGCCAGCAGGGCGTCGACGAAGGCGGCCTCGTCGAAGGGCACCAAGTCGTCGGCGCCTTCGCCCAGGCCCACCAGCTTCACCGGAACGCCGAGCTCCTCCTGCACGGCCACCACGATGCCGCCCTTGGCCGACCCGTCCAGCTTGGTTAGGACCACGCCGGTCACGTCCACCGCCTCGGTGAACTCCCGGGCCTGGACCAGGCCGTTCTGGCCGGTGGCCGCGTCGAGCACCAGCAGGGTCTCGGTGACCTCCCCGGCCCCCTTGGCCGCCACCCGGCGGATCTTGCTCAGCTCCTCCATCAGGTTGGACCGGTTGTGGAAGCGGCCGGCGGTGTCGGCCATCACCAGGCCCGCGCCCCGGGCCGCGGCCGACTCGACGGCGTCGTAGATCACCGAGGACGGGTCGGCGCCGGGCGAGCCCCGCACGATCCCGGCCCCGGCCCGGTCGGCCCAGGAGGCCAACTGCTCGGCGGCCGCGGCCCTAAAGGTGTCGCCCGCGGCCAGCATCACGCCCACGCCGGCGCCAGCCTCCCGGCGGGCCAACTTGCCGATGGTGGTGGTCTTGCCCACCCCGTTGACCCCCACGAACAGCCAGACCGCGGGCCCGGCCTCGTCGGCGCGGTAGGCCAGGGAGCGGTCGTGGCCCCCAAGCCGCTCGGTCAGCTCGGCCCGCAGCGACTCCAGCACCGTCTCGGGCCTCTCAGGCGGGGCGGCCGCGGCCGCCCGGGCCCGGGCCCCGGCGATCACCTCGGCGGAGGCGGCCACCCCCACGTCGGCCCTGATCAGCGCTTCGGATAGCCGGTTCCAGGCCTCCTCCGACGGCGACGACCGGGACCGGACCGAGGCCAGCGATTCCGACAGGACGGCCCGGGTCCGGGCCAGCCGATCCCGCAGCGACGGCTGGGATCGGGTTTGGGGCGAATCGTCGCCGCCCCGGGGACCGCGGCCATCGTCGTCAGCCCGGCCCCGCCGGGCCCGTACCAACAGCACCGCCGAGACCGCCAATATCACCAGGGCCGCCGCGGCGACGATCAGTATCAGCAGCATCGGCTTTCGAGCCTACCGGTGACGATCTGGACAGATCCGCCCGGCCGGAGGGTGGCCCGGGGGCCGCCGGCTACCCGGCGGCTCGGGTCACTCGTAGGTTCCGAGCTCGATTCCGATGACGAGGATCTCCCCGTCGCGGTCCACGGTCAGCTCCACCCGATCGCCGGGCCGGTGGAGCTTGACTGCGGCTGACAGCTCGAGGATCCCGTTCATCGGCTCCCCGTCGAGGGCGGTGATGACGTCGCCGGTCAGCAGGCCGGCCTCGTCGGCGGGCGAGCCCTCGGCCACGTCGCTGACCAGGATCTCGCCCGACCCGTCGTCGGAGCTGGTGATGCCTATGAAACCCAGCTCGAGCGACTCGCCGTCCACCACCCGCTGGGCGATCAGCAGGACGGTGTCGCTGGGCAGGGCGAACCCGACCCCCACGTTCGCGTTCAGGCCGCCGGTCTGGATCATGGTGTTCATCCCGACCACCCGGCCCTGTCGGTCGGCCAGGGCCCCGCCGGAGCTGCCGGTGTTGATGGGGGCGTCGGTTTGGATCATCCTCACCGGGATGGGCTCGGGGAAGTCCGAGCGATCGGGGAAGTCCTCGAAGTCGAAGTCGAACCCGTCGCCGTCGCCGAAGCCGTCGGGCGGGTCGAAGGGACCGGGTATGCCTCCGGCGGCGACGACCCGGACGGCGCTGACCACGCCCGCGGTGACCGACTCGGGCATCCCGAACGGGGCGCCGACGGCCACCGCCAACTGGCCCACTTCCACTGTGGATTGGCCGGCGAAGACGGCCGGGACCATGTCGGTGGAGTCGGGATTGACCCGGACCACGGCCACGTCGTGGTGCGGAGAGCCCCCGAGAACCTCGCCGGAGGCCCGGGTGCCGTCGGAGAAGATCACCTCCACCGTTTCGCTGCCGTTGACCACGTGCTGGTTGGTGACCACGTAGCCCTCGTCGGCGTCCCACACGACGCCCGAGCCCTGGCCCTCGCCGGAGATGATGACCACCACCGAGGGGGTCAGGACCCGGGCCACGGCCACCACCGGCTCGTCCGTCTCGAAGCCGGCCAGGGGGCCGGGCTCGGTCGGAACCAGGTTCGAGCCGGCAGCTTGGCCGCCGGCCGACTCGGCGACCGGGGCGGACTGGGCGGCGGGGCTGTCGCCCGGCTCGGGATCGGAGCCGCTGGACGCCGACACCAGGGTCGGGGCGGGCCCCGGGCCGGAGTCGTCGGAGGCGACCAGCACGCCGACGGCGAAGGCGCCGGCCAGCAGCCCCAGGGCGGCGACGACGGCCAGCGCCGCCATCCAGCCCTGGCGCCGAAGGCCGCCGGGGAGACCGCTGGGGTCGGTCGGCGTCCCCGAGGAAGTGGAGGAGGTGGAGGCCCCCGGGGAGGCCGCGGAGGGCGCCGGGGGCTCAACCGGGGGCGGCGGGGCGCCCGCGAGGGGCGTCTCGGCGCCGGTCGCCGGCGGGGAGGGGCTCTCTTCGGAGGGGTTCTCTTCGGAGGGAGCGGTGCTCGGAGTCACATTGGAAGCCGTGTCCATGGGGCTCAAGGTAGACCAACGGCCCGAAAGACCGGATAAAGCCACCGGACCTGGGTTGTCAGGCGGCGGAGGCCTCGGGCGGGGGCGGCGGATTGTCCGGTTGGTTGCGGCTGTCTCAGCCGGAGAAGGCGGGGTCGATGCTGAGGGCCCGGACGATGAGGGTGGCCATCTGGGCTCGGGAGACGGGCTGGTCGGGGCAGTATCGGAGGGGGACGGCGGCGCAGCCTCTGGTCACTGCGGCCTCATAGAGGGCCTCTGCGGCCAGCACGACTGCGGGGTCTTGTCCTTGCATGTCCTCGAACAGGCCCCGGGGCTGCCCCTCGGCTAGGGCGAGGTGGGGGAACGCGGCGATCATCCCGACGGCTATATCGGCTCGGGTGGCTGCCGCTCCGGGGTTGAACTCGCCCCCGGGGGCGGCGACAACGCCCGCGGCCACGGCCCATTGCGCGTACGACGCGTACGAGGCGTCGCCGGGCACGTCTGACAACTCCACCCCTTCCACCGCCGGCGGGGCCGCGCCCGACAGGCGGGTCACCGCCCGGTACAAGAACACGGCCATCTGCCTGCGGAGGACGGGTTGGCTCGGGCAGAACAGCCGGGGCTCGTCGGCGCGGCAGCCCATCGTTATCCCCCATCCGAAGATGGCATCGATGTTGGCTTCATGACTGTTGCCGTCATCGTCGCTGAACCGGCCCTCATACGCCGGCTTTGTCGGGCCCCCGCCGTCACCCGTCGAGATTCGGGGCGGGGGAACATACGGGGGCGAGTCGTTGTCGGTGATCTCCAAGCTGATGGGCATCACATGGAGCAAGGACCCGCTGATGGTCACCGTGCCGCCCTGCACCAATATGGTCTCCGGGGTGGATCCCTCGAACCGGTTGTCGTCGTTGATCACCAGACTGAAAGCCGCCGTTCCCGACGCCGCATTGGCGGCGATCTGGACACTCCCCGGATACGCGTCGGTTAAATCAACCGAGCCCATATAGGTGACTCGGAAATCCTCGTCCGGGTCGAAGCTGGTATCGGCATCGGCGGTGGCGGTGCCGGCGACCACCCTGAACCTGACATCGGCTCCTCCGGCGGGAGCGGTGAACCCCGCCGGCAAGCTGACATTGAGGTTTAACTGGCTGGTGCCCGAGCCCTCTCCCAGCGAAGCAACCGGGTTCGGGGGGGTCGCCCCGTCATCCACGGTCAACGTGACGAAGCCGTCGGTTATGCTCAACTCGGCACCAGTGACGGTCACCGACGAGCCGCCCACCGTGGCCGACCCCGACAAAGCCACCTTTTCGATCCCCTCCGAAGTGCTGTCCGCCCTAGCGGTCAGCCCGAATGTCGCGCTTCCGCTCAAACTCCCGGCCGGGATCCTCACCGTGAACTGATTGCTCGTCTGATCGGTGGTGAAATCGCCCGAAGCCCCCAAAGTAGCCCCATCAGCCCCCCCGCCCCCCGCCACCGTGACCGTCACATCAGTAGCCGAGGTCAGAACCGTTGAAGTCCCCGCGAAACTAGCGGTAACCGTTATCGTCTGCGCCGAAGCGGACTCCGCCACCACCCCCGGGCTCACCGACAACGCGATATCAGCGTCGTCGTCGGCGACGGTCAGCGAAACCGACTCCGCGGTAAAACTGGGGTGGCTGCCGCTCAAGGTCAAAGTCTCCGGGCCCTCGACGACATCGTCGTCGGTGACGCTCAACCCGGCCAAAGTCCCCGAAACAGAACTGCTCACCGCGTTGGCCGGGATGCTCACCGCATTGGGCAGCGACGGCGCATACGAGAAGTCCGCCGCCCCGGCCGTGTCGCCCGACACCAACAGCGTGACATCAGTGGCCGAACCGTGCGCAGACGAGGTGGCGGCCGTCCCGCCCGACGACTTGAAAGCGGCCGAAACGCTCACCCCGGAACCGCCCGTGCCCTCCGACAACACCGTGGCGCTCGGCGTTAAGAACACAGTCGAATCCGCGTCGGTGATCGCCAGATCAGCCTCGAGCACCGTATACCCCGACGCCGAACCGGTGAACCGAATCGTCTCAGGACCCTCAGCGACCCTGTCATCATAAGGAGTGACCGCCACATCCGCCGACCCGCTAGTAGACCCCGAAGCAATCGACACCGCCACCGAAGAACCAGAGGCCCCATAATCACCCGTACACACCAGAGGCGACCCCGAACACAACCCCGACGTAGCCGTCCCCCCCGACACCCCCACCGACACCGTCACCGACACATTCGAACTCACCGCCGCGCCCGCCGTCGCCACCACCCGCACCGTCTGAGCCCCGCCATCTTCGCCCACTGCAGTCAACGCATTGTCTGAAGCATCCGCGAAACTCAACGTGATAATGCCGTCGGCTATGCTCAACTCCGCATCGGTGACGGTCACCGACGAGCCCCCTACCGAAGCCGACCCGGACAAGGCCACCTTTTCGATCCCCTCCGAAGCGCCGTCTGCCCTAGCGGTCAGCCCGAAGGTTGCGCTTCCGCTCAAACTCCCGGCCGGGATCGTCACCGTGAACTGATTGCTCGTCTGATCGGTGGTGAAATCGCCCGAAGCCCCCAAAGTAGCCCCATCAGCCCCTCCGCCCCCCGCCACCGTGACCGTCACATCGGTAGCCGAGGTCAGAGCCGTCGAAGTCCCCGCGAAACTGGCGGTAACCGTTATCGTCTGCGCCGAAGCGGACTCCGCCACCACCCCCGGGCTCACCGACAACGCGATATCAGCATCGTCGTCGGCGATCCTCAACGAAACCGTCTCGGTAGTCAAACTCGGATGGCTGCCGCTCAACGTCAAAGTCTCCGGGCCCTCGACGACATCGTCGTCGGTGACGCTCAACCCGGTCAAAGTCCCCGAAACAGAACTGCTCACCGCGTTGGCCGGGATGCTCACCGTATTGGGCGGCGACGGCGCATACGAGAAATCCGCCGCCGTCGCCGTATCACCCGACACCGCCGATACTAACAGCGTGACATCGGCGGCCGAGCCGCGCGTAGACGAAGTGGCAGCCGTCCCGCCATCTGATCTAAAATCCGCCGACACGGTCACCCCAGAACCGCCCCCGCCCTCAGACAACAAATTAGCACTCGGCGTCAAGAACACATTCGAATCCATGTCGGTGATCGTCAGATCAGCCTGAGTCACCCAATACCCCGTCGCCGTACCGGTGAACCGGATCGTCTCAGGATCCTCAGCGACCGTGTCGCCATGAGTAGTAACCGTCATAGCCGGCGACCCGCTAGTCGACCCCGAAGGGATCGTCACCGTCACCGAAGACGCAGAAGTCGAATAATCGCCGTCACACACCGGAGGCGACCCCGAACACGTCGACGCCCGCACCGCCGTCCCGCCCGACGCTCCCACCGACACCGTCACCGACACATTCGAACTCACCGCCGAGTTCGCCGTCGCCACCACCCGCACCGTCTGAGTCCCGTCATCCTCGCCCACCGCGGTCAACGCATTGCGTGAGGCATCCGCGAGACTCAACGCGATAATGCCGTCGGCTATGTTCAACTCGGTGCCGGTGACGGTCACCGGCGATTCGCCCACCGTAGCCGACCCCGACAAAGCCACCTTCTCGAACCCCTCCGAAGCGCCGTCCGCCCTAGCGGTCAGCCCGAAGGTTGCGCTTCCGCTCAAACTCCCGGCCGGGATACTCACCGTGAACTGATTGCTTGTCTGGTCGGTGGTGAAATCGCCCGAAGCCCCCAAAGTAGCCCCATCAGCCCCGCCACCTCCCGCCACCGTGACCGTCACATCGGTAGCCGAGGTCAGAGCCGTCGAAGTCCCCGCGAAACTGGCGGTAACCGTTATCGTCTGCGCCGAAGCGGACTCCGCCACCACCCCCGGCTCCACCGACAACGCGATATCAGCATCGTCGTCGGCGATCGTCAACGAAACCGTCTCGGTAGTCAAACTCGGATGGCTGCCTCTCAGGGTCAAAGTCTCCGGGCCTTCGACGATATCGTCGTCGGTGACGCTCAACCCGGTCAAAGTCCCCGAAACAGAACTGCTCACCGCGTTGGCCGGGATGCTCACCGCATTGGGCGGCGACGGCGCATACGAGAAATCCGCGGCCGCCGCCGTATCACCCGACACCGCCGACACCAACAGCGTGACATCGGCGGCCGAGCCGCGCGTAGACGAGGTGGCAGCCGTCCCGCCATCTGATCTAAAATCCGCCGACACGGTCACCCCAGAACCGCCCCCGCCCTCAGACAACACCGTGGCGCTCGGCGTCAAGAACACAGTTGAATTCGCGTCGGTGATAGTCAGATCAGCCTGAGTCACCGTATACCCCGTCGCCGTACCGGTGAACCGGATCGTCTCAGGATCCTCAGCGACCCTGTCATCAAGAGTAAGGAACGTTATATCCGCCGACCCGCTAGTGTGCCCCGAAGCAATCGTCACCGTCACCGAAGTCACAGCAGTCGTATAATCACCGTCACACACCAGAGGCGTCCCCGTACACCCCAACGTCGACCGTCCCGCCGTCCCGCCCGACGCCCCCACCGACACCGTCACCGACACATTCGAACTCACCGCCGCGCCCGCCGTCGCCACCACCCGCACCGTCCCAGTCCCGCTACCCTCGCCCACCGCGGTCAACGCATTGCCTGAAGTGTCCGCGAAACTCAGCGTGATAGTGGTGGAAGTCTGAGCCCCCGCCGGAACCGCTCCGAGAACCCATGCCAAACCCAGCACGGCCAAGAGAAGCACCGACCGCCTCATCCGAGCCCCAGCCTGTTGCTGACTCAACCGGACTCCAAACACAGGCCGCTCCTACCCCCCCCCCTTATCGTACCAGTCTCCGGGCCCGGGCAATCCAGCCCCACCGGCCAGAGGGCGGCGAGCCGCGGCCGTCCGTCACGGAGACGGTCTCATGGGGAGGCGGATCACAAAGGTCGAGCCTTGGCCCAGCGCCGAGGTCAGCTCCACGGAGCCGCCGTGGCTCTCGGCGATCTGGCGCACGATGGTGAGGCCCAGGCCGCTGCGCTCCGGGTCCGGCCGGGACGAGCCCGGCTCGGCGGAGACCGGCTCGGCGCCGGGGCGGCGCGGCCAGAACCGCTGGAACACCAGGGGCTGGTCTTCGGGGGCGATGCCCGGGCCCTCGTCGGCCACCGAGATCCACGCCGACCCGCCGCCGGAGCCGGCCGCCATCGTCACCGCCGAGCCCTCCGGGGCCAGCCGCACCGCGTTGGCGAGCAGGTTGGCCACCGCCCGGCGCAGCGCCGGCCCGTCGCCCAGCACCGGCAGGGGCGGGCCGCCGTCGGCCGTGTTCACCACCCGGAGCCGCCGGGCTTCGGCCGGGGCCGAGAACTCGCCCGCCAGCTCGCCGGCCAGCCGCCGCAAGTCCACCGGCTCGCAGCGCTCGGGCCGGGTCCCGTGGCGGGCGTAGACCACCAGGTCGTCCACCAGCGTCGACATCCGGGCGGCCGAGCCGGCCACCACCTCGGCAGCCCGGCGCCGGTCCTCCGGGGAGGGGTCGGGGTCGGCCAAGGCCACATCGACGTTGGTGCGTATCACCGCCAGCGGGTTGCGCAGCTCGTGCGACGCCTCCTGGATGAACCGCCGCTGGGACTCGAAGGCGTCGTCGATTCGGCCCAGCATCTGATCGAAGGTGTCGGCCAGGCGCTTGAGCTCGTCGTCGGGGCCGTCGAGGGAGATGCGGCGGCTCAGGTCGGTGGCCTGGATGTCGCGGGCCACCGAGGCGATGCGGCCGATGGGGCGCAGCACCCGGCCGGACACGAACCAGCCCACGATCAGGCTGGCCCCGAACAGCACGGCCAAGGCGGCGAACGTGTAGGTGCGAAGCTGCTCCAGGGCCCGGCTGTTGACCGCCTGCTCGAAGGTGGCCAGCACGTCGATGGTCTCGGTCTCGAAGATGCCGATCTCCACCCCCCTCGGCGTGGGCCGGTACCCGATCCACTGCTCGGTGCGCGAAACCGGCTGGTCGCCGAGCTCCCGGGCCAGCGCCGCGTAGATGCCGCCCACCACCACCGAGGCCAGCCCGAACAGCACCACCGAGTAGAGCGCGGTCAGGCGGAACCGGATCGAGCCCGCCCACCGGGGCCAGCCCGACCATCTCGACAGCCTGGCCAGGGGGTTAGCGGCCACGGTCTGGGCTGGGGGGGCCGTCCGGGGCCGGGCTGCGGGCGCCGGGGTCCCGGAGCCGGTAGCCGGACCCGATCACGGTCTCGATGGAGCTGGGCTCGCCCGCCTCGGTCAGCTTCCGGCGCAGGGTGCCGACCGTGACCCGGACCGTGTTGGTGAAGGGGTCGGCGTGCTCGTCCCAGACGTGCTCGAGCAGGTGCTCGGCCGAAAGGACCTGCTCGGGCCGGGTCATGAAGTAGCGCAGAAGGGCGAACTCCTTGGCGGTCAGGTCCAAGGGGCGGTCGCCCCGGCGGGCCCGGCGCCGGGCGTCGTCGAGGGCGATGTCGCCCACCCGCATCACCGCGGTGGTCCGGCCCGCGTCTCGGCGCAGCAGCGAGCGCACCCGGGCCAGCAGCTCGTCGAAGGCGAAGGGCTTCACCAAGTAGTCGTCGGCGCCGCGGTCGAGCCCGGCTATGCGGTCGGCGATGGAGTCCCGGGCGGTGAGCATCAGCACCCGGGGCGGCACCCCCGCCGAGGCGGCCCGGAGCCGCTCGCAGACTTCGAGCCCGTCGGCGCCGGGCAGGGTGAGGTCGAGGCAGATCAGGTCATATCCGGTGAACCCGGCCTTGTCCAGGGCCGTCTCCCCGTCGTAGGCCACGTCCACGGCGTAGCCCTCCCGGCGCAGGCCGCGGGCCACGGCCTCGACCAAGTCGGGCTCGTCGTCGACCACGAGAACGCGCACGACGCTCAGGCCGCTTCGGACTCCGAGATCCTCTCGGAGACCACAACCGACGAACCGCCCGGCTTCATGGAGACGCCGTAGAGGCGGTCGGCGGCCTCCATGGTGCGCTTCTGGTGGCTGATGATCACGAGCTGGGTCTCGGCCCTGAACTCGTCCAGCAGGGTCAGGAAGCGGTGGAGGTTCACGTCGTCGAGGGCGGCCTCCACCTCGTCCATCACGTAGAAGGGCGAGGGCCGGCTGCGGAACACGGCGAACAGGAAGGCCAGCGCGGTCAGCGTCCTCTCCCCGCCGGACAGCAGCGAGAGCTTCCTCACGTTCTTGCCCGACGGGCGGGCCGATATCTCGATCCCGGAGCCGAGCAGGTCGTCGGGGTCCTCGAGGCGGATCCGGCCCCGGCCGCCGGGGAACAGCTTCTCGAAGAGCACCTCGAAGTTGGCGGCCACGTCGGAGAAGGCGGCCGAGAACACCGAGGAGATCTCGTCGTCGATGGAGGAGATGACCTTGGCCAGGTTGCGCCGGGCCCGGCGTATGTCGTCGAGCTGGTCCCGCAGATGCTCGTGGCGCTCCTGGAGGGCCCGGTGCTCCTCCAGGGCCAGCGGGTTGACCGGGCCCATGACCTCCAGCTCCCGCTCGAGCTGCTCCATCCGCTGAGCGGGCCCGACGCCGGGGTCCAAGTCGGGGCCGGGGGCTTCGACGGCCGCGTCGGGGGTCAGCCGGTGGTCGGCCCGCAGCCGCTCGACCGCGCTCTGGAGCCGGGTCCGCAGCTCGGCCTCCTCCACATCGCCGCGGGCGCCGGCGGCGCGCAGGTCCTCCAGCCTCCGCTCGGCCTCCGCCGCGGCTCGCCGCAGTTCCTCCAGGCGGGCGACGACGGCCCGGGCTTCGTCGGACTGGCGCCGGCGCCGTGCCCGGGCCGCCGCCAGCTCCGAGTCGATCCGTCGGGCCCGGAACTCGATCTCGCGGTGCAGCCGGATCAGGATCGAACTCCGGCGGTCGAGATCCTCGGCCCGGTCCGACGAGGCCCGGCGCCGGGCCTCGTAGCGCTCCAAGCGGGAGGCGATCTCGCCCAGCCGGGCCTCCAGCAGCCGTCGGCGCTGGTCGAGCCCGGAGGCGAGGGCCCCGATGCGGGCCTGGCGGCCGGCGACCGCCGCGGCCCGCTCGTCGATGGCGGCCCGGGCCTCGGATTGCAGCTGGCGGCGCTCCCGGGCCAGGGCGTCGGCTAGGGCCGCGGCCCGCTCGTCCCGGTCGGCCAGGTCGGCTCGGGCCCGGGCCAGCCGGGCCTCGGCCTGGTCGCGGGCGGCTCGGGCGGCCCCGGCCCGGGCTCCGGCCTCGCCGATGACGGCCCGCAGCGGGCTAGCGGCGCCGGCGTCGAGCCGCCAGCGGCGGGGGCCGAGACGATCCCCGGACGAGGTGACCACCACCAGCCGGGGGTGAGCGGCCGCCACCCGGGCCGCGGCCCGCCAGTCGCCGTCGACGATCACCACCGACCCCAACAAGACGTCGAGCAGCCCGTCCACGACCGGGGTGCGGGCCCGGACCCGGGCCCGGAGCCCGCCCAGCCCCACGGGCAGGGCCAGCGGCGGCTCGGGGTCGGCGGGCAGGATCAGAGCCGAGCAGGCGGGCCGCTCCTCCAAGACCCGGCGGGCGGCGGCGGCGTCGCTCACGACGACGGCGGCGGCATCGGCCCCCAGCACGGCGGCCAGGGGGGTCTCGGCCCCGTCGTCCGCGTCTATGAGATCCCTCAGGGGTCCCAGCACCCCGTCGAGGGGGGCCGGCTCGACTCTGGGGCCGGAATCCGGGCCCAGGCCGGGGTTTCGGCCCGGGTCGGCGACCACCGAGGAGAGCGTCTCGAACCGGGCCTCGGCCCGGTGGCGCTCGGCCTCAGCCGATCGCAGGGCCGCGTCGGCGGCGGCGGCCGCGTCGGCGGCCCGGGCCCGCTCGGCCCGGGCGGATCGGAGGTCGCCGGCCAGGGATTCGGCCGCTCCGCCCGAAGCCGGGGCCTCCTCGGCGTCGCCGGCCGGGCCGCGGCCCCACCGCCGGTCGAAGTCGGCCCTCATGGCGGCGGCCTCCATCCCGGCCAGCTCGGCCCGGGCCGGCTGCAGGGCGACGGTCTCGGCACCGATCCCCTCCAGCTCGGACCGGCACCGGTCGGCCTCGCCCTCCAAGTCGGAGATGACGTCGCGGTCCAGCGCCGAGGCTCGCTCCCGGTCGACGCTGCGCCGGCGCTCGGCCACCACCGCGGCCAGGCCCCGGGCCCGCTCCTTCAGCGCCTCGAGCCCGGCCAGGGCCCGGCCGGGGTCGTCGTCGCCCCCGCGGGCCAGGCGCTGCTCGCCGTCGGCGATGCCCTGGCCCAGCTCCTCCAGCTCGGAGGAGACCGCCCTTTGGTCTCGGCCCCGGGCTTCGGCCGCGGCGCCGAGCCGGCGCAGGCGGTCCCGGAGCCCGGCGATCTCCCGGCCGGCCAGGTGGACCCGCAGGGACTGGAGCTCGGCCATGAGATGGCCGTGGCGGCGAGCGGCCTCGGCCTGCTTCTCCAAGGGCCGGAGCTGGCGGCGGACCTCGCGCACCAAGTCCCGGGCCCGGACCAGATCGCCCTCCATCCCCGCTAGGCGGCGCTCGGCCCGCTCCTTGCGCTTGCGGTACTTGAGGATGCCGGCGGCCTCCTCGATGGCCGACCGGCGGTCGACGGAGTTGGCGTTGAGCACGGTGTCCATCTGGGACTGGGACACGATCACGTGCTGGCGGCGGCCCACCCCGGTGTCGGACATCAGCTCGACCACGTCGAGGAGCCGGCACGGCGCGCCGTTGAGGGTGTAGGACGACTCGCCGTCGCGGAACAGGGTGCGGGAGATCTCCACCTCGCTGAACTCGATCGGGAGCAGGCCCGAGGAGTTGTCGATGGCCAGGGTCACCTCGGCCCGCCCCAGCGCCGGGCTCCGGGCCGTCCCGGCGAACACCACGTCGTCCATCTTCTGGGACCGGACCGCGCTGGGGGCTTGGGCGCCGAGCACCCAGGCGATGGAGTCCACCACGTTGGACTTGCCGCTGCCGTTGGGGCCGACCACCACCGTGACGCCGGGCTCGAACCGGAGGGTGGTGGCGTCCCTGAACGACTTGAACCCCTTCAGGGTGAGGCTCTTCAGATGCACATCGCCAAAGCTAACCGGAAACTACACCGGTGTAGCGCAAGTTAGGCCGCCAGCCTGTCCGCGCTGCCCCCTTCCGGGGGCGCTCAGACCTGGGTGTCGCAGTAGTAGGTCCAGGTGCGGCCGAACCTGACCCGCTTGATGGGGGCCCGCGACCGCGAGCTCAGCGCGCCGTGGCGGCCCCACACCTGGAGGTGGCCGGCGTAGTTGCCGGTCTCGCCGAAGGGGTCGCAGAACTGGCGCTCGGGCAGGGATGCGCCCCGGTATTTGATGGCATCGTGGATGGTGCCCACCAGGGACCGGTGCAGGCGGCGTATCTCCTGGCTGGACAGCGTGTTGCTGATCCGGTCGTAGCGCAGCCCGGCCTCGAAGAGGATTTCGTCGGCGTAGATGTTGCGGATGCCGGTCACGAAGGTGTCGTCGGTGAGCAGCCTCTTCAGCTTCACCGAGCGGGCCAGCAGACGGCGGCCGAAGTCGGTCCACGATATGGGCTCGGACATCGGGTCGAAGCCGTACTTGGCGATCTCGGGCAGCTCGGCTTCGAGCGAGTCCTCGGCCGCCACGAACAGGTCGCCGGTGCCCTCGGGGTCGACATAGCGGAGCTGGTGGCCGTGCTGGGTGAAGCTGATGACCACCTCGGTGCCGGGCAGCACCGGGTTCTTGGCGGCGTTGCGGCGCAGCGACCCCGTCGACCCCAGAGACACCACGATCTGCGAGCCGGAGTCGAGCCCGATGAGGAGGTGGAGGCCCACCCGCTTGACGCTTGAGATCTTGGCCTTGGCGAGCTGTTCGGTGAGGGCCTCGCTGGCCTTCTCAGACTCCTTCTCAGGCTCCTCGGTGAGGGCCTCGGACTGCTCTGTGGGGGCCTCGCTGGCCTTCTCGGACTGCTCGGCGAGGGCCTCGCCAGCCTTCTCCGGCTTCTTCTCGGGCGGCTCGGTGAGGGCCTCGCTGCTCTGATAGCGGCTGAGGCACTTCATGCTGACCGCCTCGACGGTCTTCACCCTCTTGCCGATCAGGTCGCGCTCGAGGTCGTGGCGGACTGTCTCCACCTCGGGCAGTTCATAGACCAGACCCCTCTTCGCGCCCGGACCCTTGCTCATGTCAGCGCCTCCAGCTCAGCCCAGGCCGCTTCGGCCGCGTGCTGCTCCGCCATCTTCTTGGTCGTCCCCTCGCCTCGGCCTGACGCGGCCCCCACCGACACCGCGGCCCGGAACCGCTTGTCGTGATCGGGGCCGGCACCCGCCACCTCGTAGCGGGGCGGGTCGAGCCCGAGCCGGGCCGCCTCCTCTTGGAGCCTGGTCTTGTGGTCGCTCCGGCCGGGGGCGAGCACGGCCGCGTCGATGCGGTCGCCGAGCAGGCCCAGCACCAGGCGCCGGGCCGCATCGATCCCCCCGTCCAGGTACACCGCGGCGATGACCGCCTCGGTGGCGTCGGCCAGCAGCGAGACCCGGTCCCGCCCTCCCGAGGCGGCCTCCCCTTTGCCGAGGCGCAGAAGGGGTCCGAAGCCCAAGTCCCGCCCGAGAGCGGCCAGGGTGGCCTCGCCCACCACCTCGGCCCGGATCTTGGTGAGCTCCCCCTCGGACCGATCCGGGAACCGATCGAACAGCTCCCGGGTGACGACCAGGCCCAGCACGGCGTCGCCGAGGAGTTCCAGCCTCTCGTTGGAGCCGGCGGCGCCGGGGTGCTCCGCGCACCAAGAGCGATGAGTCAGAGCCCACTGCAGGGCGCCGGGGTCGGCGAAGCGGTGCCCGAGCCGGTCCTCGAGCCCCGCCGGGCCGGTCGTGGCAGTCAGGGCCGTGGCGGTCAGGGCGGATCAGCCCAGCTTGGCGACGACGTAGTCGACGGCGTCGCGAACCGAGCGGAGGTCTTCGAGGTCCTCGTCTTCGATGCGGAACCCGACGGACCGCTCGGCCAGCTCTTCCTCGAGGGCCTCAACCAGCTCGATCAGCGCTAGGGAGTCGGCGTCGAGGTCGTCGGCGAACGAGTCGCCCTCGCCGATGTCGGAGGGCTCGATCTCCAATATGTCGGCCAGCCGGTCGCGGATCAGCTCCAGCGCCTCGTCCCGCCCCATCGGTCCCCGCTCCATGTGGGTCTCTGCCGGCATTTTGGCGTGCTCCAGCTCTGATCCCGATGTACGGGCCAATTCTAGCGGCCCTCGCCCGCCGTCCGGCGCCAGGAGCTCCGCGGGCGGCGGCTCGAGGCGGGAATCCAGCCCCCCGGAGCCCCGCGGGTGGCGGCGACGATGTGGTCGACCATGCCGGTGTTCACCATCTCGCCGGCCACCCGCACCGCGCTGACGATGGCGCCGGCCCGGCTGGACCCGTGCGAGATCACGCACAACCCCCCTCACTCCCAGCAGTATCGCCCCGCCCACGCTGTCGGGGTGCAGTTCCGCCACCATCTCGTCGAGGGCCGGGCCCAGGCGCCGGCCCGCGTCCCTGGTGGTCTCGTCGGTGTCAATGGCCACCAGCAGCCGCCCCACCAGAGCCCTCATGGCCCCCTCCAGCGACTTCAGGGTGACGTTGCCGGTGAACCCGTCGGTGACGACCACGTCCACCTCGGCGGTCATGATGTCGCGGCCCTCCACGTTGCCGATCCACTCCGCCTCCACCGCGGCGGCCCATTCGCGGCCGTCAAGCAGGTCGAAGACCTCCTTCACGAAGGAGTTGCCCTTGCCGGCCTCCTCGCCGATGGACAGCAGCCCCACCCGGGGGCGCTCGATCCCGAACCGAGTCGCGGGCGTACACCGCGCCCATCTGGGGCGAACTGCACCAGCCCAGTCGGGGCGGCACTCGGCGTTGGCCCCGGCGTCGAAGCAGGGTGGTGGGCAGCCCGGCGGGGGTGGGGATGGGGGTGGCTATGGCCGGGCCGGCTGACCCCCTTGACCCGTCCCATCCGCAGGAGGGCCGCGGCCATGGCCGCGTGCCGGTGTTGCCGGCCGACACCATGGCCGACGCCCTCCCGGAGCTGACCGCCTCGGCCGCCCGCACCACCGACGAGTCCTTCATGGCCCTCACGCTGCTGCCGGGCTCGGCGTCCATTGGGATCACCTCGCTGGCCGCGATCACCTCCAGGCCCTGGGCGTCGCCCAGTTCCTCGGGCCGGCCGACCAGCACCACCGGAACGCCGAGCTCGTCGGCGGCGCGCCGGGCCCCGGCCACCACCTCGGCGGGGCCGTGATCTCCGCCCATGGCGTCGATGGCAACCGGGAGCACCCCGAAGCGCTCCTATCCGACGGCGTTGTAGAGCACTCCCGGAGCGCTCCTATTCGACGTCGATCGCCTGGCGACCGTGATACCAGCCGCAGTTGCGGCAAGCGTGATGGGGCCGCTTGGGCGCTCCGCAGTGGTCGCAGACGCTGCGCCCCCGGCCCGGGATCCGCCAAGCCGAAGCCCGTCGGCTCCGGCCCTTGGACTTGGACGTCTTCTTCTTGGGGACAGCCATGACGATCTCTGCTCGCGGCGGCGACAACAATCCGCCCCGAAGGCTACCGGCGCCAGGGGCGGCGGCCACCCGAGCCGATCCGCCGGGACTGATCCCGCCCGTCGTCGGCGGACCGCCCGGGCCGATCCGCCGGGGCTGATCAGGAGTCGAACACGAGACGGTCGAGGGCGGCCCAGCGGGGGTCTCGGCCCGGGCCGGGGTCCGGATCGCCGGCCGAGGCGGAGGACGCGGGGCCGGTCGGGAAGCGGTCCGGCTCGGGCCCGGGGCAGTCCGGGGAGCACAGCGGGGCCAGCGGCAGGGCCAGCATGGCCGCCTCCCTCGCCATCGGGGCCAAGTCGATGCGGTCGTCGGCGACGGGCCAGGTCTCGCCCTCGGCCGGGCTGGCCTCGAACACCTCCCGCACCGGCGCTTCCAGGGGGCCGCTCACCTCCTCCAGGCAGCGCCGGCACTCCCCCGCCCAGGCACCGTCGATCCGCCCGTGTACGACGAACCCCCCGACGGCGGCCTCGATCCGCAGATCCACCTCCACCGCGGCGCCGCGGACCCGGGCGACCGAGGAGGCCGCCGCATCCACCGCCAGCGCCCGCCGAACAGCCAGGAACCGGTCCGGGCCGTCGATGAGCGGCCGGCAGTCGACCACCAGCCGGGCGGCGGCGGGGGTCTTCGGCTCGGAGCCCGGCCGGGGCCCGGAGTCAGAGGCGGCGGGAGTCTTCGGCTCGGAGCCCGGCCGGGGCCCGGAGTCAGAGGCGGCGTCGGTCAATCCGAGTCCTGGTCGAAGATGTCGTCGGAGTCGGCGGAGTCGGCGGACGCACCGGGCGCGGGTTCGGGCTCGGGCGCCGACCGGGCCGTCACCCCCTGGAGCCGCTCCCGGCCCGACACCACGGTGCGGAGCGTCCGGTTGAGCACGGCCTCGAATCCGCCGAGCTTCTGATCGCACCAGTCCTCGGCCTCCAGCTTTTGCCGCCGGGACCGGTCCTCGGCCTCGGTCACGATCCGGCGGGCCCGGTGCTCGGCCGCTTTTATCACCTCGGTGCGCTGGACCATCTGCTCGGCCCGGGCCCGGGCGGCGGCGATGATGTCCTCGCCCTCCCGCTCCATCCGGGCCCGGTACGCCTGCCGCTCCTTCACCATCCAGCGGGCGGCCCGCAGCTCCTCGGGCAGCCCGGCCAGCGCCTGCTGAAGCACCGGGAGGATCTCCTCCTTGTTGATCATCGACGAAGCCGACAGCGGCATGGGCCGGGCCTGCTCGATGAGCTGGATGGCCTGGCGCAGCAGCACCTCAGCCGACATGGGCCTGTAGGCGGGCGCGTCTCCGGCGGCGGGGGCCGACTCCGGGGCGCCCGCGGCCCCGGGACCGGGGATCTGGGGGCGGGGATCGCCCTCGGTGGAGCTCATAGGCCGCTCGCCTCTATTCGGTTCATCCGGCGATTAACCGGCTCGGGCACCATCGACGAGACGTCGCCCCCGAGCCGGGCCACCTCCCGGATGAGCTTCGAGGCCAGGAAGGACCGGCGGCTCGCCGAGGGCACGAACAGGGTTTGCACCCCCGAGAGGGCGCTGTTCATCTGGGCCATCTGCAGCTCGTTTTCGAAGTCGGACACCGCTCTAAGGCCTTTGACGATGAGGTCGGCACCGAGATCGCGGACCAGATCGACCACCAGGCCCGAGAACATGGCCACGGTGACGTTGGGGAGGTGGGCGCAGGACTCCTCGATCATCTTCTCCCGCTCGGACATCCCGAAGAGGCCTTCGCCTTTCTGCGGGTTCTCCATGGCCGCCACCACCACCTCCTCGAAGAGGCCGGCGATGGTCTCGATCATCTCGAGATGCCCGCAGTGGATCGGGTCGAACGACCCCGGGTACAGAACTCGGGTCACGGGTCGCCTCCCAACGGGTCGGGGTCGGGCCGGATCTTGGATGCGAGCGTTACCACCGTACTCCCGTATCGCCTCCGCCTGCGGACCACCAGCGGCCCGACCCCCTCCACCTCGCGGTTCGACTCGATCACCACCACCGAGGCCGACAGCCGGGGCAGCAGGTCAGCCCAGCCGTCGAAGCCATAGGGCGGGTCCACCACCGCCAAGTCGAACTCATAGCCATGCGGCTGGTCTGGGGCCGCCGGGCCGAGGTCATGCGACGGGTCCGCGGCCCCCGGGCCGAAATCATGCGGCGCGTCCGCGGCCCGGAGGTAGTCGTCGACATCGGCGGCCATCACCTCAGCCCGGTCTTCGAGACCGGTGGAAGCCAGGTTGGCCCGGAGCGCGGCCAGAGCCTCGGGGGCGCTTTCCACGAACACGGCAAAGGACGCGCCCCGGCTCAGCGCCTCGATGCCCATGGCCCCGGTGCCGGCGTACAGGTCCAGAACCCGGCACCCGGGCAGGACCCCCAGCGAGTACAGGGAGTTGAAGACGGCCTCGCGCACCCGGTCGGGGGTGGGCCGGGTGACGGCACCAGGCGGGGCGGCCAGCCTCCGGCCCCGAGCCGTGCCCGCCACCACCCGCATGGCGCCATTCTGGCAGCGCCGCCACCCGGCCGGACTACCCCGGCGGCCCGACAGGTCGTCGGCAGCCCCGGCGGCCCGTATCAGCTCTTGAGCAGGGCGCGGATGTCGATCCATGCGCCCGACAGAGCGAGACCCGGCGGCCTCGGCGGCCTGCATCAGCTCTTGAGCAGGTACTCGGTGTCGTCGGAGGCCAGCAGCAGGTCGATCTCGTCGGCCAGGCCCCGATGGCCGGCCAGCTCGGGGTCGGCGTCGAGAATCCCCTCGGCCGCGTCGCGGGCCGCCTGCACCCACTCCTTGTCCCGGCGCAGTGAGGCCAGCCGCAGGTCGTTGCGGCCCTTCTGGCGCTCGCCCATGATCGTGCCCTCACCCCGCAGCTCCAAGTCCACCTCGGCCAGCTCGAACCCGTCGGCAGAAGCCACGATCGCCTCCAGCCGGGCCTGGCCCTCGGCGGTGGCCGGATCGCCCACCAGATGGCAGTACGACCGGTGCGAGCCCCGGCCCACCCGGCCCCGGAGCTGGTGGAGCTGGGCGATGCCGAAGCGGCCCGCGTCGAGGACGACCATGACCGTGGCGTTGGGCACGTCCACGCCGACCTCGATCACGGTGGTGGCCACCAGCACATCGAGGGCGCCGCTTCGGAACAGCTCCGTCGTCATCTCCTTGTCGGCCCGACTCAGCCTTCCGTGCAACAGGCCGACCCGCAGCCCGGCCAGCTCGCCGCCAGCGCTGGTCAGCCGGTGATAGGTCTCCTCGGCCGAGCGCACCCCCAGCCCGTCGGACTCCTCGATGAGGGGGCACACCACATAGGCTTGGCGGCCCTCGGCCGCCTCGGACCGCACCGACTCCCACACCGCCGCCTCCTCCATGGGCCCCCGGGGCCAGGAGGTCTCGATGGGGATGCGGCCCGGGGGCAGCTCGTCGATGGTGGACACGTCCAAGTCGCCGTAGACGGTCATGGCCGCGGTGCGGGGTATGGGGGTGGCCGTCATCACCAGCAGGTCGGGCACCGCGGCGCCGTCGCCCTTGTCCCGCAGCGCGGCCCGCTGCTCGACCCCGAAGCGGTGCTGCTCGTCTATGACCACCACGCCCAGCGACCGGTACCGCACCGCCTCCTGGATCAGGGCGTGGGTGCCGACCACGATGTCGACGCCGCCACCGGCCAGCCCGGTCAGGATGCGCCGCCGGTCGGCGGCCGAGGCCGCGTTGGTGAGCAGCTCCACCCCCAGGGGCCGTTCGCCGGTCAGGGTGGCCGGATCGGGCACGGTCAGGTCCCCGAGCATGGCGGCAACAGTGGCGTGGTGCTGCTCGGCCAAGACCTCGGTGGGGGCCATGATGGCACCCTGGCAGCCCCCTTGGACCCCGGACAGCAGGGCGCTCAGGGCCACCAGGGTCTTGCCCGCCCCCACGTCGCCTTGGAGCAGCCGGTGCATGGGGTGGGGCCGGGCCAGGTCGGCTTGGATCTCGGCGATGGCCCGGCGCTGGGCCTCGGTGAGGGCGAAGGGCAGCCGCTGGTGGAAGCGGCGGACCAGATTGCCGTCGACGCCATGGGCGATGCCGGCAGTGGAGGACTCGAGGCGGCGCTTGCGGCGGACCAGCTCGAGCTGGACCCTCAGCAGCTCGTCGAACACCAGCCTCCGGCGGGCCTCTTCCTTGTCGTTCATGGCCTCGGGCCGGTGGATGGCCTCCACCGCCCGGTGGCGGTCGACGAACCCGTGGAGGGACCGGACCGAGGGAGGCAGGGGGTCGGCGATGCCCCGGGGCGCACAGCGGCGGAGGGCCTCGGCCACCAGAGCGGCCGTCTCCCCGGTGTGAATGCCCGCCTTCTCGGACTGGGGGTAGACGGGGATGATCCGGCCCGTCTTGTCCCCCACCAAGTCGACGACGGGATTGGCCATCTGGCGGGCGCCCCGGTAGCTAGCCACCTTGCCGTGGACCAGGGCGACCCGGCCCGGCGGGAGCCGGCCCAACTGGCGCTCCCGCCACTGTTGGTTGAAGAAGACCAGCTCCAGCCGTCCGGTGCCGTCGAGCAGTTCGACGGTGGTGAGGGGGCGGCTACTGCGGGTCTTGCGGGTGGAGATGCGCCCGATCTCGCCGGCCACGGTGACCTCCTCCCCCAACGCCAGCTCGTCTATGCGGGCCTGGCGGGTGCGGTCGTGGTAGCGGCGGGGGTAGTGCTGGAGCAGGTCAAGCAGGGTGGCGATCCCGGCCGCGGCCAGGGCCCGGGCCGTCTTGGGCCCGGCCCCCTTGAGCCGGTCCACCCCGATGTCGTCTAAGTCCCGCAGGGTCAAGGGGGGGTCGCCGGCGGGCATGGCCGGATGGTAGGGCGACGAGCCGACGGGCCGGCGGCAGCGGGGGGCCGGCGGGCCGACGGGGCCGAGGACGCAGCCTCTGCCCTTGAGGCCAGCGAGGGCTGAAGGATGTCGGATCTGCTTGCGGCTTTCAGCAGTATTCCGGTCTTGTGAATTATTTTAAAATGATTTTCAAGATTTTACAGTGGAAACAGTGGCATTGTCACACCCCATGCTGTATAGTGATCTTATGTTCATCAAGGCCTTCGAGAGTTTCGACGGGGACCTGTCCCGCCTGTTGGATGCGGTGCGCTCCGGCGAGGTGAGGGCCGACCACCTCAAGGACCTTATGGCGGCCGGCCGGTCAGTGGAGGCCAAGATGGCCGTATTCCAGACCGAGGCGGCCCGGTTGATCGCGCTGCGGGAGCGCCACGGGGACGGCGGCACCTCGGTGCTGTGCGATCAGGCCGGCAAGTCCCGGTTTCAGGCCCGCCGTAGCCTGGCCACCGCTGAGAAGCTGGACGAGATGCCCGAGTTGCGCTCCGCGGTGGACGCCGGGGAAGTGTCGCTGACCAACGCCGAAAGCCTGGCCCGCGCCGCCCAGAAGACCGCTCCCGAAGCCGTGGACTCCGCCGTCGACCTGCTGACCAAGGCAAAGGAGCTGTCCCCAGACCGTTTCGGCCGCGAAGTCGATGCCTGGACCCAGCGCCACCAAGCCGACCACGGCCACCGCGACTACCTGAACCAGCGCCGACAGCGCTACCTCAGAATCCGCAAAGAAAACGACATGGTGCGCCTCGACGGCCGATTGGACCTCGAGTTCGGCACCCGGCTGGCCGCGCGCCTCCAGCGAACGGCTGAAGCACTCCGCCGCCAAGACGACCAAGCCGCTCGCACCAGCGGCGGGTCTGATGCCGACGAGGACCGCCGATCCTGGGATCAACTCCAAGCCGACGCCCTCGATCAGCTCACCTCAGGCGCTGAGTCAAAGGACCGCAGTGATGCAAGGGGCAGGCCCAAAGCCGAAGTGATCGTGGTGGCCGACATTGGCGTCCTCACCGGCGACAACCCGGCCGGGCGCTGCGAGATCCCCGGCGTGGGCCCCGTCCCTCCGGCCGTGCTCCAGCGCCTCGCCTGCGACGCCGATTTGACCGGCATTCTCTTCCATAAGGGCAAGCCCCTGTACCACGGGGCCACGGTACGCACCGCCACCAAAGACCAATGGCGGGCGTTGATCGCCCGAGACGGGGGCTGCATCGGCTGCGGCGCCGAGCCCCGGTGGTGCCAAGCCCACCACACCGTCCCCTACGCCCAATCCAGGAGAACCGGCATCGACGAGTTGGCGCTGGTGTGCTGGCGCTGCCACCACAACATCCACGACCACAACTGGCGAGTGACCCTCAAAGACGGCAAGCGAGCCCTAGAACCCCCCGACCCTCTCGCCCCTCCCAGCCCCACCCACAGCCATCGCACCAGCAACGGCAGCACCCATCGATCAGATAGCGGCCCGCGTCCAACAAAACCCCGGGCCAGCCCCGACCCGCCCAACCCTCACCCAGCTCGGGCTGGCCCAGTCACCCAGAAGGCACCAGCCCTCTTTCCAACCTGATCCTTTGGATCCGGGCCTCCCGAGCAACGGCAAGAGATCACCAGCAAGCCAGGCCGGGGGGTGGCACGGGGGTCAGCGTCGGCGCCGCTAGCGGCGACGACCGCCCCCGTGACAGGACCGGGGCTGGCGCGAAATGGCAAACCCCCAAGTCAAGCCCTACGCCAGATCCGGCCCGGGAACGAATTTCGGCCGAATCGGGAACGAATTTCGAGAACCGTTCCCCGTTTGGGTCCCTGACCTGGGGCTATGCCGGGGCCGCCGTCAGCAGGCCCGGGGACGAGTTCCCACAACAGCGAGAACAGGGGTGCCTGTTGCGGGTTGCGGCGGCGAAATCCCTGTCCCACCCCGGCCGGCGCTGGGCTGGCCGCGGGCGCAGCCGCCGGGTCGGGCCTCGCTGCTTCGGTCGGGACCGGCACCACTATAGTCGGGCTGGGCATGGGGCTCGTCTCAGGCGCCGCCGGGACGTCTATACCGGTGGCGCTCGCCGCCGGGGTGGGGGCCACCGCCGGGGTGGGGGTGCCCGTAGCCGTCGGGGTGTACGGCGCGTGCAAAGCCCACCAGGCGATCCGCAACCGCGGCGGCTACGAAGCCGCTGGCCGGACGGCGCGAGAAGCCGCCTGTAAAACCGCCGGCGGAGTAGCCCAGGCTGCCGGAACGGCCGCTGGCGCAGCGGGCAAAGCCGCCGGGACCGCCCAATTCGCTGCCCGGCGCGGCCATCCCCGAGACGAGTGATAAGGGGTCCGCAACCCCGCATCCGCTGGGGGATCAGCCCGCCTTGGCTGGTCTTGGCGCAGACATGAAACATGACCGGGCAGGAGCTTCGGCCCACAGTCGGCGGGTACACGATGTCCGCCTGCGGCAGCGGGCGGGGTCGAACGACCTGTAGAGCGCCAGCGCTCCGCCGCCAGTCGGGCCGGCCCCGCTGGCTGGCTCTGAGCCTCCGCTGGCGGGGAGCCGAATTAGATACACCGCAGGTCAGGCCCTACCCCCGGTTTTGGGCACCGCATCTGCGCCGAACTCGACGAGACCGTCGAGGCCTTCCGCAGCCGCCGCTTCGACTATGCCGAGCATGGACATTCCAGAACGACCGCTCCAGCGGCTTGAACCTTGCGGTTATGTCATTCTTTCAGCGTCGTTTATTGGGTAAGGTTGTATAAGCCCCCCACCTTTACCCCTGCTCTGGGACAATTCGAGAGCCCTGTCAATCCTTTTATCTATCTCTACTCGAGCACATCTCCAGTCTCGACTTCCCTTTGTAGTCTCTCTATTGTATTTGGATTTGACATATGATTGAACCATCTTGTCATTTGATAATTCCCAAAGTCTGGTTAGTATCAGCCTGAATTTTTTTAACGACTCTTGTGCGGCGTGGTTGGATTGTGCAAACTCCTCACCCTCTATTATCTGGTTACAATCCGACAGCATAAAAAATAAACACGACGCATTGATAAAATCGGGCATAAAGGAGTCTTCTAAGGCTAGTTGTAAGGCACGTTCTGCTGTACGCCTTACCCTTGCCATACCATTCTCCGACCACTTGTCTGAACATGGATCAGAATACTCGTCTCGTAGCCACTCCCAGGGCGGTAGAAGTAAATCGGCATCTATGGAGCAGTGGTCAGAATGCGATATAGTGGATTCGATCAACTCGGCATAATACACAACCAACCTTTCCACATCTATAAGATCTATCTTTACGAGACTGTTACTCATCAACTACTCTACCACCCTTAGGAGGATTAAACAGATTCAAATCTGCATCCAAGTGATAAGGAACTGCGCCCCATATGGCGGTATCAATCCAAAACTTTTGGATTTTATTTTGACGGTCTTGTCCTAATTCCCCCCAAAACGCGGGGTGTATATAAAGGTTGTCACAATCCTGTAGAGCGAGCTTGGACAATGAACTTCTGAACATTGGATGGTCAGGAGGTAGCCAATGTCGCTCTAAGTAATTTTCCAGTTCTTCGACATCTTCTCGAAAACACACACAAGCGAGCAAGCACTCTCCAACCCCAAACAGCAGCGAGAAGGAAGCCCCTACAGGATGCAAGGGGACAACATCATCTAAAAAGATAAACTGCGAATACGCCCAAGTTTTCTCACAAGGAGCAACACGCACGCCACGAGTGACCACGGAATCCCATTCTCCTCTGACATACAAATCGTCTAATCGCAATTTATATCGCAAAACGGTCAGAGCATTACGCACTTCATCTGCAAACGGGTCAACCAAATTCGCGTTAGAGCCGAATAGGGTGTATCTCCTATTCAGATAACCTCTCAAAAGGGCTACAGATTTACCACTAGCATGCATCACTGATCTATAAAGCAAAAGAAACAAAAACTTACTTGAGAGTTCGTCAGATTCTTCTCTAGCTATCCGCTTATGGGTGCCCGGCGTGCGGTAAACCGGTAAATCCATATATGATACATTATCTAACTCCTTCCAAAGTTGGTCGTCGTGGCTTTGGCACAGGCTTTGAAAGACGGAAGCTTGGTTTATGCCTACGGCTCTAAACAGAGATGGAGATAGCATATGTTGTAGGTTGAAACTCTTTCCGGTTTTGTGAGGTGCTACTACCCTGCCTTTTTGACTTAAATGACTTAGAATTATTTTCTTTGAAATAGAATGGTTCCTGACAGGCAGGTCCTCACAACCTGGGTGCAGGCAGAACCCGCTATCACCGGATAGCAAGGTTTGTAGTAGTAGCGTGATTTCTTTTTCTTCATCCATGTTGCTTTCCTTTTGTCGGATGCTACCTAACTAGGCAAGGCGTATAGCTGTGTTGCTAACCCCATACTGGCTCGACGGACTTTGAGAACCCAGTCTGCCTGATTGGGAGCATATCGCGTTCTCCGCCACTTAGCTCCTGCTCGTTTCCGGCGATCTCATCTCCGGTACCCCGAGCGGGTGGGAGCTTCGGGCGCGGCGGGCGCGGCGGGCCTGGGGGCTTTGGCGGCCGTGTACCCTCCAGCCGCCCCCGGGCGGGCTTCGCCACTTTTTGATGTCGAGGCGCCAGTTCCCCCGGCGCCGATCTCTCATAGCAGCGGATCACCCGCCCGGTCGGGCGGTCGATGACATCGAGCCGGTTCAGCCCGTGGCGGCGAAGGACCCGCCACACCGTGGAGGCCGGCACGCCGGTGCGCGCCGACAAGTACACCGGGCCCCGCTTCGTGCTGCGCCCCAACCGCCAGATCCGCTCCTCGGTCTTCGCGTCGGTGCGCCGAGGAGACCGGCGCGGCCGCGAGTTGCGGTCCACCAGCCCGCAATAGCCGTGCTCCTGCCAGCGATGCCACCACTTCGCGACCGTGCCCCGCGACAGCTTTCATCTGGCGGGCCACCTCAGCCTGGCGGCCCCCGCCCCGCCCTGCCGGAGCTGACGACGACCCGCACAGCTTTCATCTGGCGGGCCACCTCCGCTTGGGGTTCCCCCGCGGCCACCCGCTGGACCAGCAGCAGCCGCCCCGCGGGAGTCAAACGTGCATTAGCGTGCGACATCGAGCCTCCTGTGCTCGTGGGTTTGTTACACCACCACACTCGCACAGGGGGCTCACCCCATCGCGCTGCTACCAACCTCTATGCCCAGAACATCTAGTGTGCTTGCCGGCACGTGTGGGTCAGATTACCTGCCGGCACGAGTCAGCACGGATCAGGCCGCCGGGTCGGCAGAGGCGAGACACCACGACCCCGTTATCGTTTCTTAGTTAGAGATGTGTAACTGGAGATGTGGGCAGTACCGCTCTTAGATGGCGCGCAAATAGGGATGCCCCTCAGCGAGTTGACCCTGCTCGGACAGTTACGCATTCACCTATCTGCGCACCCTCTAAGAGTCCATTCGTGCCACTATTCTCTGTTGGAAGGAGGATCAAACACCGTCGCCAATTCTTCGGCGCTGATGTGATCAGCGCCGAATGGTTCCCTGGCCAAGTGGTGGAGATATTGGTACGAACACCAGAAGGAACTGTTGTCCTCTATGTCGGACGCGATGCTTTTGACGAGTTCTCGTTCAAATATGTCTAAACTGTGTAAAGCCTGAATCGTTTCCGGCATCGTTGGGTGCCGGGATAGATGCTCCCTAGCTTCGTTACACCGCTTCAAGCAGGCTAGGAAGACTTCTCCGATTGGTGGGCTAAGGTTGGCTTCTTTTTTGTCTATTCGTTCCTTGAATTTGTTCATTCGTTCCTTGTCCAGTCTGATAGCTTCACGTGCTTGGACTCGTTGCTCGACCCACCAGACGGCGCACACTGGGATTAGCACTGATGCCATGCTGCGCAACGAGTCTAACCTTATGGCCAGAATCGCCCAAATCCCCACTACAACGAAGACAAGTGGGTGTAGTTTGGCCCCGGTACGTCTCCATCTTGATGCACGGGTGGCCCATTTGTTTTTCAGGTTGTCTGTCTTGTCCCCCATTGCTCTCTCCGTTCGGTTGTTGTTGTGTATGATTTGGTATTATAGCGTCGGTGTGCCTCTGGCCCCGCCAGCGGTCACCGCACCGGCGTGCGGCCTCTGGCCCCGCCGTTGTGCCAGGTTTGTTTGACGATCTCTGCGGCGGCGCGGGCGTCGGCCAGCGCCCGGTGGCCGCCGGTGAACGGGATGCCGTAGCGGCGGCAGGCGTCTTGGAGTTTGAGATGCGGGCCGCCTCTGGATGCGGCGGCCATGGCGCAGAACCCGCGGCCGAGACTGATCGGATGCCGGGCCCGGGCGAACCCGCGGGCGAGGATCCGCCGGTCGAATGGCAGGTTACAGGCGGCGAGGACGCGGCCTCTCAGACAAGCGGCGAGAGGGCCGGCGATCCGGGCGAGCACCGGTTTGCCTGCGGCCATCGCGTCGGTGATGCCGTGAACAGCGGCGGCTTGTTGCGGGATCGGGCGACCGTCCACCAGCCAGACGTCTTCGCTTTCGACCGCCCAACCCGGGGGGAGACGGGGTCGTCGCGGCGGGCACGGCCGAGAATCTGCGAAGGCGCTGGCCCGAGCACACCGGCCCGAGCACGGCAATCGCTGGCTGGTGGACCTCAGTCTCAGCGGCAGCGGATGCTGCGATGAGGACCTAGATGGTTGAGGGACACAACGCAATAAGAGTTTGAGCGGATAGACCCTGGTGATCGTCGGCCAAATCGGGAACCGAATTCCGAGAACCTTTCTAGTTCAGGCCCCTGACCTGGGAAAACGCCGGGCCGCCGCCAACAGGCCCGGGAACGGCATTCTCACAGTCATGGGAACGGCCCCAGTTCCGGGAAATGCCCGTGGCCAGTGTTATCGTCAGCCATCCGCTAGGGCACAGGAGGGAGGCGAAGCATGGCCCGTACTTCGGAGAGGGCTTTCAACGGGCTGCTGGCTCAGGCGTTGGATCGCAGACACCCGCGCTGGGACGTGAACGCGGAGCAGACCGGGGTGATCTCCGGGTCGCCGGGCCGGGCTCCTGACATTGTGGTCACCCCGCACGGGGGCGCCGCCGGGACGCCGGTGGTGATCGAAACCGAATACGCCCCGGCCCGGACCGTGGAATCCGACGCGGAGCGACGGATCGGCTTGAAACTGATCAGCACTGGCCACACGGTGGAGCAGGTAGTGGCGCTGGCCGCGCCGGCGGCGTTGAGCGGGATGAACCAGCGGGATCTGCCCGATGCCATGGAAACAACCGAGTACAGGTACCGGTTGGCGACACGACAAGGCGCCGCCGGGGCCGTGGCGTGGTTTCCGGGGTCGGGATGGCTCACCGGCACGATCAACGACCTAGCCGGTCTGTGCGAGCAGATCGTCGTCAACGAACTAGTGGTCCAAGAAGCGGCGGACAAGATGGAGGAGACCGTGTCCACGGTCAGCCGGACGCTCGCCAAAGCCGTCAAAGACGACCCGCATGTGCTGGCCGGCGTAGCCGAGTCGTTGCACTTGGAGCCCTCAGAGCAGACCACCCGGATCGGCGTGACGATGATCGCCAACGCGCTGGTGTTCCAGTTGGCTATACAAGGAGACGCCAACCCGAAGACGGGATGGCGGATACCCGGCCCGCACGCGGACGACACGCGGGATCATGTGCTGGATGTCTGGTGGAAGATACTTGACATCAACTATTGGCCGATCTTCTACACGGCGCACGGGGTGCTGTCTGAGATACCTCAGACGGTGGCCCAGACCGATGTGCTGCCGTCCCTGATCGAGTTGGCCCAGTCGTTGGCCGGGCACGGCGCCGTGTCCACATCGGACATGGCCGGGCAGATGTTCGGCAAACTGATAGCGGACCGCAAGTTCCTGGCCACCTTCTACACCCGCCGGGAGTCGGCCCGGCTGCTGGCGGAGATTGCGGTGTCCCGGCTGCCGGTCGAGGACTGGTCAGACTTCGAGCGGGTCGGTTCTTTGAAGATCGCCGATCTGGCGTGCGGGACCGGGGCGCTGCTGGCCGCCGCCTATGACCGGGTCGCGTCCAGGGTCCGCCGAGCCGGGGCCGACGACGAGAACATGCACCCGGCGATGATGGAGAACGTCTTGGTCGGCGCGGACATCATGCCCGCCGCCGCGCATCTCACATGCACGTCTCTGTCGGCGCTGCACCCCCGGAAATGCTATGACCGGTCCGGTGTCCATTTGATGCGCTACGGCCAGGCCGACGACAAGCAGGGAAGCGGCACGCATATCAGGATCGGGTCTTTGGAGCTTCTGCACAGGTCCTACCAGCAGACGAACTGGCTTGACACAGGCGATGTTACGGTCATGCCGGTCCATGCTAAGGACGGCGAAGCGTCTCCGGTGCTTCGCCACGACACCGCTGATCTGGTGATCATGAACCCGCCGTTCACCCGGCCCACCAACCACAAGACGGAAGCCGCTCGGGGTGTCCCGGTCCCGTCGTTTGCCGGGTTCGGCACCGACAAAGAGGCGCAGAAATTCATGGCCGCTCGGCTCATAGAGTTGAGTCCGGATAAATCCGTCGGACGGGGCAACGTCGGGCTGGGTTCTAACTTCCTCGACTTGGCCCACGTTAAGGTAAAACGGGGCGGTGTCATCGCTTTCGTGCTGCCGCTGACGGCTGTGTCCGGGGCCGACTGGGCCAAGTCGAGGAAACTGTTGACCGAGTATTACAAGGACATCTGCGTGGTGTCCATCGCTTCAGTCGGCGCTACCGCTTCGGCGTTCTCGGCTGACACGGCAATGGCCGAGGTGCTGGTCGTCGCAACTCGCCGGAAGTTAGGTGAACTCAAAGGAGGCAACGCCCTCTGGGTAACGCTGAAAAACCGTCCGGCGAACCCTGTGGAAGCAGTGGAAATAGCCCGCAGCATCGCAGCGCTAAGCCAAGAAGAACGCTCTAGCGGCGGAACGCTACATGTAGGCGACGCACGGGCAGGGAGTTTCGCCCGTGCCAGCATCTCCAAAGGAGCCGGCTATGTCGGGCTGATTGAATCAGGTCTGGCCGACTGCGGCGAGGCCATGGCCGCGGGACGCCTGTGGCTGCCCCGCCTGCACGACATGCCGGGAGCCGTTCTGGTCAACTTGAAGGAACTGGGCGACCGCGGCCCGGTTCACCGCGACATCAACGGCTACACGGGCAAACCCGGGGATTCGGACCCCCGCGGCCCGTTCGACGTCGAGAAAACGACCGCATGGAAGGCAGCCGAGTACCCGATGTTGTGGGCTCACAACGCCAAGCGCGAAACCCGGCTCGTCGTGGAACCTGACACTCAAGGCAATATCCGCGGCGGCATGGACGCCAAAGCCGACAAGATCTGGGGCATGCGGTCGCGGCTGCATTTCAACCTTGACTTCCGATTCAACTCACAACCCCTCGCCGCGTGTTTCACCCCGGTCCCGTGCATCGGCGGCACGGCATGGCCCACCTTCACGCTGAAAGACTCGCACTGGGATACCGCCGTCTTGTTGTGGGCCAACACGACACTAGGGCTCATCGCGTTCTGGTGGGCCGGCTCGCGCCAACAGATCGGCCGGTCACGGCTGACTATCACCAAACTCCCGGAACTCCCGGTCCTCGATCCCCGTGCTCTGACCGCCGGACAGTTGGATCAATCCCAGGCCATCTTCGACCGGTTCCAAGACGAAGAGTTCCTGCCCGCCAACGAGGCTTACCGCGACGACACCCGCATAGCGCTCGACGAAGCGGTCCTGACCGGAATCCTCGGCCTCGGCGATGACGCTGACGGCAAGAAACATATCTCAGAATCTCTGCAAGTGCTGCGCGAGCAATGGTGCCGAGAGCCTTCAGTCCACGGAGGCAAGCACACCCAGCCGCCGCAGACTTGACACACCCGCCGCAGACGGCACGGGCCGATCAGAACACTTCACGGACTACCCGCTGGAGATCCCGGCCGGCTCGGCTGTCTGCATCTAGCTGTTCTGGGCATAGAGGTTGGTAGCAGCGTGATGGGGTGAGCCCCCTGTGCGAGTGTGGTGGTGTAACAACCCACGAGCACAGGAGGCTCGATGTCGCACGCTAATGCACGTTTGACTCCCGCGGGGCGGCTGCTGCTGGTCCAGCGGGTGGCCGCGGGGGAGCCCCAGGCCGAAGTCGCCCGCCAGATGAAGCTGTCGCGGGGCACAGTCGCGAAGTGGTGGGGCCGCTGGGTCGAGCACGGCGATCGCGGGCTGGTGGACCGCAGCTCGCGGCCGCGCCGGTCCCCTCGGCGCACCGACGCGAAGACCGAGGAGCGGATCTGCCGGCTGCGGCGCACTACGAAGCGGGGCCCGGTGTATCTGTCGGCGCGCACCGGGGTGGCGGCTTCGACGGTGTGGCGGGTCCTTCGCCGCCACGGGCTGAACCGGCTGGACCGCATCGACCGCCCGACCGGGCGGGTGATCCGCCGCTATGAGAGATCGGCGCCGGGGGAGCTGGTGCACCTCGACATCAAGAAAGTCGCGAAGATCCCGCCCGGGGGCGGCTGGAGGGCACACGGCCGCCAAAGCCCCCAGGCCCGCCGCGCCCGCCGCGGCCCCCGCCGAGGCGGGTACACCTACCTGCACGTCGCCGTCGACGACTACTCCCGGGTCGCCTACGTCGAAGCCCTCGACGACGAGACCGCCGCCACCCTCGTCCAATTCTGGGCCAGAGCCCAGGACTGGTTCTGGGCCAACGACATGGCCGTGGACGCGGTGATGACCGACAACGGGGCCAACTTCTGCTCCGGGCTCTTCGCCGGGCTGCTCGCCCAACGCCGCATCACCCACCTGCGCACCCGCCCCTACCGGCCCCAGACCAACGGCAAAGCCGAACGATTCAACCGCACCCTCAGCGACGAATTCCTCTACAACCGGCGCTTCCGATCCGAAACCGACCGCCGCATCCGCCTCAAACGCTGGATACACGACTACAACTGCCACCGACACCACACCGCAGTCGGCGGCCCGCCCGCATCACGCGCTAACAACCTCACGCGAACTGACATCTAGCGTTGTGCTGACCGAGGGCGCCCCGGCCGGTTGGCGCCGCTGATGCAGGAGGACGAGCATGAAAACGACCAGATGGGTTCTAGGTGTTCTGGCCGCGGCGGTCCTGGCCGGGGCGTGCAGCCCTGCGCCGGACAGCGCAACAGGCCCCTCCGCTGGGCCCACTGTCAGCGCGACGGCCGAGGCGGCGGAACAGCCGGGATCGTCTGACGACGACGGGCAGGAGATCAAGCCGCAGCCATCCGACCCAGAGCCGGACGACAGACAGGAGGAAGCGCCCGCCGATCCGGGGGCCGAGGCGCAACCCGACGACGCCCCGGCTGACCCGGCCGCGGGCGAGACGGGCCAAGAAGATGCCCCAGGCCCAGCAGCCACGACCTCAGACGCGGACGCGGGCGAGACGGCGCCCGTTTCTGCGCCTGAAGAGGACCCGATCCCGGCGGATCAGACACAAGAGCAGGCCGCCCCCGCCGCTGACCCTCCCGCCGCCGGGGTGCTCGCCCTGCTGGACGCGCTGCCGGTGCGGCCGGAAGTTGCCCGGGCCGGTTATGACCGTGACCTGTTCCGGCACTGGATCGACGCCGACGGCGACGGTTGCGACACCCGCCGGGAGGTGCTGTTAGCCGAGGCGGTGACCGCGCCCGGCGTGGGCGGCGGATGCCGTCTCTCGGGCGGTGTGTGGTATTCGGCCTACGACGGCGCCACCGAGACGGGCACAGGCCGCGGTTTCGACGTGGACCACATGGTGCCGCTGGCCGAGGCGTGGGACTCCGGGGCGTCGGAATGGGGCCCGGAAAGGCGCGAGGACTTCGCCAACGACTTGGGCTACCCGGATTCGCTGGTGGCGGTCTCCGCCAGATCGAACCGGTCCAAGTCGGCCCAGGACCCGGCCGAGTGGCAACCCCCCGACGCCGCGGCGCGGTGCTGGTACGCGTCGGCTTGGGTGGCAGTAAAAACCCGTTGGGGCCTATCCGCTGACCAGCGAGAAGTTGATGCTTTGCGGGGCGTCCTCACCGGCTGCGATGAAGCCGACCTGGCCGCACCGGCCCCATCGGCCCCGGCAACCGGCAGCGGCGACGCCCCGGACCAGCCCGAGGACACGACCGCGCCCCCCGCCGAACCGGCAGAACCGGCGGAACCGGCTGATCGGGCGGGTTTGGAGGCGGCGCTGTCGGAGATCCGGTCCAAGCCGTGCGGGGACTGGGGCGCCGAGGACCGGGCGCTGGCCAGGGAAGCCCCTGACGGGTACGACTGGGGCCGCCGCGACGGCAACAACGACGGGGTGCCCTGCGAGTGACCGGCCCCCCCCGGCTACACGACGGCCCCGGGAGTCCTTCGCCGGAGCCGGTCGGCGTAGGCCCAGGCGACGCAGCCGGCCAGGTCGTCGATGGTCTCGACCAGTTCCCTGATCCGGCCGGGCGCCGATAGCCGGGAACCGGCCAGGGCGGTCAACGCCGGGGCGGGCCGGCAGACGGCCTCGCCGCCGCGCCCGTCAGGATCGGCGGCCGCGTCCACGACAGCGAACGCCTCGAACCCGTCCTGGCCATCAGGCCCGGGCCGCCGGGCGCCGGCCACAACCCGCAACCCGCCTTCGGGCTGCTCGCTGGCGGTGAGCCACAGACCGGCCGCGGCCAGCTCAGGGCGCCCGGAGGCGACAGCCGCGCCGAGGACGGCCCCGACCCCGGCGAGGGCCCAGCCGTCGATCCCATCGCGCCGCACCCGCCGGACGGCCGGGGGGAACCGGCCCCGGACCGGCGCGCCGGCATCTGCCAGATCCCACAAGACACGCCACGCGGGCGTAGCCAACTGGGCGGCTGTCGGCCCGTCTTCCACGATCCTAGACATAAAGGACGAGGGTAGAAGATTGCAAGTCAAGGGCCCGCTGGCTGCTCGCGGGCCAACTGCTGGATCGTTTGACCACCGGTTCCCTTCGGTGTGCGGGCTGGAGGTGCGGTGCCCGGCCCGGGCCATCGCACTGTCATGGTCCGCGTGTCGTGGCCGAGGCCGGGCTGCACGCCACGGCTCAGCCGGCAGCGGGGCTCGCGAAGCCCGCGCCCCGAAGGCACGCCCCCGGGCCGTGACAGCCCCCGGGGTTGTCTGCCTGGCGGTCGCCGTCAACGCCCCGGCCCCGGGGGAGGTCCTCGCTTTGCGCCGCTGAAAGGCCACGGGAGCCCGCCGGGGCCGGGCTCGGCCCTGATCTTGCGTCAGCCCCATTCCGGCGGATCTGGCAGGCCGGGCGGATGCCCCCTCAGTGGCCGAGATGGAGATCCGGTCGGTCCCCGGCGCCGGTCGGCGGTGCGCTATCCGGTTCAGCCGCTCACGAGCGCCGGGCCGCCCCACCGGGCCGGGCGCGTGCCCGCCCGGCTCCGGCGCCCCTAGGCAGCGTCTCGTCGTCGGCTGCGATTTGACGTGCAGGCAGAATTTCGCCTTGATACGGTTTACGGCACATGTCCTCTGCCGTTGTCTGCTCTGGCCGGGCCCGGGCCGCCCGACAAGGCAGCGACCGGCGAGGGCTGCCATCCTGGAAGGGCCATGGACGGATCGGCTGAAGACACGAACTCCGCTTCCCGCCGCCGGCGCCCGGCGCCGGGGTCGGGCAGACGGCCAGCGGCCAGCCTCGGCGGGCCACCGCGGCTCGGGGGCGGCGCGGGATGACCTCTCAGGGCGTGCAGAGCCCGGGACTGATCGCTGATCTGTGCCCGTCGACTGTGCTCCTGATCCGGGGGCACGCGGTCGACGCCGAGAGTTTGCCTCTGCTCCGTCGGCGCTGCCCGACTAGGCAGCGAAGCGGCAAGATCTGCCACACTGGAGGGACATATGGGGCACAAACTGCTGAATCTGCGGTTCCGGTTTTCGCCTGGCACCTCCATCCGCCGCCGGCGACCTGACGGCCACGGCCCGCGGCACACCGTGCATGAACGAAGCTCTTGGTCGGCGAGCCAACACGGAAGAGGTCATCCATGATAGGCTTACCCGCTGAGGCTGAAGTTTCGGGTCTGGGTACCGCCTGCCCCTGTTTGGATTTTGATCCAGTACTCTAAGGAAGGAGCCGATCAACATGGAAAACATCCTGCCATCTATTCTAGAGTTGGTCAAGCAGGACAAGACACTCCAAGAATACATCGACCAGACACGTGAAATTCAAGAAGCAGCGGCAGAATGCGCAACACTGGGGTTCTCTCGACCGAAGCAGGATAAGTGGGCAACAAGATATAACAAATCCTGAGAAAAGAAATCTACTCATGCCTTCTGAAAGTAGCCTCGTTTAGTATGCCTTCAAAAGTCAGTTCAAAGTCAACGCCTTTTTCCCGCTCTATGCAATCATTGCGGGATGACCGCCAAACTCATGAACGCCAAGCTCTTATCCGTACATATGAGAAGACCACTAAACGCTCACTGGTAGTTTTCTGGGGTGAAATCGGTCCAAGTGCCATCGTACCATTTGTTGATGTTATCAACGATTTACAAAAGAACAAGCCACTTGATCTAATGTTATCTTCATACGGCGGTGACGGTGACACATCTATACGAATGGCAAGGATTTGTCGTGGTTCTAAAAGGAAGTTTAGAATTATAGTTCCAGATATAGCCGCATCAGCTGCTACGCTTCTTACTCTTGCGGCCGATCTTGTCATCATGAGCGATGCATCAGCGTTAGGCCCAATTGATCCTCAAATTCATATGCCCCACAAGCATCAATATGTTGCAGCTAAACAAATACTAGGGATCGTTGATGATTTAGAGAGACGCATTCAAAATCATCCTAAGGCGACCGGACTATATGGGGCGTTGCTGACGGGTATAGATGGTATCGCATACCAAAAAGCAAAAGCTGCTATTAAACAAACAGAAGAGTTTGTCACAGATATGTTGAAGCTACGTATGAAAGCTCCCACGAAACCGAAAGCTTTGAAGAAGGCGGCCTCTCAGATTGCTAAAGATCTTCAGAGTCAGGCTATACATTCAGCTAATATAGGCTACACTGAAGCACGCGCAGCAGGTATTCCTACTGAGCATGTTAGTACACTACCTTCAGGACAATGGGAATTACTATGGGAGTTACATACAATGTATGTGGCCCAGTATAGTACTTCATTCAATTATGCTAATGTGATTGAAGGCCATAGCGCTTCATTTACCCGTCTTGATTCAGCCGCCGACTCTGATGGGAAAAATTCTCCAGACAAGTCTGAAGATACATAAACCGACCCTGACCGCTAACTGTGACAACCGGGGACGTTGTCCCTGGGTTGAGGGCTTGGGAGGAGGCGGCCACGGGCGACCGCGGCTGGTTACTGGTTGACCGACAACGAGCACGAAGGCGAGTTGAAGGGTTCTCGTCGGCTCCCGGCAACCCGGGCTTTGCACTCTGACGGGTTAGAGGACTCCCGTGCCGAGCGCCGCCGGGCCGCGCGTGCGGCGTGTCCGCCGCCGGGCCGCCATGTCGTCGGGTTGGCGCCGCACGCCGGTTTGGGGTGATCCTGGCAGTCGGTGTGGGCGCCGTTGGCGGTGCCGGCGTGGCGGTGCGAGACGGTCGGGGTGGCCGAGGTCAAGTCACACTCTGGGGGTCGCATCCGAGCAAAGCCACGGCGGGGTGCCCCGAAGTCCCGGTCGCATGGTCAGGCGTCCAGGTTCCGCTCTCAGTGTCGGGCACGCCCGGTAGGCATTCGGGCGGCGTGTGCGCTGGCTGGCAGTCGGTGTGGCCGCCGCTGCGGTGCGAATGCTTGTCAGCATTGGTGGAGACGCTGGAGTGGCCATGCCCCGCAGTCCACGACGGGCACACCGACGTGTCCCAGACATGGATGTCGCAGGCCCGGTGCCCGGTGCCGGTGTCGTGACGATGCTCGGCGTCGGTCCCGGCCCCGCTGACGAACTCACCGCAGTCTGGAGTCCAGGTTCCGCAGTATCCGGTCCCGGTGAGGGGGTGCCCGTTGCCGTCGACGGCCGTTTTGCCAGCCCCGGCGCCCATGTCGCGGTCGCAGAACCGGAGCGAGAAAGACGGCGGGGAAGGATATTCGGTGCGGTGGCTGACGTATCTGAACCCGGCGGCGGCGTTATGGTCGCATCCCGCGCTGCCGCCTTCGCTTTTGCCGGTAAACGCGTTGACGGCGCAGGAAGTTTCGTAGGTATCGTTGTAATTGATTCGGTTCCCGTCCTCAGGGTTGCGGCAGTGGGCGGTCCGGGTGCAGCGCCACTTGTTGTAGTGGGTCGCGTCATAGGGGATGGACTGCACTGTGGTCGCCAGCGCCCATGTCTTGCCTTCTTGGGCGGGGGTGTGGTTACCGAACGCGGGAGGTGCCGGGGCGGCGGCGAGCAGCGACGCCGCGGCGGCCAGCGCTACAGCGGCGGCCAGCCAGCCCCGGGGGCGGTTCACTGCTGGCATTTCCCGGTGTAGCGGCCTTCCAGCAGCAGCCGCCACCGCCCGTCTGGTTGCTGCCACGCGTAGCGCCAGCCGCCGTTGCCTACGCCCTCTGGCCAGGCGGCGCGGGGTTGTATGTCGACGATGCAGCGATGCACGTCGTGCCAACTGCTCAGTTGGACGATCTGGGTGACGGCATAGGTAACCCAGATCGGGGCGCCCTCGTACATCTCGCAGTCGCCGGGGGCGCCGCCGGCCAGCGGGATGCAGCTCCTGAGCCGGGTCCCGACCTGCATCTCGACCGGCTGGGTGCGCAGCCGCAGTACCCCGGCGGAGTCCCGGAACGGCGGGTCCTCCGCCAGGTCGGGCAGCAGTTCGGCGATCTCCCCGACCTGGGGCCGCACCGTGTTGTCGAGCGGGGGAACGCCCGGCGTGTCGTCTTCGGGGGCGTCTTCGGTGTCCACGGTCACGCTCTCCGGTTCGGGTACCGCGCCCTGCTCGGCCGCGTCAGTCGCTGTGAACGGCTCGGTCGTCGGCGGTGGATCTGCCGGCTCGGTAGTCCCCGGCTCAGGCTCAGGTTCGGTCGTCGGTTCCGGGGCCGGGTCCTCGGGCGGGAGGGTCACGGTCGGTTCCGGCTCTGTCGGCAGGAACTCTGCCGGTTCGGGTTCTGGGGGTGTGTCCACGACGGGCTCAGCCGGGGCTGTGGCGGGCGGGGCTGTCTCGACCGGCTCGGGTTCCGGGACGGGTTCGGGGGCGGGCTGCGGGCCGGTCGTCGCCGCAGGTGCGGGGGCTGTGGCCTCTGCGGGGGTTTCCGCGGAAGCCCCCGGGCCGGCCTCATCGCCGCCTCCGCTTCCGCAGGCGGCGGCGGTCAGCGCCGCCGCTAGCAGCACGGGCAGGACAAGACGGCGGTTGGGGTGCGGGTGGCGGTGTCGCATGGTGGTAGTGCCTCCGGATCTCTGGGCGGGTGTGTTGCTCATTGTCGCGTCGGGGGGGTGACACCGGGCCGGGCCGGGCGGGCGCCGCAGCCAGGGCCGGCTTCGTCCCGGCGCGCCGGCGACGCCGCCCAGCCGGGGTTCGTGTCTGGCGGGAGCGGGGCGGCGGCTACGGGGTGATGTCGTCTTTGGCCAGCCGGCGGCGGTGAACGCGCCGGCGGGTTTCTGTGGCCCGGGGGGGCTCCCCGCAGGGCCTGCGCGGGCGCTTTGATTTCCGGGACGAGGCGCCGGCCGGTGTTTTCGGCAGGCGGGCCGCCGGTTGCACGCCGGGGGCCGCCGGACGCGGGTTTTTGTACTTTTACCAGGAGTTTCGCTGTCACACCCCCCGCCTAGGTTGAGGGAAAAGCAAGGGCCGGGCTCGGGCGCTGACCGGGCTGCAAGGGGGTGCTGTGTTTGACTTGGGAGCCGCAAGCCGGGACTTGGCCCGAAGGCCAAGCCCCGGCCGGAGCGGAGCATCAAAGCGCAGAGAGTTAGAAGGCCCGAAGCGCCGAGATGCACACCAAACCACCGTGAGGCGGTTCGAGTGCGGACTGTATCGAAATCTGAGACATGCGGCCGGAGCGGCCCGAAGCCCCAGCAGTTGCGGTTGGGGTGGCCGGGCCGGGACCGGCGGCTGTCTCGGTGGGCGGCGCTGGCCGACGCAGCCGAGGCCGCGGCGGTGACCGGCGATCTGGGCCTGCGCGGCGCCGGGGAGTTGGCGCTGGCCGCGCAAGGGGTCAGGTTCCCGAACCCGGCCACCCGGGCCGTGTTGGCGACGCTGACGGGGTGGCTGTTGCGGTACCTGGCCGCGTCGGGGGCCGAGAACTGGTCCGATGTCACCCCCGAGATGGTCGAAGGCTGGTGCGGGGCCGCGGTCTTCTGGCGGGGCCGGTGGACGACCCCGGCGGCGTCGACGGTGCGGAACCGGCAGTGGGCCGCAACCGTGGTGTGCGACGCGCTGGAGGCCGCGGGGGTGGAGGTGGACCCTGCGCTGCGGCCCGGGCGCGAGCCGAGGCCGGCGACGGCCCGCCGGTCGAGGCCGCTCACCCCCGCAGAGCTTGATCTGGTCCGGGCGTTCGCGGACCGGGGCCTGGGCGGGTCCAGGCGGTCGGTGATGGTCGCGTTGGCGGAGGCGGGCGGTTCCGCCCCTGAGATCGCGGCCGTTGTCGGCGCAGACGTGGATCTCGGGGCGGGGACGGTCCGGTTCGGGCGCCGGATCAACCCGCTGACCGGGTGGGGAGGCGCCGCGCTGGGAAAGTTCTTCGCGGTCAACGGCGACCCCGGGCCGGGGGACCGGCTGTGCGCCGACGCCGGGGCCCCCGACGCCCGGGCCGCGCACTCGGTCAGGGCCCGGATGTGCGAGGCCATAGCCGACGCCGGTCTCGGACCCGCCACGGGGGTGACCGCGGCCTCGGTCCGGCTCACGACCGCGGCCGGAGTCCTCGCCCGGGACGGGATCGAGGCCGCGGCCCGGTTCCTCGGCTCCTCCCTCGACGCCGCCGCCGCGGCGCTGGGACATGACTGGAACCGCCCCGACGCCGCGGGGGGCCGGGGTGGCTGAGCGCCTGGACCGCCGGGGCCTGTTCCGGGACGGGCAGCCGATCAGCGACGCCGACCTGGCCGGGCTGTTGAACGGCCGGCGCCAGGACCCGGACCCGGCGGGGGTCTGGCCGGCCCGGGCGCGGTCTCGGTCCGCGGAGCCGCCGCTGTCGCTGATGCAGCGCCTCGAGCACATCTTTTGCCTGGCGCCGCTGTGGGAACTCTCCGAGCGGATCGAAGCCGACATAGCCGCCGAGGCCGGGCCCTCCCCGGCCGGGCGCAAAAGGCGCTGGCCGATCATGCTGGCACTGGCGATGGACGTGGCGCTGTGGGAAAACGGCTCCATCCGCGCCGCCGTGCGAGAGTTGGCCGACCCCGTCACCTGGCGGCGGCTCCGGCGCAGGGTCAAGCGGGCCTGGCCCGGCCGGCCCGGCCAGCGGCTCCCCAAGCGCCCCATCAGCCGCAGCCAATATCACCGGGCCCGCCAGAGCCACACCCTGCCCCGCCTCCCGGAAATCAAAGCCTGGGCCGAGAAAACCTCCGCCGAGACCGCCCGCTGGATCGAGATGCTCGACCCCAAAGCCCGCGCCTTCACCCACCCCCAAACCGGCAACATCGTCATCGGCGACGGAACCTGGATGAATCCCCTCTGGGGCGGCGACCCGCGCAACCCCGGCATCCGCGCCAACCCCCACACCGGCGAGATCACCCCGAGGCGCTGCGACCCCGACGCCGTCCAGCACTCAAAGGGCTTCGGCCTCCAAGCCGTCTTCGCGTCGGTCCGCAACCCCCACCCCGGCGAACGCGTCATCCTCGCCGCTGAGATCAAACCCCCACACGGCTCAGACGCCAACGCCTTCACCGACACCGTCCCCAGGCTCGCCAAAGAGCACCAGATCATCCGCGACGGGCTCGCCGCCGTGGTCTATGACCGCGGCCTGCAAGCACCCGACATCAACAAACTCCTCGACGCCGGGATCATCCCCGTCGCCAAACCCCTGCGCACCTCAACCGGCGCCGTCCCCACCGCCATCCTCAGAGGGCTCGAAGCCACCCTCGCGGGCGGAACCCGCCGCGCCGTCACCGTCACCGCCATCGACGGCACCCCCACCATCGCCCGAACCGACCACCAAGGCACCCTCCACCACCTCCCCCTGACCCGCACCCAAACCCGCATCCGCAGAAACAAAACCCGCCCCGCAGCCGTCTACACCCACTGGCGCATCCCCCGACACCCCCTCGCCGGGAACCTCCAAGGCGCGACCCTCACCATCCGCCACAACCCCCCAGCCGAACACGAAAAAGACGACACACCCCTGCGCATCAACCGCGCCCTGCGCCCCATCCCCGCCTCCGACGCCGACTACGACCGCATCTACGGAATCCGCGAAGACGTCGAATCCACCAACAACCACCTCAAAGAACGCCTCCGCCACGACCGAGCCCACACCATCGGCCGCGACCGCCAACAACTCAACCTCATCGGCTACCAGATCAACACCGCCATCACCGCCCTCGTCCACTGGCACAAACGCACCGGCGGCGACATCACCCCCTGGTTCGGCCAACCACCACCCTAAAACCCGCCCGCCCCGACCCCGAACCTCCCCCCCGGCGCCAGACCGCGCCCCGAAACCCCCCAACAGCGGCAACACCCCGCCAGCGGCGCCAACCTCACCCCCACAACCCCGGCCCGGACCCCCAAACCCCCCAAAACCCCAACCCAGCGCCGATTACGCGCCACCAACCGCGCCAGCCCCGACAGGACCCGCCGGCCGGACGAAGCAACAGCCCCCGCCAGCCGAGGCGCGGAGGCTACTCGTCCAGGCCGAAGTAGTAGGGGTACAGGGGCTGGCCCCCCTCGGTGACATCCACGTCGAGGCCGGGGTAGTCAGCGGCGAGCCACTCGACGATGGCCGCGGTGGCCGCGGGGTTGGCACCGCTGCCCACGATGATGGTGAGCAGGTCGTGCTCGGGGGCGATCATGGCGGCGAGCAGGGCCGTGGCCGCTTCCTCCGCGGTGGGCGCCACCGCGACGATGGCGTCGGGCCCGATGCCGAGCCAGTCGCCCGCGGCGATCTCCCCGGCCGGGCTGGTGGCGGCCCTCACCGCCCGGGTGACCTCCCCGGCCACCACCCCGGTGGCCGCGGCGGTCATGAGCTCCCGGTTGCGGTCGGCGCTGTATGTGCGGCTGAAGCCCATGAGCGCGGCCATGCCCTCGATGATGTTGCGGGTGGGCATGACGACCACGGTGCGGTCGGTGACCGCGTCGAGCTGCTCGGCCACCGGGATGATGTTCTTGTTGTTGGGCAGCACCACCACCTCGGCCGACGGCACCGACTCCACCGCGGCCAGCAACTCGGCGGTGGACGGGTTCATGGACTGGCCCCCGGCCACCACCTGGTGGGCGCCCAGCGAGGTCAGGATGGCCTCCACCCCGGCCCCGGCCCCCACCGCCACCGCCGCGCAAGCCACCGCCGGCTCGTCGGGATCTGCCGGGGATTCCACCGGGCCGAGCTCGGGCGCACCCCCCACCTCCCGGCGGACCCATTCCTGCTCTTCCACTTCCTCAAGCAGGTCGGTGACCCGGATCCGATGGGGCCGCCCGACGGCGATGCCGGCCTCGATGGCGCCGCCGATGTCGTCGGTGTGGACGTGGCAGTTCCACAGGCCGTCGCCCCCGACCACGGCGATGGAGTCGCCCAGGGCGGCCCAGGCCTCCTTGAAGCCGGGAACCGCCTCGTCTGCGGCGTCGAGGAAGAACATCACCTCATAGCGCAGGTCGGCGATCGATCCCCCCGTCGAGGCCTCGGCGCTCGACGGCCCGGGCGCGGTCTCGGCGGCGGCGGGCCGGGCCGGGTCGCGGGGCTCGGGTTCGGGAAGGGGCCGGCCGTCCATCTCGGACAGGGCCGCGTCGAACAGCAGCAGCAAGCCCGCTCCCCCGGCGTCCACCACCCCGGCGTCGGCCAGCACCGACAACATCTCCGGGGTGCGGGCCAGGGCGTCGCGGCCCCTCTCCAGAGCCGCCTCCAGCACCTCCAGCAGGCCAGCTCTCCGGTCGGCCGCGGCCCCGGCGGCCTCCGCCGCCTCCCGGGCCACGGTGAGGATGGTGCCCTCCACCGGCTTCCCGACCGCGCCGTAGGCCCCGTCGGAAGCCGCGGCCAGGGCCTCGGCCATGGTGGGCCCGTCGACCGGGAACCGGTCTCGGATCACCTCGGTCAGCCCCCGCAGGATCTGCGACAAGATGACCCCGGAGTTACCCCTCCCCCCCATCAAGGCGCCGTGGGAGACGGCTCGGCACACCGACTCGGGATCGTCGCCGGCCATGTCCAGCTCTTCGACCACCGACTGGAGGGTGAGCGACATGTTGGTACCGGTGTCGCCATCGGGCACCGGGTACACGTTGAGGTCGTTGATCGCCTCCCGGTGGGCGACCAGGGCATCGCGGAAGCCGGCGATGACCCGCCCGAAGGCGGCCACGTCCATGGTCTCGGGGACGCTCAGCGCGGGGCTGGCCACGCCGCGATGGTACTCCCCCGCCTTCGACTCCTCTCGCCTCGGCCGTCGAGGGGTGACTCCCGGCGGCCGGCCCGGGCAGGTAGCTTTCCGGCCATGTGCCGCAGCATCCGCACCCTCCACAACTTCGACCCGCCCGCCACCGACGAAGAGGTGGAGGCGGCCGCCCTGCAGTACGTCCGCAAGATCGCGGGCGCCGCCCGCCCGTCCCGGGCCAACCAAGCCGCCTTCCGGCTGGCGGTGGATCAGGTGGCGGCCAGCACCCGGACGCTGGTCGACTCGCTGGTCACCTCGTCGGCGCCGAGAACCCGGGAGGCCGAGGCGGCCAAGGCCGAGGCCCGAGCCCGCCGCCGCTTCGCCTGATCAGACCCAGAGCAGAGACTGCAATGGCCAAGCCTCAGTTATCAATTGAGAAGCTCATAGCGGAAGCGTCTGCTTTTGCTGTCTCTGAGTCCAGTCACCAAGAGCCGGAATTATACGGCGTGACTGATGGAAAGGCAGTTGGTACTTACCTTGAACACAAGTTCCAATCTTTGCTTCACACGGGGTACAATTATGAAGAAGGGAGTTCAGCACAGGGAATAGATTTTCCTATACTCAATGTGGATATAAAGGTAACCAGCATAAAGCAGCCACAGTCTTCTTGTCCATTTCAATCTGCTCAACAAAAGGTACGAGGTCTTGGATATTCTCTATTAGTGTTCGTCTATGATAAAACGGATAATCATAAGTCTCGGACAGCTAACTTACAAATCTTGCACACTCTTTTTATTGATGCATCACGCACAGCCGACTATCAAACCACACGAGGAATCCAAGAAATACTTGACCACGACGGCAATATAGATGATCTAATCGCTTTTATAAGCGACCGAAACCTTCCTGTAGATGAGGTGGGTGCCACTAGACTGGCAGAAGATATCTTACAGAACCCACCAGGACTAGGATATTTGACAATTTCAAACGCCCTTCAATGGCGTCTTCAATACAAAAGAGTCATAGAATTGGCAGGTACTATAGAGGGCATACTGAAGGTGGGATAGAGTATGGGTACGAAGAAACAAAAAGAGTACGGTGACTTTCAGACACCAGATGCGCTCGCTCAACAAGTATGTAACACTATCCGTCACTTAGGCGTGTCGCCAAAGACGATCATTGAACCAACTTGTGGAAAAGGTTCATTCTTACAGGCCTCCATAGCCGTATTTTTTGAGTGTCCAGTGATCCTCGGCTTTGATATAGATCCAGACTACGTACAGGCAGCCGCAGCCGCGACATCAGAAGCAGACATAGAATGTGAAGATTTCTTCCAGAAAGACTGGCTCAATACACTAAACAATCTGCAAGAACCCATACTCATTGTCGGCAATCCTCCATGGGTAACCAATTCTGCTTTGAGTTCACTAGGCAGTACAAACCTACCGATTAAATCCAATTTACAACGATATAACGGACTTGATGCGCTAACAGGCAAAAGCAACTTTGATATTTCAGAATGGATGTTGTCACATCTTCTTAAGTGCCTTTCAGGGCGTGAAGCAGTGCTTGCGATGCTTTGCAAAACTTCGGTAGCACGAAAGGTGCTCAACTATGCATGGAGTCAGGGCTTACAAATCGACAATTCTGCCATATATTTAATAGATGCGGCCAAACATTTTAATGTATCGGTTGATGCTTGTCTTCTAGTTTGTGCATTAAAGCCGGGGACTAAGTCCAAAGAATGCAGTACTTATCTAAAGCTTGAAGCTTCCAAGTGTGAATCCACGCTTGCATTGCGCAACGGACGGCTAGTAGCTGATCTAGATTCTTCTGACAAATGGGAGCATCTATCAGGCCGGTCTCCTCTCAAATGGCGGTCGGGAGTGAAACACGATTGCTCACCGGTTTTAGAATTATGGCCCAATGGATTGAATACTTTTATAAACGGGCTAGGTGAAACTGTAAGGCTTGAATCTACCTATCTGTATCCTATGCTAAAGAGTTCCGAGCTAGTAAAGCCTTACCCAACACATTCGCGCTTCATGCTCGTCACCCAGAACTCGACTAGTGAAGACACTCGGCAAATAGAACATAAGGCTCCTCAAACCTGGGAGTACCTCCAGTCTCACGTTCATCGTCTAGATGGACGCGCTAGTTCTATCTATCAGAATCGTCCCAGATTCTCTATCTTCGGTGTAGGAATATATAGCTTTGCTACCTGGAAGGTAGCCATATCTGGCTTTTACAAGTGTCTCGAATTCCGCGGCATTGGACCCATAGATAATAAGCCAGTAATGCTAGATGACACTTGCTACTTCTTGCCATGCAAAACCGAAGATGATGTCAAGATACTCTTACAGTTGCTCAATTCAGATGCAGCCCAAGAATTTTTACAATCTTTTATATTTTGGGATTCTAAGCGCCCTATAACTGCCCAGATTTTATCCAATCTAGATCTGACTGCATTAGCCAAAGAAGTCGGAATATCACTTCCCACATGGTTAGATGCTAGATCTAATCATCAAACCACTTTGTGGTAGGGCTAGATTTCGGAGGTTTCCTCTGAATCGGGGCTGAGCAGGGGGCTGGGGGCGGTGATGATCTCTATGCGGTCTTCGGTGCCGTAGAGGTCGGCGGCCAGGGACTGCACCGCGGCCGCGTCCACCTTCTCGAGTTCGGCCAGCAGTCGCTGGGGCGTGAACAGGTCGGCGTCGTCGAGGTGGAGGCGGCTGGTGAGCACGTTGAGCCACACGGCGTTGGAGGAGACGTCGGCGTAGTCGATCTCCAACACGGCCCGGGCCTGCTGCATCTCGGCGGCGGCCGGTCCGGTGGTGGCTATGTCGGCCAGGATCGACAGCACCGTGGAATGAATCTCCCCGAGGCGGTCGGGGTCGCCGGTGACCACCGTCTCGGACAGGACGGCGGGCCGAGGGGCCAGAACCGAGTCGAGCACGACCTGGGCGTTGTAGGAAGAGCCCAGCTCCTCGCGGAACACCTGCAGGAGACGGTCGTTCAGCAGGGTCTCCAGCACGTCGGCGGCGACCGCCACGAACGGCGTCACCGGGCCCTCCGCCTCGTGGTAGATATCGACGACCGCGCTCACGTCATCGTTCGCGGCCCCCACCCCGATCGACACCACGCCTTCGGGGGCGGGCGGGCGGCGATCGGCGTAGCCGTCGTCCTCGCCGGCCGGGAGGGTCCCCACGTAACGGCGGGCCAAGCCCTCGACCACGGAGGCGTCCACATCGCCGACGACGGCCACCACCATGTCGTCCACCGATCCGAGACGGCGCCGGTAGAGATCCAGCAGCGACTCGGCGGTGAAGGCGTCGAGCTGCTCGCGGGTGGCCACCGGACGGTGCCAGGCTTCGTCGAAGCGAGCCGCGTTGTAGGCCACCCACGCCTGCCAGCCGGTGTTCACCTCGGTCAGCGAGAGGCGGGTCTCGGCCTGGTTCAGGGCCTCGTCGAAGGCGGCCTCCTCGACCTTCGGCTCGGTTACGAACAGGTGCAGGAGCTGGAACAGCGTCTCCAAGTCGGCGCGGCTCGAGGAGCCGTTGAATCCCTCCTCCGTCTCGGAGATGAAGGCGCCGATGCCGGCGGTGGTCCCCTCCAGGAATCGGTTGAACTGGGGTTTCGCCAGGTCACCGACCCCGCTGCTCAGCACCGCCCCCACTGCGGAGGCCGACAGCGCCCGGGCGCCGGGCTCCAGTTGCGACCAGCCCCCCAGCGACCGGGTGCGGAGGTTGACGGTCTCGGAGACGGTGTCGGAGTAGGCGAACATCACCCGGGCCCCGTTGGCGAACTCCCACTCGACCCCCTCTAGGCCCTCCAGCACCGTCAACGGCCTGGTCGCGATGGGCGCCGTCGGCGCCGGAGCGGCCATCAGCTCGTCCACATGAGGCTCGACCGGGGGAGGGGGCTGGCTGCTGGGCGCGGCCGCGGCCACCGCCGCCCTCAGCTCGTCGACGCCGGGCACGCTGAACTGATCGGGGCCGACCGCGATCACTATCGGTCCGGCTCGGCCCATCAGCCACCGGTAGTGGTCGGTCAGCTCCCCGGCCGTCATGCCCTCCAGCAGCGCCAAGATCCGGTCGTGGCGGCCCTGGGGCGTGTCGGCGTCGGCGCCGGAGAGGTAGTGGGTGGCGTAGAGCTGCGCGTACTCCGGGCTCTCGGTGGCCGGGGCGCGGTCGAGTTGGTAATCCAGCGACACGGTGAACTGCTCAACGGCGCGGTCCAAGTCGGCCCCGGTGAACCCGTGCTCCTCGGCCGTCAGCAGTACCGACAGGTAGCCGGTGGAGGCGGCGCCCAGATCGGCGCCCTGCCAGTTGGTGCCGTAAAAGCGCATGGACCGGTTCTGGGCGAAGGTGACCAGGTCGGGCCGGTCCACCTGCGTGAGCTCGCCCCGGTAGTAGGCCTCCTCGAGGCGGTTGAGGAGCATCGCGTCGATGAGGTTCTCCATCACCGCCTGCCGCTGGCCGCCGGCGGTGCCGGAGCGGATCGGCGGGATGGGTATGTCGAGCGAGATGTAGGAGAAGCCCTGCCCGCCCTCGGTGACCACGTGGAACGACGGCTCGGGGTCGGGCGTCACCTCGATGGCCTCGAAGGGCGGGGGGTCGGCGGCCGGGATGGAGCCGAAGTGCTCGGCCACCAAGGCCTCGAGCTGGTCGGCGGGCCAGTCCCCCACCGCCACCACCGCCATGTTCGACGGGACGTACCAGGCCTCGTAGAAGGCCCTCAGGTCGGCGGAGGTCATCGAGGAGATGGCGGCGGCGGTGCCGAGCGGGTCGTGGCCCTCGTAGGGCGTCCCCTCCGTATAGATCCGGTCGAACTCCGAGGAGACGTAGCCGTAGCTGGACTCGCGGCCGGTGCGCAGTTCGTCGAGCACCACCCCGCGCTCGGCTGCGACCGTGTCCTCGTCGAGCGTGGCCGCATGGGCCATCTGGGCCAGCACGCCGAAGGCAGTGGACACGTCCGCGGGCGAATGGGTGTCGACGGTGATCAGGTAGACGGTCTCGTCGTAGCTGACGTAGGCGTTCGAGTCGGGGCCCAGCTCCACGCCCAGATCGCGCAGCGTCGAGTCCAGGGAGTCGCCGGGGTAGGCCTCGGTGCCCTTGAACACCATGTGCTCCAGGAAGTGGGCCACGCCGCGGCCCGGCTCGGGTTCGTTGACCGACCCGGCGTTCACGACCAGTCGCAGGGAGAGGCTCGCCTCGGGCTTCTCGTTGTGCCTCAGGTAGTAGGTGAGGCCGTTGTCGAGCGCGCCGATGCGCACCGCCGGGTCGACGGGCAGCGGCGTCGGATCGGCCAGCGGTTGGTAGGCGTCCGGTTCGGGGACCTCCGGCCCGGAGACGGCGGGCTCCTGCGGGCCGGGTCCGGGCTCAGGCTCGGGCTCGTCCGGCGCCGCCGGCGGCGGCTCCAGGTCCGAAATGTTCCCGGATACGGCTCCGCCGGACGGGGCCGGATCGCCCCCGGAGCAGGACGCCGCCACCAGGGCGGCCGCGGCGATGGCGAGGATGACGACTCGTTTTTGGGCCATCGGGCGGGCCTTTCGGTGGTCGGTATCGGCAGACGGGCGGGAGCCGAGCCTTCTAGCAGACGGTACTCTCGGGGCGGTGCAGGGCGTGATCAAGAGCTACGACCCGGCGACCGGCGACGGCGTGGTGGTGAGCGAGGCCGACCTGGCCGACGTCGACCTGGCCGACAACGCCCTCGAGGGCTCGGTCTTCCGCATGGTCAGGCAGGGCCAGCGGGTGCAGTTCGACCTCGACGAGGCGGGCCGGGCCACCCGGCTGCGGCTGGGCTCCGAGGTTGACATGGGCACCCCCCGGCTCTAGCCAGCCAGCCGCCATCTGGGAGCGGGGGGCTGTTCACCGCGGGGCCCGGTCACATCACCGCGGCTATGCCCAGCGCCGCATAGCCCTGCCGGTCGAAATTGGCCCGGAACAGGTCCCGCAGCCGGGTGGCGGCCTCGTCGTAGGCGGCCGGGTCGGCCCAGGTGTGACGGGGGTTCAAGATGGCGCCGTCCACCCCGGGGCAGGAGGTCGGCATCTGCAGCCCCAGGATCGGGTGGGTGGTGGTGTCGGCACCGTCGAACCCCCCGGCCAGGGCGGTGTCGAGCAGCCGGCGGGTCACGGCCAGCGACATGCGCTCGCCCCGGCCGTAGGGGCCGCCGGTCCAGCCGGTGTTCAACAGCACGCAGCGGGACCGGTGCCGCTCGATGAGGGTCCGCAGCAGCCCGGCGTAGACGTGGGGGCGCTGAGCCATGAACGGGGCCCCGAAGCAGGACGAGAAGGTCGCGGTGGGCTCGGTCACCCCTACCTCGGTGCCGGCCAGGCGGGCGGTGAAGCCCATCACGAAGTGGTACATGGCCTCGTCGGTGTCCAGGATCGACACCGGGGGCAGCACCCCGAAGGCGTCGGCGGTCAGCAGCACCACGGTGCCGGGGTGGGGGCCCCGGGCGCCGGGGGCCACGTTGGGATTGCACTCCAGCGGGTAGGCGAAGCGGGTGTTCTCGGTGATGGAGTCGTCGCCGAGGTCGAGCTCCTGGGGGTCGGTGGCGGCCAGGTCCCGGCCGGGGCGGGGCGGGACGTTCTCTATGAGCGTCCCCTTCATCGACAAGGCGGCGGCGATCACCGGCTCGGCCTGCTTGTCGAGGTCGATGAGCTTGGCGTAGCACCCGGCCTCGAAATTGAAGACGCCCCGGTCGGTCCAGACATGCTCGTCGTCGCCTATGAGTTCCCGGCCGGGCTCGGCCGACAGGGTCGTCTTGCCCGTGCCCGACAGCCCGAACAGCACGGCGCTGTCGCCGGCGGCCCCCACGTTGGCCGCGCAGTGCATGGAGAGGTGGCCCCGGGTCGGCGCCACGTAGTTCATGATGGTGAACATCGTCTTCTTGTTGACGCCGCAGTAGTCAGCCCGCCCCAAGACCAGGGTCAGCTTGCGCTCGATGTCCACGATCACGGCCCGGTCCGACCGCCAGATCGGGTCGGGGTCCTGAGACGGGATGTAGGACGGGACGTTGAGCAGCGTCCACCCCTCCTCGGCTAGGCCCGATCCGGGGCCGGCCGCGGCCCGGGCCGGGGCCCCCAGTTCGCCGTTGGCGGCGGGGTCGGGGCAGAGACGGCTCGGGAACATGATGTTGCAGAAGTAGGCGTGGGTGGCGTACTCGCCCACGAACCGGTAGGGCTCGGCGAAGCTCGGGTCCCAGCCGCAGAACAGGTCGGTGGCGTACAGCCGGGACCAGCGCCGGCTGAGGTGCTGCACCACCCGGGCGGCCAGGGCGTCGAAGCGCTCCGGCTCGAAGCGGGCGAAGCCGGTCTTCCACCACACCGCGTCGGTCACCGAGGCCCGGTCCACGCAGAAGGTGTCGGCCAGCGGCCGGCCGGTGCAGGAGGGATCGGAGTAGAACACCAGCGGGCCGTCTAGGCCCAGGGCGGTGGGATGGGCCTTGGGCTCGGCGTCGCCGCCACCGGGCCGGACCCGGCCCCGGTCGCCGGAGACCGCGGCGACGAACAGCTCGTCCTGGGACAGGCCGTAGCGGATGTCCGCGGCCTCCAGGCCCAGAGCGCACTCCAGTTGGGCGGCGACCTCAACCGAAGGGGTGATGATGGTCATGCCGGCCTCGACGGGACCCGGCACGGCGGCCGGCGGCGGCCTGATCGGACGGTGGTGGTGGTCATGCCAGCCTCGACGTCGTTGTCGTACCGGACGTGGTCGCCGGGCCCTGTCTCCCGGACGGGCCGAGCCTACCGGCGATCCCGCGGCGGTCGGGGCACCCCATCACAGCCCGCCGGCGGCCGTCAGCCCGACCGGCCGTCACAACCCGACCGGCGGCGGCCGTCACAACCCGACCGGCAGCGGCCGTCACAGCCCGACCCGCCGCCACAACCCGACCGGCGGCGGCCGTCACAGCCCGACCGGGTCGACGATCATGGCCCGGATGCCCAGGCCCATCAGGAACAGCCCGGCCCCGCCGTACAGCAGGTGCAGCCGGTGGCGGAGCTGGTGGCGGTAGCCGTAGGCGATGGCCACCGCCACTAGGGCGGAGAACCCGTAGAGGGCGTGCAGGTCCGGGACCGGGCGGCCCTCGCCGGCCACCAGCCATGTCCCCAGGCCGGCCTGGGCGAAGACGGCGGCCTGGGCCGCGCCGGTGAACCACCACAGCGCCCGGCCCCGCCACCGGGGGCGCCGGTGGGCGGTCAGGGCCCACACCCCGGCGGCACCGTTGGCGATCACCACCGCCCACGAGAACCAGTCGTGGGCCCGGCCCGCCACCGAGGCCAGAACCGGCCCGGTCACCGGATAGCGCCGGGCGCGGGGCCGGGGATCACCGTGGCGGCGGCAGGGATCGCAGCGGGAACGGGAACGGTCACGGGGGCGGGAACGGAGGCGGCGGCCTAGTCAGCGGCGGCGGAGAGCGAGGCGAGGAGGTCGCCGCCGGCCCGATCGCCGGGCTCCGGGTTCCGGCACCGGTACCACTCGACGCCGAAGGCCAGATCGAAGGCTTCGGGGGGCAGCTTCAGGAAGAAGGAGTCGGCGGGGATCTGGGAGGCGTGGGCGGCCATGGCCGCCCGCTTCTCGGCGGCCGCCGCGCTCACATCCACCCGGTGGGTGATGGTGGCCGAGTCCACTCCCAGGATGCCCTCGTCAATCTCGGCCTGTATCTCGGACTGCTCGTCGTCGTCCACCTCGTCGTCAAGGCCGAGCTCGGCCATCATGGCTCTCATCTTGGGGATGGCGGCCGCGAAGTGATCGCGGTCCACCGTGGCCTCATAGACCAAGCCCACCCCGGCCAGCTCCCCGGCCCGCACCCCCACCCGGTGGACTTGGACGTGGTCGGGATGACCGTAGGTGCCTTGATCGTCGTAGCAGGTGAGCAGGTCGGCCCCCTCCTCGGAGAGGACGGCGGCTAGCCGCCCGGCCGCCTCCTCTACATCGGCCTGCCAGAAGCACTCGGGGTCGTCGTTGGCGGGGTCACCGTCCATGCCGGAGTCGGCGTAGCCCAGCATCTCTACCCGGTGCGCCCCCAGGATCCGGGCCGCGGCCCGCAACTCGGCCTCGCGGACCGCGGCCAGATCGGCCGCCCCGCTGGCCGAGTCGCTGCCAGCCGGGTCATCGGCAGCCCCGCCGGCCGGGCGGCCCCGGGCTCCGTCGGTGGCGCAGACCACCACCACCCGGTGGCCAGCCCGGGCCAGAAGCCGCATGGTCCCGCCGGTGGCGATGGCCTCGTCGTCGGGGTGGGCGTGGAAGAAGACGGCGACGGCCATCAGGCCACCGCGCCGGACGAGCGCAGCGCGGCGATGGCGTCGGCGGCCAGCCCGATCTCGCCCAGGATTTCGTCGGTGTGCTGGCCGGGATGGGGGGGCGGGCCGCCGATGGACGAATCGGTCCGGCTGAACCGGGGGGCCGGGCGGGGCTGGACCACCCCGAACTCTTCGGTGAAGGTGCCCCGGGCCCGGTTGTGGGGGTGGTCGGGGGCGTCGGCGGGCGACAGCACCGGGGCGAAGCAGGCGTCGCTGCCCTCGAGTATCCGGCTCCACTCGTCCAGGGTTTTGGAGGCCACCACCTGGGCCAGCTCGGCCTTGAGCTCGGGCCAGCGGTCGCGGCGGTTCTGCTCGTCCCACTGCGGCCCGTCCAAGCCCAGCCGCTCCCGCATCTCGGCGTAGAACTGGGGCTCGATGGCGGCCAGAGAGACGAAACCGCCGTCGCTGGTCTCATAGACGTCGTAGTAGGGGGCGCCGGTGTCGAGCATGTTCGCGCCCCGCTCGTCGGTCCAGTAGCCCATGGCCCTCATCCCGTACACGAAGGCCATGAGCGAGGCGGCGCCGTCCACCATGGCCGCATCCACCACCTGGCCCCGGCCCCCCGAGCGGGCTTCCAGCAGGGCGCACACGATGCCGAAGGCCAGGTACATGCCCCCGCCCCCGAAGTCGCCCACCAGGTTGAGGGGCGGCACCGGGGCCTGGCCTTTGCGCCCGATGGCGCCGAGCACGCCGGCCAGGGATATGTAGTTGAGGTCGTGGCCGGCGGCGTGGGCGTAGGGGCCGTCCTGGCCCCATCCGGTCATGCGGCCGTAGACCAGTCGGGGGTTGCGGGCCAGGCAGACCTCGGGGCCGATCCCGAGCCGCTCGGCCACCCCGGGCCGGAACCCCTCCAGCGTGGCGTCGGCTCCCTCGGCCAACCGCAGCGCGGTCTCGACGCCGTCCGGCGACTTGAGGTCCACGCCGATCGAGCGCCGGCCCCGGGCCAGCACGTCGGCCGGGGGTGATCCGGGGTCGCCGCCCCACACCGCCGAGGCCCGGTCCACCCGGATCACGTCGGCGCCGGCGTCGGCCAGCATCATGGCGCAGAACGGCCCCGGGCCGATGCCGGCGAACTCCACCACCCGAACCCCTGCCAGTGGCCCCATGGCACTCCCCTCCCCGGTCGCTCCCCGGCGCCGCGAGCCCGGCGCGGCGCGCCCGGGCATACTCAACCGGTGACCATAGACACCGCCGCGCCCTCGGTTGCGGACCGGGCCCGGCTCCAGCGCCGGTTCCAGGCGTAGATGACCGCCGCTGACATCGAAGCCCTCCCGGTTGCGGACCGGGCCCGGCTCCAGCGCCGGTTCCAGCGGGTCTTGCTGGTCTCGGTGATCCCGTCCGTGGCGGCCATGACCGCCAGCTTCGCGTCGGTGGCCGTGCTGGCCGAGGAGATGACCGGCAACAAGACCCTGGCCGGGCTGGCGGCCGGCGGGCTCTCGGTCGGCACCATGATCGCCACCCTGCCGCTGGCCCGGCGCATGGCCGAGCTGGGGCGGCGCCGGGGCCTGGTGGCCGGCTGGTCGGTCGGGGCGGCGGGGGCGGCCATGGTCTTCGCGGCCGCCGTGGCCGGCTTCTACCCCCTGCTGGTCGTCGGCATCGTGGCGGTGGGCGCGGGCAACTCCACCAACCTGGCTGCCCGCTACGCCGCCGCCGACCTGGCCCTCCCGGAACGCCGGGCCCGGGCCATCGGCATGCTGGTGTGGGGGGCGACCTTCGGCGCGGTGCTCGGCCCCAGCGTCGCCCTGGGCCCGGCCGGGGCCGCGGCCGAGGCGATGGGCCTGCCCGAGCTGGCCGGCCCCTTCCTGCTGGCCGCCATCCTGTTCGCTGCCGGCCTGACCGCCACCCATCTGTGGCTGCGCCCCGATCCGCTTGAGGTGCTCGGCACCATCGGCCCGGCCGGAGCGGGACGGACCGGAGCCGCCACCGCCAGCCCGGCCCGAGCGGGACGGACCCGAGCCGCCACCGCCGACACCGCCGGAGCGGGACGGACCGGAGCCGCGACCGCCAGCCCGGCCCGAGCGGGACGGACCCCGGTGATCGCCGTGTTGGGGCGCATCGCCACCCGGCCGGCACCGGCGCTGGCCGCCTTGGCCATGCTGACGGGCCACACGGTGATGGTGGGGATCATGACCATGACCCCGCTGCACATGAAGGATGGTGCCCACCAACTCCAGGTCATCGGCTTCGTGATATCGCTGCACATCCTGGGGATGTACGCCTTCTCCCCGGCGGTGGGCTGGCTGGTGGACCGGCTGGGGCCCTACCCGATGATCGCGTCCGGGGGCGTGGCCCTCTTCGCGGGCGCGGAGCTGGCCTCCCGCACCGACGCGGCCGACACCCTCGGGGTGTTCGCCGGCCTGTTCCTGATCGGCCTGGGCTGGAGCTTCGGGCTGATCGCGGGCAGCTCGCTGCTCACCAACTCGTTCCCGGCCGCTCAGCGGGTGGAGGTGCAGGGCGCGGCCGACTTCCTGATGGCCGCCGGGGGCGCCGTCGCCGGGCTCTCGGCCGGCGCCGTCTTCGGCTGGGTCGGCTTCCGCTCCCTCAGCCACTGGGCCGGGCTGGGGTCTCTGATTCTGGTGGTGGCCGCCGGGGGCGCCTTCGCCATGGCCCGGTCGGCCCGAGCCCGCGCGGCCTGAGCCGCCCCCGTCGCCACTAATCCACGGCGGCGACGGCGGCCGGGTCGATGGCGTAGGCCAGGCGGCGGCCGGCCGGGGCCAGCTCAGGGTCAAGCACGACCAGCTCCACCCCGCCGGGGTCGGTGCGGACCCGCAGCTCGAAGCGGTCGCCCCGGAATCGGGCGTCGACCACCACCGCCTCGACCGTTGATCCGCCGGCGGCGCCGAGACTTCGAGCCGAGCCCGAGCCGGCCTCGGCCGGGCTGAGGCGGCGAAAAGCGTCGGATCGGACCACCGCCCGGCCCGGCCCGGCTTCCAGGCGACCCCAGGGCACGGCCCCGCCCGGGCCTACCTCCACCACGTTGGCGTGGCCCAGGAACCGGGCCACGGCCGATAGCCGGGGATCGCGCCAGACCTCGACCGGGGCCCCGATCCGGGCCACCCGACCGGCCAGCATCACCGCCACCCGGTCGGCGACGGCGAAGGCCTCGTCGTGATCGTGGGTCACGTGCAGGACGGTGACGCCCACCTCGGACAGGACCCGGCGCAGCTCGGCCGCCAGCTCGTCGCGGCGGCGCCGGTCCAGCGAGCCCAGCGGCTCGTCCAGCATCAACAGCCGGGGCTCGGGGGCCAGGGCCCGGGCCAAAGCCACCCGCTGGGCTTCGCCCCCCGACAAGGTGGCCACGGAGCGGGGCCCGAACCCTCCCAGCCCCACCAGCTCCAGCATCTCGGCCGCCCGGGCCCGCCGGTCCTTCGCCGTCGCACCCTGCATCCGCGGGCCGAAGGCCACGTTGGCGGCCACGTCGCGGTGGGTGAACAGGGCGTGGTCCTGGAACATCAGCCCGAAGTCCCGCCGGTGGACCGGCACTCCGGCCAGGTCGGCGCCGGCCCAGAGGACCCGGCCGCCGTCCAGGGGCTGAAGCCCGGCCACCGCCCGCAGCAGAGTGCTCTTGCCGCCCCCGCTGGGCCCGAGGATGGCCACCGTCTCGCCGGCAGCGACGGCCAAGTCGACGTCGGCCAAGGCGGTCACGGCCCCGAACGAGACGGTGACGCCGCGAACCTCCAGCACCGGCTCGGCCGCGGACCCGGCTCCGGACCGCGGGCCGGCGGCGGGCATCAGATCGCCCCGTCTCGGGCGTCGCCGACCAGGTCGACGACGAACACCACCGCGGCGGTGAGCGCCATCAGCACCACGGCCAGGGCCATGGCCTGGCCCCGCAGGGCGGTTCCGGGGGTGCCCAGCAGCCGGAACAGGGCCAGGGGGGCGGTCAGCGTCTCCGGCCGGCGGGGCACGAAAGACGTGGCCCCGAACTCGCCCAGCGACACGGCGAAGGCGAAGGCCGCCCCCACGGCTAGGCCGCGGGAGGCCACCCGAAGGTCGATCTCGCGGCGGACCCTCCCCGGCCGCGCCCCGAGCACGGCCGCCGCCTCCCGGGCGCGGGGGTTGATGGCCCTCAGCATGGGCACGACGGTCCGCACCACGAAGGGGATCCCCACCACCGCATGGGCTATGGGCACGATGGCCACCGAGGTGCGCAGGTCGAGGGGAGGGCGGTCCAGCACCAGCAGGATGCCGAGTCCGACCGTGACCGCCGACACCCCCAGCGGCAGGGTCAGCCCGGCGTCGGTCAGCCGGCCCAGCCTGCCGGCCCGCCCCCCCACCGCCATGAGGGCGGCCGATCCGCCGACGGCCACGGCGATGGCGGCGGCCGCCGCCGCGAACATCAGGGAGTTGCCCAACGCGGCCGCGGCCGTGTCGGGCAACAGGTTGACCCGCTCCAGCAGCGCCCCGTAGTTGCGAAGCGAGTAGCCGCCGCCGGTCGACAGCGACCGCTCCACCAGCACGGCCAGCGGCAGGCCCAGCAGCACCGCCATCACGGCCAGGTTGGCGGCCGGCCCGAACGCCGACCGGCGGACGGCGCCGATCGGTTGCACCGGCTCGGGCCGGGACCGGCTCCGTTCCAGGAAAGTGGAAATTCCCACCAGGGCGATCACCGCGGCGAGCTGCACCCCGGCTAAGGCCGCGGCCGCGGTCAGGTCGAGGCGGACCAGGGCGTAGCGGTAGATCTCGGTCTCCACCGTGGCCCGGCCCGGGCCCCCGAGAACCAGCACCACCCCGAAGGAGGTGAACGAGAACAGGAACACGATGGCCGAGGCGGCCACCACCGACGGGACCAGACGGGGCAGGGTGACCGACCCGAAGACCCGCAGCCAACCGGCGCCCAGCACCCGGGCCTGATCCTCCATGCGGGCGTCCAGGCCGGCCCAGTGGGCGCCGACGATGCGGACCACCACCGCGTAGTTGAAGAAGACATGGGCGATGAGGATGGCCCAGGCCGTGTGGCGGAGCCGCAGACCGTCGCCGTCGGCCACCCCGAAGCGGTCGAACAGGCTCTCGAAGGCGGCGGCCACCACCACCGTGGGCAGCACGAAGGGCACGGTGACCAGGGCCCGCACCGCCCGCCGGCCCCGGAAGCCCAGACGAGCCGTGGCCCAGGCCCCGGGCATTCCGGCCAGCACGGTGAGCGCGGTGGAGGCCGCGGCCTGCCAGAAGGTGAACCACACCACCGATCGGACCGCGGGCGATGCCAACAGGTCGGCGACCGGGCCGATCCCGGCCGAGCCCAGGCCCTCGGCGATCACCCCGGCCACCGGCCAGGCGAAGAAGACGGCGAAGAACGAGACGACGCAAACCGAGGCGGCCGCGGCGGGCAGGCCCGACGAGAAGGCCCGCAGCCGGGCCGCCGGGGTCGGCTGCGGAACCGGTGGCCGGGTCCCGGGCGCGGCTCTCAGCGCAGGACGATCTCGACCCACCGATCGGTCCACTCGTCGCGGTTGGCCTCGACGGTGGCCGGGTCGATCATCAGCGGGTCGTCGGCGACGGCGGCGTGCTCCACGAACACGGCGGGGAGGGTGGCCGCGGCGGCGACGGGGAACACGAACATGTTCAGCGGCACGTCGTTCTGGAAGGCGGGCGTGAGCATGAAGTCGATGAGGGCCCGGGCCCCGGCCGGGTTGGCCGCCCCGGCTAGCACCCCGGCGAACTCGATCTGGCGGTAGCAGCCGTCGGTGACCACCCCGGTGGGGGGCGCGTCCACCGGCGGGTCGGCGAAGATCACCTCGGCCGGCGGGCTCGACGCGTAGGAGACGACGATGGGGCGGTCGCCGCCGCCCGCGGTGAACTCGCCGTAGTAGGCGTCCTCCCAGCCCGCGGTGACGGCCACGCCGTTGGCCCGCAGGGCGGCCCAGTAGTCCTCCCAGCCGTCGCCGTAGCGGGCGATGGTGGCCAGCAGGAAGGCCAGCCCCGGCGAGGAGGTCTCGGGGCTCTGGACCACGAGCCGGCCCGCGAACTCCGGGGAGGTCAGGTCGTCGAGGTCAGCGGGCGGGGCCCCCTGTAGGGCGTCGGTCCAATAGTTCAAGCAGACGTCGCCGTAGTCGATCGGGGTCACCCGGTGCTCGGGGTCGAGCCGGAACTGCTCCGGGACGTCGTCGAGGCCCGGCGACCGGTAGGGCTCGAAGATGTCGGCGTCGAGGCCCCGCTGGAGGAAGGTGTTGTCGATGCCGAACAAGACGTCGCCCAAGGGCGAACCGGCGGTGAGGACGGCCTCGGCCACAAGCTGGCCGGCGTCGCCGACGGCCAGTTGCTCCACGGCGACGCCGGTCTGGGCGGTGAAGGCCTCCAGCGTCTCCGGCGAGAGCGCGAAGGAGTCGTGGGTCAACAAGGTGACTGTTGTGCCCTCGACCGAGGGGGGGTCGTCGGCGGCGCAGGCGGCGGCGATCAACGCCAAGGCCGCGATGGCGGCGGTCAGCCGGAGACGGCCGATCCGAGCGCCCCTGCGCCCGGTGTCGGTCAGACCGGAGCGTGAGTGCATGTCTTCCTCCGCTGGCATTACCCAGATCAGGTTGTCGGGTCGACGCCGCTCGCCATCGGCAGCGGGCGCCCTCTCAGCCCGGCTGTCCCGAGCTCCCCGGCATTTAGGTTGAGCGGCCAGGCTACACCGGCGGACCGGCCGGCCGCTCCCTCCCCTCCCTCCCCCGCTCCCCCCTCCCCTCGCTCCCGTCTTGGCCGGGGCCGGGGCTATCTTGGCGGAGTGGCCGACGAGACCGACGGGCCGGACGAGCCCGGCCGCCCGGTCGTCTCCGTCATCGTCCCGACCTATAACGAGGCCGAGAACATCGCCGAACTCCTCGACCGGCTGGGCCGTGCTCTGGCCGACCTTCCCCACGAGGTCATCGTGGTGGACGACGACAGCCCCGATGAAACCTGGCGGGCGGCCCGGGCCCACGCGGCCGGCGACCCGGCGGTGCGGGTCATCCGCCGGTTCGAGGACCGGGGGCTGTCCTCGGCAGTGCTGGCCGGCATGGCGGTGGCCGAGGGCCGGGCCCTGGCCGTCATCGACGCCGACCTCCAGCACGACGAGACGGCCCTGCCCGAGATGGTGCGGTCGGTGGTCGACGGGGGCAGCGACGTCTGCATAGGCACCCGGTGGGGTCCGGGCGGGTCCTATGAGGAGGGGCCGCAGATCAGGCGGTTCGGAAGCCGGGCCGCCACCCTGCTGGCCCGCAAGCTGGTGACCAAGACCCGCACCACCGACCCCCTCAGCGGCTACTTCGTCATCAGCCGGCTGGCCTACGAGCAGACGGCGCCGGCCATCAACCCCCGGGGGTTCAAGATCCTGCTGGAGTTCCTCGGCCGGGGCCGGGAGCTGCGCCTGAGCGAGGTGGGATACCGCTTCGGCCCCCGGAGGCGGGGCGAGACGAAGCTGTCGGCCAACATCGTCCGCAACTATCTGATCGCCGTCCTCGACCTGCGCTACGGGCGCCATCTATCGCCGGTGTTCGCGATGTACTGCCTGGTGGGGATCACCGGGGTGGCGGTGAACCTGGGCGGGTTCGCCCTGGGCGAGGCCGTGTCCCTCCCCCGGCTGGATCTGGCCTTCACGCCGGGCCTCAACCCGATTCGCACGTCGGTGCTGTTCGGGATCGAGCTCAGCATCGTCAGCAACTTCTTGGGCAACAACTACGCCACCTTCTACGAGGACCGCTACCGGGGACGGGGGCTGCTGCGGGGGTTCGGGAAGTTCCAGGCCGTGTCCATGGTCGGGCTGGTGGTGCAGGTGGCCGTCTTCCAGCTCTTGGAGCAGAACGACTTCCCGGCCGCCTCGGTGGCCGACGGACTGGCCGCCATCGTCAACAACGGGATCGGCATAGCCGTGGCCACCCTGACCAACTTCCTCCTGAACACCACGGTCACCTGGAACCGCCGGGGGCGGGTCCGCCGCTTCACCTACGGCTAGGCCCTCCGGCCTCCCCCTCCGGCCAGCCCCTGATAATGTGGGCTTCAGGCCGAGAGGGCAGGCCGAGTTAGCCAGAGCGAACGAGAGGTGGGGCCGATGGCCAGGATCAAGTACGAGCCGACGGAGCGGGAGCGGCTGGTTCTCGACCACGTGGAGAACCCCCGATACGACCGCCAGATCATCAACGGGCTATCGCCGTTCATCAAGGGCACCGCGCCCGAGGACATGCAGGGCTTCTACAGCCCCCAGGAACTCGAGAACCTGATCGTGCTGCGCGACACCGAGCGCGACATCGAGAACCGGATGCCGGTCAAGATGACCCGTCACTACTTCGAGATGGCCCGCACCAGCGCTCCGCTCCAGAAGCTGGTCAAGGCCTCCCCGGAGGAGACCCTGAACATGGAGGGCTCCGAGGACCCGGCCAACCAGATGTCCTACAGCCCGGTGGAGGGCATCCTCCACAAGTACGAGATGGCCCTGCTGTACGTCATCTCCACCTGCTCGGCCCACTGCCGGTTCTGCTACCGGGAGGAGTTGATCGGCCGCAAGGACGTGACCCACCAAGACGGCACGGTCAAGAAGAAGGGCATGGCCTCGGTGGCCGAGGTCACCGACTACATCCGGTCCTTCAACGCCGCGGTGGCGGCCAACGGCGGATTCCATCCCGAGTCGGGGCGGCCCAAGCTCCGGGAGATCCTGCTGTCCGGCGGCGATCCGATGGTGCTGCCCAACAACAAGCTGGCCGGCTGGTTCACCGCCCTGGCCGAGGCCGGAACCGAGGTGATCCGGGTGGGGACCAAGGAACTGGCCTTCCACCCGGACCGGTTCGACGAGGCGTTCATGTCGATGCTGGACCGGTTCCACGACACCTACCCGGACATGTGCCTGCGGATGGTGATCCACTTCAACCACCCCGACGAGTTCCTGGCCAAAGACGGCGACGGCAACTACATGGCCGACGCCAACGGGTTCTACGAGTGGATCCCCGCAACCCGCCGGGCGGTAGACGCGCTGACGGCCCGGGGCTGGATCACCATCGCCAACCAGACGCCGATCATCCACGGCGTCAACGACGACGTGGACTCGCTGCGCATCCTGCAGCGGGCGCTGCGCCAGAAGGGGATCGAGAACCACTACTTCTTCGGCGGCCGCGACATCATCGCCTACCGGGCCTTCAACGTCCCGATCGAGACGGCGTGGAAGCTGCTGAACGAGTCCCAGAAGTGGCTGTCGGGCATCGAGTCCCACGCCCGGATGTGCATCAGCCACTACAAGGGCAAGATCGAGGTCTCCGCCGTCGTGGACGAGCCGGTGCCGGGGATGGCCGGCGCCGAGAACGGCATCGTGATCTTCAAGATCCACCGCAGCCCGGCCGACGCCTCCACCCGGGGCAAGGTGTGCATCGTCGGGCGCAACCCCGAGGCGGTGTGGTTCAACGAGTACGAGGACCGGATCATCTTCGACGAAGCCGGCATCTTCGACTACCTCCAGAACGGATCGGCCGGGATCCCCGAGCTCTCCGCGGTGGCCGTCCCCGCCTAGCACTGCCGGGGCGCCCCATCCGGGTCGGGCCCGGGCTCAGTCCCAGCCCAGCTCGGCCAGGGCGTCGTCGTCGATGCCGAAGTGGTGGGCGATCTCGTGCACGACCGTGACCGCCACCTCGTCGCGCACCTCGTCCTCGTCGGAGCACATGGCGCAGACGGCCAGCCGGTAGACGGTCACCCGGTCGGGCATGGCCAACCCGCCGTAATCGCCCCGCTCGGTGAGGGGCACCCCCTCGTAGAGGCCTAGCAGGTCCTCGGTCGGGTGGGCGTCCTCGACCACCACGGCCACGTTGTCCATCAGCTCGCCCAGCTCCGGGGGCAGCGAGTCGAGGGCGTCGGCCACCAAGCGCTCGAAGCGGTCGGCTTCGATCACGACCACGGCCGAACCGTAGCCCCGTATAGGGTCGGGCCGTGGCCCCGCCGGACGATCCGCTGCTGGCCGACCTCACCCCCGAGCAGCGGGAGGCGGTGACCACCCGGGCCTCGCCCCTGTGCATCGTGGCCGGGGCCGGGTCGGGCAAGACCCGGGTGCTGACCCGGCGCATCGCCTGGCAGGCGGGCCAGGGTGCCGTCGACCCCCGCCGGGTGCTGGCCCTCACCTTCACCCGCCGGGCGGCGGGCGAGCTGCGGGCCCGGCTCCGCCGACTGGGGCTGCGCGACCCGATCAGGGCGGGCACCTTCCACGCCGCGGCCTTGGCCCAGATCCACCGGTACGGGGCCGACCGGGGCCGCCCTCCGCCGAAGATCCTCGAGAGCCGGGCCGCCTTCCTGGCCGAGCTGAGGCCCGGCGACCGCCGGGACTTCACCGCCCGGCTGGCCACCGAGATCGACTGGGCCCGGGCCCGGATGATCCCGCCCGAACGCTACTTAGAGCTGGCCGCGGCGGCCAAGCGCCACCCGCCCCGGCGAATGGAGGCCATGGCCGAGGCCTACGCCGAGTACGAGGCGGCCAAGCGCCGGCGCCGGCCTCGGCTCCTCGACTTCGACGACCTGCTCGTCGCCTGCCGGTCGATCATGGACTCCCAGCCGGACGAGGCCGCGGCCCAGCGCTGGCGGAACCAGCATCTCCTGGTCGACGAGTTCCAGGACGTCAACCCGCTCCAGTTCTGGTTGCTGCGATCCTGGATGGGCGAGGAGTCCACCGTCACCGTCGTCGGCGACCCCGACCAAGCCGTCTACGGCTGGAACGGCGCCGACCCCGGGCTGATCGGCGACGTCGGCCGGCACCTGCCCGGCTGCGCGGTGCTGCACCTGCGGACCAACTTCCGATCCACCCCCGAGATCTGCGAGGCCGCAGGCCGAGTCCTGGGCCGAGAGCCCCAACCGGCGGTCAGGCCCTCGGGACCGGCGCCGACAGTCACGGAGTGCTCGGAGGAAGACGAGGCGGCGGTGCTGGCCCGCCGCGTCCGCAGCTCGCGCCGCCCGGGGGCCCCGTGGGGGCACCAGGCGGTGCTGGCCCGCACCAACGCCCAGTTGCCGCCCCTGCGCCAGGCACTGGAGCGCCAGGGCATCCCGGTGGCGACCAAGGGCGGGGTCAACCCGCTGGAGCACCCGGCGGTGAGGGACCTGGTCGCCTCCTGGGCCGCCGGCGCCAGCCTGCGCGCCGCGGTGATCGACGCCCGGTCCGACCGACCCGAGATCATCGGAGCGGGCCCGGCCGGCGCCGACCTGGCGACGCGACCCGAGATCGGGGCGGGGGCGGCCGGCGCCGACCCGGCGGCGCGAAGCCAATCCGCGGCCGGGGCGGCCCTGGACGCGCTCTTGGAGCTGGCCGAAGACCATTTGGCCCTGAACTCCGGCGCCACCGTGGGATCCTTCACCCTGGGGCTGCGGTCCGACCGCCGCTTCCCGGCCGCGGCCGACGGCGTCGAGTTGACCACGTTCCACGGGGCCAAAGGCCTCGAATGGCCCGTCGTCCACATAGTGGGGGCAGAGAGCGGCTACGTGCCGGTGGCCCACGCCCGGACGCGGGAGGCTCGGGCCGAGGAGCGGCGCCTGTTCCACGTGGCCGTCACCCGGGCAGTCCGGGAGCTGCATGTGATGTGGTGCCGCTGGCGCGGCGCGGGGAGCGGCGCCGCCGAGCGGCGGCCCTCCCCCTGGCTGAAGGCCGTCGGCCCCGCAGGCCCGGCCGCGGCCGACCCCGAAGCGGCCGACGAGACCGGCGCGGCCGAGATCATCGCCGAGACCCGCAAGCTGCTGCGCGACCGCCCGCCCCCGAAGCGGTTCGGCCGGCGCGCCGTCAGCCGTCGGGCCTGAACCCCCGGGGGGTGGCCACCACCACCACGGTGGCGTCGCAGCGCTCCAGAACGGTCTCGACGGTGTGGCCCAGGAAGGGCCGCCCGTCCACGTTGCGCAGCGCCGCCCCCAGCACCACTAGGTCGGCCTCTTGCGAGTTGGCCGCGTCCACCAAGCAGTGAGCCGCCGACGGCCCCTCCACCACCATCGTGCGGGGGGCGACGCCCAACTCGGCCCCCAGGCCGGTGGCCCGCTCCATCAGAGCCTCGGTCACGGGGTGGGTCGGGTCGTCGCCGCCCTCGCCGCGGCGGAACGGGCGGGAGAGCCAGTCGGGAAGGCTGGGACCGGGCCGCACCACCACGTGGATGAGCACCACCTCGGTGCCGATCTGGGCGCTGAGCCCGTAGGCCACCTCTTGGGCGGCCCTGGAGGAGCGGGTGCCGGTCACCGGGACCACGACCCGGGTGAAGGCGGGGGGCAGCGGGGTGTCGAGGCGGCGGGACCGCCGGACGATCACCACCGGCCGGGGCGATTCCAGCAACAGCTCGTCGACGGTGGGCGAGTAGAGCTGGCCCTCGTAGCGGGCGGCCACGCCCACCCCGACCGCGCCATAGCCGAGCCGGGCCTCGGCCACCACCGCGGCGGCGACATCGCCGCCCTTCACCGTCCGGTGCTCCACCTCGCGCCGGTGGAGCACGTCGCGGATCACCGATACGTCAGGCTGCTCCGCCCCGTCCGGCTGTACCGAGATCACCGTGGCCGGAACCTCCACCGGCCAGGCCAGATGCAGGATCTGGGCCGCGGCGATGGAGGCCGGGCCCCCCTGGGAGGCCAGCAGCAGCCGGTCCGACTTCACCACCAGGTTCCGGCTCAGCGCCTCCTCCCGCTCCAGCCGCTCCTGCTCGTCGGAGGAGCCCCGCCAGTCCCTCACCACTACCCTCAGGCTCACCGCGGCGAACACCGAGGTCACCAGGGGCACGAGGACGATCACCGTGTAGGCCGTCTCGCTGAACACGCCCAGAGACAGGCCCACCGACGCGATGACGATCTCCAGGGCCCCCCGGGCGTTGAGCCCGGCCCCCAGGGCGGTGGCGGCCCGGGGCGACTGCCCGGCCAGCCGGGCACCGACGAAGGCCCCCAGGAACTTGGCCGCCACGGCCACGCCCACCACCAGCACCGCCCACCCCAGCACCGACCCCGAGGCCAGCAGGGCGAGATCGACCCGGAGCCCGGCGGTGGCGAAGAACACCGGGGCCAGAAAGGCGTGGGTGAGCGACTCGATGTGATGCACCACCTCAGGCTGCTGGAACCGGGAGCGGTGCAGGACCACTCCGGCCACGAAGGCGCCCAGAACGGCCTCGATGCCCAGAGCCTGGGTGATCACGGCGAACACGAGCATGGTGAGCACGGCCACGGCCAGCGCGCCGGACAGGTTGGATCTCTGGCGGCGCACCTCCCTGAGGCAGGCGTCCACCACCCGCTGGCCCACGGTCACAGCCAGTACCAGGAAGGCCCCCAGCCCGACCACGACCCGGAGCGCGGCGGGCAGCGACACCCCGCCCCCGGTGGCGAAGCCGGTGAAGACGGCCAACATCACCCAGCCGACCACGTCGTTGGCCATGCCGGCCGCCACCGTGATCTGGCCGAAATCGCGCCGCATGAGGCCGAGCTCGGAGAGGATCCGGGCGATCACGGCTAGGGCCGACACCGCCAGGGCGGCCGCCACGAACAGGGTGAAGACGGTGCGATCGGCCTCGGGCCCCACGAAGGCCGAGGGCAGCGCCATCCCGGTCGCCAGCCCTCCGATCAGGGGCACGACCAGGCTGAAGCCGGTGACCAGCATGGCGGCCCGGCCCAGCCTGCGAATCAGGCCCAGGTCGGTCTCGAACCCGGCCGTCACCAGCAGCAGGGCCACGCCCAGCCAGGACACCGCGAACAGGGCCCCCGACGAGATCTCCTCGTCGGGCAGGAACCAGTCGAAGCCCCCCTCCCAGATTCGGCCGAACACCGACGGGCCCAGGATCACGCCCGCTCCCAGATGCCCGATCACCGACGGCAGCCCGATCCGGCGCATCACGTGGCCCAGCCCCCGGGCCACCACCACCAGAACCAGCAACTGGGTCCAAAAGACGAGGAGGTCGTGCTCGCTGAGGGGAGTCAGCACGGCAGGTCGAGGGGCATCAGGTCGCCGAGGGGGTCAGCATGGCAGGTTGAGATCGACGAGCACGGGGGCGTGGTCGCTGGGCAGGTCCCCCTTGGGGCCCTTGCGCTCGTTGCGGTCGATGAGGGCGTACTCGGCGGCCGCGGCCACCGGCGCCGACCCCAGCACCAGATCTATGCGCATCCCCTTCTTCTTGTGGAAGTCCCCGGACCGATAGTCCCACCAGGAGAACAGCCCCGGCTCGGGGTGGCGCTCCCGGAAGAGGTCGGCCAGCCCCCACCCGAGCAGATCGGCCAGGCGGTCCCGCTCGGGTCCGCTGGTGTGGGTGGCGCCTTCGAAGCGGGCCGGGTCGTAGACGTCGCGGTCGTCGGGGGCGACGTTGAAGTCGCCGCACACCGCCACGGCGGCGCCGGGGTCGGCCTGGCGGTCGAGGGCTACCCGCAGCCGCTCCAGCCAGCTCAGCTTGTACCGGTAGTGGTCGTTGTCGAGGGACCGGCCGTTGGGCACGTAGCACGAGGCCACCCGCACCCCGCCGCAGGTGGCCCAGGCCAGCCGGGCGTCGCCGTCGGGCTCGATGCCGGGGCCGAACCCGGCCACCGGATCGCTCAGGCCCACCCGGCTGCACACCGCCACCCCGTTGCGGCCCCCCTCCTGGCCGTGGTGGAACGACTCGTAGCCGAGGGCCTCGAAAGCCAGGGCCGGGAAGGACCCCGAGTCGAGCTTGGTCTCCTGGAGGCAGATCACGTCGGGGTCGAAGGCGCCGATCCAGCGCTCGACCCGGCTCAGCCGGGCCTTCAGCGAGTTGACGTTCCAGGTGACCACCCGCACCGGCCGGACCTTACCGGCCTCTATGGGGCCCCGTCGGGAACCTATGCTGAGGCGAGATGAACGACTGGGACGACTCCGGCGCCGGCATCGGCGCCGATCCGGTGGGGCCCAACGCCTGGCTGGTGGACGAGATGCGGGCCCGGTGGCGGGCCGACCCCGGATCGGTGGACCCGAGCTGGCGGGCCCTGTTCGAGAACGGGGACGGCCGGTCGGGGCCTGTCGGCGCGGGCCCGGCTCCCGGCGGCAGCGGCGCCGCCGCGGCCTCGCCGGCCGCCGGCCCCGGACCGGCTGCCGCCATCGACACCACCGCCACCGTGGTCACCGGCCGGCCGCCGCCGACACCGGCCGCCGGACCGCCCCCCGGGCCGGACCGGGCCCCCCCGCCGGGCCGGGCTTCGCCGCCGGCCGACGACACCGGCGGCGAGGTCATCAGGGGCGTCGGGGCCCGGATCGTGGCCAACATGGAGGCCAGCCTGGCCGTGCCCACCGCCACCAGCTTCCGGGACGTTCCCGCCCGGCTGCTGGAGGTCAACCGCAAGGTCATCAACGGCCATCTGGGCCGCAAGCTCCGGGGCCGGATCTCCTTCACCCACCTGATCGGCTACGCGGTGGTGAGGGCCATAGCCGACGGCGTCGGCGCCATGAACAACACTTTCGCCGCCGGCGCCGACGGCCGGCCCCGGATCGTCCGCAACCCCCACATCGGGCTGGGCGTGGCCGTCGACTTGGAGCGATCCGACGGCAGCCGCACTCTGATGGTCCCGTGCATACACGACGCCGACACCCTCGGGTTCAGGGAGTTCGTGGACCGCTACGACACCCAGGTCGGCAAGGTGCGGGCCAACCGGGCCACCCCCGACGACCTGACCGGCGTCACCGTGACCGTCACCAACCCGGGAACGGTCGGAACCCGCCAGTCGGTCCCCCGGCTCATGGCCGGCCAGGGGTCGATCATCGGGGTCGGCACCCTGGCCTACCCGGCCGAGTACGCGGCCGCCGACCCGGCCGTTTTGGCCGACTTGGGCGTGAGCAAGCTGGTCACCATCTCCAGCACCTATGACCACCGCGTCATCCAGGGCGTCGAGTCGGGCCTGTTCCTTCAGAAGGTCCACGACCTGCTGCTGGGGGCCGACGATTTCTACGCGGCCGTCTTCCGCTCCCTGAGCATCCCCTACGAGGCGGTCAGATGGCGCCGAGACGTCAACCCGGTGGACCGCGAGGCGGGCATGCTCGAAAAGCAGGCCAAGGTCAACCAGCTCATCAACCAGTACCGGGTTAGGGGCCATTTGATCGCCGACCTCGACCCCCTCCGAGTGGACGAGCCCGAGGAGATGCACTCCGAGCTGGACCCGGCCACCTACGGGCTCACCATCTGGGACCTCGACCGCGAGTTCCTGACCGGCAGCCAGACCGGCATCTACGCGCCGGTGGGAGGGAACCGGCGCATGGCCCTGGGCGACCTGCTGGGGGTGCTGCGCGACGCCTACTGCCGCACCGTCGGGGTGGAGTACATGCACATCCAGGTCCCGGGCGAGAAGCGCTGGATCCAGGAGCGGATCGAGGGCGCCGACACCGCCCTGGAACCGGCCGACCAGCACCACATCCTGTCCCGGCTGACCGCGGCCGAGGTGCTGGAAACCTTCCTGGGCACCAAGTACGTGGGCCAGAAGCGATTCGGGCTGGAGGGGGCGGAGTCGGCCGTGCCCCTGATCGACGCCATCCTGGCCTGCGCCGCCGACGAGAAGATGGCCGATGTGGTGATGGGCATGGCCCACCGGGGCCGGCTCAACGTGCTGGTCAACATCGTGGGCAAGACCTACCAAGAGCTCTTCGGCGCCTTCGAGGGCAGCATCTCCGAGAACGACATCCAGGGCTCAGGCGACGTCAAATACCACCTCGGCCAGTCCGGGACTTACACCAGCCCGGCGGGCAACTCCGTCACCGTCGAGCTGGCCGCCAACCCCTCTCACCTCGAGGCGGTCGACCCGGTGGTGGTGGGCATGGCCCGGGCCCGCATGGACGGAATCGACCCCGACGCCGGCCACTGCCCCTACCCGATCCTGCCCCTGCTGGTTCACGGCGACGCCGCCTTCGCCGGCCAGGGGGTGGTGGCCGAGACCCTCAACCTGAGCCAGATCCACGGCTACCGGGTGGGGGGCACCGTCCACGTGGTCATAAACAACCAGCTCGGCTTCACCACCACCCCCGACCAGGCCCGATCCAGCGTCTACTCCACCGACGTGGCCAAGATGATCGGCTCGCCCATCTTCCACGTCAACGGCGACGACCCCGAGGCTTGCGTGCGGGTGGCCCGGCTGGCCTTCGACTACCGGCAGAGGTTCAACAAGGACGTGGTGATCGACATGATCTGCTATCGCCGCCACGGCCACAACGAGGGGGACGACCCCAGCTACACCCTGCCGGAGATGTACCGCCGCATCGACGCCAAGCCGACGGTGCGGGAGCAGTACACCTCAACCCTGATGAAGCGGGGCGACCTCACCACCGAGGAGGCGGAAGCGGCCCTGACCGACTTCCGCAGCCAGCTCCAGGCCGCTCTGGACGAGACCCGCCACAGCGCCGGGCCTGCCGACGCTAGGGCCAAGCCGGCCCCGATCCCGGTCGGGGTCCTCCCCCCCGTCGGCACCGCCATCGACCGGGCCGAGATCGACCGGATCTACCGGGCCCTGACCAGCGTCCCCGAGGGCTTCACCGTCCATCCCAAGCTGGCCCGGCAGTTCGAGCAGCGCGACCAGATGTTCGCGGCCGGGGAGATCGACTGGGCCCTGGGCGAGGCCATGGCCTTCGGGTCTTTGATCGCCGAGGGCACCTCGCTGCGGCTGGCCGGCCAGGACTGCCGCCGGGGCACCTTCTCCCACCGCCACTCCACGCTGGTGGACTACGAGACCAGCGCCGAGCACACCCCCCTGGCCTCGCTGTGCGCCCAGGGGGCCAAGCTGTGGATCTACGACTCGCTGCTGTCGGAGTACGCCTCGCTGGGCTTCGAGTACGGCTACTCGGTGGCCGACCCCGACGCGCTGGTCATGTGGGAGGCCCAGTTCGGCGACTTCGCCAACGGGGCCCAGATCATCATCGACCAGTTCATCGTGGCCGCGGAGGACAAGTGGAACCAGTGCTCGGGCATCGTGCTGCTGCTGCCCCACGGATACGAGGGCCAGGGCCCCGAGCACTCCTCGGCCCGGGTGGAGCGCTTCCTGCTGCTGGCGGCCGAGGACAACATCACGGTGTGCAACGCCACCACCGCGGCCCAGTTCTTCCACCTGCTCCGGCGCCAGATGATCCAGACCGGGCGCCGGCCGCTGATCGTGTTCACCCCCAAGTCGCTGCTGCGGGCCCGGGCGTCGCGGTCGCGGGTGGAGGACCTGCTCTCGGGCACCTTCGAGGAGGTGCTGGGCGACCCCCGGCTCGACGACGGGTCCCTGGATGCGGCCCGGGTCGAGCGGGTGGTCCTGTGCAGCGGCAGGGTGGCCTACGACGCCATGGCCCACCGGGACCGAACCGGCGCCCCGGCCGCGGTGGTGCGGGTGGAGCAGCTCTACCCGTGGCCGTTCGCGGCGGTGGCCGACCAGATCGAGCGCTGCGCCGGCGCCTCCGAGATCGTGTGGCTCCAGGAGGAGCCCGAGAACATGGGGCCGTGGAACGCGGTGAAGGGCCGGCTGTATGAGGCCCACGGCGACACCTGTTCCATCCGCCGGGTGAGCCGGTTCGAGTCGGGCAGCCCCGCGGCCGGCAGCAGCCGCATCCACGCCCAGGAGAACGAGGAGATCCTGGAAAGGGCCGTCGGGTAAGGCGTGCCCGAGCCGGCCGCCGGGCTCGTCACTCAAGCCGACCACCGGCTGGCCGCGGCGCTGGCCGCCGAGGCGGGCGAGCTGCTGGTGGCGCTGCGGGACCGGCTGGAGAGCGAGGGGGCGCCGGCCGCGGTTTTGAAGGCCGAGGGCGACCGGCGGGCTCACCGGCTCCTGGCCGACCGACTGGCCGCGGCCCGGCCCGGCGACGCGGTGCTGTCCGAGGAGGCCCCCGACGACCGGGCCCGGCTGGAAGCGGACCGGGTGTGGATCATCGACCCCTTGGACGGGACCCGCGAGTTCTCCGAGCCGCCCCGGACCGACTGGGCCGTACACGTGGCCCTGGTGGTCGGCGAGCGGCCCGCGGCCGGGGCGGTGGCCCTGCCCGCGGCCGGGCTCACCCTCTCGACCCTTGATCCCCCCGCGCCGCCGCCCTCCGGCGGCGACCCGCCCCGGCTGGCCGCGTCTCGGAACCGGATCACCTTCCCGGTCCTGCGGGTGGCCGAGGCGCTGGGCGCGGAGCTGGTCCTGATGGGGTCGGCGGGGGCCAAGGCCATGGCCGTGGTCCTAGGCCAGGCCGACGCCTATCTGCACAGCGGGGGCCAGTGGGAGTGGGACTCCTGCGCGCCGGTGGCCGTGGCCGCCGCCGCCGGGTGCTTCGCCAGCCGCCTCGACGGGCGCGAGTTGCGCTACAACCAGTCCGACCCGTACCTGCCCGACCTGCTCATCTGCCGGCCCGAGCTGTCCGGCGCGGTGCTGGACGCTCTCGGCGCCGGGACCGGAGGCGGGCCGCAGCGCTTCGGAGGCCAATGGCCGGGGTGACCCGCGGCGCCGGCCGCTCCCGGAGCCGGGACCGGATGAGGGCCCGCCGCTCCTGGAGCTGGCGGTAGGTCATGGCCTCCACCGACTGGTCGATGCCGAAGGCGGCCTTGACCCCCCGCTCGTCGTAGTCGTAGTCGGCCGGGTCCATGCCCACCTCCCGGGCCAGCCGCTCCCCGTGGGCGGCGGCGAAATAGCCGGCCACGTGGGCGATCTCGGCGAACAGGTCGATGTCGGGGGCGAGCCGGGCTATGGCCCCGTCGAGGAACATGAGGTTCTTGACGAAGAGCATGAGCTCTTTGGGGATGCGGGCGCCGTAGGACAGCAGCGCCTTCACCACCCGCCGCAGCTCGGCCACCAGATCCTCCGGCGCCAGGGAGGTGGGGTCGACCGTCTCGTCGTAGAGCCCGAGGTCGGCGGCGACCGCGGCGAGGTCGGTGTCGGGGGGCAGGGCACCGAGGTCGCGCACCGCGGCGAGCTGACTGGCCGGGTCGTTGGTCATCCCGGCGATGAGCAGGCGCACGAAGGCCAGCCGCTCGAACTGGCTCATGCGGCCGGTGATCCCGAAGTCGAGCAGAACGGTGCGGCCGTCGGGCCGCACGAAGAGGTTGCCGCCGTGGAGGTCGCCGTGGAACACGCCGTGTACCAGCGCGCCCTCCATGAACCCGATCATCCCCGACCGCACCACCGCGGCCGGGTCCACGCCGCAGCGGGCGTAGGCGCCGAGGTCGTCGAATCCGAACCCGTCCAGGCGCTCCATCACCAGCACCCGCTTGGTGACCAGCTCGGGGTGGGGCCGGGGGACGATGAAGCCGCGCCGGCCGAGATCGGCGTACACCCGGGCCAGATCCAGCATGTTGTCGGCCTCGATCCGGAAGTCGAGCTCCTCGGAGATGGTGGCCCCGAACACCTCGACTAGGGCGGGCGGGTTGAGGAGGGCCGCGGCCGGGATGCGGCCGACCAGCCGGGGGGCCAGCCAGGCCATCACGCTCAGGTCGCGGCGGACCAGCTCGTCGATGCCCGGGCGCTGCACCTTCACCACCACCTCGGCCCCGTCGGCCAGGGCGGCCCCGTGGACCTGGGCGATGGAGGCCGCGGCCAGCGGCTGCCGGTCGAAACGGGAGAAGACCCGATCCATCCGGCAGCCGAGGTCGGCCTCGACCACCTCCCGGACGGTGGCGAAGGTCTCGCCCGGCATCCGGTCCCGGCACTTCGACATCTCGGCCACCAGCTCGGCCGGGAAGACGCCCGCCCCGCTGCTGATGATCTGGCCCAGCTTGATGTAGGTGGGGCCCAGGCGCTCGGCCGCGATCCGCAGTCGCCGGGACAGGTCGGCCACAGAGTCCGGCCCTCCTCGTCGGCGGCCGGTCGCCGCCCATCCCAGCAGGGCCGGTCCCACCGCGCCGAGCACGGTGAGGGCCCGGCCGGCCGGGGGCAGCCGGGGCGGCGAGATCAGGCTGGGGAGCCGGCGGCGGACCTCGCGGCGCAGTTCCGGCACCGGCGCCCGCCAGCCCAAGCGGTCGGGGTCCACCACCCATCCGCCGTCGTCGCTGAAGGCCCCCGCGCCGAGGTCGCCAGCGGCGCCGGAGAGAGCCGCGCCGGCATCCACCGCGCTGAGGTCGCCAGCGGCGCCGGAGAGAGCCGCGTCGGCATCCACCGCGCCAGAAGTGCCCGCGCCGTTTGCCATGGCCGACCAGTGTGGCCCCGCCCGGCTACCTTGCGACTCGTGCCGCCCGCTGCTCCCCGACCGCGGCCCGAGCCGTGAGGCTGGTGATCGCCCGCTGCACCGTCGATTACGAGGGGCGGCTCCACGCCCACCTCCCCGAGGCCGTCCGGCTGATCATGATCAAAGCCGACGGGTGCGTGGCCGTTCACTCCGACGGAGGGGCCTACAAGCCCCTCAACTGGATGAACGCCCCCAACCGGCTGGTGGTGGACCCCGACACCGGCGTGTGGCGGGTCACCGCCCCCCGCACCGGCGACACGCTGGTCATCACCGTCGCCGAGGTCATCTCCGACATCACCCACGAGCTGGGCGACGACCCGGGCCTGCGCAAGGACGGGGTGGAGGCCCACCTCCAAGAGCTGCTGGCCGCCGACCCCTCTGCCATCGCCGCCGGCCTGACCCTGGTGCGCCGGGAGCACCCCACCGGCATCGGGCCCGTGGATCTGCTCTGCCGCGACTCGACCGGCGCGGCCATCGCGGTGGAGGTGAAGCGGCGGGGCGAGATCGACGGCGTCGAGCAGCTCAGCCGCTACCTCGAGTACCTCAACCGGGACCCGGGCCTGCGGCCGGTGAGCGGGGTGCTGGTGGCCCAACAGATCAAGCCCCAAGCCCGAGTGCTGGCCGCCGACCGCCGCATCGACTGCGTCGAAGTCGACTACGACGAGCTTCGGGGCGTCGAGTCGCCCGACCTGCGCCTCTTCTGAGCTCCGGCCCGCCCCTCCGGCCCATCCGTGATCCGGCCGGCTCGCGGGTGACACCATGGGGCCGATGACGGGGAGCGGAACGGCCACCGCGGCCCGGACCGTCGCCGGGCTCTCGGTGGTGGTCACCGGGGCCAGCTCGGGGATCGGCCAGGCCATAGCCGGTCGATTCCTGGCCGAGGGGGCCAGGGTGATGACCGGGAGCCGCACCGAGCCCGCCGGAGACGGCGCCGGCGCCCCCTGGGTCCGCACCGACGTGGCCGACCCGGCCCAGGCCGACGCCCTGATCGACGCGGCCGCGGCCGAGTTCGGGGGGCTGGACGCGGTGGTCAACAACGCCGGGGTGCAGGTGGAGAAAACGGTGGCGGACACCAGCGACGACGAGTTCGACCTGGTGATGGGCGTCAACGTGCGGGGCGTCTTCAACGTATGCCGGGCCGCCGTCCGCCGGATGAGGCGTCAGCCCTCCGGCGGGTCCATCGTCAACATCGGGTCGGTGGCCGGGGTCAACGCCGACCACGGCATGGCCGTCTACAACGCCTCCAAGGGCGCGGTCCACTCGCTGACCAGGGCCATAGCCGTCGACCACGGCCCCGACGGCATCCGCTGCAACGCCGTCTGCCCCGGCTGGATTGACACCGAGATGGCCGCGGCCGCCTTCGACCTGGCCCCCGACCCGGTCGCGGCCCGGGCCGCCGCCCGGGCCAGGCACCCGGTGGGCCGGCTCGGCCTGCCCTCCGACGTGGCCGCCCTGGCGGTGTGGCTGGTCAGCGACCAGGCCGCCTTCGTGTCGGGCGCCCTGTTCACCATCGACGGGGGCCTCACCGCCCAGAGCCCGATAGGCCCCTAGAGCCCGGGGAGGGGGCCGAGGGCATCGTTAGGATGCGGGCCGGAGGGCGACCCGGAGGGCGACGATGACCCACACCACCTGTCCCGTCGCCGGAGTGGAGGCGCTGATCGTCTCGGTCCCGGCCGTCGGCAACGCCTTCGCCGAGGGCGCCGAGGAGACGCTTCTGATCCGGGTCACCGACTCCGAAGGCCGATGCGGGATAGGAGAGTCGGTCTGCACCCCGGCCGTGACCAAGGCCATGGTCGAGCAGGAGACCATCCACTTCTGGAGCCAGGGCATCCGCGACCTGGTCGTCGGGGCCGATCCGATCGAGGCCCGGGCCCTCTACGACCGGGTGTACCACGCCAGCTTCTACCACGGCCGGCGCGGCACCTTCATCCAGGCCTTCTCGGCCGTGGACATCGCCCTGTGGGACCTGGCTGGCCAGCAGCTCGGCCTGCCGGTGTACAAGCTCTTGGGCGGGGCCCGCTGCGACCGGATCCGGCCCTACGCCACCCTGTACCCGGGCGACATATACGGAGGCCCCGTCGAGGCATTCGTCGCCGAGATCGCCCGCCAGGCCGAGATCGCGCTGGATCAGGGACTCCGGGCGCTGAAGATCCCGGTGCTGTTCGGACCCGAGATCGGCGACGGGCGGATCGTCGAGATCGTCCACGAGTGCCGGGGGGTGATCGACGGCCTGGCTGCGGGCAGCGGCGACACGGCGGTGGCCCTGGACTTCGGCTACCGCTGGTGGGACTGGCACGACGCGGCGTGGACCCTCAAGCGCATCGATGACTGCCGGATCTGCTTCGCCGAGGCCCCCCTTCGCCACGACGACCTCGACGGGCACGCCCGGCTCGCCGCCGTCTCGCCCATACGGGTCGGCGGGGCCGAGTTCGCGGCCGGGCGCTGGGAGGTCAGGGAGTGGCTGGAGCGGGGCGGGGTGTCGCTGGTGCAGCCCGGCGTCAGCCGGGCCGGCGGGTTCACCGAGCTGATGCGGATCGCGGAGATGTGCGAGATGCACGGGGCCCAGCTCGTGCCCCACAGCTTCGCCACCGGCATCACCGACACGGCCAACTTCCATCTCCAGGCCGCGTCGCTGACGGTCCCCATGGTCGAGTTCCGCTCCTCCCGGCTGGGGCCGTCCCGGCTGCGGACCGAGCTGGTGTCGCCCCCCGAGCCGGCCATAGTCGACGGCTTCGCCGAACTCCCGTCCGGCGCCGGGCTCGGCTTGGAGCTGAACGAGGATTTGGTCGCCAACCACACCCGAGCCGGATCAAACCCGGTTTTCTGAGCATCCGTTGTCGCATGTCAGCAATCTTTGCTCAGAAAACCAGCAGTCGATGACCATCCACGCTGACCTGAGGGGCAAGCGCACCCTGGTCACCGGAGGGGCCGGCGGCATCGGCTTGGGCGTGGTCCAGACCTTCGCCGCCAACGGCAGCACCGTGGCCGTGGCCGACCTGCCCGGGCCCCGCCTCGACGCCTCCTGCTCGGCCCTGGCCGGCGAAGGGTTCGATGTGTTCGCCGCCCCCGGCGACCTCCGCGACGGCGACGAGACCCACCGGATGGTGCGCGACGCGGCCGAGCGCATGGACGGCCTCGACTACCTGGTCAACGTGGCCGGCCACCCGGTCACCCTCGAGATCATCGGGCCCGGCGACCTCGACGCCCAGACCGAGGAGCTGTGGGCGGAGGCGCTGTCGGTCAACCTGCTGTCGGCATTCCGGACCGCTCGAGCCGCCGCCGGATACCTGCGGGCCTCCAAGGGGGCCATCGTGAACACGGCCTCCATGTCGGGCTGGCGGGGCGGGGGAACCAGCACCCCTTACAGCGTGGCCAAGGGCGGCATCATCACCCTCACCCGGGAACTGGCCCGCGGCCTCGGGCCCGACGTGCGGGTCAACGCCATCTCGCCCAGCTACGTCCACCCCGACTCGACCAACTTCCCCCTCAAGTGGGACACCGTCTTCGCCGACGCCGAGAAGCTGCCGCTGGGCCGCCCCGGCACCGCGGCCGAGTACGCCGAGGTGTGCCTGTTCCTGTGCGCGGGCGCGTCCTACATGACCGGCCAGACCATCCACGTCGATGGCGGATGGGATGCCTGAGCCGCCGACGACCGCCGACGACGACGCGACCGCCGACGACGAAACGACCGCCGCCGGCATCGCCACCTGGAACCCGTTCCAGGGCAACCGGCTGGGGCTGGAGGGCCTCCCCGGCGTCGCCTCGGCCCGGATCGAGGGCCGGACCGTCGCCGTCGAGTTCAGCGACGGCGCCCGGCGGGCCTTCCACCATCAGTGGCTGCGCCACAGTTGCTGCTGCCGGCAGTGCGGCGACCCCGCCAACGGCATCCGCTTCTGCACTGTCGTCAGCTTCGACGCCGACATAGCGCCCTCCGGCGTGACCGCCCGGGGCGGCGACCTGATCGCGACCTGGCCCGACGGCCACGTCTCGACCTACGGCGGCGACTGGCTCCTCCGCCACGCCTATGGGCCCGAGGACCGGCGCCGCCGGTTCTCCTGGCGGCCCGTCCTCTGGAAGGCCGGGCTGTCGGGAGGCTTCCCCACCGCGCCGTGGGCCGACGCGGCCGGCGGCGGGGCCGGCCTGCTCGGCCTGTACCGGCGGCTGAGGGACTACGGCATCGTCCGCGTCACCGGCGCGGGGACCGACCCCGGCGGCACCGAGCGGCTCGCCGCCCTGATCGGCCCCGTCCACGAGACGACCGTGTACGGCCGGATCTACGACGTGCAGGCCGAGCCGGTGGCCAAGCTCGGCGCCAAGACCGGCATGGCCCAGGCCCCCCACATCGACGACGCCTTCTACTACTCGCCGCCGGGCATCGACGTCTTCCACTGCCTGGCCAGCGCGGGCGAGGGCGGCATGAGCACCTACGTCGACGGCTTCGCCGTGGCCGAGTCCATCGCGGCCGAGGACCCGGACGCCTACCGGCGCCTGACGACGACCCCCATCGGCCACATCCGCCGCCATCCGGGCGAGATCGATCTGCGCAGCCGGGGCCCGCTGATCTCGCTGGACGAGCAGGGCCGGCCCGCCGGCATCCGGTACTTCGACCGGGCCCTGGCCCCCCTCGACGCCGACTTCGATGCGGTCGAGGGCCTCTACGACGCCATCCGCCAGTTCAACCGGAGGATGGTCAGCGCCGAGTTCACCGCCTCGGTGCCGGTGGCGGCGGGCGAGGGGATGCTCATCGACAACCACCGGGTCATGCACGGGCGCACCGCGTTCGACCCGGCCGCCGGCCGCCGCATCCGGCTCTGCCACGTCCCCCGCGACGAGTTCCACGGTCGGCTGCGGGAACTGGCCCGGGCCCTTGACCCGGCGACCTTCGACCTCCACCTGCCCCAGGGCTCGGCGACCGCGGGGCCGGCGCAGTGAACCCGGAGACCTTCGACCTCCACCTGCCCCAGGGCTCGGCGACCGCGGGGCCGGCGCAGTGAACCCGGAGACCGCCCCGTCCGAGCGCGGCCGGAGAGGGCCCCGGACCGCGGGGCCGGCGCAGTGACGCCCCAGCCGGTCGACCTGCTGGTGGTGGGGGCCGGGCCAGCCGGGGCCGCCGCGGCCGTCCACGCCGCCCGGGCCGGCCTGGACACTCTGGTGGTGGACCGGGCCGCCTTCCCCCGCGACAAGTGCTGCGGCGACGGCCTCACCGCTATGGCCTTGCGGGAGCTGGAGAGGATCGGGTTCTCCCCGGAGGCGGCCCCGTCGTGGCAGACGGTGGCCGCGGCCACGGTCCGCTCGCCCTCGGGACGGGAGCAGACCTTCCCCCTGCCCGCCGACGGCGCCTATGCGGCGGTGGCCCGGCGCACCCACCTCGACGCCGCGCTGGTGGAGCTGGCCCGGGCCGCGGGCGCCCGGGTGGCCGACGGCTGCGGACTGGCCGGAGCCGCGGTGGCCGACGGCGGCCGGACGGTCACCGCCGCCGTCGAAGGCCTGGGCGCGGTCACCGCCCGCTGGGTCGTCGGCGCCGACGGCATGTGGTCTCCCCTCCGCAAGGCGCTGGGCTGCGACTCGCCGGGCTACCGGGGCGAGTGGCACGCCTTCCGCCAGTACTTCCGCAACGTGGGGCCCGAGGCGACCGAATCGATGTTCGTGTGGTTCGAGGCCGATCTGCTGCCCGCCTACGCCTGGTCGTTCCCGCTGCCCGGCGGCCGGGCCAACGTCGGCTTCGGCATCCGCCGGGACGGCCGCCGCCGGGTCGGGGACATGGGCCGGATCTGGTCGGATCTGCTGGCCCGCCCCCACCTGCGCCGGGTGTTGGGGCCCGGCGCCGAGCCCGAGAGCCCTCACCGATCCTGGCCGATTCCGGCTCGGATCGGCCGGGTCCGGATCACCGGGCCCCGGACTCTGTTCGCGGGGGACGCGGCCGCGGCCACCGATCCCATGACCGGCGAAGGAATCGGCCAGGCGCTCTTGACCGGACGCCTGGCCGCCGAGGCGGTCATCGCTGCCGCCGGCGGCGGAAATGGAAACGGAGACCCGGGGGTGGCCGCCGCCTACGAGCGGTCGGTGAGGCGCGAGTTGGCAGCCGACGACCGCCTGGCCCGGGCCCTCGCCGCCGTGCTGGCCCGACCCCTCACCGCCCGGGCCGGGCTGCGGGCGGCGGGGGCCACCGACTGGACCAGGCGGAACTTCGCCCGGTGGATGTTCGAGGACTACCCGCGGGCGGCGCTGGCCACGCCCCGCCGGTGGCGGGCGGGCCTGTTCAGCGCCCCGGGCGCGTTCGGGGGCCTTACCCTCGAACCTCGTGCCCCCGACGCCCCCGACCCCTGACCCCGGCCCGGGCGGCGCACCCGACCCCGGCACCGAGACGGCGGCGGGGCGCTTCTTGGCGGCCGTGAACGCCTTGGACGGGGCCGTCGACGACTGGTGGGACCGCAGCCTGCGAGGTCGAGCCGGGGCGGACCGGGTGTTCTACGCCGCCTCCGAAGCGGCCAACCACTCGATCTTGTGGCACGGCCTGGGCGCGGCCGCGGCCGCGGCCCGCCGCCGCCCCGGCGTCGCCCTTCGGGTGAGCGGCGCGCTGGCCGTGGAGTCGGCCCTGGTCAACGGACCCGTCAAGTGGGCCTTCCGGCGGCACCGGCCCAGGCCCGACGGGCCCCGGCCCCACCGGCTGCGCCAGCCCCGCACCACCAGCTTCCCCAGCGGCCATGCCAGCGCGGCCATGGTGGCCGCGGCCCTGCTGTCGCGGGAGTCGATGCGGAGATGGTGGGCACCGGGGGTGTACGGGCTGGCCGCCATCGTCGCTCTCAGCCGGGTCCACGTGCGCATCCACCACGCCAGCGACGTGATCGCAGGCGCCGCGTTGGGCGCCGCGCTGGGGGCCGCGGCTAGGCGGCTGCTGCGCTGAGCCGGCCCGGGGTGGGGAACTCGCCGCCGACGGCGCTCAGGCTGTGGTGGTGCCGCTTCGGCGCTCAGGCCGAGGCGACGTTCAGGCCGTCTCGACGGGGACGGCTGAGGTAAGGGTCCGCCCGTCCAGCAGGGACCGCACGTCGAGCAGCAGGTCGACTACCTCGATGGCGGGGATGATGTCGCGCCGCTGCACCCGGCTGAGGCCGTCGTCGATCAGGGCCACCGCCTCGGGGATCGGCGTTGTCTCGACCATTTCGATCGTGTCGTTCACCCTCGGCCTCCGCTCGGATTCGGAATCAATCAACTCGTGACTGGATCGCCAACCGATCCCCTGCCGGGCGAACCTTACCCGCCCGCGGCGACACCGCGTGTGAATCGGGCCGCCACGCCGACTAGGCCCGCCTACCATCGCCCCCGTGGAGTTGGAGGGGATCGTCGCCGCCGTCACCGGAGGGGCGAGCGGGATCGGCCGGGCCCTGGCCCGCCGGTTGAGCCAACAGGGCGCAACCGTGGCGGTGGCCGACCTCGACGGGCCGGGAGCCCGGGCGACCGCCCGGGAGATCAACGGGCTGGGGGTCGAGGCCGACGTCACCGACGAGGCCGCGGTGGCCGGCCTGATCGAGCGGGTGGAGCGGGACCTGGGCCCCCTGGAACTGTGGTGCGGCAACGCCGGCATCGGCGGGCCGGCCGGCGGCGTGGAGCTGTCCGACGAGGCCTGGAATCGCTTCTGGTCGGTGAACGTGATGGCCCACGTGATCGCCGGCCGCCTGCTGCTGCCCCGATGGCTGGAGCGGGGGTCGGGGCATCTGCTGGTCACCGCCTCGGCGGCGGGCCTGCTCACCAACCTGGGCAACGCCCCCTACGCGGCGACCAAGCACGCAGCGGTGGCCTTGGCCGAGTGGATGGCCATCGCCTACGGCGACCGGGGCGTGCGGGTGTCGTGCCTGTGCCCCCAGGGGGTCAGGACCCCCATGACCTCCGCCGACGGCGATTTGGCCGTGGAGCAGGTCAGGGCCCTGGGCCTGATGGAGCCCGAGGAGGTGGCCGAGGCCGTCGTGGAGGGGCTGCAAGCCGACCGGTTCCTGATCCTCCCCCACCCCGAGGTGGCCGCCTACGAGCAGCGCCGGGCCGGCGACCGGGAGCGGTGGCTGGCCGGGATGCGCAGGATGCAGCGCGACCTCGGGATGGAGCCGCCCGGGCCGTGATCCGTCTCGGGGCCCCGGATCACGGGCTGCCGCTGGCCCTGGCCGACCTGCACCGGTCCATGTCCGTCGGCGACACGGTGGAGGTGGCCGGGATCGACGGCGCCCTCCCCGATCCCGAGCGGCGCGGCGACGCCCTCGACGGCGCCGGCTTCACCGTCGTGGGTTCTGGTCGTGCCGTCGCAACCGAGGCGCCGACGGCGGCGGCGGAGCGGCGGCCAGCCGGGCGGCGTCTGGTGCTCCGCCGGGACCGCACCCTGCCCGACACGGTGGGGGCGGGCATGCGGCTGCTGGTGTGCGGGCTGAACCCGAGCCCCTGGGCGGCCGACACCGGCGTGGGCTTCGGGCGCCCCGGCAACCGGTTCTGGCCCGCGGCCACCGCCGCCGGGCTGGTGACGGCCGACCGCGACCCCCGCCGGGCCTTGGTCGTCGACGGGGTGGGGATGACCGACCTGGTGAAGCGGGTCACCGCCCGGGCCGCTGAGGTGGGCCGGGCCGAGTACCGGGCCGGCCTGGCCCGGGTGGAGCGGCTGTGTGAATGGCTCGAGCCCTCGGCGGTGTGCATGGTGGGGCTGGCCGGGTGGCGGGCCGCGGCCGGCGCCGCCGCCGCGGCCGGATGGCAGGACCGCCGGCTCGGTCCGGCCCCGGTCTATGCGATGCCGTCCACCAGCGGTCTCAACGCCCGAACCGGGCTCGAGGAACTGACCCGGCACCTGCGGGCGACTTTGGAGGGACCGATCTCTGGCGCCGCCGGGCGAGTCGGCTCTTAGGAGGGGGCCAGGCCCCGGATGGCCTCGGCTCCGTCGACGCCCTCGGCGGGGACCAGCGCCAGCACCGGGCAGGACACGCCGCTGGATATGTAGGCGGCGATTCGGGCCCGGCACTGCTCCAGCGACCCGTGGACGACCAGATCGTCCACCACGGCCTCGGGGATCTTCCCCAACGCCCCCTTGCGGTCGCCGGCCTCCCACTGCTCCCAGTGCTCGCCCAGGGCGTCGCCCCGGCCCAGCCACTGGTGGAAGGCCTTGTACACGCCGACGTTCACGTAGGCGGCCAGCAGGAACCGGCCGGCGGCTAGGGCCTTCTCCCGGTCCGGGGTGGCGATGACGAACAGCCGGGCCGCGACCTCCGCCGCGGGGTTGGCGGCCCGCACGATGCCGGCCACCCGGCTGGCGTCGGCGGGCGAGAGCCAGTTGACGATGGCGCCGTCGGCCTCCCGGCCGGCCAGGCCCAGCATCTGCTCCCGGAGGGCGGCCAGCAGAACGGGCGGCGGCTCGGCGGCGGGGACCCGGAGCCGGAACCCCCGCACCGAGAAGGTCTCGTAGTCCTCGGCCACCCGGCCGCCAGCGAAGGCGGCCTTCAGAAACCGCAGGGTGTCGCGGGCCCGCTTGTAGGGGTCTTGGAAGGGAATCCCGTTCCAGGACTCCACGATCACGTTCGACGAGGTCCCGATGCCGAGCACGAACCGCCCGGGAGCGGCCGCGGCCATGGTGGCGGCCGACTGGGCCAGCAGGGCCGGGCCCCGGGTGAAGACGGGCAGGATGGCGGTCCCGAGCCGCAGGGTCGGGGCCCACACCGACGCCAGCGCCAGCGGGGTGAGGCCGTCGGACCCGTCGGCCTCGGCCGACCAAGCGTCGGTGTACCCCAAGTCGGCCAGCTCGGCGATGGCGTCCCGCTGGGCGTGGAGAGGCCCCGACAGGGGGATGGTGATGCCGTAGCGCTGCATGGCGCCCAGGGTTGCGGCCCCCGCCGACGAGCGCAAGCCGGGGCGAGCCAGCCCCCCGCCGGCCGGCTTCGGGGCGCAAAGCCAGGAACCGCTGTCACACCCCCTGGCCATGATGGAGCCATGACCGATCAGCTCGTCCTCATCCACGCCGAGCCCGAACCGGATTGGCGCCTCGATCCCGTCACCTGCGAGCGCGGCCGCCGGGAGGTGGCCAGGGCCCGCCGCATCATCCACCAGGCCCGCAGCCGCGCCGACTCCGACGGCGCCGCCGATCCCCTGGCCTCCGCGGCCTGATCGGGGGTTTCGGGTCCACCGGCAGCCCCCAATCGGATCGACTGTAATAACTGTTATTTACACTATATATAGTGAACTATCCGTTGGGTGTTGATTGGATTGGTCCTGTTGGCCGGATGCAGCCGGGCCGGGCTCGACGCCGACGTCGAGCTCAGCGAGGAGTACGGCGCCTTCGCCCCCAACGCCACCGTCGAGAGCGTGATCGACGGCGACACCATCGAGGTCGCGATGGACGGCGGAGGGTCCGAAACGGTCAGGCTCCTGGGCATCGACACTCCCGAGACGGTCGATCCGAACCGGCCCGAGCAGTGCTACGGCGCCGAGGCGTCGGGCTACCTCAAGGGCCTGCTGCCTGCGGGGACGCCCGTAACCCTCGTTTTAGACGCCGAGGTCCGGGATCGTTACGAGAGGCTGCTGGCCTACGTGATGCGCTCCCGCGACGAGATGTTCGTCAACTTGGAGATGGTGGCCTCCGGCCATGCCTCGAGCTTCTCCATCGAGCCCAACCAGTCCTTCAGAGCCCTGCTGAGCACCGCCGAAGCCCAGGCCAAAGCGACCGGGCTGGGACTGTGGGGGGCCTGCGGCGGACCCGACGTGCCCCTGAGCTGACCTCCCGCCCGGCGCCGGCTCGCCCCGATAGGGGCCCGCCCCGGGGGGTCGTCGGGTACCTTGGCCCCCGTGGACTCGCTGACGGAGCGGCTCGGGCACCCGGCCGGTGCTCGGCTGGTGATCGTCAGCGCCGACCGGATAGGCACCACCCACGCCTCAACCGCGGGGGGGTATGAGGCCATCCGGTCGGGCGCGGCCACCACCGGCGCCGTCGTCATGCCCGGGGCCTGGTCCCGGCACGCGGCCGAGCTGTACCGGGGCGAGGACCTGGGCGTTCACCTCACCCTCAACTCCGAGCTGGACTGGTTCCGCTGGGGGCCGCTCACCAACGCCCCCAGCCTCCTCGACGGCGACGGCGGCTTCCCGCGCACGGTCCAGGACCTCTGGGACCACGCCGATCTGGACGAGGTCCGCCGGGAGTGCCGGGCCCAGGTGGAGCGGGCCGTCCTGTGGGGGTTCGACGTGACCCACCTCACCACCCACCTGGGGGCCATGCAGCAGCGGCCGGAGTTCTTCGACGTGCTCGTCGACCTCGCCGTGGCCTTCGACCTGCCGGTTCGGCTCGAAGGCCCCGAGGCGGAGGCCAACGCCGGGTTCCCCTTCCGGTCGCTGGCCGCCACCGAGGGCATAGTCGGCCCCGATCACTTCCGGCTGGTCCGGGGGGCGGCTCGGGCCTACGCGGCCGAGACGCTGGCCGCCCTGCCGCCCGGCGTCACCGAGCTGTCCCTGAGCCCCGCCCTCGACGAGCCCGAGATCCACGCCGCCGACCCGGCCGCGGCCGGCCGGGTCGACGACCTCGACCTAGCCGTCTCCGGCGACTTGGAGCGAGCCGTCGCCTCGGCCGGCGCGGCCTTGATCGGCTACCGGGCCCTGCGGGACGCCCAGCGGGCCCGAAGCTGAGAGAGCGGCGGCGAGAGTCACGGGCTCGCAGCCTTCCAATGCGATCAGGCTCGGGGCCGAACCGCCAGCAGCGATCAGGGCCGAGTTCGCAGAGCGATCAGGGCGGGAAGGCGGCGGGCCGCCGAGCGGATCGGGCGCAGGGCGTCGAACACCAAGGCGTGGTCGCCCTCCACTTTCACCTGGCCTCGCATGTAGGCCACCTCCAGCGACAGCTCGCCGAACCAGTGGGCCTCGAAGTCCGGGTAGGGCCAGGTGAGCACCACATCAGGACCGGGGCACCTCCCCGGCGACAAAGCCACCGTCCCCTCCTCCTCGAGGACGGTGCAGAAGGCGACCGTGCCGGCCGGGGAGCCGTTCACCACCGTCTGGACGACGACGCGTCCGATCCCGGCGGCACCGCCGGCGCCCGCCGCGCCGGTCCCGGAGGCGGGCAGGCCGGCCAGGGCGGAGCCGACGGCGGACAGCCAGTCGTCGGTCAGCAGCTCGGCCGCCACCTCAGCTCCTTCCCGCCCCGGGCGCGGCCCAGCCCCCGGGCGTCATTTCGGGCGGAGCAGCCTCAGCCCGCGGCCGGCGCGGCCTCACCGGTTCGGACCTCCGAGAACAGGTCCCGCTCGGGGAGGTCGTCCGGCACCGGGCCCCGGGCCAGCATGTAGTCGTCGAAGGGGTGGATCGACCGCTCCACGTCGATGGGGAGGCCGAACCAGAAGGTCGACTCGGGGTCGACCTGGGTGGCGTGGGCCTTGAGCCCCTCGAGCCGGGCGTCCACGTAGTCGGCCACCGGCACCCGGGTGGTGATCCGGTAGTCCTGGGAGTCCCGCTGGAACCAGCGCTCGTCGTAGGGGGACTCCATGTCGAGCTCGAGGAAGGCCCGGTGGCGCTGCTCGATCCGCTCCCGCGACCACACCGTGTAGTACAGCTTGGCCGGGGCCCAGGCCGGGCCCAGGTCGGGGCGGTGGGCCGGGTCGCCGGCCCGCTCGAAGGCCGGGACCGAGACGTCGTGGACCCGGATGTGGTCGGGGTGCTGGTACAGGCCTTGGTCCTCGGGATAGGTGACCACCACCTGGGGCCGCTCGCGGCGGATGATCCCCACCAGCCGGTCGGTCGCCTCGTCGAGGTCGGCGTTGGCGAAGCAGTCGGGGTGGGAGTTGGCCTCGGCGCCCTTCATGCCCGAGTCCCGGTATCCCAGCATGACCACCTCGTCGTAGCCGATGACTCGGGCCGCCCGGGCCAGCTCCTCCCGGCGGATCTCGGCCAGCCGGGCCTCCGTCTCCGGTCCCTTGAGCGCCGGGTTCAGGATCTCGCCCTCTTCGCCCCCGGTGCAGCACACCAGCACGGTGCGCACCCCCCGGGCGTGGTACAGGGCCACGGTGGAGGCCCCTTTGGACGCCTCGTCATCGGGGTGGGCGTGCACGGTGAGGAGGCAGAGGCGCTCGGGCATAGCTCCGAGAACCTACCGTGAGCGGGGGTCCCTCAGACCGGTTCGAGCCGGGTCTCCCCGTCGTCGCCGTCGGACAGCCGGAACCCGCAGATCTCGGCCAGCCGCTCCCGGCCCTCGTCGGGGCCGCTGGCGATCAGCTCGTCGCCGTCCTCCAAGACCGCCGCCCCCCGGGGCCGGTACCGGTACCGGCCGCCCCGGCGGATGGCCAGGACAGTGAAGCCGGGCTCCACCCCCAGCCGCAGGCCCCGCAGCGACGACCCGTCCGCCTCGGACCCGGCGGCCACCGGGATCCGCACCACCACCTCGTCGCTGTCGCCTAGCGCGATGCCCAAGATGGGGTGCACGTCCTCGTTTTTCTCGATGATCCAGACCATCTGCTGGGCCTGATCGCCGAGGTCCTCGGCCGCCTGGGACAGGTGCAGCAGCCCCCGCAGCCTGGCCGGGTCGACGTCGTTGCCATCGTTGCCATCGTTGCCGGCGGCCCGCAGGACCCACAGCTCGAGCCGGTCGTTCATCTCGTCGAGCCGGTCCTCGAGATGGCGGACCTCGGCGGCCAGCCCCAGGTCGCGCAGCACCAGCGCCGAGTAGGCCAGGCCCACCGCCGCCTCGGAGAGGTTCTTCATCTCCACCAGCAGGTCCACGGCCCGGTCCAAGTCGCTCACGGTGGCCCCGGAGGGCTCGTCGGAGGGGGGCGACCAGCCGGGCGAGCCGGCCAGTCGGCGCAGCTCGACCATGCCCTCCGGCGCCCCCCGCAGGAACAGGGCGTCGCCGGGCAGGATCACCGTCTGGCCGTCGACGTCGGTGATCCACTCCCGGCCCCGGCGGACGGCCATGACCCGCATGCCGGTGCGGACCGGGATCTCGTGCTCGGCCAGGGACCGGCCGGCCAGAGCCGATCCCTCCGAGACCAGCACCCGGTGCGACACCTCCTCGGCCGCGCTCAGGTCGGCCACCAACTGGGCCGGTATGCCGAGCCGGTGGGTGACGATGCGGGCGATGTCCACCGCGTCGTTGGCGATGCGCTCGATGGCCGACACCACCTGCAGCACCGAGGACATCCCATCGGCGTCTTTGGGGTCGCGCACGGCCATGACGCACACGGCCCGCATGTCCTGCACCAGGTCGCTCATCCGCTCCTCGAGCCCGGCCACCTCGTCGGCCATGTCGGGGTCCCCGAAGTACAGGGCGGCATAGGCCAGGTCCACCATCAGCTCGGAGGTGTCCTTGGCCTCGGCCAGCATCTCCCTCAGATTGCGCGGTCCGTCTTCCATCAGCTCTCCCGCAGTGTCGTCATCGTAGAGCCATCGGCGCCCGCTGGCCTCGCCATCACGCCACCCCCAGCCACACCACGGTCAGGATCAGCGTGAAGACGCCCACGAAGTCCAGCGAGGACATGACCATGGGGACGCCGTGGGTGTCGGGGTCGAGCCCGAACCGCACCGCGGCCAGCGTGCCGTAATAGGCCACCGCCACCGCCACCATGGTGGCCATCAGGCCGCCGATGACGGCCACGCCCACCAGATCGGCCAGCCCGGGGCTGGCCCGGCCGGTGACGGCCGCGCCGGCGGCGGCCATCAATCCCAGCATGGCGAACACCGGGACCGACAGCGCGAAGGTGGTGGCGATGTCGCCCCGGGCCGGAGCGGCGGGCACCGGGCCGGGGCGGATCAGGCCCAGGTGGAGCTTGGTGGACAGGCGGCTCGACAGCACGCCGCCCAGGGCCCCGGCCGTGCCCAGGTATCCGGGCAGCAGCACCAGCAGCACCGGGAAGGCCAGGAAGGTGCCCAGCCGCTTCTCCATGGTGATGCCGGCGCCGAGATCCAGCAGCCCGGCCACCGTCAGAACCGGGACCGACTCTTTGACCACCCGGCGCAGAGCCTCAAGCCGGGTGCGCACTGCCCACAGCCCGGCCAGAGCGGCCAGCCCGGCCAGGGACCAGGCCAGGGCCGGGGTCAGCACCGGCACGCCGGCCAACTCGGCCCCCACCACCAGGGCGGGCAGGGTCACCACGTCGGCGGTGGCCGACACCAAGGGCACGGCCACGTTGTCGAGATCCAGGCCGAAGCGGACGGCGCCGCTGGTCAGAGCCAGGGTGATGACCAGCACTGCCGCGGAGGCCAGCAGGCCGCCGACGGTGCCGACGGCCACGAAATCGGCCAGCGACATGGTGGGCGAGACGTTGAAGACGACGGCCATGGCTTTGGCCAGCCCGGCCAGGGCGACGCCCAGCATCAGGCTCAGCGACAGGCAGGCGGCCGCGTTCTGGCCCACCACCGAGTCGAGCCGGGGGGTGAGGCGGAAGGTGCCGGTGTGGATGGCCGTGCCCAGGCGGCTGCCCATCGCGCCGAAGATGTTGCCCCGCAAGGCGATGGCGGCCGGCACCAGCATCAACAGGCCGGGCAGTCTCTCGAGGGCACCGGTGGACGAGGCCAGGATCAGCCCGGCGGCCAGGCTGGCCAGCCCGGCCAGCACCAGGGCCGAGAACACGGCTCCGAATGCGGCCGGGTCGCCGCCCGTCAGTCGGGTCAGCCCCCTTCTCAGTCGGCCGCGGCGCATTCCTTCAGTATGCAGGCGAGGATCAGGCCGGGTGCTCCGGCCCGGAAATCTGATCCGGTGGGCGACGGCCTTCAACTACGGCTCTTCCCCGGACCAAGACAGCTTCTTATAGCTTGAATTGGGCTTTATTATAGATGAACGAGGCGAAATCTATCATAAACATCGTAACAACTGCCAGATGACTGCCAAATACTGCCATCGTCTGCCACCATTTGGCCCAACTCTGCCAACTCTGCCAACTGTCTGCCAAAAGTTGGCAGAGTTAGACCCAAAGTTGGCAGACATAGGCCCATCTGAATGGGCGAAAATGGACATGTCTGAGTTCATCAGCCGGTGGCTGATCAAAAAGGTTCGGTGACCGGCTCCGAGGCGAGGAGCTATGACATGTCCGATCACCAAGCACACAAGCTGAAGAGGCTGATCCGCTGGCTCGGCCTGCTCACGGCGGTAGACTTGGCGCAGCCCTGCTGTCGGTCCAGCCGGGCGCGGCGGAGGCCTCAGTGCCCCCGACTCCGAGCCGGCGCCGGTGGATCTGGCGGTGACCTCGTACGCGTCTGACTACTCGGTGTCGCTCACCGAGGCCCAGCGGCGCCTGGACCGCATCCAGCCCCTCCAAGAGATCCTGGCCTCCATACGAGACCTCGAAGCCGCCCGGCTGGCCGGGTGGGGCATCGACCACAGCGCCAGCTTCGGCGGCTGGGTGTGGCTCACCGGCAGCGCCGCGCCTGCCGCGGCCGCAGCCGCCGCCCACCCCGACGTTCAGATCCGCACCGGTGCCCGGCGGCCTCCCCGACACCGGGCCCGCCACCGTGACCGACGAGGCCTTCCGAGCCAAAGCCGCCGAAGTGACCGAACAACTCCGCGGCCACATCAACGTCAACTACGTCGTAGAAGACGGCCGAGGGCTCTCCGCAAATGCCACCTTCATAGGCGGTCAGCACATTGGAGTTTGTAGGGCCTGTCACTATGCCATGACCTCAAGAGAATGCCCATCAAGGAGTTCCATTCCGCTGGGGTCGAGGGGATTCTTCTGATCAAGCGGCCGTGCGTGTACATCGTCAGAGATTTTGCACGGCTTCTCCCGGGGACGCCATTGGAGGAGCTGCCGGAACCTGAGCGAATCTTCATACGACTACCACGAGAGCATACCCGGTATGACCCGAAAACCCAGTCGATCTGGGTCCACGCCAATGGGCCCATGAGTAACGGCGACCGGGTTCTAGTGGGTGGATCGTTCGCCGGTAATTGCTGAAGGGGTCTTGTCGATCGAGGGGTCGTGTGTGTACGTCATTGACGATTTTGCATGGCTAGTTCCAATCTTAATGCCGGAAGAGTTGCCAGACCCAGTTCGTGTCTTTGTGAAACTTCCACGAGCACAGACCCGATATGACACAGACACTGAGTCGATCTGGGTCAACGGTGAAGGCCCCATGACCAGCGGCGACCGAATCGAAATGGGAGGCGGCAAGAGAAGTCAGAGCGTAGCGAGTGCCTGTTCCGCTGACGTTGCCCACGTGTTCACCGTAACAAGCATGGTTCCCAAACAATGCATTCCGTGGGTTCCGCCTGAACGCCAAACCGGATGCAAACCCCCAGAAACCCATAAGTGATATTGCGGCAAGACCGCGGCTCAAATGGGCGACTCCCCCACCGGACGGATGATCGGTGGGGACCGGCTCGGCTTGCCCCGCTAGCGTGGGGCCGTGGCCGCGGTGGCGATCGTCAACCAGAAGGGCGGGGTGGGCAAGACCACGGTGGCGCTGGGCCTGGCCTCGGCGGCCTGGTCCCGGCGGCGCCCGAGCCTGGTGATCGACCTCGACCCCCAGGGCAACGCCACCACCGGCCTGGGGGTCTGGGACCCGGCCGCTGGCGCGGACGAGGCCCTGGCCGCCGACCGCCCCGGCGCCGTCGCTGAGCTGAGCGTCCTCTCGGGCTGGCCCGACGGCGATGGGAACCCGCCCCGGGTGGTCCCGGCCACCGACGCGCTGACCGCCCGGGAGTCTCAGCTCCTGGCCGACCCGATCGGCGCCCAGGACCGGCTCCGCATCGCCTTGTCGGGGGCCGGCGAGCCGCTGGTGATCATCGACTGCCCCCCGTCGCTGGGGCTGCTCACCGTCAACGGCCTGTTCGCCGCCGACCGGGTGTTGGTGGTGACCGAGCCCGGCGCCTGGGCCTCCGACGGAGTGGGGCGCATTCTGGCCGCCATTGAGCGGATCTCGGCCCGGCGGCCCCAGGCGCTCTCGGTGGCCGGGGTGGTGGTCAACCGCCTGGGCCGGACCCGCGACGCCCGCTACTGGTACGAGCAGCTCCGATCCGATCACGGCGAGCTGGTCCTGCCCCCGGTGCGGCTGCGCACCGCCTTAGCCGAGGCGGCCGCCCGCTCCGCGCCCATCCACTCCCTGGCCCCCCGGTCCGGCGCGGCCGAGGCGGCCGAAGACCTCGACCGGATCTACGATCTGGTCGTCGGCCCGGAGGACGGCCATGGCCTATGACCCCCAGCGCGACCGCCGCCGACCTCGGCCCGGCACCGGCGAAGCGGCACCCATAGACGCCCTGCTGGACGTCGTCGAGCCCGCCGCCGACGTTCCGGTGCCGACGGGCGTTGTTGCGGGGCACGCCGACGCGGCCGAGCCCGCGGCCGACGGGCCGGCCCCGGCGAGCCCGGTCCGCGGGCCCGACCCTCCCCCGCCGGTGAGCGTCACCCCCGGTCCGGCCGACCCCTGGAGCGACCGCCAGCTCCTGCAGGCCGTTGTGGCCTCGGCGGTCCTCACCCTGGCCGCGGCGATGGCAGCCCGGTGGTACTGGCCGCGCCTGCGGCACCGCTTTCACGCCCGCCGGTGACATGGGCCCGATGAGATTGGGCACCGCGGAATACCAGCATGTAGGGGCCGAGTATTTCGAGGAACGCGGGCTGCGGCGCCACGCCGGCTTCTGGTCGCTGTGGGCGCTGGGGGTGGGCGCGGTCATCTCCGGGGATTTCTTCGGCTGGAACTTCGGCTTGGGCGTCGGCGGCTTCGGCGGCTTGCTGGCCGCCACGGGGATCGTGGCGGTTATGTACGTCTGCATGTGCTTCTCCATCGCCGAGATGTCGGCGGCCCTGCCCCACGCGGGCGGGGCCTACTCCTTCGCTAGAACGGCGATGGGGCCATGGGGCGGGTACATCACCGGCCTGGCCGAGAGCATCGAGTACATCCTCACCCCCGCGGTCATCGTCGTGGGGATCGGCGGCTACGCGGGCGCGGCCATCGACGACATCTTCGGCGCGGACATCCCCGCCCCGGTGTACTGGCTGGTTTTCTACGCCGTCTTCGTGGGCGTCAACATGGCCGGCGCCGGCGCCGCCTTCAGGTTCTCGATCTTCGTCACCATCTGCGCCCTGGGCGTTCTCCTGGTCTTCTGGATCGGCGCGGTTGGAAGCTTCAGTTGGGACTGGGCCACAAACATCGAGCCGGAGGGCGGCAACCCGCGGTTCTTGCCGTTCGGCTGGACGGGCGCGGCCGAGGCGATGCCGTTCGCCATCTGGTTCTACCTGGCCATAGAGCAGTTGCCGCTGGCCGCCGAAGAGTCCCGGAATCCGGGCCGCGACATGCCCAAGGCGCTGCGCTGGGGCATCCTCACCCTGATCGTCGCCTCGATCCTCACCTTGTTCCTCAACGCGGGGATCGCCCCCGGCTCAGCCGAAGTCGGAACCAGCGATGAGCCCCTGTTCCTGGCCTTCAGAACCATCTTCGGCGCCGGGGCGGGCGCTTCGGTGCTGGAGTTGGCCGCCGTCGCCGGCCTGGCGGCCAGCTTCCACGCCATCATCTACGCCTACGGGCGCAGGATCTACTCGCTGTCGAGGTCGGGTTACTTCCCCCGCGTCCTGTCGTTGACCCACCCCCAAACCCGAACCCCCCATTTCGCATTGGCGGCGGGAGCGGTGATCGGGTATTCGGTCGCGCTGCTGATCGAGTTCGGCGACGACTGGTTCGGGGACGACGCCCCGGTGGGGGCCGTGCTGTTGAACATGGCCGTGTTCGGGGCGGTCATCTCCTATGTGATGCAGATGATTTCCTTCGTCCGGCTGAGAAGGCGCTTCCCGGGGATCGAGCGTCCTTATGTAAGCCCTCTGGGCTCCCTGGGCGCGCTGGCGGCCGGCCTCATCGCCTTCGCCACGCTGATCTTCCTGTTCCTCAACTCCGACTATCGCCTGGGCCTCTACGGGTGTGCGATCTGGTTCGCGGCAGGCTTGGCCCTCTTCGCCGCGGGTGGCCGCAAGCGGCTCGTCCGCTCCCCCGAAGAGGAGTTCGCCCTTGCGGCCGTCGCCGCCGAGGAGGCCGGGCCGGCGGCAGGCGCCTGAGGCCCTAGCCAGCCGGAGAGGAGGCCGGGCCGGCCGGGCCTGTCGGATCAGCCGGCCATCCGCAGCAGTGACTCCTCTTGGGCGGCCCGCTCGGCCGCCCGGCGCTCGATGTCGGCCGAGCCCTCGGGGCAGTTCGCCGCGTAGGGGCACCAGTTGCACAGCGGGCCGGTCCGGGGGGCGAAGGCGTCGGCCGCGCAGGCGGTTCCGATGTCGACCCAAGTCGAGGCCAGGGACTCCACCGTGGACTCCAGGGTCTCCTCGGTGACGGGAGTGTCGACCACCCGCTGGCCCAGGTACAGCAGTCGGGCCTTCACCGGCATCCGGTCCATGTATTCGGCCACCGCGGCCGCGTAGAGCAAGACCTGGGCCAGCCGCTTGGGCGCGAAGCGCAGCGATGGGGGCCGGCCCGACTTGTAGTCGGTTACCACCATGCCGTCGGGCCCCTCGTCGATCCGGTCGACGACGCCTCTGAAGGGCACCCCCCCGAGGGTGGCCTCCACCTTCTCCTCGGTGGCCACCACCTCGACGCCGGCCGGGTCCTCCAGGGCCCACAGCCCCTCGACGGCCTTCCAGGCCTTCCAGCGGAACTCCCGGCTCTCGGCCTCGCCCAGCCCGAGGGCGGCGTAGTCGTAGTCGGCCTCGAACTCCGGCCACCGGGCCCGGGCCAGGGTTCGGGCCCGGGCCGGGGTCCGGTCCGCCGGGTCCTCCTGCAGGAGCGCCTCCAGCACCAGATGGGCGAAGCTGCCCACCAGGGCCGGGACCCCGGGCGGGTCGGGGAGCCGCTCGACGTAGCGGAACCGCCAGCGCCGGGGGCATTGCTCGAACATCGAGGCTCCCGAGGGCGACAGCCTCGCCGGTGGAGCGGGCCGGCCGTCGGAACCCACCGCCCCGACGTTCACCTCGTCATGCAGGTCAACCGGATCCAGCGCTAATTCCATGGCTGTAGTTCTACACCACCGGTGCGACAGTCCGCGGGCTTCGCCGTCAGAGGGCGGGGACGACGACCGGCCACGGGCCTTCCCCTCAGATGTCCAAGGCGGCCGGATCGACGATGCTGGACTGGGAGATCAGGTAGTCGCGCCGGCCGGCCACGTCGGCGCCCATCAGCACCTCGAACATGGCCTCGGCCTCGGCCGCGTCGGCGTCGGCCATGGTGAGGCGGCGCAGGCTGCGGGTGGCCGGGTCCAGGGCGCAGTGGCGCAGCTCGTCCACGTTCATCTCCCCCAGCCCCTTGAACCGCTGCCAGGTGATGTTCTCGGGCCGGCGGCGGCCGTTGCTCAGCTCGGCGGTGATCCGCTCCCGCTCCTCGTCGGAGAAGGCCCGGTGGGTCTGCGAGCCCACCCGGGTGGTGTACAGCGGGGGCTGGGCCGCGAACACCCGCCCCCGTTCGAGCATGGGCTTCATGTAGCGGTGGATCAGGGTGAGCAGCAGGCAGCGGATGTGGCTGCCGTCCACGTCGGCGTCGCAGAGGATGACGATGCGGCCGTAGCGGGCCGACTCCGCGTCGAAGTCGTCGCCGGAGCCCGCGCCCATGGCCACGAACAGGGCCTGGGCCTCGGCGTTGTCGAGCACCTGGCGGCGGCTGGCCTTGGCCGCGTTCACGATCTTGCCCCTCAGCGGCAGGATGGCCATGTTGCGGCTGTCGCGGCCCCGCTTGGCCGGGCCGGCAGCCGAGTCGCCCTCCACCAGGATCAGCTCGGCCTCGGGCCCGTGGACCCGGCAGTCGGCCAGCTTGTCGGGCATGCCCCCCGAGCCCATGCTGGCCGCCTTGCGCCTGGTCTCCAATAGCTGGCGGGAGGCCACCCGGTTCACCACCGCGGCGGCCAGCTTGTCGGCAATGGCCTTCACGTGGGTGCGGGGCCCGCCCCCGGGCTCGAACCACTCCTTGAGCTGCTCGTAGACCGTCCGGGACACGATGCCCTCGATGGCCGGGGTGCCCAGCTCCTGTTTGGTCTGGCCTCGGAACTGGGGCTCGGCGAAGGTGACCTTCACCGCGGCCACCAAGCCCTCCTGGACGTCCTCCTTGGCCGCCTTGTGCTGGTTCTGACGGGCCAGGCGGGCCAGCTTGCGGCTGTCCTTGAGCACCACGTTGTTGACCACCCGGGTCAGGGCCTTGTCGAACCCCGTCAGATGGGTGCCGCCTTGGGGGGTGGGGACGGTGTTGACGAAGGAGACCACGGTGGAGTCGAAGGCATCGGTCCACCTCAAGGCCACGTCCACCTCGCAGGCCCGCTCGACCTCGGTCATCTGGCCGTCCACCGGCACCTTCTCGGTGAAGGAGTCGATGCCGTTGACGGTGACGACCCCGTTGACCCGCTCCCCCGCCGACAGGTGTTCGACCAGATCGGCCAGGCCGCCCCGGCTCACGAACTCGAACGGCTCGCCGGCCGCGCCCGCCCGGCGGTCCTCGACTTTGACCCTCATCCCCTTGACCAGAAAGCCCATGCTGGTGGCCCGCTCGCAGATCCGGTCGTAGTCGAAGCGGGCCTCGGGGTCGAAGAGGTCGAGGTCGGGCCAGAACCGCACCCGGGTGCCGGTGCGGTTCTTGGACACCCGCTTGGTCTTGCGCAGCTCGTGGCCGGGCCGGAAGTTCTGGAAGTCCCGGCTGTCGTAGTGGCCGGCCACCCGGCGGTCGAACCAGAGCTGGTGGGTGGCGCCGTCGCGGTCCACCTCCACCATGAGCCGGGCCGACAGGGCGTTCACCACCGACGCCCCCACGCCGTGCAGCCCGCCCGAGGACGAGTAGGCCCCGCCGCCGAACTTGCCGCCCGCGTGCAGTTCGGTGAACACCACCTCCAGGGCCGAGACCCGCTGCTGGGAGTGGCGGCCGATGGGGATGCCCCGGCCTTCGTCGGCCACCTCCACCGAGCCGTTCCGGTGCAGCACGACCGTCACTTTGTTGCCGAAGCCAGCCGCGGCCTCGTCCACCGCGTTGTCGAAGAGTTCCCACACCAGGTGCATGAGCCCGTCGGCACCGGTGCCGCCGATGTACATGCCCGGCCGCTTGCGCACCGCCTCCAGGTCCTCCAGGGTCTGGATGGCGTCGGCGTCATAGGCGGCCGCCGCCGCCCGGGCGGACTGCGCCGGCTCCGTCGTCACCATGGACCGGTCACCACCGGCCCGAGGCCAGCGTCGTCATCGGCCGGTCACCACCGGCTCGGGGCCAGCACCAGGATCTGGCGCTCGGTGCGGGCCGGGACCAGGCCCCGGCCGGTGGGCTCGACGGTCACCGGCACCGGGTGGGGGTCGAGCTTGCGGGGGTCGTCGTCGGCCGCCATCTGAGCCAGCAGTCCCGTCCCGTCGCCCACGGCGACGATGGTGACTTTCTCCCGGTCGGCCAGCTTGGCCATCCGCACCCCCTGGCCGCCCCGGCCCCGAGCGGGCAGCTCCCCCAGCGGGGTGGCCTTGAGGCGGGAGTCGCTGGTGACGACCACCACCAGGCCGTCGCCCAGGGCCGGGCCCGCGCCCGCCGCCGCCGCCCCGGGCCGCAGCTTGATGCCGCTGGTCGGGGCCGCTCCCCGGCCCTTGACCGGGATGGCCGCGGCCGGGGTGCGCAGGGCCTGGGCGTCGCTGGCCACCATCACGATGTCGGCCTCGTCGGGGGCCATGAAGGCGGCAGCCACGAAGTCGCCGTCGGCCAGCGGCAAGACGGGCAGGCCCGGTTTGGTGGCCAGCACCTCGTCGGGGTCCAGCCGCTTCACCGCGCCGGCCGCGGTGACGATCACCAGCCTCTCGGCGCTGGACCCGACCAGGGCCAGCACCTTCTCGCCCCGGTTGGCCCCCAGGAGCCGGGCCGCGCTGTCGCCCCGGGTCCGCCGCCGGGCGCCGTCGGGCAGGCTCGCCACCGGCACCGCCAGGGCCCGGCCCTGGCTGGTGACCGCGGCCACCGTCGCCGCGGTGGACGACATCAGCCGGGCCCCGATCAGGTCGTGGCGGCTCGGCGACCGGAGCCGGGCCCCCACCGCGGGCATCCGGCCCAGGTTGCCGCTGGTGGACAGAGTGACGACGCAGGGCTCGTCGGCCGCCGGGCCGTCGGCGGCCGCTTCGGCCGGCTCGGCGGGCGGCTCGTGAGCGGCGATGTCGGCCTCGGCCTTGATCTGAGACCGCCGGGGGGTGCCGTGAGCCTCCACCACCTGGCGCAGCTCCGAACGCACCAGGCCGCGCTGGCGGGTCTCGCTGGCCAGGATCTTCTCGTAGCCGGCGATGTCGGACCGCAGCCGGTCGGCCTCTTCAGCCAGCCCGAGCCGCTCCAGAGCGGTGAGCCGGCGCAGGGCCATGTCCAGCACGTGGTTGGCCTGGATCTCGGTGAGGGCGAAGCGCTCCATCAGGGCGGCCCGGGCGTCGGCGGGCCGCCGGGAGGCCCGGATGAGGGCCACCACCTCGTCGATGTTGTCCACCGCGATGATGAGGCCTTCCAGGATGTGGAGCCGGTCTTTGGCCTTGCCCAAGCGGTGGCGGGTGCGGCGGACGACCACCTCTAGGCGGTGCTCGATGTAGTGGCGGCACAGGTCGTACAGGCCCACCGTGGTGGGCACCCCGTCCACCAGCACCACGTTGTTGACCGCGAAGGTCTCCTCCAGCGGGGTGAGCCGGTACAGATCGGCCAGCACCTGGTCGGGTTCGGCCCCGGCCCGGAGGTCGATCTGGAGACGCAGGCCGTCCCGGTCGCTGAGGTCGGTGACCCCGGTGATCCCGGCCAGCCGGCCCGCGGCGGCCGCCTCTTTGATCTTGGCCACCGCCCGCTCCGTGCCCACCAGGTAGGGCAGCTCGGTCACGACGATGGCCCGGCGGGCCCGGGTGACCGGCTCGACCTTGGCCCGGATCCGCACCGAGCCCCGCCCGGTGGCATAGGCCTCGGCCAGGCCGTCGTCCACCACGATGCCCCCGGTCGGGAAGTCGGGGCCGCCGATGGCCTCCATCAGCTCTTCTGTGGTGGGGCGGGGGCGGCGCTTGGTCATCACCAACTCGATAGCCCGGGCCGCCTCGGCCAGGTTGTGGGGGGCCATGCTGGTGGCCATCCCCACCGCGATGCCAGCGGTCCCGTTGACCAGCAGGTTGGGCAGCGCGGCGGGCAGCACCGAGGGCTCGACCCCCTCGCCGTCGTAGCTGGGCCGGAAGTCGACGGTGTCCTCGTCCAACTCGCCCACCATGTCCATGGCCGCCTCGCTCAGCCGGCACTCGGTGTAGCGAGCCGCGGCGGGCGGGTCGTCCAGGCTGCCGAAGTTGCCCTGGGGATCGACCAACGGGACCATCCGGGAGAAGTCCTGGCCCATGCGCACCAGGGTGTCGTAGATGGCGGCGTCGCCGTGAGGGTGGTAGCGGCCCATCGTGTCGCCCACGATTCGGGCCGACTTGCGGTAGGCGCCGCCGGGCCGCACCCCCATCTGCAGCATCGACCACAGGATGCGGCGCTGCACCGGCTTGAGGCCGTCGCGAACATCGGGGATGGCCCGGGCGGTGATCACCGACATGGCGTAGGACAGGAACGACTCGCTCAGCTCGGTCGCCACCGGCACGTCGGTGACCTGGCGGGCGTAGGGGATGTCGTCTTCGGTCAGCAAGCTCGGTTGGTCGGCCACGGCGTCGAAGGTAGCGCCGACCGGGGCGGGCGAGGTGGACCCTCGATACCTTTCCCGCGGGGTGCCTTTCCCGCGGGGCCGGGGGGTCAGCCGACCAGGCGGCGGTGGTACACGGCCCGCACGGCCAGCGCGGCCCGCAGTTCTTCGGTCATGTCCTGGGCCAGCTCGGACCGGTAGCCGGCGTCGGTCAGCACCGACACCGCGAACTGCAGGCCCGACACCAGGCCGATGAAGCCGGCCACCAGCAGGAGCTGGCGGCTGAACACCACCTGCTCGCCCCACAGCGAGTAGCGGGCCACCCAGTCGGCCGGCCCGGTGAGCTCGGAGACGGTGGTCCACTGCAGGATCGTCTCCTCCCGGATGGTGAACAGGCCGAACACCAGGTAGAAGGCGCTGACTATCAACGCCACCAGCGCGATCTGGATGCTTTGGGCCACGAACAGCAGCAGGCTCACGTTGAGGCGCTCCCGTCGGCTCATGTCGGGGTGGTCGGGCGGGGGCTCGTCGTCGCCGGGGGCCAGGGCCGCGGCCGGGGTGTCAGCGCAGTGGGGCCGGATGTCGTTCCAGTCGGTGAAGCGGGCCAGGTCCAGGGTGAGGCGCCGCACCGACAGGGCGACGAAGGACCCGCCCACTCCCACCAGGATGACCGCGGTGAGGCCATAGAAGGGAAGGGTGAAGTCGTTGGCCACCTGCCACACCTCGCCGTTGAGGAAGACGAAGGCCGAGAACAGCAGCAGAACCGGCATCGACCGGGCGAACAGCACGGCGACGTTGCCGACCTGGCGCCCGAACTGCACCGTGGACCAGCGGATCATGGGCACCAGGCCCCAGCTCGTCACCAGGTAGGCGATCAGGAGCAGCACCAGGTTGGCGACCAACACGGCGATCGCTTCGCCGATCACGGTGTCCGTGGCGCCGATGCCGGCGAACACGGTCCCGAGCGTGAGGTAAGCACCGATCTCGATCAGCCCCACCCGTTCGGGGAGCTGCCAGGCCCGCCGGCCCCGGACCCGGTTGATCCCGGCGAAGGCGGCAGCCACGGCCGAGGCCGCGATCACGAAGACGGCGGCCTGACCCCAGCCCTCCCAGCGCTCGCCGAAGACCAGGAAGAGCTGGACGAAGGCCACAAAGCCGAGGAAAGGCGAGGCCCGAGTGAGGACGTCGCCGGTGATCGAATAGTCGTGGATCAGGTGGGGCAGGCCCCGGCGGACGAACCAGCGCTCGCACAGTTCCCGGTCTTCGGCGGGGTCGGCCATGCCCCCAGTGTCTCGCAACCGGGCTACGGTCGGCCAATGTCGCCAGGTCGTCAGGTGCCGCCGGATCGCTCATCGCCATCGACTCGACGGCCGGGGCCGGTTCGGTTCGCCGTGGCCGTGGCGTTGCTGGGCGCCCTGACTGCGGCCTGCGCGGGCCCCGGCGCCGACCGCCAAGTCCAGTCCCTGGACCTGCCGACGGAGCAAGCCCAGGCCGACGCTCCGGGCGCCGCCGAGACTGAGCCGGGGACCACCGCCGCCGCGGGCCCGGCCCCGGCCACGGCCGAGTCTGATACCGGCTCTCCGGTAGGCGGGGGCGGGCTGGTGGCGGTGGCCGGGCCGACCGGCCTGCGGATTTTGCGGGCCGACGGGGAGGTGGTGGCCGAGCTGGCCGAGGGGCTGGTGGTGACTCAGCCCACTTGGTCCCGGGACGGGTCCCGGCTGGTCGCCACCGTCATCGACCCTGCCGCCGGCACGACCGAAGTGGCGGTGGTGGACGCGGTCACCTGGGAGATGACCGCCGCCGACGCCTTCCGCCCGTACTTCTTCTACACCTGGAGCCACGACGGGCGCTTCCTGGCCGCCCTGGGGCCCCGCTCGGGCGGGGGGACCTCGGTGGACGTCCTGGACGCGGCCGGCGCCCCGGCCGCCAACTCCTCCATAGAGGGCGGCAGCATGTACGTGGCCTGGGAGCCCGGCGGCGACGACCTGCTCCTGCACGCCGACGACCGGCTCTTTTTGGTGAGCGACCTAGAGGCGGTGGAAGCCTCCGCCGATCTGGGGGCGGTGGGGACCAGTTTCCAGGCCCCGGCCTGGGTGCCGGGAACCCGGGACTTCGTCTACGTCGCGGGGTCCGGGGACCCGGCCAGCACCGAGGGGCGGCTGGTGCGCCGCAACGCCGACACCTCAGAGACCGCCGACCTGGGCCCGGCCAACGGCGCGGTCAACCTGGCCGTCGGCCCGGGAGGCCGCCGGGCAGCGCTGTCGCACGCCGGTCCGGCACCCGAGGTCAACCCGGCCAGCGCGGTGGCCGGCTTGGTCCAAGCCCCGGTGCGGCCCGAGCGGGTCGAGGTCGTCGACCTGACCACCGGCGAGCGGACCCCGGTGCTGGACGGGCTGGGCCTGTGGCTGGAATGGAGCCCCGACGGCGAGCGGCTGCTGGTGGCCGGCATCGACGACTCCGGGTTCGCCTGGCACATCTGGACGGGCGGAACCCTCGAGCCCCTCACCACCCTGACCCCCACCGAGACTTTCGCGCGCAACTACATGGCCTTCGCCGGCCAGTACGTGGAATCGCCCCGCCTGTGGTCCTCCGACGGACGGTCCGTCGGCTTCGGCGCAGTGGACGGGGACCGGCCCGTCGCCGTGGTCATCAGCGCCGACGGCGGCGACTTCGCCGCCCTGGGAAGCGGCGAAGTCGCCTTCTGGAACCCGGGCTGACGCCGCTACGAAACCTCAACGGGCTTGCACCCGATCTGACTCGGATGGTCGGGTGGTAAGCGCTGGTCGCACAACTTCGGCTCCATGCTTCCTGCGGTGAATATGGATTCTACACCCGCGGAGCACATCTCCGGAGGGATCCAATGCGGCGCTCCGCTCAGATCCCCCCCACCTCCACCGAGTACGACTCGATCTCCGCTGACCATGGGACCCTTGCCGTGTACCCAGATAGACTCGGTGTCGGGATCATAACGAGTCGGTTCCCGCGGCAATTCCAAGAATGTACGCCTCGGTTCCGGCAGTTCGTCTGGTGGAGCATCTGGAACAAGAACCCCATAATCTCCTACAAGATAGATACAGGGTCCTTCAATCGAGAGGATTCCTTCAGCCATAGCATCCATGGAGTAACCCTGATAATCCCATAAGCCCGCTATGGGATCGGAGACGCTAGGATGGCATCCGCTCTGGCTCCAATGGTTCGGTGGAAACCACATATCGCACCGCTTGAAAGCCATACGCTTCACATTGAACACGCGGCCAACGCCGACCGAGCAAGCATCAGGAAGGCTCGGGTCGATGCCCCCTCCAACTACCTCTATTCGGTCACCGCTGGTGATAGGGCCATAATCATGGACCCAGATCGATCCCGTATCCAGATCATACCGAGTCTGCCCCTCCGGCAGATTCACAAAGATGCGAACCGGTTCCGGCAGCTCTTCCGTCGATATACCCGGAAGAAGCCAGGCATAATCATCCACGACATACACGCACGGCCCCTCAATCAAAAGGAGCCCTTCAGCTTTAGCGCTGTGGAAGGGTGCCCCCTCATCGTAATCCCACATGCCTGCGAAGACATCGCCATCGTCTGAGCAGCCAAACGCTGCGATCAAGGCTAGCATCAACAGAGCTGCCACCCTCCACCCACCCACCTGCCTCACCCTTGCATCCTATCGTCTTTGGCTTTTTCTGTATAGATTCATTGTCAGCTTTCTCCTAGCGTATGGTGACGGGTCCTCTGGTCAATATATATACTCCGAGTTCTGTCTCGACATCTCGTATCGCGGAAAACCAGGCAGATTCTCCTGTATTACAACCGCGTGGACTTCCTTTGTGTATGCCGTATGCGAGACTACCATGATACCAGGGCCCACCACTGTCACCTATGCAGCTTATTAAACTGGTACCTTCTACCTCTACATAGGTGTTGCTACATGAAATATTCTTACACGCAGTACCTCTTAGAAAAAAATTGACATCGTTTACAGTACCGCAGGAATGGCCACTAACTATTCCATAGTGACAAATATAGTCCCCCATCATCCGATTTCTCGATATGTCACTGGTGACGTCACACGGAAGCACGTTTCCGCAAACGAACTCATCAAGGAGCCGGTGAGACGAGCCAGTCGGAATGCCCAGGAATTGTGCATCAACATATGGGCCACGTCTACCAACTACTTGCGTCAGCGACACGCCGTGCATTTCGAAAGATACGGTGCAGTGGCCTGCGGTTATGATGCCATACACGCTGGTGCCTCGTTGTTTGGCCGTAAACCCTGATGTGCAACTGCCAACCGCCCGGCCACCTATGAAGGTGGCGTTATCGGAGAGGCCGCGGCCGTCTTCTACCACATAGTTGACGTTGACGCTGTCGGCAAGTTGTGCGGTTACCTCGGCGGCTTTGGCCTGAAACGCCTCATCGGTCACGGTGGCGGGCCCGGTGCCGGGGAGGCCGCCGGGCACTACTGAGGCTAGGGCGGGGTCGATGCCGATGCGCACGGCGTTGGCGGCCATGTTGATGCCGGTGAAGGTCACCATGGCGGCCACGCCCGAGGCACCGCCGTCGTTGACCCGGCCGACCGCGCCGTTGCGGAACAACCCCTGCTGGGCCGTCAGCAGCTCGGCGTGGCTGTGGTCGGCGCCGGTGCGGATCTGAACGTCGGCGTGAGCGGCGGCCACGGCGGCCGCGGCCGCGCCGGGCGAGTCGTCGCCGGTGAGCCACACCCAGCCCCCGAAGCCGGGGCCGTGGTCGATGCCCCACCCGGCCAGCCGGGCGGCTTCGAGGTCTCGGATCGAGGCCAGGATCTCCTGGAATCTGGCAGTCATTTAGTGGCCTTTAGTAGCCTTTGGCGCAGGCGAACCCCTCCCGCGTGGCCAAAAGCGGATTTCGGAGCCGGAGGCGGCATCGCCCGTGGAGGCCGCGCCGCCTTCGCGCTGATACCGGCCTAGCCTGCCGTCAGACCCGAGGAGGATCGATGGACCTTCAGGACCTCTCCGACCGGATCGAGATCGCCGACCTGCTGACCCGCTACGCCGCCGCGGTGGACCGGCGGGACTGGGACCAGTACCGGTCGGTGTTCACCCCCGGCGCCCGCATCGACTACACCTCCGCCGGAGGGGCGGCCGGGACGGTGGACGAGGTGTGCGGGTGGCTGGCCGAGACGCTGGTGATGTTCGAGTCCACCCAGCACCTGATCTCCAACCTCGAAGTCGAACTCGACGGCGACGCCGCCGCGGTCACCGCCGCCTTCTTCAACCCCATGAAGCTCCCCGACGGCACGGTGTGGACCACCGGCGGCTGGTACCACCACAAGCTGCTGCGGACCCCCGACGGCTGGCGCAGCCGGGAACTGCGCGAGGAGTCAAGCTGGTTCCAGGGGCTGCCCGGGCCCGAACCCAGATAAGCCCGACCCGAGGGAGCGTTGCCATGCCCGGACCCATGGAAGGCGTCTCCATCGTGGAGATGAGCGTGGCCCTCACCGGCCCCTTGGCCGTGGCCATGCTGGTGGACCAAGGCGCTGAGGCGGTCAAGATCGAGTCGCCCGGCCCCGGCGACCAGGGCCGCTACATCGGGGTGGGCGCGGGCGGGATCTCGGCCATGTTCCAGATCTGCAACCGGGGCAAGCGGGCGGTGGCGGTGGACTGCGGCGACCCCAGGGGCCGCGACATCGTGATGGACCTCGCCGCCGGCGCCGACGTGTTCGTCCAGAACATGCGGCCCGGCGCGGTCGAGCGGCTCGGCCTCAGCTACCAGTCGGTGGCCGAGCGCAACCCCGGCATCGTCTACGCCTCCATCACCGGCTTCGGACCCGACGGCCCCTACGCCCACCGCCGGGCCTACGACTCGGTGCTGCAAGCCCAGGCCGGCCTGGCCGCCAACCAGACCGGTCTCAACGACAACCGCCCCAAGTTCCTCCGCCAGGCCGCGGCCGACAAGATCACCGCCTACACCGCCTGCCAGGCCATCACCGCCGCCCTGTTCGCCCGGGCCCGGGGCGCGGGCGGCCAGCACGTCGAGTTGTCCATGCTCGACGCGACGGTCGCCTACCTGTTTCCCGACTCGGCCGGCCACGAGGTGGCCCTCGACAACGACCAGCCCAACTTGGGCCAGTCGATAGTGGCCAACCAGAGGGCGATGGCCTTCACCGACGGCCACGCGGTGATCGCCGCGGTCACCGACTCCGAGTTCCACGGCATGGGCCGGGCCTTCGGGGTGGACACCTCCGCCCCGGGCCTGGCCACCATGGCCGACCGCTGGAAGAACAAGGAGGCCTACAGCCGGGCGGTGCGGGCCGCCCACGCCGCGGCCGCGTCGATGTCGCTGGCCGAAGGGACCGAGGCCATGGAGCGCGAGGACGTGCCCTACGGGGTGGTGCTGGCGGTGGAGGACCTGGCCGACGACGCCCAAGTGGTGCACAACGCCCTGCTGGAGGAGCACGACCACCCGGTGATGGGCCGGGTCCGCCAGAATCGGGTCCCGGCCCGCTTCGGCGGCACCCCGGCCTCGTTCCGGAACCCCTCGGCGCCCACGCGGGGCCAGCACACCGACGAGGTGCTGACCGAACTGGGCTGGGGCCACCGCTTGGCCGAGCTGCGGGCTGACAAGGTGGTGGCCTGACCCCGATGGCCGACGAGACGCCGCCCCCGGCGGCCCGGACCGGCCCCGACCACCCGACGACGCCCCCGGCGACCCGGACCGGCCCCGACCACCCGGTGCCGCCCCCGGTCCGGCCCGACTTGGCCGTTGGTCTGATGAGCGCATCGGGGCGGCCGTGGCTCGACCGCGTCCGGCTGGGGGAATGGGAGCGGCACTTCGAAGCCAGCGGCGAGGCGGCGCCCATACCGGCGGCCACGGTGGTGCTGCTGAGGGACGGCCCCTCGGGGCTGGAGACCCTGATGCTGCGCCGCAACACCGGGATCGACTTCGGCGGCATGTGGGTGTTCCCCGGAGGCCGGATCGATCCCGGCGACCAGGATCAGACGGGCGACGCCATCCGAGCCGCCCGCAACGCCGCCGCCCGGGAGGCCCGCGAGGAGGCGAACGCGGCGGTGGACCCGCAGACCCTGGTGTACTTCGCCTTCTGGCTCCCGCCCCCCGTCACCCCCCGCCGCTACGCCACCTGGTTCTTCGCCGCCCGGGCCGGCGAAGGCGAAGTGGTGGTGGACTCCGGCGAGATCGTGCGCCACGAGTGGATGGCCCCGGCCGAGGCCATGGACCGAGCGGAGGTGGAGCTGGCCCCGCCCACCTGGGTCACGCTCCACACCCTCGGACGGTTCGCCACCACCGAAGCGGCCCTGTCGAACCTGGCCCGCCGCTGGCCCCGCCGCTACGAGACAAGCATCGCCGAAGGCCCCGACGGGCCGGTGGCCATGTGGTCGGGCGACGCCGGCTACGAGACGGCCGACCCGGCCGCGCCCGGGCCCCGCCACCGGCTGACCATGGCCCCCGGCGGCGGCTTCCGCTTCGACGAGTCCGGCTACCGGGACCCCTGAGACTTAACCCGGCCCGGCGGCGGCGCCGGAGCGAAAACTCCGGCGATGAGATGGGCGGTGTCAGACCGGGCGGGCCAGAAGATCCTCGATGAGCCCGACCAGCTCCAGGGGCCGGTCGCCCTGGATGGAATGGCCGGCGCCGGCCACCACGGCGTGGGATGAGTGGGGGCAGCGCCGCATCCACTCGGACACGTCCGCGTCGTCCACCACGCTCCAGCGGCCTCCCTGCCACAGGGCCACCGGCATCTCTAGCCGGTCGACCATGTCCCACATGGCCCCGAAGGACGATCCGGGACCGCCGGGGCCGCCCGCGTCCGAGTCGCCCGCGGACGAGTCGGACGAGTCGGCCCAGTGGCGGATCCGGTCGTAGTTCCACCGCCAGCGGCCGTCGGAGCCCTCATGGGCGTTGTGGAGCACGCCCCGGCGCAGGGACTGCTCGCTGCGGCCCGGGTTGTGCTCGACGGTGCGGGCCAGGATGGCCTCGAAGCTGTCGAAGTCGTCGGGGCCGTCTATGAAGGCGACGATGGGACCGGTCTTGGCGCCGTCCACGCCGGGGGTCACGTCCACCACCCCGAGGCGGCGGACCAAGTCTGGGTGCTCGGCGGCCAAGGCGATGGCGGTGAGGCCCCCCAGCGACATGCCCACCACCGCCTCGGCCTCGGGGGCCAGGGCGGAGACGGCCGCGGCCACGTCGGCGGCCATGTTCTGGGGGCCGTAGCGGTGGTCGGGCCGGTGGTCGGAGCGGCCGTGGCCGGGGAGGTCCACCGCCACCAGGGGCCGGTCCAAGGCCAGAGCCACCGTGTCCCAGGTGTGGGCGTTCTGGGCTCCGCCGTGGATCAGCACCAGCTCGGGGGGCGCGGCGCCCCACACCAGCGCCGACAGGCTCAGCCCGCTGGGGAGGGGGACCGAGGCCCGGCGCACGGCCGGCGGCCCGTTCCAGGCGATGCCGTATTCGGCCGCGTTCTCGGCCAGCATTCCGAACTCGTCGTAGCCGGCCATCGCCTCAGCCTAGATCCGCCCGCCGGGACCGCCTCGGGCTCACCGGCGCCGGCGCCCAGCGGAACCGCCGGGCCGCCACCAGCGCCGCCGCGGCCAGCCAGGCCCCCATGACGGCCATGTGGCCCCACTCGAAGGCGGGGGCGGCCGAGAAGGGGGACATGGCCTCGCCGAAGGCGGAGGCGAAGTGCTTGAGGGGGAAGAAGTCGCCGATCACCTCGAGCCATCGGGGCGGATCCCCTGTCGAGCCCAGCGAGATGAAGACGTTGGAGACGAAGCCCAAGGGGATGAGGGTGGCGTTGGTCATCGACTGGGCCGCGCCCATGGTCCGGGCCAGGGCCGAGACGGCCACGCCGGCGGTGGCGAAGACAGCCGAGCCCGCCACGAAGGCGACGACCATGGCCGGCAGCTTGGCCGCCTCGATGTTCACCCCATAGGCCAGGACTCCCAGCCCCACCATCGCCGCGGTGGACACCAAGGCGATCCACACCGCCGAGCCCACCACCCCGGCCAGGTAGATCCACGGCGGCAGCGGCGTGCCCCTGACCCGCTTGAGGATGCCCAGCTCTCGGCGAACGGTGAGGTTGATGCCGATGTTCGTGTAGGTGGCCGAGGCCGCCGCGAACACGGCCAGCCCCGGGGTGTAGAACTGGCTGGTGGTGACTTCGCCGTAGGGGGTGTCGAAGCTCTCGTTGCCGAAGAGGGCGACGAACAGCACCAGCAGCATCACCGGGAACACCAGGGTGAAGAAGGCCCCGATCGGCACCCGCCAGAAGATCCGGTTCTGGCTGCGGATCTGGGACAGCACCAAGCCGAGCGTCCTCACTCCGACCGCTCCCCGCCCGCGCCGTCGGCCTCAGTCTCGGCCTCGTCGTTGGTCTCGCCGTCGGCCTCGGTCTCGGCCTCGCCGCCGGTCTCGCCGAATCCGGCCTTGATCTCGTCGCCGTCGTCGCTCACCAAGGCCAAGTAGGCCTCTTCGAGCGTGGGGCTGGCGACGGTCAGCTCGGCCAGCTCGATCCCCCGGTGGAGGGCCCATCCGGTGAGGTGGGCCAGATCGGCGGTGGGAGTCTCGGTGGCCACCTCCAAGTGGCGGCCCCGGCCCTTGGTCCGGCCGGCCAACGGGCTCAGCAGCGACTCGACCGTGCCTGTCTCTTCGGGCAGCCGGAAGCGGATCAGGGTGGTGCCCGAGGCGTCGGCCCGCAGTTGGGCCGGGGCACCCTCGGCTGCGATCCGACCCCGGGCCAGCACCGCCACCCGGTCGGCCAGGTGCTCGGCTTCCTCTAAGTAGTGGGTGGTCAGCAGCACGGTCCGGCCCCGGTCGGCCAGGTTCCGGATCAGGTCCCAGCTCCGGCGCCGGGCGGCCGGGTCGAAGCCGGTGGTCGGCTCGTCGAGGAAGATCAGCTCCGGGTCGCCCACCAGCCCCAAGGCCAGGTCGACCCGGCGCTGCTGCCCGCCCGACAGCGACGTCACCCGGGCCGAGGCCTTCTCGGTGAGCTCTGCCATCTCGATCATCTCGTCGGTGGGCCGGGGCCGGCGGTAGACCCGGCGGTAGAGGTCGATCACCTCGCGCACGGTCAGCTCGGGGTCGATGCCCGAGGACTGCAGCACGATGCCGATCCGGTCCCGGAACCAGCGAGGGGCCGAGCCGGGATCGACGCCCAGAACCTCCACCGACCCGGCGCTGCGGCGGCGGTGTCCTTCGAGGATCTCGACGATGGTGGACTTGCCCGCCCCGTTGGGGCCCAGCAGGGCCACCACCTCCCCCTCGGCCACCTCGAACGACACGCCGTCCACCGCCCGGACGGCCCCGTAGTCCTTGACCAGGCCGTCCACGGCGATCACGGCGCTCACGCCGGTCACCCTAGCGGTGGGTCGAGGCGGTCCCGGGTGCCATGAGCCGGTTGCCGTCGCCCCCTTTGAGCCTTTGCTCTGCTCGGCCGGCGGGTCCTGTCACGGGGGCGTTTGCTCCCCTTCGGGCGCTCGTGTCGTCCCGGCCGGCGGGTCCTGTCACGGGGGCGGTCGTCGCCGCAAGCGGCGCCGACGCTGACCCCCGTGCCACTCTCCGGCCTGGATCACCGCGCCACCCCGACCGACTCAAACTTTTTGAATATTTTTCAAATTTTTCTGAGATATTTCAGGTAATAGGGTGTGATTGTCTCACCCCTGCTATAGAGTGATCATATGTTCACCGAGAAGGTCGAATGCGTCGAAGAGGGGCTGGCCTGGCTGCTGGAAGCGACCCGGTCGGGGGAACTGCCGGTGGGGCGGCTCAAGGACCTAGTCGCGGTCAGCCGGGCGTGGGAGGCCAAGGTGACCGCGTTGCAGACCGACGCGGCTCGGTTGATCGCGGCCCGGGAGCGCCATGGCGATGGCGGGGCGTCGGTGCTGCGCTACCAGGCCGGGAAATCGAAGTCCCAGGCCCGCCGCAGCCTGGGCGCGGCGGAGGTCCTCGACGAGATGCCGGGGGTGCGCACCGCGGTCGACGCCGGGGAAGTGTCTTTGGCCAACGCCGAGCGCTTGGCGGATGCGGCCAAGCGCACCAACCCTGAGGCGGTGGACTCCGCTTCTGATCTGTTGGCTCAGGCTAAGGAGCTGCCGCCGGATCAGTTCGCCCGCCAGGTCGGGGCCTGGACTCAGCGTCACCAATCCGATCATGGCCATGACGACTGGCTGCACAAACGCAGACGGCGGTACCTGAAGACTTGGAAGCAACAAGACGGCATGGTGCGCCTCGACGGCCTACTCGACCCCGAGACCGGCACCCGCATCTGCTCCCGCCTGCAAGACACCGCCGAACAACTGCGCCGCCAAGACCAACACGCAGCCCGCAACGGTGCCGGCCCGGACGCCGGCTATAGGCCAGCCGCCGACGGGGCGCTGGGCTCCGGCGAAAGACCCGCCATCGCCCAGACCAGCGGCCGTTCAGGCAACGGCGAGGGATCCGCGGCTGCTGGCGGCTTCGACCTGGGCGAAGAATCCCGATCCTGGGACCAGCTCCGAGCCGACGCCCTCGACCTGCTCACTTCAGGCGCCGCCGACGACGCCAAGGGCCGCGGCGGCTCCGGCGGGCGGCCTAAAGCTGAGGTCATCGTGGTGGCCGACATCGGCGTCCTCACCGGGGAGGACCCCTCAGGGCGCTGCGAGATACCCGGCACCGGGTCCGTGCCCCCCGCCGTGCTGCAGCGCATCGCCTGCGACGCCCAACTCGCCGGGATCTTGTTCAGCGAAGGCAAGCCGCTTTACCACGGGGCCAGGGTGCGCACCGCCACCACCAAACAATGGCGGGCCCTCATCGCCCGCGACCGCGGCTGCATCGGCTGCGGCGCCGAACCCAGCCGCTGCCAAGCCCACCACATCATCCCCTACGCCCAAACCCGCCGCACCGACATCGAAAACCTCGTCCTCGTCTGCTGGCGCTGCCACCACAACATCCACGACCACCACTGGCGCATCACCCACCGACAAGGCAAACCCGCTCTCGAGCCGCCTGACCCCCTAGCCCCGCCCGATCCCGCCAACGGCCAACACCCCCACGACGCCAGGGATGCCCGCCAACCGCGACCAAGCCGCGGCCCGCAGCCAACCAGAACCCGAACCGACCCCAACCCGAACCGCTCTAGATCGGGCCCGGTCAGCGGCCCCGACCCGCCCCGGCCAACAACACCCGCCTGTTCTACACCTGAACCGCTTCAGATCGGGCCCGGCCAGCGGCCCCGACCCGCCCCGGCCAACAGCACCCGCCCTGTTCGACACCTGACCGCCGCCCTGTCAGCGGCGGGGATCGACCCGGCCCGACTCCGGCAACCAGCACCCGCCCTGTTCGACACCTGACCAGGTAACCGGGGAAGCAACCGCCAATCCCCGTCACGCCAATGGACCCATCACCGGTTGTTCCACTCTCGGCCTGCGCCCCGGCGAGCCTTCACCGCATCGGCGGTCCAAGAAACGGCGGGTCCGTTTGGGCCGGAGGGCTCTCTTCGGGCACCATGGGGCGATGAGGCCGATGAAGGGGACGGTGGTTATCGCCGAGTACGCCGATTTCTTCGAGGCCAAGCTGGCCAAGGCCCGCCTGACCGAGGCCGGCTTCGAGTCGGCGGTGCTGTTCGATCCGGCCACCGAGGTGGCCCCCCAACACGTGACCCACCGGACGGTGTTCATCGCGGTGGCTGAGACGGCGGCCGAGGAGGCCGCCGCCGTGTTGGCGGAGGTGCCCAAAGACGAGGAGGCCGAGCGCCTCGACGCCGCCTTCCACCATCACCGATTCTCGGACCGCCCGGCCTGGATTCGCTACGCCACCTGGGCCCTCGTCATCGCCGTGCCCGGCCCCTTCGCCATCGCCGGCCTGTGGGTGCTGTGGCGGGTGCTGCAGGGCCTTTTCCCCTGATCCCCCCCCCATTCAAAGGACTCGAACCCATGCCCGACCCGTCACCGCCCAACTCACCCCCCGGCCCGCTCTCTTCGACGGACCCGTCACCGCCCAACTCACCCCCCGCCGGCGGGCTGGGCGATCTGGTCAGCTACGCGGGCAAGAAGGTGGTGCTCACCGGCGGGGCCAGCGGTCTGGGGGCGGCCGCGGTCGAACTCCTGGCCCGCTCGGGCTGCACCGACCTGACCGTGCTCGACGTGAAGGAGCCGACCGGGCCGGCCACCCGCTTCATTCCCGCCGACATGAGCGACCCCGACTCGATAGACGCGGCCGCGGCCGAGATCGGCGGCGGCGTGGACGTGCTGTTCAACAACGCCGGGGTGGCCGGGGTTCACGCCGGCGACTTCGTGCTCCGGGTCAACTACCTGGGCCTGCGCCGCCTCAGCGAGAGCCTGTTGCCCACCATGAACTCCGGCGGAGCCATAGTCAACACCGCTTCCATCATCGGCGCCGGCTGGCGCGATCGCCTGGACGTGATCAACGAGCTGATCGCCATCGAGGGCTGGGACGAGGCCGTCGAGTGGATGTCGGAGCACTCCGAGTTGGTGGAGGCGGCCCCGTACGACCTGTCCAAGGAGCTGGTCCAGGTGTGGACCATGCACAGCTCCCACCGCAGTCTCACCCGGTTCGGGGTGCGCACCAACAGCCTGTGCCCGGGGGTGCTCGACACTCCCCTGATCGTCGACTTCCGCCGCCAGGCCACCGAAAAGGTGATCGACTGGGCCATCGAGCAGTCGGGCGGGATCATCAGCCCCGAGCACATGGCCGCGCCGCTGGTGTTCCTCGGCGCCGACGCGGCCGCGGCCCTCAACGGCGCCAACGTGGTGGCCGACCGCGGCTTCAGCGCCTGGATGACCACCGACCACGTGGACTACTCGGCCCTGGCCTGACGGGCGAACACTGTCGAATACTGTGGCCTTCCCGGCGCTGGCCGCCTCGCCATGAACGCCGCAGCCCCGCCGACGCTGGCCCCCTCGCCATGAACGCCGCCGCCCCACCAGCGCTGGGCGAGCGCCTGCCGGGCGGCGGAGATCCCGACGAGCTGCTGGAGGCCTTCGAGCAGTGGGCGGCCGACGCGGGCTTCGAGCTCTACGAGCACCAGCAGGAGGCGGTGCTGCACCTGCTGGCCGACGACCACGTGGTGCTGGCCACCCCCACCGGGTCGGGCAAGTCGCTGGTGGCGATGGCCGGGATCTTCGCCGCGGTGGCCCGGGGTCTGAGGGCTGTCTACACCGCGCCGGTCAAGGCGCTGGTGAGCGAGAAGTTCTTCGAGCTGACCGCGGCCTTCGGCGCCGACCGGGTGGGCATGGTCACCGGGGACGCCACCGTCAACGGCAACGCCCCGGTGATCGCCTGCACGGCCGAGATCCTGGCCAACCGGACCCTGAGGGCCGGCCCCGTCATCGACGTGGATCTGGTGGTGATGGACGAGATCCACTACTACGGCGACCGGGACCGGGGCTGGGCCTGGCAGGTGCCGCTGCTGGAGTTGAACCGGCCCCAGTTCCTGCTCATGTCGGCCACCCTGGGCGACACCGCCCGGATGCGGGCCGACCTTCAGGCTCGGACCGGGCGGGACGCCGCCCTGGTGGCGTCGGCCCAGCGGCCGGTGCCCCTGGACTTCGAGTACCGCGAAACCCCGCTGCACGTGTCGGTCGAGAAGCTGCTGTCCTCGGGAAAGGCGCCGGTCTACATCGTCCATTTCACCCAGAGGGAGGCCTCGGCCCGGGCCCAGAGCCTGACCAGCCTCAAAGTGCTGACCCCCGACGAGAAGACGGCCGTGCGCGAGGCGGTGGGCCGGTTCCGCTTTGACACCCCCGTCGGCAAGGACCTGAGGCGCTTCGTGCTGGCCGGCATCGGCGTCCACCACGCCGGCCTGCTCCCCAAGTACCGGCTGCTGGTGGAGAAGCTGGCCCAGCAGGGCCTGCTCCGGCTGATATGCGGCACCGACACCCTGGGGGTGGGGGTGAACGTGCCCATCCGCACCGTGCTGTTCACCCAGCTCTTCAAGTACGACGGGCGCCGGACTCGGGTGCTGTCGGTGCGGGACTTCCAGCAGATCGCGGGGCGGGCCGGACGCCGGGGCTTCGACGACGCCGGGAGCGTGTGGGTGCAGGCCCCCGAGCACGTCATCGAGAACAAGCGGGCCGAGGTGAAAGCAGCCGCAGCCGCCGGGGGCGGCAAGCGCCGCAAGCCGGTCCGCAAGAAGCCGCCCGAGCGGGGCTACGCCCACTACGACGCCGACACCCTGGCCCGGCTGGCGGCCGGGGCGCCCGAAACCCTGGAGTCGAGCTTCCGGGTGACCCACGCCATGATGCTCAACGTCTTAGACCGGCCCGGCGACGGCTGTGTGGCCATGAAGCGGCTGCTGGTCGACAACCACGAGCCCCGGCCCCGCCAGCGCAACCACATCCGCCGGGCGGTGAGCGTGTTCCGGTCGCTGGTGGACGCCGGGATCGTCGAGGTGCTGGACGAGCCCGACGAACTGGGCCGCCCGGTGCGGGTCGGTCTCGACCTCCAGGACGAGTTCCGGCTCAACCAGCCCCTGTCGCTGTTCGCGGTGGAGGCGGTGGGGGTGCTCGACCAAGACGCCGCCGACTACCACCTGCAGGTGCTCAGCCTGGTGGAGTCGATCCTCGAGGACCCGACGGTGGTGCTGATGGCCCAGCTCGACCGGATCAAGGACGAGCTGATGAGCCAGATGAAGGCCGAGGGCGTGGAGTACGAGGAGCGGATGAGCCGACTGGCCGAGGCGACCTGGCCCCGGCCCGAGGCCGGATTCATCGAGGGGGCCTTCGAGGTGTTCGCCCGCCATCACCCCTGGGTGGGGCGGGACCGGCCCGGCCCCAAGTCGGTGGTGCGGGACATGCTCGAATGCGCCGACACCTTCAACCAGTACGTGGCCCGCTACGGCCTGAAGCGGTCGGAGGGGGTGCTGCTGCGCTACCTGTCGGAGTGCTACCGGACGCTGACCCAAACCGTGCCGCCCGAGGCGGTCACCGGCGAGCTCGAGGACATCGCGGCCTGGCTGGGCGCGGTTGTCCGCCACGTCGACTCCAGCCTGCTGGACGAGTGGGAGCGGCTCCGACAACCCGAGGGGCCGGCGGCCGATTCGCCGTTCCCCGGCGACGGTGACGACGGGGGCGCCGGCGGCGACGGTGACGACGGGGGCGACGCCGACATCACCGCCGACCGGCGGGCCTTCGAGGTGATGGTCCGCAACGAGATGTTCGGCTGGGTGCAGTTGCTGGCCCGGCGGGCCCACGGCGAGCTGGCCGCCCGGTTGGCCGACTCCGGGGACTGGACTGAAGCCGACTTGGACCGGGCCATGGCCCCCTACTGGGCCGAGCACGACGCCATCGGGATCGACGGCGAGGCCCGGTCCCGGCGTTGGGTCGACATCGACGACGGCACCGGCCGGGTCGCCCAGAGGCTGCTCGACCCGGCCGGGCACCACGAATGGGCAGTCGAAGCCCGCATCGACCGGGCCGAATCCCGGACCCAGCAGCAGGCAGTGATGGCGCTGATCGGGATCAACCGCCTCTAGCGCAGGCCCGCCCGCATCACGCGCTAACAACCTCACGCGAACTGACACCTAGCGCGGCCCGACCGCCTCTAGCGCAGGCCCGCGCCGGCTGGTTTTCTGATGTCCTACTAGGTTTTCTAACGCCCTACTTGGGTTTTTCTGAGCAAAGATTGTCGCTATACGACAACGCTTGCTCAGAAAAACTTGGGGGACTGGGGGACTGGGGGGTCAGTTCGGCTTGCCATCGTCGGCGTCGGCCGCGGAGCCGTCGGCGGTGTCGGCCGCGGAGTCGGCGGCGTCGGCACTAGCGGCGTCGTCGGTGCCCGCAGCGTCGTCGGTCGCAGCGTCATCGGCGGCAGCGGCGTCGGTCGCAGCGTCATCGGCGGCAGCGGCGTCGGTCGCAGCGGTGTCAGTCGCAACGTCGTCGGTTCGGTCCACCGCCCTGCGCACCACATCGGGGACGCGGCCCCCGGTGAGGTCGTCGATCTTGTCGACCACGGCCTCGGCCACGCCGCCGGCCTTGTCCCAGACCTCGCCCGCCACATCGCCAGCCACATGGGCGGCCCTGCCCGCGGCGTCGCCCGCCTTGTGGGCGGCCTTGCCCGCCGCGTCGCCGGCTTTGTGGGCCACGTCGCCGGCTTTGTCCCAGACCTCGCTGGCCACGTCTCCGGCCACATTGGCAGCCTTGCCCGCCACGTCTCCGGCCACATGGGCGGCCTTGCCCGCCACGTCTCCGGCCACATTGGCGGCCTTGCCCGCCTTGTTCCGAGCCTTGCCGGCCAGATCGCCCACCACGCCCTTGGCCTTGTTGGCGAAATCCGTGTCGCCCATGTCTTCCTCTCCTATCGGTCGATTCTCTACCTGTTCGCAAAGCTAACGGGGCCGGAGCCCGATCAGTTCACTCCCCCTACGGCAAAGGGCCAGCTCACTCGTCGGGGATCTCAGCGGACAGCGGAGGGGGAACCGGGGCGAAGTACCCGACGATCAGGAGAAGGACGCCCACGCCTATGAACGAGACCACCCGGCCGAGGGTGTTCTGACCCCCGAGATCGATGAGGAACAGCTTGACGACCACCACCGCCATGAACGACGCGCCCACCACCCACACGGCGCGACGGGCCAAGCGCACGCCGACGACCATGCCCGCCAGCGCGATCAGAGCCCAGAGGATGGACAGCGAGACTTGCAGCGCGGTGGAGTCGAACAGCGACTCGCCGTCGAAGGGAACGTCCAGCCAGTGGTGGACGGTGCGAGCCGCCGTCATCGTCGCCAGGACGGTGCCCGCCCCGGCCAGGGCCGGGGTCCACGGTGCCTCGACCAGGTCTTCGAGCGGGTGGCCCCCCTCGGGCCGGGCCCGCCTCCGCCACGCGAACGCCACCGCCACCAGCAGAGCCGCGGCCAACTCCAGCGGGTTCAGCAGGGGCAGGTAGGGCAGCGGCGAGAAGTCTCCGTCGGATACGACGACGGCCAAGAACCCGAGAGCGGCCAGCAGCATCAGCACCGGGCCGGTGCAGGCCAAGACATAGATCCGCCGATGCGCCCCCAGCGGCCACGCCGACGACCCCAAGCCCAGCAGGGTTCCCCCTATGAGCAGCAGCACCGCCGTGAGCGCGGCGACGGGCGGCCAGGCGCCGTTGGCGATCTGGTCGGTCTGCCAATGGACTTCGACGCCGATCAATACGGCCAGCACCCAGTAGCCGCCCGCGTGCAGCGCGGCCCAGAGCCGGGGGAAGGCGCCTTCCCGCAGCCGCAGGAACGCGTAGTAGACGGCGATGGACCCGGGCCATGCGGCCCATCCGTAGCGATCGAACGGATGGTCCCGGATGACGAGTGCGGCGTAGAGCGCCGCGGCCATCGTCGGAAGGATCAGCGGCCCCAAGGCGCCGAGGTGCGGCCATCCCAGCCGCCGGGCCGACAAGCCCGCCGCGGCGAAGGTGAGCACGGCGAAGGCGAGCGCGGCCGACAGCTTCCCGACCGGGACCTGGTAGCCGATCTCCATGAGCCCGCCCGTGAGCCACCAGCCAGCCCCCCAGGCCAGCGCCGCCCAAAGGGCGGCTTCATCGGTGGCTATGCGGTCCCCGGACCGGTGGAACAGCCAGCCGGACACCAGGCCGGCGGCGGCGAGCACGGCCGCGCCCAGGAAGTATTGGTTGGCGATAAACGTCACGCCGGCCGGATACGGGAGGGACTCGCCCAGATGCAAGATGAGCGAGGATCCGGCCAGCACCTGCAGCACCCCGCCGGCGATGACGACGAGCAGACGGGCCCGGCGGATGCCGATCCAAACCAGCATGAGGCCCTGCAGAGCCCAGACGGTCGCGGTGAAGTAGGCGCCCAGCGCGAACGGAACGGCGATGACGGCGAAGGTCACACCCAGGCCGATATACGCCTCCGTCAGCTCACGGCGCCCTCCGCCCAGTTTGCGGGTGACCGCGGCCAAAGCACCGTGGATCAAGGCCAGAGCCAGCGCGCTGGCGGCCAGGCCGTACTCGGTGTGGCCGACCACGAGGTTCTGTAGGCCGAACCCTATGAACGGGGTGGCGAAAACCAGCGGCGCCGTCCGCACGTCCTTCAGGTCGGGGGCTTGGTGGGCGGCGAACAGCACCGGTATCGCCATGTACATCATCACGAACAGGGCGATGAACGGCTGCGTGGAGACCCAGTCATCGGTCGTGTGGCGTTCCAAGAGCCAGTAGGCCGAGATGCCGAACGTCAGGCCGAGACCGGCGAGGTTGAGTTCGGGCCAGACCTTGAACCAGGCGACTCCGACGATGGCGGCGTTCAGGACGGCGTAGAAGCTGAAGACCAGGATGTGGTCCTCGGGCTGCGAGTACACCAGCACCGGGGCGAGAAACCCGCCGACCATGCCGAGAAGGGCCAGGGTCCGCGAGTCTTGGGCGACGGCGAGGACTCCCGCTCCGACGGTGACGGCGACGACGGCCACCGCCGCCGGCGCGGCCGGCAAGACGCCGTACACCGCGAAGGCGGCGTAGGTCGTCAGATACTCCACGGCGATCCCTCCGCCCTGGAGGCTCAGGCCGTACACGGGCCGCCGGCCTCGGAAGCGCCAGCCCGCGGCCAGCAGCGCCAGCCCGAACATCGAGACAGCAACGAGGAGCATCTCGACGGTCAACCTGATGAGACCGCGCTCGTTGGCCTCGCGAATCAAGAACCCCAGCCCTATGAGCGAGATCAGGACCCCGACCTTCACGGGCACGTTTCCGGTCATGACCCATGTTTTGGCCGCGTTCACCAGCCGCGTCAGGGGGTCGTCGGAGGAGCCAGCAGAGGCAGCGGCAGGGGCAGGGGCGGCGGGCCGGGCCGGGGGGGCCGGGCGGGAGACGGGCACCTCGGTTGCGGGAGAAGCAGACAGCGGGGCCGGGGCTAGGGCCGGTTCAGAAGCCGCAGCCGGTTCGGAGACCGCAGCCACCGGAGCTGGTTCGGGAACCGCAGCCGGTTCGGGGGCGACATCGGCGGTGACCGGCGCGGCCGGGGCGGGGGGATGGGGAGGCGGCGGCGGTTGAGTCTCCGGCGCCTGGAGAGGGGGAGGGCCTTCGGGTCCGACCGCCTCCGGCGGCGGGGCCTGAGCTTGTTCAACCTTTTCGAGCTTTTCGAGCCGCTGCCGCAACTCCCGGTCTCGGCTCAAGAGAAAGCCGATGGCGCCCCCGATGAAGAACCCCGGGATCTGATCGATCACCGCGCCCAACACGGCGCCGACGAGAATGAACAGGGCGGTCAACTCACTCCCTGCCAGCCGCTCCCCCGCCAGTTCGCCGTCCGGGCACCGGGCCCACTCGCTCCAGAATGGCCATCAAGCCCGGAAACCCCTCGATCGGCGACAGGCGGCGGTCCATGTACAGCAGCGCCCCGCCGATGAAAAGGAAGGAGACGACGTAGTTCACCACCGACCGGGTCGCCAGGAACAGACTCACCCCCGAGTTGTTGAACAGCCAGATGTCCCACACCGACGAACCGATCTCATAGACCGCTATCAGCCAGGTGACGTTACGCAGGGTGGCCCTGAACCGGGGATCGGCCAGCACCGACTCGGGCAGATCGACGAACTTGCGGGCCGCCCACACCATGAAGGGCCGGCCGGCGAAGATGGTGACGGCCGCCGCCGCCCCGATCAGCATCTTGGTGCCTATGCCTATCCCGAAGTACACCGCCTCGGAGCTGACCCCGAAATCAACCAGATCCCGCTCCGCTGCGATGGTGACGGCCGCCCTGACCAGCAGGTAGGCGGTTATGGCCGGCAGCCACTTCCCGATGGGCAGGCCCCGGGCCTTCCGGCTGTAGGCCGCCTTCACCGACCACACGGTGGAGGCCACCACCGCCGTCTCGGTGTTCACCAGGTTGTACAAGACGATGAACAGCACCACCGGCATGAGCTGGTCGAGGCTGCCCCCGCCCCGGCGCCGCCGGTTCGTGTTGTCCGGCCGGCGGGTCCTGTCACCGGCGCGGACTTCGCCCGCGGGACTGGAGTCGGTCACGGAGAGAAGTCGATCCAGCTCCGGGCCACGGCCGGGGCGCCGAACAGCTCCAGTTCGCTCAGCGGCACCCGGCCCCACATGGCCAGATAGAGGGCGCCGCCGGGGCCCCGCAGGGCGGCGTCGCCCTTGGCGTGAACGTGCTCGACCGAGACGGTCCCGGCTTCGCTGGTCAGCAGCCACTCCCCGGCGCCGTCGGTCCGGTGCAGGTGCAGCGAGCCGGTGGGCAGGGCCCGCCCGCGGGCCAGCATGGTCGGCGCCAGCACCTCGAACAGCTCGTCAATGCCGTCGCCGCCCTGATCGCCGTCGATGGCGAAGTCCCGGCCGGCCGCGGTCTCGGCGTCCCATCGGTGAACGGCCGTCTCGTGCCACAGGCGCCGGAACCAGAAAGCGGCGTCGCGCCGGTGCGTCCACGTCCACACCGCCTCGGCCGGGTCGATCTCGGCCAGGGCGGCCAGCAGAGCATCGAGGGCGGCGACGGCGTACTCCGTCAGAGTGTCGTCGTCGCCGCCGTCGGGCAGGTCCGGGAGTTCCGAGGCCGGCACCATCTCGGTCGCCCGCCGGGAGAGGACGGCGGCGACCCGGTTGTTGATTTGGCCCATGTGGGCGATCAGATCCCGAACGGTCCAGTCCCCGCAGCCGGCCACCGCCGCGTCGAAGTTGCCCCGGGCCGCCTCCAGCAAACCTCGGCCATCGGCGCCGATGCGGCCCGTCAAGTTGCGTTCGTCCATGCCGCAAGGCTCCTTTGTGCCGTCACGCTCGTCTATGCCTCAAGGGTAGGCCGGTGCCGTTCAGCCCAGCCGGCCGTGGAGCAGGGCTACCAGCCGGTGCAGTTCGTCGGCGCAGCGGTCGAAGTCGGCCTGGGCGCCCGCGCCCGGATCGGGCACCTCCTCCCACGGCTCGGGGCCGACGCCGGCTAGGTCCAGGGCCGCCACCCGCTCTGCCAGCGGCCGGGGCCGGGTCGGGTCGGGTCGGGGCAGGTCTCGGGCCAGCCTCCGCAGCGACCCGGTAACAGCCGCCGCGGTCGGGAACCGGGACCGGATCCACAAGAGGTGGGCCGGCTCCATGACCGCGATGAGGTCGGCGCCGGCCTCGTCGGCCGAGAACTGCCGGGACCGGTGGCGGTGGTCGACCAGGCCGTGACGGGCCAGGGCCGTCCGGGTCCTGATCCCCATGGGCTGGCCCTCCACCACATGGGTGCCGGCGCCCCGCACGACCAGGTCCGGGGCCAGGGCCCTCATTATGGTCGCGGCCATGACCGAGCGAGCCGCGTTGCCAGTACAGACGAAGCACACCACCGGCCGGTCACCTTTAGTCATCGACGAAGCCGAATTCGCTGTGCCAGGTTGGGGCTTGGTCGGTGAATTGTCCGGTACGGATGCGGGCGATGTCGTAGTCGGGCAGATCGATCACGGCTGCGCATCTTCGGCCGTCTTTGAATCCGCGGTCGAAGAAGCTGAAATCGAGGTTATCGAATTCGTATTGTCTACGAGATTCAGGAAGATCTTTGATGTCAACGGGGACGACATGTAAAAAGAAATCGTCACTGATATCATCATTATGGCACGGTTCGATAACGTATATCAAGGTCTTATTATCGGCGAGATAGACGTCAAAATAACTGCGAATGATCGGTTGGTGAGAAGCAGTCACCTGATCTACCCGTCGGCTCAAATCAGCATTTGCCGCATAGTCAGGGCCAAAAAATTCGCCACCCCAGATTCGGCTCCCGCCTACATACTGCCCGGTGCTGATACCGGCGATATCGTAGTCAGGTAAATCGATAATTGCAACATGTCGTTTGGTGTCCATGACGCGATGCTCAACAAACGTAAACTCGTTGAATTCGTAGCTCTGGCCGATATCAGGTATATCTTCGACATCAACTGGATAAACATGCAAAAAGAACGGAGCCAAAATCGGGAGATTAGTTTCAATCCCATCGCAGCGATCTCTGACATAAACTAACTTTCTATCATCGGTGAGGTAGACATCAAAATCACCTCGGATTACCGGCCTATTTTCCTCAATAATTTTGTCTATACGCTCCTCATACACGTACCTATCATACAAGAACATCCTCTGATTATCTGGTGTTAACAAACCCGGCACTACATCCCGCCTAGTCTGAATCATAAAATCAACCTTGTCCAAACCACGATCACAACCACTGACATCCTCATTAAACACAATACCACGACCCGATAAATAGTAATGCCACCCATAACGCACCCTGACAAGTTCATAATTCCTCCCCCCACCCGGGATAAGTATATTTTGTCCTCTGGTTAATTTACGGATAGCACTAAAATCATCTACCACCGTCTTATTAAAGGTAACAGAGAGGTCATCAGGAGGAAGATAGGCACGACCCATTTGATGGCTAGAGGTTATGAAGATAAAAAGCGCAATCACGGAACCAAGCGGCATAAGGCGTTCGCTTGACCATTTCCGAATAAGCAACAGGATCAAAGTAAAAAAGAACAGAGGAATACTTACATAATATAAGCTCTCATAAAGATGCATCTTACTTTGATGCCTCATTGGTATTGACCAGCAGAATCCGGCAAGAATCGCAGTCGCAGCCAGCAGCCGATAACGAACCCAAAACATTCCAATCACACATGTGCCAACCGCTGCGACCGCGATAGCATATTCTTGCGATCTGGTAATCCCTCGTATCCAATTCGCATCTACATTCAACAATTGCGAATTCGTAATAGAAATGGTTGGTCCCGGTAAAGCGAAAGGAACCGATAGGCTACCTATTCTCTGGAACTGTTCTTCCAAAAACCAGACCCATGGTAGCCTGACCCCCGCCGGGAACCAATGTGTCTTAGGACCCTCTTGACTGAGTTGACTGACTCCAGTGCGTCTCAACATGGAATGAAATGATGGCAAATCTGATAGGGCTAATTGACGGTTCCCCCTAACGTTCAAGGCGTAATACTCGTTCCCCATATTGTAAGCCAATATTAATAAGCCAAAACCGAAGGCAACAATACCCAGCATAAAATAGCGACTGGCAACTACAGCACGAAAGATTTCTCGAATCGTCCTTGTCTTTCTAACTTTGATGATCTCTTTAGCCAGACCAAGAAAAATGAATACCAATAACAGCGCCAGAACGTGCCAACCCAACAATAAAGCTAGACATGCCTTGATCACCAACTGCCGGAATCGACGTTCCTGAACAAAGATCACCATACCGTGAAAAGTCAGAGCGAACCCAAAAAGATCCGGCATGGCATCGGTTAGCATCGTGTCATTGTGGAACAAAAATTGTGTAGAGGAGAATACTATAAGGGTTGCCGCCGAAGCGATCCAACGACTGGACGTGAGCCGACATAGAGACAAGTACGCCAAAACCGCGGTACCGACGAAGAATACCAACATCAATATTCGGGCCGCATAAATTTGGCTTGACAAGTCATCTCCGAAAGGCAGGGTAACCAGCTTTATCAGCACATAACCACCAGGAGGAAAACGATTATACGCGAGATAATCGATATTGCCATTCACATCAAATCCCCGACTCATAAACCCAAGAAAATGGTGACTAGGAGAAAGATTCACTGCCACACTCAAATAATGAGAGGAATACAAATTCGTCCCTGAATCTACTTCCCAAAATTGGCGGTAAAGAACCCGGCGGTCCGTATCATAGATAAACACGGTAGACATCCCGATCAACAACATAACCAACGGCAACACTTGACAGGACAAACGCATCCGCGGTCCACGAAGGCGAAGACGAGATTGTCGCATTCGTCCTGAATTCACAGACGGGTGCGGAAGTCGGCCTTGCGGGCTCCGCCGGGGTCGATCACCGATCGGAGCAGGTGGAGTTCGGCTTCGGTGGGAACCCGGCTGACGGGCACCTCGTCGGGCATCGCCAGCTCGAACGGGGCCGCGGCCGCGGCCTGATCGACGGTGACGCCGGGGTGGACAGAGCGCAGGCGCATGACCCGCTCGGGGGTCTCGAAGTCGTAGACGCCCAGCTCGGTCACCACTCGGCGCACTTCGTGGAAGCGCCGGCTGGGCTCGGGAAGGGCTGCCACCCGGTCATACCCCGGCCCCGACACTACGTCGACCGAGACCGCGAAGGAGCGGGCCTGGTTGGGCACCCAGTAGCTGGTGGTGTGGTTGATGACGTTGCCCGGAGCGCCCCTCATGCCCAGCAACTGGGCTTTGGGGGCCCGGTAGTCGCCGATGGCGGCGATGTTCTGGTTACCGTGCCGGTCGATCTGGCTGGCCCCCATCACCACATGGCGACGCCCCGACCAGACCTGGTCGAACACCGTGCGGAAGGGCATGTAGCACTCCACCGCCGCCGGGTCGGGGGCGGCGCCCCACGGCAGGGTCCCGGTCACGGCGTAGGCGATGGTGTCGGTGAGCATCAGGTCGGGCTCGAAGCTGGCCCGGGCCAGCCGGCCCGCGATCACCGGCACCGGCCCCATGGGATGGCCCAGGATCTCGCCGTCGCCCCGGAAGGCCTCAGCCAGCGCCACCACGCAGATCTCGTCGAGACCAGCAGCAGCGGGGGCGCCCTCGGCCGTCCCGGCACCCTCGGTGGTCACGAGTCCCTCCAGCGGGCCAGCCGGTCTCGGTAGGTGTCGTGGGACTCGAGTTCGAGCCACTCGGCCCGGAACCGGTCCCAGGCGTCTAGGTCGCGGGCCGTGGCCGCGTAAGCGCGTTGGAAGGCCTCGTCCCGGCCGTAGTCGGGCGGGCACTCGGTGAAGTGGGCCCCTTCGGGGGCTTCGACCACGCCGTCGACGTGAAGGCGGGGTATGCGCAGGGTGTGCACCGGCCCCTCCTCTAGCAGGCTCTCGGTGGGGATGATCCGCTCGCAGGACATGAAGGTGCGCTCGGCGGCCATGGCGAACAGGTCGTCGAAGTACAGGTCCGGCCCCAGGAACTGGCCGTTGCCCCGGGCGTCGGCCCGGTTCATGTGAACGAGCGAGACGTCGATGTCGAAGGCGGGCACGGCCACCAGCTCCTCGCCGTCGTCGTAGGGGCTCCTCACCGTCCTGAGGCCGGGATTGCAGGCCAGCATGTCCGACCCGAGCCCGGCCCGGGTCGGATAGAACGGCAGGCGGTGGGAGGCGGCCAGCAGACCCAGGTAGAAAGCGCCCTCGTCCAACTCGAGCGTCTCGACGGCGCCGGTCTGGCGGGCGATCCTGAAGTGGGGCTCCAACGGGATCGAGTCGAGGGACACGAACCCGTAGCTGACCTTGCGAACCCTGCCGGCCGCGCAGAGCAGACCCACGTCGGGCCCGCCGTAGGAGACCAAGTGCAGGTCGTCCGCCCCGCGGCGCAGGACGGCCCGCACCAAGGACATGGGCTTGCGGCGAGACCCCCAGCCGCCGATGCCCACCGTCATCCCGCTGGCGATCTCCTCGGCAACCTCGTCCTCGGTCATCACCTTGTCGGCCACGGCCCAATCGTACGCCCTGGGCGGGCCGCGCTAAGCACCGTCCGGCAGCCGACGACGGGCGGGCCGCCGACGCCGGCCGGTATGGGGCTGCGCTAGCTTCGGTCGGCAGCCGAATCAGGGAGCCGCGGGTGCGGGCCTATCCATTCGACATGACCGGGCGCACCGTGATCGTCACCGGCGGCACCGCCGGCCTGGGCCGGGCGACAGCCGAGACCTTCCTCGACCACGGCGCCGAAGTGGTGGTGTGCGCCCGCCGGACCCCGGCCCAGCCGGTGACCGCATCGGGCCGAACCGCCCGTTTCGTGGCCGCCGACGTCCGCGACCCCGAGCAGGTCGCCCAGGTGGCGGCCGCGGCGGTGGAGGCGACCGGGCGCATCGACGTACTGGTCAACAACGCCGGCGGCGCCCCTCCGGCCGACTCGGCCACGGCATCGCCCCGCTTCAACGAGAAGGTCGTGGCCCTGAACCTGCTGGCCCCGCTCGCCTTCGCCCAGGCCGTGCAGCCGGTGATGGCCGCCCAGGACGGCGGCGGCGTGATCGTCAATATCTCGTCGCTGTCGGGGACCCGGCCCAACCCCGCCGGCGCGGCTTACGGCGCGGCCAAGGCCGGGCTGGCCAACCTCACCCAGACCCTGGCCCACGAGTGGGGGCCGGCCATTCGGGTGGTCGCGGTGACGGTGGGTTTCGTCCGCACTGAGCAGGCCCACCTGTACTACGGCGACGATGCCGGCATCGCCGCGGTGGGCCGCACCCTGGCCCTGGGCCGGCTGGCCGAGGTGGCCGAGGTGGCCAACGTGGTGCTGTTCTTGGCCTCGCCGCTGGCCTCCTACGTCACCGGCGCCACCATCGCCGTACACGGCGGCGGCGAGAAACCGCCCTACCTGGCCGCCTCCACCGGCGCCGTTACCGGGATCGCCCGCCGCCCCGGGCCCGGCCCCGCCGACCCCGGACCCGGCGATGGGTAGCCGCGTCGTCTGGTTCCTGGGGGCCGCTGTCGCTGTCGCGGCCGGCGCCTGGCTCCTGGGCGCGGCCGGGCCGGCGGACGCGGCTTCGGCGGCCCCGGCCGGGCCTCTCTATCACCACCCCGATCACGACGACTTGGGCGACGTCACCTTCGTCCCCAAGTCGGCGGTGACCGAGACGCCCGAGACCGGCCCGGCCGACCCGGCCTCGGGCGGAGACCTCCCGCCCGGCGCGGGGCGGATCATCGGGTCGCCCGACCCCGGGCCCGAACCCCAGCACTCGGGTGACCGGGGCGGCTGGCGCCAGCTCGCCCTCATGGGCGCGCTGACCGCGGCCGTGGCCGTCATCATGGGCCGAGTCCTGCTGGCCGCCCGCAACCAGCAGGATCAGACCGGGGCCGATCGGCCTCAGCCGACGGGAGCGGCCACCGGCGCCGAGAACTGACCCGCGTAGGGGCCGGGGCCGGAACCTCAGCGTGGCGCGGGGGCGGCCACCAGCACCGGGTGATGGCAGGCGGCGAAGTGATCGCCGTCGCCCACTCGGGCCATGGACGGCTCCGTCTGGCGGCACAGCTCGGTGGCCCGGGGGCAGCGGGTGTGGAACCGGCACCCCTCTGGGGGGTTCACCGGCGAGGGCAGCTCGCCGCCGATGTCGCCCTCGGACACGTCCACCGTGGCCGCCGGGTCGGGGATGGAGGCCAGCAGGGCCCGGGTGTAGGGGTGGACCGGCCGCTCGTACAGCTCGTCGGCGGCCCCGATCTCGCACACCTTGCCCAGGTACATGACCACGATCCGGTCGCTCACGTTCTTCACCACCGCCAGGTCGTGGGAGATGAACAGCACGGTCAGGCCGTACCGGCACTTCATGTCCTGCAGCAGGTTCAGGATCTGGGCCTGGATCGACACGTCCAGGGCCGACACCGGCTCGTCACAGATCAGCACCTCGGGGTCCAGGGCCAGGGCCCGGGCGATGCCGATGCGCTGGCACTGCCCGCCCGAGAACTGGTGGGGGTAGCGGCCGCCGAAGCGGGGGTCCACCCCCACCGCCGCCATCAGCTCGTCGATGCGGTCCCGGCTCCACGTTCCCCGGTCGTCGCCCCAGACGGCCAGGCCCTCGCCGATCACGTCCCGCACCCGGCGGCGGGGGTTGAGCGAGGAGATCGGGTCCTGGAAGATCATCTGGAGGTTGGGGCGGACCCGGCGCAGGGCCTCGCCCTCCAGCTCGGCCAGGTTCTGGCCCCGGTAGACCACCCGGCCCGAGCGGATCGGGTTGAGGCGGATGATGGACCGGGCCACGGTCGATTTCCCGCACCCGGACTCGCCCACGATGCCCAGGGTCTCCCCCTCGGCGACGTCGAAGCTCACCGACGAGACGGCGTGTACCACCTGTTTGCGGCCCGCCGGGAACTCCGCCACCAGATCCTCCACCCGAAGCAGCGCCTCGGCCCCGTCGCGGAGTTGGGCCCGCCCCGAGCCGGCCATCAGCGGATCTCCTCGCGGGTCTCGGTCATGGACAGGCCCGCGGCGTTGCGGCCCGCGGCCTGGTTGGCCGCCAGCGCGGCCCGGCCCCGCTCGGTGCCCGCCGGGTGGTTGCAGGAGAAGCGGTGCAGCCCCTCCAGCCCGGCGAACTCGGGCACGGCCTCCAGGCAGTCCCTTTGGGCGTAGCGGCAGCGGTCGGCGAAGCTGCACCGCCGGGGCGGGTCGATGAGGTCGGGGGGACGGCCGCCTATGGGGTCGAGGCGGTGGCCGCTGGGGTCGTCGATGCGGGGGATGGACCGCAGCAGGGCCTCGGTGTAGGGATGGCGCATGTCGGCGAACAGCGAGACGGTGTCGGCCAGCTCCACTATGCGGCCGGCGTACATGACGGCCACGTCGTCGGTGCGGCCCTTGGCCACCCCCAAGTCGTGGGTGATGAGGATCATGGCCATCTCCCGCTCGGCCCGCAGCCGGTCCAGCAGGTCCAGCAGGTGCTTCTGCACGGTCACGTCCACCGCGGTGGTGGGCTCGTCGGCGATGAGCAGCCGGGGCCGGCAGGCCAGGGCCATGGCGATCACCACCCGCTGGCGGAGCCCGCCCGACAGCTCGTGGGGGTACTGGCCCACCCGCCGGGCTGGCTCGGGGATGCCGACCTGGCCCAGCAGGTCGGCGGCCTCGGCCAGGGCCTCGCCCCGGCTTTGGCCAAGGTGGTACCGCAGCGCCTCCGCGATCTGCTCGCCCACCTTCTTCACCGGGTTGAGCGACGTCATGGGGTCTTGGAACACCATGGTCATCTCGACGCCCCAGAAGTGCTTGGCGCCGGCCGCGGCCAGGGCCCGCACGTCCCGGCCCTCATAGAGCACGTCCCCGTCCACCCGGGCGGTGCGGGGCAGGAGGTTCATCAGCGTGCGGGCGGTGACCGACTTGCCCGACCCCGACTCCCCCACGATGCCCAGAGCCTGGCCGGGCCACAGGTCGAAGCTCACCCCGTCGACGGCGCGCACGGCGCCCGCGGGCGTGGGGAAGCGGACCCGCAGGTCGTGGACCTCCAGCAGCGGCCGGTCGCCCCGGCCCGCGCCCTCGCGGCCACGATCGGCCCGACTAGCGCCCTCGCGGTACCGGTCGCCCCGGCTCGCGCCCTCACGGATCTGGGCGTCCATTAAACGGTCGTTCATTAAAAGGCCAGCTCTCGCACGTCGTAGTACTCCCGGATGCGGTCGCCCACCAGGTTGAGGGCCAGAACGGTGAGGAACATGGCGGTGATCGGGAACATGGCCACGTGGGGGGCCTGCTGGAGGTCGCGGAGCTGGGCGCCGTCCACGATCATCTTGCCCCACGAGATGGCGTCGTCGCCCGCCACCGAGAGCCCCAGGAAGGCCAGCGCCCCCTCGGCCACCACGGTCACGGCCATGCCCAGCAGGGTCAGGGCCCCCATGGGGATCAGCACGTTGGGCAGCAGTTCTCGCACGATGATGCGGCCGCGGCGGGCCCCCAGCACCCGGGCCGCGGCCACGAACTCCCGCTCGGCGTACACCAGGGTGGTGGCCCGGGCCAGCCGTCCCACCGGGGCGATGGCCAGGATGCCCAGGGTGAGGCTCACCACCAGCAGGGTCCGGTCCAGCGTGGCAGTGATCAAGATGGCCAGCACCAGGGCCGGGAACGACAACAGCACGAAGAAGACGAAGCCGATCACATGGTCGAGGCGGCCTCTGAAGAAGCCGGCCAGGATGCCCAGCCCGCCCCCGAAGACCATCCCGAACCCGATGGCGAAGCCCCCCACCGCCAGGCTGATCCGGGCCCCGTAGACAGTGCGGGAGAACACGTCCCGGCCCAGCGAGTCGGTGCCGAAGAACCAGTCTCTAGACGGCGGGAGCCGGGGCCCGCCCACTCCCACATCGGTGGGATCGGTGAGGGGCAGGACCGGGGCCAGCAGGGAGGCGGCCACGATAGCCACCACCCAGCTTGCGGCCAGCCAGAAGCCGAGGCCGAGCCGGCGCGGCTTCACCTCGTCGAGGCCGTCGGCACCGCCCCGAGATGAGCGCCGCTTCACCCCACTGGCACCCGAGGGTTGATTGGCAGGCTTCACGCCGCCCGCGCCGAGGGGTTGATTGGCGGGCTTCACGCCGCCCGCACCCGGGGGTCGAGCCACGAGTAGAGCAGGTCCACCAAGAAGTTGACCACGACGAAGCCGACCGCGATCACCACCACCGCGGCCAGCACCACCGGGAAGTCGTCGCGGATAACGGCGGTAACGATCTCCCGGCCGATCCCGGGGATGCCGAAGATCTGCTCCACCACCAGCGAGCCCCCGATGAGGGTGCCGGTGTTGAGGCCGAACACGGTCACCATTGAGAACATGGAGGGCCGCAAGGCGTGGCGGAACATGATCCGGACCGGGGTGAGGCCCTTGGCCCGGGCCATGTGGACGAAGTCCTCTTGGAGGGTGGTGATGAGATCGGTGCGCAGCAGCCGCTGGTAGGCGGCCGCCAGCGGCAGCCCCAGCGTGACCGCGGGCAAAACCAACGACCAGAGCCGGGGCAGCAGGCCGGCGTCGTCGAAGGCGGAGGGGAAAATGTTCCAGCGCAGGGTGAACAGGTACAGCAGCACCACGCCCATGGCGAAGACCGGCACCGACAGCAGCCCGAAGGACCCGATGGTGGAGGCTCGGTCGAAGGAGCGGTTGGCCCGGTAGGCCGAGGCCACCCCCCAGGGAATGGAGACCCCCAGCGCCACCGCTTGGGCCATGGCCATCAGCAGCAGCGACTTGGGGAACTTCTCCCGGAGCACCTCGCCCACCGGCTGGTTGTTCTGGAACGAGGTGCCGAAGTCGCCCCGGATCAGGTCGGAGAGCCACAGGAAGTAGCGGGGGGCCAGGGGCCGGTCGAGGTGGTACTCGGCCCGGGCCTGGGCCACGATCTCGCAGTCGCCGGAGGGGTTGAGCGAAGTGGACTGGTCCTCGGCCACCCCGGCGTAGACCTCGGTGCAGTCCTTCTCGGCTAGGGCGCCGACGACGTTGACCAGGGGGTCGCCCAGCACGTTCAGGGCGGCGAAGGCCAGGAAGGTGACGGCCAGAAGGACCAGCACCAGCGTCACGGCCCGCCGGGCGACGAACCCGATCACGGCGCAGCCCAGCGGGGCCGAACGGACCCGGTCACGGAACGGCGCGGCGGGGCCGAACGAACCCGGTCACGAGACAGCCCGGTGCCGGGCGACGAGCCCGGTCACGGAACGGCGGCGGGCGGGGTCACTCCTGGCTCAGCCAGATGCCCTGCAGCCAGATCCGGCCCTGGTTGTTGCAGAACAGCTCGGCGCCGTCGGGGCTCCTTTGGCCGCAGATGCCCCGGATGTTGTCGCGGGCGCCGACGGTCCAGTTGGTGTAGTTGAAGAAGATGTAGGTGTAGGAGTCCCGCATGTTCTGCTGGATCTGATGCCAGATCTCCACCCGCCGGTCGAGGTCGGTGATGGCCCGCTGTTCGTACATGAGCGCGTCTCGCTCCGGGTCGCAGTCGCGGGGCCAGTTGATGGAGATGAAGCCGACGGAGGCGCACTCGAGCCACACGGTGTCGAAGTCGGGGTCGGGCTCGCCGAACTGGCGCCAGGTGACCACGTTGTACTGGCCGATGGCCACCTGGACTATGTGGTCGTCTTGGAGCAGCTCCTGCTCGGTGACGTTGAAGTAGTCCTCCCAACTGTCGATCAGCAGGTCGGCGATGCGGGTCTGGATCACCGAGGGCCCCGAGTACTGGAGCTCCATGTTGATCTTGCCGTCGGTGCAGTTGTCGGGGAAGTCGCCGCAGTAGGCGTCCACCAGCGGACCGGCCCGGTCGGGCTGGCTGGTCTCCTGCACGACGTCGGGGTTGTGCCAGATCAGGTCGGGGTGGAACATGGTGTCGGCGGGCGGGGACGTGCCCTGGCGGATGAGCGAGAGGTAGGCGTCCCGGTTGGTGGCGAAGGTGATGGCCTGGCGGGCCCGGATGTCGTCGAAGGGAGGCGCCTGGGTGTTCAGCATGGCGAAGTCCTCGCTGGAGCGGAGGTTCTCTATGGTCCTCGCCCCGTCGGCCTCTCTCAGGGTCAAGATGGCCTCGGAGCTGCTGGTGATCATCACGTCGATATCGCCGGCGATCAGGCGCTCAGCCCCCACGACCGAGTCGGTTATCGGGTAGATCTCGATGCGGTCGAGGTAGACGTCGACGAGGTCGGCGGCCCAATAGTTCGGGTTCTTGACCAGCACCGTCACCTCGTCCTGGATCCGGCTCTCGATCATGTAGGGCCCGGTGCCGACCGGCATCTGGTCGATGCTGGGGTCCTCGGCCCGGCGGGCCAGCCACTCCGAGGGGACCACCTGGCCGAGCTGGCTGGTGACCATCCGGGGGAAGGCGCCGTAGGGCCGGATGGGGCTGTACTGCACGGTGTAGTCGTCGATCTTGGTGATGGCGTCCTCCTTGAGCACCCCATCGACCGAGTAGGCGGGGCGGACGGCCAGCCCCACGATCGGGCTGGCAAGCTGGGCCTGGAAGGTGGCCACCAGGTCGTCGGCGTCGAGCTCGGTGCCGTCGTGGAAGAGGATCCCCTCCCGCAGCTTGAGCTGCCAAGACGATCCGTCGCCGATCTTGGTGAACGACTCGGCCAGGTGCGGGATCCAGTTGCCGTTGACGTCCCAGTAGGCGACGGGCTCGATGACCGGGTAAGTGGCTACGTAGGCCGAGACCGCGAAGTTGTTGGCGGTGGGGTTCAGGCCGTCGGACTCGGCCTCCACCGCCACCCGCAGGGTGCCTCCGAACTGGGGTTCCTCTTCGACCGTTACCTCCTCGGTTTCGGGCGGCACCGTGTCGGTGGGCGCGGTCAGATCGCCGGGGGCCTCCTCCTCTTCCTCGGCGGGGGCGGTCTCGGTGGCCGGCTCGGGTTCGGGGGTGGCTTCGGCCTCCCCCCCAACGGTGGCCTGGCCGCCGCCGGCGTCGGGGGCGGTTTCGCCGTCGTCGCCTCCGCCGCATGCCGCGGCCAGGAGCCCAAGTGCGACCAGAATGGCGAGCCCGGCCCGGCTCGCGCGGTGAGATCGGATCATCGAAATGCCCTCCAGGGTGAGATTCCGGGGAGCGAGGCGCCAGGGCCCGAAAAAGGGCCGCGCCGCCGCCGCTCACCGGTCTTGGTTCTACCACTTTGGCCGCTGGAAACGCCATCCGCCAGTTTCCGAGCCATTTCCTCGACAGCATCTTCGTGGCATAGTTATGGCATGGCCAGAGTGAGGATAAGCACCACGGTGTACGAGGACCTGCTGACCGAGGTGCGGGCGGTGCGCCCGGGCGTGAGAGACGCAGCCCTGATGGACGAAGCGCTCCGGGCCCTCTTGTCGGCCCACCGCAATGCCGAGATCGACGCGGCCTACGCCGCCTATGACGAGCACCCTCTGGACGAGCCCGACGAGTGGGGCGACCTGGCCTCCTTTCGCGAGGCGGCCGCCAAATCGTGACCTCGCCGCCGGCTCGGGGGGAAGTGTGGTGGTGCGAGCTGGCCGACGCGGGGAGTCGTCCCGTGGTGGTCCTCAGCCGGGATGCCGCCATCGGTCGGCTCGGACGGACGATGGTGGCGCCCTGCACCACCACCATCCGCCGGCTTCCCAGCGAGGTGGTGCTCGAGCCCGGGGCGGACCCCGTGCCGAGGCTGTCGGCGGTGAACTTGGACTCAATCGAGAGCGTGTCGGTCAGCGTTCTGGTGGAGCGCCTCGGTCGGCTCGACTCCCAGCGGATGGGCCAGATCTGCCATGCCCTGGCCGTCGCCGCCGACTGTCTCGGCTGAGCAACCGGGCTGAGCGGCCCGGCTGAGCAGGCTCGGCGGAGGCGAACGGCGGGGCGAGGGTCAGGGGTGCTGGCTGCTGACCGACACCACCTCGCCGGTCATGTAGCCGGACAGGTCGCTGGCCAAGAACACCATCACGTTGGCCACCTCCCAGGGCTGGGCCGCCCGCCCGAAAGGCTCCAGGGCGGCCAGCTCGTCCAGCTTGCCGGGGTCCATCACCCGGTCCAGGAACGGGTGGCGGGCCAGGCTGGGGGCCACGCAGTTGACCCGGATGCCGTGCTCGGCCGCCTCTGCGGCCGCGACGCGGGTGAGGGCCATCACCCCGGCCTTGGCCGCGGCGTAGTGAGCTTGCTCGGGCTGGGCCCGCCAGCCCAGCACCGAGGCGTTGTTGACGATGGCCCCTCCGGTTCCCTGGTCGATGAGCAATCGGAGGGCGGCCCGGGTGCAGCGCATGGTCCCCCCCAGGGTGACGCCGACCACGGCCGACCACTGCTCGTCGGTCATGTCCACCAGCCGGACCGAGCCTCCCATCCCGGCGTTGTTGACCATCACGTCGAGGCCGCCCAACTCGGAGACGGCCGCGGCCATCAGCCCCTGCACCTGGCTCTCGGCAGTCACGTCGCACAAAGCGACAGCGGGGCGCGACCCGGTCTCGGCCTCAAGCCGGTCGGCGGTGGCCTGCAGCCGGGGCTCGTGGATGTCGGAGATCAGCACCCGGGCCCCCTCCAGCAGGGCCCGCCGGGCGACGGCCGAGCCGATGCCGGCACCGGCCGCGGCGGTGACCACCACCCTGCGCCCCTCCAGCAGCCCTCGCCCCGGCGGCTCAGCGGGCCCATGAGGCTCAGCAGGGCGGGCCAGTTCGGTCAGGGCTGGCTCCGGGGGGTCTCGGCCCGGGCGGACAGGCGGCGCTCCAGGTCGACCACGAAGGGGTGGGGCTCCTGGCCGACGGCACCCGGGAGCATCTCGGCGATCCCCGCTGGCGTCCACCGGTCGCCCGGCGCCCACATCGACCGCAGCTCCGCCGGCTGGTTCCACACCGAGATCCGCCGCCCCACCACGGTGTAGATCTGGGCGTTGACCTCGCGGCCGGCGTCGCTCATCAGGTAGACGGCCATGGGGGCCACGTCGGCGGGCTCGCCGGTCTCGATCTCGAACGGCACGTTCTCGCTCATGCGGGTCCGGGCCACCGGGGCGATGCAGTTGGCGTTGATGGGCGGGCCGCCCCGCAGCCTCAGGCTGGCGGCCAGCAGGGCCGCGGAGCGGGTGAGGCTCACCACCCCGCCCTTGGCCGCGGCGTAGTTGGCCTGGGCCACCGAAGCCACGAACGCCCCCGAGGCGAAGCCCACCAGCGACCCGCCGGTGGGCTGCTTGCGCATCCGGGCCAGCCCGGCCCGGTACAGGTTGAAGTGTCCCTTGAGGTGGACGGCCACCACATGGTCCCACTCCTCCTCGGTCATGTTGAACAGCATCCGCTCCCGCAGGACCCCGGCCGGGCAGGCGATCCCGTCGATGGCGCCCCAGGTGTCGCAGGCCGCGGCCACGATCTCGGCCCCCACGGCGAAGACCGAGACATCGCCGGCCACGGCCACCGCCGCGCCCCCGGCGGCGGCGATCTCGTCGGCCACCGCCCGGGCCCGCTCGCTCGACGGGTTGGACCCGTCGAGGTCCACGCCGTAGTCGGCCACCACCACGTTGGCCCCCTCGGCCGCGCAGGCCAGCGCCACGGCCCGGCCGATGCCGCTGCCGCCGCCGGTCACCGCGACGGTCTTGCCCTCGAGGTGGCAGGTTTCAGCCACCGGCGGCCCTCCAGCCGCGGCTCTCAGCCACCGGCGGGGTTGCTAGCAACCGCGCTCAGTCGCCGTTGGCAGCGCTTTCCTCGGAGCGGCCCCGGTTCCGCAGGGCGGCGAGGAGGTCCACGCCGGTGGCGGCCTCCACCTGCTCGGTCATGGCCACCAGCGAGGCGGGCAACTGGCTCAACAGCCCGGGTATGCCCCCGGCCGACCCGCCGCTGCCGCCGTTGCCGGATGATCCGGCGCCGCTGTCCACCACCGCCACCCGGTCGATGGTCACGCCCTGCACCGTGGACACGATCTTGTCGACCAGCTCGGGCAGCATGTTGAGCACCAGCAGGTCGTGGCCGTCGGCGCCGGCGGCCTGGTACTGCTCGGTCAGGCGGCGGAACACCTCGACCTGGGCCTTGCCGTCCTCGACGATGCGGGCCGCGTCGGCCTGGGCCTGGAGTTGGCGGGCCTCCAGCTCGGCCCGGGCCGGGATGACCACGTCGGCCTCCACCCGGCGCTTCTCCAGCTCGATGCGCTCCTGCTCCAGTCGCTGGCTGGCCACCGCCTTGGCCGTCTCGCCAGCCACCAGCGCCTCCTCCTCCCGGGCCTTGGAGATGGCCTCCAGCTCGGCGGTGCGGACCCGCAGGGCGTTCTGCTCCTCGACGATGGCCTTCTCGGCCTCGATGATGGCCACCTGGGCGGCCCGGTGGGCCTCGGCCTCGGCCTGCTCGGACTCAGAGGCGCGGTTGGCCTCGGCCACCCTGGCGTCCTTCACCACCTCGGCGGTGAGGCGGCGCCCCACCGACTCCAGGTAGTTCACGTCGTCGGTGACGTTCTGAATCTTCAGCACGTCCAGCTCCAGGCCCAGGGTCTTGATGTCGTCGTCGGCCTCGTCGATGAGTTGCTGGCTGAACTTGAGCCGGTCCTCGTTCACCTCTTCGGGCGACATGGTGGCCAGCACGCCGCGGAGGTTGGCCTCGAGGGTCTCCTTGGCGATCTGGCCGATGGCCTGGTGTTTGACGTTCAGGAACCGCTCGGCCGCGTTCTCCAGCAGGCTCTCGGTGCTCGACACCTTCACGTTGGCGATGCCCTGGACGTTGAGGGGGATGGTGCCCTTGGAGTAGGCGTTGGACACCGAGACCTCCAGCGGGATGGTGTTGAGGTCCATCCACGACACTTTCTCGATGATGGGGATGCGCATGGTCCGGCCCCCCCTGAGGACGCGGTAGCCGACCATCCGCCCGTCGGACAGGGCCCGCTTGCGGCCGGAGATGACCGCCACCCGGTTGGGCGGGCAGATGATGATCAGCCGCTTGATGATCATCACGATGAAGATCACGACCAAGGCCAAGATCAGCCCCAGTGTCATTCCTGTGCTCACGTTTGTCTCCTCGCTTTCACGCCGCTCGTTTTCTTCGAGCGTTCATTCCTTGAGTTCTCGTTTTCTTTGGCTGTCGTTCTTTGAGCGCTCATGTTTCGAGTTCGCTCATTCCCTCGAGTTCGGGGGCCAGCCGGGTCACCAAGGCGACGCCGTCCTTGACCCTCACCACGATGACCCGGGCGCCCACCTCGATCTCGCCGTTCTCGCCCTCGTCCACCGGGGCTGCGGTCATCCGGGCCTGCGAGCCGCCCACGTCGAGCACGATCCGGCCCCGGTGCAGGGCCGAGACGGGCAGGGCCACCCGGGCGATGGTCCCCTCCAGTTCCTTGTCGGTCACCTCGCTGGAGACCTCGGTGCGGCGGAGCCAGGCGAACACGGTGCTGTTGAGGACGCCGGCCACGACGCCGATGGCCAGGGCCAAGCCCAGGGCGGTCACCGGCCCGGTGCCGGCCCAGCGGGTCACCAGCCCGGTGACGCCGAAGAAGGTGAGCACGAAGGCCAGGGTGCTCAAGGGGATGACCGACATCACCCCGCCGCCGCTGCCGTCGGCGTCGGCGTCGCCGCCCAGATCGGCGTCTCCCCCGCTGAAGACGAACCACAGCAGCAGGGGGGCTCCGGCCGCCAGAGCGAAGATGAACAGCCCGTTCACCCCGGTGAAGCTAGTGTCTGGCCGTGGCTTCTGCTCCCGCTCTGGCCGCGGTAGCGCCGTGAGTTCTCCGGGGCCTTTCAGCCTGGTTCTGGCCGAGGCGGTGCCGTGAGCTTCAGCCCGGCTTTGGCCGAGGCGGCCCCGTGAGCTTCAGCCCCGCTTTCTTCGCGGTCAGGGAGCGGGTCCGCAACTGGGGGCGGTGGGGGCCCGACGACCGGCTCGGCACCTTGAACCTGATCGACGACACGGCAGTGGCCCGGGCCGCCTCGCTGGTGCGGACCGGGCGGCGGGTGTCGTGCGCCCTGGACCTCAAGCACGAGGGCGGGGTGCAGATCGGGCAGATGCACGGCCGGATAAACCCGCTGCACGCCATGGTCAAGATCGACAGCCCCGACCTCGGCGACCCCGACGGAAGGGGCCTGGTGCCCCATTTCTCCGACGACATCGTGACCATGCCCCTGCAGGCCGCCACTCACTGGGACGGTTTGTCCCACGTCAGCTACGAGCACACCCTCTACAACGGGGTGTCGGTCGACACCGTCACCGCGGTGGGCGGGGCCACCGTGCTGGGCATCGAGAACGTCCGCTGGCTGACCGGGCGGGGGGTGTTGCTGGACGTGCCCGCCGCCCGGGGGGTGGAGCGGCTGCCCAGCGACTGCGAGATCACCGGGGCCGACCTCGACGATGCGGCCCGGTTCGGCGGGGTCCAGATGCGTCCGGGCGACATCGTGCTGCTGCGGACCGGGCGGATGCAGGTGTTTCGCGAGATGGGCGCGGCCGAGTACGTCACCGGCCCCGACCGCGACGGCACCAGCCCCGGGCCGGGCCTGGAGGCGGTGGAGTGGTTCCACGGCCACGACGTGGCCGCCGTGGCCAACGACACCTACATCTTCGAGGCGTTCCCCGGCCCTAGCTGGGACGACGCCCTGGCCGTGCACTGCCTGCACGTGGTGGACATGGGCTTGACCCAGGGCCAGAACTGGGACTTAGAGGAGCTGTCGGCGGCGTGCGCGGAGGTGGGCCGCTACGAGTTCCTGCTGGCCGCCAACCCGGAGCCCTTCGTGGGCGGCTGCGGCTCCCCGGTCAACCCGGTGGTGATCTTCTAGCCAGAGGTTGGCGGCGCGCCGGCGGCGGGGGCGGGTTCGGCTGCGGCGCCGACTCGAATCTCGACCGCCGTCTCCTCGTTCCCGTCGTCGAAGGTGGCCACAAGTTGAAGCTCGGCCCCGAGTTGGCGGAGGTACCGGCGCAGCCGCGACACGCTCATGTCCTCGGCCCGCTCCAGTTGCGAAACCGCGGCCTGGCTGACGCCGAGCCGCGCCGCCAGGGCATCTTGCGACCATTCGAGGCGTTTGCGCAGCTCGTAGAGGCCGATCTCGGCCAGCGTCTCCTTGCGGATCTCGGCCAGCAGTTCGGCCGCGCCGGGGCGAGCCAGGAGCTGCTCGCGTAGGATGTTGAAGTTCTTGGTGCTGGGCATCGTTACAGCAATCCTTCCTCAGCCAGTTCTCGGAGGTAAAGGTCGTAGAGATCGTCGGCCGCCGGAACAGCCCAGTCGTACCAGGCACCCCAATTCCCCGACTTGTCGCCGCCGAGCAGCAAGATGGCGTGGCGACGAGGATCGAACGCAAACAGCACTCGCAGGGCTCCTGCCCTCGACGAAGACGCTCTCAGTTCTTTCATGTTCTTGTGACGAGACGACTTGACGGTGCCGACGCTCGGTCTCCTGAGGCTCGGGCCCCGCTCGACAAGCAGTTCGACCCGGTCAGCCACGGCGGCCTGCTGTTCCACCGTCAGCGTGTCCCACCAGTCGCCGAACTTGTCGGTGAACTCGACCTCCCACACTGGCCTAGTATAAACCACAGCTTTTGAAGCCGCGGCTTGCTGAAGCCGGGCGGGGACGGATGTCTCTGGGGCTGTCGCAGCCAGGCTCTACCATCACGCGGGTAGCTGGCCGTGGGGATGCCTCGCGGGTCCTCGCCATCGGACAGCAGGCGAGCGACGCGTTGCGAGACCACTTCGGTTTTGCCGGAGCCGGCCGCCGCGATGATCTGGAGGTGACCGCCGCGGTGCTGGACCGCGGCCAGTGCGTCACCTTCCAAGATCGGCACGTCCATCTGTTCATTGTGCCGGGCGGGCTCCCCCGCCCGCCGCCAGCCTTCAACTTTTCGAACGAGTGTTGCGACTGTCACAGGGGTCTGATACATTGTCGTTACCGGTCATGGAACCTCATCACGGGATCGTGTGAGGTTCTGGCACTTCCCCCGGACCGGTGAATCGCCGGCTCCCGGCTGGCCCCGAGTCCGACCCGCCCCTTTCGGGGTCGACTGAAGGAAGTGCGTCGTGTTCGAAGCATTCAAGACCTTCACCAAAGCGCTGAACTCCTCTGACGTGGGGGGTTGGGCCGGGCCGGGCTGGACGAGGCCACCGGCTGGGTCAAACGGGCCCGCTCGGCCCTCGACGCTTACGAGGCCCGGCTGTTGACCGCCGCGAACCGGGCCTTCGACGGGGGCGCGGCCGGGGCCGAGCTGATCCGGACCGCGGGCGGCTGCTCCCAGCGCGAGGCCCGCCGCCGGGCCCGACGAGCCGAGGCCCTGGCCGAGATGCCCGCGGTGGCCGGCGCGCTGGCCGAGGGCGACATCACCTCCGAGCACGCCGACGCCCTGGTTCAGGCCGCCAAAGCCACCTCAACGGAGACGGTGGACACCGACCCGGCCCTGCTGGAAAGGGCCAAGTCGCTGCCCGCCGACCTAGCCGCCCGGGAGGTCACCGACTGGACCACCCGCCGCCAGTCCGCCGAGGACCGCGAGGAGAAGTTCCGCCGCCAGCGGGCCATGCGCAGCCACCGAATGTGGACCGACGGCGACGGCATGTTCAACTCCCGCGCCCGCCTCGACCCCGTAACCGGCGCCGGCGTCAAAGCCGCCATCGACGACGCCGCCAACCGCCTCTACCAAGCCGACGGAGGCCGAGACGGAGGCGACAAGATCCGCACCTGGGACCAGCGCAACGCCGACGCCTTCACCGCCGCCCTAGGCCTGATCCCCACCCCCGGCGTCGACGGCGATGCCGACACCAAGTCTTCATCCCGCCGCCGAGCCGGTGAGCAAGAACTCAAGCCTGGGGCCGGTGCGCCAGGCCGGGGGGTGGCACGGGGGCCAGCGTCGGCGCCGCTCGCGGCGACGACCGCCCCCGTGACAGGACCCGCCGGCCGGGGCAAGCCCCCCAGCCTGCGCAACCAGATCCTCGTCATCGCCCACACCGACGCCATCACCGCCACCGGCACCGACGCCCGCTGCGAAATCCCCGGCACCGGCCCCATACCCCGATCCGAATTAGAGCGCCTCGCCTGCGACTCAGACCTGTTCGGAATCCTCTTCAACGGCGACGGCCTGCCCCTATGGCACGGCCGGCGGACCAGAACCGTCTCACCCCAACAATGGCGAACCCTCGCCGCCCGAGACCGAGGCTGCGTCCTCTGCGGCGCCACCCCCTCCTACTGCCACGCCCACCACATCATCGCCTGGACCCCGCCCGCCGAAGGCCCCACCGACATCGACAACCTGGTACTGGTCTGCAACCGCCACCACCACCACATCCACCAGCACAACCTCACCCTCACCCGAACCCCCGACGGCAGTTGGGCTGCCCACACCCCCGACCAGCAACGAGCCCCCCGCCCCGCCCAACGACCTGCCGGCCGAGCCCCCGCCAGCCCCAACGCCCGCATCCCGCCAGCCCGGGCAGCCAAATCACCGGCAAGCATCCGAGCCGGACCCTGACCAGCCCGGCCGGGAGGGGGGCTTGGTGGCCGGCGCACCAGGCCGGGAGGTGGCACAAGCTGGTGATCCCAGCCGGGACCACGGCGATCCTGGACTTGATGGCCAGCGCGCCAGGCCGGGGGGTGGCACGGGGGTCAGCGTCGGCGCCGCTTGCGGCGACGACCGCCCCCGTGACAGGACCCGCCGGCCGGGACAAACGAGAACGGCCTGAGAGTCTGCCGGCCGGGACGAACGGCAATAACTGCCCGCGACATGACCCCAGCCGGAGGAAGCAACGCTCGGGCGGGACGGGCAAAACGGCCACCCCGCGGGGTTTAGGCTTGGCCCATGAGTAGCAGCGCCGTCGCGGCCGCCGTTTGCGCCGATCCGGTGGCTCTGAACCTGTGGCACCCGGTCGCCGCGGTGGTCGAGACCGCCCCCGGTGCGGTGCATGAGACCCGGCTGCTCGAAGAGGCCCTGTCCTACGCGGTCACCACCGACGGAGGAGTCCACGCCTGGCGGTCGGCGCCGTCTCTGGCGCCGGGCACGGAGTTCGACGCCGCCTTGGTCCCCGAGCCCTTGCAGGCCATCAACCGGTTCGGCTACCTCTGGACCAGTTACGGCTCGCCGCCCGACGATCTCTTCGATCTGCCTGAGTTCCACGAGCCCGACCGTCGCAACGTGTGGGGTGGCACCATCGGAGTCCACACTTCCGCGCCCCGGGCGGTGGAGAACTTCCTGGACATGGGCCACTTCCCCTATGTCCACACCGGCTACCTGGGCATCGAACCCCACACCGAGGTAGCCGACTACGACGTAGACCTGAGCCCGGACGGCTCGGAGGTCGTCGCCACCCGCTGCCGGTTCTTCCAGCCGATGGGCGCCGTCAACGCTTCGGGCGGGATGATGGTGGGGTACGTGTACCGGGTACCCCACCCCTACTGCGCCGTCCTCTACAAGTCGAACTCCGTCGACGAGTCCCGAAACGACGCCATAACCATCTTTTGCCAGCCCATCGACGAGGTGACCATCCGGGCCCACATGCTGCTGTCGATGCTTGACGACGCTAGCGATGACCGGGCCATCAAGCGGTTCCAGTTGCTCATCTTCGGCCAAGACAAGCCCATCCTCGAGAACCAGCACCCCCGGCGCCTGCCCTTGGAGCCCCGGGCCGAGACGCCAATCCGCTCCGACAAAATGTCGATCGCCTACCGGCGCTGGCTGGCCGATATGGGCCTTACCTACGGCGTCACCCCGCCCGAGGGATCCCGAGGGCGGGTGGACGACGGGTGCCGCGACCCCGGGCCGTCACCGACCCAGAAATGAAGGCTCAGACCAAAGCCACAACGAAGGCCCTGGCCACACCGTCGGGTTTGGGGGCCGCGGGTCTGGAAGTGGCCGTGGTGGGCAGCGCCAACCTGGATCTGGTGGTAGCGGTGGATGCCGTCCCGGTGGCGGGTCAGACGGTGCTGGGCGGCGACTTGGCCCGCATCCCCGGCGGCAAGGGGGCCAACCAGGCCGTGGCCGCGGCCCGGCTGGGCCGGAGCGTGGCCATGGTCGGGCGGGTCGGCGACGACGAGGCCGGGGCCGTGCTGCGGGAGGCGCTGGCCGGGGCCGGGGTGAACGTCGCCTACCTGCTGACCGCGTCCGGCGTCCCCAGCGGGGTGGCGCTCATCGCGGTGGGAGCCGATGGCGACAACGCCATCGTGGTCAGCCCCGGCGCCAACGGCCGGGTGGGTGTCGGCGACGTGATCGCGGCCGAGGCGGTCCTGGGCCGGGCCAAGGTGACCTTGCTCCAGCTCGAGATCCCCCTCGACGCGGTGATCGCCGCGGCGGCGGCCTCGGGCGGGACGGTGGTGCTGAACCCGGCCCCGGCCACTCCCCTGCCGGGCGGCCTGCTCGACCGCATCGACGTGCTGGTCCCCAACCAGACCGAGTTGGCCGCGCTGACCGGCCACGACGGGCCGGTGGACGCCGAGACGGCCGCCGACCTGGCCCGCCAGCTCCCGACAGCCGCCGTGGTCGTCACCCTGGGGGCCGGGGGGGCGCTGGTGGTGGCCGGGGCCCATGTGACCCTGGTGCCGGCCCCGCCGGTAGCACCAGTTGACACCACCGCGGCTGGCGACGCCTTCTGCGGCGCCTTGGCCGACGCGCTGGTGGGCGGCGCCGACCTGACGGAGGCGGCGAACTGGGCAGTGCGGGTGGGCGCGGCCGCCACCCTGCGACCCGGCGCCCAGCCCTCGCTGCCCACCCAATCCGAGGTCGAGAGCCTGCTGCCCGATGCCGCCAGCGGCGACCCCGCCCCCAATCGGCACCTGGACCTTTGATTTGATCTAGACCCGATCTAGACCCGAGAGCCGACAGCAGGGTCATACAGATCACAGGCCGCGCTACTCCCAGCTCGGGTTGCGATCAACTCGCCAACGACCACGCTGATGTCGACGACCTCCGACGGGCTCGCCGTGCCGCGTAATGGTAGCCACGACATCAATCGTGTCTGGGGTGTCGGATCACCGGCAAGACCTGGGCCCGGAGCCAGCGCGCCAGGCCGGGGGGTGGCACGGGGGTTAGCGTCGGCGCCGCTTGCGGCGACGACCGCCCCCGTGACAGGACCCGCCGGCCGGGACGAACCCCAACCAGCCAGCCAAGGCAGCCGGCCAGCCAGGACGAACCGCCGACCAGCCGGACGGCCGGGACGAACCGCCGACCGGCACCCTAGGCTCGGCCCGTGAGCGCCGATACCCCGCCCGGTGACCGGCCCCGGATACTGCTCGACTGCGATCCGGGCCTCGACGACGCCGTCGCCATCCTGGTCGCCGCCCATCACGGCGACTTGGTGGGGATCACCACCGTCAGCGGGAACGTCGGCCTCGACCACACCACCCGCAACGCCTTGGCCGTCGCCGAGATGGCCGAGCTCGACGTACCGGTGCACCAGGGCGCGGCCCGGCCTCTGGTGGCGGAGGCCCGGGATGCGGCCCGAGTCCACGGCCCCACCGGGCTGGGCGACGTCCACCTGCCCGAACCGGCCCGATCAGCGGCACCCGGCGCCGTCGACTTCATCTCCGATACGGCCCGGGCCGTCGACGGCCTCCAGCTTGTGGCGATCGGCCCGCTCACCAACGTGGCCCTAGCGCTGCGCAATGACCCCGACTTGGTCGGCCGTCTGGCCGGGATCACCGTCATGGGCGGGTCGGCCGGCGGCGGCAACGTCACCGCCGCCGCCGAGTTCAACATCTGGGCCGACCCCGAAGCCGCCGCCATCGTCTTCGCCGAGGGGACTCCGGTCACCATGGTCGGCCTGAACGCCACCCACCAAGTGCTGTTCGGCCCGCCCGAGGCCGACCGGATGCGGGCCGCAGGCCCACCGGCGGGCACCTTCGCCGCCGACTTGGTGGCCTACGCCCACCGGCGGGGCCTGGAGGCCGGACACCCGGCCACCCCCCTGCACGACGCGGTGGCCGTCATCGCCGTCACCCACCCCCGGCTGTTCGCCACATCGCGCCGCCCGGTGGCCGTGGAGTTGCGGGGCGAGCACACCCGGGGCATGACCGTGGTGGACGACCGGCCCAGCGCCGACGGCACCGGGGGCTGCGACGTAGTGCGCGACGTTCAGGCCGACCGGGTCAGGGAACTCGTAGTCGAAGCAGTGACGGCCGCGCCGCCCGCCGGGTAGAGAGCCACCCGATATCAAGCATCCCCGGTGAAACCACCCGTAGCGAGCCCGCAACAGAGACCACCCCACAGCCGGGCCTCCCGGTAGAGGCAACCTCAACAAACAAGCCTCGGTCAGAGCGCGTCGAGTCCCGAAGGGTCGATGCGACGGCGGCCCCGCTTGGTCTCGGACCGCCGGCGCTTCCAGTCGAGCCGGCGGCGGCGAGCCCGGCGGGACGGACGGGTGGGCCGCCTCGGCTCGGCGGAAGCGAGCCCGTCGCGCAGCCGCTGCTCCAGCCGGTCGAGCGCGATGTCCCGGTTGCGGGCCTGCGACCGGGTGTCGTCCACCACCAACCGCAGAACCGGGCCGAACCGCTCGGTCAGCCTGCGGCGGGCCTCGGTCGACATGGTCCCGGCCTCGGCCAGGTCGAGGGTCGCCTCCACCCTGGTGCTCGAGCGGTTGGCGTGCTGACCGCCCGGCCCGCCGGAGGGGCTGAACCGCCAGGCGACCGCCGCGACCGGCACGGTCCCGCCCGGAAAGGTGAGGTCGCGTTCCACCCGCCGGAACCTACCGCCGGGCCCCGACAGGCCGTCCGCAGTTCAGCGGGAAACAGCCAGGCGGTTCAGCGGGAGACAGCCTCAGCAAGTACAGATCGTTCGTGGCCGGGCTCGTGGGCGGTCATTACGCGGGCGAACTCGGCGCTCAACTTGCCCGTCAGCAGATCGCGGAGAAGATGGTCGTCGAGGAAAGCCCTGCTCACGTCGTGGCGAGATCCGGGTCATCGGCCAGAGACCGAACGAAGGCTGCGTGCTCCTCTCGGCTGAGCAGATCGTCGAGCAGGCACCGCCCAGTCTCATTGTTGCCAGTCTCATTGTTGGCAGTGCTCATACGACAATTTTACTTGGTATGCAGCACTCGGGTACCAAGTGCCCGATCCGGCAATCTTGCCCGGCGCCCGATCCAGTCGGATCGTGAGGAGCGCCCGTCAACCGGGGCGGTGGATCTCGGCCAGCCAGTGGTCGTCTATCTCGATGGGGCACAGCGACCAGCAGGCGCTCACCAGCCAAGCCACCACCTCGGCGTAACCGGCGCCGGGGGCCACCTCGGCCACGATCCCCCGCTTGGCGTGGTCCTGTACCTTCCGCCAGCCCGCGGGCAGGTCCAGGCCCGCGTCCCGGAGCCGGTCCAGGGCCTTGGGCCCGGCCCCGTGGGCGACGCCGACCACCGCCGGGGCCGGTTTCTTGCCCGCCAATCGGCCGCCAGCCGCCCCGGCCGCCGCCCCGCCCGGCGTCGATTCTTGGTCCTCCGAACCCCCGGCCGCCGCCCGGCCGCCATACGCCGGACCCCCGGGCACGGCCGGGGTCCAAGTGGCCATGGGCACCACCGGGCCCCGGCCCGAGAACCATCGGCCCAGCGCCGATGGCGCTGGCAGCCGGTCGATCTGGTCGTCGCGCAGGCCAGGCCCGAGGTTGACCCAGCCCAAGCCGTCGCCTCGAGCCTCCAGAGCGGCCATGGCCGCCTCGACCGGCCCGGCCGCGCCCGAGGAGAAGGCGACGGTCTCGATCTCGAATGATCTCACCGACGCCGACGGTACCCTCCGACCTGCTATGGCCGAACGATCCTGGGGCTTCAGGACCAGGGCCCTGCACGCCGGCGCCCCGCCCGATCCCACCACCGGGGCCCGGGCCCTGCCCATCTACCAGTCGACCAGCTTCGTGTTCGAGGACGCCGCCGACGCGGCCGACCTGTTCGCCCTCCAGAAGTACGGCACCATCTACACCCGCATCTCCAACCCCACCACCGCCGCCTTCGAGGAGCGCATGGCCAGCCTGGAGGGCGGCATCGGGGCGGTGGCCACCGCCAGCGGCCAGGCCGCCGAGTTCCTCACCGTCACATCCCTGGCCTCGGCCGGCGACCACATGGTGGCCTCGGCCGGGCTGTACGGCGGCACCTACACCCAGTTCGACGTGACCCTGCGCCGCCTGGGCATCGACACCACCTTCGTGGAAGGCGCCGACCCCTGCGCCTTCGCCGCCGCCGTCCGGCCCGAGACCAAACTGCTGTACACCGAGATCATCGCCAACCCGTCGGGGGCGGTGGCCGACGTGGAGGCCCTGGCCGACGTGGCCCAAGCCCACAAACTCCCCCTGGCCGTGGACTCCACCTTCGCCACCCCTTATTTGTGCCGCCCCCTCGACCACGGCGCCGACATCGCCCTGCACTCGGCCACCAAGTTCCTGGGCGGCCACGGCACCTCCATCGCCGGGGTGGTCGTCGAGGCGGGCCGGTTCGACTGGTCCTCGGGCCGGTTCGGCGACTTCACCGAGCCCATACCGAGCTACAACGGCCTGCGGTGGTGGGGGAACTTCGGCGAGTACGCCTTCTGCACCAAGCTGAGAGCCGAGCAGTTGCGCGACGTGGGCGCCTGCCTCTCGCCGTTCAACGCCTTTTTGCTCATGCAGGGGCTGGAGACGCTGCCGCTGCGCATGGACGCCCACGTGGCCAACGCCCGGGCCGCGGCCGAGTGGCTCGACGCCGACCCCAGGGTCTCCTGGGTGAAGTGGGCCGGCCTGGCCGACCACCCCCACCACGATCTGGCCCGCCGCTACCTGCCCAAGGGGCCGGGCGCCGTCTTCGCCTTCGGGGTCAAAGGCGGCCGGGCGGCCGGGGTCCGCTTCATCGAGTCTCTGCAGCTCATCTCCCATCTGGCCAACGTGGGCGACGCCAAGTCGCTGGTCATCCACCCGGCCTCCACCACCCACCAGCAGCTATCCGACGACGAGCTGGCCGCGGCCGGGGTGGGCGAGGACTTGGTGCGGTTCTCGGTGGGGTTAGAGGACATCGACGACATCCTGTGGGACCTGGACCAAGCCCTAGACGCCGCCGGAGACGGCCGTGGCTGAGCCCGCAACCGAGGCCGGGGCCGGGGCCAGGGCCGAAACCCCCGGAGCAGGCCGTGGCTGAGCCCGCAACCAGGGACGAACTCCGGCCCGAGGAGGCCGAGGCTGTCGAGGGGTGGTCGCCGCCCACCGCCCAGCAGCGGCGGGCCATCCTGCGGCGGTCCCAGTCGGTGGCCATGGTGGGGGCGTCGTCGAACCCGGCCCGGGCCAGCAACTTCGTGGCCACCTACCTGCTGTCGTCGTCCACCGACTACGACGTTTACTTCGTCAACCCCCGGGAGACCGAGATCTACGGCCGGCCGGTGTATGAGTCGCTGGCGGACCTGCCGACGGCACCCGACATCGTCGACGTGTTCCGCCGGTCCGAGGACCTGCCCGAGGCGGCCGACGCCGCCATCGCCGCCGGGGCCCGCACCTTCTGGGCCCAGCTCGGCCTGTGGAGCCCCGAGGCCGTCCGCCGGTGCACCGCCGCCGGGGTGGAAGTGGTGATGAACCGCTGCCTCAAGATCGAGCACGCCCGCTTCGGCGGCGGGCTGAACCTGGCCGGCTTCAACACCGGCGTCATCACCTCCCGGCGTCACTCCCGCATCTGACCGGCGGGCACGCCCTTGAGTTCTCTGATCCCTACATTCATGTAGTTCTGGTAGATGTTGTCACACTTCACCCTTACACTGACTGCATGAGCGATTTGCGTGTGCCGGTGATCCGATACGAGTCGGAGCCGCACCCCAACGCCGACGCGTTGGAGCTGGCCGTCGTCGGCGGCTGGCGAGTGTGCTGCCGGATCGGCGACTTCACCGAAGGCCAGAAGGTGGCCCACATCCCGGAGCAGTCGGTGCTGCCCGCCGACCTCATCGAGGAGATGGGGCTGGCCGACCCGCCGCGGCTCGCCGGTTCGGCGCACAACCGGGTCAAGGCGATCAGGCTGCGGGGCGTCGTGTCCCAAGGCTTGATCTACGCCGGGCCGCGGATTGACGGCCTCGAGGTCGGCGACGATGCCGAGGAAGCGCTGGGCCTCACCAAATGGGAGCCCCCGATCCCGGTGTCGATGACCGGGCTGCTGGACCGGGGCGGCCCCAAGATCAGCTTCGACGTGGAGGACGTCAAGTCGTTCCCCGACATGCTGGCCGCAGGCGAGGCGGTGGTGGTCACCGAGAAGCTGCACGGCACCTGCTGTTGCATCGGCTGGTGGAGCCGCGGGCCAGACCCGGAACCCGTCGCCGCGTCAAAGGGCCGCATCAATCAGGGGCTGCGGTTCCGGGTTGACGCGCCCGAGAACGACAAGAACGTGTATGTCCGGGCCTTCCGCGAGCACGCCGAGGGACTGCGGGCCGCATGGGAGGCGGCGGGGTCGCCGCCCGAAGGGTTCGTGATGTTCGGGGAGATCGTCGGCCCCCGCATCCAGGACCTCAAATACGACCTCTCCCGCCCCGAGTTCAGAGCGTTCGGGGCTTGGTCTGCCGGGCACTGGCTGGACTGGGACGAAACCGTCGCCGCGGCCGAAACCGCGGGGGCCGCCACCGTGCCGGTGCTGACCCGAGGCGAATGGTCCGATAGCCTGATCGACGAGCTGACATCGGGCCAGTCGGCGGCGGCCTCCCACCTCCGGGAGGGAATCGTGATTCAGGCCGACCCGGTCCGCTACGACTGGGACAGCGGCCTGGGCCGGGTGATCGTCAAGTCCGTGTCGCCCAAATACCTGTTCCGCAAAGGCGGTACAGAACACAACTAACCAACCGCGGCAGCGTCGTGGGACTGCCGTCTGCTGGACGCTGGCCCCGGCAGTAGGGTGAAGTGTGGAGGAGACCTTGATAGGCGATGTACCTCTAGTCAATGAACAGATAATCAATCGAGTCATCTTCGGCGACAACATGGAGGTGCTGCCGTCGCTGTCTGCGGCTTCTGCTCGGTTGATCTACATCGATCCGCCGTTCAACACGGGAACGACCCGGGTGAGGCGGACATTGGAGACGGTTCGCAGCGACGACGGCGACCGAACCGGCTTCGGCGGGCGCACCTATAGCTCGGCCGAGCTCGGCCGCACCGAGTACAGCGACAGCTTCGACAGCTATCTCGATTTCATCGAGCCACGGTTGCGCCAGGCCCGCCGTCTGCTCACTGATGACGGCACCCTGTATCTGCATCTCGACTACCGCGAGGCTCACTACTGCAAGGTGCTGCTCGACGAAATCTTCGGGCGGGAGTGCTTCATAAACGAGATCATCTGGGCCTACGACTACGGCGGGCGCTCCAAGCGGCGATGGGCCGCCAAGCACGACACCATCCTCATGTACGCCAAAAACCCGGACGGCTATTTCTTCGACCAAGGCGCCGTCGAGCGCATCCCCTACATGGCGCCAGGGCTGGTATCAGCCGAGAAGGCAAGCCGGGGCAAGCTGCCCACCGACGTCTGGTGGCACACCATCGTCGCCACCAACGGCTCGGAGAAGACCGGCTACGCCACTCAGAAGCCCGAAGGGGTGCTGCGCCGCATCATCTCCGCGTCGTCACAGCCCGGCGATCTGGTGCTGGACTTCTTCGCCGGATCGGGAACCACCGCGGCGGTAGCCCGCCAGCTCGGACGCTCGTTCCTGCTCGTAGACAGCAACTGGACCGCCATCGAGACCATCGCCCGCCGGCTGGGCCCCACCGGCATCGCCTACACCGACGCAGCCGGCCACCCCATCAACGAACGCCTCCCCTCGCTGGTGTCGACGTAGAGCGTCACTGGCGATCCTCGTCGAGCACATCAGCGCCGCGCCGCGGCGAAGTGCACCGAACGACGGGTTCCAGCCGATGGCGCTTCGGAGGGGTGATCCATCCCTCTTCGATCCCCCGGTCGAGTATCGAAGCCCCGTCGAAATCTTCGATCCGCTTCATGAGAGGGTCAAGGCGTCGAGGAACAGGTCGTGGGCGCATTCGCCGGCCGGGGTGGCGGTCAGGATCTGAGCCCCGCCGGCGGCGCAGGCCAGGGTGTGCTCGAACTGGGCGGTGCGGCGTCCGTCCCGGGTGACCGCGGTCCACTGGTCGTCCCAGATCTCCACCTGGGGGGCGCCGAGGGTGAGCATGGGCTCGATGGTGAAGGTCATCGCCTCGGCCAGGGCGGTGTCGGCGAAGCGGTCGTAGTAGTGCGGTATCTGCAGGCCAGCGTGGAACTCGGTCCCCACCCCGTGGCCGATGAACTCCCGCACCACCCCCAGGCCAGCGCGGCCGGCGCGGGTCTCGATGGCCCGGCCGATGTCGGACACCGGCGCCCCCGGCCGCACCGCCTCGATCCCGGCGTACAGCGCGGCCCGGGTCTCGGCCACCAGCCGCCGGGAGTGCTCGTCTACGTCGCCCACCATCACCGTGACCGAGGTGTCGCCGTGCACCCCCTCGCGGTACACGGTGACGTCGATGTTGACGATGTCGCCGTCGGCCAGCTTGCGGGAGTCGGGGATGCCGTGGCAGATCACCTCGTTCACCGAGGTGCACACCGACTTGGGGAAGCCCCGGTAGCCGAGCGGGCTCGGGTAGGCGCCAGCCGCCACCGCCGCGTCGTGCACGAAGCGGTCCAGCGAGTCGGTGGCCACCCCCGGCGCCACCCGCTCGCAAGCCCGGATGAGGATCTCGGCGGCCAGGGCCCCGGTGCGGGCCATGGCCTCTAGCTCGGCCGGGGTCCGCACCGGCGCCGACGTGGGACGGCCGGGGTCGCCCGAGGGGTCCAGCGCGTAGGGGGGCCGGTCGATCCCCCGGGGAACCGGCCGGCGGGGGCTGACCAGGCCGGGCCGCACCGGCGGGTCCGACGCCGGGATGCGGGCCGCGCCCGCCGGAGCCGCGGGCCGCCGCTTGCGCTTAGCCACGGTCACGCCTGGTCATTGGGTCGCACTCAGCCACGATGCGCTCAGCCACGGTCGTGCTCGCCCACGGCCTCAGGGTACGAAACTCAGGGCAGGAACCGGCTGACCGACTCGACCACGCAGGCCGGCTTGTCCGCGCCCTCGATCTCCACGGTGATGGTGACGACCGCCTGCACTCCCCCGCCGGGCAGCTCGACCGCCTCGGTGACCACGGCCGAGCCCCGCACCCTCGACCCCGCCGTCACCGGGTGCGGGAACCTCACCCGGTTGGCCCCGTAGTTGACCCCCATCGAGGCCCCCTCCACCCGCATGATCTCAGGGAGGAAAAGATTGGTGAGGGCCAGGGTCAGGTAGCCGTGGGCGATGGTGGCGCCGAAAGGCCCCCGGGCCGCGGCCTGCGGGTCGACGTGGATCCACTGGTGGTCGCCGGTGGCATCGGCGAACAGGTTTATGCGGTCCTGGTCGATGGTGATCCAGTGGCTGCGCCCGAGGTGGCGGCCGACGGCGCCAAGCAACTCCCGGGGGGAGGCGAAGACGGCGGTCACGCGCCCGACGCTACCGGGCCGCCCGGCCGCCGGGCTCCGATCAGCGGGCATCACCGGACCGCCCGGCCGCCGGGTCCGAACAGCGGCCGGTCACCAGGCCGCCCGGCCCGGATCATCGGGGGGCCGATCGGGCGGCGCTACCCTGCCCCGACGGGCCAGCCGACCCGGCCATTCGGCACCACCGGCGAACGGGAGAAACCAAGTGGCGGCAGGCGGAGGAACCAAGGCGATCCTGGCCGCCCTGTTCGCCAACCTCGGGATAGCCATAGCCAAGTTCGTCGCCTTCGTCTTCACCGGGGCGTCGTCGATGCTGGCCGAGGCCATCCACAGCGTGGCCGACTCCTCCAACCAGGCCCTGCTGCTGCTGGGCGGCCGCCTGGCCCGCCGGGACGCCACCGCCGAGCACTCCTTCGGGTTCGGGCGGGAGCGCTACTTCTGGTCCTTCGTGGTGGCCCTGGTGCTGTTCTCGGTGGGTTCGCTGTTCGCCCTCTGGGAGGGCGTCCAGAAGATCCGCCATCCCCACGAGATCAACTCGCCCATCTGGGCCTTCGCCGTGCTGTCCTTCGGCATCGTGCTGGAGGGCCTGTCCTTCAGGACCGCCATCATCGAGTCGATGCGCATCCGGGGCTCGGCCACCTGGACCGCCTTCATCCGCCGGTCCCGGACTCCGGAGCTGCCGGTGGTGCTGCTGGAGGACCTCGGCGCCCTGATCGGCCTGGTGTTCGCCCTGACCGCGGTGACCATCGCCACCGTCTTCGACGCCCCGGTGTGGGACGGCATCGGGACGCTGTCCATCGGCGTGCTGCTCGGGGTCATCGCCGTGGTGTTGATGGTGGAGATGCGCAGCCTGCTGCTGGGAGAGTCGGCCACCCGGGCCGACGCCGCCGCCATCCGGGCCGCCATCGGATCCACCGAGGGGGTCGAGAGGCTGATCCACCTGCGCACCCAGCACCTCGGCCCCGACGAGCTGCTGGTGGCGGCCAAGGTGGAGTTCGACGCCGGCTACACCACCGCCGATTTGACCGACGCCATCAACCGGGTGGAGCGCAACACCCGCCGGGCCGTGCCCATCGCCCACCCCATGTACATCGAGCCCGGCGTCGGGCCGGCCGAGGACTCCGAAGCTGACGGGGACTCCGAGGCCGGTCAAGCCCGGGGCGACGAGGGCGCAGGCTCTGCGGGCGAGAGCCCCGAAGACGACGAGGGCGGCGACCGGGCCCGAGACCGGGCGTGACCGGGCTCCACTGCACCACTGTGGGGTCGGGGCCTCCGGTGGTGCTCCTGCACGGCATGGGCGACGACTCGTCGGTGTGGGATGAGACGGTGGCCGCCCTAGCCGGCGACTTCGCCTGCACCGCAGTAGACCTTCCCGGCCACGGCCGCTCCCCCGCCCCCGACGACCCCGGCGCCTATGAGCGCCAGACGGTGCTGGACGCCCTCGACGAAGTGCTGGAGCGGACCGGCCCCGCCCTGGTGGTGGGCCACTCGCTGGGCGGCTACCTGGCCTTGGCCCACCGGATCACCCGCCCGGACGGCCCGACGGCGGCCCCCGGCCTGGTGCTGGTCTCGACCGGCCCCGGTTTCCGGGACGCCGGCTCCATGGCGCAGTGGAACGACCGGGTGAGAGCCAACGCCCCCAGCCTCTCCGTGCCCCCCGCCGCGGTCGCCATCAGCCTCCACGTCGACTCGATGGTGATCGACCGGCTGGAGGAGGTGACGGTCCCGGTGGGCTTGGTGGTGGGCGGCGAGGACCGGAACTTCCTGGGGGCCAACGACTACATGGAGGCCAGGCTGGCTGATGTGAGGCGGGTGACCGTCGAGGGCGGCCGCCACCGGGTGATGCGGACCCATCCCGGCGAGGTGGCGGCCATGGCCCGCCAAGTGTCCGCCGCGGCCGGGCTGTGGTCGGCGCAGGACATCGGCGAATAAGGCGAACAGCGAGAGGTAAGAAACGAGAGGTGGGAAACGAGAGGTGAGTGCGGAAGTGACCAAGAACTCGTTCGGCCCGGTGGTGGACGCCCGCTGGCTGGCCGACAACCTCGGATCGGTGGTGGCGGCCGACGTGCGCTGGTACCTGGACGGCCGCTCGGGCCGAGACGCCTACGACCGGGGTCACCTGCCGGGGGCCCGCTTCGTGGACCTCGACGCCGACCTGTCGGGACCGCCGACGCCGGCCGGTGGCCGTCATCCCCTGCCCGACCCCGACCGCTTCGCCGAGGCCATGGGCCGTCTCGGCATTGGCGACGGCGACCGGGTGGTGGCCTACGACGACACCGGCGGGGTGATCGCGGCCCGGCTGTGGTGGATGCTCGACTCGCTGGGGCATCCGGCCGCCGTGCTCGACGGCGGGATCGGCGCCTGGGCCGGGCCGTTGGAAACAGCCCCGGCGGCCTGGACGGCGGCGGAGTTCACCGCCCGGCCCTGGCCCGAGGATCGCTTCGTCGGCATCGACGAGCTGGACCGCCTCCGGGGCCAGCCCGACACGGTGATCATCGACGCCCGCTCGGCCGAGCGCTATCGGGGCGACCCCAACCCCATCGACCCCCGGTTCGGCCACGTCCCCGGCGCGCTGAGCATGCCCGCCGCCGACAACCTGGCCGCCGACGGCCGCCTGCGGTCGGCAGCCGAGTTGCGGTCCCGCTACGCGGCGATCGGCGCCAAGGCACCAGGCGTCGGGGCCGGGACCGGGGACTCCGGCATTGAGACATCCGGCGTCGGGGACTCCGGCATTGAGACGTCCGGGGCCGGGACGTCCGCCGGAACATCCGATGTGGTCGCCTACTGCGGCAGCGGGGTGTCGGCCTGCTGCGACCTGCTGGCCCTGCGCCGGGCCGGGCTGGCCGACGGGCGGCTGTTCACCGGCTCGTGGTCGGCTTGGGGGTCCGACCCCGACCGGCCCATCGAGACCAGCCCACAGAAACCCGCCTGATGGCCAACCCGCGGGCCCCGGCCGCCAACAACGCCAGCACCCACCCGACCCCCACGAACCCGACCTGATGGCCAACCCGCGGGCGCTGGCCGCCATCGATGTGGGCACCAACTCGGTGCATATGGTGGTGGCCCGCCCCGTGCCCGGAGGCCCACCCGATTTCTTGGCCCGGGAGCGGATGCCGGTGCGGCTGGGGTCAGGCGGCAGCGACATGAAGCGGCTGCAGCCCGACGCCATCGACCGGGCCATCGCCGCCCTCGACGAGTGCCGCCGCATCGCCGAGGCCCACCGGGCCGACGTGGCCGCGGTGGCCACCAGCGCGGTCCGCGAGGCGGCCAACGCCGCCGACTTCCTGCGGCGGGCCCGCACCGAGGCCGGGGTGAGCGTGGAGGTGGTGTCAGGGGTGGAGGAGGCCCGCCTAATCCACCTCGGAGCCCTGAGCGCGGCGCCGATAGCGGGCCGCCCCCACCTGGTGATCGACATCGGGGGCGGCTCCACCGAGGTGATCGTCGGCACCGGCACCGAGCCGACCCTGGCCCGCAGCCTGAAGCTGGGCCACATCCGCCTCACCGACCGGTTCTTCCCCGGCGGGCGCATCGAGCCGGGAGCGGTGAAGGCCTGCCGCCGCCACATCCAGTCCTTCATCGCCCCGTTCCTGCGGGAGGTGACCAACTTCGAGGTGGCGGTGGGTTGCTCGGGCACCATCGAGGCTCTGGCCCTCATGGGAGCGGCCCGCCGGGGCGAGCCGCTGCGGACGGTGGCCAACGCCGCCCTCGGCCGCCAAGACCTCGACGCCGTGGTCGCCGACCTGATCGCCCGCCCCGCCGACCGGGCCGGCCTCCCCGGGCTCGACCCGGGCCGGGCCGAGGTGATCGTGGCCGGCGCCGTCCTGCTCCGCCAGATGTTCAAGTCCCTGGGCATACGGACCCTCACCGTGTCCACCGGGGCGCTGCGGGAGGGGCTGCTGCTGGACCGGTTCCACCGGCGGGACCGCTCGCCGGTCCACGGGCTGCACCACCTCAACGACCTGCGGCGCTCCAGCGTGCTGGCCGCGGCCCGCCGCTACGACGAGGACATCGCCCACGCCGGGCACTCCACCAACCTAGCCCTGGAGCTGTTCGACGAGATCCGGCCCGCCCACGGGCTGGGCGAGCCCGAGCGGGAGGTGCTGGAAGCGGCCGGGCTGCTGCACAACATCGGGCGGTTCGTGGCCTACGCCGCCCACCACCAGCACTCCTACTACTTGATCCGCCACAGCGAGCAGCTCGCCGGGTTCACCGAAAACGAGCTCGAGCTCATCGCCCAGGTGGCCCGCTATCACCGCAAGAGCGCCCCCCGCCAGTCCCATTCGAGCTTCGCGGCGCTCGATGAGGCCGATCAGCACCGGGTCCGGCTGCTGGCCGGGCTGCTGCGGGTGGGGATCGCCCTAGACCGCACCTACCGGCGGGTGGTGCGCCACGTCAAAGCCGCCGTCGACGACCGGGGCCTGCGGATCGAGGTTCACACCGCCGCCGACGCCGACGCCGAGCTGGAGTTGTTCACCGCCCGGGACCGTTGCGGCCTGCTGGCCGACGCCCTGAACCTCCCGGTGCGCTTCGAGGTCAAGACCGGCCGCGAAGCAGGCAAGGCCGCGGCGGCCGAGACGGCGACGACCGCCGCCGCCCAACCCGGAACCGCGGCGGCCGAGATGGCGACGACCACCGCCGCCCAACCCCAAGCCGCGGCGGCCACCCTCAGCCGCGGGGCTGGATGACCGAGCGGCCGAAGTCGGCCAGAGCCTCCTCGGTGCGGCGGAAGTAGCGGAAGGCCGGCACCAGCAGCCGGTGGACGCCCCACGACTCGGCCTCGGCCACCGCCGCGGCCGGGTCGTCGCCCAGCAGGCCCGGATGAAACGTCGTCACCTCGATCGATGCGGGGTCCCGGCCGGCAGAGGCCGCCTCGGCCCGGGCCAGCCCGGCCAGGGAGGCCACATCCCCCTCGGCCGGGAAGAAGCCGTCGCCCACCCGGCCGGCCCGCCGGGCCGCGGCCGGGCTGTGGCCGCCGATGTGGACCGGCACCCGGCCCGCCGCCGGCTTGGGGTTGGAGCTGACCCGCTCGAACGACACGAACTCGCCCTCGAAGGAAACGTCGTCGCCGGCCCACACCCGCCGCATAGCCTCCAGGTACTCCTCGGTGCGGGCCCCCCGCCGGTCCCAGGGCACGCCCAGGGCCTCGAACTCCTCCCGCAGCCAGCCCACGCCGACACCCAGCTCCACCCGGCCCCCGGACATGGAGTCGACGGTGGCCACCTCCTTGGCGTAGACGAGGGGGTGGCGCTCGGCCAGCAGCGAGATGCCGGTGGCCAGCCGGATGGTGGAGGTGGCGGCGGCCACGTACCCCAGCCACACCAGCGGATCGGGGATGGGGTTGCGGCCCGACCCCGGCATCTTGCCGCTGGGGCCGTACGGGTAAACCGACTCGTACCCCTCGGGGTAGACGACGTGCTCCACCGTCCACAGCGACTCGAACCCGGCCGACTCGGCCGCGGCGGCCAGCCGGGCCGCCCCCGGCCCGGAGGCGAAGGGCCCGGTGTTGGCGAAACCGATGCCGAACTTCACCGCGCCCCCGCTCGATCAATCGCCGCCAGTCCGGGCGGTACCATAACCAGCCGTGACCGGACCCGGCGCTGTCGACCCAGGCGCCGAAGCCGGCCCGGCTGAACCGGCTCGGATCGACCGGGTCGACGTCGGGGCCAAGCGCAGCCCCCACAACGCCAAGTGGTCCGAGTACGGGCCCGACGTGCTGCCGGCCTGGGTGGCCGAGCACGACTTCCGCCAGCCCGACCCGGTGATCGAGGCCATGGCGGCCACCATTGAACGGCGCGAGTTCGGCTACCACCGCCGCGACCCCGAGGTGGCCGAGGCCTTCGGGGGCTGGGCCCGGTCCCGGTACGGCTGGGACCCCGACCCTGATCTGGCCGTCGTTTGCGTGGACGCCCTCCAAGGCGTCACCGCCGCGGTCACCGCCTTGGCCGCCGAAGGCCAGGGCGTGATCCTGACGCCCCCCGTCTACCACATCTTCTGGAGGATCTGCCCCACCTCGGGGCGGCGCCCGGTGGAGTGGCCGATGCGGCCCGGCCCCGACGGATGGCGCCTCGATCCCGACGACCTAGAGGCGGTGGTGGCCGCCGACCCCGGCGCCCGGGTGCTGCTGCTGTCGCACCCCCAGAACCCGACCGGGAATGTGGCCGGCCGGGACACCCTGGCCCGCATCGTCGAGCTGGCCCACGCCCACGACTTCCACATCGTGTCCGACGAGATCCACGGCGACATGGTCTACTCCCCGGCCGAGTTCGTTCCCATGCTGTCGCTGGACGGCGCGGCCGAGCGGGTGATAACCGTGACCTCGCCGGCCAAGACCTTCGCCCTGTCGGGACTGCGCTGCGCCCTGAGCATCTTCGGCGACCCGGAGCTGCGCCGCCGGGTGGTCGAGGCCCACCCGCCCCTGCTGTTGGGCCACGCCTCCCGGATGGGCGTCGACGCCTCGGTGGCGGCTTGGACCGAGGGCGCGGCCTGGGCCGACCGGCTGGTCGACCAGCTCCGGGCCCACCGCGATCACCTGGCCCGGCGGCTGGCGGCCGAAGCCCCGGCGGTGAGGCTGCACCGGCCCGAGTCGACGTTTCTGGCCTGGCTGGACGTGTCGGCCTGCGGCCTGGGCGACCGGCCCGCGGCGGCGCTGTTGGAGCGGGCCCGGGTGGCGCTGGTGGAGGGCACCGAGTTCGGGACCGGCGGCGAGGACCACGTGCGGCTCAACTTCGGGACGTCAAAGGCGGTGCTAGACGAGATCATCGACCGGCTGGTCCCCTGCCTCCAGGCACCCTGAACCGGCCGCCCTGCGCCGGTAGCCTGCGCCCATGACCTCCGCCCCAGCCCATCCGTTTCTGCACGCCTTCGCCCCGCCGGCCAAGCCCGAGTCCGACTTCGTGACCATCGTCCGGGGCCGGGGGTCGGTGGTCTACGACGACAAGGGCAAGGACTACATCGACGCCCTGGCCAGCCTCTGGTACTGCCAGATCGGCCACGGCAGAGGTGAGATGACCGAGGCGGTCACCGCCCAGATGGAGCGCCTGGCCGCCTACCAGACCTTCGACCCGTTCACCAACGAGCCCGCAGCCCGGCTGGCGGAGATGGTCAGCGAGCGGTCGCCGCTGCCCGACGGGCGGGTTTTCTTCGGTTGCTCGGGCTCCGAGGCGGTGGACACCGCCCTGAAGCTGGCCCGCCTGGTGGCCCAGCGCCGGGGCGAGCCGGACCGCCAGGTGGTGATCAAGCGGACCCACGGCTATCACGGCACCAACTTCGGGGGCACCTCGGCCCAGGGCATCGCCGCCAACCGGGAGGGCTGGGGAGATCTGGTGCCCCACTTCCTGGAGGTCCCCAACCGCGACATCGAGGCCATGGCCACCGCCTTCGCCCGCCACGGCGAGCGGGTGGCGGCGGTGATAGCCGAGCCGGTCCAAGGCGGCGGCGGCATATACCCGCCCCCCGACGGCTACCTGGAGGGGGTGCGCCGGCTCTGCGACCGGCACGGGGCGCTGATGATCCTCGACGAGGTGATCTGCGGGTTCGGCCGCACCGGGGAGTGGTTCGGGGCCCAGACCTTCGGCGTCACCCCCGACCTGATGACCTTCGCCAAGGGCGTCACCTCCGGCTACCTGCCGCTGAGCGGAGTCATCGCCTCCCGGCGGGTGTGCGAGGCCATCGAGGAGCCCGGCTTCGTGCTGCGCACCGGCTACACCTACTCGGGCCACCCGACCGCGGCCGCGGCCGGGATCCGCAACCTCGAGATAATCGCCGACGAGAGCCTGGTGGAGCGGGCCCGCCACGTGGGGCGGGCCCTGGCCGACGGGCTCGACGCCCTGGCCGCCGACGGGCTGATCGCCTCGCACCGGGGGGCGGGCGCGGTGCGGGGCGCGGTGCTGGAGGGCGACGCCGCCCCGGTGCGGGCCGACATGCTGGCGCGGGGCGTGATAGTGCGGCCCATCGGCAACGTCTTGGCCCTGTGCCCGCCGCTGGTCATCACCGACGACGAGATCGGCCGGATCATCGACACCATGGCCGACTCCATCAGAGCCGTCGCCTGACCGGCTGTCGCTCTGACCGGCTGTCTCCTGGCGATCGATCCGACGGTTCGGGGGATCACGCCATTCGACCGGGCCCGGCTCGGCCCGGCGGGGCCAGCGCGGCCCGCTCGGCCCAGCACTCGTCTCGGGCAAAGCAGCCAGGGACGTGGTCGTTGACCAGGCCCACCGACTGCATGAAGGCGTAGACCGTGGTGGGGCCGACGAAGCTCCACCCCCGGTGCTTCAGGTCCCGGGCCAGGGCGGTCGAGGCCGGTGTGACCGAGGGCATGGACCACCCAGTGGGATCGTCGATGGCTGCTCCGTCGGCGTCGATTACCCCGGCGTTGCTTACCCCGGCGTCGCTCCCGTCGGTGTCGCACTCAGCCGGTTCCCAGCTCCAGAGGTAGGCGGCCAGCGAGCCGAACTCGGCGATCAGATCGACCGCCCGGCGGGCGTTGTTGACCGCCGAGGCGATCTTGCCTCGGTGTCGGACGATCCCGGCGTCGCCCAGCAGGCGCTCCACATCGCCGTCGCCAAAGGCGGCCACCGCGGCGATGTCGAACCCGGCGAAAGCGGCCCGGAAGCTCTCCCGCTTGCGCAGGATGGTCAGCCACGACAGGCCCGCCTGGAAGCCCTCCAGGCACAGCTTCTCGAACAGCCGGACGTCGTCGACCACCGGGCGGCCCCACTCCCGGTCGTGGTAGGCCAGATAGCCGGGGTCGGCGCCGGGCCACCAGCAGCGGGCCCGCCCGTCGGCCCCAGATATCAGCCGAGCCTCGGTCACATCTCCGGCTTCGAGGGGCGGCCGGGTGGCTGGTTAGCCGACCAACAGCACGCCGGTGAACAGGGCGAACAGAGCGCTGAGCAGGGCCACCGCGGCGGTGGCGGCCCGGACCGGCAACGACGAGGTGAGCGAGTGCCAGGCCGCGGCCGCTCCCGAGACGACCACCGCCACCAGCTTCAGCCCCAGGGTCATGTGGTAGCTGGCCTCCAAGTCGCCCAGGCTCACCTCCAGCAGGTTCCATATGCCGGTGATCACGGCCAGGGCGAAAGCGGGCCAAGCCACCATGGCGAAGCGCCGGGCCGCCAGCTTGGGCGTCTCCGCGCCCAGCCCCCGCAGCAGCGGGATCAGCCCGGCCATGACGATCTGGCCGCCCACCCACACCGACACGGCCAAGACGTGCAGCGAAATCCGTATGGAGTCGAGGTCGATCTCCACCATGGCCCTCAGGCCGCCCGCCGGGTCAGGGCCAGACCGTTGTCGCGCATGATCATCCTCTTCTCCCCCTCGGAGAACCCGTCGAGGTCGGCCGCGAACGATATCGGGTCGGCCAGGCCCTCGGCGTGGGGGAAGTCCGACCCGAACAGCATGTGGCCGGCCCCGATGACGTCCCGCAGGGCGGTCAGGTCGTCCTCGTAGTAGGGCGACACCCACACCTGGCGGCAGAAGGCGTCCACCGGGTCCTCGGCGAAGGCCGACCGCTGCTGGCGGTACACCTTCTCCATTTTGCGGATCAGGGGCCCGACCCAGTCCGAGCCGGTCTCGATGGTGGCCACCCGCAGGTTCGGGTGCCGGGTCAGCACCCCTTCGGCGATGAGCGACGACACCGCATCGGAGATGGGCGAGTAGGTGATCAGGCTCTTGAGCGGGCTGAACCGGAACGACTCGAATTCGCGGTCGAGGCCCCAGTTCTCCAGCGCGAACCCGTACCCGGAGTCGCCGGAGTGCATGGCCACGGTGACGCCGGCCCGGTCGAGCTTCCGCCAGACGGGCTCGTGGGCCTCATGGCCCAGCGACCGGCGCCGCCCGCCGATGCCGGCCACCGACGCGGGCCGCACGTTCACCACCCTCACGTCTTGGTCGATCAGCCAGTCGAGCTCATCGAGGGCCCAGTCGGGGTCGGCCAGGGTGAGATAGCCAGCCGCGAACAGCCGCTCGTCGTGGGCGAACCCCCAGTCGTCGGCCAACCAGCGGTTGAACCCGCCGAAGGCGGCGGTCAAGGCCCCGAGGTCGTCCTCCAGGGCCGCTTCCATCCCCACCCCCAGCGTCGGGAACAAAAAGCACGCCTCCAGCCCCTGAGAGTCCATGAGCTCGAGGCGGCGCCGGCGGTCTCGGAAGGCGGCGGGCAGGGGCACCAGCTCGCCGAAGGCCTCGCGCATGTCGGCCCGGGCCACCCGGCCCCGGAAGTAGTCGTCCAAACAGCCGGGCCGGGCCACTGGGTCGAAGGTGGGGTTGGGGATGAACCGGTTGATGCGCCCGGCCACCAGCAGCCGGTCGCGCCCGTCGATGGTGGCCCACTGCATGCAGCGCTTGCGCATCTCAGGGGCGACGTGGCGGGTGAAGGCGTCGACAGCCTCGTAGTAGTGGTTGTCGGCGTCGAAGGCGGCGAAGTCGACCGCGGCCATGGCGGGGCCTCCTTCTTTCGGGAGGGGCTCGCGACGGAGTTTCGGCCGAGAGTCTACGGGCCGCCGGCGGCAGGCCGCGGGCGCAGGAGGCGCAGCGCCCTCGGGTCCGCGCCGCCAACCTACGATGGGCCCGCGATGGGGTCGAGTCCAGCCGTTGCCGGGTGGTGGAGGTGGGCCGGGCTGGCCGCGGCGGTGGCGGCTGCGGGCGCGGCCGGCGGGGCCTGCAGCATCGAGTCGGTCATCGGCGTCGAGCCGGTGGCCGACCCGGCCGCCGCGGTAGCGGCCAGAACCGAGACCGCAGCCCCGACCACCGCGCCCCCCGACGACAGCAACGACGACAGCGACGGCGACGGTGACGAGGAGATCAGCCCCTTGGACATCTCGGGCGAGATCATCAGCCAGTACGACTTGGTCTCCGGCGAATGCTTCAACCAGGTCGACAACATCAGAGCCGGTCGCAAGGTGACGATCACCTCGCGCCTGGACTGCGACCAGCCCCACTGGGCCGAGGTGTTCCACACCTTTGAGGTGGACGCCCCCCATCCGGCCATCTACCCGGGCGACAGAGCCATGGAGGACCTGGCCCGGCGGGGATGCTACGAGCGGTTCGAAAGCTTCGTGGGCCAGATCTACGAGCTGTCGGAGTTCCGGATCGGCGTCTTCATCCCCAGCCGCAGCAACTTCGAGCATCCCGAGGCCCGCTACCGGAGAATTCACTGCTGGCTGTACCGCGGCTTAGAGGAGACGATCGAGGGATCGGTCCGGGGACTGGGGATCTGACCGGGGGGATCTGACCGGGGGGATCTGACCGGGGGGATCTGACCGGGGGGTCCACCGATGCCCTCAGACCCGAAATTACTCTCGCCCCATGGAGTTCCTCTCGATGGCTGCCATCGCGCCGGTGGCGGCGTTCGCCGCGGTGGGGCTGGTCGCGGGCGGGATCAGGCGGGGCAAGCTGGCGTCGCTGGCCCGGAGCCGGCCCCGGCTTTGGCCTCTGGCCGCCGTCGCGGTGGCCGCCACCGCGGCGGCCGACGTTTTCGGCGATGCCTTCGGGGGCTTCGAGATGGCGGGCATTTCCGGCCCTGTCATGGTGGCCCTGGTCGGCATGGGGGCCGGTCTCGCCTTCGTCTCCTTCAACCTCATGGTGGGCGGCATGGCCGTGGTCGGGGTGGGGATCGCGGCCAACCTGGTTCCCCTGGTGGCCAACCAGGCCACCCCCGTCCGGGCCGACGGGCTGGTGAAGGCCGGCATCGTCGCCGCCGAGGACATGGACCGGGCCGTGCTGGGCGGGCCTCGGGAGATAGCCGACTCCGGCACCGTCTTGGAGATCCTCGGCGACGTGATCCCGGTTCCCGATCTGGGCTTGGTCGTGAGCTTCGGCGACCTGATAGTGCTGGTCGGGCTGGCCGCGGTGGTTCACAACCTCATGCGCCGCCACCCCGCGAGGCCACTGCCCCGAGGCGCCGGACAAGCCCTGGCCGCCCTGAGCATGAGCCCGAACCCAAGCCCGACACCGGCCGCCGAACCCGCCCTGAGCATGAGCCCAAGCCCGACACCGACAGCCGAACCCGCCCTGAGCATGAGCCCAAGCCCGACACCGACAGCCGAACCCGCCCTGAGCATGAACATGAACCCGAGCCTGACACCGGCCGCCGAGCCGGTCAGGGGCTGATGTCGAGGGGTTGATCGGGCAGGTCGCCGGCCGCCACCGCGGGCAGGAACTCCCGCAGCCTCTCCGGCACGGTCGGCTCGTCGTTGTCGAGCAGCTCGTCGATCCCCCACCACCGGGCAGAGATGAAGGCGGCCGCCTCCAGGGCTTCGAGCCCCTGAGGCCGGAACTCGCCGCCGTCACAGCGGGCCACGTGGATGCGCTCGCTGGACTGGAACCCGATGCCGCAGAACGTGTACTCCACGTACTGGGTCCACACGCAGGGCCCCATCTCCACCTCGGTGATGCCAGTCTCCTCCCGCAGTTCCCGCAGGCAGGCCGCGGCGGAGTCCTCGCCCGGGCCCACGCCCCCGCCGGGGATCTCCAGCCACTCCGGCTTGTGGGGATCGATCGGGTCCTCCGAGCGGATCAGAAACACCCGGCCGGCCCGGTCCAGCAGCACGCACCGGGCCGCGGGCCGCCTGAGCAGCACGGGTCGGGCCCCGGGGCTGTCAGACCGCCGCCGGGCGGTGCCGCACGGCCGAGACGACCCTGATGGCGACCCGGGCGCCGGGCCCGGGCTCGCCTTCCACGGCGGCCGCGCCGTCGGCGATGAGGCTGTAGCCGTCGGCGGCCGGGGGCCACAGCACGCACACGTCGGGCCGGGCCGCGGCGTTGGCCGCCGCTCCCCGCCCGACCGCGGCGGTGATGGTGCCGTCGGCAGCCACGGCCACGGCCACGTGGATCACCCGGGGCCGGCCGTCGGAGCCGACGGTGAGCACGTAGGCGGCCGGCCCGTGCTGAGCCGCCACCTCCGCCAGCTCACCGGGCGCCACCGCAATGCTCACGGCTCCCCATGTTAGGGGTCTCGGGCTGTTAGGGGTCCCGGGCCTCTCGGGGCGTTACCGGCCTCTCAGGTGGGCCATGAGATCGCCGCGCCGCCCATAGCGCACGCCCTCGACGCCGACGAAGCGGGCCAGCTCCTCCAGCCGGGGCCGGATCCGCTCGGCCACCGCGCCCCGGTCGGTGCCGGGCTCGGCGAAGGCGCCCAGCACCCGCAGCACCCCGGCGGCCCGGTCGGTCTTTAGATCCAAGCGCCCCACCAGCGAGTCGCCCACCAGCACCGGCAGCACGTAGTAGCCGTACACCCGCTTGGCCGCCGGGGTGTAGATCTCGATCCGGTACTCGAAGTCCCACAGCCGAGCAGCCCGGTCCCGCTTCCACACCACCGGGTCGAAGGGCGACAGCACCGTGGCCGCGTCCACGGTCCGGGGGAGCCGGGCCTCCGGGTGCCGGTAGGCCCGCTCGCCCCAGCCCTGGACTTCGACGGTCTCCAGCTCGCCCGCCTCTACCGCCTCTGACAGCCGAGCCCGGCCGTCGCGGACCGGCATCCGGTAGTAGTCGATCAGGTCGGCGGCCGTGCCCACCCCCAGGGCCCGGGCCGACCGCACCAGCAGGGCCCGCTGGGCGTCGGCCGGGTCGGGGTCGGGCTCGGCCAGAACCCGAGCCGGCACCACTCGCTCGATCAGGTCGTACTCCTTGACGAAGTTGCCGCGTCGCCGCACCCCCACCGCGCCGGTGCGGAACAGCCACTCCAAGGCCAGAGAACCCAGCGAGCGGCTCCCCCACCACTGGCCGGACCGGGGCCGGGGATCGGCGAGCTGGCCCGCGGCGAGGGGGCGCTCGGCCACCTGGGCCAGCACCTCGCCCACGTAGCCGGGCTCGGTGCGGGCCACGCGGACCAGGCTCTTCCAGGTGCGGCCCTCCGCCGCCCGCCGCTTCTCCCACCGCAGCAGGGGCTCATCGGTCACCGGCGCCAGCGAGGCCTCGTGGGCCCAGGTTTCGAACCACTCCCCGTCCCGGTAGGCGAGGCGGTCCAAGAGGTCGGCCGGGTAGGCCCCCAGGCGGGAGAAGCCGGGCAGGTACTGGGTGCGGATCACCGCCGGCACCGAGTCGATCTGCAGCAGGTTGAGCCGGCCCATGACCCGGCGGAGATGGCGCCGGTCCACCCGGCCGGCCGGGGAGGGGTCGGCGAAGCCCTGGGCGGCCAGGGCCATGCGGCGGGCCTCGGCAATGGACAGGCCGCCGCTCACGGGCCGCCCGGCTCGCTCATTCCCGCCTCGCCGCCCGCCGGAGCGCTCAATCGCCGCCGCCCGCCGCCGGCTGGGTCAGACCACCAGGGTGATCATGCGGCCCGGCACGTAGATCCGCCGGTGAGGGTCTCGGCCCCCCAGATGGGCGGCGACGTTGGGCTCGACCAGGGCCGCGGCCACCGCCTCGGCCTCGCCGGCGTCGGCCGGGATCATCACCCGGCCCCGGACCTTGCCGTTCACCTGCACCGGCACCTCCACGGTGTCGTCGACCAGCCAGGCCTCCTCCGCGGCCGGGAAGGCGGCCCGGGTCACCGAGCCCTGGCCGCCGAGGCGGTGCCACAGCTCCTCGGCGAAGTGCGGGGCCAGCGGGGCCAGCATCCGCACCATGGCGTCGGCCGTCTCCCGGGGGGCGGGGCCGGGCCGGCGGGTCAGCTCGTTGTTCAGCTCGGTGATCTTGGCGATGGCGGTGTTGAACCGCAGCCCCTCCATGTCGGAGCGGACCCCGGCGATGGTGCGGTGCATCACCCGGCGCAGGTCGTCGCCGGCCGGCTCGCCGCCCACCCGCAGTTCGCCGGTGTGCTCGTCGACCATGTTGCGCCACACCCGCTGCAGCATCCGCTGCGACCCCACCACCGAGCGGGTCTCCCAGGGCCGGTCCTGGTCGATGGGGCCCATGGACATCTCGTAGAGCCGCAGCGTGTCGGCCCCGTAGGCCGCGTACATGTCGTCGGGGGTCACCGAGTTCTTCAGCGACTTGCCCATCTTGCCGAACGCCCGGGCGACGGGCCGGCCCCGGTGGGTGAAACCGGCCGCGGCCGAGCCCTCCACCTCCTCGGCGGGCACGTACACGCCCCGGTCGTCCTGGTAGGCCGCGGCTTGGATGTAGCCCTGGTTGACCAGCCGGCGGAACGGCTCGGGCCCCGACACGTAACCCAAGTCGTAGAGGACCTTGTGCCAGAACCGGGCGTAGAGCAGATGCAGCACGGCGTGCTCCACCCCGCCCACGTACAGGTCCACCCCGCCGGGCCCGCCCGGAGCGGGGTCGGCCATCCAGTAGCGCTCGACCTCGGGGGCGACCAGGGCCTCGGAGTTGGCCGGGTCGAGGTAGCGCAGGTAGTACCAGCACGACCCGGCCCACTGGGGCATGGTGTTGAGCTCCCGGCGGTAGCGGCGGGGGCCGTCGCCCAAGTCGAGCTCGACGTCGGCCCAGCCCGGCACCCGCCCCAGGGGCAGCTCCGGCTCGGAGTCCTCGTCCAGGGCCCGGGGGGCCCAGTCGTCCAGGTCGGGCAGCTCCAACGGCAGCTCGCTCTCAGGCAGGGCCACGGGCAGGCCGTGGTCGTCGAAGACGATGGGGAACGGCTCGCCCCAGTAGCGCTGGCGGCTGAACAGCCAGTCCCGCAGCTTGTAGGTGACCGCGCCCGAACCCGACCCGTTCGCCTCCAGCCACTCGATGATGCGGGCCTTGGCCGCGGCCACGCCGAGGCCGTCGAGGAATCCAGAGTTTATGGACGGGCCCTCGCCGGAGTAGGCCTGGCCGGCGGGGTGGCCGGGCGGGGGCTGCACGGTGCGGATGATCTCCAGGCCGTACTTCTCGGCCAGCTCCCAGTCCCGCTGGTCCTCCCCCGGCACCCCCATGACCGCGCCGGTGCCGTAGTCCATCAGCACGTAGTCGGCCACGAACACCGGGATGCGGCTGCCGTTGACGCCGACGACCGCGTCGCAGCCCAGATACACCGCGGTCTTGTTTCGGTCATCGGCCCGCTCGGCGGCGGCCATCTGAGCGGCGCGGGCCCGGTAGCCGGCCACCGCCTCGGCCGGGGTGGCCGCGCCGCCGGTCCAGGCCGAGGGGGTGCCGTCGGGCCAGGCCGGGGCCAAGAGCGCGTCCACCAGCGGGTGCTCGGGGGCCAGCGCCATGAAGGTGGTGCCGAACACCGTGTCGGGCCGGGTGGTGAACACCTCGATCTCGGCCTTCCCGGCCCCCGGCCCCGCGGACGAGGCCTCGGGGGGCGCGGTCGGAAAGGAGACGAACGCGCCGGCGGAGCGGCCGATCCAGTTGCGCTGCATGGTCTTGATCGAGTCGGACCACTCCAGCAGGTCGAGGTCCTCCAGCAGCCGGTCGGCGTAGGCAGTTATGCGCATCATCCACTGCTTGAGCGGGCGCCTGAACACCGGGTGGTTGCCCCGCTCGGACCGGCCCTCGGCCGTCACCTCCTCGTTGGCCAGCACCGTGCCCAGGGCCGGGCACCAGTTGACCGGCACCTCGGCCACATAGGCCAGCCGGCGGTCGTCGATGACCCGCCGCCGGGCCGTCTCGTCGAGGGCGCCCCAGTCCTCCGCCTCGGATCCGCCGGGCGAGGCCGCGCCGCCGGGGGGGCGGGTGTCGCCGGGGGTGCGGGCCCCGGCGTCGAGCTCGGCGATCAGCTCGGCAATGGGCCGGGCCCGGCTCTGGACGGGATCGAACCAACTGTTGAAGATCTGCAGGAAGATCCACTGAGTCCAGCGGTAGTAGTCGACGTCGGTGGTGGCGATGGCCCGGCGCTTGTCGTGGCCGAGCCCGAGCCGGTCGAGCTGGCGGGACATGTTGGCGATGTTGGCCTCGGTGTTGGCCCGGGGGTGCTGGCCGGTCTGGCGGGCGTGCTCTTCGGCCGGGAGCCCGAAGGCGTCGAAGCCCATGGTGTGCAAGACGTTGAACCCGGTCATCCGCTTGAACCGGGCGTACACGTCGGTGGCGATGTAGCCGAGGGGATGGCCTACGTGCAGCCCCGACCCCGACGGGTACGGGAACATGTCCATGATGAACAGCTTGGGCCGCCCGGCGGCGGCCTCGGCCGCCTCGGCGCCGGCGGCCAGGGGGCCCGAGGGGTTGGGCGTCTCGTAGATCCGCTCTCGGGCCCACCAGTCCTGCCAGCGGGCCTCGATCTCGCCGGCCAAAGCGGCGTCGTAGCGCTGCGGGGGCGTGTCGGACGAGGGCGTGTCGGACGAGGGCGTGTCGGACGAGGGCGTGTCGGACGAGGGCGTGTCGGACGGGGATGCGTCGGGTTGGGCCATGACCGCAGGTTAGGGAGTTCTCAGGTCGGGGATCGCATCAGCAGCGAAGCCACCTGGGCCCGGGTGACGGGATCATCGGGGCAGAACCGGAGCGGCGGACCGGCCGAGCAGCCCCGGGTGACCCCAGCCGCGGCCAGAGCCGACACCGCCGCCGCCGTCTCGGTGCCGGGGTCCACATCGGCGAAGGCGGGGCCCTCGCCGGGAGGCAGGTCCAGGGTCCGGGCGAGCATCACCGCCAGCTCGGCCCGGGTGATCGGCTCGGCGGGCCGGTACCGGGCGCCGTCGGGGCCGGCGGATACGGCCCCGGCATCGACCAGCGCGCCCAGATAGCCGGCGTACCAGGCGACCGGGTCGACGTCGGCGAACCCGGCGGCCGATCCGGCGGCGGGGGCCAGGCCCGCGGCCCGGGCCAGGAACACCGCGGCCTGGGCCCGGGTCACCTCGTCGCCGGGGCAGAACCGGTACCGGTCGCAGCCCCGGGTGATCCCGGTCGAGGCCAGCCAGTCGATGGCGGTCTCGTGGACCGAGCCGTCGTCGTCGAAGAAGGCTCCCGTCAGCGGGCCGGACCCGACCCAGACCGAGTACCCGGACCCGTCCGAGGCGTGCTCCAGCACTCGGACGCGGACGCCGTCCAACACGATGTCCTCGCCCACGTCGAACACGTGGACCACATCGCCGGAGCGGCCGGTGAGGGTCAGGGGCAGGGTGCGCCGATCCAGCCCCCAGCACGCGCCCATCCAGGGGGTGTCGCAGGCTGCGGCCGACTGGTCGATGAGGTACGCCTCCACCCCCTCAGACGGGATGGCGTCGTCGTAGCCCGACTTGACCCTGGCCTCGAAGGTGTAGAACACCCCGGGCCGGCCGGTGGGCAGCACCAGCATCTGCCGTCCGGGCCGGCCCACGGGCGCCAGGTCGTAGAGGGCGCCCGGGTGGGGGTCGCCCGCCGCCGCCGGATGAACGGCCACCTGCTCGGGAGGCAGCCACCCGGCCGCGTAGCGGTTCACGGCCGGGGTCCCGATGATGGTTCGGCTGCCGCTCATCAGGTCCATGAGGTTGTCGTACTCGTTGGACCCGCCTTCAGGAGCGTGGAAGCTGTGGGGCCATCTCAGGGCGTGGCCTATCTCGTGCACCAGGGTTCTGCCCACCAAAGTGACGCCCGGGACCGGGACGACCGCCACCGCGCCGAGGAAGATCTGGCGGCCGTTGTCGGGCCACTGGCAGAGAACCTCGGGCTCCGCACCGCCGACGACGGCTACCCCGCACGGGACCGCCCCGAACAAGGCGGCGCCGATCACGGTGCCGTTCGCCACCAGGCCTTCCAGGGTCAGGGTGTCCATGGCGATGATCGCCCCGTTGGCGGGCGGCTCGGTCTTGAATCGCTCGACGGCCTCGGCGCAGCCGTCCAAGTCGTCGGCGGCGACGGTGTTGGCCGTCAGGAACTCCGGCGAGTACCGGCCCTCCGACAGCCAGTCGAAGTAGGGCTGGGCCTTGTCCTCGAAGAACTGGGCCGCTTCGAACGGGTCGACGACCCGGTCGGCGTCGGGGGTGTCGCACGACCACACCGCGAACAGGTCGGCGCCGGCGGAGTAGGCGCGAGTCAGCTCGCTCCAGGCGATAAGGCCGAGCGGATCGGCCCGGTAGGCGGCCTCGGCCTGATCGGCGGCCGGTGGGGTCTGGGCCGCGGCCGGCGAGGCGGCCAGGGCCGAACCGACCAAGGCGGCCAGCACCGCCGCCGCTGCTTTTTGTCCGAATCCGATCGAACGCCTCCTACCCGCCACCGGTGCCAGAAAGGCTACCGGAGGGTTCCAGGCGTTTCACGATGCGGGACAGGTCCAGGATGCGGAACATCGGCCGTAACGTGCGATAGCGTTTGAGGCGCGAGTTGGAACATGGAAGAGGGTGCCATGGGCGACGACGACACGATGGCCGAAGACCCCGCCGCCGGCGACATCGACGGCGACGACATCGACTTGGCCAGCCTCGACGACGACGAGCTCACCGCCCAGATGCACGACGACCTCTACGACGGGCTGGCCGACGAGATCGCCGAGGGCACCAACATCTTGCTGGGCCGGGGCTGGCCCGCCGATCGGGTCCTCAACGACGCCCTGGTGGAGGGCATGCGGATCGTTGGCATCGACTTCCGGGACGGCATCCTGTTCGTGCCCGAGGTGCTGCTGGCCGCCAACGCCATGAAGGCGGGCATGGCCATCCTGCGGCCGCTGCTGGCCGAGACCGGGGCCGAGCCCGTCGGATCGGTGGTGATCGGCACCGTGAAGGGCGACATCCACGACATCGGCAAGAACCTGGTGGCCATGATGCTGGAGGGCGCGGGCTTCGAGGTGTTCGACCTCGGCATCAACACCGACGTGGACGAGTTCCTGGCCGCCCTCGACGAGCACCAGCCCGACATCTTGGGCATGTCGGCCCTGCTCACCACCACCATGGGATACATGAGGGTGGTCATAGACACCCTGATCGAGAAGGGCCGGCGCGACGACTTCATCATCTTGGTCGGCGGCGCCCCGCTGAACGAGGAGTTCGGCCAGGCCATCGGGGCCGACGCCTACTGCCGGGACGCGGCCATCGCCTCCGAGACCGCCACCAAGTTCGTGAAAGCGCGGCGAGCCGCGGCCTGATGGACGCCCCGGCCGCCGCCGGCCGGCGCCGGCCGCCCGGATCGAAAGGCCCGGAGGGATCGAACCGATACGGGGGCCGAGTCCTGGTCATAGCCTGCGGCGCCTTGGCCCGCGAGCTGGGCTGGGTGATGGCCGCCAACCGCCTCGACGCCATCGACGTGGAGTATCTGCCGGCCATCCTCCACAACCGGCCGGAGCGGATCGCCGATGCGGTCCGGGACCGCCTGCGCCGGGTGCGGGCCGCGGGCGGCGCCCACGACACCGTCCTAGTCGGCTACATGGGCTGCGGCCTGGCCGAGCTGGACCGGCTTTGCGCCCGCGAGGGCCTCGAGCGCCTGCCCGGCGCCCACTGCTACGAGTTGTACGCGGGCCCCGAGGTCTTCGAGGGGCTCCAACGGGACGAACTCGGCTCCTTCTACCTCACCGACTACCTGGTGAGGCACTTCGACCGGCTGATCATCGAAGGCCTGGGCATCGCGGGGCACCCCGAGCTGCTCGGGGCGTACTTCGGGAACTACACCCGGGTGGTGCACTTGGCCCAAGCCGACGACCCCGACCTGGACCGCCGGGCCCGCCGGGCGGCCGAGCGTCTCGGGCTCGACCACTGCCGGGTGTTCACCGGCTGCGACGGGCTCAAGCGGCACCTGGTCGAACTGCACCGCCGAGCCGACCGGGCCCGTCCCATCCCGGCGAGCGCGCCGTGAACGACCCCGAAACCGAAGCCCGGGAGAGGCCGGGGCCGCGTCGGCGGCCCGGACGGCGCAATGCCGGCGGCCAGCTCGTCGTGATCTGCTGGCGCGACATCCCGGCCCAGGTCAACGCCGGGTCGGGAGACAACCGGACCCAGCGCATCCTGCCCCGCCGGTTCCAGAGGGCCATCGACCGGGCCGCCATGGTGGCGGGCAAGACCGAGGCCTCCCAGTACGTGGGCGAGTGGCGGCGGGTGGTCGTGCCCGGCGACCCCGCCGATCCCGCCTCCGCCGCCCTGGAGATGGCGGCCCGGCTCGAAGACGAGTTTCCCCGGTCGCGCCTCGACGGCTTCGTGGCCACGGGCGGATGGGACCCCGACACCGAGACCAACCCCGATGCCGAGACCGAGACCGACACCGACTCGAACGGCGAGCAAGACCCCGACGAGGAGGCCGCCTCGTGACCGACACCATCGTCAGCTCCGCCACCCGGGAGGTGGTGATGGGCTTCGACCGGCCCTTCGTGATGATCGGAGAGCGGATCAACCCCACCGGCCGCAAGCTGCTGGCCGAGGAGATGCGCAGCGGCGACTTCGCCCGGATCGAGGCCGACGCCTTAGACCAAGTGGCGGCCGGCGCCCACATGCTCGACGTGAACGCGGGCATCCCGCTGACCGACGAGCCGGCCCTGCTGGCCCAGGCCATCAAGCTGGTCCAGTCGGTGACCGACGCGCCTCTGGCCATCGACTCCTCGATCACCGAGGCCCTTGAGGCCGGGATCGCGGTGTACGAGGGCAAGCCCCTCATCAACTCGGTCACCGGCGAGGAGGAGGTGCTGGAGCGGATCCTGCCGCTGGTGGCCCGCCACGGCGCGGCGGTGGTGGCCATCTCCAACGACGAAACCGGCATCAGCGAGGACCCCGACGTCCGCTTCGAGGTGGCCCGCCGGATCGTGCAGCGGGCCGCCGACCACGGCATCCCCCGGGCCGACGTGGTGGTCGACCCCCTGGTCATGCCCGTCGGGGCCATGGGCACCGCCGGGCAGCAGGTGTTCCGGCTGGTCCGCAAGCTGCGCGACGAGCTGAAGGTCAACACCATCTGCGGGGCCAGCAACGTGAGCTTCGGCCTCCCCAACCGGCACGTGATCACCGGCACCTTCTTGGCCATGGCCATCGGCGCGGGCATGACCTCGGCCATCATGAACCCGCTGCACCCGGAGGCCAAGACCGCGGTGATGGCAGCCGACGTGCTGGCCGGCCACGACCGGGACTGCGCGGCCTGGATCCGGCTGCACCGGGCCACCGGCGAAGCCGTCGGGCGGCGTCGGGGCGGCCGCCGCGCCCGGACGTGACCGTCGAACACCGGGTGGTGTTCACCCCGGCGGGGACGACGGTGACGGCGCCGGCGGGGACGACCGTTTTGGACGCGGCCCGCTCGGGGGGAGTAGACCTCGATTCGGTCTGCGGAGGGCGGGGCCTGTGCGGGCGCTGCCAGGTGGCGCCCGTGCTCGGAGAGATGGCCAAGTGGGGGATCGTGGCCCTCCCCGACGCCCTGTCCGAGCCCGGGCCGACCGAACTCGGCTACCGGGGCCGGCGGCCGATGGCGCCCGGCCGCCGACTGGGCTGCCAGGCCGCGGTGCGCGGCGACGCGGTGATAGACGTCCCGCCCGACAGCCAGGTCCACCGGCCGGTGGTGCGCAAGGCCATCGACCTCGGCCCGGTGACTGTCGACCCGATGGTGACCCTGCACTATCTGGAGCTGCCCGAGCCGGAGCTAGGGGCTGAGACGGCGGTGGCCGAGGCGGTGACCGCCGGGCTGAGGAGCGAATGGGGCCTCGAAGCCGTCGCCGTCGAAGTCCCGGCGCTGAGCCGGCTCCAAGCCGCCGCCACCGCCGGCCGGGGGACGGTGACCGCGGTGGTACACGGCCGGGCCCGGGTCCTCGACGTCCGCCCGGGGTACTCCGATGAGGCCTACGGCCTGGCCTTCGACGTGGGCTCCACCACCGTCGCCGGCTACCTGCTGGACCTGGCCACCGGCGCGGTGGCGGCCACTAAGGGCCTGATGAACCCCCAGATCCGCTTCGGCGAGGACCTGATGAGCCGGGTCTCCTACGCCATGAGCAACCCCGGCGGCGCCGGCCAGCTCACCGCCGCGGTGCGGGCCGCCCTGAACGATCTGGCCGACGGGCTCTGCCGGGAGGCGTCGGCGGACCCCGACTGCGTCCACGACGTGGTGGTGGTGGGCAACCCGATCATGCACCACTTGGTGCTGGGCCTCGACCCGTCGCCTTTGGGCGCGGCCCCGTTCACCCTGGCCGTCAGCGAAGCGGTCAACGGCGCCGCCGCCGACGTCGGCCTCGACCTGCGGAGGGCCCGCCTCTACGCCGGGCCGTGCATCGCCGGCCACGTCGGCGCCGACGCGGCCGCGGCCATCCTGGCCGCCGGACCCCACCGGTCGGCGGGGACCCGGCTGGTGGTGGACGTGGGCACCAACGCCGAGATCGTGCTGGGCGACCGGGGCAGGCTGCTGGCCGCCTCCAGCCCCACCGGGCCGGCCTTCGAGGGTGCCCAAATAAGCTGCGGGCGCCGGGCCGCGCCCGGGGCCATCGAACGGGTCCGGATCGACCCCGCCACCGCCGAGCCCCGGTTCAAAGTCATCGGCTGCGACCTGTGGTCCGACGACCCGGGCTTCGAGGAGGCCAGCGCCGGCCTAGAGGTCTCGGGGCTGTGCGGGTCGGGCATCGTCGAGGTAATCGCCCAGATGTATCTGGCCGGGATAATCGACCGCGGAGGCGTGATCCAGGGCAGCCTGGCCGAGCGGACCCCCAGGGTGACGCCCGACGGCCGGACCTTCTCCTACGTGCTGGCCTCGGCGCCGGTCCTGATATCGGTGACCCAGAACGACGTTAGGGCGGTCCAGCTCGCCAAGGCCGCCCTGCGGGCCGGGATCGACCTGCTCATGGACCGGGCCAGCGTCTCCGAGCTGGACGGCATCGACCTGGCCGGCGCCTTCGGAGCCCACATCGACCCGGTCCACGCCATGGTGCTGGGCCTCATCCCCGACATCCCGGCGGACTCGGTGAAAGCCGTCGGCAACGCGGCCGGGGTGGGAGCGGCCCGCATGCTGCTGTCGGTCGAGCAGCGGGCCGAGATCGAGCGCACCGTCCGGTCGGTTACCAAGATCGAGACGGCGGTCGAGGAGCGGTTCCAGGAGCTGTTCGTAGCCGCCCTGGCCATCCCCCACTCCACCGCCCCGAACCCGCACCTGGCTTCGTTGGTGAATCTTCCCGAACCGCCCGGCCCGGCCGGGTACGGTCCCCGCCGCCGCCGGCGGGCAAGCTAGGAGATCATGAGCCCCAGAGCGCCGAGAACGCGAAGGAGCGGGGGGCGCTCCGCCCGCCAGGCCTCCCGGACGGCTCGGTCGCGGGAGACGGCGACCCATCTGGAGCGGGCCGTCCCGCCGGTGGAGATCATCGACGAGGAGGGCCTGGCCCGGATCGAGCGCAACGCCGAGACCATCCTGTCCGAGATCGGCATCGCCTACCAGGACTACCCCGAGGCGCTGAGTCTGTGGCGGGAGGCCGGGGCCGACGTCGAGGGCGAGCTGGTGAAGTGCCCTCCGGGCATGTGCCGCCGGATAGTCCAGGAGAGCGCCCCCGCCGCCTTCGTCCAGCACGCCCGCAACCCGGAGCGCAGCGTGCCCATCGGCGGCCGCGCCACTGTCTTCGCCCCCAACTACGGCTCGCCCTTCGTCACCGACCTGGACCGGGGCCGCCGCTACGCCACCATCGAGGACTTCCGCAACGCGGTGAAGCTCACCTACGGCCTCCCCCACCTCCACCACAGCGGGGGGACGGTGTGCGAGCCGGTGGACGTGCCGGTCAACAAGCGCCACCTCGACATGGTGTACGCCCACCTCCGCTACAGCGACAAGCCGTTCATGGGCTCGGTCACCGCCCCCGAGCGGGCCGCCGACTCGGTGGAGATGGCCCGGATCGCCTTCGGCGGCGACCTAGAGGACCGCACCGTGATGACGTCGCTGATAAACGCCGCGTCGCCGATGCGCTGGGACTCCACCATGGTGGGGGCGGCCACCGTCTACGCCCGGGCCAACCAGGCCTGCGTGGTCAGCCCCTTCATCCTGGCCGGGGCCATGTCGCCGGTGACGGTGGCCGGCCTGGCCGCCCAGGGGTTGGCCGAAGCCCTGTCGGGCATGGCTTATCTGCAGCTCGTGCGGCCCGGCGCGCCGGTGGTGTTCGGCACCTTCGCGTCGTCGATGTCGATGGCCACCGGGGCCCCCACCTTCGGCACGCCCGAGGCGGGCCAGGCCATCTACGTCATGGCCGCCCTGGCCCGCCGGGCGGGGGTGCCATTCCGCTCGGGGGGCCAGCTCACCTCGGCCAAGGCCCCCGACGCCCAGGCCGCCTACGAGTCGGCCCACACCCTGCTGCCCACCGTCCAGGCCGGGGTGAACTTCGTGCTGCACGCGGCCGGCTGGCTCGAGGGCGGCCTCAGCCTCAGCTACGAGAAGCTGATCTTGGACGCCGACCAGCTCGGGGCCATGGCCGTCCACGGCCGGGGCGTGGACCTCAGCGACAACGGCCAGGCCATGGAGGCTTTCGCCACCAACGCCCACGGCGACCACTTCCTGGGCAACCCCCACACCCTGGCCAACTTCGAGACCGCGTTCTGGCGCTCGGAGATGGCCGACAGCAACAGCTTCGAGCAGTGGGAGGAGGAGGGTTCGCAGACCGCGGCCCAAAGGGCCAACACTCGCTGGAAGCAGATGCTGGCCGACTACGAGCCCCCCGGCATCGACGACGCCGTCGACGCCGAGCTGCGCGACTACATGGCCCGCCGCAAGGCCGAGATGCCCGACGAGATCGGCTGACGGCCGCCTCGGGCCGGAACCGGGCGAACTGCTAATTACCGCGGGTCGGCTCTCCAGCTTTGCCCGTACAGTTCTGAATATCAGCAATCCGAGACGGAGGATGAATCATGCCGTCCGTATTAGAACAAATGCTGGCGCCGCGGCCCGAACAGCCCCGCGTCCGCGACGGGAAGTCCATCTCCACGCGGATCAGCATCGAGCGCCACGAGGCGTTGTCCGAGGCGGCGCGCCTGTTCAACCAGCGCAAGAGCGACCTGGTCGCGGCCGTGTTCGACTACGGCTTCGAGTTCCTCGAGAAGAAGCTGGCCGAGAAGCGGAAGGAAATGGCGGCCGAGCCGCCGGCCTCCGAGTGAGGTACGCCTAGCGGAAGCGGCGAAGGGCTAAGAGGGGCCGCCCCCGGCCTCAGGCTCAGCGCCCACCTGAGGCTTTGCGCCCGGGCCGGTGCATTGACTTGCGGACCAGGTTGGCGGCCATGGCCGAGGCCCGGGCCGGCCACGGCACGAACTTGCCCTGCTCAGAGGGCCGGGCGGTGCGAGCCAGTATCCGCCCGCCGACGTACAGGGCGATAACCCCGTTGGCCCCGGCCAGCACGACGAAGAACACCCAGAGCTCGGTGGCGGCCATCGCCGCGCCCGCGGCCGCCGGGCCCGCCACCGCGCCCACCCCGACGCTGCGGACCAGTACCGCGGTGCCGCCGTTGAACTGGTCGGGGGTGAGCCAGTCGGCGGTGTAGGCCATCGCCAGCGAGTAAAGCGGGAAAGTGGCCCCGCCGAAGGCGAACAGCAGCGCCAGCGACGGCAGCGAGCCGGGATCGACCCGGGTCATGGCCGCCGCGATCGCGGTGGCGGCCAAGGCCACCGCGCAGATCACCCCCCGGCGCGACACCCGGTCGGAGACAAGGCCCACCGGCCACTGGAAGACGATGGCGCCGAGGGTGGGCACGGCCATGAACAGGGCGATCCGGGAGGCGGGCAGCCCGGAGGCCGCGGCGTACAGGGCGCCGGCGCCCAGGAAGGTCCCGTGAGCCACCCCGGTCCAAAAGGCGGTGACCACCCCGGTGGGCACGATGCTCAGGAGCTGGCGGAACGAGACGGGCTCGGGCTCGGTCAGAGGCGGGGAGCTGGTGGCCGACAGGGTAATCGGCACCAGGGCCAGCGAGATCAGGGCCGAGGCGCCGATGAAGAGCCGGATGCCGCCCGGGTCGCCGCCGACCAGCAGCAACTGCCCGACCGAGAGCCCGCCCATGGTCACCACCATGTACAAGCTCAGGATCCGACCCCGGTTGGAGGGGGTGGCCATGTCGTTGAGCCAGGACTCCGCCGTCACGAACAGGCCGGCCATGCACAGGCCGGAGACGAACCGGAGCACAGCCCACGACAGGGGGTGGATCAACACCAGGTGCAAGATGGCCGCGGTGGAGGAGAGCGAGGCCAGGGCGGCGAACACCCGGACATGGCCCACCGCGGCGAGCTGGGTCTCGGCCGTTTTGGTCCCCAGCAGAAAGCCCAGGTAATAGGCGGCCATTATCAGGCCGCCGACGGCCAAGCCGAACCCCTCCTGCTCGGTCCGCACCCCCAGCACCGCCGACTGGAGGCCGTTGCCGACCATGATCAGGCCCATGCCCAGCAACAGGGCCCGGGCCGCGGCCAGGCCGGTCCGGGACTTGATCAGGGGACCGCCGACCACGCCGGCGCTGCCTTTGGAGGGGCGCAACACCGCGCTGCGGGCCATTGCCGCCAGCGTACCGGCCCGCCGCAGGCGCCAAACCGGGTTTGCCGCGGGGCGGCGCTGGTGTTTCGGAGCGGACGACCGGGCTCGAACCGGCGACCTCAACCTTGGCAAGGTTGCGCTCTACCAACTGAGCTACGTCCGCGGAGTGCGGCCGACTCTACCAGGGAGACCCCCGGTTCGGGCGGCCCGCGAGGGGCGGTCCCCCTAGTCTCGGGCCCTCAGCTTTTTTGGGCCTCGGGGGGGCGCAGGTCGATGGTGAGGCGCAGCACGCCGCCCTCCAGAGACCCCTCGGCGTCGCCGATCATGGCGTAGTCCTGGAAGTCGACCCGGGCCCGCTCCAGGAACTGCTTGCGCTCGTCGCCGCCCACCGGCGGGAGGTTGCGGCGCTTCACCATCTCAGCCCGCTCCCGGAACCGCTCGATCATGGCGGCTACGTCGAATGCCTCACCGGTCATCGCCGCCGTCTCCGCCCCCGGCCAGGCGCCTCAGCTCATCCACCTGACTCCCGGCCAGGCTCCTCAGCTCATGCACCCGGCTGTCGGCCCGGCGCCGGGCGACCTGGAGCCGGCGGCGGGGGTTGGTGTGCCATAAGAAGAACCCGAGCATGATCGTCATGAACGCGGCGATGGACGCCAGGCTGGTAACCACCAGATCGACCTGGCCGTCGGCCGAACGGCCGTTGTAGCCCGGGTAGTCGGCCCGCTGCTCGTCTTGGGACTGCTCCTGCGAGCCCCCCTGAGAATCATCGACTTGGGCGTGGACCGGCGCGGCCGCGCCGAAGGCGACGGCCAGCGACAGCGCCGCGGCCGCCCCGAACCGGAGAACGGACTTCACGGCGATGACGCTACCGCACTCACACCCGACGCCGCGGCACCGCCACAGCGCGCCGTTCACACCTGATGCCGGGGGCACCAGTAGGTGGTGCGGCCCCCGACTTGGTCCCGGCGCAGCTCGGCGCCGTCCCGAGGGCAGTGGCCGCCCCGGACCCGGACCGGCTGAAGGTCGCCGGTGTGCGAGCCGCCCCGCCGCCCGAGCACGGCCAAGGCGGCGCCGATGGCGGCGTGCAGGCCGGCCAGCTCACCGGGGTCGAGGGCGCCGGCGGGCCTCAACGGGGACAGCCCGGCCCGCCACAGCGACTCGTCGGCCAGCAGGTTGCCCAGACCGGCCAGCCGGGACTGGTCCAGCAGCCGGGCCTTGAGCGGCGCGGCCGAGCTGGCCAGGCCCTCCCGGAGCTGATCGACGGTGACGGCGGCGGCGTCGGGGCCGAGGCGGGACTCGTCGGGGTCGAGTTCCACGCCGCCGAGCCGGCGGGGGTCCCGGACCACCAGCGCTCCCCCGCCGTCGAACTGCAGGCCGAAGCGGTCCCAGCCCGGGTCGTCGCCGTTGCTGCTGTAGATCAAGGCCTCTATGGGGGCCGACCCGTCCACCACGATCCGGCCGGTCATCCCGAAGCGCAGCCCCACCCGAGGGCCGTCGGTGTCGAGCACCAGCAGCTTGCCGATCCGCCGGGCGGCGGTGATCCGGGCCCCGGTCAGCTCGGCAGCCAGCATTTCCGGGGTGGCGCCCCGCTTGGCGAACCAGCCGTCGGGGGCGTGGACCGCGGCCACGGTCCGCCCCACGGTCGCAGCCGCGGCCCGCCGGTAGGTCTCAACCTCGAGCAGTTCGGGCACAGAAACTCAGACGCGGCCGGACTCCATCGGCACGGCCCCCGACTCAGGCGTGGCCGGCGCCATCGGCCCGGCTGATGCGGTCGAGGGCGGCGACTACGTCGGCTACCACGTCGTCGGGGTGCTCCAGCCCGGCCGAGAACCGCACCGTGGCCGGGCCGACCCCGGCCTCGGCCAGCTCGTCGGGCCGCAGGCCGGCGTGGGTGGTGGACGCCGGGTGGGTGACGATGCTCTCGGGCCCCCCCAGCGACGTGGCGTGCTGCACGACGCCGACCCCTTCAACGAAGGCCCGGCCCGCCTCGTACCCGCCCTTGAGGTCGAAGGCAACCAAGCCGCCGAACACCTCCATCTGGCGGCGGGCCAGATCGTGCTGGGGGTGGGAGGGCAGCCCCGGGTAGCGCACGGCCTCCACCGCGCCGTGAGCGGCCAGGGCCTCAGCGATGGCCAGGGCGACGGCGGACTGGTGGCGGAGCCTCACCGCCAGGGTGCGCAGCCCCCGAAGGGCGTTCATGGCGTCGAAGGGCGAGGCGGTGGCCCCGGCCAGCACGGCGTAGCCCCACAGCCACTCCAGCAGCTCCTCGGCCCCGGCCACCACGCCGATGGTGGCGTCGTTGTGGCCAGCGATGGTCTTGGTGGCCGAGTGCACCACCAAGTCGACCCCGTGGTCGGCCGGGCGCTGGGCCAGCGGGGTGGCGAAAGTGGAGTCGACCGCGGTCATCGGCCCCCGAATGGCCCCGATCTCGGCCAAGTCGACCAAGTCGAGGCGGGGGTTGGCCGGGGTCTCGGCCAGCACCAGCACGGTCCGGCCCGGTATCACCGCCCGCTCGAAGGCGCCCGGCTCGGTGCCGTCCACGAAGGCGACCTCCATGCCGAACCGGGGGCAGACGGCCTGGAGCAGCAGCCGGGTGCCGGCGTAGAGCTGGCGCTGGGCCACGATGTGGTCCCCGGCGGAGCACAGGCCCAGCACCACCGCGCTCAGCGCGCCCATGCCCGAGGCGAAGGCCCGGGCCCCCTCGGTTCCCTCCAAGTCGGCGACGGCCGCTTCGAAGGCCCGCACCGTCGGGTTGCCGTAGCGGGTGTAGAAGTGGCTGGAGTGGGTGTCGGCGGCCAGGGCGCGGGCCTCCTCCACCGTGGCCGCGGTGAAGGTGCTGGTGGCCCACAGGATGGGGGCCAGGGCGGTCTGGTTGTCGGCCCGGCCCGAGCGGATGGCCCTGGTCTCCGGACGCAGCTCTCCGGGGCCGGGCGCCTCGGGCCGCTGAACCTCGGGACCGGGGATCTCAGGCATCGGCCTTCTCGATCTCGGCCAGGAACTCGGCCACCGGGCCCTCGAGCTGCTCGGTCTCGAGCAGGAAGCCGTCGTGGCCCTGGGGGCTGTCGATCACCACTAGGCGGCAGTCGCCCCCGGCCGCGTTCACGAGGTCCCGGAGCTGGTCCTGCTGGTGGGGGGGATAGAGAAGGTCGCTGGTGATCGAGGCGGTGAGCACGGGCACGCCGATGCGGGCCAGCGCCGCCCCGACCCCGCCCCGGCCCCGACCCAGGTCGTGGAGGTCCATGGCCCGGTTGAGCGCCAGGTAGGTGTTGGCGTCGAAGCGGCGGGCCAGCTTGCGGCCGTGGTGGTCGAGGTAGGACTCGATCTGGAAGCGGCCCCACGGGGCCAGCTCGTTCTCGGGGTCGAACAGGTCTCGGCCGAAGCGCTGGTCGAACACCTCGCCGGACCGGTAGGTGACCTGGGCGAGCTGGCGGGCGATGGCCAGGCCCATGGCCGGACCGGCGGGCCGGTCGTAGTAGTCGCCACCGTTCCAGTCGGGATCGTTGACCACGGCCAGCCGGCCGATGGCGCTCCAGGCGATCTGAAGCGCGCTGGCCGCGGCCGAGGTGGCCAAAGGCAGGATCGATCTGACCCGGCCCGGGTACATCACCGCCCACTCCAAGACCTGCATCCCCCCCATCGAGCCGCCGACCACGGCCAGCCAGCGGCCGATCCCGAGCCGGTCGGCCAGCCGGGCCTGGACCCGCACCATGTCTCGCACGGTCACGGTGGGGAACCGGGCCCCGTGGCGGCGGCCGGCGGCCGGGTCGAGGTCGGCCGGGCCGGTGGTGCCCTGGCAGCCGCCCAAGACGTTGCTGCACACCACGTGGTAGCGGTCGGTGTCCAGGGCCCGGCCCGGCCCGATCAGGTCGCTCCACCAGCCCCCGGTCGGGTGCGAGGGGCCGCTCGACCCGGCCGCGTGGGAGTCGCCGGTGAGGGCGTGGCACACCAGCACGGCGTTGGACGCCGACGAGTTCAGCTCCCCCCAGGTCTCATAGGCCACCCGGATCTCGTCCAGCCGGCCCCCGCCCTCCAGCGCGAAGGGCCGGGCCCCGGTGACGGTGGCGAAGCGGCGGTCGCCGGGGGGGTCGCCGGGCTGCCAGGCCCCGGTGGCCGGGAGGGCGGACGGAAACCGGTCGGCCAGCCCCGGCGGGAGGGGGCTCGGGCCGGGGGGGCCTCGGCGGTCTGGCACCGGGGCGAGGTCGTCCGGGCCGGGCGGGTCGGTGTGATGGGCTGGGGTCATGGCGGTGCCTCGCCGGAGGGTCGCGGCCTGCCGGCGGCAACCGGTAACGGCCACTGATGCCTGATGCCTCGGCGGCGGCGGAGTATCCGCCGGACACTTCGTTGCGTCGATTGGACGCCGCATCCCCGTCGGAGACGGGAGGCACCTTGGGTGTCCTTCCCAGGTTGCCGGGCCCGACCTCGGGGGCCGGACCGCTCGTGATGGTGGTTGGTTCCTCGTCGAGTAGTCGTGCGGTTCGGGGGACAGTGTACCGCCTGGCGGCGCCCGACGGCGCCCGGGTCAGCCCTCCGGGTTCCAGGCAGCCAGGTCGGCCAGCCGCTCGTCGTTGGAGAGCATCTCGACGATGGGCGACTCCAAGCCCAGGCGCTTCTGAATGCGCTTGACCTCCAGCTCCTGGTCCCACAGCGACAGGGTGACCACCAAACCGGTCTCGCCGGCCCGGGCGGTGCGGCCGGACCGGTGCAGATAGGCCTTGTGGTCCGAGGGCGGGTCGTAATGGATCACCACGTCGACGTCGTCTACGTGGATGCCCCGGGCGGCCACGTCGGTGGCCACCAGCACGGGCAGATTCCCCGCCGAAAAGTCCCGCAGCGCCCGCTCCCTGACCGACTGGGGCAGGTCGCCGTGGATGGCCGCGGCCTTCACTCGTTGGTCGGTGAGGTCGCGGGCCAGCCGGTCGGCGGCCACCCTGGTTCGGGTGAACATCAGGGTGCGCCGAGCCGGGCCAGCGACAGCGGCGGCCACCTTGGCCTTGTCGAGCCGATGGACCCCGACGAAGCGGTGGGTCATCTCCTCGACAGTGATCCGGCGGGAGGTGACGTCATGGGTGACCGGCTCGCGCTGGTAGCGGCTCACCAGGGAGTTGACCGCCCCGTCAAGGGTAGCCGAGAACAGAAGCGTTTGATGGTCGGCATCAATCCGGCGCAGGATCCACTCCACTTGGGGCAGGAACCCCATGTCAGCCATGCGGTCGGCCTCGTCGATGACCACGTGGGCCACCGCCGCCACCGACACCGAGTTCCGGTCGAGGAGGTCGATCATCCGGCCCGGCGTGGCCACGACCAAGTCGACGCCCTGGTTCAGCCGGTCGATCTGCTTGCCGATGGGGGCGCCGCCGTACACGGCCAGCACCGTCCGATTCGCCACCCGAGCGGCCGCGGCCAGCTCGGCCTCGATCTGGCTGGCCAGCTCCCGGGTGGGAGCCAGCACCAGCCCAGTCGGCCGCCGGGGAGCGGCGGCGGGCATGATCTGGAGCACGGGCAGGCCGAAGGCCAGGGTCTTGCCCGAGCCGGTCTTGGCCTTGCCGCAGACGTCGCGGCCGGCCAGGACGTCGGGGATGGTCATCGTCTGCACCGGGAACGGGGCGGTTATGCCCCGATCGGCCAAGGCGGCCACGATCTCGTCGGTCAGCCCGAGATCAGAGAAGCAGTCGACAGCGTCGAGCACGGTAGTTCCGGCCATTGACCTACCAATCTACCGGCGGAAGTCTCTAATCTGAGGTATGCCACCGGCGGGCGCTCCGACCCTCGAGCAGATCCGGGCCGCCCCCAAGGTGCTGCTGCACGACCACCTCGACGGCGGCCTGCGACCGGAGACCATCATCGACCAACCCGATGCGTCCTGGAAGCCGGTCAGGCCGAGGGCTTTTCTGACTGTCCCGGACTTGCCGATGCTGATGTCCAATCCATCAGTCAGAGGTGCCGATAGGCCGTTGATCCAGTTCGTCATGGACTGGCGGTGGCGGATGGAGGATCGGATGAAGATGATCGCCGACCCGCCGCCGCCCGACACTGATGAGGTGATGGCAGCCAAGATCGCCGCGGTCGTTCACGCCTTGTGCGACCGTGACGGTTACGAAACCCCGGGCTGGGTGGGCGAGCATCGCCTCACCCGTGACGTCGCCCTCTTCGACATGCGGATGGACTCACCGTATGGGCAATGGATCCGGCAGCAATCACCGGCAGTGTGTGCACAGCACCGGGTCTACTTCGAAGCCGACATGCTCAACGCCTGACATGGCCCACGGCGACCGCCCAGATACCGCGGACATGGACGTCGACCGGCTGAGACGGCGGAAGTCTCTAATCTGAGGTATGCCACCGGCGGACGCTCTGACCCTCGAGCAGATCCGGGCCGCCCCCAAGGTGCTGCTGCACGACCACCTCGACGGCGGCCTGCGACCGGAGACCGTCATCGACCTGGCCGACCAGACCGGCTACCGGGACCTGCCCAGCACCGACCCCGACCGGCTGACGGCCTGGATGCGGCGGGGCGCCGACCGCAAGAACCTCGAGCTGTACCTGGAGACCTTCGCCCACACCGTCGGGGTGATGCAGACCCCCGACGCCATCTGCCGGGTGAGTCGGGAGTGTGCCGAGGACCTAGCCGCCGACGGCGTCGTCTACGCCGAGGTCCGGTTCGGCCCCGAGCTGCACGGCGAGGCCGGCCTGAGCCTCGACGGCGCCATCGAGGCCGCGCTCGACGGCTTCGAGCAGGGGTCGCGGGGCACGCCGCTGACCGTCCGACTGATCTGCTCGGCCCTGCGCCACCTGGACCGGTCCCTGGAGGTGGCCGAGGTCGCGGTCCGCTGGCGGGACCAAGGGGTGGTGGCCTTCGACATCGCCGGCCCCGAGCGAGGCCATCCGCCCGACGACCACCTGCGGGCCTTCCATTACTGCCAGCGGGAGAACTTCCACATCACCGTCCACGCCGGCGAGGCCTACGGGCCCCGGTCGATCTGGAAGGCGGTCCAGTTCTGCGGGGCCGAGCGCCTGGGCCACGGCATCCGCATCACCGACGACATCGCCGCCAACCCCGGCGGCGGCCGCACCCTGGGACGGCTGGCCCACTGGCTGCGGGACCGGCGCATCCCCCTGGAGGTGTGCCCCACCTCTAACGTCAACACCGGCGTGGTGGGCTCCATCGCCGAGCACCCGATCGGCCTGCTGGTCGATCTGCGGTTCCGGGTCACGGTCAACACCGACAACCGGCTGATGTCGGGCGTGTCGATGTCGTCGGAGCTGGCCGCTTTGGCCGACGGGTTCGGCTACGACTGGGCCCGGCTCCGGTGGCTCACCGTCAACGCCATGAAGTCGAGTTTTCTGCCCTTCCGGGAGCGGCTGGAGATCATCGAGCAGGTCATCAAGCCCGGCTACGCCCCCCTGGAGGCGGCCCAGCTCGCCCCGCCCGGCTGAAAAGAAGGTGCGCGGATTGCCCCCGCCCGGCGGCCCGGCCGGGCATGCTGGGGGCTTGCACGTACACGTCTTGGACCACGCCCTGGCCGCGGAGCGGCTGACCCGGCTGCGCTCAACCGGGACCGAGCCGACGGAGTTCCGGCGGGCCTTGGGCCAACTGAGCCGGATGCTCCTGCACGAGGCGACCCGGGACCTGCCCGTCCGCCCGGTCGCCGTGGACACGCCGATGGGCGCCGCCGCCGGTGCCGCGCTCGACTCCCCGCCCGTGCTGGTCCCAGTGCTGCGAGCCGGTCTGGGCATGCTCGACGCTGCTCTGGAGCTGCTCGACGGGGCGCCGGTCGCCTTCGTCGGCCTGAAGCGGGACGAGGAGACCCTGCGGCCCGCCTGCTACCTCGACGCCATCGGCGCCGACCTCGGCGGGCGGGACGCCATGGTGCTGGACCCGATGCTGGCCACCGGGGGCTCGGGCGCGCATGTCTGCGAGCTGCTGCGGGTCCGGGACGCGGGGCGAGTCGCGGTGGTGAGCGTGCTGGCCGCCCCCGAGGGCGTGGAGGCGCTGCGCCGCTCCGGCGCCGCCCATTCTCTCCATACGGCCGCCGTGGACGAGGGCCTCGACCCCCGGGGGTTCATACTGCCGGGGTTAGGCGACGCCGGCGACCGCCAGTTCGGAGAGATGCCATGAACGCCAGACCCGGGATCGCAGTGGCACCGGACACCCGGGGCGACGCCGGCGACCGCCAGTTCGGAGAGATGCCATGAACGCCAGACCCGGGATCGCAGTGGCACCGGATACCCGGCCGGATATGCACGCCGCCTTCACCGAGGCCGTGATCTCCGCTGGCGGCCAGCCGGCGCCCCTGGGCGAGGCCGGGGCGCTGGTGTGGGCCGACCCCTACGCGGCCGACGGCTTCCCCGAGATCATCGCCCGGGCTCCCCACGCGGAGTGGATCCAGCTCCCCTACGCCGGGGTCGAACTCTTCGCCGAGCACTTCGACCGCGACCACGTCTGGACCTGCGGCAAGGGGGTGTACTCCGAGCCGGTGGCCGAGTACGCGGTGGCTGCCATGCTCACCGCCTTCCGGGACTTCCACCTGTTCGCCCGGGCCCGCTCGTGGCCGGCCCAGACCGGGCGCAGCCTGTTCGGGGCCAACGTCACGGTGCTGGGGGCCGGCGGCATCACCCGGTCGCTGATGCGCCTGCTGGAGCCGTGGGGATGCCGGATGACCGTGGTGCGGCGCTCACCCGAGCCGTTCGAGGGCGCCCACCTCACCCTCACCGGCACCCATCGGCACATCGCCGTGGCCGACGCCGACGCGGTGGTGGTGGCCCTGGCCCTAACCCCCTCGACCCGCCACGTGATCGACGCCGCCCTGCTCGAGGCCATGCCCGCCGCCGCCTGGCTGATCAACGTGGGCCGGGGCGGCCACGTCGACCACGATGCCCTGGCCCGGGCCCTGCGGACCGGTTCCATCGCCGGGGCGGTGCTGGACGTGACCGAGCCCGAGCCGCTGCCGGACTCGTCGGAGCTGTGGTCGCTGCCCAACTGCGTCATCTCGCCCCACGTGGGCAACACCCCGGAGATGGGACTGCCGCTTATCGCCGGGCGGGTGCACGAGAACGTGACCCGCTGGCTGACCGGCCAAGAGCTGATCGGCCTGGTCGACCCCGACCTCGGCTATTGACCTGCTGACCCCGCCGGGTCCTCGGCCGCTGACCTGCTGACCCCGCCAAGTCCTCGGCGACAGCACCTGCTGACCCCGCCAGGTCCTCGGCGACAGCCCCCGACCCCGGCCAGGGACCCGGTACCGGCCGTCACCTCCGCCAGCCCCGACCGGGGGCGAAGAACCTCACGCCCAGCCCCGAGCCGATAACTCCCCCGACGGTGGACAGGGCCAGGTCGCCGACGGTGTCGCCGTAGGTGAGCGACAGCCCGCCCCCGGCCCCGGTCTCGGCCACGATCCACTCGGCGATCTCCCAGCCGACGATGGCCAGGGCCCCGATCCCGGCACCGAGCAGAACGGCGTCCCGGCGAGTCTCGGTGCGCCGGAACCGCCAGGCGTGGAAGGCGGCCACCAGCAGCACCCAGTTGCAGGTGTGAAGCACGTCGTCGGTGGCGTCGAAGGAGTCGTAGACCCCCAGGAGGTTCCCCAGCGTGTCGATCAGGAACGGCGCCACCACCAGCGAGTCGGCGGTGGCCGGGTAGGGGCTGAACCGCCGACGCCAGGCCAGCGGCACCACCACGGCGGAGAGCATGAACAGCGGGAACCGGAAGGCCATGCCCTTGCCCTCGAGGTGATCAAGCGGGACGGTGAGGGCGATCACAAAGGCCCCGGCCAGGGCAACCTTCAGGCCCAACGCCAGCCGCCAGGCCCAAGGCACCCCGTCCAGCCGCTCCACCCCGGTCGCTCGGTCGGCCCCGTCCAGCTGCTCCACCCCGGTCGCTCGGTCGGCCCCGTCCAGGTGCTCCACCCCGCTCCCGGTCACCGAGCCAACCTAGTCGGGACTACCGCGAGGCTGTCCCTTCTCCCCGGCCGGCGAGCCCTGTTACGAGGCGGTTGCTCCCCTTTGGGCGTTTGCGTTGTCCCGGCCGGCGGGTCCTATCACGGGGGCGGTCGTCGCCGCAAGCGGCGCCGACGCTGACCCCTGTGCCACCCCCCGGCCTGGCTCACCGCGCGGCCCACCGTTTACCCCACGCCACCCCCTTGCCTGGCTCCTCGGCCGCGGGCCATTGCTGATCTTTTGAAATATTTTTGGATTATTTCTAGATAATTTCAGGCAATTGGGTTGCATTGTCTCACCCATGCGGTAGAGTGATCGTATGTTCACCGAGAAGGTCGCGTGCGTCGAAGAGGACCTGGCCTGGCTGCTGGAGGCGGCCCGGTCCGGGGATCTGCCGGTGGCCCGGCTCAAGGATCTGGTCACGGCCAGCCGATCGTGGGAGGCCAAGGTGGCCGCGTTGCAGACCGACTCGGCCCGGTTGATCTCGTTGCGGGAGGGCCACGGCGACGGCGGGGCCTCGGTGCTGCGCGACCAGGCCGGCAAGTCGAAGTTCCGGGCCCGCAGAAGCCTGGGCGCGGCGGAGGTTCTCGACGAGATGCCGGGGCTGCGCTCGGCGGTGGACTCCGGGGAGGTGTCTTTGGCCAACGCCGAGCGCCTGGCGGATGCGGCCCAGCGGACCGCTCCTGAGGCGGTGGACTCCGCCTCGGATCTGTTGGCGATGGCCAAGGAATTGCCCCCGGACCGGTTCGCCCGCGAGGCCAGCGCTTGGACCCAGCGCCACCAGGCCGATCACGGACACGAGGAATGGCTGAACAAGCGCCGCCGCCGGTATCTGCGGACCTGGAAGCAACAAGACGGCATGGTCCGCCTCGACGGCCTGCTCGACCCCGAAACTGGCACCCGCATCTGCTCCCGCCTGCAAGGGACCGCCGAAGAACTCCGCCGCGAAGACGACCAGAAAGCCCGCACCGGCGACGCCTCCGCCGCTGGCCCGGGGTCTGCGGTAGGAGCCGGCACTGACCGCGACGAGGGGCACCGGTCCTGGGACCAGCTCCGAGCCGACGCCTTGGACCTGCTCACTTCAGGCACCGCCGAGGGGGCGAAAGACCGGAGCGGCTCGGGCGGGCGGCCCAAAGCCGAAATCATCGCAGTGGCCGACATTGGCGTCCTCACCGGCGAGGACCCCGCCGGGCGCTGCGAGATCCCCGGCACCGGCCCTGTGCCCCCGGCGGTGCTCCAACGCATCGCCTGCGACGCCCACCTCACCGGCCTCCTGTTCAGCAAGGGCAAGCCCCTGTACCACGGGGCCACCGTGCGCACCGCCACCAAAGACCAATGGCGGGCTCTCATCGCTCGCGACCGCGGCTGCATCGGCTGCGGTGCCGAACCCGCCCGCTGCCAAGCCCACCACGTCGTGCCCTACGCCCAATCCCGCCGCACCGACATCGAAAACCTCGTGCTCGTGTGCTGGCGCTGCCATCACAACATCCACGACCACCACTGGAAAGTCACTCACCAAAACGGCAAACCCGCCCTAGAACCCCCCAACCCACTGGCCCCGCCCAACCCCGCCAACGGCCAACACCCCCACGACACCAGGAATGTCCGCCGACCGCGACCAAGCCACAGCCCGCAGCCGTCTAAAACCCGAACTCGAACCAACTCCACCCCGAGCCGCCCCGGGCCGAGTCATCCCCCGACCAGCGGCCCCGACCCACCCCGCCAGACAGCACCAGCCCTGTTCCCGGCCTGACCCGGGCCCCGGACCACCATCAAACGATCTGCACTCGGACTCATTCGATCGTGGGCTCTTAGCGGGTTCAATCGTCCGGCGATCTGTGGCTCTCTGCCGGAGGGACCGCAGCGACGCAGGAGGCCCCCCCCCCATAGCCATGTGAGCGATGGACAGGGGGGGCGGGCGGGCGGGGCGACAGATCATGGCCGCGTCAGCAGGATCGCTGTTGTGCGGCTAGCAGTCTTCGCCCAAATGTGGCTGTCCGTGCAGATCCAACTGAGCTTCCCCCCTGATTTTGGAGGGTTGGTTTATGCCGCGTTGGCTAGTTCGTAATCTATCGGTGAGAGCATGTCGGTGCTGGAGTGGCGGCGGCGGCGGTTGTACCACTGGTCGATCCAGGCGGCGACGTCTCGGCGGGCCTGGGCGCGGGTGGCGTAGTCGCGCCGTGAGAGACGTTCGTGTTGCAGGGTCGAGAAGAACGACTCGGCCGCCGCGTTGTCCAGGGCGCAGCCGGCCCGGCCCATCGATTGGCGGATCCCGAGCCCGGCGCAGGCCGCGGCGAAGGCTCCGGAGGTGTATTGGGTTCCTTTGTCGGTGTGGAAGATCACCCCGGCCACGTCGCCGCCCCGGGTGGCGACGGCCATGTTGACGGCTGCCTGGGCCAGGCCCGAGGTCGGGTGGCGGTCAGACAGCGCGAAGCCGAGCAGGCGCCGAGAGAACAGGTCCTCGACGGTCCCGAGGAACACCGGGCCTTGGCCGGTGTCGATCTGTTTGAAGTCTCCGACCCATTTCTGGTCGGCCCGCTCGGCGCTGAAATCGCGGCTCAGCAGGTCGGGCACCCGATGGGCGCGGCCGTCGGGGCGGGTCAGGCCCCGGCGGCGCTTGGGGCGGCGGCCCTGCAGCCCCTGGCGGGCCATCGAGGCCTCCACGGTCTTCTTCGACACCCGCCAGCCTTCGGCGCGCAAGTCCGCGAGCACCCTCGGCGAACCGTAGGTCCCGCCGGAGGCGTCGAAGCTCGCCTTGATGGCGGCGTCGACGCCGGCCCGGCGGCGCTGCGCCGGCCCCGGGGTGCGGTTGAGCTTGCGGTTGAGCCGGGCGTAGAACGTCGAGGGCGGCACTCCCAGCGCCCGGCACGACAGCGCGCACGGGACGCCGTGGTCGGTCCTTTGGGAGGCGATGAACGACGCCGTGCTCATCGCGTCGCCTCCTTGACCCAAAGGACCACTGATCGTTTGAGGACATCGCGCTCCATCTCCAGCTCGGCGCAGCGGCGCCGCAGCCGGACCAGCTCAGCGCGGTCGTCCGCGGTCAGCCCCTCCGCCTCGCCGCGCTCGACGCGGTCCCTGCGGACCCAGTTGCCCAGCGTGCCCTCACCGATCCCCAGCTCGCGCGCGATCTCAGCGACCGGTCTGCGAGTCTCCCTGACGATCCGCACAGCACCCGCCTTGAACTCCGGGTCGTACTTGCGTCGCATCTCAGACATAGCGCCCCCTCTTAGACGACATCTCCAAGATCAGGGGGGATGCTCAAACCGATGATCGCCAGCATCTCGGCGTGGTCTCGCTCTAGGTTTCTCCGATGAATCGGTTCGTGATGGGCGATGAGGTTGCGGAGGTAGTGGAGCCGCTGCATCCGGTCGCACACATCGGCTCGGATCTGCTTAGGGTCGGCCGGATCAGGGTGATGGGGGAACGCTGCGGCGATGGCCGGCACCCACAGGGTGGTCAGGTAACGGGCAGCGCAGAGGTGCCGCCAGAACCCGAAGTTCAGTTCGGTGAGGACCTTACCGTGGTGGCCCCGGCTGTGGCGCTGCTTGCTGACTGCTCGTTGCTCCGCTTTGCGGATGTCGCTCCAGTCGCGGGCCCGGCTTCGGCCCTCGAAGAGCGCCCGTCTGCGGTGCCACGGCTCCGGCCAACCCTGAGAGCCGCCATAGTCGCGGAGAGATTGGTCAACGGCGTTGCGGAACAGGACTTCGAGCCGCCCGAGATCGGCCAGCAGCGACGCTCCGACCAAGGCGTTCCAGTCATAAAGCCTGATCGACGCCGGAACGTCCCCGCCCGTCGCTGCCAGGTAGGACTCGAGCCTCTCTTTGGTGAGCCTCTTGACAAGGGTCTCTTCGTAAGTCGTTGACATCTGCCGCAGAGCGGCTTACAGTATTCAACGAAGACCCCGGAACCGTCACTGCCTTCGGGCAAACGGCCGGGGTTACGCCCTGCAGGGGCCGATGCCCGGGCTCATGCCGCGTCGGTTCCTTGGCGGTTGCGGGGGGCCAGGCAACTGAGGATCCGGCCGTCTACCACCTCGGCCTCGTAGACGGCAATCGGCGTCCGGGCCGGGCGCCGCACCGGCTGGCCGGTGCGGGCGTCGAAGCGCCCGTTGTGCTTGGGGCATTCGATCTCGCAGCCCGCCACCCGGCCCTCGGCCAGGTGGGCCCGGCCGTGAGTGCAGATCCCGTCGGTAACCGCCAAGGCGCCGTCGTCGAGCCGGCACACGGCGAAAGTGCGGTCGTCCACATCCACCCGGCGCATCCCGCCCGTCGGCAGATCCGCGGCCGGGCCGAGGTCGAACCGGCTGCCGGAGTCCAAGGAGCGGGCCCTGGCCCACAGGTACTGGCCCACGTCGATGCGGCCGGGGCCGCCACCGGCCTCGTCGGCACCGGGGACGGTCCGGTCGGTCTCGTAGGCCGGGTCGCGGGCCTGGCAGGCCAGCGAAGCGAGTATCTCCCGGTAGGCGGCGCCGACGCCGGGCACCGCCGGGGCCAGGTGACGGCCCACCTCGGCGTGCAGGGCGGGCAGGGCGTGATAGGGCACGGTGGGGAACATGTGGTGCTCGACGTGGTAGTTCATGTTCGAGTACAGGAACCGCAGAACGGGGTTCATGTACACGGTGCGGGTGTTGAGCCGGTGGTCGAGCACATCCTCTTGGAGCCCGGCGTGCTGGGTGATCCCGAAGAACACCAGCAGCCAGACGCCGTAGATGCTGGGCAGGCCGACATACAGCAGCGGCACGACCGTCCCGGCCGCCGCGGCCCATGCGGCCACACCGACGAGGACGGCCGCGTAGACCCTGGCCTCCCACACCACCCTGGGCCAGTCCGAGCGGGGGACGAAGGCTTTGGCGGCGCCGTCGAGGCGCCCGGCCGCGTGCTTGAAGATCCGCCCGACCATGGGCGGGATCGTCCGCAGCCCCAGGAAGGTGGCGGCGAGCGACCAGCGGCCGGTTGGCCGGGGGAAGGCGATCTCGGGGTCGCGGCCCACCACGATGGTGTCGGTGTGGTGCCGGGCGTGGGACCACCGCCACAGCGTCGGCTCCCGCAGCAGCATGAAGGCGGCGAGGTAGTAGACGGCGTCGTTGAGCCATCCGGTCCGAAAGGCGGTGCCGTGGCCCATCTCGTGCCAGCGGGAGTCGGCCGCCCCGCCGTACAGCGCCCCGTAGGCGGCGAAGGCCGGGACCGCCCACCATGAGCCCAGGGCCAGCCAGGCCAGGGCGCCCGTGCCGGCCAGCAGGCCCAGCCACAGCGCGGTGTCCACCGCGGCCCGGCGGTTGGTGCGGGCCGCCAGTTCGTGCAGGCGATCGGGGTCGATCGGGGGCCGGTACCAATCGGCTTCGACCAGGCCTCGGGCCGCGGCCCGCCCGGCCTCGGGCCCGGTGAGGCTGTAGTCGCGGCGAGCCGCGGCGGGCGCGGTCACGACCCGGCCCCCGCCCCTCGGCGGTCCACGGCCGGGTCGAGGGCGGCGGGGTCGAGGAGGTGCTCGGGGGTACCGCCCCGGAGCCAGCACAGGGCTTGTTCGAGGGCCTGGCCGACGAGGCGGACCCGGCCCGCGACCGTGGCCGAGGCCACGTGGGGGGTCACGATCACGTCGTCGCGGCCCAGCAGCGGGTGGCCGGGCGGGAGCGGCTCGGGGTCGGTGACGTCCAAGCCCGCTCCGACCACATGGCCGGAGTCGAGCCCGGCCAGCAGGGCGTCGTGGTCGACCAGCGAACCCCGAGCACAGTTGACGATGATCACCCCCGGGCGCATCCGGGCCACCGCCGCGGCATCGACGATCCGGCGGGTCTCGGCCGTGGCCGGCGCGTGCAGCGAGATCACGTCGCTGGCCGCCCACAGCGTGTCGAGATCGACCAGCGTCCCGAAGTCGATGGCGTCCCGGTAGGGGTCGCAGGCTATGACCTCCATGCCCAGAGCCCGGGCACAGCGGCCCAGCCGGCTGCCGATGCGGCCAACGCCCAGCAGCCCGAGGGTGCGGCCGTCAAGCTCGAGGCTGCGGTGGGCAGTCTGGTAGCCGCCCCGGCCCTCAGCCAGCCCCTTCGACGATGGCTTCAGCCTTTTGGCCACGGCCAGCATCAGGGCCAGGGCGTGCTCGGCGGTGGAGACGGTGGGGGCGTCGGGGGTGTTGCAGGCCGCCACTCCCCGAGCCGCGCAGGCGGCCGCGTCCACGTTGTCGTAGCCGACGCCGGAGCGGGCCACCACCTTCAGGCCCGGGTAGCGGTCGCAGGCCTCGGCGCCCCAGGGCAGGGCCGAGCCCACCACCACCCCGTCGGCCTGCTCGGGGCCGACGACGAGCTGCACGTCGCCGTCCACCGCCACCTCGGGCGGAGGGGGATTGTCGATCCAGATCCGCAGCATCCCGCTCATGAGGCCCTCATCCCGGCCTCCACCAAGCCTGTGATCCACACCACCCCGATCATCGAGGCCCTGCCTCCCTTTGATTGGAGCGCTTCAATACTTTATCTTTCTGACATCTTTCTGACCGTGGCATCCAGATGCCAGATGACGGCCGAGAGCGGCGAGTCCCAGATCGCGGTGCTCAAGGGCCGGCCCGGCCGCGGCCGCGAGCTGACCGCAGCGGCAACCATGGTCGGCGCCACCGGCCCCCCGGCCCCCTAACGCCCCGGCTGTCGTGCTCGACCACGTCTTCACCGACGCCATCGGCGCCCTGCGCGACGCCTTCGCCGACGCCCGGCTGGAGCGGCTGGCCTTCGAGGAGCGCTTCCAGACCGACCTGCTGCTGGGTGACCTGACCTGGGAGACCTCCTACGGCCTTCCAGGCGAGGGCCTGCCCGCCCGGGTCCAGGCCGACATGACCTGCGTGTGGCCGACGTGGTCGCAGACCGCCTACCGGAACTGGTACATCGACGACTACACCGAGCCGTCCCGGATACTGATCCAGATCGTGCTGCGCATACAGGGCCTGGCCGAGTTGCCGGCGGTGGCCCCGATGCTGGAGGCGCTGCCCGCCCTCAGCCCCCCCATCGGCGCCGAGCCCCTGGTGCGGACCGGGCCGACCATAGAATCGGCCTACGGGGCCGACCTCGACGACATCGAGCACGCGGCCGAGATCGGCTACGAAGGCGCCTACGAACTGGACGAGGCCGGGCTGGCCGACGGCTCCGCGCTCGACCGGCACTTCAACGCGCTGGGCGGGTGGATCGCCTCGCTGCTGGTAAGGCTGGGCGACCTGGATCTCCGCTGAGGCGCCGCTGACTGTTTCCGGACTGTTCCGCCTAGGCGGCAGGCTTGTCGATGTCGCGGGGCTCGTTGATGTCGTAGGTGAGGAATTGCTCGCCGGTGTCGGGGAGGTGTTCGTAGTCGATAATGCCGATCTCGGTGTACTTGCGGCGCAGCCACCCGTCGCCGGCGTCGAGCAGGCCGAGCTTGCGGCAGTTGGGGACGATCTTGGAGAACAGCAGCGGCTGAAACTGCAAGTCGTCTTCGGAGGCCTCGAACAGCAGGCGGCGGGTTATCTCCCTGGTGTCGACCCCGAAATAGTCCCACACCTCCTGCTGCAGGAACCGGTCCCGCATCCTCACCGTGGCCTCGAAGGCGAACTCCTGGCGCTCCCGGATCTCCGGGGCAGTCATGTCGGCGTAGATCTCCCGCAGCGACAGCACCCCGAAGGCCACGTGGCGGGCCTCGTCGCTCATCACGTAGCGCAGGATCTTCTTGAGCAGCGGCTCGTCGGTCAGGGCGTGCATGAACCCGAAGGCGGCCAGGGCCAGGCCCTCCACCATGATCTGCATGCCCAAGTAGGTCATGTCCCAGCGGCTGTCGTTGATGATGTCGTCGAGCAACAGCCTCAGGTGGGGGTTGATCGGGTAGCCGCCGCCCAGCTTCTCATCCAGGTACCTCGAGAACACCTCCACGTGACGGGCCTCGTCGATGACCTGGGTGCTGGCGTAGTACTTGGCGTCGATCCAGGGGACGGTCTCCACGATCTTGGCCGTGCACAGCAGGGCCCCCTGCTCGCCGTGCACGAACTGCGACATGCGCCACTTGAGCGACTGGTGGCCGAACTCGGCCCACTCCGCGTCGCCCCACGAGGCCACCGGGGAGGTCGGGTCGTTGGTGAGCACGGAGCTGGTGGCCATCTCGTCTTGGAAGTTCAAGGTGTTGTATGGGTCCACCTCGATCGACCAGTCCAGGTCGGTGGTGGCGTTCCACTGGGAGGTCTTGGCCTTCTCGTACAGCTTGTCGAGTTGGGCCCGCTCCCCCTTGCCGTAGTCCCAGGTGAAGATGGCGTCGGCGTTGTCCTCCACGGCGTGGATCACCGAGGTGACGTCGTCGTTGAACCGGGAGATGTCCATGATGGCGTCGAGGTCGTTCGGGTGGTCGCGGCCCTTCATCAGGTCTCCGGGGAAATGCGGGGGCCCGGAGACCCTACAGCAGCCGGGCCAGTTCCATGCGAGGCCGGGCCCCGATGCAGCCGATTATCTCGGCCGCGGCCAGGCTCCCGAGCTCGGCGCAGCGGGTGAGAGGGGCGCCCGCGGCGAGGCCGTGCAGGAACCCGGAGGCGTACAGGTCGCCGGCCCCGGTGACGTCCACCACCTCGGAGCCGGGGCGGGCCGGCACCTCGGCCACCCCGGCCGACGACACCACCACCGAGCCCCGGTGCCCCCGGGTCACCGCCGCCGTCTCCACCACGCCGGCCAGGCGGCGGCGGGCCTCGGCCGGGTCGTCGGTCTCGAACAGGGACTGCGCCTCGGCCTCGTTGGCGAAGACCAGATCGACCTTGTCATCAATGAGGTCAAGCCACTCGGAGCGGTGGCGGTCCACGCACAGGGAGTCCGACAGGGTGAGCGCCACCAGCCGCCCGGCGGCCCGGGCCGCGTCCATGGCCGTGCGGATGGCGGCCTTGGCCACATCCACGTCCCAGAGGTAGCCCTCGCAGTAGGTGATGGCGGCCGAGGCGACCAGATCGGCGTCGATGTCGGCCGGGTCAAGCAGGGCCGAGATCCCAAGGAACGTGTTCATGGTCCGCTCGGCGTCGGGCGTGACCTGGATGAGACAGCGGGCGGTGGGGGGGCCTTCGGGCGCGGGCGGCACGTCGAAGGCCACGCCCGCCGACCTGATGTCGCGGGCGAACACCCCGCCGAGGCGGTCGTTGCGGACCTTGCCCACATAGGCGGCCGAGCCGCCGAAGGAGGCCACCCCGGCCATGGTGTTGGCGGCCGAACCCCCCGAGGTCTCCACGGCCGGGGGCATGGCCGCGTAAAGCCGGTCGGAGCGCTGGGCGTCCACCAAGGTCATGGCCCCCTTGGCCAGGCCGTGGCCGGCGATGAAGGGCTCGGGCACCGCGGCGATCACGTCGACGATGGCGTTGCCGACGCCGACCACATCGATCACAGGATCCACCCGAACCTCCGGGCCGCCCGTCCCCGTTGCCGCCGGCCGGCGGGACTCTACATCTCAGAACACCGGGGAACCCCCGGGAACCCCTCGGGGAACCCCCCGGATTTTCTGAGTAACCGTTGTCGTATAGCGACAATTCTTTGCTCAGAAAACTTGGGGACCCCGGCTTGGGGACCCCGGTTTGGGGGACCCGGGGTGATAATGGGCCGGTGAGCCCGCGGCTGCCGGGCGGGGTGGTGCCCCGCCGCTACCGGATCGAGTTGGACGTAGACCTCGACGGGGCCGCCTTCGCTGGCACGGTCGGCATCGACATCGACATCTCCCAGACCACAGACGCCATCGTGTGCAACGCCGCCGACTTGGACGTCACCGAGGCCTTTATCACCCGCGGCGATATCACCCGCGGCGACGCCCTCGGCTCCGGCGGCGACCGGTACGGCGATAGGACCGGCGGCGAACCGGTCGGCCCGGGCCCGGGCGCCTGCCAACTCGGCGTGGCCCTCGACCCCGAAAGCGAGCGCCTCGTCCTCGCCGACCCGGCGGGCGGCGGCTTCGAGCCGGGGCCGGCCCGGCTCGACATCTCCTTTCACGGCGTCCTCAACGACCAACTCCGGGGCTTCTACCGCTCCACCTACACCGACGACGCCGGCCGCATCCGCACCGTCGCCGCCACCCAGTTCCAGTCCACCGACGCCCGGCGGGCTTTCCCGTGCTGGGACGAGCCCGCCTTCAAAGCCTCCTTCGAAGCCGCCCTAGTGGTGGACGAAGGGCTGCTGGCCGTCTCCAACACGGCCGAGACCGGCCGAGCGCCGGCCGGGCCGGGCCGGGTGAGGATCAGCTTCGCCCCCACCATGGCGATGTCCACCTATCTGGTGGCCTTCGTGGTCGGCCCCCTGGAGGCCACCGAGCCGGTGATGGCCGACGGGGTCCCGATCCGGGTCCTGCACCGGCCGGGCCGGGCCGGCCAGACCGCCTTCGCCCTGGAGGTGGCCGTCCACGCCCTGAAGTGGTACAGCCGCTACTACGGCATCGCCTACCCCTCCGACAAGGTGGATCTGGTGGCCCTGCCCGACTTCGCCTTCGGGGCCATGGAGAACCTGGGCTGCGTCACTTTCCGGGAGGTGCTGCTGCTGGTGGACCCGGCCGCCGCCAGCCAGCCCGAACTGGAGCGGGTGGCCGCGGTGATCAGCCACGAGCTGGCCCACATGTGGTTCGGGGACCTGGTCACCATGGCTTGGTGGGAGGGCATCTGGCTCAACGAGGCCTTCGCCACCTTCATGGAGACGGCCTGCACCGACGCCTACCGGCCCGACTGGAAGGTGTGGTCCTCCTTCGGCCGGGCCCGGGCCGCGGCCCTGGCCACCGACGCCCTGGCCGCCACCCGGCCGGTCGAGTACCCGGTGGCCACCCCCGCCGACGCCGAGGACATGTTCGACGTCTTGACCTACGAGAAGGGGGCGGCGCTGGTCCGCATGCTGGAGCAGTACCTGGGACCCGAGGCGTTCCGGGACGGGGTGCGGCTCTATCTGCGCCGCCACGCCTACGCCAACACCGCCACCGCCGACCTGTGGGACGCGCTGGAGGAGGCGTCGGGCCAGCCGGTGCGGTCGATGATGGACGGCTGGATATACCAGGGGGGCTACCCGGTGGTGAGCGCCCAGGCCGACGGCAAGGGCGGGCTGGTCGTCGCCCAGCGCCACTTCACCCTGGACCCAGCCCAGGCTGATGCCGACCGGACCTGGGCGGTGCCCCTGCGCATCCGCGCCTCCGACGGCGGGAGCGAGGGTGAAGGCGGAGCCTCCGACGGCGAGACCCGGTTCCTGCTCGACAGCCCCCGAGCGGTGGTGCCCGGGGTTTCCGGGCCGCCGGCGACCCTGAACGGGGGCGGGACCGGCTTCTACCGGGCCGAGTTGGACGCCGACGCCCGGGCCGCGGTCGCTGCCGCCGGGCCGGGGGCGCGGTCGGCCGAGGAGCGACACGGCCTGATCGACGACGCCTGGGCCCTGGCCCTGTCGGGGGCCATGACCGCGCCCGAGCTGCTGGAGTTGATGGCCGGGGGGTTTGCCACCGAGCGGGATCTGAACGTGTGGCAGGCCCTGGCCGCAGCCTGGGCCGGGCTGAGGCGCATCGCCGACGGAGAGGCCGCCGCCGGGCTGGGCCGGATCATCACTGCGGCCAGCGACGAGGCCATGGCCGCGGTCGGCTGGGCCGCCCGGCCCGGAGACGACGACCGCACCCGGGAGCTGCGGGCCGTCCTGGTGCGGCTGCGGGGGGCCACGGCCGACGACCCGGCTGCCGTCGAGGCGTGCCGGTCCCGCCTCGACGACCCCGACCCGAGCCTGGCCGCGGCCGCCCTCACGGTGACCGCCCACCACGGCGACGCCGCCGACTTCGCCCGCATCCGGGACCGTTTCGCCCGGGCCACAGACCCTCAGAGCGAGCAGCGCCACCTCATGGCCCTGGCCGACTTCGCCCACCCCGAGTTGGTGATGGGAATCCTCGAAAACACCCTCGACGGCACGGTGCGGACCCAGGACGGCCCCTACCTAGTCCGCCGGGCCCTGGCCAACCGGCGCGTCGGTGGAGCGGCCTGGGATTTCACCGCCGCCAACTGGGACGAACTCGCCCGGATATTCCCGGGCAACTCGCTGGGGAGGATGCTGGAAGGGATAGTCGGCCTGGACCGCCCCGAGCAGGCCGAGCGGGTCCGCTCCTTCTTGGCCGACCACCCCGTCCCCCAGGGCGCCAAGCAGATCGCCCAGCACTTGGAGCGCCAACAGGTCAACGTCGCCTTCCGCCACCGCGAAACCGACCGCCTGGCCGCCGCCATCCTGCGGTAGTGGCTCCCTAGCCTCACTAATGGCCCCCCAGCCTCACTAGTGGCTCCCCAGCCTCACTAATGGCTCCCCAGCCTCACTAGTGGCTCCCTCGCCTCACTAATGGCCCCCCAGCCTCACTAGTGGCTCCCTCTCACTGGGCCGCGACGGCGTAATGGACGTTCTGCTCACCAGTTGAGCCACCGGCCCCTCGCTATCCCGGGTTCACGTCGTTGCTGCTGGAGCCGCGGGGCACGGATAAGACCGCCTGATGGGAGGGCTGGTCGAAACAGCGCGGCGGTCGCACTGCATCTAGTCAGCCGACGTAGCCCACTCCAACAGATCTCGAAATAAAGATGTGGCCCCGCGTCCGTTCACACGGACCAGTCGCGATGTCTCGACTGAGCGCTCGATTGCATCAGTTGCTGCGTGCTTCGCATGGCTCGTCTGCATCAGAACGACGTCCGAACTACGGACGAGACCGTCCAACTCGGAGTTGTTCGAGTGAGCATGCGATAGCCGCACGTCAACGTCAGGCCACTCGTCACGGATCCAGCGTGCGGCGTTGTTGGCTGCGGACTCCAACAATGAGTAGATACCAACACGCCTGAAGGACTTGACGCTTCGAGAGGTTTGGGCCTCAGAGCCATCTGTCAGCGGTGGGTCGAAATCGAGACCTGCTTCGGTGAACAATTTTCGCAGCAAGATTGCTTCGGTATCTGGGATTCGCCTGAACCAAGAGACAGCAACAGCGAGTGCATCATCGAATAACTCCTCGCGAAGGCAGGGATCGGGGATGGCACTGAACAACACGACATCCAAGATCCCTATAAACCAGTCGACCTCCCGAGGGCCGAGTCGAACTAGTTGGTCACATATAGCAGTTATAGCGATCCTGCAATCATCAGTTGTGCAACCCGTTTGAAGAATATCACTGAGCAGATCGAGAGCGGCTCGCCTCTCCGCTCGTCCAGGATCGCTGCCAAGCATGATGTCAAAGATCGTGACCGCCAGCGGCACAGACGATGGCCGAAGACCATCATCTGCCACAAGCGACCGTACGAGAACTGGAAGACCATTGCGCACTCTGCCTCGACGCTTGTCGTGCAATGCATCGAGCAGTTCGCCAGCGAACTTGTCAGCCGCTTCATCCACTGTGAGAGCAGCGCTCTCCCAAGTGGAAGACCAATCGCAAAGAAGATCTGGACGGTCGGGCCATTCACCCTGAAGCCAGTCGATCCAACCGTCAGGAACCTGGGTACCCTGATTGCGTTCGACCAACTGTGTGTAGAACGCACCTTCAACGGCCTGGGCAAACAGTGCTTCGCGGTCGAGTTCCGGCAGTCGGTCCACAAGGGCTACTGCCCGCGCTGCGGCGGCAGCACTACCTAGATTGAGCGCAGCGTGCATGACCACTGCCGCGACACGGCGATCTGGCTCGACCCGTTCAGCGGTATCGAGAACCATTTCGTACTCTCCGCGTTGGTAGAGATCAAGAACTGCAGGGATTCCGTCGAAAGGTCGAGCCTCTTCGAGTCCTCTCGCTGACGCAGATTCAAGGACAGCCACGATGTGTGCCACTAAGGCATCCTTGTTCCAGTTGGATTGGAGGGTGTTGATTACTCCGCGCCGTGGATGTTCCACTAGAAGTTCGGTCAAAGCGAGGCACCTTGCGCCATGGATAGACCGAATCTGGCTCGGATGCGCTAGTAGTCCAGGCCACGCTTGTTCAATGTCCGATGCGATCGAGCGCCAGTTGTCTACCCCTGTCTTCGCAGCGGTCGGTGGGATGTGGAGGGCATCGGCGGCGCGGGCGAGATGATCGGTGACGGCTGGAGGTCGCCTCAATAGCGAGATATCCTCTAGGAGAGGGTCAGCCTTAAGTTCCTCAGGTGTTCCAAGGCAGCCGAGCAGTTCAACACGCAGGAATCTGAGGTTTATCGCCGACAGAAGACCACCAGCACGGATTTCCTCTAGCGCATCCGTCGCCGAATTTCGATCTCTCGCCGCGATCGCTTCGTAGAAATGTCGCAGAACCCTGCCAACTGGTCGCGGCGCGTCGATAGCACGTTCTGGGGTGAGCGTCCACACATCGACCAATGAGCTAACGTTCTCACGCGCTTCGCGCTGCCAGTTAGCCGCAACACGGCTTCGCAAGAGGGTTCCATTGTTGATCAGCAGTGCTGCCCTCTCATCAACGACATCCTCAGGTTGATCGACAACCAGTGTCTGGTCACATATGGGGGGACCGAGCCACGCGGCCATCTCTTCCATCAGAAGCCGGCCGTCGCGATCAGACCCGGCGATTCCGTACCACCTCGTAATGTCGTTGACTCTGGCTGGCAGAAGAGTCCTCTTGCCGTCAGCGAGCCGACACAAGAGTACTCTGATCAACTCCTCAGCCTCGCCTTGTAGCGAGTTCACATCTACTTCGTTAGGCACATCGAAAAAGGCGCTCGCACGAGGGTCAATAATCCTCATAGATTGCCCCACCTGTCCAAATACGCAGCCCGAGCACGAGCGACCGGGTCGCTCTCATCGGTGAGATGGACCATTTCCTCAAGCTTTCGCATCCCGTTGTAGGTCAGGTTCATCGACCCACTTAGTAGAACGGTTCCAGAAAGGATTCCCTTCTCGTGAAGTTCAGCAGACAAGCAGACGCGCACGCGCTGTTCACGACCGATCTCCCGAGCTCTTAGCTGAATTTGATCGATAAACGATCGGTTGTGGTCATCAGGTCGACAGGCAACCACGAGGGACCCACCCCGAACTAGTTGCTGTTCGAGAATCTCGCCGAGCCGAATCCAGCGTTGTGGAAGAGCAGGAACGAGACCTGTGAATCGGCCCGCCCGATTGTCAATGATCGGAACATCAGAGATCCACGGCGTAACAATCCACAAAGGTGCGCTGGGCACAAGTATCTCGGAGACGAACACGCACTGGAGTGCGTCCGCCAACTCCTCACGAGAAGCGAAAGCCGTCGTACGAAGGCTTCGATCTGTCATTGCTGCGCCTCGCGGATGTCCACGGTTAGTGTGACTTCAGCGTGTGAACGCTCGACGCCAACCACACGAGGATGGAACTCCAAGACACCAACTGCGGTCGGCGCTATCATCAGGTGGCGAAGGGCGTCGGCAGCTTTCATTTCGTCCGAGCACGCGATCCGCGCAACGCCCTCGCGGGCCAACCGGTCGTCGAGATCGTCCCTCCAGTGAGCGGTACCGAACTGCACGGTGGGTATTGATGCTCGTGTGATGGGCTCTACGAGTAGTCGCTCAGTGTCTGGCAATTTGCAGTATGGATTATAACTCTGGAGGCTTGTGGCACGGAGTTTACTGCCGCGGGGCCAGAGTAGCCCGACGATTTGCCCTACGATCCAGTCTGGATCTTGGTTCACCTGAGACGTGATCGCGGCTAGAGAACGACGAGTCTCGTCGTGTTGAGCCGCGATATAGGCGAACACGCGGAGATCCACTTCTAGTCCAAGTTCATCCTCGAGCGCATCCCAGCGACTTAGTAGTTCCCGACATAGTTGTTCAATAGACGCGTTACTGCCAGGTCTGAGAATCCGGGTCGCTAGTGCACTGATCACTGTCTGATCCGCATCAATTCCTCTATGGAACATCCTCTCCCGAAGCGACGCCCATGCTATCGTCGTGGCGCTAAGAGTCGATGCCGCCCGGACTTGGTCAACTTCGTTGTCGAGGTGTCCTTTGTCACGGTCTCCCAAGAACTGTCGGAGCGCCTTATCAATGCGTTCGCCATCGCATGGGCCGAGGACACTCGTTACTACCGTCCAGAACGCTCGTGGATCCTCTACTATCCGCTCGATCGCGGACTCGACCACGCCAGTCCCGCCGGGTTGATCCTCTGAGATCGTGATTCGCGCAAACGGCTGACCGTCGCACGACGACAGGAGTTCAAAATCTGCCCGCAGATCGGCGACGTCAAGGTCGGGGCACATTGTCTGTATAGATCCGATAACTCCCGCCGCGATTGTGGAGGCGTACCGCTCGTGGATCCAAGTAAGTGAAGTAGTCGGCAGTGGTCCGTGCAAGCAGGCGAGACACCGTTGGAGCGCGGTGACGATCTCTCCGTACTGGAGAGCGTTCTCCACATCAGCGATTAGACCGGGGGCATGGATCGGCTCCGTCGGGTTATCCGGTGGACCTTCCGCACCGAATACTGCTCGAGCCGCCTGGACCATCCCTGCTGACAGATCCGCATCGGAGAGTTCAGCGAGACCTGACTTAATGTCTGCGGACGCCATCACTACGGCGCACAGAGCTAGTTGCGCTATCCATTCGCGGAGGAATGAGGACGAAACTCGTGCTACTAGAACTAAGTCGGTCCGAACAAGGTGCTCGAAGTAGGTGGTACGAAGAGCACGATCGAGTTGGGTCTCCAGAAGAGAGACCGGCTGCTCGGGTAGTGACACATCAATACGGAGTCCGTCGACTTCCATCGCAAATCCGATCGCGGCGTCACGGTCTGCGAGGCGTACGCGATGTTGCGTCGATGGTGGCTCCGAAGAGATCCGTCGTTCAATATCCACAGTTCGGGCAATTCGCCAGACGGTCAGCGGCACTCGGGCACGATGTGTCAACGCCACGACCGATCGAACCTGTTTCGTCCAAGCGGTGCCGGATGGCATATCCAACTCAACGGGCGTGCCGTTGACTCGGAAGAACACCTCCCAGTTCCACCTGCCATACGATGAATCGGGCACATGCCTGCCAGGTCGCGACAATTGAAGAGAACGGGGTTGGACTACGGGCTCTCGGAACTCAGGTGGACGCGCCAACCACAGATAGTCAGCGCAGAAGGCCTCAAGATCGAGGTTCGGCTCTGTTGCTGCTGGCGGGTTGACCCACATGCGCTCGCGCTTACCGCGGAGAGCGAACCTGTAACTGACCTTTCCAGGAGCAAACTCTCTCATTGACTGAGCGATCGGCTCGGCACGAGGCGCGGGTTGGGACGGTCCAATAGGAGGAGCGTGGATCCAAATCTCAGGAGTTTGCAAAGGACTGAAGAGCGAACTCGGAACGAAGTCGACGAGAGGATCGCTCCAGGGGAAGTCATTAGGAAGTTTGCGTTGACCAACCACGACTTCAAGTCTACGAATGATCGTTGGCAGCACTGCGGTCGCAATCGCACGAGGATGGTCGAAAAGAACCGATCGAGCGTCCTCCTCGCTGATTCGGAGCGACCTCTGGAGCCCACTCTCAAGATTGTTGAGCCCTTCGTCTGTCAACAGGCTCCTGGCGGCGTCCAATGCTTCATGTGCTGGGCCGTCACTGTCGCGGGACTTCCACCCCGTGAGCACAGATCGCAGAGATGGTCCTCTCACAATTCGCGTGAGGTAGTCGATCAGCCACCACGTGGCCTGCATTTTGAGGATGACCCGATTGCGGATCGGGAGGTGGGATGGTTGAACCCGGGGGTCGAACAGTGCCTCATAAGCTTGGAATGCAAGGCGGTCACGTCCGTAGTCCGACAAAACCACTGTCGTCCAAGGCCGCATGGTGGGATCGCGACCAGCTCGACCTCGGCGCTGAAGAAACTGTGCGGCGTCGCGGGGTGCCTTGTGCTGGAGCACAGCGCCGACGTTTGGATCGTCAAACCCCACTTCCAGGGAAGCAGTGGCGACAACTATGTCACTGGTACTGCTAACGCCCGCATCTTGTGAAGTTGTGCGGTCAACCACTACGGGGCGGGTTAACGTGCCCAGTTCCTCGGCAGCATCCCAGAGTTGGCCGACATCGTCTCTAAGGCCATTGTCAGAACCAGAAGCACGTAGAACTGCGAGGCTTCCCTCTGGCTTACGGTCCACTCCCCCTGGCCGCCAACCCTCGGCATCCTGTAACTGAGAGTGGAGACGATTGACCACATCAAGATTGTCCGTGAAGGTAAAGAGGCGGCTCCCATAGATCCCACCGCTCGGTTCACCCGGCTTACGATCTAGCATCCGACGCATCAGCATCGCCGTCTGAATCGTTGTTGATAGGAGGGAGGTCTGGGAGGCTGGGTCTCCGCGGAGTGCCATGAAGTATTCCCGCCCCGACTCGCGCATCTCTGCGTCACCCGGCGTGACGACGGCGATGTTTCCTGTGTCCGCTCCAACTAGTTGGGAGAAGAAACCCTCTGGATCTGCAAGCGTCGCGGACAGCCCTACTACATGGCTCGGGTACGCCATCTCACCGCGCCATCGACGAATGAGATTCGCTACTTGAGCTCCGTGGGTCCCGGAGTAAGTGTGGATCTCATCAAGCAGAACGAAGTCCGGCGAGTTTCTCGAATCCCCGACAAGCAACCGTCGAGTGTGGGGTACTCCGAGCAACCGGTTCACCATTTCCGTTGTCGTGAATAAGATCTCGGGTGGTCTTGCTCTAAGCGACTGGCGAGTAAACACCAGTGACTCCAATTCGGATCCACATCTGATGCACCGAAGACGGCGGCCTTCTGTCTCGCCGTTCGGCCAGATGAGTTCACCGGAGCACCCATCCCTCAAGCAAGTGACGATAGGCGATGTGAGCCCATCAGCCATAGTACGCCACCCCTTGCGACGGTCCTGCTGCGCATCATTCCGATTCTCCGGCGTCGCTCCATACAGGACACCTACTCGCAAACGTCTTGCATCACTGTCCGTCATGTTCGTAATCAATTCCAGAATGCTAGAAAGCTGATCTCGAAGTAGTTCGACGCGCGGGTAAATAGCCACAATGCGAGGAATCCCCGTAGATCTAGGAACGCTGAGCGTATGAGTCAGCGCGGGAAGGTAGAAGGCCAGCGTCTTACCCGCTCCCGTGCCAGCGGTGACGCACGTCCCCCCGCGGTCGCCGACAGAACTCAGGAGTCTCTCCGTTGATCTCGCCTGAAATTCAGACACAGATCGCCCGTCGAGAATCGACCTCAGATTCGTCTCATGGCTTGTGGTCCACCGCTCGCCTAGGTTGATACGAAGGCGGCTTGTCAGTTCATGTTCACTGATTCCTCGAACGGGAACAACGCGTGGACGGGCAAGAAAGCGCAGGTCAGACACAAGCGTCTTGGCTGTGCGCCAATCCCTCCGAGGACCGCGAAACCACTGCCTGAGGTGTCGAGCCAGGCGAACCGTCTCCGCCATGCGCGTCCGAAACTGATTCCCAGTCACCCCACGTTCGAAGACCAGTCCAGATGTGAGAAGGCGCTCTAGAAGTTCCTCAGAATCTTCCTCAGGCCTTACCGACGCCAGCACGCTGAGAATTTCATCCTCGCCATACGCGCCGCTGGTGACGCCCCAAGTGAGAAGAGGCAACTCGCGCGCTTCCAGTTCGTTGAGTAGTTCAACGAGAACGGGATCAGTCACAATCGACGCACTACAAGATCATCCATCACGCCGGTTGATTGGAATTCGAACAAGAGTTCGGGTGTCACCTCGCCAAGAGGTAGTCCACCATCAGATATTGCTCGCTGGAGAGCAACCTGTACCGCCGGTGCCATCTTGGCCTGTGCTGAGTCGATAGCAGAGACCGCCTCCTGAAGTTCCTCGATTAGCTCCTTCAATCGTGCCAAACACGCAATTAGACCTTCTGCGTTGAGGCGTGTCTCCAGTTTCGCTCGTTCCTTGACCGGATCTGTCTTTTGAACAAACTGAATCGTTGAGACACGGTTACACGCTTTTATCCTGTCTGTGGGCGATCCGTGTAGATCTCCCGAGTTTACACGATCCAGCAACGCCTGAATATCGTCAAAGTTCTCACTCCAAGTGGATTTAACCCAGCGATCAACCCGATTCATATGTGCAGTCAGAACTCCCTCAAGCATCGCTGCCGAATCCTGCTGAAGTGCCTTAAGTCCACTCTTGGCAAGAACTCTTCGAAAATGATCCACTTCTTTGCGCATTTTCTCCGTATCAAGCGGGGATGTATCCGTCCGACCAATCGTTATGCGGTAGGACTGAACGGCCTCAAGATGGTTCGCCATCGAGGCAATTTTGTCGCGTACAGTTCGTCCACGCGTGAGCAATGCATGTCCCACATCTGCTTCGCTCGCATCCGCAAGTCGAGTCTGAAGTTCAATAGCGAATTCGAAGAGTCTCACTTCTCAAGTTCCTCAATTACCTTTTCAAGTCTACTAAGTGCATCCAAGACACTCTTCGTAACGTCTTCGATAGATTCGTCCTCTGGCTGGCTAGCGCGCCGCTCATTGAGATCTTCCGCAATCTCATCCATTGCTTGCTTTGCTCGTGTTACAAATCTGCTGGTGGAACTCACGCTCTCTGGACGGTTGCTAGCTACTACTCGAAGCCGCTCAATGAACGGAGGGTTGGTACCCATGAACTCGGCGGTCTTTAGGAATACCATGTACGCGTTCTCATCCAGAGAGGACGCCAACGACTTGAGATACCTCATCGCGTCGCGGTCGCGTAGCCGTCCCGACTGGTGGGCAGTTTCAATGAGTTCAAGCACACACCCCGACTGTTCAGACCAGGAACGGCTCGGGTCAACGAGAGGTTCGGCATCAGTCGCAAAACGTGCCAAGATCTTCCACTCCGCCTCCACAGCCGACCTCACGGACCGCATGAATCTATCGTTAGCCGAGTGAGTTGACTCGAAGGACCACGACTTAGTGAAGTCTCGGATCACTGGGAGGATCTGGTCCGCTCTGACAGCTCGAGCAGGTCGGGCTCCACCGGTACCGCGCGCCTCACCGAAGTGAGCCTCGACGACGGGGCGAAGCCGACGATAAGTGTCGTCGGCCCTCTTGATGAGGCTTCGCCACTCCAGGGAACGGTGAGCATGCTCCGCCAAACTGGCTGCTCCAAAGAGGGCCGCGAGATAATCGTGAGGATCGGACATCTCGTCACACGCACCTGACACGATAGCGCACACAAGCAGTCCAGTGATCGCCTCAAATGTCGCGAGTTCGGGCGGTTGTTCAAGTCTCGACGTAATGCAGAGGGTCCACTCCTCCAGATGCAGCGCCGCTTGTCGGCGATAGCTGGCAGCCCTTGGGTAGTCGTCAATATCTGGGAGTACTGCAAGAAGGATCAACCCCTGTAGCGCTGTAGCAGTATCCACATCTCGTTCGATTACGACGACCGGATCGCCTAGACGCTGGTCAGTTACGGATCCGGCAATGCGTAGATGTTTTTCACGATCGAACCGCTTCTGACTATCAAAATCTGCGCCAAGGTTAGTCGGAAACGCGCTGTAGTCGAGATTCTGGAGGATTGATCTGTGAATGAGTTTCTTCAAGTCGTTTGTTGCGCTCGCGCTCAGATCTTGCCGATTGCCAACCCAGGTATCCAAGTCTTCGAAGATTCGGAACCACGGAGAAGGAAGCCGTGATGCGAGCGTCGCTTCGCCTCTGGACCGGGAACGGCCTGACCTTCTATTTGGTGTAGATTTGACCCTCGGTCGTGATCGTGTCGTCTGCATGACTTCCCGTCCTTCAAGTGCATCAAGTCCGAATGCCGTGAGGATCGCGTCTCCGACGATCGTGGAATCTTCAGACCAGTACCGCGTCAAATTCCCGATCTGTTTATAGTCAACCGGTCGTTTCGACCTGAGTTCAGATTGGTCAAGCGAATTGAGTGGGTCGCTTCGCTCGTCGAAAGGTTCTACCAACTCATCGGATGGAAAGTCACCTCGTTGAAGATCGGTCGTTGCAACTCTGAGGAACCGATTAATAAGTTCCCTGACTACCTCGCGTGGATCGAATCGTTCACTGGACAAGGACGCCACGAATCGATTCACTGCCACGGGGTTATATGGGTAGAGTCCGTATCCCTCTTCGCTCTGGCCGAACGTCTCATGACAGTGCATCTGGTGGTCACAAGTGTCGCAGGCATTGGGCACCCATGTGTCGCTCTGTCGATTAGTCCATAGGTCTTCGATCTGCGCTGGGTTTTGTCTGCATACGTTGAGGTAACGCCCGATAAACGAAATAGCCTCCGCTTGATCAACGCCTTCCGGGCCATAGGGTGTGTCGAGCCGATAAGCGTCATCGCACCGTGTACGCACCGTATCGAGTCCGTCGAAGTGCCCATCTGTTACGGCAAACAAGACCCGTAATGCACAGAGATCGCTATCTGAAGGTCGTGCAGGCTCAACAATGGCATCGAGAAACTCACGCTCCACTCCATGAAGGACCGTCAAATCCTCGATAAACAAGACCAACTCCTTGCCGGAGTTCAGAAGTTCCCTGCGGACCTCACGGAAGACCTCGATCAAGTCGATTTGGCCTGAGACAAACACGCGCTTGACGGCAGAGGGAAGCGCTTCGTTGATGAGGTCTACAGCTACAGACATGAGATCGGGAAGCAACCCTAACTGTCCTAACAACTTCTGAGCACCCTTACTGGCTTCGCCGATCTCCGCAAACCCCATCGGCAGGTCATCGTCGGTGACCCGTATCGCATCGTCGTCAAGCCCATCGTCGTCCCTTCTACCTCGCATCGCGAGCCCAACGAGACGGGGGATAACAGCACCATCCGCTGTTAGACGCCGGCGGACAACCGGATCGCGCAGAATGTCTGGAAGCTCACGGCGAAGCTTGACGATCTTTTGATCTGTCTTGCGGTCGGAGGTATCAATACGCGCGAGCGATTCTTCTGACGTGATCAGGGCAAGCTCATCAAGGAGTCGTTCCGCTAGAACATGCTCGCTCTCCGACTGGGCTGGCGCGCTCAGCAATGCTTCGCGTGCGGCCTCTATTGCAGAGCCCTCAAGGTCTTTGATAACAGTTTCGATGACATGCCGGATGCTGGTTCGGTTCTTGGCCAGATACCGGCTTTCCCAGTTATTGCGATCTTTGGTACGGTTCCATACCCACCGGACAAGGTGAGACTTCCCCGTGCCGGACCCTCCCACAATGGGAACAAGCAGATAACCATCCGGTCGGAGCGGGCCTTCCAGCACTCGGACAATCTGGGTCTCCTCTACCCGCCTCCCTCCTCTCTGGGTGCTCAACGGCCGTTGTAGTGGCTTCAGAGGGTGATGCACGGCTTGGAAGTGACCGGACGAAAGCGATGCGGCATCGCGGGGCGTAGCCGCCGTTACCGCCGGGTCGGTCCAGCACACGTATTGACGCATTTCAGGCATCACACTCGTCCCTAGAGACATGCGAGAAGGTCGATCCGTCAATTCGAGTGACCCTCGGAGCGTCCGCCCGATTCTCAAACACTAGGTGTCCTCCTGTCTCGAGCCGACTCAACGCGTCCGTCGTAGCCGCACTCAGGATCTCTCTAGAATCTGACGGACGATTCCAATATTTCTCTACGAATCGTCGGTACGCGCCATACTCAAGGACGGGTAATTGTGCACCAAGAGTTGCAATGAAGGATAAGCCGTCCAGCGTCGACTCACTTTGAAATATCGAAGGGATCGAGTCGCGCATGGCCGGAGTGGGATCCGGTACTAGACGTCCAGAGGGAGAGCGCCACGCAAACCCCAACGAGCATGCCCAGCGCTGAAAGGCATTCCAACGAGTGTCGTTAGAGATCGGCCAACCGCTCGCATCATCGTCATCGCTCAATCGTGCACCGAAATCGGCCTCTTGCAGTAACCTAGCCGACGGCGGATCACCTTCCCATCGAGCGGGCGCGGTAGTAGAGTCGAAGGTGAGGAACCACGCGAGGGCATTTGTGAGGTCACGCGCGCCTGCTTGGCTGCCCCAGGGTGCGGAATTCAGATCCTCCGACAGGACACGCTGACGTATGAGAGTGGCTATCGCTGAGGTTCCCTTGGTAGCTGCTGAGGTGCTCTCCGGTTTCAGTGTTATGCGGTCGCCATCACGACTCGCGAGACCGATCTCGATAACACTTGTCAAATTGCGGTTCGCGTCGAGTTGGTGCTTCTGCGGCGAATCGGTGAGACTTGGAGGCGAGATCGCGTCGACGATGCGGGGTATCTCGTCACACTGATCGCGACACTGGGCCAAATACAGGACGATGATGCTTATCATGCTTGCCCGCTGTTCTGGCGGATTGAGTAAGGCCATGATGTAATCTCCTAGAGAATGCGCTCGAGATCACCGAGCCGAAATGCCGAATCGCTGTCAACTAACGACAAGCCGGACGCTCCCACCTGCAGATCACTTGGGCCTAAGATGATGAAGAGGCTCGATCGCGAACTACCGCCGAGGAGAGGTTCGGGATCAACGCCTTCCTCGACGATCACGAGTGTCGGTACCCCCACTTCAGTGAGCGGATCGAAGTCATCCAATGAGTTAATCATCAGCGGTGCTCGCTCCCCGTGTTGCGGTGACAGCCAATCTTCAACCTTGTCGAGCCTGTGGCGGGGCATCACAATCAGTTGGATGCGGCCTGCAGCGATAAGCGACTTGATGGCGCGCCGGAGTTTGCGACGGGATCGCATCACCGATGGTTCCGCACCGATGATCACCTGTGGTCCCCACCTGCCGTTCATAGCAATCTGATAAAGCCGGGATTGGTCAGGCGCAGGCACCAACTCGACTCCGCTCGGACTCGGCGAGGGTGACGACCACCGACTCCTGCCGTTCCGCCGACAGTAGGTACATCCCCCGCAACTCGGTAAGCATATCGTCCGAAACTTGGGTGGATTCGAGATAGAGTAGTTTATTCCTATGAGTTCGCCTGTGCATTGTTTACCAGACAGTGCTTTCTTGAGGTTTTTGAGTCTTTCGCGCGACCTTTCAACCATCTGGGCTCGAACACTCTCAACGTTTTCGCGCCAGAACCCTGCCAATTGATGATCGCTACGCAGTACGCGGACGGTCAGCCATCCACGGTCGTAGCCAGTCGGACGGGAATCTGTTGATGACTCGTTGATACTGAAGTCCCAGGCTAGAGCGCCCGCGCGCGCCATCAAACTGACCGTGAACAAGTTCCACTGCTCGTTGTAGTCGGTGTGCTGATCCAGATTGCCAGGAACTGCTGTCAACGGCACCCGAATGGTGTCCGATCCCAACGTCTCTGCAACCTGGGCCATTGCGGTCCAACGATCTCGCGCCCGCTCCGCAGTCAGGACACGAGGCGTCGCCATGCTCATTGCAACATCCTCATCAGATCTCGTGGGGAGGAGCAGAGAGATCATAGATCGCCCATCACGTCCGCCTCGACCGACCTCCTGGTAGTAGCGGTCGAGACTCTCCGGCATGCACGCGTGAATAACTGTGCGGATATCCGGGACATCAATTCCGAGGCCAAAGGCTGACGTGGAGAATACAAGATCAATCGAGGAGGGCAGCTCTGGTGAATCACGCAGATTCCGGAGGACGGCCTCTCGTTTAGAAGTCGTTGACGTTCCGTCCACGACCGCGAAGCGGGTGAACCCATGAGTGGACGCAAGTTGGCTGAGCCGGTTCGGGGTCAAGGTTCCGGGACGTGCTCTTCGTTCGTCGCGCAGAGTCGTATAGACAATCGCCGGTCGAGGAAGGTGACGAAGCGATTCAATCAGTCGGGCGTCTCTCTTGTGCGGGTCCGATACTGGTGCAGCCCAGTAGCTCGGTTCTGGCCGTACCACCGGCGCACCGACATGAAGAAACGGACCTGGATGACCGAAGAGAGCTTCAAGAAGACACAGCGTGTCCTCAGTGATTGTGGCGCTAGCGAGCACCGTCCTGAACGCCTCATGGCCAGCGGTGTTCGCCTCACGCAGAAGATGAGTGCGCAACCCGGCGAGTGCGTGGAAGTGAGGCCGGAAAGCGTCCCCCCATGAAGTTACAATGTGAGCTTCGTCTATCGCAATAAGTCGGAGCCGACCACCTGCTGCAGCAGAACTGAGGGGTCGTGCGAGAGATGTGACTAAGGCTTCAGGATTCGTAAAAAGGATCGACTGGACACCGGATCTCATGCGATCCACGAAATCGGCCTTCTGATCGGATGTTAGGCCACCGTGGTAGGCGGTTAGTGGGGCCTCCGGGTACTGGCTCGCGTACCGCCTCTGTTGATCGAGTGCAAGCGCAACGGTTGGGACGACAACCACAGCGACGGAACCGACACTTGAGGCGGTGACCGCGGGCGCGAGTATCGCTAACGTTTTCCCATCACCCGTTGGAAGGTTTACAACGAGCGTACTGCCCGAAGGGGCCAAGAGAGCGCTCCGAACAGCCGCCCGCTGCCCAGGCGTCCGATACGACGTGAACTCTTGCCCGACGAGCGCGAGAAACGGGTCTCCGTGTACTGATTCGTCGCGCCTCACGACACGAAAATCCGAGACGTCGTGGTCAACCGCGGGCGCGGCGCAGCAATCAAGCCATGTAGGTCTCCATGGAACAGCACGAATTCGCGTGGCCGTTCCGTCACGAGGTTGGGAGTCAAGCCCAAAGTCTGCCCAGCGAAAGCCGGGTGGGAATGATTGGGAATACGGCACATCGAGCCAGGCCGAGACCGCTCTGGCCTCCGTGTCAATGGCAGAACTCGACCCACTTACGCTCCGGCGAACGTCATCAGAGCGGAGCACTTGACGAAGCAACACGGCGGTGTCGGCAGACCCTCCGCGCCCTCCCGCCGTGAGTTCGAGCGCTGCTGAGATCCGATCGGAGACCTCAATCTGCCTTCTGGTAGAAAGACGATTGAGTAGCGATTGAACGTCTTGGACTGTACGCATGTTTACTTCCCGATCAGGCTTGGGTCAGCCAGAATGATCGCTCCGCAGCCAATCACATCGACTTCCACTTCCAAGCGGTCGGGAACTGTTGCCAAGAGAGCTTCGAAGGCATGGACCTGTTCGTTAACCGGATCCAAATCAGTCAAAGCCCGAGAGCGGAGTGTCGAGAGATGTTCGTCAATCGACGACTTCAAAGATTGCGCCGAACGGGTCGCTCGTGACCCAACCGAGTCACGGCCGTCAAGGATCTGTCGAGCGCTATCGAGGCCATGACGGCACACAGTCTCCCAGTCAAAGTATGCGGAGAGTCGATCAAATAACTCGGGACGTGAGACTAAGTTTCGATCCCCAGTCGCCTTATCGTAAGGGCGGGTCGGGGCCGGATGATCGATCTCCTGACCGGCATCAGTCATATATATGGTCTCAAGCACAGGGGGTAATAGCGACTCGATCTCGATCTGCAACCATGAGGCAGTCCCGTTCTCGCGCGCGGTGCGCACCAACTCACCCATCGTCGGTGCCCTCACAAGAAAGTCCGTGCGGAACACCGGGATCGGTAGCCTGCAACCCGGTGCTGGCCGCATGAACGCGAATACTACACCGCGATCGTCGTCGCGGAGATGGCGCACGATTACATCCAGCAACCCGTGGCCGGGTCTCACGAGTGGAATGCGTCGATCCACCGACGTTTGGCGTGACAGTGCAAGTTCTTCACCGATCCACGGCGCTATCGCTAATTCAAGATCGTAAGAGACTTGAGGGCGCGGTCGAATGGCTATCTGAAAACTGCCTCTGGCAGGGCTCCGTACTTTCGCTCCAACTCCGGTCAGCCAAGCCTTAAGCCCTACGCCAAGTCGCCGTTCTTCATCCGCCCTCAGAAGATACTCGTTGAGGTCAGTGTGGACCCCACTCACGGCATCAAGAGAGTCGTGCGCCGCTATTCGCTGCGCCTCAACTTCAAGCCTCTCACGCCGTGATTCGATCTCAGACTCAAGCACTGCGACTCCGCGAGTCAAGACCTGCCCAAGGACTTCGGATTCCAAGTCGGCGAGCACATATTGCAGAGACGAAACCGACTGATCGAACACTTCACAGGAATCAGCCGCGAAGAGGAACCATCCCGACGCATATATCTGCTCTCCGTAAACAAATACAATAGATTCCACTGGGCGTGATTTGCTACGTACGAATCTGTCAGCTCTACCTAGTCTCTGTTCGAGGCGGAACACGTCCCAAGGCAGGTCCAGATGGACAACCACATCAGCGGTCTGGAGGTTGATCCCTTCCTCAGCGCTGGCATCACAGACTAGGAGACGGCAGTTCATATCTGATCGCCATCGTTTAACGTTTGTCGCGTTCTCCTCCCGCAACTGGGCACTCAGGTGCTTCGCCACTCGATGTTCTCCGAAGGAGTTCACTAAAGCCTCAAAGACGGCCTGCGCTACTGTCGAATAGGCGCTCGCTACAACAACCTTTCCACAGTCCTTGGATATGGCCATCAAACCGATCTGACCGATAGTCTCATCAAGAATTACTGGAGCGATGGCATCCAGTTCGCGTCGCCAAGCGTCACCGCTCTTCCTGAGCCATTGACTTAGCTGTCCGAGGGCCCCATCAGACTCGTCCACGGCACTGAGTTCCAAGAGAGCGTGTGGAAGCGAGCCGCAGGCCTGGCCAAGCAACTTAAGTGCCTCCGTTGCTTGATCGATGCCCACCTCCCCGTAATCGACGAGTTCGGCGATATCGTGTCGGAAACTCTCGATCAAATCGACGCGTGCAGCGCTGCTGTCATCACAGATCTCCACGGTGAAGGGTCGCCCGCGTCGCCGGCCACGGACTCCGAAGGTTGCACTGATCTGCGGGCTCCGGCGGGTCCGAAGGAGTCGATGGTGCAGTCGGTACGTCTCCGAGAGATGCTTTTTGACTCTAACGATCCGATTCTGACGCTGGGCGTCGGTGCACTTCAAAGCTCGACGGACAAGCAGGGCAAGCGTCTCATCATTCGGAAATAGCGACTGGAGTCGGTCTGCGAACAGCGAGAAGTCAAACTCATCCAAGTCGGAAGTAAGTGAGTAGTGAATGAGCGCGAGTTCGTCTCGCATCTCAACCCGACGTGTGAACGCGTCGAGATCTTGTGGCTGATAATTCTTCGGATCCAGCAGGTGCAAGAGATCCAGGAAAGCCGCCTCGTTCGACCGGACCGGCGTCGCCGAGAGGAGAAGGACATCGCTCGCTCTGTGGGCCAATTCGGCCACACGCTCCAGCACCGTTGGCGGAAACGGTCCAGCGCGAGTGAGGTGATGAGCTTCGTCGATTACAAGTACGCGAATTGGCCCAGTTGGCCACTTGTCCGATTCTTCATGAGCGCGAATCCAGATCGAGGCTTGGTTGAAGGCATTGATATGGAACTTGTTGACTAATTCCTCATCCCACTGTTGGAGGAGATGATCGGGAACCAGAACCAGCACCTCAGCGGCGGGATGGTCACGCAAGGACTGCCAGACGAGTGCTCCCGCCTCGATCGTCTTGCCAAGACCGACTTCATCGGCCAAGAGGTACCGACGTTTGAGATCGTTGGAGACGCTGCGCACCACTGTGAGTTGGTGGTCATGTAGTTCGACCGATCCTAGCAAGAGTCCATCGGCCCCGGCAGAAGCGGCCCGCAGTGTGTGCCACGACGCCATTAGATCGGCTCTTGATTCGTAGACATGAGGGCTGTCGCCACCCATCGAAGCGAGAAGTTCATAAGGGTCCTCGATCCGGGATGCCCATCGGATGTCGAACTGGTCGCTCGATAAGATTTCACCGTCGCTGTTCGGTAGGGCCACAATGTAACGCCCGTCACCGTGGGGGTGCTCACTTTCTACCCGTCCGATTCTCCAGCGTTGCCCATCGTGGAAATATACCCGTGAGTGCGGGCGAATATCGGCGGTGACGACTTGAAGCAGATCCGACTCACGCTCGACGTAGGGACTTCGTGATGGCCCGCGAAAGTAGCGGATGCGAGCTGTTGCGCCATCAAGGTCCACAAGTCGACCGATTCCCAGTCCTGGATCGCCGACGACAAACCGACCCAGATCAGATTGACCAACTGACTGGGACAATGGCCGAGCCGAGCCTCTATTCAGGCACGGTCGCCCTCTCTCATCCTCTCTCATCAGCGCCGCACTTCCTTTTCCTTCTTCGGTGGCGCGTCTTGGTGAACGGTTCGGGAGAGTCGCCGGTGCTCGCGTAGCAAGTGGTCTGTGAGAAGTTTGATGTCTTTATGTGTGTTCTGGAGTTCATTCCACCGCCTCAGGGAATAAGTCCCAAACCGCCAGTAGCCACTCGTCCACGCGCACCCGTCTCGCAGGGGTTCGAGTTCTGTTGCATAGTCAGGTTCATCGGGCAGCACGCCCTGAGCGACGTGCTCGTCGGTTATGGCATCCATAAGGTAGCCCACGCTTGCAATACCTACGCCGTGCATCAGACGCGACCGGCGTGGCGGGTGACCCCACGCTTCATCAAAGACTTTCTTAACCGCGCGCCAGAACGGCTTCAGAATCAACAACATTTCCTCGATATCACCACTTCCTGTATCGGGGTCTCGGAAGTAATAGAGACAGCCGTCAGTCAAGCTGTTCTCAAGCATACGCAGGATTGAGGTCCCTCTAACGACACCGTCCGGCTGGGTCGGGGTTTGAATCAGTTGATGGAATGGCGAGTCTTCGTCGAAATTGAGTCGCTCCAAAACAAACGAGGGGAAGCGTTTGCGCATCAGCGCAGGTGGGAGAGGTCCCTCGGTGGAGGGCAGCAGTTCGTAGACTAAGCCCTTAGGAAGTGGTCTCGTTGAGTTCACGAGGATGAACTGAGCGCGCTGCTCGCCCTTGCTTGCCGTGATGAAGGCGGTGATGCACAGCGGGAAGAAGTCTACATCAGCCTCACGAACGGCAGCGCACCTTTGCTGGCCATCGACAATCCAGCCGGGCTTGTCCTCATCCGGCAGATCCTCATCGACAGGAACGATCAGCGTGCCTGGGGTCACGTATCCGTCATCTTGACTGATAGGCTCGGTCGGCTCGAAATGAACTCGAGTGTCGAAGGCGACGACGATCGCGTTGGGGATCATCGGCGAAGTCGTTTCGATATATGAACGGATCGCGGCGACATGAGCCAATACCTCGGGCCTTTGATAGCCTGCGATCTGCCGCTCATCGCGTCGTACCCGACTTACCGTCGTGAACTTCGACAAATCTTTGCCGTCAACGGCAAACGTATAGAGCCGCCGTTCGCGGCCCTGTCGCACCTCAAGGGCAGAGAACCGCAGTTCGTACGTTGACTCCCCACTCACGGTACCAGTTAACTCCTCGGGTCAGTCCGGTCGAGTTCTCGGTGAAGTCTCTCTGAGAAGACCGCGAGATTATGAAATCCTCGTCGCCGATTCCGGTCGGCTCCCCGAAAGATGATCACTTCAACCCCGATCTCCCTGCAGACATTGCATCTGCATCGCTTCCACGGTGTTGCCTCAAGCGTTCGTTGATACTCTGCACTCCAATCCTTTTTCGCCTTGAACAGTTCAGCGTACGAGCAAATCGCGTCAAGAACACTCTCGACACTTTCGTTGCCTCGGTCGTAATTTCGCAACCGACTGAGACAGTCTCGTTCTAGCTGCCGAGCCAATTTCTGATCGACTAGGCCCGCCGTCACCTGTCTGCGCAACCTGGTGTTGCCATCGACTTGAGGGATGCGAAGGGCGACAAAACTGCTATCGAGCGTGTAGTAGTTGTCCTTCTCATCCTTAAAGGCTTGGCGGAAGGGAGATGTGCTATCAAAACTCGTCACACCGAACCCTGCAAAGTCATGTACATGCGCCGTGCGGGTGATGCCCAAGAGGTGCAGTTGCGCGGTTGGATCGAGAGCGATCGATACCTCCTTAAGCGACTTGAGGATATCGGGGGTCTTCAGCGGCACCATGCCCCCAAGAGCAATCCGGCCGTACCCGATGCTCTGCAGTTGCGTCACTGCCCTCGCATAGGACAGTGGGCTCCAACCGTGGGCTACTGCCATGGGTTCGAACTGGCACCTGCGAGCCCGGTGCAACCGGAGGAACTCTGCTGCGAGTTCGATGGTGAGGCTCTGACGGAACTTCCACTCCTCCGGTACGTCGTCGGCGCTCTTCGCGTCCAGTTCAGCGTCATAGCCGAAGATCAGGTGGTCCATCGCGATTCCTAGGTCCAGGTTGCATTCATCGTAGAAGTCCAAGACCTCCTCAACTGTGTACACGGGTTGATCTTCGCGTACGTAGGTGAACGCGCCGCAATCGCCCATGATCTTGAGGTAATCGCCTCTCTGATCAAGCCGGAAAAATCGCTTGGCACCTTGTCGATAGAGACGGTTGCGTTGGGCCTCGGTATATTTGGCTGTTGTCCCAAATAGGCCGTCCACGATGGGCTTGGAGATCAGCAGCCCGTCGTATGGTGGCGGATCGATAACTTCATGGGCATAGCGATCGTCTCTCTGGCGGACGCGATAGATTGATCGCTGCTCTTTGATAAAGTCGAAACTCGGGTCGACTTGATCCTGGCTGTCGGGGAAGTAGAACTGCATCACGCCTGCCCGAACAGTAGGCTAAACCGTGCCTGCTCGCACGCCTTGCCTTCGTCACGGAAGCGTCGGAGCGCAGATGTCTTGGTCGCGTTCGGGAACTCCGCCAAGTACTCGCAGATCCAGTCCAAGATCACGTCGTCACGCTGCCGCCGACGATTGAAAGAAGGAAGTTCGCCAGCCGTCGCCGTCAGTTCGGCCACGATGCTCCGAGCCTCGTCTACGTTATACGCAAGGTTTCCGAGTTTTGCAAGAACCGCCTTGGCCGCGCGGAGGTTGGTTGACGACAGCGAGCCGCCAAGCACGAGCCTCAGACTGCCGGATACCGCCACCCAGCATTCTTCCAATCCCGCTAGGGGCTTACCAGAAGCGAAGACCATTACTCGCTTGGGATCACCGAGGCGCTCAATGAGAGTTGTCAAATCGGTGGCTATCGCATCGAGATAGTCTCGTCCCACGCAGACTACCACGCTTGTGGCAGATTCAGCCTGCTCGAGATCAACGAGGCGCTGAGGGCCGCCCCGATGCAGAACCTCGGCACGCGTCAATTCATCCCACCACTGCCGCCGGACATGGCGGGATGCCATTAGATCCGACGTTGCGAGCACTGAATCCGGGTGTCGAGCAGAAAGGGTTGCCCCGTACATTGGCACTCTGTCGCGAATTCCAACAAGACCTAAGCCAGCCGAAACAACAGAGACGCTGATCTGCCTGGACGACTCGGCGCATGAAGCGAGTTCCATTCCAGTTTTCCAGTACTCCCCTGCGTACAGATCCGTAGCCATGAACCGCCGAGGAGATGTCGAGACAAGAGCAACCCACTTGGCGACACGATCCGATACGGGCACCTGACCGACATTGCGTAACTGCGGATACTCGGGCTCTAACGCACGCTTACGGGCTGTACAAGAGAGGATGATATGCAGTTTCTGCATCTACTGACACTACCGACTATGGCAACTAGGGAGCACTGCCATGACGCCCAGAGCGCCCTCCTCTATCCTTCATGGCACCGGTCGGGGCAGCCGCGGCTTGTCTCAGCGTTGCCAGATGGGCGCGCACCGCTGGGACGCGACCTAGCAGATAGCTGAGAACCTCGTCTTTTTGGCGCTCGAACACCGGATCGCCGTCGAGCGCGCCCGACTCTTCTAGCAAATTGACGATCCTGTCCAGAGTCGGAGAGTGCAAAGACGTGCCGTACCTTTGAGTGTGGAACCGAATCCCGTCCTCAATGGTGTACGGGCTCTGAGAGTCCAACGCCGCTATGTCGATGTAGTCCCGAACCTTCGGTCGATACATGATGACGTCGAGCTTAGACGCGAACAGGTCGGGCAGGGAGGCCACTCGCATCCCGCTCACGCTCAAACTTCGACCGATCGGCTCGACGTAACCGGGACGGTCTCCCCGTACAGGAGCGAGGAAGACCTGAACGGACACGCCGGAGACTAGAGCCTGCAACCAATCCGTCTCAGCAGCCATCAGCTCGAATGACAGAGAGCGCTGCTCCATCCGCTTGGCCACTTGACGCCCCGAGAATGTCCGTTGCGCCATGTAGTCCAAGTCATACGACATCCGGTGGCGCAGGTGCACGGCCAATGCCGTGCCTCCCATCAGGGCTCCGCTCATGGGGGTGACCGCCGCGGCCACTGCCCGCCATACTTCGCACATGCGGTCACCGAGCAAATCGCTCCAATCCTCGATGTCCGGTTTCATGGTGTCTCGCGGGCGCGAATGGTCGAATCCAGCGTCACGGCGATGCTGCCCGCGTCGTAGCCGCGCCTGGCCCGGATCTGTTTCAGCGCCTCCACGGGAAGATGCGTCAGCGCCCAGTTGCGAGCCGCCACGTCTGGGCCGCTGAGCATCGTGTCGGCCACCGTCAAGGCGTGCTCGGGAAGCCGCAGATCCGCGGCGTTGGCGCCCGACCAGAACAGCCACCAGAACTCATGGGGCACCCGCTCGGGGCATTCCCCGACGATGGCCGGGCGCCGCGGCAGGTATGCGATCGCCTCGGAACAGACCTCGGAAGGCGACATAGACCACACCCGCGCTCGGGTCGGCCGATAGCCGCGCTGCACCGCGGCCTCCTCGCAAACCGCATAGCCGCGGCGGGCCAACTCGTTCAAACAGCGCCGGGCGTGCGCCGGCGAGAGGCGCGCCTCGGTGGCGATCCGGTCCGCGGTCGCGCCCCGGTAACAGCTCCGCAGCACGGCCATGACCGTCCGCTGACCGGCTGTCAGAGACTCAATCGGGTTGGCGTCGGGGTCGAGGTACCACGGCAGCCTCCGAGTCACGACTGATTCAATGTCGGCGGGCATTCGCAGCAGGGCTTCGAGCCGTCTCGGGCCCGGCGGACGTTCGGTGAGCTCCAGGGCGCGGGCCACCCTCCGGGCGGTCGGAGCGGACACGCCCAACAGCCGCTTCACGCCACTCGGACTGGTGTCCTCGGCGTCGGCCGCCCTCGCCCACGCGTCTAAACCGATCTTCGACGAATGCAGCGCCGACTCGGTGGTGACCGTGAAGTCGCGGCGGCAGGCCCGGCAACGCCATCTGCTCAAGGTTCTCCGCGGCCGGACTGCGACCTTCTCGTCGGAACACCGTGGGCATCGAATGCCGCCCGGCCACCGAAGGCGAACGCACAGAGCTTCGGTGCTCACCGCTCAAGCCTATCGCTAACGATGGGGCTTTATCTTTCGATATGTACGAGATGTACGAGACTCAGCCCCAACCGAGCTGGCTGCGGGCCTGGGCCACGTCGAGGGCCAACTGCTCGGCGAGCTGGTCGATCCCTTCGAACTTGCGCTCGCTGCGGATGAAGTCGATCAGCTCCACCCGCACCTCGCGGTCGTACAGGTCGCCGTCGAAGTCCATGAAATGGACCTCCAGCAACGACTGCTCGGCGTGCTCGTGGAAGGTGGGGCGGCGGCCGATGTTGATGGCGCAGCCCCGGCGGCTGCCGTCGTCGAGGATGCCCCAGCCCGAGTAGACGGCGTCGGCGGGCCAGGCCATCAGGGGGGGTGCCGGGATGTTGGCGGTGGGGAAGCCGATGGTGCGGCCCCGCTGCTCGCCTCTCACCACCACGCCCCGGACCTCATAGGGCCGGCCCAGCATCCGGGCCGCCCGGGCCACGTCGCCCCCGGCCAGCGCCCGCCGGATGGCGGTGGACGACACCGGCTCCGGGGCGTCGGACCGGTGCCGGATCAGCTCCACCGGCACCACCTCGAAATCCCACTCCCGGCCCAGCCGGATCATCTCGTCCACATTGCCGGAGCGGCCCTTGCCGAAATGGAAGTCCTCGCCCACCACGATGGCCCGAGCGTGCAGGGCGTCCAAGAACACCTGCTCCACGAACTCCTCGGGGTTGGTGCCGGCCCGGATCTCGTCGAAATGGATGACGTAGGCGTAGTCCAGCCCCTGGGCCTCCAGCAGCTCCAGCTTCTGGTCGAGGGTGGTGAGCAGCTTGGGCGCGTTCTCGGGCCGCACCACGTGGGCGGGATGGATGTCGAAGGTGACCACGGCCGAGGCCACCTCCAGCCGGGCCGCGGTCACCGCCACCTGCGAGAACACCTCCTGATGCCCGAGGTGGACGCCGTCGAACACGCCGACGGTGGCCGCCACCGACACCGCGGCGGGCAGCCGGTCGCGCTGATCGTGCAGCAACTCCATCGCCGCCTACCGATGCCCTGTCGCCAGCGACAAGGCGATGCCGTGCTCTCCGTGTCCCGGTTCCATCGCCGGCCGACGCTACCGGTGCCTCACCCGGCCACCACCACCATCGGCTTGGCCGCCGCGCCGAAGGGCTCGTACACGGCCAGCAGCTCGCCGACGGGGCCGTGGACGGCCCACGGGCCTTGGCCGGTGGCCCCGAGGCGGTCGCAGTCCAGCACCCGGCCGCAACCGACGTCGGCCGCGCCGGCCTCGTCCACGCTCACGCCGGGGAGGTGACTCACGGCCGCGGCCATCGGCAGCAGGACCGGGCTGGACACCGGGCGGGCCTGGTCCAGGCCGAAGCCCCCCACCGCGGTGCGGCGCAGCGACCGCAGATGGGCACCGCCTCCCAGGGCCCGGCCCAAGTCCGAGGCCAGGACCCGGACGTAGGTGCCCGATGAGCACTCGACCGCGGCCCGCCACACCCCTTCGGACCCGGCGGCGGGGGCCACATCGAAGCGGTGAACGGTCACGGGCCGGGCCGGGCGGTCGACCTCCACGCCCTCGCGGGCCAGCTCGTACAGCCGCCGGCCCCCCACCTTCACCGCCGACACCATGGGCGGCACCTGCATGATCTCGCCGGTGAGAGCCTCGGCCGCGGCCCTCACCTCGGTCTCGGCCACCTCGGCCATGTCCCAGCGGGCCATGACCCGGCCCGACGAGTCGCCGGTGTCCGTCTCAGCCCCGAGCACGATCTCGGCCTCGTAGCTTTTGGGCAAGACGGTGAGGAAGCGCAGCAGGCGGGTAGCCCGCCCCACCCCCAGCACCAGCACGCCGGTGGCGTCGGGGTCGAGCGTCCCGCTGTGGCCGACCCGGCCGGTGCCCAGCACGCCGCGGGTTTTGGCCACCACGTCGTGGCTGGTCCACCCGGCCGGCTTGTCCACCACCGCCACGCCGCTCGGGCCGCCGCCCCGCCGCCGGCTCACGGCTGATGAGGGCAGCCCGGCCGCGCCAGCCCACGGCTAATGCGGATCGCCGCCCGGCCAGGCCGGCTCACGGCCGGTTCGAAACGTCCGGGCCGGGGTGATCCAGCTCTCCCAGCAGCAGATCGATGCGCTCGCCGGTGCGCACCGAGGCGTCGGGCCGGAACCGAAGGGCCGGGATCTTGCGGAGCCGGGCCTCGTCGCCCACCGACCGGCGGAGCCGGGCCCCGTGCTCCTCGAAGGCCTCGGCGATCTCGGGGGCGTCGTCGCCGTCGAGGGTGGTGAACCACACCGTCGCCCGGTCCAGGTCGCGGTCGACGTCCACCCCGGTCACCGACACCAGCCCCAAGCGCTCGTCGTCGATCTCCTCGAGGGCCTCGGCCACGATGCGGCGGATCAGCTCGGCCACCCGGGCGGGGCGGTGGCCCGCCCGGTGGTCGGGATGGAACCGGGTCTCGCGGGATCGGCGGGAATGGCGGGCCATCCCCGATCACCCCTCCGAGGTGCGGGCTATCTCGCGCTCCTCGTAGGTCTCGATGACGTCGCCCGACCTCAGGTCCTGGAAGTCGCTCAGCCCCACCCCGCACTCGTAGCCGGAGGAGACGGTGCGCACATCCTCTTTGAACCGCTTGAGCGACGAAACCGCGCCCTTCCAGATGACGGCCCCGTCCCGCAGGAACCGAACCCTCGAGCCCCGCCTGATCTCGCCGTTCTGCACGTAGCAGCCGGCGACGGCCCCCACCCGGGGGACCCGGAAGATCTCCCGCACCTCGGCCTCGCCGGTGACGACCTCCTCGATCTCGGGGGCGAGCATCCCGGCCCGGGCCGATTCCATGTCCTCGAGGAGCTTATAGATGATCTCGTAGGTGCGGATCTCGACGTTCTCAGCCTCGGCCGTTTCCCGGGCCTTGCGGTCGGGGCGCACGTTGAAACCGATGATGGTGGCGTTGGCCGCGGCGGCCAGTCCGACGTCGCTCTCGGTGATGCCGCCCACCCCTCGATGCACGAACCCGATCCTGACCTCGTCGGCCTCGAGCTTGCGCACGCTTCCGGTGACGGCTTCCAGCGATCCGTTGGCGTCGGCTTTCACGATCAGGTTCAGCGTGGCCGCCTCGCCCCGGCTGATCCGGGTGAAGATGTCCTCCAGCCGGGCCCCGCCCGACAGGGCGTGGGCATCCCGGCCCAGGCTCGACTGGCGCTGCCAGTGCTCGCGGGCGCTGGCCACCCGGCCCGCCACCTTCTCGTTGGGGGCCACCACGAAGGGGTCGCCGGCCTCGGCCACCTCGGAGAGGCCGAGCACCTGCACCGGGGTGGACGGCCCGGCCTGGTGCAGGACGTCGCCCCGGTCGTCGAGCAGGGCCCGGACCCGGCCCCAAGCCGCCCCGGCCACCACCGGGTCTCCGGCCTCCAGCATCCCCCGCTGCACCAGCACGGTGGCGACCGGGCCTCGGCCGATGTCTAGGTGGGCCTCCAGCACCACGCCGCCCGCTCGGCCCTCCTCCGGGGCCTGCAGGTCTTCCACCTCGGCCAACAACAGGACCTGATCGAGCAGGTCTTCTAGGCCTGTTTCATGCAGGGCCGACACCTCGCAGAAAATGGTGTCTCCGCCCCAGACTTCGGGAACGAGGCCGTGCTCGGCCACTCCGGCCATGGTCTTTTGCACGTCGGCGTTGTCCCGGTCGATCTTGTTGACGGCCACCACGATGGGGACTTCGGCCGCCTTGGCGTGATTAATGGCCTCGATGGTCTGGGGCATGACCCCGTCGTCGGCGGCCACCACCAGCACCACTATGTCGGTGGCGTCGGCCCCTCGGGCCCGCATGGCCGTGAACGCCTCATGGCCGGGGGTGTCGATGAAGGTGATCCTCTTGCCGTCCCGCTCCACCTGGTAGGCGCCGATGTGCTGGGTGATGCCGCCCGCCTCGCCGGCGACGACGTTGGCGCTGCGGATGCGGTCCAACAGGAGCGTCTTGCCGTGGTCGACGTGGCCCATCACCGTGACCACCGGCGGACGGCCGGGGGCGCCGGAGTCATCACCGTCGAAAAGGTCGGCGGTGCCGACCTCGAGGAGCTTCTGGAGCTCCAGCTCCTGCTCTTCGCCGGGATCCACGAGCCGGATGTCGGCCCCCAGTTCGGCTGCGAACAACTCGATCATGTCGTCGCTGAGGGACTGGGTGGCGGTGACCATCTCACCCTGGTGCATCAGGAAGCGAACCACATCGGCCGCGGTGCGGTTGAGCTTGGGGCCGAGATCCTGGGCGGTGGAGGCCCTTTCGATCACCACCTCCCCGGCGGGTATCGGCGTGTCCAGAGGGGTGTAGGACGGGACGTCCATGGGCTGGAGCTCTTCGCGCACGCGCCGCCGTCGGCTCTTGCGCCGGGGCGGGCGCCGTTGGCCCCCTCCGGGACCGCTCCGACCGCGGCCCCCTCCGGGGGGGCCGGGTTGGGGCCCCGCTCCCGGCACCGATTGGCGGGGACCGCCGCTGGGCCGGGGACCGGCCGGGAAGGGGCTTCGCCTGGGCCCCGGGGATCGCTCGCCGGGGCGGTCGGACGGGCGGCGGGGACCGGCGCCGGCCGGGCGGGAGGACGAAGAACGGCGGGGAAGGGGGCCGGAGCCGGCCGGGCGGCCCGGAGGCGACCGGAGCGGAGGAGGCGGGGGCGGGATGGGCTTACCCGAACGCGACATCGGAGGAGGCGGGATCGGCTGGCCCGAACGCGACACCGGAGGAGGCGGACCAGACCCCGGAGGAGGCCCACCAGACGCTGGAGCCTGCCTCCCCGGCGGACCCGACGCCGGAGCCTGCCTACCCGGCGGACCAGACGCCGGAGCCTGCCTACCCGGCGGACCAGACGCCGGAGCCTGCCTACCCGGCGGACCAGACGCCGGAGGGCCAGACCTCGGAGCCTGCCTCCCCGGCGGACCGGACGACGGAGCCTGCCTACCCGGCGGACCACCCGCCGCCGGAGCCTGCCTCCCTGGCGGACCACCAGACGCCGGAGCTTGCCTACCCGGCGGACCCGACGCCGGAGGGCCAGACCTCGGAGCCTGCCTCCCCGACGGGGCGGCGGCGTCGAATGCCGCGGCCGCTTGGCCCGGCGGAGCGCCAACCGAGGGGGGGGTGCGTCGGGCCGGCGGTCTCTCCGGCGCGGCCGAAGGCCCAGCCGCGGCCGGCGGCGCGGCGGCCAGCGGCGGCGGTTCCTCTTCGACCGGGCGGCGAGGAGGGGCCACGCTGCCGCTGGAGGAGATGGCCTGGCGAGGCGGCCCGGGCGGCGGCGGGGGGGCTGCCCGGGGCTCGGCTCTCTTCGGCGCGGCTGCCGGGGGCTCGGCTTTCTTCGGTGCGGCTGCCGGGGGCTCCGCTCTCTTGGGCGGGGCCGGCATGGATTCCACCTTGGGTTCTGCCTGCCCGGTTTCGGTTTTCTCGAAGGTCGGCTTGGGCTCGGCCTTGGCCGGTTCGGTCTTCGCCGATCCGGTCACATCGGCACCGGCCGCGGCGGCGAGGTTCGGAGCCTCGGCCCTGGACACGGCATCAGCGGCGACCCGGGCCTCGGCCGCCTCGATCGGAGTCGCCGGCGCCGGGACTTTCTCGGCCCCGGGCCCGGAGACCCGGGCCCCGGCCGCCTCAGCGTCATCGGCGGCGACCTCAGGGGCGGGAGCAGCCTGCGGGGGGTCCGAGACGGCGGGAGGCTCTGGCTCGGAGAGCAGCCCTTCCCGCTCAGCCTTGCGGCGAACCCGGTCGGCTTGGGCCTCGACGATGCTGGACGAATGGGACTTCACCCCGATGCCGAGCTGACCGCAGAGGTCCAAGGTCTCCTGATTGGGGAGGCCAAGCTCTCGAGCCAGCTCGTAGACGCGGATGTTGCTTGGCACGGGTGCCCTCTCGCCTCGGCGTTACCTGGCGTCACCGATGCCGGGCCCGGGCCCAACCCGTGGCGACGGCCACGAATCCCGAAGCCTAGCCACCGCATCCCGGTTCACGTCAGTTCTCAAGGCCCGCCCGAGGGCCCGACGTTTGACGGCCGCGTCCAGGCAGGCCGCGTCGTCGCAGAGCCAGGCGCCCCGACCCGGACCGGCGCCCAACGCCAACTCGCCGTTCCGGCCGAGCCGGACCCGGCGCAGCTTGCCGGCCGAAGCGCGGATCCCGCAGCCGATGCAGGTGCGGATCGGGCTCAGCGCTCGGTCGCCCGCTTGTCGCCCGCCCTGGCCGCGGAACCCCCGGCCACCGGACCCGCGACCCCAGAGGTGGCCGCGGTCCAGTCCTGGACGCTCAGGGCCTCTCCCCCGTCGGCGGGCTGCCACACCTGCTCTCCGGTGGCGGAGTCGACCACCCACTCCCCCTCGGCCCAATCCACGTTGGCGTAGGCCTCCTCCTCGACCAGTTGGGTCTCGCTCTTGATGTTGACCCCCCAGCCGGTCAGCCGGCTGGCCAGGCGGGCGTTCTGGCCCTCTTTGCCGATGGCCAGCGACAACTGGTAGTCGGGAACCACCACCACGCAGTCGCCGGTGGTCTCGTCCACCCGCACCTCTTTCACCCGGGCCGGAGACAGCGCCTTCATCACGTATTCCTCGAGGTCGGCGCTGAAGGGGACGATGTCGATCTTCTCGCCCCTCAGCTCGTTGACCACTTGGCGGACCCGAGCCCCCCTGGCCCCCACGCAAGCGCCGACCGGGTCGACGTTGGGGTCGTTGGAGCTGACCGAGATCTTGGTCCGGTGACCCGGCTCGCGGGCGCAGGCCTTTATCTCCACCACCCCGTCGGCGATCTCGGGCACCTCCAGCTCGAACAGGCGCTTGACCAGGCCGGGGTGGGTCCGGCTCACCACGATCTGAGGGCCCTTGGACGTCTTGCGGACCTCCACTATGTAGGCCTTGAGACGGGCGTTGGAGTCGGGCCGCTCATAGGGGACCTGCTCGGCTTGGGGCAGCAGGGCCTCCACCCGACCCAGGTCGAGCAGGGTGTAGCGGGCGTCGGTCTGCTGGATCATGCCGGTGACGATGTCGCCCTCGCGGCCCGCGTACTCCTCGTACTTGAGCTCCCGCTCCGCCTCCCGGATGCGCTGGGTCATGACCTGGCGGGCGGTCTGGGCCGCTATCCGCCCGAAGTCGTCGGGGGTGACCTCGAACTCCTCGCCCACCGGCTCGCCCATCTCGTCGAGATCCTGGGCGAAGACCCGGAACTCCATGGTCTCGGGGTAGACCGTGACCCAGGCGTACTCGTGCGCGCCCGGCATGCGCTTGTAGGCCGATTCCAGCGCGTCGGCGAGGGCCGCGAGCAGGGAGTCGACGGTGATCCCCCGCTCGGCGGCCAGAGCCTGGAGCGCTTCCATCATCTCGGCGTTCATGGCATCTCGGCGTTCATGTCGCCGCCTCTCTTTGGTGTGAGCTTGCTGGGGACGGTGATCGGCCAGACGGGCCGGCCCGGGTCGAGGACCGGCGAGACCCGGTCTCAGCGCCCCGGCCCGGCTTGGGGGCCGGCCCCCATTCGAAGACGGTGCGGGCCCAGGTGATCTCGTCGTAGCCGACCCGGCGGGAGGCTCCGGCGGCGGAGTCACCGGCGCTCTCGTCGGCGCCCTCCCCGGCCTCCCGGATCTCCACCCCGTCGTCGTCGGCACCGGCTAGTACCCCGGCGACGCGCCGGGGGCCGTCGAAGTCGGGGGCCGTCTTCAACTTGACCGGCGAGCCGACCGCGCCTCGGAAATGGTCGGGGGTGCGCAGCCGCCGCTCCAGGCCCGGACTCGACACCTCCAGCGTGTAGCGGCCCGGAATCGGGTCATGCGCGTCGAGCTCACGGCTGACCGCCCGGGCCAGGCGGGTGATGGCGTCGAGGCCGATGCCGCCGTCGGCGTCGACCAGCACTCTCAGCACCCCCCCGTTGTGCTCCACGTCGTAGAGCCGGGCCGACTCGGCCTCGACCATCGGGGCCACCAGGTCGCGGATCCGGTCGGCGACCGCCGCGCTCTCAGCCACGGCCCCGGCGGATCCCGGCCACCGCCGCTTCGGCGCCGTTGGCGTCTGAGCCGAGCACGGCCAGATTCCGGCGCCTGTCCTCCTCCGCGGCCCGGACGGCCTCGGCTCGCATCCCCCGGGCCCGCTCCAAGGCCGCATCGGGGCCCTGTTCGCAGATCAGCTCGGCCCACTCCACCAGGGTGTCGACCATCTCGTCTTCTCCGACCACGGCCACGTTCTGGCCCTTCACGAACAGATGGCCCCGCCGGTTGCCGGCCGCGATGCCCAAGTCGGCGTGACGGGCCTCGCCGGGCCCGTTCACCACGCAGCCCATGACCGCCACCTGGAGCGGGATCTGGCGCGACTCCAAGGCCTCCATGGCCTCGGAGGCTATGGAGAAGACGTCCACCTCGGCCCGGCCGCAGCTCGGGCAGGCGATCAGGTCCACGTTGCGGCGTTCCCTCAGGCCCATGGCCTCCAGCAGCCACCGGCCCGCCCGGGCCTCCTCCACCGGGTCGGCGGTGAGCGAGTATCTGATGGTGTCGCCTATCCCCTCGGCCAGCAGGGCGGCGATGCCGGCCGTGGACTTGACCACCCCGACCGGGGGCGGGCCGGCCTCGGTGACCCCCAGGTGCAGCGGGTGGTCGGTGACCTCGGCCAGGCGCCGGTAGGCGTCGATCATCAGCGGCACATTCGAGGCCTTGACCGAGATCTTCACCAGGTCGAACCCGACCTCGGTGAAATAGGACAGTTCCCGCAGGGCCGACTCCACCATGGCTTCGGGGGTCACGCCCCGCTCGGGGTCGTACAGATCGGGATCGAGCGAACCGCCGTTGACGCCGATGCGGACGGGCACGCCCCGGTCCCGGCACTCCCGGGCCACCAGCTTGATGTGGGCCGGGTTGCGGATGTTGCCGGGGTTGAGCCGCAGGCAGTGGACGCCGGCGTCGAGGGCGGCCAGGGCCATCCGGTGGCTGTTGTGGACGTCGGCCACGATCGGCACCGGCGACCGGGGCACGATCCGGGCCAGGCCTTCGGCCGCCTCGGGCCGGTTGCAGGTGCATCGGACGATGTCGGCGCCCGCGCCGGCCAGGGCGTAGATCTGGGCGAGGGTGGCCTCGTGGTCGGCGGTCTTGGTCACGGTCATGGACTGGACGGTCACCGGCGCGCCGCCGCCCACCGGCACCGACCCCACCATGATCTGGCGGGTCGGCCTGCGGGGGAATCGGGCCTGGAAGTCCACGGTGAGAATCTACCGACGCGGCCCGCCGATCAGCCGGACCGCGGTTCAACCGGCCCGCCAGCCCCCGCCGGACCGCGGTTCAGCCGGACCCGCCCAGCCAGCCGGACCGCCGGACCGCGGTTCAGCCGATCATCCAGTCCGTCGGACCGCCGGACCGCGGTTCAGCCGAAGTTGACCGGATCGATGATGTCTCGCATCAGCGCCACGCTGGTGATCGCCAGCAGCAGCGCCACCACCGCGTAGGTGACGGGCAGGAGCTTGGCCGCGTCCACCCGGTACTGGCGGCCGCCGAAGGAGCGGATCCGCTCGTAGGTGGCCACCGCGGCGTGGCCGCCGTCGAGGGGCAGCAGGGGAATCAGGTTGAACAGCCCCAGCACGATGTTCACCAGGGCCAGCACCTCAAGGGCTTCCACCAGCCCGCTCTCGGTGGCCGACACGCCCAAGCGGGCCACGCCGTAAATGGAGATGACCCGGTACTCGTCGCCGATCCCGCCGTCGAGCCGGCGGGTCTCCAACTCCCGAGCCGTGTCGGGCCCGGCCGGGCCGGCGGGACTGTCACCGAGCCAGTCGAAGGCGCCGTTGAACCCGTCGGTGAAGGCCCGGGGGATGGTTCCGACGATGTCGACGGTGATCGACGCCACCAGCCGGAACGACGATCCCAGGGAATCGGCCAGCCCCGCCGATCGGCGCTGGTAGCGGGCGGAGACGCCGAAAAACCCGGTGACGGCCCGGCCCGGATCGACCAGTTCGGTCATGACCGCGCCCTCCACCAGGCTGGGCTCGCCGGTCCGGGCGTCGATGAAGGCGATATTGACCAGCCGGCCGGGCCGGGACCGGGCGAAGTCGGCCAGTTCCTGGTAGGTGGGCGGGCCGTCGCTGTCCAGGCCCTCCACGGCCAGGATGCGGTCGTTGGCGATCAGGCCGACGATCCCGGCCGCGCCCTCGGCGGTGAGGCGCTCCCCGATCCTGACCGCCGCGGTGCGCTCGACGCCGTCGCGGCGGTAGGCGACGGTCACCTCCTCGCCGCCGAGGCCCGAGACGAGCAGCCCGAAGTGCTCAAAGGTGGAAAGGCCGGCGCCGTTCACCGAGAGCAGCTCGTCGCCGGGCTGGAGGCCGGCTTGGGCCGCGGCGCTGTCGGCCGAGACGGTGGCCAGGGTCCAGTCTTGGTGCTCGGAGGCCGCCGTCGTGTGGTTGAAGGCCCGGTCGTCGATCATCAGCACCGCGAAGATCACCGCCAGCGCTATCACGAAATGCATGCCGGGGCCGGCCACCAGCACCAGCATCCGCCGGGGATAGCTCTGGGAACGGAAGCTGCGGGACTCCTCGGCGGGGTCCACCTCGTCGAGGCTGTTCATCCCGATGATCCGCACGTAGGCGCCCAGCCACAGCCCCTTGACGCCGTAGGTGGTCTCCCCCCGGCGGAACGACCAGATGCGGGGGCCGAAGCCGATGAACAGCTCGGTGACCTTCATGCCCGTCCACCGGGCGGCCATGAAGTGCCCCATCTCGTGCAAGAAGACCATCACCACCAAAGCGCAGACGACGATCACCCAGCTCCACCCGGCGAACCACCCCAGCGCGACCAGACCGGCGGCCAGGCCGACCGGGCCGAGCCAGCCGCTGCGCGACTCCTCCGGAGGCCGGGGCGGACCGGTGGACAGCGAGACCAGCCGCCGGGGCTGATCGTCGCCCCGCTCACGCCGCCCCAACCGAGACGAACCGCCCCCGCGCTCACGCCGCTCCAACCGAGACGAACCGCCTCCGCTCTCAAGCCGCCCCAACCGAGACGAACCGTCGTCGCTCTCGAGCCGCCCTAACGGTGACGAACCGTCGTCGCTCATGCCGCTCTCCGGTGGATGATCTCGTTCGCGGCCGCTCGGGCCCGGTGGTCGCAGTCCAAGACGGCGTCGACGCCGTCGGCCGGGAGCCCCGGCCACCGCTCGAGGGCCTCTGACAGCACCGCGGCGATGTCGAGCCAGCCGATGCGACCCCCCAGGAACGCCTCCACCGCCACCTCGTTGGCCGCGTTGAGCCAGGCCGGAGCGGTCTCGCCGGCCCGTCCGGCGGCGAAGGCCAAGTCCAGGCACCCGAATGCGCCCCGGTCGGGGGGTTCGAAGTCGAGCCGGCGCAGCTCGCTCCAGTCGATGGGCCCGAAGGCCAGGTCCAGCCGGTCCGGGTGGGCCAGGGCGTAGCCGATGCAGAGCCGCATGTCGGGCTTGGAGAGCTGGGCCATGGTGGCGCCGTCGGAATAGGTCACCATCGAGTGGACCACCGACTGGGGATGCACCACCACGTCGATGCGGTCGTAGCCGACGCCGAACAGCTCGTGGGCCTCGATGACCTCAAGCCCCTTGTTCATGAGCGTGCTGGAGTCGATGGTGACCTTGGGGCCCATGGACCAGGTCGGGTGGGCCAGGGCCTCGGCCGGCGTAACCGCCCCCAGCTCGGTCCGGGCCCGGCCCCGGAACGGCCCGCCGCTGGCGGTCAGCACCACCGCCGCCACCCGGCGGGGGTCGCTGTTGGCCCGCAGGCACTGGTGGACGGCGCAGTGCTCGGAGTCCACTGGGATGATCTCGGCCCCCGGAGTGGCCCGGGCCCGCTGCACCACCGGGCCGGCCGCCACCAGCGACTCCTTGTTAGCCAGTCCCAGCCGCCTGCCCGCCTCCAGGGCGGCCAGGGTCACCGGCAGGCCGGCGAAGCCGACCACCCCGTTGATCACCGTGTCGGCCAGCCGGGCGGCCGCGGCCATGGCCCCGGCGCCGGCCATCAGCTCGGTGCCGGCCGGGAGCCGGCCGGCCAGGGCCGGGGCCTGCTCGGCGTCGGCGATGGCCACGGCGTCGGGCCGGAACTCGAGGGCCTGCTCGGCCAGCCGGTCCACCGAGCGGGCCGCCCCCAGCGCGGCCACCCGATACCGCTCCGGCCGGGCCCGCACGATGTCGAGCGTCTGGGTCCCGATCGAGCCGGTGGACCCGAGCACGGCCACCGAAGCGGTCACTGCGCCCGCCCGGGGCCGGCCGGGGCCCAGGCCCGCGGGGCCTGCCCGCGGGCCGTCATGGGTGCTGCCCGCCTGAAAGCCAGGACCCGGGCTCAGATGATGTCGGCAATCAGGGCCACGTAATAGGTGACGGGCAGCGCGAACAGCAGCCCGTCGATGCGGTCGAGCACTCCCCCGTGGCCGGGGAGAATGGCGCCCATGTTCTTGATGCCCAGGTCCCGCTTGAGCAGCGACTCGGCCAGATCGCCGATCGGGGCGGCGATGGCGATGGCGACGGCCATGATGATGGCGGTCCACAGGTCGCCGGGGCTGTCGGCCACCGGCGCGGGCGCGGCCAGTACGCCCATGACCACCCCCGCGCCCACCGCGACGACGCAGCCGCCGAGCAGACCCTCGAGGGTCTTGGCCGGGCTGGCCGACGACAGCGGCGTCCGGCCCGCGGCCCGGCCCACGAACAGCCCGCCCACGTCGTAGCCGGCGGTGACGACGATGGCCGTCGTGAGCAGGCCGGTCCCGTGGTCGCCGAGGGTCAGCATCAGGGCGGCGTGAGAGCCGAGCACGCCGATGTAGACGACGCCGAAGACGGTTGTGCCCAGACCCCGCAGCGGGCCCTCCACGCCGATTCCGGTCAGATACCACAGGGCCCCGAACACCACCGTGAGCACGCAGACCACCGGTATGGCCGCCTCGCCCCGCCAGTAGACGGCCAGCGGCATGGCCACCACCCCGGCCAGGCCCAGCAGGACGGCGGGCTGGTATCCGGCCAGGCGCACCGCGTTGAGCCACTCGATGGCGGCCAGGCCCAAGGCCACGGTCACCACTATCAGAGTCACCGCCGGTCCGGCGGCCATGGCCAGCAGGATGGCCGCGGCCAAGGCCACCCCCACCACCACGGACATGGGCATGTCGCGCTCTTCGCCGCCGGACGCCGCGGTTGGGGCCCCGGGCATCCCGTACCCGGCGCCGGCGGCCGCCCCTTCGTCGTACACGAAGAAGTCGTCTCCGGTCACGGCCTGTTCGTTCGGATCTTGGGTTCCCACCAACGGAACGCTCCCTTCGCTCTCGGCCCACTGCGGAGACGGAGGCAGGTCGGACCAGACCTCCATCTCGTCGGCGCCGGCCTCCATCAGCACCGGCTCGCCCGGGGGCTCGGCCGATCCCGGCACCGCGGCCGACCCCGGCACCTCCACCTGGGGCACCGCCCCGGTGGGGGGCTCGCTCCAGTGGGGCAGCAGGTCGTCGTCCGCGGCGAACATTTCCTCGCCCACCTCGAACACCGACCGGCCCGGCGCCACGTCCTCGGGTTCAGCCGCCGGGTCGGGCTGAGCCCCGCCGATCCGGAAGCCCTCGCTCACGTTCTCGCCTCTTGTCTCGTCGCTCACGGAATCATCCTTCCGGGTGCCGAACTCGATCAGACTTCAAGCAGCTCATCTTCTTTTTGGGCCTGGGCTCCGTCGATCTCCCGAACGTGCTTGCGAGTCAGCTCCTCTAGCTTCTCGCCGGCCCGTTCGATGTCGTCGGAGGAGACCCCGCCCTCCTTTTCGAGTTGATCCAGATCCTTGCGGCCCTGGCGGCGCACCCCCCGCAGCCGGTTCTTGGAGTCCTCGGCCATGCCCCCGACGATCCGGGCCAGCTCCCGGCGGCGCTCCTCGGTGAGGGGCGGGAAGGACAGGCGGATGGTCCGGCCGTCGTTGCTGGGGGCGAGGCCGAGCTGGGCTTGCTGTATGGCCCGCTCCACCGCCGCGATGTTGGCCGGGTCGTGGGGGGTGATCAGCAACTGCCGGGCCTCGGGGATGGAGAAGCCGGCCAGATCCCGCAAGCTCATCTGCACGCCGTAGGCCTTGACTTGGATCCGCTCCACCAAGGCCGAGCTGGCCCGGCCGGTCCTCACCGTGGAGAACTCGCGCCGGGCGTGGGCGACGGCGCCGCCCATTTTCTCGCTCGTGTCGGCGAGGATCATCTCGATGAGCTCCTGGCTCATTTGCCGCGCTCCCGGTTGTCCACCAGAGTACCGACCCTCCTGCCTTCGAGCAGGGATCTGAGGTTTCCGGGGCCCATCAGGTCGAACACCACGATGGGAATGTCGTTTTCCATGCACAAGGTGATGGCGGTGGCGTCCATCACCTCCAAGCCCCGGTTGAGCACCTCGAGATAGCTCAGCCGGTCGAATCTGGCGGCGGCGGGATCGGTCCGGGGGTCGGCGGTGTAGATGCCGTCGATGCCGCCGTGGGTTCCCTTCAGCACCACCTCGGCCTCCACCTCGGCCGCCCTGAGCGCGGCGGTGGTGTCGGTGGTGAAAAACGGGTTCCCGGTGCCCCCGGCAAAGATCACCACCCGGCCCTTCTCCAAGTGGCGGGTGGCCCGGCGGCGGATGTACGGCTCGGCGATCTGGGCCATGTGGACGGCGGTCTGCACCCGGGTGGGCTGATCGAGCCGCTCGAGGGTGTCCTGGAGGGCCAGGGCGTTCATCACCGTGGCCAGCATCCCCATGTAGTCGGCCTGGGCCCGGTCCATGCCCGCGCCCTCGCCGTGGATGCCCCGCCAGATGTTGCCTCCGCCCACCACCACGGCCACGTCCACCTCGAAGCGGGTCCGGGCCTCGGCGATGTCGGTGGCGATGGCGCGAACGGCGACTCCGTCTATGCCGCCGTCCAAGGACCCGGCGAACGCCTCGCCCGAGAGCTTCAGCAGCACCCGGCCCCATCGAGCCGGCAAAGGCTCCACGACCGCGGCCGCGCTCACGGTCAGACGCCCGCCACGACTTGCACGAACCTGACGATCGATCCTCCTTTGAGGCTGTCTTTGACCAGGGTCTTGTCGCCGTAGAGGCCCTGCTCGAGCAGGACCCGCTCGCCGTACCAGCTCCGCAGGCGGCCCTCGACGATCTTGTCCAGCGCCCGCTCGGGCTTGCCCTCGGCCCTGGTGATCTCGATGAGGGCGCTCCGCTCGCGCTCGACCTCGTCGGCCGGCACTTCGTCGGCGCTGAGGAAGCGGGGCCGGGCGAAGGCGACGTGCAGGGCCACCTTGTGCAGGTCTTCGGGGCTCACGCCGCGGCCCTCCATCACCACCGCGTTCACGCCCCGGCCGTCTTGGACATGCAGGTAGACGTCCAGCCGGTTGCCGTCGGCGGCCCGGACCAGTTCGACCGCGCCCACCTCGACGCGCTCTTTGAGTTTGAGCCTCAGGTCGTCGATGGCGCCCGAATGGGCCTCGACCTCGCCGGGGCCGCCGGCCAGCACCGCCTGGGCCAGGGCGGCCGCCAGCGCGGTGAAGTCCTCGTTCTTGGCCGAGAAGTCGGTCTCGCACCGCAGCTCTACCACCGCGGCGGCCGCGTCGGAGTCTCGGGCGACGGCCACCGCGCCCTGATCGTTGTCGCGGCCAGACCGGGCGTCGGCCTTGGCCAGGCCCCTCTCCCGGAGGATCTGCTTGGCCGCCTCGGCGTCCCCGGACGCCTCGGTCAGTGCCCTCTTGGCGTCCATCAGCCCCGCGCCGGTGGCGTCGCGCATTTCCTTCACGGCCCGGGCGGTGACCGCCATGGCTACCCCTCGGCCCCGGAAGCGGCCTCGACGGGCACCTCGGCGGCGGGGACCACCTCGGGCTCCTCCGGGGCGGAGACCACCTCAGGCACCTCGGCGGCGAGGACCACCTCGGGCTCCTCCGGGGCGGACGGCTCGGGGGCGGAGAGCACCTCGGGCACCTCGGCGGCGGGGACCACCTCGGGCCCTTCCGGGGCGGACGGCTCGGGGGCAGGATCGGGCGGGGCGGCCACCGCGGCCGCCACCCGGGCCTCGCGCTCGGCCGCGGCCGCGGCCGCTTCGGCCCGGGCCCGGGCCTGCTCGCCGGCCGCCTCGGCCTCCTCCAGTGCGCTGCGGGCCGGAGCCTCGCTGGCCTCGCGGCGCTTCGAATATATGAACCGGCCCTCTTGGACCGCGTCGGAGACGACCCGGCTCATGAGCTGGCCGGAGCGGATGGCGTCGTCGTTGCCCGGAATGGCGTAGTCCACCAGATCGGGATCGCAGTTGGTGTCGACGACGGCCACGATGGGCACGCCCAGCTTGCGGGCCTCGGTCACCGCGATGTGCTCCTTTTTGGTGTCGAGGATGAACACCGCGTCGGGCGGCTTCTCCATGTCGCGGATCCCGCCCAGGTTGCGCTCCAGCTTGGTCAGCTCCCGCCCGTAGTGCAGCGCCTCCTTCTTGGGCATGGCGTCCATCTCGCCCGAGGCCCGCATGCGCTGGTATTCCTTCATCTTGGAGATCCGCTTGGCGATGGTGTGGAAGTTGGTGAGCATCCCGCCCTGCCAGCGCTCGTTCACGTAGGGCATGTTGCACCGCTCGGCGTAGGACTGGATGGAGTCCTGGGCCTGCTTCTTGGTGCCGACGAACATCACCACCCCGCCCTCGGCCACCAGATCCCGGATGAACACATAGGACCGCTTCAGGTGGTCGAGGGTCTGATGGAGGTCGACGATGTGGATGCCGGACCGCTCGCCGTGGATGAACCGCTTCATCTTCGGGTTCCATCGGCGGGTCTGGTGGCCGAAGTGGACTCCGGCCTCCAAGAGCTGTTTCATGGTGACGACAGCCATGCCTGTCTTCCTCCCCGGTTCGGCGTGGCCCGCGCCCGACGCCGCGAGGCGACCGGGTGAACGGCGCGGGTTGCGTGATGATTCGGAGACGCCGCTCGGCGCCGCCGGGCCCGTTGCCGGACCGCCGGGCAGTGTAGCCCCGGCCGGGCCGGTCTAATCAGGGGCGCCGGTTCGAGGAACGCGGGCGGCAGAGGCGACGAAGGCCGGACAGACCACACGGACCGGTTCAGGGCGGGTCGTCCAGGGGAATGAGTCGGACCGTGACCGCGCCGGCGGCGGTCAGCGAGGCCGGGTCGACGTAGGCGCCGTCGACTCGCACCCCGAAGTGGAGCCGCTCCGAGGCCAGGCCGACCGGGTCGCCCCGGGCCAGCCGAGCGCCGACGGGCGCGGTTATGCGCTCCAGGTACGAGTACGAGCTGACCACGCCGGCGCCGTGGTCGATGGTCACGTGCAGACTGCGGGCCACGGACCCGGCGAAGACCACCTCGCCGGCCGCGGCCGCGGCCACCACGTCGCCGGGCTCGGTGTCGTACTCGATGCCCCGGTTGCCGGGGCCATAGGGGCCTTCGGGCATCCGGAACGGGTCGCCGACCGGGGCCGACACCGGGGGCTGGAACCAGGGCTCGGACCGCGGCCCGGGCGCCGGAGCCCTCGGCGGCGGCGATGAGGCGGGCGCTGGCGGCCGGGACTCGGCCGGGGGCGCGGACAGGTCCAGACCGCAGGCGGACGGCGACAGGGCCGCGGCCAAGGCGAGGGCCGCCGACCGGCGGGCGAGGGGCACGGGGCCACCTCCGGGGGTGTCAAGTCTCCTCGGGGAAGCGGCGCCGGCGGCGGGCCTGAAGGGACGGGCCGGCTCGCCCGCTCGACTCTAGGGCCGGTCCGGGTCGGCTCCTCTCGGCGCCGGCTTCGGTCCGGCGGCCGCGGCGGCCTGGCAGGAGGCGATGACGGCCACGGTGACGATGTCGTCGGCCCGGCAGCCCCGGGAGAGGTCGTGGATCACGCCGGCGGTGCCCTGCAGCAGCGGCCCGTAGGCCCGGGCCCGGCCCAGGCGCTCGGTGATCTTGTAGGCGATGTTGCCCGAGTCGAGGTCGGGGAAGACGAACACGTTGGCCCGGCCGGCCACGGGCGAGCCGGGGGCCTTGGATTCAGCCACCTCCGGCGCCCAGGCCGCGTCGAACTGCAGCTCGCCGTCCACGGCCAGCCCCGGCGCCCGCCGGCGCGCCATCTCCACTGCGGCCCGCACCCGGTCCACTCGGGGGCCCTGGGCGCTGCCCTTGGTGGAGTACGACAGCATGGCCACCCTGGGCTCGCCGCCCGCCAGCCCCCGGTAGGTGGCCGCGCTGGACACCGCGATGGAGGCCATCTGCTCCGGGCTCGGCTCGGGCACCACCCCGCAGTCGCCGTAGACCACCGGGGCGCCGTCGGGCAGCACCAACACGAAGCTGCTGCTCACCAAGTCGGCGTCGGGGGCGGTGCCGATGCAGAAAAGGGCGGCCCGCACCACGTCGGCCGTGGGCCGGGTGGCGCCGGCCACGCAGGCGGAGGCCTCGCCGGCGGCCACCATGAGCGCGGCCACGTGCAGCGGGTCGCCGAGGTCGATCCGCTCCCGCTGCTCCGACGCCTCGGCCGCGGCCCGCACCGCCGGCGAGCACAGGGCGGCCGGGTCGTCGACCAGCACCGGAACGGCCAGTCCCTCCCGCCGGAGGCGCTCGGCCGCGGCCCGGGCCCGCCGGTCCCGGCCGTCGGCCAGCGCCACCCTGACCGGCGCGGCCCGGGCCCGCTCGTACCACGACTCGACGACCGCGGACCGGGTCGTCATCGCCGCCGGGGATTGGACGCCCGGCCCCCGCCGCCGACTGCGGGCGGCGCGGTCAGCCCTTGCCCCGCCAGGGGATGAGCCGCTTCTCGGCCAGGCGCATGGTCACGTCCATGAGCACCCCGAGGATGCTGATGAGGATCACCGCCGACAGCATCAGGTCGAGCAGGAAGAACTGGCGGGCCTTGAAGATGGTGAACCCGAGCCCGGCGCTGGACCCGAGCAGCTCGGCCGCCACCAGCGTGCCCCAGCACACGCCGATGGCCACCCGGAGCCCGGTGAAGATCTCGGGCAGGGCGTTGGGCAAGATGACGTGGCGCAGCACTTGGGCCTTGGACGCGCCCAGCGAGTAGGCGGCGTGGACCTTGGTGGTGTTCACCGCCAGCACCCCGGAGCGGGCCGCGATCACCATGATCCACACGGCCGCGAACAGCAGCAGGTTGACCTTGCCCTCCTCCCCGATGCCGAACCACACGATGAACAGCGGGATCAGCGCCAGCGGCGGTATGGGCCGCAGCAGCTCCACCACCGGGTCGAAAATGCCCCGCCAGCGGTTCGACAGGCCCATGGCCAAGCCGACGGGCACGCCGACGGCCACCCCCCAGAACAGGCCCTTGACCAGCCGGCTGAAGCTGAGCCACAGGTGCTGCCACAGCGTGAAGCCGCTGTAGCCGTCGCGGGCGAACTCCCAGGCCGCGTCCCAGACCTGCAAGGGGCTGGGCAGGGTCGATTCGCTCAGCCACTGCGTGTAGGAGCACTCGGGCAGCCCCGAGAAGTCGGCCGGGGCCTCGGCGGCCCGGTCGCAGTCGCGCAGCAGGTCGCGCTGGCCGTAGCTCTCGTCGGCGGAGAGCCCGGCCCTCACCTCCTCGGCGTGGTCGGCCCATTCGGAGGGCAGGCCCCACACTTGGGTGGCCACGAACCACATGGCGATGATGACGACCAGGCTGGCCACGGTCCAGACCGCGGCGCCGCTCACCTCGGCCGCGTCGCCGAAGGTGACGGTCTTGCGGGTCTTCGACGGCGCGGGGTCCATCACACCGCCCCGGTGCCCATGATCTGCTCCTCCATCTCCCAGATGAGCGAGAGGATCTCCTCGCGGGTGCGGATGAACTCGGCCGAGGTTTTCAGCTCCCGGGGGTCGGCGGCCAGCGCCTCCCGGGCGAAGGGCAGGTCGTAGACCCGCTCGATCCGCCCGGGCCGGGGGGCCATCACGAAGAGCTGGTCGCCCAGATACAGCGCCTCCTCCACGCTGTGGGTGACCAGCACGATGGTCTTGCCGGTCTCGTTCCAGAGCTCGAGCACCAGGGCCTGCATCTTCTCCCGGGTCAGCGCGTCGAGGGCGCCGAGGGGCTCGTCCATGAGGATGATCCTGGGGTCGTTGGCCAGGCAGCGGGCCAGCGCCACCCGCTGCTGCATCCCCCCCGAGAGCTCGTAGACGGCCTTTTCGCCGAACTCTTGCAGCCCCACGATGCGGAGCAGGTCCTGCACCGCCTCCCGGGAGGCGGGGCGGGAGCGGCCGTTCATGCGGGCCCCGAAGCCCACGTTGTCGTTGACGGTGAGCCACTCGAACAGCGCCCCCCGCTGGAACACCATGCCCCGGTCCTGCCCGGGGCCCCGGATGGGCTCGTCGCCCAGCCTCACCTCCCCGGAGGTCGGGGCGAGGAACCCGGCGATGATGTTGAGCAGCGTGGTCTTGCCGCAGCCCGACGGCCCCAGCAGGGTGAGCAGGCGCCCGGGCTCCAGCGTGAAGGACACGTCGGCCAGGGCCTCCACCCGGCCGCCGTCGGGCAGTTCGTAGACCATGCCCAGGCCCTCCACCGCCAAGGGGCTCTCGGTCCTCGACTCGGTGACGTACGGTACTTTGGAAGGGTCGAAGCGCACTTCGGGACGGCCCAGCGCGAACCAGGCCCGGACCAGGGCCAGAGCCGTGCCCAGCAGCACCAGATAGGGGATGGAGGAGTCGGAGCGCTGCCGAAAAGCCAGCACGACGGCGACCAGCGCTCCCGCGGCCAAAGCCAGCCACACATAGCGGGCCAGGCCGGCCCGGGTGGCCTCGCAGACCCGGCGGTAGGCCACCATCAGGGCCATCAGGCCCGCGCCGGCGCTGATAGACACGGCCGGCAGCCACAGCGGCGCCGTGTCCCGGAAGGCCAAGACGACGCCGCCGACCATGGCGCCCGAGGCCATGAGCTGGCCGATCAGGACAATCCCGTCGGAAGGGCGGGCGGCCGCGTCGGCGGCCCGGAAGCGGCGGGCGGGGGTGACGAGCAGGTCGACGGCCATGGCGACCGAGGCCGCGGCCGCTACGGCCAGCAGCGCCACCCCGATCCAGGCCGCCCCCCGGGCGACGCCGGCGCTGAGGGCGCCGAAGGCATCGGCCAAAGCTTGGACTACCGGCTCCACTATCGGCTCACCTCAGGCGTCTCACCTCGTGCTGGGCGGACTCACCCGACGGGACTGGACGACCCGCCCGGTGAGCGCACCCTAGCCAAGATCAGTCGACCGCTTCCAGGAAGCTGGTGTCCACGTAGGAGTCGTAGCTGGGCAGGGCCGAGTCGATCTCGCCCTGGGCCACGAAGAAGTCCATCTGCTCCTTCATCACCGACTGGACGGTGCCGCCCAGCCAGGCCTCGGAGAGCTGCGCGTCCTTCTCCGGGAAGGTCATGTCGTCGAGCAGGGCCACGGTGGCGGCGCGGTCCAGGCCCACCGCTTCGGCCATGGCGTCGATGAACGGCGACCGGTCGGCGTTGTAGGCCCGGTTGGCGTCCTCGGTCACCTGCAGGAAGCCGGTCACCACGTCGGGATAGGCCTCGGCGAAGTCGCCGGTGGTGGAGATGATGTCGAACCCGGGGATGCCGATGGCCTCCAGTTCGGCGCCGGTCATCACCAGATTGCCGCCGTTGGGGATCATCTCGTTGACCGAAGCGGCGAAGGCGCAGGCCATGGCCACCCGGCCCGAGGCCAGGGCCGCCACCGCGGCCGGGCCGCCCTCGGACTGGATGAGCTCGACCGCGGTGGTGTCCACCCCGAGGTATTCGAGCATCTTCAGCAGCTTGAAGTGGGTGGTGTTGCCCAGCGGGGTGTAGATGCTCTGACCGGCCAGCATCTCGGCCGCGTTGTCCTGGGTGATGCCGTAGTCGGGGTTGGCCACGCAGTTGTCGGTGTCGGAGTAGGTGACCGCCACTCCCAACAGCACCAGGTCCGAGCCGCCGGTCACGAAGTTGGCGAACGGGGTCACGCCCGCCGTTTCGCCGGCCGCGGTCGGCGGCGGCGCGGCGGTGTCGGGGCTCGGCGATGAGTCATCGCCGCCGCCGCAAGCGACGGCGACGAGACCCAGCGCCAACAGCGCGGCCGACAGCCGCCTCAAGAAATCACTCGACCGCTTCCAGGAAGCTGGTGTCCACGTAGGAGTCGTAGCTGGGCAGGGCCGACTCGATCTCGCCCTGGGCCACGAAGAAGTCCATCTGCTCCTTCATCACCGACTGGACGGTGCCGCCCAGCCAGGCGTCGGAGAGCTGCAGGTCCTTCTCCGGGAAGGCGAAGGCGTCGAGCAGGGCGCTGGTGGCGGCCCGGTCCATCTCCGCCGCCGCGGCGATGGTGTCGATGAACGGCGCCCGGTCGTTGTTGTAGGCCCGGTTGGCGTCCTCGGTCACCTGCAGGAAGCCGGTCACCACGTCGGGATAGGCCTCGGCGAAGTCGCCGGTGGTGGAGATTATGTCGAAGACCCGGATGCCGATGTCCTCCTGCTCGGCGCCGGTCATCACCAGGTTCCCGCCGTTGGCGACCATCTGGTTGACCGCGCCGCCGAAGGCGCAGGCCATGGCCACCTCGCCCGAGTCCAAGGCCGCCACCGCGGCCGGTCCGCCCTCGGACTGGATGAGCTCGACCGCGCCGGTGTCCACCCCGAGGTGCTCGAGCATCTTGAGCAGCTTGAAGTGGGTGACGTTGCCCAGCGGGGTATAGATCTTCTGGCCGTCCAGCGTCTGGGCCGCGTTGTCTTTGGTGACCCCATAGTCGGGGTGGGCCACGCAGTTGTCGGCGTCGGCGTAGGTGACCGCCACCCCCACGATCAGCAGGTCCGAACCGCCGGTCACGAAGTTGGCGAACGGGGTCAGGCCCTGCGAGTAGGAGATGTCGATGTCGCCGGCCTCCATGGCCTGGGCCATGTCCCCCCCGCTGACGAACGGCGTCCAGTTCACCGTCAGGCCCAGCTCGGCGTCGTAGGTCTTCTCGGCCTGGGCCACCTGGTTGGCGGTCGGCCACTCCAGGAAGTAGGCGACGTTGAACTCCTCCAAGTCGGACGAGTCGTCGCCGCAGGCGACGGCTACCAGGCTCAGCGCCATCAGTGCTGCCATCAGTCTCTTCATCTGATTCCCCCCTATTGGATTCGGTTCCCCTTGATTGGTCCCCTCTTTGGTTAGAGCACCCCGTACGGGATTTGAACCCGTGCTACCACCTTGAGAGGGTGGCGTCCTAGGCCGCTAGACGAACGGGGCCGGGCTCGGGGAGGAGGACTCGAACCCCCAATGACTGGACCAGAACCAGTAGTGTTGCCGATTACACCATCCCCGAATCACCGCGAGCGTAGCGCCGGGAGCCGGGATGCAACCCCGGCCTGCGGCTAGATTTCGCGATCCTCGCCGCCGCCCTGTTCGGCGAGCCGGGCTCTGGCCTTCCTCAGCCGGGCCAGCGTCTCGTCTCGGCCCAGCAGCCGCATCGGCCCCCACAGCGGCAGGCCGACGTTGGACCCGCTCAGGGCCACCCGCACCGGGGCCTGGGACAGCACCCGGGCCCCGAGGCGGGCCCCGATCTCGTCGCCCGCCCCCATGACGATCGACTCCAGGCGCTCCGCCGAGGCGAAGTCGGCGCCGGCCAGCCGCTCGGAGACCAGCTCGAGCACCTCGGCCGCGGCCCGGCCTTTCACCATCACCTTGTGCCAGGCCCGGGGGTCGTAGTCGACCTCGGCGGCCATGACCCAGTCCACCCAGCCCGCCACCTCGCTCAGCTTGGCCGCCCGCGGCTGAATCTCCGGGGCCAGCGCCCGCACCGCCTCGGGGTCGTAGCGGCCGGCCCGCCCGCCGGGCCCGAACCGGCCCCTCAGAAACGGCTCGGCCCGCTCGACCAGCTCGTCGGGGGTCAGCGCCCTCATGTAGGCGGCGTTGATATGGTCGAGCTTGCGGGGGTCGAAGAAAGCGGGCGACTTGGTGACCGCTCCCAGGTCGAAGAGGGCGACGATCTCGGCCATGGGCCGGATCTCGGTCTTGTCGGGCGGGCCCCAGCCCAGCAGGGCCAGGTAATTGGCCATGGCCTCGGGCAGATATCCCTGCTCCCGGTAGTGGCCGAGCGAGACGTCGTCGCGCCGCTTGGCCAGCTTCTGGCGCTTCTCGTTCACCAGCAGGGGCAGGTGGGCGTAGGCGGGGGGCGGCCCGTAGCCGAGCGCCTCCCACAGCAATCGCACCTTGGGGGTGGCGTTGAGCAGGTCCTCGCCCCGGATGACGTGGCTGATGCCCATGTGGCGGTCGTCCACCGCGTTGGCCAGCAGGAAGGTGGCCGACCCGTCGGCCCGGCGGATCACGAAGTCCTCCAGGGCGGGGTTGGGGAACGAGACCCGGCCCCGGATCAGGTCGTCGACCACGGTGGCGCCAGTGTCGGGGGCGCGGAAGCGCACCACCGCGCCGGGGCCGTCTTTGACGCCGCGGTCCCGGGACCAGCCGTGGTAGCCGGGGGGCAGGTCGGCCTCGGCCGCCCGGGCTTCGATCTCGGGGCCGGACAGGTCGCAGAAGTAGGCCGCGCCGGCGGCCACCAGCCGGTCGATGGCCTCGGCGTACAGGCCGCCCCGCTCGGACTGGAAGTGAGGCCCCTCGTCCCAGTCGATGCCGAGCCAGCCTAGCGGCTCGACGATGGCGTCGACGTATTCCTGGGCCTTCAGCGAGGCGTCGGTGTCCTCGATCCGCAGCACCATCGCGCCCCCCCGGCTGCGGGCGAACAGCCAGTTGAACAGAGCGGTGCGGGCGCTGCCGACGTGAAGGTAGCCGGTAGGGGCTGGCGCGAACCTGACCCTGGGAGCGGGCACGGGACGAGGGTACCGGCAGATTCGGCCCCATTTGCCCTAAACCGTTCGCGACCAACCCGCTGGCTATAGCCTAATATCGCTGCGATCAACCACCGCTGCAAATCAGGAGTCGCCGTGTCCAACCTGCCCCCGCCTCCGCCTCCGCCGAACCCAGGCTCCCCCGCTCCTTCGCCGAACCCAGGCTCCCACGCTCCTGGCGCTATGACAGGCTGGGCGATCACCGGCACCGGTCAACAGCTAGAACTCGCCAGCGCCGGATCACGACTCGGAGCCCGGATCCTCGACGGCGTGATCATGGGCGTAGTGTTGATCGTCTTGATCGTCATCGGCGCCTTGGCGCTGTTCGGAGTGGATTCCGGGGACTCCACCGCCGATGAAGAAACGACCGGATTGGTATTGTTCTTCGGCGTCATAGCGCTAATGACGGTGATCGGCTTGTTCTATGAGGTTGTGATGATCGCCACGCGGGGGCAGACCTTGGGCAAGATGATGACGAGCATCAAGGTGGTGCGGGCTGATAACGGGCTCCTGCCCGGATGGGGCAAGTCGATCGGGCGCTGGATCATTCCCGTGGTGTTGGCTTTCGTCCCGGTTGTTGGGTGGTTGTTGTCCCTACTCGTCTATCTCTCGCTCCTTTGGGACTCAGCTCGGCAAGGCTGGCACGACAAGGCCGCGGGAACGCTAGTCGTGAAGGCGTGACTCTGGCCCAGTGATCCGCCAGAAAGTTCTATGAATATCTCCCCATGAGCGTTACGTCGACGCGACGCTCAGCTCAGTTCCCGCCGGTGAATACGACACGACTGCCGACCATTTTGTCGTGCACAGTCTGGCTCCGGTCGCCCCGCAGCAGCCACAGATGATCAACCAGCCACAGCAGCAGGACCAGCGGCAAGGCCACAGTGCCCAAAGGAATCACGAACAAGATCCAGAAGGGCCCGAAAGGAACTAAAAAGATGAGGCCGGCGAATCTGGCGTCTCTGGCCATTCCCCGCCAGAAGCCGAGGGTCCGGCTGTGGTCGCCCGCCGTCACCACCTTCAGCTTCAGGAACGCCTTGCCCGGCGTCCGACCGAGCAAGCCCGTGAGCAGACCACCCCAGGCCAAGGCTGCGAGCACTGAGAGCGCGGGGAAGGCGACAGATAGGACGCCCCGCGCGTGGTTAGAGGGATCGTTGGTGGGGAAGACCAGGTCCCACATGCCCTCCAGCGGGCCCCAGAGCACGATGGAGATCAAAAAGACCGGCACCAAGATCGCCCCGAAGCAGACCAGATCGACCAGGAAGGCGCAGACGCGCTGATCCAAGCTGGCCGACGGCAGCCGCGATCCGTCCGAGCTGGACTCGCCGGGCGACAGAGGCCCGTCTGGCGAAGCCGCCGGCGTCCGATCCAAGATCTCCGGCGGAGGAGGCGAAGGAGGCGAAGGAAGACTGCCGATGCCGGGAGATTATGTCAGGCCCAGGGGACGGCGCCAGTCATGGCGGCAGGCGTCGGCCGCCGCTTCGGCCGAGGCCGCAGCACCATCGCGCCCCCCCGGCTGCGGGCGAACAGCCAGTTGAACAGGGCGGTGCGGGCGCTGCCGACGTGAAGGTAGCCGGTGGGGGCCGGCGCGAACCTGACCCTGGGAGCGGTCGGCTCAGCTCCCGCCGGTGTATACGACATGGCTGCGGATCACCTTGTCGTGCACCGTCTGTTTCTGGTCGTCCCACAGCGGCCACAGGTGATCCACTAAAGACAACAAGGCCCCGATGCCGTACGGGATGAAATTGACGACCCCTCGGGCTGCCTCGCGGACGGTCCCTCTCCCAAAGCCGATGGTCCGGCTGTGATCGTCGGCCGACACCACCTTCAGCTTCAGAGCGGCCTTGCCCGGAGTCCGGCCCCAGAGGCCCGTGAGCAAGCCGCCGAAGACCAGGGACACGAGCACGAAGCTGACGATCCCGACGGCGCTGGGTCCGGAGGCCTCGACAGATACCCCTCCTTCGGTTCCTTGGGCGTCCGAGAGGATGAACGGGAAGAATATCAACAGCCATATGACAAGGTCGATGGCGAAGGCGCCCGCACGCCGACCCCAACTGGCCAGCGGCAGCCGCGAGCCGTCCGGGACGGGCGATGACGGCGGACCGCCCGCCGACGACGGCGGGCCGCCCGAGCCTGGCGGCGGCGGAGGCGGAGGCGGGGGGAGGTTGCTCATGCCTCAGAGTTTACTAAGAGCGCGCGCACAGAGCGGGACGCTGAGCCAGCCCCGCTACTAGCCGACGCGGGTAGCCCAGCCAGAGGCGTCAAGGGCTACGCCAGGCCCAGGGGACGGCGCCAGTCATGGCGGCAGGCTTCGGCCATCGCTTCGGCCGAGGCCCGCAGCGTCTCCTCGGGCACCAGATGGGCCAGCCAGCGGGACGAGCCGTAGCCGTGCTCGCCGGCCATCCCGGAGAAGCAGGCCCAGCGCCACTCCACCAGCTCCGAGGGAGGCCGGCGCAAGTAGCCGAACAGCTCCAGGGCCAGCCTCACGTCGTGGACCACCGGGGCCCGGGCGAACAGCGACGCCCGGCGCAGGGCCACCGCCACGCACCCGGCCAGGACGTCGTCGCGGCTCTCGCCGTCGGCCAGGATCAGATGGTCGCCGAAGCGGCGGGCCAGCCCGAGCGCGTAGCCCTGGTCGGGGCCGGGGCTGCCCAGGCCCGGGCCGCGAGGCTGGGGGCCTCCCACCACCTCGCCGGGGCGGTCCGCCGTCCACGAGCCCCGGCGCCGGGGCGGCGACTTATAGGTGGAGGGCGACCGGTTCGTGGCGGGCACGTACGACGGGGCGGACACGACCGCCAGCCTAGAGCGGCCAGACTTTTGCGACGCGAAGGCAGCCGGTGGAGGCCGGAGCCAACCGCTTCTCGATGGGGCCGCCCTCAGTCGTTGGCGTGGAGCAGCCCGTAGACGATGGAGTCGGCCAGGGCCTGCCAGGAGGCCTCGATGATGTTGGTCGACACCCCGATGGTCGTCCACGAACTGCGGTGGTCGGTGGAGTCGATCAGCACCCTGGTGATGGCCCCGGTGCCGCTCTGGGTGTCGAGCACCCGGACCTTGAAGTCGGTCAAGGTGATGCGGTCCAAGGCCGGGTACTGCCCGTTCAGGGCCGACCGCAGCGCCGAGTCCAGGGCGTTGACCGGCCCGTTGCCCTCCCCCACCGCGGTACGGCGGTCGTCGCCCACCCAGATCTTGACGGTGGCCTCGGTCTCGACATCGACGGCCACGTCGTTCCAGGCCCGGGCCCCGGTGCCGGACCGGTGGTCGAGCGACACCCGGAACGACTCCAGCCGGAAGAAGTCCTGCTCCCAGCCGGCCGCGCCCCGCATCAGCAGCTCCAGGGAGGCGTCGGCCGCCTCGAAGTGGTAGCCGGCGTGCTCGAGCCGCTTCAGGGTGTCGATCACGTCGCCCAGCACCCGGCCGTCTATGTCTATGCCCAGGTCGGCCGCCTTCATCTGCAGGGTGCTGCGGCCCGACATCTCCGACACCAGCACCCGGGTGCCGTTGCCGACCAGGGCCGGGGACACGTGCTCGTAGGAGTCGGGGCGGCGGCTGAGGGCGCTGGTGTGCAGGCCGGCCTTGTGGGCGAAGGCGCTGGCCCCCGCGTAGGGCTGCTGGGGGTTGAGGGGGATGTTGACCAGCTCGGCCACGTGGCGGGCCACCGAGGTCAGCCGCTCCAGCCGCCCGGAGGGCAGGGCCCCGATGCCCATCTTGAGCTCCAGGTTGGCGATGATGGGCACTAGGTCGCAGTTGCCGACCCGCTCGCCGTAGCCGTTGATGGTGCCCTGCACCTGGGTGGCTCCGGCCCTCACCGCGGCCAGGGCGTTGGCCACCCCGCAGCCGGTGTCGTTGTGGACGTGGATGCCCACCCCGCAGTCGACGTGGTCGGCCACCTCGGCCACCGCCGCCTCCACCGCGGGGGGCAGCGAGCCGCCGTTGGTGTCGCACAGCACCACCGTCTCGGCCCCGGCCATGGCCGCGGCCTCGATCACCCGCAGGCTGAACTCCCGGTTGCGGAGGTGGCCGTCGAAGAAGTGCTCGGCGTCAAACAGCACCCGCTTGCCCTCCGCTACCAGAAAGGCGACCGAGTCGGCCACCATGGCCACCCCGTCGTCCAGGGTGGTGCGCAGCGCCTCGGTGACGTGGTAGTCCCAGCACTTGCCGACGATGCACACGATCTCGGTGCCGGCTTCGGCCAGGCGGGCCAGGGTGGGGTCGGAGTCGACCCGGCCCTTGGGCCGGCGGGTGGAGCCGAAGGCGACCAGCTCGCTGGTGGCCAGGGTCAGCTCGCCGGCCCGGGCGAAGAACTCGTCGTCTTTGGGGTTGGCGCCGGGCCAGCCCCCCTCGATGAACGACACCCCGAGGTAGTCGAGCTGCTCGGCGATGCGCAGCTTGTCGGCCACGGTGAGCGAGATGCCCTCGAGCTGGGAGCCGTCCCGCAGGGTGGTGTCGTAGACGTCCACCGCCGCGGGCCACGACGGGTTCCGGGCCGGGGCGGCCCGGGCGGCGGCCTCGCCACCGGTGCTCATGGTCTCGGCCTAGTCATCGACGTGCTCGACCCAGGTCTTGTAGCGGTCGATCCGGCCCCGCACCGCGTCGGCGTATACCTCGGCGATGGCCAGGGTCCGGGGACCGGGGCAGTCCAGGGGCCGGTCGTCGATGGAGTTGACCGCGCTCACCTCGGCCGCGGTGCCGGTCAGGAACACCTCGTCGGCCAGGTAGAGGTCGCTGCGGGCCAGATCGGCGACCTGAATCTCGATGCCGGCGTCGGCGGCGATGTCCATCACCGAGTCCCGGGTGATGCCGGGCAGCGCTCCCGCCGATATGGGCGGGGTGACCATGACGTCGCCCAGCCCGGCGAAGATGTTCTCGCCCGAGCCCTCGGCCACCAGCCCGGCGCCGTTGAGCATGATGGCCTCGTCGTAGCCGGCGTTGAGGGCCTCCATCTTGGCCAGGGTGGAGTTGACGTAGGTGCCGGTGGCCTTGGTGGCCGGGGGCACGGTGTTGTGTCCGGGGCGGACCCACGACGAGATCTTCAGGCGCACGCCCTTGGTGAGGACGTCGTCACCTAGGTAGGCCCCCCAGGGCCACACCGCGATGGCCACGTCGGTGGTGCAGCCGGTGGTGGCCAGCCCTATCTCCCCGTAGCCGTAGTAGGCGATGGGGCGCACGTAGCACGACGGCAGCCCGCTGTCGCGCACCACCAGCTTGCAGGCCTCGACGAGCTCGGCCACCGAGTAGGGCATGGCCATCCCCAAGACCCGGGCTGAGCGGTGGAACCTCTCGATGTGGTCGGTGAGTCGGAACACGGCCGGCCCGGACTCGGTCTCATAGGCCCGGATGCCCTCAAACACGCCGGTGCCGTAGTGCAGGGTGTGGGTGAGCACGTGGATCTTGGCGTCTTCCCAGGCAACGAGCTCGCCGTTCATCCAGATGTTCTCGGTGGGGGTGATGGGCATCGGTTCGGAACCTTCTCTTGAGGGTGATCAGTTCAGGTCGGAGGCGGGCGGCGATTGGTCGGGTATTCGGATCTAGAGGCGGGCGACGATGGCGGCGCCGATTTCGGCGGTGCTGCCGGTGAGCGTCTCGGGGCGGGCGCAGGCCTTGCGGATCCGCTCGGCGGCCGCGACCTCGCCCAGGTGGTCCAGCATCATGGCCCCCGACAGCACGGCCGCCACCGGGTTGGCCCGGCCGGTGCCGACGATGTCGGGAGCCGAGCCGTGGACGGGCTCGAACATCGACACCCGGCCGGGGTGCAGGTTGGCGGTGGGGGCCAGCCCGATCCCGCCCGACACCGCGCCCCCCAGGTCGGTCAGGATGTCGCCGAAGAGGTTGTCGGTGACCACCACATCGTAGCGGCCCGGGTCCTCCACGAAGTAGATGCAGGCCGCGTCCACGTGGTTGTAGGCGGTGGAGACCCCGGGGTACTCGGCCGCCACCTCGTCGAAGGCGCGCTGCCACAGGTCGCCGGCGAAAGTGAGCACGTTCGTCTTGTGGACCAGGGTGAGGTGGCCCCGCCGAGCCGAGGCCAGGTCGAAGGCGTAGCGGATCGCCCGCTCCACTCCCCGGCGGGTGTTGACCGAGCCCTGGGTGGCGATCTCGTGGGGGGTGTGGCGGCGCAGGAACCCTCCCTCCCCGGCGTAAGTGCCCTCGGTGTTCTCGCGGATGACGGTGAAGTCGTGGCCCTCGGCGGCGAAGGGCCGCAGGTTGATGTAGAGGTCGAGTTCGAAGCGCATCTTCAGCAGCAGGCCCCGCTCGATGACCCCGGGCGCCACATCGGGGTGGCCCACCGCCCCGAAGTACAAGGCGTCGAGGCCGCGCCACTCCTCGATGGTGGCGTCGTCGAGGACGGTGCCGTCGGCCAGGTAGCGGGCTCCGCCCAGGTTGTAGTGGACCAAGTCCAGTTCGACCCCGGCCGCGGCGATGACCTTGAGCCCCTCGGCCACCACCTCAGGGCCGATGCCGTCGCCGCCGACGACTCCCACTCTGTGCGCCATGGCTGCTCGCTTTCGGTAGGTCGCTTTTAGCTGGGCGGCTCGGGGCCGATTGAGGGCTTACAAGAACAAACCGCCCACCGGAGTGGACGGTAGAGGACGCACGCCGGGACCGGCGTGCGTCAGGGAATCACGATGATCGCGTCGGTGATGGCGGCTCGATTCGTCACCGGCCCGAGTATACCCGAGGCGGACCGCGACCGACCCCCAACGGGGCGGCACCAGGACTGGGCGGGACGGGGCCGGGCCGCGACGGGACGTGACGGGGCCGCACCGGGCGGCGGTAGGATCGGTCCATGGCCGAAGCCCAGCAGCTCTCGGCGGCCGCCCACCAGCGGCTCTCCGAGGAACTGGAGGATCTCACCACCCGGGGCCGCACCGACATAGCCGCCAAGATCGAGGCGGCCCGGGCCCTCGGCGACCTGTCCGAGAACGGCGACTATCATGCGGCCAAGGAGACCAAGGCCCTGATGGAGTCCCGGATCCTGCACCTGACCCGGCTCCTCGACAACGCCGAGATAATGGAACGCACTTCCGACGGACATGTGATCGGTGCCGGGTCGATCGTTTCGGTCAGCTACGACGGCGACGAGCCGGAGCGCTTCCTGGTGGGATCGATCGAAGAGCAGCGCGACGACCTCACCGTGGTCTCGCTCGGGTCGCCCATGGGCCAGTCCCTGCTGGGGGCGTCGGCCGGCGACGAGGTCTGCTACGAGTCGCCGGCCGGCCCGGTGCGAATCACCGTGGCCGCCGTCGAGTGACGGTGAGATGGACCGGGCCGGCCAAGCCGATCCGGGCGTCGGGGCCGCCGCAGGGGTTGGGCCCCGGCCGTCGAACCTGCGCTGGGCCCGGGCGGCCCTGGTGATCGGGGGGCTGCTGCTGGCCGCGGGCGCGGGCCTCATCGTGTGGGACGCGGCCAGCGACGACTCCCCCGCCCCGGTGGTGATCACCGGGACGGGCGGCTAGGCCGCGAGCGCCGGCGCCGGGACTGAGCCGGATACCAAACCGGAGAGCCAAAGGACGAGAGCAGTGGCAGAACCGAAAACCCTCAGCGAGAAGATCTGGGACCGGCATTTGGTGGTGGAGGGCGGCGACGGCCAACCCGACCTGTTGTACATCGACCTGCACTTGGTCCACGAGGTCACATCCCCCCAGGCCTTCGAGGGGCTGCGCCTCTCCGGGCGGGGGGTCCGGCGGCCCGACCTCACCGTCGCCACCGAGGACCACAACGTGCCCACCGCCGACATCGACCGGCCCATCGCCGATGAGATCAGCCGCGTCCAGGTGGAGACCCTGCGCCGCAACGCCGACGAACTCGGCATCGTCAACTACCCGATGGGCCACCCCAAGCAGGGCATCGTGCATGTGATCGGCCCCGAGCAGGGCTGGACCCAGCCGGGGATGACCATCGTCTGCGGCGACTCCCACACCTCCACCCACGGCGCCTTCGGGGCCATCGCCTTCGGCATCGGCACCAGCGAGGTGGAGCACGTCCTGGCCACCCAGACCCTGCCCCAGATGCGCCCGGGCACCATGGCCGTGACCGTCGCCGGGGAGCTGCCAGCCGGGGTCTCGGCCAAGGACGTGATCCTGGCCATCATCGGCCGGATCGGCACCGGCGGCGGGATCGGCAAGATCATCGAATACCGGGGCCCGGTCATCGAGTCGCTGTCGATGGAGGGGCGGATGACGGTGTGCAACATGTCGATCGAGGCCGGGGCCCGGGCCGGCCTGATCGCCCCCGACGACACGACTTTCGCCTATCTCCAAGGGCGGGAGCGGGCCCCTTCGGGGTCGGCCTTCGCCGAGGCGGCGGCCGACTGGCGGGCGCTGGCCACCGACCCGGGGGCCGCCTTCGACGAGGAGGTGGTGCTGGACGGGGCCGCCATCGGGCCCATGGTCACCTGGGGCACCAACCCGGGCCAGGTGGCCCGCCTGGACGGCTCGGTGCCCAGCCCCGACGAGGTGGCCGACCCCGGCCGGCGAGACAGCGCGGCCCGGGCCCTCGACTACATGGGCCTGACAGCCGGGACGGCCATGCGCGACATCGCGGTGGACACCGTCTTCATCGGCTCGTGCACCAACAGCCGCATCGAGGACCTGCGGGCGGCCGCGGCGGTGGCCGAGGGCCGCCGGGTGGCCGACGGGGTGCGGACCCTGGTGGTGCCCGGGTCGGGCCAGGTCAAGGCCCAGGCCGAGGCCGAGGGGCTCGACGGCGTGTTCCGGACCGCCGGCTTCGACTGGCGCGAGCCGGGCTGCTCCATGTGTCTGGCCATGAACCCCGACAAGCTGGCGCCGGGCGAGCGGGCGGCCAGCACCTCCAACCGCAACTTCGAGGGCCGCCAGGGCCGGGGGGGCCGCACCCATCTGGTGTCGCCCCCGGTGGCGGCGGCCACCGCCATCGCCGGCGCCTTCGCCCGGCCCGAAGACCTGCCATGAGGGCGGCGGGCCGATCAACCAGCGCCAGGACGGGCGGATTCGGCCCCGCCGGGGCGGTGGCGCCATGAGGGCGGTGAGCGTGGTCACCGGCACGGCGGTGCCCTTGGACCGCTCCGACGTGGACACCGACCAGATAATCCCGTCGGACTGGCTCAAGCGGGTGGAGCGCACCGGCTTCGGGAGGGGCCTGTTCTCGCAGTGGCGCGACGACCGGGGCTTCGTGCTCAACGACGAGCGCTACGCCGGGGCCTCCATCCTGGTGGCCGGGGTCAACTTCGGCACCGGGTCGTCCCGGGAGCACGCGGTGTGGGCCATCCAGCAGTACGGCTTCGAGGCGGTGGTCAGCCCCCGCTTCGCCGACATCTTCCGCAACAACTGCACCAAAAACGGCCTGGTGCCGGTGCAGGTGGACCCCGAAGTCGGGGCCCGGCTCATGGCCGCGGTGCAGGCCGACCCGGGCCTGGAGATCACCGTCGACGTGACCCGCCTCCGCCTCGAGGCCCCCGCCATCGGCCTAGAGGCCGACTTCCCCCTCGACGCCGGCACCCGGACCCGGTTCCTGGAAGGCCTTGACGACATCGACCTGACCCTGCGCCACGCCAACGCCATCACCTCCTACGAGCAGACCCGCCAGACCTGGCTCCCGTCAGCCACCTGACCGGACGGAGCGGCGCCGAGGGCAGACGCTTTACTCCCAAGCGGCTAGCTCATCCTCCGGCAGCGGCTCGAAGAAACGGTCGTCGATCTCGGCTTGGTCCTTCATGGCACCGAACCGGCGGACGCCTCGCTCGTCGGACGGAGCGGCTCGTGTCGGGGCATCGTCGGTGGGGGTAGGCTGATTGGCCATGCGACCCATGTTGGCCCGGGTGTTCCGGCTGATCAAGATCGGCGCCATCAGCGGGCTGATCGTCGGGGCGATTCGCATGTTGCTGGGGCGGAGACAGCCCCCGGTGACCGGGGAGGCGTCCTGGCCCACCCTGGCCGAGCGGGCCGGCGCCGCTCAGGCCCAGCAGAGCGAGCCCGCAGCCGACGAGCAAGCCGAACCGGCCGACGGCGAGGACTGGGTCGAGCCGGTGGACGGGGCCTGCCCGGCCACCCACCCGGTGAAGGGCAAGCCCGGCTCGGGCATCTTCCACCTGCCCGGCGGCCTCTTCTACGACCGGACCGTGCCCGAGCGGTGCTACCGGTCGGCCGAGGCCGCCGAGGCCGACGGGCTCCGACCGGCCAAGCGCTGAAGCCGGTCCTGAAACGCCCCTAGGGCGGCAACCGGTTGAGCGAGCCGCCGGGCCCGGCCCGCCGGACCGGCTACTGGTCGAGGCCGCGGATCTTCACAGAGGGCAGGTCGCCGGCGGGCTCGAACCCCAGCACCCGGCCGAAGAAGGCCAGCTCCGACTCCAGTGCGGCGACGATGGTCTCGGCCCGCCGGAACCCGTGCTGCTCCCCCTCGAAGAGCAGGTAGGCCACCGGGACGCCTCTGGACTCCAGGGCGTCGACTATGGCCGAGGACTGGCCGGGCGGAACGATGGCGTCCTCGGACCCCTGCAACACGATCAGGGGGGCGTCGATGCGCTCGGCGCTGTTGATCGGGGAGCGCTCCTCGTAGAGGCGGCGGGCCTCGGGGTAGGGGCCGACCAGGGTATCGAGATAGCGGGACTCGAACTTGTGGGTATCGGCGGCCAGGGCACCCAGGTCGGCCACGCCGTAGCGGCTAGCGCCGGCCGCGAACCCGTCGTGGAAGGCCAGCGCGGCCAGCACGGTGAGACCCCCGGCGCTGGAGCCTCGGATGATGAGCCGCTCGGGGTCGGCGTCGCCCCGGTCCACCAGGTACCGGGCCGCGGCCGCGCAGTCGGCCACGTCGATCACCCCCCAGCCCCCCTCTAAGGCCCGGCGGTACGGACGGCCGTAGCCGGTGGAGCCCCGGTAGTCGACGTCGACCACCGCTATGCCCCGGGACGTCCAGTACAGGATGGAGGGCTGGAGCTGGCGGCGGGCCGCGGCGGTGGGGCCGCCGTGGGCCAGCACCAACAGCGGGGGCAGCTCGCCGGGCGGTCCGGCCCAGCCGGGGTTGGCGGGCCGGTAGTAGAGGCCGTGGGCCCGGTCGGTGGCGCCCGGCCCGGCGCCGCCGACGGGTTCAGCGGGGAAGGTGATGGCCTCGGGCGGCGCCGCGAACCCCTCGCCGAACCCCAGCGGGCGGGACGGCCGGATCACCCGCCGCTCCGGCGACGGCTCCCCGCCGCCGCTGGCCCCAGCGGCGACAGCGACGACTTCGGGCTCGTGGCCCCAGCCCGCCGCCGCGTAGGCCACGGCCCCGGTGTCGGCCATCACCGCCACCGAGGCGATGGCCGAATCGGAACCGGCGGCGGAGATCGACGCGGGCTCGGCCGCGGTCGAGCCGCCGGGCAGGACCACCGGCGAACTCCCGGCGGCGGCGAAGACCAGCTCGTCGCCGGTCGGGCGGCCGGCCGCGGCGACGACCCCGGCCGGGCCCGCCCCCCAGCGCTGCATTCCCAGCACCCAGGCCGGGCCGCCGGCCACGTCGCACTCCCCGGTTATCACCCCGGCCAGGGCCCCGGTGACCAGATCGACCTCGTAGAGGTTCCACCAGTCGTCGTGGTCGCTGCACACCAGCAGGCGATCTCCCCACCAGCCGGGCTGGACCAGGCTCCGGTCTCCCCTCTCCCCCACCACCGCCACCTCGGCCCCCAAGGTGCCGTCGCCCAGTTCGTACACGTGCAGCCGGGTGGCGTCCCAGGGCATGTCGGGATGGTTCCAGGCGATCCAGGCCAGCCGGTCGCCGGCGGGCGAGGGCCGGGGGGCCATGGCGAAGTCGGACCCCGACCACAGCACCTCGACCCGCTGGGACCCGTCGGCGGCCACCGCCACCAGCTCGTTGACGGGCTCTCCGCCGGACTCGACGCGGTGGCGCTCCCGCACGCAAACGCACCAGCGCCCGTCGGGGGTCACCCGCCCGTCGGCGTAGCGCCAGGCCCGGGGCGCCGGCGGCTGAGGGGTGAGCATCACCGGGTCGGCGCCGGGGCGGTCCAGGCGGCGCAGGCGCTGGTCGGCGTGATCGACGTAGAAGAGCCGACCGTCGCCGGGCCACCAAGCCCCGCCCCCGTACTCGTGCACCAGGGTGCGCACGTTGGCGTCGGGGCCGGTGAACTCCTCGGTGAGCCCGGTGCGCAGGCAATGGCGCATCACCGCGGCGCGGCCCCGTTCTTCGGGCCGGGTCTCGGCCCACCACAGGTATCGGGCCTGCACCGGGTCGGCCATCACCTCGGCGATCCCCGCCGCCCCGGTCACCAGGGACTCGGCGCTGATGGGCGACGGCCAGGCCCCGTAGGGCATGACCGCCGGGCTGGTCACCGGCTCGCGTCCGGCCGATTGACGACGCGGCCCGGCCGCCCCGCCAGCGCGGCGGCGGCCCGCGACGCGGTCACCGGCGCTCGCCCAGCAGTTCGACGATGCGGTCCACCCCCTCGACCAAGTCGTCGTCGGCCAGGGCGAAGGAGAGCCGGATGCCGCCGGGGGCGCCGAACACCTCGCCGGGGACCACGGCCACCTTGGCCTGCTCCAGCAGGACCCGGGCCAGCTCCAGGGTGGTGGCCGGGGTGGTCCCGGCGAGGTCGCGGCCCAGCACCCCGGCCATGTCCGGGAAGGCGTAGAAGGCGCCCTGGGGCTCGGGGCAGACCACACCGTCGATGCCGCTCAGCATCTCATGCATCCTCCGGCGTCGGCGGTCGAAGTGGCTCCGCATCTCGGCCACCGCGTCCAGCGGCCCCGACACCGCGGCCAGAGCCGCGGCCTGGGCCACGTTGCCGACGTTGGCGGTGGTGTGGGACTGCAGGGCCAGCGCCGCCTTCACCACGTCGGGCGGCCCGATCATCCAGCCGACCCGCCATCCGGTCATGGCGTAGGTCTTGGCCACGCCGTTGACCACGATGCAGGCGTCGCGGATCTCCGGGACCAGCACCGGCAGGGAATGGTGCTCGTTGTCGCCGTACACCAGGTGCTCGTAGATCTCATCGGCGATCACCCAGACGCCGTGCTCGGCCGCCCACCGGCCGATGGCGGCGATCTCCGAGCGGGGGTAGACGGCGCCGGTGGGATTCGAGGGCGACGTGAAGATCAGGGCCTTGGTGCGGGGGGTGCGGGCCGCTTCGAGCTGCTCGACGGTCACCCGGTAGCCCTGGGCCGCGCCGGCGGGCACCGGCACGGTCACCCCGCCGGACAGGGCGATGGGCTCGGGGTAGGTGAGCCAGTACGGCGCCGGCACCAGTACCTCGTCGCCGGGGTCGACGATGGCCGAGAGGGCGTTGAAGACGGCGTGCTTGCCCCCGTTGCTCACCAGCACCTCCGACGGCACCACCTGAAGGCCCGAGTCGCGGGCTGTCTTGGCCGCGATGGCCTCTCTGAGCTCGGGCAGGCCGCCGGCCGGCGAGTACTTGTGGTTCCTCGGGTCGCGGCAGGCGGCGGCCGCCGCGGCCACGATGTAGTCGGGGGTGGGGAAGTCGGGCTCGCCCGCGCCGAACCCGATCACGCTCTCCCCCGCGGCCCGCAGCTCCTGGGCCTTGGCCGTGATGGCGAGGGTGGCCGACGGGGTGATGGCGCCGACCCGGCGGGAGACTCGGGGCTTGGTCATGGCCCTGAGCGTACCGACGGGCGCCGGGGGCGGGGGCGGCGTCACCGGAGGGGTTCCGGCTGCCAGACTGGGGGGGTGACCGCTAGTCCCGCCACCCCCTTGGACGGCGGCGCCGTCCCCGGCGCCGCCGTCGCAGACATCGTCATCCCCGCCGGTCTGCGGCCCGCCGACGGGCGGTTCGGCTGCGGCCCGGCCAAGGTGAGGCCCGAGGCGGTGGCCGAGCTGGCCCGCCGGGCCGTCGACTACATGGGCACCAGCCACCGCCGGGCCGGGGTGCGGTCGGTGGCGGCCGATCTGCGCCGCGGCGTGGCCGAGCTGCTGCGGGCCCCCGACGGCTACGAGATCGTCCTCGGCAACGGCGGGGCCACCGCCTTCTGGGACGCGGCCTCCTTCGGCCTGATCGAGCGGCGCAGCCATCACCTGTCGCTGGGCGAGTTCAGCTCGAAATTCACGGCCGTGACCCGGGCCGCGCCCCATCTCGACGACCCGTCGGTGCACGAGTCAGAGCCCGGCGCCCGGCCCCCGATCGCCGCCGTTGCTGGGGTCGACGCCTGCTGCTATCCCCACAACGAGACCTCCACCGGGGTGATGATCCTCCCCGAGCGGCCCGGCGGAGCCGACGGCACCTCGGCCTCGGAGGTGGTGACGCTGGTGGACGCCACCTCGGCCGCGGGCGGCCTCGAGTTCGACCCGGCCGCGGTGGACGCCTACTACTTCGCGCCCCAAAAGGCCCTCTCCAGCGACGGCGGGCTCTGGATCGCCATGGTCTCGCCAGCCGCGGCGGAGCGGATCGAGCGCATCTCCGCCTCGGGGCGCTGGACGCCGGCCTTCCTAGACCTCAAGGCCGCCCTGGACCTCTCCCGCAAGGACCAGACCTACAACACCCCGGCCCTGGCCACCCTGCTCCTCACCGCCACCCAGGTGGGCTGGATGAACGACAACGGGGGTCTGGGGTGGGCCGCGGCCCGCTCCCGCCGGTCGTCGGAGATCCTCTACGGCTGGGCCGAGACCTCCGAGATCGCCGCTCCCTTCGTGACCGACCTGGCCTATCGCAGCCCGCTGGTGGGCACCATCGACTTCGACCCCCGCCTCGACGCCGACGTTCTGGCCGGGGTGCTGCGGGCCAACGGGATCATCGACACCGATGGCTACCGCAAGCTGGGCCGCAATCAGCTCCGGATCGGCATGTTCCCCGCGGTCGAGCCCTCCGACGTGGAGGCCCTCACCGCCTGCATCGACTACGTGGCCGAACGCCTCGCCCCCTAAGGTTTTCTGGACCGTGGAACCTGAGGAACCAGCCGGCGAGACGGTGGAGATCCGGCCGGGGGCCCGCTACCGGTGCCCGGACTGCCCCACCGAGGTGGTGGTGGTCAAAGGCGAAGGCCGGGGCCGCCTGACCTGCGGCGGCACTCCCATGTCCGACCCCGCCGCCGTTGACGCCGCCCCGGGCGGCGCCTCCCCGGGAGACGGGGATACGGAGGCCGCGACCCTGCTGGGCAAACGCTACGGCGACCCCGGCGACACCGTGGAGGTGCTGTGCACCAAAGCCGGGGCCGGCCCTCTGGGTCTGGACGGCGCGGTGTTGTCGGTGAAGGCGCCCAAGCCCCTGCCCGCCTCGGACTGACCCCCGCCGCCGCTGAAGCCGCCGGCCCATGAACCGCCGCCATCCCATGAGAGCCATCCCATGAGCCATCGCCATCCCGTGAGACGCCGCCCATGAGAGCCATCCCGTGAGAGGCCGCCCGTGAACCTGATGCTGCTGCTGGAGATGGCCGCCGCCGCGGGCGGCGACCGGGTGGCGGCCGGGTCGGGGCCCGGCGCCGTCACCTACCGGCAGCTCATGGACGAGACCGCAGCTCTGGCCGGGCGGATTAGGGCCTCGGGGGCGGAGTACCTGGTGGTGTGCGACGAGTCGAGCCCGGCCCTGGTGACCGCCCTGTTCGGGGCGGCCTGGGCCGGAGCGCCCTACGTGCCCCTCAACTACCGGCTGACCCCGGGCGAGCTGGCCGCCCTGGCCGCCCGGACCCGCCCGGCCCTGGCCCTTGTCGGCGACGGCGACCCGGCCGGGCTGGGGCTCGCCGACGGCATCGAGGCCATCGAGTTGTCCCGGCTCCGGGCCGACCCCGGCGGCGGCAGCGAGCCGGCCGAAGCGGGTTCGTGGCCCATGGACCCCGACGCGGTCGCCGTCTTGTTGTACACCAGCGGCACCACCGGCCCCCCCAAGTCGGCGGTGCTGAGACACCGCCATCTGACGTCCTACATCTTCGGGGCGTCGGAGCTGATGGCCGCGGGACCCGACGAGGCCAATCTGATCGCGGTGCCGCCGTATCACATCGCCGGGGTGGCCATCACCCTGTCGCAGATCTACATCGGGCGGCGGATCGTGTACATGCCCCGCTTCGACCCCGACGGCTGGATCGACCTGGTCCGCTCCGAGGGCATCACCCACGCCATGGTGGTGCCGACCATGCTGACCCACATCGTCGACGCCCTCGACCGGCGGGGCGAAACGATCACCTCGCTGCGCTCGCTGGCCTACGGCGGGGGCCGGGCCCACCCCTCGGTGGTGGAGAAGGCCCTGGGCCTGTTCCCCGAGACCGGCTTCGTGAACGCCTACGGGCTCACCGAGACCAGCGCCACCGTGAGCCTGCTCAGCCCCGACGACCACCGGGCCGCGGCCGCCTCTTCCGACCCCGGGGCCCGGGCCCGGCTGGCGTCGGCGGGGCGGCCCATCCCCGCGGTGGAGGTGTCGATACGAGACGGCGCTGGGGCCGAGGTCTCACCGGGCGCCAGCGGCGAGGTCTGGGTCCGGGGGGCCCAGGTGGCCGGCGAGTACCTGGAGGGCGGGGCCCGGCTCGACCCCGACGGCTGGTTCGCCACCCGCGACACCGGCTACGTCGACGCCGACGGCTACCTGTACCTGCTGGGCCGCGACGACGACATCATCATCCGGGGGGGCGAGAACCTGTCGCCGGGCGAGATCGAGGACGTGCTGCTGAGCCACGACCGGGTGCTGGACGCGGCCGCGGTGGGGATGGGCAGCCGGGAGTGGGGCGAGGAGGTGGCGGTGTTCGTGGTGGCCTCGGCGCCAGCGCCGTCGGAGGCCGAGCTCTGCGAGCTGGTGCGGTCTCGGCTCCGGTCCAGCCGGGTCCCCGCCCGGGTGGTCTTCACCGACGAGCTCCCCTACAACGAAACGGGCAAGATCCTGCGCCGGGTCCTCAGAGCCCGCCTGGCCGACCCCGCCGCCGCCGCCGGCTCGTGACCGGAGCCCCCCGGCGCGGTCGGCCGTGACCGAATCCGGCCGGGGCCGGGTCCTGCGCTGGTCGCTGGCCGAGGCCCGGACCGTCTTGGCCGGGCCCGATCTCGACCGCGCCGTCGCCGACGGCAAGGCCGCGGCCGTGGCGGTGGCCACCGGCGACGACCCGGCCGACGATGTGGGCCGGGCCCTGGCCCGGCTGCCCGTGGTGGCGGTGGCGGCCGGCGCCGGGAGCGATGCCTGGGACGTGGTCGCCGCCGACCCGGGCCCGGTGCTGGCCGGGGTGGAGGCCAACCCGGACGCCTCGGTGATCGCAGCCCAGACCCTGCGCCGCACCGCGGTGCTGGGCCTCGACGACGGCCTGCTGGTCGAGAGCCTGGCCTACGCCGTTCTGCAGGCCGGGCCCGAGCACCGGCGCTGGCTGCACGGGCGGGGTCGGCGGGTCCGGCGCGACCGCCACCAACGGAGGGTGACGGTCACCGACCGAGGCGACGCCGTCACCGTCACGCTGGACCGGCCCCGGCTGTTCAACCTGTTCGACGCGGCCATGCGCGACGAGCTGGCCGACGTGCTGCGAGCCCTGGGGGCCGGTTCGGACCGGCGGCCGGTGGTGCTGACCGGGGCCTCCGGCGCCTTCTGCGCGGGCGGCGACCCGGCCGAGTTCGGCACCGTGGAAGACCCCGTCCGGGCCCACCTGATCCGCTCCGAGGCCTCCGTGGCCCCAGGGCTGGCCGCCATCGCCCCCCGGGTCACCGCCCTAGTGGACGGGGCCTGCGCCGGGGCCGGGGTGGAGCTGGCCGCCTTCTGCGGAACGGTGCGAGCCACCCGGCGGGTCCGGTTCCGGCTGCCGGAGCTGGCCATGGGCCTGATCTGCGGAACGGGGGGGATGGTGAGCATCCCTCGCCGCATCGGCCGCCAGCGCACCCTTGAATGGCTGCTGACCGGTGCCGAGCTGGACTCGGACACGGCCCGGCGCTGGGGCTTGGTAGACGAACTGGTGGACGAGACAGCCGACGAGATCGAGCCCTGACCGCCCCCGACCGGGGCTTGCCGGCCCGGCCGCTCGAAGGTTACGAGTCCGCCGCCGGCTGGGCCCGCCACGCGTCGGGGTTGCCCGAGCGGCGGAACCCGACGCGGAGCCGGCCCATCTGAACCGTCCCGGCAGCAGACTCGGCGGCGGCGAGGCGGTGAACGATCCGGCCCGCGGCCACGGCCTCGACCGGACTGGCCGGCAGGTCGCCGCTCAGCTTGACTTCGAGAGACCCGCCCGACTGCCCGAGCTGGGATCGGGTGGCGACCAGCAGCACCTCCGAGGGCGTGGTCACGACGAAGTGGCGCCGGTAGTGCACGGCCAGCATCCCCCAGATGGCGGCGTGGGTCTTGGTGTCCTCGGCCAGCTCGATCGGCAACACCAGCGCCAACACGCCGCCTCGCCGGATGAAGTCGTCGGCCCGGCGGATCACGAACTCCGAGATGTTGGCCTTGGACGACGGCGGGTGCATGATCACCAAGTCGCTGCTGTCGCTGGTGGTGACGCACTCCCCTTCGTCGTCGAAGCCCATGGAGGCGAGGCGGACTTGGAGCCGCTCCAGCGGCTGGGCGGGGTGGCGCAGCGCCAGCAGGGACGCGGTGAGCGTCACCGCCGCCGGGTTGACGTCGGCGCCGACCAAGACGTTCTCGAGCATCTCGGAGTGGAGGGATTCGTCGTCGAGCCCCGCGCCGCGCATCCGGGCCGCCATGCGGCCGTAGGCGGCGTCCAGCAGCACCCCGGTCCCGCAGGCGAAATCCACCACTCGCAGGGCCCCGATGCGGGCGGGATCGCCCCAGTCGACTCCCATCTCGGCCACAGCCAGCTCGGCCAGCAGGTGGGCGGTGGGCGGGCGGGTGAAGTCGCCCGCCGGCAGTCCGGCGTGTTTGGTGGCCAGCGAGACGGCGGCCGCGCCCGCCAGGTTCCCGTCGACCCAGGCTCGGCTGGCCAGCCTCAGGGCGATCGGGTTCACTCGGCGGAGCAGTTGCTCGGCGTCGTCCGCGTGCATGCACTCCAGCAGCCTGCCCGGCAGGTCGAAGACGGCGGCGTGGCCGGGCGCCGAGGCGATCCGCCGCCAGACCTCGAGCATCTCCTCCCGGCCGTCGCCGGAACCGGGCCCGGGCACCGAATAGCCGTCGGCCAGCCGGACCCCGGCCATGGCCGCTTGGCACATCACCGCGTTCAGGATGAGCGCCCACACCCGACGGGGAAGATCCCGGTTGAGGGGGCTCTGCAGGTGCTCGGCCGCGTCCCGCATGCCGGCAGTGGCGTGAGACGACCGGTGGACCCGGATAGACCCGACCATTGCCGCGGTAGCCGCCTCCACCATGTCGATCGGCGATCCGAAGAGTTCGCAGTCATCGGCGATGTCGGAGACGGCGCCGCTCAGCCACCCGCTGCTGGGCACCTCGTCGAACGCCAAGTTGCTGAACGGCCCGTCCACCGACAGCAGCCGGTACTGGCCACCGATCGAGTCGGGGATCCCGGAGGCGCCCGCCTCGCCGGCGGAGTCGGCGGCGTCCGTCTCGGGCAGTTCCGGGCGCACCGCGGCCACCCGCACGATGGGGCGGCCCGACGGCATCAACTGAGCGCCCCGGATCAGCCTTCGGGCCGCCTTGTCCAGGTCGGCGGGGTCGCCCGCGGCGGTGTGGACCACGACGGGGCGGCTGGCGTTGCCGCTGGCCGGCATGACCACCGCGGCCAGGTTGGTGATGTCGCCCTTCTCGCCCACCGCCACCGCGCCGGTCTCCACCTCCCACAGCCGGGGCGGGAGCCGCCGCCGGAGGGCTTCGACAAGCTGCGAGTTGAACCGGTCGATGGGCGTCACGGCTCGGAGCCGCCGGTCGCCGAGGGCGGCAGTCCCCCGAGCGCCGGGGTCACTTGTGGCCGAAGGACTGGGACAGGGACGAGCCCTCGAACCCCTGCGGGACCACGCCGGTGGTGGCGTACATGTACAGAGCGGTCTGGAAGATGGCGTTGAGGGCGGTGATGACCACGGCCACCACGACCAACCAGGCTACCGCCAAGGGGATCCCCACCCAGGCCGCACCGACCGACGAGGCCACCACCGCCAGGATCACCGCCGGTATGACCAGCACGAACCCGAGCAGGCCGAAGCCGACCCGGGCGATCAGGTTCTCGCCCCAGGTATGGCGCAGCAGCGCGGCCGAGCGCTTGAGCCCGTTCACCGCGCCCATCTCGTCGATTATCACCGCGGGCACCACCAGGAACGTCACCACTTCCCAGGCCATGCCGATCATGTCGACCACGATGCGGCCCAGGAACCCGGCCCGCTCCCGCATGGCTTGCAGCACCAAGCCCACGGTGGTGGTCATCAGGGCCCAGGGCACCAGCCCGGCCAGCCGGGAGAAGGCCCGGCGCACCGAGCTGCCGACGGTGGGGTCGCCCCCGGTCAGCCGCTCGTGGGCGCCGGCCACCAGGGCGCCGTTGAAGAACACCGAGGTGATCCCCAGGGCCAGGGCGGCGGCCACGCCGACCACCACTGCCGCCGGGCCGACGGTGACGCCGTCGGCTCCGCCCGGGGCCGCGGAGCTGGTGACCAAGATCACAACCAGGGCGGCTCCGCCCACCGCGGCCGACACCAGAAACGACAAGACCGGGAGCCACATCAGCTCTCGGTCCTTCTTGAGCACCGACCAAGAGAGCTTGGCCAGCGCCAGAGTGTTTTGGATGCGTCCCATGGCCGTCAGGCTACCACCGGCCCGCCCCGCCCCGGCGCCTCCCAAAACAGGCCGAAACCGGCCCTGAGGGGGCGGTCAGCGGGGCCCGCGGGGCAGCCCCAGCACCCGTTCGGCGATGACGTTGCGCTGGATCTGGTTGGAGCCCCCGTAGATGGTGTGGGCTCGGGAGAACAAGAAGGTCCGCTGCCAGCGGTCGAGCCGGTAGCCGATCCGGCCGCCGCCGTCGCGGGCGCCGTCGGCCACCGCCATGGCGGCCGGCCCCCGCACCATCATGGCCAGCTCGCCCAGCCTGCGGTGCCATGACGCCCACTGGAGTTTGCCGATCGACTGCTCGGGCCCGGGCAGGCCGTCGCCGGCCAGGGCGGTGAGCATCCGCAGGTGGTTGTAGCCCATGATCTCCAGCTCCACGTAGGACCGCATCAGCTCGTCGCGCACCGCCGGGTCGTCCCAGCGGCCGCCGGACCGGGCCTCGGCCATCAGGTCGTCCAGCTCGGCCCGGAAGCCGATCTGCTGGCCCAGCGTGCTGGCGCCCCGCTCGAAGCCGAGCGTGCCCATGGCCACCCTCCAGCCGTTGCCGGCCCCGCCCACCACCAAGTCCTCGTCGGTGGCGGCGTCGGTGAAGAAGACGTGGTTGAAGTCGTCGGCGCCGTTGATCTGGACTATGGGCCGGACCTCGATGCCGGGCTGGTCCATGGGGGCCAGCAGGTAGGACAGGCCGGCGTGGCGGGTGGAGCCCTCGGCGGTGCGGGCCAGCACGAAAATCCAGTCGGCGTGCTGGGCCAGCGACGTCCACACCTTCTGGCCGTTGATCACCCACCGGCCGTCGGTGAGGTAGGCCCGGGTGGCGACGTTGGCCAGGTCGCTGCCCGCGTCGGGCTCGGAGTAGCCCTGGCACCAGAGCTCGGCCGCAGCCAAAACGGGGGGAACGAACCGGCGCTGCTGCTCGGGCGACCCGAAGGCCATGAGGGTGGGGCCGAGCAGGGTGAGCCCCATGTTGGGCAGCCGGCCGGGGGCCCGGGCCTCGACGTAGACGGCGTGGAACGCCACCTGCTGGGCCAGGGTGCACCCCCGGCCCCCGATCCAGGCCGGATAGTCCAACCCGAGCCAGCCGCCGCCGGCCAGCTCCGCCTCCCAGGCCAGTTGCACCTCGACGGGGATGTCGTCCTGGCCGGTCAGGCCCCGGCCCCGGTACCGGCCGAACTCGCCGGCCAGGTGCTCCTCCAGCCAGGTCCGAGCCTCGTCGGCGAACTCGGCCAGGGCCGGGTCCCATCCGATGTCCACCCCGCCAGGGTAGGCCCGCCCTCCGCTCCGTCTGCCCGGTCCGGGCTTCGGGTCGGCCCGGCGGGCGGCGGGCCGTTATCACCGGCGGCCCGGCGGGTCGGACTGGCGGCCGGTCGCCGGTCATCACCGGCGGCCCGGCGGGTCCGACCCGGCGGCCGACTCCGGCCCCGGCCCTACCATCGGGGCGTGCCCGCCGAGCCCGACCTGCTCACCGAGGCGGCCCGGCGGGCAGCCCGCAAGCACGGCGAGCGGGCCGCCTTCGCCGCCCCCGACGGGTGGCACCTGAGCTTCGCCGGCCTGGACCGGGCCGCTCAGGAGATCGCAGCCGGCCTGCGGGCCCGGGGGCTGGGACCGGGTTCGACGGTGGCCCTGGTGCTCGATTCGGGGGTGGACTACGCGGCCCTGTATCTGGCCGCGGCCCGGATCGGGGCGGTTACCGCGGGCATCAACCCGGCGGCCACCGCGGCGGAGGCGGCGGGGTGCCTGAGGATCGTCCGCCCCCATCTGATCGCCGTCCACCGCCACCTGGCCTCTCTGGTGCCGGCGGGCGCCGCGCCCTTGGTCGAACCCCTGGCACCGGCCGCGGGCCCGGACTCGGTGGGAGGAGAGCTGCGCGGCGGCTCAGGACCCGGCAGCGGGCCCAGACCCGGCGACGGCCCAGGACTTGGCGACGGGCCGGGACTCGGCGGTAGGCGCGGCGAGCGGCCGGTTTGCATCTGCTTCACCTCGGGATCGACGGGCGCGCCCAAGGCGGCCTGGTTCGGCGACCGCCAGCTCGCCGCCGTCGCCGCCGTTGACGCCGGCGGGTCCTGGGGCGGAGGCGGCCATGGGCTGGCCGTCACCCCCATGGCCCACGTCGGCTTCATGACCAAGCTGGCCTGGCTGCTGGACGGGGGCCAGACCGCCCATCTGCTCGGGCGCTGGTCGGCCGGCGGAGCCCTGGAGGCCATCGCCCGGCACCGGATGCCGGCGGTGGCCGGGGTGGCGCCTCAGATCGCGCTCATGGTCCGCCACCGGCTGATCGACGAGCTCGACTTCTCGGCGGTGAGGGCGATCACCGCCGGGGGCGGCCCCTCCCCGCCCGACTTGGTGAAGGCCGCCCGCCGGGCCTTCGGCGCCCCCTATTCGATCCGCTACTCCTCCACCGAGTCGGGGGGCGTGGGGCTGGCCACCGCCCTAGACGCCGACGACGACGAGGCCTGCCACTCCATCGGGCGGCCCCGGCCCGGCGTGGAAGCCGCCGTCCGGGACTCCAACGGGTCGGCGCTGCCGCCGGGCCGGGTCGGGGAGCTGTGGCTGCGGTCGCCGACGGTGATGTCGGGGTACTGGGGCGACCCGGCCGCCACCGCCACCGCCCTGGCCGACGGCTGGCTCCGCACCGGCGACCTGGCATCGGCCGACGAGCGGGGCCTGTACCGCCTGGCCGGCCGCCTCGACGAGATGTACGTGCGGGGCGGTTACAACGTGTACCCGCTGGAGGTCGAGGGCGTGCTGGGCGGCCACCCCGGGGTGGCCGAGATCGCGGTCATGGGCCAGCCCGACCCGGTGATGGGCCAGACCGGCCTAGCCGTGGTCGTGCCCGAGGAGGGCTCCCCGCCGGTGACCCTGGAGGAACTCCGGGCCTTCGGGGCGCACAAGCTGGCCCGCCACAAGCTGCCCGAGGCCGTGGTCACGGCCGGCGAGCTGCCCCGCCGGCCCAACGGCAAGCTCGACCGGGTCCGCCTGGCCGAGCAGTGGGGCTGACCGGCGCCGGTCAGCCCTGTTCCCCGCATCTCGGGCTCAGGCGCAGGGCGGAAGTCACCTCCGGCATCGCCATGATCGGATGCTCGCTGGAGGCGGCGGAGTAAAGGTCCAGCAACGCCGCCGCTTCGTAGCCTCGGCGCCCCTTGCCGATGCTGCGAGACGCGAGAACGCCCGCCTGGGCCAACGTCTGCAGCGCCTGCCGGGCCCGGCGCTCGGTCCGCCCGTACCGCTCCGCCACCATCTTCGAGTCGAGCACCGGGTGCAGGGTCAGGTCGCGCAGGATCTGGGCGACCAGAGACTTCCGCTTGGGCGCCACCGCCTGCTCCCACCGGTCGCGTATCTCGGCTGCGGCGGAGCGAATCGCCGACCCCAGATGGCAGGCGAAGACCGTGGCCTCCTCCAGCAGGCGGATCATCGGGCCCCAGATCCGGTCCGGCTCGGCGCCGCCGTCGGCGATCGCTCGATGCGATCGGCTCAGCGCCTCGAAGTATTCGCCGCGGCGGCGGGCCAGGTGAGCGCTGACCGGCACCGTGCTCGTAGCGGTGATCAGGCCGTGGCGGGCCCAGAGCATGTGGATCAGCGCTCGTCCGGCCCGGCCGTTGCCGTCGGGGAACGGGTGGATGTGCTCGAACCGGGCGTGGGCCACCGCGGCCTGGACCAGGGGCCGCTCGGTCCCGCTCGTGTTCATATAGCCCACGAGATCGGCCATCAGCTCGTCGACGGCATCGGGGGGAGGAGAGACGAAGTCCGCATTCGCCGGGGTAGGTCGGAGATCGCCGCCGCCGATCCAGTTCTGGGTGCGGCGGATGGCTCCGGGGGTCGCCCACTCGTATTCGGGGTCGTCGGCCATCAGCGTCTCATGAACCGCGCAGATGTCCTCCACTGCGAACGGGCGGCTGGCGTCCGACCCGATCCGCAGCGCCAGTTCGGTGGCGGCGATGTTGCGGAGGGCGGTCTTCTCCGGCTGTCGGCCCTCGCCGGTGGCTTCGGACCTGGCCAACCGGCGCAGCGACGGGTGAACCCCCTCGATGGTGGTGGAGGACGCGCCCTCCGTGTGGCTGATCAGCCAGTCGCTCACCGGAGACCGCTCATCGTGCGCGAAGGCCCTGACCTCCTCCTCGGCTGCTCTGAGCCGGTCGAACTCAGCCGAGTCCATGCGCACGACCGTCCCGGCGACCGGGGGCGGCACGAAGCACCGATACGGGACCCGCTCCCCTTGAGGGCTCGTCCAGATCCGCTCCACCCAATGTCCGGCCATGACACAAACCTTCTCAGATCGCCGGCTCTGACCGTCGACGGCCCACAATGACTTCCGCCACGCCGGAGTTTCGGCGCGTTGAGGCTTGTCAAGCTATCAAAATTTCCGCAAGGTCGCCGATGAGGCCGGGCTGACTTATCGGCGGCGGGCTCTCTGCTCGGCCAGCTCGCGGCGCAGGGCCAGGTAGCGGTCGAAGCGGCGGGGGTCGAGGTCGCCGGCCTCGACTGCGGATCGCACCGCGCAGTCGGGCTCGGCGCCGTGGGCGCAGTCCGAGAACCGGCAGCCCGCGCTCAGCCGCTGGAGGTCGGCGAACACCCGGTGAAAGGCCGCCTCGGCGTCCCAGGGCGACAGGGAGCGCAGGCCGGGGGTGTCGATGACCAGGCCGCCGTCGCCGGGCAGCAGGATCAGCTCCCGGGCGATGGTGGTGTGGCGGCCTCTGGCGTCCGAGGGCCGGACCGGGCCAGTGGGCACCGCCTCGGCCCCGGCCAGGGCGTTCACCAGTCTGGACTTCCCGGTGCCGCTGGCCCCCACCAGCACCAGGGTGCGGCCCGGCCCCAGCCGCCGCCGGATCGGGTCGAGCCCCGTGCCGGCAGCGGCGCTGGCCACTGCGATGGGGGCGTCGCCGGCCACCGCGGCCACGCCGGCCCGATACTCGGCACCCTCGGCGGGGTCGGCGCACAGGTCGGCCTTGGTCAGGACGATCAGCGCGGGGGCGCCGCTGTCGTCGGCCATCACCAGCATCCGCTCGAGCCATCCGGGGGGGAGGGGCCGGTCCAGGCCGGCCACGATGCCGACCACGTCGAAGTTGGCGGCCAGCGCCTGGCTGCGCCGACCGGGGCCGAGGCGACGGAGCCCGGTGCGGCGGGGAAGGACCCGGTCGATCACCAGATCGCCGTCCCGCCGGGCCACCTCGACCCAGTCGCCGGTGACCGGGGCCAGGTCGGGCTGGGCCCGCACCGAGCTGGACAGAACTCGGACCCGGCCCGGGCCGGTCACCACGTCGCACTCGCCCCGGTCCACCCGCACCACCCGGCCCGGGTCGGCGCCGGGCCGGACCGCGCCCGCCACCCAGTCGTCCCAACCCCACCGACCCAGCCCGGCGCCGGCCGCGGCCTCACCCATAACCGGTACTCATCGAACCCAGATAGTGGCCCACGGGGCCGGTCCCGCGAAAGCCCGAAAGCCCGAGCCTGGCGGCCCGGCCCCGTTAGAGTCGAGCCACTCGCCCGACGCGGCCGCTCCGGGACCGGCCGAGGCCGCGGAAACCACCGACAGGGGGCAGATCATGGCGGACAGCCAGGAATCATCGGCGCCGGCCCCGGAGTCCGCTCCGGCCCGGCAGGCGCTGTCCCGCTCCCAGAGGATCATGGGCTTGGCGGCCGGGGTGGTCTCGGCTGGCCTGGCCCTGGCCATCGGCGAGTTGGTCGACGGGATGAGCGAGGCGCAGCCGTCGCTGGTGGTGGCCGTGGGCGAGCTGATAGCCGACTACACCCCCGGTAACGTGGTGGCGGCCAGCATCGACAACCTGGGCAGCAACCAGAAGTGGGTGCTGCTGACCGGCATCACCGTGGTGACCCTGCTGGCGGGCGGGGTCTTGGGCCGGGCCGCGGTGAGGGGCCGTCGGGACCTGGTCTTCGGCGGTTTCGCCGCCTTCGGGCTGCTGGGGGGCTGGGCCACGGCCCGCAACCCCTTCAGCTCCGCGGCCGTGTCCTGGCTGGTGGCAGCGCTGGCGACCGGCATCGGTTTGGCCGCCCTGCTGTTCCTGACCAGCCGAATGCGCCCCGGTTCTGCACCGGCCTCGGGGCTAGGGGCGGGCCGCCCGGAGCCAGCGCCCGCCTCGGTGGGCCTAGGGTCGGGGCCGGACCGCCCGGAGCCGGCACCCGAGACGGCCGCCGCGCTCGCCGGGCCCGATCCGAACCGGCGGGCCTTTCTGACCTACGCAGGCGGCGTCGCGGTTGTGGCCGGGGCCCTGGTGTGGATCGGGCGGCGGGTAAAAGGGACTTCGGCGGCCGAGCAGGCTCGCTCCGCCGTCGAGCTGCCCCCCACCAGAGCAGCCCCGACCAGCACGAGCGCCAGCACTGGCGAGGTCTCGACGGCCGAGTCCGCCGGGGCCGCCGCCGCCAATCCGAGCGTCTTCGACCAGGTGGCCGGGCTCGACACCTTCGACGGGGTCGAGCACATCTCGACCTACCTGACCTCCAACGAGACCTTCTACCGGATCGACACCGCCCTGTCGCCCCCCCAGGTGGACCCGGCGGCCTGGAACCTGCAAATCACCGGCATGGTCGACAACCCCTACCAGCTCACCTTCGACGAGATCCTGGGCATGGACCTCAGCGATCACGTCGTCACCCTGCAGTGCGTCTCCAACCAGGTGGGCGGCAAGCTGGTCGGCAACGCGGTGTGGACCGGCGTGCCCCTCACCTCCATCCTGGAGCGGGCCGGGGTGCAGCCCGGCGCCACCCAGATCGTGGGCCGGTCGGTGGACGACTGGACGGCCGGGTTCCCCACCGGGCTGATCAGCGACGGCCGCAACGCGCTGCTGGCGGTGGGCATGAACGGCGAGCCCCTGCCGGTGGCCCACGGGTTCCCGGCCCGGCTGATCGTGGCCGGGCTCTACGGCTACGTGTCGGCGGTGAAGTGGCTCTCCGAGATCCACCTCACCACCTGGGAGGGCTTCGACGCCTACTGGGTGCCCAGGGGATGGTCCAAGGAGGGTCCCATGAAGACCCAGAGCCGCATCGACGTCCCCAAAGGCTCCGACCGGCTCACAGCCGGCCAGACCACTCCCATAGCCGGCGTGGCCTGGGCCCCCACCCGGGGCGTGCAGGCCGTGGACGTGCGGATCGACGGCGGGGGCTGGCAGCGCTGCGAGCTGGCCGAGGTCCTGGGCGACGAGAGCTGGGTGCAGTGGCAGCTCCCGTGGACCCCCTCCGCCGGCCGCCACACCATCGAGGTGCGAGCCACCGACGGCACCGGCGCGCCGCAGAGCCCGGGCCCGGTCCCGCCCCGGCCCAACGGCGCCGAGGGCTGGCACTTCGTCGAGGTGATCGTCTCCTAGCGAGGCCTTCGGGAGGGGGGCGTCCACTTCGGCGAGGGCCGGGCTTGGACGGCCCAGCCCGGCTTGGCCGCCACCGTCTGGGAGACCCCCGCTTACCAGCTTCTCTGGGCCGACGGCGGGAGCGAAACCGACCTGCGGAGGATCTGGGAGGCCAGGCAGGGCCGCCGGGGCTGGGTAGTGATCCTGCTGGCCGCTTCCAGCGACTCCGGCCGGGTTCGGGTGGTCGGACCCCAGGCCGCCCGGCCGGTGCGGGAACTCCCCGTCGGGCTCGTCTGGAGCCTGCTGCGAAAGAGCCGCGACTACGCGCCCCGCGAGGCGGCCGCGCTCATGGCCGGCGAGTTCGGTCGCCTCGAAGAGGCGGTGGTGCCCGGGATCAGGGTCAAGGACCTGCTCACCCCCCACTTCGTGCAGGACCGCCTGCGCCGGCCCGAGAACCAGAGGCGCCTGGCCGACGCGGTGGCCGGCATAGAGCCCTCGGGCGACCGGACGTGGCGCTGGTTGTTCGAGAGGTTCGGCTACCGGATTCAACAGCTTCCGAGGCGGGGCTACCTGCTGTGGCACGACGACGCGCCGGTGGCGGTGGTTCACCCGTATCGCAGCCCGTCCCTGTTCAGCCGCCTCACCCGCAACGGGGAGCTGCCCGAGGGCCTGGCCCTGGCCGACTGCCGGCGCCACGGCGCCGGATGGGCGGTGCTGGCCTCCGGGGGCCGATACCGGCTGTTTTCGAGCCGACCGCCGGTGGGGCCGGCTTCGGGCCAGTACGTCGAGGTGGACGCGGACGATCTGGAGCGGGAGAACCGCTTCTACCTGGGCCTTTTATCACCGGATTCGCTGCGGGAGGGAGGCTGGCTCACCAGGTGGGTCGAAGAGACCAAGGACTTCGGCGAGGAGCTGCGCAAGGGCCTGGAGGAGCGGCTGATCACCAACCTGTCCGACGACTGGACATCCAAAAAAATAATTTTCAAGGATTTCAAGATTATTTCAGGTAAAGGGGTGTCATTGTCACACCCCTGTTGTAGAGTGATCGCATGTTCGTTGGAGTGGATGCGGTCGAGCGGTTCGACAAGGACTTGGACTCTCTGCTGGGGCGGGTGCGCGCCGGGGAGGTGACCTTGGGCCGCCTCAGGGATCTGATCGCGGGCAGCCGCTCGGTGGAGGCCAAGATGGCCATGCTGCAAACCGAGGCAGCCCGGTTAATCGCCCTAGGGGAGCGTCACGGCGACGGCGGCGCCTCGGTGCTGTGCGACCAGGCCGGCAAGTCCCGGGCCCAGGCCCGCCGCCATCTGGCCGTCGCCGAGACGCTCGACGAAATGCCTCAGGTGCGCTCGGCGGTGGACGCCGGGGAGGTGTCGCTGACCAACGCCGAGCGCCTGGCCCACGCGGCCAAGCGCACCGGCCCCGAAACTGTCGACGCGTCCGCCGGCTTGCTGGACAAGGCTCGGCAACTGCCGCCAGACCGGTTCGCCCGCGAGGTCGCCGCCTGGACCCAAGGCCAGCAGGCCGACCACGGCCACGGCGACTACCTGCGCCAGCGCCAGCGGCGCTACCTCAGGATGCGCCGGGAGGGCGACATGATGCGCTTCGACGGCCAATACGACCTCGAAGCCGGCACCCGCATCGGCGCCCGCCTTCAACGGCTGGCCGAAGCCCTCCGCCGCCAAGACGACCAGGCCGCCCGCAACGGCGGCGGGACCGGCGACGGCGAGGGCCGCCGAACCTGGGATCAGCTCCAAGCCGACGCCCTCGACCAGCTCGCCTCTGGCGATGCCGGATCCAATGACCGGGGCGGCGCTGGGGGCAGGCCCAAGGCCGAGGTGATCGTGGTGGCCGACATCGGGGTGCTCACCGGCGACGACCCGTCCGGCCGCTGCGAGATCCCCGGAGTGGGCCCGGTGCCCCCGGAGGTGCTGGAACGCGTCGCCTGTGACGCCGAGCTCACCGGCGTTTTGTTCAGCGAAGGCAAGCCGCTTTACCACGGGGCCACGGTGCGCACCGCCACCAAAGCCCAATGGCGGATGCTGGTCGCCCGAGACGGGGGCTGCATCGGCTGCGGCGCCGAGCCCCGGTGGTGCCAGGCCCACCACACCGTCCCCTACGCCCGATCCCGCCGCACCGGCATCGACCAGCTCGTGCTGGTGTGCTGGCAATGCCACCACAACATCCACGACCACAACTGGCAGCTCACCCACCGCCAAGGCAAACCAGCCCTCCAACCCCCCGACCCCGCCGACATCCGCCCTCGTCGCGGTCACGCCAGCCAAAACGCCCGCAGCAACAGCAGCCCCCCGCCTCCCCCCGACCACAGCAGGCCCCCACCCCCAGACCGAGCCGTCCCCAACCCGGACCGAGAAGCCCCAGCCCCTCCAAACCCGGACCGACAACCCGACCGAGATCAAGGCACAGACCGAGAAAGAGCCCCAGCCCTCTTCCCAACCTGACCCCGACCCCAGGGCAACGGTGAAAGGTCGCCAGTGAGCCAGGCCAGCGGCATAGGCACCACCAACGTCAGAAAGGAGCCCGTCAACAAAGAGCCAAGAGAGCAACCGTGAAAGGTCGCCAGTGAGCCAGGCCGGGGGGTGGCACGGGGGTTAGCGTCGGCGCCGCTTGCGGCGACGACCGCCCCCGTGACAGGACCCGCCGGCCGGGCAGCGCAAAGACGAAGACAGGACCCGCCGGCCGGACAGAGCAGCCGCCCAGAAACCGAGGAGAGAACCCGGCCCCCATGACAGGGCCCGTCGGCCGCTCCCGGGTCTAATCTGTAGGCGATCATGGGCGACTTAGCCAGCACCGAGTTCGTCTGCAACGGCTCGACGGTGCGCGTCGGCGAGCATCCCCACCTGCTGGCCGCGCTACGCGAGGAACTGGACCTGGTGGCGGCCAAGGACGGCTGCTCGCCGTCGGGGCAGTGCGGGGCCTGCACCGTGCTGATCGACGGCAAGGCCAGGGTGGCCTGCCAGGTCCCCCTGGAGAAGGCGGCCGGGGCCTCCGTGGTCACCCCCGAGGGCCTCTCCGGCGACGAGCGGGAGCGCTTCGCCGCCGCTTTCGGGGCGGCCGGGGCGGTGCAGTGCGGGTTCTGCATCCCCGGGATCGTCATGCGGGCCAAGGCGCTGATCGACCGGCACGGCCCCGATCTCACCCGGGAGCATGCCTCCCGCCATCTGGGCGCCCACCTGTGCCGCTGCACCGGCTACCTCAAGATCCTCGACGCGGTGGAGATGCTGGCCTCCGGGGCCGACGGCCGCTCCGGGCCCCCGCTGGAGCCCGTCCGGGGGATCGGATCCCGGTCGGCCCGCTACGAGTCGTTCGACCTCACCCTGGGCGACAAGCTCTTCATCGACGACATGAAGGTCCCGGGCCTGCTGCACGGGGCGGTCCGCCTGGCCGACCACGCCCGGGCCAACGTGATCTCCATCGACGCCGGCCCCGCCGAGGCCGTCCCCGGCGTGGTGAGGGTGTTCACCGCGGCCGACGTGCCCGGCGACCTGCTCATCGGCCTCATCCACAAGGACTGGCCCGTGTTCGTCCCCGTCGGGGGCCGCACCGCCTACCTGGGCGACGTGATGGCCCTAGTGGTGGCCGAGGACCGCGAATCCGCCCGCCGGGCCGCGGCCCTAATCGACATCGCCTACCAGCCGCTGGACCCCATCACCGACCCCGAGACGGCGGTGGCCCCCGGCGCCGAGGACGCGGTGGGCCACCTCGACGGCAACGTCTTGTCGGTGTCGGCCTACCGGCGGGGCGGCGACGTCGCCGACGCCCTGGCCCGGTCGGCCCACACCGTTACCGAGACGTTCCGCACCCAGCGGGTGGAGCAGGCCTTCCTGGAGCCCGAGTCCACCCTGGCCGTGCCGGTCGCGGCCGACGGCGGCGCCCGCCGCCTCGACGTGTGGTCGGGGGGCCAGGGGGTGTGGGACGACCGGGACCAGATCGCGGCCGTGCTCGGGGTGGGCCCCGAGGCGGTGCGGGTCACCCAGGTGGCCAACGGCGGGGCCTTCGGGGGCAAGGAGGACTGCTCCAACCAGACCCAGACCGCCCTGGCCGCCTGGCTGCTCGACCGCCCGGTGAAAACCACCTTCTCCCGCCCCGAGTCCATGCTCGTACACCCCAAGCGCCACCCGGTGCGCATCCACCTGGACGCGGGCTGCGACGCCGACGGCCGCCTCACCGCCCTGCGGGCCCGGATGCTGGGCGACTCCGGCCCCTACGCCTCGGTGGGCATGAAGGTGCTGGAGCGGGCGGCGGGCCACGCCTGCGGCCCCTACGCCGTCCCGGTGGTGGACGTGGAGGCCGTGGCGGCCCGCACCAACAACAGCATCGGCGGGGCCTTCCGGGGCTTCGGGGCCAACCAGGCCCAGTTCGCCACCGAGGGGGCTATGGACCGGCTGGCCGCCGCGGTGGGGATCAGCGGCTGGGAGATCCGGTCCCGCAACGCGGTGGCTCCGGGAGCGGTGTGGGGGCCGGGCCAGATCATGGACGAAGGCTGCGCCGGCGCCCGCCAGTGCCTCGACGCCGTCCGCCCCGCCTACGAGGAGGCCCGGGCCGCGGGCCGGGCCGTCGGGCTGGGCCTGGGGCTGAAGAACTCCGGTCTCGGCAACGGCTACGTCGAGGTCAGCCGGGCCGTGGTGCGCTTCGCCGCCGACGAGCGCCGCCCGCCGGGAACGGCGGCCGGGCCCGACACCGCGGTGGAGGTCCGCCACGGCTGGACCGAGATGGGCCAGGGGGTGCACACCGTGGCCCTCCAAGTGGCGGTGGCCGAGCTGGGCATCGACCCCGAGCGGGTGAGGGTGGTGGTGGACACCAGCCGCGAGCTGGGCGACGGCCAGACCACCGGGTCGCGGGGCACGCTGATGGGGGCCGGGGCGGTGGCCGACGCCTGCCGGGCCGCTCTGGCCGGAGGCTGCCTGACCGGGGTCGACTACGCCGGGGAGTACCGGGTGGACTGGACCAACAGCCTCGACGATCCGACGGCCAACCCGGTCATCCACTCCACCTTCTCCTACGCGGCCCAGGTGGTGGTGGCCGACCCGGCCACCGGCCGGATCGAGAAGGTGGTGGCCGCCCACGATGTGGGCCGGGCCGTCAACCCGCTGCTGTGCGAGGGCCAGATCGAGGGCAGCGTGCACATGGGCCTGGGCTACGCCTTGGGCGAGGACTTCCCGTGTGACCCCGACGGCCGGCCGGGGCCCGACACCCTGCGGGGGCTCAACATCATCCGGCCCAAGGACATGCCGCCGGTGGAGGTGATCCTGGTGGAGGCCCCCCAGCCCGACTCTCCCTACGGCATCAAGGGGGTGGGCGAGATCGGCCTGGTGCCCACGGCCGGGGCGGTGGCCGAGGCCATGCGCCAAGCCGACGGCCAGTGGCGGGACCGGCTCCCCATCGCCGCCCACCAACCGGTGATGGCCGCATCCGCCCGAGCGTGACCCGGCCATGACCGCCCCCGCCGCCGCCATTGGGGGCCGGGGCCGGCGACGGGTCCAACCGGCGTGACCCGGCCATGACGGTCCCGAGCCTCGGAGAGCCGGCCCCGCAACCCGGCGACCCGGCCCTGAGCCTCGGAGAGCCGGGCACCACGCCGGGGCTGGTGTGCGCCCACCACCATCTGTATTCGGCGCTGGCCCGGGGGATGCCCGCCCCGCCCCGCACCCCTCGGTCGTTTCTGGACATCCTGGAGCTGATCTGGTGGCGCCTGGACCGGGCTCTGGACCTCGACGCCATCGAATGGTCGGCCAAGCTGGGGGCCCTGGAGGCCCTGGAGTCGGGCACCACCGCCATCATCGACCACCACGAGTCCCCCAATGCCATCGAGGGCGCCCTGGACGTCATCGCCGCCGCCTGCGCCGAGGTGGGGGTGCGAGCGGACTGCGCCTACGGCGTCACCGACCGCCACGGCCCGGCCGGGGCCGCGGCCGGGCTGGCCGAGAACGACCGGTTCCTGCGGGCCGGGGGCCGGGGCCGGGTCGGCGTCCACGCCGCCTTCACCTGCTCGCAGGCCACCCTGGAGACGGCCGCGGGCCTGGCCGCCGACCACAACACCGGCGTTCACATCCACGTGGCCGAGGGCCCCGACGACGCCGGCGCCGGCGACCGGCTGGCCCCCCTGGCCGCCGACGGCTGGCTGCTGGTGCACGCCGTCCACCTCGACCTAGAGCTGCCGGGCACCATCGTGCACAACCCGAGGTCCAACATGAACAACGCGGTGGGCTACGCCCGGCCCGCGGCCCGGCCCAACCCGGTGGCGCTGGGCACCGACGGGATCGGAGCCGACATGCTCGACGAGTTCCGGGTCGCCTACGCCCGCCACCGCGAGGACGACGTGACCGCCACCCCGGAGGCGGCCTGGGGGTGGCTGGAGACGGGCTGGGAGCTGTTCCCCGAAGCCCGCGCCGATGTGGTCCGCTGGTCGTATGGGGCCACAGACCCGTGGTCGCTGGCCTTCACCACCGGGGTGAGGGCGCTGGACGCGGTGATCGACGGCGAGGCGGTGTTGCGCGGCGGCCGGCCCACCCGGGTCGATCCCGACGAGATTCGGGCCAAGGCGGCCGAGGCCGCGGCCCGGCTGTTCGCCCGACTCGACGAGATACCGTGACCGCCGCCGTCGCCGCCGTCGCCGCCGTCGAAGCCACCACCGAAGCGAGGAACCGCCCATGACCCGACCCGTGGCCCTCTACCTCCAGGACGCCCACCCCGTCGGCGAGTCCATCGAGCACGTGCGCTACGCCGAGGCCAAAGGATTCGAGGCGGTGTGGCAGGCCGACTGCCGGCTGGTGCGCGACGCGGTGGTGCCCATGGCCGCCTTCGCGGCCTGCACCGAGCAGATCCGCATCGGCAGCGGCGTGGTGGACTGCTGGACCCGCAACCCGGCCCGCTTGGCCGCCACCTTCTCCACCCTCGACGACCTGGCCCCGGGCCGGATCATCCTCGGGCTCGGGGCCTGGTGGGACCCGCTGGCCGCCCGGGTGGGGGTGAGCCGGGACCGCCCGCTGAAGGCCGTGCGGGAGATCGTGACCGCCTGCCGGGCCCTGCTCAACGACGAGACCGTCACCTTCGACGGCGAGTTCGTGCAGCTCGACGGGGCCGAGCTCGACTACGTCCAGCAGGAGCGCCGCCCCAAGGACGTCCCTATCTACATCGGCGCCACCGGCATGAGGATGATGGCCCTCACCGGCGAGATCGCCGACGGGGTGGTGTTCAACTACCTGGTGTCGCCCCAGTACAACCAGCGGGCCATGGAGGCCCTGGCCGAGGGGGCGGCCCGGGCTGGCCGGGGGGTGGACGACCTCGACCGGCCCCAGCTCGTGGTGTGCTCGGTGGCGTCGTCTGATTCCGAGGAGGACCGCCGGGCCGCCTTGGACGGGGCCCGGATGCTGGTCACCCAGTACTTGGGCCAGCAGCCCCACATCATGAAGGCGTCGGGGGTGCCCAAGTCCCTTCTCGACGAGGTGGGCTCGGTGCTGACCTGGCCGGCCACCCACGAGCAGGTGACGGCGGCGTCGAAGCTGGTGCCCGACGAGATCGTGCAGATGCTGTGCGCGGCGGGGACGGCCGAGGAGTGCCGGGACAAGGTGCGCCACTACATCGACAACGGCTGCACCACCCCGGTGCTGTACCCGCTCGGCCCGGACCCCCGGGTGATGATCGACGCCTTCGCCGACTGGGACTGAAGACCGCCGATGCCCGAGCCGACCGCCGACGAACGCGAGGAGCTGGACTGGGAGTCCTACGGCCGGGCGGTGCGGGAGCTGGCCGCCATGGTGGCCGGCGACGGCTACCGGGCCGACATGGTGCTGGCCATCGCCCGGGGCGGGCTGTTCTGCGCCGGGTCGCTGGGCTACGCCCTGTCGGTGAAGAACATCTACGTGATGAACTGCGAGTACTACACCGGCGTGGGCGAGCGGCTCCCGGTGCCGGTGATGCTGCCCCCCGCCGTCGATTTTGTGGACCAGACCAACTCGAAGGTCCTCATCGCCGACGACGTGGCCGACACCGGCCACACCCTGAAGATGGTCCGGGACTTCTGCGTGGGGCGGGTGGGCGAGGTCCGCTCCGCCGTGCTGTATGAGAAGTCGCACTCGCTGGTGAAGTGCGACTACGTCTGGAAGCGCACCGACCGCTGGATCAACTTCCCGTGGTCGACGCTGCCGCCGGTGGTGACGCCCGAGCAGGTCCGCCAATGGGTGCTCGACGCCTGACTGCCGGCCCCTGATGACGCCCGCCCGCCGACAGGCGCCCGGCTTGAAGTAAGATCACGGCCCGATGAGCCCAACGACAAACCACCGCATCGACGTTTCCGGCCTCGAGGTCAACGGCGAGCGCCTCATGCGCAGGCTGCGGGAGCTGGCCGAGATCGGCCCCATCGACGGAGGCGGGGTCAGCCGGCTGGCCCTGACCGACGTCGACAAGGAGGGCCGGGACTTGGTGGTCACCTGGATGAGGGACCTGGGCCTGGAGGTGAGCATCGACTCCATCGGCAACGTGGTGGCGGCAGGCCGGGGCCGCACCGACGGGCCGCCGGTCATGACCGGGTCCCACATCGACACGGTGGCCACCGGCGGGATATACGACGGCAACCTGGGGGTGCTTTCGGGCTTGGAGGTGATCGAGACCCTGGCCGAGCGGGGCATCGTCACCGACCGGCCCCTGGCCGTGGCCTTCTTCACCAACGAGGAGGGGGCCCGGTTCCCGCCCGACATGATGGGCAGCCTCTGCTACGTGGGCGGGATGACCGTCGAGGAGGCCATGTCCACCGCCAGCGCCGACGGGGCGGTGGTGGGCGACGAGCTGGAGCGGATCGGCTACCGGGGGCCGATGCCGTGCCCCGGCCCGGCCCCCCACGCCTTCGTGGAGTACCACATCGAGCAGGGCCCGGTGCTGGAGGAGGAGGACGTCGCCATCGGGGCGGTCGAGGGGGTGCAGGGCATCTCCTGGACCGAGGTGACCGTCCAGGGCCAGTCCAACCACGCCGGCACCACCCCCATGCGGCTGCGCCGCGACGCGGGCCTGGTGGCCGGGGAGGTGGCGGTGGCGGTGCGCCGCATCGCCCAAGAACTGGGCGGCGACCAGGTGGGCACGGTCGGGTCGATCCGGCTGCACCCCAGCCTGGTCAACGTGGTGGCCGCCCGGGCGGTGGTCACCGTCGATCTGCGCAACACCGACGAGCAGGCCCTCCAGGAGGCCGAGCGCCGCCTGGCCGCCGAACTGGACCGGCTGGCCGAGGCCGAGGGGGTGACCGTCACCACCCGGTCCACGGCCCGGTTCGAGCCGGTCGTCTTCGACCCCGCGGTGGTGGACTTGGTGGCCGCCACCGCCGCCGACATGGGGCTCTCGGTGCGGCGCATGCCCTCGGGAGCGGGCCACGACGCCCAGATGATGGCCAGGGTCTGCCCCACCGGCATGGTCTTCGTGCCCAGCGTGAAGGGCATCAGCCACAACCCGGCCGAGTACACCGAGCCCGAGGACCTGGTGGCCGGGGCCAACGTCTTGCTCCGCACCCTGGTGAAGCTGGCCACCATCGACGACGAATGACCGCACGGGCCGCCATCACCGGCTGGGGCAAGTGCACCCCCCCGGTGAAGCTCACCAACGCCGACCTCGAGCGCCTGGTCGACACCAGCGACGAGTGGATCATCGACCGCACCGGCATCCGCGAGCGCCGCGTCTCCCACGTGGAGGTGGTGGACATGGCCGAGGTGGCCGCCCGCCAGGCCCTGGCCGCGGCCGGGCTGGCCCCCACCGACCTGGACCTAGTGGTGGTGTCCACCATGTCGCCCGAGATCGTCTGCCCCAGCTCGGCCTGCCTGCTGCAGGAGCGGCTGGGGGCGGTCAACGCGGCCGGTTTCGACGTGAACGCGGCCTGCAGCGGCTGGGTGTACGGCACCGCGGCCGCGGCCTCGATGATCGCGGCCGGCGCGGTCGGGCGGGCGCTGCTGGTGGGGGCCGAGAAGCTGCACTGGCTGATCGACTACTGGGACCGCTCCACCTGCGTGCTGTTCGGCGACGGGGCCGGGGCGGTGGTGCTGGAGCCCGCGGCCGGCGACGAGGGGGTGCTGGGCATCGACCTCGGCGCCGACGGGAAGGCCGGGCGGACCATGGTGATCCCCACCATGGGCACCCGGGGCTCGCTGACCGCCGAGCGCAACCCCTACGACCACTACTTCCACTTCGAGGGCCAAGCCGTGTTCAAGATAGCGGTCAAAGGCATGGAGGCCTCGGTGCTGCGGGTGCTGGACCGGGCCGGGCTGGCCCCCGAAGACGTGGACTTGGTCGTCCCCCACCAGGCCAACAAGCGGATCGTCGACGCGGTGGTGAAACGGCTGGGCATCGACCCCGGTCGGGTGATGATCAACATCGACACCCACGCCAACACCGCGGCCGCCTCCATCCCCATGGCCCTGAACGACGCGGTGGACCAGGGCCGGGTGGCGCCGGGGGCGGTGATCGTGCAGACCGCCTTTGGCGGCGGGGTCACCTGGGGCTCAACCGCCATCCGCTGGGGCGAGCGGACCGAGCCCCTGGGCCGCTCCGACCTGGAGTTGCCCCCCTGCGACAAGTCGGTGTTCGAGCTGCTGCGGGCCAGCCGGGAGTTCTTCGGCCCCATGCACGGAAAGACCAACGCCGACGCCGTCCCCCCGGAGTAACCGGCACCGGCTCGGCGCGAGGCGACCATGACGAAACTAACTGAGATAAGACTTAGAGATTATCGTTGTTTCCACAACGAACAAACTGCTATCTTGAAGCCATTGACGTTGTTAATAGGAGAGAATAGTACAGGAAAAACCTCATTTATGGCGATGGTTAGAGCACTATACGATGCGTCATTTTACCATATGATCCCTGATTTCAAAGAGCAGCCATATGATCTAGGAAGCTTCGACGAAATCGCACACAAGAGAGGCTCAAAAGGCGGTAAGGCTAATGAATTTAGTGCTGGCTTTGATGCCATAATTGAAGAGCATGAAGATGAAGAAGCTAGGTCTAATCATTATAGATTTGATATGAGTTTTATCAAACAAGGTACAACCCCGGTCCCTAAGATCCAGAACCACTATTACGAGAAAGCATCGGTTGAAGAACAGTTTGATGCTGGCAAAGTTGACAAACTTATTGGGAGAACTTCTAACGGTGCTTGGGAAAAACTAGTACCTTACAGGATCGTTCATAGTGTAGGCACAAGGCAGCAGTTTCCACCACTTTTCTTCTATTTGGAGACACCCCATATTGAAGGAATGTCAAAGTCAGAGTACTCTGACTACAAACCTCTGCCCGGAAACCCCAACATAGAAGAAGAAGATTATATCCAAATTCAACGACTAGGATTAGCTATCTTAAATCAGCACACTCAACGCCCTAACGCCAGCGCTCCCGTTCGTTCAAAACCACAACGAACTTATAACCCATCATCTTTCACCCCTGACCCTGAAGGTCATTATGTGCCTATGTATCTTGCAGATCTACATACACAGGATAAAGAAGGATGGAAAAAATTGAAGTCTGCTTTAGAAGAATATGGTAAGACGGCTGGCCTATTTGATCAGATCCTTCTTAAACAATTTGGTAAGGCAAGTGAACCTTTTCAAGTACGAGTTAGAAAGTTCGACCGTAAAGCTAGAGGACCTTATCATAACTTGATTGATGTAGGCTATGGGGTTAGCCAAGTTCTACCTATAATAACGGAACTGTGGCACAAGAGTCGTGAAGGTTCATCTCTCTTTCTGCTACAACAGCCAGAGGTCCATCTTCATCCTAAAGCTCAAGCTGCTCTCGGGACTCTGTTTGTCTCTCTCGCCAACTTAGGTGACCAGTTGATCGTTGAAACTCATAGCGATCATTTAGTTGATAGAGTCAGGATGGAAGTAAGAGACGGGAATTCTTTGAGCCATGAAGACGTGTCAATTCTTTTTTTTGAACGAATAGGACTGGATGTTATAATCCACTCGCTTGAGTTTGATAAAGCAGGTAATGTTATTGGTGCACCATCCAATTATCGAGATTTTTTCCTTGAAGAAACGAAACGATCCGTGGGATTAAGTTGATGTGTGCGATCCTTGATGCAAATGTAGCGCATGAAGTATTCAAGAACCGCAACGACGCCGGTCGAGCCTTCTTCAACTGGATTATCTCTGGGAATCATCGTTTAGTTATAGGCGGCAAAAACCGCCAAGAACTAGGTGGCCGTGATGGATGGATAAGTCAGTTAATCCAAAGCGGAAAAATCAGGCAAGTAGATGATGCAGAAGTTGGCAATATTACTAAACAACTTCAGGGCAACAGATCATGTAAATCTGATGATGAACACATAATCGCATTAGCTCAGATCAGCGGTGCTAGATTACTGTACTCCAACGATCAACTATTGCAACACGACTTTGATAAAAAAGGTCTGATTGACGAACCGCGTGGCAAAGTATATTCAACACAAAAAACGGATGAATATGATAACTCTAGATTCGATAAAGCTAAGAGGCAACTTCTCAATAGTCGTCTATGCAGGAAAGCATAGATTCAACCCTGCTATAGGCAATTTGGCCGGTTGCGAGTTATCGGTCAGAGACGGAGGGGTTTGGGTTTAGGTCTATGGGGTCGCCGATGGCGATCTCGCCGTCGGTGAGGACCGTGCATATCACCCCGGCCCGGCGGCGCAGGGCGGCCCGGCCGCCGACGCCGAAGATCTCGTCCATGCGCCGGCACGGGGGCGCGTCGCGCACCACCTCCAGCTCCACCGGACCGATCCGCCAGCGGTGGCCGGGGTCGCGGGGCACCGACTCGGCCGAGACGGTGATGTTGCGCCGGGTGCGGCCCGGGTCGATCTCCAGGCCCGCGTCGGCGGCCGCGGCGGCCAACTCCCCGGCGGCCTGGACGGTGACCTGGAGCTTGGAGGAGCCGTGGTAGCGGTCCCCCACCAGGCCCCGGCCCGCCTCGGCCGCCACCCGCTCCACCGGGACCATGGGCGCACCGGCGGAGGCGGCGATGTGGATGGTCTGCACTCGATCAGTCACGGCGGCGGCTCCTTCAGACAATGGCTCATGTCGGCTGCGGGGTGTTGAGGTGATCGACGTTGTCGAGGAGGATCTTGCGCCGGTCGGCGGCGGAGAAGCCCTCCAGGTCGGCCAGGTAGTCGAGCGGGGCGCACAGGCCCTCGATGTGGGGCCAGTCCGAGCCGAACACCACCCGGTCGGCACCCATCAACTCCACCACCTCGGCCGCGTCGTCCTCCCAGAACGGGTTTATCCAGACGTGCTCCCTGAAGGTATCGACGGGGTGGTCGTCGAACCACCAATAGTGCTTGCGGGCCATCTGGTCGAGCTTGCGGAAGGTGGGGGCCAGGAAGTCGGACCCGTTCTCCACCGAGGCCACCCGCAGGTTGGGGAACCGGTCGTAGATCTTCTCGAAAATCGACTGTATGAGCCAGTCCTGGGCGGCCCGCTCGATGGCGAAGGCCCGCAGGCTGGGCCGGCCGCCGTCGCCCATGTGCGACGAGAACCCGTCGGGGGCGTATCCCTGCGACGAGTACCCGGAGTCGGAGGCGTGGATGACCACGGTGACGCCGGCGTCGTGGATGCGCCCCCAGACCGGGTCGAAGGCCGGGTCGAACGGCGAGAGCACGCCGGTTCGGGTGGTGACCGCGGCCGGTCGCATCACCAGCACCCTGGCCCCCAGGCCGAGCACCCGGTCTATCTCGGCGGTGGCCGCGCCGGTGTCGCCTAAGGCGATGTAGGGGGCGGCGAAGATCCGGTCCCGGCAGGCGTAGCCCCAGTCGTCGTGGAGCCACCGGTTGAAGCCGGTCATCAACGCCGTCACCGCGTCCACGTCGTGCTTGAGCAGCTCCTCATAGAGCACGCCCAGGGTGGGGAACAGCCAGACGGCCCGCAGGCCCTGGGCGTCCATGGCCTCGATCCGGGCCTCGGGGCTCATGTAGCAGTCGGGCAGGGGCTCCCGGTCGGCCAGCATCTCCAGGGGGTTGCGGCCCTCGGGGTTGCCCCGGAAATAGTCCCGCAGCGCCCCCGGCTTGGCGATCGGGTTCCAGGTGGGGTTGGTGACGGCCCGGGCCAGCTTGCCGCCCACCAGGTGGTGCTTGCGGCCGCCGATGTCGACCCACTGGACCACTCGGGGCTGCATGGCCGCATCCACGTGGCGGGTGAAGGCGTCGAGCGCCTCGTAGTAGTGGTTGTCGGCGTCGAAGGGCCGATAGCCGAGCTTCTCGGCCTCAGAAGCGCCTGACGCCGCGGGGTCGAGGCTCACGGGTTATAACCGCCTGACTCCGCGGGGTCGAGGGTCACGGGATCACCGTAGCGGCGGCGGACCGCTACCTTGTGACCATGGCAGCGGCGGCGGCGACCACAGCCGAGATGCAGGCCCGGACCCTGATGCGGGGCGAGAAGGTGAGGCTGGTGGCCGACCGGCCGGGCCTGTCGGCCGGGGCCGGGGGCAAGGTGGCCATGGCCAACGGCTTCGCCTGGCGCCGGTACTGGGTCCGCTTCGACGACGGCCGGGTGGTGGGCCACATCGACCACGGCGACCTGGTGCGGGCCCGCGACTACGACGGCTTCCTGACCGCCCGCGACCAGGAGGCCGAGCAGGCCGCGGCCGCCGCGGCCGAGGCGTCGACCACGGCCGCCGCCGTCGAGGCAGGCCCGGCCGCGGCCGCCGGCGCCGCCGAGACGGTGGTCAACGGCGTGACCGTCCCCGCCTACCTGCTCCAGCGCTCAGCCGACGCCCGGACCCGGCTCAGCGCCTAGGCTTCCCCCCTCGGAACCGCCCAAATCCGGGCGGCTCGGCGCCTGAGGGCCGTCGCCGCCCCGAGCCGAGTTCAGCCCCGGGCCCACTGGCGGAGCCGGCTTACCGCCTCGGTCATGTCGGCCGTGGCGCCGGCGAAGGAGAAGCGCACGAACCGGCGGCCCCGGCCGGGATCGAAGTCGATGCCGGGGGTGGCGGCGATCCCCAGATCGTCCAGCCACGTGCGGCACAGCTCCTGGCTGTCGTCGGTGACGGCGGAGACGTCGGCGTACACGTAGAAGGCCCCGTCGGCGGGGGCCAGCCGGTCCAGGCCCGCGGCGGGCAGCCCCTCCAGCAGCACCCTGCGGTTGGCGGCGTAGCGCTCCACGTTGGCCCGCAGCTCGTCGTGGCAGTCGAAGGCGGCCAGCGCGGCCAACTGGGACACGGTCGGGGCCGAGATGAAGAAGTTCTGGGCCAGCCGGGTGACGGGCGCCACCAGGTTCTCGGGGACCACCGCCCAGCCCAGCCGCCAGCCCGTCATCGAGAAGTACTTGGAGAAGCTGTTCACCACCACCGCCTCGGGGTCGCAGGCTAGGGCGGTGGCCGCGGCCGGGCCGTAGGCGATCCCGTGGTAGATCTCGTCGGAGACGAGCCGGACGCCGCGCTCGGCGCACCAGCGGGCCAGCGAGCCCAGGGCCTCGGCGTCGAGCATGGTGCCCGACGGGTTGGACGGCGACGCCACCACCACCCCGTCGACGGGGCCCAGCGATTCGAGGCCGGCGGGATCGGGCTGGAACCGGGTCTCGGGGCCGGTGGTCAAATCCACCACCTCCACCCCCAAAGCCCCGAGGGCGTTGCGGTAGCAGGGGTAGCCCGGCGTGGGGGCCACCACCCGGTCGCCGGGGTCGAAGCAGGCCATGAAGGCCAGCACGAAGGCGCCGGAGGCCCCCAGCGTCACCACCACCCGGTCGGGGTCGACCTCGACGCCGTACCAGTCCCGGTAGTGGAGGGCGATCCGGCGGCGGAGCGGCTCGATCCCGGCCGCGGTGGTGTAGCCCAGCACGTCGGAGTCCAGGGCGGCGTGGGCGGCCTCGATCACCCCGGCCGGGGCGGGCGTGGACGGTTGGCCCACCTCCAGGTGCAAGACTTCGCCACCGGCCGCCTCCCGCTGCTCGGCCGCCCGCATGACCTCCATCACGTAGAAGGGGCTGATCGCCCCCCGGCGAGCCGGCTCGAGTGCCATCGCCGCCATGATGCCACGGGCCGAGACCAGCCAGGACAACCGGCGGCGTTAGGGTGCGAAGGTGTCCGAGGGGCTGTTCGACCGCACCGCCGGGGACGTGGGCAACATCCTGGCGCTGGAGCACGTGAACGTGACCGTGCCCGACCAGCGGGCGGCGGAGCGGTTCTACGTAGACGGGCTGGGCCTGACCCGGGACCCGCACATGGACTTCGGCGAGGCGAACATCTGGGTCAACGCCGGCTCCCAGCAGTTCCACCTGCCCACGGCGCCCCGCGGCCAGGTGCTGCGGGGCACGATCGGCCTGGTGGCCCCGAGCCTGGAGCGGGTCCGGCGGGGCCTCGACCGCATCGGGGCCGACTGCGAGCCAGGGCCGGGCGGTTCGCTGCTGGTCCGCTGCCCCTGGGGCAACCGGATAAGGGTGTACCAGGCCGGCGAGGCGTTCGGGGCCATGGCCCTGGGCATTCCCTGGGTCGAGTTGGACGCGGCGGCGGGGACCGCGGCCGGCATCGCCCGCTTCTACGGGTCGGTGTTCGAAGCGTCCGCGGCGGTGCGGCCGGCCCCCGGCGGCGCCGTCGCCCGGGTGGGCGTGGGCCGGCATCAGGCGCTGGTGTTCCGCGAGAGCGACGATCCCCTGCCTCCCTACGACGGGCACCATCTGGCCATCTACGTGTCTCAGTTCTCCCGCCCCCACGCCCGGCTGGCCGCCGCGGGCCTCATCACCGCCGAGACCAGCGAGCACGAGTACCGGTTCTGCGACGTCATCGATCCCGACTCAGGCGAGGTGCTGACCACGATCGAGCACGAGGTGCGCAGCCTGCGCCACCCGATGTTCGGAAGGCCCTTGGTCAACAGCGACGCCCCGGCGCCGTCTTCAACCGGCATGGGCTACGGCGGCCGGATCTGACCCGGCCGCACCCCTGACCCGGCCGCACCCCTGACCCGGCCGCACCTCTGACCGGCCACACCTCTGACCTAGCCGTATCCCTGACCCGGCCCCGGCCCAGCCCGGTCAGGGCGACGGCGGGGCGAAGCGCAACTCGAAGCGGGCCCCGCCCAGGGGCGAGTCGTCCACCGTCACCGTCCCGCCCATCTCCCGGACCAGCGACGCCACCACGGCCAAGCCCAGCCCGGCGCCGCCGTTGTCGCGAGTGCGGGCCTCGCCGAGCCGGGTGAACCGCTCGAAGATCCGCTGGCGGTCCTCGGCGGCTATGCCTTCGCCGTCGTCGTCGACCACTAGGACCACCTCCCCGGACGGCTCGGTGCGCAGGGCCACCGCCACCCGGCTGCGGGCGTGGCGGGCCGCGTTGTCGAGCAGGTGGGCCACCACCCGGGCGGCCGAGTCGGTCGGGCCGGCCACCCGCCCGGCCGACACCGCGGCCACGTCCACGGGCACCGCCCGGGCCCGGGCCGCCTCGGCCAGCACCACGTCGTCGAGGTCGATCTCCTCGCCGGGCCGCGTCCCGGCGCCGGCGTCGGTCCGGGTCTCGTCGTGGCGGGCCAGCACCAGCAGGTCGTCGACGGTGCGCTGGAGGCGCAGCGACTCGGTTAACACCCCCGAGGCCAGGTCGGGCGCGTCGGCGGCGGCGCCGGCGCGCAGGGCCACCTCCGCCTCGGCGCGTAGCACCGCCACCGGGGTCCGCAGCTCGTGGGCGGCGTCGGTCACGAACCGGCGCAGGCGGATGTCGTGGCTTTCGATCCTCTCCAGCATGGAGTTCATGGTCCCGGCCAGCCGGTCGATCTCGTCGCCGGTGCCGGGGCTGGGGACCCGCTCGTGGAGGGTGCCGGCGTTGATGGCCCGGACCCGCTCGGTCATCCGGTCCACCGGCCGCAGGGCCCGGCCGGTGAGCAGCCAGGTGACCAGCGCGGCCGCGGCGGCCATGACCGGGGCCGCCACCCACAGGATCATCTCCACCTGCTCGACACTGCGAGCCACGTCGGTGGTGTCGGCGGCCACCAGAATCTCGGCCCCTCCGACCCGGCGGGTGTCGATCTCGAACCGGGACACGTCCAAGAACGCCCCGACGGGCAGCTCGGCCCGGGTCTCGATCAGTTCTTCGAGGTCGCTCCGTCCGGCGCCGCCCGACGCCTCGTAGGCCAGATCGGCCAGGGTGGCGCCGGTGACGACCGGCGAGCCCAGCTCGTCGGGGGTCAGCGACAGGACGGCGGCCCTGCCCGCCAGGGGCACCCTCACCACTCGCCCGGTCTTCATCAGCACCGGCAGGGCGCCGCCGCTCTCGGCCTTGAGGACGGCGGCGACCTCGCCGAGCAGCCCGGCTCGCCGGAGGCGGCGCATGGAGTCCCGGGCGTCGGTTACGCCCTGGTAGACCGCCACCTCTTCCATGGCCGCCGCCCCCTTGGCCAGCCAGCCTTCGATCGTCTCCCGGTCCCAGACCTGGTCGTCGAGGGCCCAATCGGCGGGGATCTGGGCGCTCCAGTCCTTCCAGCTCCCTTCGATCACTTCGGGAGGAGCCCAGATCTGGATCGAGTTGTCGATGATCTCCGCCAGCTCGTCCCGATCCATCCCCTCGTCCCGGTCCGCCAGCTCGGCTTCGGACTCGCGGCCGCGGTCGGCGAGCAGCAAGTCGTGGCCGTGGTCGCCGTGCAGCACATCGTGGGAGGCGGCCTGGGCGGCCGCGGCCTCGTCGAGCGCGGTGGAGACGAGCGACTGTCCGATCAGGCCGGGGCCGACGACGGCGGCGGCCGACAGCACGGCGGCGGTGGCCAGCCCCACCAGCAGGGTCAGCCGGGTCCGCACCGACATCCCCCTCACCGCTTTCGGGGACTTCACGGCGGCACCACCTGGTAGCCCACGGCCCGCACGGTGCGGATGGAGGCGACCCCGAAGGGGCGGTCGATCTTGCGGCGGAGGTAGCCGACGTAGACCTCGACGATGTTGGGGTCGCCCTCGAAGTCCATGCCCCACACCGCGTCGATCAGCTCCTGCTTGCCGACCACCTCGGGAGCCCGGCTCATCAGGGTCTCCAACACGGCGTGCTCCCGGGGGGTGAGGTCGATGGCGGTCTCGCCCCGGCGCACCAGCCGGGTCCGGGGGTTGAGGGTGAGGTCTCCCACCTCTAGGGCGGCGGCCGGCTCCAGCCGCCCCCGCCGCACCAGGGCCCGCAGCCGGGCCACCAGCACGACCAGGGAGAACGGCTTGCGCAGGTAGTCGTCGGCGCCCAGCTCGAAGCCTTCGGCCTCGTCGTACTCGCCCTCCTTGGCCGTGAGCATGAGGATGGGAATCCAGTTGTCCTCGGCTCTGAGGGTGCGGCAGATCTCGTAGCCGTTCTTGCCCGGCAGCATGATGTCGAGCACCATGGCCGCGTAGCTGCCCTCCCGGGCTCGCCACAGGCCCTCCAGGCCGTCGTGCACCACGTCGGCGCCGAAGCCCTCGGCCTCCAGGCCGCGCCGGATCGACTCGGCCAGCCTGACTTCGTCGTCGACCACCAGTATCCGCATCCGCCAAGTCTGCCGCCGGGCACTGCGGCCCCGACCGCTGGATGCTGAGAGCATTCTCAGCCAGATAAGAGACTCTCAGGCAGTCTCAGCTTGGCTTCAGGGGGCATCCGCCATCTTGGGGGGCGTCCGGATCACCCGGATGTTCGATCCCTCCGCTCGGTGCTCCGGGCGGCGAGCGAAAGGAAACCACGATGGACAACCAGACCCCCGACCAGACCCCCCAGATCGGCCCGAACGAGGCCCCCTCCCCGGAGACCGCCCGGGCATCGGGCCTGAGGCGCCTGTTCAAGCGCCGGCCGATGATGGCCGGAACCGCCATAGGGGCGATGGGCCTGGCCTTGGCGCTGGCCGTGGCCGGGGTTGTGACCGCCGGGGCCCAGAGCTCTGACGATCCCCCGACGACGACCCAACCCGCGGCCTCAACCGACGACGACAGCGACACCGACGGCACCGGCGACGACAGCGGCGACGACAGCGACGGCCACGGCACTGACGGCACCGACGGTGACGGCGACGGCACCGACGGCGACACCGACGCCACCGGCGACGACGGCGACGGCCACGGCACCGGCGACGACGGCGACTCGGCCGCCAGACCCGGAGTCCGCGGCCTCCTGCACCGGTTCGGGGCGCTGAGCGCGGAGGACCAGGCCGCGTTCGAGTCCTTCAAGACGTGCCTGGCCGCCGAAGGAGTGGAGGGACTCGATCACGACGAGGACGGCACCGAGGTCTCGGTCATGGGACCGGACGGCTTCTCGATCGTCCAGCTCGGCGACGGCAGCGTCACCGTCACCCGCGCCGGCGACGACGTGACCATCACCACCACCGGCGACGCCACCGTGATGGGCCAGGAAGACCTGAAGGCGGCCTGGCAGGCCGAGGCCGCAGCCTGGAAGTCGGCGTTCGAAGGCTGCCGGAACCAGCTTCCCGAGGGGCTCCGGGACTTCGCCGCCGCTGGCAAGAGGCTGGGCGAGCGCTTCGCCGAGGACTTCGACAAGGATGCGATCCTCGCCGAGCTCGGTATCGAGGCCGGGGATCTAGCCGAGATCGGCGAGCACTTCGCCGAGGAATTCGCCGGCTTCGGTGAGCACTTCGCCGAGGAGTTCGCCGGCTTCGGCGAGGGCTTCGCCGGCAAGGGCTGGTGGTAGTCCACCCCCGATAGCCGGGACCGCCGCGGGGTACGGTGCGACCCCGTGGCGGTTCCGGTGTGGGGCATCTGCGGCGGGTCGGGGTCCGGCAAGACCACCCTGACCCGCCGTTTGCGCGCCCGGCTGGGCGACGGCGCCATGAGCGTCCTCAACTTCGACGACTACTACCGCGATCTCTCCCATCTCGCCCCGGAGCAGCGCCGGGGCCGCAACTACGACCACCCCGACGCCTTGGACTACGAGCTGTTCATCGGCCATCTGGACCGGCTCTCCGCCGGGGGCGATGTCGAGGTCCCGGTCTACGACTTCTCCACCCACACCCGCAGCGGGCGCTACCAGGTGGTGGCGGCCGCGCCCCTGGTGGTGGCCGAGGGCATCTTGCTGCTCGCCTTCCCCGAGGTGGCGTCCCGGCTCGATCTCACCGTGTTCCTCGACGTTCCCGAGCCGGTGCGGCTCCGGCGCCGCATCCGCCGGGACACGAGCGAGCGGGGCCGGGACCCCGACGACGTGCGCCGCCAGTTCGCGGCCACCGTGGCGCCCATGCACGTCGCCTACGTGCAGCCCCACCGGGATTGGGCCGACCTGATCTTCGGGCCCGAGGTGGATGACGAGGCCGTCGCCGACGAGTTGGCCGCCCGGCTGGGCTAGCTCAGGGCCGGGCGCCCTCCCGGTTCAGCAGGGCCTCTTTGCGGTGGGGTCCCGAGCCGTAGTTGCCCACGCCCCCCGCCGCCGGAACCACCCGGTGGCAGGGCACCAGCAGCGACACCGGGTTGCGGGCCACGGCGGAGCCCACCGCCCGGTGGGCCCGGGGCCGGCCCACGGCCGCGGCCACCTGCCCGTAGGTGCGCACCTCTCCCTTGGGGATGGTCAGGAGATGCTCCAGCACCTGCCGGTGGAACGGGGTGCGCGACCCGAGGTCGACCGGGACGTCGGTGCGGCCCTCGTCCAGCGCGGCCCGGACCCTCTCCACCAGGGCCGGGTCGGGGTCGGGGTCGGGGGTCGCCTCGGTTCCCACCTCCCGGCGCATCCAGGCCTCGAATCCGTCGCCGTCGCCGCCGACGCTCTCGGCCAGGGCCAGCCCCGAGACCCGACCGGAGACGTGGGCCACAAAGACGTCGCCCACCGGCCCGGCCACAGTGAACCAGCGGTGAACCCCGGAATCTGCGCTTGTCGAACTGATCTCGTCTCTCATCTTGGTCAAGCTAACACCGGCGGGTTGCCGTTCGGTAGGTTGCCCGATGCCATGACCGGACCGCTGCGAGTCGCCCTCGACGTCACGCCGCTGCTGGGGCCGCCCACCGGGATACACCAGGCCACGGCCGGGCTGCTGGGGGCGCTGCGGGAGGAGCCCGGCGTCGAGCCCAGCGGGTACGTGCTGTCGGGACGGGCCCGCCGGGCCCCCGACTGCGGCGTAGCCGTCCGACACCGGCGGTGGCCGGCCGGGCTGTGCCACCTGATCTGGGCCGCCCCCCGGCCCGCGCTGGCCGGGCGCCCCTCGGCCGCGGGCCTGACCCTGCCCGCCGATCTGGTGCACGGCACCAACTACACCGTCCCGCCGGGCCGGACGCCCCGGCTGGTGACCGTCCACGACCTGACCCCGGTGACCGACCCGCAGTGGTGCCCGCCCGGCGTCCGGCGGATGGGCCGGGCCTTGATCCGGGCGGTGGCCTGCGGCGCCCACGTCCAGGTGACGTCGCGGGCGACCGCAGCCGCCGCGCCCGCCGTCCTGGGCGCCGACCCCGACCGGGTCCACGTGGTGCCGGTGGGGGTGGCCGAAGTGGGGCCCGGCGACGAGGCCGCGGCCCGCCGCCTCGTCGGCGCCGGCCGCTACGTGCTGGCACTTGGGGCCGTCGAGCCTCGCAAGAATCTGACCGGGCTGCCCGCGGCGCTGGCCGGCCTCGACGACGACGTGAGGCTGGTGGTGGCCGGGCCGTCCGGGAGCGACGAGGCCTCCCTGGCGGCCGCGGCCGCCGCCGCTGGCCTGGGCCGCCGCTTCGTGCGGCTCGAGGCGGTGGACGGCGCCGTCCGGGCCGGCCTGCTGCGGGGCGCGGCGGCGGTGGTCTACCCGTCGCGGTGGGAGGGCTTCGGTCTAGTGCCGCTGGAAGCGGTGTCGGTCGGCGTCCCGGTGGTGGCCAGCGCGGTGGGCGCGCTGCCCGAGTTGCTGGGCGACGAGATCCCCCTGATCCCCCCCGGCAACGGCCCGGCGCTGGCCGCCAGCCTGGCCGCGGCGCTGGAGTCTCCGGCCGAGCCGTCGGCGGCTCTGCGGGACCGGCTGGCCGAGCTGGCCTGGCCCCGGGTCGCGGCTCAGATGACCGCCGTGTACCGCCGCGTGATCGACGGCTGAGGCCGCCAGACCCGGGCTCAGATGATCCGCGACAGCAGGGCCTCGTAGCGCCGCTTGACTGCGGGCCACGAGAAGGCGCCGGTCGCATACTCCCGCCCGGCCGCCCCCAGGCGGCGGCGGGCCTCGGCGTCGTCCAGCAGCCGCCGCAGCGCTGCTCGGAACTCGGCCTCACCGCGGTACCACAGTCCCCCTCCCCCGGCCCGGCAGTGCTCGACGGTGGGCGGGCACCGCCCGTTGACCAGCACCGGGACCCCGGCCAGCCCCGCCTCCAGCACCACCAGCGAGAACGACTCCATCACCGACGGCTGCACCACCACGTCGGCCGCGGCCAGCAGGCCCCACTTGTCCCGCTCGGTCACCGGGCCCAGCACCCTCACCCCTCGGCCGGACGGGGGTCGGCAGTTCACGGGCCCGGCCAGCACCAGGGTCGCCTCGTCGAACCGGCCCCGCTCGAAGGCGGCGGCCAGCTCGTGGGCGCCCTTGCCGGGGTCGACCCGGCCCAAGCACAGCACGATCCGGGCCTCGCCCAGGTTGAAGCGCCACCGCAGGGACTCTGGGGATCGGGCTGCCGCCGGCCCTCCCCCGGCCGCCTCGGCCGCCAGGGGGTCGCCGGGGGCGGGGACGGGAAGGCCGACCACGGCCTGCGGGGTGGCCGAGACGGCCGAGCGCTGGGCGATCAGCCGCTGCTCGGCCTGGCTGTGGAAGGCCAGGGCGTCAACGGAGGCGAACAGCTCGTCGAACACGCACAGGCCGAGGGGGGGCTCGGGGTGGGCCGCGGGGTGCAGCACGGTCGGCGCCGAGGCCACCATGGCCCCCCGCACCGCGGGCTGGTACAGGTACGGGTACAGCGCCAGCGCCCCGTCGCGCACCGAGGCCGCCGCGTCGATCAGGCCGGGGCTGTCGGGGCCCTGGCGGTCCACCCACTCCAGGGCGGTGTCCCGGTCGGCGGCGCCGGGCCGGGCCAGGACCCGGGCCGACCAGGCGTCGAAGTCCCGGTGGCGGTTCCGGGCAGTGGCGAAGCGGTGGACGGCCACCCCGTCGGCCGTCTCGGTTCCGGCCGGGTGCTCGTTGGCCCAGGTGAGCGCCGAGCGGGCGCAGGTGGTGAGCACCTGCACATCCCAGCCGTCGGCGGCCAACCCGACGGCCAGCAAGCGGGCCCCGGTCTCGGCCCCTCCGTGGACGTCGGGGCCGTAGCGGGGAACGACGAAGGTGAGGTCGGTCATGGCCCGGTTGGGGGCCGGTTCGGGGCTAGGAGGGGGGCCAGGGCTTCGGCGTAAACCCCAGCCGCCGCCTCCGGGCCCAACTCCGCCGCCCGCCGCCGCCCCGCCGCCGCCAACCGGCCCCGCAGCACCCCATCGCCCAACACCCGCCCAACCGCCGCCGCCACCGCCACCGGCGACTTATCCCCCAACAACACCCCCGCACCCCCCAAAGTCTCAGCCACCGCCCCCGCGTCAAACGCCACCACCGGCAACCCCGCCGCCATCGCCTCCACCAACGGCACCCCGAACCCCTCATGATCCGACAAACACACCAACACATCCGCCGCCCCATACCAACCCGCCAACACCCCATCCGAAACCGACCCCGCCCACACCACCGAAGCCCCCAACCCCAAACCAGCCGCCAACGCCCTCAACGCCCCCCCATAGGACCCACCCCCCGGCGAACCCACCAACACCAAACGAGCCCCCTCCCCCGACACGGCCCTGAACACCGAAAACGCCGCCAACAAATCATGAAAACCCTTATTCGGAACCACCCGCCCCACAAACAACCACACCGGCCCCGCCCCCAAACCCAACCCCCGCCGCAAACCCCCCGCCACACCCGCCCCCGGCGCCGCCACCGGATCAAACAACACCGGCGCCACCACCACCTCACCCACCCCCGCACCCCCCAACTCCAACGCCCCAAACCCCGAATCAGCCAACCCCAACCGCGCCAAACCCCCCAACCGAACCAACTGAACCCGACCCCAACGGAGCTGGTGGACCTGCTCGGGGGCCCAGGGCTCCACCAGCTCGGGCGGCGTGATCGAGTGGTAGTCGATCACCACCGGGACCCTCCGGTCGATCACCGCCTCGGCGACCACCGAGCCGATGGCGTGCTGGAGCACGGTCACCTCGGCGTCGCCGCGCCAGCGGCGCAGACCGGAGGCCAGGGGGCGGCTGTAGTCGGTCAGGTGGCCCACGTACAGGCGCACCGAGGCGCCGAAGCGGTCGGCCAGCAGGTTTCGCAGCCTCAGAGTGTGGGCGGAGACCGCGTCCCGAGCGCTCAGCTCCGGCACCAGCAGGTCGACGATCACGGTTCGAGTTCAGCGCGCTGGGCTAGGAGCGGGGTCAGGGCTTCGGCGTAAACCCCAGCCGCCGCCTCCGGGCCCAACTCCGCCGCCCGCCGCCGCCCCGCCGCCGCCAACCGGCCCCGCAGCACCCCATCGCCCAACACCCGCCCAACCGCCGCCGCCACCGCCACCGGCGACTTATCCCCCAACAACACCCCCGCACCCCCCAAAGTCTCAGCCACCGCCCCCGCGTCAAACGCCACCACCGGCAACCCCGCCGCCATCGCCTCCACCAACGGCACCCCGAACCCCTCATGATCCGACAAACACACCAACACATCCGCCGCCCCATACCAACCCGCCAACACCCCATCCGAAACCGACCCCGCCCACACCACCGAAGCCCCCAACCCCAAACCAGCCGCCAACGCCCTCAACGCCCCCCCATAGGACCCACCCCCCGGCGAACCCACCAACACCAAACGAGCCCCCTCCCCCGACACGGCCCTGAACACCGAAAACGCCGCCAACAAATCATGAAAACCCTTATTCGGAACCACCCGCCCCACAAACAACCACACCGGCCCCGCCCCCAAACCCAACCCCCGCCGCAAACCCCCCGCCACACCCGCCCCCGGCGCCGCCACCGGATCAAACAACACCGGCGCCACCACCACCTCACCCACCCCCGCACCCCCCAACTCCAACGCCCCAAACCCCGAATCAGCCAACCCCAACCGCGCCAAACCCCCCAACCGAACCAACTGAACCCGACCCCAACGGGCGGCGGCGGCCATGGCCGGGTCCCAGCCGTCGAAGCACTCGGCCGGGGTCATGCCGTGGTAGTCGATCACCAGCGGCTCGGGGCGGGTCAGCAGGTAGTCGGCCACCGGGGAGCCCACCGAGGCCTGGTAGATCGACAGGTCGGGCCGGGGGTGGCGGTGATGGTCCCGGTAGTCGTGGCCCCGCCGCCGGGTCGACCCGACCCGCTGGGCCGCGAAGACGGCGGCGTCGCAGCCAAGGTCCTCGGCCAGCAGCCGGTGCAGGGCCAGGGTGTGGGCCCCCACTGCATCCCGGTCGGCCAGCACCGCGGTGAACTGGTGGACCCGCGGCCGGCGGGTCACGGCCGTTCGCCGGAACCGGGGCCGGAGCGGGCGGCGGCGCCGACGGGGTCAGCGGGCCATGCGGTCACGGCCGCCGAGCCAGGATCAGCGGGCCATGCGGTCACGGCCGCCGGGCCAGGATCAGCTCCGCGTTCTCGCCCGCGGCGGCGAACGGCCGCCGGGACACGGTCCAGCCGGCCCGTTCCAGCAGGTGGGCCCAGGTGGCCGGGGCCAGGCCCCGGCCGGCTCGCAAGTCCCGCTGCACCGGGTCTCGGGCCGCCGGGTCGGCGGCGACCACTGCCACCGTTCCGGGGACCCGCACCGCGCCGGTGACCGCGGCGGTCGCCGCCCAGGCCGCCCCGACGGTCAGGTCCTCGACGAACCCGGCCAGCACCGCGCCGGCCAGGTCGCCGCCGGCCAGACCCCGCAGATGGGACAGGGGGTCGTCGCGGCGCAGATCCAGGCCGTCGCGGACGCCGGCCGCGATCCGCTCGGGGTCGCGGTCCACGCCGTAGGCCGGGACGCCGGCCCGGTCGAAGGCGGCTGGGATGGCCCCTTCGGCGCAGCCCAGCACGGCCACGGGTCCGCCGGGCCGGTCCATGGCCGCCGCGATCTCGTCAGCCGCGGCCGCGGGCAGGTCCGGGGGGGCACCGATCATGTCGGGGAAGCCCATTCCGCCGGCATTGTCGGCGCCGTCGCCGCCGGGGACCGACAGCGGGGCCAGCCCCAGGGCCTCCTCAGCGGCCCGGACCCGTTCGTCGGTGCGGTTCATCCACCGCACCACCACGTCGTGCCAGCCGTTGAGCTGGTCGGCCAGGTGCCGCAGGTACCAGTGGACGAGACGGCGCACCGCCCCTTTCACCTGGCGCACCCCGGACCTGGTCCCCAGGGGAACGTCGGCGTCGACGTAGGCCATGCGCCCGGCCAGCCGCAGCAGCCGCTGCGACGGCTCGCCGTCGTCGCCGAGTTGGGCTATGGCCTCCCACTGGCGCCCGGCCTCGCGCTCGAGTCGGGCCAACTCGGGCCGGTCCCGCCGCAGCGTCGCCGCCTCGGCCTCGATCTCGGCTTGGAGCCGGCGGGCGCAGGCAAGCGGGTCGTCGTCTTGGTCCGGGGCGTCGGTCGGGCCCGGGGCGTCGGTCTCGTCCTGGTCGGTTTGGTCCGGGGCGTCAGTCGGGTCGGGGTCAGGCACCGAGGGGCAGGCTAATCCCCCGCCGCGACCGGCTAGGATGGACGCCGAGCCGACGGTCCCACGGCTGGGAGCGGTGACCGTGATCAGCCCTCTCGACAGCCTGTTGAACCGACTCGGCCTGCCCGGCGCCGTGCCGCCGACCCCGCCCGAGCCCGTCTTCACGGTGATCGTGCGCACCCAGGGCCGCCGGCCCCGCTCGCTGCGGGAAGCGGTGGCCTCCCTGGCCGCCCAGACCCGGCCGGGCTTCGACGCGCTGGTGGCCGTCCACGGTCCCGAGAGCGCCGCCGCCGGGGTCGAAGCCGCCCTGAAGGAGGCGGCCGCGGCCGATCCCGGTTCGCTGCCCGACCGCTGGTCGGTCCTGTCCGTCGAGGGCGGGGGCCGCGGCCGGCCCCTCAACGCCGGCCTGGACGCGGCCCGCGGCGACTACGTCGCCTTCCTCGACGACGACGACCTGGCCGGCCCCGACTGGCTGGAGGTCTTCGCCCAGGGGGCGGCCGAGGCCCCGGGCCGAATCATCCGGGCCGCCTGCGGGGTGCAGACCTGGGCGGTGGCCGGCACCGCCGAGCCCCAGGCACCCCTCGGGCCGGTCGATCACCCCTACGCCGACCGGTTCGATCTGCTGGCTCACCTGTCCCACAGCGAGACCCCGATCTGCTCGGTGGCCCTGCCCCGGCTGGGGTTGGAGCGGTTCGGGCTGCGCTTCGACGAAGACCTGCAGGTGTGCGAGGACTGGGACCTGATCGTGCGGGCCGCCCTGCTGATCGGCGTTCACTCGGTGGCGGAGTCGACCTCGCTGTACCGCCGGGGCGACGGCGCCAACTCCCGCAGCGAGGCCGACGAGGCCCAGTGGCGCCGCGACCGGGAGCGGGTGATCGGCAAGCTCGAGGCCGAGGCGTTCGTGCTCGACGGCCCGGCGGCCCGGCGGTTGGCCGAGGCCCATTTCGTCTCCGGCGGCGGCCCCGACGCCATGGTGGAGCTGATCCCCACCCGCGAGCTGCTGGCCGCGCTGCCCCAGCGGCTGCGGGCCCGCTTGGCCCCCCTGGCCCGGACGGTCCGGAGGCCGGGACGAGCGGGCCGGGGCGGCACCGGGGACGGGACGGCGCGGGGGACGGGATGATCCGCACCAGCCTCATGCTCGTCCGCAACTTCGCGGAGCGCGAGACGAAGGCCCGCTACAAGCGCAGCGCCCTGGGCTGGCTGTGGTCGCTGATCAAGCCGCTGGTGACGGTGGCGGTCTACAGCCTGGTGTTCGGGGTCATCTACCGGGCCGCCCCGCCGGTCACGGCCAACGGCCGGGCCGAGACCTTCGCCCTGTACTTGTTCACCGGGCTGGTGGTGTGGAACTTGTTCACCGAGGTGGTGACCGGCTCGATGCAGTGGCTCCAGGGGGTGAGCGACCTCCGCAAGAAGATCTACTTCCCCACCGAGACGGTGATCCTGGGCGGCGCGGTGTCCACGTTCCTGCAGAGCGTGCTCGAGGCCATGGTGCTGGTGGCCATCATGATCGGCTTCGGCAATATTTCGGCGACGGTGGTGTTCCTGCCCGTCGCGCTGGTGCTGGTGGCCGTCTTCGGGCTCGGCATCGGCTTCGTGGTGTCGATCTTCAACGCCCGCTACCGCGACACCGAGCACTTGGTGGGGATCGTGCTGAGCGTGACGTTCTTTTTGATCCCCATAGTCTTCACCCCCGACCTAGTGCCCGAGGAGGCCTACGGGCTGCCCGTCCGGCGGATGATGGAGCTGAACCCCCTGAACGCCATCGTGGCCGTGTCCCGGGACGCGGTGTACTTCCTGGAAGTGCCGAGCCTGTCGAGGCTGGCGACCGCGGCCGGGTGGGCGGCCGGCTCCTTCGGGCTGGGCCTGCTGTATTTCCGGCGCCGGTCCATGCAGATAAGCGAGGAGCCGTGAGCGCGTCGTCGGGGAGCGAAGCCGCGGCCATAGCCGTCGAGGGGGTGTCCAAGCGGTTCCGGCTGGAGCTGGACCGGCCCGGGTCGCTCAAGGAGGCCATCCTGCGGTTCGGCCGCCGGGATGTGCGCGACTTCTGGGTGCTACAGGACGTGTCGCTGCGGGTGCGGTCGGGCTCGTTCTTCGGGCTGATCGGCCACAACGGCAGCGGCAAGTCCACCCTGCTGCGGCTCATCGCCGGCATCCACCGGGCCACCAGGGGCGAGATCCGCACCGCCGGGCGGCTCTCGGCCCTGCTGGAGCTGGGCTCGGGGTTCCATCCCGACCTGACCGGGCGGGAGAACGTGTTCCTCAACGGGGCCATGCTGGGCCTGGGTCGCCGCCAGATGGCCGCGGCCATGGACGAGATCATCGAGTTCAGCGGGATCGGCGAGCAGATAGACGCCCCGGTGAAGATCTACTCCAGCGGCATGTACGTGAGGCTCGGCTTCGCGGTGGCCGTCAACGTCGACCCCCAGATTCTGCTGGTGGACGAGGTGATCGCGGTGGGCGACGAGGAGTTCCAGCAGAAATGCCTGCGCCACATGGACCAGATCCGGGCCGCGGGCAAGACCGTGTTGGTGGTGTCGCACGACTCGGCTTTGATCCGCAGTCTCTGCGACGAGGCGGCCTGGCTCGACCACGGCCGCCTGCGGTGCGTGGGCGATCCCGACACGGTGGTGGACCGCTATCTCGACCATGTCGCCTCGGGCGCCTCCGATCCGACCCTCACCGCCCGGGACTGAGAAGATGAGGTCATGACTCCCCCAACCGCTCCCGATGCGACGACCGAGCCCGAGGCCCGCCTGTCGGTGGTGATGCCCTGCTACAACGAGGCGGCGACCATCGATGAGATCGCAGCCCGGGTGCTGGCCAGCCCCCACACCGCCGAGTTGGTGATAGTGGACGACGGCTCCACCGACGGCACCCGCGACCGGCTGGCCCGCATGGACGACGAGAGGGTGAAGGTGCTGCTCCAGCCCCGCAACCAGGGCAAGGGCGCGGCGCTGCGCCGAGGGTTCGCCCATGTCTCGGGCGACTTCGTGATCGTGCAGGACGCCGACTTGGAGTACGACCCCGCCGACTGGGGCGCATTGCTGGACCCGCTGGTCAAAGGCTTGGCCGACGTGGTGTACGGCTCGCGCTTCCAGTCGGGCCGGCCTCACCGGGTGATGTACTTCTGGCATTCGATGGGCAACCGGTTCCTCACCGCGATGTCGAACATGTTCACCAACCTGAACCTCACCGACATGGAGACCTGCTACAAGCTTTTCCGCCGCGAGGTAATCCAATCCATAACCCTCAAGGAGAACCGCTTCGGGTTCGAACCCGAGGTCACGGCCAAGGTGGCCGCCGGAGGCTGGCGCATCTGGGAAGTGGGGGTCTCCTACTCAGGGCGCACCTATGCCGAGGGCAAGAAGATCAACTGGCCCGACGGCGTGAGGGCGCTGATCTGCATCATCAAGTACGGGATCACCACCCGCCTCCAACGCCGGGGCACAACGTAGGCGACCCCGTATTCTTGCCGTCATGTTGAAGAGCCCCAGCAATCTGATCAAGCCAGCCGAGTCCGCGGTGAGCGGCTGATCAGACGGCGTCAACTGTGGGGGTCAACGAAGGGTCGGACTATCTCACGCCCGAGGGGCGGGCCCGCGAAGAGATCGACGAGCAGCTCAAGGCTTGCGGGTGGGCGGTGCAGGACTACCGCCGAGCCGCGGTGGCCGCGGCCAGGGGGGTGGCGGTCCGGGAGGTGCCCACCGGGGCGAAGCGGGCCGACTACGTGCTGTTCGTGGACGGCCAAGCGGTGGGGGTGATCGAGGCCAAGAAGGTGGGCGCCACCCTCACCGGGGTGGAGCCCCAGACCCTCCGGTACCGGTCCACCTTCCCCGACGAGCTGCCCGCCTTCATCGTGGACGGCGCCCTGCCTTTCGGCTATGAGGCCACCGGCACTGAGACCCGCTTCACCTCCGGGCTGGACCCCGAGCCTGCCTCCCGGCGGGTGTTCGCCTTCCACCGGCCCGAGACCCTGGCCCGCTGGCACGACGACCACGTCGGGGGCCGGGGCTCGCTGCGGGCCGGGCTGAGGCTGCTGCCGGATCTGGACCCGTCAGGGCTGTGGCCGGCCCAGGCCGAGGCCATTCGCAACCTGGAGGAGTCGCTGAGGGCGAACCGGCCCCGGGCCCTGATCCAGATGGCCACCGGCTCAGGCAAGACCTTCACCGCGGCCAACGTGACCTACCGGCTGCTGCGCCACGCCGGGGCCAAGCGCGTCCTGTTCCTGGTGGACCGGGCCAACCTGGGCCGCCAGACCATCCGGGAACTGGAGGGGTTCGACACCCCCGACGACGGCCGCAAGTTCACCGAGCTCTACAACGCCCGCCGGCTCGATTCCTCCGGGCTCGACATGGCCGACGAGGACGCCTGCCATGTGCACGTGTCCACCATCCAGCGCCTCCACTCGATCCTGCGGGACGACGACGGCGACGGCAGGCCCGGCCCCGGCGAGGAAGCCGGCGGCGACGGCGGACCCAGCCCCGGCGGCCCCGGCGACGGCCTCGGCAGCCTCAACGACGACGACTTCGACGAGCGGTCCGGCTTCGACGCCGCCCCCGATCAGCCGGTGGAGGTGGCCTACAACCCGGCGGTGCCGATCGAGTCCTACGACGTGATCGTGATCGACGAGTGCCACCGGTCGATCTACGGGGTGTGGCGGCAGGTGCTGGAGTACTTCGACGCCTTCTTGATCGGGCTCACCGCCACGCCGGGCAAGCAGACCTTCGGGTTCTTCGACCAGAACCTGGTGATGGAGTACGGCCACGAGCAGGCGGTGGCCGACCGGGTGAACGTGGACTTCGACGTGTTCCGCATCCGCACCGAGATCACCGAGTCGGGCAGCACGGTGGACAAGGGCCAGGTGACCGAGTTCCGCGACCGGGAGACCCGGTCTCAGCGGTTCCAGCGCATCGACGCCGACATCGACTACTCCGGCACCGAACTCGACCGCAAGGTGGTGGCTCCCGACCAGATCCGCACCATCGCGGCCACCCTGCGGGACTCGCTGCCGGAGATGTTCCCGGACCGAGATCGCCGCCCCGACGGTCGGCTCGAACACATCCCTAAAACGCTGATCTTCGCCAAGGACGACAGCCACGCCGACGACATCGTGCAGATCGTCCGGGAGGAGTTCGGGCTGTCGAATACGGGCGCGGTGAAGATCACCTATAGGTCCGGGGCGTCGGGGCCGCGGCCCGAGGAGCTGATTCAGCAGTTCCGCACCGGATACACCACCCGCATCGCGGTCACCGTGGACATGATCGCCACCGGCACCGACGTGAGGCCCATCGAGTGCGTGGTGTTCATGCGCATGGTCCGCAGCCGCAACTTCTTCGAGCAGATGAAGGGCCGGGGGGTGCGGGTGATCGACGGCGACGACCTGCGCATCGTCACCCCCGACGCCGCGGCCAAAGACCGGTTCGTGCTGGTGGACGCAGTGGGGGTGACCGAGACGGCGCTGGCCGACACGGTGCCCCTGGAGCGCTGCCCCCACATGGGATTCGACCGGCTCTTGAACCGGGTGGGCCTGGGCAGCACCGCCGATGACGTGATCTCCTCGCTGGCGTCGCGGCTGGCCCGGCTGGACAAGCGCATCACCGCCGCCGATCGGGCCGAGGTGGAGGCCGTGGCCGGGGTGGGCCTGGGCGAGCTGGCCCGGCGGCTGGTGGACTCCCTGGACCCCGACCGCCACCGGGCCGCGGCCTGCGCCGCCGCGGGCGCCGAGGACCCCGACGACCTCGACGCCGACAAGCTGGCCGCGGCCCGCCAGAAGATGGTGACCGAGGCGGTGCGGCCCATCGCCGCCAACCCTGAGCTGCGGGACAAGCTGGCCGAGATCCGCCGCAGCTACGAGCAGATGATCGACGCCGCGTCGAGGGACCGGGTGATCTCCGGGGAGTTCTCCCAGGACGCAACCGACCGGGCCCGGCGCACGGCGGAGTCGTTCCGGCAGTTCATCGAGGACAACCGGGACGAGATCACCGCCCTGCAGGTGCTGTACCGCCAGCCCCACGGCGGCGGGCTCACTTTCGACGACATCCGGGAGCTGGCCAACGCCGTCGGGCGGCCGCCGAGGAGCTGGACGCCCGAGGACCTGTGGGAGGCGTATGAGACGCTCGACGCCAGCCGGGTGAGGGGGTCGGGGCACCGAGTGAACACCGACCTGGTGAGCCTGGTGCGGTTCGCGCTGGGCAGTGCGGAGGAGTTGGTCGCCTACCCCGAGTTGGTAAGCGAGCGCTTCGAGGGCTGGCTGGCCCAGCAGGCCGACGCCGGCGCCCGCTTCACCGACGACCAGCTCAAGTTCTTGGAGCTGATCCGGGACCACCTGGCCGCCAGCCTCACCATCGAGCCCCACGACCTGATGGGCGCGCCCTTCAGCCAACACGGAGGCTTGAGCCGAGCCCGCCAGCTCTTCGGCCCGGCCTTGGACCCGCTGTTAGATGAGCTAACCGAGGCTTTGGTTGCATGACCCAGCAACTCCCCCCGGGTTGGGCATTGACGGAAGTCGGAAATATATGCAAAGTCGAGTACGGGAAGGGGCTTTCCAAGAAACAGCGAGTTGAAACCGGTGCAGTAGAGGTCTATGGGTCGGCAGGTCTCTCCGGCTACCACAACGAAACTCTGATAGACGAGCCGGTAGTTATTGTTGGTAGAAAAGGTAACGCTGGTATGGTCTGGGTGACTCAAGGACCATCCTGGCCTATCGATACAACTTACTTTCTTAGACCACCACAAGGAATATCGGCAAAATATCTATCACTTCAACTTGGGCATCTAGATTTAGTTGAGAAGAATTCATCAACAACGATTCCCAGTCTCCGTCGTCCCGATTTAGAAGCCACTAAAATCGCTCTAGCACCTTCTTCTGAACAGGAACGAATCATCACTGCCATTGAGGAACACTTCTCTCGCATCGACGCCGCCGAATCAGCCACACAAGCGGCACTTGCCAAACTAGACACCCTGCGCCGAACCATACTAACCGCCGCCTTCTCCGGCCACCTCGTCGAACCCCTTAACTCCCATCGCACCCCCGACGGCCTCCCCGAAGACTGGCTGTGGGCCAGAGTAGGTGATCTATGCAAAGTTGAATACGGAAAAGGCTTATCTGAGAAACTGAGAGTTGAGAGCGGTCACGTAGAGGTCTATGGATCAGCAGGTCCTTCTGGCTACCACGACATGCCTTTGGTTAATGAGCCGGTAGTTGTCATCGGAAGGAAAGGCAATGCAGGCATGACTTGGCTAACTGGGGGCCCATCTTGGCCGATCGACACCACCTACTTTCTCAGACCTCCAACAGGGTTATCGCCAAAATATTTCTCACTGCAACTCGGATACCTGAATCTTGTAAATAAAGATTCATCAACAACAATACCTAGCCTCCGACGCCCAGACCTTGAAGCTACCCAAATCATATTGGCACCTTCTGCTGAACAGAAGCGAATTGTTGCTGCCATTGAAGAGCACTTCTCTCGCATCGACGCGGCAAAAACGTCTTTCGAACGCTGTCTGCATCGGTGCGGCGTTCTACGGCGGTCCGTGTTGGCGGCGGCGTTTTCGGGACGTCTGGTCGAGCAGGACCCGAACGACGAGCCTGCCTCCGTCTTGCTCGAACGAATCGCAGCAGAGCAACCCAAGCGCCGCACCCGGAGGAAATCCGCATGAGCACCGATCCCAATGTCATGGTCCAAAAGCTCTGGGACTACTGCGACTTGTTGCGCGACGACGGTCTGTCCTACGGCGACTACGTGGAGCAGCTCACTTACCTGCTGTTCCTGAAGATGGCCGATGAGCAGCACGAGCTGCTCGGCGAGCTGGTCGTGCCCGCCGTGTACGGCTGGCAGTCTCTGCTCAACCGGTCCGGCGCCCACCTAGAGGAGCACTACAACGAGGCGCTGGCCGAGCTGGGCAACGGCGACGACATGCTCGGGGTGGTCTTCCGCAAGGCCCGCAACCGGGTACAGAGCCCGGCCAAGCTCGAACGGCTGATCAAGGACTTCATCGACAGCCATCAGTGGCTCAGCCTCGACGCCGACCTCAAGGGCGACGCCTACGAGGGCCTGATCGAGAAGACAGCTCGGGAAGGGGCCAGGGGCGCGGGCCAGTACTTCACCCCCAGGGCCCTCATCGCCGCCATCGTGGACGTGATGCAGCCCGGTCCGTCGGATCGGATATGCGACCCGGCCTGCGGCACCGGCGGGTTCTTTTTAGGCGCCTACCGGTCGATAGGCGACCGCTACTCCCCTCTCGACCCCGACCAAGTCCGCCATCTCCGGTCCGGGGCCTTCACCGGCTGGGAGATAGCCGAGCTGCCCGCCCGGCTGTGCGCCATGAACCTGCTGCTGCACGGCATCGAGAGTCCTGAGTCCGACTCGCCCGTCCACGTCGACGACGCCCTGCGGGACGATCCGGGGGCGCGTTTCGACATGGTGCTTACCAACCCGCCGTTCGGGCGGTCGGCGTCGGACAGCTACGAGCGGGAGAACTTCTGGGCCGCCACTCGCAACAAGCAGCTCAACTTCGTCCAGCACGTGGTGGGCTTGCTCAAGGCGGGCGGGCGGGCCGCGGTGGTGGTGCCCGACAACGTGCTGTTCGAGGGCGGGGCGGGCGAAACCATACGGCGCCGGCTTCTGCACGACTGCGACGTTCACACCCTGCTGCGCCTGCCCACCGGCATCTTCTACGCCCAGGGCGTGAAGGCCAACGTGTTGTTCTTCGAGCGCCGGGAGGGGGCCGAGCGGGCCTGGACCAGGGACCTGTGGGTGTATGACCTGCGCACCAACCAGCACTTCACCCTCAAGCAGAACCCGCTCACCCGGGCCGACCTCGACGACTTCGTGGCCTGCTACAAGCCCGGCGAGCGCCACCGGCGGACCGAGACCGAGCGGTTCAAACGGTACGGATACGACGAGCTGATCGCCCGCGACAAGGTGAGCCTGGACGTGTTCTGGCTGCGCGATGAGAGCTTGGAGGACACCGACGACCTGCCCGCCCCCGGCGTGATCGCCGCCGAGATCGTCGAGGACCTGGAAGCGGCCCTAGAGGAGCTGCGGACCCTGGCCGAAAGCCTCGAAGGCGTGGGCGAGACCGGGGCCGATGGCGAAACCGAGGCCGAAGGCGACGAGACCGGGAGCGCCGGGTGAAGGCGGGACTGTCATACCCCATACGTATGATCGTGTCGTATGTCTTCTCAGGCGAGGGCGAGGGGAACGCTCATGGCTGATCGGTCTGGGATCGAGTGGACCGAGACCACCTGGAACCCGACCACGGGCTGCGACCGGACGTCGCCGGGCTGCGACAACTGCTACGCGCTGACGCTGGCCAAGCGGCTCAAGGCCATGGGCCTGGCCAAGTACCAGAGCGACGGCGACCCGAGGACCAGCGGCCCCGGCTTCAAGCTGACGCTGCATCCCGACACCCTGACCGCGCCCCTGGCGTGGAGGGCACCCAGGCTGATCTTCGTCAACTCGATGAGCGACCTGTTCCACCCCGAGGTGCCGCTGGGATTCATCCAAGATGTCTTCGGGGTCATGGCCGACACTCCACAGCACACCTACCAGATCCTCACCAAGCGCTCGAAGCGCCTGGCCGCCGTCGCCTCCGATCTGTGCTGGCCGGACAACGTGTGGATGGGCGTGAGCGTGGAGACCGAGCGCTACGCCTTCCGCATCAACCACCTGCGCTCAGTGGGGGCGGCGGTCCGCTTCGTAAGCGCCGAGCCGCTACTAGGCCCCCTCCCCGACCTCGACCTAGAAGGAATCGACTGGCTGATAGTCGGCGGCGAAAGCGGCCCCCGCGCCCGCCCCATGGCCGAAACCTGGGCCCGCAACCTACGCGACCAGTGTCACACCGCCGGCGTAGCCTTCTTCTTCAAGCAATGGGGCGGCCGCACCCCCAAGTCCAACGGCCGAGAATTAGACGGCATATCCCATGACGAACTGCCATCAGAACACCAACAGATAACTCAAGTTTAAAGATCGGAGAGGCAAGTGGCAGCCGAAAGACCAACCTGGCCTATCAAACCTCATACTGAGGCGAAACATGCGATGTTACGCCATTACCTAAATGCTTGGTTTCCGATTCTTGCATCACAAAGATTCAACAAAATCATATACTTAGACGGGTTCGCTGGTCCGGGAGTTTACACAGGTGGTGAACCTGGATCTCCATTGATTGCACTTGAAGCATTGGTGAACCATCCACACTTCGATAGATTCAAAAGAACGGAATTTGTATTCATATTTATCGAATCCGATCCAGCAAGTTACACCTCGCTTCAAGAAGAAGTCACCAAGTTTTGGAGCATTCAAGAAAGTGGTGAACCCGAGAACGTTACAATCGAATTATATAATAACGAGTTCACCGAAGTAGCGAATCAAGCTGTAAACGTAAAACATCGTCTTCAAAAACAGGTAGTGCCCACCTTCGCCTTTATAGACCCCTTCGGATGGAAAGGCATACCAATGATGGAAATTCGTAATCTCCTTTCTTCAGATAAATGTGAAATCCTTCTTAGCTTTATGTATGACGGTATTAACCGATTTCTATCAGATGATACTCCTAGTATAATCAGTCAATTTACTGAACTTTTTGGTACGAGAGAGTATAGGAAAGCTGAGGGATTGAACACCGAAATGAGGAAGAAATTTCTTCGAGATCTCTACAGAACACAGCTACAAGGAGAAGGGGGATTTAAGTTTGTCAGGCCCTTTGATTTGATTGATGTAGATCGCAAGCGAACCGTGAATTTCCTCATGTTCGGAACAAAGCATCATAAAGGTCTCGAGGTCATGAAAGAAGCAATGTGGTCACTTGACCCAATTAGAGGATATTCATTTCACGGGTTTGCCGGAGATCAACAGATGCTGTTTTCTCCAGAACCTGAAATTACTCCACTACGAAACGCCATACTAAAGAGATTCTCAGGAGTTACGGTATCCGTCAGAACTATTGAAAGGTTTGTAATCGAAGAGACGGATTACTTGACAACACACTATAAGAGGCAAGTACTTAGGGTTTTAGAAAAGGAAGGATCGGTAAAATGTGTATCCCCACGAAAGCGAAGGTACTCTTATCCTCTAGGAACAATGCTTCATTTTAGCTCAGATAATAACGCCCAACTATTCTAACTCCAAGCGCTCGGCTCGTTCTTCAGCAAGTGAAATGATGCGCATACACCCGGGTCAGGTAAAGGGATTCTGACCGCCGAACTGCTAATTAGCAGTTTGTTAGCAGCTAGCTAGCAGATCACCACCCCACCGCACCACAACCGCTGAACTGCTAATTAGCAGTTACCTAGCAGCTAGTTAGCAGTTCACGGCCCCACCGCACCACAACCGCCGAACTGCTAATTAGCAGTTACCTAGCAGCTAGTTAGCAGATCACGAACCCACCGCCCCACAACCGTCAAACTGCTAATTAGCAGTTTGTTAGCAGCTAGTTAGCAGTTCACGGCTCCACAACTGCCGGTCCGTGAACGACGGGGGCGATTCCCAGAAGCTCGTAGGTTGCCATCGGGAAGTAGGCGACCCCCAGCTTCTCGAATCGGGGGCGGGCCAGTTCGCCTCGGTCTACGAGGGTGGTGGCGGCCACGACCTCCGCTCCCGTGTCGCGGACGATTTCAAGAGCCTTGAGGAACGACCCTCCGGTGGTCACCACGTCTTCGACCAGCAGCACCTTGTCGTCCGGGCCCACCTGGGCCCCTTCGATCCAGCGCCGGGTGCCGCGGCCCTTGGGCTCCTTGCGCACGAAGAACCACCGGCTGTCGCTCACCGCCGCGATCCCGACGGCCAGGGCGTCGGCACCCATCGTGGGGCCGCCGACGACATCGAAACGATGACCGGCGGCGGCGACGGTCTCGAAGATCGCCTCGCAAGCGAAACGGAGATCGCTCCACGCCGCCAGGGCCTCCTTGCCGTCGATGAAATCGGAGGACCACGCCCCCGACGCCAGCCTCACCGGCTCATCGAGCCGCCGAAGGGCCTTCATGCGCAGGAGTTCGACCAGTTGCTCGCGAAGCGGTGACATCAAGGCGTCGGACCGCCGCTTCTCAAAGCGTCCAAAATCGCTGCGGCCTTGTCGCGAACCAGCGGCCTCGGGTCTTCTTCTAGAGAGCCGACCTCGGTGAATTGCCGGGAGGCGAAGTCGGCCACCCGGCAAGCGGCCGACACCAACTCGGTCACATAGGCCAAGGTCGCCTCCGGGCCGGGAACAGCGGTGGCGAAATAGGCGGATCCAGCCCGCCAATAGGTGATGTCGTCATAGTCGAGGCCGCGCAACAGCTCTTCAACATCCTGGCGCCAGCGAGCCGAGGGGAGGGCCTGGAAGAGCACAGAAATATTGTGAGTGCGCAAATCGGAACTGGACACGCCGACAGATTGCAAAAGGGACTTGAGGACTGTCTCGATGACCATCTGGCTGGGGGCGCACAGCCCGGCCTCGAAGCGGGCCGTCCGCTCCCTAAGATGCCGGTCGCGGTGGCCAGCGTCGAGGGCGGCCTGCTCGTCGGGCCACGGCCACAGTCCGCTTTGAATCTGCGAGAGGCTGCGGGCCGTCTCCTCCAGGCGGCTCAAGGCTTCTCGGGCATCGCTTCGGGGCATGGTCATCTCCTTGTCCCAGTCGATGACCCCTGCCGGTGAATCGGCCAATACCAGCCCGTGAACATCTATATGGCGCTCCAGCGAAGTGGCGACCTGCTCGGTGCGCATCCTCCACTCGGGCCGGTCTCTCAGCACCACGTCCACCGCGAACCCGCACGCCTCTGAAGCCGCGCCCGCCAGGGCTTTCTCGGTGTCCCAGCGCCGGGCGTAGTCGATGTCGTCGCAGATGACCGCCATGTCGATGTCGCTGCCCGAATCGGCTCGGCCCTCAGCCAGCGACCCGAACAGCATGACCCTCCCGGCCCCGGCCCCCACCAGCGCCGCGGCGGCCCGGCGAGCGTCCCCGAGAGTGGGCGCTCTCGTCAGAGTCGACGCCCCGGCCATGTCCAGCACGATACCCACGCCCTCGCTCGGCCCCGGCGCGCTCATCCCCGGCGCCCATCCCCGATTCGGTGCAGGGGGCCGGTTAAGCTGCCGGACGGCAGAGCGGGCGGCTCGCCAATTCAGGTTGCCTATGCGCCAGCTCCACGCCCGTCATGTCCTCGCCGTGCTGGTGACCGCCCTCGTCGTCTCGGGCCTGTCCGCAGCCCCGGCCGCCGCCCAGGACGAGCACGAAGTTCCCGACAATCCGGACAGCCAGGCCGAGGCCGAGACCCCCGACGAGGCGCCGGTGGCCGAGGACGACCTGAAGGACGGGACCGACGGCCAAGGCGACAACACCCCCCGGGACTCGTTCACCTTCATGGGCGGGGGCTGGGGCCACGGCGTCGGGATGAGCCAGTACGGGGCGCTGGGCCGGGCTGAGGCCGGGTTCAGCCACACCGAGATCCTCGCCTTCTACTACGACGGCACCACCGTCATCACCGAGCCGGCCCTGGCCCTCGACGATGTGGACGTGCGCATCTCCGTGGACCGGGCCACCCGGTTCATAGCCAGCGGCGGGACCATCACCGTGATCGGCGACGGCCAGGAGTTGGCCTCCGGCGCCGCCAACGTGCTGACCGACTTCGAGAGCGGGGCCTGGGCCATTACCGCGGACGGCGGGGCCCTCTGCGGCGGCCTCTGCAGCCACCGGCGCATCGTCCTGCGGTTCACCGACGGGGCGCTGGTCACCACCCGCCACACCCGCAACGTAAATGGGGCCAGGGTTAACTCGGTGGGGCTCACCCACGCCCACGGCGAGTTCCAGCTCACCCGGGCCGCGGACGCCTCCCGCTGCGGGCTGACCGCCCGGGAGGAGTACTGCCTGGTGGTGGGCGAGCTCACCATGCAGGAGTACCTCTACGGGCTGGCCGAGGTTCCGGCCTCCTGGCACCGGGAGGCGCTGATGGCTCAGGCCATAGCCGGCCGCAGCTACGCCGCGGCCAAGATGGCCGAGAGGACGAGGTGGGGCCAGCCCTTCGACTTGTACTCCGACCAGTACGACCAGGTTTACCGGGCCTGGAACAAAGAGTCGGCCCTGCACCCCGCCCGGCCCTGGCCCGACGCGGTGGACGCCACCGACGACATGGTGATCGTGGAACTCAGCAGCATCGCCGAGACCGGCTACGTCGGCGGCGGCAGCGGGGGCGGCGGCAGTGGCAGCGAGGGCGGCGACCCGGTGGCCAGCGACCCCGAAGGCGACGACCCCTACGGCACCGACACCGGCGGTGACGGCAACGACGGCGGCACCGGCGACGCCAACACCGGCGGCACCGGCAACGGTGCCCTGCCGAAGGTGATAACCGCCTTCTACACCTCCTCCAACGGGGGCTACACCGCCTCCTCGGACGAGCCCTGGAATGAGGCCCTGCCCTACCTGCTGGCCAAGCCCGACCCCTACGACGGCGCGGTCGACGTCAACGGGGAGCCCCAGAACCCCCTGCACCAGTGGTACCGCACCTACACGGCCGACGAGATCAGCCGCTGGCTGGCCAACTACTACAGAGTGACCGGATACGCCGACCTGGACGTCGGCCGCATCCAGAGGATCGACATCGAGGGCATGAGCGCCTCGGGCCGCATCGACGACGCCCTGGTCACCCTGGTGGGAAGCGACCGCACCCTCGAGGTGCGCGACTCCAGAGGCGATCCGTTCGGGTACCGCTTCTACAAGGCGCTGGTGGTCGGCTGCGAGAGGGACCGCAGCCGCGGCGTGTCCAACTGCCGACGGCCCCTCACCACCAAGTTGTCCCTGCTCGGCGGCGGCGCCCCAACGTCCCCGACCGAAGAACCGCCTTCGACCGACCCCCCGTCGTCCTCCATCTACGACGAGGCGGTGAGGTTCCTGGTGACCACCGGCGTCTACGACGAATCGGCGCTGAGCGACTTCGACCCCCACCAAGAGGTCACCCGCTCCCGCATGGCCGAACTCTTGTGGGCCTTCGCCGGCTGGCACCCCGAGCGGGCCGAATTGGGTTTCTTGGACATAGCCGACAACCTCCCGTACTGGGATGCGGTCTCCTGGCTGGTGTACGCCGACATCACCCGGGGGACCAGCGAAAATCTCTTCTCCCCCGACGAAACGGTGACCAGAAGCCAGGCGGCCAAGTTCCTGTGGCGGCTGGCCGGCAACCCGCTCGGCCCCCCGGACATCACCTTCGACGACGTCGAAAGGAACGGGACGTTGGGCGAAGCGGTGGCATGGATGGTCAAGCACGGCATCACCCAGGGGACCGGACCCACCACGTTCTCGCCCTACAAGACGGTCACCGAGGGTCACATGGCCCTGTTCCTGTGGCGACTGGACTTGCGCCCTCAGGCCTTGTCTCCCGAAAGCATCCTTTAGCCCGTTGCTCGGGCCCGCTGGGGGCGTTAGCTCCCCTTTTTGGGGCTTCGCGTTGTCCGGCCGGCGGGTCCTGTCACGGGGGCGGTCGTCGCCGCAAGCGGCGCCGACGCTAACCCCCGTGCCACCCCCCGGCCTGGCTCACTGCGCGATCCCACCGTTTATCCCGCGCTACCCCCTCGGCCTAAATCTAACGGCGCAGGCTACCGTTGGCTCTTTTAAATATTTCTGATTGTTTCTAGATAATCTCAGGTAATAGGGTTGCATTGTCTCACCCATGCGATAGAGTGATCGTATGTTCACCGAGAAGGTTGAGTGCGTCGAGGAGGACCTGGCCTGGCTGCTGGAGGCGGCCCGGTCGGGGGAGCTGCCGGTGGCCCGGCTCAAGGACCTGGTCACGGCCAGCCGGTCGTGGGAGGCCAAGGTGGCCGCGTTGCAGACCGACTCGGCCCGGTTGATCTCGTTGCGGGAGGGCCATGGCGATGGTGGGGCCTCGGTGTTGCGCGACCAAGCTGGCAAGTCGAAGTTCCAGGCCCGCCGAAGCCTGGGCGCGGCGGAGGTTCTCGACGAGATGCCGGGGCTGCGCTCCGCGGTTGATGCCGGAGAGGTGTCTTTGGCCAACGCCGAGCGATTGGCTGATGTGGCCCAGCGGACCGCTCCTGAGGCGGTGGACTCCGCTTCGGATCTGTTGGCTCAGGCCAAGCAACTGCCCCCGGACCGGTTCGCCCGCGAGGCCAGCGCTTGGACCCAGCGCCACCAGGCCGACCACGGACACGAGGAATGGCTGAGCAAACGCCGCCGCCGGTATCTGCGGACCTGGAAGCAACAAGACGGCATGGTCCGCCTCGACGGCCTGCTCGACCCCGAGACCGGCACCCGCATCTGCTCCCGCCTGCAAGGGACCGCCGAAGAACTCCGCCGCCAAGACCAGCAATCAGCTCGCACCGGCGACGCCCCCGCCGCCGGATCACCCGACTCCGGGGGCACTACGGACGCCGACGGATCGCCCCGCTCCGGCGAGCCCGCGGCCGACAGCCCAGGGTCTGCGGTAGGAGCCGGCACTGACCGCGACGAAGGCCGGTCCTGGGACCAACTCCGAGCCGACGCCTTGGACCTGCTCACCTCCGGCACCGCCGAGGGGGCGAAAGACCGCGGCGGCTCGGGCGGGCGGCCCAAGGCCGAGGTCATCGTGGTGGCCGACATCGGCGTCCTCACCGGCGACGACCTCACCGGGCGCTGCGAGATCCCCGGCACCGGGCCCGTGCCCCCCGCCGTGCTGGAGCGCATCGCCTGCGACGCCCACCTCACCGGCCTCCTCTTCGCCGACGGCAAGCCGCTGCACCACGGGGCCAGGGTGCGCACCGCCACCACCAAACAATGGCGAGCCCTCATCGCCCGCGACGGCGGCTGCATCGGCTGCGGCGCCGAACCCAGCCGCTGCCAAGCCCACCACGTCGTGCCCTACGCCCAATCCCGCCGCACCGACATCGAAAACCTCGTGCTCGTCTGCTGGCGCTGCCACCACAACATCCACGACCACAACTGGCAAGTCACCCACCAAAACGGCAAACCCGCCCTAGAACCCCCCGACTCCCAAGCCCCGCCCAACCCCGCCAACAACAGCCAACACCCCCACGACGGCTTCGCAGGTGTGGCGGATGAGCACCCCCAGCTTCCGCCCAACCCCGCCAACCGCCAACACCCCCACAACACCAGGAATGCCCGCCGACCGCAACCAAGCCACATCCGGCAGCCAACCCGAACTCGAACCGACTCCACCCCGAGCCGCCCCGGGCCGAGTCATCCCCCGACCAGCGGCCCCGACCCACCCCCGCAAACAGCACCCGCCCTGTTCCCGGCCTGACCCGGGCCCCAGACCACCAGGCGGGTCAGGCAGTGGAAAACAGACAGCCCGCGCAGGCCGCCCTGTTCGACACCTGACGAAGCGAACCACCGGACGGGGTCAGGCAGTGGAAGACAGGCAGACCGCGCAGCCCGCCCTGTTCGACACCTGACCGAAAGCGAACCACCGGGGCGACTGGGCTCCCGGACGCTGAACACGCCAGGCCGGGGGGTGGCACGGGGGTTAGCGTCGGCGCCGCTTGCGGCGACGACCGCCCCCGTGACAGGACCCGCCGGCCGGACAACGCAACCGCCCAAACCGCAGCAACCCGTGACAGGACCCGCCGGCCGGACAACGCGAAAGCCCCGGAGGAAACCCCGAACTCAGGTCGTGCCGACGGAGGACTCGTAGGCCCCGGCCACCTCGGCGGGGTCGCCTTGGGCCTGGATCAGGCCGGCGTCGAGCCATATGGCCCGGTCGCAGCCGTCGGTGACCTCTTTCAGGTCGTGGGTGACCAGCACCACCGAGCCGGCCGATGCCCTTATCTCGTCGATGCGCCGACGGCTGCGATTGCGGAACTGCTGGTCGCCGACGGCCAGCGCCTCGTCGATCAGCAACACCTCGGGTATGCGCACGGTGGCGATGGCGAACAGCAGGCGGGCCCGCATCCCCGAGGAGTAGGTCCGCATCGGGAGGTCCAGAAAGTCGCCCAGGCCGGCGAAGTCGGCGATCTCGTCCAGGCATCCCCGCACCTCCTCCCGGGTCATCCCCAGGGCCAGCCCGCCGATCACGATGTTGCGCCGACCCGACAGCGACGGGCGCAGCGCGGCCGACACCCCCAGCAGGGCGGGCCGACTGCGGCCCCGTATCCGCCCCGACTCCAGCGGCAACAGGCCGGTCATGGCGGCCAGCAGGGTCGACTTACCCGACCCGTTGGGGCCGATGACGCCCAGGCTCTCCCCCCGGTACACGTCGAAGCTCACCCCCCGCAGGGCCCGGATGGTGCGGAACCGCCGCCGACGGCCGCCGGCCACGATCTGCTTGAGCCCGGTCTCGGGATCGTCGTACACCCGGTAGGAGACGTGGACGTCCTCCACGCTCACCGTCACCTCGGCCCCCGGCGGCGCCGGGGCTGAAGCGGTGGCCGCCGGGGCCGGGGACTGGGTCATCGCCCGAAGCTGCGCTCGGCCCGGCTGAACACCACGAAGCCGCAAACCGACAGCACCAGCGACCAGACGACGAAGCCGACCACCACCGCCGCCGAGACCGATCCCCCCAGCAGGCACCAGCGGGCGCAGGTGATGATGTCGTAGATCGGGTTCAGCGCGAACAGCCGCCGCCAGGTCTCGTCGGTCACGAACGTCTCGACGCTGAACAGCACCCCCGATATGTAGAAGAGCAGGCGGAACACATGGGGAAGGAGCTGGTTCACGTCCCGGACCACCGCTCCCAGCCGGGCCACGATCAGCGCCGCCCCCAGGTTGAACACGTACTGGCCGGCCAGCACCGCGACCATGGCCAGCCACCGCCAGCCCGGAACCTCGCCGGTGGCCAGCAGCGTGACCGCGGCCACCCCCAGGGCAGGCAGAAAGCCCAGGGTCTGGCCGTTGACGGTGGACAGCGGCAGCAGTATCCGCGGGAACTGGATGGAGCGGATCAGGCCCTCGTTGCGGGAGAGGCTCACCGCCGCGTCCTGGACGATCCGCTGGGTCAGGTGGAACACCACCACCCCGATCACCAAGAAGCCGAGGTAGTTGTCCACCCCGGCCCGGGCGTCGAGGATGACCCCGAAGATCAGGAAGTAGACGCCGATCATCAGCGCCGGGTTGACCAAGTGCCAGAACTGGCCCAAAGCGGTGTCCATGTTCAGGGCCCGCAGGTCTTGGGCCGGCACCACCACGGCGAACTCGCGCCGCCGCCACACATCTCGCAGGTAGTCCGAGACAGACGGCGGGTCGGTCAGATCGAACAGCGGGGGTCCGTCGTCGCCGTCGGTCACGGGGCCAGTCTAGGAGACGGGACCAAGGCCAACGGGCCAACGGCGGCGAGCCAGGCCGGGCCGGTAACTGCAGGGCTGACCGGGCCGCGCCAGCCGACAACCGCCGGACGTTCACCGGGCCGGGCAGGCGGCAACCGCCGGGCTGACCGGGCCGCGCCAGCCGACAACCGCCGGACTTTCACCGGGCCAGGCAGGCGGCAACCCGCAGGGCTGACCGGGGCGGGGCCGGGCCCGACTCTACGATTGCCGCCGTGCCCCGCCCGCTGCGGTACGCCGCCGTCGCCACCGCCCTGCTGATCTTCACCAACGGGCCGGTGTTCTTCGCCGCCCGCAACCTCACCGCCGACTCGGGGGGCTGGGAGGGCGACCTGATCCGGCCCGCCATCATCGCCGCCGCGCTGCTGGCCGCGGCAACGGCCGCCTTCGACCTGGTTCGGAAGGGCTCGGCGGGCCTGGCCCGACCCCACGGCACGGCCGCCGCGGCCGATCCGGCCCGACCAGGCTCGGCGGGCCTGGCCCAACCCCACGGCACGGCCGCCGCGGCCATAGCCGCCTACACGCTGGTGGCCATCGCCTCGACGGCGTGGAGCGTGGCGCCAGAGCTCACTCTTTGGCGCTCGCTGACATACGTGGGCCTGGTGCTGTTGGCCTGGGTGATGGCCGACCTGGGCGCCGAGGCGCGGGTTCCGCTGGGGCTGATGGCCGCGGCCGCGGTGGCGGCCAGCCTGCTGGCGCTGGTCGCGGCCCCGAACCAGGCCCTCGACGTCCGCGACTACTGGCGGGGCGTCTACACCAACCGCAACTCTCTGGCCCCGTTGGCCGCCCTGGGCCTGCTGGTGGGGGTCCGCTACCTGCTGGCCCGGGACTGGAGTCACTGGCGGAGGCCGGCGGCGGGGTTCGCGCTGGCGGCGGCATCGCTGGCGACGCTGATCGGGGCCGGGAGCCGGACGGCCTGGCTGTCGCTGATCGGGGCGCTGGCCGTCTCGACCCTGGGATGGGCCTACCCGCGGCTGCGCCGGCGCCTCGGCCCCCGGACGGCCAACCGCGCCGTGCTCGGCTCGGCCGTCGCCAGCCTGGCCGGGCTCGCCGTGGTCACCGCCGCCTTGTGGCAGGAGTCGACGTTCATGCAGCGCCGCACCATCTGGGGCCTGGTGTGGGATCGCATCGTCGACCGCCCCCTCGCTGGCCACGGGTTCTTCGCCTTCTGGGACGTCCCCGAGCTGATCGCGGACCACGAGCTGCTGCGGGATGGCAGCGCCCACAACAGCGCCCTGGAGGTGCTGCTCGGGACGGGCCTGATCGGGCTGGCGCCCTTCGCAGTGATCGCAGCCGTGGCCGCCCTCAACGCCGGCCGCGACCTGATGCGCAACCCCAGCGCCGACACCTGGCTGTGGGCGGCGGTGGTGGCCTTCGCCCTGTTCGAGAACGCAGGCGAGAGCTTCGTGCTGTGGTTCTCCTACAACTGGGTGATCGTCATGGCCGCGGCGCTGCGCGGCTCCGGGCCCCGACGCCCGCCCCTGAGACTGGGCGGCGATCAGGGCCCGGGCGCGAGGGCGCAGGCCCCGGCCTAGGGTGCAGGCCGTGGCCGGCCCCGTGGAGATCGCCCCGTCGATGCTGGCCGCCGACGCCTCCGAGCTGGGCCTAGAGTGCCGGGCGGTGGAGGCGGCCGGGGCCGACCGGGTCCACTGGGACGTGATGGACGGCGTGTTCGTGCCCAACCTCACCTACGGGCCCGACCTGGTGGCCGCCTGCCGGCCTCACACCGACCTCCCCTTCGAGGCCCACCTCATGGTGGTAGACCCCGACCGGCTGGCCCCCCGCTATGCAGAGGCCGGCTGCGGCACCTTGTTGATCCACGTCGAGACCTGCCCCCACCTGCACCGCTCACTCGCCGCCATCCGCAACCTGGGGGCCCGGCCCGGGGTGGTGCTCAATCCCCACACCCCGGCCAGCGCCGTCTCGGAGGTGCTCGACCTCGTTGACGAGGTGCTGGTGATGACGGTCAACCCCGGCTTCGGCGGCCAGCGCTACCTGGAATCGGTAGAGCCCAAGATCTCCGAGGTCAGGCGCATGATCTCCGAGTGCGGCCGCGACATAGACCTAGAAGTGGACGGCGGCATCGACGCGGCCGCCGCCGCCCGGGCCGCGGCCGCCGGAGCCAACGTGCTGGTGGCCGGATCGGCTGTATTCGGCCACCCCGGCGGGCCGGGCCGGGCCGTCGCCGACCTGCGCGCCGCCGCTTCTAGTGCATCTCCCCGCGCTTGACGATCACGTGGTCGATGATGCCGTAGTCCTTGGCCTCAGACGCGGTGAACCAGCGGTCCCGGTCGGAGTCGGCCTCGATCTGCTCCACCTTTTGGCCGGTGTGGTGGGCGATGCGCTCTTGGAGGATGCGCTTGGTGTAGGCCATCTGCTCGGCCTGGATGGCTATGTCAGAGGCCTGGCCCCTGACCCCGCCTAAGGGCTGGTGCATCATGATCCGGGCATGGGGCAGGGCGTAGCGCTTGCCGGGCGCCCCGGCGCACAGCAGGAACTGCCCCATCGACGCCCCCAGCCCCAGGCAGATGGTGCCCACTTCGGGCTGCACGAACTGCATGGTGTCGTAGATGGCCATGCCCGAGGTGACCGAGCCGCCCGGGGTGTTGATGTATAGCCAGATCGGCTTGGCCGCGTCCTGGCCCTCCAGGTACAGGAGCTGGGCCATCACGAAGTTGGCGATCTCGTCGTCCACGTCGGAGCCCAGCACCACGATGCGGTCTTGCAGCAGCCGGTTGAACACCTCGGCCTGGGGATTGGGCCCCGGGGGGGCCATAAGGTCGAGGCGGGGCGAGGCAGGCCCCGGGCCCGGGGCCTCGAGGCGGGGCGGGGTGGTCATGGCGGTGCAGGCTACCGGCGGCGATCCCGGCACCGCGGGGGTCCCGGCTACCCGGCGGCGATCCCGGCACCGCGGGGAGCGGCGGTAGCCTGGGGTCCTTCGCGGACGTGGCGGAATCTGGCAGACGCGCTGGGTTTAGGTCCCAGTGCCCTTTGGGGTGTGGGGGTTCGAATCCCCCCGTCCGCACCCTCGCAGGGCCAGGGCCAAGGCCCGGAAGGCCCGGCCCCGATGGCTGACCGCGTGCTTGGCCGCGTCGCTCATCTCGGCGAAGGTGCGTCCGTCGCCCTCGGCGGGGACGAACACCGGGTCGTAGCCGAACCCGCCGATACCCCTGGGCTCGGCCGCGATCAGGCCCTCCACCGCGCCGGCGGCTACCAGCTCGGCGCCGTCGGGCCAGACCACCATGGCCACGGTGCGGAACCGGGCGGTGCGCTCGGCGGGAGCCACGCCCCGCATCTCGGCTAGGAGCCGCTCGACGTTGTCGGCGTAGCCAGCCCCTTCGCCGGCGTAGCGGGCGGTGCGCACCCCGGGCGCGCCGCCCAGCGCGTCCACCTCCAGGCCGGTGTCGTCGGCCACCGCCGCGGCCCCGGCGAAGGCGCACACCGCGGCCGCCTTCAGCCGGGCGTTGCCCTCCAGGTCACAGGCGTCCTCGACCACCTCGCCCAGGCCCGCGGGCCGGGGGGCCAGCACGGCCACCCCGTCGAGCAAGGCTTCGATCTCGGCCGCCTTGTCGGGATTGGCGCTGGCACAAACCAGCCTGATCACGGCCCTGCGGCTTGGGGACGGCGGGTGGGCGAGGCCGATCACGGCCCTGCGGCTTGGGAGCGGGGCTCTGGAGGCTGAGCCAACACCGCCCGCTGGACCTCGACGATCTCGGCTATGCCCCGGGCGGCCAGATCGATCATCTCGTCGAGGCGGCGCCGGTCGAAGGCCCGGCCCTCGGCCGTCCCCTGCACCTCCACGAAGCGCCCCGAGCCGGTCATCACCACGTTGAAGTCCACCTCGGCCCCGGCGTCCTCGGCGTAGGGCAGGTCGAGCATCACCTCTCCGCCGACAATGCCCACACTCACCGCCGCGCACTGGTCGAATATGGGGTCGGCGTCGAGCTTGCCCGCCCCGACCAGCCGGGCGACGGCGTCATGCAGAGCCAGGTAGCCGCCGCATATGGAGGCAGTCCGGGTGCCGCCGTCGGCTTGCAGCACATCGCAGTCGACCACGATCCGGCACGGCCCCAGGGCGTCCAGGTCGACCACCGAGCGCAGCGACCGGCCGATCAGGCGCTGGATCTCCTGGTTGCGGCCGCTGGGACCCCGCCTGACCCGCTCGGGCGAGGAGCCGGGCAGCATCGAGTACTCGGCGGTGACCCAGGCCCCGCCCTTGTCCCGCAGCCAGCGGGGGATGTCATCGTCCACCGAAGCGGTGCACAGCACCCGGGTGCGGCCGAAGACGGCCAGCGCCGACCCGTCGGCCATCTCGGTGTAGTCGCGGCGCAACTCCAGCGGGCGCAGCTCGTCGGGCCGCCGGCCGTCTCCTCGGGTGGTCATGGGTCGCTCCGGTTCGCTCGTTGGTCGCCTGGGGGAACCGCGGGGCCGGAGGCCGGGGCCCGGGGGAGAACAGTCACACCTCGATCACCAGGCCGGGGCGGGCCACCTCCACGGCGCCGCCGAAGACGGCGGAGGCTTCGGCCCGCTGGCCGTCGGGGTCAACTCCGGGGGCCAGATGGGTGAGCACCAGCTTGCCCGCGTCGGCGACGGCGGCTGCGCCGGCGGCCTGACGGGCGCTCATGTGGGGAATGCCCCGGTCCTCGTAGGCGGCGGGGTGGCTGGCGTCGCACATGGCCGCGTCGATGCCCGGGCCCAAGGACCGGAAGTCCCAGCCCGGCCCGGTGTCGGAGCTGAAGGCGAAAGACCGGCCCGCGGCGTCTACCCGCACGGCCAGTGTCTCCACCGAGTGGTCGGTGAGGGCGAACCGCCAGCGCTGATCGCCGACCGCCACCTCCGAGGCGGCGTCGATCACCGTCCACTCGAAGGGGTCGGCCCGGCCGGGGGACCGCACGGTTATGGCCTCGTCCATGACCCGGGTCTCGGCCGTGCCGTACACCGGCACGCCGGAGCGGGGATGGAAGTAGGTCAAGACGTTGCGCAGCACCGGCAGTTCCAGCCAGTGGTCGGGGTGGCAGTGGGTGAGCACCACGGCGTCGATCTGGTCGAAGCCGGTCGCGGTCTGCAGGGGACCGAGCGAGCCGGGGCCGCAGTCGAGCAGCACCACTGCGCCGGGGCTGCGCACCAGGTAGCTGGTGCAGGGGTTGCCGGGGGCGGCGTAGGAGCCGCTGCACCCCAGCACGGTCACCGACAGGCCCGGCGCCGTTTCGGTCCCTTCGGTCGCTTCCGTCACCGGCCCGGCCCCCCGGTCGGTCCCAGGCTCAGGCCCGGCGCCGGGGCCTCGGCGGGAGGCTCAGCGCTCCTCTTTGAACGCCACGTGCTTGCGGATCACCGGGTCGTACTTCTTGATCTCGATCCGCTCCCGGGTGTTGGTCTTGTTCTTGGTGGTCACGTAGGTGTAGCCGGTGCCGGCCGTGGACCGCAGTTTGATGATGGGACGCTTGTCGCTGGCCATCGCCGGCCTCCTAGATCTTCTGACCGTTGCGGCGCATCTCGGCCACCACGCTCTCTATGCCCCGCTTGTCGATGGTCTTTATGGCCTTGGCGCTCAGGGTGAGCTTGATCCAGCGCTTCTCGCTGGGCAGGTAGAAGCGCTTGGTCTGGATGTTGGGGTCCCAGCGCCGGCTGCTGCGCCGGTGGGAGTGGGAAAGCTGCTTGCCGAAGTGCGGCTTCTTGCCCGTGACCTGGCAGATCTTCGACATCTCGGGCTCCGTGGGGCAGTTGGGGCTGAGTCGGCGAGCCAGCCTACCGGCGCAGGGCGCCAACCCCATCGGCCCGCCCGTCCCACCAGTCCCGTCCGGCCCCGTTAGGCCCGCCAGCCGTCAGAAGCGGCGCCGGTCCGAGGCGGGCGGTCAGAAATAGATCGTCTCGGCCGCCCGGGCCGCCACCTCGGCCAGGTCGCCGGTCCAAGCCCGGCTCGACAGGTACTTCCAGCCCCCGTCGGCCACCACGAACACCACCACGGCCCGCTCGGCCCGCTCGGCCACCCGCATCGCCCCGGCCAGGGCCGCCCCGGCCGACAAGCCCGCGAACACCCCCACCGAGGCCAGCCTCCGGGTCTGGGTGATCGACTCCTCCACCCGCACGATGCGCTTGCCGTCGAGCAGGTCCACCCCGCCCCACTTGTCGTAGACGGGGGGGATGAAGCCGTCGTCAAGGCTGCGCAGGCCGTCGACCATCTCCCCGGCCGGGGGCTCCACCGCCAGCACTTCCACGCCGGGGCGCCGCTCCTTGAGGTAGGTGCCGACCCCCATCAGGGTGCCGCTGGTGCCCAGGCCGGCCACGAAGTGGGTGACGTCGCCCACGTCCCGCCAGATCTCCGGGCCGGTGGTCTCGTAGTGGGTGCGGGGGTTCACGTCGTTGGAGTACTGGTCCAAGAACACCCAGTCGGGGCGGTCCAAGGCCAGTTCCCGGGCCCGGCGCACCGCCCCGTTGGAGCCCTCGGCCCCGGGCGTGGCCACCACGTCGGCCCCGAACACCTCCAGCATCCGGCGCCGTTCGTCCGACACGTTCTCGGGCATGACGATGGTGATCGGATAGCCCTTCATCCGGGCCATAAGGGCCAGCGATATGCCGGTGTTGCCCGACGAGGGCTCCAGTATCCGGCGGCCCTCGGTCAGGGTGCCGTCGGCCTCGGCCTCTTCCAGCATGGCCTTGGCGATGCGGTCCTTCACCGAGCCGGTCGGATTGGCGCTCTCCAGCTTGGCCACCAAGCGGACGCCGGGGTTGGGGCTCAGGACCGAGACATCCACCGCCGGGGTGTTGCCGACGAGATCGAGCGGGCTGGCGCAAGCGGCCATGTCGGGTCCGTTCCTGTCCGTTCTTGAGGGGGCCTTGAGTTCCTGGGCGGTCAAATCCTGAGCGCTCCGGTCAAGATTATAGCCGGGCGTCGCCTTTCCCTGACTGGTCAGGGCCGCGTCCATATCAGCCGGGTCATATCCGCGCAGGATGAGTCGAGCGAGGCGGCCGGGTCGGACAGGAAGGCATCGACGATGCGGGCCGCGCAGAAGTCGACGGTCCATACCCCGTGGCTCGCCCGGTTGTGGATCACCACGGTGGAGTTGGGCAGCCCCTCCGCGGTCCGCAAGGCCATCTCCGGCGAGGTTATGGGGTCGAACCGGCCGGCCAGCAGCAGCACCGGCAGATCGCTGGCCGGGGGCGGTTCGGACGGCGAAGGGGCCAGATCCCAGCCCGTGCAGGTCTCGGCCAGGCCGGGCCGGGCGATGGCCTCCTCGTATTCGCCCACCCCATCAGGCACCCCGGAAGCCATCGCCAGACGCTCGGAGCACTCCACGGCCTGGAACGTGCCCTCGGCGCCGTAGAAGTCGTAGCCATAGGAATCCTGCGCCAGCCAGTCGACGGCATCCTGGTCGCCCCGGTCGATCCCGGCCAGCAGCCACGGCACGTTCACGATGGTCCAAGGGTCGTAGAGGTACCAGAACACCATGTTCGCCAGGTCGTCTCCGTTGATCTCCAGGTCCAGGTCATGCTCCAGGCCGGTCCAGGACGGGTCCACGGTCGCGGTCAGGGGCCGGTCGTTGAATCTGGCCACCAACTCGTCCAGCGTGCCGTCCACGTCGGCGAGGACGCCTCGGCAGACCGGGTCTTCGGCGCAGGCGGCGTCCAGTTCCCACAACGCCGATCGGGCCGAGGAGCCCAGGGACCGGTCCACGTCCAGGCCGGGGGGGTAGACGCCGTCGAGCACGGCGCCGGCCAGCCCCGGCGGCTCGGCCCGCATCACCTCCAAGGCGATGGTCGTGCCGTAGCTGGCGCCGTAGACGAACCAGCGGTCGTGTCCGAGGCCGGCCATCACCGCGGCCGCGTCGGCAGCGTGGGCGACCGAGTTCGTGTTCTCCAAGACCGGGTGGGCGCTCAGACGGCGCCAGCAGCCTTCGTAGGCGGAGTCCAGCAGGCGGGCCGCCTCGTCGCCGTCACCGGCCAGCGCCTCGACCAGGATCTGGTCGAGTTCGATGCAGTCGAAATCGGTCGAGCCAAACCCGGTGCCGCGCTGGTCGATGAAGACCTGGGGGTAGGGCTGGATTTCGGAGTAGAGATTGGACTCGGTGCTGGGCGTACCCGGCCCGCCTTCGAGCACGGCCAGCGGCGGGCGGCCCGGATCGGGGTCAGACCCGCGGAGGACGGTCAGGCTGATCTGGGTGACCGGCCCGGAGGGGTCATCCCAGTCGACGGGCACGGAGGCCAGGGCACAGGTCAGGTGAAGGCTGGCCAGATCGGACGGGCATTCGACCCAGGCGATGGTCGCCGCGGCAGCCGCATCGGCCGGGTCTTGGACCGCACTTGGGGCTGTCTCGCCAGCGGGAGCCTCGGCCCCGGCGGAGTCACCCTCGACGGCAGAGTCATCCCCGGCGGAGGCCTCAGCGGCGGCGGGGGCCTCGGCCGGGGCAGAGTCACCCCCGGCGCTGCCGCTGAGACCGCAGGAAGCAGCCACCAGCACTGCGACCAGCGCCGCCGCTAATCGACAGATGGAGACCTCTCCCGGGAGCGGACCAGCGCCACCGCCGCTAACCGACAGATGGAGACCTCTCCCGGGAGCGGACCAGCGCCACCGCGGTGGGCAGGGACAGGATCGACAGGGCGGCGGCCGCGGCCAGCGCCCAGGCGTAGGCCGACTCCAGCGCTTCCACCGCAGCCAGGGTCAGGGTCGCGTCCCGGCGGCTCAGCAGGTCCCGCACCGCCTCCACATTGCCTATGCGCCAATCCACCACCGCGAACAGCACCAGCCCGGCCACCGCCGCCCCGTAGGTGAACCCGAGGGAGCGGATGAACTGGTGGGCGGCGCTGACCCGGCCCATCTCGCGATCTTCGGCCCGGTGCTGCAGCAGGTTGAGGCCGGCCATGGCCACCGACCCGATGCCGCACCCCACCAGATAGAAGCCGGCCAGCACAACCGGCACCGGGGCCCGGGCCGCCACCGCCAGCGCCAAGCCCAGAGCGGCCACGCTCTCCACGGACGCGCCCAGCAGGATGACGGTCTGAGAGCTCACCCGCTCCTGGAGCTTGCTGGCCCCCCATGACGAGGACACCCACCCCAGCGAGAGCCACACCACCGAGAAGGCAGCCGCCGCGGTCGAAGCCCCTCTGGCCCCCCGCAGGTACAGAGGCAGGAACACGGCCGCCCCCGTGCCCCCGGCCAGAACTAGGCCCGACGTGGTGTGCAGCGAACGCCAGCGGGCCCCGGCGACGTGGATCACCCTCACCACCGGCGCGGGGTGGGAGCGGGCGTGGCGGACATAGGCCGCGGTCATCGCCGCCGCCAAAGCCAACAGCCCCAGGCTCCACCACTCCACCCATGAGGTGGCGCCCAGCAGGGCGGCGGTGACCACGCTGGCCAGCAGCAGGCCCCGGCGGTCGAGCCGCTCGGGGGCGGCGGCGGCCCGGTCGGGCAGCCGGCGCCAGCCGACCGCTCCGGCCACCACCGCCACCGGCAGGTTGACCGCGAAGACGGCCCGCCAGCCCAGGACGCTCACCAGCCCGGCCGCCAGGGCGGGGCCGGCGATGCTCATCGCCCCCCAGATCGACGACACCATGGCGTAGATCTGGGGCCGGATCCGGTCATCGGAGATCAGCCCCACGCTGGTGATGGCCGTCCCGAGCAGGGCGCCGGTCCCGAGCCCTTGGAGGACCCGGGCCACTACCAGCAGCTCCATGGTGGGGGCGACGGTGCACAGCAACGAGGCGACGGCGAACCCGACGATGGTGATGCGGAAGGTCCGGGAGGCGCCGGACCCGTCGATGAACGGGCCCACGGCCAGCACCGCGATGGAAGCGGCCAACAACTCCACGGTGATGACCCAGGGCAGCAGGGCCACCGAGCCCAAGTCGTCGCCGATGTCGGGCAGGGCCGCGGTGGCGGCCAGGTTGTTATAGGAGACCAGGGCCACCCCGGCCAGCAGCGCCAGCACCACTTGGCGGTAAGCCGGCGAGAACGGGCCGGGGCCCTTGCCGCCGGCGGGGCCTGCGCCGTCGTTCACAGGGTTACGGTACCGGCCATTGACGACCCGGCCCGCGACCCCGGCCCCGCCCTGGCCGTCTGCACCGGCGACGGGGTGCGGCTCTGCCTGCGCGACGCGGGCGGAACCGGGCCCGACCTGCTGGTGGGCCACGCCACCGGCTTCCACGGCTGGGCCTACTCCCCCATGGCCGCGGCCCTGGCCGGCTCGTTCCGGGTGTGGCTGCTCGACTTCCGGGGCCACGGGCTCTCGAGCCGGCCGGCCGGCGAGGACTACGGCTGGGACGCCATGGGCGCCGACGCCGCGGCTGCGGCCGACGCCATCGGCGCGGAGAGGCTGTACGGGTTCGGCCACTCGATGGGGGCCAACGCCTTAGTGGCGGCCGAACTGGACCGGCCCGGGCGCTTCGCCGGGCTATTCCTGTACGAGCCGGTGATCGCTGAGGCCCAGTCTTTTTTGGCCGGGGCCCAGAGCAGGCTGGTGGAGGCGGCCCGCGGGCGGCGCGAGGTGTTCGAGGACCGGGCCGAGGCCCGGGCCCGCTACGCCGGCCGCCCTCCCCTCGACGCTCTGCGGCCCGACGCGCTCGACGCCTACGTTCAGACCGGCTTCGCCGACCGCCCCAACGGCCGGGTCGGGCTGGCCTGTCCGCCTGAGGTGGAGGCCGCGACCTTCGCGGGCCGCACCCAGATCTTCCACCGGCTGGGCGAGGTGGGCCCGCCGGTTGTGGTGGCGTCCGGCCCGGAGTCGGGCGGCGAACCGAGCCCGAGCCGGTTCGCCGCCTCGGTGGCCGCGGCCCTGCCCCGGGGCCGACTGATCCGCTACCGGCATCTGGGCCACCTCGGGCCGCTGCAGGACCCCGACGCGGTGGCCGCGGCCCTGCCCGCGGCTCTGCTGAGCGCCGAGCAGCCGGCGGCGGGCCGGGCCAGCGGCGGGCAACCGGGCGGCTGAGCCCTCACGCGACGGCCCTCAGGCGACGGGGGGATCTCAGGCGACAGCCCTCAGGCGACGGCCACCGGCTCCTCGGTGATGGTCCCGTCGAGGATCCGGTAGGAGCGCAGCACCGGGTCGGGGTGGCGCAGCGACACGATCACGAACCGCCAGGCCCCGAACGGATCGAAGCGGGCCGCGTCGGCCACGTCGGTGGGCGACGGGTAGGCGTCGGTGCGGACATGGGAGTGCATGACCCCCATGACGGCCAGCCCGGCGGCGTCGGCGTCTCGCTCCACCCCCATCATCTCGGCCCCGTCGAGCCGGTAGATCCGGTCGGAGGCGGCCGCGTTGCGCATCGGATAGAACCGCTCAGCCCGGTCGCCGCCGGGCCCGGCGAAGAGCCCGCACGCCTCGTTGGGCAGCCCGGCGAAGGCATGGGCCACCATCTCCGCATGCACCGAGGCAGGCATCTCCAACATGGCCGCGCCACCCTAACGGCGGTCCATTCTAGGGCGCGGTTACCGTGAAGCTCATGGGCCGAAAGGAGCTTGGAAGGGTGAGTGGTAGCGATAACCGATTGGGATATCTGGGCCGCCGACGCCCGGCAACTGCTGCCATTCGTCGCGAGCTAGCCGCGGCATCTGCCGAAGCCGAAGCTGTGACCGGCGCGGCCCGTGAGATCATCGCCGAGATAGAGGCAGGCCAGATCGACGACGAATGGGCCTCCCTCAACATCGACGACGCATCCGAGATGGCCGCCAATCTGGCCGCGCTAGCCGCCCGGGCTGAGGCCTTAGCCGCCCGCATGACCGCCGCCCCCTGGATGGCCGACGCCACCTTGGCCGCTCAAGCTCGAAAGGCGGCCGCCGCCATGGTCAAAATGGCCGAACGATCCCGCAGGATCGCCCGCAAGATCAACGCTGCTATTGCTGACTTCAACGCCGGCGACGAGTCGGCCGCACCCTCGATGCCAACGTGAACGGGCTGACGTGAACGGGCCGATGTGAACGAGTTCGGGTCGGGGCGGCCGAGCGGCACCATCCGAACACTCAAATGCGATGAAGTTACCATTATGCGATCTCAGTTACCATAATGCGATAAAGTTACCATGAACCGCCCCGCCGGAAGGGCGTTAGCGTGAGGCCATGGCCCGGTCTTCTAGTCGGCGCGACGTACCGGAGGGGGCCATGGCCGTGGCCGCCAACCGCCGGGTCCGCCGCGATTACGAGGTCCTCGACACCCTCGAGGTGGGGATGGTGCTGATCGGCAGCGAGGTGAAGTCGCTGCGCGAGAGCAAGGTGCAGCTCGCCGAGTCGTGGGCCGGCATCGACGCCGGCGAGCTGTGGCTGCACGGCCTGCACATCGCGCCCTACTCGCGCTCGGCGGCCGCCTTCGCCCCCGACCCCGGCCGGGCCCGCAAGCTCTTGGCCCACCGGGGCGAGATCGCCGGGCTGAAGTCGAGGATCGACCGGGAGCGGCTGACGCTGGTGCCGCTGGCGCTGTACTTCGCCGACGGCCGGGCCAAGCTGGCCCTGGCTTTGGCCCGGGGCCGCACCCGGGCCGACCGGCGCCAGGAGATCGCCCGCCGCGACGCCGACCTGGAAGCCCGGCGGGCCATGGCCGAGGGGCGCCGCCGGCCGCCGGGCCGAGGTCGAGGCGAATGACGGTGGCGACGGCGGCTCTGGTCGTCGGGGTGGCGGCGACCATCCTCACCTGCATTCAACTGGTGCCCCAGATCGTCCGGCTTCTGAGGATGGGGCGGCCCGAGGGGGTGTCGCCGGGGTGGGCCGTCCTAGGCGTCGTCATCAACTCCGGGTGGCTGATCTTCCTCGTCGCCGAGGCGGTGTGGATGCCCGTCCTGGCCTGCGCCGTTGCCGAAGTGGGCTTCGCCATCACGTTCTGGCTGCTGTACCGAAGCGGGGCCGATGTCCGGGCCGGGGTGGCCCTGGGCGCGGCCGCCGTCGTCGTCTTGGCCGTCGTCGGGGCGGGGTGGGGCTGGACCGCGCTGGGCACGGCCCTGGCCCTGGCCAACAATGTGCAGTTCCTCCCTTCGATAGCCGCGGCCTGGCGGACCTACGCGCCGGTCGGCCTGTCGGCGGCCACCTGGGCCCTCTTGCTGGCCGAAACGGCCGGCTGGATGACCTACGGCGTGCTGATCGAGCAGATCCCAATCGTGCTCTACGGCCTGACCGGGATGGTGGCGTCGATCCTGATCCTGGCCCGGATCGCGCTCACCCGGGGCCGAGTCCGGGCTGTCCGGGCCGGTGGTTACAATGCCCCTCCGGCCTAGCCGTTTCTTGACATCTGAGGCATAAAGCACAAGGGGCTGACCGGTTTCGACGCCGGGACTCGGAGGCCAACGCGTGCGACCGGAGTTGCTCAGACTCCCTAAACGGGGCACCCCCAGAGACGCCGATACGGACGATCTCGTTCTCGCGGCCTGATCCCGCGATCAGGTAAGCCGAGAATCATCGCGACCAGCAATGGCACGCGGGGCCGGACCGCTGCAGCCTGGCACCAGAAGCAGAGGTGACCGCCGGGAAAGACCGCTGACCGCAGGCAAAGACCGCTGACACCGGAGAAAGATCCGGCGGCAGGATCGCTGATCCCAACGATTCACAATCGATTGCTTCGAAGAAAAGAGTCGCAGAATCGCCGATTCTCCCGAACCCGGCGGGCCGGCAGCCGCGAGCCGGAATCACGGGAATGGTCGTATCACGCCTGGTGTCCGCCCGACGGACGAGGGTTCGATTCCCTCCAGCTCCACCAAAGGCTCAGCGGAGAACGCTTGCTCTACCGCGTTCTTTCTTCAGCCTTCAGCGTCGCGCTTGCTCAGCGACGGCGCCGGGTGACGTGGCCCCCGGCCGGAGTCCACGACTCGATCACCATCTCGTCGCCCTCCACCCGGGCCAGCACCGCCCTGCGGATCAGGCCCACGAACAGCGCCATGTCCGAGGGGTCCTCGATGGGGAAACGGTGGCCGGCGATGAACTCGGCCCGCTCCTCGGGCGCGGCGGGAGCGGCCACGCCGTTGACGGAGGCGTCGCCGTCGGGCAGGTCCTCGGCGTCGGGGGCGCTGTGGACGGCGAACCGAGGGTCGCGTAGCAGGTCGTCGGCCTTGCGCGATCCCGTCATCATGGCCAGCCACAGATGCCCCGACCGGATGGGCAGCTCCAGCCCCGACAGCCGGGGCGAGCCGTCGGCCCGGACGGTGGCCAGCACCCCGTGGCGATGGCTCTCCAGCCGGGCCCTCACCCGGGCGGCCAAGTCTGGGGCGGCGTGCTCGAACCCGTCCCACCCGATCCCGCCGCCGCCCACCCGGCCTAACCTAAGGCCGAGGCTCAGGCCATGCGCAGATGACCACCGCCGACCCCGACTCCGAGGCCCTCTCCGGTGAGGACGAGGCCGAGTTTCGGGCCCGCTGCCGGGCCTTCCTGGACCGCCACGCCACCGGCGCCGGCTCCGGCGGCCACCCCGACCCCCGGGGCGAGCGCCGGCTGCGGGCCGCCCAAAAGTTTCAGAGGGCCTTGACCGAAGCCGGGCTGGCCGGCCTCACCCACCCGGTCGAGTACGGAGGGGCCGGGCTCACCAAAGCCCACGAGCGGGTCTGGCGCGACGAGTGCGCCCGATACCCGAGCATGACCACCGAGCTGACCATCTCCCACGGCATGTGCCTGCCCATGCTGGCCGAGTACGGCACCGCCGAGCAGAAGGCGGCCTGGATGGCCCGCAACATCTCGGGCGAGGAGGTCTGGTGCCAGATGTTCTCCGAGCCCGCCGCCGGCTCCGACGTAGCCGGCCTGCGGACCCGGGCCGTCCGCGACGGCGACGAGTGGGTCATCGACGGCCAGAAGGTGTGGACCACCCTGGCCCACCTGTGCGCCTACGGCATCGTCATCGCCCGCACCAACGTCGAGGTGCCCAAGCACGCCGGCATATCCATGTTCATCGTGCCCATGGACGCGCCCGGGATCGAGATTCGGCCCATCCGCCAGATCGACGGCGGCACCGCCTTCAACGAGATCTTCTTCACCGGCGTGCGCATTCCGGCCGCCAACCTGCTGGGCGAGGCCGACAAGGGCTGGGCCATGGCCACAGCCATGCTCATGTACGAGCGGGTGGCCATCGGCGCCGGCCCGGTAGGGGGCATCGACACCGAGCTGTCCGACCGCCTCATCGAGGAGTGTCGGCAGCGGGGTGCCATCGGCGACCCCCGGCTGCGCCAGGGGCTGATGCAATTGCGGATCCTCGAGGCCTGCCGGTCGCTGGTCTCGATGCGGACCCGGGCCGAACTCAAGGCGGGCCGGACTCCGGGGCCGGGCGGGTCGGTGGGCAAGCTGGCCTGGTCGGAGCTGCTGGCCGCCTACCGGGACCTGTCCATGGAGGTGGTCGGGGCCGCCGGCGCGGCCTGGGAGCACGAGTCCGGCGCGGCCTGGTCGCGCAACGCCCTGTCCACCCTGCAATCGTCCATCGCGGGCGGGACCTCGGAGATCCAGCGCAACATCATCGGCGACCGGGTCCTGGGCCTGCCCCGCGACATCAGCGCCGACAAGGGCGTCCCCTTCAAGGACCTGCCCCTCTAACCCCTCAGACGTGATGGCGGGTGGTCTCGTAGACGGTGCGGATGGCGAAGCTGGACCGGAGCCGGGCCACCCCGCTGAGCCGGGACAGGTACCGGTTGTGGATCCGCTCGAAGTCCCGGTGGTCGGCCACGGCCAAGTGCAGCAGGTAGTCGGCGTCGCCGGCCATGAGGTGGCACGACATCACCTCGGGGCAGTCCACCACCTCCAACTCGAACCGCCGCAGCGACTCCTCGCTCTGGCTCACCAGCGAGATCTCCACGAACACGTCCAAGGCCCGGCCTATGCGGTCGCGGTCCACGATCATGACGTAGCCGGCGATCACGCCTGAATCTTCGAGGCGGCGGACCCGGCGGTGGCAGGCCGACGGCGACAGGCCCACCCGGCCGGCCAGGTCGGCGTTGGGCATCCGGCCCCCTGCCTGCAGCTCGTTGAGGATCAACCGGTCGATCTCGTCCAAATCCTGCACGCAATAATTATGCAGTAATTCTCTCTAGAGCGCAAGAATATTCTGAAATATGTCGTTCAGAAGCTAAAATAGCCATGAAATAGGCGCACCAATCGCACTATCTTTCAGGCTATGAGGATAGGCGTCCCCACCGAAGTCAAGAACGAGGAGCGGCGGGTCGGGCTGACCCCCGAGAGCACGGCCGAACTGGCCCGCCGGGGCCACGAGATCTGCGTGCAGCGCGGCGCCGGGGTCGGGGCCGGGTACAGCGACGAGGAGTACGTAACCCACGGCGCCGCGGTGGCCGACACCGCCGAAGAGGTGTTCGAGGCGGCCGAACTGATCGTCAAGGTCAAAGAGCCCCAAGCCGCCGAGCGGGCCCGGCTCCGCCCCGGCCACACGCTGTTCGCCTTCCTGCACCTAGCCCCCGACCCCGCCCAGGCCGACGACCTGCTGGCCAGCGGCGCTACCGCCATCGCCTACGAGTCGGTGACCGGCCCCGGCGGGAGCCTGCCCCTGCTGGCCCCCATGTCGCAGGTGGCCGGGCGCATGTCGGTTCAGGCCGGGGCCCGATGCCTGGAGGCCGCGGCCGGGGGCCGGGGGGTGCTGCTGGGAGGCGTGCCCGGGGTGCCGGCGGCCGAGGTGGCGGTGGTGGGCGGCGGGACGGTGGGCCGCAACGCCGTCGAGATGGCGGTGGGGCTGGGGGCGTCGGTCACCGTGCTCGACCGGGACCCGGCCGTGCTGGAGTCGCTGGCCGCCCGCTTCGGCTCGGCCCTGCGGACGCTGTACTCCGGTCCGACCGCCCTGGATGCCGCCGTGCTCGGCGCCGATCTGGTGATCGGGGCGGTGCTGGTGCCCGGGGACCGGACCCCGCGCCTGGTGACGGCCGAGATGGTCAAGGGCATGCGGCCCGGTTCGGTGATCGTGGACGTGGCCATCGACCAGGGCGGCTGCGCCGAGACCTCCCGCCCGACCACCCATGCCGAGCCCACCTACACGGTGGACGAGGTGGTGCACTACTGCGTGGCCAACATGCCCGGCGCCGTGCCCCGCACCTCCACCCAGGCCCTCAACAACGCCACCCTCCCCTACGTGGTGCGCCTAGCCGACCTGGGTGTCGAGGAGGCCTGCGAGGCCGATCCGGGGCTGCGGGCCGGGCTGACGGTGAAGGCGGGGCGGATCACCGAGCCGACAGTGGCCCGGGCCCTGGGATACCGAGACTGAGATCAGGCTGGCGGCCGCCAACGCCGCCGAAATCGCCCGCCGTGCGAGCCGGGCCTGCGGCGGCGGGACTGAGGGTCAGCCGTCCGCGGCTCGGGCCCGGCGCAGAAGGCCTTTGGCGATGACGGTTCGCTGGATCTCGTTGGTGCCCTCGCCGATGGCCATCAGCGGAGCGTCGCGGTAGAGCCGCTCGATCTCAAACTCGGTGGAATAGCCATAGCCGCCGTGGATGCGCATGGCCTCCAACGACGCCCGAATCGCCGCCTCCGACGCGAAGTACTTGGCCATCCCCGCCTCCACATCAGCCCGCAACCCCCTATCGATGCGATCAGCGGCCCAGCGGGTCAACAACCGGGCCGCCTCCAACTCCGTGGCCATGTCCGCCAGCTTCAACTGAATAGCCTGAAAATCGGCGATCGGCCGCCCGAACGCCTCCCGCTGCTGCGCGTAGGCCAACGACGCGTCCAACGCCGCCTGCGCGATCCCCACGCTGCGAGCCGCGATGTTCACCCGCCCCGCCTCCAAGCCGCTCATCACCTGCACGAACCCCCGGCCCTCCACCCCGCCCAACAAACAATCAACCGGCACCCGCACATCGTCGAGCACCACCTCACACGACTCCGGGCCCTTGTAACCCAACTTGCCCAAATCCTTGGTCACCTCATAACCGGCCCGGCCCGCCTCCACCAACAACACGCTCATCCCTTTGTGGCGGGGTACCGCGTCCGGGTCGGTCTTGACCAGCACCGGCAAGGGATCGGCGAAGCGGGCGTTGGTGATCCACGTCTTGGTCCCCCTAATCACATACTCATCGCCGTCGCGCCACGCCCGGGTGGAGATCCCCTGCAAATCGCTGCCCCCGCCCGGCTCGGTCAACGCGATCCCCGTCCGCCGCCGCCCGGTCGCCAACTCCGGCAGCCACCGCCGCTTCTGCTCCTCGGTGCCATGGGCGGCGATCATCCGACACGACAGCGAATGGGTGCCGATGATGCCGGCCACGCCCATCCAGCCCCGAGAGATCTCCTCGAACACCAAACTCATCGACACCGTGTCCAGCCCCAGGCCCCCGTATTCGGCCGGGACGGTGATCCCGAACAAGCCCAGCCCGGCCATCTCAGCCACGATCTCCGCCGGATAACGGCCCTCGCGCTCATACTCGCGGACCACCGGCTTGACGTGCTCGCCCACGAACCGGCGCAGCACCTCCTGGAACATCTCCTGCTCGTCGGTGAGCTCGAAGTCCACGGTTTGCCCCTCCCGGCCGGGCCGGCCCCGACGCTAACCGCGGTCTCAGCCAACGAGTATCGTCCGCGGCCATGGACGAGAACCAGGTCATAAGCAAGCGGGTCATCAACGCCGACATGGGCACCGGCTGGCACTTCTTCGAGGGGTCGGGCGTGAACGAGTTGGTGCATTCGGGCGGGGTGGTCGTCGAGACCGGCGACCTCAAGCTCGTGTACTTGTCGGGGCGGACCGCCACCGCCGGGGAGGACGAGACCATCGTCGGGGAAGGCGACATCAAAGAGCAGACCCGCCAGGTGATCCGCAACCTGCTGGCCGCCTTGGAGCCGGTGGGCGGAACCATCGACGACATCGTGCGGGTGAGGGTCTACGTGGTGCCGCCGTTCACCCGGGAGATGTTCGCCCAGATACATGAGGCCCGGGCCGAGTTCTTCCACAAGGAGCACTACCCGGCCAGCACGCTGGTGGTGATCCACTCCCTGCCCCGCCAGGGGGCGATGATCGAGATCGACGCCGACGCGGTGATCGCCAAGCGCTGACCGCCGGGCCGGAACCGCCGGGCCAAAAAGCGGGCTTACTTGTCGAGGTAGACGGTCACGGCGACGGCCGAGCCGATTACCGAGACGGCGACGCCGATGGCCAGCACCACCAGGTTGGTGCGGAACAGGGCCGAGTCGTCCACGCTGAAGCCGGCCAGCAGCCTGATCTCGTCGACCTGGCTGAACCAATCGATCACATAGCCTCGCAGCAAGACGTTGCTGCCGACGGCCACCAGCGCCCCCAGCACCCCCTGGATCAGCCCTTCCAGCATGAACGGGATGCGGACGAACCACCGCGACGCCCCCACCACCCGCATGATCTCGATCTCCTGGCGCCGGTTGCTGATGGCGATGGAGATGGTGTTCAAGATGAGCAGGGCGGAGGCGGCCAGCAGCACGATCGCCCCGATGAACAGCACCAGCCCGGCCCGGTCGGCCAGGTCCTGGATGCCCCGCACCGCCTCCCCGGCGAACACCACCGCCCGCACGCCGGGCTGGCCCAGGAACTGGCTTCCCGTCTCCTCCACCACATCGGCGTCGGGGTCGGCGGGCACCACCCGATACGAGGGGGGCAGCTCCTCGGCGGTGACCGACTCCACCAGCTCGGGCGTGTCGGCGAACAGCTCCTTGAACTCCTCGAAGGTCTCGGCCTGGTCCACGTAGACCCACCGGCTCACCGCCGGGCTCTCCTCCAGCCGGGTGCGGATGCGCTCGTCCTGCTCGGGGGTGGCGTCGGCGTTCATCCAGACCACGAACTCGATGCCGCCCTCCCAGCGCTGGGTGGCGTTGTCCACCGCGATCTGGAAGAGCACGAAGCCGCCGAACATGGCCAGCGACACGCCCACGGTGATGACGGTGGCCACCGCGAGCTGGACGTTGCGCCCCAGGTTCTGCCCGGTCTCGCGCAGCGCGTAGCGGGAGCTGAGCATCATGCGCTAACTCGTACCCGCCCCGGCGGAGCTGGCGGCGGGCCGAACGCAGCGTTTCGGGGAGCCAGCATCCGCCGTTACTCGTACACGCCCCGGGCCTGATCGCGGACGATCACGCCCCGGTCGAGTTCCACCACCCGCCGCCGCATGGTGTCGACGATGCCGCGGTCGTGGGAGGCCATAACCACGGTCGTGCCCGTCTGGTTGATGCGGTCGAGCAGGCGCATGATGCCGTCGGAGGTCTGGGGGTCGAGGTTGCCGGTCGGCTCGTCGGCCAGCATGATCAGCGGCCGGTTCACGAAGGCCCGGGCGATGGAGACCCGCTGCTGCTCGCCTCCGGAGAGCTCGTCGGGGAAGCGGTCCACCTTGAGTTGCAGCCCGACCAGATCCAAGATGGCGGGGACCTGCTGGCGGATCACGTAGCGGGGCTTGCCGATCACCTCCAAGGCGAAGGCGACGTTCTCGCCCACCGTCTTCTTGGGCAGCAGCTTGAAGTCCTGGAAGATGAAGCCGATGTTGCGGCGCAGGTACGGAACCCGCCACGAGCTCATCGACCCCACCTCCCGCCCGGCCACGAACACCCGGCCGTGCTGGGCCACCTCCTCGCGGTTCAACAGCCGGATGAAAGTGGACTTGCCCGACCCGGACGGCCCGACCAGGAACACGAACTCGCCCTTGGCGATGGAGATGCTGGCGTCCCGCAGGGCCACGACGTCGCCCTTGTACACCTTCGTGACGCTCTCGAGCTTGATCATGCCGATCCTTGCCAAGGGGACGCTCCGACCGTACCAGCGGGGCCGCCGCCGCCTGCGTCAATCCAGCAGCGCCCTCGAAGCTCGGCCCGGCCCGATCCGGGCGCCCTCAGAGTTCGGCCCGGGCCCGGAATCGGGGCGCCCTCAGAGTTCGGCCCGGGCCCGGCTCCAGCGCAGCCAGGTCTCCATCAGGCCGTCGAGGTCGCCGCCCAGCACGCCGTCCACGTCGGAGGTCTCCCGCTCGGACCGCAGGTCCTTCACCATCTGGTAGGGCTGCAGCACGTAGTTGCGGATCTGGCTGCCGAAGCCCACGTTCTGCTGCTCGCCGGTGATGCCGGCGATCTCGGCTTCCCGCCTCTTGCGCTCCAAGTCCAGCAGCTTGGCCGCCATCATCTGCATAGCCCGATCCTTGTTCTGGTGCTGGCTGCGCTCGTTCTGGCAGCTCGTCACCAGCCCGGTGGGGGTGTGGGTGATCCTCACCGCCGAGTCGGTCACGTTGACGTGCTGGCCCCCGGCCCCCGAGGAGCGGTAGGTGTCGACCCGGAGGTCCCTCTCGTCGATGTCGATGGCGTCGGACACCTCTTCGAAGAACGGCGCCACCTGCACGGCCGCGAAGGCGGTCTGGCGCTTGCCCTCGTTGTTGAACGGCGAGATCCGCACCAGGCGGTGGACCCCGTGCTCGGACTGCATCCACCCGTAGGCGCAGCGGCCCTTGAGGATGAACTCGACGCTGCTCAAGCCGGCCTCGGTGCCCTCCGACACCGCCGTCACCTCCAGGCCGAAGCCCCGGCGCTCGGCCCAGCGGGCGTACATCCGCATGAGCATCTCGGCCCAGTCCTGGGCGTCTGTGCCCCCCTCGCCCGACTTGATCTGGCAGACGGCGTCGCGGTCGTCGAACTCCCCGGCGAACAGCGACCGCAGCTCCAGTTCGTCGAAGCGCTGCTCCAGCGCCGCGGCCGCTTCGGCGATCTCGGCCTCCTGGGAGTCGTCGGACTCCTCCACCGCGAGCTGGTTGAGGATTTCGGCGTCGGACAGGTCGGCGGCGAGCTGGTCGAACAGCTCTATGTCCTCGGCCACCGCGGCCAGCTCCGAGGTCAGACCCCGGGCCCGGTCCTGGTCGTCCCACAGGTCGGGGCGGGACACCTCGGCCTCGAGCTGGGGGCGGCGGGCCCGCAGAGCCCTGATCCGCAAGTAGGCCTCGGCCTCATCAAGCCGGCCCCGCAGCTTGCGGAGCCGGTCGGAGAAGTCTTGCACTGCTCAACCCGGGCCGGCCGAACCCGAACCCGCTCGGGAGCCTCGGTCCCCGGCCCCTGAACCCGCGGCCGGGCCTCGATCCCCGGCATTCGAACCCGAGCCGGGGCCTCGATCCCCGACATTCGAACCCGAGCCGGGCCGGCCGTGGCACTGCTTGAACTTGCGCCCGCTGCCGCAGGGGCAGGGGGCGTTGCGGCCCACCTTCTCCAGCTCGCTGCGGACCACCGGCACCCGGGCCGGCGCCTTGGCCGGGGCCCGCGGTCCGGCCCGGCCCGGGCCCGGGGCCGAGGCCGGGCGGGCGGCGACCGGGGACCCGGCGCCGACCGCGGCGGCGGCCGCGGTCCGGGGGCCGGCCTCGTCTTTGGCCGCGCTGACCCCCACCAGCCGGGTCTCGGCCCGGGCCCGGTCGGGCTCGCCCACCTGGATGTGCATCACGTGGCGCACGAAGTCCATGGCGATGCTGGTCATCATCGAGCCGAACATCTCGAACCCCTCCCGCTGCCACTCGGTGGCCGGGTCCTTCTGGCCCATGGCCCGCAGGTGAATGCCCTCCCGCAGCAGGTCCATCTCCCTGAGGTGCTGGCGCCACTTCTGGTCGATGACCCACAGCATCACCTGCCGCTCGACCTGGCGCATCACCTCGGCACCCACCTCGTCGGCCCGCTGCTCGTAGTGGCGGCGGCCGGCCTCGGCCAGCATCTCGGTCAGATCGTCGAGGGTTCGGGCCTCGTCGAGCCGCTCGGCGGCCACGCCGCCGGGCCACAGCCCGGAGGTCTCGGTGGCCAGGGCGTCCAGGTCCCACTCCTCGCGGTAGTCGGAGACGCAGTAGGTGCCCACGGCCCCGGCGATGGCATCATCCAGGTACTGCACCGCTTCGTCCTGCAGGTCGGCGCCGCCGAGTATCTGACCCCGGCGCCGGTAGATCACCTTGCGCTGCTCGTTCATCACCTCGTCGTACTTGAGGACGTTCTTGCGGATCTCGGCGTTGCGCTGCTCCACCGTGTTCTGGGCCCGCTCGATGGCCTTGGTGACCATGGACGCCTCGATGGGCGTGTCATCGGGCAGGGCCTTGTCCATCACCCAGCTCATGGCCCCGGTGGCGAACAGGCGCATCAGGTCGTCCTCCAGCGACAGGTAGAACCGGCTTTCGCCCGGGTCGCCCTGACGGCCCGACCGGCCCCGGAGCTGGTTGTCGATCCGGCGGCTCTCGTGGCGCTCGGTGCCCAGCACGTACAGGCCGCCCAGTTCGATCACCCGCTCCCGCTCGGCGTCGGTGGTGACGGCGTGCTTGGCGGTGAGCTCGGCCATGCGGGCCGCGCCCTCTTCGGCGGCGTGGTCGAGGCCCTCGGCCCGCAGGTCGCGCCGGGCCAGGCTCTCGGGATTGCCGCCCAGCAGGATGTCGACGCCCCGGCCGGCCATGTTGGTGGCCACGGTGATGGCGCTGAGCCGACCGGCCTGGGCCACTATCTCGGCCTCGCGGTGGTGCTGCTTGGCGTTGAGGACCTCGTGGGGGATACCGACCTTCTGGAGATGGCGGGACAGCTTCTCGGACTTGTCCACCGACACCGTGCCCACCAGCACCGGCTGGCCCCGCTCGTAGCGCTCGGCCAAGTCGTCGACGCAGGCGCCGAACTTGGCGTCCTCGGTCTTGTAGATGAGGTCGGCCCGGTCGTCGCGGACCATGGTCCGGTGGGTGGGGACGGGCACCACGTGCAGCCCGTAGGTGGACATCAGCTCGCTGGCCTCGGTCTCGGCCGTGCCGGTCATGCCGGCTAGGCGCTCGTAGAGGCGGTAGTAGTTCTGGAGGGTGATGGTGGCCAGGGTCTGGTTCTCCTCCTTGATGGCCACCCCCTCCTTGGCCTCCACCGCCTGGTGGATGCCGTCGGACCACCGCCGTCCCTCCAGCACCCGGCCGGTGAACTCGTCGACGATCTTCACCTGGCTGCGGTCCACGATGTAGTCGCGGTCCCGCTTGTACAGCTCCTTGGCCCGCAGCGCGGCCTGGAGCTGGTGTACCAGGTTCTGGGCGGCCAGGTCGTAGAGGTTGTCCACCCCCAGGGCCTTCTCCACCGCGTGGACCCCGTCCTCGAGGGGGGCGACGGTGCGCTTCTCCTCGTCCACCTCGTAGTGGACGTCGCGCTGGAGGCCCCGGGCGATGCCGGCGAAGCGGGTGTAGAGGCTGGCCGCCTCGGCCACCCGGCCGCTGATGATCAGCGGGGTGCGGGCCTCGTCGATGAGTATGGAGTCGATCTCGTCGACGATGCAGTAGTGATGGCCCCGCTGCACCTGGTGGGCGGCCGACATGGCCATGTTGTCGCGCAGGTAGTCGAACCCGAGCTCGTTGTTGGTGCCGTAGGTGACGTCGCAGGCGTACTGGGCCCGCTTGTGGTCCGCTCCGTGGGGGCCGTTGACGATGAGGCCCACGCTCAGGCCCAGCCACTTGAAGACCTGCCCCATCCACTCGGCGTCCCGGCTGGCCAGGTACTCGTTGACGGTGACCACGTGTACGCCCCGGCCGGTGAGCCCGCTGAGGTATATGGGCAGGGTGGAGGTGAGGGTCTTGCCCTCGCCGGTCTTCATCTCGGCCACCCAGCCCAGGTGCAGGGCCGCGCCCCCGATGAGCTGCACGTCGTAGTGGCGCTGGCCCAGGACCCTGACCGCGGCCTCCCGCACCGCGGCGAAGGCCTCGATCAGCAGGTCGTCGGGCTCGGCCCCGTTGTCGAGCCGGCCGCGTAGGTCGCCGGTGCGGGCCTTCAGGGCGGCGTCGTCGAGGCGCTGCATCTCCGGCTCGAGGGCGTTTATGTCAGGAACCAGGGCGGCCAGGGCCTTGAGTTTGCGGCCCTCCCCGGAGCGCAGCACCCGCTTGAACAGCGACATCGGCCCGACTCAGCTCGCCGATCCGCCGCCGGGCGATCCGCCGCCGGACGATCTGCCGCCGCCGGGCAGTTCGCCGCCGCGGTTGCGGATGGTGTCGCCCCGGCCGTGGTGGCGGGCCTGGAGCTTGGTGCGCAGCTTGCGGATCTGGCGCTCCAGCTTGGCCTCGGCCCGGTCGACGGCCGCGAAGGGATCGGGGGCCTGAACCTTGCAGCGCAGGTGGTGCCCGTGGCCCGACAGGGTGACCTCGCAGATCTCCCGGTTGGCGATGCGGGGGTTGCGGGCCTCGTCGAAGTGGACGACAGCGGTGTCCAGCTCGGGCAGGAATCGGTCGAGGTGGCCGATCTTGGTCCGGATGGCTTCCTCCAGCTTGGGCGTGACGGTCAAGTGCCTGCTGCTGATGGAGACATCCATTCCCAACCTCCGGGCTCGCCGCTGGGGTGCTCATGGTAGAGGCTGGCCGCCGGGTTGGGGCCCCGGCGTCGGCCGGCGCGGCGGCAGCTTGCCGGACACGGTGGCCACCGCCGCCACCACCGATCCGGCACCCCCGGAGCGCAGCGCGGCGGCGGCCGCCCTCAGGGTCGAGCCGGTGGTGCAGACGTCGTCGACCACTAGGACCCGGCCGCCGATCCGGGCTCTCCGAACCCTCAGGTCCGGGCCGGCCAGCCGCCCGGCCCGGCTGCGGGCGGTCTGGGGCTGCCGGTCGAGCCGGCGCAGGCAGGAGCGGACCGGCAGGCCCATCCGGCGGGCCAGGGCCCGGGCCAACAGCTCGGCCGGGTCGAAGCCCCGCCGCCGCCGCCTCTCCGGCGTGCACGGCACCCAGGTGACCACATCGGCGGCGGGGGCCGCCGCCGTCATCGCCGCGGCGATGGGGGTCACCAGCTCGGTGGACCGGCCGTACTTGAGCGAGCGGACCATGGCCGCCGCCTCCCCGGCGTGAACCCAGCACGCCCCCAAGGCGTCCACGCCGGAGATTTCGATGACTCCGGGGGCGGCCCTTTTAGAGTCGGTTCGGCGGATGTCCGATGGGGCGGTCAGCACGCCGCCGAAGCTACGAACCCCCTGTGACAGCGTCGCCGGAGTTGGCGGCCAGCGCCCCGGCCTGGGCGTCGGTCAGATGGCCGCAGCGGTGCATCCAGGCGATGGCGTCCCGGAACGACTCGTCCACCGGCCGCAACCTCACGCCGGTGTCGGCCTCGGTGCCGGAGTTGTCGCCGGCGGAGAAGCCGAACATGTAGTCGACGCCCTCTGAGGTCACCGCCGGCGCCCGGCCCAGCCTGCTGATCAAGTCGCCGATCAGCCCCATCACCCGGAAAACCGGCTTGGGAACCGGCGCCGACCGCAGGGACCGGCCCGTCACCCGGTTCAGCACCTCAAGCTGCCCGGCCGAGTCCAGGAGATGGCCGAACATGATGTAGCGCTTGGGGCCCCTGCCCGGCTTCATGGCCGCGGCCACCACCGCGGCGATGTCGCGCACGTCGACGAAGCACACCCCGTACCCCTTGGCCCGGGGAAGCGGCCGGGACAGCCAGAGCTGCATCGGCTTCAACTGGCTGGAGCCGCCGTAGTCGTCGGGGCCGATCACCAGGGCCGGGTAGACGATCACCACCGGGCGCCCGGCGGCCTGCAAGGAGCGGGCCAGGGTCTCGCACCGGGCCTTGCTGCGGCCGTAGGGCGACCGGGCCTCCCCCACCGGATGGTCGGGCGTCACCGGGTCGGTGGTGAACGGGTACAGGGCCATGGCGGTGGAAATGTGCACGACGGGATCGCAGCCCGCGGCGACGGCCGCGCCCAGCACGTTGGAGGCGCCGGCGAAGTTCACGGCATCTATCTCGGCCGCTCGGGCCGGGTCTACCCCCACCACTGCGGCGGCGTGCACCGCCGCGTCGCAGCCGTCGGCGGCCTCGGCCACCGCAGCGGCGTCGGTTATGTCACCGTTCACCACCTCGAGGGCGTCGATGTCCACCCCGGCCCGGGCGGTGACCGTCTCCAGCTTGGCCGGGGTGCGGACCAGGGCCCGCACCTGGTGGCCGGCCTCGGCCAGGGCCCGGGCGGCGTGGGAGCCGACGAACCCGGTGGCCCCGGTGACCAGGACCTTCACGAAGGCACCGGCGGCACCGGCGGCGGGCCGGGCGAGCCGGGCCCGGGGGCCAGCGCCTCCAGGGCGTCGTAGTCGACGGCGCCGACGCCAGCGGCGGGGTGCAGCACCTGTATGCACACGCCGTCGGCGCCCGCGTCGAGGTGCTCGCCCAGCCGGGCTTCGATGGCCTCGACGTCGCCCCAGGCCACCATGGCGTCTATGAACCGGGGGGAGGGGCCGTCGATGTCGGACTCGGTGAATCCCAGGCTCAGCCAGCAGTTCCGGTAGCCGGGGACCCGGGTGTAGAACTTCATGACCCCGGCTCCGGTGGCCCGGGCCTGCTCGGCGTCGCCGGTGAGCATCACCTTCTGCTCCACGTACAGCCCGGCGCCGGGGCCCATGACCCGGCGGGCCATCTCGGTGTGCTCGGGGGTGACGTTGTAGGGGTGGGCGCCGGCGGTGCGCTCGGCCGCCAGCTCCAGCATCCGGGGGCCCAAGGCGGCCAAGACCACCGGCGGCGGCTCGGCCGGGGGCGCCGCCGTGTAGCGGGACTCGGCCAGGGCGTCAAGATAGGAGCGCATGAACGACCGGGGCTTGTGGTAGTCGAGGCCCCGGATCTTGCTGACGATGATCGGGCTGGACACGCCCAAGCCCAGGGTGAACCGGCCCCCGGTCTGCTCGGCCACCGTGTGCGCGCCCTGCTTCATCACCCCCGGGTGGCGGTTGTAGACGTTGGCGATGCCGGTGGCCAGATGCAGGGCGGAGGTGACGGCCCCAAGGTGGGCGGCCTGGGCGAAGGGGTCGCGCCCGAAGGTCTCCCCCAGCCACAGGGCCGCATATCCGAGTTGCTCCGCCCGCTGGGCCATGGTCGCCAACTCGGTCCCGGTGAGGGCCTCGGGCGCGGCCCAAACCCCCCGACCGGTCATCGACGCAATCGTCATGAGTCCTCCCCGGATCGTCGGGCGTCCGCAGAACCCTAGTAGCGGTAGCCGTCGGGCTTGAACGGGCCGTCGACTTCGACGCCGAGGTAGCCGGCCTGCTCGGGGGTCAGCCGGGTGAGCCGGACCCCCAGGGCGTCGAGATGGAGCCGGGCCACCTCCTCGTCGAGGCGGCGGGGCAGCGTGGTGACCCCCTCCATCCGCTCGGCGTTGGCGTGCAGCTCCATCTGGGCCAGCACCTGGTTGGCGAAGCTGCACGACATCACGAAGCTGGGGTGGCCGGTGGCGTTGCCGAGGTTCAGCAGCCGCCCCTCCGACAGCACGATCACCGAGTGGCCGTCGGGGAACACGTACTCGTCCACCTGGGGTTTCACCTGAACCCGGCGCACATCCGACATCCGGTCCAGGCCGGCCACGTCGATCTCGTTGTCGAAGTGGCCGATGTTGCCCACGATGGCCTGGTGCTTCATCTTCGCCATGTGGCCGGCCAGGATCACGTCCCGGTTGCTGGTGGCGGTGACGAAGATGTCGCCGACGCCCACCACGCTCTCGAGCCGGTTCACCTCGAACCCCTCCATGGCGGCCTGGAGGGCGCAGATGGGGTCCACCTCGGTGACGATCACCCGCGCCCCCTGGCCTCGCAGCGCGTCAGCGCAGCCCTTGCCCACGTCGCCGTAGCCGCAGACCACGGCCACCTTCCCGCCGATCATCACATCGGTGGCCCGGTTGATGCCGTCGATCAGGGAGTGGCGGCACCCGTAGGTGTTATCGAACTTCGACTTGGTCACCGAGTCGTTCACGTTGACGGCCGGGAACAGCAGCTCGCCCCGCTCGTGCATCTGGTGGAGGCGCAGCACCCCGGTGGTGGTCTCCTCGGACACGCCCCGGACGCCCGCCGCCACCGCCTCGAAGAAACCGCCGTGGCCGGCGGCGGCGGAGATGGCCCGGAGCCGCTCCAGCAGGGCCCGCCAGTCCTCGCCGTCGCCGTCGGCCGGGACCGGGACGGCGCCGGCCCGCTCGAACTCCAGGCCCTTGTGGACCATGAGGGTGGCGTCGCCCCCGTCGTCGAGGATCAGGTTGGGGCCCCGGCCGTCGGGCCAGCGGAGTATCTGCTCGGTGGCCCACCAGTACTCGTCGAGGGTCTCGCCCTTCCAGGCGAACACCGGCGCCCCCCGGGGCTCTTCGGCCCGGCCGCCGGGGCCGACGACCGCAGCGGCCGCGGCCTGGTCCTGGGTGGAGAAGATGTTGCAGCTCGCCCAGCGCACCTCGGCCCCCAGCGCGATCAGCGTCTCGATGAGCACCGCGGTCTGGACGGTCATGTGCAGCGAGCCGGCGATGCGGGCCCCGGCCAGGGGGCGGTCGTCGGCGTGGCGGCCCCGCAGGGCCATCAGGCCCGGCATCTCGTGCTCGGCCAGGCGAATCTCCCGCCGCCCGAGTTCGGCCAGCGACAGGTCGGCGACGCGGAAGTCGCCCGGCCCCAGGACGGGGGCCGGGCCGGAGGCGGTCACGGTCCCACAGCCGAGGCCGGGCCGGAGGCGGTCACGGTCCCACGGCGGGGTTCACGGGCCTGAGCGGGCGGCGGCGGTGGTTCAAGGGCCTGAACCTATCCCGACCCGGAACACCGTGGCCTCGCCGCGCAGCCTCACCGTCTCGGCGCGAGCGTCAACCCACACGGCTTCGCCCGGCCCGATCTCTAGGTTCTCGACCTCTTGGTCCTCTTGGTTCTCGGTCCCTGGGTTCTCGGCGGCCGGGCCGCCCGGGTCCCGGCTGCGGGCCCGGACCCGGCCCCGGGTGCACAACAGGACGGCTGGGCCGCCGCCGACGGCAACCTCGCCGTCCGCCTCTATCCGCTGCAGCGAGAACTCGCTCACCGGGGCCCGGTAGTCGGCCACCCCGCCGACCGGCACCGGCCGCTGGACCTCCGGGACGATCGGATCGGTGGAGACCACCTCCAAGAAGGTCGGAATGTCGGTGGGCTTGGAGGTGAGCCCGGCCCGAATCACGTTGTCGGAACTGGCCATCACCTCCACTCCGGTCCCGCCCAGGTAGGAATGGAGGAGGCCGGGGCCGAGGAACAGGGCCTCGCCCGGCTGCAGGGTCACCCGGTTGAGCAGCAGGGCCACCGCCACCCCGGGGTCGCCCGGGAACTGGGACTCGAGGTCGGCGGCCAGAGCCCGCTCCGGCGCTAACGACTGTTCCTCCCCCGCGGCCCGCTCCGGTGCCGCGGCCCGCTCCGGCACCGCGGCCCGCTCCTCCCCTGCGGCCCGCTCCGGCGGCGGCGCCCTCCGACAGGCCCGGGCCACCTCGCGGTTGAATTCGGCCGCGGCGGCCCGGTCGCGGCCGAGCAGCCAGGCGGTGATGTCCCGGAGGCCGCTCGGGGTGGGGTCGTCGGCCAGGCGGCGCCGCATGGAGTCCAGGGCCGGGGTGTCGATGGACTCCAGCAGGGCCAGGGTCCGGGCCGGAGGGCGGAACCCGCACAGCGCCTCGAAGGGGGTCAGCGCGCAGATCAGCTCCGGCTTGGGCGAGCCGTCTCTGAACGACCGCTCGGGGCTGGTGCGGGGGATGCCGAGGCCGTCCTCGCGGGCGCATCCGGCCCGGGCCGCCTCGGCGTCGGGGTGGGTCTGCAGCGACAGGGGCCGGGCCGCGGCCAGGATTTTCACCAGGAACGGGAGCCGGCCGAAGCGGGCGGCCGTCTCTGGCCCGAGGGCGGCGGCGGGGTCGGCCGCCACCACTTGGTCCAAGGGCGTCCGAGCCGGTCCGGCCAGCGCCGGCCCCTGGGGGTGGGCCCCGAACCAGAGTTCGGCCCAGGGCCGGTCCGAGGCGGGCAGGCCCAACAGGTCGGGGATGGCGGTGCGCGACCCCCAGTCGTAGTGGCGGGGCGCGCCCGCGAGCCGTTGCAAGCCGGTCCCCCGAACCGATCCGGGCCTACCCCGAGCCCGATCCCGTCAGCTCTCGAACGTGGGCGGGATGGACTCCTCGGCCACTCGGTCCATCAGCCGGGAGTGCTCGGAGCCCTCGACGGTCTCGGCCTGGTCGATCAGCATCACCGGTATGCCGTCATCGATGCGGTATCGCCGCTTCAGCCTCGGGTTGTAGAGGCTCTCCTCGTCCTCGAAATAGTACAGCGGCCCCTTGTCTGACGGGCAGGCCAGGATCTCCAGCAATCGGGCGTCCAGGGTCATGTCGCATTCTCCAATTCAGGGGTCTCGCCAATTCAGCAGTCTCGCAGTCTTAGGGCGATCCGGCGGTAACGGTCAGGTCGGCCAGCAACTCGTGGACCTCGGCCACTCGGGCTTCGACCTCGCCGGGGGTGGGGGCCTCGAGGTTGAGGCGCAGCAGCGGCTCGGTGTTGGAGGGCCGCAGGTTGAACCACCAGTCGCCGTGATCGACGGTGAGTCCGTCCAGGCGGTCCTGGGCCGCGCCGTTGCCGGCGAGCGCGGCCGCGGCCGCCTCGACCACCGCGCCGGGGTTGGCCACGTCGAAGTTGATCTCGCCCGAGGAGGCGTAGCGGTCCAACGGCGCCACCAGGTCTCCCAGGGTTCCGCCGTGGCGGCAGAGGGCCTCCAACACCATCAGGGCGGCGATGACCCCGCTGTCGGCCCCGTAGTTGTCCCGGAAGTAGTAGTGGCCGGAGTGCTCGCCCCCGAACACCGCCCCGGTCTCGGCCATCACCTGCTTGATGTAGGAGTGGCCCACCCGGGCTCGCACGGTGCGGCCCCCGGCGGCGGCGACGGTCTCGGGCACGGCCTTGGAGCAGATCAGGTTGTGGACGATCGTCGCTCCCGGCCGGCGCTCGAGGACGGTCCGGGCCACCAGGGCCGTTATCAGCGACCCCGGCAGCGACCGGCCGGTCTCGTCCACGAAGAAGACCCGGTCGGCGTCGCCGTCGAAGGCCAGGCCCGCGTCGGCGCCGGTGTCGAGCACCCGGGCTATGAGGTCTCGCTGGTTGGCGGGCTGGAGGGGGTCGGCGGGGTGGTTGGGGAAGGTGCCGTCCAGTTCGGGGTACAGATGGTCGAGCTCGAACGGGAGGCCGTCGAAAACGGCCGGCACCACCAGGCCGCCCATGCCGTTGGCGGTGTCCACGACCACCCGCCGCCGCCTCAGGGCGGTTTCGTCCACGAAGGAGCGCACGTGGGCCACGTACTCCGCCAGCAGGTCCCGGCCGGTTCGCCTCCCCGGCGTAGGGGCGGGGGCCGGGTCGGGGTCGGCCCGGACCATGGCCTCGACCGCGGCGAGCCCGGTGTCGGCCCCGACCGGCGCGGCCCCGGCCAGGCACATCTTGATGCCGTTGAACCGAGCCGGGTTGTGTGAGGCGGTGAACACCGCCCCCGGCCGGTCGAGCAGGCCCGAGGCGAAGTACATCATGTCGGTGGAGCACAAGCCGATGTCGACGACGTCGATCCCCTGGGCCAGCACCCCCTCGACGAAGGCGGCGGCCAGCCCGGCGCCGTGGGGGCGCATGTCCCGACCCACCACCATCGACTCCGCCCCCTCGGACCGGGCGAATCGGGCGAAGGCCCCGCCGATGGCCCGGCAAGCGGCAGCGTCGATCTGGTCGGGCACCGTGCCCCGGATGTCGTAGGCCTTGAAGATCGCGTCGAAGTCCGCCATCGCTCCCCGGCCGCGGGCTTAGCCTCTTTAGCCCGTTTCCTCTGCCGGGGCCACCGCGTCACCGTGGGTGTCGGCTTTGATCTTGGGGTAGTCGGCGGGCGAGCCGAAGTCCCAGACGTCGCCGTCGGCGTCCCAGTCGTCGTAGATGCCGCGGTAGCCCGTAGGCGACTGGAGTTCGGCGGTCTGCTTGCCCTCGGCGCCTTCGGACGGGCCGTAGGCCACGCCGACGGAGAGCCCCGAGGTCTCGACATCCCAGTAGCTCGAGGAGATAGCCCCGTTATTCTCGCCGACCAGGCCGCCCACGTCCCTCTCGCCCGACACTCTCCCGGTTGAGTAGGCCTCCCTGATCTTGCCCCGGTTCCATCCCACCAGGCCGCCCGACTCGAAATCGCCTAGAACCGCGCCGGTGGCGTAGGCGTCAGCCACCGTGCCATCGCGGTTGCTGTAGCCCACCAGCCCGCCGACCCGGTGATACCCCTCCACGTCGCCGGTGGCGTAGCTGGCCGCCACGAAGCCGCTGTTGCGGCCGACCAACCCGCCCAGGTCGTTCTCGTCGCCGGCCACCGAGCCGGTGGCATAACTCCCCTCAATCACCCCATGATTCCAGCCAACCAGGCCCCCGGAGCCGATGTCGCCCGTCACCGCGCCGGTGGCGTAGCTGCCGCTGATCGCCGCCGTGCTCTTGTTCTTGCCCACCAGACCACCGGCCCGGCTAGAAGCCGAAACCGTCGAAGAGCTGTAACAATTCGTCACCTTCGTGTAATTGATGCCGATCAACCCCCCCGCGTCCTCGTTGCGCGCCGTCACCGGGCCCGTCGCGTAGCTGTCGCTCACCGGGCCCTCGCTGTACCCGCTGATCCCGCCCACCAGATCACTGCCCATCACCGAACTCTCCGAAAAACTGCCCAAAATCGAGCCCCGGTTGATGCCCGCCAACCCCCCCACGACCCGAGACGCCGAAGTCGCCGACCCCGACGCGGAGCTGTCCCTGATGACGCCCTCGTTCGTGCTCGCCAAAGCCCCCACCACTATTACCCCGGACACCTCGGCGTCGACGCGGCTCTGGGTCACCTCCCCCAAGTTGGAACCGACCAAGCCGCCGACGTCCCTGAACCCCGACACCCGGCCCGAGACCAGGACCGATTCGATATCGCCCTGGCTAATCCCGGCCAGAATCCCCACCGAACTCTTAGCGCTCACCACCGCACCCGTCAAAGCGACATCACGAATCGCGCCCGTCGCCTCGCCGAACAAGCCCACCAGGTTCTTGTCGGCCCGGTCGATGAACAAACCGGCAATCGCGAAGCCGCCCCCGTCGAAAGTGGCCGAAAAGGGATTCGGATGATCGCCAATGGGATCCCAGCCGCTCCCCTGCACCCAACCGGTGTTCACCACACCCGACGCATAACTGCCAGCATCCCCGAAATCAAGATCAGCGCCCAACTCATACCCCGTACACCCCCCAACGGGACAGCCCATGCCATCAACCGCGTCAGGGAAAGCCCCCGCATAGCCGCCATCGGCGCCGTCGGGCCGGCCGTCGCCGTCCAAATCCCAGCGGAGAGCGTCAAGCTGCTCCAGATTGGAAATCTCCACCAGACCATCATCGTCAGAATCAAAATCAGCCGAACCCGAATCAGCCGAATCAGCCGAACCCGAATCAGCCGAATCAGCCGAACCCGAACAGCCCGCCGCCACACCAGCCGCCAACAACACCGGCACCGCCCACCAAACCAACCCCTCTCTCATCCCACCGGCCCCTCTCTTCATCCACATACGAAACAGCATATTGCAGCACTGAGCGATCGGTTGGGTCAAAGAGGCGACGCGACGAGCACAGCGTCGTTCATCGCCTCCCGAAGGACCGATCCCCCGGGACCGGGCTCAGCAGCCTCTAGCCCGTTTCCTCTGCCGTGGCCGCCGTGTCGCCGTGCGTGTCGGCTTTGATCTTGGGGTAGTCGGCGGGCGAGCCGAAGTCCCAGACGTCGCCGTCGGCGTCCCAGCCCTCGTAGATGCCGCGGTAGCCCGTGGGCGACTGGAGTTCGGCGGTCTGCTTGCCCTCGGCGCCTTCGGACGGGCCGTAGGCCACGCCGGCGGATTGCCCCGAGGTCTCGACATCCCAGTAGCTGGCGGAGATGGAGCCGTTGTTCTCGCCGACCAGGCCGCCCACGTCCCTCTCGCCCGACACCCTCCCGGTTGAGTAGGCCTCCCTGATCTTGCCCCGGTTCCATCCCACCAGGCCGCCCGTCTCGAAGGCTCCCTCGACCGAGCCGGTGGCGTAGGCGTCGGCCACCGTGCCATCGCGGTTGCTGTAGCCCACCAGACCGCCGACCCGGTGATACCCCTCCACGTCGCCGGTGGCGTAGCTGGCCGCCACGAAGCCGCTGTTGCGGCCGACCAACCCGCCGAGGTCGTTCTCGTCTCCGGCCACCGAGCCGGTGGCATAGCTTCCCTCGATCACCCCTTTGTTCCAGCCGACCAGGCCCCCGGAGCCGATGTCGCCCGTCACCGCGCCGGTGGCGTAGCTGCCGCTGATCGCCGCCGTGCTCTTGTTCTTGCCCACCAGACCACCGGCCCGGCTAGAAGCCGAAACCGTCGAAGAGCTGTAACAATTCGTCACCTTCGTGTAGTTGATGCCGATCAGCCCCCCGGCGTCCTCGTTGCGCGCCGTCACCGGGCCCGTTGTGTAGCTGTTGCTCACCGGGCCCTCGCTGTACCCGCTGATCCCGCCCACCAGATCACTGCCCATCACCGAACTCTCCGAAAAACTGCCCAAAATCGAGCCCCGGTTGATGCCCGCCAACCCTCCGACGACCCTGGACGCCGAAGTCGCCGACCCCGCGGCGGAGCTGTCCCTGATGACGCCCTCGTTCGTGCTCGCCAAAGCCCCGACCACGACGATTCCGGACACCTCGGCGTCGACGCGGCTCTGGGTCACCTCCCCCAAGTTGGAACCGACCAAGCCGCCGACGTCCCTGAACCCCGACACCCGGCCCGAGACCAGGACCGAGTCGATATCGCCCTGGCTGATCCCGGCCAGAATCCCCACCGAACTCTTAGCGCTCACCACAGCACCCGTCAACGTGACATCACGAATCGCGCCGGTCACCTCGCCGAACAGGCCCACCAGGTTCTTGTCGGCCCGGTCGATGAACAAACCGGCAATCGCATAGCCAGCACCGTCGAAAGTGGCCGAAAAGGGATTCGGGTGATCGCCAATGGGATCCCAACCGCTCCCCTGCACCCAACCGGTGTTCACCACCCCCGACGCATAACTGCCGGCATCCCCGAAATCAAGATCAGCGCCCAACTCATACCCCACACACCCCCCGCTCGGGCAGCCCATCCCCTCGACCGCGTCGGGAAAAGCGCTCACGTACCCGCCATCGGCGCCATCGCCGCCGTCGGGCCGGCCGTCGCCGTCCAGATCCCAGCGGAGGGCGTCAAGCTGCTCCAGATTGAAAATCTCCACCAGACCATCATCGTCAGAATCAAAATCAGCCGAACCCCCCGAACCCGAACCCGAACAACCCGCCGCCACACCAGCCGCCAACAACACCGGCACCGCCCACCAAACCAAACCCTCTCTCATCCCACCGGCCCCTCTCTCACATCCTGCAATCGAAACAGCGTCACCCTACCACTGAGCATTCCACCGATCTTGAAGGCGTTCGCCGTCTTCACAAATCGGCGGGGGCGTCTAGGACCTGTTCTTGTCGCGCCTGCTCGGCTTCGCCCCATCCGACCGCCACCGCGGGCAGGACGTAGTGGGTGCCGCGCCGCTCACCATGCCGCTCGAGGCGGCCGTCGGAGACCAGGCGGGCCAGCAGGGATCCGGCCTTGACCCGGTCCAGTCCGGTGCGCTCTCGAACTAGCGCATTCGTTACCGGACCCTTCCGGGCCAGTTCGGTTACAAGGGATTCGATCTCCTCTTGGAGCAGATGAAACCCGTGAAGCAGTCCGTGATCAGGGTGAAGCAGATACTCCGCTCCCCCGCGCTCTCCCCGCTGCATCAGCAAGCCCTCATCCCTGAGCCGCTGAAGGGCCAGGCGAGCCTGATCTCTGTCCACACCCAGGATCCGCCTCGCCTCCGAGTTGGTCAGAATCTGGCCCCGAGAAGCGAAGGCCAGCAGCAACGAGTCTTGCGGCTCCAGCGAACCCCGCTTCTGGAGTTCAGTGACCCAGGCTCGCTCTTGGAGCGTCACGGTGGCCGAGAGCGGCAGCGTGACGCTCACCGATGATCCGTCCTCGCTGAACTGCGGCGGTTCGAGCAGGCTGTACGCCATCTCGTCCTGCATCATGTCGATGCCGCGGCCCTCGTCCTCGGCCAACCCGTACCGTCGAAGCGTTCGGATGACTTCATGGTTGCGGGCCGCCTGCTGCTCACGGATGTTGTCGATCGTGACCGGTTCAGGCAGGCCGCCGGGCGAAGTAACGACGATTCGATCAGGTCGGATTTCGATCTGGACAGGGGTGCCGTTTGCTTCATATGAACGATGGGCGAGCGCGTTGGCAACGGTTTCTCGCAGAACGACCTCAGGCAATCGGGGCAGATCGAACCTGCGAACACCGACCACGACGAGGGCATGGCCGATCTCGTCGAGGACGAAAGTCGTGGCGCTCCTGATCTGCGTCGGGAGAGGACCCGCTATCTCGACTCGGCGGCTGTAGTCAGAGCCTTCTGAGTGGTACCGGAAGATCTCCACGAAGGTCTTGCCGAGCACCCTGTGCGGTTCCCGAAGCAGATCCGCACCCACCAGTGCCCGGTTCGACGCTCCCCGTCGCACGAGGACGCGGCCGTCGCTCGTCTGGGAGAAGCCTTCGATGCGCCGCTCCACCGCCAAAAGAACCACTGGACGGCCTCCGACGGTGACCTGGCGGATCTCATAGCGGCCGGGGTTGTGAAAATCCCTCCTTGAATTCCACGTGGGTGCTCTCGCCGTCGAATTCGACCGCGAATTCTTCGGGAGTCAGAGCATCACGACCCCGGCTCCCCCTCCTCGGATGAAAGAGTGGATATGACATAAAAGCCGGTTTGTGTCAAACAACTATGTCATAACTCACCCCTGCGGCCGGGGCGGCGGGTACAGGCCGCGACGGGCCTGGCGCCGGATCCGGAAGATGTCGCGGATCACGGCCAGGCCGGAGCCAATGCCAACCGTCGACTCCTTGCCGTCGTCGGACACCCTGCCGTAGTCGGCCTCCACGGGCACCTCTCGCAGGTCGAAGCCGTACCGATCGGCTAGGTGCAGCAACTCGATGTCGAAGGCGAACCCGTCGATGATCCCCGCTTCCAACAGGGTCCGGGCCGCGTCGGCTCGGAAGGCCTTCAGGCCGCACTGCGTGTCGCGGCAGCCGATGCCCAGCACCCGGCGGGCGACCAGGTTGACCACCCGGCTGCCCGCCTGGCGCGACCAAGAGGGCTCCGGCCCGGCCCGAGCCTCCAGGTGACGCCGATTGCCGACGGCCACGTCGCCGCCGGCCTCGACCTCGGCCACCACCCGGATCAGATGCTGGGGCCGGTAGGAGAGGTCGGCGTCGGTGAAGGCCACCGTCGCCCCGGTCGCCGCCCTCACCCCGGCCCGGACCGCGGCTCCCTTACCCCGGTTGGCGGACAGCTCGACCACCAAGTCGGGGTCGGCCCGGCGGGCCGCTTCGGCGGTGCCGTCGTCGGAGCCGTCGTCGACCACGATGATCTCCACGCCCCCCTCGGCCGCCATCCCGGCCAGCCCCGACCGGAGGGCCGCCACCGTGGACTGGATGCGAGCCGCCTCGCGGTAGGCCGGGACCACGACCGAAAGCCGCATCACCGGGCCGCCCTCGGCCTCGTCCGAACGACCAGCCACCCCGCCCACGCCAGCCCGGCCGCGGTCAGGGCCAGGGCGGCCAGCTCCACCGGGCTGCGGCCGTACTCGAGGGTCACCTCCTCCGCGGTGGGCACCACTGCCATCAGGTTCGGGGTCACCCGGTAGGGGCCGTCGGCGCCGGTCACCGACCAGTTGGGGAAGTACGAGGCCCGAACCAGAACCGGCGAGCCGGTCCGGTCCACCCTGAACGAGATCGACTGTTGCTCCCAGGAAACGTCGCTCACCGCGGCCGGCTCGACCGGCCGGCGGGGCGCCGCCTCGGCAAGCCGGTCGGCCAGGGCCTGAATGACCGCGACCCGACCGGCCGGAGAAGCCGGGGCCGGGGCCGGGTCGGCCCCCTCGTCGAGTTCGGCGAGGCTAAAGGTCGGCCACCGGCCGGAGCCCCCGCCGTCCGGGCCCTCGGCGGCCAGCACCGGGCCGCCGGGGACCTGGAAGGCCCCGACCGAGACCTCCAGCCAGTCGTAGCCGGCGCCCTCAATGTCATCGACCACCACCGGCAGCTCGTCGAGCCCGACGACGAGATCGCTGTCGGCCACCTCAAAGACCACCCAGGGCCCCGATGTGGCGATCTCGCGCAGGTCGGGCTGGGCCCGGGCCTGCTCCAGCACCGGCTCGGAGAAAGCCAGGTAGTAGCGAACGCCCATGCGCTGGAGATGATCGACCCCGGCGGCGACGTCGGGCTCATAGGCGTACGGGAGGTTGCGCTGCGATCTCGACGGGGCCGCCGACAGCTCCGACTGCATGAGGAAGTGATAGGGGGTGGTGGCCGACGCCTCAAAATACAAGCCCTCCATGGAGCCGATGCAGCCGTCGGTCCAGTACGGCAGCAGCATCAGGGCCATGGGAGTGCCGTAGGACCCGAGCCGCTCCTTCTCATATTCCCACAGCGACCGGCCGCAGCCGCGCTCTAGGCCCACTCCGGCCATGGTGTCCACCAAGGCGGTGTACTCCGAGGCGCCGCCTCCGGCCTCGGTCGGGTCCCGGCGCTCGTAGCCCTCGAAGTTGTACTCGACCCAGTAACCGCCGAGGTTGAACTGCTCGGTGCGGAGCGGGCCCCACTGATAGACCCCCTGGGCGTTCACCCGGCCCCCCGGCAGCGAGCGAAGCGGCAGTCCCACCGTTACCAGCATGACCGCCACCCCGGCGCCGGCCACCGCGGCCGCCGCCGCCGTCGGCCGCCGCCGGGGGGGCTCCCCCGGCACTGAGTCTCCGGGGTCGGCCGCCGCCCCGGACCTCAACCGGCGGATTCCGGCGGCGACCAGCCCACCCGCCGACCGGCTCGCCTCGCTTAAACCGATCGCCGCCATCACATATATTGAGAAATAATAAAAAGGCAATATCCTCACGTTCCAGACCGGCACTCTCACGTTCCGCAGGCTGGCCTCGTTCAGAAGCACGAAGGCGAGTGCCGTCAACAACGCGGTCCCGGCCAGGGCCATGCCCAGGGGCACCCGGTCCGGGCTGAGACCCAAGAATCGGCGCAATCCTCGGGAGGTGCATAGCACCGCCCCCACCAAGGCCATCACCACGAAGATCTGGAGGGGAGGGTCGTTGGCCAGGAATGAGTAGTCGAGGGAGGTGCGGGACCACAGCGCCGGCCCGTACTCAGAGGCAATGCGGGTCCACAACGACGAATCACGGCCCGGCTGCCCGAACCAGCCCATGTCGTTGAGCAGCCCCCGGTTCCACAAGAACGGCAGCACCCACCAGGCGCTCAACAACCCGGCCAGCGGCCCCGCCACCAGCACCCAGCGGAGCCGGCGTTGAACACCGGCCGCTCCCCGGCTCTGAATCCAAAGTGCGGCCAGGAAGGCCAGGGTGAAGGCCAGGGCGAGGAAGACGACGAAGAGATGGGTGAGCCCGATGAGGGCCAGGAGAACGCCGGCGATCACCCGGCGCCCGCCGGTGGTGAGCCCTCGGGCCACCACCCCCATGTAGAGCACGGCGGCCAGCAGGCCGAGGGAGTAGGCGAACTCCCCCGACATGGTGGACATCAGGTTGCCGCCGTAGATGTTGAAGGACTGGTCGAAGACGAACGGAACGGCGCCGGCCGCCACCAGCGCCGGCCCGGGGAAGGCCAGCCCGCCAAGCCGGGCCATCAGGTAGGCCGCCACCGGGAGGGCCGCGACCCCGGCGATGGCGACCAGCTTGAAGGCGACCCCATAGGGAACGGGGGTGACCAGCACCGCGGCCGTTACCGCCGCCGCGGTCGCGGGCAGGCGAGTCCACCGGGCCCGGTCCCGGAGCCGGGGCCAGGTCCAGACCAGGCCGCCGACCGCGACCGGGCCCACCACTGCCGCCATGAACAGGTGAAAGGCCGCGTCGTCGTAGCGGAAACCGGGTCCGATCCGCAGCCGTACCACATGACGGTCGAAGAGATGAAGAACCTGCATCGCCCCGACCGCCGCCACTGCGGCTACCGCCCCGGCCGCCGCCGATCTCCGGTTCGAGCCGCCCAGACGGCGGCCGAAGCGGCCGAGCCGCCCCGCGGGCAGTCGGCGCACCCCGAGCCAGGCCGCGGCCGCCGCGGCCAGGTGGGCGAAGACGGAGACCGGCAGGCCCGGGCCGGCCTCGACCATCACCACCAGCAGCGACGGGACCACCATGTAGAAGGTGAAGGCCGGGAACCCGGCGTACCAGTCCTGGGTCCAGCCGGTGAGCCGCAGGTCACCTAGCAGCACGTCCCGCAGATAGGCCGGCGCCCACACGTGGGCCCCCAAGTCGCCGCCGGTGGGGGTGGTGTCGAGGAACCACGCCCAAGGTCTCAGGTTGCCGACGACGAACAGCATGACCGCCACCACGATCACGCCGGTGACGATCCGGCTGACCCTGTCCTCAGTCGGGCCGCCGGCGTCAGCGTCGGCCGCCCCGCCCTCGGTCAGGCCGGCGGCGTCTGCGTCATTTGCCCCAGCCTCGGTCACCGCGGCGCCGGTCACATCGCCAGCAGAGACACGACGGTAACCGCGTTGAAGAAGACGTGGGACCAGATGGCCGGCCCGAGTCGGCCCGTGCGCCACACCATCACCCCGTGGACCACGCCCACCAGCAGCAGGGCCGGGAACTGCACGAGCTGGAAGTGCGAGGCGGCGAACACAACGGAGGCGATGGCGATGCCGGCGGCCGGGCCCAGCCGATCGCGCAGCGCCCCCTGCAGCAGGCCCCGGTAGAAGATCTCCTCGGCGATGGGGGCGCCCACGACCGTCATCACCGCCACCGCGATCACGTCGACCGAGCCGCCGACCTGATCCATCAGCGACCGGGCCGGCCCCTCCACGTCGAGGTCGCCGAACAGCCGGAAGATGGGCAGGTACAGCAGCGGCAGGACCACGAGCTGGAGGGCGATCCCGATGGCCGCGCCGACGCCGATGTCGGAGGGCCGCATCCGCCAGCCGAGCTGGGCCCTCCAGTCGAGCCCGGCCCGCCGGGCCAGCAGCGGGGCGCCCACCAGGCCGGCCCACAGGGGGACCTGGACCGCGGTCAGCCAGACCAGCGGGATCGGGCCTCGGCCCGCTGCCGGCTCCTCCCCGAGGGTCGTCTGCATGGTCGTGCGGCCCACTTCGCGGCCGATCTGGGACCCGAGCTCATAGTCCCCCACGGAGGCCACCAGGCCCAACGCCACGACGCTGGCGAAGAAACCGGCCCCGAAACCGGCCAGCGCCCACAGCAACCGCTCGCGAACCGGCACGGCCGCAAACCGTACCCACCCCTCCGCCCGGGCCCGCCCGCCGGTAGCCTGGCCCCATGGCCGACAGCCGCGGCTCCGCCCCGCCGCCTCCGCCCCCGCCGGCGCCCGAGGGCGAGAAGCCCAAGCCCGCGGGCAAGGGGCCCGGCCCGCAGAGGCCGCCGGCCCGGTCGCGGCTCATCGTCTGGGTCATGCTCGGCGCTCTTCTGGCCGTCTTTTTCGCCACCACGATGATGCCGGGCGAGAACCGCGAGGAGATCTCCTATCCCGACTTCTTGGCCCGGGTGCGCGGCGGCGAGATCGTCGAGGGCGAGTACAACAACAACAACGGCGGGATAAAGGCCGCCGACGCCGACGGGGTCTTGTACTCCTCCAACGGGCCCCTGCCCCTGCCCGACGCCGACATCGCGCTGATCAACCGCAGCGTCACCGACAGCGAGGGCAGCCCGACATTCCGCTACGACACCCCCCAGACCAACTTCCTGCTGTCGCTGCTTCCCCTGCTGCTGCCCATCAGCCTGCTGATCCTGTTCTTCTGGTGGATGCAGCGCCGGGCCACGGGGCAGATGGGCAGCATCATGTCGATCGGGCGGAGCCGGGCCAAGACCTACACCACCGAGCGGCCCAGCACCACTTTCGACGACGTGGCCGGCTACGAGGGCGTCAAGAGCGAGATCACCGAGATAGTCGACTTCCTCAAGCAGCCCGACCGGTTCTCCGAGATCGGAGCCCGGGTGCCCAAGGGCGTGCTGCTGGTCGGCCCGCCCGGTACGGGCAAGACGCTCATCGCCAAGGCCGTGGCCGGCGAGGCCGGCGTCCCGTTCTTGTCGGTCACCGGCTCGGACTTCATGGAGATGTTCGTGGGGGTGGGGGCCAGCCGGGTCCGGGACCTGTTCGAGTCGGCCCGCAAGATGGGCAAGGCCATCATCTTCATCGACGAGGTCGACTCCATCGGCCGCAAGCGCGGGGCCGGGCTGGGCGGCGGGCACGACGAGCGGGAGCAGACCCTCAACCAGATGCTGTCGGAGATGGACGGCTTCGAAGGCTCCGAGGGCATCGTGATGATGGCCGCCACCAACCGGCCCGACATCTTGGACCCGGCCCTGCTGCGCCCCGGCCGCTTCGACCGCCAGGTGGTGGTGCCGCTGCCCGAGCTGTCGGACCGGCAGTCCATCCTGGAAGTCCACATCAAGGGCAAGCGGGTCACCGACGAGGTGGACCTGAACGTTCTGGCCCGGGGCACGCCCGGCATGAGCGGGGCCGATCTGGCCAACCTGGTCAACGAGGCCGCCCTCTCCGCGGTCCGCGACGGCCAGGACGCCATCGGCCCCGCCCACATCGAGCAGGCCCGCGACCGGATGCTGATGGGCCAGCGGCGCGAGTCGATGGCGCTGTCGGACGAGGAGAAGGAGGCGATCGCCTACCACGAGGCCGGGCACGCCGTGTGCGCGGCGGTGCTGCCCACCGCCGACCCCCTCCACAAGGTGACGATCATCCCCAGCGGGATGGCTCTGGGCGTCACCATGCAGTTGCCCGAGGAGGATCGGCACATCTACCGCGAGGACTACATCCTCGACCGGCTGGTGGTCATGTTCGGGGGCCGGATCGCCGAGGAGCTGGTGTTCAAGGTGGTTAGCACGGGGGCGGCCAACGACCTGATGCAGGCCACCGCTCTGGCCCGGTCGATGGTGCGGGAGTGGGGCATGTCCACCGAGATCGGGCCCATGGCCTGGGGCTCGCAGAACCAGGTGTTTTTGGGCGAGGACCTGATGCAGACCCGCGACTACAGCAACGACACCGCCCGGGTGATCGACGAGGAGGTGGAGCGGATCCTGCGGGACCAGCAGGGCCGGTGCCGCGAGGTGCTCACCAAGTACCGCCACGGCCTCGACTTGGTGGCCCGGGCCCTGCTCGAGCACGAGACGATCAGCGGCGGCGAGGTCCAGCGGCTCATCAAGGTGTCGCGCTCGGTTCGGGCCGGTTCCGACGGCGAAGGGGCCGGCGACGGCATGGGGACCGTGGGCGTCTTCGACAGAACGGACAGACCTGGAGTGGGGCGGGCGGCCCCGACGGTGACCGGTCGCGGGCGGACCGGTTAGCCCCTAAACACTCGGCAACCGGTGGACCGGTTCGTCCTGATCGTCGGCGCGGTGGCGGTGGCCGGTCTGGTGGCGCTGGCCGTCGATCGGATCCGCTCCGGCGCCCGGCTCTTACGGCATCGGCGGCCGGCGCCGGCGGCTTCGCCGGCCCATCACGTGCCGGACCGGCTCGACCGCGGCGATTTCGCCCGGCCCGGCGCCGGGTGGCTGGTGGCCGTCTTCACCTCCGACGCCTGCTCGACCTGCGCCGAGGTGTGGCGACGGGCCCGCAGGCTGGAAGGCCCCGAAGTGGCCGCGCAACACATCGAAGCCGGGCGCGAGGCCGCTCTGCACGCCCGCTACGGCATCGACGCCGTCCCGCTGGTGGTGATCGCCGACCGCGAGGGCGCAACTCGGCGCAGCATCGCCGGTCCGGCCACCGAGGCCCAGCTCCGAGCGGCCCTGGCTGAAGCGGGGGGCACGGCTAGCTAGGGCACTTCGGACAGGGGGATCGCCTCGCCCACGGCGACGCCCAGGGCCGCCGTCCGCGACGTGAGGCCCACCAGCTCCCGGGCCGCCACCACCGGTGCCGACGACACCACCTCCAGCACGAACCGGTCGGGGGGCGGCCCGGCCGCGGGCGCATCTCCGGTGGCCAGCCGGGCCCGGAGCTCGGCCACCGGCAGCAGAACTCGGCGCCCGGGGGCCAGCTCGATCTGCTCTATCACCTCGCCGCCGACGGCGAGGTCGATGGTGGCGATTCCCACCGCCGACGGATTGGCGATGACCACGCGGGAGCCGGCCGCGCCCGGGTCCGGGTTGGTCGATTCCACCGGCACCATCCAGCGGCGGGCAGCAGCGTCGGCGCCGGCCGCGGCGGCGGTCCCGGCGACGCCGGTGGATTCGTCGACGGGCCCGATCTCGGGCCTCAAGACGACGCTGTCCAGCGACACCGCCACCGGCACCCCGGCTAAGGACCGCACGATCAGGCTCAGCGGACCGATCCCCGCCAGGCGATTCTGGGACAGGTCCACCACCACAGTCCGGCCCGGCCGAACCGTGATCTCGATCGGGTCCGGCGCCCAGGCCGGATCGCCGGCCTCGATCCCGCCGGCCAGGATCTCGATGTCGACCTCGGCCGTGAGTTCGTCGGAGGGGTTGGCGACCGCCACTAGGTCGCGCCGGCCGGCGGCCGCGGCGGCCAGCGGCAGGTACCACACCGCCGCGCCGCCGGGGGTGCCCGGCGAGACGCTGATCCCGCGCCCGGCGGTGGGGCCGTTGGCCGACTGGAGGCGCGAGACCGAAAGGCGGCCGGCCACCACGTTCACCGTCACCGCCACCGCCGACGCCACCGTCACCTCCTCGGTCACGTCGATGGCCACCACCTCCCCGGCCGGGATCACCACTCCCTCCAGGGAGTCGGGGCCCACATCGGCCGCGAACTCGACGTCGGCCACGGCGTCGCCGGGGAACGGGTTGAGCAGCATCACCACGAAGCGCTCGCCTTCGGCCTCGAACCGGGTGGCGCCGTAGGGGACCACCCAGCGGGCGGCGGTGCGGGTCGAACAGGGCGAGCGCCCGATCCCGCCCACCAGGCCGGTCACCGTCTGCTCGACGACCACGTCGGATCCGTTCACCTCCACCACGGCCCCCACCCATTGGGCGCCGGGCACGGCGTCGGCCGGCGCCAGAACCGTCCGCCCCCCTGGGGGGACGTCCACCTCGAAGTCGGTGCCGGTCACGTTCACCCGCCCGCCCGGGGCGACCGACACCGTCGCCGTCCGGGGCTCAGAGGACCGGCTCACGATCTCCACGGTCAACTCGGCAGCGCCGCCCGGACCGCTGCCGCCGGGGCAGAACCAGGTCGTCACCGGGTCTTTGGCCACGGTCAGAGCCGCCGGTCGGGCCCGGGCCGGCTCGGCCGTGGGCCGGTCGCCGCGGTCCACCGCCAAGCCGAGGGCGATCAGGCCCCCGACCACGGCCAGCGCCAGAGTCCGTATCACTCTCACGGCGCGCGCCCCTTCATGAGGTCGCCCTCACCGATCACCGCCCTCATCGGTTAGCCGGTCCGGTCCAACCGCCGACGCAGCCACCCCCCGAGCAGCACCAGAGGAGCGGCGACCTGGATCATCTGGGTCAACCGTCGGGCCCTGGGCACCGTGTAAGACAGGACGGCGTCGCCCCCCTCGGCGGGGACGTAGACGGAAGCCCAACCCAGGCCGTCGCGCCGGGCCGCCCTCGTCCCCTCGACCTCCAGCCGCCATCCCGGCGCCGGGGTCTGAGCCACCAGGATCTCAGCCCCGGCGGGAACCGGCCCGGCCAGCGACGCGGCCCGGCCGGCCAGCACCGGCGCGCCCGGGCCCAGCGGCGAGGCCTCCAAGTCGGCCACCGAAGCGATCCCGTCATCGAAACCGCCGACGAAGGCGGCTCGGACCGGCACCCAAGCCGTGTTCACGAAGACGCTGACCGCGCTGTTGGTTCCCTCGAGCCGCTGCAGGTCAAGTTGGTCGCCGAACCCCTCGACCACGGCGTCGGGCACCGGGCGGGCGGCGGCGGGCGAGCTGAACGGGGCCGGCGCCAGCCGGTCCAGAAGAACCACGTAGCGGACCCCGAAGCCGGCCAGCAGCCGGCCGGCCCGGGCGGTGCCGCCCGCCGCCACGCCGTCGATCACCCCTTCCAGGAGATCGGCCCGACCGACATCCACCGGCAGGTGGCGGTCGAGAACAGAGACGACGGCGCCGGTCGCCGCCCAGGCCATGCCGTCGTCGAGGGCCCGTCCCTCCACCGGCAGGAACTCCGGGGCGGCGATCCAGAGCACCCGGTAGGCCCCGACCTCGGCCGGGGGGTCCAGCACCAAGGCGTCGCCGTGATCGCTGCGGACCAGACCCCAGCGGCCGTCGGCCAGCAGCGGAACCACGGGCAGAACGGCCAGAGCCGAGGCCGCCACCGTCGCCGGCACCAGGATCCGGCGCATGACGGAGCGGGCCAGGCGCAGATCGTGCTCCACCGCCAGAACGGCCATGCCGCACAGTCCGGCCAGAGCCGCGGCGGCCGGGGCCAGCAGCACCGACGCGTCGGGGAGCCCGATCGGGATCAGGCCCCGCTGGGCGGCCAGAGCCAGACCCCAGGAGACCAGAGCCACCATCCACAGCCGGATGGCCAGCTCCAGTCGCCAACCCCGCCCCACCAGCAGCGGGACCGCGGCCGGAACGGCCAGCAGGCTCATGGCCAGGCTGGGCTCGTCCGGGCCGACCGCGAAGCGCAGCAGATCGACGAAGGAAAGATCTCCGGCCGAGCCGTTGCGACCGTCGGCGGCCAGCCCGGCCAGGGCGGTCCAGCTCGGCCCGGCCTCCACCAGATCGAAGACCACCGGCGCGGCCATCAGCGCCGCCACCGGCAGGGCCAGCACCAGCGCCACCGGGTAGCGGACCGCGCCCGCGGGCCGGCCGGCCACCAGGCCGCCCGCCACCAAGCCCGCGGCCATCGGCACGGCCAGCCCCGCGCCGACCGGCAGGAACAGGGCGGTGAGGCCCATCACCGCTCCCACCGCCACCCCCGACCGGCCCAAATGGGCCAGAGGCCGGCTCGGGGGCCGGAAGGGGGCGGCGGCCCCGGCCCGCAGCAGCGCCCCCAGCATCCACGGGGCCGCTGCCCCGGCCACCAGGCCGGCGATCGAGCCCCCCGCCACCGACAGCGTGGCCACCGGGATTACCGCGTAGGCCCCCAGCGCGCCGATCTGGGCCCGCCGAGAGCCGGTCTCGGCCAAGAGCCGGTAGGCCCCGACCGCCCCGACCAAGACGGGCACCAGCACCCAGAGCGTGCGCGCCAGCCCGGTGCCGCCGCCCAGCACCCATCCCAGAGCGCCCAGATAGGCCAAGCCCCCCAGGTTGGACGTGGGGGCGCCGGTGCCCCGCTCGCTCCATCCCCCCCACCACCCCTGGAGGAGGTCCCAGGCCGAAGCCGGGAAGGCGGCGAAGTCGCCCACCGCCGGGACGCCGGAGCCGATGAGCGTGCGCGATCCGTAGACGAGATAGGCCAGCACCAGGGCCCAGGCGATCCAGGCGGCCCGGGCCGAGCCGGTCCTGAAGGTGTTGAGGATGCCCTGCCGAGCCCCGCCCAGCAGGCCGTCCCGCCCGTCGCGGCCCACCCGGTTCCGCAAGAAGTTCAACACCCTGATGCTGCCGAAGTGCTGAAGGGCGGTGACGTCGGCCGGGCGGGCCGCCCGGATCCGGACGTTGGCCCGGCGGCGCCGGTACACGCCGTCCAGCCGGGCCAGGTTCCACGTCCACGACGAGAAGATGTCGCGGATGCGGCCGACCCGGCCGGTAACCGCCGCCACCAGGATCTCGGCCACCGACATCACCAGCAGGAGCGGAATGGTCAGAGCCAGGGAGATCAGGCCGTGGTTGACCAGCATGGCCCGCAGGGCGTGGCGGACCTGGGTGCGGCGGACGTCGTCGACCCGGCGCCGGGCCACCAGGCCCTGGCGGTGGCGCACCACCGCGTCGGGCGCCACCAGCACCCGGGCCCCGGTGAGGTGGGCCCGCCAGCACAGGTCCACGTCATCGCCCCTGAAGGTGATGGCCTCGTCGAACCCGCCCAGCGCCATGAACAGGTCCCGGCGGATCAGCATGCAGGCCGAGGGAAGGGCGAAGACGTCGCGCACCGCGTCGTGCTGCTCCTGATCGAGCTCGCCCGGCACGACGACCCCGGCTGAGACCCCGAACCGGTCGACCTCGTATCCGACGTGCTGGAGCACCTCGGGCCGGTCCCAGTCCACCAGCTTGGGGCCGACGACGCCGGCATTGCTCCGCAGCGCCTCGGCGACCATGGTGCGGACGGCGTCGGGGGCCAGCGCCACGTCGTCGTGGCACACCATCAGGTAGGCCGGGCCGGTTCGCAGGTCCAAGGCGGTGTTGGCCGCGGCCGGGAACCCGCCCGAGCCCCGGCGGGGCCTGACGACGGCGGCAGAGGGCAGGATCGAGCCCACCGGACCGGCCAGCCCGGCGCCGACGCCGGCGGCGTCGACCACGACGACGGACAAGCGCGGGTAGTCCTGGCCGCCCAGCGATTCGAGGGTCTCGGCGAACCACGGACCGGGGGCGTGGGCCACCACCACGGCCAGCACCGACGGCACCGCGTCCCGGGCCCCGGCGTCCCGGGCGGGGGCATCCCGAACAACGGCATCAGCGGGGACCACTATGGCCGGAGGCTAGTTGTCCCGATGCCGCGGGCCGGGTGTTTGCCGCCGGTGTCGGGGGGCCAGCCCGGCGTTCGGACCCGACCCGAGGCCCCGTTTCCCCAAGGCGGCCGGCAGTGGGTAGGGTTCGGGCCGATGCCCTGGTTCCGGGCGCCCCGGTAGGCCGTCCCGTGCGTGCGCTCGTAACCGGCGCATCGGGGTTCGTGGGCCGCCATCTGGTCGCCCATCTGCGGGATCTCGGAGACGACGCCATCCCCGGCGACGCCGATGTCACCGATCCCGAGGCCCTGGCCCGGGAGCTGGCCCGGCACCAACCCGAGGTGGTGTACCACCTGGCCGCCCAGTCCGACGTGGGCCGGGGCTGGACCGACCCCGTCCAAACGGTGCGGGTCAACGCGGAGGGCACCTTCAACGTGCTCGACGCCGCCCGGCGAGCCGGGGCGGGACTGGTGGTGGCGGCCGGCAGCGCCGACGTGTACGGACCGGTGGACGAGGCCGAGCTCCCCCTCACCGAGGACGCCCCCCTCCGCCCGGCCAGCCCCTACGCGGCCAGCAAGGCCGCGGCCGAGATGATGTGCCTGCAGGCCCGCTTCGGGATCGGGCCCGACGTCATCAGGGTCCGGGCCTTCAACCACCTCGGGCCCGGCCAGGGCGTCGGCTTCGTGGCCTCGGCTCTGGCCGCCCAGATCGCGGGCAACGAGCGGTCCGGCGCCGTCCGGGTCCGGGTCGGCAACCTTGAAGCCCGGCGCGACTTCACCGACGTCCGCGACGCGGCCCGGGCCTACCGGCTCCTGGCCTGCCGCGGCCGGCCCGGCGAGGCCTACAACCTCTGCAGCGGGGCGGACCGGCCCGTCAAGGAGCTGGCCGAGACGCTGATGGCCCTCACCGGCCGGCCCATGGAACTCGAGATCGACCCGGACCGGTTCCGGCCCCTCGACGTGGCCGTCCGCCGCGGCAACCCCGCCAAGCTCCATGAGGCCACGGGCTGGAAGCCGGAGATCCCCCTAGAGGAGACCCTGGCCGACCTCCTCGAATACTGGCGGGCGGCCGAGCAGGTCGGAACTCCGGCGGCGAGGCGCTAGCAAGGGGCATCGTGCAAAAGCGGGCTCTCATCACCGGCCTGACCGGGCAGGACGGCTCATACCTGGCCGAGTTCCTGCTGGGCAAGGGGTACGAGGTCATCGGCATGGTGCGCCGCAGCAGCACCGTGAACCACGAGCGCATCGCCGGGATCCTGGACCGGATCCGCCTGGCCCCCGGCGACCTGTTGGACGAGGTCTCGATGATCGAGATCCTGCGCGCCTACCGGCCGTCGGAGGTGTACAACCTGGCGGCTCAGTCGTTCGTGCAGACGTCGTTCGGCCAGCCGGTGGCCACCGGCGAGACCACCGGCCTGGGGGTGACCCGGCTGCTCGACGCCATCCGCCTGGTCGATCCCGAGATCCGCTTCTACCAGGCCAGCTCGTCGGAGATGTTCGGCAAGGCCGTTGAGATACCCCAGACCGAGCAGACCCCGTTCCACCCCCGCAGCCCCTACGGCGCGGCCAAGGTGTACGGGCACTGGATGACCGTCAACTACCGCGAGTCCTACGGGCTGCACGGGACATCGGGGATCCTGTTCAACCACGAGAGCCCGCGCCGGGGCATGGAGTTCGTGACCCGCAAGATCAGCCACACCGTGGCCCGCATCAAGCTGGGCCAGGCCGCAGAGCTGCGGCTGGGCAACCTCGACGCCCAGCGGGACTGGGGCTACGCGGTCGACTACGTGGACGCCATGTGGCGCATGCTCCAGCAGGACGAGCCCGACGACTACGTGATCGCCACCGGCGAGACCCGCTCGGTTCGCGACTTCTGCAAGCTGGCCTTCGAGCATGTGGGCCTCGACTGGGAGGAGTACGTGGTGGTGGACAAGCGGTTCATGCGCCCGGCCGAGGTCGACTTCCTGGTGGGCGACGCCGGCAAGGCCGAGCGGGTGCTGGGATGGAAGCCCCGGACCGCTTTCGGCGAGCTGGTCGAGATCATGGTCGACGCCGACTTGGCCCTGCTCTCCGGATGACGCTCGGGCGCGCTCGGGGCCGATCTCTCCGGGCGGCGCTCGGGTGATCACGGTCCTGTCCGGAGGGGTGGGAGCGGCCCGCTACCTGGTCGGCCAGGTTCGGGCCACCCCGCCCGAGCAGGTCGCCGCGGTGGTCAACGTGGCCGACGACATGACCCTGCACGGGCTGCGGGTGAGCCCCGACCTCGACACCGTCGTCTACACGCTGGCCGGGGTGGTCAACCCCGCCACGGGGTGGGGCCGCGACGGCGAGACCTGGAACGCCCTGGACGAGCTGCGGGCCTGCGGCCTCGACGCCTGGTTTGCGCTGGGCGACCGCGACCTGGGCGCCCACCTGTTCCGCACCTCGCTGCTGGCCCGGGGCCTGCCCCTGAGCGAGATCACCGCCCGGATGGCGGCCGCCCGCGGCCTGAAGTGCCGGGTGCTGCCCGTCAGCGACGACCGGATCGAGACCCGGGTCACTCTGGCGTCGGGAGACCGGACCGGCGCCGAGGTCGGTTTCCAGGAGTATTTCGTCAAGCTGGGCCATGAGGTGGCCGTCTCGAAGGTTCGATTCGACGGGATCGAAGATGCCCGGCCCGGACCCGGCGTCCTGGAGGCCATCGAAGAGGCCGAGGCGGTGGTGATCGCCCCGTCCAACCCGGTGGTCTCGATCGACCCGGTGCTGGCCGTGCCCGGCGTCCGCGAGGCGGTGGCGGCCCGGCGGGACCGCAGCGTGGCGGTGTCGCCCATCGTGGCCGGCGCCGCCCTCAAGGGCCCGACCGCCCGGATGCTCAAGGAGCTGGGGTCGGAGGCGGACGTGGCGTCGATCGCCCGCCGCTACCGCGACGTGGTGTCGGCTTTGGTGATCGACGAGGCCGACGCGGGGCGGGCCGGCGAGGTCCGGGCCGCGGGGGTCCGGCCGGTGGTGGCCCCGGCGGTAATGTCCTCGCCGGAGGCGGCGGCCGCCCTGGCCCGCCGCACCGTCGCCGCCGTGATTCCGCCGCCGTGATTCCGCCGCCGTGATTCCGTCGCCGTGAACGTCGAGATCCTGGCCGTGACCGGGATCGGGGAGGTCGTCGCCGGCGACGACTTGGCCGCCCTGATCGCGGCCGCCGGCCCCGCCCTGCGCGACAACGACTGCGTGGTGGTGACCCAAAAGGTTGTTTCCAAGGCGGAGAACCGGGTGGCGGCCATCGGCGGCGACGGGCCCGAGGCGATCAGGGAGAGGAAGCGGGAGCTGATCGAGGGGGAGTCGGCCCGGGTGCTGCGCCGACGCGGCGATCTGGTCATCGCCGAGACCCGCCACGGCTTCGTCTGCGCCAACGCGGGCGTCGATCTCAGCAACGTCGCCGCCGGCTGCGCCGCCCTCCTCCCGGTCGACAGCGACCGGTCGGCCCGCCGGATCCGCGACGGCCTGCGGGCCCTGACCGGCGTCGAGGTGGCGGTGGTGGTCTCCGACACCTTCGGCCGACCCTGGCGGCGGGGTCTGACCGATGTGGCCCTCGGCTGCGCCGGGATCGGGGCGGTCGTCGACCTGCGGGGCACGGCCGACGCTGGGGGGCGGGAGCTGACGGCCACCGAGGTGGCGGTAGCCGACGAGATCGCCGCCGCGGCCGAGCTGGTCATGGGCAAGGCCCGGGGGGTGCCGGCCGCGGTGGTCAGGGGCTTGGACGAAGGCTGGTTCCGGGCCGGGTCCGTGGCCGCCGAGATCGTCCGCAGCCCGGCCGAGGACCTGTTCCGCTAATCCTCGCGGTTCGTCTGAGGAGGCCGGACCGCCCGGTCGGGCTATTGGGAGGCGTAGCCGTCGGGATGGCGGCGCTGCCAGTTCCAGTGGTCGCGCATCATGGCGCCGAGGTCGCGGCGGGCGGTCCAGCCCAGCTCGGCGCTGGCTCGCCGGCAGTCGGCCCAGATGGCGGCCGCGTCGCCGGGGCGGCGTTCGACCGGCGCGTGGGGGATGGCGAACCCCACTGCTTCGGACGCGGCCGCGATCACTTCCAGCACGGTGTGACCCCGGCCCGCGCCCAGGTTGTAGGCCACCGTGCCTTCGGCTTCGAACGGCCCTTCGCCGCGCTCGAGGGCGTCCAGGGCGGCGGCATGGCCCTGGGCCAGATCGACGACGTGGACGTAGTCGCGCACCGCGGTGCCGTCGGAGGTGTCGTAGTCGCAGCCGAAGACCTCGACCCGGTCGAGGCGGCCGGCCGCGACCTGCATCACCCGGGGCACCAGGTTGGCCGGGGTCCCGCGCGGGTCCTCGCCGATCATCCCCGAGGGGTGGGCCCCCGCCGGGTTGAAATAGCGCAGCAGCGCCACCCGCAGCCCCGACGAGGCCGCCGCGTCTCGCAGGATCTGCTCGCTCATGGCCTTGGAGGCGCCGTAGGGGTTCAGGGGCGGGCCCAATTCTGTCTGCTCGGTCACCGGCGTCTCGGCCGGTTCGCCGTAAACGACGGCCGATGAGCTGAACACGAAGCGGTCCACGCCCCGCTCGATCATCACCTCGGCCACGCAGACGGTCGAGACCAGGTTGCTGCGGTAGTAGGCCAGAGGCCGCTCCAGCGACTCGGCCACACTCTTGCGGGCGGCCAGATGAACCACCGAGTCGATCCGGTGGCGGTCGAAGATCCGCTCCATGGCCGCTTGGTCGCCGGCATCGCCCTCCACTACCGGCAGCGAGCCGGCGGTGAGCCCGCGGATGGCGTCCACGGTCCGGGTCGAGGCGTTGGAGAAATCGTCGACGATCACCACGTCGCGGCCCGCCTCGTGCAAGGCGACCACAACATGGCCGCCCACGTAGCCGGCCCCGCCGGTCACCAGCGTCGCCATCAGCCGTTCCCCGGCCCGGCGGCGGGCGCCCGGGCCCCGTTCAGGGAGGCGCCGGGGGCTACGGCTGCGCCGGGTCCGACCACTGATCCGCCTGTCACCCGGGCCCGGGGGCCGATGACCGCTCCCGGGCCTATCACCGAGTCGGCGACGACGGCGCCGGCGCCGACCACGGCGCCAGTCTGCACCGCCGAGCCGCGCACCGCCGAGCCCGGGCCCACCCTGGCCCCGGCCATCACCACGCTGCGCTCCACGGCCGCGTCGGCCTCGACGGCAGCCGCGGGCGACACCCCCGGCACAGCCGGGCCGCGGACCCCGCCGATGAGGTCGAGTTGGGCGGTCAGGTAGCTCTCGGGGGTGCCGATGTCGATCCAGTACCCGGCACCGGCCACGGCTCGTAGCGCCCCGGCGGCCGCCAGTTCCGGGAACGTGTCCCGCTCGATCGACACCGGCCGGTCGGCGGCGATGCGGTCCAGCACCGACGGCTCCAGGACGTACATCCCGGCGTTGACCCGGTTGGCCGGGGCCGGGCCCGGCCCTTCGGCCGCCGCGGGCCCCCCGGCCGCAGGCTTCTCGGTGAAGGAGAGAACCCGCCCGTCGCCGTCAGCGACCACCAGCCCATACCGGGAGGGGTCGTCCACCTCCACCAGTTGGATGGTGGCCTCCGCCCCCCAGCGCCGGTGGCGGTCCCACAAACGCCCCACGTCCAAGTCGCTGACCACGTCGCCGTTCACCGCCAGGAAGGTCTCGTTGAGGCCGGCGGCCGCGGCAGCGAACCGGATGGCGCCGGCTGTGCCCAGCGGCTGCGGCTCGACCGCGTAGCTCAGCTCCACCCCGGCGCAGGTCCCGCCGGGATAGGCGGCCCAGAACGCCTCGGGCCGGTAGCCCAGCGACAGCACCGCGCCGTCCACCCCGCCGCGGGCCAGGCCGGCCAGCACGTGCTCGATCATGGGCCGGTCCACCACCGGGAGCATCTGCTTGGGCGTCGTCAGCGTCAGGGGCCGGAGCCGGGTCCCGAGCCCGCCGGCCAGGACGACGGCTTTCATCCCCGATCGCCCTGCTCATCCGCCAGTGTCGTCGGATGGGTCGCCGTCGTCGGGTGCGCCGGGGTCATCGGGCTGGGGAAGGCCCTCGAAAAGGTCATCGGGCTGGAGTTCGAGCTCGGGCCCGGTGGAGAGCTGCTGGAAGGACGCGCCCGCCGCGGCCAGCAGCCGCTCCTGGGGCGGCAGGGGCAGCACGGCGCTGATCGGAGCCCGGGCGATGGTGAACGCCTCGCCGTCGGAGAGCAGCACGATGTCGTCGAAGTCGCTGATGTACTCCTCGACCGGGCCCGCCTCCGGGTTGGCCAAGTCGAAGCGGGCCACCCGGATGACCGTGGGCTCGCCGTTGCAGTCGGTCCCGGCTTCGAGCACGCCGATGCCGGGGCCGCTGATCTCGTAGGAGTCGACGTTGGCCCCCATCGACTCCAAGAAGACGCTGAGCCTGGCCTTCTCCCCGGCGGCGGAGCTGTTGAACGGGTGGATGTGGATCACGCCGTCTTGGTGGGAGTGGATGCCGTGAGGGTCGTACTGGCTGGTGAAGGCGGGCAGGAACCGGTCGCAGTCCCAGACACCGTAGGCCGAGTGCCAGTGGTCCTGGCCCACTCGGGGCGCGGTCGGCGGCTCCCGAGACTGGCGGGCCAGCACCACCAATACCATGCCCAGCAGCACCACCAAGCCGATGGTTAGCGGAAAGCCCATGGGCCGCCGCTCCCCGGCGCCCCGCGAGGAGGCCGCGGCCCTGACCGCCCGCTGGACCTTCTTGGACGATCCGGGCGATGAGCTGCGGGAGGATCCCTTCGAGGAGCCTGACTTGGCCACGGCCGATCACGCTATCGGTTCGGGTCTCCGGGGCGACATGTCGAGGACAGCTCCTCTGAGCTTTTTAAGCTTTCTGCCGAGCCGCGTCGGCCCAGCCCCTGCCGCTCCGGCCTGCGGTTCGCCAGCTTCTCGAAGAGCTCGGCGTAGGCGGCGGCCGCCTCAGCCGGGGTGGTCCAAGACTCCGCGAAGGCCCGACCCCGCTCCCCCATGGCCCGGCGGCGGCCGGGGTCGTCGATCAGCGCCCCCACCGCGGCCGCGAAGCCGCCGGGGTCCTCCGGGGCGACGGCCACCCCGCAGCTCGCCGCCTCCACCAGGCGAGGTATCTCCGTTCCGGGATCCACCGCCGCCACCACCGGCCGGCCCGCGGCCATGATCGAGAACAGCTTCGAGGGAACGCTGAGGGCGCCCAGCCCCCGCCGGAGCGCGATCACGTGGACGTCGGCCGAGGCCAAAACCTCGCTCAGCCGTTCGGGAGGCTGGAAGTCGACCAAAACGAGGTTGTCGAGGCCGGCCGAGGCCGCGGCCAAGCCGGGCCGGGCCGAGCCGGCCCCGTTCACGACGAACACCACATCGTCTCGATTCCGGCAGGCCCGGGCCGCGGCCACCATCAGCTCCAGCGGCTGGGAGAGCCCGAGATTGCCGGCGTACATCACCACCGTGCGGTCGCCGAGGGAGTGCTCGAACCGGTATCGGGTGCGGCGGCTCCGGGGCCGGATGCGGTCGGTGTCGACGAAGTTGGGGATCACCCGCAGCTCCGTGGCCCAGCCCGGGTCCAGTTTGGCGGCCACGTTGGCCCGCTGGTCCTCCGACAGGACGGTCACCGCGCCGGCCCGCCGGTAGAGCCATCGCTCCAGCCCGCCAGCCGCGGCCGCGCTGCGGCGGCCGACGGCGCCGACGGCCGCGGCCGCGTCGGGGAAGATGTCTTGGAGGTTGAGCACGAGAGGAACCCGGTGGCGTCGGGCTGCGGCCCAGCCAGCCCCGCCCAGGGTGATGGGCGGCGACATGGCCAGGACGCCGTCGGGCCGGGCCCGGCCGCTCAACCCGGCCAGCAGCCCCAGCCCGGAGAAACCGGCGAAGCCCAGGGCCCGGGCGGCGACGCTGGTCTTGGCCGTCGGGAAGGGATGGACCCGGGTGATCCGGCCCCAGTCGGTGACCTGGCTGCGGACCAACCGGCCCCCCCAGCCATCGACGATCCGGTGGTGCTCGTACCACGGCAGCGAAGTGACGACATGGAGCCGGTGCCCGGCTCGGGCCAGCTCGGCGCCGATGGCGGACATGACGATCCCGGTGGGGGCCACGTCGGGCTCGTAGTGGGGACAGATCACCAGCAGGCGCATCGGCTCTAAGCCCCCACAGCCCGGCGCCAGGCCTCGGTCAGGCGGGCCGCGGCCCGCGGGGGCGAGTACCGGCGGGCCCGGACCCGGCCCCGCTCCACCCGCCTGCGGGTCTCCGGCGACCCGGACAGGACCTCGTCCAGAGCATCGACCCAGCCGTCTGCGTCGTCGGGATCGACCAGCGCGGCGGCGTCGCCCGTCACCTCGGGCAGAGCGGAGGCGGCGGCGGCCACCACCGGGGTGCCGGCGTGCATGGCCTCCAGCACCGGGAGCCCGAACCCCTCGTAGCGGGAGGGGAAGGCCATAGCGGCCGCCGCGCCGATGAGCCGGTGCAGGCGGTCGGCCGGCACCCGACCGAGATGGACGACCCCGGGTCCGGGGCCGGCCAGGCCCGCCACCCGGGCGTGGGACCGGCCGGGCGAGCCGGTGAGCACCAGCTCCACGTCGGGATAGCGGCGGCGCAGCCGGCCATGGGCGGCGATAAGCATCTCGTGGTTCTTGTGGGGATGGGTGACGGCCGGATACAGCACGAAGGGCCGCTCTCGGCCCCCGTCCCCGGCCGCAGGATCGGCGTCGGGGGGCCCGTCGGGGGCCCTGGAGGGCGCCCAGGTGGAGGGGACGACGACGACCCGTTCAGGGGGCGCCGAAAGGCGGTCGATCAGCCGGTCGGCCACCCATTGCGACGGGACGGTGACCAGACGGCACCGGCGGACGCTGCGGGGCACGGACCAGCCCAGGTAGCGCCTCTTGACCGCCGAGAAGTTGCCGGGCAGGTCGAGGGGCTGGATGTCGTGGACGGCCACCGCCGCCGGGGCCGTCCACCGCTCGGGCAGGCGGCCCCCGAAATGGTGGACCAGGTCGAACCCGGCCGAGCGCCGGGCCAGCCAGGTCGACTCCAGCGCCAGCCGGACCGATCGCCGCCCCCCGCCGTAGGGCGCCTCATGGAGCCTGAAAGCGCTCAGCTCCGGGTGAGCCTCGGCCGCGCCCCGGAGAGCGGCCACCTCCACCTCGATCCCGGCGCCGGCGGCATCGGCCACCGCGGCCAGGAGCCGGGACGCGTACTCCTCGCTGCCGCCCACGTCGCCGGGCACCATCCAGCACAGGTTGGCCAGGACGCGGACGCTCGGGCCGGTCACGAGCCTGCCCGGCCCGGGCCGGCGCAGCCCCCGGCCAGAGGCGCCTCGACGGCCCGGGCTCTCACGATAAGGCGTCCTCGTAGCCCGCCCGCACCCCGGCGGCGGTGGCGGCCCAGGAGAACCGGCGGGCCCGGGCCATCGCCGCCGCCGACCGGCGGGCATGCTCGGCGTCGTCGCCGATAACCCGGTCGATGGCGGCGGCCAAGGCGTCGGCGTCGGCGGGATCGACCAGGCCGGCCGGGTCGTCGCAGATCTCGGCGGTGGCCGTGGTCGAGCTGGTGACCACCGGCGTGCCCCGGGCCATGGCCTCCAGCACGGGCAGGCCGAACCCCTCTAGCAGGCTCGGGAAGGCGAAGAGCCGGGCCGCGGCGTACAGCCCGGCCAGGTCGCGGGCGGGGACTGGGCCGAGCCGCCGCACCTGCGAGCTGGCGGAAGCCAGCAGGGCGCCGAGGTCCACGCCCCAGCCGTCGGGGCCGGCCAGCACCAGCGGCGCTTCCGTGTCCGTGCGGGCCATGGCGGCCAGCAAGCCGGGGAGGTTCTTGCGGGGCTCGACCGTGCCGACCCACAGCACGAAGACCTCCGGCAGCCGGTACCGGGCCCGGACCCTCTGCACCTCGGCGGGGTCCACCGCGCCCGCCTCGACCCCCAGAGGCACCACCCGGATCCGCTCCGGGTCGAGGCCGGCGGCGGCGCAGTCGGCCGCGGTGGCCTCGGAGGGGGCCAGCACGATACGGGCCGAGGCTCGGGTCAGGTCCAGGGCCCGGTTGAAGAAGCGGACGCCCCGCTTGGTGAAGTGCTCGGGCCGGCGCCGGAAGGCCAGGTCGTTGACGGTCACCACCAGAGCGGCCGATCCCGGGGGAGGGACGGCGCCGCCGACGGCGTGGACGATGTCGACGGCACCGGTGAAGCGGGTTACCGAGGGCCAGCGCAGGTAGTGCCAGGCGTCGTAGAGGACGGGCCGGGGCAGGGGCACGGCCCGGACTGGCCCCGGCGGCGTCAGATCGGCGGGAGGGGCCCGGCGGTGCCGGGCCGACACGCCCACGACGTCGACGTCGCCTCGGTCGGCCAGCGCTTCGAGGGTGCGCACCGTCGAGACGGCCGTGCCGCCCGGCACCCGGTGCCAGCACTGCTCGACCACCGCGGCGACCCGGAGCACGCCGTGGCCGTTCTCAGCACCGGGAGGCGAACCAGGCCGCAGTGCGCTCCACACCGGCCCGCAGCCCGATCTCGGGGGTCCAGCCGAGATGTCGGCGGGCCCGCTCGATGTCGGGGCATCGCCGCCCGGGGTCGTCGGGGGCCGGGTCGCCGTGCTCGATGGGCGAACCGGACCCGGTCACCTCCAGCACCAGGCGGGCCAGTTCGGCCACCGTCACCTCGTCGGGGTTGCCGATGTTGACCGGAACCCGCACATCGCTGTCGAGCAGGGCCAGCAGTCCCCTGATCTGGTCGTCGACGTAACAGAAGCTGCGGGTTTGGGCGCCGTCGCCGTGGACGGTGAGGGGTCGGCCCCGCAGGGCCTGCATGACGAAGTTGGACACCGCCCGGCCGTCGTCGGGCCGCATCCGGGGTCCGTAGGTGTTGAAGATGCGGACGATGCGGGTGTCCAGCCCGTGGTGGCGGTGGTAGGCCATGGTCATGGCCTCGGCGAACCGCTTGGCCTCGTCGTACACGCCCCGGGGCCCGACCGGGTCGACATGGCCCTGATAGGTCTCAGGCTGGGGGTGGACCTGCGGATCGCCGTAGACCTCGCTGGTCGAGGCCAGCAGGAAAGTCGCCTTCTTGCTCAAGGCCAGGCCCAGGCCGTTGTGAGTGCCCAGGCTGCCCACCTTCAGAGTCTGGATGGGCATCCTCAGATAATCGGCCGGCGAGGCCGGGCTGGCGAAGTGCAGGACGGCGTCTACCGGACCGCTCACGTCCACGAACTCCGACACGTCGTGCTCGACGAACTCGAAGCCGGGCCGGCCGACCAGGCCGGAGAGACTGTCGAGGGAGCTGGTGGACAGGTTGTCCATGCACACCACCTCGTCGCCTCGGTCGAGCAGGCCCCGACACAGGTGCGATCCCAAGAAGCCGGCGCCTCCGGTGACCACGGCTCGGGCCATCACCTCCGCCCGATCCCCTGGTAGGTGAAACCGCAGTTCTGCCAGGCGTCGCGGTCGAGGATGCCGCGGGCGTCGATCACGTGGAGTCCGGCCATGACCTCGGCCATCCGGGCCGGGTCTAGGTCGGCCAGCTCGGGCCATTCGGTGGCCACCACGACGGCGCCAGCCCCTCGGCAGGCGTCGTAGGGGTCGAACTCGACGATCACGCCGGCCGTGTCCACCGCCGTCACGACCGGATCGTAGGCCCGCACCTCGGCGCCGAACGCGACCAGGCGCCGGGCGATCTCCAGGGCCGGGGATGCCCGGGTGTCGTCGGTGCCGGCCTTGAAGGCCAGGCCCAGCAGCCCGATCCGGGCCCCGTCGAGGGCGACCCGGCCGGCTACTTTGCCCACTATCCGGTCGAACTGGTCGTCGTTTTGGGCGATGGCGCCGCGCAGCAGCGGAAAGTCGTACCCGGCCCCGGCCGCCAGAGCGACCAGCGCCCGGCTGTCCTTGGGCAGGCAGGACCCGCCCCAGCCCGGGCCGGGCTGCATGAAGTTGGCGCCCACGCGGGGATCCGCGCCCATGCCTGCAAGCACGGCGGCGATATCGGCCCCCACCTCTTCGCCGATGGCAGCCACGGCGTTGACGAAGCTGAGCTTGGTGGCCAGAAAGGCGTTGGTCGCGTACTTGATCAGCTCGGCCGAGCCCGGGTCGGTAACCAGAATCGGCGCGGGCAGAGACTCATACAGCGCGGCCACCTTGGCCGCCGCGGCCCGGTCTTCGGCGCCGATCACCACCCGGTCGGGGTTCATGAAGTCGTCGACGGCCGTGCCCTCTCGCAGGAACTCGGGGTTGGAGACGACGCCCACGTCGGGTCTCCCCAGCACCTCGGCGACGATCCGGGAGCTGCCCATCGGCACCGTCGACTTGGTCACCACCACCGCGCCCCCGCGCAGGTGAGGACCGATCTGGGCGGCCACCTTCTTGACCAGTCTCATGTTGACCGACCCGTCGGGCAGGGTGGGGGTGGGAAGGCACAAGAACACGAGATCGGCACCGGCTGCCGCGGCGGTCGAGTCGACCACGAACGACAGACGGCCCGAGTCCAGCCCCTGGCCCACCATCGAGGGCAGCCCTGGCTCGTGGAAGGGCACTCGCCCGGAGCAGAGCTGGGCCACCCGGCCCTCGTCGATGTCGGCGCAGACGACCTGATGGCCCATGGCGGCCAGGCAGGCGCCGGTGGTGAGCCCGACGTATCCGGCACCGATGACGGCCACCCGGGCCGGTTCGCTCACCGCCGCGACCCCCTTTGACGGCGCGGCCCCCTCACCGGCGCGTCACCCGCGCGACTCGCTCGCCGCCGCCACTCCATTTACGGGCACGACTCGCCCGGAGGGGGTCGGCCCAAAGTGGATTCCGCCGGGGAGACAACCGACTGGGCGGCCCATCGGCCGTCGGCCGCGGGCAGCCTCCAAGACTCCCCAGAGGTGATCAGCGCCGTGGTGGCGGGCGGCGGCACGGTGGCGACCGCCGCGGGGAAGGCGCCCGGCGCCGGGATGGCGGCCGGCCGGCCCTTGGCGGCCACGATCGCCTCCATGTCGCTGTAAGGGGTCTGGAAGAGAAACAGGATGCCCCGGTAGTCCTGGCCCAAAGCGACCACCACTCCAGACATGTCGGCCACTTCGACCACATAGGGCACCGGGTCCACGTAGGTGGCGGTCAGCAAGGCCGCGGCCCGCTCGCCGGGCCCGTGCATCACAACGGTCTCGGGAACGGGCGAACTCCGCTGGGAATGGCCGGAGACGACGAACCCCTCCCCGGTCAGCACCGTCACCGCGCTCTGCAGGTCATCGGCGTCGGCGCCGGTCAGCGTCAGCGACACGTCGGGGGGTCGCATCGAGTCGACCGCGCCCCGGAACACGGCAAACGTCGATTCGTTCGCGTCTGCGATCAACTCTTCTCCCTGGTAGGTGCCGTCAGGCCGGTAAAGGGTATAGAGCTGCAGGCTGTAGCGGTGGAGGTTGTCGGGGTTGAACCCGCTGAAGGCCTGGCCCAGATCCATCAGCTCGGCCAGGGTCAGGTTCTGGTCGAGGACCACGCTGGAGGCGCCAGCCTCCAACAGGGGGCGCATGGTGGACAGGCTGCGGGCCCCGCGGTCGATGGCTCGATCCAAGGCCAGCACCAAGAACTCCTGCTGGCGCTCGATTCGCCGGAAGTCGTCCCCTCCGGTTATGACCCACCGGCCGTCAACCTGCTCCTGGTAAGTGCGGCCCCGCACGTATTGAAGCGCCTCCACGCCGTCGAGGACGTGGCAGCCCGGCGTCAGCACGTTGAGCCCGGAGCCGAAGTCGCGGGCCGGGTGCGGGAACCAGACTGGAACCCCGCCGAGAACGTCGACAACCTCGCGGAATCCCAAGAAGTCGATCTGCACGTAGTGGTTGATCACCACGTCGAAGGCGGTGCTCACCGTCTCGACCAGCAGCTCGGGGCCGCCGATCCACAGCGAGGCCGCGATCTTGTTATCGGCCGCGCCGGGTATCGACACCCACAGGTCCCGGGGTATCGACAGCACCCAGGCCGATCCCGACACGGGGTCCAGTCGCAGCAGCATGATGGTGTCGGCCAGGCTCCGACCCTGCTCGTCCACGGGACGGCCGATGGCCACCGGATCGCTGGAATCGAGGCCGCGGGCGCTGTCGGTGCCGACCAGCAGGAAGTTCACCGGATCCCCTGGAGGGGTTTCGCTGACCAACACCGGCTGCCCGAAACGATCGGGCCCGATCGGCACCCTTTGGAACTTCAAGGCCCCGCTGTAGAAGGTCGAGACGAACCAGGCCGCAGCCACCGCGCCGGCGATCACGGCCAAGCACATGAGGACCACGAGTCGCTGAGGCCATGTGCGCCGCAGCACCACCTCGGCTCCGCCCGACACGAGGGACCACCCTAGCGGTCACCTGGCCCGGCCTGAGCCTGGATCAGGCCAGGACTGGGACTGGGCTGGAACTGGAGTTCATGGCGCCGGGCTCGGGCGGGAACAGACGACGTCGCCGGCGTCAATGAAATGTTCCGCTCCGGCCGCGACCACGACCAGCCGGCCGAGGCGGTCTATGTCGCGGGCCTCGCCCACGATGGGGGGGGCACCGGCCCGCTCAACCCGCACCCGGCGGCCGATGGTGGCCGACGCCGCCTTCAGTTCGCGCCAAGCCCGGTGCGGATCGGCCAGATAGCCGGACAGCTCGCCCAACAAGCGGGCCAGAAACCAATCCCGGTCCGCGGAAACGGCGCCGGCCTGGGCCAGCGAGGTGGCGCCCGGCTCATCGGGAACGGGACCGAGGTTGAGCCCCAGACCCACGATCACCACCGGCCGGGGGCCGTCCACCAGCTCCGAGAGCACCCCGGCCAGCTTGCCCGGCGCAGGCGGATCGTCGATGACCAGGTCGTTGGGCCATTTGGAGAGCACACCGACGGTCAGCACAGCCGAGGCCGCGGCCCGGGCGGCGGCGGAGACGGCGGCCACCCGGTCGAATGCCTCTGGGGTCGGGCTCGGCAGTCGGAAGCTGATCAGCAGCGAACGGCCGGAGGCGTCCCGCCAGCGGCGATCCAGCCGACCCCGGCCCGCAGTTTGATGGTCGGCCACCAGCAGACCGGCGGCGACCTCTCCCCGGCGGGCTTCGGCGGCCAGGTCCTGATTGGTGGAGCCGGTCTCGACCACATGGCGCAGCGGGCCCAGACCAGCCCGCCGGGCGGCCTCTTCGCTTAGGGCCAGCGCGGTCATGAACCGGCCTGGTCGCCGCTGATCGGCGCGCTCATGGTTTCCAGTCTGCGCCGGCCCTGCTATCCATTGCTCCAGTGTTCTCCAAGGTCCTGATCGCCAACCGGGGCGAGATAGCCGTTCGGGTCATCCGGGCCTGCCGGGAACTGGGCGTCGCCACTGTGGCCGTCTACTCCGAACTCGATCGCGACGCCCTTCACGTCCGCCTGGCCGACGAGGCCTACGCCCTGGGCGGCCGCACCGCGGCCGAGAGCTATCTCGACGCCGGCGCTGTCTTGGCCGCGCTGGGCCGCAGCCGCGCCGAAGCGGTTCACCCCGGGTACGGGTTCCTCAGCGAAAACGCCGACTTCGCCCGCTCGGTCGCCGAGAGGGGCGCGGCCTTCGTCGGCCCCGGCCCCGAGGCCATGGAGATAATGGGCGACAAGATCTCCTCCCGCCGGGCGGCCGAATCGGCCGGCGTGGCCGGCTTGCCGGGCACCGCCGAGCCCATCACCGGGCCGGACCAGGTGGAGGCCTTCGGCGCCGCCCACGGCTGGCCGGTGGTGGTCAAGGCGGCCCACGGCGGGGGCGGCCGGGGCATGAAGGTGATCCAGAACCCCGCCGGGGCCGCCGCCGCCATCGAGTCGGCCCGGCGCGAGGCCCGGGCCTACTTCGGACGCGACGAGCTCTACCTGGAGCGCTACCTGGCCGCGCCCCGCCACGTCGAGGTCCAGGTGCTGGCCGACAGCCGCGGCCGCTGCGTGTCCCTGGGAACCCGGGACTGCTCGGTGCAGCGCCGCTACCAGAAGCTGATCGAGGAGGCCCCCGCCCCGGGGATCGACGCCGAGGTGGCCGAGGCCATGGGCCAAGCCGCGGTGGCGGTGGCCCGGAGCTGCGGATACGTCAACGCCGGCACAGTGGAGTTCCTCTACGATTCCGGGCGGTTCCACTATTTGGAGATGAACACCCGGCTGCAGGTGGAGCACCCGGTAACCGAACTGGTCACCGGGATCGACTTAGTGGAGATGCAGCTTCGGGTGGCGGCCGGCGAGCCTCTCCCCCTCCCCGATGGCGAAGTCGAGATGCGAGGCCACGCCATCGAGATTCGGATCAACGCCGAGGACCCGGCTCAAGGGTCTTTCCTGCCCTGCCCGGGCCTGATCACCGCCCTGCGGCCGGCCCAGGGTTTCGGCGTCCGCTGGGACGGCGGCTACGAGGCCGGCGACGAGGTCAGCCAGTACTACGACAACCTGATCGGCAAGCTCGTCGTGTGGGGACGGGACCGGGACGCGGCCATCGCCCGGGCCGTCCGAGCCCTGGAGGAGACGACCGTCGCCGGGGTGGCCACCACCATCGGAGCCGATCTGGCCGTTCTGCGCCACCCCGACTTCGCGGCCGTCGCCCACTCCACCAACTGGGTGTCCGAGCGCCTGGACCTCCCGGCGGCGGCCGATCCAGCAATGTCCGATCCGGCGGCGGCCGAGCCGCCCGGCGGCGATGAGGCCCCCCGGGTCCGGCGCGACATCGACGTGGAGGTGGACGGCAAGCGCTTCAGCGTGTCGATGTGGGTGCCCGACGACGCCGGGGCTGCGGCTGGCGCTCCGGCCCGCAAGCTTCGGTCCCGGGCCCCGGCCGCGGCCGCCGGGGGCGACGGTCAGGTCGCCGTCGGGATGCAGGGCACCATCGTCAAGGTACTGGTGGCGGTGGGCGACACCGTGTCGGCCGGTGATCCGGTGGTGGTGCTGGAGGCGATGAAGATGGAGAACCACGTCACCGCCGACTCCTCGGGCACCGTCACCGAGGTCAGAGTGGCAGTGGGCGACTCGGTGGGGGCCGGGGACGTGGTGGCGGTGATCGGCTGAGACGACCGGTCGTCCCGGCCGGCGGGTCCTATCACCCCCCGGCCAGCATCACTCGGCGGCTTCGGCCAGGGCCTCGGACAGCGTGGGGTGTACCAGCAGGCTCTCGTGGATGTCGCTCACGGTCAGCCCGTTGGATACGGCCACGGCGATGACCGAGATGAGCTCGGCGGCGTGGCGCCCGACGATGGAGCCCCCCAGCACCACCCCGGTGGCGGGGTCGGAAACGATCTTGACGAAGCCCCGGGGGTCGTCGTTGATCAGCGCCTTGGGGGCCGACGCGAACGGGACCTTGGTCACCCTGATCTTGCGGCCCTCGGCGAAGGCGTCGGCTTCGGCCAAGCCCACGTCGGCGATCTCCGGCTCGGTGAATATGGCCGACGCCGCCTTGTCGTAGTCGAGATAGCGGTGGGCCCGGCCCGGGCCCATCCCCAGCGCGTGCTGGGCGATCTTGCGGCCCTGCATGGCCGCCACCGACGACTGCGGCAGCCGGCCCGACAGGTCTCCGGCCGCGTAGATGTGAGGGACGTTGGACCGCAGGAAGGCGTCCACGGGCACGTACCCGCCCCGGCTGTGGACCCCGGCCGCCTCGAGGCCGAGCCGCTCGCTGTTGGGGACCGAGCCGATGGCCACCAGGGCGTGGCTGCCTTCGATCACCCGGCCGTCGTCGCAGCGCACCGTCACCCCGTCGGCGCCCCCGGAGGCGGAGATGGCCCGGGCTCCCTTGAGCAGGCGGACGCCGCTGGCCATGAAGTCTTCCTCGAGGGCGGCGGCTACCTCGGGGTCCTTCTGGGGCAGAACCTGCTGGCGGCTCACTATCAGGGTCACCTGGCTGCCCATGGACCGGAAGAGGTGCACGAACTCCACGCCGGTCACGCCCGAGCCGATGACGATCATGTGGTCGGGCAGCTCCTCGGGCGGATAGCAGTCCCGGGTGGACAGGACCCACCGGCCGTCCATCTCGGCCCAATCCGGTACCCGCGGCCGGCTGCCGGTGGCCAGCACCACCACGTCGGCTTCGAGTTCGCTGACGCCGCCCTCGGTCTCCGCCCTCACCCGATCAGGCCCGACCAGCGACCCGACCCCCTTCATCATCCGAACGTTCTGGCTCTCCAGCAGGGACCTCACCGACCCCTCGATCCGGGCCTCGATGCGGCGCAGGCGCTCGGCCACCAGGGTCAGATCCACCTGCGAGCCGACCTCGGTCAGCCCCATGCCCATGGAGCGGCGCAGGAACGACTGGGCGTTGCCGGTGGCGATCATGGCCTTGGACGGGATGCAGTCCCACAGGTGGGCGGCGCCGCCGATGGTGTCGCTCTCCACCAGCGTCACCTCTGCGCCGAGGCGGGCCGCGGTGGTGGCGCAGGAGTTGCCGGCTGGCCCGCCCCCGAGGATCACCATGCGCGTCATGCCCGGCCCAGGCTACCGATCGCCCGCTCGCCATGCCCGAACCCGGCCGCCGCGCCGGACGGGGCCGGGGTCGGGCTCGGTGACGCCAACCGCCGCCCCGTCGTCAGTCGGCGGCCCGGTACGGTGGCGGGCCGTGAGGCGGGCCACAGCCATCCTGGTCGCGGCCATCGGCGCGGCCGGGATCGCGGCGCGGTTCACGCCGACGTCGCCGTTGTGGCTGGACGAGGCCCTGTCGGTCAACCTGGCTTCGCTGGGGTTGGCCGACCTGCCCGACGCTTTGCGCCACGACGGCCATCCGATCCTCTACTACGCGCTGCTGGGGCTCTGGATCGACTTGATCGGCGACGGCGACCAGGCCGTCCGCTGGTTGTCGGGCCTGTTCTCGGCCGCCGCCGTGCCGGTCATGTGGGCCGCCGCCCGCCGGAGGATGGGCCCGGCCCCGGCCGCCTACACCGCTTTGCTGGCCGCCGCGTCGCCCTTTTTGATCCGCTACGGGTCCGAGGCCCGCATGTACGCGCTGGTGACGTTGATCGCGGCGCTGGGCTGGTGGGCCACAGAAGCAGCCCTGGAGAACCCCTCCCGGTGGCGCCTGGCCGGGGTGGCCGCCGCGGTCGCCGCCGGCTTGCACACCCACTACTGGATGATCTGGCTGACCACCGGAACGGCCGCGGTCCTGGTCATCGGCGGGATTCGCCGCCCGGAGCGGCGGAGGGCGCTGGGGTCGATCCTGGCCGCCGTAGCCGTCGGGAGCCTCACCTTCGCGGGCTGGCTCGGGGTGTTCGCCGATCAGCTCCGCCACACCGGCACCCCGTGGGCCAAGTGGGCCCGCCCGGCCGAGGTGGCGGTGGAGGCGATGGAGGCCATCGGCGGCGGCACCCGGTTCGAGCCGGTTTTGCTGGGCGTGGTGCTGACGCTGGCCGTCGTGGCCGGAGCCACCATCCGCCACACCGGGCCCGACTGGGTGGAGATCGCCTCGCCGAGCCGCAACCCCACCGGGCCCCTGGTGGGGGTGGCGGTGATCGCCATGGGCGCCGGCGGGCTGGCCGCCGCCGCCACCGGAGGGGGCTTCGAGGCCCGCTACACCGCTGTCGTCGTTCCCCTCCTGCTGGGGCTGGCCGGCCGGGGTCTGGCCGGGCTGCCGGGCCGGGCCGGGCCAGCGGCGCTGCTGGCGGTGGCCGCCTTCGGGGTGGTGGTCGCGGTCGAGGACGGGCTCCGCGACCGCTCCCAGGGCCGCCAGGTGGCCGATGTCATCGACGAGCAGTCCGCCCCCGGCGACTTGGTGGTGATCTGCCCCGACCAGCTCGCGCCGGCCGCGCTGCGCTATCTAGACGCCCCGCTGGCGGTGCGGACCTACCCCCCCACCGCCGACCCCGCCCTGGTCGACTGGTACGACTACCGCGACCGCATCGCCGCCGCCGACCCGGCCGCCTACGCCCGAGCGGTCACCGACCGCGAGGGGCCCGGTGACATCTGGATGGTCATGATGACCAGCTATCGGGGTCTGGAGGGCCGCTGCGAAGCCGTGGCTGCCGAGCTCGGCCGCGGCCGCACCCGCCAAACCCTGATCTGGCCCGGCCACCAGTACGAGCCCATGCTCCTGCACCGCTTCCGGGCCGAGCCGTGACCCAAGCCGGGCCGTTACCGAGACCGAGCCGTGACCCAGACCGGGCCGTGACTAGAGCCGGGCCGTGACCGTGACCGGGCCGGAGCCCCGACGACCGGGCGGGATGCTGGGCCGCCTTCGGGCCGCGGCCGGCCGGCGCCCCGGTCCGGCCGCGGCCCTGGCCGCGTGGATCGAGGCCCGCCTGTACGTGGCCGCCGCCTTCCTGGTCACCTTCTCGATCCTCGACCGGCTCGGGCCCCCGACCCCGGACGCTCCCGTCCGCGACGGGCTGCTGGCCTGGGACGGCCGCTGGTTCCAGGCCATCGCCGCCGACGGCTACGGCGACGCCTCCGACCCGGCCCTGAGGTTCTTCCCGCTGTGGCCCCTGCTGGGACGGGCCTTGGGCGGGCTGACCGGGATCGACGAGGGCCTGGTCTTGGTGGTGCTGGCCAACGCCGGGGCCCTGGCCGCCGGGGTTTTGCTCCATCGCCTGGTCGTCGAAGAGACCGGCGACCCGGGCCTGGCCCGGCGGGCGGTGAGGCTGCTGGCTCTGGCCCCGCCCTCGTTCGTGCTGGTGCTGGGCTACTCCGAAGCCCTGTACCTCACCCTGGCGCTGGCCGTGTTCCTCCTGGCCCGCCGCCGGGCCTGGTGGGCCGCGGCCGGGGCCGGGTACCTGGCCGGGCTGACCCGCCCGGTGGGGGTGCTGCTGATGCTGCCGATGATCCACCAAGTGGTCACCGACCGGGCCCAGAGGCGCCCGGGCGCTCTCGCCGCCGCCCTGGCGCCGGCGGCGGGGGCGGCCACGTTTCTGGCCTGGGCCGGATTGGCCCTGAACGACGCTTCCGCCCCCATCGACCGCCAGCAGGAGCTGCGGGGCTGGTCGGAGCCGGTCAGCCGCCTGTTCCGAGCCGCCTACCGCGGCATCCGGGGCGACGAGGGTGAGCTGTTCCATTTCCTGGCCGCGGTGATCGTCATCGGGCTCACGGTGGTGGTGGTGCGGCGGCTGGGGCGGCCCCTGGCCCTGTACTGCGGCGCCAACGTGCTGGTGATGCTGGCGGCCGACAACCTCAACAGCCTGGAGCGCTACTGCCTGGCCGTCTTCCCGTTGGTCATCGCGGCCGCGGCCCTCAGCCGGGGCCGGCGCACCGACGGCTGGGCCGTCACCGCGGCCAGCGCCGGGATGGTCGCCCTCACCGTCCTCGCCCTCGGCGGCGCCTACGTGCCCTGAGGCGCGGTGACGAGCCCGAGGCCGCGGAGCCCTAGGCTCGCGGGCCGTGGCGCCGGCATCCCCTGACGTGGACGTGAGCGTGGTGCTGCCGGTGTACAACGAGTCGGCCCACCTCGCCGCCGAGATCGATCGCATCACCGCCGCCCTGAAGGCCTCCCCCTACACCTGGGAACTGGTGGTGGTGGACGACGGCTCCAGCGACGGCTCCGGCGACTTGGCCCTCGGCCGAGCGGGCGTGCGGCTGCTGCGATCGGCCCGCAACCGGGGTGCGGGCTCGGCCCGGCGGATCGGCACCCTGGCCGCCCGGGGCCGGGTGGTGGTGTGGACCGACGCCGACATGACCTACCCCAACCACCAGATACCGGCCCTGGTGGAGGCGCTGGGCGACGGCGACCAGATCGTGGGGGCCCGCACCACCGAGCAGGGCTCGCTGAAGCTGCTGCGCATCCCGGCCAAGTGGGTGATACGGCACCTGGCCTCCTACCTCACCCGCACCCCCATCCCCGACCTCAACTCGGGATTCAGGGCCATGCGGCGCGACGTGGCCGTGCAGTTCGCCGACCAGTTACCCGACGGGTTCTCCTGCGTCACCACGGTCACCATGGCCTTTCTGATGAACGGCTACTCCGTGCGCTACACGCCGATTCCCTATGCGGCCAGGGCCGGGCGCTCGAAGTTCCACTGGTGGGACGACACCCGCCGCTACGGGCTGCAGGTGATCCGGATGATGCTCTCCCACGACCCGCTGCGGGTCTTCATGCCCTTGGCGGTCGCCATGGGGGCGGCCTTCGCGGCCAAGCTCGGCTACGACCTGATAGCCAAGGACCTGCGGGTCGCCACCAACACGCTGCTGCTCGGCTTCGCCGCCATCCAAGTGCTGGTGACGGGGCTGCTGGCCGATCTGGTGGTGCGAACCTCGCAGCCCCGCAAGCTGGCCGCCCCCGCAGACGTGGCCGAGATCGAAGCGGACCCGCCCGGCCCCGACCCGGCCAACCCAGCCGAACAGGCCGAGTAGGCCGAGGGAATAGGCTGAGGCGGGGACAGACCCGGCGACGACCCGACACCGGCGGAGTGCCGACCCGGCGGAGGCCCGACACCGATGCCCATCCATCCTCCCGAGCTGAAGGCGGATCCGGCCCGGCCCGCCATCCCGGCCCCCACCGGGCTGCGGCGGCTCGGGTTCCGCTACCTGCACCTGATCGACGCCTTCACCCTGTTCGGCTTGATGGTGGCCATCACCGTGGTCCGGTTCGGGTTCGACTGGCCCACCTACCCCCCGTCGCATTATCTGGGGGGGTTCGCCGTCGCCGTGGCCATCCACATGACGGTGTACTACTTCGGCGGGCTCTACGAGTACGAGCAGCGCCTGGGCCGGCCGCCCTGGCTGCCCCGGGCGACCGTGCTCACCGCCGTCGCCGTCGGCATCGACGGCGCGGTGGCCCTGCTGACGGGCCGGTACCTCATGCCCCGGATCAACCTGGTGGTGCTGCTGGCCGGGGCCAGCCTCCTTCTGGCCTGCAACCGCGGGCTGGCCCGGTCGCTGCGCTCCCGGCGATTCGGCCGGCCCCGGGTTCTGCTGGTCGGGATACCCGACGACATCGAGCGGGCCCGGCGCCATCTGAGGGAGTCCGAGCCCGGCACCCGGATCGCGGGCCAGACCTCCGACCTCGACCGGATCGCGGCCGAGGTCGAGCGGGTGGACGCCACCGACGTGCTGCTGATAACCGGAGGGTCGCTCAACGAGATCTATCCCGAGCCGCTGGGGAGTCTGGAGCGCCGCCGCATCGGCGTCCACCGCCACGTCACCCCGGCCGACACCCTGATGGGCCTCCAACGGACCCGCCAGATCGCGGGCATGCCCTTCGTGGCCCTCCGGGCCCACGCCGTGCCCCGGCACCGGCTCCGGTTCAAGCGGCTCCTCGACCTGCTGTATCTGGCGGTCATGGCCCCGGTCGCCATCCCGTTGATCGGGGCGGTCGCCCTCCTCGTGCGGTTGCGGGCGGGCCGGGGCGTCCTCTACCGCCAAGTCCGGGTCGGCCACCGGGGCCGGCCCTTCGCCATGGTCAAGTTCCGGACCATGGTCCACGGCGCCGAAGCGGCCAGCGGCCCGGTGCTGGCCCACCGCGACGATCCCCGGGTGGTGCCGGGCCTGGCCTGGCTGCGCCGGGCCCGCCTCGACGAGCTGCCCCAACTCTGGAACGTGCTGACCGGCGAGATGTCGATCGTCGGCCCCCGAGCGGAACGGCCCGAGCGGGTCGCGAACTTCGAGGAGCTCATACCGGGGTACGGCCGCCGCCACGACATCCCGCCGGGCATCACCGGCTTGGCCCAGACCCAGGGCCATTACCAGACCGATCCGGTTTACAAGCTCGGCCACGATTTGCAGTACATCGTGAACTGGTCGCCCATCCTCGACCTCGAGCTGATGGCCAAAGGCCTCGCCGTCATGGCCCGCCGGTCGGGCCGTTGACGGCCGGGCCCGAGCCGCTTCCGTCCGTCTCGGTCGTCGTACCGGTCCGCAACGGGGCCGCCACCCTCCAGTCGAGCCTCGACGCCATCGGGGGCCAGACCTACCCGGGCCCCATGGACGTGGCGGTGGCCTTGGCCCCCAGCACCGACGGAACCGACCGGATTCTGGCCGAGGCCGACCTCGGCCGGGAGTTCAAGGTGGTGGAGAACCCGACCGGATCGACGGCGGCCGGCCTCAATCTCGCCATCGCGGCCACCCGGGGCCGGATCGTGGCCCGGGTGGACGCCCAGGCCGTGATCGGCCCCGACTACGTGGCGCGGGCGGTGGCCACCATGGCCCGCACCGGTGCGGCCAACGTGGGGGGAATCCAGCGCCCCGTCGCCGGCCGGGGCCTGGCCGCGGCCATCGCGGCCGCGCTGGCCTCGCCCTTCGGGGCTGGTCCAGCCCGATACCGGACCGGCCGGGTCGAGGGGCCGACCGACACCGTGTACCTCGGGGTCTTCGACCGCCGCGCCCTCGAGCAGGTCGGCGGCTTCGACGAGACGCTGGTCCGCAACCAGGACTACGAGCTCAACTGGCGGCTGCGCGACCGGGGGTTCGCGGTCTGGCTGGACCCGGCCCTAGTGGTCGACTACACCCCGAGGTCCACCTACCGCGACCTGGCCCGCCAGTACTTCGAGTACGGCACCTGGAAGCGGGTCATGCTGTGGCGCAATCCCCGGTCGCTGCGGGCCCGCCACGCGGCCGCTCCCCTGCTCACCGCGGCCATGGCCGCGTCCGCCGTCGAACTGGGCCGGCGCCGTTGGCCCGGGGCGGTCGTCCCGCTCGGCTACGCCCTGGCCGCCGGGGCGGCCGCTCACCGGACCAGAAGCGCCCTGGCCCGCCGGCGGGACCGGGCCCGGGCCGGGCTGGCTTTCGCCGTCATCCATTTCTCGTGGGGCGCCGGGTTCCTGGCCGGGAGGCGGCCCCGCCGGTCGTGACCCGTCAGGGTTCGGTCATGGCGTCACCGCGCTGGCCGACGATCGGCGGTGAGCTGCGTACTCCAGCCGAAGCAGCGCCCCGGTGACCAGGGAGCCGACTACGACCGAGGCGATAAGGGCGATCTCGACCCGCAGGAACGGTTCGTCGGCCAGGGCCAGAGCGGGCGGGAAGGCGGCGACGCCGGCCGCCCAGCCGATGGCGGCCAGCCGGACGTGGCCGAGCGCCACCAGGCCCAGCGCCAGCGAGAGCATGATCATGAGCCCGCCGCTGGACAAGGCCATGAGCGTCATGTCCCGGCGCCCCAGCACATCGCCGAAGGCCGTCTCCACGATCCACGGCCCGGCCAGGGCGGCCGCCGCCGCGGCCGCTCCCGCGGCCACGGTCGCCCCGCCCAGGAGCCGGAGTTGCACCGACCGGAAGCCGTCCAGGTCGCCCCGGCCGGCCCGGGCGGCCAGAGTGGGCAGCAGGCTGGCCTTGACCGCTTGGAAGAAGAACAGCGGAACCCGGGCGATTATCAAGCCGTTCAGGAAGAAGCCGGGCGCTTCGGGGGTCGCCTGGGCCAGGATTCCGACGGCCACCGGCCCGACGTTGAGCATGAAGGCCTCGCCCACGCTGGCTACGAGCAGGAACCCGAGGGCGGGGGTGAGCTCCCGGTACGGCGCCGGCGGCCCGGGCCGCACGAAGGGGCGGTCCCGGCCGACGGCCACCAGCGCGCCCGCCGCGAAGGCGAACGGCAGGGCCAGGGCGTAGGCGCCGACGGCCCGGACGCCGAAGACGGCCAAGACCCCGGCTAGCACCAGCCGGCCCCCGCCCTCGGCCGCGAAGTACCACCCGTAGCGGCCGAAGAAGTGGCGGCCGCTCAGGACGCCCCGCACCAGTTCGGCCCCGGCGAAGGTCATCAGGGATAGGATCAGCGCCGCCAGCAGGCTGACTTGGTGGTCGAGCAGACTGTCGAGCCCCAAGGGCCAGGCCGCGACGGCGGCCGCGACCACGGCCGCGAACTCCGCGGCGCCGATGATGGCGGCCCGGCGCAGCACCGGGGCGCTGCCCAGCCCGCGGCTGCCCCGATCGGCGGTGGCCCGGGCCACCTCCTGCTCGAGCGGCTGGAACAGACCGGGGCCGGCGATGTAGACCAGCCCCCACAGGACGGCCAGGGCGCCGTAGGCGCCATCCCCCAGAGTCCGCCGGGCCACGATCAAGAACCCATAGGTGGCCAGCCCGTTGGCGACCAGGCCCCAGCCGATCAAGATCGTGCCCGAGGGCAGCGGGCTGCGCTCGACGAGGGCTCTGAGAGTCTCAGGTATTCGGCGGATGCAAAACCCTACGAGATTCGCATGCCCGCAGAAGGCGGGGTCCCGGTGCCGGGGTCGGCCGGCGCCGGCTTCTGAGCCGGCCCTACGACAGGGTCGGCATGCACAGGCCCTCGAGCTCGGTTATCTCGATCCGGTCGCGGTTCTCCCAGGTGACCTGGTTGGCGGGGTCGACCCGGAGCTTGAACTCGCGGAAGCTCATCTCCAGCGCGTCGAAGGCGACCAGCCGGCCCCGCAGCGGCTCGCCGATGCCCAGGATCAGCTTGATGGCCTCCAGGGCTTGGATGGTGCCGACGATGCCGGGCAGCACCCCGAGCACACCGGCCTCGGCGCAGCTCGGCGCCATCTCGGGGGGCGGGGCCTCCGGCAGCATGTCCCGGTAGGTGGGGCCGACCCGGGGGTCGAACACGGTGACCTGGCCCTCGAAGCGGAAGATCGAGCCGTGGACCACGGGGATGCCCAGCTTCACCGAGGCGTCGTTGAGCAGATAGCGGCTCGGGAAGTTGTCGGCCCCGTCCACCACCACGTCGTAGCCCCGCAGGATCTCCATCACGTTGTCGGCGCCGAGCCGGGTATCGTAGGCCACCACGTTCACGTCGGGGTTGAGGGCGGTGAGGGTCTTCTTGGCCGAGTCGACCTTGCGCTCGCCCACCCGGTAGACGTCGTGGAGGATCTGGCGCTGCAGGTTCGACTCGTCGACCACGTCCATGTCCACTATGCCGATGGTGCCGACGCCGGCCGCGGCCAGGTACATGGCGGCCGGGGACCCCAGGCCGCCCGCCCCCAGCAGCAGGACCTTGGCTCCCAGCAGGGCCATCTGGCCCTCTTCGCCCACCTCGGGCACCAGCAGGTGCCGCTGGTAGCGGCTGCGCTGCTCGGGGGTGAGGACAGGGGGCCGGCTCCAGGGGCGGCCCTCGTCCTTCCACTGGTTGAAGCCGCCGGCCATCGAGACCACCCGGGCGTACCCGAGCTCGCCCAGGGTCACGGCGGCGAAGGCCGACCTCACCCCGCCCGCGCACATCGCCACCAGCGGCGTGGACCGGTCCGGGACCCGGCCCTCGATGCCGGACTCGAGCTGGCCCCGGGGGATGTGGACCGATCCCTCGATGGCGCCCTGCTCGTATTCGTCGGGCTCGCGCACGTCGAGAAGGGTCCACCCCTCGGCCAGCAGCTCAGCGCCGCCAGCCGGGTCGACCTCTCGGATCTGCGCCTTGGCCCCCTGCAGCAATTCACGGAAACTGGCCATGGTCAAATCCTACCTGTCTTGTCAGGATTATGCACCCCGTCCGGCCCGATCCCGGATCACCACCCGTCCCAGCCGTCTCGGGCGGCCTCGGAGGCGTCCGCCGCCGGATCGGCGGGCCGGTCGTCCATGCTCACCATCACGGGCAGGGCGGCGCCGATCGGCTCCCGCACCACCACGTCGGCCAGCCGGTCGAGCTCGGTCGGCTCGCGGTTGACGATGACCACCCGGGCTCCGCTGCCGGCGGCGATGAGCACCGTCTGGTTGATGGGGAACACGGCCAGAGTGGTCCCGATGGCCAGGAACAGGTCGCATTCGGCCGCGGCCCGCTCGGCCCGGGCCAGGTCGTCGGAGTCGAGGCTTTGGCCGAACGACACGGTGGCCGACTTCAGCATCCCGCCGCAGTCCGGGCACTCCGGGTCGGCCTCGCCGGCCCGGACCCTCTCCAGCGCCTCCTCCATGGGGGCCCGGTACCCGCAGTGCAGACACTGGACCTTGCGGGTGGTGCCGTGGATCTCCACCACCAGGCCGGGGTCGCTGCCGGCTCGCTGGTGGAGCTCGTCGACGTTCTGGGTTATGAGCAGGCGGAGCTTTCCCTGCCGCTCCAGATGCACCAGCGCCTCGTGGCCCCGGTTGGGCTCCACGTCGGCCCACAGCGACCCGGCGGCCCGGCGGGCCCAACTGCTCTTGCGGACCTCGGGGTCGGAGACGTACACCTCAATGTTGGAGGCCCGCTCCGCGGCGGGGTCCTTGGTCCACAGGCCGTCGGGCCCCCGGAAGTCGGGGATGCCGCTGTCGGTGGAGATGCCGGCGCCGGTCAGCGCGGTGACCCGGCGGGCCTCCCGGACCAGCCGCTGGGCCGCCTCGAGCTCGGGGGAGATCACGGCCGAAGCCTAAGCCGGGGCGGCTGGATCTCGGGCCCGGGATCCCCACCCCTTGACAAAGATACATGAAATAGATTAGAAAATCAGGAAAGCTTCCCTCTGAAGAACTTCTGCCTTTCAGGAGAATGCCCAATGACATCTTCAACCATGACATCCCCGGCCCCCGCTCTCGGCCCGGGCCCCGCGCTCGGCCCGGGCCCCGCTCTCGCCACCCCGGCTCTCGTCCCGGCGCCAGCGCCGGCGCCGACCACCGCCGGCCGCGACGAGCTGTACATCATCCCCTGGGAGGCCGACCCCGGCGCCGAGCCCGGGCACGACCCGCGCTCGGCCTACGTCGAGCACTTCTGGCTGGGGACGCTGGGGCCATCCACCACCTGGTTCCTGCGCTACTGCGCCGGCGAGTTGGACGGCGCCGACGGCGCGGCGGTGGAGCTGAGCGAGGTGGCGGCCACGCTGGGCATCGGACACCGGGGCGGCGCCAACAGCCCCATGAGCCGGGCCGTGACCCGGGCCTGCCGGTTCCGGGCGGCCCGGCCGGCCGGGCCGGGCACGCTCGAGGTGCGCCGGCGGCTTCCCACCCTCAACCGGCGCCAGCTCCAGCGCCTCCCGGCCGCGGTGCAGCGCCGACACGAGATCTTCCTGATGGCGGCCAACGCGGCGGGCGGCGTGGACGAGCAGCGCCGGAAGGCCCGGAGGCTGGCCCTGGGGCTGATCGAGTGCGGCGACGGCTACGACGACGCCGAGCTACAGCTCGGCCGGTGGCGGTTCCACCCGGCCATGGCCGCCGAGGCGGTGCGGTGGGCGTGGCAGTGCCACCACGGCCCGCCCGCGGCTCAGCCCGGAGCGGGGGCCGGGGCGGGCTTGGCGAAGCCGGAGGCCAACTCCACCAGGGTCCGGACCCCGAACCCGGTCCCCCCCTTGGGGATCTCGCCGTAATCGGCGTCGGAGTAGGACGGCCCGGCGATGTCCAGGTGGGCCCAGGCGGTGCCGTCGGCCACGAACCGCTGCAGGATCAGCCCGGCGGTGATGGCGCCGCCGTGGGGCCCGCCCAGGTTCTTCATGTCGGCCACGCCCGACTCGAACTGGCTCTCGTAGTCCCGGGGCAACGGCAGGGGCCACACCCGCTCCCCCGCCGCTTCGGCCGCGGCCCGAATCTGGTCGACCCAGTCCCGGTTGTTGCCCATGAGCCCGGCGATCCTGGGGCCCAGGGCCACCATGCACGCTCCGGTGAGGGTGGCCAGATCGACGATGGCGTCGGGTTTGGCCTCCGAGGCCAGCGACAGGGCGTCGGCCAGGATCAGCCGGCCCTCGGCGTCGGTGTTGACCACCTCGATGGTCTTGCCGTTGCGGATCCTCAGCACATCGCCGGGCCGGGTGGCGTCGCCGCCGAGCATGTTGTCGGTCATGGGCAAAAAGGCCCGGACCCGCACCGGCGGGGCCAGAGCGCCGATCACCGACATGGCCCCGATCACCGCGGCCGCGCCGGCCATGTCCATCTTCATGGTCAACATGCCCGCGGCCGTCTTGATGTTGAGGCCGCCCGCGTCGAAGGTGACCCCCTTGCCCACTAGGGCCAGCGAGCCTTTGGCCTCGCCTTCGGGCCGGTGGTCGAGCTCCACGAACCGGGGCGGGTTGGTGCTGCCCCGGTTGACCCCGAGCAGCCCGCCCAACCGGCGGCGTTTGATCTCGGCCTCGGTCCACACCTTGGCGCCCAGCCCGGCGGAGCGGCCGATCTCGGCCGCCCGGGCGGCCAGGGCCGGGGCGGTGAGCGAGCCGCCCGGCTCGTTGACCAGGTCTCGGGCCAGGCACTGGCCCGCGGCCACCGCCGCCCCCCGCTCGATCTCGCCGCGGGCCCGGGCGCCGGCGCTGCCGGCCACGTCCACCCGGCGGAGCTTGGCCTCGGTCGGGTCGGACTTGAGGTCGGTGTAGCCGTAAGCCCCCAGCACCACCCCCTCGGCCAGAGCCCGGCGGGTCCCGGCGGCGGGGTCGGCCGGCAGCTCCACCCCGGCCCGGGCGTGCCGGGAGCAGGAGCGGGCCACGGCCGCGCCGGCCCGGCGGAAGGATCGGTGGTCGACCTCGGACTCGGGGCCCAGCCCCACCAGCGCCCGGCTGCGGCCTGATTCGGGCCAGACATGGACCTGGTCGGCCTTGCCCTCGAACCCGGCCAGCTCCAGTTGCCGGGGGGTGGCGCCCTCTATCCCGGCCTTGACCGCCTCGGCGGTGACCAGCGAGACGGTGATCTCGGCCGCAGCCGACAATGACCTGACCGCGTGTACTTCCACAGACATGGGCCAGAAGCTACTCCGCTCCGGCTCGGGGGCGGGGACGGGCGCCCGGCTCAGGTTCGGCGGCGGGGACGGGGCAGGGGGCGGGCGCCCGGCTCAGGTTCGGGGGCGGGGCAGCTCTTGGCGGAGCTGGAGGGTGGGGGCGAACAGGTCGCCCAGCTTCTCCACCCGCTCGATCACCTCGGGGGCGGTGAACACCAGGGGCTCGCCGCCGGCGCCGTCGGCCACCTCGTCCCAGGTGACCGGGGTGGAGACGGCCGGCCGGTCCTCGGCTCTCAGCGAATAGGGGGCGATGGTGGTCTTGTGGCGGGCGTTCTGGCTCCAGTCGATGAACACCCGGCCCGCTCGCAGGCTCTTCTTCATGGCCGAGACCACCAGCCCGGGGTGATCGCGTTCGAGGAGCTGGGCCACGGCGTGGGCAAAGGAGGCGGCGTGGTCGTGGTCGTGGGCGGTGTTGAGGGGCACGTAGAGCTGCAGGCCCTTGCGGCCCGAGGTCTTGGCCCAGGCGGCCAGCCCGGCCGCGTCCAGCACGGCCCGGATCTCCAGGGCCACTCGGCAGCACTCGACGACGGTGGCCGGGCGGCCGGGGTCGAGGTCGAACACCGCCATGGCCGGGTTGTCGATGTCGGCGCAACGGGCCATGGGAGCGTGGATCTCCAGGGCGGCCAGGTTGGCCGACCAGGCCAGGGCCGCCTCCGAGTCGAGCCGGCAGTACTGGATGGCGCCGCCCCGGTCGCCCGGCCCCGGGCAGGTGCCCACCCATTCAGGCCGGTGCGATGGACACCGCTTCTCGAAGAAGGAATCCCCGGTCACCCCGTCGGGCCAGCGCCGCAGAGTGACGCCCCGGTCGCCGATGTGGACGGCCATCACCGGGGCGATGCGCACGTAGTAGTCGATCACCTGGGCCTTGGTGAACCCGACCAGCGGGTACATGACCTTGTCCAGGTTGGAGACCGACAGCCGCCGCCCGCCGACGGCCACCGGCGTGCGCTCAGGCTCGGCCACCCCCCGAACCTACCGGCCCCGATGTCGAGGAAGCCGCTAGCGTGACAACGGCTTGCCGACGCTCAAGGGGGGGACGCGGCAGTGGCTCAAGGCTTTCGACGCTGGTTCACCGGCCGCCGCGGTCTTGTAGTCGCGGCCGCGGCTGTAGCCGCGGTTCTGGCCGCGGTGGCGATCCTCCGCATCGCGCTCGCCGACAGCGACGCAGACGAGGGTTTCCTCGCCGTCTCCGTCGGCGATTACTACGCGTGCGGGCTGCGCGCCGACGGCATCATCGAATGCTGGGGAGAGAACTGGGCGGGTCAGGCCGACGCGCCGGACGGGCAGTTCAGCGCCGTCGCCGCCGGAAGCGCCCATGCGTGCGGACTGCACACCGACCAAACCATCGAATGCTGGGGCGATCTGGACTACGCGCCGGACGGGCAATTCATCGCCGTCGAAGTCGGAAGCACCCTTTCGTGCGGACTGCGCACCGATGAAACCGTCACCTGCTGGGGTGATGGGCTTGCCGACGAAATCACCGGAAAGTTCAGCGCCGCACCCGTCGGCGGATACGCGCATGGGTGCGGGCTGCGCACCGACGAAACCATCGAATGCTGGGGAGACAACAGCTACGGGCAGGCCGATCCGCCGGGCGGGCAGTTCACCGCCGTCGCCGTTGGCGGAGTCCACGGGTGCGGGCTGCGCACCGACGAAACCGTCACCTGCTGGGGGGAATACTGGGGCGTCCTATCCGGCCTGATTCTGCCAGCCGGACGGTTTGCAGCCGTCGACTCAGGTCTAAGTCATTCGTGCGGGCTGCGCACCGACGGAACCATCGAATGCTGGGGCCGCGGCGACAACGGGCAAACCGAAGCGCCGGACGGGCAGTTCAGCGCCGTCAGCGCCGGAGGTGAGCATTCATGTGGGCTGCGCACCGACGGAACCATCGACTGCTGGCCAGACCTGGCGCAAATCTCGTCCCGGCAGTTCAGCGCCGTCTCCGTTGGAGAGGAGCATTCGTGCGGGCTGCGCACCGACGGAACCATCGACTGCTGGGGCCGCGACAACTATGGTCAGGCTCAGGCGCCGGACGGGCAGTTCACCGCCGTCGCCGCCGGGAGCTATCACTCGTGCGGGCTGCGCACCGACGGAACCATCGACTGCTGGGGCGGCCGCGAACTTGAGGCTCACGCGCCGGACGGGCAGTTCAGCGCCGTCGCCGCCGGGACTCTTAGTTCGTGCGGGCTGCGCACCGACGGAACCATCGACTGCTGGGGGGAAAGCGGTCCACATTACGGGCCGGAAGGACAGTTCAGCGCCGTCGCCCTCAACGGCTCCAATGTGTGCGGGCTGCGCACCGATGGAACCATCGACTGCCTGGACGGTCGCGAACCGGATGGGCAGTTCAGCGCCGTCGCCCCTGGAACTTTCCACAAGTGCGGGCTGCGCACCGACGGAACCATCACCTGCTGGGGCCACAACCCCTACGGTGAGACCGACGCCCCGGACGGACAATTCACCGCCGTCACCGCCGGTGAATACTATTCGTGCGGGCTGCGCGCCGACGGAACCATTACCTGCTGGGGCAACGACCATATCGATCGGACCGACGCGCCGGATGGACAATTCACCGCCATCACCGCCGGCGACGGGTCTCACACTTGCGGATTGCGCATCGACGGAACCATCGACTGCTGGGGCTTATTGCAAAGTCCGGCTTACGGGTACCACTTCGGCCCCGAGTGACAGTCGGCTTTGGGCGGAGCCTGTCCCGCGGGTATCACTTCGGCCCCGAGTGACAGTCGGCCCGCGCCTTGGACGGGCTGGGCGTCAGGCTGACTTGCGGGCCGGTTCCTCCGCCTCGTCCTGGGGTTGGCCAGCCGTCGGATGGCGGGTCCGGGACTTCTTGGCCGCGGCCACCGACTTCTCCAGCGCAGCCATTAGGTCCACCACCGCGTCGGACGAGGCCGCCGGGGCGGGCGCGGCCGTCCCAGTGTCGCCGGCCGCCTTGCGCTCGATCAGCTCCAGCAGGGCCGCCCGGTAGGTGTCGGTGTGGCGGGCCGGGTCGAAATCGGCCTCCAGGGTGGCGATGAGCTGGCGGGCCATGGACTGCTCGCGCTCGTCCACCTCGACGCCGGCCAGAAGATCGAACCCGTCCACCTCCGAGGCGGGCACGATCTCGTCGTCGTACACCATGGTCGACAGCAGCAGCCGCCCGTCCACGGCCCGGACCGCGGCCAGATGCTGCTTGGACCGCATGACGAAATGGCAGACGGCCACCTTGCCCGCCTCCTCCATGGCCGCGGCCAGCAGCTTGTAGGGCTTGGCCGCGGCCGGGTCGGGAGCCAGGTGGTAGGCGCTGTCGTAGAAGATCGGGTCGATGTCGGCTAGGTCCACGAACTCGTCGATGTTGATGGTGCGCGACGCCCGGGGGGCGAGGGCGGCCAGATCGGCCTCGGTGACGGTCACGTAGTCGCCCGAGGCCAGCTCGTAGCCCTTGCGGATCCGCTCGCTCGGCACCTCGCGGCCGTCGAGGCCCGAGACCCGCTTCTGGCGGACCCGGGCCCCGGTGTCGGCGTCGATCTGGTTGAACCGCACCGTCTTGCGGCTGATGGCGCTGTGGAGCCGGACCGGGATGGTGACGAGACCGAAGCCGATGGATCCGCTCCAGATCGCTCTGGCCATGACGTGCCTTTCCCTCCGCGCCGCCGCACCGAGTGTAGGGTGGGCGCCGGAGAAGGCACCGAGGTCCCGAGGCCGTGAGATTCGAATTCACCTCCAGTGAGAGCCAGTCGGTTCTGAGAGCCGTCTTTGAAGACGGCGACTCATACGAGGGGTCGAGGCAGGAGGGCGCAAGCCAGACGATCACCTACTCCGGCGAGGACATAACCTTCGACTACCCGGTTCGATCCATCCATCCCGACCTGCTCGGCCTGCTGTGCCTGATCGTGTTCTACCCGTTCATCGGCCATAGGGCCGTCTTCCCGGAGCCGGTGTCGCCCCGCCTCGAGCAGGCGTTCCAGAACCGGAACTTCCGGCAGCGGATCCGCTTCGACAACGTCGATCCCGACATCGAGGTCTACTCCGGGTCGCGGATGGCGCTTTCCTTCGGCGGCGGGATCGACTCCAGCGCGATCCGCACCATGTTCCCCGACGCATACGTGGTGCATGAAGCCCACATCAAAGAAGGGCGGCTGGTCCCTTCGCACGCGCATCGAATAGTGCACGACTTGGGTCTGGCCCGGGGGCGGGTGGTGACCAGCAACCAGCGATATGTCTCCAAGCCGGGGGGCTGGCACGGATGGACGTGCGCCACCGCGGCCGCGCTCTTGATGGCGACGGATAACGACTTCGGCATGATCCTGGTGGGCGCCACTCTGGCCAACACCCTGCTGGCCAACGGGTCGATTTACTGGAACCGGTTCCGGGCCCGGGAACATCACGGATTCACCGGCAACTTCTGGCAGTCCGCCTTCAATGCCGTCGGTATACCGATGTTCTCGCCCGTGTGCGGTGCCAGTGAGTATTCGACCATGCGTCTGTCCCTGGAACTGGTCAAGGCCGGCAACGTGGTCTACTGCATGGAACGAGACGGGCGCCCTTGTTTCAAATGCTCCAAGTGCTTCCGAAGAGACATGATCCGCGCCGTCGTCGATCCCGATCATCGGCCGAATTGGAAGCCTTACGATCGGGTGGGCATACACGCATTCCTGAGCGCCAGACCTTTGTATTACGGCCACATATTCTCCTACGCCCGAGACCGGGTCGAAGACCTGCCCTCGTTCATCGCGTCCAGGATTAAGGACGTTCCCGCCATCAAGTCGGACTGGCCCGTGAGAGTGCACGACCGCACGTTCGAGTTCTGCGATCCAGGCTGGAGCAGCGCCATCCGCGAGCGGGTGCTCGAGCATCTGGAGCCGATGGAGCCCGATCATGTGGCCGAGCTGGAGAGCTGGGACCAGAGAGGTCAGGCCCCGAGGCGGGCTGGCCCCCGGACTCGTCTGCTCAACCTGAAGGCCCGGGCCGGGGCCCGGCTTCGGGGCCGGAGGCGGTCAGGGCGCGAGCAGGATGCGGGCCACTAGGTCCTGGCCGAAGGCGGTGACGACGGCCAGGTACATCAGACCGGTGACGGCCATCACCGCCTGGTAGCGCGGCTCCCGCAGGGCGGCGGTGGCCGCGGCCACCAGAGCGGCGGTGGCCACCGTGCAGGCCACCCAGAACCAGCCCAGCAGACCGTTGTAGCCGTCGTCGATGGCGCCGCTGAGCACCGAGACCATCCCGGTCGGCCACACCATGACCGCGGTCTCGGCCAGCCACAGCCCCCCGGCAGCGGCCACCAGCTCGCCGATGAGCCGGCGGGGCAGGCCGGGCTGCACCAGGTACCAGTGGCCCAGCAGCATGGCCCCGGTCACCGCCCCGTAGAACAGCGCCCCCACCGTCGTCCGGGCCACGGCCAGCCCCGGCGGGCCGCTGGCCGCGGCCGCGGCCAGCACCACCGCGGCCAGGCCGACGCCGGCGGTGACCAGATCGACGACGGGCGGCAGTCCGCCGGAGGACCGCCGGGCCACGGATGCAACCAAGGCGGACAACCCGCAGACGGCGAAGACTGCGGTGGCCGCCTCCCGGGTCCAGACCGGCCCGGAGGCCAGGCCCGCGGCCAGCGACCCGGCGGCCAAGCCCAGGCCCAGGCCCCGCTGCAGCCAGCCGTACCCGGCGCCGATCCGGCGGCTGCGGGTGGCCGCCCACAGGAAGAACCACCCCCCGGCCGCCCACTGGACCAGCACGGTGGCCGCGTCAAGCCGGATCATGGCCGGGCCGGGGGGCGAGAGCCGAGCCGGATCATGGCCGGGCCGGGGAGTGAGGGCCGAGCCGGGTCATGCGGCCGCGACGGCGCGACGCTGGCCGGGCCTGATCACAGGATCAGGTCAGGCGAGTACGGCGAGGTCGTGGTCGACGGTGTTCATCGGGTCGGGCCCGGTCTCGCCGGCCACCACGATGTCCTCGAGCCGAGCCCCCCACTGCCCGGGCACATAGATGCCGGGCTCGATGGAGAAGGCGTTGCCGACGGCCAGCGGGGCCGGGTTGTCGGCGCCGATGTAGGGCTCCTCGTGGGCCTCCACCCCGATCCCGTGCCCGGTCCGGTGCACGAAGTACTCGCCGTAGCCGGCGGCCTCGATGACGGAGCGGCCAGCCCGGTCCACGTCGCAGGCCGGGACGCCCACGACGGCTGCGGCCGTCGCCGCGGCCTGGGCCTCGAACAGCACGTCGTAGAGCCGACGGAACTCGGCCGGCGGCGGGCCGGTGTACACACAGCGGGTGATGTCGGAGCAGTACCCCACCCCGTCGGCCCCGACCAGGGTTCCGCCGTAGTCGCACAGCACCACCTCGCCCGCGGAGATGACCCGGTCGGAGGGCTCGTGGTGGGGGCTGGCCGCGTTCGCTCCGGCGGCCACGATGGCGAAGTTCACCCGGTGGTGCCCCTCGGCCAGGATCTGGCGGCCCAGCTCGGCCGACACCTCGGCCTCGGTCCGGCCCACCAGCTCGATCTCGCCGCTCTGGAGCCGGGCCGCGATGCGGTCCACCGCCGCGCCCGCGGTCCGGAGCCGCTCGATCTCGTCGGAGTCCTTGACCGACCGGATGGGGGCGGTCACCTCCGAGGCCCGGCGCCATTCGACGCCGGGGAGGCGGCGGCCCAGCTCGATCAGGAACAGGGCCCAGGTCTGGTCCCCGATGGCCGCCACCGGCGCCAGGCCGACCAGATCGGCCACCATGCCCACCGGGTCGGCGGTGTCGGCCCAGGTCCTCAGCTCGAAGACGTCGGGCCGCTCCGTCACCCTGGGCACCTCCAGCCGGGGCACCACCAGAGTGGCCTCGGCCTCCGCGGGGACCACCAGCATGGTGAGGCGCTCCAGGGGCATGGCCTCATAGCCGCAGAAGTAGGGCAGGTCGGCGCCCACCGACAGCAACATGACGTCGACGCCCTGCTCGGCCATCAGGGCCCGGGCCCTCTCCAACCGCTCCGCGAACACAACCACAGCCTAGAGCCGGGCCGCCCCGCCAGCGGAGACCGCGGCCGTGGCCTGGCGGGCGTGGGCCGCCCCTTCAGCCGTTACCGCGGCCTGGCCGACCCCGCCGACACCTTCAGCCGTTACCGCGGCCTGGCCGACCCCGCTTACACCCTCGGCCGTGGTCGCGGCCTGGCGGGCGTGGTAGCTGGAGCGGGTGAGCGGCGACGACTCCACATGGGCGATGCCCAGCGACTCCCCCACCCGCTTCCAGCGGGCGAAGTCGTCGGGCGCCCACCACCGGGCCACGGGCAGGTGGCGCTCCGAGGGGCGCAGGTACTGGCCGATGGTAACGATGTCGGCGCCGGCCGAGTGCAGGTCGGCCAGCGTCTGGACGATCTCTTCGTCGGTCTCGCCCATCCCCGCGATCAGCGAGGACTTGGCGGTGAGCCCGGCCTCTTTGGCCCGGGCCAGCACCGACAGGCTGCGGGCGTAGGAGGCCTGGGGCCGCACCGCCCGCTGGAGCCGGGCCACCGTCTCGATGTTGTGGTTCAACACGTCGGGCCGGGCCTCGAACACGGTCTGAAGCGCCGCCTCCGAGCCGCCCAGGTCGCTGATCAGGGTCTCGACCCGGGCGGCGGGCAGCCGATCCCGCACGGCTTCCACCGTGGCGGCCACCGCGGCCGCTCCCCCGTCGCTGAGGTCGTCGCGGGCCACCATGGTGACCACCACGTGCTCCAAGCCCATCCGGGCCGCGGCCTCGGCCACCCGGGCCGGCTCGCCGGGGTCGGGCGGGGCCGGCTTGCGGGTGTCGATCAGGCAGAAGCCGCAGGCCCTGGTGCACCGGTCGCCCAGGATCATGAAGGTGGCGGTGCCGTCGTTCCAGCACTCCGAGATGTTGGGGCAGCCGGCTTCCTCGCACACCGTCACCAGGTCCAGGTCTCTCAGGGTGGAGCGGACCCGGCGGAAGGTCGGCCCGGTGTCGAGGCGGACCTTCATCCACTCCGGCTTGCGCGACCGGAAGGCGATCTGATCGTCGGCGGCGACGCCGGCAGAGGCCAGCCGGACCTGCAAGCGGTCTCGGGTCCCGGCCTCGGCCTGGCTCCGGTCTGCGGCCGCTCGGGTGAACGGGGCCAGGTCGCCGGGGGCCACTCGGTGGGCGGTGTCGGCCCGGTCGATGCGACCGTGGGGGGCCCACTCGGCGGCGGCCCGCTCCGCCACCAAGTCCACCACCTCGGCCATGGAAACGTCGAGGCCCTCGGCCGCCAGCGACGTGACCGCCATGCCGGCGACGCCGCAGGGCACGATCCGCCCGAACCACTTCAGGTCGGGGTCGACGTTGAGGGCGAACCCGTGCATGGACCGGGCCCTGGACAGCCGCACCCCGATGGCCGCCACCTTGCGGGGGCGGGGTCCGGCCGGGTCGACCCACACGCCGGGGTGGCGGTCCACCCGGCCCGCGTCGAGCCCCAGGCCGGCCAGCACGTCGATGAGCACCTGCTCCACCCCGCCGACGTAGGCGGCGGTGTCGGCCATCCCGCCCCCCCGCTTGCCGGGGACGGTGAGGATCGGGTAGCCGACGAGCTGGCCCGGCCCGTGGTAGGTGACCTCGCCGCCCCGGTCGGTTTCGGCCACCTCGGCCCCGAGGGCCTCGACGTCGACCAGCAGGTGCCGCCGCTGGCCCCGCCGGCCCAGGGTCACCACGTGGGGGTGCTCCAGCAGCAGCAGATGGTCGTCGCTACAGCGGCGGTACAACCGCCGCTGCAGGGCCAGGGCGTCGCGGTAGGCGACCCGCCCCAGCCAGCGGATGCGCAGGGTCGGGTCCGACCGGGCGGTCAGCGGACTTCGGCCTCCCAGTCGCGGGTCTCGATGATCTCCTTGACCCGGTGCAGGAAGGCGGCGGCGTAGGCGCCGTCGAAGGCCCGGTGGTCCCAGGCCATGGCCAGCACCCCCACCGAGTGGATGGCGATCGACTCGTTGCCGTAGCCGTCGGTGACCACCACCGGCTTGCGGGACACCCCGTCGGTGCTCAGGATGGCCACCTGGGGCTGGTTGATGATCGGGAACTGCATCATGGTCCCGTACTGCCCGGCGTTGGTGAGGGTGAAGGTGCCGCCGGTCAGGTCGTCGAGGCCGAGCTGCTTGGTGCGGGCCCGGGCGGCCAGGTCGACGACGTCCCGGGCGATCTGGCGCAGGCGCTTGCCGTCGGCGTTTTTGATCACCGGGGCCAGCAGGCCGTCGAAGTCGATGTCCACGGCGACGGCCAGGTTGACCGAGCCGTGCACGATCAGCTCACCGGCGCCGAAGGTGGCGTTCAGGTGGGGGTACTCCCGCAGGGCGTCCACCACCGCCCGGCAGATGAAGGGCAGGTAGGTGAGGCTGAACCCCTCATCGGCCTTCCAGGTCGCCTTGAGCGACCGGCGGACCTGCTCGACCCCCTCGTAGTCGATCTCGATGGCGGTGAGCACGTGCGGGGAGGTCTGCTTCGACATCACCATGTGCTCGGCCGTGCGCCTGCGGATGTTGTTGAGCGGCACGACCCGGTCGCCGGGCCGGACCGCAGGCGGACGGGCAGGGACCCGAGCTGGCGGCACCGGGGCCGGGGCCGGGGGCGGGGGCTCGGAGGGGGCCGCGGGAGTCGGGCTGGCTTCGGGTCCGGGCGGGGAAGTAGGGGTCAGGTCGGGCCCGGCTGAAGCCGGGGCCGCAGCAGGCGCGGGGGCTTCGGGCACCGGAGCGGGAGCCTCAGGCACCGGAGCAGGGGCTTCGGGCGCCGCAGCGGCAGGCGTCGCGGCAGCCGGGGCGGGGGCGGCCGAGGCCCGGGCCCGGATGACCGCCTCCACATCGGCCCGGGTGACCCGCCCGCCCAGGCCGGTCCCGACGATGGCGTCGGGGTCCAGATCGTTCTCGGCTATCAGCCGCCGCACCACCGGCGACAGCACCTTGGCCATGACCCCGGCCGCGGCGGCTTCGGAGGCCGCTAGCTCAGGCGCCGGTTCGGGAGGCGGGGGCTCGGGGACCGGCGGCACCGCAGGCGGGGGCTCGGGGGCCGAGACTGGCGCCGACGCCATCGCCGGTTCAGGAGCCGGGGGCTCGGGGGCCGGGGCCGGCTCGGAGACCGGGGCAGACTCGGGCGCGGGGGCCTCGCCGGGCGAGCCGACCCGGGCCAGGACCTGGCCCACCTCCACCACGTCGCCCTCGCCGGCCAGGATCTCGGTCACCACCCCCGCGGCCGGGGAGGGCACCTCGGAGTCGACCTTGTCGGTGGAGATCTCGAAGAGGATTTCGTCGACGCCCACGGGGTCGCCGACCTGCTTGAACCAGCGGATGATCGTGCCCTCGGTGACGGTCTCGCCCAACTGGGGCATGGTTACATCGACCACTGATCCTGCCTCCAAAACCTCTCCGGGAGGCTACCGGACCTCAGCCGTGCAGGGATCGGCCGGTGAGCGAAAGCACGCTCTCGCCGAACAGCTCGCTCAGGGTGGGGTGGGGCTGGATGAAGGCGGCCACCTCGTCCACGGTTGCCTCCCAGTTGACGGCCAGATACCCCTGCCCGAGCTGCTCGGTCACCCAGGGCCCGGCCATGTGGACGCCCAGGACCCGGCCGCCGGTCCCGTCGGGGCACCGCTCGGCGATCACCTTCACCACCCCCTCGGTGTCGCCCACGATCATGGCCCGCCCGTTGCCGACATGGCGATGCGATGAGGTCACCACCTCGAAGCCGGCGGCGGCGGCCGATTCCTCGGTGTGGCCGGCGAAGGCCACCTCGGGATGGCAGTAGATGCACCACGGCGTGCCCAGGCGGTCGAGCGGCTCGGGGTCCTCGCCCAGGATGTCCTTGACGGCCAGCATCCCCTCGGCGAAGGCGGTGTGGGCGAGTTGGGGGGTGTCGATGAGATCGCCCACCGCCCACACCCCGGCCTCGCCGGTGCGGCACCGGCCGTCGACGGCCACGAAGCCCCGCTCGTCGACCGCCGCCCCGGTGGCCTCCAAGCCGAGCGAGCCGCTGCGGGGCCGCCGCCCCACCGAGACCACCACCACGTCCACGTCCGCCGTCTGGCCGTCGCCGTAGGAGACGACGGCGCCGGAGCCGTCGGGGCGGGGTTGGTGGCCGTGAACCTTCACCCCGGCCCGCACGGTGATGCCCCGCTTGCGGAACGACCGCTGCACCACCGATGCCACGTCCGCGTCGCAGCCCGCCAGGATGCGGGGCAGCGCCTCCAAGACGGTGACCTCCACCCCCAGGTCGCCCATCATCGAGGCGAACTCGCAGCCGATGGCACCCCCGCCGATCACCGCCGCGGAGCGGGGCAGCGCCTCGACCGACAGCAGCTCGTCGGAGGTCATCACCACGGTCCCGTCCACCTCGAAGCCGGCGATGGTGCGGGGGGTCGACCCGGTGGCCAGGATCACCGCCCCGGCCTCCAGGGTCGTCCGCTCGCCGGAGCGGCCCGCTACCGCCACCGCGGGGCCGGGCCTGAGCGACCCGGTCCCCTCGTACACCGTCACCTTGCGCCGGTTAAGCAGCGAGGACAGGCCGCCGGTCAGCCGGTCGATGACCTGTTGCTTGCGGGCCATGGTCGTCGTCCAGTTCAGGGCGGGCGGCCCGGCCTCCACCCCGAACTGGCCGGCCCGGGCCACGGTCCTGAAGACCGAGGCGGTCTCGAGCAGCTCCTTGGCCGGGATGCAGCCGACGTGCAGGCAAGTGCCGCCCACCCGGCCCATCTCCACTAGGCCCACATCGAGGCCGGCGGCGGTGCCGTAGAGGGCGGCCGCGTACCCGCCGGGCCCGCCCCCCACGACGATCACATCATGGGCGGTGTCGGCCATTGGACCTCCCGGTCGTCTCGGTTGTATCGGATCTCGGCTCGGGCCGGGCGAGCGGCGAGCCGCCCTTCACAGCGCCGACAACAACTGCACGGTGAAGGCCCCCAGTATCACCAGCCCGCAGGCCAGCGCGGCCAGGATCAGCATGCGGGTGCTCACCGCGCCGACCCGGACCCGGGCCGCGGCCCAGGCTGCGGCGGCGTCCGCCGGTGAGGAGATCCCGGTTTCAGTCCTTGCCCTTGCGCCGGTTCCGGCGGACCATCCAGCCGATGACCTCGCTGAGCACGGCGCCCAGCACGGCCACCACCACGATGATGATCCACAGCGGTCCCTTGCCGCTGAAGAACAGCCATGAGATCTCGGTGCTGGCCGTGTTCTGGACTACGAACAGGATGAGGGCCAGCGCAACGAGGCCGACCACGATGATCCGACCCCAGGGCGGCCGGCGTTCGTCCACGGCTTGTTCTTGTTCGGCCATGACTCCGTCTCCTCTCCGGCCCCCGCTCGATGGCGAGACCGAGGACAGGGTTTTGTTGACCCAAGACTAGGCTTTTCCGCAGGCGTTGGGGCGGTATCTCCCCGGAAACGGAGCCCGGCATGCGCGTGGCGGTCACCGGTTCGACCGGCTTCATCGGCCGAGCTCTCCTGAAGGGTCTGTTGGACGCCGGGCACGAGCCGGTGCCCGTGGTGCGGTCGGCGCCTGCCGATTCGATCGAGGCGGTGACCTGGAACCCGGAGGAGGGCCGGCTCGATCCCGGCGATCTGGCCGGCCTCGACGCGGTGGTGCACCTAGCCGGTGAGAGCATCGGCCGGCGGCGCTGGTCCGAGGCTCAGAAGCGGCGCATCCGCGACAGCCGAACCAACTCAACCTCGCTGCTGGCCGAGACCATGGCCGCCGCCGAGGACCGGCCCGGGGTGCTGATCTCGGCCTCGGCCGTGGGCTACTACGGGTCCCGGGGCGACGAGGTGCTGGACGAGACATCGGCTCCCGGCGACGACTTTTTGGCCTCGGTGTGCCGGGACTGGGAGGCGGCGGCCGATCCGGCCCGGGCCGCGGGGGTGAGGGTGGTGCATCCCCGCATCGGCGTGGTCTTCGACTCTTCGGGCGGGGCGTTGGGGAACCTGCTGCCGCTGTTCCGCCTGGGTCTGGGCGGGCGGATCGGCGACGGGCGCCAGTGGGTGAGCTGGATCACCCTCCCGGACTTGGTGGGCGCGCTGGTGTGGCTGCTCGACGCCGAGGTGGAGGGCCCGGCCAACCTCACCGCCCCGGTCCCGGTCACCAACCTCGAGCTCACCCGGACGCTGGGCCGAGTGCTGCGCCGGCCGGCCCGGCTGCTGACGCCCAAGCCAGCGCTGTGGGCCCGCCTGGGCCGCGAACTGGCCGAGGCCCTGCTCTACAGCAGCACCCGGGCCCAGCCCGAGGTGCTGAAGCGCCACGGCTTCGCCTTCGCCCACCCCGAGCTAGAAGCCGGCCTCCGAGCCGTGCTTCCCTAACACCCTCTCTTCTTCAGTTTTTTCTGAGCAAAAATTGTCGCTATACGACAACGGATGCTCAGAAAAACCTTATGAAACCTTAGAAGTCGGGGTCGGGCGGGGCGGAACTGGGTGAGGTGAGGCCGGAGTTCGACCGGCGGGTCAGGGCGGCGTCCACCGCGAGCTGGTCGGCGATCTCGTTCCACTGGTCGCCGCCGTGGCCCTTGACCCAGCGCAGCTCGATCTCGTCGGAGCGGTCCAGGTAGAGGCCGATGAGCGGCTCCCACAGATCCCGGTTGGCCACCGGCTTGCCCGCGGAGTTGCGCCACCCCTTGCGCAGCCAGGACCGGTACCAGCCGTCCCGGAAGCAGTTGACGACATAGGTGGAGTCCGACACCACCTCCACCGGCCCGGCCAGCGCCGTCAGCGCCTCCAGCACCGCCTGCAGCTCCATCCGCTGGTTGGTCGTCTCCGGGGCGAAGCCGCAGGCCCACGGCCCGGCCGGCGCCACCCATGCCCATCCGCCCGGTCCGGGGTTCCCCCGACAGGCCCCGTCGGTGTACACCACCGTCCGCCCCGTCCGGCCCGCCCCGTCCCTCACCGTCCGGCCCGGCCCGCCCAACCCGGTCGAGCCGGGGGAAGCCGAGCCGCCCGAGCCCCAGGAATCTGCCACGCCGACCATGGTCGCGCTTAGCGGCTACGGCGGCGGGGACCTACCATGCCCCTCAGATGACGGAGGACTTCACCCGGCAGTTGCCCGATCTGGACCCGGCCGAGACCAAGGAGTGGATCGACTCCCTCGACGCCATCGTCTCGGCCCAGGGCCGGGCCCGGGCCCGCTTCATCGTGGCCAAGCTGCTCCAGCGGGCCGACCAGCTCCAGGTGGGGGTGCCCCCCTCCACCTACACGCCCTACATCAACACCATCCCCGCCTCCGAGCAGCCCTTCTTCCCCGGCGACTACCACGTCGAGTGGCGGATCCGGTCCTTCATCCGCTGGAACGCGGCGGCCATGGTCATCCGGGCCAACAAGGCGGCCGACGGCATCGGCGGGCACCTCTCCACCTTCGCCTCCTCGGCCTCCCTGTACGAGGTGGGGTTCAACCACTTCTTCAGGGGCAAGGACGGCGGCCTGGCCGGGGACCACGTCTACTTCCAGGGCCACGCCGCCCCCGGCGTGTACGCCCGGGCCTACCTGGAGGGGCGCCTCAGCGAGCGCCAGCTCGACAACTTCCGCATGGAGGTGGGCGGCGACGGGCTGTCCGGCTACCCCCACCCCCGCCTGATGCCCGACTTCTGGGAGTACCCGACCGTGTCGATGGGGCTGGGGCCGATCCACTCCATCTACCACGCCCGGTTCAACAAGTACCTGCACAACCGCCGGATCGAGAACACCGAGGGCAGCACCGTGTGGTGCTTTTTGGGCGACGGCGAGTGCGACGAGCCCGAGACCCTGGGGGCCATCGCCCTAGCCGGCCGCAACGACCTCGACAATCTCAAGTGGGTGGTCAACTGCAACCTCCAGCGGCTGGACGGGCCGGTGAGGGGCAACTCCAAGATCATCCAGGAGCTGGAGGGGGTGTTCCGGGGGGCGGGCTGGAACGTCATCAAGGTGATCTGGGGCTCCAAGTGGGACGAGCTGCTGCTGGGCGACCTCGACGGGGTGCTGCTGGCCAAGATGAACCAGACCGTGGACGGCGAGTACCAGCGGTACGCGGTGGAGTCGGGGGCCTACATCCGGGACCACTTCTTCGGCCCCGACCCCCGGCTGCGCAAGCTGGCGGAGCACCTGTCCGACCACGAGCTCAAGATGCTGCCCCGGGGCGGCCACGACTACCAGAAGGTGTACGCGGCGTTCAAGGCGGCCAGCGAGGTCCGGGGCCAGCCCACGGTCATCTTGGCCAAGACCATCAAGGGATGGACCCTGGGGCCAGGGTTCGAGGGCCGCAACGCCACCCACCAGATCAAGAAGATGACCAAGGCCCAGCTCTTGGAGCTGCGGTCTCGCCTGCACATGGAGGACGAGATCAACGAGGCCGACCTCAACGACGGCATTCCGCCCTATTACCGGCCCCCGCCCGCCTCGGCCGAGCACCGCTACATGATGGAGCGCCGCCGGGCCCTCGACGGCTCGCTCCCCAAGCGGGTGATCCGGGACCGCCGGCCTCTGTCGCTGCCCGCCGAGACGCCCTTTTTGGACATGAACAAAGGCTCGTCGGGCCGGGCCGTGTCCACCACCATGGCCTTCACGTCGCTGCTGCGGGACCTGATGCGCGACCCGGCCCTCGGCCCCCGGGTGGTGCCGATCATCCCCGACGAGGCCCGCACCTTCGGCATGGACTCGCTGTTCAGGGAGTTCCGCATCTACGCGCCGAGGGGCCAGCTCTACGAGCCGGTGGACCACGACCTGCTGCTGTCGTACTCGGAGTCCTCCGACGGCCAGATCCTCGAGGAGGGCATCACCGAGTGCGGTTCGCTGGCGAGCTGGATCGCGGCGGGCACCTCATATGCCAACCTCGGGGTGCCGATGGCGCCCTTCTTCTCCTTCTACTCCATGTTCGGCTTCCAGCGGGTGGGCGACTCGATCTGGGCCGCGGCCGACGCCCGGGCCCGAGGCTTCCTCATGGGTGCCACCGCGGGCCGGACCACGCTGCCGGGCGAGGGCCTCCAGCACCAGGACGGCCACAGCCACGTGCTGGCCTCCACCGTCCCGGCCTGCGAGGCCTACGACCCGGCCTTCGCCTACGAGCTGGGCGCCGTCATCCGCGACGGCCTGCACCGGATGTACCCGCCCGCCGCAGCCGACGGGGAGGACGTCTTCTACTACGTCACCATCTACAACGAGAACTACGAGCAGCCGCCCCGGCCCGATCACGTCACCGACGGCGACATAACCAGCGGCCTCTACAAGTGGGACGACGGCCCCGGCGGACGGCGGCACCGGGCCACGGTCTTGTTCTCGGGCCCGGCGGTGGGGGCGGCCCGGGCGGCCCAGGCCATGCTGGCCGAGCACCACGACGTGTCGGCCGAGCTGTGGAGCGCCACCTCCTACAAGCGGCTCCGAGCCGACGCCTTGGACGTGGAGCGCCGCAACCGCCTCAATCCCTCCGGCGAGCCCGAGGTTCCGGCGGTGACCCGCAAGCTGGCCGACTCCGAGGGTCCGATAGTGGCCGTCACCGACTACATGGCCCTGGTGCCGGACCAGATCGCCCGCTTCGCCCCCCGCCCGATGCACGTGCTGGGAACCGACGGCTTCGGGCGCTCCGACACCCGGGAGAGGCTGCGGGGCTTCTTCGAGGTGGACGAGGCCCATGTGACGGTGGCGGTTCTGTCCGCGCTGGTCGACTCCGGCGAGCTGGCCCGGGCCGACCTTCAGGCGGCCATCGACCGCTACGGCCTAGACCCCGGCCGCCCCGACCCGGCCCACCCCGAGACCGGCGCAGTCCGCTGACGCCAACGGTGACCGGCAAGAAAGTATCTACGTGACCCGGGGGTGCTTCTGATGGCTAGGCCCAAACACCGTGCCCGCCTCTTGTCCGGCCGCCAGCCGGATGTGCGGTGGGGCTCTGGGAGTGGCTCCCCGAAGCCGGACCGCAAGCGCAAGCGTAGCCGCAAACCGCCTGGCCGAAGTCGGTCAATAGCCAAGAAAGGCACGAGGGTCCCCGAGTCGAAGGGGCAACGGGTGCCTCCGGCCCCGGCAGAGCGCCGTCGAGGGCGGCCTAGTCGATCTGAGCGGCCCGAGCCCAAGGGGCAGCGGGTGTCTCCGGCCCCGGCTTATGCCCGCTCTGGCCCACTCGGCTCCTACGTCGAGGCGGAAGTCCTCGAGATTCTTCTTGAACTCGACGACGAAGCCGGAGAGGGAGCTCGCCCGGTTCCGAACAGAAAGGCGAAGTCCTCAATGCAGAAGCGATCGTCTCCAACGTCGAGCCGGCTGCCAAGGTGAACTGCCGCAGTGAAGTCTGCCGCTGCGGGCCCGGGAGCGGGGCCCCGAAGGCAACCGTGCGTCCGCTGAATGCCACGCTGCGGACTTGGCCGTAGTGCACGACCAGACGCACCAAGGCGGCATCGCCGACGTTGTAGTAGTTGGAGGTGCTGGGACGTTGGCGGTTACCGGCGACGAGGCCGCCGACCGGCTGGTCAACGCCAACCCGCTGGCCCTGCTGATGGCCATGCTGCTCGACCAGCAGATCACCATGGAATGGGCCTTCATGGGACCGCACCGGCTGCGCGAGCGGCTCGGCGTCGAGCTGGCACCGGCCGCGGTGGCCGCCCTCGACCCTGAGGACTTCGCTGCCGCGGTGGCGGCCCGCCCGGCTCTGCACCGGTTCCCCGCGGCCATGGCCGACCGGATTCTGCGGCTTTGTCATCACCTGGTAGACCGCTACGACGGCGACGCCGCTGTGTGGACCGGGGCGTCAACCGGCGCCGAGCTCTTGGGCCGCATCCGAGACCTGCCCGGCTACGGCGACGAGAAAGCGAAGATCCTGGTGGCGGTGCTGGGCAAGCGTTTCGAGGTCCGGCCCGACGGCTGGGAGGCGGCCTCCGCCCCCTTCTCCGACGGCCAGCCCCGGACGGTGGCCGACATCGACGGCCCCGAAGCCCTGAGCCGAGTCCGGGCCTGGAAGAAGGCCCAAAAGGCCAAGGGCAGGGCCAAGGACCAGTAGTCCGGGCTGCGCTCCGCCGCTCTCGGACCACTTCCAGCATGGGCCGCTCTGAGCGGGTCGGGTGCAGGGGCCTGACTTGGGGTGGAGCTATGATGGATTATCGATTACGCTATGATGGATTATCGATTAGACTATGATGGATTATCGATTACGCTATGATGGATTATCATGCAACCTACAGGTAACCTTCAAAGAGCACTAACGCCGGTTGTTGAGAAGCATCTCAAGATCATGCCGGTGGTGGTGTTGACTGGAGCCAGGCAGAGCGGCAAGACGACGTTGGCCAGAGATCTGGTCACCGAACCTCGTCGGTTCCTGACCCTGGACGATACAAGGGTCCGCAGCATGTCTCGCACTGATCCAGACTCTTTGCTAAGGGGGTCGGTGCATTCGCGGCCTCCCGTTGGCTTCGCGCTTCCCCAAGAACGCATTGATCCAAACACCCCGCTGAGTGGACCAGGACCGCTCACGCTAGACGAAATCCAGCGTGAGCCCAACCTGCTACACGCCATCAAGCGCTTGGTCGACGAAGAGCGGCGAACTGGCCAATTCCTGCTGACCGGCTCGGCTGACCTATTGCTAATGAAACGAATTTCGGAGTCGCTGGCCGGGCGGGCCAGTTTTCTGAACTTGCGACCCATGACGCGACGAGAGTTAGGCGGTGCCGGGCGCAGCGGAATCTGGGGCGAACTGTTGCGTGCCCCGGTCCGCGACTGGGCCGCCATCGCAGCCTCGCAGCCGAGCGAACCCGAGAATTGGCAGAACCTGGTGCGCCGGGGTGGCTTCCCCTTTCCCGCAGCCCAAATCGATTCAAATGAAGATCGAGCGGTGTGGTTTGACGGTTACGTGCGCACCTACTTAGAGCGCGACCTGCACGAACTGTCGGCTGTATGGTCTCTGCCGGACTTCCGCCGGCTCATGGCCGCGGTCAGCCTCAATATCGGCCAGACCCTTAACGCTGCACAACTAGGCCGCTTCCTGTCCATGACATCGACAATGGTGAGCCGGCATCTCAAATTGCTGGAAGCTTCTCACTTGCTGGTGAGAGTCCCCGCCTTCACGATCAGCCGAAATCAACGGCTCATCAAATCGGCGAAGCTTTACTGGGCCGATCCGGGTCTGGCCATGTTCTTGAGTCAGGCACCTGAACCCACAAACGCCCATCTAGAAAATCTGATCTTGTGCGACCTTCTCGTTTTCTGCGACACGGAAATGTCTTCGACAGCGGTGTTCCACTGGCGCACCTCCACCGGACAAGAGGTTAATTTCGTACTGGAACACGAACGCAGACTGATCCCCATTGATATCAAACTGACACAAAACCCCCACATCGCCCACGGAACTCGTCTGAGCGCGTTCAGGCGTGCGTACGGCGACCACTCGCTACCGGGACTGTTGATTCACTGCGGTAATCAAGTGGGCTGGCTGGCTTCCGGGATTTTGGCCGTCCCCTGGTGGAAACTGATCTAGCCCAACAGGGCCAGCTCGCAGCCAGAACGCCCCGTGAGCGCGTCATGCGCTCACATCCTTGTGTCCTCCCCTTCGGCTTACCGCTGGAGGCCGACGACACGGTGACCGTCTCGAACGGCAGCCGCCAAGATGAACCACCGGGCCAAGGACCCGGGAATCCCCCTGACGATCTCGCCCCCAAGGGGAGGCAGCCCGGGGGCAAGGCGTCTGCCGGGGCTGCCCATCCAAATCAGGGCACATCGGATGGCGGAGGACTGCGCTGTCGACGGGGAGCGTGGCGAAAAGTAAAACCCCGCCAATCCGGGCCGACTAGCGGCCGCGGAGGGCGGGGAGGTAACGAGCACCGTACCAGACCGTCACCAGGGACGCAACTTCCGGCGGCCTGGCAGCAGGTCTGCGTCGCCTGAGAACACCACGGCAGCGCTGAACTAAACCCGGCCAGAAGAACAGCCCGCGCCGACATCGGCCCTGCCGACGAAACGGAAGGGCTGGACCCCCGGGTGGCCGGCGGCGGCGCCTCGGGCTCGCGCCGACAGCGGCCCCGCCGCCGAAACGGAAGGGACTTTGGACCTTCGCCCCGTATGACGATCTCGCCGCCCGTGCTTGTGACACCGATCTCGACGATGCGACCGCTGGTGTGCGACACGCTCGCGGCACCCCTCACAGCAAGCCGACGCGGCGCACCGGCAGGTCAGGCACCGGCAGGGCCGGTACGGGCTGCGCTGTCGACGGGGAGCGTGGCAAAAAGTGAAACCCCGCCAATCCGGGCCGACTAGCGGCCGCGGATGACGGGGAGGTACCAAATACCGTATCAGACCGTCACCGGGGACGCAACTTCCGGCGGTAGTCGGTGTGGTCCCTGACCATGCGGTAGTCCTCGCTGCTGAGCAGATACGAGTATTCGACCGGCTGCTGCTGCAAACGCCGGCCGCCTCCTACCCAGGAGGCCGAGTCGCACGCTACGCCCAGGCTTGCTGCGGCTTCAACGCCTGGCAGCAGGTCCGCGTCGCCTGAGAACACCACAGCGGCGCTGAACTGGTCACGGGCAGCGCCCAACGCTAGATCGACCACCAGCATCGTGTCGATCCCCTTCTCGTGCGGCTTGCCATCGTTGTCGTATGCCAGTGGTCGCGTTCTGATCTTCAACGGGGCCTTCAATTTCGCGGCGTCGCGTTTCCAGCGCGCCACCTGTCTGTATGACCTAGAAGCCCCTTGTCTGTCGCGCGTCGGCGATGGCATACCCCGGTAGACGCCGACCATGACAAGCAGATGCGGCCGTCCTCTCCTCTCCTCGCGCCGGGCGACGATCAGCCTTGCCACCGACCACGGGTTGAACTGGCCCGCGGTCCCGGGATTGGAGCGGTCCGCGCCGACTGCTTGCATGGCGCCCTCGTAGGCGTTCATGAAATCAATGAGCACGGCGACGCGTTCCGGCGCGCCGGTTTTCGGCTCAGATTGAATGGTCACTGACGCTTCTCCTCGGATCTCTTCGGATCCGTCACGGAATATCACTAAACTAATGTTAAAATACTGGAATTACAACAGCCAGGGCGGCCACCGAGCAGCGCGGGCGGCCGCACGCGCTGAGGCCAAAGCCCGCACCTCCGGGCCAGCGGTCGAGGACCCCGACACTCTGGCAGCCGCGCCGTGCTCCGACATTGAGAGGCAGCGGCAGTGTCCGCCGACGTCCCCGGCCGGGGCAGTGATGGCCGCCCCCCTTCTCCGACGACCAGCCCCGGACGGTGGCCGACATCGACGGCGACGAGGCCCTGAGCCGGGGCAGGGGCAACCAGGGCCAAGCAGGCGGTAGTCCCTGCCAACCGACAGGTAGGCTTGACGCGAATGGACCGGCCGGCAGATGTTGTGGACATCCGGCCGCTTCGGGTCGGACGGGCCCGGCGGCACCGCTTCGCTGCCGGTGTGCTGATCGTCGCCGGGCTGACCGCGGCCGCCTGCGGCCGGGGATCGACCCCGGCGGAACCGGCGGAGGCATCCGGGAGTTTTTCAGCCCCGTCCGAGCCGTCCTCCGCAGGCACGGCCCCCAGCCAACCGGCGGCCACCACGGCCGACGAGACCAGTCCCGCGCCAGAAGCCACCGCCTCCGGGGACTCCGGCACTGAGACGGCGACCACGGCACCAGAGGACCTCGGCGCCGACGCCACCAGCCCGACACCGGAAACCACCGCCCCCGGAGAACCTGGCACCGACACCAGCACCAGCACCGAGACGGCCGCCCCGAACCCCGAAGAACCCGCCCCCGAAGAACCCGGCACCAGCCCCGCGGCCGAAACGGAAGCCCCCGAAGAACCCGCCGGTGACCGCAGCCCCGCCCCCGAAGAACCCGCTACCGATCAGACCACCCCTACCTCGCAAGCTCCCGCCCCCGAGGACCCCGGTGCCGGCACCACTGACAGCGGTCCCGCCGCTGAGACGGAAGCCCCTGAGGACTCCGGCGACCCCGGAATCGGCGACGGCGACCCCGCTGAGACGGTGTCCGCGGTGGCGGTGTCCGCCGACGTTCCCGACTTGGAGATGATCGACGTGGCCACCGGCGGCCGCGTGCAGCTCGTGTCGCTGGTGACTGGCGACAAGCCGCTGCTGCTGTGGTTCTGGGCCCCGCATTGACCGATCTGCCGGGGCGAAGCCCCGATCCTCGAGCAGTTCGCTCGAGACAACGCCCACCGGCTCACCGTCATCGGCGTCGGCACCCAAGACGACTTGGACTATGCCAAGCGCTTCGTGTCCGACACCGGCACCACCTTCACCATGCTGTGGGACCCCACCTTCGAGTCGTGGCGCCACTACGGCGTCCAGCGCAACTCCGACCTATGGCTGCTCGACCCCAACGGCGACCGGGTAGGCGAGCGCTTCTACCGGCTCGACGAGAGCTACGTCGAAGAGCTGCTCTCCGGCCTGGCCTGAGGCTCCGCGTGGGATGGCGCGAAATAGCTCCACGCAGGAAGTGGGGCAGCCCCGGGTGGTGACTCGGAACTTGGTTGAACGCCGTTCGGCCGTTCCGCCAGGCGATGCCTAAGCTAGGCTAGAAATCCGATGGAGCAGAGAGGTGCAAGCATGAGCAGGGCGCGAACCTCCGACACGCCATCCAACGATGCGCTTGACCTCGTCGGCGTCCCGGACTGGCAGCCCGCAGACGCGCTGGTGCCTCCCGTGGCAGCCGACGACGCGAAGGCCACGCCGGCGCCGCCTTGCGAAGAGCCGCCTTGCGAACACTTGGCGGACCAGGCTGATTTTCTTCTCGACGCCGAGGGCTGGGAAAAATGGCTGGAGATCGTCAACAGCCCGCCCCGCGACCTGCCAGGCCTGCGCGCCTTTCTGACCAAGCCCGTTCATTGCGTGACCGAGTGACGGATAGGCAACGCGCCTATCCATCGCCGAGGCTGCTATCCAGCGCCGACAAACTGGATTCGTTCAAGTGCCAGTCCGTCATGCAGACGGACTGGCTGCGCAACATCGCCCGCAGGGCGCACTCGACCAACACGGCGCGGGTTTACGTAGTCACTGAACCTGACAGCCCCATCGTTGTCGGCTACTACGCATGGTGCATGGCCAGCATTAGCAATGCGGAAGCGCCCAAACGAATGCTGAGCGGCGCGGGCCGCTATCCGCGGCACCCTGTCGCCTTGCTGGCTCGGCTGGGGGTCGACATCCGCCACCAAAACCGCAAGATCGGGATGAGCCTGCTGCAAGATGTTGTCAGACGCGCCGCTGAGATCAGCGGGCAGATCGGTTGTCTTGGCCTGCTGGTGCATGCCGAGACAGAAGAGGCAGCCAAGTTCTACACCCGACACATCGCGGACTTCAAACAGGCGCCGACGAACTCCACGCATCTCGTGCTGATGCTGAGGCACGCCCGCAAAGCCCTGCAGAACCAGCCTCAGGACGGCTAGCTATAGGCAGCTCTGCATTATGAAGTTTGTGCCTTGATCTGACCCAGGCTCGGTCGGCGCTCGACGGGGCCGGTAGGCTTGGCGTCGATGGGCCGATACTCCGATGCTGCCGGTATCCGACCGCCTCGGACCGGGCGAGCGAGGCGAGCTGCTGGAAGCCATGTCGGCCGCGGGGCGGGTGGTTACCGCCCGCGGCAGCACCTTGCCGGTGTTGGCCGGTGTGCGCTGATCGCCGCCGCGCTAGTCGCGCTGGCCGCGGCCGCCTGCGGGGGCGGGTCAACCACAGAAGGGGCGGACGCCGCTGGCAGTTCTTCGGCACCAGTCGCCGGCGGGGCGGACTCCGGCCCGACGACGGCACCGGCTGAGACGGCCACAGCCTCTGAGCCCGGTAGCGAAGAGGCCAGCGACGAAGGGGCCGCCACCACCGAAGACCCCGGCGGCGAGGGCTCCGAGGGCGCCGGTGGAGCCGCAGTGGCCGTGGCCGCCGATGTTCCCGACTTTGAGATGGTCGACGTGGCCTCCGGTGCCAGCGTGCAGCTCGTTTCGCTGGTGACCGGCGACAAGCCGCTGCTGCTGTGGTTCTGGGCCCCGCATTGACCGATCTGCCGGGGCGAAGCCCCGATCCTCGAGCAGTTCGCTCGAGACAACGCCCACCGGCTCACCGTCATCGGCATCGGCGCCCAAGACGACCTCGACATGGCCCAAAGCTTCGTGACCGGCACCGGCACCACCTTCACCATGCTGTGGGACCCCACCTCTGAGTCGTGGCGCCACTACGGCGTCCAGCGCAACTCCGACCTATGGCTGCTCGACCCCAACGGCAACCGGGTAGGCGAGCGCTTCTACCGACTCGACGAGGACTACGTGGAAGAGCTGCTGTCCGGCCTGGTCTGAGGCCCGGCGGTCCGCCAACATCGCCCGCACAGCATTATTCACCGGGTGTTCACCCGAATTAACCGGCGGTTCAGGCGCCTCTGAATTGCCCGAAACCTGGCCCGTTTATCTTGCGGGGCGGTTCGCGGAGTGCGGGCCCGATCGCCTTGCGAGGCGGTCGCCATTGTCAATTCCAGTTCCCAAATTTCCAGTTCCCCACCAGTTCCCCAAGGAAAGGGTCTTTAATGCGCAAGTCAAGGCGTCGGCGTCTGATGCTGCCGGCCATCTGTGTGAGCTTCCTGCTGTTGGCCTCAGCCTGCGGCAGCGACAACGGCGATAACGAAACGTCGTCGTCCAGCGGATCCAGCGACGCATCCAACGACGGCAGCAACAGCAACGACGAAGCCGCCAGCGTGTCGGGCAACGTCACCATCTCGGGCTCGTCCACGGTGGAGCCGATCTCGATCCGGGTGGCCGAGTTGTTCGAGGATGTGGCCCCGGACGTGTCGGTCACCGTCGACGGCCCCGGCACCGGCGACGGGTTCAAGCTGTTCTGCGAGGGCGAGACCGACATCTCCGACGCCTCCCGCCAGATCAAAGACACGGAGAAGGCCTCCTGCTTCGAGAACGGCGTCGACAACATCGTCGAGCTCAAGGTGGGCGTGGACGGCATCGCGGTAATGACCAGCGCGGCCAACACCGCGGTGGAGTGCCTGAGCTTCGAGCAGTTGTTCGCCCTCATCGGCCCGGCCGGCGAGGGCACCAAAACCTGGGGCGAGGCCTCGCCGGGCCTGCCCGACACCCCCCTCGACGTGTTCGGCCCCGGCGAGGAGTCCGGCACCTTCGACTCGTTCCTGGAGATCGTCTTCGAGGACCTGGCCGAGGAGCAGGGCCTCGAGGCCACCACCCGCACCGACTACAGCCCCTCGGGCGACGACAACGTCATCCTCCAGGGCATCCAGTCCAGCGACACCAGCCTGGGCTGGACGGGCTTCGCCTTCGCGGTCAACGCCCAAAACGTGAGGCTGATCCCCGTCGACGGCGGCGACGGCAACTGCGTCGAGCCCACCCCGGACTCCATCGCCTCCAACCAGTACCCGATCAGCCGGGACCTGTGGATATACGTGAACGCGGACAAAGCCGCGGCCAACCCGGCCGTGACCGCCTACATCGACTTCTACGTCACCGAGGGCCTCAAGCAGGCGGTGGGCGAGGTCGGCTACGTGCCCCTCACCGACGCGGCCCAAGCCGAGACCCAGGGCCGCTGGAACGCCATGGAGACCATCAGTTGACGACCCCGCCGGCGCGCCCATCGGCCGAACTGATGCCAGCGACGACCCCGCCGACGCGCCCATCGGCCGAGCCGCGGCTGCGGTAGGTTTCCCGCCCGTGACCGACGCGAGCCTCATCGGCGCCGTCCCTCCCACCCTCGAAACGCTGCGCATATCGAAGGGGAGGCGGCGCCGTGAGGTTCTCGTCCGCTGGACCCTGCTGCTGGCCGCCCTGGTGTCGGTGGTGGTGAGCGCCCTGATCCTGTGGAGCCTGTTCCGGGAGGCGTGGACGTTCATCACCGGGGTGGTCTGGGCCGAGACCTGGGGCCAGTCGGGATGGTTCCCCCGCCGGGGGATCTACGACATACCCACCATCGTGGTGCCCACGGTGATCGTCACCGCCATCGCCATGGTGGTGGCCGGGCCCATCGGCCTGGGGGCGGCCGTGTACCTGTCGGAGTACGCCCGGGCCGGGGTGCGGGCCTGGGTGAAGCCGGTCCTGGAGATCCTGGCCGGCATCCCGTCGGTGGTGCTGGGGTTCTTCGCCCTCACCTGGATCGCCCCCAACCTGGTGGGCCGGATCGGCAAGCCCGCCCTTCTGACGGTGGGCCTGGGGGTGCTCGGGCTCTACGCGGCGGTGGCCGGGTTCTTCGCCTGGTCCCGGCTGAAGCGGTACCGGGACGGGTCGAGCGACTCGTCGGCCCTCATCGGCGTGGTCGGGGCCGCGGCCCTGCTGGCCGCCATGGGGGTGGGCTACCTGTTCTGGCTGCTGAGCCTGCTGGGCGACTTCGCCCCGGCCCGGGCCGGGTCGCTGGCCGCGGCCGGCATCGGGGTGGGCCTGCTCACCATCCCGCTGGTGGCCTCGGTGTCCGAGGACGCCATGGCCGCGGTGCCCGAGCACCTGCGGGAGGCCTCGGCCGGGCTGGGGGCCCGCCGGATGGCCACCGCCACCAAGGTGGTGGTGCCCGCGGCCATATCGGGCATCGTGGCCGCCTTCATAGTGGCCACCTCCCGGGCCATCGGCGAGACGATGGTGGTGTTCATGGCCGGCGGGGCCGCCGACGCGGCCCGGTTCACCGACTCCCCCTTCGAGGGGGGGTTGACCATGACCGCGGCCATGGCGTCGCTGGCGTCGGGCACCGACAGCGTGGTGGGCGAGGGTCTCACCTTCCAGAGCCTGTACTTCGTGGGGCTGCTGCTGTTCGTCATCACCTTGGCCCTCAACGTCGTGGCCGCCCGGTTCGTGGACCGGGTGCGCGAGCAGTACTAGGCGGGGCGGGGCGGGCAGAGGCTGATGATCAGCCGCCTCGTGGACGACCGGGCCCGCTCGGCCATCGCCGGCTCGATTCGCAGCCGCCGGGTCGACGTCCGGGGCGCGCTGTTCCGAAGCCTGCTGCAGAGCGCCCTGGTGCTGACCCTGCTGATCCTGGCCGTCCTGCTGGTCAGCGTGTTCACCGACAGTTGGAGCCAGATCAGCGGGCGCCTCGGCGATTTCTTGTCCGGCACCCTGCGGTCCCGTTCCAGCGACGGCGGGCTCGGGGTCCATCAGGGCATCTACGGCTCGCTGTGGATCGGCGTCATCGTGGCCGTGCTCGCCTTCCCCATCGGGATCGGGGCTGCCGTCTACCTGGAGGAGTACGCCCCCCGCAACCGGTTCACCTCCTTCATTGAGGTCAACATCCGCAACCTGGCCGGGGTGCCCTCGGTGGTGTACGGGCTGCTGGGCCTGGCCATCCTGGTCAACGGCGACATCTTCGGGCTGGACCGGCTGACCGGCGGGCGCTCCACCCTGTCGGCCGGGATCACCCTGGCCGTGCTGGTGCTGCCCATAGTGATCATCACCTCCGGCGAGGCGTTCCGGGCCGTGCCCAACGAGCTGCGGGAGGGGGCCTACGGGGTGGGGGCCACCCGCTGGGAGATGATCCGGACCCAGGTCCTGCCCTACGCCGCCCCCGGCATCCTCACCGGCACGCTGCTGTCGATGGCCCGGGCGGTGGGTGAGGCCGCGCCGCTGATCCTGGTGGGGGCGGTTACCGGCCGGCTGGGGGACAACCCGGCCCTGCTCGACCTGGGGGCTCTCGCCGACCGCTTCACCGCGCTGCCCATCGTCATCACGAGCTGGACCCAGCAGTCGGGCCGCGACGTGGGGTTCGCGGCCGCGGCCGCCGGGGCCATTGTGGTGCTGCTGGTGTTCGTGCTGATAATGAACTCGGCGGCCATCGGGCTGCGCAACCGGTTCGAGAAGAAGAGAGGCTGAGAGGGGCTTAATCTCGCCGTGACCGATATCACTGCCGATACCACTGTTGACGCCGGTGCCGGTGCCACTGTCGGCGCCGCCGCCGGGGGGGCCGCCGCCGTCGGCATCGGGGCGGCCGCCGCACCGCCCGCGACCGCTGCGCCCGCCTCCCCCGCGGTCCCCGCGCCCGATGCCGCCGCGCTCGGGCTCGCCGGGGCCGCCGAGCCTGCCCCCGACCGGCACACGGTCTTTTGCACCCGCGACCTGAACGTCTACTACGGCCAGTTCCGGGCGGTGCGCGATGTCACCTTCGACGTGTGCCAGCACGAGATCACCGCGCTCATCGGGCCGTCGGGATGCGGCAAGACCACGGTGCTGCGGTGCTACAACCGGATGAACGACCTGATCGACGGGGCCAGGGTCACCGGCACCATCGAGTACCACGGACTGGACCTCTACGACGAGCGGGTGGACGCGGTGGAGGTGCGGCGCCGCATCGGCATGGTCTTCCAGAAGCCCAACCCGTTCCCCAAGTCGATCTATGACAACGTGGCCTACGGGCCCCGGGTGGCGGGTCAGCGCAAGGGCCTGGACGAGGTGGTGGAGGGCTCGCTCACCAAGGCGGCGCTGTGGGATGAGGTGAAGGACCGCCTGGGCGACTCCGCCTTCGGGCTGTCGGGCGGCCAGCAGCAGCGGCTGTGCATCGCCCGGGCCATCGCCGTGGACCCCGACGTGCTGCTGATGGACGAGCCCTGCTCGGCCCTCGACCCCATCGCCACCGCCCGGATCGAGGACCTCATGCAGGAGATCAAGCGGGAGTACACCATCGTCATCGTCACCCACAACATGCAGCAGGCAGCCCGGGTGAGCGACATGACCGCCTTCTTCACCGCCGAGATCCACTCCGAGAACGACACCCGCACCGGCATCTTGGTGGAGTGCGACCACACCAAAACCATCTTCTCCAACCCGTCCGACGAGCGGACCGAGAACTACGTGACCGGCCGGTTCGGTTAGCCCCTGATGACCCCTGACGACCCTGAGACCCTGACGACCCTGAGACCCTGACGACCCTGAGACCCTGACGACCCTGAGACCCCGATGACTGCGAGACCGCCATGACCGAAGAGACCCGCAGGACGTTCCACGAGGATCTCGACTCGGTCCGCGACCAGATCATCCAGTTGGGGGCGTCGGCCACCGAGGCCGGGGCCCGGGCCACCCAGGCCCTGCTGGACGGCAACCTGGTGGCGGCCCAGGCCATCATCGACGGCGACGACCGGCTCGACGCCGCCGCGGTGGAGATCGAGGAGAACTGCCAGTTGCTGCTGGCCCTCCAGCAGCCCATGGCCATCGATCTGCGCCGCATCCTGGCCGCCATCTGGATAACGGCGGAACTGGAGCGCATCGGCGACCTGGCCTGCAACATCTGCAAGGGCACCCGGCGGGTTTTCGGGACTGAGTTCTCGCCCCGGGTCCGGGGCCTGATCGCGGAGATGAGCGACGAGGCGCTGCGCCTGACCCGGCTGGGGGTGGACGCCTACGTGGACGAGGACGAGGGCCTGGCCGCGGCCCTCGACGACATCGACGACCGGCTCGACACCCTTCACGCCGACTTCGTGCAGGTGCTACTCGAGCATCGGGGCGAGGGGGGGCTCGATCTCCAGCCCGCGGTGCAGCTCGCCCTCGTCGCCCGCTATTACGAGCGGATCGGCGATCACGCGGTGAACATCGGGGAGCGGGTGCGCTACCTGGTGACCGGCTGGAAGCAGGAGCACGCCGGCGCGGCCCGCGAGCACGAGCGCCTGCGGCGCGGGCTCTCGGAGGACCCGGCTTGAGGGGCGCGGGCCCGCGGCGGGGCGCGGAGGGTTGCCCGGCGCCATGATTTGGCTGATCGCCGTAGCCGCCTTGGCGGTGGGAGCGGTGATCGGCTTGGCCGTCCATCACCTCTGGGTTCGGGCCGCGGTCGCCGCCGCGGACCCCGAGGCTTCCGGGTCGGGCTCTGTGTCCCAGGCCCTGACCCGCTCCCGGCATCTAAGGGAGCGGGCCTCATCGGAGCGGGCGGCGGCGGAGCTCGAACTCCGACGCCTGCGGGGGAGTCTTGACGAGTTGGAGACCGGGATCGTGGTGTGCGACCGGGCCGGGGAGGTGGTGGCCCGCAACCGGGCCGCGGCCGTCTTCGCCGCCGCCCGCCACGGGGAGGCGCTGGTGAGCCGGGCGGTCACCGAGCTGTTGGAGCGGGCTCGGGCGGGCGAGGCCGGGGCTCGGGACATAGAGCTGGCCACTCATCCCCGCCGCATCTATCACGTGGGGGCCGCGCCGGTTGTCGAAGCTGGCGACGAGGCCGGGCCGGGCGAGGTGCTGGGGGCGGTGGCCTTCGTGCGCGACGTCACCGATCAGCAGCGCATCGACGAGGTGAGGCGGGATTTCGTGGCCAACATGAGCCACGAACTCAAGACCCCGGTGGGGGCCTTGAGTCTGCTGGCCGAGGCTCTGGGGGCCGAGTCGGCCGCCGACGAGGCTCTGGTCGGCCGCATCCGGGAGGAAGCCCAGCGGGTGGCCCGCACCATCGACGACCTGATGGCTCTCAGCTATGTAGAGGGGGAGCCGCCCACCGATGAGCGGGTGGATGTCGGGGCGGTGGTGGCCGGCGCGGTCGAGCGCATCTCCGAGGCCGCCGGCCAGCGCCGGGTGGGGGTGCGGGTCTTGGCGGGATCGGTGTCGATTCGGGGGTCTGCGGTGCAGCTTGAGTCGGCGGTGTTCAACCTGCTCGACAACGCGGTCAAGTTCAGCGAGCCGGGCGGGACGGTCGAGTTGGTCGTCGCCCGAGACGACGGCGGGGTGGCGGTGAGCGTGCAGGACCGCGGGATCGGCATCCCCCGGGCCGAGCAGGACCGGATCTTCGAGCGGTTCTACCGGATCGACAAGGCCCGCAGCCGCCTGACCGGCGGCACCGGGCTGGGCCTGGCCATCGTGCGCCACGCCGTCTTGAACCACGGCGGAGAAGTGGAGGTCGACTCCCGGGAAGGCGAGGGCTCAATCTTCACCATCCGCCTCCCCGTGCCCAGCCCCGACGCCGAGGCGATGCCTGACGGTTAACAGCCGTGGTGACCACTCGTCGTGTGTCGGCAATGAGGCCGAGTGGGTATAATTGCCCCTTGAAAGCCCCGGAACCGTCCCTGCCTTCGGGCAAACGGCCGGGGTTACGCCTTTCTGGGCGCGGACGCCGGAGGCTGGTGGCGGCTAGGCGATCAGACTACGCCCCCAGCGCGCGGGAAATACGACGAAGATCGGCAAGGTCCCAAACGATTCAGGGCACGGTGCACGTTCACCATCGACACGAAGCCGGTGGCGAGAAAGGATCGACCTTTCCTTCAACATCGTACGAGTCCACAAAGACGGGAACACCGAGATCAGTGCCAATCATCTCAACACCTCGTGCGGGGTTAGGCCAGCAGTGAGCGGCGGCGGGCTTCTAGCCAGCCGATCAGTACCGCTACCGCTCGGGGGTCGTGGCGGAGGTGGTGGCCGGCACCACCGATGACGCGCAGGTCGGCACCGGGACAGGCGTCGGCTATGGCCCGGGCGTCGAATACCGGCACCGTCTCGTCGTCGCTGCCGTGGATCACCATCAGGTCGCGGTCACCCAGAGCGGCGGCCGCCGCGGCGGCTCTCACCTCACGGATCTCGTTGGCCCACCGGTCGAACGACGGCGGGAACCGGGGGTCGCGAATGACGCCGATCTCCCGGGCCAGCAGCAGCAGCTTGCGGGGATTGCGGGCCCAGTTCTCGAAGTCGGCGGGCGCGGCCACAGCCGCCGCTCCCCTGACCCGGTCGTGCCCAGCGGCCACCACGGTGGCCAAGGAGCCGCCGGTGCCGAAACCGACCAGCCAGACGGCCCGGCAGGGCGTGGTGGCGACCAGGTGGTCGACGGCCCCGGCCAGGTCCCGGCGCCAGCCGCCCAGGGAAAAGTCGCCCTCGGAGCGGTCCACCCCCCGACTGGCGTAAGCGAGGGCGACGAACCCGGCTTCAGTGGCGAACCGGTCGGCCAGGGCCGGGAAGGTAGCCGTGGAGTTGATCCCTCCCCCGGCCTCGGTGGGGAACCCGTGGGCGATCACCACCCCCGGCTGGGTGGTGGGATGCAGGCGGGGCGGGCGGGCGATGTGGCAGGTCAGCTCGTTGCCGTCCACCACGAACCGGTCCTCCATGCCGGGAACCTACCGGTTGCCGCCCGGCGGTCGCGAACCCCGGCGCGAGCGAGGGCGAGCCCTGGGCGGGCCCGCCCTCGACACGTCGATCAGATGATCGTTGTTGAATTGCTGGAAGACCCAGGCCCGGTCGGCAGTCGCCGCGGCGAGGAGCTGCGGCGCTCCGGGCTGGATGTGACGGGTCCAGCCACCGGAGTCTGGGGGTGGAGCTGGCGTGGATTCGCCAGTGGGTCCAGCGGCCGTAGCTAGCGGCCAGCCACCTCCAAGGTCACGTTTCGTTCAGGTAAGTCAGAACTCAGTTGGACCACCTCCTTTCCCTTGTGCCCCCGATGATAGACCCTCCGCTCCGGTTTTGGGCGACCCTCGTGGACCCGAGGCCGGGCGGGCGGCCCGTTGCCGGTTGGGGGTGCTGGCGGTCCAACTGCCGTCGGGGGCTCGGGTGAGGGTGAGGTTGTGCTGGTGGATGTGGTGGTGATGGCGGTTGCAGACCAGCACCAGGTTGTCGATGTCGGTGGGGCCTTCGGCCGGCGGGGTCCACGGGATGATGTGGTGGGCGTGGCAGTAGGAGGGGCCGGCGCCGCATAAGACGCAGCCCCGGTCTCGGGCGACGAGGGCTCGCCATTGCTGGGGTGAGACGGATCTGGTCTTGCGGCCGTGCCACAAGGGCAGGCCTTTGCCGTCGAAGAGGACTCCGAACAGGTCCGACTCGCAGGCGAGGCGCTCCAACTCGGATCTCGGTATGGGGCCGGTGCCGGGGATCTCACAGCGAGCCGCGGGGTCGGCGCCGGTGATGGCGTCGGTGTGGGCGACGACGAGGACCTGGTTGCGCAGGCTGGGGGGCTTAGCCCGGCCGGCGGGTCCTGTCACGGGCTGTTGCCGTTCGTTCCGGCCGGCGGGTCCTGTCACGGGGGCGGTCGTCGCCGCAAGCGGCGCCGACGCTGACCCCCGTGCCACCCCCCGGCCTGGCGCACTGGCCCCTAGGCCGGGCTCTTTGCTCACTGATTTGGGGGCGGGATGACGAACGGGGGCGGGGGTGATGCCCAGGGCGGCAGCTAGGGCGTCGGCGTTGCGCTGGTCCCAGGTGCGGACCCGGTCGCCGCCGTCTCGGCCGCCGTCGGCTTCATAGAGGCGGTTGGAGACGTCGTCAATGACGGACCGGATATGGGCGCCGGTCACCGGGTCGAAGCGGCCCCTGGTGTTGAACATGCCGTCGGCGTCGGTCCAGGTGCGGTGGCTGCGCAGCTCGCGCTGGCGGCAGAACTTCGCCTCGCGATCCTCAATGGACTGCTGGCGGTGAGCCCAGTCCGCCGCCGCCCGGGCGGCCAGATCGGCGGGCAGCGACTTAGCCTTGGCCAACAATGCCGAGTCGGCGTCCACCGCCTCGGCCGAGGTGGCCTCAGCGGCCCTAACCAGGGCGTCGGCGTGCTCGGCAGTGATGTCGCCCTCGGCCAGCGCACCGGCCACTTCGGGCATCTCCACCAGGGCCTCGGCCCGGCGGGCCCGGCGGCGGGCCTCCCGCTGGGAGCAGCCGCCCGCGGTCCGCACCAGCTCGGCCCCGGCCGCGCCTCCGTCGAAGGCCCGGTTGGCCGCGGCCAACAGCCGGGCCTCGTAAGCGTCGAGGGCCGAACGAGCCCGCTTGACCCAACCGGCCGCCTCGTCCAGCCCAGCCCGGCCCAAACTCCCCACATCAGAGGAGTTCAGCGCATAAGTGAAGGTCTTGAATGCCTCGAACACGACGCACTTCCTCGTAAAGCCCATCCCCCGAAGGGTCCGGGTCGATCCTGAAGCCGGCCGAAGCCGACGGGCCACCGGTCCGGGGAAGTGCCAGAACCCCTGCGAGCAAACCGCTCAAGAGGTTCCGTGACCGGCAACCACACTGTACCAGACCCCCTGTGACAGTCCAACACCCGTTCGCAAAAACCCCCGGCCCCCGCGGCACCGCCGACCCCGGAGACAACCGGCGCAACCAGCGCCGATCCCCCGGCGAGGCCCCCGCCCGCCGTAGTCTCCCCAGAGCCCGCCGAACCACCGGAGCCGCCGTGAGCGAGGCGTATCTCAACTATGAGGTGTACCTCGACTACAACGCCTCGGCGCCGCTGGACCCTCGGGTGGCCGAGGCGATGGCGGCGATCCTCACCGACACGGGCAACGCCTCGTCGGCGCACCGCTTCGGCCGCCGCCAGAGCGCCACGGTGGACGAGGCCCGCGAGCACGTGGCCGCCCTGGTCGGGGGGCGGGCCTCGGGGGTGGTGTTCACCGCCGGCGCCACCGAGGCCAACAACCTGGCCCTGACCGGGGCCGTGCTGGCCGCCCCCGCCGACCGGCCCCGCATCCTGATATCGGCGGTGGAGCACGCCTCGGTCCGCCAGACGGCGCGCTGGCTCGACGAGCAGGGTCTGGCCAAGCTCGACGTGATCCCCGTCACCGGCGGGGGCTTCGTGGCGCCGGCCGCGGTGGAGTCGATGATGGGCGACGACGTGCTGCTGGTGTCGGTGATGGCGGCCAACAGCGAGACCGGGGTGCTGAACCCGGTGGGCGAGATCGCCGAGCCGGTCCGGGCCGCCGGGGCGCTGTTCCACTGCGACGCCACCCAGATGGCGGGCCGCCTCCCCTTCGACCTCGACCGGTGGGGATGCGATCTGGTCTCGGTGAGCAGCCACAAGATCTGCGGACCGGGCGGGGTCGGGGCTCTGGTGGGCGCTCGGCGGAGCCTGGCCCGGCTGCGGGCGGTGATCCACGGCGGCGGCCACGAGCACGGCCTGCGGTCGGGGTCGCTGAACGTGGCCGGGATCGCCGGGTTCGGCGAGGCGGCCCGCATCGCCATCGCCGAGCGCCAGTCCGAGTCGGTGCGGGTCGCCGCCCGGCGCGACCGGCTGGCCGGAGAGATAAAGGACCGGATCGCCGGGGCCCAAGAGAACGGAGATGTCGCCCGGCGGCTCCCCAACACGGCCAACATCGGGTTCGAAGGGGCGGACGCCGAGGCGGTGGTCGCTCGCATGGACCCGGTGGCGGCCTCCACCGGCAGCGCCTGCAGCTCCGGGGCTATCGAGCCGTCGGAGGTGCTGCTGGCCATGGGGATCGACCGGGAAGCCGCCTTCGAGGCGGTGCGGTTCAGCCTGGGCCGGTTCACCACCGAGCGAGACATCGAGGTAGCGGTGGAGAGCACTGTCACAGCCGTGGAGTACGTTCGGGCCATGACCGGATACGGAGACCGGAGACGGCCCGGGGCCGACGAAGGGCGGCCCAGCGACCTGAACCGAGACCGGCCCGGCGAGGCCAACGAAGGGCGGCCCGATGCGCCTGGTTGAGGCGGCCCGGCCCACCTTCGCTCGTCACGAGACCTTCCATCCCCGCTACGGATGGTTCCGCAAGGCCTACGACGCCGCCGCCCGGGACCCGGGCATCTTCACCCACGAGGACGCGCCAACGGAGATCGGCGTGGGCAAGAACATGGTGCGGTCCATACGGTTCTGGGGCCTGGCCGCCAAGCTGATCGTCGAGGACCCCCGCCGCGCCGACCGGCGGACCCCGAGCGTCGTGCCCACCCGGTTCGGCCACGCCCTGTTCGGCCAGTCCGGATGGGACCGGTTCATGGAGGACCCGGGCACCCTGTGGCTGCTGCACTGGCGGCTGCTGGCACCGCCGTCCCGGCTGCCGGTGTGGTGGCTGGCGTTCAACGAGTTCAGCGCGGTCGAGTTCGACGACGACGACCTGGAGTCGGCGGCGGCCACCCACGTCGAGGCCGCCGCCGGGTGGAAAACCCCGCACCGGTCGTCGGTCAAAAAAGACGTGAGCGCGCTGCTGCGCACCTACGCCCCGGCGGAGCGGGCGAAGGGCCGCCCGGGCCGGCGGGCCGCCCTCGACGACATCCTCGACTGCCCGCTGCGGGAACTCCGCCTGATCGGCCGGTCCGAGGCCACCGGCCGACACCGGTTCTCGCTGGGACCCAAGCCGACCCTGCCCCCGGCTGTAGTCGCCTTCGCCCTGCTCGACTACATCGCCCGCACCGGCGCCGGGGGCAAAACCGCCACCCTGAGCCGCCTGGCCGGCGAGCCGGGGGCGCCGGGCTGCGCTTTCAAGCTCAACGAGTCGGAGTTGCTGGCCGCGGTCGAGCCGGTGGTCGAGCAGACCGACTATCTCGACCTGGTCCGGCCGACCGGCGCCTCGCAGCTCGCCTGGTCGGAGGAGCCGGCGGTCATCGCCATGTCGATCCTGGAGGACCACTACGGCGCTCAGGCGTTCGACGTGGTGGCCGGCCCGGTGGGCGACGACCCGATCGACGACGACTTGGTGGAGCATCTGGGCATGGGCCGCAACGCGCCGGACTCGATGCGTAAGCTTGAGGCCGCGTCGCTGTCCACCGCGGGGGTTCGGTAATGGCCGTGCTGGCCGATCACGTCAGGGTCGCCAGCCGGTTCGCGCGCTCGGCCAACGTCGAGCGGGACATCGCCGCCACCGAGCCCCTGGACGGGTATGTGGTCACGGCCCGGGCCCTCGACGTGGTGGAGCGGGTGGCTGCGGCCGCGGCGGCGGGCCGGGCCGGCGGGGCGTGGTCGCTCACCGGGCCGTACGGGTCGGGCAAGTCGTCGCTGGCCCTGCTCCTCGATGCCGCCCTGGACGGCGACTCGGCCCCCCGGCGGGCCGCCCTCAAGCTGATCGCCGAGGCCTCGCCGGCCGCGGCCGAGCTGATCGCGGCCGGCCACGAGCGCCACGGGACCCAGGCGTCGGGGTTCCACCGGGGGCTGGTCACCGCCGACCGCGAGCCGTTGAGCCACACCGTCCTGCGGGCGCTGCACGCGGCCACGGTCCGCAGCTTCGGGCGGATTCCCCCGTCCGGGGAGTTCAAGGCCGCCGACGCGCTGCGGGGGGCCATGGAGGACGCCGCCGTCAATGACCCCCGCCGGACCGGGCCGTCGCCCGCCGCGCTGGTGGAGGTGGCCCGGGCCCTGGCCGCCGACCGGCCGCTGCTGGTGGTGATCGACGAGTTCGGCAAAAACCTCGAAGCCATCGGCGACGGCGGCGACACCGACCCCTACCTGCTGCAACAGCTTGCCGAGGCCGGGCAGGGGGCGGGGCTGCCCATCTTCTTGCTGACCCTGCAGCATCTCTCCTTCGAGGATTACCTGGCCGGCGTGGACGGCCCCCAGCGGCGCGAGTGGGCCAAGGTCCAAGGCCGGTTCGAGGACGTGGCGTTCGTGGAGTCGCCCGCCCAGACCCGGGCCCTGATCGCCACCGTCTTCACCGTCGGCCATGACAAGCTTCGCGACCGAATCAAACGTTGGGCGATCGCACAGGCCAAGTCCATGCGCCAACTCGGGATCGCCGACCTCGCCGATCCTGCCGTGGTCGCGTCCTGCTATCCCCTTCATCCGCTCGCCTCGCTGGTGCTTCCGGAGCTGTGCAGCCGCTACGGCCAGCACGAGCGGACGCTGTTCTCGTTCCTGACTAGCCCAGACTCGGCTAGCGCAGCCTCTTATCTCATCAAAACCAACCTGCCATCACGGGGACCACTCCCGTCACTAGGCCTAGAGGCGGTGTACGACTATTTCGTCGCCAGCGGAACGCTGAGTGCCCGATCATCCAGCCAATCAAGCCGCTGGACCGAGATAGCGATCCGCCTTCGAGACGCTCACGGGTTGTCAATACGGCAAAAGCGACTGGCCAAGACGATCTCGCTTTTGAACCTCGTTTCAACCTCGGGGACTCTCAGAGCTTCACAAAAAGTTTTACGCCTAGCCGAGGGTGAAGTAAGCGAATCCCTATCCCGGCTCGAAGTTGAGGGACTCGTCACCTATCGGAATTTCGCCGATGAGTACCGGATCTGGCAGGGAACCGACATAGACATAGCCGACCTTCTCGATGCGGCCCATCAACACGTCAAACACCAAGAACTCGTCAAAGTCCTGAGCGATATCGAAGAGCCTTCCCCGGTCGTGGCCGCTCGCCACAGCGCTGAACGCCACCTGTTAAGGGTGTTCGCCAGACGCTGGGCTAGCAGCGACGAGTGCGCCGAACCCCTCGACGCCTTCTCTCCCTACGACGGCGAGGTTCTTCTCCTCGTCAACACCGATCCAGTAGCTCCAGATTTAAATCTTTCACAGCCAGCAGTCAAGCCAATAGTCGCCGCTATTCCAACTGACGTTGGCGCGCTGGAGATGGCGGCACGAGAGGTAGCCGCTGTCAAGATGGCTCTCGACAATCCCGCGGTGGCAGACGACTGGGTAGCACGGCGAGAACTCGGAGAACGATTGGCTCAGACCCGGGTAGAGTTGGATCACGTCATCGTCTCGACTTTCGGTGTTGGCCCATGCCGGTGGGTGTTGCTGAGCAACGACGGCAACCAGGAGTTGCCTGACGGACAAGGATCAGCGGCCCTGTCTGTGGCCGCCGACATCGCCTACCCCGACACCCCCAAGGTTCGCAACGAGATGCTCAACCGCACGAACCTCACATCCCAGGGAGCGAAGGCCAGGCGGCTCCTCATCGAAGCCATGATCGAGCGAGGCGGCCAGGCAGGGCTAGGTTTCAGCGGGCACGGGCCCGAAGTGGCCATGTACCGCGCCCTCTTGGAACGGACAGGCCTCCACGGCCTCGACGAGCGCAACGACACCATGACGTTCCGAGAGCCGAGTGACCCATCCCTTCAAGTCTCGTGGGATGTACTGACCAAGGAGTTCAAGCGATCCACGGCCCGACGCACCAACCTCACCGATGTCTACGCCGCCCTGCTCTCACCCCCCGTCGGCATGAAGGGCGGGGTCGTTCCAGTCTTCGTCGTTGCCGGCCTGCTCGCCTTCTCTAACGAGGTCGCCATATACGAACACGGCACCTTCACCCCCCTACTAGCGCCAGAAGTGGCCGAGCGGCTTGTGCGTAATCCCAGACACTTCGATATAAAGCATTTCGCCAACACAAGCGGTGTACGGCGGCAAGTGATTGACAAACTGGCTGCCCGCCTCGGGGTCCGACCCCATTTCCGCAAACACCGGGTAGCCAATGTCTTGGCCATCGTCGGGCATCTCGTATCAGAAGTGAACCGGCTCGATAACTACACCCTCCGCACCGGCAACCTCGGGCCAACCACGCTGAACGCCAGGGAAGCGCTTGTTAGAGCCGTCGAACCCGATGAACTGCTCTTCAACGCTCTTCCGAAAGTTTTCGGGTTCAGGCCGATCCCCGCTGACACCAAGTCATACGGCCAAACCGGTGCCTACGCCGAAGCCGTGGGTGCTGCCCTTGACGAGTTGTCGGCATGCAGCGAGAATCTGCTCAGCGAACTACTGAGTCTGCTTCTCAATACCAGCGCCGAGAGCACGCGCTTGGCCATCACCGGTCAGGCCGCCTCGCTCCAAGGCGAGGTGTTCGACCCCAACGTAAGAGCTTTCGTGCTGACGATGGCCAACGACACCGCATCCACCAACGAAGACTGGATCAAGACCATCGCCACCGTCGTTGCCCAGAAAGCGCCAGCCGAATGGACCGACGAGGACTTCGAGCGGTTCCGCCACGAACTGCCGGAACGGGTAGCCGCCTTCCAGCGCCTTGTCGCCCTTCACGCTGACCGCCGGGCCCACGGCGGAGGGCCCTTCGACGCCCACCGGGTCACCGTCACTCGGTCCGACGGGCACGAGCATGTCCAGCTCGTCAGCATCAACCAGAGCCATCGCGGCCAAGTGGAGCAGGCCCTCAACAAGGCGCTGGATCAATTAGAGGGCATCACCGGGTCAAGGAGCCAGGCCCGCCGATCGTTGCTAGCGCTGCTAGGAGAACAATCGCTACCCGAACAGCCCACCGTCAGCCTCGGGGCCGAACAGGCAGCGGCCGGAGAGCTGGTGGGCCATGGCTGAACAGGTCCGCCATATCTGCGGCATCTCCGGCGGTAAGGACTCCAGCGCGCTGGCCGTGTATCTGCGCCACACGGTGCCCGATATGGAGTACTTCTTCTGCGACACCGGCGCAGAACTGCCCGAGACCTACGAGTACCTGACCCGGCTCGAAGTGATCCTGGGCCAGCCGATAGTGCGGCTGAACTCCTCGCGGGGCTTCGACCACTGGTTCGAGGTGTTCCGGGGCGCTCTCCCCTCGCCTCAGATGCGCTGGTGCACCAAGAACATGAAGATCAAGCCAATCGAGGATTGGATCGGCGATGCGCCTGCCGTTTCCTACGTGGCCATCCGGGCCGACGAATCAAACCGCAAGGGGTACATATCCACCAAACCCAACATCGAAACCCGATTCCCCTTCGTCGAGGACGGCGTAGACCACGACGGCGTGATGAGGATTCTCGACGACGCCGGCATCGGGCTCCCCGCCTACTACGAGTGGCGGACTCGGTCGGGCTGCTACTTCTGCTTCTACCAGCGGAAAGCCGAGTGGGTGGGACTCGCCGACCGGCACCCTGAACTCTTCGAGCGGGCCGTGGCCATAGAGCAGAAGGTACTGCGAGACGCTGGCATCGACGGAGAAGCTGACTTCACTGACCGGGCCATGCGCGGCCGCCCATACACTTGGTCGGGGGGCGAGACCCTGCTCCAACTCCACTCCCGCCGAGACCAGATCCTTGAAAAACACGAAGCCGCCATGACCCGAGCCCAACAAACCAAGGTCAACCGCCCTCTGATCAAGGTTCTCAGCGAAACCCTGGATGAAGACGACGACACGCTCCCATGCACGGTGTGCGCCTTATGAAGGGACTGACATCGGATATAACTTTCATCGATATCATGGGGAAGTTTCTCAACAAGGTTGATCTAGCTGCTAGCCGATGAACGCACCCTTCGCCCCGGGCTTTACCGGCTGCCTGACGAACCAGTAGGTCCACGCGTGCTTATTCCTGGTTTCAGATCCGCTACATCAGTTAGAGGCGCTTTTGGCTGGTTCACCGCAGGATGGATATCAAGGCTTGCCCCTGGTCTCGCTGAATACCTCAATCGTCAAGACACTATTCCCATTGACTTCACAGTAGCACCAGCTCTCTTCTCTCAAGAACGAACGGCCATCGAACAAGGCTATCAAATGTCGGCAGACGAAGCCGCACAACGAGTTGTTGATGTGTTCATGAATGGTCGAGTCCAGGCAACAGCGTTGGCTCGTCACGCCTTAGACTGCCTAGCTTGGATGATCGCCACCGAACGACTCCGACTCCGCATCGCCATCCCAAAAATTGGATCTAACTATCATCCCAAGATTTGGCTGTTTAACGATGGGACGCATCAAGTGCTCGCTCGCGGTTCAGGCAACGCAACCGGTCGCGGCGTCGCCGGTGGTGTTGAGCACCTCGATGTCGATGTCACATGGATCGACTACAGTCGCGCCCGTGTTAGAGAAGGTGTCGCTATCCTTGAAGACTGGGCACGAGGACGCAGTTCTGGAATCGAGCGCATCGTGGAACTTCCAGAAGCCCTTGAACAAGACATCATCCGTAGCGCTCCCGAGTCCGCACCAAGCCAAGCCGACTATGAGGGAGCGATGATCGAGGACACGAATCCGCCGTGGGCAATGGACCCTAGTGAGAAACTGAGACTTAGATTCTTAGTTCCACATTCCTCTAATCAGCCTCGTTTGATGATTCCGAATGATCTCCGATGGAGAGATGGGCCCTACGCTCACCAGGGCCACGCCGTAGACGCCTGGGAGTCAGAGCCGGGCTCTGAACACGGCACGATCTCCATGGCAACAGGTGCAGGTAAGACGGTCACAGCGTTAATATGTGCAACGCGTGTGCAGAATCGAATGGCAGATAAACCTTTATTAGTAGTCATCTCAGCTCCATCCATTCCGCTTATCATACAATGGAGTGAAGAGGTAAAGAGATTCGGGATAGATGCCATAATTCCAAGCCTTGAGTCCAACACAGAGCTAGCATTAACTAACCTGTTCCGTGGACTATCCGCAGGTGGCACTCAAGTTATTATCGTCACCAATAATCTTCTCTGCTCCTCGGCATTTCAGTCAACTATAGCTCGTAAGATTAAAGGAGCTGCGACGCTCTTCATCGCTGATGAAGCGCATACACTCGGTGCAGAAGGATTCCTAGCCCACAAACCAGAATTCTTCGAAAGACGTATGGCGCTCTCTGCCACTCCTGAACGCCAATATGACTACGATGGCACCGAAGCAATCTTTGCTTTCTTCGGACACCCGGTATACGAATTTGATCTTGGCCAAGCAATCGATTTCTGTCTATCGCCCTATGATTACTATGTACACGCAACTACCCTAGATGGAGATGAGCTAGACGAGTTCGACGATCTCACCCGTCGAATCGGAGCTGCCATAGGTCAAAGGACAGACGAAAACGATGACATACTGACCAGCCTAGTAATGGCCCGACGTAAAATCATCGAAACAACACACTCCAAATTGTCGCTACTGCGAACAGTGTTAGAACGACGCAAGCCTCGCTCACTAACTCAAGCTCTGATCTACGCCTCTGCCAAAAACCCTAAACAATTTGAAGATATAGCCGAAATGCTCACCGATCTTGACATTCGATGGGCCCCCGTAACCCAAGATACAACAGCTAATAGATCATTGCTAGCACAAACATTCGCTACCTTCAAAAAGGGCGGCTATCAAGTCCTTCTAGCCAAGAAAGTCCTTGATGAAGGTATTGATGTACCTAGCATCAGAGAAGCTTTCATTGTAGCCTCATCTACTGTACAGCGAGAATGGATCCAGCGACGAGGGCGCGTACTCCGTAAACATCCAGATAAACAATGGGCTATAATGCATGACTTCCTAGCACTACCGCCTGCACAGGTGCTCCATTCTGAGGAAACAACGAACATGAAGAAAATCATTAGGACTGAGCTTTATCGTGCTTACTCATTTGCTGCCCATGCAAGGAACTCAACCGACGACGACGGAGTGCTCGCCGACCTGCAACGGATCAAATCTGCATATTGGCCAGAAGGAAATAATTCTCCTATCCTTCAGCGTGCAGGCGACAGCATCGTATCTCCAGCAACACCACAAGGGACACCATGGTAAACAATTCTGATAGGATCAAGACAGAGATAAGAAAGCAAGCACAGCAGTTAGCACTTGAAAATGCGATTGACCCTGACGCACTTTCGGATTTAACTATGCAAATTGTTGATCTAGTAGATGAACATAACAGAAAGAGGAATCCCCGTATCAATCAAGCTATCGAGAATAAAATTACAACTATGATTAGAAATATCAAGGCGGAAGAGACTTAGCCGTGTTAAAACTACGAAGAATCGAAATAACCAATTTCGCCTTTTTTGACAACATAGTGATTGAGCCATCCATCAATCCCGAAAGGCCGCTCACAGTAATCCGAGCAGAGAACGGTTCAGGTAAGACCACTCTTTTACGTGCTATACGGTGGGGCATGTATGGAGAAAAAGGTCTACCAGTGGATTCGAAACAGTTCTCTGTTCATCCAGCCTGGTGGCATCCAAACGATGACAGAATTGAAACATCGGTTAAGATTGAATTCGAAACAGATGGCTCTAGCAGATACGATACAGATAGAAGTCCAACCACTACAATCTTTGAGTTAGTTAGATCTGTAACGACAATTGGTAATCCGACGGCGAAGGACGGTGAACCAGATTTCCAGCGCATCCAGGAACAAACACAACTAATGTATAAGGACGGTAATAGAACATGGAAGCCGCACACAGCCGGGGTTGACATCATTGTTGAACAACTTCTTCCCTGGGGGCTCCGTGACTTTTTTGTGATGGATGCTGATGAAGCAACGGATTTCGTAGGGGGTAGTGAAAATAAAGAAATGGGCCACCAGGAAGTAATTGACAAAACGACATCTGCAGTTCACAATCTTCTCGGTCTTGAAGTCTTTAGAGAAGCATCAAAAAGAGTAGCAAATAAGGCACGAGAATTTGGTGCTCAAGCAACTAGAGCCATAGGCAATGATGACTTAGATGCGCTCCAAGATGAACTCGACCAAATGATATTTAAAGCCTTCGAACTCGAAAAAAGATTGAAAGAACACCGAACACAAGTCAAGAAAACTGAAGACCGAATCCAGCAAGGCGAGTTCGATTTAGGGAACGAGTTGAAAGGTATGGGCGCAGTCGAGGAACTGAGGAAACGCCGAGAGGCTAACCAGGTCAACGATGATAGAGCTACTAAGCGAAGGACATCAACTTTGAACTTACTCGCTGGCGAACTTGAATCAGTTGATTTATTAGCTTCATTAGCAACTAATCAAATTACTAGCTCATACGATATGCTTCAACCACTTTATGAATTAGGTCATATTCCACTCAAACATCTTAATTTCGTTCGTGATCTACTGAGGTCAGGAACTTGCGTCTGTGGCCAAAACATCTCTGAAGAAGGTCTCCATCGTCATAACGTTAAAAATCGTATCGCTAAATCCGCCGAACAAGAAGACCGCGCTAACTATCTCGGCCAACTGTACGACGCTACTCGATCACTAATGAACCATACATCAGCTACTAGTTGGGACAACCGACATAATGAGTACGTCAGAGATCTAGCGGCTCTTGACGACGAATTGGCCAACCTCAGTCTAGATAAACAAGAAATTGAAACCAAACTAAATGCTATTGATGAAGAAAAAATTCAGATTATTCGCAGTGAGATAGCAGCTTTAGACATTCAAAAGGATAATCTTAACAGAAACATTGTTAGAGATGAAGTAAGACTCGCATCTATAGAAGAACTAATTGACTCTCATGAGAAGAAAATCAATCAACGACAACGCAACGAACGAGCCGCTACTGACAAACGTACGGCGAAAGCGATTGCACAACTCATCGTCAAGATACTTGATCAAGCTTACAATACCATCCAAACCGAACAGGTAAATGAGCTTTCTCAACAGATGAACCGGCTCTTCGCACAAATGGCGGCTAACGTCTCCGATAATGATTTTGAAGATATACAGCGCAACGAAACAACGCTCAGAATGATTACTGAAGTCGGTATTCGTTCTCTTGATTCTAATCCAGATGAATATGAAATCTATGCACTAAATAATCGTGGACGCTCCATGCCAACCATCGAGATCAATGGTGCTTCTCGACGGATACTCGCTTTGTCATTTATACTCGCATTGTGCATTGAATCTCAGACATACGCTCCTTTTATTGCGGATTCACTTCTAAATTTCATGTCTGGTACAGTCAGGCATAACACACTGCGTGTAACTACTATACGCTCTAGTCAACCGATACTACTACTCACGGGCTCCGATTTAGAAACTTCAGAAGTGATCAAAATAATAGATCAGTATTCCGATACTACTTATACTCTTACCGGACAATGGGATGCTGTTGATGCCGGTTACGGCGGAGATGTAGTGAACTGGACTGCTCAATCTCAAGTGGCACTCTTATGCCACTGCAGACCTCGGCAGTATTGTGACATCTGCGAGCGGATCGGGCAAGATGCTTCACAGGGGTGGGAGAAGCGTTCTTATGGAAAGAAGAATTTATGAATTATTACACAATCTTTTTGTGCTCTCAAGCGCACACTCTCCGCCTGCCAAGCAAATCAAAAGACGACATTGAACGATACATATTGCAACACAAGAAGAAGGGCTCTGTCAGCCCAGAAGTAGCTCCTTTCCGCCGTCAGCTTGATTTTTGGGCACTTTCTATCGCAACAGCTCTAGCTCGCGGTACTCCACCGCTTAAGGAACCTTCCACCCGATGGGGAACGAAATTTGCTGATACTAGATCTGTTGAGATGCCAGACGGTCTGTGCGAGTTATTAGCTGTCATCACTCTAGCTGTGCTAGGACCTGAGGACGAAAGAATAGATGATCCTGCACAGATTATTGAGTTAGGCAACCAATTAGCAGGTGCCGGATGCCCAGAACTTCTCAAACAACTAAGCAACCCAGATCTAAGAACCACAGCACTTGACAAAGCACTAGAATTTGCAGTATCATTACGATCTGCGGTACGCATTGCTACATTCGGTCAGTCGGTCAGTCAGAGGGGTACGTAAATGAAGAGACAAACTAGTGAATGGGCAGTGACGATGTTAGCTGCCTTACGTGGTCGCATAAATATAGAAGCAGAATACCAAAGAGGTGAAGTGTGGTCAGAGTCACAACAACAGCTACTAATTGATTCAATTTTGAGAGGCTTTGACCTTCCTAAAATATTCCTTAGAAGACTTCCAGATGGTTCCGATTTGCTCTTTGATGTCGTGGATGGGGTTCAGCGACTTACGTCAATTTGGCGGTTTTTAGCAGACGAATTTTCTCTTCCGAGGCACTACTCATATCCTGATCTTGGGGATGTGGGTGGTAAGAGTTGGTCTCAATTACCTCAAGCTGCAAAGGACCGACTTGAGCTAACTAAAGTTACCGTGTCTGAAATAGAAACTGAAGATGAGTACGAAATCAGAGACTTATTTCAACGTCTTCAGAAAGGTGAGCCGCTCAACGCAGCCGAACGACGTAATGCTATATCTGGTCCTGTAAGAAATTTCGTAGCTGACGAACTAGCAATACACTCCTTTTGGCCTAAAACAGGGCTCAAAGAAAAACGATTTGGATGGCATGAAATGTCAGCAATTGCTTTAGCCTTGGTGAAAGCTAAAGGTGCTACAGGTTTAAAGGCTGCCGACCTTTTTACTCTGTACGAAGATCAATCATTTGATCCGCAAGGCGAAACTGCTGAATTAACTAAAGACCTTTTAGGTAGTCTTGAAGCGGTAGTTGATAAAGAACCTAAATTGATACGGACACGCTGGGGCCTAGTAGATCTATTGCTATCAATTATGCAACTAAGAACCAAAGGTACTGTTCCGCTCGTAGATGAAATCATAGGATTCTTCAAAATTTTTGAAGACGAGCGTAGGATGGGGACCGCAGAATTATCGGATCTCAGAGCCACAGTTATTGATTTAGCTTCAGACAAGATAACCGAAGAAGAAATTGAACCTTTAGCTATCAAACCAGATATGCTGACATATCTCAATGCTTTCACACATGAAGGTGCTTCAGAAAAAAATGTGAAGACACGGGCTGAGGTTATGACGAATCGCTTATATCAATATTTGCAGGAAGCACCTTAATGCTCGGTAGACCTTCTGGCGTTGATATAACGCTAAGTGTTTTAGCCGCCTCTGCCACAATCGTTTTAGCCACTGTTGGTCTCATTCGAACCGAAGATATATCTTGGATATGGATAGTCGCTGTAGTCGTTAGTTCTTTCTTTTTACTTATACATGCGGCAGTTAGTTCCTTCCGTGACAAAGGAATTGTTCGTAGTCTCGGCCAAAATTATGATCAAGTTCAGCAACGGACACTGCGTATTATATCAGAGTTAGGTGAGTTGTCCACATATGACCTTTGGATGATTGATATTTATTTACCCATTCGAAAATATCGTATAGTTAAAACTTTGCCATTTATTGAACGTAAACGATGGCTCTCACGTCAACTATCTGTTTCGCTTATTGATGCCCTTCGTCAGCCACCTTGCGTAGAGCCATCTTCTGGGCCATACGGAGAATGTTTTGAGGAAGCTAAGCCACTGTTGTGGTTTGATCAAGACTTGCACGGCCCATACCCAGAGAATGCTCAGATAACATTTTACAGCAATGCGAATTTTGATCTGCCAAGTACTTACGGACTCGTATGTGTTTTTCCACTAGTTGATCATTTAAATAAGAACTGTTCAGGAGTTTTAGTTATTCATGTCAAACCAGAGTTGGAAGTGGTTTTCAAGACCTTAGTAGTCCTGAAATCACAGCAGGGATGCCACCGAATTAATAATGCCTGCATTGACATTCATAGGCTTCTAGATAAGTAAGGGCAGGCGTTTTAGTCGACATACTATACTGGATATAGCTAATCCCCTGGCGGGTCGGCTTCAGAAGGGCCGATGGCGCCTATCTCGGCGAGGTACTGCATCTGGAGTTCGCAGATGCACACCACGTCGACCGGCTCGGGGCCGCCAGCCTTAAGGGCGCGGGCCACCACCGCGTCTATGGCGGCGTCGGTGTCGGCCACGGCCACTGCCCCCTCATCCACGGCCGAGTCGCCCAGCTCAATGCCGTATTCGGTGGCCAGGCCCACCGAGGCGAACCAGTCGAGATGCCAGCCCGCCACGGTGCGGACATCGTCGTAGCCGACCCGAGCCGTGACCTCGGCGGGCAGGCGGTCGGCGATGTAGTCCACCGCCCCGGCCAGCTCGTAGACGCTCGGCGCCGTCTCGCTCTCCAGGCGGCCCACCGCCATGGCCACGGCCGCCACCGCGATGGCCAGCACCGCCACCGCCCCCACAGCCACCAACACCCAGAGCAGCGCCGCCCCCCAGCCCTGTCAGAACCCCGGCCCGAACCCGGTCGGCGCCGCCGCGGGCCGCGGCCGAACCGGCGGTCGGCTCGGCCCCACCGAACCCCGAAACCCGAAACCCCGAACCGGCCTAGATGCCGATCCGCTGGGCCAGCAGCTCCCGGTGATATGTCGGGTCCCCGAACAGCAGCTCGGAGCTCTTGGCCCGCTTGAAGTACAGGTGCGCCGGGTGCTCCCAGGTGAAGCCGATCCCGCCGTGGATCTGGATGTTCTCAGCCGCGGCGTGGAAGTAGGCCTCCGAGCAGTAGCTCTTGGCCATGGAGGCGACCTGGGGCAGCTCGTCGTTCATCTCCGCCGCGCACCACCCCGCGTAATAAGCGGCCGACTTGGCCGACTCCACCTGCAACAGCATGTCGGCGCACTTGTGCTTGATGGCCTGGAACGACCCGATGGGCCGCCCGAACTGGACCCGCACCTTGGCGTACTCCACCGCCATGTCCAAACACATCTGGGCCCCGCCCACCTGCTCGGCGGCCAGCGCCACCGCGGCCAGGTCCAGCACCCTCTCCAGCACCGGCCAGCCCTCGCCCTCGGAGCCCAGCAAAGCAGCCTCCACCCCTTCGAAGGTCAGCTTGGCCTGCTTGCGGGTCTGGTCCATGGTCGACAGCGGGGTCCGGGTCAGCCCGGCGGCGTCGGGCTCCACCAGAAACAGCGACACGCCCGAGCCGGTGCGGGCGGCCACCACCAGCAGGTCGGCGGTGTGGCCGTCCAGCACGTACGTCTTGATCCCGTCCAGCGTCCAGGCGCCAGCGCCGGAGCCGTTCGAGCCGGAGCCCGAGTCCGGGCCCGGGCCCGACGCGGCCATGGCGATGCCGGCCTCGTCCCAGCGCCCGCTCTCCTCGGTGAAGGCCAGCGCCCCCCGGCGGCAACCCGTGGCGATGTCGGGCAGATGGGCCTGGCGGGCCTCCTCGTCGTCGCAGGCCAGCAAGGCGTTGGCGGCCAGCACCACCGACGAGAAATAGGGGGCGCACAGCAGGGCCCGGCCCATCTCCTCCAGCACGATGACCTGCTCCACGAAGCTGAAGCCCTGGCCGCCGTAGGCCTCGGGCACGGCCAGCCCCTGCAGGCCCATCTGGTCGGCCATCTGGCCCCACACGTCGGGGTCGTAGCCCCGCTCGGTGTCCATCTGCTCCCGCACCGCCGACTCGGGGGACTTGTCAGCCAAGAAGTCGCGGACGAAGCCGCGGAGCTGGTCCTGCTCCTCGGTGAAAGCGAAGTTCAAGGGTTTCTCCCGTCGCTCATGAGGCCCGCAAGCGTCGCCGATGAGACGCCCGCGAGCTTAGATGGTGGGCATGGTGACGCCTCTGCCCGCCGACAAGCGGCCCTTCGACCCCACCCCGGTGCACACCGAGGACCTGCCCCCCACCCCGGTGAGGGACCGCAACATCCCGGCCGCGGCCTGGGTGGAGGCCCCGGCGGCCCTGCTGGAGGCCGGCGACGACATCGGCCGGCCCCCCATCGCCTACAAGCGGCGGCTGGGGCGGTGGCTGCTGTGGCGAGCCGGCCCGGCTCGGGGCGCCGACGCCCGCTATGTGGCCGTGGACTCCGCCGACCTCGCCCGGCTGTGCGCCTTCCGGCTCCTCCCCGACGGCTCGGGGTCCGGCGTCGGCCCGTCGGGTCGGCGCCACAACCGGTTCCGGGACTGGAAGCAAGACCTCCACGACGACTGACCCCGGCGGCTGGGCCGGCTGGGCCCGCCGAGCCGAGCCGCCGACGGCGCGACCCGACACCCACTCCTCCCCCGCCGGCAACCGCCCCCTCCCCGACGACCGCTATTTCTCCTATGTCCGTAGTGCTAATGGCGGTCGGGGCGTAGAATCCGCGGCGATGTCCGAGGCGCCTCTCTTCGAGATCGAGGGACTGCGGGTGGCGACCGCCGAGGGCGGCACCGAGATCCTCAAGGGGATCGACCTGACGGTCCACGCCGGCGAGATTCACGCCCTGATGGGGCCCAACGGGTCGGGCAAGTCGACGCTGGCCAACATCTTGCTGGGCAGCCCCGAATACGCCCTAGTCGCCGGGTCGATCCGCCTCAAAGGCGAGGACATCACCGACTGGCCCCCCGACGTGCGGGCCAAGGCCGGGCTGTTCTTGGCCTTCCAGCACCCCAAGGAGATCCCCGGCGTCTCGGTCCGCAACTTCCTGACCCAGGCCCTCCAGGCCCGCAAGGGCACCGACGTGAGCCCCCTCGAGACCTACATGGCCATGAAGGAGTGGATGGAGCGGCTGGAGATGGACCCGTCCTTCATGGACCGCTACCTCAACGAGGGGTTCTCCGGCGGCGAGAAGAAGCGCAACGAGATCCTCCAGATGGCGGTGCTGGAGCCGGAGGTGGCCGTCCTCGACGAGACCGACTCCGGGCTCGACATCGACGCCCTGCGGGTGGTGGCCAACGGGGTGAGGGAGGTGCGCCGGGACCGCCCCGCCCTGGGCATCCTGGCCATCACCCATTTCCGGCGCCTGCTGGTGGAGTTGCGGCCCGACCGGGTCCACGTGCTGATCGGCGGCCGCATAGCCGACAGCGGCGGCCCCGAGCTGGCCGACCGGCTCGAGCAAGAGGGCTACGCCGGGTACGGGCCGTGAGCGCCAGCCTTCCCCCCGCGATCAAGGACGGGCCGTGAGCGCCAGCCTTCCCCCCGCGATCAAGGACGGGCCGTGAGCGCCAGCCTTCCCCCCGCGATCAAGGACGACTTCCCGCTGCTTAGCCGGTCGGTGCACGGCCGCCCGATCGTCTACCTCGACTCGGCCGCCACCTCCCAGAAGCCCCGGGCGGTGCTGGACGCCATGGCCGTGTACTACGCCACCGTCAACGCCAACGTGCACCGGGGGGCCTACGAGATAGCGGCCCAGGCCACCGAGGCCATGGAGGGGGCCCGCCGGGCGGTGGCCCGGTTCGTCAACGCCGCCTCGGCCAACGAGATCGTGTTCACCAAGAACGTCACCGAGGCCATCAACCTGGTGGCCCGGTCCTGGGGCGGCGCCAACCTCGGGCCCGGCGACGCGGTGCTGGTCACCGAGATGGAGCACCACGCCAACATCGTGCCCTGGCACATCATGGCCGCCGAGCGGGGCTTCGAGCTGCGGTGGATCCCGCTGACCCCCGACGGCCGGCTCGACCTGGAGAACCTGGACCGGCTGCTCGACGGCGTGAAGCTGGTGGGCTGCACGGCCATGAGCAACGTGCTCGGCACCCTCAACCCGATCCGGCGGCTGGCCGACGCCGCCCACGGCGCCGGGGCCCTGCTGCTGGTGGACGCGGCCCAGTACGTCCCCCACCTCCCCACCGACGTGCAGGCTCTGGGGGCGGACTTTCTGGGCTTCACCGGCCACAAGATGTGCGGCCCCACCGGGATCGGGGTGCTGTGGGCCAGAGCCGAGCTCCTCGACGCCATGCCCCCGTTCCTGGGCGGCGGCGAGATGATCCTCGATGTCCGCAAGGACGGGTTCCTGCCCAACGAGATCCCCCACAAGTTCGAGGCCGGCACCCCGCCCATCGCCGAGATCGTGGGGCTGGGCGCGGCGGTGGAGTACCTGAGCGGGCTGGGCATGGACCGGGTGCGCGAGCACGAGGTGAGCCTCACCGCCTATGCGCTGCGGACCCTGAGCGAGCGCTACGGCGACGACTTGGTGGTGCACGGACCGCCCGAGCCGGCCGCCCGGGGCGGGGTGCTGTCGATGGCCTACCGCGATGTCCACCCCCACGACGTGTCGCAGGTGCTCGACCAGCACGGGGTGTGCGTGCGGGCCGGCCACCACTGCGCCAAGCCGCTGATGCGCCAGCTCGGGGTGGGCGCCACCGCCCGGGCCTCGCTGTACGTCTACAACGACGAGTCCGACATCGACGCCTTGGCCGACGCCCTGGCCGAGGCCGGCGAGCTGTTCGCCTGGTAGGGCGGGTTGGCGATGAGCGGGCTGGAGGACCTCTACCGGGAGATCCTGTTGGACCACTACCGCAACCCCCGCCACCGGGGTGAGTTGGAGGTGCCGCCCGCGGTCCGGGCCGAGGGGTTCAACCCGCTGTGCGGCGACGAGGTGATCGTCTACGTCGACGTCGGCGCCGACGACGTGGTGCAGGCGGTGGCCATCGGCGGCCAGGGCTGCTCGATCAGCCAGTCGTCGGCCTCGATGATGGCGGCGGGGATCAGGGGCAGGCCGGTGGCCGAGGTGCGCAGGCTGGTGCGGGCGTTCAAGTCGATGATGTCGATCCACTCCCACGAGATCGGCGGCGAGGCCGAGGATGACGACGAGGGCGGGGGGCTCGACCCCGACGACATGAAGCTGGGCGACCTGGAGGCCCTGCGGGGCGTGGTGAAGTTCCCAGTGCGGATCAAGTGCGCCACCCTGTCGTGGAACACCCTGGTCCAAGCCCTAGACGAAACCGCCCACCCCTAGCCGCTTACTTGACGAGTCCCGCTTCAACAAGAAATCGAGAAGGTTGCTGCGTATGTGATCTTCCGTATCTATCGACAGTAGTCATAGGCCACGAGATGACTAGTTCTCGGGAGGCTCGGGTCATCGCTACGTAAAGTCTCCGACGTTCTTCATTAATTTCTTGAACTGTATCACTATGGTAATGGGGTATCATTCCATCGCGAGTGCCTACAATAGCTACTGCTTTAAACTCCAGACCCTTGGCCCTATCTATGGTCAGTAATCGTATACCCGGATCAGTAGGCCGAGTTCGTTGTATCTTCTCTAGGTGCCACAAATACCCTTTCAGAGATCGATCCTGTACCGATGTTAGCAGCAGATAATTACCCCAAACTTCAGCGAGCGAACGAGCACTATCTCCCCATTCATGAGCTTCGCCATAGTCAACTATCTTATCCATAGCAACTTCTAATGAAGAGCCTTCCTCCAACCCAAGCTTTACTAAATGAGACAAGTAGTCTAAGGATGATATGTTATCCAGCGCAGTCAGAGGATCGTCAGAACGATCTGAACCTGTCAGTTCATGTAATTCATCAAACACTCGACGAGCTGCTGGAAAATCGTCTCTATTTCTACCGAAAGCTAGGCAATCAACAAAAATTCTGGCCTCTGGCTCTGGGAGAAATACTTTGGCCTCCGTCTGGATGGTGTATTCTATACTACGGTTAGCCAACTTCTCCACAATAGGAGTTAGAGTCCATCTAGTTCTTCCGATTATGGCTATGTCTTCCGTCCTAACCGAAGAGTCTTCGCCCGGAATTAAGGTATCATAACAGAGTCCATTATCTAATAATTCGCAAGCCCATGAAGTAATAAAATCGGCTTCTGCATCTGCCGATTTCTTTGTAACTAACTGTACTCTGCCAGGTGGCGTATCAGGTGGGATCAAAGCATTTATTGCATTTCCATTTACCTGAGATAGAACGGCTTCTGCAGCACAGAGTATCTTAGTTGCACTGCGAAAATTGTGGCGTAGATATAATGGATCTTTAGCCGCCATAGGTACCAGATCTTGAGCATTTTTGAATGCACCACCAGCGTACCCTCTTATCGATTGCTTATCATCCGCTACAACAAACAGATTTACTCTATCACCAGCCAGGTTACGCAGAAGGCATGATTGCACCGCTGTAAGATCTTGTCCTTCATCAACCAAAATATCCCGATAGAGAGTACGGAAATGTTCAAGTACCCACTTATCTTCCTCAATCAACCGATTGAGGCCAACCAACATACCTAGAAAATCAATAGCTCCTCGTGCCTTCAGAGCAGCTTCGTAAGCATCTACCAACTCTTTTATCTCTATTCCAAGAGGAGGATAGATTCTCTGATGCATATGTTGCTCACCGTTCGTTTGAGTACGATAGGCATCAATAACCTCCAGAAGAGGTTTCACAGTGGTCCTAATACCCTCACCAAGATATTCATTCAAACCTACAGATCTAAGATATTCAGCCACAACAGTCACACGATCTATATCGTCGCTCAGCACTACAACATCAGGACTAACTCCAATTTCTCTACCATAGCGGCGTAACCAGTCATGCGCGAAACCGTGGATGGTGTTCGCATCAACGCGCCAGAGTTCGTCAGCAAGCGATTGACCGGCTCGCTTTCGAAGCTCTTCGGCTGCTTTGACGGTGAAAGTCACCGCAAGAAGCCGAAACGACTCACCGGCACTTTGCTTAAGAAGGCGAATGACTCGTTGGATTAGCACCTCTGTCTTGCCACTCCCCGCTGGAGCTATGACAAGCACTTCATGCCCTTGAGCCGAAATTGCACACTCCTGATCAGGTGTAAGAGACTGAGGCGCGCTTCTATTCATTGAGCGCCCCTGTCTGGCTTTGTATAATTGGTTATATCTAAACCCTCTTCAAGGCGTCGGCCCAATTCAATAATAGGATCGGGAAGTGGACGCTTATTTTTTATAGCTCTTATAGCAACCCGTTCAGCAGCCCAGGGCTTGTTGTCTGCTAGAAAATCCAAGTATCTTTTTTTATTCGGGGCCATCTTTATATTATTCTCATCTGCAACTTCTTCTATCTCTTCCAAATAGTCAGCGTCCACGAGTAACTGCTCAATCTGCTCATCCCCGCTTACAATCACTTCCTCAGATTCTATCGTAAGCTTTTCGCCTGTTAGTGGATGGTATATTCGGTTTAGAGCCTTACTACCTGAAGGATCATTATCAACAAATATCAGCCATCTTATACCTAAATCATGTGCAGCTTTCACAACTACCCCTGTCTGGTTTTGATCCATGGACTCACAGTCAAAAAACGAAATCCCTAAACCAGCCGGATGGCATCCGAAATAGCCGGAAAGTAGAACCGGTAGAACACACCTTTCTGTACTTCCATCGCCAAATACTATAGCTCTCGCAAATAGGATCTCCCCAAAAGGACGCTCAACATATTTGCGGAACTGTGCTACACGCCTTGCCGTTTCAGGAGTGAGACTTACAACTCTAATTGACTCTGCTGACCGTCGTATGATTCGAACAGACCGAGGGTCGGTATGAACAACGAGCTGAGGGGAATGCGTTGATACGATGCGTTGTCCCGGTAGGCGATCTAATAAGGACTGCAGTACAGAGATAGCCTGTGGATGCAGATGCGCTTCTGGTTCTTCTAATAATGTAACGAGATGAGGTTTAGATCCGCTGTCTGCGCCCAGACGAAACTCCGCAAGGGTCTTGAAGACAAGCATTGTGGCGAGACTGCGGCTTCCAAGCCCTTGGAACCGCAGCGGCAAAACAGGCTGTCCTTCCTGATGAAGCACCACTTCGGCCGTTTTTGCTAGTTCTTCAAGTCGCGGTGGCACTGGTTGGAGTTCAACTCTTCCTACGCTGGCCTGAGCTTCAGCGATCCCCTTTAGATCTTCTTCAAGAGAACTCAGAACCGGACTAGCATCGCGTATGCGTTGTGCGATATCAATAAGAGCATTCTCCAGGTCAACGCGGGTCTCACCTGGTTCTGCATTTTGATCAATTTGCAAATCAGCAAGAACTCTCCCCCATATGCTAGTACGATTCCCAAACTCTTCCACTAAATCTCGGGATGCATGTAACAAGTGAGCTTCAAGTAGATTCATAAGGCGTGGCGGAAGAGTGGGAGCCTCCACAGGCACCCACTCATCTTCATCGTCTAGCTGCAAGAAATATCTTCGAGTCAAAAGAATGCCGCCTTCTCGACTCGATTTGAACACCGAGCGAATCCCAACAATACTTCTACCTGTAGACGGGTCACGCTGCACATGCACAAGTTGTTGACTCAGTTCCGGTGAGAAATTATCACTTGTGTCTGAGGGCACGATCCATATATCAACTGATGCTTCTTCCGCTGTCGTTCCATCAGATGCTCGATGCAAATCGTCATCGAGCGGTCGGCGGCTTCCAAGAGCAGACCATAAGGCATATAAAATTGAAGTCTTGCCGGAGTTGTTCTCACCTACAAGATAAGTGGTACCAGGTTCCAAATCTAGCTGAATCTCGTCAATGCAACGAAAGTCGCGTATCGCTACTCGACTTATTCGTAGGCCAGCGGCAGGCTCAGGTGGAGCGTTTGCACTTGAGTCGGTCATCGTCTCGATTCCTCTCTCAATGCAAGTTACACGATTCGATTACGGCTTGGACCCGGGCGGGGTCGTGGCAGCGGCCGTAGTCGAACCCGGACCGCACGCAGATCTCCAGCAGCTCGTCGTGCTGAGGGGTCCGCTTCCACGGCAGCGGCAGGTAGACGGGCAGCCCGAAGGCCCGCAGGGCACCGAGGTTGGTGTACACCCGCTTCTGGTAGCGGTAGCGGTCCTCCCAGGCCCAGTCGTCGGGGCCGAACCCGGTGCCGGGGTCCAAGACGAGTTGGGACCGGTCCACGCCGGCCGCCTCCAGGGCCGGAATCGACCGCCGGAACCAGGCGGTGATCGCCTCCACCGGGTCGCCGGCCACCGGTTCGACCGCCTTGGGGTCGGGGCCGGGCAGGAAGGGCAGGATCACCGACGCTCCCCGCTCGGCGGCCAGATCCACCATGGCCGGGTTCTGCATCCCGTCGGAGGCGTTCATGATGGTGGCCCCGCAGTCGATGGCCCGGCGCATGATCTCGGGCTGCCAGGTGTCCACCGACAGGTCCAGGCCCAAGGCGGCGATGGCCTCGATCTTGCCGTCCAGGCGGCGCCATTCCTCGTCGATGCTCACCCGGGCCGCGCCCGGCGTGGACCCGGCGCCGCCCAAGTCGATCCCCGCGCACCCGGCCTCGGCCAGCGCCTCGGCCCGGCGCCGGGCCTCATCGACGGTGGAGACCACCGAGAAGCCGGCCAGGGAGTCGGGTGAGGCGTTGACCACGCCGTGCAGGACTGGAGCCGCCGGGCGGTCGGGGACCGAGCCGGAGCCAGCCGGGCGGGGTTCGAGGGCCGAGTCGGGGGCCGAGCCGGAGCCGAGAACAGGGCCCGGGGCGGTCGGAGGCCTCACCAATCCATGGACCGGTCGGTCCGCAGGGCCTCCAGCAGCATCGGCGCCGCCTCGGGCTCGGCGGCCAGCACCTGCTGCCACGAGGGGTTGAGGACCGGCCCCCGCCGGCGGGACAGGTGCCGCCGCCCGGCGGCGTCCACCGCCCCGGCGAACACCGCGGCCGCGCTCTCCTCAGCGGAGATGTCGATCCGGTAGCCGTTCAGCTCGGCGTCGTTGGCGTAGTGGCGGATCAGTTCCTTGGCCCTGATCCGGTATTCGTCGCCCGTCCGGGCCAGCCGGTCCCGGTCCAGGGGCCCGATCCCGGCAGCAGCCCCGGCGGCGGCCAGGCCGTCGAGGACGGTGGCGGTCACGTCGATGCTCACCTTGTGCAGGCCGCCGGTGGGGTCGTCGGCCGAGAGGTCCTGGTGCTTGTGGTCGTAGGTCCGGGCCACGTCCACCTGGCAGATCGAGGACAGGTCGCAGCGGCGGTAGACCTCGGTGAGGATCCCGATCTCCAGGCCCCAGTGGTCGGGGATGCGCAGGCCCGCCGCGGTGGCCGCGTCCATGGCTGACTCCCCGGCTAGGGGGTAACGGAAAGAGCCGAGGTAGCGCAGGTACCGGCAGTCGCCGACCACGGCCCGCAGCGCCTCCAGCAGCGGCCCCATCAGCAGCCGGGTCACCCGACCCCCGAGGCGGCCCTCGGTGACCCGGGCGTAGAAGCCCTTGGCGTAGCGGTACCCGAACGACGGGTGCGCCACCGGGTAGGCGAGCCGGGCCAGCAGCGACCGGTCGTAGCCGACGATGTCGGCGTCGTGGAGGGCCACCACCTCGGCCCGGCCCTGGGCCAGGACCGCCCCCAGGCAGTACCAGACGTTGCGGCCCTTGCCCGCTCCGGCCGGCGCTAGCCCCCGAGCGGCGAGGCGCTCATGCACCCGGCCTAGGGCGGGCCCGTCGTTCCAGACGACGTCGTGGTCTTGAGGCAGGCGGCCGAAGAGCCGACGAGCGCGCCGGTAGCCGTCCTCGTCGGCCTCGTCCAGCCCCACCAGCACGTAGTCGAGCCAGTCGGCCCCGGCCAGCTCCGACACCATGGCGTCGAGGGCGGGCGAGCCGACCTCCGAGCACAGGCAGGGGATGATCAGGGCGACGGGCCGTTCCGGGGCCCAGGCCCGCAGGTCCCGCTCGAAGCTCTCGGCGGACCGATGCCCGATGTCGTGCAGGGTGGGCACGACCCCGGTCTGGCTGAAGTCCGCCACGGCGCCAGTCTCGCACGACGACGGGGCGATCCAACCTCCGGGCGGACAACGCGGGCCCACGGCCTCGAGCTGAGGGTGTAGGCTCTATCCACCCCCGTGTCCCCGCCTGATACAATAAAATTGCCCTAATAGTCAGAGCCCGCCCGCGTCCCACCACCGAGCAGAAAGCAACGTAGTGATGAAAATCTCTGACCTAATGTTTGAGGCACAGAGCGGTCAACTCCAGATTCCAAGATTTCAACGCGGCTGGGTGTGGACGAAGAAACAAGTACTCAAATTCTTCGAATCCTTGTACAAGGGGTATCCCGTTGGCACATTGATCATATGGCCGAGCAAGCGAGATGGCCATTCTATACGTAGTGTGATTGACGGTCAACAAAGATTGACAACACTCTATGGCATTATCAATGGAGAGACACCGCCTTGGTTCAAAGATGAAACAAGCAGCTCATTGCAAGATCTTATGTTCAATGTAGATTCCGAAGAATTCAAGTATAAGATAAGAGATATGACTGATAATCCTCTGTGGGTTGATGTCACTAAGTTATTTCATATAGGACTCAGAGGATGGGCAGAAGAATATAGGAATACTTTTGGAAAAGACGCAGAAGTTTCTTACTACGAAAACGTAGCAGATCTCCTAAAAATCCGCGAACGAGATCTGCATATAGATAGACTTCCAGATAATATAAACCCAGAAGAAGCGGCTGTAGTCTTTCGTATAGTTAATCGCGAAGGAACCAGGGTCACTGAAGGAGACCTTGTTCTAGGGCAGTTGAGTCTGAAATGGGACGATGCCAGAGAGCAAATCAACGAAGTTCTCGAAAAATGGAGAAACAATGGCTACACAATATCTCTCGAATGGCTTCTGCATGCAATGTCTGCCAGACTAGGTGGGAGAATAAATTTCGAAGAAGTACTTACAAAAGAACGTACAGAAATAATAAGTGCCTTTGAAATAGTAACTCACAGTACTTCAGAAATTCTAGATAGGCTTAGAGATATTCTGGGACTCGATTCAACTACCTCTACTGCTATCAACAACGGTTTAATTGTTGTCATAATTAATCAGATCATGGTAGAGCAGAAAGATCAAAGTCGAGAATTGATAGGATGGTGGCTACTGAGCACTCTATTCGATCGTTGGAAAGGAGATATACGCAACCGAACAAATAAGGACTTAGAGATAATCATGTCTGGAAGAGGGTTACACGGGTTAATTGAAGAGCTTTATAACACAACGCCCTACCTTGATCTGAGGCCCAATGCATTCAAAAAGACGCGATCTTCAAAGTCTCATTATAGGCTGCTGCTCACTCTAACTCGGCGTCGCGGATCTAAGGATTTGAGTTCAGGGATATCTCTATCTTTTTCACAGATTAGTGAACATTCCAAACTTGAAGCTCATCACATTTTTCCACGTAAGCTTCTAAGTAATAATGGCTTCGAAAAATCGAATATCGACCAATTAGCCAATCTAGCGTTCATTACTAAGGGTACTAATCTGCGGATCGGATCGCGCTCACCAGATGAATACTTGCCTCAACTTGAAGAATCCCATCCGGGGGTTCTTGAATCGCAGTGGATTCCTCAGAACCCTCATCTCTGGACAGTAGATAAGTACCTAGAATTTTTGGAAGAACGAAGCGATCTTCTTGCTGATGTAGCGAACGAATTCTTGCGTGACCTAATCGGTGATTACTATTAAGGAGTCTCAGTGTCACACCCTTGTGCCATAATTGCATAACATAACATTCACAGTACGTCAAGGCAGAAAGGCAGCAACGATGGCAACCGTGATAGCAATCCCGACAAGGACTCGCACACCCCCGAAGCTCAATATGATTAACTATCGTTCACCAGAGCACGCTGATGTACCGCATATAGCGAGCTTTTCGGGTGGGCGCTCATCAGCAGCACTCACATTTATGGCGGCAGACCAAGGTCTTCTGCAACCAGAAAGAGGGGACATTGTTCTGTTCGCCAACACATCAGCAGAGCACCCTGGGACCTACGAGTTTGCAGCTCGATGCAAGGAAAAATTGGAAACCGACTTCGGGCTGCCGTGCTTCTGGTTCGAGTTCTGCACTGTCGAAGACGCTTGGCGTGGCGAATATCGGCGCAAAGCGTCATATCGCCTAGTAAAGCCAATACCCATCGAACAAGATGCAGACGGATACCGGTCATCAGGTGAGTTGTTTGAGGAGCTAGTATGCTTACAAGGCATGCTACCCAATCCCCATTCTCGTACCTGCACCGCGAAATTGAAGCTATACCCTTCACATGAACTGTTGAGTGAGTGGCTAGGTCGCACGGAGGGACCAGTGCATTCAGGCCATCATTGGGCTAGTAGCGGCCATGGTAGACTCGTAGATCCTGTTCATGTCGCTGAACTCTACGTCAAGAATGGGGGAACGGCATCTAAAGAATCCGTTCTTCGCCGCGCCGAGCATCTAGCTACTCTACCCGCGGCACGGCCTACCCAGCGTTGGCAGGAGTTTACCACAACTCACTTACCCATAGAAACTTACCCAACTACTAGACCTGCTCCGATGCGTGGAGCTAATGCGGCTTTACACGTCCGACTCTTAGGACTACGTGCCGACGAACCTAACCGAGTTGGGCGTGTGTTATCTCGCACTCTTTTTGCTGAAGGTGCTACTACTGTGGCTTGCACGGTTAAAACACAACCACCAGGTGAGCGACCTTACTTCCCGTTGTTTGACGCTGGCATCACTGCCGAAGATGTCGCCCAGTATTGGAAGCAACAAGGTGACCTAGACCTTGACATTCCGCAAGGTGCAGGGAACTGCGTTTTTTGCTTCATGAAGGGCACTAAGCAACTGGTAACCTTAGCTTCTAGCCAAGATGTACGTAGACTCCCAAATACTCCTACAGATATCGACTGGTGGGCCGATCTCGAAAGACGCCACCTCCGCACTGCACCAAAACGAAACGGTGATGGAAAATCACACTTTGGCTTCTTCGGGGTAAACGATGCGTTATTTGCAGATTTAATCAACGAAAGCTACACTCCAAATGGTAGATACGCGTACGGTACCCCAGCCTGTGACTGTACAGACTGACCGGAAAGGGAGCTTTTTGTAAATGAACATTGGCGACGCTGACCTATACTTCGGTCCCACACATCAGCCGGTTGGCTTCACTAATAGTGCGCTCGCTCAATATGACGGCTCTGCTGAGCCCATAGTTCGAGAGTTGATACAGAACAGCATTGACGCCGCTTACCATGCAAATAAGGAAGTTGCAGATGTAAGATTCATTATTACCGAAGTTCCAAGCACCGAATTACCCGGATGGTCTACCTATAAGAATGTATTACATCAAGCTCTACAATATCGAAAGATATGGCACAGTGGCCATCCATCTCATGATGAAGAAATGATCACCTCTCGTATGAAACGAGTAAGCGAACAGGAACTGATCCCCCTTCTACTATGCATCGATAACGGTTGTGGCCTAAGTGGAAAACGCATGGATAGATTACTTACTCCTGGTAACACTGATAAAGGTGAGGGTGGTGCTGGTTCTTATGGGTTAGGGCATCATGCTGCATTTGGTGCATCCAATCTACGCTATGTACTATACGCTTCTCAAAACAGAAATAAATCTGGTTCTATTGAGTCCGTCAACTCCGGTCACGCTATTTTAGCCAGTCATGGTACTGGCAAACCTATATGCGCTGCTGATGGATACTGGTTCAGTTCAGGGTCAGAAGAATATGCCTTCGATGGTAGTTGTGAATCCTATCCAGATACACCACCATTGCTCTTATCTGATTACTTGAACAGTAAACAAACAGGCACAGTTGTATGCATGGTTGGATTCAACGACTTCAACCGTAATAAAAGCGACCCAACATCCGTAGAGTCGATATGTCGAGTAGCAGCTTCTAACTTTTCAGATGCAATTCATAACGAACAATTGACGATCACCGTTAGAGATAAAAGAGATAATACAGTCGCGTCTGTAACTCCTTCTGATCTTGGCAAGATATTGGGACCACATTCTCATAACAAGCGAGCTTCAAAACAAGGACAAATCAACGGCGAAATAGCTTTCAATGCTTGGAAAACTATAAGTTATGGTCTAAAGATTCGCGGCGCTAGCGAACAAATTCGATGGCGCAGGTTGGAAGGGTCTGAACAGCTTCGGACACGTGTCCACTTATTCCGCAAGGGCATGTGGATCACTTCAATGGCACCCGGATTGCAAGCAAACAACTTCTCAGATGTGTGGCCATTTGACGCCGTACTATCATTAGAAGATGGTCCATTGGAGCGACTTGTCCGCAACGCGGAAGGTCCAGAGCATCGTGGAATCGATAGAAAACGATTGAACAGAGAAGATCAGAAACAGCTCAATGAGTTGATCGCTCAAGTCGCAAATCATTTGCGCGTTGCCGTAGGTGAACGAGACGACACTACAGAGTTTATACCTGCTGGATTTGCTATAGTGGCAGGTCATCAGATCCAAAGAGCCGAACGTATCCGACGTCCACGTACACGAGCTGGTGGCGGAAACAAGCAAGACAACGTGAACGTAGGTGAAAAAGAAGGCGACAGCGACTCCAAGCGCAAGACCCCGCGTCGTCGAGGAACACCTCAACCTGGCTCTACTCCCCGCTATCGTACTGCACTGCGATTAGACGGGACATCAGTAATCGAAGCACTTATAGAGTACGACGAAGAGATCGGAAAACAGTCAGAGATAGGAATCCGAGTTCGTGCCGTATCCGGTGCTGATGGAACCTGCGAAAAACCCTTACCGGATACTTACTTGGAACTTGTAAGTGTAAGCGATCACGAAAGGGGTATAAATAACACGGCTAGCGATTCCGGTAATGATTTAGAATTGACATTACCGGCTGTCTCGGGATCACGCACCATAAAAGTTGAACTAGCGTCGCCTACTACTAACCCACATCTTCTAGAACTGGATATTGTCAAGCGCACTCCCAAAAATGACAAAGAGCTACCTACTGGAGAGGACTCATGATTACTGTGCGTCATCCTGTTCTAATGGAAGATGCTTCACGGTTAGAGTGGACCAGTGCTCGTTACGAAGTACACGTAGAAGTTAAGGGTAGCCACGTCTACATCGTACATAAGCTGTATGATGCAGACGAATTAGTTGAGCTAATTCGTAACGGAAATGCCGAATGGGTGACAGAGTTACGATGCCCTAAAACTCTCTTAAGCCGTCAAGAATGCTCGGGCGAACCTGAGCAGGTAATCGACTTGACTGCTGAAGATATCTTAGGAGAGGCATTTATAATTCCTGGTCTTGTCGCTACACAAGAAATTGAATTATTGTCGTCAGGGAATTTGAATAATTTTGTGTGGCCACTTGGCTTGAAGGTGCTCGTGCCCGCCGGTTGGTGGCTAGCTAGAGGAGAGCCTCGAACCACCAAACCCCTCACAGCATCATTGGTTAGGTTTTACCGCGATCTAAGGGGCCAACTCGAGCCTGGACAGATGTCAGTAACAGAAGAAGCAGACGGTGACGATCCGTATTTCGGTGTGACTTTGGCCGGGGACCTATATGACGAACGAAGAGACTGTCGTGATGTACAGATCTCAGGTCTGATCGCAGCGTGTGGAATGCTACCTAAGAGTTCTATGGCTGACAACGGTGATAACGCTGATCATCCTATCACTTTGCGTCTGCACGCCGCTCTTGAGGAGGCGGGCATTGATTGGAATGGCTACTCTTATGACCCGGCGCTAGCTGCTACAGTGTTAGAAGAGTTTTATGTAATGACAGAGAGTGTAGAAGATTGAGCAGACCACTAGAAAATCTGGTAGATCGTACAATCTACGAGGGTTGGCAAAAGTCAATTATTTACGAAAAAAATCGCTTCCCTGATCAAGAAAGTGATGAAGCCGTAAGCAAACGTCAAAGTGTGATGGAGAAGCAAGATCGTTTAGCCGATGCCGTGAACACTGGGTGGGCCAAAACCGCACAATACCTTTTTGAGGAGTTAGATATCAAGGATAAAGACCGCGCACTAAGCGATGTGCCGGAATTACCAAACCCATTGACGACCGGAGAAATGAACCATTTGCCAGCACACGCGGAACGCGAGTTAGCAATGCGACTGCACGATTCACTCACCCGAGCGGAAGCGGCCGAACCAGCAATATGGACATTATGTCATGCAGTATGGATTCACCGTGGCATGTTTGATAGAAATCTGTCAGAAGTCTTCTTTGAAGGCCCTAAGGCTAATACATCAGAAGCGCGGACTAGAAATTTTCTGCGACGCACCGGTGGGCTCAACCGCGTGCGGGGTAAAACATCTCCACTCGTCGACTGCCCAATCTCAGCAGCATGGTGGCGTTACTACATTGCAGGTGAAGTGAGCGAGATCGCTCAAGGCGAGGGCATGATTATATCTGTAGAAGTAGCGCACAATACTCTACGGATCAGAGAGATCTGGGAAAACTTGGTGACGATGTCGCTCAAACAAGTTACTTCAGTATGTGCACCGCGGGCACGAGCAGCAATCGTTACGGTTCTGGAACGACATTGCACATCCATGCCCCACCGCGTAATGCGAGCACAAGTTCAGGGAGCAATCCGTGAATTAGCGCGCTTCGGTCATACGCACAGCCTTTGGCATATACCTTGGGGGCAACTCATTAATGCGGTACGAGAAGGAGTAGAGAATGCTAACATTAGCGGAAGCATGATATTTGATGATTCTAATACTGACACCGAAGATTTGCCTCAACTAGAAGCAGATGACACTTAGAGGGCGCACAGATAAGGCCATGGATTCACGCGTTATCACTGCTCATACGCATTTGGACTTCATCTATCTGTGCGGCTTCTTAGAGTGCTTTTTGTCATGAGCGATCTCCCAACCCCCGACTGGTACACCGACCCCGAGGACGACCGCCAGTACCGGTACTGGGACGGCGAGAGGTGGACCGAGCACCACGCCCCCCGCCACATCGACAACAAGCCGAGGCCGACGGGCAAGCTGATCAGCGACTCCGTCTCGATGATCCGGCGCCACTGGCGGGTCTACGCCGTCGTGATCGGAGTGGCGGCGGCGATCTCGGCCGTGATCTCCGAGATGAGCTTCCGGCTTCAAGTCGGTGCGTTGGACAGATTCCTGGGCAGAGAACTGGACGAGATCGTGGCTCAGTTCTCCTCACCCGATTTCGATCCGAGTTCGCCGGAGGGCCAGGAGTTCTTCGACTCCATCCGGGTCGATCTGAGCTGGTGGGCGGCGGGTCAGGCGGCTCTGGGGCTGCTGATCACCCTATTGGCCCCCCTGTTCGGGCTGGCGGTCATATCCAGGGCCGTGGTCGCCGACCTCCTGGGCCGCGCCCCGACCGCGGGCGACGCCTTCCGGGGCGGGCTGGTCCGCCTGGGCAGAGTCGTGGGCGTGTGGCTTCAGATCGTCGTGGCCATAGCAGCCGTGCCGATCGTGATGGTGGCGATAGTGGTGTGGACCGGAGGGTCATACATCCTTTTCTTGCTGATCATCCCGCTGGTTGTGGCCGCCCTGGTCTTCTTCATCGTCGCTTTGCCCGTTATGGGCCTCGCTCCGGTGACGGCCGCCGTCGCCCCCAAGACGCCATCGCTGCGGTACACCATCTCGCTGGTGAAAAGGGCCTTCTGGCCCATTTTCGGACGGCTCCTCCTGATAACTCTCCTAGCTTTGGTGCTCGCCTTGGCCTTCAGTCTGGCGATGCTCTCCATACCCGGGGATTCGCTGATCCACACCATTGTGAGCAGCACCCTGGCTAGTGCGGTGGGGCTAGCCGCCACCATCCCGATAGTGCTCGTCTACCGCGATCTCGGCGGCGAGATCGCTCCCAACCCATGAGCGAACTCCCGCCCCCCGACTGGTATCCCGACCCCGAGGACGACCGCCAGTACCGGTACTGGGACGGCGAGAGGTGGACCGAGCACCACGCCCCCCGCCGGCTCGACAACAAGCCGAGGCCGACGGGCAAGCTGATCAGGGACTCCGCCTCGATGATCCGGCGCCACTGGCGGGTCTATGTCGTCGTGGTGGCCGTGGGCGCGGCGGTCGCGGCCGTTATCACCGAGCTGGGCTACAGGGCTTGGCTCAGCTCTTGGAACACAGCTTTTGGCGGGCAACTGGAAGAGATCATGAACCGGCTCACTTCGCCGGGCTTCGATCCCACCACCCAGGAGAGCCAGGACTACTTCTCCTCCATCGACTTCGATCCGAGCTTGGGGGCGTTGGGCCGGGGGGCTCTGGGGGGTCTGCTCATGGCAGTGGCTCCCCTGCTCGGGGTGGCATCCATGGCTCGGGCCGCCGTCACTGATCTCCGGGGCCGCACCCCGGCCGCGAGCGACGCTCTCCGGGGCGGGCTGGGCCGGCTGCCCCGAGTCCTAGGCGTTTGGCTCCAGATCTTCGCTGTCATGGCGGCGGTGGGGACGGTGGTGGTGATCGCAGCCAGATTCTCCCCCCTGCTTGCTCTCCCGCTGGGCCTGGCGGCTCTGGTCCTCTTCGTGGCCGCCTTTCCGGTTATGAGCATGGCTGGGACGACGGCCGCCGTCGGCCCCAAGACGTTGTCGCTGCGTTATGCCCACTCGCTGGTGAGAGGCACCTACTGGCCGACTTTCGGTCGGTTGCTGGTGATAGCCCTTCTGACCGGGGTGTTCGCCTTGGTCGTCGGCTTGGCCTTTTTTGCGATATCTCCAGGAGACGCGCTGGACCCCTCCGGAGGCTCGCTTATCATCAACATGGTGAGCTACTTCCTGAACTCGGCCATAGGACTGACCGCTACCATCCCGTCGGTGCTCCTCTACCGCGACCTCGGCGGCGAAACCCCCACCGACCCGTGAGAACCCGACGGCACCTCTTGGCGATATCAAAATGTCGCCATATCATGATTGCATGACCAAGCAGACGACAGTGCGGCTCCCGGACGAGCTGGCCGACCAAGCCGAGGCCGTGGCCCGCATCCAGGACACCAGCATGAACCAACTGATCATCGACTCCCTCGCCAAGGAGATCGACCGAGTGCGGTCTGACCACGACTTCACGAACCGAGCTAGACGGCTGCTCGAGCGCGACAAGGAGCTTCTCGAACGCCTGGCCAAGTGACCAGGTACCTCGATCGCCAACCTATTGTCTTGGATCGAATGGGAACTGACTGCCGATGACATCGCCGTCTGCTGCCGCCTTGCTTCTGGCCGAGATGGTCGCCCTGCTGCTGGGGGTCACGTTCTTGATCTCCCTGCTGCGGCGGCGGCTGGGCGACGAGACGATCCAGCGGTGGATGGGAGGCCCGCCGCACAAGGCCGCCCTCAAGGGGATCGCCCTGGGCGCGGTCACCCCCTTCTGCACCTACTCGGCCATCCCGGTGCTGCTGGGCATGCGCCAGGCCGGGGTGAGGCCGGCCGGCTACACCGCCTTCCTGTTCGCCGCGCCGGTGGTCGACCCCATCCTGGTCGGCGCCCTGGCCATCATCATCGGCCCGGCCGGAGCGGGGGTGTACACCGTGGCCGCCTTCACCGCCGCCTTCACGCTGGCCCTGATCGTCGACGCCATCGACATCACCCCCCACCTCAAGCCGGTCCCGGCCCTAGCCCCGGCATCGGCCCCCTCCCCGGTGCCGGCGGCGATAACCGAACCGGCCCCGGCGTTGGCGCCATCGGCGGCGGCAGTGCCCGGGGCAGGGGTGCCAGCGCCGACCGGCTCATCCGCACCCCCAGCATCGTGCCCGTCGTCGGACCCGGAGCCGTGGCGGGGATGGCGGGCCGAGGCCCCGGCGGCGTGGCAGCGAGCCCTGGGGCTGCTGCGGGGCATGGCCTGGCTCATCGTCATCGGCGTCGCCGTCGGCCTGGGCATAAGCCTGGCCATGCCCGCCGACTCCCTGGCGGGCATCGCCGGCTCGCAGAGCCCGCTGGCCATCCCGATCGCCGCGGCCGTGGGCGTCCCGTTCTACGTGGGCACCGAGCTGTTCGTGCCCATCGGCGACGCCCTCCGAACCAGCGGGGTGGGCGTCGGGGCCATCGTGGCCCTCACCATCGCCGGGGCCGGGGCCAACCTGCCCGAGTTCGCCCTGCTCACCAAGCTGGCCCGAGGCCGTCTGGTGGCCGCCTTCTTCGCCTACGTGTTCTTCGTGGCCGTCGTCGGCGGCCTCGTCACCGATCTGGTCCTCTGACTACCGGCTGACCGCGCCCGGCCGGCCCAGCCCGGCCCGGACGCCCGGCCGGCCCTAAACCCGAACGGAACCGAACCGAGGCGCTGGGTTACGATCCGCGGAAGTGACTCAGGGGTCAGAGTCAGCCAGCGGGTCTTGGGCCGCGTCGCCGGCCACGAGAAAGTCGATGCAGGCCAACCGGAGCCGGGACACCAAGCCCGAGTTGGCCGTGCGCTCCGCCGTGCACCGGCGGGGTCTCCGCTACCGAGTGGCCACCCGGCCCCAGCCGGAGCTGCGCCGGACCGCCGACATGGTCTTCCGCCGGGCCAAGGTGGCCGTGTTCGTGGACGGCTGCTACTGGCACGGCTGCCCCGAACACCACACCCAGCCCGCCACCAACCGGGAGTACTGGGCGGAGAAGATCTCCGGGAACGTCAGGCGAGACAAGGAGACCAACGAACGCCTGGAACGGGCCGGATGGACGGTGCTGCGGTTCTGGGAGCACGAGAACACCGAAACCGTCGCCGACGCCATAGAGACCTCTGTCCGCTCCGCCCTCCGCCGCCAAGCCCCGGACGAAAGCAGAGGCAAGGGCTCCTAGGCGGCTTTGCTTCGGGGCGCGCAGGCCGCTACGGCTGGGGCCAGCACCTGCCGGGCCAGCCAGCCGACGACGGGCACGCAGACCGCGTCGCCGAACCCGTATAGGGCTTGGACTTCGGTGACGGCCGAGTAGTCGAACTCCTCGGGCGCGCCCTGGAGGCGGGCGTACTCGCGGGGCGTCATCCAGCGGGCCCGCAGATCCTCGGGGCCGACTTCGACAATGGCCTGGCGCGAGGAACCGCCCCGGGCGGTGCGCAGACAGCCGGCGATGTCATCAGAGCGGATCTCCCACACGGCCGCGCCCCCGCGGGTGCGGCGGTAGGCCGTGCGCCACTTGGTGGCACCCCCCAGCCCAAGCTCGTCCAGCCGGTGGCGATGACTCGTGGACAGCGACTCCAAGAACCTGGTCATGCGGTCGCCCCGCCACCACCGCTCATCGCCCGGGTCGAGGCGCTCCACCACATCTCGGAGCCCGCCCCCGGCCCGCAGGGGCACCGGCACCGGCACCGGCAACTCCTGGAGGGCAAGATCGCGATGGGCGCGGATGAACGAAGCCACAGGGCTGGGGCGCAGAGGGCTCGCCTTGCCCGAGCCAGGTCCCGCGAGCCGCTCATGGGTGCCGATGATGAACAGCCGGGGCCGCGATTGCGGTCGGAACCACCGGGCGTCGACGGCCACCACATCGCACGTGTACCCCAGCGAGTTGAGTTCGGCTATGGCGGCCCGGAGATCCCGGCCCCGCCTGGATGAGACGAACGAGGTCACGTTCTCGACCATCACCACCGAAGGGGCCCGCCCGCCCATCTCGCGCAAGACCCTGGCGAACTCGAAGAACAGCCCCGACTGCTCCCCCTTCAGCCCCCGCCGGTTGCCTGCCAGCGACAGATCCACGCAAGGGAAGCTGGCGGTAGCGATGTCCACGGCGGGCACGGCCGCCCCCCGCACGTTGCGGATGTCATCAAGGACGTAGTCAGACACGTCGAAGTTGGCCGCGTACACGGCCCGCTTCACCGGCTCGATGTCGTTGGCCCAGACCACATCGATCCCGGCCTGCTCCAACCCAGACCGCACCAACCCGATCCCAGCGAAGAACTCCGCCGCCCGCAGCCTCCCGTCGGCAGTAGCCATGAACCGCCACCCTAACCTCCTAGACTCCCTCCAGTCATTAGAGCCAAATGTTGCAATTACTGAACTTGGTGGTAGTATTGCCCAGAACCGCTCCGCCACCCTGGAGGCATCCAATGAATTACAGACTATTTCGTGAAGTCAGTGCCGATGACTTCTACCGTGACCCCCATGACGCGAAGCGTCGGGATCAGCTCGAAGCTCACCCCGAAGCCTTCGATCGGCTCTTCGCCCTGCTGAACGACCCCGCCAACGAACAGCGGCTCGTCGATGCGGAGATGCACGGTTTTCCTGCCCTGGCGGGGGTCGTGCGCCTTGTAGAAGGCGATCCGGTCATCGCTCGCGTGCTTGAAGCAGGCGGAAAACGCTTCCACCAGACCGTCGGAGTCGCGGTCAAGCTCAAAATGGAGAAGCTCGGCTGGCAGAAGGCGGGAAGGAAGGGCACTGTCCGAGGCTCCCGCCACTTCACCAAGGCCGAGCGCTACGTCAACGCGGCACCAACCGACAACGGCTACACCGCGCGAGCGCTGAAGGCGCTCGAAACCGTGGAGCAAATCGGTGACGAGCAAGAACGGGCTCAGACCGGACGCGAACTCATGGAAGCCCTCGGCGCGACACGCCGTGCCGAAGGCCGACCTTTCTGACGTGTGGCTTGTCCTCGACAGCGGCCCGCTCGGACTGCTGAGCAATCCAACTGCGACCGGAGCCGCCCGAGAAGCTCAGGATTGGGCTCAAGCCCGCCTGATCGCAGGCGATCAGATTTTCGTCCCCGAGATCGCCGACTACGAGGTTCGGCGTGAACTTCTGCGGGCTGACAAGAGACTCGGCCTGGCGCGACTCGACGAACTCGCCCACGAACTCGAATACCTGCCATTGAAGACAGCGATGATGCGAGAGGCCTCGATCTTGTGGGCCAACGCTCGCAACGCGGGCTTTCCCACCGCCCACGACGCTGCTCTTGACGGAGATGTCATCCTTGCGGCGCAAGCCCGAAGCATCCAGCCCACCGCCGGCAACGAGAACGTGGTCGTGGCGACAACCAACGCTTCCCACTTGACCCGATACGTCGACGCCAGGCAATGGTCAGATATTTGAAGAGACAGCGCTTGCGGGCTGGGCCTCGCCCACCGCTCGTAGCTGCCGCCCGGTCAGCCGATGGCGTCGACCCGCTCGATGAAGTCGCGGTCGCGGGCGGAGAGGCCCCCCACGTCGTGGCTGGTGACGGCCAGTTCCACCTTGTTGTAGACGTTCGACCACTCGGGGTGATGGAACAGGCGCTCCGCGATCAGCGCCACATGGGCCATGAACCCGAAGGCCGACCGGAAGTCGGCGAACTCGTAGGACCGGCGCAACACCTCGCCGTCCCGCCGCCACTGGGGGTGAGCGGCCAGCAGATCGGCGATCTCGGCCTCGGAGAGAAGATCATCAGCACCCATGAACCGCCCACCCTAGCCCCAGGACGAGGGCCCGCTCCAGCCGGTGGTCGTGATCGACGCCTCAACGGCAGTGCAGGGTTTGTCCAAACGCGCGCCGCGTTGGCGGAGGCGTTCGACTGTCGCCTCGTGACCGCCGACGCCCGGCTCAGCCGAGCACCCGGCCCCCGCTGTCCCTATACTGAAGTCCAGGCATTGGAATCCGAAGACTATGAGGTGAACATGTCCTATAGGGTCATAATTACCGGTCTGACTATGGTGGCTAGTGTCATAGCTGCCATCGGCGGCGTTTCCCTCCTAAGCGACGATCGAGTGGCGCTAGGAATCACGATACTTGTGACCGCGGCGGTGGTCTGCGGCACCGGAGTCGCCACTTGGCGATGGTCAGGAGAACTCACCCGATAAACCGGCGACGGCCCCGCTGGGCTCGGGGCGAGGGTTAGGTGAGCAGGTCGGCAAAAGGGGTCATCGAAGGGGTCTCGAAATCAGAAAGGTAATGGAGCCGAATCCGATTATGACTAGACACGTCACACCTCAAGATTTCGAACGCGATATATCTGCTCGTAAGTTTCGGAATGAAATAGGTAAACATCCACAAGCTTTTAATCGGCTCTTTGCTGTTTTAAATAACCCAGATAACGAGAAAAAGCTGGTTGAAGCATCCGAATGCGGCAGATCCGCCTTAGAAGGAATCATAGATCTCGTTGAGACTGAACCTGAAATAGAAAAAATCCTCAAGGCTAGACCGAAAGAAAACCACTTTCGTCGGGCCGTAGGAGTTGCAATCAAGCTAAAGATCGAAAAGCTAGGCTGGAGTACAACCGGAAGAAAGAGTACCATCAGAGGTGCGCGTTACTTTACTAAAGCTGAAATCTACAAGGTCCAGAGTCAAGGTACAGCATTCAAACCTGAAGACAAAACAGGTCATGCAACTACTCAGCGACAGAGGAGTCTTGACCACAGCACCGTAAACCCAGAAACCCCTACAAACAGGACCAGTCTTAGGAATGTAATGCTTGTCGTGAATCTGGTAGCCGGTATCTTAGTAGCCATCGGCGGGGTGATTCTTCTGAGCGAGGATCAAACGACGATAGGGGGCTTGATGATTGCGGCAGCGGTCTGCGGTATGGGGTATGCCACTTGGCGGTGGTTGGGAGAACTCACCCGATAAACCGGCGACGGCCCTGCTGGGCTCGGGACTGGGGCGAGGGTTAGGTGAGGAGGTCGGCGAAGGGGTCGCCGAAGGGGTCTCGGAACGGGTTGGCGGCCGGTTCGGGGTCGGGCTGGGCGTCGGCCCAGCGCTCGTAGCCCTCGGCTTCCAGCAGGTCGGCCAGTTCGGGGCCGCCTGACTCCTGGATGCGGCCCCCGGCGAAGATGTGCACGACGTCGGGGCGGAGCTGCTCGAACAGGCGGCTGTAGTGGGTGATGGCCACCACCCCCAGCTCGTCGTGCTCGGTGGCCTCCTCGATCCGACGGCTCACCATGCGCAGGGCGTCCACATCCAAGCCCGAGTCGAGTTCGTCGACGATGGCGAACTTCGGCTCCAGCACGCAGAGCTGCAGCGCCTCGTTGCGCTTGTGCTCACCGCCGGACAAGTCCACGTTCAAAGGGCGCTGCAAGAGCTGGGCGTCGAAGGCCATGAGGTCCGCCTCGGCCAGCATCCGGGAGGCGATGACATCGGCGTTGCTGGTAGTGCACACCGACTCGGTGAGCGCGTCGTTTAGCGACACGCCAGGCACCTCGATGGGGTGCTGCATGGCCAGGAACAGCCCGGCCTCGGCTCGCTTCCAGGCCGGAAGGCCCAACAGCTCCGTCCCGTCGATGCGCACCGATCCGCCCAGCACCTCGTAGTCGGGATGGCCGGCGATCACCCGGGCCAGCGTCGACTTGCCCGAGCCGTTCGGGCCCATCACCGCATGCACCTCGCCGGAGGCCACCTCCAAGTCGACGCCGGTGATGATCTCCCGGCCGCCCACCGCGGCCCGCAGGCCCTCAATCACAAGCTCGCTCACGAGCCGGCGCCCTCCCCGCCCTCTCCGCCCTCGGCGACGGTCACCACCACCGTGCCAGCCACCACCACGGCTTCGTATACCGGCACCGGGCGGGTGGCAGGCAGGGTGACCGGCTCGCCGGTGGCTACGTCGAAGGTGGCACCGTGGGCCACGCACTCGATGGTGCAGTCCTCGGCATCGACCCACCCCTCCGACAGCGACACCTCGGCGTGGCTGCAGGTGTCGCCGATGGCGTACACGTCGTCGTCGATGCGGATCACCGCCACCGGGCGGCCGTCCACCTCCACCCGGCGGGCCGAGCCCGGCTCCAGATCGGCCAGGGGGAACAGTTCGTACGCGGTCACGGTCGGGCCTCCAGTCGTCGCAGCTTGTCGTTGATGGAGCGGCGGATGGCGGGAATGGCCAGGGCCACGGGCAGGGCGTCGAGCACCTCGTCGAAGAACCCGGCCACGATCAGCCGCTCGGCCGCGGCGGTGGGCACCCCCCGGCTCTCCAGGTAGAAGACCTGCTCGGGGTCGACCGGGCCCACCGCGGAGGCGTGGCTGCACCGCACCTCGTTGTTCTCTATCTCCAGGTTGGGCACCGACTCGGCCCAGGCGTCCTCGCTCAGCTTCAGGTTGCGGTTGGTCTGGAAAGCGTTGGTGCCCCGGGCCTCGGGCCTCACCCGGATCAGGCCGCTGTAGATGCTGCGGGAGGAGTCGCCCACCGCCCCCTTATAGAGCAGCTTGGAGGTGGTGTCGGGGGCGGCGTGGTCCTGGAAGGTGCGGAAGTCGAGCATCTGCGACCCAGACCCGAAGTACAGCGACAGCAGGTCGCCGCTGGCCCCCCGCCCCACCAGCCGGGCGTCGGTGCGGGTGCGGGCGTAGGCCCCGCCCATCCCGGCCGAGGCCGCGGTCAGCGTGGCGTCCCGGTCCACCCGGGCCAGATGGGACCCGAGCTGCCAGGCGCCGTCGCCCAAGCCCTGCAAGTTGAGGTAACCCAGCCGGCCGGCCGGACCGACATCGAGTTCCACCACCGGCGCCACCAGCACCGGCCCCGACGAGTGCTGCACGTCGTAGATCTTCACGTCGGCGTCGGCGCCGACCCGCACCACCAGTCGGGGGAAGACCGCCGCCCCGTCACCCACGGTGCGGTTGAGAACCATGATGGGCTCGGCCACGGTGACGCCGTCGGCCACGTCGATTACCACCGGTTCGGGGGCGAAGGCGTCGTTGAGCACCGTGAAATGATCGGCGGCATCGTCGGCCACCGACCCCAGCAGCTCGGCCCCGCCGTCGATGTCCGCCACCGACCCGACCACGACGCCGGCCGCGGCCAGCGAATCCAGCGACCTAGTGGCCACGATCCGGCCGTTGACGCAGTCGATCACCCCGGCCGCCCCGTACGCAACCGGGTCGGCGGGCGGGAGCTCAGACCCGTTCGCCGCCACCGAGTACGAACCCAGGTCGAGATCGGCGATGGGGCTGTAGCGCCACTCCTCGGCCGCGGGGGTGGGGGGGGCCATGGACGCGAACCGCTCGGCCGCCTCGGCCCGGCGCGCCGACAGCCATCCGGGTCCGGGCAGGGCCCGGGCCGCGTCCGCCGTGAACGGGTGCAACTCAGTTCTCGTCTCGGTACCGCTTCCGGAGCCGATCCCCCAGGCTGCCGCCGCCCTTCTTGGGCTTTTTGCCCTTCCCCTTCCCCGAGCCCGGCTTGGGACCGCCCCGGCCCCGCTTGCGGCGCTCGCGCTCCAGATCGGCCAACATCTCGGGGGCGGCGGCGTTCACGATGTCCTCGGCCGCGTCCAGCAGGTCGCCGATGGTGTCGTCGTCGCCCAGGCTGGCCGGCTCGGGCGGGGTCTGGGGAGTGACCAGCGAACCGTGGCTCCAGTTGACGTCGGCCCGGCGGCGGGTGTACTTGGGGCAGTCGTCGGGGCAGCGCCACGGCGCCTCGGGGGCGAGGTCCAAGTCACACTTGCGCACGGTGTCGCCGTTGGGGTACGTGCGCGACTCGAAGTACTTGCAGTCCTGGCGCATCGGCATTGAACCAGTGTGCCAGATAAACGGCCGCCAGAGACGCCGGGAACCCGCCGGATCGCGGGCGTTTCCCAGCCCGCCCCGGCTCGCTTCAGCCGACGCTGCCCTCCATCTGCAGTTCGATCAGGCGGCTCCACTCGATGGCGTACTCCATGGGCAGGGTGCGGGTGACCGGCTCGATGAACCCGTTGACGATCATGCCCATGGCCTGCTCCTCGGTGAGGCCCCGGCTCTGGAGGTAGAAGAGCTGCTCGTCGGCCACCTTGGACACGGTCGCCTCGTGGCCGATCACCGCGTCGCCCGACCCGACCTCCATGTACGGATAGGTGTCGGACACCGAGTCGGGATCGAGGATCAGGGCGTCGCACTGGACGTGGCTCTTGCAGCCCTCGGTGTCGTCCTCCACCCGCACCAGACCCCGGTAGGAGGTGCGGCCCCCGTCCTTGGAGATCGACTTGGAGACGATCTTGGAGGTGGTCTCGGGGGCGGCGTGGGTCATCTTGGCCCCGGTGTCCTGGTGCTGGCCGGCGCCGGCGTAGGCCACCGACAACACCTCGCCCGAGGCCTTCGGTCCGGTCATCACCACCGCCGGATACTTCATGGTGAGCCGTGAGTTGTGGACGATGAACCCCTCCGAGACGAAGTTGCCGGTGCCCTCCACCTCGATGTCCCAGGTGGGGACCACCTCGGCTTCGGCGGCGTCGCCCACCCGCACGCTGCGGATCTCAACGCTCTCGGGCAGCTCGATCTGTGACCGGCCCACCCGCCGGAAGTGCTGCAGCGCCGCGGCCGGCTGGCGGCCGGCGGCGGCCCGCAGCTCCGGGCTCACCAAGCCGACCAGCCGAGGATCGGCCGGGAAGTCCAGCCGATGCGATCCCCGGGCAGTGGCCTCGTAGTCGAGGATGCGGACCCGCCGCTCGCCGTCGAACTCGGTGGCGAGCCGGGACGAGATTCCCAGGCTGGTGAGAACGGCGCCTACGCCTTCGAGCAGATCGCGGTTGGCGGACTTGATCGAGAAGCCCCGCCGGCCCGCGGACGCGCACCCGTCGGAGTCGAGGTACCCGGCCACGAACGACAGCCGCTGCGACTCGGGCAGGTCGAGCACCCAGTCCGGAACCCGCTTGCGCAGAGCCCCGGTGGCGAACCCGTTGTCTTCGAGCAGGTCGGCCAGATCGACGCTGTTCCACGCCACCGTGACCCCATCCCCCCGCTCGCCTATGCACAAGCCGAACAGCCGCATGAGCTCGTCGGTGGTGGTTTCGCCGCCCGAGATCGTGGCGGAGTCGGGCAGGGTCAGTTTGTGGGGCTCGCCGTAGTCGAGGCTCGACACCGGCACGATGGCCTGCTCAAGCCGGTCGGCCCGCACATAGGCGAGGTCGTAGCGGCCCAGCTTCTTGGGACGGGACGGGTCGTAGGCATAGGAGTAGAACGGGTGGTTGTCGGTGACCCGCAGCCGCCTCGACCCCGCCTGCACCTCCCGCACCGGCTGGGCGCCCGAGTAGCGCTTGGCCGTAACCCGCCGCCAGCACAGCGACCCGGCCGACTCGTCGTAGGACAGGACCTCGTCGCCGGGCGCCACCAGCTCTATCGGCTTGGTCCCGCCCGGCGTGGTCACCCTCGAACCCTCGGCCAGGCAGCCGATGTTGCCGTCGATCCATTCCATGTGGCCCTCGGTGTCCACCCGGGCCCGCTTGGTGACCAGGTTGTAGACGTTGTCGGACCAGTTCTGGATGGTGGTGTAGGTGACCCGGGCCGACGGCCCCACCACGATCTCCACCACGGCCGAGTGCAGCGAGTCGGTGGAGTAGGTGGGGGCCGAGCAGCCCTCGATGTAGTGAACCTTGGAGCCCTCGTCGGCGATGATCAGGGTCCGCTCGAACTGGCCCATGTTCTCGGCGTTGATGCGGAAGTAGGCCTGCAGCGGCATGTCCACTTCGACGCCGGGCGGGACGTAGATGAACGAGCCCCCCGACCACACCGACGAGTTGAGCGCGGCGAACTTGTTGTCGTTGGGCGGGATGATCTTGCCGAAGTAGGCCTTGACGATCTCGGGATACTCCCTCAGGGCGGTGTCCATGTCGCAGAACAGCACCCCCATCTCTTCGAGGTCGGCCCGGTTGCGGTGGTACACCACCTCGGACTCGTACTGGGCGGTGACCCCGGCCAGGTACTTGCGCTCGGCCTCGGGGATGCCCAGACGCTCGTAGGTGTTCTTGATCGACTCGGGGACGGCGTCCCACTCGTCGGCCAGCCCCTCGGTGGGCTTGATGTAGTAGTAGATGTCGTCGAAGTCGATGCCGCTGGTGTCGCCGCCCCAGGCCGGCCGGGGCCGGCGCTGGAAGCGCTGGTAGGACTTGAGCCGGAAGTCGAACATCCACTCGGGCTCGCCCTTGACCCGCGACATCTCGGTGATGATGTCGGTGTTGAGGCCCTTCTTGGGCTTGAAGACGTAGTCCTCCTCGTCGCTCCAACCCAGCTTGTAGCGACCGAGGTCGACTCCGATTTCGGCAGTACTCATGGCATCTCTCGATTCGCCGGGTTTTCTCCTACCCGGATAGTAACAATCCGCTGAGACAGGCGAAACGCATACACGCAGACCCACCGGCCGGACGAGCGAGAACGATCAGTCAAGGCGACGCAGCTCGGCCCGGTACCGGCGGCCCCGCTCGGCGTAGACCTCGGAGTTGCGGAGGTTGGCGTCGGGAGCCAAGGCGTCGGGGCGGATCCGGGCCGGGGTGCCCAGGGCCATGGCGTTGGCGGGCACCACCAGCCCGCCGGGGACGGTGGCGTTGGCCCCGACCAGGGCGTGGGGCCCGATCCGGGCGTTGTGCAGCACCACCGAGGCGGTGCCGATGAGCGACCGGTCATAAACGACGCAGCCCTCTATGTGGGCCAGATGGCCGATGGTGCAGTCCTCCCCCACGATGGTGGGATGAACCGGGGTGCAGTGGATCACCGCTCCGTCCTGGACGTTGCTGCGGGCCCCGATGCGGATCAGGCCGTCGTCGCCCCGCAGCACGGCGTGGGGCCACACCGACGCCTCCGGTCCCAGCTCCACCGATCCGATCACCACCGCCAGCGGGTGGACGTAGGCGGTGGGGTCGATGTCGGGCTCAAGGTCGCCGAGGGCGTATATGGCCACGACCAAGCCGGCCTAGAGAGGTTGGTAGCGGCCGTAGCCGCCCTTGAAGAAGATGAGCGGCCCCCGACCGGCGCCGCCGACACCACCGTCGGAGTCGCCAACCCCGAGAGCCTCCACCCGGCCCACGACGATGTCGTGGTCGCCCCCGTCGTGGACGGCGTGCACGGTGCAGTCGATCCAGGCCAGGCAGCCCTCGATGACCGGCGCGCCGGTGGCCTCCACCCGGGTGCTCACCGCGCCGAAACGGTCGCCCGACTTGGCCGCGAAAGTCCGGGACACCTCGGCCTGGTGGTCGCCGAGCACGTTCACGCAGAAGCTCCCGGCCGGGCGCATCCGGGACCACGAGGTGGATTCGAGGCCGGGGCAGAACATCACCAGCGGCGGGTCGAGCGACACGCTGGTGAAGGAGCCGATGGCCATGCCCTCGGGCCCCTCCGCGCTGGCCGCGGTCACCACCGTGACCCCAGTGGGGAAATGGCCCAGAACCCGCCGGAACTCGGCCCCGTCGAACCCGCCCCCGCTCACACCCGAACCCTCACCTATCGACAGGATCGGGCGGCATCAAGAATGCGCAAGCCAGCCCCCGAACTCGGCCGAGGCGCCTGTCGAGTGTCGCCAGCGGGCAGTCGAGTGCTTCGGCGATGGCCACGTACCACGCGTCGTAGCTTGTCAGGTTGTGGCGCAACTGCCACACCCTCGGTGATTCGGCAGCGGGCCGTCCATGGCGCGTGGGTGTCGGGTTCAGGGGCCGGGGCCGCGATCGGGGCCGGTTCGTTCGGGCTCAGGAGCCACCGCCTCGATCGTGGCCGAGGGCCGCGGGCTCGGCCTTCGGGGCCATAGACATGCAGCCCGCGGCGACAGTGCGGCACCAGCACAACGGCGACGGCCGCGGCCCAGGTGGTGAGGTTGATGGTCACGGGCTTGTCGCCTTTCGGCGGTCTGAGCGCCTGCCGGGGGTGCGGGCTCAGGACCCGGGTCACCTGTTTAGTCGGCTAACCGCCTGGCGCACGTCGTCCCGGCACTCCAGCTCTTCGCTGTTGAGCCAACCCGCATCGCCGTACTCGTTCTCACAGACGACGTTGATGGCCCGCTCGGCGCAATCAGCGTTGGATGCCAGCGGGTCCACCTGCTGGCAGAGAATGAACCTTTCAAGGGTCAGTAACGCCAGGGCGTCAGCTTTGGTCGATATCAGCGGGCGCTCAGTTGCAGGCGGGCGCTCAGTTCCGGGCGGGCGCGTTATTATCGGTTCGCTCGGCTCATGGTCTACCCACTGAGAAGGACCCTCATATGTGTCAGTTGCGGGCGGGCGCTCAGTTGCGGGTGGGTAGCCGACCAGGCATCCCACCACCCCGACCAGCAGCACTATCCCGCCCACAACACAGAGGAGCACTAGGCAACCGGTCTTAACTTCCTGGGCGGTCGGGGGCGGGCGGCTCGGGTTCTTCCTTCTCGGGTTACGGAGTCTCACGGCCCGGCCCCACGAAGCGACATGGTCTCGGTTCACCTCCTGTCTGGTTGTCGGTCATGTGCCGGATCGGTGGTCCCCAGGTCTCAGATACAAACCAGCCTATCAGTCGCCCTCAGCGCCCCCGGGCGGCCAGCCAGCGGTGCAGGGTCGCCCGATGGACGCCGGCGGCGGGGTCAGCGGTGGGCCCCGGCGTCGTCCGCGTCCAGCTTACAGTCCGGTCTAGGGCCGGTCATTCGGCCACTTTCACTAGCGGAGATCGGCATGACGGGCGCGCAGGATGTCATCGGTGCCGACGATGCTCTGCGAGTCTGCCCTGAGCTTGTGAACCCGGTCGAGCCAGTCGTCGATTGTCGGGCGGCTGGCTATTCGTTCAATTTCCTGATGCAGGAACTCCTGCATGGGACTCCGGTTGCGGGCGGCGCGTACGGCCAGTTCGTCGGAGATTTCCTCGGGCACGTTCCGAATGGTGATCTGCACTCCCATGAAGCATCATGCAGTTGATGCAGCCATGATACAGCGCCATAGAAAGTGAGCGCCGTAGAGGCAAAGCGCTATAGGTGAGCATCATAGAAGTGATCGCCGCCGCGAGCGCAGGTGGCAGAAACCGGTGGCAGGCGGGGATAATGCCCCGATGAGCCAACAGGGGCCGCCGCTGCCCGAGGGACTGGTGGCGGTGGTGAAGCGGGACTGCCCCACCTGCGAGCTGGTGGCGCCGGTGCTGGCCGACCTCCGGGAGCGGGCCGGGCTGACGGTTATAACCCAGGACGACCCCGGCTTCCCCGTCTCCGCCGACTGGGTGGTCCACGACGCCGACTTGGCCTTGTCTTGGCACCACGGCATCGAGACGGTGCCGACCCTGATCCGGGTGGCCGACGGGGCCGAGGCCGAGCGCACCCTGGGCTGGTCGCGCCCGGAGTGGGAGAGGGTGGCCGGCGTGGCCGGGCTGGGTCCCGGCCTCCCCCACTACCGGCCCGGCTGCGGGTCTCTGAGCGCCGATTGGGCCCGGGCCGACGAGCTGGCCGTGCGCTGCGGGGGCTCGGCGCTGCGGAGCCGCCGGGTGGAGATCGCGGCCTCAGCCGACGAGTGGGAGGACATGTGGGACCGGGGCTGGTCCGACGGCCTGCCCGTGGTGCCGCCCACCGAGGCCCGGGTCATGCGCATGCTCGAGGGCACGGCCCGAGAACCGCACGAGACGGTGGCCGTCGTGCCCCCCGACCTGGTGGAGTGCTCGGTGGAGAAGGTGGCCGTGAACGCGGTCATGGCCGGCTGCCGGCCCGAGTACCTGCCGGTGGTGATCGCCGCGGTGGAGGCGGTGTGCACCGACGAGTTCAACATGCACGGGGTGCTGGCCACCACCATGAGCGTGGCCCCCATCTTGGTGGTGAACGGGCCGGTGGCGGCCCGCATCGGCATGAACCGCGGCATCAACGCCCTGGGCCAGGGCAACCGGGCCAACTCCACCATCGGCCGGGCGCTGCAGTTGGTGGTCCGCAACGTCGGGGGCGGGCGGCCCGGCGGCGTGGACCGGGCCACGCTGGGCTCCCCGGCCAAGGTCGGGTTCTGCTTCGCCGAGGACGAGACCGACCCGTCGTGGCCGTCGCTGGCCCAGGCCCGGGGCTTCGGGGCCGACCAGTCCGCGGTCACCGCCTTCTGCGGCGAGGCCCCCCGCCTGTTCGCCGACGAGCTGTCGCGCACCCCCGAGTCGCTGGTGCGGCACCTGGCCCAGGCTCTGCGGGCCTCGGTGTCGCCCCGAGCGGTACTGCGCATGGACGGGATGGTGGTGCTGTCGCCCGAGCACATGGCCCGCTTCGCCGAGGCGGGCTGGAGCCGGGACCGCCTCATGGCCGAACTCGACCGGGAGTTGCTGATCGACGCCGATGAGATCATCCGGGGCGCGGGCGGGATCGCGGCCGGACTGCCCCCGGAGGCCGCGGGACGGCGGATTCCCAAGTTCCGCCCCGGCGGGCTGCTGGTGACCCGGGCCGGCGGGCCGGCCGGGCTGTTCTCTGCCATCATCGGGGGCTGGCTCAACGGCCCGGCCGGAAGCGACCCCGTGACCCGGGAGGTCACCCCATGAGACCCACACCGCTGAGACTCATCCTGGCGGCGCGCCGGTGACCGTCGTCTTGGACCCCACCGCCGAGCGCCGCCCGGCCCGGCGCCAGCGGGCGGAGCGGCCCGAGTCGCTGGCCGGCCTGAGCGTGGGCCTGCTCGACATCTCCAAGCCCCGGGGCGACGTGTTCCTGAACCGGGTGGCCGAGCGGCTGGCCGGCCTGGGCGCGGAGGTGGCCCGCTACGCCAAGCCGACCTTCGCCAAGCCGGCCCCCGCCGACCTGCGCCACGAGATCGGCGCCCGCTGCGACGCGGTGATCGAGGCCCTGGCCGATTGAGGCTCCTGCACGTCGTGCAGTGTGCACGACATCAGCGAACTGGAGCGCCGGGGCGTGCCCGCGGTGTGCGTGGCTTCGGCGGAGTTCGCCTCTGCGGCCGCGACCCAGGCCGAGGCGCTCGGGTTCGAGGTGGCCGCGGTGTTCACCGAGCACCCCATCCAGGACCGCACCGACGCCGAGATGGCCGCCATCGCCGACGCCGTCTTCGAGTCCCTGGTGGAGGCCCTGACCGCGCCTGGCTGACCGCGCCGGTGAACCCCGGGGGAGTCGCCGCAGCCGGGCGATTTGCTCGTGGACCATCCGGGACGGCACCGGATCGCCGCCTTCAGCCATGAAGACCCCGTCCGCGTAGAGAGCGGCGTCGTGGGCCAACTGCACCATGGCCTTCAGGTCCGCCTCGGCCTTGCGCCACTGCTTGCCCTCATCCGTCGTGTAGGCGGATAGCGCATGCCAGGCCAGCACATCCTTCACGACGAGCCCCGAGGCCTCCACGATCTCGGTTAGCTCGCGGCGCCAGGCTTCGGAGCGCACCTCTCCCAATAGGACCCTCAGGTTGTGCGTCCGCGAAGGAGGGAACCCCGACAGGGCGATCACCGTCTTGACGGCTAGCTCGATGGTGTCGGAGGCGTGGCCGCACGCGGCCCTGCGCCGGTCTTTCAGGTACACGTCGCGCACGTCCGGGTCCCAGGCCTGCTGTTCCGACTCGTCGGGAGTCATGGCACCTACCAGCTTCCGCAGATGCCTGGCCATGTCCCGGTGCGGGCTGGCCGCTTCGGCGAGGTTGTTGTCGGGCATCGTCATCGGTTTCCCCCAGTCCGGCGGGCGCCGGGGCCCGCGGCTCAGCAGGGGAAGCAGTTGGCCGGTGAGGCTGGCCTCGAACGAGGCCGACACCTTCTCGGTGCGGGCCCTCCACTCGGGGAGGTCGGAGAGATGAATGTGAACCGGATGCCCGACGGCAGCTTGGGCCGCGTCGGTGAGTTGGTCTTTGATCTCGTCTCGGCGCCGGTAGTCGCCCAAGTCGTCGATCAGCACCACCAAGTCGATGTCGCTGCAATGGGTGGCCTGGCCTCGGGCCACCGACCCGAACAGCATGATCCGCGCCACGTCGGCCCGAGCCGAGCCGACAGCCGCCGCCGCGGTCTCGGCGTCTCGGAGGACAGGGCAGGACGCGGCGGCACGGTCCGCAGGCACGGCTTCGCCAAAGACGGGGCGGGACGCGACTGCGGTGCGAGAGGACACGGCCGGATCCTACGACAGTCGTCACCGGCGCGCCGACATCTTTGCCCAATTTTCCACCCTTATCCGACTTTTTCAATCACTGACCGGCTAAGACGGCCTCTCGCTGGACCTGACGCAGCACGACTGAGCCTGAGCTTCGATCTCTCCGAGAGGGCTGAGGCGGCGTCGGGGCGGCCGGTGGAGGTCTTCGTGACCGATTGGCCCGAGTGGCGCCAGCGCATAAGCGGAGTGTCGTCGTCGTTCGAGGCATCCATAGCCCCCCATGCGGTGGCGCTGGTGGAGCGGCCGGCCGGCGCGGTGAGATGGAACAAGGAGATCGGACTGCCCGACACCAACCAGACCGAAGCCCTCGGCCGCCTCGACGAAGCGGCCAAGGCTCTCCGCTGGAGGCCAACACGCTGGAGGACGGCAAGCCGCCGTATCACGACATCACCGTCTGGCGTCAGGCCGGGACCTATATATCCGACCGGCCCGAACTCGGGCTCGAGGACTCATCGCGCCTTGCGCCCGTGCTGGCCTCGGCCGCGGCCGAACTGACCGACCTGGCAGCCCACGACATCGAGGCCGCTATCGGCGTAAGCGAAACCATCGAACGCGCCCGGCGAATAGCGGCCGAGGCCCGCGGGATCATCCAGGCCAGAGACCTGCTGACCGGATCATCCCGGCGAAGCTGAGCTGGATAGCGCGAACCGGGAGAGGAGCGGAGGCCGGGGGCGAGCGGTCAGCCGGGGCGGAACAACTCGGGGGCTGAGGGGCAGTCGGAACGGCCTCTGATCCGGTCGGGGGTGCGCAGCCCCACCGGTGTGACCACCTGGGTGACGAGGCGGTCCAAGTCGAGGACCTCATAGCCGCCGTTCGGCTGGCGGCTGCGATCGAGGCGAGCCGTCGCCAGGCTCCACATGGCCGCGGGCAGGACCCGCCCGACGCCGGCCACCAGCCACACCGGGGTGGCCGAGGCCCGGGCCCGGTCAGCCGCCTCAACCGCGCCTGGTCCGACCAGCGCGGCGGAGGGCCCGACGCAGTCGCTCTCCAGCACCAACACGTCGGCGGCGGCGTTTGCGGGCCCGTCGGGATCATCCACGGCCGCGGCGACGGGTGCGAGCCCGTCTAGATCACCCGCGGCGGCATCCGGGCCGCACCAGTCGGGTGCCCCGTCGAGAGGCACGATCCGCAGGTCGGGGCGGGACTGCAGCACCGGGCCGGCGATGTCGGAGTCGCCCAGCGCGGCCACGGTCAGGCCGTGGCCCAGCCCGTGGTCCAGCTCGTGACCGGTGGGGTCGGCCTCGATCTCGGCCACCGCGGCAGCGGCCTCCGATCGGGGGTCGGGGCCGGTGAGCATCCGGGCCGCCAGCCATACCAGGGGCGCGCACCCGGGCCGGCGGTCCAGCAGCCGTCGGCAGGAGGTGAGCAGGCCCATGGGATCGTCGGCCATGGTCGCCAGCGCGGCGGCCGACTCGCGCACCAGTGGCACCACCGGCACGGCGCCCGCCCGGGCCACGTACCTCAACCGTTCTATGGGGTGCACGCTGGGATGGTAGGCCGAGTCCTACAGCCCGTCGCCGCGCCGGACCGTCACGCCCGCCGGGCCGCGCTAGCTTGACGGTCGTGGCCACCGTTTCGACCGGCCTGGAACTCACCGCTCTCGGCGGCCGGCCCCGCCCGCTGGACGACTGGCTCACCACTTTCCCGCTGGCGCCGGTGATCCTCGACCCTTACACCATCGAGAGTTCCTGGATACTAGAGACGGCCCGCCGCATCCTCGTCAACTACCGCGGCGCCGGATGCCGGATCTGCTGGGTGATCACCTGCGGCCCCGACGACGCCCGCCAGTTCCTGGGGCCCTACGCCGACGAGTTCCTGACCTTCATCGACCCCGACCGCCGGGCCGCGCCCGCCTTCGGGATCGACCGGCTGCCCGCCTTCTGCCTCATCCGCCAGGACGGGTCGGTGGCGGCCGAGGCCCAGGGCTGGGACCCGCACCAGTGGCGGGCGGTGGCCGAGGCGATCTCCGAGCTCACCCGCTGGACCCGCCCGGTCATCCCCGACCAGGGCGACCCGGCCCCCTACGCCGGAACCCCGGCGGGGGGCTGAACGGGCAGCCGGGCCGGGGCATGGCCGAAGCCGACTTCGCCTACTCGGAGATCCTGCCGCTGGGGCCCGACACCACCGACTACCGGCTCGTCTCCGCCGAGGGGGTGAGCACCGTCGCCTACGGCGGGCGGCCGTTCCTGAGGGTCGAGCCCGAGGCGCTGACCTGCCTCACCGCGGCGGCCATGCACGACATCGCCCACTACCTGCGGCCCGGTCACCTGCAGCAGTGGCGCGACATCATCGACGATCCTGAAGCCTCGGCCAACGACCGCTTCGTGGCCCTGGAGCTGCTCCGCAACGCCAACATCGCGGCCGGGGGCGTCCTGCCCATGTGCCAAGACACCGGCACCGCCGTGGTCATGGGCCACAAGGGCGAACAGGTGCTGACCTTCGCCGATGACGCCGAGGCCATCTCCCGGGGGGTGTTCGACGCCTATCACACGTCGAACCTGCGCTATTCCCAGCTCGCCCCCATCGACATGTTCACCGAGGCCAACACCGGCAACAACCTGCCGGCCCAGGTGGAGATCCACTCCAAGCCGGGCTCGGTCTACGAGCTGTTCTACATGGCCAAGGGCGGGGGGTCGGCCAACAAGTCGTTCCTGTACCAAAAGACCAAGGCCCTGCTCAACGAGGAGTCGCTGATCGACTTCCTGGACGAGACCCTGCGGCGGCTGGGCACAGCCGCCTGCCCGCCCTACCACCTGGCCCTGGTGGTGGGGGGCACCTCGGCCGAGCACAACCTCAAGACGGCCAAGCTGGCCTCGGCCCGCTACCTGGACTCGCTGCCCACCAGCGGCGACGCCGCCACCGGCCGCGGGTTCCGGGACCTGGCCTGGGAGCAGCGGGTGCTGGAACTCACCCGTCGGTTCGGGATCGGGGCCCAGTTCGGGGGCAAATACTTCTGCCACGACGTGAGGGTGATACGGCTGCCCCGCCACGGGGCGTCCAACCCGGTGGGAATCGCGGTGAGCTGCTCGGCCGACCGCCAGGCCCGGGCCCGCATCACCGCCGAGGGCCTGTTCTTGGAGCGGCTGGAGACCGACCCGGCCCGCTACCTGCCCGAGACCGACGACGAGGAGCTGTCGGCCGAGGTGGTGGCGGTGGACCTAGACCGACCCATGGACGAGATCCGCAGCCAGCTCAGCCGCTACCCGGTGAAGACCCGGCTGTCGCTGACCGGCTCGCTGGTGGTGGGCCGAGACATCGCCCACGCCCGGATCTCCGAGCGGCTTGACGCGGGCGAGCCGATGCCGGAATACCTGCGACGCCACCCGATCTACTACGCCGGGCCGGCCAAGACCCCGGCCGGGTACGCGTCGGGGTCGTTCGGCCCCACCACCGCGGGCCGGATGGACTCCTACGTGGACCGGTTCCAGGCCGCGGGCGGGTCGCTGGTGATGCTGGCCAAGGGCAACCGGTCGGCCGAGGTGGTCGAGGCCTGCGCCCGCTGGGGCGGCTTCTATCTCGGGTCCATCGGCGGCCCGGCCGCCCGCCTGGCCCAAGACTCGATCCGCTCGGTGGAGGTGCTCGAATACCCCGAGCTGGGCATGGAGGCGATCTGGAGGATCGAGGTGGCGGACTTCCCCGCCTTCATCGTCATCGACGACAAGGGCAACGACTTCTTCGCCGAGGTCTCCACCCCCGTCAAGCTCCGCGGCTGATCCGAGATATATGTCGGGGACACTCCCGACAATCAGTTGGAAAGGAGCTTTCAAAAGTGAAGAACAGGCACGACGGATTTGTTTCGTACACTGAGCTGCCCCTGCTCGTCTTGGCCCTGGTGGACTGCCCGATATTGGTGTGGGAGGCGCTGGCCTGGGGCGGCCGCAGCGGTTCTCCGCCGGTATGGGCCGAATTAATAAGCTATATAGTCTGGGCTCTTTTTGCCGGAGATCTGATAATTCGGCTCTGGCTCACCGAAGAACCCAAACTAAAGTACTTGAATAGAAATTGGGTAGACGTGTTTATCGTGCTACTACCCTTCCTGCGCGTTCTACGGATACTGCGCATAGTCAGATTACTTCAGGCAGTTCTATATCTAGTCAGAGCCTTAAGAACCGTCAGAAGGTTTACCCGTCGCGGATTTGTAAAACGTACTCTAGTGGTGATTTCTCTATCCATAACCTCGGCAACATTTGTCGCATGGCTGGCCGAGCGGTCCCATAGCGACAGCGACATCAGAACGTTTTGGGACGCGCTGTGGTGGACAATGTGTACTATCACCACCGTAGGTTACGGAGATTTATATCCTGTGACCGCAGTAGGCAGGTCAGTAGCTATGGTGTTGATGCTGGTTGGCATCGTTACCTTTGGAGTGCTCACCGCCAACATCGCCGCGTACCTGATGTCCCAGAGACATCCAACGAACTGCCCCAACTGCGGCAGCGCCCTGACCCGGATGAGCGAACCCATCCACTCGCTTCACCAGTAACGAGACCACCTGCGAGAGCGCACCCGAACCGGGGGTGTCACACCCTCTGGTTAGGTTTCAATCCATGGCATCGAACCCAACCGGCAGCGGGAGCGGCCCATGGATCTAGCCACAATCTTCCTAATGGCGGCAGCCGCGGTTTTGGCCGCGGTCTTGAGCGTCGCCGCCACCGCCGTCATCGTGAAGAGGCGCCTGGTCCCCCCGGAGGTCCGCAGCCTGGTCTTGGAGCGCGAGCCCGACGAGGCCGACGGCCCGGCGGAGCGCGCCCCGGCGGTCCCGCCGCTCGAACTGACCGGGCCGCTGCGGCCGGGCCCCGCCCACGGCCCCGATCCGGCGGTCCGGCTCTACGTCAAGCCGGGCCGCAGGACGGCGGAGATCCTGATCATCGACGGGCGGGGGCTGCTGGAGTACGCCCGGATTGACGACGGCCCCCGCTACGACGACGTGTACCTGGGCGAGGTGCTTGGTCCCGATAGCGGCGACACCGGGCTGTTCGTGGACATCGGCGAGGACGCAGAGGCTTTCTTGGACATCAACGAGGGGGTGAACGCCAGCCGCAGGCCCGGCGACCGCGTCCTCTGCCGACTGACCGGGCTGCCGAGAGGAGCCAAGGGCTACCAGGTGAGCGACCAAGTCGGGCTCAAGGGCCGCTACGTCACCCTGCTGCGGGACCGGCCCGACGTGATGGCCACCGGGAATCTCTACCAGCACCTCGACGACGCCGACGCGGGCCTGCTCAGCCGGAAATGGAAAGAGCGCTGCGCGGCCGCCGGCCGGGGCGTGATGGTGAGGGACGACGCCGGCACGGCCAGCCGGTCCCTGTACGAGAAGGACTTCGGATACCTCATGGACCGGATGCGAAAGCTCGAGCGCCATCTCGAAGACCCCCGCAGCCCCGCACCGGCCCGGCTCGCCCACGCCAGCGTTTACGAAACAGTGCTCGAAGCGGTGCTGTCCTCCTTGGACCGCGCCGACGCGTTCCGCTCGGTGACCGTGGTGGGTGGGTGGCGCGGCAAGTTCATCACCGACCTCAAAGCCCAGATCAGCCGCAGCCGGTCGGGCGCGCTGGCCGCGCTGAAGATCGCCCGCAAGAGCCTGTACAACCGCCGAGAGATCGAAGCGCCCCTAGATGAGATGCGCAACAAGCTCGACCGGCGGGCGGTGAGGGCAGCGTGCCCGTCGGGGGCCAACCTGGTGATCGAGCAGACCGAGGCGCTGATCTCAGTGGACGTCAACAGCGCCGGGGCCCGCCGACACTACGGCGAGGCCGACGAGGAATACGCGCTGAGGATCAACTCGGAGGCGGCCAGCACTCTGGCCCGGACGCTGCGGCTACTGAACCTCGGCGGAATCGTGGTGGTCGACTTCATCGACATGGCCGCAGACGCCGCTCGCGAACGGCTGCTAAACCGCGTCCGCCAGAGCTTCGATCGCCACGAGCCGCTGCTGCGCCGGCCCGCCGAGATCAACCTCGGGACGATCAGCCCGACGACCGGGGTGTTGGACCTGACCCGCCGCCGCGATGGCTACTCACTGTGGGAAGAATCCAAGACCCAGCCGCAGGCGGCTACGGGCCGAGGGCGGTGATGGGCACTACTGCCGTCCCGTCGGGGTACTCGAATGCGGGGCCGCTGGCGGTGACGACGATCAGCTTGCTCGGGTCGCCCATCCGCGCCGGGTCCACGCGCTCACGCAGCCGGTGCAGGGATCTCACCGCCTGCTCGACCGGTTCGGCGCCGCCGAGCTTGACTTCGACCGCGGCCCATCGGCGGTAGTCGAGGCTGGTGAGGACCGCGTCCACCTCCAAGCCGGAGCTGTCGCGGTAGTAAGACAGCTCCCAGTCGTTGGCCCGGGCGTACACGGCGAGGTCGCGCAGCACCAAAGACTCGAACAGCAGCCCGAAGTAGCTCAGCTCGCCCATCAGTCGGTCTCGGTTGGACCTCAACGCCGCTACCGCCAGCGACGGGTCCGCGAAATAGCGCTTGGGGGCGCGGCGCAACTCGGCCCGGGACCGCAGGTGCGGCCGCCACGCGGGCAGCTCCTCGGTAACGAACAGGCGAGCCAACGCCTCCAGGTAGCTCTTCACCGTCTGGGGGTGCAACGCCCCCGCGCCACCGCCGATGTCGGCGCCGAGCGTCTTGAGAGTCGCCTGCGTGGCGACGTTGCGGCCGACGGAGGCCAATAAGCGGCGCACTCCGGCGGGGTCGCGGGCGATGCCGTCGACCCTGGAGACGTCGGTGCGGCTGATCTCGTCCAAGTACCCGCGAAGCTGGTGCTGCGCCGTCGCGGGCTCGTCGCCGAGCAGGCCCGGCCACCCGCCGCGGCAGGCCAGGCCCGCAATGTCGGACAGTTCCAGGGGCGACGCAGGCGCTGAGGCGCGCTCGGAGCTGAGCAGCCCGCCGAGGGAGACGCTCCCGCTCGACTCGCCGCTCTCAAAGAGGCTCATGGGCCGCATCCGCACCCGGATGATCCGGCCTGCGCCGCTGTGGCGGGTGGCGTCGTCGGGCGGGTCGGCCGACCCGGTCAGGATGAACTGGCCCTTGCGGCCCCGGTCGTCGCAGGCGCGGCGCATGGCGTCCCACACGCCCGGAGCGAGCTGCCATTCGTCCAGCAGGCGGGGCACCGGCCCGTCCAGCAGTTCCCGCGGCGCGATCTGCGCGGCCAGCCGATTCTCGAACGCCGCGTCGAAGGGAACCTCGCTTCGGGCGTGGCGGCGGCCGGTCCACGTCTTGCCGCAAGCCCGGGGCCCCTCTATCACCACCGCGGGAGAGGCGCGCAGCGCTCTCTCCACCTCGCGGTCGGCGACGCGAGGCATGTACCCGGGCGGTGTGAGCAGATCTGTCATAGTTCAAGGCCCACCTCAAGCCTAAGGCGAGATTGGCCTGATCGCGATAATGTGGACATCTCAGTCGCGATTTTATGAACTGCCTGATCGCGCTTGAATGGGCTACCTGACGGGCGTCTTGGGAGTTCGCACACGAACTCAAAGCAGCGGAAGCCAGATAGAGGACCTGATATAGTCTAGTCTGACCAAGGCCAGGTCTGGAGAGAGTCGATGAGCGAAGCGGTGATCAACGTCTATGAGGCGAAGACGAACCTCTCGAAGCTGCTCAACCGCGTGGAGCAAGGCGAGGAGGTCGTCATCGGCCGCTCCGGTCGTCCCGTCGCCCGACTCGTCGCCTACCGGCCGCGCCGTGCCCCGAGGGCGCCCGGCCGGCTCGCGGGCAAGATCGACATGGCCGCGGACTTTGCCGACACACCCGAATGGCTGATCGACGCCTTCGAGGCGAAAGGGTGAACCTGCTGCTCGACACCTGCACTCTTTTGTGGTGGTTGGGCGGCGACGCGGTGTCGGCCGAGGCGGCCGAGGCCATCGCCAACCCCGACAACGGGGTTTGGGTGAGCGCCGCCAGCATCTGGGAAATCAGCATCAAACAGACGATCGAGAAGCTCGAAGTCCGCGGCGACTTTGACGCCGCGGTGGACGAGGACTTCGACCATCTGCCGATCAGCGCCGAGCACGCCAGGCTGGCGGGGCGGCTGCCCCGCCATCACCGCGACCCCTTCGACCGGATGCTCGTAGCGCAGGCTCAGTCGCAGGGCCTCACGCTGGTCACCCGCGACCGCGACATCATGAAGTACGACGCCTCGTTACTGGCCTCGTGATCAATGACCGCAGGCTGTGGGGCCGCACGAGAGCGGCCCGAGCCCCGCTCCTGCCGATGAGGAGGCCGGGCTCGAGCCAGCGCCCGGGCTAGCCGAGGCCCTAGTCGGGCAAAGGGCCTCGCTCGGAGCCGGGTCGGCTCAGAGGGTCCAGGTGGACAGGACCAGGGCCTTGTCCCGCCAGGCCTGGATGTTGGCGTCGAGGACGTCGAGCGGGTTGAACGGGGTGACGCCTTCCATGACGTCGTCCTCGCGCATGCCGTACAGGGCGCCCATGGCGAAGCGGCAGCAGTAGATGGTGGCGCCCTCGTCGATCAGGGTCTTGAGCTGGCGGTTGTACCCCAGGTTGCCGGGGAAGCCCTCCGAGCCCACCGCCGGGTAGCCCCGGGCCGCGTTGGCCATGAGCACGGCCGGGCCGTAGAGCACGAAGGTCAGCTTGAAGCCCTTGCGCTGCAGACGGGTGGCGGTGAGCATGTTCACCAGGCCGACCGAGCCCTCGAAGGGCACCGTGTGCATGAACACATAGGCTTGGTCGCCTTCGTTGGCCTTGTAGTCAGGGAAGACCTTCTCCTCGATGTTGTGGAGGACGTCGCCTTCCTTGGGGGCCGGGATGGTCACTGTCTTGGGCATTGTTGATTGCTCCTTGTTTGGTTTGAGTTGGTTGGTGTTGGATCGGTTGCGAAGGGGCGGACGGTGAGGCGGCTCACACGGCCGGCTCCCGGTCCCTCACCGGGGGCGGGGCCGGAGGCCAGTCCCGGCGGTGGGACCCGGGCAGGGCGGCGATGGCCCGGCGCCTGAGGCTCCAGGGCATCAGGCGGTAGATCGGGGCGAAGACCTGGCGCCAGAACCGCTCCCGCAGGCCCCGGGGCCCCGTCGGGGCCGGGGTCCCGTAGCGGGCGGCCACGCGCCGCTGGGCGTCGACCAGCAGATAGAGCTCCGAGTTGGACCGCAGCCACTGCGAGAACCCGCCGCCCACTGCGCCCCCCTACTGCGAGCCGGCCAGGCCGGCCAGCAGATTCTGGGCGGCCACCGAGATCGGCTCGTTGAGGGCGCCGATGGCGGGCGAGTACACGTTCTCCATGGTGGCCAGCTCCTCGGCGGTGATGCCCACCCGGACGGCCATGGCCAAGAAGTCGGCCCGCTCCTTGATGCCCTCCCCGCCCACCATCTGGGCCCCGATCAGCCGCAGCGTCTCGGGCTCGGCCAATAGCTTCACGGTGATGGGCTTGACCCCCGGGTAGTAGCGGGCCCGGGTGATGCCCTGAGCCTTGCCCACCACGTGCTTCATGCCCAGCGCGGTGGCCAGGGTCTCCCCGAAGGACACCCCCCCGATCATCCACTCCCCGGCCAGCATCCCCCACGGGACGTAGACGGGGCGGTAGTGGCGGGTCCCCCCGGCCGCGTTGGTGCCGGCCGTCTTGCCCTGGGCGTAGGCGTGCGAGCCCGACAGCCCTTGCAGCGGGACGTTGGTGACCCCGTGGGGGATCTCGGTGCAGTCGCCGGCCGCGTAGACGTTGGGATCGGAGGTCTGCATCCGGGAGTCCACGATCAGCCCCCCGGTGGCGCCCAGCTTCAGGCCGGCCGCGGCGGCCAGGGGGTTGTTGGCCACCTTGTGGGTGCCGATGATGGCCAGATCGGCCTCAACCGGGCCAGCCTCAGTGGCAACCCCGCTCAGGGTCCCGTCCCCGGTGAAGGCGGTGACCCGGTTGCCCCACTGCATGTCGACGCCGTGGTCCTCCCAGCTCTGGCGCACCGGCTCGACGATGTCGGGGTCGATCACGTCGGCCATGGGCCACGGGGCCGGGTCCACCACGGTGACTTTTATGTCGCGGTGCACTAGGGCCGAGACCATCTCCATGGCCACCGGGCCGGCCTCGACGATCACCGCGGCCTTGCAGGAGTCGAGCCTCTCGTCCCACTCCATGGCCCGCCGGATGTACTTGACCTCGTAGATGCCGTCGAGATCGGCGCCGGGAACCTCGGGGTCGGCGTACTGCCAGCCGGCCGCGATCACCAGCCGGTCGTAGGCCGCCTCGCCCTCGCCGGCCACCGTGACCGTGCGCGCCGAGAGGTTGATGGCCTCCACGGCGGTCTCGTAGCGCACGTCGATGCCGGTCGCGACGTACTGCTCCTTGGTGGCCAAGAAGAGCCGCTCGAACGAGTCGATCTCCTTGCCGTGGACGAAGGGGATGCCGCACGGGCTGTAGGCCACGTCGGTGTCCTCGGTGTACACCACCACCTCGGCTGAGGGGTCTGCGCCTTTGGCCGCGCCCGCGGCTCCGATTCCGGCGGCGCCGCCGCCGATTACGACGATTCGCATCGGTTCCTAGGGGATGCTGTTGCCGGTGGCCAGGATGAGGGCCGGGACCCAGAAGGTGTAGATGGCGGTGACGGCCAGGATGCCGCCGAGGGCCTTGGGCTGGAGCTTGCCGTAGGTGGTGAGGGCCACCGACCCGAAGGCGATCACCCAGACGACCAGGATCGTCCTCATCATCCAGTCACCCGGCAGGGCGTTCCACCAGAAGAGGGGGAGGATGGCCACGGGAACGGCCAGGTTCCCCACCTGGCGCAGGTCCCAGCCGTTGACCTCGGACTTGCCGAGGAGGACGAAGAACAGCCCGTAGAACACGACCAGCCCGGCCACCTGTACGTCGCCGTCACCGCCTAGGGGGCGGGCCCACATGATGTAGACCGCTTGGACCAGGTTCAGCAGACCTACGACCAGGGTGATGTTGCCGATGCTGACCAGCGGGTTGCTCGATCCCTCCTTCTCGTCGGCGCCTACGCCGAGGAAATAGAGGGCGTTGAGCCAGACGACCAGCCCGGTGGCGATGAAGACGATGGTGATGGGAGGCATTGCAGACCCTTCATTTTGGTACTCGTCCCGTTTCGGATGGGACACTTACGTATCGGAACCTAAACCCCAACCGGCCCCAACGTCAAGCTTGGGGCCTCAGGGGTCGGGCGCAGAGGCCGCGGCCACGGTCAGCGACGGCGGGTTCCGCAGGGTGTTGGTCACGTAGCACACCCGGGCCGCCGCTTCCAGCAGCTTCTCTCGAACCGACGGGTCGCAGCCGGCGTCTACGGCTATGTCCAGCGCCGAGAACCGGGGCCCGTCGTAGGTCCCGGTCGCCTCGACCCGCAGATGCGACAGCTCGATCCCCCGTTTGCGGGCGACGTGGGCGACGGCCAGGGTGAAGCACGACGACACCGCGGCCAGCAGCAGCTCGGTCGGCTGCGGGCCCTCGCCGGTGCCGCCCACCTCGACCGGCTCGTCCACCGGGAGCGTGAACTCGTCGGCGGTGACGTCGCAGCGGTACCCGCCCAGCCACCGGGCTGAGACGGTGCGGGGGGCGACGCTCACGAACCGGAGCCGCGGTCGCCGTGGTCGTGGTGATGATCGCCGTGATCGTGGTGGCCGTGGCCGTGATCGTGGTCGCCGTGATCGTGGTCGTGGCCGGGGGGGCGGGCCGCGTAGACCGCGGCCAGCTCGTCCACCTCGGGGCGGGCCACGATGTCGCGGTCGGCTGTGATCGACTCGAGGGCCTCCTGCCAGCGCTCGTAGTAGCGGTACGGGCCGTCGGGGTCGGACTCCCATGCCTGCACCGCGGCGATGAGATGGTCGCGGAAGTCGTCCCAGCCGAAGCAGCCCTCGTCCACCAAGGCCGCGGCCATGGCGAAGGACCGGCTCTCCCAAGGCTCGTCGAACACCACCTCGCCGTTGAGCCGGGGCGGGCCGGCCGGGTCGTCGGCCTCGAAGAACGCCACCTGAAACCCCCTACGGGGCGCTGACCTTCGCCACCCCCACCATGGCGTCGCGGGTGACCAGCCCGGCCAGATCCTCCTCGGAGAGGCCCTCGGCGCCGTCGGGCCGCTGAGGCAGGACCAGGTAGCGGTTCTCGGCGCTGGAGTCCCAGACCCGCACCTCGGTGTCGTCGTCGAGGTCGAGGCCCATCTCGCCCAGCAGCGTGCGGGGATCGCGGACTATGCGGCTGCGATAGGCCGGGTCCTTGTACCACTCCGGCGGCAGGCCGAGCACCGGCCAGGGATAGCACGAGCACAGCGTGCACACCACCACGTTGTGGACGTCATCGGTGTTCTCGATCACCACCATGTGCTCGCCCTGGGGGCCGGAGAATCCCAGTTCGGCGATGGCGGCGGTGCCGTCTTCGAGCAGGCGCTGCCGGTAGTCGTCGTCGGTCCAGGCCTTGGCCACCACCTTGGCCCCGTTCATGGGGCCCACGTCGTTGACAAAGCGGCTGATGAACCCGTCGAGCACCTCGGGCTTCACCAGCCCCCGCTCGGTCAGCAGCGCCTCCAGGGCCTCGGCTCGCACCGAGACCGGAGGGCGGTCTCCTCCGTGGGAATGCTCAGACATCTAGGCCGCCTCCAGGTAGCTCTCGAACAGATCGATTAGCAGGGCGGCCGGCTCGGCGCCGTCGCCCCACAGTTCGGTCGAGTCGAACTCGACGGTGTACACGTGCTGGGGATTCTCGCCCTCGAAGTGGGCGTTGGTGTCGGGCAAGAGCGCCGACGGGCGCAGGGCGCTCACGGTGCCGGTCCGGCCCCGGACGTAGCCCGGCAGGCGGGTGTGGCCACTGGTGCGCAGGTCCCGGGCCCGGACCCGGTCGCCCGCCGCGAAGGCGGGCGGGTCGTCCACCGGGCGCAGCGAGCCGGGGCCGCCCCGTTCGTAGACCGGCTTGTTGGGCTCCGGGTCGGCCGGCTCGTCGACCTGCTCCCCCATCAGCTTGCGGGCCCGGGCCTCGACCGCCCCGGGGGCCAGCACCCCGCTGTCGGTCAGCAGCACCTCGGCGCAGGCCACCCAGCGCCCGTAGTAGCCGTCGGCCAGGTAGTCGTAGGGGTGCAGGCGCTCGAGGGCGTGGCGGAAGGCGTCGAGGTTGGTCCCCGACACGCCCATGGACATGATCCCGATGGCGAAGGCCCGGCTGTGCCACTCCTTCCGGAACACCGGCTCGTCGGGGTCGATGGCCACCGAGCCGAAGCCCTGCATGCCTCCCATGTCGTGTATGCCGTCCAAAGCAGCCTCCGTTCGTCCGGGCCGATTCTTCAACCGGGCGGCTGGCGTGTCAACTATACGAAATCCCCGGATCGCAAACTTAACACGGGCCTACACTGCGGCCCGGATGAGCGAAATCACCAGCGACGCGCCCGCCGCGGGCGGCACCGCGCCCGGCGACGACCCCACCGCGGTGGTGAGCTCGATCGGGCCCAAGATCCGCCGGCTGCGCAAACGGAGGAGCCTGTCGCTCCAGCAGCTCTCCGACCGGTCCGACGTGTCCACCGCCGCCATCCACAAGGTGGAGCAGGGCACCATGGTGCCCACCATCACCACGCTGCTGAAGCTGGCCGCGGCCCTGGGCCGGCCGGTGTCGTACTTCGTGGACGAGGAGCGCTCGACGCCGCCGTATGTGGTGTTCACCCCCGCGGCCGAGCGCAAGCCGATATACACCTCCCACCAGGGCATCGACCTGGAGGGCGTCTCGGGCCCCTACGGCCAGTACCTGGTGGCCGCGGCGGTGGCCGAGGTGGCACCGGGCGCCTCCAGCGGCGACTCGCCCCTGCGCCACGCCGGCGAGGAGCTGATCCTGATGCTGTCGGGATCGCTGGAAGTGGACGTCGAGGACCGCACGTACCGGCTGGGCCGGGGCGACTCGGTCCACTTCCACACCGAGCACGAGCACCGCTGGCGCAACCCCGCCAAACGGCGGGCCCGGGCAGTGTGGATGGCGCTGCGCCCGGCCTGACTGGCCCTTACGCTATCTGGGCCTCGGCTTGGGCTACTAGGCGCTCTTCGGTTTTGGCGAACTGCTCTCTGGCCTGCTGGGCCCGGGCTCGCAGCCGGTCGGCGTGGGCGGCGAAGGACTCGGCCATGGCCCGCACCTCGGCCGGGGCCGCCCCCCCGACGGCCCGCCGGGTGGCCACGATCCGGCGCGGGTCGAGGGCCTCGGCCAGCCCGGCCCCGTCCAGGCCGAGGGGGCGGCCGCACACCTGCTCGGCCGCTTCGTCCAGGATGGCGGCGTCGATCCCCAGGCCGCTGAGGCCCCGCAGGCTGGCGGCCCGGACGGCCTGGCCCACTACCCGGTAAGCGGTGCGGTAGTCGATGCCCGCGGCCACCATCACGTACTCGGCCAGGTCGGTGGCCTGGCTGAAGCCGTGCTCGAGCCCGGACCACATCCGCTCGGCGTTGACGTTGAGGGTTCTCACCACCCCGGTGGTCAGGGCGCTGACCCGGGCGGCGAAGCCCAGCGCCCTCGGGATCTCCCCGTAGGCGAAGATCAGGTTGTCGCTGCGGGCCGACGGGCTCTTGACCACGGCCAAGAACCCGCTCATCCGCCCGATCAGCACCCCGCTGGCCCCCCGGATGATGGACAGGGAGTACGGGTTGCGCTTCTGGGGCATCAGCACCGACGCCCGGGTGAACGACCCGGCCAGGTCCACGTAGTCGAACTCGGCGCTGGACCAGATCTCCAGGTCCTCGGCCAGCTTGGCCTGGTTGGTGATCATGCTGGCCGACGTGGCCAACAAGTCGATGAACACGTCGGTCTGCCACATGGCGTCGCGGGTGTGGACGATCACGTCGTCGAACCCGAGCAGGCCGGCGATGTCGGAGCGGTCATCCAGCAGGCGGCTGCCGTTGACGCACCCGGCCCCGCCGGGGCTGGTGTTGACCTGGCCGAGGGCGGCCACCAGCCGGTCGCCGTCGCGCAGGGCGGGGGGCACGAAGGCCAGCAGGTAGTGCCCGAAGGTGGAGGGCTGGGCCTGCTGGAGGTAGGTCTGGTCGCCCATGAAGGTCTCGGCGTGGGCCGCGGCCACCTCGCCCGCGGCGGAGGCGAAGTCGGCCCCGGCCGCGATCAGGTCGGCGGTCTGGGACCGCAGCAGCAGGCGCAAAGCCACCCGGGCCGCCTCCCGGCGGGGCCTCCCGGCGTGGAGCCACCCGGCCGAGTCGCCGATGCGCTCGGCGAAGTGGCGCTCGCGGGAGTTGTAGACCTCGCCGAAGGCGGCGTCGTAGGGGAAGTCGGCCGGGTCGGTGCGGTAGGCGTCGAGCAGGACTCCCAGCAGTTCGGCGGCGGCGGGCTCGGGGACCAGACCCCGGGCCCGCAGGTCCATCACGTGGCCGAGGTCGGCCAGGTTCAGCCCGTGGTGCAGCAGCGGGGCGTCGGCGATCTCCCAGGCGAACCCGGCGTCGACCAGCTCCGGGGCCGGCGCCTCCGCCGACGGCCCCGCCGCCCTCGGGGCCGGCCCCGCCGGTCGGCCGTCCCGGCCCCCGGCTCCGTCCGCCCCCGGCGGGGTTTCGCCTACTCCCATTCCGGCGTCTCCCCGGTCCGGCGGCGGGCCGCGGCCTCAACCACTGCGTCGACCATGGCCCCGGCCGAGCCGAGGGCGGGCCGGTCCAGGTCGGCCAGGTCGTCGGGCTCGGCCGCCCCGGCCAGCGCTTCGGCCAGCGGGCGGCCGGTGAGGCGGGCCTGTTGGTAGGCCTGCTGGAGCCGGTCCTGGGCCCGGTGCTTGCCCAGCCGGGCCGACAGCCGCCGCAGCAGCTCCTGGGATCCGAACTCCGAGGCGGGGCCGCCCTCGCCGAGGTTGGCGGCCATGGCCCCGGCGTTCACCTCGAGGCCCTCGGTCAGGGTGCGGGCCATCCCGAGCTGGGCCAGCAGGTAGTGGCTCAGCTCGGGCACCAGAGCCCACTCGGTCTTCCAGGTCCGGCCGTCCCGCTCGTGGTCGCCGATCATGGTCTCGGTGAGCACGCCGGCCGCCGAGCGCACCAGCCGGGCCAGAGTGACGATCTGCTCGCTGCCCTCGGGGTTGCGCTTGTGGGGCATGGTGATGCTGCCGACCGTGCCCGGCGAGGCCGCCTCGGCCACCTCGCCGATCTCGCCGCGCTGCAGGTTGTAGACCTCGTTGGCCATCCGGCCCAGCGTGGCCGAGGCCAGAGCGGCGTTGGCGGCCAGCTCGGCCACCCGGTCCCGGGCGGTGAGCCAGGAGATGGCCGGCTCGCCCAGGCCCAGCCGGGCGCAGAAGCGCCGCCGCAGCTCCGGGCCGTCGGGGCCGTAGAAGCCCAGCACCCCCACCGCCCCGGCGAGCTGCCCGACCAGCAGGCGGGGCCGGCTCTGGCGCCAGCGGTCGAGGTGGCGGGCGATCTCGTCGGCCCACGACGCCGCCTTGAACCCGAAGGTGATGGGCGCACCGGGCTGGCCGTGGGTCCGCCCGGCCATGGGCGTGTCCCGGTGGCGGCGGGCTAGGTCCAGCAGGCGGCCCTCGACGGTCCACAGATCGCGCCAGGCCAGCGACCCGACCGCTTTCATCTCCAGCGCCAGGGAGGTGTCGGAGACGTCCTGCACGGTGGCGCCGTAGTAGACGTGCTCTCGGGCGGGCTCGGGCAGCCGGGCCTGGAGCTCGCGCACCAGTCCCAGGGTGGAGTGCGAGGTGCGCCGGGTCTCGGCCGCCACCGCCTCCAGGTCCAGGGCCGCCGGGTCGAGCCCGGCGATGGCGGCCGCGGAGGACTCGGGGATGATCTGAAACTCGGCCTGGGCCGCGGCCAGGGCCTTCAGGACGGCCACCCAGCGGGCTGTCCGGGCCCTCTCGCCGAAGATGGCCCGGGACTCGGGGGTGGACCAGCCGTGCCCGTATACGGCCGAGTCGATCAGGTGCGCGTCCACGCTCCGGCCCTCTCGCCGACCAGGAGTTCGAGGGCTTGGCGGACCTCGCCCAGCGTGGCCCCCCAGGGCACCCACACCGCTCCGGGGTGGCGCTCCACCCCCTCCTCCAGCAGGCAGCACCGGCTCAGCACCAAGGCACCCGGGGCGGCGGCGCCCGGAGCGGCGGGGGCGACTGGGGCACCACTCGGGCCGCTCGCATCGGGGGAGGCGCCGTCACCGGCGAGGATGCCGGGGCCGACGAACCGGCGGGGGCACCAGTCGACGACCCCCGCCGGCGCGGCACCGTAGAACCAGTCGTGTATCCGCCGGGACCGCTCGCACCCCAGCAGGGTCCAGGGCCCGGCCGGCTCGGGTCGCTCGTCCAGGTACGACACCGCCGCGCCGTCGATGTCCACCCCTCCGCCCCGGCAGGGCACCAGCACCGGTTGCGGGCCGCCTCCGGGCTCAGGCGACCGTCGGCGGGCCTCGGCCAGCAGGTCCCGGCTGTCGATGATCTGTTCGGTCACGGTCACGGGGGGGAGCTCTTCGGTGCTGTCGAGGACCCGGCGCACCTGGTCGGCCAGCTTGGACGGCGCCGGGGGCACCACGTCCACCACCGTCACCTCTATGGGATCGGGGTTGAGGATGAAGCTGATATGGGAGTACCGGCCCTCCACCACCACGCAGCGGGCGCCGGGGCAGCGCTGGGCCGCGGCGGCTAGATGCGAGGCGATGCCGGGGTCGGCCCGGTCGTCGCGCACGTAGGCGCACTCCTCGGCGCCGGCCAGCACCCGGGCGGCGGGCGCGGGCGAGAACAGGTCGGCGCTGCCGTCGCGGGCCAGCTCCACCAAGGCGACCCGCTCGGGCCGGTCCCGGCGGCGGGCGACCACGAACCGGGTCCTCACGTAGGCCTCCCGGCCGGTGAAGTGGGCGGTGAGAGAGGCAGGGTCCAGGCTGTCCACGGCCGCCACCGACACCTGCCGGTACCGGGACGCGGTGACGTTGGGAGCGGCGGGGTCCAGCTCGAACACGGCTCCGGCCTAGTTCGGCCGGCCAAGGCCGGGGCCGGGGGCAGCCGAAGCACCGGCGGAGCCGGAAGCGGCCATGGCCTCGGAAGCGTCGAGGGCGGAGGGCGGGGCGGCGGGGGTCCGGGTCAGGAGCGTCATGGTGTCGGAGCGGAGCCCGAGCCGGAGCGCCTCGGTTCCCAGCACCTCCTCGGGGGCGACGTTGGCCAGGTTGGCGTTCGGGCCGAACCGGTTGATCAGCCAGGCCTGCTGGGACCGCCTCGGGGCCTCGTAGATCACCGGCGTCTCACCGCCCAGTGCCTCCAGGGCCTCCACCAGGTCGGTCCGCACCGAGCCGTCGGGGCCGTACAGGCCGACCGTGCCGCTCTCGCGGCCCTCGGCCACCAGCCACGAAGCGCCGCTGTCGGCGTCGCGGCGGGCCTCTTCCACCCAGTCGGCGGGTCGGACCGGGTCGCCGGGGTCCTTGCTCCCGATCTCGGCGAACACCTCGAACCCCCGGCCGCGGGCCGCGGCGATGATCTCCCGCTTGGCCCCGGCGGGCAGGCCGGCCGCGCCCCGGGACACCTCGACGCAGTCGAACCCGGCTCCGCCGGCCCAGTCGAGGAAGCCGTCCACTCGGTTCTGGAGCCAGGCCGCCTCCAGCAGCGTGCCGCCCGGGCAGGCCTTGACGCCGCCGCGTCGGAGGGCCTTGAGCTTGGCGGCCAGGTCGGGGTCCACGTAGGCGGTGCCGAACCCGAACTTCCACACGTCGACGATGGACCCGACCGAGTCCAGCCGGGCTTCCATGACCGTGGGCGGTGTGCCCTTGTCGAGCACGTGGGTTATCCCGGCCCGACGGGGCTTGGCGGCGCGGGCGGCTAAGTCCAGGAACCGGGGCGGGTCGGCGGCGGGCATCGGAGGCGGTCTCCTCACCGCATCATGCGAGCGGGGCTCCGGCTGGCGAGGGCCGGGCCAACCGGTGAACGGCGGCGGGCGGCGGGCCGGCGACCACCGGCTGAGGGTCCGGCGGGCGAGCCGGGAGTTCTAAAACGGCCAAGGCCAAGCCGGCCAGGAGGGCCCGGCCCGAAGAGGCGCCTACCCCGGCTAAGTCTCGGGCCGCCCGAGCCAGCCCGGCTCGGTCGCCGGACGCGGCCGCCTCCAGCACGGCATGGGCGGGTTCGATGCTCGAGCCTCGCGCCGCCCATTTGAGGAAGGCCCGGCTCAGATCGCTGGTGCGGGCCCGCCCCGCCAGCCGCCGCAGAGCCGGGCGGCGGCGGCGGTCAGCGGCGGCGACCAGCATGATCCCGGCCAGGGCGTCGTCGCCAGCCGGGGTCAGCCCGCCGCCGCGGCCCTCCAGTTGGCGGCAGGCCGAGGCCAGGTCGCCGGCGCGGACCGCGGCCTTCGCCTCGTCCCAGACACCGGCCAGGTCCGGCTCGACCGGGGGCACGGCACCAGCCCAGACCGAGGGGTGGAAGCCCAGACCGTCCGGCAGGGCCGGGTCCCAGAGCCGGGCGCCGCCCCAGTCGATCTCGATCCCGCCCGCGGCCAGAACCGTCCCGGCGGCGGCGACCCGGTCCCCCGCCGCGGGCAGTCTGTGCCGGGATTCCGTCACCAGATGCAGCGGCCCGGGCCAGGCCCCCGGGCCCAGCACCGCGAAGAGGGCGCCGCCGTCGCCGGCCACATAGAACCCGGTCCTGAAGACCCCCGCCACCCGGCCGGTGAATCCCGGGCCCGGAGCCCTCACGGCCTCTGCCACCCCGGCCCCCACCGACACCGCGGCAGAGGCGGCGGTCCCCGCCGTCTGGGGCGACACGGCGACAGCGGTCCTCAACGGGGGCGGCGACCCGGCGGAGGCGGTCCCCGCCGTCTGAGGCGACACGGCGACAGCGGTCCTCAACGGGGAGGCTCGTCGTGGGCGAGCCGCTCGTCCAAGTCGAGCAGGGCGGCCACGAAGCACTCGATGGGGGCCCGAGCCACGCCGGCCCCTACCTGCCCGGAGCCGTCGGAGACGTGGACGATCCCGGTGTTGACCGCCGGGGTGATCGAGGTCTCCACCACCCGCCGGACGTCGATCCCCAGCGGGGTGCCGGCGTTGTCCATGATGGGCAGGCGGAACCGGGAGCTCTCGCCCGCGCATATGCGGCCCATCTTGGCGGTCACGGCCATGGCGTCGGCCATGCGGCCGCCGAGGAAGCCAGCCACTGCGGGCGAACCGGCCGAGGCGGGGCCGCCCAGCCCCACCAGCTCCACCACCGCGCTGTCGCCGATGTCGGGGGCGCTGGTTTCGGGACCCTGGCCGGGGTAGTACAAGGCGTCCTGCACGGGCGGGGCCGGGGCCAGGAACCACCGGTCCCGGTGGCCGGGCAGGCGGACGCCGTAGGTGGTGCCGTTGCGGGCCATGGTGGTGACCACGCTCGAGTCGGGCACCTCGGAGGCCCACTCGACCAGGGCCCGGGCCCCGGCCATGGCTACGTTGAGGAACATCAGATGGTTGGAGGCAATGAAGTCGGCCGCCTCGCCGAGCCGGTCGTGGCCGGACCGGACCAGGTGCGGGAGCAGGTCTCGCAGGAACAGGTTGGTGGTGGCCTGGACCCTCATGTGCACGTCGTCGCCCATGACGATGCCCTGAGCGGCCAGCGAGCAGACATCCACCGGGCCGGAGCGGTCCAGGGCGGCGGCCAGCACCGGGCCGAGGACATCGCGCAGGAAGCGGAGCCGCTCGACCGCGGGGGGCGAGTCCACCCCGAACCACGGCACCTCACCCGAGCCCTGGTTGAGGCTGGAGTAGGCGACGGCCGACCCCTCCTCGAGGGCGACGACGTACACCGGCGCCGACGGCCCGATGGCGGTGGCCATGGGCACCACCGCCCGGTGCTCGTTGGCGGGCTCGAGGCTCACCTCGCCCGCCTCCACCAGGCGGGTGGCCGCGCTCCGGTCGGGGGCCCATCCCTCGGCTATCACCGCGGCCCGCACCGAGCGCTGCAGGGGGTCGCACATGTCGTCCCAGGCGATGGCCGGGCCGCAGTGCAGGACGGTCCGGTCGCCGAAGCCGGGCACCACCGCCCCGGCCCGGTCTACCCCCACCAGCTTCGGGGCCCCCTGGTCGAGCCGGCGGACTGCCTCAGCGTTGGCCGCATCCACCCGGTGGGCTTGGGGCCCGTACAGGCGGGCCAGGGCGGCCACGGCCGCGCCGTCGCCGTCGGCGGGGATGCGCCAGTCGACGACCGTGGCGGCCGCGCCCTGGTCGCGGACGGCCGCGGCGAAGCGGTCCAGCCCGACGCTGACGACCTCGACCCGTTCCGGCAGCTTCATCGGCTCCGTACGGTACGGCACATCGGTACGGTACGGCCATGTCCGAGGCGGACCGGCCGGGCGCGGGGCCTCCTGATTCGAGCCCGGCGGCGGAAGCGCAAGCCGGGTCCTGGGAGTCAGAAGCCGAGTCAGGGCCGGAAGCCGGGTCGGAAGCGCAAGCCGGGTCAGGGCCAGTCGATCTGACCGATCTGGCCGGGCTGGCGGCCGTCGTCCGCGCCCACGCCGGCCTGACCGGGAAGCGGCCGATCGGCGCCGTCGGGGGCTTCGTCGATGCCTCGGACCCCGTGGGCGGGCCCGGCGACGACGCCGCCGTGGTGGAGATGTCGGGCCGGTTGGCAGTGGCCTGCGGCGAGGCGATGCAGCCCGCCTTCGTGAGGGCCGACCCCCGGGGGGCGGGAATGGCCGCGGTGCTGGCCAACGTCAACGACGTGGCGGCCATGGGGGCCGTGCCCCGGGCCGTCGTGAACACCGTGGTGGCATCGGCATCGGTAGCAGCCGAGGCGCTGCAGGGCATGGCCGACGCCGCCGCCCTCTACGGCGTGCCGGTGGTGGGCGGCCATCTCACCGAGCACGAGGGCGAGCCCGCCCTGTCGGCTTTCGCCGTCGGCGAGGTCGGCGGGCCGGACGAGGTGCTGTCGATCGCTCGGGCCGCCCCGGGCCAGGACTTGGTGTTCGCCTGTTGCACCGACGGCGAGATGCGATCCGACTTCGGCTTCTTCTCCACCCTGAGGAGCCAGGGCCCCCGCCTGGCCGACCACATCCGGCTGCCGGCCGCCGCCGCCCGGCGGGGCCTGGCCGCGGCGGCCCGGGACGTGAGCATGGCCGGGGCCGTCGGCTCGCTGGCCATGCTGCTCGAATACCGCCGGTTGGGCGCGGTGGTGGACCTAGACCGCCTGCCCGCCCCGGCCGGAGTGGATCTAGGCCGGTGGCTCACCTGCTTCCCCGCCTACGCCTTCTGGTTCACCACCGACCGGCCCGACGAGTGCGCGGATTTGTTCCGCTCGGCCGGGCTCGCCGCGGCCGCAGTGGGGTCCGTAACCGGCGACGGAGTGCTCCGCCTGCGCCAAGGGGGCCGGACCTGCCCGGTCATCGACCTGACCCAGGAACCCGTCACCGGCCTCTGGCCCCTACGATGAAGCCATGAAGACAGATCTCGGGTACCTGCCCCCAGATCTAGGGTACCTGCCCCGGCTCCAGTCACGAGAAGAGTTCGTTGATTACTTGGAAGGCTTCGTCCCAAAAACGGAAGCCGAACTCGAAGAGGCCAAACCTGCCCGAAAATTAATCAAGACATACATGCTCGAGACTGCAAGTCAAAATCACATAACCCCCGACCTCGTGAGTCTGTTTCCAGAACGTATCAATCTTCATCGCTTGGACGATACGCTCTATCGTGTAGAAGATACAAACCACGATGGCAAAGTTGTCGGGCTCCTAGAGGAGCTAGACGATCGGCACCCTGTCATATATACAACAATGAAGGCCGATGAAAGCAACAAATGGGCCCGAGAAGTCGTCGACAAAAACCCATGGCTCGATCGTCTATGGCTCTCATCACCAATCTTGTTTGAACTATGGAACCATGTGCAGCGTACTACTCCGCCTGATCGCTACGTTCGACTCGGTTTCGACCACGAAGCTCATTATGAGACATCCTCAAATATAGGAGAACTCGATCGCGACTCTGAGGATACAACTGATAATGAAGAAGAGGACGAAGTTCAAGGATTGATAGAACGTCGTCGGTCCAAGGTGACTGTCACTGAACGACTGATTATCCTGAAAGAAAAACTGGACCACTTCTTAGACCTCTATGACCCGCTGCATTCTCTCGTGCAACTTCAAGTTCCTAGCGGAGGCCGTGGCGGGCATTTATTCTATTATGACGGCCACGTTACTAATAGGAGTGATTCATTTCTAGAGCACCGTGCCGCTCTGAAGCTTATTCTCAAGTTCTACCGAAATATAACAGAACACGCTGAAAACCAGCTCTGGGTCAATACAACTAAGACAGACAATGATGCATACTATATGTACGGTTCTCCAGTAACGATACAATTCAGTAATCCGTTAAGCAGCGCGACATTTGATCGATTCGTTGACTTAGGACTTAAAAGGCGGACTAGTCGATTTAGGATCGGTGGATATATCACACGCCATGGACCAACTAAGATCCACATGGCTGCTATAGATCGCCATCTTTGGCAACCGCTACTCTTAGAGCTTACTAGCAAGCAACTACTAGTAGTTCTACCTCATGGAACTTGCGGCAATACTATCCATCGTCTGGTAACTAATGTACAAAGATCTTTAGACCCTAAAGTGAACGTGTGGCTTGGCAGTGAGCCCTATAAGTCAGTCATAGCTACATCCATGAAGGCCGTCGCGTGATTGACACGACAACGCTTCTTTCAGATCAGGTATTCCAACTCAATACCTTCCTGTGGGCACTTCAAGATTTACCTAAATCAAGCCAGATACAGCCAGTACTGCGACAGGCAGGCTACCAACTCAGATCCATAGAACCCCGTTTGATAGTTCCAGGCAATCCTGCTGTTATTGCCGCGCTTGATAAGCTAGTCGGCTCTAAGGATCGATCCCCCTGTCGTCCTGATATCTGGTTACGACACACGGAAGATCCTTCAGAACTAGTAATTGAGCTAAAATCGCGGGGTTTCTCACCTAATTCTTCTAATAGACGACAAGCTTGTAAGTTAATCGCTGCTGCTTCTGACTTAGCAGAGTCACTTGGTGCGTCAACACCACGCGGAGGGCACGTAATATATGCAACTGTTGTGAACGACGCACTCGATCTTGATATAACTTTGAAAGAACTTGCTTCTAAGCTACACAATGAAGGAGTAAATGCAGCATCCACATCCGTCATAGGCTTCTCCGAAGAAGCAGAAGGAGTTGCGATCTCCAGCCCTTCATCTAACCTTCCTGAACCGGCAGCTAACGCTCTTGCAAATCCAGCAATTGTTCTCCGACGAGACGACGATAATGATCTCCAACCTCTTTATTTGATACCATGGATTCCAGGTATAAGAGAAAGTCAAGACTCTCAGTTGCATGACGCTGGGCTCAACGAATTAACCAGTCGGGTACTGACATTCACCCTATCTAAAGTCGGAAGAGCACAAGTCCCAACAACGCTCAAGCTCTCGGGGGACGAGATTATGAGTCTCTCAACCTCCAGAGTGTTCGATCACTGGAGAAGTGATACCCGCAAGCAGTTTGCCAGAGCCGTCATTAAGATTATAACTCGGGCTCTTGTATCAGATACAAATGTGGTATCAACCAGTAGTACTATGATAGAGGTAAATCTTAAAGACTTGGATGCTCAGAACCGGATATTGAAACAAATTGAACAAATCGACCACACCAGTTCTACTACGAATCTCAAAGATGTTGTTAAAGAGCAGCCGACTCTTTTTGATGTTGAATAGAAGGCAAACCGAAGGAGCGGGGAGATGGAGCGTTTTCGTGAGATCGGCGGGGCGTCGTGCTGGAGGGGGCCCGACATCCAGGACCGAACCGACTGGATACTGGAGTTGGACGACCGGCACGTCGAGGAGCTGAGACGGGCGCTGGAGGCGGCCGAGGCGGACGGGCTCGACTTCTTGGACCTGAACCGCCGGAACTTCGCCCTGCCCGCCCTCGGGCCGGTGCTGGAGTCGCTGCTGGACGAGCTGATCGACGGCCGGGGGTTCAAGCTGGTCCGGGGCGTGCCGGTGGAGGGCCTGGCCGAGCGCCAGATTGAGCTGATGTACTGGGGCTTAGGCCTGTACCTGGGCATACCCCTGCCCCAGGGGGCCGAGGGCACCGACCTCTTCGCCCACGTCCGCGACGAGGGCGTGGACCGCCACGCCAACTACGGCGGCGGTCTGCTCAACAAGCACCACGGCGCCCTGCCCTTCCACACCGATTCCTCCGACATAGTCGGGCTGCTGTGCATCCGGCCGGCCATGCGGGGCGGGACCAGCACCATCGTGAGCGCGGCCGCGGTCCACGACGAGATAGTCCGCACCCGTCCGGATCTGATCGGCGCCATGTACGAGCCGTGGTGGTTCGACCGCAAGCGGGGCGAGGGGCCCGACAGCTTCGCCCGCTGCCCCATCTTCGCGGTCAACGGCGATCGGAAGCTGTTCTCCTTCTACGGGCCCGACCTGTTCAAGACGGCCACCCGGGGCGAGCACGTGCCCGAGCTGTCGGACCGCCAGATCGAGGCCATGGCCACCATCGACGAGATCAACGCCAGCGAGGAGTTCCAACTCCACATGAACTTCCGGTCCGGGGAGATCCAGCTCCTCAACAACTACGCCATCATGCACTCGCGCACCGCCTACGAGGACTACCCCGACCCGGCGCTCAAGCGCGACCTCATCCGGCTGTGGCTGACGGTGGACGGAGACCTGGGGCTCCCCCCCGAGATGGCCGAGCGGGGCCTTACCGCCCGCTCCGTCGCCTTCGCCCGATGACCCTCTCTCCGGTGGCCGCGCCGGCAGCCGTCCGGGCCGGCGTCACCAGGTGCACATGCCGCCGGTCACGTTGAGGGCCTGACCGGTGATGTAGGCGCCGTCGTCGGAGGCCAAAAAGGCGATAACGGCGGCCACGTCGGCGGGCTGGCCCAGCCGCCCGAGCGGGCTCATGGCCGACCAGGCCGCCACTTGGTCGGCCGAGCGGGTGTCGGCGCCCATCTCGGTGAGCACATAGCCAGGGCAGATCGAGTTGACCGTGATCTGATGCGGGCCCAGCTCCATGGCCGCGATCCGGCTGAGGGCCACCACCGCAGCCTTGGACGCGGCGTAGGCGGCTTCGCCCGGGGTGCCGCGCTTGGCCGCCATCGAGGCCATGTTCACCACCCGCCCGCCCCGACCGGAGGCGATCATGGCCGGCGCCAGCGCCTGCATGGTGATCACCATTGAGCGGGCGTTCACCCGGTGCAGGTCGTCCCATTGGCCCAGGTCCATCTCCAGCAGCGGGGCCTTGGCGAAGACACCGGCGTTGTTGACCAGCAGCCAGTAGGGGTCGCCGTCGCCGTCAGCGTCGGCGGCCAGGCCCCGTCGGGTCGCCTCGTCGTCTCGCAGATCGACGACCAGGCTGGAAGCGCCCATCTCGGCGGCCGCCCGCTCCACGGCGGGATCGACGTCGAGCAGGGTCATCCGCATGCCCTCGTCGGCCAGGCGCTGCGCCACCTGGCGGCCGATGCCCCGGGCCGCCCCGGTGACCAGGCCGCGGCGGCCGTGCAGTCGCGTCATCGATCCGGGGCTACCGACCGGTCGCGAGACGCCGGGGCCGCACCTCAGGGCTCCTAACCGGCGGCGAGAAGCTGGGCCCGCGTCTCGGGGTCGCTCAGCAGGTCCTCGACGGTGGTGACGATGGCCTGGGTCTGGGCGTCGATCTCGAGGTTTACCCGGTCGCCGACCGAGACTCGGCCCAGCGTGGTGCGGGCCAGGGTCTCCGGTATCAGGCTCACCGCGATGCGGTTTGCGCCCCGGTCCACCCGGGAGATGGTGAGGCTGGCCCCGTCAAGGGCCACCCAGCCCTTCCACAGCAGGTAGCGCATGTGCTGCGGGGCCACGTCGAACCACATGGTGCGGTTGGCCCCGTCGGCTTCGATCTCAGCCACGGTGACGGTGACGGCGATGTGGCCGGACAGCACGTGGCCGCCCAGTTCGTCGCCGAACTTGAGCGAGCGCTCCACGTTGACCCGGTCGCCGACCGCGACCGACCCGAGGTTGGAGGAGGCGAAGGTCTCGCCGATGACGTTGAACCCGACCTCGGCCCCGTCGAGGCCGGTGACGGTGAGGCAAACCCCGTTGAGGGACACGCTCGCCCCCGGTTCGAGCCCCTCGGCCAGCGGTCCCAGGGCGACGACCAGCGTCCCCACCCCGTCGACCACCTCGACGCTGAGCACCTCGCACTGCCCCTGAACAATCCCTGTGTACATGTTCACGAACTATAGTCGAAGCATTTGACTGAACCGCTCAATCTCGTCCCGCTCCGACAACCAGTCAAGAACTTCCTCTCTCGCCTCATGCCTCACTTGATCGCCAGATAAATTCATGTGGTTCGATAATTCCCCTAAGATGTTAACCGGATCACGCATAGAATTTTCTGATAATGAAGGCTTTGGCAACAATATGACTTTCGACCTGATCATGTCACACAACTGCTTCTTGATTTGCGGAAGATAAGCAATTAACTGACCCCATTCAACCAAGGGATCTTCGATAGGTTGACGCCAGCAGACTACAGCGAATTTGTCCAAACGAGATAGAACAAACATCTCAGGTGCAAGTTTCATTTGATTGAGATCACGGGTAACTAAAGCGTCGAATCCGCTATCAGCAGCTCGACAGTACAAGTACCAATCAGGAGTAGGGTTAACTGACAGCTCTCTATCGAAATCCGATAGATGTACAGCCTCAGTCGTTGCATCTACTGCTCTAAGAGCGAATCCAGGTGGCTTCGGAAATCCTTGATCCAATAGAAGGCGAATAATCTTCGCTTCAGGCTGCGATTGGTTCGGTACCACGGAGCCGTGATTCCAGATCGTAGGCATCATTTGCTTCCTCAGGCTTGAGGTGTGGGTACAGATCCACGATCTGGGATGTTGTGAGTCCGCGTTCTTGGCGAAGTGCATGGACGTTGGCCGTCGGAATTCTGGAGTTACGTATACAAGGGTCACCGCCTAGCACCATAGGCGAGATGAAAGTATACTCACTAGGTGTTATGAGATCGGGACCCCACAAACGTCGTCTACCGAAGTCTGAGACTTGGGCTTGAAACCTGAACACCGACAACAAGCCAGCAAGGTTGTCATACGGCAGGAACCCTTCACCCAAGACAGGATCAAACAATTCACCGTCGAACACGGCTGTTCTGTGCGTTGCCATGATTCGCTGCACGTCTTCACCAGCGGTCAAACGCTCCCTGACCTTTTGCGCGTATCTGCCAGCTCTAGTCGGCGGTATTCCGCGCTGCCGCAACCAGGCCACCATTCGGACCAGGATCAAATCCCGGTAGGACCACACCGGCTGAGCCGAGTCGAAGTCCGGTACGTACACCTTGTCACGGCGCCAAACCTGGATCGTCCTAGTCGGCACGCCCGAGAGTTGAGCGGCCCGGTTGGAGCCGTAGCGGCCCCTCGGATACCTCAAGGAGCGCAGGCACTGGCGCGTCAGAGCGTCGAGGTCCCCGGACACGGCGTCTCCTTCTTCTGTGGGCTTGGACCGCCAGCCTAGTTTCGGTCGGCCACAATGGGCGCAGCGCTGTGACAGGCCGGACCACCCAGGAGGGCCGATGAAGGCCGCCGTTTACAACCGGGCCGGGGGGCCTGAGGTGCTGGAGTACCGCGACGTGGCCGACCCCGAGCCGGGGCTGGCCGACGTGGTGGTGGACGTGGCCGCCACCGCGCTCAACCGGCTCGACGTGGTCCAGCGGTCGGGCCGGTACCAGTTGCCGGGCTTCTCCTACCCCCACATCGCGGGCATGGACGTGGCCGGGACCGTCTCGGCCGTCGGCGGCGACGCGACCGGCTGGAGCGCAGGCGACCGGGTCATCGTCGACCCGTCCCTGGTTGGGGTCTCGGACCGCTCGAAGCTGGCCGGCAGCGACGACCTCTACGGCGAGCACGGCATCATCGGCGCCACCCGCGACGGCGGCTACGCCGAGCGGTGCCTGGTCCCCGCCTCGCACTGCCTGGCCATACCCGACCACGTCGGCTTCGAGGAGGCGGCCTCCTTCCCCACCTGCTGGGTGACGGCTGGCCACGGGCTGTACGCGGCCGGGCGACTGCGACCCGGCGAGACGGTGATGATCCACGCGGCCGCCTCGGGCGTGTCGGTGGCCGCCGTCCAGCTCGCGGCCGACACCGGCGCCACCGTGCTGGCCACCGCCGCTGACGACGAGAGCTGCGAGAGGGCCCTCGAACTCGGGGCTGCCGCCGCCTTCAACACCAGCGCCAGCGGCGATCTCAGCCGATGGGCCTTCGAACTAACCGGCGGGGTCGGGGTGGACTTGGTGCTCGACCACGTCGGCCCGGCCCTGTTCGGCCCGTCGCTGGCCTCGCTGGGGATCGGGGGCAGGTTGGTGACCTGCGGCAACACCTCCGGCGACGAGGCAACTATCGGATCGCTGGGCCACCTCTTCCACTCCGGGATCTCCATCGTCGGGTCCGGCCCCTACCTGCCCGGCGAGATGGCCGAGATCTGGGGCCGGTTCTGCGGCGGCGGGTTCCGGGCCGTCATCGACTCCGTGTTCCCCCTGTCCGAGGCGGGCCGGGCCCATGCCAAGATGCAGAGCAACGACTTCTTCGGCAAGATTCTGCTCCGACCCTGAAGGGAGCCCGGCCCCAGTGACCGAACCCGGCATCGCAGCCAGCACCTCCGAAGGCGGCGAGGGGCCCGAGCCGCGGCCCGGCCCCGACGGCCAAGGGCTCGATCAGCGGCCTAGCCGAGACGGCCAAGGGGCGGTGGTGTCCCTGCGAGGCGTCTCCAAATGGTTCATCGGCCGCAACGACCCCACCCACGCCTTGTCGCGGATCGACCTCGACGTGTCCGACGGCGAGTTCGTCAGCGTCATCGGCCCCAGCGGCTGCGGCAAGTCGACGCTGCTGCGGGTGGTGGGGGGCCTGGTCGGATACGAGTCGGGGACGGTCGAGGTGGCCGGCACCACCCCGGCGGTGGCCCGCCGGACCAAACAGCTCGGGTTCACCCCCCAGACCCCGGCCCTGCTGCCGTGGCGGACCGTCCGCCGCAACGCCCGGTTCCTCAGCGAGCTGAACGCCCGCCGGGCCGTCAGCGAGCCGCTCAGCGAACAGGAGTCGGTGGCGCTGCTGGAGACGGTCGGGCTGGGCAAGTTCCTCGACAGCTTCCCCAACGAGCTGTCGGGCGGTATGCAGCAGCGGGTGTCGCTGGTCCGCAGCTTCGTGCTGGGCGCCCCGGTGATGCTCATGGACGAGCCCTTCTCGGCCTTGGACGAGATCACCCGCAACGAGATGCGCTACCTGCTGCTCGACCTGTGGGCCCGCACCCGCAAGACGGTGCTGTTCGTGACCCACAGCATCCCCGAGGCCGTCATCTTGGCCGACCGGGTGCTGGTGATGGCCCCCCGGCCGGGCCGGATCGTGCGGACCGAGCACGTGAGCTTGGCCCGGCCCCGGACGACGGCCATGGAAGACGACCCCGTATACCTAGAGCACGTCAGCCGGGTGCGGGCCGCGCTGCACGAGGCCTCGGCCCGATGAGCGCCCCCGAGCCCGCGGCCTCCGCCGGACCAGGCGCCCCCGAGACCGCGGCCAGCCCCGCCGAGACCGCCGAACCCAGCGCCAGCCCCGCCGAGACCGAGCAGCCGGCGGCCGATGAGGAGCGGGCCCCCTCGCCGCCCCGGCGGCCGTTGCGGCAACTGGCGGTGGCGGCGGCGCCGGTTATCGGGGTGGTTCTGCTGTTCGGCCTGTGGGAGTTCTACGTCCGGGCTGCGGGCGTCCACGTCCTCACCCTGCCCCCGCCGAGCCGGGTGCTCCGCCATCTCGTCGCCGAGCCCGGCTTCTACTGGGAGCACTCCCTCGTCACCATCAGAGAGGCGACGCTGGGGTTCTGGCTCGGCTTCAGCGCAGCCATGGTGGTGGCCACCTTCATGGCCCACTCCCGGTTCATGGAGCGGGCCACTCTCCCCACCATCGTGCTGCTGCAAAGCACACCGGTGGCCGTGCTGGCCCCGGTGTTTTTGATCTGGTTCGGGTTCAACATCTGGCCCAAGGCCCTGACCGCGGCCGTGTTCTGCTACGTCCCCTTCGTCGTGAACGCCTTCACCGGCCTGAGGGCCATCGACGAGAACGCCTACGAGCTGATGCGCTCGGTGTCGTCGAGCCGGTGGGAGATTTTCCGCAAGCTGAGGCTCCCCCACTCTCTGCCCTACCTGTTCTCCTCGGCCCGGCTGTGCCTGGGGCTGGCCCTGGTGGGCGCGGTGATCGGCGAGATGTTCGCCGGGTCCACCGGCGGTCTGGGCAACACGGCCCGGGTGGCCCAGACCCGGCTGCTGGTGGACCAGTTGTGGGGCAGCATCTTCACGCTGGCCCTGATCGGGGTGATCGCCAACCTGGTGCTGGTCGCGGTGGAGGCCCGGATGCTGCGCTGGCACAGCTCCCAAACCACCCGAAGCTGACCGGGCCGAACGGCCGGGCCCAGGCCGGAGCTGACCCGCTCCCAAACCACCCGAAGCTGACCGGTCGCGGCCTGGCACTTGAACGGCGGCGGCTGCGGCTGGCATCATCGGGCCCGGGAGCTGAAGTTCCTGAACCGAAGAGGGGGTACCCGAATGACGTTTCTCACCGGGCGGCGGCTGCCGCTCAAGTTGGCCGCCGTCCTCATGACCGCCGCCCTGGTGGCGGCGGCGTGCGGCAACGACGACTCCACCACCTCCACGGCAGGCGACGAGACGCCCGCCCCGACCACCGAGGCCCCGGCGGCCCCCGAGCCCGCCGACGAGGAGACGCCCGCCCCGACCACCGAGGCCCCGGCGGCCCCCGAGCCCGCCGACGAAGCGGCTCCCGAGCCGGAGCCCGACTCGGCCATGGGGCCCGACGGCCTGCCCGCCATAGGCACCCCGGAGCGGTGCGAGGCCAACCGGGCCGCCGGGACGCTGACGTTCATGACCGGATTCGACTTCGCCGCGGCGGCGGGGATCGTCGAGGTGGTGGCGGCCGAGGCCGAGGGCTACTTCGACGAGATGTGCCTCGACGTCGAGCTCCAAGCCGGCTTCGCGCCCGGCAACACCACCTCGATGGCGGCCGGCGCCACCCAGCTCTCGATGGCCGCCTCCTTCGGCGAGCTGGTGCGGCTCAACGTCAACGGCGGCACCAACATGATCGCCTTCTCCCAGCTCGGCCACACCGCGGTGTCCGGGCTGGTGGTGCCGGCCGGCACCATCGGCTCGCTGGCCGACCTGGCCGGCAAGACCGTCGGCATCAAGGGCGACCTCCCGGCCGCCATCGAAGCCATGCTGGCCTCCGAGGGAATCCTGCGCGCCGACATCACCGAGCTGCTGCTGGACGGCTTCAACCCGGTGGAGCACCTGGCACTGGGCATCGACGCGCTGCCGGTGTACAAGTCGAATGAGCCCGCGGTGCTCGACCGGGAGGGCATCCCGTTCGAGCTCTACGACCCGCTCGACTACGGCGTCCCGGCGTCGTTCGCGGTGGCCGTCAACACCCCCGACTTCTACGAGAAGCACCCGACGGTGGTGGAGGACTTCGTGCGGGCCGACCTGAAGGGCTACTACTTCGCGGCCAACAACCCCGAGGCGGCGGTGTCCCACGCCTTCGACCTGATCAACGCGGCCGGCAACCCGCTCTATCTGGCCGAGGCCCACGAGCTGAGCCGGTGGCGGGTCGAGCAGTCGATGATCCAGAACGTGACCCCCGACGGCTTCCTGATCGGCCAGCTCAACCCCGAGACCCTCGGGGCCGAGGTCGATCTGCTGACCAGCCTCGGGGTGTTCGACGAGATGCCCGACTGGGAGAGCATGATCGACACCACCGTCGTCCCCAAGCTCTACGACGACAACGGCGAGCTGATCTGGATCCCGATGAACTGAGGCGGGCGAGCCATGACCCAGCCCACCGAGGTGGCCGATTTCGTCAAGGAGCGGCTGCTGGCCATCCGCGGCGATCTGCGCCTCTACAAGCGGCTGGACCCGTCGCGCACCGCGCTGGTGATAATCGACATGCAGAACGCCTTCGTGGCCGAGGGCGGCATGATCGAGGTGGCGGCCGCCCGCGACATCGTCGGCCCCGTCAACCAGATGGCGGCCGGGTGCCGCAACCTGGGCGTTCCGGTGATCTGGATCCGCTCCCACCACCCCAAGGGCGGCTCGGACTGGCGCCACTTCTTCGACCACTTCGTGCGCCCCGACCGCCGGGAGGCGGCCGCGGCCGCCCTGTCCGACGACGCGCCCCCCAGCCGGTTCTACCCGGCCATGGACATACGCGACGAGGACCACGTGGTGATCAAGAACCGCTACTCGTGCCTGATCCCCGGCTCGTCGTCGCTGGAGCGGCTGCTGCGCAGCCAGGGCCGCGACACCATCGTCCTGGCCGGCACCAAGACCAACATCTGCGTCGAGTCCACCGCCCGCGACGCCATGATGCTGGACTTCCGGGTGGTGGTGCTCAGCGACGCCACCGCCGCGCTCACCGCCGAGGAGCACCAGGCCTCGCTCAACGTGCTGATCCAGGAGTTCGCCGACATCCTCATCGTCGACGACGTCCTCGACGAGCTGCGGGCCAACGCCGCGGCCCCAAGCGGCGGGTGAGCGCGATGGGATCGTCCGGCAACGGGGCACCGCCACCGATGGGATCATCCGGCAACGGGGCGCCAGCCCCGGCGGGATCGGCCGCCATCGGGGCCGTCGATCCGGTGCTGTTCGAGATCTTGAGCTCGCGGCTGTCGGCCATCAACGACGAGTCGGCCATGACCATGCGGCTGGTCTCAGGGTCCCCGGTGGCCAACGAGGCCTACGACATGAACGTCGGGCTGATGGACGCCGACGGCGAGTGCTTCGCCATCGGCATGTACATCACCATCCACTCGCTGGCCCTGAGCGCCACCGTGAAGGACATCAAACGGCGGTTCGCCGACAACCTCGGCATCGGCCCCGGCGACGTGTTCATGTCCAACGACCCCTACGTCGGGGCCTGCCACCAGATGGACGTGGCCGTGGTGGCGCCAATCTTCTGGGAAGGCGAGTTGGTGGGCTGGACCGGCTCAACCGTCCACCAGATCGACCTGGGCGGGCCGGTGGAGGGCCAAGTCCAGATCGGGGCCACCTCGATCTGGGGCGAGCAGCCGCTGTTCCCCCCGATCAAGATCGTGGAGGCGGGCCGGACCCGCTCCGACGTCGAGCAGGGCTACCTGCGCCGGACCCGGCTGCCCCACTTGGTGGGCCTCGACCTGCGGGCCATGATCGCGGGCTGCAACGTGGGGGCGGCCCGGGTCCAGGACTTGATCGGCCGCTACGGGCTCGACACGGTCAGGGCGGTCATCGCCGGCGTGAGCTCGGCCACCGAGGCCCGGTTCCGGGCCCGGCTGGCCGAGCTGCCCGACGGCACCTGGTCGCACCGGGGCTACATCGAGTACGACGACGTCTACCCGGTGGTGGTGGAGATGACCAAGCGGGGCGACAGCCTGGTCTTCGACTTCACCAAGAGCGCGGACCAGGCCGGCGCGGTGATCAACTGCACCCGCCCGGCCTGCGTCGGCGCCACCGTCGCCGCGGTCCTGCCCTATCTGTGCTTCGACATGGCCTGGTCGCCGGCCGGCCTGCAGCGGGCCATCGAGGTCCGCACCCGGGAGGGCTCGGTGGTGCATGCGGCCTGGCCGGCGGGGGTGTCCAAGGCCACCACCACCGGCAGCTTCATGGCCACCATCGCCTCGGGGGTGTGCCTGTCGAAGATGCTGGCCGCCACCGAGGACCATCTCGACCACTTCATGTCCACCTGGATGGGCGGCCTCTACGTCGAGGACATGTTCGGCATCGACCAGCGGGGCAACTTCTTCGGCGCGGCCATCCTCGACGCCATGGCCGGGGGGTCGGGGGCCAGGGCCCGCTCCGACGGGCTCGACGCCGGGGGCTTCCTCGACTCCCCCTCCGCCATCATCGCCAACATCGAAGACATCGAGTACAGCTACCCGCTGCTGTATCTGTCGCGCCGCATCCAGGCCGACACCGGAGGGGCGGGCCGGTATCGGGGCGGCAACACCCTGGCCATGACCTACGTCATCCACGACGTCGACGAGCTGCCCACCAAGATCATGCACGCCATCGGCACCTGCCAGCCCGGGTCCATCGGGGTGGCCGGCGCCTACCCCTCCAACACCAACCAGTTCGTGATCAAGCGCGGCACCAACGTTCGGGCCCTGCTCGACGGCGGCGCCGTGCCCACCCACATCGACGAGGTGGACGGCGAGCTGGAGATATTCGCCGACAGCATCGCCCGGACCTCCCAGCGGCCCGACGACGTCTACCGCTACGTGGCCATGGGCGGCGGGGGCTACCTCGACCCGCTGGACCGCGACCCCCGGCGGGTCCAAGCCGACGTGATCGACGGCGTGGTCACCGTCGCCCATGCCGCCGAGGCCTACGGCGTGGTCGTCGCCTCCGACGGCACCGTCGACTCCGAGGCCACCGAAGCGCGGCGGGCCGAGATCCGCGACCAGCGCCGCCGCTCCGCCGCCGTCCCCGCCATGGCTGGCGCCGCCGGGGCGTGACGGGCGTGGCGCTTTGAACACGGTCATCGCGGTTGACAGCGGGGGGACCTTCACCGACGCGGTCCTGCTGGACGCCGACGGCCGGGTCACCACCTCCAAGTCGCCGTCCACGCCCCAGGACTTCTCGGCGGGGGTGATGGCCTCGGTGGCCGGCGCGGCCGCCTCGCTGGGGATCGGGCTAGGCCAGGCGCTGGGGGCGGCCCGGCCGTTCTGCGTGGGCACCACCGTGGCCACCAACGCCCTGCTGACCCGCAGCGGGGCCCGGGTCGGGCTCATCACCACCAAGGGCCACGAGGACGCCCTCATCATCGGGCGCACCATCCAGAAGGCGGCCGGCCTCACCGACCGCGAGCTCACCGACCTGGCCCGGCTGGAGAAGGCCCGGCCCATCGTGCCCCGGCCCCTGACCCGGGGCGTGACCGAGCGGGTCGACTACAAGGGGTCGGTGGTGGTCGGGCTCGACCTCGACGAGGCCCGGGCCGCGGCCTCCGACCTCCTGGGGATGGGCGCGGAGGCCATCGCCGTCTGCTTTTTGTGGAGCTTCCTGAACCCGGACCACGAGCGGCGGGTGGAGGACATGATCGCCGCCGAGCATCCCGGCGTGCCCGTCACCTGCTCGCATCGCATCGCCCCGGTCATCAAGGAGTACGAGCGGACGGCCACCACCGCGCTCAACGCCTACCTGGCCCGGTCCACCCGCGACTATCTGTCGGCGCTGCAGCGGCGGCTGCGCGACGGCGGGCTGGGCGGCGACCCGGTGGTCATGCAGTCCACCGGCGGCGTCGCCCCGGCCGAGACTTGCAAGGACCGGGCCGTGGCGCTGCTGGGGTCCGGGCCGGCCGGGGGCGTGATCGGCGCGGCCCGGCTCGGCCAGATGATGGGGATCGACCACATCGTCACCACCGACGTGGGCGGCACCAGCTTCGACGTGGGGCTGGTGGTGGGCGGCGAGCCGCTGGTGAACGGGGCGCCGGTGTTCGACCAGTACCACACCGTCCTGCCCGCCATCGACGTGGTGTCGATCGGCGCGGGCGGCGGGTCGGTGGCCTGGATCGAGCCCGGCACCGGGCTGTTGAAGGTGGGGCCGGCCAGCGCGGGCGCCGACCCGGGCCCGGTGTGCTACGGGGCCGGCGGCGCCGAGCCCACCGTCACCGACGCCAACCTCGTGCTCGGGCGCATCGACCCCGACTACTTCCTGGGCGGGGCCAAGGCCCTCGACAAGCCCCGGGCCGAGGCCGCCATCGGCGAGCGGATCGCCGGGCCGCTGGGAATCACGGTGGCGGAGGCGGCAGCCGGCATCGTCGACATCATCGACGCCCGCATGGCCGACCTAGTCCGCAACCAGACCATCGGCCGGGGCTACGACCCGGGCGACTTCGCGCTGTTCGCCTTCGGCGGGGCCGGCCCGCTGCACGCCGGGGCCTACGCCATCGATGTGGGGGTCCGCGCCATCGTCGTGCCCGCCCACTCGTCGGTGTTCTCGGCCTTCGGGATCGCCGGGTCGGACCTGGTGAACGTCCGGCAGGCCAGCGACCCGATGATGGCGCCGTTCGACCCCGGCCGGGTCAGCGAGATCTACGCCCGACTGGAGGAGCAGGCCCGGGCCGATCTGGCCGCGGCCGGCGTCGCCGCCCACAACGTCAGCGCCGCCCGGGAGATCGAGATGCGCTACCGGGGCCAGGTCCACGAGCTGCGGGTCCCGGTTCCGGCCGGCCGGCTCGGCCCCGCCGACCTGGACGGGGTGACGGCCGAGTTCCGGCGCCGCTACGACCGGCGCTTCGGGCGGGGGGCCGGCTTCGACGAGGCCGGCATCGAAGCCCGGACCCTGCTGGTCCGCGGCGCGGGCCGGGTGGTCAAGCCGGAGATGCACCCCGAGCCCGACCAGGGGCCCGACCCGGCCCGGGCCCGGACGGGCGAGCGGCCGGTCTTCTTCCGCGGGCTGGGCGGCTTCTCCCCCACCGCCGTCTTCCGCCGCGAGCGGCTGCGGTCGGGCAACCGGGTGGACGGTCCGGCGGTGATCGAGGCCGCCGACACCACCGTCGTCGTTCACCCCTCCCAGTCGGTGCGGGTCGACCAGTGGGGCAGCCTCTTGTTCGAGCCCCTCGAGTCCCCTGAATCTCCCGAGTCGCCCGAATCCGGCGGCCATGGCTGAGCGGCCCCCGGCCCCGGCCGTCGACGAGGCCGCCGAGGCTGCGGTCCTGAGCCGGATCGATCCCGACGAGCTGGTGGAGCTGGCCCTGGAGCTGGCCAACATCGACAGCCCGCCCGGTCAGGAGAAGCCGGTGTCGGACCGGGTCTGCGAGTGGCTGCGGGCCAACGGGTTCGAGGCGGCCCAGATCGGGATGCTGCCGGAGCGGCCCAACGTGGTGGGCCGCATCGCCGGGTCGGGCCGGGGAACCGACCTGATCTTCAACGCCCACATGGACGTGGCCTGGGGACCCGAGGAACGGCGCTGGATGCACGACCCCGACAACCCCTTCTACACCTCGGCCTGGCGCGAGGGCGACACCCTCATCGGCAACGGGCTGGTCAACGACAAGGGCCCGCTGGCCTGCACCCTCATCGCGGCCAAGGCGGTGCTGGACGCGGGGGTGCGGCTGCCCGGCGACGTGATCGTCACCGGCGTCTGCGGCGAGATCGGCCAGGAGCCGGTGGACGAGTTCGCCGCCCCCCAGTACCTGTCCAAAGAGGTGGGCACCCGCTATCTGATAACCCACGGGGTGATCGGCGACTATGCGGTGGTGGCCGAGGCCACCGACTTCGCCGTCACCTGGGTGGAGGCGGGCAAGGCCTTCTTCAAGGTCACCGTGCTCGGCGGCAACTCCCGCTACACGCCCTATGTAGACCACCCCCCGAACCCGGCCGACAACACCAACGCGCTGGTGAGGGCGGCCCCGGTGATCGAGTGCATCGAGGACTGGGCCCGCGGCTACGAGTCCGAACACGCCTACCGCTTCGACGGCGGCGTCTGCGTCCCCAAGGTCAACATCGGGGCCGTTCGGGGCGGCCAGCCCTTCATCCCCATCGTCACCGCCGAGCAGTGCTACCTCTACCTCGACGTGCGGCTGACCCCGGCCCAGACGGCCATGGACGTCAAAGCCGAGCTGGCCGAGGTGCTGGCTTCCGCCGGGGTGCCGACCCGGCTGGAGTGCACCCTGTACCGGCGGGGCTGGGAGGCCACCGAGGTGCAGCCGCTGCTGGAAGCGGCCGCCCGGGCCCATGAGGCCGAGCTGGGCCGGGGCATGGGCCCCATCCACCCGCCCCTCACCAGCATGTGGCGCGACACCATCCCCTTCGTGGAGCTGGGCATCCCGGCCGTCACCTACGGCCCGGCGGCCGGGGTGGGCGACGGCAAGTTCTGGGCCGAGATCGACGACTTGGTCGCCGCGACCCGGATCTACGCCCGGATGGCCTTGGACGTGTGCTCCCAGCCCCGCCCCAGGAAGACCCGGCCGTGAGGGCGACATGGCCCCGGCCCGGTCGGAGGGGGTACCGGCCGTGAGGGCGGCAGCCCCGGCCCAGGAGGGAGCACCGGCCGTGAGGGCGACGGGGCTGTGCTCGGTGGCGGTCACCGCCGCCGACCCGCCGGCGCTGGCCGACTTCTACGAGCGGGTGTGGGGGCTGGAGCGGGCCGCCGAGCACGACGGCGCCGTCTACCTGCGCGGGACCGGCCCCGAGCCCTACATCCTGGCCGTCCACCCCGGCGATCAGTCGTCGGTCCGGGGCTACCGCCTGGGGCTGGCCGGCGCCGACGCGGTGGACGCCGCGGCCGAGGAGCTGCGCCGAGACCGGCTCTCCGCCGTCGTGCGTGACCCGGCCCCGCTGGAGACTCCCGGCGGCGGCTACGGATTCACCGTCACCGACCCCGACGGGCGCGAGGTCGAACTGGCTGCCGAGATCGAAGCGGTGGGGCCGGGCGCCCGCCGGGCCCCGGTGCGGCCGACCAAGATCAGCCACGTGGTCCTCAACTCGCCCCGGTTCGCCGAATACGCCCGGTTCCTGATCGACGGGCTCGGCTTCCGGCTGTCCGACGAAACTCCGTTCATGCAGTTCTTCAAGTGCAACCGGGACCATCACAGCGTGGCCGTGGCCCAGGCCCCCCACGCCTCGCTCAACCACATCGCCTTCGAGGTGCCAACCGCCGCCGACGTCCTGTCGGGGGTGGAGCGCATGGAGGCCCGCGGCTACGAGACCGTCTGGGGCCCGGGCCGCCACGGCCCCGGCGACAACGTGTTCGGCTACTTCACCGCCCCCAACAGCCAAGTCGTCGAATACACGGCCGAGGTGGCCCAGATCGACGACGCCGACCTGGCCCCCCGGATGTGGACGCCCGAGGACTACGAGCGGCGCGACGACTGGGCCGACCCCTCCTCGCTGCGCCCCACCCCCGAGGCCCGGGCGCTGATGCTGGGCGCCGAAGAGCCGGCACCGCACCCGGCCTGGGGCTGAGCGGCCGAGGAAGCGTCCGATGGCCCGGCTCAACGAGCAGATCGAGATCGCCGGCGGCGGGGCCGGGGCCCGCCACGTCTGCCGGTGCGGCCGCGATCTCGGCCCGGTGACGGAGAACTACAAGCGGCACGCCCTGATGCGGGAAGGGCCGGTGCAGAACGCCGGGCCCTGGGTGGACCCGCACTCGATCGGCGGCGACCGGTTCGTGTGCCGTCAGTTCTTCTGCCCGGGCTGTCTGACCCAGCTCGACGTGGAGATCGCCCAGCGGGGCGAGCCGCTGCTGTGGGACGCCCGCATCCGCATGCCCGACGAGCCGGAGGGCGCCGAGGGGCCGGAAGGGGCGAACGGGCCGGAGGGAGCGAGTAAGCCGGAGGGATCAGAAGGGTGAGGGCGAGATGCTGACGGTGGACGACATCCGCGGCGTGTACGTCCTGCCCCCCACCCCCTGCCGGCCCGACGCCGGGGGCTGGGACGCGACCGACTCGGTGGACATCGACGAAACGGTGCGGATGACCGAGATGCTGATCCAGCCCGGGGTGGCGGGCCTGGGGCTGTTCGGCACCACCGGCGAGGGCCACTCGCTGCTGTGGGAGGAGAAGGCAGCCTGCGCCCGGGCGGTGATCGCCGCCGCCGGGGGCCGGGTTCAGGTCTTCGCCGGGGTCACCGCCCTGGGCACCCGGGAGGTCATCCGCCAGATGAGGGCCATGCGGGAGTTGGGCGCCGACGGGGCCCTGGTGGGCCTGCCGCTGTGGCAGACGCCGACGCTGGAGAACTCGGTCCGGTTCTTCGCCGACCTGTCCGAGGCGGTGCCGGACATGGCGGTGATGGTCTACTCCAACTCCTGGTACTTCAAGAGCGCCTTCCCCACCGAGTTCTGGGCCGGGGTGGCCGAGCGGGCCCCCACGGTGGTGGCCGACAAGGTCACCCACGGGTTCGCCCGCTACCAAGCCGACCTGGCCGCGGTGCGGGGCCGGATCAACCTCATGCCCGGCGACCCGGGCATCTTCATCGCCTGGGAGCTGATCGGCAGCGACATCACCGCGGTTTGGTCCACCCAGGCCGCCCTGGGGCCCGAGCCGGTGGTGGCGCTGCTGGAGGCCATAAGGGGCGGTGAGCCGGCCGCGGTGCAGGCCGTCATCGACGACTTCCGCCGGGTGCCGCCCTACGTTCCGGCCGGGTCGATGGCCAGGCGGGACCACACCGACCCCTTCGCCCGGTACAACACCCAGGTGGCCAAGTGGCGCCTGAACGCGTCGGGGCTAATCCGAGCCGGCCCGCCCCGGCCGCCCTACACCGACCTGCCCGAGGAGTGGAAGCGCCAAGTGGAGTCCGAGGTGGAGGCCTACGCCGAGCTGCGGGAGAAGTACCGGCATCCCATGGCCCAGGCCGCGGCGACCGGCACCGGAACGGCCGCTACGGCGACCGGCGCCGAGAAGATCAAGATGGAGGCGGGGCATGGCGGTTAGGACCGGCGAGGAGTTCCTGGCCGGGCTGCGCGACGGCCGCCGGGTCTGGCTGGGCGGCGAGCGGGTGGCCGACGTGACCGCCCACCCGGAGCTGGCCGGGTTCGCTCGGACCCTGGCCGGGGTGTACGACCTGCAGCACGACCCCTCCCTAGGGGATCTGCTGGTGATGGAGTCGCCGACCAGCGGCGAGCCGGTCAGCCGGGGCTACTGCCTGCCCACTTCGATGGACGAACTGCTCCGCCGACGGGAGATGATCGAGCACCTGTCTCGGCTCACCGGCGGGACGGTGGGGCGGCTGCCGGAGTACATGGCCACCATCGTGGCCGGGCTCTACGACGTGCGGGCCGTGCTGGCCGCCGAGAACCCCGAGTACGCCGAGAACGTCGAGGCCTACCTGGAGCACTGCCGGGAGGGCGACCTGAGCCTCACCCACAGCTTCGCCGACATCCCCCGCGACGCCCGCATCCCCCGGGACCGGTTCAACAACCTGCGGGTGGTGGAGCACCGAGACGGCGGCGTGGTGGTGGACGGCGTCAAGGCGGTGGCCTCCCTGGCCCCCTTCGCCGACGAGTACGTGGCCCTGGCCCCCAACCGGCCCGGGCTGTCCTCCGACGAGATCGTGTACTTCGCCGTGCCCGTCGACACCGACGGCCTGCGCCTGTACTGCCGCCGGTCGCTGGCCCAGCCGACCGCGGCGGGCCGCCCGCTCAGCGCTGGCTTCGACGAGCAGGACTGCTGGGTGGTCTTCGACCGGGTTTTGGTGCCCCGTGCCCGGGTCTTCTACCTGCAGCGGACCGAGGTGCACATGGGGCTGCTGCAGCAGGTGCTGGTGTGGGCCTTCTACCACATCCTGATCCGGATGGCCTGCAAGGCCGAGGCCCTGGCCGGGATCGGCGCGCTGGCCGCCGAGTACCTGGGCCGCGAGGACCAGGCCACCCAGCTCCAGCTCTGCGAGCTATACGGCTACACCGAGACGCTGCGGGCGTTCTTGGCCGCGGCCGAGCAGAACGCGGTGACCACCGACGGCGGCCACCTGATCCCCAACCCGACCCAGATCACCCTGGGCCGCATCCACGCCGTGGACCACCATCCCCGGATACTGCAGGCGGTGCGGGAGCTGTCCGGGTCGGGGATCCTGATGGCACCGCTGCCCGAGGATCTGGCCAACCCGGAGATCGCCGCCGCGGTCGAGGCCAACCTGGTCGGCCCCGACCCCCGGACCCTGGACCGCTACCGGGTGCTGAACCTGGCCTGGGAGTACGCCTGCGACTCGTTCGGGGCCCGCCAGTTGCTGTTCGAGATGCACAACGCCGGGGCCCAGTTGCGGACCAAGCAGCGCCTGGCCCAGGAGTACGACGCCGAGCCCCTCAAGCGGCTGGCCCGGGATCTGGCCGATCGGGGGCGACGAGGCGGGACCTGACGATCTTGCCCATGTGGTTGCGGGGCAGGTCGTCCACCGGCACGTAGCGCTTGGGCCGCTTGTAGGGAGCCAGCTCGGCCGCGGCGGCCGCGGCCAGCTCGGCCGGGTCGAAGGGGCCGTCGGCCACCACGAAGGCGGTCACCTCCTCGCCCCAGCGCTCCGAGGGCCGGCCGGCCACCGCCGCGGCCCGCACCCCGGGCTGGGCCTCCAGCACTGCTTCCACCTCGACCGGGTGGACGTTGAGGCCCCCGGTGATGATCACGTCCTTGCTGCGGCCGGTGACCGACACCGCCCCGGTGCCGGGGTCTCGCACGCCGAGGTCGCCAGTGCGGAACCAACCGCCGGGAAGGAAGTCGCCGGCCGGGTCGGCGGCCCGGGCGTCGTCGGCGGCGTCGTCCGTACCGGGGTCGGCGTCGTCATCGTCGGCCCCGCGGGCATCGGCATCGCCTGTCCCGCTGCCGCCGGAGTAGCCAGCGAAGACCTGGGGTCCCCGCACCGTGATCTCTCCGACGGTTCCGTCGGGGACGGGGGTTCCGGCCGCGTCCACGATCCGCACCTCGACGCCCGGCAGGGGGTAGCCGACCGCGCCGCCCAGCCGCTCGCCGTCGTGGAGGTTGGAGAGCACGAACCCGGTCTCGGTGAGCCCGTAGCGCTCCAGCGGACGATGGCCGAGCACCTCGGCCAGGGCGTCGGAGTGGCGGGCCGGCAGCGGCGCCGACCCGCTGACCGCCAGCCGCAGCGACGACAGGTCCGCGCTCGGAAAGCCGGGCCAGTCCAGCAGCCGGGCGTATACGGCCGGCACCGCGAACAGCACGGTGGCCCGGTGCTCGGCCACGGCTCGGCACAGGGCGGCCGGCTCGAACCTCGACAGCACCACGCTGCGGCTGCCGGTGAGGAGGGTCATGTGCACCGCGGTCAGGCCGTGGGGGTGCTGGAGGGGCAGGGCGTGGACCAGCGTGTCGTCCGCGCTCCAGCGCCAGGCCCCGATCAGGCCCCTCACCGAGGCCAGCACGTTGCCGTGGGTGAGCGGCGCCGCCTTGGGCACCCCGGTGGTCCCCGAGGTGAAGGCCAGGTGGGCGACGTCGCCGGCGCCGATGTCGGCGTCTTCGGCGGGGGCCAGCTTGGTGATCTCCTCCGGCAGCCCGGCGGCGGCACCGGGATCGAGGACCAAGCAGGCCGGGCCGCGGCCAGCGGGGAGCCGAGAGGCCAGATCGGGCGAGGCCACCACGGCCGAGGGCCGGACCCGTTCGACGAGTGCGCCCAGCTCGCGGGGGGTCAGGGTGGGGTTGACCAGCGTGACCGCGGCGCCGACCCGCAGGGCGGCCAGGTAGGCGACGACCAGCCCGATCGAGTTGGGCGCGGCGACCAGAACCGCGCGGCGGGGGCCGGCGCCGTTGTCCGACAGCCATCGGGCCAGCCTGCGGGAGGCGTCCTGCAGCTCGGCGTGGGTGATGGCGGTTTCGTCGACCCGCAGTGCCTCCTTGTGAGTCCAGTGGGCCGCGGTGGCCTCGGCCTCGGCCACCAGGGTCCCCTCGCTCAGGGCCGAGCAAGGGCCCAGCGACGGGTGACGGCTACCGCTCCCCATGGCCGTCATAGAGTAATCGGGCATGGGTTATCTCAAGTCCGGCGGCGTCCGGCTCTACTACGAGGAGACCGGGCGGGGCACCCCCATCGTTTTCATCCACGAGTTCTCGGGCGACCACCGGAGCTGGGAGCCGCAGGTGCGGGCGTTCAGCCGCCGGCACCGCTGCGTCACCTTCTCGGCCCGGGGCTACCCGCCCTCGGACGTGCCCGCCGACCCCGACGCCTACTCCCAGGACGCCGCGGTGGCCGACGCGGTGGCCGTGCTCGACGCCCTGGCCATCGACCGGGCCCATCTGGTGGGCCTGTCGATGGGCGGCTTCACCGCTCTGCACACCGGGCTGCGCCATCCCGACCGGGTGAGGTCGGTGGTGGCCGCCGGGGTCGGCTACGGGACCGCCCGCGACGACGCCTGGAAGGCCGACGTTGAGAGCCTGGCCGCCTTCTACGCCGACGACCCTCAAGGAGCGGCCGCCTCCCACGGGTCGGCGTCGGTGCGGGTGCCGTTCATGGTCAAAGACCGGCGGGGCTGGCAGGAGTTCGCCGACGCCCTGGCCGAGCACCCGGCGGTCGGGTCGGCCAACACCCTGCGCCGGGTGCAGGGGCGGCGCCCGAACCTGTACGGCCTCGAGGCCGAGTTGGCCGGGTTGGAGGCGCCGCTGCTGGTGATGACCGGCGACGAGGACGAGCCGTGCCTGGAGCCGAGCCTGTGGCTGAAGCGGGCCGTGCCCATGGCCGGCCTGGCCATCCTGCCCCGCAGCGGCCACACCCTCAACTTGGAGGAGCCGGCCCTGTTCAACCAATTCGTCCGCGAGTTCCTAGACACGGTCGAGGCGGGAGCCTGGACGCCCCGCGACCCCCGGTCCGACCCGGCCGCCCGACCCCTCGGGGGCCGCTGAGATGCCGCCACCACCGCCGCCGAAGGAGGAGGGAGCCGGGGCCGCTGAGATGCCGCCGCCACCGGAGGAGGCGGCGGAGGCCTGCCCGCCCGGCGACGCCCTGGCCGGGCTGATCGACGTCCACAGCCACCACTACCCCGACGCCTACCTGGATGCCTGCCGGCGAAGCGACAGCGGGCTGGACCATTACGTCCGCGACGACGGCCGCCTGGTGATCCTGCAGGATCGGGCGGTGGCCGCCGCGGTGCCCCAGCCCCTGCCCGGCCTCTCCCACCGCTTGGGGCTCATGGACGAGGCCGGGGTGGCCGTGCAGGTGCTGTCGATCTCCGCCCCCAACGTCTTCCGCCTCCCGGCGGGGGTGCGGGTGCCTTTGACCCGCGACCTCAACGACGAGCTCACGGCCATGGCCGCCGGCGCCCGTCTGCGGGTGTTCGCCAACCTGCCCCTGCCCGACGTGGATCAGTCCCTGGCCGAGCTGGACCGGGTGCTGGGCCGAGACGGGATCGTCGGGGTGATGCTGTGTACCACCATCGACCGGCGCACCCTCGACGACGAGCTCTTCGGGCCACTGTGGGAAGAGCTGGACCGCCGGTCGGCGGCGGTGTTCGTGCATCCGACCACGCCGTGCTGCACCGAGGGGGTGCGCGACTTCGCCCTGTCGCTGGCCCTGGACTTCCTGGCTGAGACCACCAACGCCATCGGCCGGCTGGTGTACTCCGGCGCCTTCGAGCGCTACCGGAAGATCCGCTGGATTTTCTCGCACCTGGGCGGGACGACGCCGTTCTTGGTGCATCGGTTCGACAACTACGCCCGCCAGTTCCCCGAGGCCCGGGCCCGCATCACCGAGCCGCCCTCGGAGTATCTGCGCCGCCTGAACTTCGACACGGTGTCCACCCACGCCGAGGCCATGCGCTGCGCCTTCGCCACCTTCGACCCGGGCCAGTTCGTGTTCGGCACCGACTACCCCCACGTCCCTGGCGGGCTCCGGATCTTCGTCGACACCCTGCGAGCCGCCGGGCTGTCACCCGCCGACCAGGCCCGAGTCGGCCACCAGAACGCCGCCGCCCTCCTCGGCATCGACCGTCCCGGCGGCGGCGACACCTGATCGCTGACGGCTGTTCATCTAAAAATATTTTTCAGATTTTTCTGAGATATTTCAAGTAATTGAGTGTGGTTGTCTCACCAGTGGTGTATAGTGATCGCATGTTCGCTGAAGTGAGGGCCTTCGAACAATTCGGCAGCCGTCTCACCCGGCTGCTGGACGCGGTGCGCTCCGGTGAGGTGTCGGTGGCGCGCTCGAAGGATTTGCTGGCGGCCAGCCGGTCGGTGGAGGCCAAGATGGCCGTGCTGCAGACTGAGTTGGCCCGGTTGATCGCGTTGCGGGAGCGTCACGGTGACGGCGGCACCTCGGTGCTGTGCGACTCCGCCGGCAAATCCCGGGCCCAGGCCCGCCGCAGCCTGGCCACGGCCGAGAAGCTCGATGAGATGCCCGAGTTGCGTTCGGCAGTGGATTCCGGCGAGGTGTCGCCAGCTAATGCCGAAACCCTGGCCCGGGCCGCCGACAAGACCGCCCCCGAAACCGTGGACGAAGCCGCCGGTCTGTTGGCCCAGGCCAAGGAACTGCCGCCGGACCGCTTCGCCCGCGAAGTCGATACCTGGACTCAGCGCCAGCAGGCCGACCACGGCCACGGCGACTACCTGCGCCAGCGCCAACAGCGCTACCTCAGAATCCGCAAGGAGAACGACACAGTGCGCCTCGACGGCCGGTTCGACCTCGAGTTCGGCACCCGGCTGGCCTCGCGCATCCAGCGAACCGCCGAAGCGCTCCGCCGCCAAGACGACCGAGCCGCCCGCACCGGAAACGGGTCTGGCACCGGCGAGGACCGCCGATCCTGGGATCAACTCCAGGCTGACGCCCTCGATCAGCTCACCTCAGGCGCCGCCGGGCCGAGCGACCGCAACGACTCCGCCAGCAGGCCCAAAGCCGAGGTGATCGTGGTGGCCGACATCGGCGTGCTCACCGGCGACAACCCCGCCGGGCGCTGCGAGATCCCCGGCGTGGGCCCCGTGCCCCCGGCGGTTCTGGAACGAATCGCCTGCGATGCCGAATTGACCGGCCTCCTCTTTCACAAAGGCAAGCCCCTGTACCACGGGGCCACGGTGCGCACCGCCACCAAAGACCAATGGCGGGCCCTCATCGCCCGCGACGGTGGCTGCATCGGCTGCGGCGCCGAACCCCGACGATGCCAAGCCCACCACACCGTCCCCTACGCCCAATCCCGCCGCACCGACATCAACCAGTTGGTGCTGGTGTGCTGGCGCTGCCACCACAACATCCACGACCACAACTGGCGGATAACCCTCAGAGACGGCCGGCGAGTCCTAGAACCCCCCGACCCCCTCGCACCCCCCGCCCCAGCCGGCAACCGCAACCACCCAAGACCAGAGCGTCACCCACCCCCGAGCAGAAACCGAGCCGCCCCCGACCCGCCCAACCCCCGTACATGCCACCCCACCCCGGAACACCAGCAGACACCAGCCCTCTTCCCGACCTGACCCTCGGACTCAGACCGATGGCTCAATCCTCGTGGATTTGCAAATCAGAGTCCGAATAACCAAACCGTTCGAGCAGTTGGCGCGACTTTCCCTTGCATTCTATATGTCCAGACCAGCCCGCCTCCACAAAGATATCTGACGATCCGATCCGGCGTGGGCTGGTCATGCTGCGAGTATCCTTTGATACCAAATCTCGCTTAGGGCCCTTAAGATCGCGAGTCTTTTCCAAGAAGTCATGAGGGTGGCAGGCAAGCAATCGTTCCGCCGTAAAAACCACCAATCCTGTCCAGGTACTCACTTGCTTGTAGACCCCAAGAACAGTCGCGCCCGTGATTCTTTGGGATTCGCCGGTCCTCCCAATCTCCCTGACACTGACCCTAGTATCTATCGGTTTGATGCTAGAGGCTGGATCCTCGTGGATTTGCAAATCAGAGTCCGAATAACCAAATAGCTTGAGCAATCGGCGCGAAAGATCTTCAAATTCGTCTATAGTGAAGTCTGTTTCAACAAATACTCCGGTATCTCCGACTTCCTCAGGTCTGTTCTTATTTCGATAGTCCCCCGATACAAACTCGCGTTTGCTGCCTCTGAGATGAGCAGCTTTCCCTAGGAAGTCCTGTGGGTGGCGAGCCTGTACTTGTTCCACCACGAAAATCCACATGCCCTTCCCGGAGCGCAACTCTCTGTAAACCCCAAGAACGGTCGCGCCTAAGATTCTACGACGTTTCCTCGTCTCTCTCCTAACCTTCTCATTACTCAAGCTAGGAAACGCCGATTTGACACTAGGGGCTGATTGGCTCGGCACAATCGTGGCAGCTAGGAATTCAGCAATTTGATTGGCAGATGGGCTAAACCTCAACTCGGCGTACACTCTGCTCCTTACCCGATCTATTAGTTCTTTATCTGGCTCGGTCAACATCTTGTGCCATATTTCTGGCAGACTCCGGGCGATATCACTTTCTTCCCGGAGCCGCTTCAGAACCTTGGCGGCATCTTGTTCGGCCTTACCGCTCATTACCGCTGAACGAGACAGGAATGTTTCCAAGTCGTCGGTGATCTGCTCAATCGGGTCCTCTTGGAGTCGCAGACGAGCGAACAGACGATCTACGGGAGGACCAGCCTCGCGGGGCAGATACAGCCTCCACTCCAGCCCATCGGTAAGCACACAGACGGTAACGCCATCGTGGAACGCGTATCTCAAGAGCTGCGCCACATGATCATCCAGGTTGACGCCGGGTTTCTTGGCCTCCACGAAACATTCACACCGGCCACGCTCACCCATCAAGGCGATGTCAACCCGGCCGCCTTCCTTCGCCCCGCCCACCGGATGCTCAAACCGCACCTCACCGGTCCCCTTGTTCTTGTAGACATCCCATCCCAGGTCATTCAGAATGGGCACAATGATCTGGAACTTAGTGGTCTCTTCGTTGACCGGAACGCCGCCGTCGTTCCGAATTCGCTCCAACCTCTCTCGCAATGCCATGCCGTTCACTCCTGATGAATTTGCAAGTCGGAAGCCGAGTACCCAAACAACTCAAGTAATTGATGCGAGCGCTTCACTATGTGATCTGCCGAGAGACTCGTCTCAATGAAAATACCTGACATCCCGATCTCACGAGGTTGCTTCATGTATCGATCATCTCTGGACACATAATCATATTTATGGCCTTTGAACTTTGATGTCTTATCTAAGAAAGTCTCTCGGTGGCGTGCTTGCATCTTCTCTGCCACAAAAAGTAAAGCGCCTTTCCATGTATTCAATTCCATATAATCACCGAAAAGGGTCGCACCCGTGATCTTCTGTGGCCTCACTGGTGTCTTCTTGACTCTAGACTCCGATGATTCTGGTGCTTTGGCGCCGGACGCTGGTCGGCTTGGGGCGGCCTCTCTGCCGGATAGCACTGCGACCACCTGTTCTGCGGAGGGGCTCAGTCTCAGCTCGGCGTACACCTTGCTTCTGACCAGATCGACGAGTTCTTCGTCGGGCTTGGCCAACATCTTGCGCCAGATTTCCGGCAGTCGCCGGGCGATGTCGCTCTCCTCTTGGAGTCGTCTCAGGACTTTGGCCGCGTCGCGCTCGGCTCTGCCGCTGCGCACTGCATCCCGGGACAGGAACGCTTCCAGATCGTCGGCCGACTGCTCGACCGGGTCGTCTCGAAGGCGCAGCAGGGCGAACCGGCGCTTGTCGGGCGGGCCGGCCTCGCGGGGCAGGTACAGCCGCCACTCCAGCCCGTCGGTCAAGGCGCAGACGGTCACCCCGTCGTGGAACGCGTACCCCAAAAGCTGGGCCACATGGTCGTCGAGGTTGACGCCGGGCGACTTGGCCTCCACGAAGCAGGCGCACTGGTCGTGCTTGCCCATCAGGGCGATGTCCACTCGGCCGCCGCCCTTCGTCCCGCCCGCTGAGTGCTCGAACCGGACCTCATCGGTCCCCTGGCTGTTGTAGACGTCCCATCCCAGGTCGCCGAGGACCGGCACGATGATCTGGAACTTGGCCGCTTCCTCGTTGGACGGCGTGCCGGCCTTGGCTATGCGCCCCAGCGTCTCTCTCAGCGTCATGGCTTCCGCTCCTGACCCCTTCCGCAACCCGTCGGGTCGCCTGTATTCTCCTAACAGTAACGCTCGCTCCTCTCCGACATAAGCCATAAACAGAAAGAGGCCACTGCCGTGCCCAAGCGCTCCGCTCACCTCCCCCTGGCAGCCGCCCTAGCCCTAGGGCTCGCGGCCGCCATCGCCTCCGCCTGCAGCGGCGACGACGACTCGGCCATGCGATCCGAGACGCAGGCCGAGATGGCCGCGCTGCAAGCCAACACGAACAACGAGATGGCCGCGCTCGAGTCTGAGATGCAGGGCCAGATGGACCAGATGGCCGAGATGGGTTCCCAGATGCAGAGCGCTATGGCCGAGATGGAGTCGAGGCTGGACTCGCTGGAATCGCTCGAATCGGAGATGCAGAGCCAGATGGCCGGGATGCAGGCCGAGATGATGTCTGAGATGCAGGGCGGGATGGCCGACATGGCGGCCGAGATGCGAAGCGAGGCGACCGGCGTGGTCGAGCGGGTCAAAAAGCAGGTCGCAGGAGCCATCGAGCGCTACGAGGAGGTCGGCGAGGCCGTCTTTGAGGAGATCACCTCCAGCGGCGACTACATCGACGGCGAATTCTACGTTTACGTCCTAGACGCCGACGGCGTGATCCTCGCCCACCCCGTCAACCCCGACACAGTCGGCGAGAACAACTACGACATGCAAGACAGCACCGGGACGTTCATCGTGCGGGGCATCCTCGACGCCGCCACCCCCGAAGGCGCCTGGACCGCCTACCGGACCATCAACCCGGTCACCGGCCAAGAGGAGCCCAAGCGAAGCTGGGTGGTCACCCACGACGGCCTGGTGTTCGGCTCCGGCTACTACAACGATGTGGTCGCGCAGGTCAAGGACCAGGTGGCGGCGGCCATCGAGCGCTACGAGGAGGTCGGCGAGGCCGCCTTAGGGGAGATCACCTCCAGCGGCGACTACATCGACGGCGAAGTCTACGTTTTCGTCGGGGACGCCGAAGGCGCGATCCTCGCCCACGCGGCCAACCCGGACCTGGTCGGCCAGAACCTCTACGACCTGCAGGACAGCACCGGGGCGTTCATCGTGCGGGGCATCCTCGACGCCGCCACCCCCGACGGGGCCTGGACCACCTACCGATTCGCCAACCCGGTCACCGGCCAAGAGGAGCCCAAGCACACTTGGGCGGTCGACCACGACGGCCTGGTGTTCGGCTCCGGCTACTACATCAACGAGGCCGAGCTGGCCCAGGACATGGTGGCGGCCGCCATCGAGCGCTACCAGGAGGTGGGCCCCGCCGCCTTCGAGGAGATCACCTTCAGCGGCGACTACGCCAGCGGCGAGGTCTATGTGTACGTCGCGGGGCCCGGCGGCGTGGAACTCGCCCACGCCGCCAACGCCGACCTGGTCGGCCAAGACCTGTCCGACACGCAGGACAGCACCGGGGCGTTCATCACCCGGGGCATCTTCGACAACGCCACCCCCGACGGGTCTTGGACCACCTACCGGTTCATCAACCCGGTCACCGGCCAAGAGGAACCCAAGCATAGCTGGGTGGTCCTCTACAACGGCCTGGTGTTCGGCTCCGGCTACTACACCGACCCCTGAACCGAGCCGACACCGGCCCGGCATCGGCCCGACTGCCGGCTCAGCATCGGGCCGGCCGGGTCAGGCCGCGAACCGGGGAACGGGGTCGCTGTCCTGGGCGTCCATGACCTTGGCCAGCAGCAGATCCGACAGCTCCTGCTGGAGCCGGCGGGCGTCGGGCCGGCCGTGGAGGTTCTCCAGCTCGCAGGGGTCGCCGCGGCGGTCGTACATCTCGCCGAAGGGCTGGCCGCCGTAGACGGTGAGCCGGGCCGACGGGGTGATCAGCGTGCGCATGCGGACCGGGCCGGGCAGGCCGGGGAGCCCGAACACCTCGTCCTCCTCGACCAGCAGCCCGTCCCGGCCGGGCCCGGCCGGCGCCCTCCCGGTGACCGCGCCGCTGAGGTCGGTCCCGTGCAGGTCCCGGTAGGGCTCGGCGCCGGCCAGCCCCAGCACGGTCGGCGCCAGGTCGAGGGAGCTGGTCAGCGCCCCGGTCCGCCCGGCCGGAGCCCCGGGCGCGCCGACCACGAACGGGACCCGGATGCAGGCCTGGTAGTGGACGCAGTGCTTCAGCAGCAGACCGTGGTCCCCGAACATGTCGCCGTGGTCGCTGGTGAACACCACCGCGGTGCGCTCGGCCAGCCCGGTCCGGTCCAGCGCGGCCATGATCCGGCCGGCCGCGTCGTCGATCATGGCGATCATGCCGTAGGCGGCGGCCAGCGAGGCCCGAAGCTGCCGCTCGTCGGGCGCCCAGCAGTCGAAGGGCCTCGTCTGGACCCCGCGCCGGGCGGCCATGGCCCGGACGTGGGCCGGCGCCCGGGTCAGCGGGTCCCCGAAGGTGGGCGGGATCACGACGTCGGCCGGGTCGAACCTGTCGAAGTAGCGGCCGGGCGGGGTGAAGGGGTGGTGCGGATCGGGGAACGACGCCCAGAAGAAGAAGTCGTCGCCCGCGGCCGCGGCCTCTTCGAGAAACCGGACGGTCCGGTCGGCGATGTAGCTGGTGGGATACAGGTCCTCGGGGACAGCCGTCTTGTAGACCTGATCCCAGCCGTCGAAGGCGGCCAGCGCGTTGTCGCGGCCCTGCACCCGCTCCGGTTCCACTCCTCGGTCGCAAAGCCAGTGCCGGTAGTGCCCCTCGGCGGTGTCGGAGCCGCCGATCACCAGATCGACGCGGTCGAACCCGTAGTAGTCCGGGGGCAGCTCCACCGGCCCGGACCGGTGGGTCGCCGTCATCTCCCAGCGGTCCCAGCCCGGTTCCCCGCCGCCGGCCACGGCCACGGCCGCCGGCGCCGCCCCGACCAGCGACCGCGTCGCCTCCTCGGCCGCGCCGTAGGGCTGGAGGTGGAGCTTGCCGGCGGCACCGGTCCGGTAGCCGCGGCGGCGCAGGACCCGGGCGACGGTCTCGGACCCCGGGCTCAGCCCGATGCCGTTGACCCGGGCGCCGTGGCTGGACGGGTAGCGGCCGGTGAGCAGCGACGCCCGGTTGGGCATGCAGGTCGGGTTGGCCGCGTAGGCCGCGTCGAACACCATCGAGCGAGCGGCCAGACCGTCGAGGTTGGGGGTGGCCGCGACCGGGTCGCCGGCGAAGCCCAGGGCGTGGGCCGGGAGCTGGTCGGCGATTATGACGAGAAACGAGAGCGGCCTCAGGTGTCCATGATCCCTTTGCGCTGGGCGCCGTCGATGGGGATGTGGGCGCCGTTGACGAAGCTGGCCCGGGGCGAGGCGATGAAGGCCACCAGGTTGGCCACCTCATCGGGCTCGCAGATCCGGCCGATGGGGATGCTGGCCACGGCCAGGTCGTGGGCCGTGGCCTGGTCCACTCCCTTGTCCCGGGCGAACGCCTTCTCCAGCCCGTCCCAGCGGTCGGTGTTGACCGGACCGGGGTTGACCGTGTTGGTGCGTATGCCGTGGGGGGCGTACTGCTCGGCCAGCGACGAGGCGAAGTTGATGTCGGCGGCGTTGGCGATCCCGGCGGTCATCTCCCAGTAGCTCGGCTTCAGCCCGTCGTTGCCCACCACCAGCACTATCGAGCCCTCGCCGGCCGCTTTCATGTGGGGGATCACCGCCCGGCAGGTGCGCACGTACCCCATGAACTTCAGGTTGAGGCTCCCGAAGAACTGCTCCTCGGTGAGATCCTCGAGCAGGCCCCCGGGCGAGCTGCCCGCGCAGGTGATCAGGATGTCGATCCGCCCGAAGCGGTCCATGGTGGCGTCGACGGCCCGCTGCACGTCGTCGGTTCGGCCCATGTCCCCGGCCACGACCAAGACCTCCGCCTCGCCCTCGGCCCGCAGCTTGTTGGCCGCCGCCTCCAGGTTCTCGGCGTTGCGGGCGGTGATTACCACCGCGCAGCCCTCGCCACCGAGCAGCCGGGCGCAGGCGAACCCGATGCCCTTGCTGGCGCCGGTTATCAGCGCCACCTTGTCTCGCACTCCTAAGTCCATGCCGCCTCCGATCCTGTTTCTCCGGGCTGCCCCGGGTTGCGAACCGCGGGGCCAGAGTACCCGAGCGGTCCGGGCCGGTTTCGCGGCGGGCCTCGGGCCGTGCCAGACTCGGGCCATGGCGCAGAACGTGCTGGGGCGAGAGCTGGAGCCCTGCTCTTACGACCCGCTGACCGGCTGGTTCCGGGACGGGTGCTGCAACACCGACACCGACGACCACGGGGTGCACACGGTGTGCGCGGTGGTCACGGCCGAGTTCTTGGAGTTCTCGGCCTCGGTCGGCAACGACTTGGCCGCCCCCAACCATCGGATCGGCTTCGACGGACTCCGGCCCGGCGACCGGTGGTGCTTGTGCGCGTCGCGCTGGGCCGAGGCCTTCGAGGCCGGGGCGGCGCCGCCGGTCGTCCTCGAGGCCACCCACGCCCGGACCCTGGAGTGGGTCAGCCGCCGCGACCTGGAGGCCCACCGGTTCGAGCCGGCCCCTGAGGGCGAGGGCTGATCATCCCGCGGGCTCGGGTTCATCCGCTTCACGCGCTGAACCTCGCCATGAGAACCATCCGCGCCCGCTTCTAGGCTGATCCGCCGGTGGACGACATCGCCATCCAGCGCCGCTCCGGCGCCCGCGTCCTGGAGATCAACCGGCCCGGCCGGGCCAACGCCCTGCGGCGCCAGACCATTCGGCGGCTGGCCGAGGCTCTCGGGGAGACCGAGGAGCAGGCCGCGGCGGACAGCTCGCTCCGCGGCGTCGTCATCGCCGGCGGCGGCGGCCGGTTCAGCGCCGGGGCCGACCTGGCCGAGCTGGAGGGAACGGCCGTCGACACCGGCTTCGACCGCGAGTTGGCGTCGCTCACCGCGGCGATCGAGCGCTGCCCCCTGCCGGTGGTCGCCGCCGTCGAAGGGGCCTGCGTCGGGGCCGGCGTCGATCTGGCCTGGTCGTGCGACGCGGTGGTGGTGGCTCGGGCCGCCCGGGTGTGGCTGCCGGCGGCTCGGCTCGGGATCCTCTACAACCCCGCCGCGCTGGCCCGGCTCCACGCCCGCCTGGGCGCCATGCCCCTCCGCCGGCTGGTGGTGCTCGGCGACCAGCTCAGCGGCGCCGACTTGGCGGCGGCCGGGGCGGCCGTGCCCGCCGACGAGGGCCATGCCGTGGCGGTGGCGGTGGGGATCATCGACCGGGCCCCGGGGGCCTCCCCGGCCGTGGCGGCCGCCAAAGCCCTGCTGGCCTCGCTCGACGCCGGATCGTTCGAGGCCTCGGCGTGGGAGGAGCGGCGCCGGGCCCTGGCCGACTCGCCGGAACGGCGCCGGCTCCTGCTGGACCACCGGAACTCGCTCGAAGGGCTCACCGAGGGATAGCCGAACCCCGTAGTCCGGTTCGCTCGAGGGGCTCACCGAGGGATAGCCGAACCCCTCGGTCCGGTTCGCTCGACGCTACCCACTCGGGGAGGGGACCGGGGTTCTGGGTGGGAGGAAACGGGCCGTGCTGCGGGCCCCGTCCACCTCCCACACCACCGCCGTCTCCCCGGTGGGCAGGGTCTGCACCTCGATGGCCCCGTCGTCGAGGTGCTCGTCGGTGTGGTCGGCGGAGTCCACGTAGAACTCGGCGTCGCACACCAGCCGGGTCTGGCCGTCGGTGTGCTCGACGTGGCGGGGGACCACCTCAAGGACTCGCAGCGCCCGGATCTCGTACACGTGGGCGCTGATCAGGGCCCAGCGCTCGACGATGGCCGGCGCCCCGGTCACCGCGGCGACGACCTCGGCGTCTTCGCACCCGGGAAGATCGGCGGGCCACTCCTCCAGCGGGTGGCGCGACCGCATCTCCAGCACGATCGCCAGCACGACCACGGCGATGGAAGCGCCCATCATCAGCAACATCGGCACCCAGAAGACAGCGCCGAGCTTGAAGCTGTCCCCGGCGGCGGCCTTTCGCCTCGACTTCCTGCCCGTCTTCTCTTCGGTCTTTTCGTTCTCGGCCTTTTCGTTCCCGGTCTTCTCGTCGGTCACCGCAAGCCCCCGTGATCGCGCCAGTCGGGGGAAGACCTGAACTCACAATACACTGTAAATATTCAAAATCAACTTGGATGCATTAACCGGGTTGAGATCAGGGTTCGAGTATCCAGCCCGGCGGCAGATCAGCCCGGGCATGGGCGGCAAGGTCTGCGCCGGGATCGACCAGCCGGCGGGCCGGGCGGCCGTTCATGGCCACCCAGGCTTCGGCCCGCACCTCCGGGTCGGCCACCCCCCGGTCGCGGTAGTGGTCGGCGATGAGACGGGCGGCGGCGTGGATCAGGTCGGGGCGGGTGGCGGCGTGAGCGGCCTGCCAGTCGGTGAGCACCAGGCGAGGGTCGACCGTCCAGGTGTCGCCGGTCGCCGAGTCGGTGACGGCGTATTCGAGATGGCCGGCCTTCTCGGTGAGCATGACCCGCCAGGCCAGGTAGTAGCCCTCCTCGGTCCATCGGACGTTGCCGTCGGCGGCATAGTGGCGCAGGGGAAGGGCCAACTGCACGACGGCCAGCAAGCCCAGCAACGCCAGCCGGACCCGCCCCACCTCGGGGGGAGCCCCTCCCCCGCTGGCCGGCTCGGCATCGCCAGTCAGGCCCTCCCCGCCGGTCTGGCCCTCTCCCGCTCGGACGGGGCCGGAGACAAAGGCGCGGGCGCGGGCGGCGCGGGCGAGGCGGCGGGGCCAGTCGGGATCGAAGAACACCAGGGCGGCCAGGATCATCACCCCCGGGAAGATCCCGATCTGGAACAGAGCGCCAGTGGCCAGGTGGAAGGCGACCAGTGCGGCGAAGGCCCAGGGCCGGGTGCGCCGCCACAGCAGCCAGCCGACGACGGTGCAGTCGAAGAACGCCCCCGACCAAGAGGCCAGGTAGGCGACGGCGGGCTCGTCTAGCAGCGGGCCGATCAGCAGGAGGTGAGTCCGGTCGGCCAGCCAGATGCGCAGGGGCTGGGCCTCCAAGAGCCAGTCCGGGTTGAGCTTGGCCAGCCCGGCGAACCCGTAGACGACGGCGACCTGGGCCCGCAGCGCCCACACCGCACCGGCCGGGACCATCGGCGAGGCCGCCACCCGGCCCCGGGCCGCGTCCAGCGACCAGTGATGCCCGACCGGCAGCAGCCACAGCAACACCCCGGCCAGGGTGACGAACCAGTAGTGGTTGAGGTACAGCGACGCTTCGATCAACTCGGCGTAGGAGAACCCGACCACGAACAGCGCCGCGGCCAGGCGGTGGCGGTAGCCCGCGGCGATGCAGAGCCCGAGGCCGGCCAGAGCGGCCATGTGGAGGTGCATCCACGGGGCGGCCAGGGGGCGGACCCACTCGAACCCGGGGTAGGTGAGATGGTGGGCCGGTTCGAGATAGAGGGCGCCGACCCAGCCCTTCGCCAGGAAGCGGATCGAGCCGAAGGCGACCAGCAGGCCGTAGGCCATCCGGAAGGCGGCTGCCGAGTCGGCCGGCACCGGTCGCTTCGCCGCAGTCGCCAGCCTCCCGAGGAGGGCCCGGGCCGCGGCGGCCGGGCCCGAGACGGCCGGGGCCGGTGCGGCCGCGGCGGCCGGGGTCGGTGCGGCCGCGGCGGCCGGGGTCGGTGCGGCCGCGGCTACGGGAGCGGCGGGCGGGTCAGGCTCCGGTATCCCCGTCGGCATCGCTGAACCCGATGGTCACCCCGAGTTGGCTCACCACCTCGGTGGCGACGGTGATCTGCAGATCCTTGATGGCGGCGCGGGCCGCGCTGACCGTCTGGGGCGAGGCCGCAACCGCGTCGAGCAGGGGCGGCTCGATGGCGGCCACCGCGGTTGCGGCCGCGGCGAACCGGGCAGCCAGGCTGCCGGCCAAGTCGTCGCCGAGCAGGGGGCTCAGGCCGCCGGGGGTCTCGTCTGTGCCTATCAGCACGGCCCTCAGTCCCTCCAGGCGACCGGCCAGGTCAACCGCGCCCAACCCGGCCGGGCCCTCGGCGATCCGGCTCGGGTCGGCCTCCCGGCCCATCTCCCCCAGGGCAGCGCCCAGTTCCAGGTCGGTGATGGACTCGAGCAGGAAGACGGCGTCGTTGACCACGGCATCAAGGCCGGACCCGTCAGGGTCGGCGAAGACGGCCCGGTAGGGGCCGCCGCTCTCAAAGTCGGCGGTCCAGTCGGCGGGCAGCAGGGCGGCCTCGGCCGCGATCACCTCGGCCACTCCGGCCAGGTAGGCGCAGCGCCGCTCGTCAGCCAGTTCGTCCAGCACGGCCGCGGCGCCGGGGGGTCCGAGCAGGTAGTCGACCGCGCCCAGGCCGCGCTGGTCGGCGCCGATGCGGCGGGCCAACCGGTCATAGTCGATCTCGACGGCGGCGTCGGCGATCAGATCCTCGATCTCTTCGGCCGAGACCGGCCAGTCGATGACGGCCCAGGACCTCCGTTCCATGACCGGGCCGACCCACATCGCCTCGCTGAAGGACCAGTCGGCCCGGGCCGCCTCCAAGGCCCGGCGGGCGGCGGCCAGGTCGCCGGGCTCCAGGGTCGAGCAGAGCTCGGCGGCCGCGCCGGCCAGCGCCTCGGCGCTGGCCGCCAGCCGCTCATAGGCCGGGATGATCACCTCGTCGGCCAAGTCCCCGAGCACGTCGGCCCGCTCGGGAGGCCCGCCTCCGCACCCGGCCGCCAAAGCCCACGCGGCGACGATGACCGCCGCGGCCGGCCGAAAGGTCACAGCGCCTCGAGAAAGGCCACCAGCTTGCGGCGGTCATCGGCGGGCAGGAGCCGGAACGCCTCCCGGGCGGGCTCGCCCTCGCCGCCGTGCCACAGGATGGCCTCCTCAAGGGTGCGGGCCCGGCCGTCGTGCAGCAGGAACCGGGCCCCGTTGACCACCTCAATGAGCCCGAGGCCCCACAGCGGCGGCGTCCGCCACTCCCGGCCGGAAGCGGCGAAGTCGGGGCGGCCGTCGGCCAGCGCCTCGCCCATGTCGTGCAGTAGCAGGTCGGTGTAGGGGTGGATGGTCTGGCGGGCCAGCGCGGCGATGTCGGCATCGCCGGTGCGGTGGGTCGGGGTGTGGCACGACGTGCAGCCGATCTGCTCGAACAACTCCCAGCCGGCCCGCACGTCGGCGTCGTCGCCGCCCCGCATGGCCGGCACCGCCAGCGTCTTCGTGTAAAGGGTGACGGTGCCGAGCCGGGTATCGGGCAGCTCGGGGCGGCCGCCGCCGGGGGCCTGCGAGCAGGCCGTCTGGGGCGGCGGGCAATTCTGGTCGGGGTGCAGCCCGGAGGTGATGCCGATGTCGCCGTGGAAGGCCCCGGCGGTCTGCTGCTCCACGGTGGCCACGTTGGCCTTCCACCCGAACCGGCCCAGAGCCGTCTCGCCGGCCCGGGCGTCCCACACCATGTTGGCCCGCCCCGAGATGCCGTCGCCGTCGGCGTCGTCGGGGTCGGCCGCGGCCAGGATGTCCTCGGCCGGGATGGCCTCCAGCAGCCCCATGCCGACGATCTGAGGGGCCAGCCGAGGGCCGATCATGACGTCGGGGGCGAGGGGGCCGAAGGCCGGATTGACGACCCGGTAGGTGGGGGCGACCAGTTCGTAGGCGGACCCGTCGCCGTAGGCCCCTTCGATGGTCTCGTAGTCGATCTCGAGGGCGCCCTCGGGCTCGACGCCCAGCACGGCCCGGTCCTGAAGCTGGCCGCCGTAGTTCGGGTCGGGAACCGGGCCGCCAGTGACCGGATCGGCGCCGGTGACCGACAGGCGCGCCAGCAGGCCCAGCCGGGCCGCTTCGCCGGCGGGGTCGGGCGGGGCACCGCGCCCGTCTCGCAGGTGGCACGACGAGCAGGACTGGGCGTTGAACGTAGGCCCCAGCCCGTCGCGGGCGTCGGTGGAGGCGGGCGCGGTGACCCAGTTCCGGGTGAAGAGGCTGTCGCCCCGCTCGAAGAGCCGTCGCTCCTCGTTGGTGAGCTTCGGGGCCGGGAAGCCGAAGGCGTTGAGGGTGGCGTCGCCGCGGGTGGTCTCGCCGCCGAGGTCGGGGGCGGGGCCCGCCGGCCGGCCTGGACCGCAGGCCGTCGCGGCCGCCATGGTCACGGCCGCGAGGACGGCGGTCCAAGCCGGGCGAGGCAAGGCTCAGCTCGTGTTGACGGTTGCGTTGACGGTCACGCCGATGGCCCGAGCTGTAAGGCTCAGCTCACGTTGATGGTCACGCCGATGGCCTCGGCCGCGTCCACGATGGTGTCGGTCTGGGCTTCGAGCGCCTCGATGCCGGCCAGGACCGAACGGCGGCCGGGGTCGTCGTCGGACACGCCGTCCACCAGATGCCGGTCGAACGGGGATGGGATGGCCCGGACCGCGGCCAGGCTGGCCGAGACCTCCGACTTCAGCTTGCCGGCCAGGTCGGCGTCGGCCTCTCTCACCAAGTCGAGGACCCCCGGTCCGGACACGCCGCCGGGGTAGCTGCCGATGAGGACCATCTCGATGCCCCGGGCATTGCCGATGATGTCGCTGACCGTGTTGTCGGAGAAGCAGGAGTGCTCGTCCTCCTGGGACCGCTCGGAATAGGCGACGTTCATCCGCTCTCCGGCCAGCTCGCCCCGGGACAGCTCGCCGATGCCGGTGATCATCCGCCGCAGCGCCTCGCCTCGGCCGGCCGACTCGAACTCGGCCCGGTAGTTGCCGCCGCCGGGGGCCCAGGCGTCCACCAGTTCCCGGAGGTGGGACACCAGCAGGTCCGAGGCGGTGGCCAGGTAGGCGGCTCGGCGGTCGGCGTTGGGGGCGGTGGTGTAGTCGGCGAACGGCCGGTCGCCGGGCCCGTCGAGGCTGAGGTCCTGGCCCCACAGCAGGAACTCAATGGCGTGCCAGCCGGTGGAGACGTTGGCCTCGCCGCCCTCTTCGTTCAGCGACGCCAGCACGCCGGCGTCGATGACCGGGAAGGCATCGGGGTCGTTGACGATGCCTGCGCCCGAGGCGCCTTCGACGTAGTCGATGTAGGCCTCGTCGAGGGGCCAGGCGTTGATGAGCCCCTCGGTGCCCGTCGCCTCGTCGTCGATGGGGCCCCCGTAGAACCGGAAGGCTTCGGTGGGGCCGTAATCGTCCCTGGCCACCAGCCAGGCCTGCCGGGCCGCCTTCAGCGACGCGGGGCCGGGGGCCTCGACGAAGGCGTCGATGGCCGCGTCCATGGCCATGGCCGACTGGAGGCTCACCCGGTAGGACGAGTGAACGCCGGCCGCGTAGTTGGCCACGGCCGCGTCGAGCGAGGCCGGGTCGGGGGACGAGTTGTCGGAGCCGCAGGCCGCGACGGTCAGGCCGAGTATGGCCAGGATCGCGGCGAGCAGGGGGAATGGGCTGTTTCGCTTCATGAGTAGATGATAGGTATACCTAACAACTACTAGCAACTCTGCCGATCAGTTTCTCATGGCCTCGGCTAACGCGATCAGGTCACCGCCTCTATCAGGGGGCTAGGGGCGTGCCGGGCGGCCGGGAGGCGCAGGCAGGCGTCGTCGGGGATGTCGCTCTCGTCCAGGGTGCGGGCGTCGGCCAGCCGGAAGGTCATGGGCTGGTGGGGCAGGCCGTGGTAGGCGATCAGCGGGCCAGCCCTGTCCCAGCCCAGGCGCTCGAAGAAGGTGACGTTCTGCACCTGCACGATGGCGTCCATGACGTCGCCGCCGGCCGCGGCGGCCGTGGCCACCGCGAAGCGCACCAGGCGGGCGCCGACCATCCCGGCCCTATGTCCGGCCAGCACGGCCAGGCGGTCGCCCTTCCACCGCCCGGCCCCGTCGGTGCGGTACAGCCGGACCGTGCCCACCGCCGCCGACCCCCGGCCGGCCACGACGTGGATGGTGGACAGGTCCCGGTCCCGGTCGTCGAGGTCGGTGATGGGTATGACCCGCTGCTCCTCCACGAAGACCCGGTGCCGGATGCGGAAGTGCCAGTTGCGGGCCTGGGGGGTGACCGCCCGCCAGCACTCGACCCGGTTCATGCGGCCTCAGCCCAGGGCCCGGGCGGGGGCGCCGACCGCCGCTGCTGCCACCGTTGCCGCCGAGTCCATGCGGCCTCAGCCCAGGGCCCGGACCGGGATGAGGTTGCGGTCGGCGGGAGCCTGCAGTTCCCGCTCCATGGCCCCCACCGGCGAGCAGGCCTGACAGCGGGCGCAGCCGGCCGTAACCCGGTCGGCGGTGAGGCCCCGCTCCACCAGGTAGGGGGCCACCTGGCGAGCCACCCGGTCCACGTAGTCGGGCGCAGGGGGCAGCACGTCGGCCATGAGCGAGCCGGGAACGGGCCGCAGCGGCACGATGAAGGGGTAGACGCCGATGTCCACCGCCCGCCAGCAGCCCTCGACGATGAGGTCGGGGTCCTCGCCCATGCCCAGGATCACGTAGGTGGACACCTGGCCCTCGCCGAACCGCCCCACCGCGTGCTCCCAGGCCTCGAAGTAACGCTCGATGCCGGTGCGGTGCTTGGGCGGGGCTACCCACTCCAGCACGGCCGGGTCGAAGGTCTCCACGTGGATGCCGACCGAGTCGATGCCCCTGTCGGCCACCTTGTCGATCACGGCCAGGTCGTCGGGCGGCTCGAACTGGACCTCCACCGGCAGGCCCGACGCCTCCTTCATGGCCTGGCCGCAGCGGGCCGCGTACAGGGCGCCCTTGTCGGGGCCGTAGGTGGAGCCGGTGGTGAGGGTGATGTCCACCGCGCCGTCGAGTTCTTTGGCCGCGGCGGCCACCTCGGCGAGTTGGGCCGGGCGCTTCACCGTCACCGTGTTGCCCGAGGCCAGCGACACGCCGATCCCGCAGAACCGGCATTGGTCGTCGTTGCCCCAGTAGGCGCAGGTCTGGAGCACGGTGCTGGCCAGCGAGTCGAGGTGCATGAGGGCGAGCTGCCAGTAGGGGACGCCGTCGGCGGTGGTGAGGTCGTAGAAGCGGGGCCGGTCGGCGGGGGCGGCTGCGGCCAGGCGCACCCCGTCGGCGTAGATGCCGAACCCGGCGTCTTCAGGCTCGAGCGTGTAGGGGGAGCCGGCCACGAACCCGGCGTCCACCGGCACGGTCACCGCCGTGCCCTCGATCCAGATCATCCCGGCGTCGGAGGGCCCGGCCCCGCCCGGCCGGCGCTCGAACGGGGCGTTGACCCGCAGCCCCCGGTACTGCAGATCAATGATCAGGTCGGCCAGCTTCACGGCGCCGCGGCCGATCGGAGTCGAGACGGGTCACGCGTCATCGGCTCTGACCGTAGCCGGGAAGACTCCGCAGCGTCACCCTCGGCCGCCTCCCCCGGCACTGTGGTTTACCTCACATATTACTGTAAAATCATTAGATGATACAAAATCACCACCCGAAGAAGGGGATCAGGGCTGCGATCAAAGAGTTAGAAGCCGCAGGGTGGCGCGTTGAGCAAAGCCGAGGCCATGCTTGGGGTGTGGCCTATTGTCCAGCAGCAAGCCGCAAAGGGTGCAAAGTGACCATCTACTCGACACCCCGCGATCAATACGCACACGCCCAATCGATCCGGCGCGCACTCAGAAGATGCCCGCCGGAACACAAGACACAGGAGATGCGCTGATGCCTATTTTCAAATTCACGGTAATAGCGGTGGGGGCAGACCTGCAGGCCGACGAGAACCTAAAGACGTTGCTCGACGCGGGCTGCGACGACGCCACGGTCGGCCGAGTCGACGACCTCCAGTATCTCGATTTCTACCGGGAGGCCGCCAGCTTCGGAGAGGCGGTCCTGTCCGCCGTGAACGCCGTCGAGAAAGTCGACGGCGTCAATGTGATCGACGTGAACACGGACGGCGCCGTCAGTCCGCCGCCGGTGGCATCTGACCCGGCGCAGGCAGCTCTCAACGGGTTGTTGGCATTCCGTTTGCACTCCGCCGGGCTCAACCTCGACCTCCAGCGCTGCCTGATCGACATGGGGCGCCGCCCGACGGACGGCGTTCGGCGCTGGGCGGCGCAGAACCCCGGCCACGCTCACGCCGCGACTGGCTGAGATCATCGGGTGGGCGTCACATAAAGCTCGTAGTCGCCGTCGCGCTCGCTGGTGAACAGGATGAGGGACCCGTCCGGCGACCAGACCGCGTAGAAGTCCTCGTGGTCGTTATCGGTCAACTGCTGCACATCTGAGCCGTCGGCGTCCATGGCGTAAACCTCGAAGTCGCCGTCGCGCTCGCTGGTGAACAGGATACGGGACCCGTCCGGCGACCAACTGACGCTGCCGATCCAGTCGCCGTGGCCGCTGTCGGTCAACTGCTGCACATCTGAGCCGTCGGCGTTCATCACGAAAACGTCTCTGTTGCCGGGACCGTACTGGTAGCCGGCGAAGAGAATGCGGGCGCCGTCCGGCGACCAGACGGGGATCAGGTCGTCGTGGCCGTTGTCGGTCAACTGCTGCGTGTTCGAGCCGTCGGCGTCCATGACGTGGATCTCAAAGTCGCCGTCGCCGTCATTGGCAAAGAGGATGCGGGCGCCGTCGGGCGACCAGCCCGCATCCCAGTCGTTGGAGTCGTTGTCGGTCAACTGCTGCACATCAGAGCCGTCGGCGGCGGCGACATACACCTCGAAATCGCCGCCACGGTCGCTGGTGAACAGGATGCGGGCACCGTCGGGCGACCATCCCGCGCCGACTACCCAGTCGAGGTAATCGTTGTCGGTCAACTGCCGCACATCGGAACCGTCGGCGTCGGCGACATAGACCTCGAAATCGCCGTCATGGTCGCTGGCGAAGAGGATGCGGGCGCCGTCGGGCGACCATCCCGCGTTGCTCCAGCCTTCGTAGCCGCCGTCGGTCAACCGCTGCGCCTCCACATCGATCGAGTCGGAGCCTCCGCCGCATGCACCGGCAGCGATCGCCAGCACCCCCAACGCCAGAGCGCACCTCGCCGGACGATCGACCAGCGGTTTCATCAGGTGCCGGACTGTGAATCCCCGGCCGGGTCGGCGCGGGCGATCACGGTGACGGCTTTGCGGCCGAGGCCCGACGCTTCGGCCACTTGCCGCAGCGACGCCCCGACACGGCAGGCGAATCTGATCATGTCGTCGCGGATCGCAACCTCGTGAGTCGCCCGCTCGGAGGACAGCCCGACTACCGCCAGCGCCGCGCCAACCTCGCCGTCAGCCGAGCCTCGGTACTTAGCCATCGACGACTCAGCCGCCATTACTCGGTCTTCGGAGTAGCTCATCTTCCCTCCTCCCGCAGAAGCGTTGCGAGCTTGTCTCGAATGCTCATGAGCGTGGCCACCCCAGGATATAAGCGTCACTCTTCGACGGTTTCTACGAGGCGGCGCATGGCTTGGCGGTTGCGTTGGAACTGCTCGGGGTCGGCCGTCTCCAGATCCTCGAAGGAGGCGGGGTCGAGGTCGGCGGTTCGGCCGTTCTCGTCGCCCGCAGCGGCCACCGACACCACGTGGTTGGGGGTCATGGTTGAGGGGTCGGGCTCGACCGTGCTCACCACGGCCAAGCCGGTGGCCAGATGCAGTTCCATGCACTGGTAGGGGTCGGCCAGCCCGGCGGCCGGGTCGCCCCGCTCGTGCAGCACCGCCCAGGCCCGGCCAGCCCGGCGGGCGGCGGCGACGGCCTCCCGGCGGCGGCTCTCGGACCGCTCGGCCAGCAGCTCCCGGCGGCGCAGGGCAAACCCGGCCCCGGCCGCCTCGGTCTCCCCTACCAATGAGCCGGCCGATGAACCGGGCCGGGGGCCGCTGGCCCTCTTCGCTTCGGACATCAGCTCGGACCGGCGGTCCCAGCGCTCGGCCAGCTCGTCGAGGGTGGCTACGCCGGCCAGTTCGTCGGCCACCGCCCGCACCAGCTTCACCGCCTCCATGTAAGCGTCGGCGTCCACGGTGGCCAGCGGGTACAGGCGCCGCTCGCCCTCGGCCCAGTAGGCGGCCAGCACCTCGGTGGGGTCGTGCTCGCTCCCGGCGGGGTCGTCGCTCACGCCGAAGGGTCCTTCGGCTGAGGCTGCCATCGCCTCACTATAGGAACAGGCCTGTCGCCCCGGCCCCGGATTGGTCATGGCCCGGCTCGGATGCTCGCCAGCGACCCTGCTGAGGAGGTGTGGCCGTTGCAGTGGTCCGGGTCTCGGCCGACGGGTTTTCGGGCGGGGCGGGCAGCCCGCGGCTGCTCGGGGGTGCTGGTGGTCCATTGGCCGTCGGGTTGGCGGGCGAGGGTGAGGTTGTGCTGGTGGACGTGGTGGTGGTGTCGGTTGCAGACCAGAGCGAGGTTGTCGATGTCGGTGGGGCCTGCGGCCGGGGATGTCCAGGCCACGATGTGGTGGGCGTGGCAGTAGCCGGGGCTGGCCGCGCACAGGACGCAGCCGCGGTCTCGGGCTATAAGCATTCGCCATTGCTGGGGGGTGACGGTTCGGACCCGCCGGCCATGCCACAGGGGCAGCCCGTCGCGGGAGAACAAGGCCCCGAACAGTTCTGATTCGCAGGCCAAGCGTTCGAGTTCAGAGCGGGGGATGGGGCCGGTTCCGGGGATTTCGCAGCGGGCACCGGGGTCGGCGCCGGTGATGGCGTCGGTGTGGGCGATGACGAGGATCTGGTTGCGCAGGCTCAAGGGCTTGTCCCGGCCGGCGGGCCCTGCCGCGGGGGCGGGGGTTAGACCTAGGGCGGCAGCGAAGGCGTCGGCATTGCGCTGGTCCCAGGTGCGGACCTGGTCCGCTTTGGCGTCCCGGCCACCGTCGGCTTTGTACAGGCGGTTGGAGATGTCGTCGAAGACGGCCCGGGCCTGGGCGCCGGTGACGGGATCCAACCGGGTGCGGAAGTTGACCATGCCGTTGGCGTCGTCCCAGGTGCGGTGGCTGCGCATAGCCCGCTGGCGACGGAACTTGGCTTCGCGGTCCTCCATCGCCTGGTGGCGGCTGGTCCAGTCGGCGACCTCGCGAGCGGCCAGATCGGCGGGCAGCGCCTTGGTCTTCTCCAGCAGCCCGATGTCGGTGTCCACGGTCTCAGCCGAGGTGGCCTCGGCGGCCCGCACCAAGGCGTCGGCGTGCTCGGCGGTGATGTCGCCCCCGGCTAAAGCACCGGCCACGGCGGGCATCTGGTCCAAGACCTGAGCCCGGCGGTGGCGGCGGCGGGCCTCGCGCTGGGAACAGCCACCCCCGTCGCGCATCAACTCGATGCCCGCCCCGGGGTCGAAGGTCCGATCCTCGGCTTTGACCAGCAGCCGAGCCTCCAAGGCGTCCAGCGCAGCCCGCACCCGCTTCACCCCGGCCGCGGCGTCGCGCAGCTCGTCCAAGCCCATCCACGACAGGTCCAGAGCCCTCAATTCGGTGACGAACCGGTGGAACATGACTCTCACTCCCCTACAACGAACAACAATGACAAGGTATCAGGACCCTGTGACAGTCGCAACACCAGTTCGCAAAAACTCGGAAGTTCTTGCCTGTGGTCGAGAAGCCCGGCCGTCGGACCCGCCAAGACGCCGTTTCGTCTACTATAGGAAAAACCGATTCTGCTATCGGCGAGCCTCCGGGGCGGCTCGCCCGGCCCTGACGAGATCGAAACCCCCCGAGGAGCGCAACCCTTTGGCCGGAATCGCAGTTCTCGCTCTCGGCGGCAACGCCCTCACCCGCCAGGACCAACGCGGCACCATGGAGGAGCAGTACGCCAACGCGCTGGCCATGGCCCGCTCGGTGCGGTCGCTGATCCGCAAGGGCTGGGACATCGTCATCGTCCACGGCAACGGCCCCCAAGTCGGGAACCTGGCCATCCAGCACGAGGAGTCGGCCGACCTGGTGCCGGCCCTGCCCCTGTTCACCCTGGGGGCCATGACCCAGGGGGCGCTGGGCAGTCTCATCTGCCTGGCCCTCCACGAGGTGTGCCGCCAGGAGATACCGGGGGCGGTGTCCGTCGTCACCCACGTCGAGATCGACCCCGCCGACCCGGCCCTGCTGGCGCCGACCAAGCCGATCGGCCCCTTCTTCAGCCGCTCCGAGGCGGCCAGCCTGGAAGCCCGGCGGGGATGGGCCATGACCGAGGACTCCGGGCGGGGGTACCGGCGGGTGGTGCCGTCTCCCCGCCCGATGGTGCCCATCGAGGCCGACGCCATCTCCACCCTGGCCGCCACCGGGTACGTGGTGGTGGCCGGCGGCGGGGGCGGCATCCCGGTGGCCCGCTCCGGCGACGGCGCCTACCAGGGCGTGGACGCGGTGATCGACAAGGACTTCGCGGCCGAGCGCATCGCCCACTCGGTGGGGGCCCAGGCCCTGGTGATGGTCACCGGGGTGCCCGCGGTGCGGATCGACTTCGGCACCCCCGCGGAGCGGTCGGTGGCGGAGATGACCGCGGCCGAGGCCCGCCGCCACTTGGCCGACGGCCAGTTCCCGCCGGGCAGCATGGGTCCCAAGGTGTGGGCCGCGGTGGAGTTCGTGGAGGAGCCGGGGGCGGCGCCGGGCCGGCTGGCGGCCATAACCACCCCCGAGCTGGTCTACGCCACCCTCGACGAGCCGGCCGGGGTGATCGAGGGCCCCGGCGGCACCCGCATCGTCGCTGACCCGGTGCCGGTGCCGGCCCTGGTCCCGTGATCGCCAAGGCCCATGACGAGCGCCAGCCCGTGACCGGCCCAGGCGCCGCTCCCGCCGCGGTCCCATGACCGGCTTCGCCAAGGCGGAGGTGATCGCCGACTCCTACGCCGACAGCGTCCGGCTGCTGGAGGCCACCCGGGCCATGCTGGAGGCCGACGGCGTCGACTGGGCCTGGGCGGCGATGGCTACCCCGGCCAACCTGGAGACCCTGGCCTCAGAGGGCTTCGCCGACGGAGGCGATGGGCTCGACGGCGCGGGCGTCAACGACCTGGTGCTGGCCTTGCGGGCCGCCGACGACCGGGCTGCCGTCGCCGCCCTGGAAGCGGGCCGATGGGTCCTGTTCGAGCCGGCCGCCCAGACCTGGGTCGACACCGAGGGGGCGCCCCGGCCCCAGGATCTGGACGAGGCCCTGGCCGCAGGCCCGAAGGCCAACGTCGCCATAGTCTCGGTGCCCGGCGAATACGCCGCCCTCGAAACCCAGAAGGCCCTGACCCGGGGCCTCGACGTGCTGCTGTTCAGCGACAACGTACCGGTGGCCGACGAGATCGCCCTGAAGGCCCGGGCCGCCTCGATGGGCAGGCTGGTGATGGGGCCGGGAGCCGGCACTGCCGCGCTGGCCGGGGTGGGGCTGGGGTTCTCCAACCGGGTGGCGGCCGGGCCGGTGGGGGTGGTGGCCGCGGCCGGCACCGGGGCCCAGGAGGCGATGACCCTGCTCCACCGGTGGGGGTCGGGGGTGTCGCACGTGATCGGGGTGGGCGGCCGGGACCTGTCGGCCGAGGTCGGCGGGCTGATGACCGGCGCGGCCATCGGCGCCTTCGCTGAGCACGATGCCACCGAGCTGGTGCTGTTGGTGTCCAAGCCCCCAGCCCCGGAGGTGGTGGAGAAGCTGCTGGGCGCCGAGCCGGCCAAGCCGCTCGTGGCGGCCCTGATCGGGCTGGACGAGCCGGTGTCCGTGGCCGCGGGCGTGACCGTGTGCAACACCCTGGAGCAGGGGGCGGCCGAGGCCCTGGGGAGGCTGGGCCTGCCCCGGCCCGACCCGGTGGGCGGCACCGACGCCGAGATCGCCCGGCTGATCACCGGCCTCGACCCGGAGCGGCGGCGGCTGGTGGGGCTGTTCAGCGGGGGGACGCTGTGTTATGAGGCCATGACCATCGCCAGCCGCCACATCGGGCCCATTCACTCCAACACCCCGCTGCGGGCGGACTGGGGCCTGCCCGGCCCGCCCGGCGCCCACGTCTGCCTGGACTTGGGCGAGGAGGAGTACACCCGGGGCCGGCCTCATCCCATGATCGACCCTCTGGCCCGGGCGGAGCTGCTGGCCGAGCAGGCGTCGGACCCGGCGGTGGCCGCGGTGCTGTTGGACGTGGTGCTCGGCGACGGTTCCCACCCCGACCCGGCCGGGGAGCTGGCCCCGGTGGCGGCCGAGGTGGCCGCGTCGGGGGCGGCGGTGGTGGCCTACGTGCTGGGCGCCGACCGGGACCCGCAGGGCTTCGACGCCCAGCGCCGGATTCTGCGGGAGGCTGGGTGCGTGGTGGCCGAGACCGGGGCCAGGGCGGCCCTGGCCGCGGCCGCGTTGGTCAACCGGGACCCGGCCCTGGTCCACGAAGAGCTGACCGTGACGCTAACCGCGTGACGGGGCCGCGGATCGCGCTGGCCACGTACTCGGTGAGGCCCCGGGGCGGGGCAGTGCATTCGGTGGAGCTGGCCGAGGCCCTGGCCGCCGAAGGGGCCGACGTGACCCTGGTGGCCCTAGGCGACCCGGCCAAGGGGTTCTTCCGCCCCGCTGAGGTGCCCGTGCGCATCGTCGAGGCCCCCGACACCGAGGGCACCACCCTCACCGAGCGGGTGTTCTCCCATGTGGACGCCTTGGCCGTAGGGCTGGCCGGGATGAGCGGCCGGTTCGACATCGTCCACGCCCAGGACTGCATATCGGCCCGGGCCGGCGCCCGGGTCCGCGACGGCGGCGCGGCCTTCTCGGTGGTCCGCACCGTGCATCACATCGACGACTTCACCACCCCGGCGTTGATCGAGTGCCAGGACGCGGCCATCGTCGAGCCCGACCGGGTGCTGGTGGTGAGCGAACCGTGGCGGCGGCGGCTGCTCGACGAGTACGGGGTGGATGCGGCGGTAGTCCCCAACGGGGTGCGGGCCGAGCGATTCGCGGCTCCCGAGGCGGCGGCCCGGCGGGAAGAGCTGCGGGCCCGGATCGGGGCCGGGGACCGCCACCTGCACCTGACCGTGGGCGGGATCGAGCCCCGCAAAGGGTCGCGGTACCTGGTCGAGGCCTTGGGGATGTTGAAGGCCCGGCCGGGGCGGCCGTCGATGCTGGCCGTGGTGGGCGGCCATTCCTTCCAGGACTACCGCGGATACCGCGATGAGGTCCTCGGGTGCCTAGGGGGGCTGGGGCTGAGCCTGGGCGACGACATGGCGATGGTCGGCACCGTGGCCGACGAGGAGTTGCCCGGCTGGTTCCACGCCGCCGACAGCTTCGTGTTCCCGTCGATCAACGAAGGCTGGGGCCTGGTGATCCTCGAAGCCCTAGCCGCGGGCCTGCCGGTAGTGGCCTCCGACATCGAGGTGTTTCAAGAGTTCCTGACCGACGGGGAAGACGCGGTGCTGACCGCCGCAGCCGACCCGGCCTCGCTGGCCCAAGGCATGGCCAGAGTGCGCGACGATTCCGAGTTAGCCAACCGGCTTCGGGCCAACGGACCGGCCACCGCCCGGCGCTACACCTGGTCCGCCGCCGCCCGCCGCCACTTGGAGATCTACTCCGAAGTCGCCGCCACATCAACCGGCTGAACAACCCTCACATGACTGAAAGTGCAATGACAAACTAAGATTGATGGGGAATTTTTGGACGCAAGAAGATCTATTGAGGAACCTGAATCACATAAAGATCCACATTGCTGTCGCCAGGATCCACATCGTCGTCGGGGTCGCTGTATATTAGTATGCGAGAACCATCCGGAGACCACCGACCTCGCTCGTCGCCGGGCCAGTCAGTCAACCGAATCCAGTTCAACCCATCAACACCCACCACATAAACATCCCTGTTCTTGTCGCCGTCGGGGTCGCCGTTGAGTAGTATGCGAGAACCATCCGGAGACCATTCACCCCACTCGTCGCCGGGCCAGTCAGTCAACCTAACCCAGTTCAACCCATCAACACCCACCACATAAACATCCCTGTTATCAACATACTGCTTCTTTTCGTTGTAGAGGTTGCGGTATATTAGTATGTGGGAACCATCTGGAGACCATTCACCCCACTCGTCGCCGAGCCAGTCAGTCAACCTAACCCAGTTCGACCCATCAACACCCACCACATAAACATCCCCGGTTACGTAGTGGCTGTCATTGACTTCTATTGTGCGTATTAGTATGCGAGAACCATCTGGAGACCACGTAGGCCACCTGTAGGCGGGCCAGTCAGTCAACTCAACCCAGTTCGACCCATCAACACTCACCACATAAACGCTCCCGTTGCCTTCTATTAATATGTGAGAACCATCTGGAAACCAATCACCCCGCTTGTAGCCGGGCCAGTCAGTCAACCGAATCCAGTTCAACCCATCAACACCCACCACATAAAGATCCACATTGCTGTCGCCAGGATCCACATCGTCGTCGGGGTCGCTGTATATTAGTATGTGAGAACCATCTGGAGACCACTCACCCCACTTGTCGCCGGGCCAGTCAGTCAACTGAACCCAGTTCGATCCATCAACACCCACCACATAAAGATCCCGGTTGTCGTAGTCGTCGGGGTCGTCGGGGTTGCTGTATATTAGTATGTGAGAACCATCTGGAGACCACTCACCCCACTTGTAGCCGGGCCAGTCAGTCAACTGAACCCAGTTCGATCCATCAACACCCACCACATAAACATCCCTGTTCTTGTCGCCGTCGGGGTCGCCGTTGAGTAGTATGCGAGAACCATCTGGAGACCACTCACCCCACTCGTAGCCGGGCCAGTCAGTCAACTGAACCCAGTTCGATCCATCAACACCCACCACATAAACATCCCTGTTCTTGTCGCCGTCGGGGTCGCCGTTGAGTAGTATGCGAGAACCATCTGGAGACCACTCACCCCACTCGTAGCCGGGCCAGTCAGTCAACTGGAATACGTCACCATAGACTGGCTCTTCTGAGGGTGGCGCAGCGACCGCCGGCAACTCAGACACTGCTTGCCCCTCAACAACCGACTCTTGCACAGGTGGCACTTGCCCCTCAACAACCGACTCTTGCACAGGTGGCGCAGCGACCGCCGGCAACTCAGACACTGCTTGCCCCTCAACAACCGACTCTTGCACAGGTGGCACTTGCCCCTCAACAACCGACTCTTGCACAGGTGGCGCAGCGACCGCCGGCAACTCAGACACTGCTTGCCCCTCAACAACCGACTCTTGCACAGGTGGCGCAGCGACCGCCGGCAACTCAGGCACTGCTTGCCCCTCAACAACCGACTCTTGCGCTGGCACTGCTTCCGATGTACCACCCGCACCTTCACCATTGCTACATGCCTGAATGATGATAAACAGAATCACAAAAGGCGACGCCGCAACCCTCGTGATCCATCTCCTCGGCCCGGTCGCCTGACCAGCCCAGAATCCTTCAAATCTAACTCGCTCAGCCCAGCCGCGCCAAGCACCAACCGCAGATGAATCGCTCATTATTCAAACCACCCTATCCCCGACCAACATCTTCATGCAGTCGAAGGGCGGACTCAGGCCAACCGCCACACCTGGGCCACCGCCCGCCGCTGTTTGGATGTCTACGCCGAGGTTTCAGCCGCTGCCGTGCCTGCGAGTTGGGCGGCTCCGCCTGTCGGCGGCCAGCGCGTCAGCAGGGTGCCGGTTGCCAGGGCCAAAGCGGCCCAGGCTGCGGCCAGGCCTCCCAGCGAGGCCATGCGGAAGCGCCACACCAAATCGGCGGGGGCGTCGAGGGAGTCGGGGTTGGCGGGCAGGGCCAAGAAGATGACGGCCAGCCCGGCGGCGTAACAGACGGCGGTCGCCCACGCCCCGGCAACCGATCCCGCCCCGAGCCTGACCCGAAGGCGCCACACAACCAGGGTCAACAGGATCGACAGCACCAAGGCCGCGAAGTAGGCCAGAGTGCGCTGGCTGACGGTGTCGGGATCGCCCACCGCCGGGGGGTTGGCCGGGTACTTGAGAAAGGGGACCAGCACCACCGTCGCAAAGCCGACCCACCCGAGCCTCACGGCCGCGCCCATGGGGGTGACGGCCCCGAGCCGAGGCCCGACCGCGGCCAAGACCACGGCGAAGACGACACCCAGGGCCAGCCCGAACACGATCAGGCCCAGCGCCCCGCCGATCTCCTGGACGCCCCGACTGAACAGGTCCTGATGATGGGAGGCGCCGTTCTCGAGCATGACGAAATACGAGGCCGCCGCGGCCAAGGCAACGATTAACCAGGCCCAGGCCGGGACTCGGATCTGGGGCAGGGCGGGGGCAGCGACGGCGGGGATCTCCATGGCTTCAGTTGCGCGACGACCTCGAGTTGGCCAACCGGCTTCGGGCTAAAGGGCCAGCCACCGCCCGGCGCTACACAGCCCGCCGCCGCCCGCCGCCACTTGGAGATCTACTCCGAGGTCCCTCGGATGCGAGAATCATCCAAAAACTGCCCATCGCCCTTTTCATAGTCGGGCAAGTCGGTCACTTGAACCAAATTTGATCCATCAACATCCACCGGCACGTAACCCAGCCCAATCGCCCTTAAATCCGACTCGATCAGCCCAACCGCGCCAGCACCATCAGCAGACGACATGGATATTTCAGTCTCTCCGAACTGGTTCATCACAGATGAATACTGCTCCACCGACTGTGAGCGATATCTGACCATCACCAAACCTATCTATAAGGATGTCAGCCATCAGATTTAACAATCTTATTCGATCTGCTTCGGAATCGAATGCTATCTTATAATATGCCGAACTACGGTAGTATTCAAGCACTTCAGAAATATCTGGAAAGGCTAGAATACCGGACCAACTCAATGTTCTAACACGATAAAACAATGATGTGAGTTTGTGCTCACCATTCTCGGCGTCAAACACCTGGGATATCCGTTCTAAAAGCCTCCCTCCAAGTTCACTTACCGCTTCTCGATGAGCGTCTTGCAGTTCGGGCCGACTGTGTGAGCTGTTCGTAGTCGCGATAAAAATACCGTCATCTCGGATAACACGTGCTGCTTCTGCTATGGCTATTTGAGGGTTATGTACATGATAGAGCATATGGCGAGCAAGCACCGCGCCAAATGAGTTGTCAGGAAAAGGCATCTGGATGGCATCAACTTGAAGCAGTTTTGGTATCGGATTTTTGGCACTATCGCGAATTGACCGCAACTGGCGCAGCGATAAATCTATCGCGATAAAATCTTGCCTGTCAAAGACGGTTGGTCCTACTGGTAATAGCGGTATTCCAACTCCACAGCCAATATCTAGAATAGGTGACTTATCTGCCAAAAGTTGTGAGACGTGGTTGAATACAGATCGAGATGCTTCATCAACTATGAGGTAGCGGCTAAATGCATTTACTTTCGTTCTCAACGGACTTTCTGTTTTATATAGATAGCGCGGGTCGATAAACTGAGAGCGCATATCGGCGTCTCTACGCCGAGGTTTCAGCCGCTGCCGTGCCTGCGAGTTGGGCGGCTCCGCCTGTCGGCGGCCAGCGCGTCAGCAGGGTGCCGGTCGCCAGGGCCAAAGCGGCCCAGGCTGCGGCCAGGCCTCCTAGCGAGGCCATGCGGAAGCGCCACACCAGATCGGCGGGGGCGTCGAGGGGGTCGGGATTGGCGGGCAGGGCCAAGAAGATGACGGCCAGCCCGGCGGCGTAGCAGGCGGCGGTCGCCCACGCCCCGGCGACCGAGCCTGCCCCGAGCCTGGCCCGAAGGCGCCACACGGCCAGGGTCAGCAGGATCGACAGCACCAAGGCCGCGAAGTAGGCCAGGGTGCGCTGGCTGACGGTGTCGGGGTCGCCCACCGCCGGGGGATTGGCCGGGTACTTGAGAAAGGGGACCAGCACCACCGTCGCGAAGCCGACCCACCCGAGCCTCACGGCCGCGCCCATGGGGGTGACGGCCCCGAGCCGAGGCCCGACCGCGGCCAAGACCACGGCGAAGACGACGCCCAAGGCCAGCCCGAACACGATCAGGCCCAGCGCCCCGCCGATCTCCTGGACGCCCCGGCTGAACAGGTCCTGATGATGGGCGGCGCCAGCGGCATGGGCCCGGGCCTCCTCCAGGGCGATGGCGTCGGCTATCGGCCCCCGGCCCACCGTGGCCAAGAACACGGCCGAGGCGACACCGGCGGCCAGCCCGGCCAGGGCACCGATGCCCAGCAGCCGCCTCATCAGAACGCCGGTGGGCAGCCGATCCCTGGCAGCCGCCTCACCGGGCGGGGCGGGTCAGTGGCAGGGAACGCCGACGAAGTGACGGCCGTCGTGGAAGAACTCGTGAAGGGTGTGGGCGGCCTGGCCGAACAGGGCGCCGTTCTCGAGCATGACGAAATACGAGGCCGCCGCGGCCAAGGCAACGATCATCCAGGCCCAGGCCGGGACTCGGATCTGGGGCAGGGCGGGGGCGGCGACGGCGGGGATGGCGTGGGTCTCCATGGCTCCAGTGTGGCACAGACGGCAGTGGGTTTGCTTAGGGTATCGCCATGCCGTCTGAAGCTCCGCTGCTGGCCGGGGTGAGGGTGATCGAGTCGAGCCTGCTCGGGCCGGGGCAGGTCGGCACCTTCCTGGCCGACCTGGGCGCGGACGTGATCAAGGTCGAGGCCCCCGGCGGCGACTACATCCGCCAGATGACCTGGCCCATCGTCGAGGGGGTCTCGCTGCTGCACCTGCACATCCACCGGGGCAAGCGCAGCGTCGTCCTCGACCTCAAGAACCCCGAGGGCCGCCGGCTCTACCGGGAGCTGGCCGCGGGGGCCGACGCAGTGGTGGAGGCCATGCGGGCCGGGGCGCTGGCCCGCCTCGGCCTCGGCTACGACGAGCTGTCCGAGGCCAATCCCCGCCTGGTGTTCGCCACCCTGTCCGGCTACGGAGCCACCGGCCCCTACAAGGACATGCCCAGCCACGGCATCGCCTACGACACCTGGTCGGGGATCGTGCGGCCGGTCACCGACGACGAGGGGTTCGCCCGCATCCCCCCCGACATGCCCAACGTCGGCATCAACGTCGGCCCCATGCTGGCCGCCGCGGCCATCCTGGCCGGGGTGATCCGGGCTCGGGCCACCGGGGTCGGCTGTCGCCTGGAGCTGGCCCAGTCCGACGCCTCGGCCTACATGGACTGGTACCGGATCGAGACCGAGCGGGCCTACCGGCGGCCGGCCGAGGAGGTGACCGGCAACCCGTCCGACGGCTACGAGCGCCGCCCGGCCGGGCTGGCCGGCATGTGGGAGGGGGTGCGCTACCAGGCTTATGCGGCCGCCGACGGCCATGTGCTGTTCATGGCCTCCGAGCGGGCCCTGTGGCGCAACTTCTGTCAGGGTGTCGGCCGCATGGACCTGTTCGAGCGCTGGCCCGGTGCCGTCTACGCCGACCACGCCCGGGGCAACGCCGAGCTCCAGCGAGAACTCAAGGAGATATTCGCGGCCCGCACCGTGGCCGAGTGGCTCCGGTTCGGGACCGAGGCCAACACTCCCATCGCCCCGTTCAACACCACCGCCGGCATCGGCGACGACCCCCAGTTCCAGGCCCGCATGGGTTTTTATCCGGCCGAGGCGCTGGGCTGCGAGCAGTTGCCGCTGCCGGTGTTCGCGGACGACCGGCCCCTGCCCGAGCCGTCGATGGCCCCGACCCCGGGCCAGCACACCGAGGAGGTGATGGCGGACGTGCTCGGGCTCGATTCAGCCGAAATAGCCAGCCTGCGGGCCGCCGGCGCCTTCGGCCCCGATCCCGACTCCGACTCCAGCGCCGGCGAGCGGTGATGGCCGGAGGCGAGGCCGAGGTGACCGATCAGGCCCCGGCCGGGATCGACCCCGGACCGGTGTCGGCCTGGCTGGCCGCCCACGCCGGGGCGGAGCCGCCGCTGCGGTTCGAACTCTTCGCCGGGGGGCGGTCCAACCTGACCTTCGAGGTGACCGACGCGGCCGGCCGCCGCCTGGTGCTGAGGCGGCCTCCGACCGGGCACGTGCTGGCCAGCGCCCACGACATGGCCCGCGAGCACCGGGTGATCTCGGCCCTTCACCCCACCCCGGTGCCGGTGCCGCCGCCGGTGGGGCTGTGCACCGACCCGGCGGTCACCGGGGCCGACTTCTACGTCATGGGCCACATCGAGGGGTCGATCGTTTTCACCGCCGACGACGGGCTGGCCGTGGACGAGGCGTTGAGGCCGGTGATGACCGGCTCGCTGGTGGACACCCTGGCCGCGCTGCACGACACCGACCCCGACGAGGTCGGCCTGGGCGACCTGGGCCGCCGAGAGGACTACTGCGCCCGCCAACTCCGGCGCTGGCAGCGCCAGGTGGATGAGGGCTCGGACCGGAACCTGCCCCGGCTGCGGGAGATCCACGACCGGCTCAAGGCCTCCATCCCCCGCCAGCAGGGGGCCGGGATCGTGCACGGCGACTACCGGCTCGACAACTGCATCATGGACGCCGACGGCGCGGTGGCCGCCGTGTTGGACTGGGAGCTGTGCACCCTGGGCGACGTGCTGGCCGACGTGGCCGGCATGGTCATGTGGTGGGGTGACCCCTCCGACGCCGCCGAGGCCGATAGCGGTCCAGCCCGCCCCGACACGGCCGGGGGCGCGACCCGGGTCCCCGGCTTCGGCACCGCCGCCGACGTGGTGGAGCGCTACGCCCGGTCCTCGCCCCGAGACCTGTCGGCCATCGACTGGTACCTGGCCTTCCAATACTGGCGGATGGCCTGCATCTACGAAGGGGTGCGGGTGCGCTACGCGGCCGGAGCCATGGGCGACAAAACCGACGACGACACCACCGGCCCATCCTTCGTGGACGATCTGGCGGTGATGGTCGACTACTCCCTGGACCTAGCCCGCCAAAAACTCGCTGAGACGAGCTGACCCGGACCGCCCTCAACCAACAACGAACCACCATTCGGTTGTTTACCCACCATCAAAGGTGCGAAAACCGCCACCGCCGGGATGGACCGCTCCGCGGTCGCCCGGATACTCAAGGCCGAGATGGGCTGACCCGGTACTGGCCGTAACGAACTCGACCGGCTGGGGAAGGGCTCCCCCCAACCAGCCAGCAAAAGCGGCCCGAAACTCAGGCCAGGGCGGCGAGGGCGGCGTCGTAGTCGGGCTCGTCGGCGACCTCGGCCACGAGCTGGGAGTGGGCCACCGTTCCGTGCTCGTCGATCACCACCACCGCCCGGGCGCACAGCCCGGCCAGAGGCCCGTCCACCGTGCCCACGCCGTAGTCGTCGAGGAACTCCGGGTTGCGGAAGGTGGAGCCGGTGGAGACGTTGCTGATCCCCTCGGCCACGCAGAACCGGCTGGCCGCGAAGGGCAGGTCGGCCGAGACGCACACCACCTCGGTGTTGTCGAGGCTCCCGGCCCGCTCGTTGAAGGTCCGCACGCTGGTGGCGCAGGTGGGGGTGTCTATGGACGGGAAGATGTTGAGCACCACCCGCTTGCCGGCCAGGCCCTCCGACGAGACGGCGCTGAGGTCGCCCCCGGTCAGCGAGAAGGCGGGGGCGGGCGAGCCGACGGCCGGGAGGTCGCCGCCGGTGTTGAACGGGTCGCCGCGGAACGTGAACTGGGCCATGGGGGATCTCCTGGGTGGGGGCGAAGAGGCCGAGGCGGGCGCCGGGCAGGCGCCGCGCTCAGGGCCGGAGGCTAGCCGCCGTCGCCGTTAGCCTGACCGGCGATGACAGCCGGTCCCGCCCCCCGAGGCCCCGGCCCCTTGGACCTCGACGAGTTCCGCCGCAACGGCCACCGGATGATCGACTGGATCGCCGACTACCTGGCCAACCTGGACCAGCGCCCGGTGCGCGAACCGGTCGAACCCGGCGAGGTGCGGGCCAAGCTGCCCGACCAGGCCCCCGAGCGGCCCGAGCCCTTCGACCAGATAGCGGCCGACCTGGATGAGATCGTGGTGCCCGGGCTGGCCCACTGGCAGCACCCGGGCTGGTTCGCCTACTTCCCGGCCATGTCGTCGCCGCCGTCGGTGCTGGGCGAGCTGGCCTCGGCCGGGCTGGGGGTGCAGGGGATGCTGTGGTCCACCGCCCCGGCCGCCACCGAGATCGAGTCCTGCGTCCTGGACTGGCTGGTGGGGGCCATGGGCCTGCCCGATGCCTGGAGGACCACCGGGGCCGGGGGCGGGGTCATCCAGTCCAGCGCCTCGGACTCCACCCACGCCGCTTTGGTGACCGCCCGGGAGCGGTGCCGACAGCGAACGGGGGCGGCAGCCGAGTCGATGGTGGTCTACGCCTCCGGCCAGGCCCACTCGTCGATGGAGAAGGGGGCCCGGATGGCCGGGTTCGGCCACTTCCGGCCCATCGCCGCCGACGAGGCGTTCGCGGCCCGGCCCGACGACTTGGAGCGGGCCGTAGCCGAAGACCGCCGGGCCGGGCTGGCCCCGGCCTTCGTGGGCTCCACCGTGGGCACCACCGCCACCACCGCGGTGGACCCGCTGCGCCGGATGGGCGAGACGGCCCGGGCCGAGGGCATGTGGCACCACGTGGACGCGGCCTACGCCGGGTCGGCCATGATCTGCCCCGAGATGCGAGGACATCAAGACGGGCTGGAGCTGGCCGACAGCTACACGTTCAACCCCCACAAGTGGCTGGCCACGAACTTCGACTGCTCGGTGTTATGGGTGGCCGACCGCCGGCCGCTGGTCGAGGCCATGAGCATCACCCCCTCCTACCTGCGGGACGCGGCCTCCGAGTCGGGGCAGGTGATCGACTACCGGGACTGGCAGGCGCCGCTGGGCCGCCGGTTCCGGGCCCTGAAGCTGTGGTTCGTGCTCCGCTCCTTCGGGCTGGAGGGGCTGCGGGCCATGATCCGGACCCACGTCGGGTGGGCTCGGTCGCTGGCCGAGCGGATCGAGGCCCACCCGCGCCTGGATCTGATCGCCCCCGTCCCCTTCGCCCTGGTGTGCTTCGCCCACACCGCCGGCGACGAGGCCACCGACGCCCTAGCCGAAGCAGTCAACGCCGGCGGCCGGTCCTACGTAACCACCGCCGCCGCCGGTCGCCGCTTCATCCGAGCCGCGGTCGGCTCCACTTGGACCACCCGGGCCCACGTCGACCGGCTATGGGATGAAATCGCCGCCAACGCCGAAAGGATGTAAGCAATGCGCAACAATCCGATGCGGGAGCGCTGGGCCGCGGGCGAGCCCGCCCTAGGGGCCTGGCTGGCCATACCCAGTTCGTTCTCGGCCGAGATCGTGGCCCGGGCCGACTTCGACTACGTGTGCGTCGACACCCAGCACGGGCTGAACGACTACAGCGACACCTGGCAGATGCTCCAGGCCGTCAACCTGGGCTCAGCCACCCCGGTGGTGCGGGTCCCGTGGAACGAGCCGGGCGTCATCGGCAAGAGCCTCGACGCCGGGGCCCGGGCGGTGATCATCCCCATGGTCAACACCGCCGAACAGGCCGCGGCCGCGGTGCGGGCCTGCCGGTATGCCCCCGACGGGTCCCGCAGCTTCGGGCCGTCCCGGGTCACCCGCCAGGAGGGGGCCGACTACTTCGAGCACGCCAACGCCGACGTGGCCGTGATCCCCATGGTCGAGACGGCCGAGGCGGTGGGCAACCTCGACCAGATCCTGTCGGTGCCGGGGGTGGACGCCATCTACGTCGGCCCCTCGGACCTGTCGGTGAGCTTGGGCCTGCCGCCGGCCAACAACGACGGGGTGCCTGCCTTCGACGAGGCCTACGCCGCCATCTTGGCCGCCTGCCGCCGCCACTCGGTGGTGCCCGGCTGCCACACCGTCGCCTCGCTGGGCCCCAAGCGGGTGGAGCAGGGGTTCGGCATGATCACCGTCACCGCCGATACCGTGGCCCTCACCCGGGGCCTCAGCGAGGACTTGGCCGCGGTCCGGGGGGCGGCCGCCGCTGGCTCGGGCTCGATGTACTAGCTCCGGGAGACGGGAGACGGGAGCCGCATCATGGACTTCGAGTTCTCCGAGGACCAGATGGCCTTCGCGGCCGAGGTGGAGGACTTCCTCGACGCCCGCCCCGACCCCGACGTCTTCGACCCCACCCGGGAGAACATGGCCCAGGTGGTGGACACCCCGGCCCGGCGGGCCTTCATGAGGGAGCTGGGCCGGCGGGGGTGGCTGGGACTCACCTGGCCCGCCGAGTACGGCGGCGACGACGGCGAGGGCGTCTACGAGTACATCCTCAACGAGGCGCTGGCCGAGCGGGGCGGGCCCCAGATCGGCAAGGGGGTGGGCATCATCGGCAAGACCCTGATCGCCCACGGGTCCGACAAGCTCAAGGCGGAGTTCCTGCCCAAGATCCTCGACAACGAGGTGGAGTTCGCCATCGGCTACTCCGAGCCCGAGGCCGGCTCCGACGCCGCCGCCATGCGGCTGCGGGCCGAGCGCCACACCCGGTCCGACGGGGCGACCGGGTGGCTGCTCAACGGTCAGAAGACTTGGACCACCTCCGCTCACTTCGCCGAGTGGTACTGGGTGGGGGCCCGCACCGACCCGTCCACCAAGCACATGGGCATCACCTTGATGCTGGTCCCCCTCGACCAGGAGGGGATCACGGTCAGGGGCATCTGGACCATGGGCGACGAGCGCACCAACGACGTGTTCTTCGACGACGTGTTCGTCTCCGACGACTACGTGGTGGGCGAGGTGAACCACGGGTTCCGCTACATCAGCCAGGCCCTGGACCTGGAGCGCTTCACCATGTTCGCCCTCTCCCCCATCCGCCGACGGCTCGATCTGCTCACCGCCTACGTCCGGGGCGCCGAGCGCGACGGCGAGCCCCTCCGGGACGACCCCCGCATCCGGTCCCGGCTGGCCAACCTGCACGCCGAGGCCGAGGCGGCCCGGGGGCTGGGGCTGAAGTTCGTGGCCGAGTCCATGAAGGTGGAGGAGGCGGCCCGCCGGGGCGCGGAGGGCTTCCAGCCCCCGACGGTGGCCGCCTCGGAGTACAAGCTGTTCGCCACCGAGTTGTCCAAGCGGCTGGCCGACGCGGCCATGGACATCGCCGGTCCCGGGTCCCAGCTCCGGGTCCACACCGACGAGGCCCCCATGCGGGGCCGGTCGGAGTCGACCTACCGCTACACCGTGCTGGACACCATCGGCGGCGGGTCCTCAGAGATCCAGAAGAACATCATCGCCCGGCGGGGCCTCGGCCTTCCCAAGAACTTCTGACCGGGCCGGATGTGACCGCCGACGCTGAAGCCTTAGGCGGGGGCGAGGACGGGGGCGCCTTGGGCGGGGGACCCGACGTGACCGCCGACGCTGACGGGGGCGCCCTGGGCGGGGTCCGGGTGCTGGATCTGGCCTCGGTGGGGCCGGGGGCCCGGGCCACCCGGGTGCTGGCCGACTACGGCGCCGAGGTGATCAAGGTCGGCCCCGCCCCCCGCCGGGACGGCGCGGTGATCGCCCCCCCGTTCTGGGCCTACGGCGGGCATCGGCTCATGCGCCGGGCCAGGATCGACCTCAAGGCCGAGGCCGGACGGGAGGCGTTTTTGGCCCTGGCCGCCGGCGCCGACGTCGTGGTGGAGAGCTTCCGGCCGGGGGTGGCCGACCGGCTCGGCATCGGCTGGGCCCATGTGTCGGCGGTCAACCAGCGGGTCGTCTACTGCTCCACCAGCGGCTACGGCCAGACCGGGCCCCGCCGGGGCTGGGCCGGCCACGACCTCAACTACCTGGCCGCCTCGGGCTACCTGCACTGCAGCGGCCGCCGGCCCGGCGGGGTCCCGGCCCTGCCCGGCGCCACCGTGGCCGACGCGGCCGCGGGGGGCCTGCACGCGGCCATGGCGGTGATGGCCGCCCTGCTGCGGCGGGAGCGCACCGGCGCCGGGGCCTGCCTCGACGTGTCGGTGGCCGACGGGGCCTTCGGGCTCATGGCCCTGTTCGTCGACGAGCACCTGGCCACCGGGGTCGAGCCCGGCCCCGGCCACTACGTCCTCACCGGCCGCTATGCCTGCTACGACGTCTACGCCTGCGCCGACGGCCGGCACCTGGCGGTGGGGGCCATCGAGGCGGTCTTCTGGCGCAACCTGTGCCGGGCCCTGGGCCTGGAGCGCTACGCCGAGGCCCAGACCGACGACGACCGCCAGGACGAGATCCGGGCGGCGGTGGCGGCCCGGCTGGCCGAGCGGGACCGGGACGACTGGGTGGCGGAGCTGGGGCCGGCCGACTGCTGCGTGGCCCCGGTCAACACCGTGGCCGAGGCGGTGAGCGACGAGCAGTACCGGGCCCGGGGGCTGGTGGTCTCCGCCGAGCACCCGGTCCGGGGGTCCTTCCGCCAGACCGGGCCGGTGTGGGCCGGGACCCTGGCCCCCGACGGTCCCTATGAGGTGGCCGACGAGGAGGCCACCGACACCGCCGAGCTGCTGTTGGCCGCCGGATACGACCAGGGCCGGGTGGCCGAGCTGGAATCGGCCGGGGTGATCGCCTGATGGCCCCCGACCCCGTCGGCAAGCTCCCTGGGGGCGGGGCGGCCACCGAAGACCTGCCCGCCGAGGCGGCCTCCGACGAGCTGCCTGTGGAGGTGGCCGAGATGATCGGGCGGCCCTGCTATCCGGCCACCGCCGACTTCGCCGCCGAGTCGGGCTACGGCTGGAACACCCTGGCCGCCACCGAGAACCCCAACCCGCTGTACTGGGACCGGGCGGTGGCCGACGAACTGGCCGGGGGGCCGCTGATGCCGCTGGCCACCCTGTCGCTGTGGATGCGGCCCCATCGGTGGTCGCCGGGGTCCGACGGCGAGCAAGTGGCGATGCAGGTCCACTTCGACCTCAAGGAGCGCCTGGGCCTGCCCGAGGCCATCATGACCGACAACGCCCTGGTGTTTCACGAGCCGGTCCGGCCCGGCGATGTGATCAGCCATCATCAGGTCCTGCGGTCGGTGAGCGGCGTCAAGACCACCAGCCTGGGCGCCGGGCGCTTCTGGGTGATCGACGTGGAGTACCGCAACCAGCGGGGCGAGCTGGTGGGGGTGGAGTCCTACACCGGTTTCGGCTACCGCCGCCCCACCCCGGACGGGGACCGGCCGTGACCGCCGCCGGCCGCCTCGCCTTCGGTCCTCGGCCAGTCCAGGGCGAGCCGTGACCGCCGCCGGCCTCGCCTTCGGCCGGGTGGCGGTAGGCGACGCCCTGCCCCCCCTGGCCTGCGACGTGACCGCCACCACCGTGGTTCTGGGGGCGCTGGCCAGCCGGGACTGGCGGCCCATGCACCACGACCACCGTTTCGCGGTCGAGCGCAGCGGCACCCGGGACATCTTCTTGAACACCCCCAACCAGGCCGCCTGGTTCGAGCGGTTCGTCACCGACTGGACCGGCCCCCGGGGCCGGATCGGCCGCATGGCCTTCCGGATGCGCAAGCCGGTCTGCCCCGGCGACCGCATGGTGATCTCGGGTTCGGTGACCGGCCTGGAGACCGACGCCACCGGGTGCGGCTGGGCCAAGGTGGACTTGGCCCTGACCGTGGGCGAGGTGACCTGCTCCACCGGCTCGGTGAGGGTGGCGCTGCCCGCGGACGGCAGCGACAATCCCTGGGCCCGCCGCGGCGACGACTGGAAGCCATGAGATCGGACCGGACGGGCGCCACCCGTCCCCTCCACCGGGAGCACCTACCGCCATGCTAAACCTCGACTTCACCCCCGAACAGGACATGCTGCGAGACGCGGTTCGGGGCCTGTGCGGGCGGCTGTCACCCCTGGAGCGGGTCCGGGAGCTGGAGGACGACCCCGACGGCATCGCCCGGGAGTTGTGGGACCAGCTCGGCCAGCTCGGCCTGTGCGGCTTGATGGTCCCCGAGTCGCTCGGCGGGTCGGAGATGAGCCTGATCGACGGGGTGGTGGTGTACGAGGAGCTGGGCCGGGCCCTGGCCCCGGTCCCCCATTTCGTGAGCTGCGTGCTGTCGGCCGCCGCCATCGTCGCGGCCGGCGGCGGCGGCCCGGCCAGCAACGGCCCGGCCAGCGGCGGCCCGGCCAACGACGGCCCGACCAGCGGCGGCCCGGCCAACGACGGCCCGACCAGCGGCGGCCCGCCGGAGGGGCCGGCCGCGGATCTGCTGGCCGAGATCGCCTCGGGCGCGGCCATCGTCACCCCGGCCTGGCTGGAACCCCAGGGCGGCTTCGGTCCCAAAGGGGTGCGCCTGACCACCGCCGCCAGCGGCGCCCACGGGGGGTTCAGGCTGGACGGGGTGAAGGCGCACGTGGCGTTCGCGGCCGCGGCCGACTGGCTGCTGGTGCTGGCCCGCACCGGCCCGGCACCCGCCGAGGTGGACCTGTTCTTAGTGCCCGCCAGCGCCGACGGGCTGACCATGGAGCAGCGCCTGTCGATCGCCTCCGATGCCCAGTACCTGGTCTCCTTCGACGAGGTGGCGGTGCCGGCGGAGTCCCGGCTGGGGGCGGCGGGCGCCGGTTGGGGGATCTGGGAGAAGGCCATGGCCGCTGGGGCGGTGTTGGCCGCGGCCCAGGCGGTGGGCGGGGCCGAGCACGCCTTGGAGATCACCGCCGAGTACACCCGGAACCGCCGCCAGTTCGGCAAGGCCCTGGCCGAGTTCCAGGCCATCTCCCACTACCTGGCCGACGCCCGCACCAACCTGGACGGAGCCCGGATACTGGTCCACGAGGCGGCCTGGGCCCATTCGACCGGCCGCGACACCGACCGCCTAGCCCCGATGGCCAAGCTGTTCGCCTGCCGGGTGTTCCGCGACATCACCGCCATGGCCCAGCAGGTCTTCGGCGGCGTCGGCTTCACCGTCGACTACGACATCCAGCTCTACTTCCGCCGGGCCAAGCAGCTCCAGTTGAGCTGGTGGGACACCGCCGCCTGCGAAGACAAGATCGCCGACGCCGTCCTCGGCCCCGTCGAGCCCCCCCAAGCAACTTCCCTGGCTGCCGACGGCTCTTGACATCCAAAACGTTATGAAACAGTATTATAATTGGGTTTTGGCTAGAGAGGAGGACCATGCTCTGTATCGGTGGAGGTAGAAAGTCCGGCCGCATCCCTTGGAAAAGGGTAGCACAGACGTTCACATTGCTCCCCGCTTTTCCTCGTAGTTCGTCCTCTTTGAGTTCCGAGGAAGCGCTGGCCAAGGACTGGGAAGTCATAATGAACGACATGGCTATCGTGATGGGTGACCTAGCCGTTGCATGGCAAGTATTCGAAAGAGAACTTGATGCAGAACAACCAAGAGCCAAGTGATCTAGACGAGGCCCAACAGTCAGAATCCGAACAATCCCCTATCGTCCGCGATCCAGATTCTGATAGCCCAACTGACCTGCCCGACAGTTACACGACTCAACAGATCCAGCTCTCCTATAGAGGTCCCGTTCCAGATCCGATAACATTGAGAGCCTATCAGGAACTGTACCCGAAAGCAGCAGAGCAGATATTTAATCTACATAATCGACAAGCTGAGCACAGAATGGAGTTAGACCGTGAAGAATTCAGGGCAACATTTCGCGGTCAGTGGATGGCTTTTTGTCTCGGCATAGGTGGTCTAATTGTAGCGTTGGTGCTCGCCCTCAATGACAATGGCGGGTGGGCTACGGGAATGGCATTGGGTTCCACCGCGATCTTGGCGGGTTTGTTCATCACCAGCCGCTTGAATCAAGACCGCTCCGCAGAGTAATTCGACCCAGCGGGCAGTAGACCCCCGCGCGGTTACGCGAGCTGACCTAGCATCCCGGCGCGATGTGCGAGTTCCTGCCCGAGCGGGATTCCATCGGGTGGTCGGCCCCGGAGGGCTTCCGGCGTCGCTCGCTCCAAAACATGCCGAGCGACGTGCATCGGACCCTGAAACGGCGGGCCGGCGGCGCGGGCCAGTCGCTGCAGGAGTACCTGCTGAATCTGTTGTGCATCCAAGCCCGATCAGCGACGGTAGAGGAGGTGCTGCAGCGAGCGGCAGGGCGAACCGGAAGCACCTTCAGCCCGGAGGAAGCAGTGGCGGCGGTGCGGGCTGAACGCGATTCCCGGTGATCGTCACCGACGCCAGCGTCGTGGTGCTGGCTCTGATCTCTCCGGCGAACGCCGTCCCTCATGCACTCCGGCCAGCGGATTCTGTCACCGAGTCGGCCGCCGCCGCGCCGGTTACGGCTCCCGTGCCACCTGGAGGTGGTCGAGCGCCCGGCCGCAGACCCTACAGGTCGCCGCCGCCGCGCCGGTCACGGCTTCCGTGCCACTCCCCGGCTTGGCCCTCGACGATGGCTCGCCGTCGGACAGGGGGTCTTCCCAATCCTCCCAGGGCAACCGGTAATCGGACGGTTTGATTGATTTGGGCGCGTCAAGATCAGGCCACGAGTACGAGTAGCCGGGGACTTCCTCAATCGGAACCCAACGTATGGGACGCCGAGCATGACGTTCGGCACGACGTTCGGCGCGGCGCTCAGCCCGTTCAGAGCGACTCCCAAACATCAGTCCTCCTCCCCGCTCTTGACAAAGACCCTAGCGATCAGAACATCGTCAAAGCGAACCAGAACCCCTTCGTCAAGGGGTTCCCACTTGTCCCCACGAGCGGCACCGGGCCCGTCCGCTCAGATCTCCTGCCGCCCAGGGGAGTGCTACAGCCACGGGGAGGCCCGCCCATCCCCAGAGAGGCGGGTGTCGGTGTTTGAAGCCCGCTCCGGTAGCGACCAAGAGGGCAAACAGCAAAGCACGCGTGTCGGAGGGGTGACCTAGCATCCCGGCGCGATGCGCGAGTTCCTGCCCGAGCGGGATTACATCGGGTGGTCGGCCCCGGAAGGGTTTCCGGCGTCGCTCGCTCCGGCGGGCCTGTTCACGCAGGACGCGCCCAACGGGCTAGAGGTGGCGCTGGCGCAAAGCCCCCGAAAGCCCAGCGCCGCCGACCTGCGCCGGGCTTGGTCCAAGCGCCGGGCCGGTCGGGCGAGCCCGGTGCTGATCGTCGCCTGCTACCCGACCGCCGAGGGCGAGCGGGTCTCGCTGTGCGGCCCGGCGGGCGAGCCGCCGATCGTGCAGCCCGATGTGGAGGTGTCGCAGGCCGAGCGGCTGGCCGGAGTGGCGCTCGACGAGCCCAACCGCCACGCCGCCACCCGGTTCCTGCTGGCCCACCTGCCCGAGCTGGACCAGCCCATGCCCGGCCTGCGCAACGTCGGCCTGCTGGCCACCCAGGAACTGAAGGCCGGAGTGCCCCGACGAACCGACTGGCCCGAGGCCAGCCGCCGGGCCCAGCCTCTGCTGAGCCTGAGGGGCCGCCCGCTGGCCGAAGGCCTGGGGTTCGGCGTGGAGGTCCTGTCCACCAACACGTCGATGCTCACCATCGGCGGGCGCAACCGGGCCATTGCCGTCTTCTGCGACGAGGACGAGCCGTTCGACGCCCCGGCCCAGCGATTCGACGGCGCCTCCCCGGTGTCGAGGGCCCTGGCCGTGGCCGACCAGAAGGCGGTGGACTGGGTGATCCTCACCCGGTCCGCGGAGATCCGCCTGTACGCCGCCCGGGCCGACACCGGCGTGGGCCGCAAGGGCCGGGCCGAGACCTTCGTGGAGCTGAACCTCTCGCTGCTGCCCGCCGAGTTGGCCGGCTATCTGCACTTGCTGTTCTCGCCCGCCGCCCTAGCCGAGAACGGGACGCTGGAGCAGATCCTCAACCGCTCGGCCGACTTCGCCGCGGAGTTGGCCGTGCGGCTGCGGGAGCGGGTCTACTTCCAGACGGTTCCGGCCCTAGCCGAGGCCGTCGCCCGCAGGCTGGGCCGCCACCGGGACGACGCCGACTTGGACGACGCCTACGAGCAGGTGATGGTGATCCTGTTCCGGCTGCTGTTCGTGGCTTACGCCGAGGACAAGGACCTGCTCCCCTACCGCACCAACAACCACTACACCCACCACTCCCTGAAGCGCATGGCCCGCCGCCTCACCGAGGACCGCCGGTCCGGCCAGGAGCGCTACGACGACCAGGCCGCGTCGCTGTGGGACTACGTGCAGCAGCTCTGGCGGGCAGTCAACCAGGGCAACACCGGCTGGGGCGTGCCCGCCTACAACGGCGGCCTCTTCTCCGACGACCCGGCCGTGAGCCAGCCCGGGGCGGCGCTGACCTCGCTGCGGCTCACCGACGCCGAGCTGGCCCCGGCCCTGTCGGGGCTGCTGATCGACGAGGGCCCCGAGGGCACCGGGCCGGTGGACTTCCGGTCGTTGTCGGTCCGTGAGTTCGGCACCATCTACGAGGGGCTGCTCGAGTCGCGGCTGTCGGTGGCCCAAAGCGACCTCGCGGTGCGAAGGGTCAAGGGCCGTGACGAATACGTCCCAGCCTCGGGCCGCGGCCCGGTGGCGGTCCCCGCCGGGGCGGTGTACGTACACAATCGGTCCGGGGCCCGCAAGGCCACCGGCTCCTATTTCACCAAGCCGTTCGCGGTGAAGCACCTGCTCGACCACGGGCTGGAACCGGCGCTGGACAACCACATCGCCCGGCTGGAGGGGCTGAGGCAGGCCGGGGACGACGCCGCGCTGGCCGACGCGTTCTTCGACTTCCGCAGCGCCGACATCGCCATGGGCTCGGGCCATTTCCTGGTGGCCACACTGGACCGGATCGAGGCCCGGCTGTCGGTCTGGCTGGCCCTGAACCCGGTCCCGGCGGTGACCGCCGAACTGCGGCGGCTGCGGGAGACGGCCGTGGAGGCTCTGGGCGATCTGGCCGCCGGGGTCGAGGTGGAGACCAGCTCGTTGTTGCGCCGCCAGGTGGCCCGGCACTGCATCTACGGCGTGGACCGCAACCAGGTGGCGGTCGAGCTGGCCCGCCTGGCCGTGTGGGTTCACACCTTCGTGCCCGGCCTGCCGCTGTCGTTCCTCGACCACAACCTGGTGTGCGGCGACAGCCTCACCGGCGTGGGCACTCTCGACGAGGCGCTGGCCGCCTTTGACCCCGATGCCGAGCCCGACGCCCCGAGCCTTTATCGCAGCCAGTTGGAGGAAATGCTGGCCGCGGCCGAGAGCGCACTGCGGAGACTGGCCCGCACTTCCGACGCCACCAAGCGGGAGATCGACGAAGCCCGAACCGCCCACCGGGATGCCCAGCGAGCGGTAGTCGGGGCCCGGGCGCTGTTCGACTTGATCACCGCCCACCGGGCCGGGGCCTGCGCCCTGCCCGAGCACTTTGACCAGTCTGTCTTCATCCGCGAGAGCGGCCGGCCCGCCGTGGTCGAAGCGGTGGAATCGCTGGCCCCGGTGCACTTCCCGGCCGCCTTCCCGGAGGTGTTCCTGCGGGAGCGCCCCGGCTTCGACTGCCTGCTGGGCAACCCGCCCTGGGAGAAGGTGATGGTCGAACTGAAGGTTTGGTGGGGGCGGCACATACCGGGAGTGCGATCTCAGAACGAGCGGGAGATGAACGACGCCATCGACGAGATGCGCCGGTCCCGGCCTGACCTGGAGGCCCTTTACCAGAGCGACATCCTCCACAACAACCGGATGAGGGCCGTGTTGTTGGCCGGGCCCTATCCGGGGATGGGCCGCTCCCATCCCGACCTGTACAAGGCCTTCGCCTGGCGGAACTGGCACCTTGCCCGTCCCGAAACCGGCCATGTCGGAATCGTGCTGCCCCGAACCGCCTTCGCCGACCACGGCATGTCCACCTGGCGACACGACATGCTCTTACGAGCTTCTCTGCACCTGACCACCCTGCGGAACAAAGTGCACTGGGTTTTCGACGACATTCACCAGCAATACCAGGTCTGTTTGGTGGCCATCCATAATTCGTCGGACGCCGATCGAACGCTCGCCCTCATGGGGCCCTTCCATGACCGCGTCCACTACATGATGGGGATGGCGCTTCAGCCGAGCAGGATCCCCATCGACGAGTTCAATGCGTGGACGTCGAACGCGGCCGTGCCCATGCTGCCGTCCGATCAGGCGCTCCGGGTGTTCCGCAAGATGCGCCTGCATCCGCGGTTCGACGGGTCCACCCCCAGCGTTGACTCACCAAGTAGAATTAGTAGGCTAAGTACCGGGATGTACCGGGATGTACCGGGATGTACCGGGATGTACCGGGATGTACCGGGAGCCGGTTCCGGTTACTTCAGGAACTCAACGCCACTGCGGACCGGGGGCTGTTCCGCCGGGGGATCAATCCGGATGGCAGTCCCGTCTCATCTGGGAGTTCGACGCGGGCAAGGACAAGGTCCTCTTCGTCCGAGACGCCGGAGCGGGGGCAGTGAATTCCGACCGCGACTTCTGGCCGGTGTACACGGGAAAGTCGTTCAACCTGTGGAACCCCGACACCGGGGAGTACTCGTCGTCGGCTGACCCCGAGACGGTGACGGAGGCGCTTCAGCGGAAGCGCCGCAACGGCCACCGGAACCGGCGGTCGGCCTTCTCGGAGATGCCCGCGGCCTGGATCGAGGACCCGCAGACCCTGCCCTGCCTCCGCCCCCGGATCGCCGTCCGCGACACCGCAAGAAGCTCGGACACCCGAACGGTGATCGCCGCGCTGGTGCCCGGCGAGTTGGTCATCACCCACCAGGCCCCCTACCTGCTGCGGATCAGGGGCACCGAGAGGGACGAGGCCTTCCTGATCGGGGTGCTCTCGTCGATGATCCTCGACTGGTACGCCCGGCGGGTGGTGGAGCTGCACCTCACCGCCAGCATCCTCGACAACTTCCCCATCCCCGACGCCGACATCAACAACGACCCCACCGCCCGCCGAACGGTCGAGATCGCCGGCCGGCTGGCCGCCGTCGACCACCGGTTCGCCGGATGGGCCGCCGCGGTGGGGGTGCCGGTCGGCTCAGCCAACGACGAGCCCATCAAATCCGACCTCATCTGCGAACTCGACGCCTGCGTCGCCCGCCTCTACGGCCTCGACGAGGACGACCTGGCCGTCGTCTACGGCACCTTCCACGAAGGCGCCGACTACTCCGACCGTCTGGCCGCGGTGCTCGCCCACTTCCGGCGGCTGCCGTGACCCCGAACCAAGCCGGCCCAGCCGCCGGTCCGCCGCCGGGCACCGCTGCCGACACGCGGCCGGAAGCCGCCAGCCCGCCGGGCCCAGCCGCCGACCCGAAGCCGGAGTTGGCCGTCAACCGGGGCGGGCGGACGGTGGCCGATTCGGTCAACGAGTTCATAACCCATGCCGCCACCGGATTCGCGGCCGGCGCCCGCCTCGACATCGCCACCGCCTTCTTCAACGCGGGCGGCTACTCGCTGCTGGCCGACTCGCTGGACCGGCTGACCGGGGCCCGGCTGCTGCTGGGCGCCGAGCCCGCCCCGCCGGAGAAACGCCGCCGGATGCTGGGCGTCGAATCGGCCAAGCCGGAGCGGGCCGGCCGCGCCCGCCTCAACCGGGCGCTGGAAAGCCACGAGCGCCATCTGGCCGACGACCGGGACCTGATCGGGTTCACCTGGGAGGCCGACGCCGCGGCCCGCCGCCTGGTCGGCTGGCTGCGGTCGCCCGAAGTGCGGGTGCGCCGGCTGGAGGGGCGGTTCCTTCACGGCAAGGCCTTCCTGATCGCCGACAACAGCCACGGCGTGGTGGCCGGCTCGTCCAACTTCACCCGGGCCGGGCTGACCGCCAACGTCGAGCTGAACCTGGGCAACTACTCGCCCCACACCGTGAGGCTGGTGCGGGAATGGTTCGACGAGCTGTGGGACGAGGCCGCCGACTACGACCTGGCCGCCCTGTTCGAGGCCCGCTTCGAGCCCCACCCGCCCCAGCTCGTCTACCTGCGGATGCTGTGGGAGCGCTACGGCGCCGAGCTGAGCGCGGAGGCCGAGGCCGAGGGCGTGCCGCAGATCCACCTCACCTCCTTCCAGGCCGACGGGCTCTGGCGGGCCAAGCGCATCCTGGCCCAACACAACGGTGTGCTCGTGGCCGACGAGGTGGGCCTGGGCAAGACCTTCCTGGCCGGCGAGCTGATCCGCGAGGCGGCCATCGACCGGCGCCAGCGGGTGCTGGTGATCGCCCCGGCCACGCTGCGTGACGGGCTCTGGCGGGCGTTCCGATCCGAGCACACCCTCCCCATGGAGCTGGTCTCCTACGAGGAGCTGATGGCCGACCGGCGGCTCAACCCGGACCACGCCGCCGGACCGAGGCTCGAAGCCAAGCGGATCGACGACTACGCCATGGTGGTGATCGACGAGGCTCACAACCTCCGCAACCCGGCCACCCAACGGGCCGAGGCGCTGCGCCGCCTGCTGGCCGGGTCGCCGCCTAAGAAGCTGGTGCTGCTCACCGCCACCCCGGTGAACAACAGCCTCTGGGACCTCTACCACCAGCTCGGCTACTTCCTGCGCAACGACGCCGCCTTCGCCGACGCGGGCATTCCGTCGCTGCGCGACCACTTCGCTCGGGCCATGTCGCTGAACCCCGACGACCTGACCCCCGAGCACCTCTTCGACGTCCTCGACGCGGTGGCGGTCCGGCGCACCCGGTCGTTCGTGAAGCGCTACTACCCCAACGACACCGTGCGGGTCGGCGGCTCCGAGCAGACGATCACCTTCCCCACGCCGCGGGTGCTCAAAGTGACCTACGACCTCGACGCGGTGCTGCCCGGCTTCTTCGACCGCATCGCCCGGGCCCTCGACCCCGACGGGCCCGTCGACGCCCCCGACACCCTCACCCTGGCCCGGTACGCCCCGTCGATGTACCGCCTCGACCAGCCCCCCGAGGGCTACGAGATGCAGCTCGCGGGGCTGCTGCTGTCGGGGCTGCTGAAGCGGTTCGAGTCGTCGCCTCACGCCTTCGCCGAGACGTGCGAGCGGATGGCCAACAGCCACGACGCCTTCCTGGCGCTGCTGGACCAGGGCCGGGTGGCCACCGGCGACGCCCTGGCCGACTGGATCGCCACCGACTCCGACGACCTCGAAGAGGTGGACGCCTACCTCGACGCCCATCTCGGGCTGACCGACGCCGCCGCCGGCTACGACACCGAGGGGCTGCGCCGCCACGTGGCCCGAGACCGCGACCTCCTGGTTTCGTTCGCGGCCACCGCCCGCACCGTGACCCGCTCGGAGGACCCCACCCTGACCGAGCTGACCCGACAGCTCGGCGACATCGCCGAGGAGGCGGCCGCGGCCGGGATCGGCCCCGAGGACGTGCGCAACCGGCGCAAGGTGCTGATCTTCAGCTACTTCACCGACACGGTGGACTGGATCTACGGGCACTTGGACGAGGCCGTGAAGGCCGACGAGCGGCTGGCCCCGTACCGGGGCCGCATCGCCTCGCTGGGCGGGCAGAGCGGGGCGGCCGGCAAGGAGGCGGTGGTGTGGGGGTTCGCGCCCCGCACCTCCGACGCCCCCGAGGGCTCCGACGACGACCTCTACGACATCGTGGTCACCACCGACGTGCTGGCCGAGGGGGTGAACCTGCAACAGGCCCGCCACATCATCAACTACGACCTGCCGTGGAACCCGATGCGCCTGGTGCAGCGCCACGGCCGCATCGACCGGATCGGCTCGCCCCACCGCGAGGTGTTCGTGCGCTGCGTGTTCCCCGACGCCCGCCTCGACGACCTCCTCAACCTGGAGGAGCAGCTCCACCGCAAGATCAAGCAGGCCGCGGCCAGCGTCGGCGTGGGCGAGGTGCTGCCCGAGCAGCGGGGCCAGGACCTCACCTTCGCCGAGACCCGGGAGGAGATCGAGCGCATCCGCCGCCAGGAGGCCGGCCTGCTGGAGCGGGGCGGCACCACCCGGGGGGCTCTGTCGGGCGAGGAGTACCGCCAGGAGCTGCGCCAGGCCATCGAGCAGGGGTGGCGCGAGCCGATCGAGCGGCTGCCGTGGGGCTCGGGTTCGGGCATGGCGGCCCGGGCCGGGAGCGGCGGCCGTGTGGGCTACGTGTTCTGCGCCCGGGTAGGCGACTCGGACCGGGCCCTGTTCCGCTATGTGGAACCGGGCGAGGGCGGCGGCGGAGGCAACGGCGGGAGCGGCCCGACGGTGGTGGCGGACACGCTGGCCTGTCTGGACCGGGCCCGGCCGCCCGACGGGTTCGACACGCCTAGAGCGCTCGACGACGATGCCTACCGCCGGGCCTTCGGCGCTTGGGGGATCGCCCGGGCTGACATCGTGGAGCGCTGGAACCACCTGGCCGACAAGGCCAACCTCGAGCCGCGGGTGCCGTCGGCGCTGGTCCGGGCCGCGGAGATCCTGCGGGCTCACGCTCCGGCCGATCTCACCCAAGACGAGATCGACCGGGCCATCGACAGCCTCAGCGCTCCCTATCCCGAGCGCACCATCCGCACCGTCCGGGCCGCCGTGGCCGCCGACGACGACCCGGTCGGGCAGGCCGAGAGGATTCTCGGGGTGATCCGCAGCCTCGGCCTAGAGCCCTACGTCCCGCCCAAGCCGCTGCCGGAGATCACCGGCGACGACGTCCACCTGGTCTGTTGGCTCGCCCTGGTCTGACCCGACCGACCGCCCCGCCGCCGGAATATTTTAGATAAATTCAAAGAAATTTCAAGAAATATCAAGATAAGGGGTGTGATTGTCTCACCCCTGTTGTAGAGTGATCATATGTTCACGGAAACGGTCGAGTGCGTCGACAAGGACCTAGCCCGGCTGCTGGAAACGGCCCGGTCCGGGGAACTGCCGGTGGCCCGGCTCAAGGACCTGATCGCGGCCAGCCGGTCCTGGGAGGCCAAGGTGGCCGCGTTGCAGACCGACGTGGCCCGGCTGATCGCGGCTCGGGAGCGCCACGGCGACGGCGGGGCCTCAGTGCTGCGCAACCAAGCCGGCAAGTCGAAGCTCCAAGCCCGCCGCAGCCTGGGCGCGGCCGAAGCGCTCGACGAGATGCCCGGGCTGCGCTCGGCGGTGGACTCCGGGGAGGTGCCTTTGGCCAACGCCGAACGCCTGGCCGACGCCGCCCGCCGCACCAACCCCGAAACAGTGGACTCCGCCACCGACCTGGTGGCCATGGCCAAAGAACTGCCCCCGGACCGGTTCGCCCGCGAAATCGGGGCCTGGACCCAGCGCCACCAGATCGACCACGGCCACGACGACTGGCTGAACAAGCGCCGCCGCCGGTATCTGCGGACCTGGAAGCAACAAGACGGCATGGTCCGCCTCGACGGCCTGTTAGACCCCGAGACCGGCACCCGCATCTGCAGCCGACTGGAAGGCACCGCCGAGGAGTTGCGCCGCCAAGACCAACAAGCAGCCCGCACCGGCAACAGCCCCGCCGCCAGCGCCAGCGACGGCCCGGCCGGCGACGGTCCGGCCGGCAGCCAAGGATCAGCGGCCGCCAGCGGCCCGGTCGGCGGCGAGGAGACCCGGTCTTGGGACCAACTCCGAGCCGACGCCTTGGATCTCTTGACCTCAGGAGAGGCGAAAGACCGCGGCAGCTCCAGCGGACGGCCCAAGGCCGAGGTGATCGTGGTGGCCGACATCGGAGTCCTCACCGGCGACAACCCCGCCGGGCGCTGCGAAATCCCCGGCACCGGGCCCGTGCCCCCCGCCGTACTCCAGCGCATCGCCTGCGACGCCCAACTCACCGGCCTCATATTCGCCGACGGCAAACCCCTCTACCACGGCGCCACCGTGCGCACCGCCACCACCAAACAATGGCGAGCCCTCATCGCCCGCGACGGAGGCTGCATCGGCTGCGGCGCCGAACCCAACCGCTGCCACGCCCACCACGTCATCCCCTACGCCCAATCCCGACGAACCGACATCGAAAACCTCGTGCTCGTCTGCTGGCGCTGCCACCACAACATCCACGACCACCACTGGCAAGTAACCCACCAAAACGGCAAACCCGCCCTCAAGCCCCCCGACCCCCAAACCCCGCCCAACCCCGCCGACGAAGGCGGGCACAGCCACAGCAGCGGCAACGCTCGCCGACCGCGACCAAGCCGCAGCCCGCAGCCAACCCGAGACCGAACCCGCCCCGCCCCGAGTCGCCCCAACCCGGGCCATCCGGCCAGCAGCCCCGACCCACCCCGACAACCAGCACCCGCCCTCTTCAACCCCTGACCCGAGCAAACCCGGGGTCACAAAACCCCGAACACCGACACGCTAGGCAGCGGACGACGCAGGAATCAGGAGCGAGCCACGGGATACCGGATCCACGGTCCCAGACGCCGACACACCAAGTCGGGGCGGCACGGGGACCAACAGCGAACCCGCGGTCACGAGGGGGCCCCGGACGCCAATGCGCCAGGCCGGGGGGTGGCACGGGGGTTAGCGTCGGCGCCGCTTGCAGCGACGACCGCCCCCGTGACAGGACCCGCCGGCCGGACACAGCAACCGCTCAAAGAGGACGAAAAGACCCGCCGGCCGGACACAGCAACCGCCGGCCGTTGGTTCACATACTCGGGCGATTGCTGCCCGTCGCTCAGGTGGCACCGCGCTCGAAGCCCTTGCCCAGGGAGCCCGGGGCTCGGTGGCGGCGGGCGAACAGGGCCATGGTGGCCAGCGTGACCACGTAGGGCAGCACGATGAGGAACTGCGGAGTCAGCGTCACCCCGAACGCCGGGAGCGAGACCCGCAGGGCCTCCGTCGAGCCGAAGAGCAAGGCGCCGCCGATGGTTCCGATGAGCGTCCATCCGCCGAAGATGACGGCGGCGATGGCGATGAACCCCCGCAGGGCGGTCATGTCGGGCGTGAAGCTGCCGATGAGGCCGATCGACAGGTAGCTGCCCGCGACGCCGCTCAGGGCGCCGCAGAAATACACGGCCTGGCGACGGCGGCGCAGCACGGCGATGCCGCTCACGTCCGCGGCCTGCGGATTCTCCCCGACCGCTTGGAGTTCGAGGCCCCAGCGGCTGCGCCGCAGTATCCACCACACCAGCGGGATCGCCCCGTAGAGGAGGTAGAAGGGGGCCCGCTGCTCGAACAGCGCCCCGCCGATGATCGGGATCGAGGCCAACCCGGGCACCCGGACCAGCGGGAACTGCTCGGGCTTCACGTCTATCTCGGCGATGAGGAAGCTGGTCGCGCCCAGGATCAACAGGTTGACCGCCAGCCCGACGACGAACTGGTTGATCCGCATCCGGTGGCTCAGATTGGCCTGGACCGACGCCACCATCACCGCCGCAGCCACCCCGACCGCGAAGCCGACATAGGCCGATCCGGTGACGTGCGAGCCGTAGGCGGCCGCGAACGCCGAGCCCAGCATCATCCCCTCCACGGAGATGTTGAGCGTCCCCGCCTTCTCCGCCACCAGCTCCCCCAGCGCCGCGAACAGCAGCGTCGCGGCCAGCCGCACGCCGCTCTCGGCCAGGAAGGCGGCGTCGGCGATCATGTCCCGGGCCTCGGCTCGGCGGCCAGAACGGCGGCGGCGGTCACGTCCGGGCCGCCGCTGTTTGCTCGGCCAAGGCCCGGCGGCGGCGGTGCTGCATGTACAGCGACGGCAGAGCCACCGCCAGCAGGATCAGGGCCTGCACGACCCCGACGATCCGGGGGCTGACCCCGGTGGAGGCCAACACTCCCCCGCCGGCCCGCAGCGCGCCGTACAGAAAGGCGGCCGGGATGGCCAAGGCGGCCCGGGCGCCGGCGATCAGCGCGACCAAAAGGCCCTCCCACCCGTAGTTGCTGGAGAAGCCGTCGTTGACCCGGAACGCGGTCCCGGTGAGCAGTATCCCCCCGGCCAGGCCGGCGAAGGCGCCGGAGGCCATCAGCGCCCCGGCCCCGACCGCCACCGGCGAGATGCCCGCCCGCTTGGCCGTCCGCTGGTTGAGGCCGACCATGCGCAGGTTGAACCCCCACCGGGTGCGGGCCAGCAGGAAGGCCACGATCAGCGCCCCGGCCAGGGCCAGCAGTATCCCGCTGTGCAGCCGGAACCCGGGCCCGCTGATCAGGGTCGGCAGCCGGCCGGCGGCGGGGAGCGGGTCGGACTGGGGGCTGGCCGACAGGACCGAGCCCTCGGGCAGGGTCTCCTGCAGCAGCCAGGACCGGTTCACCGCGAACGACACGACCTGGAAGGCGACGAAGTTCAACAGCAGGGTGGTGATCACCTCGCTCACCCCGCGGCCGAACCGCAGGGCGGCCGCGGCGCCAGCCCACAGCCCTCCGGCGGCGGCGGCCGCGGCCAGGATCGTCACCAGGGCGATGGGGCGGGGGGCGGCGACGGCCAAGCCGACCGCGGCGGCGACCATGGCCCCGATGGCGATCTGGCCCTCCTGGCCGATGTTGAGCAGCCCGGAGCGGACGGCGATCACCGCGCCGAGGGCGACGGCGAGGATGGGGCCCATGTGGTTGAGGGTGGCGGCCAGCGCCACCCTCGACCCCAGGCTGCCCTCGACCATGGTGCGGAAGACCGTGGTCGGGGCGCTGCCGGTGGCCGACAGCAGCAGGGCGGCGATGGCGACCGCGCCCAAGATCGAGGCGGCCAGCAGGGCGGCGAACAGGGCGTAGCCCGACAGCGGCGGCCGGGGAGGCCGGACGGGAACCGGTACGGCAGGGGTCACGCCGCCGTGCCTCCCATGAGCAGCCCCAGCTCTTCGAGATCGACGTCGGCGCCGGGCATCTCACCGACGATGCGGCCCCGGTAGATGACCGCGATCCGGTCGGCCAGCGCCAGGATCTCGTCGAGGTCGCTCGACACCAGCAGCACGGCCGCGCCCTCGGTGGCCGCAGCCCGCAGGCGACCCCACAAGTACTCCATGGCCCCCACGTCGAGCCCGTGAGTGGGCTCGGCCGCGACGAGCACGTTCGGGCGGCTCGACACCTCCCGGGCCAGCACGACCCGCTGCTGGTTCCCGCCCGACAGCGAGCCCAGGGGGGCGCTGAGGCTGGAGGTGGCGATTCCGAATTCGGCGACGAGCTGCCGGGCGCAGCCGTGAAGGAGAGACCGGTCGATGACGCCGTTGCGCATGACCGAGCCGATGCGGTTGAGGACCAAGTTCTCCGCCACCGTCATCTCCAGCACGCACCCCGAGTCGTGGCGGTCGGCCGGTACCACCCCCACTCCCGCGTCCAGCAAGGACCGCCCCCGGCCGGGCTCCACCGCCTCCCCGCCGACCAAAACCCGGCCCGAGTCGGGCCGGATCAGGTTGGACAGCATGTCCACCAGCGCGGCCTGGCCGTTGCCCTCCACCCCGGCCACCCCGAGGATCTCGCCCGCGGCCACCGAGAGGCTGAGGCCGTCGAGCTGGCGATGGCCGCCGGAGGCGACATAGCCGACGGCCCGCAGCTCCAGCGCCGGAGGGGCGCCGTTCGACTCGCCGTCGCTCGGCGGCCCAGCGCCGTCCGACTCGCCGCCAACCGGCCCGACACCGTCCGGCTCGCCGCTCGGGGCCGGAGTCGGGGCTCGTCTACCGCCGAGGGTCACCTCCCGGCCCAGCATCGCCCGGGCCAGCAGGCTCGGGGTGGCGGCCGCGGCCTCCACCGTGGAGACGACCCGGCCGTCGCGCAGGATGGTGATCTCATCGGCGGCCTCGAGAGCCTCGTCGAGGCGGTGGCTGATGAGCACGACGCCCCGGCCGGTCCGCTGGATCAGCTCCCGGAGGATGTCGAAAAGGGCTTTGGACTCGGCGATGGTGAGCACCGAGGTGGGCTCGTCGAGGATCACCACCTCGGGCTCGCGGCGCAGGCACTTGATGATCTCCACCCGCTGGCGCTGCCCGATGGTGAGGTCGGCCACCCGGGCGTGCGGGTCGACCTGGAGCCCGTACAGCCCGCTGATGCGCTCCACCTCGGCGACGGAGCGGTCGCGGTCCACCCGGCCCCGGTCGCCGAGGGTGACGTTCTTCCACACCGGCATCGGCCCGATGAGGCTGAAGTGCTGGTGCACCATGCCGATGCCGTTGGCGGCCGCGGCGGCGGGGTCGCCGATGCCGACGACCTCGCCCCGCACTGCGATCTCGCCCGAGTCGGGCTCGACCACGCCCGCCGCCACCTTCATCAAGGTCGATTTGCCCGCGCCGTTCTGGCCCAGCAGCCCCCGGATCTGACCGGGCTCTATGGCCAGGGTGACGCCGTCGCAGGCGGTGACCCGCCCGTAGCGCTTGGTGATCGAGCGCAGCTCCAGAAGCGGAGCCCCGCCGGGGGACACCGAACCGGCGCCGGGAGCCGGAAGGGCCGCCGCCGGCCTAGGCGCCCTCGATCAACCGGAGACCTCGGTGCCGATCAGCGCGTTGACGTCGATCTCGCCGCCGCTGATGGCGGCCCTCACCTCGTCGAGGATCGACTGCTCGTCGGCGGAGGCGTCGCAGAGCTTGGCCCCCACCCCGGTGCCGGACCCGACGCCGTAGATGGCCAGCAGCTCGCCCTCGCTCAGACCTCCGGAGAGGAAGGACGAGATGATCTCGCCCAAGTACAGCGCCGGGTTGTACATGATCGACATGGTCATGAACCCCAGGTCGGGGATGCCGCACAGATCCATCGAGGTGGCCATGACGCCGACGCCGGACTCGGCCGCCGTCCCCCACACCGCGGGCAGGGCGCCGCCGAGATAGGGGTAGATGATCTCGCAGCCCTGGTTGATCTGGGCGGTGGCCGCCTCCTGGGCCAGGGAGGCGTCCTCGAAGTCGCCGGTGAAGGTGACCAGCATCTCGGCCTCGGCGGCCTGGCCGTAGCCGTCTTGGAGGTGGGCCAGCCCCGCGTTCATGGAGGCGGCCATGTTCTTGACGAAGTCGAGCTCGGGGCCGGCGGTGATGCAGGCGGTAGTCCCCCCGGTGCGCTCCAGCAGGAGCCCGGCGGCCACGCCGCCCATGAAATGGGCCTCGTTCTCGTTGGCCGCGGCGGTGGCGTACCCGCCCGAGGTGGGCGGGAAGCCGGCCACCAGGATGAAGTTGATGTCGGAGAAGGTCGGGTCATCCGACACCGGGATGAAGCCGTCGCGCAGCTCCGAGCCGCCGCCGATGATGAGATCGACCCCTTGGCGGGCCAGGTTCTCGAAGGCCTCCCGGGCCGCGCCGGGGTTGATCTGATCGACGACGATGGCGGTGTGCCCGTTCGCCTCGGCGAAGGCGACCACCGCGTCCACCTGACCCTGATAGAAACCGCCGTCGTTGCGGTCGCCCGCCACCACGTGGCCGATGGTGATATGGCCGTCGCCGTTCACATCCACCCCGGGCGGGAAGTTCATCGTCTCGCCCGGCGACTCCATGGGCTCTTCCTCGGCCTCGGCCGGGGCCGCGGCGGGGGCCTCCTCGGCGGGCTGGGTGGCGGGCGGCTCGTCGGCGGCGTCAGCGGCGTCTCCGTCGTCTCCGCCGCAGCCCGCGGCGATCAGCGCCAGCGCCAGGAGAGCAAACGCAGCTCGGGCCGGGAACCAGCTTCGGAGTCGGTCATGTGTCATCGGTGTGTCCCTCCCGCCTGGCGGCGTCCTTCATCTCGTCCACCATGCATCACCGGCCGACGAGCCTGTCAAGCCGATTAGGTTAGGGCAGCCGAACCGGGAGGACATAGGGAGGACATCATGGCCGCACTGAGATCACCGATCCCCATCGAGGAGCTGGCCCGCTCGTCGGGTGAGTTCAGCACCGCCGTCGGGCTGCCGCCCGCCGCCTACTCCGACCCGGGGTTCTTCGAGTTCGAGATGCAGGCCGTCTACGAGCGCGAGTGGATCTGCGTCGGCCGAGCCGACCAGATACCCGACCCCGGCGACTTCTACACCATCACCGTCGTCGGCGAGCCGTTCATCGTCGCCCGCAACAAGCAGGGCGAGGTGAACGTGATGAGCTCGGTGTGCCAACACCGGGCCATGTGCATAACCGCCCCGGCGCAGCGGACGCCGGCCGAGTGGTTCGAGCTGCCGCCGGAGACCTCGGGCCACGGCAACACCTTCCGCTGCCCGTACCACTGGTGGACATATGACCTCGACGGCCGGCTCGTCGGCGCGCCCGACATGGACCGGACCACGGGGTTCGACAAGTCCGACATCCGGCTGCCCCGGCTGCGCACCGAGACATGGCAGGGGTTCATCTTCGTGAACTTCGACGCCGGGGCCGAGCCGCTGTCGCCCCGACTGGGCCGCCTCGACGAGGCGCTGGCCAACTTCTGCATCGAGGACATGGTCACCGTCGATCCGGCCACCGTGCCCGGCCTGCCCTTCAACTGGAAGATCATGGCCGAGAACTTCATGGAGGGCTATCACCCGAGCCGGCTCCACAAGGGCATCCACGACTTCGCGCCGTCGTCGGGGGCCGAATACGCCCCTTACGAGCCGGGGGACGCAGCTTTGTTCGGGGCCATGCACGCCATCCATCCCGACGGGGGCTTCAACCCCACCGAGAAGATCATCTTCCCCCTCATCGAGACGCTCACCGAGCCGGAGCGCTGGAAGATCCAGTTCGCCTACATCCCGCCCAGCCTGCTGATCGGCTTGCAGCCCGATTCGGCGTTCTGGTTTACGGTGCAGCCCACCAGCGTCGACTCCCACACGCTGTCCATGGCCTACATATTCCCGCCCTCGACCCCGCAGATACACCTCTTCGCCGAGAAACTCCACGCCGCCATACAAGGCGTGGAGCTGTTCAACAACCAGGACCTGCCCACCAACACGGCCGTGCATGCGGGCATGAAGTCGCGCTTCGCCCCCCGGGGCCGCTACTCGTGGCAGGAGAGCGTGCTGGCCAGCTTCAACACCTGGCTGGTAGAGCGGTACGCGGCCGCGGACGAGCGTGCCCGGGCGGCAGCGTAGGCGGCCCGCCGACCCTCAGCCGGCTTCGGGCTCGGGCTCGACTTCGAGGGTCTGGGGGGAGATGTAGCGGACCTTGGCCCAGCCGTCTTCGTAGGGGCACACGAAGCGGTCGCGGTAGCGCAGGTGCGATATCAGCCACTGGCCGCCGGATCGCACGAAGTCGTTCTCGTACCACGCCGCCATCCACACACCGGTGCGGCGGTCCTTGAGGGTGGCTGCCTCCAGGGTGTGCCAGCGCCCGAACGCCCGGTCGCCGTCGGCTGAGACCTCGATGTCGGGGTTGGTGAGGAAGTGGGCAGTGAAGGGCAGCATGGTCGGGTTGTCCACGAACATCTCGCGGATGGCGGCGCGGCCTTCGGTGGCCCCGAACTCGGCGAAGTGGCCCTGGCCCTCCCACACCGCGTCCTCGGTGAAGAACGACGCGATGCGCTCGGCGTCCTTCAGTTCGTCGCAGGCGTGGACGTAGCGGTACATGAGCCGACCGACGGCCCGCTCCGACTCGAGCCGATCCAGACGGGCCTCGAGCCCTTCGAGCCGCTCGGCTAAAGGCCCGACGGGATCATCCGGCGACAAGGCCGGTCTCCCCGAATCCGCACACCGGCGACTCACCCGACGACGGCGATTTACCCGGCGACAAGGCCGGTCTCCTCGGCGTATTCGGCGTAGCGCTTGTGCAGCCAGCGGTTGAGCTGGGCCACCGTCGTCTCCTTCCAGGAGAACCGGCCCCGGGGGGCGAAGCGGGACCGCAGGCCCTTTTGCACGCTGGTGTCGGCCTCGACGTCTTGGTTGTTGTACATCATGATCCCGTCCACGATCCAGTCCACGATCTTGCCGAAGTTGCGGACCTCCAGCGATGCCGGCGGGAAGCACAGCCCGACCCGGATGGTGATCTGGTTGGCCCCCTGGGGCAGGACCAGGAAATAGAACATGTGGTCGGGGACTAGGCCCAGCGGCATCATCGGCGGGATCATGGCGAACATGACCTGGCGGCGCTGCTGGTCGCTCAGCCCGTTTATCTCGGGCAGAAGGGCCTTGTGGAGGGGGTTGAAGGCGCCCAGCTCCCGGTCGAACCCGGTGGGGTGCATGATGACGTTCTCGTCGGGGGAGTGCTCGACGAAGCCGTGGCCGAGGGCGAAGTCGTGGATGCCCTTGTGCAGGTAGGCGTTGTGGTACGGCTCCATGAAGTTCTCGAGCATCACCTTCCAGTTCCACGGATAGCCCTCGATGTCCATGGGGGGAAGGCTCACCATGTTGGCCACGTCATAGTTGGCCATCTCGGCTTCGAGCTTCGACAGGGTGGGGGCCAGCGGCGGGGCTTGGTCGTCGAAATGGGCGAAGACGAAGCCCTGCCACAGTTCCACTTTGAGTTGGGGGAGGCAGATGTCGTTGCGGCTGAAGTCGTTGGTCCGGCCCATCTCCGGCGCATGGCGCAGCCGCCCCTTGAGATCGTAGGACCAGTGGTGCAGGGGGCACCGGAACAGCCCGGTTTCCTTGGTGCCCGAGTCCTCGGCCAGCAGGTGGCCGCGGTGCTGGCAGACCGACGACATCACCCGGATTTCGCCCTCGTCGTCCATCACCACCATCAGCGGGTCGTCATTGACGGTGATCGTGTAGTAGTCGCCCGGTTGGCGCAGCAGGTCGGCCCGGCCGACGCACAGCCAGGACCGGTCGTACACCGCCGCCTTCTCGAACTCGAACCACTCCTCCGACGCGTAGACGTGCGGGGGCAGGTACTGGCCGTCGGCCACGTCGGCGATCGACGATTTCATCGAGTCGAGCACGCCGGCGTCGACGAGGTGGGCGAAGCGCTCCTTCGGGGTCTGCATGGTCGATCCGATCTCTCAGGTCCGGTTCCTGGGGCGGGCCGATAGTACCCACCCTCCCGGCTCGCTCTCGCTGGCCGGGTTCGGGGGGCGGCGGCCCGGGCATACTGGGGCCCGGGCATACTGGGGCATGGCCCGTTGGGGCAGACTGGATGCGGGTCGGATCGCCATTTTGGCCGTGCTGGTGGTGGGGGCGGCGGTCTTCGCCACCCGGAGCCAGTGGGACTGGATCTTCGCCAGCAGTGAGCCCGAGACCCGGGGCGTGTTCGCCGCCCCCATCGCCGAGGCCGAGGTGGACCCCGAAGTCGAGCGGCTGTACCGGATCCGGCCCGACGACGGCTCGGTGGTCAGCTACGAGATCACCGAGCGGCTGGCCGGGACGGCCCGCACCACCGTGGGCGCCACCACCGTGGTGGCCGGCGACATCGCGGTCAACACCGCCGACCCGGCCCGCAGCCGGGTGGGCGAGATCGTGGTCAACGTGGAGATGCTCCACTCCGACTCGAACCTGCGGGACAAGCGGATCCGCCACGACTACCTGGAGTCGAGCCACTGGCCCTTCGCCCGGTTCGCCCCCGCCTCCATAGAGGGCCTCGACGGCGCCTTCGCCGACGGCGCCGCCTACGAGGTGGCCGTCACCGGCGACCTCACCGTCAAGGAGACCACCCGGGCCGAGACCTTCTCCGGCACCGTCACCGTGGGGCCCGACCGGCTCGTCGCCCGGGTCTCGGCGGTGGTGCTGGCCAGCGACTACGGCGTCGGCCCCATCCACATCGCCCGCCTGGCCCACACCTCCGACGAGGTGACCCTCACCTTCGACCTGGTGGCCCGCCGGGTCGATCTGGGCTCGCCGTCGGGCGGCGACGACCTGCTGCGGCCGGTCCCGGTGGTGCGGGCCGGCGGCGGGGCCTTCGCCCAGACGGTCCAGCCCGTGCTGGAGCACAACTGCGTGAGCTGCCACCGCTCGGGGGGGCCGGGACACAGCACCGTGGCCCTGGACACCGCGGCCGACGCGGCGGCCATCGCCGACGACATCGCCCTGGTCGTCGGGGCCGGGTTCATGCCGCCCTGGCTGCCCTCGGATCTGAGCCCGGACTTCGAGCACGACTGGTCGCTGACCGAGGCCGAGAAGGCGGCCGTCGCCGAGTGGGCCGGAGCGGGCGGCGGCCTCGACGTGGCGGGCGACACACCCCTGGTGGCCCGCAGCCGGGCGGTGGCCGTGATAGAGGAGGACCAGCGGATCGGCCCCCGGGACGGCCCGTACACCGGCTACGCCTCAGCGGACGGCACTCCGGTCAAGCAGGACGACTACCGCTGCCAGGTCCACGAGGTAGCCGACTCTGGCAATGGCACCTGGATCAGGGCGTTCGAGTTCCGGCCCGACCAGACCGACATCGTCCACCACGCCATCGTCTATCGGGTCCCGGCCGCCGCGGCCGACGCCATCGGAGCCCGGATCGCGGCCGAGGACCGCGTCGAGGCCGACGAGGGGCTGTCCGACGAGCCGGGCTGGACCTGCTTCGGGCTGTCCGGGCTGGAGGGGGCCGGGGCAGTGCCCGTGCTGGGCTGGGCGCCGGGCCAGTCGCCGACCGTCTACCCCGAGGGATACGGCCTGTTCTTCGCCCCCGGCGACGTGATCGTCAACCAGATCCACTACCACTTCGACCACGAGACCCGTCCCGACGAGTCGCTGATAATCCTCGATGAAGCCACACCGGCCGAGGTGGCGGCCGGGATCACCCACATAACCGGCGGCAACTACCTGACCCCGGCCGAGGTGCCCTGCACCCCCGCGGAGGCGGCGGTGGCGGCCGAGCGGGCCGCGTCGGTGGAGGGCTACATGGACCTGTGCGTGCGGGGCAACGTGCTCGACGACATCGCGGCCAAGTACGGGTTCCTGGCCCGGTTGATCCCCAACGGCCTGATCCTGTTGTGCGGCGGGACCGTCGACGACTACGACGACCTCGACGGCACCGTGGGCCACAGTTCCTGCGACATGCCGGCCCAGAACACCGGCATCATCCACACCGTTCTGGGCCACATGCACGAGTTCGGCGCCGCCTACCGGATGACGCTGCACCCCGACACCGCGCAGGAGCGGATCCTCCTCGACATAGGCGAGTGGGACTTCGAGTGGCAGCTCAACTACGAGCCCGTCGAGGACATCCGGATCGAGCGGGGCGACACGGTGCGCTTCGAGTGCTGGTGGGACCGGTCGCTGCAATACATGGCCGAGCCCCGCTACATCACCTGGAACGAGGGCACCGTCGACGAGATGTGCTTCTCCATCATCACCGTCCTCCCCGACCGAAGTTAACCCTGAACTTTAGCCCATGCCGAGCCATTCTTCCTTGGTAATGTCGGCTTGCTTGAGAACCATGTACAACAAACCTACAGAAATATCTGAATGATGCTGATTAGGCACACGAACCTTGTGTTTGCCTTTGAACATGTAATCATGGTTGTTGGCTTGTTTGGGACCTTCCCACCCGAGACGCCTTAAACGTCGGATCAAATCCCTTCTTGCAACCGGCCGTAGCCTGGAACTCATCGGTCTGTGACCAGTTGTACGCCTTTCATACTAGGAATATCGTCGTCGCCGTCCTCGAGTTTCAAGGTCACCCAGCCGATTAGAACAGATCTCAAGTCGTCTATAGCTGTCTGTTTAGAGTCACCGAATCCCCAAGCGCCTTTTATTCCGCTAACAGTAGCTATGAACCCGGGCGGATCGTCGATGTCACTCAATATTGCATGCGATGTCGCGATTTCAGCCCACTCTTGGATCGAAGATCCTATCTCCTCAAGTGTTCCAGACGATTCATGCTCGGCGGCGGCTGTTTTAAAATGGGCCAGCGTTTGCACAGACTGTCGCTTGCGCTCCATATCCCTACCTCGGTGTCATGCGCCTCGTCGGTGACAGGTTACCGGGACAGGATCAGTTGCAGTCAGCTTCCGCTACCTGGCTACACGCCGTTAGGGTGGGTGACCCCTGTCGAAGGGCGGCAACGGGTGGGAGGCGCACCGGTGAAGGTTTCGTCCGTCGATCTCGAAGAGGCCCGGCGGGCGGCGGAGGTCATCGCCTCGGAGCGGCCCGACGTGGCCCGGGTGATGCTGTTCGGGTCGACCGCCCGCGGCGAGAGCGACCTCGACAGCGACATCGACCTAGTGGTGGTGGTGAACGACCTCGGCGACTACTGGCGCCGCCGCCAGGTCAGGGCCGAGCTGGCCGACGCGGCCGGGCGGGTCACGTCGCGTCGGGTGGATCTTCACGTCACTGACCGGCCGGAATGGAAGCTGCGGACCGAGCGGGTGTCGGCTTCCTTTGAGGCGGGCCTGAGCGGCGATCTGATCACGCTGGTCGAGAACTTCCCCCTAGACGAACCCGACTGGGGGAAGCCCATGATGAAACCGACCTCGAACCTGGCCGAAGCCGCCGCCCGGTGCGGTGATTTGGCGCAGTGTCTGCGGGACCTGATCCGGTTCCTGCACCCGGACACCTACGAGCAGGCCGCCGACGACGAACAGGAGCGGGAGCACGCCCTGAAGAACCGCCGCCGAATGGTTTGCGGCCACGCGGCCGACGCCTCGGAGGTGGCGGTCAAGACGGTGATCGCCCTGGGCGGCATCTCGCCGATTCGGACCCACGACATCAAGGATCTGCTCGGGCAGGTCAGGCCTCGCTCGATGCGCCAGGAGATGGCGGCCATCGTCGAATCCTGCGGCGTCGGCCCGGAGGCCGTCTCGGCCTGGCCCGTCAAGGCCACCTACGCCAACGATGTGGAGGTCCAGTGGATCGACGCCGAGGCCCAGATGCCGGGGATGGTCCAGTTGGCCCACGATCTGGCCGCCTGCGCCAACCGGGCTTTCGCCGCGGCGGGCGGCGACGCGGTCGTGTCACGGCGGGTGAGATCGGCCCTCTCAGATCTGCGTCAGGAGGCCCCCGAATTCACCGGTGCAGAGATCATGCCTCAATGACAGAAACCCGCCAGCCAGCGGGACGGTTTGCTATTCCTCGGCGGCGATGAGGCGGCCCAGGGCGGCGAGCTGGTCTTCGGCGCAGCCCAGGGTGAGCTCGGCCCAGCGGGCCAGCAGGAAGTGGCGGTGCAGGGGGTAGTCCCGGTCGACGCCGACCCCGCCATGAACGTGGACGGCAGCGTGGACCACCCGGAACCCGCCCTCGGAGGCCCAGTACTTGGCGATGGCCGTCTCCCGGCGGGCTGGGAGGCCAGCGGCGATCCGCCAGGCGGCCTGGTAGGCGGTTAGGGCCATGGCCTCGGCGTCGATGTAGGAGTCGCCGGCCCGCTGGCTCACCGCCTGGAAGGTGGCGATGGGCCGGTCGAACTGTTGGCGCTGCTTGGTGTAGGCCGCGGCCAGCTCTATGGCGGCCCGGGCCGCCCCGGCCATGAGCAGGCACAGCCCGGCGCTGGCCCGCAGCTCGATGAAGTCCACGATGGCGGCCCCGTCGGCGCCGGTGCCGCCGAGCCGATCCCCGGCCTCCACGGCCACGCCGTTCAGCTCAAAGCGAGCCTCGGCCCGGCCGGTGGTCACCTCCACCGACTCGACGCCGAACCCGTCGGCACCAGCGGGCACGCAGAACACGCCGGTCCCGCCTCTCCCGTCGCCGTCGCCGGCGAGGCGGGCCGGGATCAGGGCCAGGCTGGCGTCGAGGCCGCCGATCACCAGCGAGACGGCGCCGTCGAGCACCCAGCCGCCGCGGCCGTCGGGCCGGGCCGTCACCGGCGGCTGGTCGGCCAGGGCGCCGGCGCCGTCGAGGGGCAGGGCGGCGCAGGCCAGCCGCGAACCGTCGGCCATCGAGGGAAGCCACCTCGCCTGCTGCTCGGGGGTGCCGAAAGCGGCGATGGGCATGGCCCCCATGACCACCGTCGACAGCAGCGGCACCGCCGAGGCGTGATAACCGGCCTGCTCCAAGGCCAGGGCCGCAGCCATGAAGTCGAGGCCGAGCCCGCCACAGGCCTCGGGCAGCGCCGCCCCCACCACCCCGGTAGAGGCCAGGGCGGCCCACGCCTTCCGGTCGATGCGATCCCCCTGACGGGCCAGCTCGCGGAGCCGCCCGTGGTCGGACAGGTCGCCCAGCACCTGGGCGGCCAGGTCCCGCACGGTCTGGTCGGCTTCGGAGAGCTCGAAGTCCATCTCAGCGGTCGGCCCGGGGGTAGCCCAGACCGAACTGGGAGATCAGGTCGCGCTGCATCTCGTTGGTGCCGCCCCCGAAGGTCAAGATGATGGTGGAGCGGTACAGGCTCTCGAGGCGGCCCAGATGGCCGGGCTGGCCCTCCACCACGCAGGACCGGGGGCCGTACACCTGCATGAGCCGCCGGAACGTGTCGATGAAGAACTCGGTGCCGAATACCTTCACCGCCGACGATCCGGCCACGAAGTCCGACAGGGTCTTCAGGTCGGGCTCGGCCCCGTCGATGCGGTTGGCCACCGTCCAGGCCACCTTCCAGTTGGCCAGGCGCAGAAACTCCAGCCCGGCCTGCACCTCGGCCAGGTTGCGCCGCACCCACGGCTCGTCGATCACTCGGGCGCCGTCGGCCCGCCGGGCGGTGCGGGCCCAGGCGATGCAGTCGTCGAGGTGGCGAGACACCATCCCCGACGAGCACAGCGTCACCCGCTCCCGGTTGAGCTGGCTGATAATCAGCCCCCAGCCCCGGTTCTCCTCGCCCACCAGCGAGTCGGCCGGCACCCGGCAGTCGTCGAAGAAGGTGTGGTTGATGTCGTGGGCCGACAGCAGGTCCAGGGGCTCGGTGGAGATGCCGGGCGTGTCCATGGGTAGGCAGAACAGCGAGATGCCCTTGTGTTTGGGCACGTCGGGGTCGGTGCGGGCGGCCAGCCAGATGTAGTCGGCGTCCGACGCCAGCGAGGTCCAGGTCTTCTGGCCGTTGATGACGTAGGTGTCGCCGTCGCGCACGGCCCGAGTCTGCAGGGAGGCCAGATCGGTGCCGGCGTCGGGCTCGGAGTAGCCGATGCAGAAGGTGATCTCGCCCTTGGATATCCGGGGCAGGAAGAAGTCTTTCTGCTCGGGGGTGCCGAACTCCATGATGGTGGGGCCAACGGTGTTGATGGTGAGCATGGGCACCGGGGCACCCAGCGCCACCGACTCGTCGAAGCAGATGAACTGCTCGACCGCGGAGTAGCCCCGACCGCCATACTCGGCGGGCCAGCCCACCGTGAGCCAGCCGTCGAGGCCCATCCGGTTGACGATCCGACGGTGGACCGGGCCGACGCCGGGCTCGGACGCGAGGGCGGCCTTCACCTCGTCGGTGAGCAGCTCGCCGTAGTAGGCCCGCAGCTCGGCCCGCAGCGCTTCCTGCTCTTCGGTGTAAGCCAGGTGCACGGCGCGATCATGCCCCATGAAGCCGCCCGGCAACACCCGGGCGGCGGTGCCTCGGGACGGGGTCAGCTCCCATCGGGCCAGTGCCTGGGCATCTCGGCTCCTGTCGGGCGCCGGTGCCATGATGCGGCCGTGGCCATCACCTGCGGCAACTGCGGCCAGTCCCACGCCAGCGTGGCCGAGGTGCGGGCCTGCCACGACCGACCTGCGCCTCCCGCCGGGGCCACCGCCGAGGCGCCGCCCAAACCGAAGGCCGGGGCAAGGCCAGACCCGACGGCACCACGGCCCGAAGACAGAGCAAGGCCAGACCCGACGGCGCGGCCCGAACCGGGGGCCGGACCGGACCGGCTAGACCCCTCCTCACCGCAGCGATGGGCGGGGCCGGATCGACTGGGCCGCTCGGTGCTGGTCGGGCCGGGCCAGCCCGCCCCCGAGCCCTGGGACCGAGCGCCCAGGGTGACGGTGGACGCCGCCGCGCTGGCCGATGTCGGAGGTCTGCTGGACCGGTTGCAGAGAGCCTGGACCGGCCGGGAGCGGCTGGTCATCGAGCTGGCCGCCGACCTGCCTGCCGACCCGCCGGTGACCAGACCGCTGTGGGAGCTGGGTCCCGATTTCGAGCTGACCGGCGAGCGGCTGCGGCACCTGGTCTTCGCCAACAGCGTGGACGCCCGGCCCGGCGCGGCCCACCGGTGGCCCCTGGCCCGGGCCGCCATCGACGCCGGAGCCCGGCCCGCAGCCGACGGCCCCGCCGACGTGACGCTGCCCGGCGGCACCGAAGCGTTCTGCGACGGCGGCCCGCTGGAACCCATCGCCGCCCAGGAGCTGGGGTTGCCCGGCCTGGCGGTGTTGCCCGCGGCGGCCCTGGAGCGGGGGGCGCTGGCCCCGCTGGGGACTGCCCCTCCGAACGCAGAACTGGCCGGAGACCAGCTCGCCGCGGTGGCCCACGGCCGGGGCGGAGCCCGGATCATCGCCCCGGCCGGGTCGGGCAAGACCCGGGTGCTCACCGAGCGGGCCCGCCATCTGCTGCGGGAGCGGGGCCTGCCGCCCGGCGCCGTCACCCTGGTCGCCTTCAACGTGCGGGCCCGGGTCGAGATGGAACAGCGCACCGCGGATTTGCCCGGCCTGCAGGTCCGCACCCTCAACAGCCTGGCCCTGGCCATAGTGAACGGAACCGGGCCTTTCCGCCGACCCCGGGGCCGGGACCGGCCGGTGGCCACCATCGACGAGCCCCAGGCCCGCGACATCCTCGACCAGCTCGTGCCCCGCCGCCGCCGCAAGGCCATGTCGGACCGGCTGGCCCCGTGGCTCGACGCCCTCACCGCGGCCCGGCTCGGACTGCGGGACCCGGCCGAGGTCCAGTCGGCGTTCGCGGGCGAGGTGGAGGGGTTCGGAAAGGTGCTGGCCGCATACCGCCAAGAACTGCGGGCCAACAACCAGGTCGACTACGACGAGCAGATCCTGGCCGCCGTCGAGACGCTGCTGGCCGACCCCGAGGCCCGCCGGACCGCCCAGCGGGCCTGCCGTCTGCTGCTGGTGGACGAGTTCCAAGACCTCACCCCGGCCCACCTGCTGCTGGTGCGGCTGCTGGCCGCCCCGGCCTATGACCTGTACGGGGTGGGCGACGACGACCAGACCATCTACGGCTTCGCCAGCGCCTCCCCGGCCTGGCTGATCGACTTCGGCCGGTTCGTGCCCGGCTCGGGGTCCCACGGCTTGGAGGTCAACTACCGGTGCCCGCCCTCGGTGGTGGAGGCCGCCTCCAACCTGCTGAGCCACAACCGCCGCCGGGTGTCCAAACAGATCCGGGCCCGGCCGGGGCGGACGGCCGAGCCCGGCGAGCTGGCGGTGACGGCGGCCGACAATCCCACCGAGACCTGCGCCGACCGGGTGGCCGATCTGGTGGAGGCCGGGGCTGCGCCCCATGAGATAGCGGCGCTGTCCCGGGTGAACGTCACCCTGCTGGGACCTCAGCTCGAGCTGGCCCACCGCGGGGTGCCGGTGGAGGCTGTGGTGGGGCCGGCGCTGTTCGACCGCACCGGCGTGGCCGCGGCCCTGGCCTGGCTGAGGCTGGCGGCCAGCAGCGGGACCGGCTTCGACGGCCGAGACATCGAGGCCACCGCCCGCCGGCCGCCCCGGGGCATCCGCCCCCTGTTCGTGGACTGGATGTGCGACCAGGCCACCCTCGGCGGCCTGCGCCGCCTGGCCAACCGGCTCAACGAGCCCAAGGACCAGCAGCGGGTGAGGGACTACGCCGACGACGTGGAGCGCATGGTGGAGGCGACCCGTTCCGGGGCGGCCACCGCCGAGCTGCTGGCCATCGTGCGCGACCAGATCGGGTTGGGCCGGGCCCTGGCCGCCCTGGACTCCAGCGGGCGGGGTGCCAGCCGCTCAGCCCACAGCGACGACCTGGCCGCCCTGTTGGACGCGGCCCGCCTGCACCCCGACCCCGACGGCTTCGCCTCCTGGCTGCGCTCGCAGCTCTTCGCCGGACGGAGCGACCGGTCCGGCCGCGACAGCGGTGACGAACGGCGCGGCGGTAGCGGACGGGGTGGCAGAGGCCGCGGCGACGAGTCAAACGGCAAGCGGGGCGTCCATCTGGCCACGGTGCATCGGGTGAAGGGCCAGCAGTGGCCCCACATCGTGGTGTATGACGCCTCCGACGGCCTGTTCCCGCACAGCCTGGCCACCGATGTGGAGGAAGAACGGCGGCTGTTCCACGTGGCCGTCACTCGGTGCTCGTCGACGGTCACGGTGGTGGCCGACGCCCGCCGCCCGTCCCCGTTCATCAATGAGCTGACCGCGCCCCGACCGCCCGAGGAGGCCGAGGCGGAGCCCCCGGTCGACTGGGCTAGCCCCAGGCCGGCGGCCCGGCGCGATCCCCAGGCGGCCCGACGGGACACCCCGACCCGGCCGGCACCGGCCGCCGCCGGGAACGTTGAGGCCGACGACAAAATCATCGAAGCCCTGCGGGCCTGGCGGTTGGAGCAGGCCCGCTCCGACGGCGTGCCCGCCTATGTCGTCTTCGACAACAAGACCATGACCGCCATCGCCGCCGCCGAGCCGCAAACCCTGAGCGAGTTGGCGGCCGTGCCCGGCATCGGCCCGTCCCGACTGGAGAGCTACGGCGACGAGATCCTGGCCACCGTCGCCTCCGTCACCGACCGCCGCCCCTCGTAGCCGTTAACGTGAACACGGTGGGCTCAAGTCGCCAAGGCGGAATCGACTTCGACAAACTAGAAGCGACGCGTCGCCGTCTCGGGCTGCCGGACGACTTAGAGGAATGGCCGGACGAGTTTAACGACCCGGCCTTCAGCCGTCGAGTCCTCGGGCTTGAAGGCGAGATAGATCGATGAGACCTTCGTGGTGGTTCCCCTCTATGCGGCCGGTCGATGTCAACACGGCATCAGCACATGATCAATTTTTTACATCTGATGAAAACGAGGACGGAATGGAAATAGCACTTGTACGTGAGGCCATTCAGAACTCTCTAGACGCCCGCGCCGGTACCGACGATCCAGTCAGAGTTCGATTTTCCTTCCATGGCATGAGAACCATACTGTCTGCTTCGCAAACTTGCATTTATTCCAACGGATTAGAAAAACATCTTGAAGCTGGAGGCGTAGTTACGCCACGGTTATCTGGTCCTATGCGTTATCTTACTATCGAAGATTCCGGTACTACAGGTCTAACTGGAAGCGTTGAAGAAAACAATGAGCGTGGAAATGAAAATAATTTTTGGGGGTTTTTCCGATCCGATTTTATTTCGTCTAAATCTGAAGACACCGGCAAAGGTGGATCGTGGGGTGTTGGTAAATCTGTGTTCATTCAAGCATCCAATTGGAATTCTTGTCTAGTCGTAACCCGTCGTCAAAATGAAGATCAGTTATTGATGATGGGTAGGGCTGTGTTGCAGTCACACTCAATCGGAGAAAAGAAGTATGGACAGTATGGCTGGTTCGCCAAGTCTGAGCGTGATGAAGATTCATTACGTATGCCCATCGCCTCTTTAAATGATCCCGCCGGAATTATTGAGTCAGCAATTAAAGATTTCCAACTTCGCCGCGATCAACCTGGAATGTCTATAATAATACCTGAACCCAACGATTTACTATCTTCAGAAGAAGCAATTAAAGCTGTCATAAATCAATATATGCTTCCCATCGTACGCGGAGATCTGATGGTAGATATAGTGCGTGAAAATGGCAATTCTATAACCATAAGTGATGAAACTATTGGTAATACTATATCTAATATCCAAATAGATAAGGCAATGGTTGAATTAGCAGAATGGTCTGCAAATCCAGAACAGTACGATTTCATTGACATAAACATGCCCAATGGCAATGATTCTAATATATTTGACAATCTAGATTTAGATGCACTAAGAGCGCGTTATCAACAAAGTGAGTGTATGGCCTTTAAAGTACATACAATGGTTACAAAAAAGGATGGTAAACAAGAAGAATCCTGCTGTAAAGTATACTTACAAGATGCACCTGAAGTAAAGGAAGGTATGATCTACTTCGTTCGTGGGGATCTTAGAATACCGCATCCACACCATCGCAAGACAAAAGGATATAAAGCTCGAGCATTAGTCGTGATTGACAAGAATGAGAAACTAGCTAGCTTATTGCGTGACGCTGAAGGACCAGCTCACGAAAATTGGAAAAACACAAACCGCCTAAGAGACAATTGGAAAGGCGGACTTCGCATCTATCAGAGTACTCAATTTATAGCCTCCAGACTTCTATCTCATCTAACACAGCACTCTACGCTAAATCGACTTGAGATGCTTTCTTCTATATTCCCATCACATTTACCAACTCGTAATTCAGTTGAACCAAAAATACCTAACAGTCCAGACCCTGTTGTCAATCCAGATCCAGAGGTAAATATACCGAGTTACCCTTTCATAAAGGTAGAACGAGAGGCTAGTCGATTCAATATAAGTAAGGCACCTGATTCTACAAATCTAATAGGCGTTATGTTATCCATAAAGATCGCCTATGACGTGGACCAAGGTAACCCACTATCCTTGTTCGAACGTGGTGTGAAACAGGGGCTTCTAGATTTTTCTCTGGAAGACGGATCGCTTCAGTTATACAGTGAAAGATGCGATTACGTTATCCGAAGCCCAAATACTGTTGAACTCACTATTTTAGAAGACAACTTCTACCTAGAATGTGGTGGATTCGATGACCGGGATTTATATATAAAAATTAGTGAGATTATTGGTGAATAAAACAATGAGCCAAAGGAATAGGACATACAGGGTCAATAGCACTGGACGCAAGCGCATTTATCAGAACCACGCTAAAGTTACATTGCAATCATCCGATGCTGACCGTCCATCAGTATTTGACCTTGATTTAAATCTTGATTCTTACGGGTTTCCACCAGATGCATATATAAAGGTAGCGGCATTTCACGGTCTTGCCTCACAGAGTTGGAAATGGGGCACTATTCGTGAACCAGCCATTCCTCCAGAGAATGAGCGGATACTGTATATGGTCCCTAAGCAGGCCAGATTCCGAATCTCAGTCGTGGAAGCAATGGGGTCTGGAAAACTACTAGGAACCGTTGAGATCAAACCTTCAGGTTATGCGTCTTCACTCATAGCAACAGAAATACGCGATCTTGGAAACGAGGCGTGGAAAATAGAATTTCCGGAAGACGATAGACCAATACTTGTAGTAAATGGCAGGATACCCGACGTCATTGATCATATCGTAAATGGTCCAGAATCAGTGTTGATTCTAGGGCATATATTACGCACCATTCTACAACGCGCTCTTCTAGTCGACAAAGCTAACCTGGACGATGACTCTCCGACAGATCAATGGTCTGAGTGGCTTAGATTTCTAAAAAAATTCACTAATGACCCTCCACCTAGGCCACCAGAGTCAGATAGAACTGAACCTGAAGATATGATAAGAATCTGGGAATGGATTGACGAAGTAGTTACAAACTTTTGCGATACCGAAGAAATTAAGAAACGACTTAGACTATACAATCAAATTAGAGCCAATTAGAAAATGCATCATTTACCAATCCGTGCCTTCAATTATCAAGGAATAAGAGAAGCTCGTGACCTTCTACAGGTAGCACGTAATGATCCACATCAAATTACGAGAGCCAAGATAGATAACTTACTGATGGAAGAAACAAAAACAAACGAACTGGAATGTTCGGTCCTAATTCAACGTCCAAAAAGGATAGGCAAAGGCAAAAGTAGAACCATAGGACCTGTGCTGAAAAGTCGCCGAGATGTGGCCGTATATCTCAATCCCATAATAGAGAAGCTAACCGAATTCAAAGATATTCGTTTCGACCCCGGAGTTTGGTCATGGCTGGGTATGTTCCTTCTCTACGAGACAGTTCCATTAAACTCCAATAATTTTATAGATATCAATGATACCAAACACGAAAGATTCGTGGTAGACATTGATCGCCCACGTCTTCTCCAACATCATTATTTGTGGAGATCATGGTGGCTGCTACGCGTGCATCCTGGAGCAGATTTCCTATTAGATCAAAGATTAGTTACTAGAGATAGAATTGCTAGAGCCATTTTTGATTACCCCCGTATTTTTAACTCAACCGGAGTTGTTGATCTCATTCTACGGCTTTATACTACGGATAAGGGGATCAAATCAAACATCAACCGAGGTCCTGGCGGTTTAGATCACCTTCTTAGAAGTTTATTGCAGTATGGACGTATTTACGATGTATACGGGATGACTGCTGATGATTTGCTTTGCATCCTGCCGAGCGAGTTCCTAGAATGGGACACCTAATTTAGAGCCGTTATGAAAATCCTAGATCATATATTTGCTATTCGTAGCGGGTGCCGGCTTCTTTCAGGTAGTCGATGAACAGGGCGGCGGCGTCGGGGGCGGGGGCACCGGGGCGGTAGGTCACCGCGGTCAGCGCCCCGGTGTAGGGGAACGGGCCTCGGCGCTCGTATACGTCCCAGCTCACCGGGGACCGGCGGTCGATGCCGACGTCGATCCCCTCGAAGGGGGCCATGGCCATGAACCCGACTTGGCCCGGGGCCTCCCCCACCGTGGCGCCGTCTACGGACACAACCACGTTCCACACCATGTTCCCGGGGTTTTCGACCGCCAACACCACCTGGCCGACACCCTCCGCCAGCGGTCCGCAGTCCACAACCGTCATCTCGCCGTAGGCGTTGTGGACGTACAGCAGCCGCCCGTCCTCCACGTACACCGCGTAGCCGCCGCCCTGGTCGCCGTGGGCCACCAGCATCCCCTCGTCGCCGGGCCGCCAGTCAAGCTCGATCTCCACATCGAAGTTCTTCTGGAAGACGAGCTGCTGGGACCGCCACCGCTCCAGCGTGGGCAAGCCGGGGCGCAGCCGCACCGGCGCGGCCACCTCGGCCGCCCAGGGCGGGCGCAGGGCCAGCTTCAGCAGGTTCCCCTCGTCGATGGGGAACACCTGGTTGGCCCAGGCCGCCTCGGTCCAGGCCTCTTCCAGCTCGGCCAGGCGCTCGGGACGGGCCTCGGCCAGGTCGCGGCACTCGGTCGGGTCGGCGGCCAGGTCGTGCAGCTCCCAGCGGTCCTGGCTGAAGGGGGTGCGGGGGGCGTGGCAGGTCACCGCCGACCAGCCGTCTGAGTAGATGCCCCGATGGCCGGTCATCTCGTAGTACTGCTGGGGGTGGGTGGAGGCGGCGGCTTCGTCGGTGAGGCTGGGCGCGAAGCTGGCCCCGGCCGGGGCGGGCGCGGGCACGCCGCCCCGAGCGGCGGGCACCGTCACCCCGGCCAGCTCGGCCAGGGTGGGCAGAACGTCGGTGATGTGCTGGTACTGGCGGCGCAGGCCCCCGGCCGCGGCGGCGCCGTCCAGGCGGGCGGGCCAGGAGACGATGAAGGGCACGCTGTGGCCGCCCCGGTGGGTGTTGATCTTGTAGAGCCGGAACGGGGTGCACGACACCATGGCCCAGCCCATCGGGTAATGGGCCAGGGTCCGGGGGCCGCCCAGCAGGTCGAGGCGGGCGTAGTCGACCTCCACGGACTCCATGTCGGTGCGCCGGACGTGGGCCAGCAGGGTGCGGAAGTAGGCGGAGGTGCCGGTGTAGTGGCCCTCCCGCGATCCCCCGTTGTCGCTGGTGAACACCACGATGGTGTTGTCCCACTCGCCCATGGCCTCCAAGTGGCGGCGCAGCTTGCCGAAGTTCTGGTCGATGTTGTCGACCATCCCGGCGTATATCTCCATGTAGCGGGCGTACAGCTCCCGCTCGACCGGGGAGCAGTCGTCCCAGGGGCCCACCTCGTGGCCGGGCTCGGCGTTGCGGGGCGGCAGCTCGGTGCCGGGGGTGACCACGCCCAGCTCCCGCTGGCGCTCGAAGCGCTCGGCTCTGGCCCGGTCCCATCCGGCGGCGTAGCGGCCCCGGTAGGCCCCCATGTCGGCTGGCTTGGCCTGTAGCGGGGCGTGGGGCGCGCCGTGGGCGTAGTACAGGAAGAACGGCTTGGTGGGGTGCGAGGCCCGCAGCTCGTCGATCATGGCCGTGGCCTGGTCGGTGAGGTCGTCGGTGAAGTAGTAGCCGTCGGGGTAGCGGTCCACGGCCACGTGGTGGTTGTCCCGGCACAGCCGGTGGGGCTGGTGGTAGTTGGTGAAGGCGTCGAGGATGCCGTAGAAGCGGTCGAAGCCCCGCTGGAGGGGCCAGGAGTATTTGGGGGCAGCGTCGCTGAGGTGGGCGTCCTTGGTGAGGTGCCACTTGCCTGCCATCAGGGTGGCCCAGCCGTGGTCCCGGAAGACCTCGGCCATGGTCACGGCGTTGTCCCGCAGCTCGTGGGCATAGCCGGGGAACCCGGGGTCGCTGTGGACGATGTGGCCGACACCGGCCATGTGGGCGTTGAGCCCGGTCATCAGCGACGCCCGGGTGGGCGAGCACATGGGGTTGACGTGGAAGTTGGTGTAGCGCACGCCCTCGGCAGCTAGGCGGTCGAGCTCGGGGGTGGCGATCTCGGACCCGTAGCAGCCCAGGTCGGAGTACCCCAAGTCGTCGGCCAGCACGATTATGACGTTGGGGGCGCCGGCCGGGGCTCGGGGCGGCGGCGGCCAGTGGGGCTCTGAAGTGGAGAAGATCGTGCCCGCCTTCCCGCCGAAGCCGGCATAGGGGGCGGTCGGATCATGGGCACCGGCGGCGGGGGCGGCTGGCCCGGCGGAGGTCGGGTCGTTCACGCCCTCATGCTTCAGGTCCGGCCCGGGTCTGTCCAGTCATCGGGGGGAGGCCGCCGGGCAACAGGCGATGCGGGCCGCCGGGCAACGGGCTTCGGGGTAGGTTTCCCCCGTGATCAACGCCGAGGTCGCCCACGCCGCCGGGGCCGAGCTGGGCGAGGGCTGCGTGTGGTCGCCGGTGGAGGATCTGCTCGTCTGGGTGGACATCGACGGCCGGACCGTGCACCGTTTCGACCACCACACGGGCCGGCCCGTTTCGACGGTCGGGTACGGCGACCAGGTCGGCAACGCCGAGCCCCGGGTCGGCGGCGGGCTGGTGCTGGGGCTGGGCCGGTCGGTGGCGCTGACCGGCCCCGACGGCGAGGTGGAGGCTGCGGTCGCCCTGCCCGGCGAGCCGGAGACGAACCGGACCAACGACGGGGCGGTGGACCCGGCCGGCCGGCTGTTCCAGGGCACCATGGCCAAGGACATCGTGTCGGGCGGCGGGAGCCTGTATCGGGTGGACCCGGACCGGTCGGTGCGGCGGGTGGTGGAGGGGGTGCAGATCTCCAACGGGATCGACTGGAGCCTCGACGGCGAGACCATGTACTACATCGACACCCTCGCCTACCGGGTGGACCGGTTCGACTACGACCTGGCCACCGGCGAGATAAGCGGGCGGCGGCCCTTTTTGACCTTCGACGGCTCGACCGGGGGCCCCGACGGCATGACCATCGACGCCGACGGGTGCCTGTGGGTGGCGTTCTTCGGCGGGTATCACGTGCAGCGGTTCTCGCCCGAGGGCGAGCGCCTGGAGGTGGTGGTGACGCCGGGCGCCCCCAACCCCACCTGCTGCTGCTTCGGCGGCCCCGGCCTCGACGCCCTGTACGTCACCACCGCCCGCCACCGCATGACCGACGAGCAGCTCCAGGCCGAGGCCAACGCCGGAGCGCTGTTCGTAGCCGACGTGGACGCGGTGGGCCGCCCGGCCAACCTCTTCGCCGGATAGCCCCGGTTAGTCGTCGACCAGCAGCTCTATCAGCGAGCTGGTGTCCCATCGGCCCCGGCCCTGGCGCTGGAGGCGGGCGTAGTGCTGGTCGATGAGGGCGGTCACCGGCAGGGTGGCCCCGATGCGCTGAGCCTCGGCCAGGCAGATGGCCAAGTCCTTGCGCATCCAGTCCAGGGCGAAGCCGAAGTCGAACTGGCGCCGGCCCATGGTGGAGCCCCGGTTCTCCATCTGCCAGGACCCGGCCGCCCCCTTGGAGATCACATCCACCACCTGGTCGACGTCGAGGCCGGCCCGGCGGGCGAAGTCGATGCCCTCGGCCAGGCCCTGCAGCAGTCCGGCGATGCAGATCTGGTTGACCATCTTGGTGAGCTGGCCCGCGCCGGGGCCGCCGAGGCGGGTGACGGCCCGGGCGTAGGCGCCGATCACCGGCGCGGCCCGGTCGAAGGCGGCCACCTCGCCGCCGCACATGACGGTGAGGGCTCCGTTGCGGGCCCCGGACTCCCCGCCGGAGACGGGGGCGTCGATGAACCCGACCCCCCGGCGGGCGGCTTCGTCGTGGAGCTCTTGGGCCAGCCGGGCCGAGGCAGTGGTGTGGTCGACCAGCACCGACCCGGCCGCCATCGACTCCAGCACCCCGCCGTCGGCAGTGGTGACCGACCAGACGTCGTCGTCGTTGCCCACGCAGACGAAGACCATCTCGGCGCCGGCCGCGGCCTGGGCCGGGGTGGGCGCGACCGTGCCGGGGTGCTCGCCGGCCCAGGCTTCGGCCTTGGCCGCGGTGCGGTTGTAGACCGTCACCTCGTGGCCAGCGGCGGCGAGATGACCGGCCATGGGGTACCCCATGACCCCCAGCCCCACGAACGCGCACTCAGTCATCGGCTGCTCCTAGTCCGGTAGTCCGGCGGCGGGCTTTCGCCCGGTGCCTCCTCGCCGGCGTCGACGGTGCCCGGGGTGGGAATCGAACCCACACGCCCTCACGGGCAACACCTTTTAAGGGAGTCGCGTCTGCCTATTCCGCCACCCGGGCCCAACGGCCACGGTATCGGCCCCGCCCTTGCCGCGCCGCCCCCCGAGCTTGGGCCGGCCGGACTCGGAGCCGTCAGGAGTTGGCGCCGACGATCTCCTCGGTGGCGGAGTCGGCCTCCGCGCCGGACTCGTCACCAGGGCTGCCCTTCAGCAAATAGTGGTAGATGCTGTCGACCCGACGATTGGTGTAGCCGATCTGCCCGCTCAACTCCTTGCCGATCTCATCGACCCGACGATTGGTGTAGCCGATCTGCCCGCTCAGCTCCTTGCGAACCTCATCAATCCGACGGTTGGTGTTGTCGATCTGAGCGCCTAGATCCTTGCGAGTCTCATCGATCCGATCACGATTCTGATCAATCCGGGCACCAAGATCCTTGTGGACCTCGTCGATCCGATCACGATTCTGATCAATCCGGGCACCTAGATCCTTGCGAACCTCATTGATTTGAGCGCCTAGATCCTTGCGAGTCTCATCGATCCGATCACGATTCTGATCAATCCGGGCACCAAGATCCTTGCGAACCTCATTGATCTGAGCGCCTAGATCCTTGCGAACCTCATCGATCCGATCACGATTCTGATCAATCCGAGCGCCCAGATCCTTGTGGACCTCGTCGATCCGGTCACGATTGCCCGCTATCTCCCGACCATTCTTCTCAATGGCCTCGAGGAGGTCCGCTTTCATCTGCAGGGTGGCCTCCATGGGGAGTTTCTCAATCCGCCCTCGGAACTTCCAGGCCACGGTCCCGAAGCTGCCGAACATCACGACCAGCAATCCCAGGATGAGTTCATCAATCATGCGGCTGCCTTTCGGTAGCACAGCTTAGCCGGGGAAGCGTTTCGGGGATGGAGGTTGGCCCTCCACCTAGGAGAACATCACTTTACAGCACATTTCAATTGTTGTCAACCGAACATGGGATTCCGGGGCTATGCAGCTTCGGCCACCTCCTCGTCCACGGCCAGCCAGAGCACGGCCCTCACCCGGTCGGCTCGGGCCCCGACCAGTTCGTTGGCCACCACCACCCCCTCGATCATGTCGGCCAGGACCGCGCTCCAGGGCCGGTCCCGCAGCCGCACCGCCACCGTCGGCACCTCCCGGCCCCGGCGGATGGTCCGGTTCACGTCGGGCAAGGCCGGCGGGCTCCTGAAGCCGGGGACCACCAGCCCCCGCAGCCGAGCGGCCTGGCTCAGGGATCGGGCCGCGGCCGCGAAGCGAAGCGAACTGGCCTTCGGTGCCGCCGCCCCGGACGAGGCGGCCCGGAATGAGGAGAGTCTCGATGCAGTTCCCATGTCCACCATCATGGCCAAGGGGTGTGACACTCACCCCCGGCACCGGCTCTCAGGCGCTTTCGTCTGCCTGTGAGCGTTCGAGGGCGCGGCGCAGTTCATAGAGGCCGATCTCGGCAAGGGTCTCCTCTCGAAGCGCAGCAAGCCGCTCGGCAGCGCCAGGGCGGGCCATGACCTGGGCGTGAAGACTCCGATAGTTCTTAGTGGACGGCATGGTGCGCTCCTTCGGCTACCGGGCGCCTGAGACCGGGCCCGACTTCAGCCAGTAGGTCCACTCGGTCGTCTGGGGCCTCTTGCGAGAGCTTGACGGCGATCAGGCGGGCGTTCGTCCGGTCCACTCGCAACAGCCGGGCCGCCTGGCCCTCGGTGATCTCGCCTCCGATCCAGGCTTCCACCGCCAAGTAGCGGAAGCGCCGCGGTAGAAGTTCGGTGTCGGCGGGCTGGGAGGCGGGCGTCGGCCACTGCTGCACGTCGGCCAGGGCTCCGGCATCCGACAGCTTTTTCCAGGCGTTGCGCCGGATGAGCCCAACGCTCTTGAGCCTTCGGGCCAGCGCCTCGTACGAGACTTGGAACAGATCGGCCAGATGGTGCAGGTCGGTTGGCGTCGGGCCATCGGCGCGGGCCTGGCTCATCATGTGGAAGCGTCGCTTCAGGCCCGCGGCTGGCATCAGAAAGTTCTCAGCGAACGTCTCGGCAAATCGTTCCCTTGCCGAAGCGCGCTGGCGGTCGCCGCGGAGAGTCACCTCCGGTTGCGAGCGATGGGCCAGGAAATGGGCGTACTCGTGAGCGAGCGACCATCTCTGCCGTTCGAGGGAATGATTGGCGTTCATGGCGACGCAGGCACCGAGAACGGGGCTGCTGATGTATAGGCCGGCGACCCCAACGGGCAGATCCAGGGCGAAGATGCGCAGGCCCGCGTCGGCCTCCAGCAGCTTGCGCAACTCCAAGACCGGACCATCGCCCAGTCCGAGACGGTTCCGCTCGCTCGCGGCAAGACTTTCCGCCGCCTCCACGGGATCGAGACCGCGGATGCTGGCTTCGGGAGGGCTGGGCCGAGGAAGGGCCGCGCCCGCCACTCGCTCGACTTCCTGATAGTCGTCAGCCAGCTCTTGGAGAAGGCCAACGCCGGACTCGACCCGGTCGTTTTCGAGCGCCTGGGCGCATGAGGCCTTGAACCGAGCCACGAAGTCATCGGGGACAGGGGCCGGACGAAGAAGCTGATCGACTGAGCGCTCGTACACCGCCGCAAGATCAGTCAGCTCTTCAAATCGAAGGGGACGATTCCCGCTTTCAATTGCCACCAGCGTCGTCCGGCTGACGCCCAACTGCTCGGCGACCTCCTGCTGTGTCAGTCGCTTGGCCCTCCGTGCCGCCCTCAGGCGCCCCAGAAGGGCAGGCAGTTCATCGACAGGCACCGATTCGCTCTGCATCGACTCCACCTCTTTCTGACAATGTCAGGATCTAAAGAGAGAATAGTAGCCAATGTCAAAGGCTAGAGAATCCTCACTGAGGCACGGAGCCGAGCCAGATTGTTTTGCCTATGGCGGCGAGGGTTGCCTTTGGGTCTCGTAGCCGGGCATCAGGCGATCGACGATGGACCAGAACTCGGGGGTGTGGTTGATCTCGCGCAGGTGGGCCAGCTCGTGGACGAGGACATAGTCGATGAGGCTCGGCGGGAGCTGCAGGGTGGCCCAGTGGACGTTGATCCGCGGGGGGCCGTCGGTGGGCCGGGCCGAGCCCCACCGATAGCCGAGGTCTCGCACCTCAACGGCTGCCGACTCCTCCCCCCATCCGGGCCGCCCAGGGGCACCACCCCGGCCGCCTCGGCTCCGTCATCGGGTGACGTTGCGACTTCCCACGACGCCCACCCCGTCGCGCCGCAGCAACCCGAGATCGCCGGTGGCGTGCAGGAGCGAGGGCGCCCTGGTTCCCAACCGCTCGATGAGCCGCTCGGGGTAGCGCCCGTCGAGGGCGTGAGGGTGAAGATGCCCGACTGCTCGAGCCGTTCCAGCTCGAAGGCCATGGCGGTGGCCCGGTCCAGCAGGCGCACGATCCTCGCCGAAACTGGTAAATCTTAATTGACTTGAGTTCAAGATCTCGATCTCGGCCATAGAAAGCAAGAGAGCAGACGTAGCCACCACGACCTTGAGACTGTTAGTCAGCCGTCTTTATGCTTTCGACGATCTCTTTTAAGAGTTCTTCTGCCGTTTTGGACTTAAACTCTAAAGCATTTGATCCGATATAGATAGTAAGGACATCTTTACCCACCCCCTTCCGATTCAAAGACATTCTGTCGATCCGTGCTAACGGTATGACCCAAGTATCTGTCCTGCCAAAGGCTTTGTGATCTCCTACGAACAGACATCCAGCTTCAACCCATGCCGTATTGTTTATACCTGGAGCTGAGACTATATGCATTGCAATCTTCCTTCCCTGGTCAGCTTTTAAGCCTATCTGTGATTATCGAATGTGACTTCGGCCAAAAAGCCCGCCCCCTGCCGTGACCAGCCTCTCGTGGGTGAACGGGCAATTCGGTAGCCAGGTGCTCGACGCCCGTGGCGATGGCGTCACGGGTACCCCCTTGTCGATCAGCTCGGCGATCACCCGCAGGCTGACCAGGTCCCAGAAGCTGAACCGCCCGGCCAGTTCGCCGGTCAGAAGCGGGGCTGCTCATAACCGCCAGCGTAACGGCTGCCTATACCCCGAACGGCGGGTGCCGGGCGTCGTAGGGTGGCGGGCGTGACTGACGCAGGCGCCTCCCCCGGCCCCGAGGCGGCAGGCCGGCCGAACCCTGCTCGGGCCCGGTTGAACCCGGCTCAGCAGGAGGTGCTCGACCAGCTCGGCGCCGCCCGCGGCGAGCGGCCCGAGTTCCCGGCCGAGCTGCGGGGCCGGCTCCGCCAGGCCCTCGACGACGGGCTGGCGCCGCTGGTCGAAGACCTCGACACCGAGGACACCTTGTTCGTCAACAAGCACGCCCTCGGCAGCGTCTTCGGGTGCGAGCGGCGCTTCGTCGCCCTCGAAGACGCCCCGTTCGAGTGGACGGTGCCCATCGCCCGGGGCACCGTCGCCCACAAGGCCATCGAGATCCTGGTGCACTGGCGACGCAAGCCCCACCCCCTGACCGTGGTGGACGAGGCCATCGACCGCCTGGCCGAGGGCACCGACGGGCTCGGCGACTTCCTCAAACGCTGTACCGAAACCGAGCGGGCCGAGCTGCGGGCCGAGGCCAACGACCGGGTGGTGAAGTTCACCGAGTGCTTCCCCCGGCTCGAGCCCGCCTGGCGGCCGGTCACCGAGAGCCGGCTGCGCTACGAGCACCCCAGCGGGCGGCTGATCCTGGCCGGCAAGGTGGACCTCACCCTGGGCCAGCCCGACGGCCCTCTCGCCGGCAAGGTGCTGATCGACCTCAAGACCGGCGGGTTCTCGCCCATCCACCGCGAGGACCTCCGCTTCTACGCCCTGATCGAGGCCACCCGCACCACGCCGCCCCGGCTGGTGGCCACCTACTACCTCGACCAGGGCAAGCTCATGGCCGAGGCCGTGACCGAGGACCTGCTGGACTCGGCTGCGGCCCGCACCATCGACGGGTCCGAGCGGATCATCGACCTGCGCCGGGGCGGGCGCCAGCCCTCCGTGAGCCCGGGGCCGGCCTGTCGGTGGTGCCCGGTGCTGCCCGACTGCCACCCCGGCCGCGGCTACCTCGACGAGGACGCTTCCGGCGGGCTCGGCGACGAGTGGTAGCGGCCCGCTGTGCTCGGCGCGGCGGGCGCGGAGGAAGCGGAGGACTTGCCGGGCGCGGTGGGCGTGGTGGGGTGAAACTCGGCTAGCACCCTCGGCTCGTAGCGGCCCCCCTCCAAGTCGAGGCGGCTCAGCCTCCCGGAGGCCCGCAGCACCAGCGTGGCCGCCACCAGAGTGGCCCCGGCGATCCCGAAGGTGGGCCGGGGGCCGATCCGCTCGATCAACTGGCTGAGCACCAACTGGCCCACCGGGTTGGCCAGCAGCAGCGCCATCATGTACACCGCGATCACCTGAGCTCGCCGGTGCTCCTCCACTTGGAGCTGGATAGTGGTGTTGAGCACGGCCGCGGAGGTGAGATGCGACGCCCCCATCACCGCCAGCGCCACCAGCGCCATCCAGAACACGGGCGCGGCGGCCAGCGCCATTATCCCCAGCCCGTAGGCCAGCAGGGCGAACCCCTGCACCCGGGACCGGCGGAAGCGCCCGCCCAGGGTGGTCACGAACGGCGCGGCGGCCACCGCGCCCACCCCCACCATGGTGAGCATCAGCCCGTAGCCGGACTCGTCCCGGCCGAACACGTCCTCGGCGAACACGATTACCAGCACCTGTATGGACAGGCCGAACATGCCGATCAGGGCCACCGCGCCCACCGCGGTGGCGATCCCGCTCTGGCCCCGTATGTAGCCGAGGGTGGCGGCGAAATCCCGGCCGGGGTGGATGCGGTCGGTGTCATCGGCGATGGCGCCGGGCGTGTTGATCATCACCAGGGCCACGATGACGGCCAGAAAGCTCACCGCGTTGATCAAAAAGGCAGTGCCGGGACCGGCCGCGACCAAAGTGGCGCCAGCCAGCATCGGCCCGATCAGGCGGGAGGCGTTGAACTGGGTGGAGTTCAAGGTGACGGCGTTGAGCAGCACCGACCGGGGCACCAGCTCGCTGACGAAGGCCTGCCAGGCCGGCAGGTTGAGGCCGGCGGCCAGCCCCACCAGGATCGACAGGCCCACGTAGGCCAGGGGCTCGCGCACCCCCGCCCACCAGGCCACGGCCAGGCCCAAGGCCATCAGGGCCTGGCCCGACTGGGTGACCAGCAGCATCCTCCGCCGGGAGTGGTGGTCGGCCAGCGGCCCGGCCACCGGGGCGACGATCGCCATGGAGATGAACTGGGCGAACCCGCCGAACCCCACCCAGCCCGGGCTGCCGGTGAGGTTCCAGATCACCGCGGGGATGGCCACGAACTGGAAGAACCGGCCCACCCCCGAGACGAACCCGCCGATCCAAAACAGCCGGAAGTCCCGGTAGCGCAGCGCCTCCAAGGCGGCCGGAAGGCGGCTCGGGGCGGCGCCGGTTTCGCCCTCGCCTTCCCCTTCGCCGTCCTCGCCTTCTCCCCCGCCCTCGGCGGACGGCGCCTCACCTGAGCCATCTTCCCCGAACGGCGCTTCGGCTGAGGCGACCTCTGCCGTCGGCGGCTCGGGAGTTGACATCGTGTCACCGTATCCATTCGGCCCCGGCCTCCAATAGCCAGGGCCGACCCGCCGCTCCCCCCGCTCACAGTTCCAAGCTAATGATCCGGCACGCGGTGGCATCCGGGCGGTCGGGGGCGATACTGCCAGCTATGGGATACGTGCTGACCGAGGTCAGTGACGGCGTCGCCCGGTTGACCCTCAACGATCCGGAAAAGCGCAACGCCGTCAACAAGGCCATGAACGAAGAGATCGCGGCCGCCTTCGACAAGTTCGAGAGCGACCCGAGCGTGGGCGCGGTGGTGGTGACCGGGGCCGGGAAGGGGTTCTGCTCCGGGGCCGACCTGAGCGACCTGGACCATGCGTCTCAGACCGACACCGCCAGCGTCACCCTGCTCTACGACGGGTTCCTGCGGGTGGCCCACTCGCCGCTGGCCACGGTGGCGGCCGTGAACGGCGCGGCGGTGGGAGCGGGCATGAACATGGTCCTGGCCTGCGACATCGCGGTGGCGGGCCGGCAATGGGCCCGGTTCGACTCCCGGTTCCTCCAGATCGGCCTGCACCCCGGGGGCGGCCACACCTGGCGGCTGCGCCACATCACCGGGCGGACCACCACCATGGCCATGGTGCTGTTCGGGGAGGTGCTGAGGGCCGACGACGCCCAGCGGGTGGGGCTGGTGTGGGACGTGGTCGACGACGACGCCCTGCTGGACCGAGCCCACGAGCTGGCCGCCCGGGCCGCGGGGCAGCCCAAGGATCTGGTGGCCCGGACCAAGGCCACCATCTTGAGCCTCGACGACGTGACCGGTTCGGACCAGGCCGTGGCCCACGAGGTGGGGCCGCAGCTCTGGTCGCTGAATCAGCCGATATTCCGCGAACTCCTGGCCAAGCTACGAAGCCGGACCTCCTCCGGCCACTGACCGGACGGGCCTCGCTATCGGGGGAGTTGCCGCTACCGGCTGGCTCCGCCCGTCATCTCAGGGAGCATTCAGTACGACGAGGGCCAAGACTGCGGCCATGAGGTTTCGGGTGAGCGACAAAATGGTCGCGTCCACGGAAAACCGGAGCTGGATGAGGTTTAGGACATCGGTCGGGGCGGCCAGATGGTCGAGCGCGGCGGCGAGCGACTCGGCCATGTCGTCGGTGGTTGCGATCGCTTCGGGATTGAAGCTTCCGCCGGGAGCGGACATGACTTCGTTGGCCACCGCCCACTGTGCGTAGGTGAAATACCAGTTATCGGCATCCACATCCGCGAGCAGGATTTCTCCGACAGGGGCTGGGGTCCCGTACAGATAGGCGGAAGTCCGGTACAAGAAGGCGGCCATCTGGGCGCGGGTGACGGTCTGGAAGGGGCAGAACCGACTGTCTCCGCATCCTAATGTGATTCCCCATTGGGCGACCAAGTCTATGGCCTGCTCGGAAAGGATGCCCTCGTCGTCGCTGAACGCGCCCTCATAGCAGGTCGAGAGGTTGCTGAAGTCGCCGCTGAAATTTGTGGCGACGGCTCGGAGATGGGCGGGCAGCGCACCGGTGATCCGGTTGTTGCAGAACCGGAACGATTGGCTGACCCGCAGCTCGACTGGTATCTCGCCGGACAGCCGATTGTGCTGAATCCACATGACTCGCAGATCGTCCAGGTAGCCCAGCTCGTCAGGTATGGGACCCGAAAGCTGATTGTTGTGGAGAGACAGGCTTTCCAGGCGGAGGAGGCCGCCCAAACTAGCGGGAATCGGACCCGAAAGCCGATTGTTGTTGAGATTGAGTATCCCCAAGTTCCGCATGTTGCCCAACTCAGTAGGAATAGAACCGGTGAGGTCGTTATCCTTAAGATCCAAGTATCTTAGGTGGTGGAGGTTGCCCAACTCAGCGGTAATAGAACCCGAAAGCCGATTGCCGTAGAGATCCAAATACAATAGGCGGTTGAGGTTGCCCAACTCAGCAGGGATGGAACCGGTGAGGTCGTTATTATAAAGATCCAGGGATACTAGGTATTGGAGGTTGCCCAACTCAGCCGGAATAGAACCCGAAAGCCGATTATTATCAAGATCAAGGAACTCCAAGTCTTGGAGGTTGCCCAACTCGACAGGAATAGAACCCGAAAGCCGATTGTCGTAGAGACGCAAATCTTGAAGGGACTCGAGGTTGCCCAACTCAGCCGGAATAGAACCCGAAAGCTGATTGTTATCAAGATCAAGGTACAGCAGGTTGTGGAGGTTGCCCAACTCGGCGGGAATGGAACCCGTCAACATATTATGATCTAGGTCTAAGTTTTCAAGGCTACCGAGGTTACCCAACTCGGCGGGAATGGAACCCGAAAGTCGATTGTTGTAGATATCCAACGTCTTGAGAGATCCGAGGCCGCCCAGCTCAACGGGAATGGCCCCTGAAAGCTGATTATTGTGGGAAACGAGATCTAGCAGGTTTTGGAGCTTACCTAATTCGGCGGGAATGGCCCCCGTTAAGCGATTATTGGATAGGTCCAAGTTCTCGAGTGAATCGAGGTCGCCGATCTGGACGGGGATGGTTCCTGAGAGATGGTTATTCGAAAGGTTCAGCTCCACGACGCGGCCAGAGGAGATCCTCGTTCCCTTCCACGGGCTGGAGTAGTCGAGACCGTCATTGGCCGGATTGCCCATGAAGTGATTCCCGATCGCCACCAGCGCCGTGCAATCCGCTACCAGACCCCGATTGGAACCCGGGTCCTCCACATATGCTCCGTTCGAGCAGCCCGCAGGGTCAAGCGGCGCATTACCCTGCTCCGCGGCAACGCCCGCCGGCACCGCGGCCAAGCCCGCAGACGCGACCAGCGCCGACACCAAAATCGCCGTGAACCTTCTCATCCCCATGGCCGCCGCCCCTTTCTAGTCCCAGCTATGGCTCTGCCCGTCATCTCATGGGAGCATTCAGTACGACGAGGGCCAAGACTGAGGCCATGAAGTTTCGGGTGAGCGACAAAGTGGTCGCGTCCACGGAAAACCTGAGTCGGATGAGGTTGAGAATACCGGTCGGGGCGGGCAGATAGTCGAACGCGGCGGCGAGCGACTCGGCCATGTCGGTGGTGGTTGCGATCGCTTCGGGATTGAAGCTTCCGCCGGGAGCGGACATAACTTCGTTGGCCACCGCCCATTGTGCGTAGGTGAAGTACCAGTTGTCGGCGTCCACATCGGCGATCAGGATTTCTCCGACAGGGGCTGGGGTCCCGTACAGATAGGCGGAGGCCCGGTACAAGAAGGCGGCCATCTGGGCGCGGGTGACGGTCTGGAAGGGGCAGAACCGACTGTCTCCGCATCCTAATGTGATTCCCCATTGGGAGACCAAGTCTATGGCCTGCTCGGAAGGGATGCCGTCGTCGTCGCTGAACGCGCCCTCATAGCAGGTCGAGAGATCGTTGAAATCGCCGCTGAAATTCGTGGCGACGACTTGGAGATGGGCGGGCAGCGCACCGGTGATCTGGTTGTTGCAGAACCGGAACGATTGGCTGGCCCGCAGCTCGACTGGTATCTCGCCGGACAGCCGATTGTTCTGAACCCACACGAATAGCAGACGGTTCAGGTAGCCCAGTTCGTCGGGTATGGGGCCCGAAAGCTGATTGTTGTTGAGACGGAGCGCCTGCAAGTTGCGGAGGCCGCCCAGCTTAGCAGGAATAGAACCCGAAAGCTGATTGTCGGAGAGACGGAGCGCCTGCAAGTTGCGGAGACTACCCAGCTCAGCAGGAATCGAACCGGTGAGGTCGTTATCATAAAGAGCCAAGTATCTTAGATCGTGGAGGTTGCCCATCTCAGCAGGAATAGAACCCGAAAGCCGATTGCTGTAGAGATCCAAATACAATAGGTTGTGAAGGTTGCCCAACTCAGCCGGAATAGAACCGGTGAGGTCGTTATTATAAAGTTCCAAGGCTACTAGGTTGTGGAGGTTGCCCAACTCAGCCGGAATAGAACCCGAAAGCTGATTGTTGAAGAGATCAAGGAATTCCAAGTTTCGGAGGTTGCCCAACTCAGCCGGAATAGAACCCGAAAGCTGATTGCCGTAGAGATCCAAATCTTCAAGGGACTCGAGGTTGCCCAACTCAGCCGGAATAGAACCCGAAAGCTGATTATTATCAAGATCAAGGTACAGCAGATTTTGGAGCTTGCCCAGCTCGGCGGGAATGGAACCCGTCAACATATTATGATCTAGGTATAAGTCTTCAAGGCTGCCGAGGTTGCCCAACTCAACGGGAATGGAACCCGTTAGCAAATTATTGTAGATATCCAACATTTTGAGAGATCCGAGGCCGCCCAGCTCAACGGGAATAGCCCCTGAAAGCTGATTATTATGAAAAACGAGACGCAGCAGGTTTTGGAGCTTGCCTAATTCGGCGGGAACGGCCCCCGTTAAACGATTATCGGATAGGTCCAAGTCCTCGAGTGAACCGAGGTCGCCGATCTGGACGGGGATGGTTCCTGAGAGATGATTATCCGAAAGGTCCAGCTCCACGACGCGGCCGGAGGAGATCCTCGTTCCCTTCCACGGGCTGGAGTAGTCGAGACCGTCATTGGCCGGATTGCCCATGAAGTGATTCCCGATCGCCACCAGCGCCGTGCAATCCGCTACCAGGCCCCGATTGGAACCCGGGTCCTCCACATAGGCTCCGTTCGAGCAGCCCGCAGGGTCAAGCGGCGCATAACCCTGCTCCGCGGCAACGCCCGCCGGCACCGCGGCCAAGCCCGCAGACGCGACCAGCGCCGACACCAAAATCGCCGTGAACCTTCTCATCCCCATGGCCGCCGCCTCCTTCTAAGTCCACTGCCTCTGCGTCCCTGCCTACAGTATCACCCCCCCCCCCCCCGGGGGAATGCAACGGGTCCCGGATACCGGGTCCGGCGAAGGCGTAGGCCGGGTCAGGGGGCGATCCAGCTCGCGGTCAGCTCGGGGCCGCGTCGGCTCCACTCCTCGGCGGTCATGGCGAAGCGGAAGTGGTCCTCCCACACCCCGTTGATCTCGAGGTAGCGCTCGGCCAGGCCTTCGTTGCGGAGCCCGAGCTTCTCCGCCACCCGCAGGCTGGCGGCGTTGCGGGGCACGATGGCGGCCTGGATGCGGTGCAGACCTAGCTTCTCGAACGCGAACCGGGCCGCCACCACCAGGGCCTCCGGGGTGTAGCCCCGGCCGGCCACGGCCTCGTCGATCCAATAGCCGAGATAGCACGACTGGAGCGGGCCGCGCTGCACCGACGACAGGTTCATCTCCCCCCGCAGCGCCCCCTCGGCGAAGACGCCGAACCCGTAGCCGACGCCCGTCTCCCGCTCCCGCTTGCGGGCCGAGCAGCGGGAGGCGAAGGCTCTCGGGTCCTCGGCCGGGTCGGTCAGGCCGGCGGGCCGCTGCGGCTCCCACTTGGTGAGCCAGTCGACGTTGCGCCGGCGCACCTCCCGCCACTGGGCGAAGTCGTCGCCGACCAAGGGGCGGAGCAGCACCCGGCGGCCGTGCAGCACGGTCACGGCCGGGCACTGTAGTTGCCTGCCCGCGGGCGCTCGGCGGGCCGAACGGCGGGCGGACCGGCCCTCGTGATCGGCCGGGCCGGCGGGCGGGTACCGGCCCGGGGGTCAGGGACCGGCGGGGTCGGGGTCCAGCAGCGACCGGGCCAGGCCGTCGAGGATGTCGGCCTCCGACACCAGGCAGCGGTCGAAGTCGAAGTAGCGCATGACCTTCACCAGAATGCACAGTCCGGCCACGATGACGCCGGCCCGGTCCGGGTGAAGGCCGGGATTGGCCACCCGGTCGGCGGCGGACTCGGTGGCCAGGGTCCGGAACACGTCCTCGGCCGCGGCCCGGGTGAGCTCGAAGCGATGGATCCGGTCCCGGTCGTAGGCGGCCAGGCCCAGCTCGACGGCGGCCGCGGTGGTGGCGGTGCCCCCCGTCCCCACCAGCTCGCACCCGGCCGAGATGCCCGGCATCGCCCGGGCCGCGTCGTCGAGGTGCAGTTCGGTCACCTGCAGGCAGGCGGCCAGCTCCTCGGGGAGGGGCGGGTCGTGGCGGACGTACCGCTCGGTGAGGCGCACGCAGCCGACTTCGGCCGAGTGCCACTGAAGATCGGGGGCCGACCCTGAGGCCGGCCCGGCCGAGCGCCGCGGGGGATCGGGGGCCGACCCCAGGGCCAGCTCGGTGGAGCCGCCCCCGATGTCGAGCACCAGCCAGGGGCCGGCGGCGGGGTCGAGCCCGGCGGTGGCACCCCGGAACGACAGGGCCGCCTCGGCGGCCGGGGTCAGCAGCTCGACCGGGGTGCCGATCGCCTCGCCAGCCGCTTCCAGGAACTCGGCCCGATCGGCTGCGTCGCGGGCCGCCGAGGTGGCCACGGCCCGCACCCGCCGCACCCCGTGACGGTCCAGCACCGACCGGTAGGCGCGCAGGCAGCCCAGGGTTTCTTCGACCGCGGCCGGGTCGAGCCGGCCCGAGGCGTCCACCCCCCGGCCGAGGCGGGTGACGGTCTGGCGGCGGTCTATGTCGGCGCGGTCGGCGCCAGCGCCGGTGACCAGCAGGCGGGTGGAGTTGGTGCCGCAGTCGACGGCGGCGACGGGACCGTTCATGCCTCGGCCGCGATGGCGGTTCCAGCCTCGGCTGCGGCGGCGACGCCAGCTTCAGCCCCCGCTCCGGCTCTGGTTTCGACCACGGCGGCTTCGGCGTCAGCCCCTTCTGGGTAAGCGGCGGCGAGGCGGTCGGCCGTCCAGCGGCCCACCGGGTCGTCGCCTCCGGCCAGGTGCCAGGCGTAATGGGCGTGCAGGCACTTGACCCCCCGGCGGGTGCCGCCCACCCCGCCGGTCGGCCTCGGGCCGGCGGGGGCGGCACCGACGGCGGCGTCGCGCTCGGCCGCGTAGCGGGCGTGGGCGGCCTCCAGCGCATCGGCGGGCACCGCGGCCTCGGCGGCTCGGACCCCGCCGGAGGCTTCGAGCCGGCCCACCCGGCGCCGGGCTTCGGCGCCCACCAGCCAAAACAGGGTGGGCATGGGCCGGCCGTCTCGCAGGATGGGGGCGTTGCGGATCACCACCGGGTCCCCGGCCCGGTCCCGCACCACCACCTCGAAGTCGCCCTCGGGAGACCGGCCCAGCAGTTCAGCCACCCGGGCGTAGTCGGCGGCCGAGACCGGCACAGGCGGGCCGTCAGCTCAGGCGATCGACAGCACCGGCGGGCCGTCAGAACTCAGGCGGTCGACAGCACAGGCGGGCCGTCAGAACTTAGGCGGTCGTCGGCACCGGGCCCAGATCACAATGACGACGACCACCAGCACGATCACCGCCGGGACCAGCCGCTTGAGCACCGCCCCTCCGGCCATGCTCACCAGGTCGACGGCTTCCACGTCGTCGTCGTCGGCACCGGCGGAGGAGGGCACCCCGCCCGCCCCGGAGTCGTCCGTCCCAGCACCCCGGTCGGAGGCGACGTCGGCACCGCTCCCGTCACTGCCAGCGCCAGCGCCAGCGTCATCCGCACCGACGGCGTCGGCGTCGTCAGCACCGGCGTCGTCTTCCTCCAGCATGGCGGCCAGGTTGTCGGCGAACTGGCCCATGAGCTTGGCGCTCACGTCGGCCATCACCCCCCGCCCGAACTGGGCCACCTTGCCGCTGATGGTGAGGTTGGTGTGAACCGAGACGCTGGTGGTGTTCTCGTCCACGGCGGCGAGCTGCGCGGTGATGGCCGCCGAGGCGTTGCCGGCGCCGCGGGTGTCGCGGCCCTTGGCCTGGAGCACGGCCCGGTGGCTGGAGTCGTCCTTCTCGGTGAAGGTAGCGACGCCCTTGTACTCGGCGGTGATCGGGCCCACCTTCACCTTGACGACGCCCCGGTGCTCCTCGCCCTCCACCTCTTGGAGCTTGGCGCCGGGGAGGCAGGGGGCGATGCGCTCCACGTCGGTCAGAACGGCCCAAGTGTCCTCTATGGACCGGGCCACCTCGAAGGAAGAGCTCAATTCCATCCGGCCAAGTCCTCCACGGTGTCGATGTCGTCGGGGTTGCCCTCGCAGGGTAGCGCTCGAACCAGGTCGGGTTGGCGACGGATGAGCGTGCGGCCCCCTTCGTCGCCGGTCAGCGGCAGGCGGCTCCACAGCGCGGCCCCTACTTTCACCGGCGGGCGGAGCCGTCCGCCGAAGGAGGCCACGACCAGATCGTGGTCCTCGCTGCCCACCGCCTCCCAGGCCGAGGCGGGCACGCCGGGCTGGTCTCCGAGCCCGAACACGACGGCCCGGTGGCCCACCGACCCGGCGTAGGCCACGGCTACCTGCAGGGATGTGGCCTGGCCCTCGGCCCAGTCGTGGTTGCGCAGGACGGTCACGTCCTCGGGCAGAGCGTCGAGCAGGTCGGTCGCGCCCATCACCACGACGGTCTCGGCGAAGTCGGCGGCCCGGGCCGCGTCGACGGCCCGCCGGACCAGGGGCACGCCTTCCACCGGGGCGAGCAGCTTGTGGCCGTCGCCGGCGAACCGGGTCCCGGCCCCGGCGGCCAGGACCACGGCGGCGACCCCCTGGCGGGCCCGGGGCCGGGTCGGCAGCGGCTCGGCGGCGACAAGCTCGGCGGCAACAGGCTCGGTCACGCCCCCAGTGTGCCCGTCGGCCGCGGCTGGGACGCTCCCGCGGCTCATGGGACCGAGCCGGTCCTACCCTGGTCCCGTGGACATCGACCCGGCCGCGTCAGACCTCCCGGCGCGAATGCGGCTCGGGAGACGGCGCTCAGGCCGACGCCCGTGAACATCGACCCAGCGGCGTCAGACCTCCCGGCCGGGCTGAGGGTGACGATGCTGCTGGCCGACAGCGCCCAAGTCGCCGACCGCAAGCTTTTCGTGCTGGGGGGCGGGACCACCGTCATCGGGCCCCGGCCCCAGCCGATGGCGGTGGCCATCCGCATCGAGGTGCCGTGGGACCGGGCCAACGTCCCCCACGACTGGCGCCTGGAGTTGCTCGACGAGGACGGCCGGCCCGTGATGGCTGGCGAGCGGCCGCTGCTGGTGGCCGGCCGCTTCGAAGCCGGGCGCCCGGCCGGCATCCGGCCCGGCACGCCGCTGTCGGTGCCTTTGGCCATCAACTTCCCGGCCCTGCCCGTGACCGGCGGCTGCAGCTACACCTGGCAGCTCAGCATCGACGAGGCCACCCACTTCGACTGGCGCGCCAGCTTCTACGTAAAGCCATGATCACGGCTGCGGCGCTGTTTCCGCGGCGGTATCCACGGCTTCGGCGCTGCGCTCTGCCGCTTCGGTGATCCTGTCGAACAGATCTTCTGCCTCCGCTCTGGAGATCCCGATGATCTCACCGATCAGCAGCCAGGAAATGTCCCAGGCGGTGGCTTTGCTCATCCTGTGTATGAGTTCAATTCGAGCTTCGGCAATCTCGGATTCGCTAGCATGGTTGCCTTCAATCTTGAACAGATTTTCTGCCGCACGCTTGAGACAGTCAGCCCCTTGATAACGAGAGTTCATGAGACTCAGATTAGTGACCTGAGACTTACAGTCTTTGATACTATCAAACAGTTCTTCGGCCTCAACCGCTGAAGCGCCAATCATTTTGCCAATGCATTGCCAAGAAATGTCCCAGGATCGAGCCTGAGAGATCTTCAATGCAAGCGCGCTCTGTGCATGGGCTAGTTCATTTGTATCTTTATGCTCTATCCTAAACCTGTTTAGATCTTCAGCAGCACGTCTTAGAGAACACACTTCAGCCGGAAGCATATCTTCAGGCGAAGGCCCCGGACCATTTTCGATCCATTCAAGGATTTCTTTCTCTCGATCAGTCAAACTTGCAGACATGCCGTTACCACTTTCTCAATCGACGATACTTGAATCTTGTGTAGATGAAGCTCATACGAGCTGGCGCTCGGGTTGTGCGAACAGGTTTTTGTAATGCCATTCGACGTGTTCCACCGCGGGCGGCTCGTAGCCGATCTGGGGCAAGCGCATCTTCTGGCCCGACAACGACACGAGGTCGCCTCCGCCCATGCCGGCCTGGAGGTGTTGGCTGACCAGGATCTTGCGCTCGCCGCGGACGACCGCGAGGCCCAAGGCACCGGCGTCGAAGAGCCGGTGGTGTTGCGTGCACAGTGATATCCCGTTGCTCAGGGTGCTCGGACCGTCCTTGGCGTGCATGCGTACATGGGCAGCTTCGAGGCCCACGAGCTGATCCCGCAAGCGCGCGCTGAAGTCGCAGAAAGAGCAGCAGAACTCGTAGGCCCTGAGTACTGACTCCCTGAAATTCGGGTCGCGCCGCGGCGATGCCAGACGGACATGCCACAGCAGGTCCACCTTGGCCAGGATCGACTGGTGCTGCGACTCGGGGAACTCCGCGTTCAGCAGTTCGTTGACGATGGCGTCGCGCAATTCCGGTTCGCCCAAAGCCGTCACAAACCGCGGAGCCAGCATTCCGGTGGCTTCAGCCTTCAAGAAGGTGACATCCTCCCGGGCCGGTTGCGACTTGGTCTTGTTGAGAGGTTGCGACATCTTGGCGATGTCGTTGCCGGCTCTATCACGAACTGACCAGATCTTTGGAGTCGTCCCGAGGTACACGAACGGGAACTGGGGCCTCGGCTCCGTTTTGCTCACTCGGTGGGTACTCAGAAGACTCCGAAGCTCTGCCTGAGCCTCTCGGAAGGAGACGACACCGCCCTTGCCGTTGGCGGCCCGGCCTATGAGCCACAACAACAGCAGCGGTTTGTACGGGGCCCGCTGTCCACCCGTGGTCTCAAATTTGCCGATTGAGTCGATGATCCCCTTCCAGTAGTCGAAGCCGTAGAGCTTGGATGCATCTCCCATATACGAAATCGCTCAGTCGTGGATGGGGCCGGTGGTGGTGGACAGGGCTCGGGCTTGGCGGCCGGTGCGCTCGACGATGATCTCCGACACGATGGAGACGGCCGTCTCCTCGGGGGTGCGGGCCCCGATGTCGAGCCCGATGGGCGACCGCAGGCGGGCCAGGTCGGCGGCGGTCAGGCCCGCTTCCACCAGGCGGGCGGTGCGGTCCTCGTGGGTCCGGCGGCTGCCCATCACCCCGATGTAGCCCACGTCGGTGGCCAAGGCGGCCACGATGGCGGGCACGTCGAACTTGGCGTCGTGGGTGAGCACGCACACCGCGTCGCGGGGGCCGAGGCCGGCGCCGACCGAGGCCAGCAGCCGGTCCGGCCACGAGACCACCACCTCGTCGGCGGTCGGGAAGCGCCGGGCGGTGGCGAACACCTCCCGGGCGTCGCAGACCGTGACCCGGTAGCCGAGGACCTTGGCCACCTTCACCAGGGCGGCGGTGAAATCCACGGCGCCGAAGACGATCATCTGCGGCGGCGGCGCGAACGACTCGACGAACACCGACACCGCCTCCTCGCGGGCCTCGCCGTTCTCGCCGTAGTGGCGGACCCCGGAGCGGCCCGCGGCCAGCTCCCCCCGGGCGTCGCGCTCCACCACCCGGTCGAGCCCGGCCGGGCCCAGCGACCCAACCGTCTCGCCGTCGGGGCGGATCAGCATCTTGGCCCCGGCGCCGGGGCCGTCGATGACGGTGGCCAAAGCCACCGGGGTCTCGGCCGCAAAGTCGTCCCGGAGCCGGGCGTACAGGTCGCCCCAGTCGAAGGGCTCCACGAACAGGTGGACCGTCCCCCCGCAGGTGAGCCCCACCGCGAAGGCCTCGTCGTCGCTGTAGCCGAAGGTGACCATCCGGCCCCGGTCCGACTCGATGGCGTCTAGCGCCTCGACCACCACCGCCCCCTCGACGCAGCCCCCCGAGACCGACCCGGCCACCTCGCTGCCGGAGGTCACGGCCATGGCCGCCCCCGGCAGCCGGGGGCCCGAGCCCTCCAGGTCCACCACCCGAGCCACGGCCACGGCCAAGCCCCGGGCCCGCCACCGGTCGAGGTCGCCCAGGATCTCCTTCACCGGCCATCCTCGGTGATCAGGGCGGCCAGCCGCTCGAGCGAGTCCAGGTTGTGGCCCTCCACGAACCGGTCGACGTGGGGCAGGGCCGCGGCCATGCCCCGGGCCAGCGGCTGGTATCCGGGGGTGGCCTTGAGCGGATTCACCCACACCACCCGGTGGGCCACCCGGCTCAGGCGCTGCATCTGCTCGGCCATCTCGGCTGGCTCGCCCCGGTCCCAGCCGTCGGAGAGGATCACCGCCACCGCCCCCCGGGCCATCCCCCGGCAGCCCCACTCGTCGTTGAAGCGGCCCAGTCCGGCGCCCAGTCGGGTTCCGCCGCTCCAGTCCAGCACCGCCTCGGCCGCGGCCCGCAGGGCCCGGTCCGGGTCCCTGGACGACAGTTCCCGGGTGAGGCGGGTGAGGCGGGTGCCGAGTGCGAACGCCTCCACCCGGCCCCGGCCCGCCACCGCGGCCTGAACGAAGCGCAGCAGGGCCCGGGCGTAGGGCTCCATCGAGCCGGACACGTCCAGCAGCAACACCAGCCGCCGAGGCCGGGTGGACGGTGCCCGGCGGCAGAGGCGCACCGGCTCGCCCCCGGCCCGCAGGGCGGCCCTCACGGTGCGGCGCACGTCCGGGCGGCCCCGGGCGGCTCGCACCGCTCGGTGCCGGCGACTCGGCCTCATCGGCCCCTGTTGGCAAATCCGCTCCATCAGACGCCGGGCCTCGTCCAGCTCGTCGTCGGAGTAGTCGGCGAAGTCCTTGCCGGCCAGAGTCTCGGCCGGGCTGTAGCGCACGGCGACCCGTTCGCCGTCGTTCCGATCGCGGTCGCCGTCGCCGCCGTCGTCGGCGTCGGGGTCGTCCAACTCGACGGTCACCGGCACCGCGGCGGGGGTCGATCGCACCGCCAAGCCGGGCGTCCCGGTCCAGTAGGCCCGGAAGACGGCGTCATAGAGGTCGAAGTCCTCGGGCCGGTGCACCAGCGCGGCCCGGCCGGCCCAGTACACGCCGTCGGCCCGGGCCACGCCCACCGCGCAGAGGGCCTCGGCGTAGAGCATCGACGACAGCAGCGACACCTCCAGCCCGGCGGCCCGCAGCGAGGCCACGAACCCGACCGCCACCGCTTCGGGCTGCCCGGCCGAAGCCGCGCCAGGCCGGCGGCCCGGATCGGCCGGCGCCGACGGCGGCACCAACGCCGACGCGGCCGGCCGGGGTTCAGAGCCGGGCGGCGCCGCCGAGGTCACGGCCGGTTGGCGGTCCGGGCCTGGTCCACGATGGACGCCAAGTCGTTGTCGGCCACCCGCTGGTGGTCCTCGCGGTACTTGAGCAGCGCGCCCAGCGTGGCCGTCACCTGGTCGGGGGCCAGCGTCTCGGCCCCGAGCAGGGCCAGGGCCCGGGCCCAGTCGATGGTCTCGGCCACGCCCGGCGGCTTGTACAGGCCGATCTCGCGGATTGAGGCCGCGGCGCAGGCCACCTGGCGGGCCAGGGTCTCGCCCGCCTCGGGCACCCGGAGCCGGATGATATCGGTCTCCCGCCGCTGGTCGGGATGGTCGATCCAGTGGTACAGGCACCGGCGCTTGAGGGCGTCGTGGACGTCGCGGGTGCGGTTGGAGGTGACCACCACCACCGGGGGCTCGGCGGCTGCGAAGGTCCCGACCTCGGGGACGGTGACGGAGTAGTCGGAGAGGATCTCCAGCAGGAAGGCCTCGAACTCGTCGTCGGCTCGGTCCACCTCGTCCACCAGCAGCACCGGGGGCGGCCCGGCGACAGGCTCGATGGCCCGCAGCAGGGGCCGGCGGACCAGGAAGCGCTCGTCGTAGAGCTCGTCGGACAGCTCGGCCGCGTCCATGGACCGGGCCCGGCCGGTGGCCTCGGCCGCCCGCAGGTACAGGAGCTGGCGGGCGTAGTCCCACTCGTAGACGGCCTGGGCCGAGTCGATGCCCTCGTAACACTGGAGCCGGATCAGGCCCCCGCCGATCCAGGCGGCCAGCACGTTGGCCACCTCGGTCTTGCCCACGCCGGGCTCGCCCTCCAGCAGCAGCGGGCGCCGCAGCCGCAGGGCTAGGTACACCGCGGTGGCCAGGCCCTCGTCGGGCAGGTAGGCGCCGGCGGCCAGCGCCCCGGCCACCTCTTCGGCGGACTCCACCGCCCGCGGGTCGGTCACGGACACCCCGAAAGCATAAGGCCGGGGCTGAAGCCGGGCGGGAGCGCGGGGCTCACCGGCTGGTGACGCAGCCGCTCACCCCCAGCACGGCGTACACCTCGGTGCCCGACTCCACGTAGGGGCCGAAGCACAGGGCCTGTCGGCGGGTCCCCTCGGGGCTGAGGCGGCGGTCCACCTCGGACTCCAGATCGGCGATATGAACGTCGAGCTCGGCGGCCAGGCGCCGCTCTTCCACCGTCTGCTCCCGCTGATGCATCCAGGTGGTCGCCGACGACGCGCCCAGGGCGGCGGCCAGCCCCAGCACGGCCACCATCACCGCCAGCCTGAGGATGCGGCCGGTCTGGGACCTCACGGAACCGCCTCCCCCGGCAGGGGGGCCAGGGCGGCCCGGCCCCGGTAGACGGCCGCCTCCCCCAGCTCCTCCTCGATGCGCAGCAGCCGGTTGTACTTGGCCACCCGGTCGCTGCGGGCCGGGGCCCCGGTTTTGATCTGGCCGCAGTTGGTCGCCACGGCCAGATCGGCGATGGTGGTGTCCTCGGTCTCCCCGCTGCGGTGCGAGACCACCGCGGTGTAGCCGCGGCTGCGGGCCAGCTCGACGCACTCCAGCGTCTCGGTGAGGGTGCCGACCTGGTTGACCTTCACCAGAATGGAGTTGGCCACGCCCGCGGCGATGCCCCGGGCCAGCCGCTCGGTGCTGGTGACGAACAGGTCGTCACCCATCAACTGGACCCGCCGGCCCAGGGCGGCGGTGGCCGCGGCCCAGCCCTCCCAGTCGTCCTCGGCCATGCCGTCCTCGACCGAGACGACCGGGTAGGCGTCGCACAGGCCGACCAGCTCCTCCACCATCTGGCCGGATACCAGGGTCCGGTCCTCGGAGGCCAGCGCGTAGCCGCCGTCGGCCCACAGCTCGCTGGAGGCCACGTCGAGGGCGAGGGCCACATCGGCGCCGGGCTCCCGGCCGGTCCGCTCGATGGCCTCCACCAGCAGATCCAGGGCCTCCCGGTTGGACCCCAGGTCGGGGGCGAAGCCGCCCTCGTCGCCGATCCCCGACGACAGGCCCCGCTCGCTGAGCACGCCGCGGAGCCGGTGGTAGGTCTCCACCCCCCACACCAGAGCCTCCCGGTAGGAGGCCGCGCCCACAGGCACGACCATGAACTCCTGGAAGTCGACGTTGTTGTCGGCGTGGGCCCCGCCGTTGAGCACGTTCATCATGGGCACGGGCAGGACATGGGCGTTGACCCCACCGAGATGGCGCCACAGCGGGATCTCCAGCTCGGCCGCGGCCGCGTGGGCGACGGCCAGCGAAACGGCGCAGACGGCGTTGGCACCGACCCGGCTCTTGTCGTCGGTGCCGTCGGTCCAAATCAGGGCGGCGTCCACGGACCGCTGGTCGACGGCGTCTAGCCCCCGGACCGCGCCGGCCAGCTCGTCGTTGGCGAACCCGACCGCCCTCAGCGCGCCCCGGCCCATGAGCCGGTCGCCACCGTCGCGCCGCTCGACCGCCTCGAAGGCGCCGGTGGACGCCCCCGACGGCGCCATGGCCCGGCCCGCGGCCCCCGAGTCGAGGGTCACCTCCACCTCGACGGTCGGATTGCCGCGGGAGTCGAACACTTCCCGGGCATGCACGCGATCAATGACGCTCACCGTCGAACCTCCGTGGTCGTCCGGTGCGCGCCGCAGCCGCACCGGAAGGCGGCCGCCGCTCCGTCCCTGCCCACTCGGCGTCCGTCGGTGTGGGGACAGGATAGCCGAAGGGCTGTCCCGTCGGGCGATCCCCGGCTGAGGCTCGCGGACAAGTTGGTGAGCCGTCTGCTAGACCGCTTCACCGACGACGAAGCACGCCGGTTTCGTCGTAGACGTAGGCACCCCAGCAGGTGATGGCTCCGTCGGTGCGCAGCCCGCAAGAATGGCTCCAGCCAGCGGCGACGGCGCTGAATTGCCCAGCGAGCGCATCAGCCCGGCCGTAGCGGAACTGCTGCTCGAAGCGCTTGGCCTCGGTCCACAGGGCCGACTCGGGATCGCAGGAGAGCAGCCGGGCCGCCTGCACTGCGGCGAACAGCGCCGCGCCCAGATCGGACTCGTCACCCGAGGCCTGTAAGCGGGCCAGGGCGTCGGGTCCCGAAGCGGGCGCGGGTACGGGCCACGGTGGCGCAGAGATTGATGTTCAAGGCCTTGGCCTCGGTTCGCAGGGCCGGAGTGAGGAGGGCAGGCCGTGATTCGGGCTACGCAGCATGGAACCAATGGGGCGGGGCGGGACTCGGAGATAGTCTTGAGATCTCATCTCCAGCTTCACTGTTCATCGGTGGGCGTCAACATATTCCGATCGCCGATCAGCCTGCCACCTTCTATCAGCCCACTAATAGCTCGGCTAATCCTACTTTTGACGTTTGAGCCACTCCGTCCAAAACCAAAACAACGAGCAGTATATTTGATCAGGTCATCAAACGAAGACCCAAAAAGTGTTTGAGCGCAGGCAAAGGCACCCATCTCTAACTCATCTAACGAGATATGTTCAATATCTCGGCGCAATTCATCATGTGGCGCACGTGGGTAAATCGACTCTCTGCGCTCAGCAGTAGTCAAAAAGTATGGTATTCCTTCATCAGACTGTTCTGACAACCATAGAAGTCCGTCGTTAGTAACCAACTCGTTCATAACATCATATATCAGGTCACGTCTTGACCCTCTTACCCGCCCCATTCCCTCACGAACTCTGATACGTTCTACTACAACGTCTCTATGGACTGGCCCTTCAGTTTTCACTATAGGAAGTATTAACTCCTTAAGAGCCAACCGAGGGTGACTGTCCCAATCTACGGTACAATCAACATCGTCTATACAAGCGATTTCGTAGCTGGCAAACAGACTCTCCTCCTCAACATCTAAATCGGTTCTTTCGTTACTTTCAGTGGGCTCTAATGAGCCTCGTCCAAGCTCATTTTCGGCCAACGTAGGATTAGAAGACATAGCTGCTGCAGAGTTTGACTGAGGAGCCAAAGAGTAGCTAGAAACACGACCTTGCCCTTGCAAAGCTTCCTCAATCCTTCGCAATTCTCGTTCTGGATCTTGAATCCACGAGCGCGACCATACCCTGTGAATCTTCCAACCCAGTCCTTCCAGAACTAACTGACGTAGCCAATCGCGATCGCGAGCAGCAGGAGCGCTATGGTATGTGGCTCCATCACACTCAATTCCAAGCGCATAGCCATGCCCATCTTCGACCTTGATAGCAAGGTCAATCCTATAGCCAGCAACCCCAACTTGAACATCAACTTGGTGGCCCCGTTCGATCAAAGATCGGCGCACCTCCTCTTCAAATGGGCTTTCAGTCTCAGCCTGTGCATCAACAGTGAGATTTTGCTCAAGCGCCGTCTCAGGATTCATCGCATACTCTATATAGCGTCTGAGTAATCTAGCTCCTGCACTTTCCGAAACAATATCCCCAGGTTTCAACGAATGCACGATAGTCATGGAACGGCGCGCTCGACTGACGGCAACATTCAGACGTCGCTCTCCGCCCTCACCGTTGATCGGGCCGAATCGGTTGTAGACTCGTTTAGATTCAGTTGATGGTCCATAACCGACTGACAGTATAATATGGTCTCGTTCATCACCTTGAACGTTTTCTAGATTCTTGACAAAGAATCGCTCAATATTATTTGAAGAGAAGTGGCCATCAAATTGACTCGACTCCAAACGGTGTTCGTCAATAAGTGTCTCTATCCGATCTGCTTGGTTACGAGAAAGAGCAACGACACCAATACTTTCATTGGGTCTAGTTTGGAATAGTTTAAACACTAATTCTACCACCTTTTGTGCTTCGACTTGGTTTGTCCTTGATCCACCCACATCATATCGTCCATCCGAAAGGTAAACATCTCGAACGCCAAGAGAGTCATCTATACCCGGGTTGGGGAACGTAAGCAACCGGTCCTCATAGAAATGCCTATTCGAGTAGCGAATCAGACTATCATGACGACTCCTATAGTGAACGACTAAATTATGTTCTTCAACACTACTAAACGCCATACTAACCATTACATCCAAAATACTTTCTTGTCCTTCAAGCCAGTCAGTCTGATCGTCAGTTTCGTCGTCATTTCCAGATACATTACTATGTTCAAAAAAGTTTGATGGCGGTAATTGCTTCTGGTCTCCAACCACAATGACCTGATCAGCCCGAGAGATCGCGGGAACAGCATCCTCAGGCTTTATCTGGGAAGCTTCGTCAAAGATGACGGTATCAAAGTAAACGCTTTGGCTTGATCCGTCAGTTCGTTCAAGGTACTGACTCACCCCTAGTGGACTCATTAGGAAGCAAGGCTTAAGAGCCTGGATGACCTTTGGAGCTTTATGTAATAGACGCCGGACCGACAATTGACGACGTCTCTTTTGCAACTCACGTCTCAAGATACCGATCTGTCCGCTCTGATTAGACGAAGTACCTATATTTCGGTTGGTTGGATAATTTTGAAGCAATATTGAACGCACATTCTCGCGCAATATCTGCGGCAGTTGGCGGTCAAGTTCGCAAAATTTATGCCGTATCCTCTCATGATCAGTCGCCGAAAAGTCTCGTATTCGAGGGTCTTGAGATTCAATTTTATCCAACCACACCCTAAACAAACGTCGTTTAATAATTCCTGGAACCTGATCTGCTGCATTGGTTGCTCTCCGAACATTTTCAACTGTCCCAAGGCCAAGGATATCATCCAAGTTTTTGGCGAGGCGCTTCAGTTCAATCCAATTCTCGGCGCTATCAGCTTCGTTATTGATAGAATTGAGCCAGGTCTTCAAGTCCTCAAAAGGAGCTTCTGCCCAAGACCGCCAAGCACTCCGCGTAGCATCAAAACGAGCATTGAGAACCTGCAGTTCGCTCTCATAACGAGATTGAAATTCCTCAATCATACTAGAAGATACGCTAGAATCGAATGACGTAACTCTCCCACATGCTATCGCTTGCAAACGTCCGTTTAAAGATCCATCAACTAGATCTAGTAATTTTCTGCACCATTCAAGCGTCCCTATAATACTGTCCCAGTCAGTATCACGTCCATTGAACCACTCATTAAAACTATGACTCAATTCAGCTTCATAATCACGTTCTTCCGAATCGATAGTTTGGAGACGAGACGCGTCACGGATAATTCCACAAAACTTTAACCACTGATGAGGGACTAATTTGAATTGCTCAATTACCGGATGGATCACCTCAACTAATGATTCTAGCAGAAGGCGAGCCGGATGGAAAAAATTGTATATATCCAATGGACTAGTGTTCTTAGTATCTACGTGATTCGAAGCAATTTGTGCAATAACATCGTCCAGTTTTTTTGAAGCTTTAAGGTACTTTCGATGTGTAGTCATCAAAGCAGATTGATGCTCGTGGCTCGTCAATAGCATGCGCAACTGGTCTAATGACCAAGGCCAGCTACGAAGCAGTGAACTCACTTCATCTATTCGATGTTTGACTTGGTTCCAGTCAGTTTTTCTTCCGTTTGCATAAGTATATATTACCTCTTCAATTAGGGCATATATTTCATCGAAATTCTGTTGAAGAGACCGGATATCAAGGGCACATGTAACTATACTAATGCAGTCATCTATCTCTAACTTCTTAGGCGATTTCAAGAAGCGAGACAACCGTTTTCGATCACCTCTATAAGCCCCTCCTATCGATCTTTTTAATTTGCTTTGGTGATCAGTTCTAAGCCGTCCTAGCATCTCTTTATCAACAAAAGAGTCGCTAATAATTTCAGAATCATAGTGATAGAAAAACTCCTCCTCTATATGGTCTAATTTGATGGCAGTCTCATGTGCTAGCTCTACACGCCTTTGCAGATCAGCCAAAAGATCCAAATCAGTCCACTTTTCACTTACAACACCAAGCTCCAATATTTTGCCAATAAAATCCAATACAGTCTCCGTCTCATCTAAGGAAGCGGACGGTGATTCGACACCTAACTTGACTGAGAGTTCAACGAGGGCATTACAAATCTCTGTCACCGCATCATCTGCCGTAGCGATAGTTGTTAGAATTTTAGCCGGATTTGGAAGGAGTCGATCTGGCCAGTTTCCTTTAAAAATTGAAGTGAAGACTCTATATTTAGGGTCATCTAGATTATTGATTTCTTCAAGCACTCCATGAAAGTCAATTTCAGGAGCGTTGCCAGCAAATGCACGCTCAATGTTATCAACTAACCGAAGGGCTTCAGCCTGCCGATCCTTCTCACTCACAGCTAAACTATGAAGTCTATCAATAGTATCTATTTGCAACCAATTTTCAGGCAGAGTCAGCGGTCGTTTTTCTAAATGGTAGATCAGATCTCGCGAATGGATCAATTGGTTCAAATTAGATGGTCTAGGCATTTCCAATACATCAGCTATTTGTTGTATTCCTTCTTCCACACGCATAACTGCTTCTAGTGCTTCGCGTGCGTCTCGCCTAATATCATTGGCTATCCCAAATGATGATGCTTCTATCTTCAGAGTCTTCCATGTAGGCATATCTAAAGTGCGAAACTCATCAGGTCGCAGTGCAATGCGTTCAACAACCGATTCAAGTTGTCTATAATGCTCCCTGTTGAATGTGCTCAAACTTGGAACATTGAATTCAACATCTGGCAGATCGCGTACTTGCCCGTATTCGCCATAGATTTGATAGAGACTGAGACCAAATGGTTCTCGCAATTCATGTAAGGCACGGACGACTTCGTTGAGCTTAGTCCGACAGTCTTCCAAGGTCTCATCAACGTCCAGATCTTGTGGTGGTATTTCCTCACCCCATGAACGATTCAACTGATCGTAAACCAATGATTTTCGGCCATTTTCACTATGCATATCAAGGCAGAAAGTACCAAGACCTGATTGTTCAAGTCGTTCCTTCACAACGTTCAGGGCGACGCTCTTCTCGCTGACGAAGAGGACGCGTTTCCCATGCGCCATCAGGTTTGCAATAATGTTCACAATCGTCTGACTCTTACCGGTCCCTGGCGGACCATGAACTACTAAGTCTCGCCCAGAACGTGCGGCAGCTACAGCTTGAAGTTGGCTATGATCAGCTTCTGTAACAATGTATTCATCGCGGAGGCTGATGATCTCATCAAGTTTACCGCCTGCAAGTTCGTTATCAGAAGGAAATAAGCTAATTATAGCGTTATCGTTCAGATTTTTGTTTGTAAATTCACCTGCCAACTGACGTACGAGCGGATGTGTCATACCTGCTTGTCGCATCTGCTGAAGATCTTCCCACATGGCCATCTTCGTATATGGAAAGACCGCTAAAATGGTTTCATAGCTTACGTTCCAACTTGAGCGGTTCGTTATAAGACCTTTAACTGTATCCAGATAATCCGTATAATTATCGTGATCAAACTCAGGTAGATCAATAGTAAATTCTTGGAGTTTATGACGAAGAGTGGCATTGACAGCAACGTCATCATCTTCTCGCCTTAGAATGAACGCATCACGCGGTGACGAACGCTCCAAATCGCACGGAAGGAGTAGCAATGGAGACTTAACTGATTGTCCTTCTTCATCTATCCAATGCAAAAATCCTACTGCTAGAAACAGCACATTGATACCCTGCTCTTCTTCCCATTCCCGATCTTTTTTAAGAAACCTCTGGAGCACACTCTGCAACGTATGCGGCTCTATATTAGTTTTAAGTTTACCCGGAATTACCCGCTCATCATTCTGATCAGAGTCATCAGACATCAATTGTGAGTCGAATCTTCGCGGGTTAGATTTACGCTCTACAAAGTCGAACGTTGCCTTTCGACGCTGGTTTAGGAACTCATCAACTTCGTCTGGATTCAAGTTTATGATCGGAACGCAGCGTGTAGATCTCGAACGGCCTGATGGAGTTACTTGTTCTGGGTTTCCCTTGAAGTAGAGTAGATTATTTCGACGGTCCAACTGGAGTAGTTTACTTTGCCAGGTTGCAACTGCCATACCAACAATATCGTCCGAAGACTCTTGGATTAGCTCTCCTGGGTCGGTGGGGTCGGATAGTTCATCAGGGTTTCGGGGATTACGGTACAGACGGTACGGCTCGGGGTGGGTAGCTTGGTGGTAGAGTGCGTTCTCTGCGTTCTCTGCGTTCTCTGTGTCGTCGAGGTCGTCGGGGTCATCCGCATCGTCGGCGTCAGGGTCGGGCCAAGGGGTGGGCACTGTCGCCTTACTCCCGGTGGTACAGGAACAAGAAAACGGCAACCCTAGCCAAGTCTTCATTGAGCGGCAATGAGTAGGGTCCCTGTCGCACTAAACTAACCAGAAGTTGAAGCCCTGGCCTCGGCGGCGCGGAACTGCTGCTCGAAGCGCTTGGCCTCGGTCCGCAGGGCCGACTCGGGGTCGCAGGAGAGCAGCCGGGCCGCCTGCACTCCGGTGAACAGCGCCGCGCCCAGATCGGACTCGTCACCCGAGGCCTGTAAGCGGGCCAAGGCGTCGGCGGCCTGGGCGCAGGCCGCCTCCAGGTCGTCGGGCGGCGGGGCGGGCGGCGGGTCGAGGCCGGCTGAGGCGGCCCGCTTCTGCACCGCCAGAGCCAGCAGCAGCGCGGGCAGCGAAGAGGGCAGGCCGTCCATGGCCGAGGCCCGGTTCTTCTCGACCCGCTTGATGGCCTCCCAGTTGGCCATCACCGTCGAAGAGTCGGCGGCCTCCACGTCGCCGAACACGTGGGGGTGGCGGGCCACCAGCTTGTCGTGGATGCGGCGGGCCACGTCGGCCAGAGTGAAGGCGCCTCGCTCGGCGGCCAGCCGGGAGTGGAACCCAACCTGGAACAGCAGGTCACCCAGCTCCTCCTCCAGCAGGTCGTCGGCCTCGGCCACCGGCTCGGAGTCGGGGTGGGCTGCCCGGGCGTCGAGGGCCTCCAGCAGCTCGTGGGTCTCCGACAGCAGGTGGCGGCGGAGGCTGGCGTGGGTCTGCTCGCGGTCCCAGGGGCACCGATCCCGCAGCACCCTCACCAGCTCGTCGAAGCGGGCCAGCTCGGCCGCCACCGGCTCGGCCAGCTCCGGGATGTAGACCGAGGTCAGGTGGTCGGCGTCGAAGCTGCGGTCGAGTTCGGCCCACTCCACCTCGAACACCGCCTCGTCGTCTAGCCCCAGGCGCTGCAAGACCACGGCCCGGGGCTCGCTCTCGACGGCCAGCTTGATCTCCGACAGCACCCGCCGATGGTGGCAGCCCGCCACCAGCAGCGGCCCGGCCCGGCCGGCCGCGGCCGTGGCGAACCGGTGGCCGTCCACCAGCCCGACGCCCTCCTCCACCGGGTCGACTCCCAGCCGGGACCAGGCCAGGTCCAGAAACGACACGGCCGGCCGCACCTCCAGCGCTCCGCTGGCGCCGGCGGCGGACGCTCGCAGCAGTTCCACGGTGCGCTCCAGCACCGCGGGCGAGCCCGGCACCGCGTAGAGCAGGTCGCCGTCGGCAGCGGCTTCGATCAACCGGGCGACGATCGTCTCGTAGACCGCGGAGAAGCTATCGGAGGCCTCGTACACATCGTCGAAGGCCACCGCCTCCCCGACCGCCGCCGCGGCGGGGTGCCGGGCGGTTCGGAGGAAGCGGCGGTCGTGGGCGGCGATCAGGGCCAGGGTCTCGGCCGTGACCAGATCGGGACCGGCCGGTCCCAGCCCCACGACCGTGATCCGGCCTCCGCCCACCCCGGTCAGCCCTCGGCGCCGACGACGATTCTGAACGTCTCGGGGTCCCACTCCCCGTAGCGGCGGTCGACCCGGACCCGCTCGGCGTACCGGTCCTCCACCCCGGTGACCAGCTCCGAGAGCCGCGCCTCGCGCTGGCCGTCCACCTCGGCCTGGGCGGCGCGCCGGGCCACCTCGACTGCCCGGGCCATGGCCGAGTCGAGCACCTCGGGAGCCGCGTCGGGGTGATTCTCGGCGACGGCCGGGCCGGCGCTGAGGACCTCAATGACGTGGAAGCCGAAATCGGACTGGGCCACGGCCACCTCCCCGGCCCCGGCCGAATAGGCGGCGTCCTCGAACTCGGGCACGAAGGACCCCTCGATCACGCAGCCGAGGTCCCCGCCGGAGGCCCCGCTGCCGGGGTCCAGCGACAGCTCGGAGGCCAGATCCCCGAACGCTTCGCCCGCGCCGAGGCGGGCCAGAACTTCCTCAGCCTCGGAATCGGTCTCCACCAGGATGTGCCGGGAGCACAACAGGTCGGGCACTCCCACCGCGGCGGGGTCGACAACCATGTCGGGGACCTCGTCGACGGCCCACTGCCGGGCCGCGTTCACCAGGGCTTGGCGCTGGATCAGGATCTCGCCGCCGGGGCGGGTGGGGTCGAAGGACGGGTCGAGCTGGATCATCTCCTCCCGGGTCCTGGCCCGGTCGGCGTCGGTGACGGCCGCCCCTCGCTCGGCCAGATCCAGCCCCAGGGCGGTGAAGAACACCCAGTCCTGGAGCCAGACCGCCACATCGGCCCGGGCGGCCCGCACCCCGCTGTCGGGGTCGAGGGCGGCCATGTGGTCGTGGAGATCGCCGACGGGGTAGTCGATCCCGGCCACCGAGGCGGCCGCCTCACCGGAGGACCCGCAGCCCGAGGCCGCCGCGGCCACCACGGCGACGGCGGCGGTCAGGGTCGAAAGTTTCACGAACCGGGGATTTTATCGGCGCCGGGCCCTCGTCCGCCCCCGGACCCGCTGGCTGAGGCCGGGCCAGCAGCCGGAGCCGGGCCGTCGGCGACGATCTCGGCGATCAGGGTCACGATCTGATCGATCAGGGGGCCGTCGGCGTCGTGCAGCACGACGTGCAGTTCGGCCCCGGCCTCTTTGTAGACGGCGCCGGGGCGACCTCGGCCCCGCCCCCGGCTCCGGCTCCCGTAGAGGCGCTGGAGCCGGACCTGGCGGCTGGCCGGCAGGTGCACCGGGGCCATCCGCACCGCGTACTCGCCGCCGCCGGGCCCCGGCCGGCGGACGGCGGACACCTCGGCGACCCCGGCCCGCAGGCACTCGACCCGGACCCGGCCCACCCCGAGCAGGGCCTCGGCCGGCTCGGGCACCGGGCCGAACCGGTCCACCCATTCGGCCCGCACGTCGTCGAGCTCGGCCCGGGCGGCGGCGCCGGCCAGCCGCCGGTAGGCCTCCAGCCGCGACACCTGCTCGGTGACGTAGTCGGCGGGCAGGTGGGCGTCGACGGGCAGCTCGATGGTCACGTCGGCCGGCTCGGCGCCGGTCTCGTCTTTCAGCTCGGCCACCGCCTCGGTGACCATCTGGCAGTACAGGTCGTAGCCGACCGCGGCGATGTGGCCGGTCTGGGCCTGGCCCAGCAGGTTGCCCGCGCCCCGGATCTCGAGGTCCCGCATGGCGATGCGGTAGCCCGAGCCCAGCTCGGTGGCCTCGCCGATGGTCTTGAGCCGCTCGTGGGCCTCCTCGGTGAGGGGCCGGTCGACGGGGTGCAGCAGGTAGGCGTAGGCCCGCTGGTCGGCCCGGCCCACCCGGCCCCGGATCTGGTGGAGCTGGCCCAGCCCCAGCTTGTCGGCCCGGTCCACCACCAGGGTGTTGACGGTGGGCATGTCGATGCCGGACTCGATGATGGTGGTGCACACCAGCACGTCGTAGGCCCGCTCCCAGAAGTCCAGCACCACCCTCTCCAGGGTGCCCTCGTCCATCTGGCCGTGGGCCACGGCCACCCGGGCCTCGGGGACCATGGCCCGCAGCCGGTCGGCGACATGCTCTATGTCCATCACCCGGTTGTGGACGTAGAAGACCTGCCCCTCCCGCAGCAGCTCCCGCCGGATGGCCTCGGCCACCGGCCGTTCGGCGTGCTCGCCGACGTAGGTCAAGATGGGCTGGCGGTCGGCGGGCGGGGTGTTCAGCACCGACATGTCCCGGATGCCGGCGAGGCTCATCTCCAGGGTCCTGGGGATGGGCGTGGCCGTCAGGGTGAGCACGTCCACCTCCGCGCTCAGGGTCTTGACCGCCTCCTTGTGCTGGACCCCGAACCGCTGCTCCTCGTCCACCACCAGCAGCCCCAGGCTCTTGAACCTCACGTCGGCCGACAGCAGCCGGTGGGTGCCGATGACCAGATCGACCTCCCCCGAGGCCAGCCCGGCCGTCACCGCCCGGGTCTGGGCCCCGGTGAGGAAGCGGCTCAGCATCTCCACCCTCACCGGGTAGGGCGCATAGCGCTCCCGGAAGGTCTGCAGGTGCTGGGCGGCCAGCAGGGTGGTGGGCACCAGCACCGCGGCCTGGCGTCCGTCCTGGATGGCCTTGAAGGCGGCCCGCACCGCGATCTCGGTCTTGCCGAAGCCCACGTCGCCCACCACCAGCCGGTCCATGGGCGCGTCCCGCTCCATGTCCTCCTTTACCTCGACGATGGCCTGGATCTGGTCCCGGGTCTCCTGGTATTCGAAGGCGTCCTCCAGCTCGCGCTGCCAGGGCGTGTCGGGGGCGAAGGGATGCCCGGGGGTGGTGATCCGCTTCCGGTACAGCTCCACCAGGTCCTGGGCGATCTCCTGCACGGCGCTGCGGACCTTGGCTTTGGCCGCGGCCCAGTCCGAGCCGCCCATCCGGGACACGGCCGGGGTGTCGCCGCCGGTGTAGAGCCGGACCGACTCGATCTGGTCCGACGGCACGTAGAGCTTGCCGCCCCGGTACTCCAGCAGCAGGTAGTCGCGCTCGCGCTCGGCGATCCGGCGTTTCACCATCCCGCCGAACCGGGCGATCCCGTGGTGGGAGTGCACGACGTAGGCCCCGGCGGTCAGGCCGTCGAAGAAGCGCTGGAGGTCGCGGGACCGGGTCCGGGGCCGGCGGTGGGCCCGGCGGCGGCCGGTGACGTCGCTTTCGGCCAGGATGGCCACCCGGGACCCGGCCAGAACGGCGCCAGCGGTGACCGGGGCGGTCGCCACGTGGCCGCCGGGCCGGTCCAGATCGGCGGGGGCGGCCGCGGGCCGGAGCTGCACGCCGTGGACGGCCATGAGGTCGGCCAGCCGGGCCGCGGTCTGAGGCCGGTCGGCGCACAGCACCACCCGGTAGCCATCGGCCAGCAGTTGTCTCACCCGCTCGGCCCGGGCCTCGGGGTCGGCCCCGGCGGCAGCCGGCCAGGCCGAGGCGGCCACCACGGGGGTGTCGGGCGAGTCGGCCCCCCCCAGGACGGTCCAGACCGGGGCCCGGGCCCGGGCCAGCAGCCGGTCGAAGCCCGCGTTCAGGCGGGGCATCCGGGCCCCGTCGGCCCCCCAGGTCCGGGCCAGGGTGGCGACCAAGTCCTCCTCCTCGGTCAGGATCTCCGCGGCCCGGGCCCGGATGCGGCCGGGCTCGACCATCACGATGGCACCGCCGGCCGGCACCAGGTCGGTCAGCACCGCGGGCTCGTCCACCAGCCACGGCCACCACGACTCCATGCCGTCGAAGAGCTCGCCCGCCTCCAGCCGGTCCCACTGCTCGCGGCCCCAGGGCTCGGCCGCGACCAAGCGGCCGGCCCGGGCCCGGGCCTCGGGTCCGGGCCTCAGCTCCCGGCACGGGTATATCTCGACCCGCTCGACCGCCGCGGTCGAGCGCTGGTCGCCCACGGAGAACTCAGCGACCCGGTCCACCTCGTCGCCCCAGAAGTCGATCCGCACCGGGGCGGCGGCGGTGGACGGGTACACGTCGACGATCGAGCCCCGCACCGCCACCTCCCCCCGGCTCTCGACCTGGGGCTCCCGCCGGTAGCCGAAGGCGGCCAGCTTCTCGACCAGATCGACGGAGTCGATCACGTCTCGGAGACCCACGACGATGGGCTCGGCGGCGGCGGCGGGGTCCACGCCCTGGGTGAGGGCTCGGGCCGGGGCCACCACCGCCGCCGGGGCCGGGGCCGAGCCGGCCCGGCTGAGGCGGTGCAGGACCCGCAGGCGGCGGCCCATGGTCTCGGTGGTGGGGCTGACCCGCTCCAGGGGGAGCGTCTCCCAGGCCGGGAACAGCTCCACCTCTCCGGGGCCCAGGATGGCGGCCAGGTCGGTTTCGAGCCGCTCGGCCTCGGTGCGGGTGGGGGCGACCACCAGGATGGGCCGCCGGTCCGAGGCCGCGCTCAGCCCGGCCACCACCGGGGCCCGGGCCGCCTCGGGCACGGCCACCGCCGCCTCCCGGCGGCCCAGCAGAGAGATCAGCGCGGGCTCGGCCGCCAGCGCGGGCAGCAGACCCCGCAGGTCGGCGACGCTCACGGTCCGGCGGGGCTCACGCGGCAGTGGGGCTCACGGGTCGGCGGGGCTCACGCGGCGTTGAAGCGGTTCATGGCCTCGGCGACGCTGTGGTCCAGGCAGTGCTCCGCCGCGTCGGCGGCCCGGGCCACCGCGGCGTCCAGCTCGGCCCGCTCGGCCCGGCCGGGGCGGTCCAGAACGTAGGAGCCCCCCTTGGGGGTCTGGTCGGGCCGGCCGATCCCGATCCGCACCCGGGTGAAAGCGTCGGAGCGGAGGGTGGCCCGGATCGATTTCAGCCCGTTGTGGCCGGCCAGGCCTCCCCCGGACTTGACCCGGAGACGACCGACCGGCAGGTCGAGCTCGTCGTGGACCACCACCAGGCGACCGAGGTCGGCGATGCCGTGGCGGCGCACCAGCGGGCCCACGGCCCGGCCCGACTCGTTCATGTAGGTGGTGGGCACGGCCACCGCCATCCGCCGGCCGGCCACCGTCAGCTCGGCGGTCAGCGCGTGCTGGGCCCGGGCCCGGCGCAGCTTGCCGCCGTGGCGGCGCACCAGTTCCTCCGCCGCCCGCTGGCCCACGTTGTGGCGGGTGGCGGCGTAGGAGGCACCGGGATTGCCCAGTCCCACCACCAGCAGATCGGCGGCCGCGCCCCGACGGGGGGGCCGGCGCCTCATCGCCACGACGACGGCCCGCGGCGCCGGGGCTCAGGACTCGTCGGCGGCGCCGGCGGCGGTTTCGTCGCCGCTGTCGGCGGCCTCGGCCATTTCGGACTCGGCTTCGGCCTGGGCGAGCTGGCGCAGGTACTCCTTGGTGGAGCGGGTGATGAGGCCCACGGCGAAGGTCGCCTCGGGGTCGCCGGCCACGGTCACGCCGTCGGGGAGGGCGATGTCGCCCACCCGCAGCGAGCTGCCGACCTCGAGGTCGCTGATATCGGCCACCACCTCCACCGGGATGTCGGCCGACTTGGCCCTGACCGGCAGCCGGTGGATGATCTGATCGACCATGCCGCTGGCCTGGGTGACCTTCTTGGCCTCCCCGGTGAGCAGCAGCGGCACCTCCACGTCCACCTCGTCGTCGGAGTCGATGCGCAGGAAGTCGACGTGGAGGATCTCCCGGCGCACCGGGTGGCGCTGCAGGTCCTTGATGATCGAGAGCTGCCGGGCGCCGGCCACCTCCAGGGTGATGAGGGCGTTCGCCCCGGCCTCGGTGGCCAGCGCGGCCCGCAGGTCGGCTTGGTCCACCGACAGGGTGAGCGAATCGGCGCCCTTGCCGTACATCACCGCGGGAACCCGCCCGGTGCGCCGGAGCCGCCGGCTCGGGCGGGTGCCCGGAGTGCGTCCGGTCTCAGCGGTGAGGGCCACGCCTACCATGGCGGTCAGGATACCGCCGGGGCGACCGGGTCAGGCCAGGTTGTTGCCGCCGAAGATCTCGCTGACCGACGTGTCCTCGAACACCGCCGAGATGGCCCGGGCCACGATGGAGGCCACCGACACCACGTGCAGCTTGTCGAAATGCTTGTGGGGGGGCAGCGGCATGGTGTCGGTGCACACCACCGACTCGATGACCGAGTTCTTGAGCCGATCCACGGCCGAGCCGGAGAACACGCCGTGGGTGGTGGCCGCGATGATCCGACGGGCGCCGCTGGCGGCCAGCAGGTCGGCCGCGGCCACGATGGTGCCGCCGGTGTCGATCATGTCGTCGACCATCACGCAGGTGCGGCCGGCCACCTCGCCGACGATCTCCTTGGCCTCGACCTGGTTCTTCTCGTCTTTGGCCCGGCGCTTGTGCACGATGGCCAAGTCGGCGTGCAGGACGTTGGTGTAGCGCTCGGCCACTTGGACCCGGCCCGCGTCGGGCGACACGATCACCAGATCCCTCTCGCCCAAGCCCCGCAGGTGGTCCACCAACACGGGCATGGCGGTGAGGTGGTCGACGGGACCGTCGAAGAAGCCCTGGATCTGGCCCGAGTGGAGGTCCACCGACACCAGCCGCTTGGCCCCGGCCGCGGTGAACAAGTCGGCTAGCAGCCGGGCCGAGATGGGTTCCCGGCCCGAGGCCTTGCGATCCTGGCGGGCGTAGCCGTAGAACGGGGCCACCACCGTGATGCGCTTGGCCGAGGCCCGCTTGGCCGCATCCACCATGATGAGCTGCTCCATGATCACGTCGTTGATGGACATGGAATCCAGCTCGGCGTGGGTCTGGATGATGAACACGTCGCAGCCCCGGATCGACTCGCCGTAGCGGACGTGGATCTCGCCGTTGGCGAACTCGTCGATGCCGGCCGTGCCCAGCTTCACCCCCAGCTCGTCGCAGATGTCGAGGGCCAGGGCCTCGCTGGCCCGGCCGGCCACCACGTGCAGCTCCTTGTGGGTTTGCAGTTTTATGGTCATGTCCCCAACCCCGCTGGGAGGATCGAACGGGCTGGCCGGGCAGGGCTCGAACCTGCAACATCCGGAGTCAAAGTCCGACGTTCTGCCTGTTGAACTACCGGCCATCGGCCCCGCCGCGGCGGGGGCCGGCGGTTCACGCTAGCGGGCCGCGCCATCTCGTCGCGCCTGATTCGGCACCGCCCCGCTAGGGTTCACCCTTCGTGGGATCGCTGATCAAGAAGCGCCGCAAGCGGATGCGCAAGAAGAAGCACAAGAAGATGCTGCGCCGCACCCGCCACCAGCGCCGCAAGTAGTCCCCCTCACCCCCGCGGCGTCGGCCTCCCGCCCTCGCCGGGCAACCCCGCCGCCTACTCCGGCCGGGGCCGGTCGCCGCCTTGGAGCCGGGCGCTCACTGGCCGCGCTCACTGGCCGCGCTCACTGGCCGCGCTCACTGGCCGCGCTCACTGGGCCGGAAGGGTGGATGTCACCAGACGGCCGGGGCCGGGGTGGGCCCCGGCCACGAACCAGGTTCCGCCGCTGCCGGCCAACCGGGGGATCAGCCCGGTGGCGTCGGCCAGCCGGTCCCGCCAGCGGGCCAGTTCGGGGGCCACGGCCAGGGCGGCGGGCTCCAAGTCGTTGCCGGTGGGGCCGACCGGGCCGCCGAGGTCGTCCCAGGCCGCGTACACGGCCGGGGTGGAGCAGGCCACCGGGGGGATCAGGAGGGTGTACCGCTCCGGCCGGTGGGGCCGCGGGTCGATGATCTCGCCGATGCCGCGCACCCGGGCCCGACCGCCCGCCAGGCAGAATCCGACATCGGCGCCGATCGCCGCCGCCGCCTCGACGTCGGCGAAGCCGGCCCAGCGCAGGACGGCGGCCGCGTCGGCGGAGCCCCCGCCCAGGCCGGCCCCGGCCGGGATGGCCTTGGTGACGGTGACCCGGGCGGTGCGCCGGGCCAGGGCCAGGGCCGCGGCCACCAGGTTGTCGGCGCCCCAGCCCGGGTCGGGCCCGCCTCGGCCGGTGCGGTCGATCATCTCCACCCCGGACCCGCCGGGCTCGATGTCGAGCCGGTCGCCGAAGTCGAGGGTGACCATCTCGGCGTCGATCTCGTGGTAGCCGTCGGCTCGCACGCCGACGATCCGCAGCGACAGGGTCAGCTTGGCCGGGGCGAACGCCGAGACCACGCCGTCAACCAGTCAGGGCGAACGCCGAGACCACGCCGTCAACCGCCTAACCGCCGGGCGAACGCCGAGACCACGCCGTCAACCGGCCGGGGCGGCGGACTCGTCGGCTAGGCGCAGCCACTGGTCGAGGGTCAGCGTCTCGGGTCGGGCGGTCGGGTCCACTCCGGCCCGGTCGAATCCGGTCCGGTCGACGGCACCGGCCAGCGACCGGCGCAGCATCTGGCGCCGCCGGCCGAAGCCGGCCCTGACCACCCGCTCGAGGCGATCCCGGCGAGCGGCGGCGATCCCCCGCTCGTCCCGGTCCACCCGGACGATCACCGACTCGACCCGGGGGCGGGGGTAGAACACCGACGCCGGGACGGGGGCCACCACCCGGGCTGAGCCGTAGGACTCCACCAGCACGCTGGGTATGCCCCGGCCGCGGCCCCCCGGCGGGGCGGCCAGCCTCTCCCCCACCTCCTTTTGCACCATCACCACCATGGCGGCGACGGCCTCGACGCCACGCAGCAGGTCCAGCACCAGCGGCACGGCCAGGTTGTAGGGCAGGTTGGAGACCATGAGCCACCGGTCGGCGCCGGCTAGGACCGAGTCCCAGTCCAGGGTGCGGGCGTCGCCCTCGATCACCTCGACGCCGGGGGGCCCGAGGCCGGATTCGGCGACGGCGCAGCGGAGGGCGGGCACGAGGTGGCGGTCGGCCTCCACCGCTTTGACGGAGGCGCCGGTCTCGGCCAGGGCCAGGGTGAGCGAGCCCAGCCCGGCCCCGACTTCGATGACGCGGTCGCCGGGCCCGGCTCCGCTCAGCTTGCTCATCCGCCGGACCGTGTTGGGGTCGATCACGAAGTTCTGGCCGAGCGCCCGGCGGGGCGAGATGTCGAACCGTCTCATCAGCGCCCGCAGGGCCGACGGGCTGTGGGTCAGCGAAGGTGCCTTCCGCAGACCGGCCACGGCCTGTCCCCGTTTATGTCGTAGAGCTCGTAGGCCATGAGGTCCTGGTCGGCGGGCGAGGCGTCGATGGGATCCACCCCGATCAAGCGGTTGTGGCCCTTCTTCTCGGCCACCCAGTCCCAGGTGGTGCGCGAGAACTGCCAGGCGCCGCGGTAGGCCCCGCTTGAGCTGACGATCTGGTAGTTGTGGCGGGACTCGCAGAAGCGCATGGCGAGCCACTGCTCGGGTGAGGGGCCGTCGGCGGGGGGCGGCATCCCGAAGAGGTCGTCGCCGTCGGTGTCGCCGTCACTCGGCTCGGCCGCGGCGGGCGGCGGCGACGCAGCGGGCTGCGGCGGCACATCCTCCTCCTCAACCGCCTCAGCTTCCACTCTCCTTTGCATGGCGGCCAAGGCCTCGGCCCGCTCGATGGCGTCGTCGCGGTGCCGGGTCCGGGCGTCGTTCCACCGCTCGGCCCGGCTGGCGAACGACGAGACGTCCACCACCGCCGTCTCGCTCCCGGACAAGAAAACGAAGGGCGGCTGGTACGACTGGGCGACCGCCGAGGGGGCCGACGCCCCTATACCTGAAGCCACTGCGGCCATGAGCGCGGCAACGCGCCATCGCCAAAGGTGGCGGATTCCGTCCAGAGCTCCGTCCTTTCCCTCTGCACGTACTGCCGCCGCCCGCGTTCGAGCGAGCGATTTCCGCAACCGTAGTTAGGCCGTAACCAGACCGCAACAAAAACTTTTTCCGGCCAGTCGGGCGCCGCCCCGCTCCGTTCAATCGAGCCCGTAGAAGGATCGGGTCGCGGCCCAGGTGGCGGCCTCCACCTCTTCGACGGCCAGGGCTTTGGCCGCGGCCACCGCCGCGCCCACGAGGGGGACCAGCGCGGGCCGGTTCGGGGCGCCCCGGTGCGGCACGGGGGTCAGCCAGGGGCTGTCGGTCTCGACCAGCAGTCGGTCGAGGGGGCAGGCGGCCGCGGCCTGGCGCAGATCGTCGGTCTTGTCGAAGGTGATGATCCCCGAGAACGACAGGAGTGCTCCCCGGGCCAGGCACTCGGCCGCCTCGGCCGGGCCGCCGGTGAAGCAGTGGAAGACGGTGCGCTCGGGCGTCCCGTTGCGGTCGAGTACGGCGAAGGTGTCGTCCCAAGCCGAGCGGGAGTGGATCACCAGCGGCAGATCGTGCCGGTGGGCCAGCTCGATCTGGGCCGCGAAGGCGTGGCGCTGCGCGGCTCGGGGCGAGTGGTCGTAGTGGTAGTCGAGCCCGGCCTCCCCCACGGCCACCACCTCGGCCGCGGCGAGCAGCTCCTCCAGCCCCTCGATCCCCCCGGTCGCCTCGTGGGGATGCACGCCGGCGGTGGCCCACACCCCCTCGTGGGCCGCAGCCACAGCCATGGCCCGGCGCGAGTTCTCCACGTCGGTGCCTACGTTTATGAGCAGCTCGACCCCCGCCGAGCGGGCCTCGGCCACCACCGCCCCGGTTTCGGGGCCCGACGGGAGATGGCAGTGCTGGTCGGCCCAGGCCACGACTCGGGTCCCTCGCTCCCTGGCTTCAGGCCGGCGCCGACAGGTCGACTTTGCCGAACAGCGGCGACGGCTTGGCCAAGGCGGCCCCGGCCGGAACCTCGGGCCGCGCCCAGGCCCGCACCTCCCCGAACAGGCCGTCGAGGGCAGCGGTGGAGAAGGGCAGGTAGGGGGCCAGGCCGACCCGCACCCCGGCGACGGCCTCCACGGCGGTCACCAGCACCGCCGCGCCCCGCCGCGGGTCCGACCGGACCAGCTTCCAGGGCTCGGTGGCGTTGAGGTAGGCGTTGACCCGGCCGGCCGCGTCCATGGCCGAGCGCAGGCCGGCCCGCAGCTCCACCTGGTCCAGTTGGCCGGCCGCCGCAGCCAGGGCGCCGTCCACCTCGGCCAGCACGGCTCGGTCCTCGGGGGCCCGGTCGGGAGCCTCGGGGACGGTCCCGCCCAGGTTGCGGTGGGCCAGGGTCAGGACCCGGTTGACCAGGTTGCCCCAGGTGGCCACCAGCTCGTCGTTGACCCGCCGGGCGATCTCCTCGGTGGAGATCTCGGTGTCGGCGTGCTCGGGCAGAGCCGCGGCCAGGGCGTAGCGCAGCGAGTCGGGCTCGAAGGCGGCCAGGGCGTCGTCGATGGTCATCCCCACCCCCCGGCTGGCCGAGGCCTTGCCGCCCCTGAAGGTCACGTACTGGTTGGCCGGGACGTCGTCGGGGAGGTGCAGGCCGCCGTAGGCCATGAGCTGGGCCGGCCAGAACAGGCAGTGGAACGGGATGTTGTCCTTGCCGATGAAGTACACGTGGCGGGCTTCGTCGTTGTGCCACCAGTGCTTCCACCGGTCGGGCTCGCCCCGGTCGGCGGCCCACTGCTTGGCGGCCGACAGGTAGCCGATCACCGCGTCGTACCACACGTAGATGCGCTTGCCGGGGCCGAGGTCGTCGACGGGCAGCTCGACCCCCCAGTCCAGGTCCCGGGTGATGGCCCGGTCGATGAGCCCTTCCTTGGTCCAGCTCCGGGCGAAGTTGACCACGTGGGGCCGCCACCCCCGCCGGGTGTCGAGCCAGCGGGCCAGCTCGCCGGTGAAGTCGGAGTAGCGGAAGTAGAAGTGCTCGGTGAGGCGGGGCACCGGGGCGGCCCCGCTGATGCGGGATCGGGGCTCGATCAGCTCCATGGCGTCGAGGGTGCGGCCGCAGTCGTCGCACTGGTCGCCCCGGGCCTCGGGGTATCGGCAGTGGGGGCAGGTGCCCTCGATGTAGCGGTCGGGCAGGAACCGGTTCGACTCGGGGTCGTAAAGCTGTTCGGAGGTGCGCCGGTCGATGTGGCCGCCTTCGAGTTGGCGCAAGAACATGTCCTGGGTCACCGCGGCGTGGTTGTCGGTGCCGGTGGTGGTGTAGAGGTCCCAGGAGATGCCAATGGCCTCCCACTGGCGGCAGAACTCGCGGTGGTAGCGGTCGACGATGGCGCTGGGCTCGACGCCCTCGGCGTCGGCCCGCACGGTGATGGGGGTGCCGTGCACGTCGGAGCCGCTCACCATCAGCACCTCGTTGCCGACCAGCCGCTGGTAGCGGGCGTATATGTCGGCGGGCAGGTAGGCCCCGGCCAAGTGGCCGATGTGGCGGCTGCCCGAGGCGTAGGGCCAGGCCACCGCGACCAGAACCGGTGTCGGCATAGCCCGGCCAGGCTACCCGGGCGAGCCGGGGCCGCAGATCAGCCGACCTCGGCTCGGGGGCCTCTCCATCGAGGCGGGGCCGGGGATCAGCTCGCCCGGGCCTTCTCCAGCGAGACGGGCCCGGCGGCCCGGGCCGCATCGAGGGCTTGGGCCTCGGACCGGTTCTTGAGCTCCTCGATGCGGTCGAGCTGCTTCTCGAGCTGGCGGCTGCGGGTGCCCGAGAGATCGTCGAAGGCGCTCCTCAGCCGGTCCAGGTGGCGGCTGACCAGGTCGAACTGCTCGCTGTACTTCTGCCACTGCTCCGAGAAGCAGGACAGGTGGTCGAGGATCTCCTGGGACGACCGCTCCAGCGAGACGGTGTCCATGGCCTGGCGCACCAGCGAGAGCATGGCGAACAGCGTCGAGGGCGAGCAGATGACCACGTGGCCTTTGAGGGCTTCGTCGAACACCTCGCGGTGGTGCTCGTGGATGAAGGCGTACACGCCGTCGTTGGGGATGAACATGAGCATGTACCCCACCGTGGTGGCCGCGTCCCGGTAGGCCTCCCGGGCGGCGATCTGCTTGACGTGGGCGCGCACGGCCCGGCCGAAGTCCTTGACGGCCTGCCTCTCCTCCAACTCCGACGCCGCCTCCAGATGGCGGGCGTAGCTCTCCAGGGGGAACTTGACGTCCATGTGCAGCCTCTGGCCGTCGGGCAGCAGGAAGGTGAAGTCGGGCCTGGTGCCGGCCGCGGTCGTCTCCTGCTTCAGGTAGTTCACGCCCTCGATCAGGCCGGCGGCCCGCAGGATGTCGTCGGCCATGCGCTCGCCCCACTGGCCCCGGGCCTGCTTGTTGACGAGGACGTCGCTGAGCTTCTGGGTGGTGTCGAGCAGCTCTTTCTGCCGCTCGGCCGAACTGCGCAGGCTCTCCGTCAGCCGGGCGTTCTGGGAGGCCCGCTCCTGCTGGAGCTGGGTTACCAGGCTCTTGAGCCCCGACAGCTCCTCGTTCACCCTGGAGGCGACCCCGTCCCATTTTCGGTCGAAGGCGTCCTGCTGGTTGGCGAGATAGGCCTGGCCGGTCTCCAGACGGGCCGCGAAAGCCCGGTCGGCCGCCTCCACGGTCCGGTCGATCACGGCCTCAGGGGGGACCTCGGGCTCGGAGCGGCGGGCCCCGGCCCAGGCCACGGCGAACCCGGCGGCAGCGAGAACGGCGATTAGGGCGGTGATGAAGGCAATGGTGTCCATGGCGGCGAAGTTAGCCAGGGGGTGTGACAGCCGGGTTCATGCTCTTCCCAGGTTCGTCCGCATTTTCGGCAGGGCGGGCCCGGGGCCGTCATGTTTGAACGCGAGAACTTGGACGGCCATGTCGTCGTCGACGTGACGCAGTGCGGTGCGCAGATTGGGAGTCCTGTCGGTCAGGAACTGTGACAGCGCGTCGTCCGGCACGACGATCACGCCGACGTCCACCCTGCCTTCCGTCATCGCGTTTCGGAGATGCAACACGTCTACGGCCAGCAGATCGCTCCGGCTTGACACCTGCACCTCAACGCCAACCGTGCTCCCTGTGTCGGCTTTAGTCCAGTCGACGCCGCCCGATTGGACTTTCGTCCAGCCTCCGCACGCGTCGAACCCCTCGTCGATCTTCTGGCGGATCCATTTCGTCCCGTTGGCGTACTTCTCCTCTTGGACCAACAACTCAAACGATGTGACTGCCTTCTCGATCTCACCGATGAGGGCGGTCAGCCCCAAACGCCCGACCTTCACATCGAAGCCGTTGAAGCTCCGACGCTCGGTTATGAATGGCATGTCTCGACGAAGTCGTTGTTTTGGTGGTTCGTGACGCTTCCGTTCAGGCGATCTCGGATCGGCTGAACGTCCTCGAGCTCGATCCCGATCCAGCGCCGCTCCCGCTGCTCGCAGACGGCGTACGTCGTCCCGCTCCCGCCGAAGGGGTCGAGCACCAGATCGCCGGGCTCTGTGCTCATTTCTATGACGCGTTCCAGGATCTTCGTGCTCAACGAGTTGGCGCTCCTCGTCGTCGGCTTGAACTTACGATGGCGCACCGGCGGGATGTCCGTCCACACGTCTTTCAGATTGACGCCGTTCGGGTGCATGGACTTGCGATGCCCCCCGTAATCCTTGATCTCGCCCCCGCAATGGCGGCAGGTCTCTATGGGCGTTCGGATGCGCTTGAACGTCCTCGGACGCCCTTTGGAGTAGTAAATCAACGAGTAATGCGATGGGTACAGCCGCCCCTGGATGGGCAGGCACCCTGTTTGCTCAATGGCGATCCAGTGCCTGAACGTCAAACCGAGCTGCTCCAAGAAGTGCCCGAGCGTCACGTTCCAGCGGGGGAGGTTGTAAACGAACAGCGATCCGCCGGGCCGCAAGACCCGCACGCATTGGCTCAGCCACCGATGGCACCAGTCCACGTACTCCGACTCGGGCTGGCTGTCGGTGACCCGCTTCCCGTAGTGCTTGCCGAGGTTGAAGGGCGGATCGGCGAAGACGGCGTCGACCGACGCGTCGGGAACCAACGGCAGGATCTCCAGGCAGTCGGCCTGGTAGAGCCGCCCCAAATCCGTCGAGAGAGACGGGCTGATGCCGATGGCGAAGCCGGGAAACTCCATGGCGGCGACGATAGCCAGGGGGTGTGACGGCCTCGGGGACCCCGCCGGGCGGAGGCGGCTGGGGCGGGGTCGCCGGGGCGGCCGGGGCGGGGTCAGCCGCCGGCGGCGGACTTTAGAGCGACGGCCAGGGCGTAGGTCCGACGGCGGGGCACGCCGTAGGCGGCGGCCACCTCGGCCGCCGCGTCCCGGCGGCTGGCGCCGGAGGAGACGGCCGCCTCCAGGGCCGCGGCCAGCTCGCCGTCGTCGGGCTCGGGTTCGGGCCCGGCCCCCTCGACCACCACCACCACCTCGCCTTTCACCGGGCCCTCGGCCCAGGCGGCCAGCTCGGCCAGCGTTCCCCTCGCCACCTCCTCGTGGAGCTTGGTGAGTTCCCGGGCCACCGCGGCCCGGCGCTCGTCCCCGCAGGCGGCGGCCAAGTCCTCCAGGCAGCCCCGGAGCCGGTGGGGAGATTCGTACAACACCACGGTGCGGCGCTCCCGGGCGATCTCGGCCAGCCGGTCGGCCCGGTCCCGGCCGGACCGGGGCAGGAACCCCTCGAACGCCCACCGGGCCACTGGCAGCCCGCTTATTGCCAGCGCGGCCACCCCGGCCGACGGCCCCGGCACCACGGTGACGGCGTGGCCGGCCTCGACCGCCGCGGCCACCAGGCACCGGCCCGGGTCGCTGACGCCGGGCATCCCCGAGTCGGTCACCACCGCCACGGTGGCACCGGAGTCGAGCAGCTCGCACACGTCGGCGGCGGCGGCCGTCTCGGTGTGCTCGTCGACCCGCCTCAGCCGAGCCGCCCTCACCCCCGACCGCTCCAGCAGCAGGCCGGTCCGCCGGGTGTCCTCGCAGCAGATGAGGTCGGCCTCGGCCAGCGTCCGGGCAGCCCGGGGGCTCAAGTCCTCCAGGTTGCCGATCGGGGTGCCGACCAGCACCAAGGCCCCACTCACCGCCTCACCTCATCGCCTCAATCGCCTCACCGATTCGCCGCTCCTGCGCCTCCGCGCCGGATTTCGAGCTCGAGGCCGGGCGCCACCCCCCAGCGGTCGAAAGCCCCCGCCGCGGCCTCGATCACCGAGCGGGCCCTCCACACCGGCACCCCCACCCGGTGCGGGGCCATGGTGGTCACCCGCAGCACCCGCATCTCGGCGTCGCAGTGGGCCACGTCGATCGGGAACCGCATCCCCACCGTGTGCACCCACCGGGCCCGCTCCAACAGCAGGGCGCCATCGAACTCGTCGCGGCCCAGCAGTCCCCGGCGCCGGTCGCGGCGGGCGGCGGCCACCTCCAGCGAGGCGATGACCCGGTCGCCGGCTACCAGCCAAGCCATGGCCGTGAATCTAGATTCCGAGAGAGCAGATCCGGCGACGGCCGGGGGCCGGAGGGCGCGGATCAGGCCGGGCTCGGGGCGCTTTCGGTGATCGCCCTCCACACCTTCTCGGGCGTGTAGGGCATGTCGAGATGGCGGATCCCCAGGGGGGACAGGGCGTCGATGACCGCGCTCTGCACCGCGGGGAGCGACCCGATGGTCCCGGACTCGCCGATCCCCTTGGCCCCGAGCGGGTTGAGGGGCGTGGGGGTCTCGGTGTGGGCGGTTTCGTAGGCGGGCACCTCGGTGGGGCCGGGCAGGCAGTAGTCGGCGAAGTTGGCGGTGCGGGGATTGCCGTCTTCGTCGTAGAGCACCTGCTCGTAGAGGGCCTGCGCCGCGCCCTGGGTGATCCCGCCGTGGACCTGGCCCCTCACCAGCATGGGGTTGAGGATGCGACCGCAGTCGTCGACGGCGACGTGACGGACCAGCCGGGCGTCGCCGGTTTCGGAGTCGACCTCCACCACGGCCACGTGGGCGCCGAAGGGGTAGGTGGCCGCCCCCTGGTCGAAGTCGATCTCGGCGGCCAGCTCGCCCGGCGCCATCCCGTCGGGCAGGTCGCCGCCGGTCGAGGCCGCGGCCAGCTCCGGCCACGACATGGCCCGGGCCGGCACCCCGGCCACGGTCAGACCCGAGCCGTCGTCGGCGGTGACGATGTCCTCGACGCTGGCCTCCAGCCGGTGGGCGGCGATGCGCCGGGCCCGCTCCAGTACCTCGTGGGCGGTCTTGAACACCGCGCTGCCCGCGATCTGAAGCGACCGCGAGGCGATGGTGCCGATGCCCCGGGGGACCTCGAAGGTGTCGCTGTGAACCACCCGCACCCGGTCGGGCGGCACCCCCAGCACCTCGCCGACGAGCTGGGTGAAGGAGGTGGCGTGGCCCTGTCCGTGCGAGGAGGTGCCCGCCCGGGCCACCACCGTGCCGTCGGCGGTCACCTCGACCGAGCCGTACTCCTGGCTGAGGCCCCCGGTGACCTCAACGTAGACCGACACCCCGACGCCCATCAGCTTGGGGTCGCCGCGGAGGCGGCGGCGGCGCTGCTCGGCTCTCAGGTCGTCGTAGCCGGCCGTCTCCAGGGCCTGGTCCAAGGCTCGCTGGTAGTCGCCGCAGTCCATGACCGCGCCGGTGGGGGTTTCATAGGGGAACTGGTCGGGGCTGAGCAGGTTGCGCCGGCGCAACTCGACCGGGTCCATGTCCAGCTCGGCCGCGGCCAAATCGACGATCCGCTCGATGGCGGCGGTGGCTTCGGGGCGGCCCGCGCCCCTGAAGGCTCCCAGCGGGGTGGTGGTGGTGACCGCGCCGGAGGCGTGGAAGTCCACCGCCGGGATCTGGTAGGGGCCCGAGGCCATGCTCATGGTGAAGGAGGGCAGGAAGGCCCCTACGGCCGGGTAGGCACCGACATTGGCCGTGGCCCGGGCCCGCAGCCAGCGGAAGTCGCCGTCGCGGGTGAGGCCCAGCTCGTAGTACTGGACGTAGTCGCGGCCGTGAACCATGTTGACGAGGTTCTCGCTGCGGGTCTCGACCCATTTCACCGGGCGGCCGAGGCGGCGGGCCAGCCAGGCCGTCACCACGAACTCGGGGTAGGGGGCGGCCTTGGCCCCGAAGCCGCCCCCCACCGCGGGGGCGATGGCCCGGACCCGGCCGGGATCGAGGCCGAGGGCGGCGGCCACCGCGTCGCGGGCGCCGAACGGGGTCTGGGAGGTGCACCACACCGTCACCCCGCCGTCGTCGCCGCCCGCGCCGGGCTCGACCAGCACCGCCGTCGGCTCGATGGGGGCAGCGGCCACCCGCTGGTTGACGAAGCGGCCCGACACCACCAAGTCGTGGCCGCCGAGGGCGCCGGGCTCGGCCTTGGAGGAATACTCGGACGCCAGGTTCGACCCGTTGGCCGGGAACAGCAGCGGCGCACCGGGCTCGAGCGCGGCCTCGGGGTCAATGAGTGCGGGCCGGGGCTCGTAGTCCACCTCCACCAGCTCGGCCGCGTCGGCGGCCTGGGCCGGGGTCTCGGCCACCACCACGGCCAGCGGCTCGCCCACGAAGCGGACCACCTCGGCGGCCAGCGGCGGGCGGCCGAACACCGGGGGAATGATGTAGAAGAAGGGCTGGGGGTCCAGGCCGAGTCCCTCCGCGGTGAAGGCGCCGATCACCCCGGGCGCCTGCTCGGCCCCGCCGACGTCGATGCCGGCGATGGCGGCGTGGGCCATCGTCGACCTCACGAAGGCGGCGTGGGCCAGCCCGGGCGGGGCTAGGTCGGCGACGAAGCGGGCCGCCCCGGTGAGCAGATCCGGGTCTTCGAGCCGGGGGACGGCGTTGCCGAGTATCGATCCGGAAGGCAAGGCTCACGCCCCCCCGGCCATCACACACCGGTTGGTCATGTCCCCTATGCCCTCGATGGAGGTGGAGATCACGTCGCCGTCGGCCAGGTACTGGCCCTGGGGGCCGCCCACCCCGTGGGGGGTGCCGGTGAAGATCAGGTCCCCGGTCGCCAGGGTGGCGACCCCCGACAGGTAGGCGACCAGCTCGGCCACGGTGAAGATCATGTTGGCGGTGGTGTCGTCTTGGCGGATCTCGCCGTTGATGTGGGTGGACAGGCGCAGGTCGTTCGGGTCATCCAGGGTGTCGGGCGAGACCAGCACCGGGCCGGTGGGGCCGAAGGTGTCATAGGACTTGCCCAGGCTGAACTGGGGCGGGTCGGACTCGAACTGCAGGGCCCGGTCGGATATGTCCTGGCCCGCGGTCAGCCCGGCCACGTGGTTCCAGGCGTCGGCGGCGGCGATGTCGCGGCCGCCGGGCCCGATGACCACCACCAGCTCCACCTCGTAGTCGCAGTGGCCGCTGCGCATCTCCACGTCGGCGGTCGGCCCGACCAGGCACGACGGGAACTTGGTGAAGACCAGCGGGTTGTCGGGGATGGGGTGACCGGCTTCGAGGGCGTGGGTCCGGTAGTTGAGGCCGACGCCGAACACTTTGGAGGGCCGGGGCACCGGCGGGCCGAGGACGGCGCCGGCCAGCGGGCCGGTGGCCTGCGATTCGTCGAGGGCGGCGGCGATGGCCGACAGCCGGGCCGGGTCGGACAGGGCGGCCATGGGGTCGGGTCCCAGCTCGCCGCCGCTGGCCCCTTCCAAGTCGAAGTAGGCCTTCCCGGCGGTGAGCGCGGCCCGTCCGCCGATGTTCGCAAGTCGGAATCCCAACGTCTCGCCTCCTGGCTTATGTGCAGTCGGTCAGCAGCCCGTCAACTGTAAAGGTGATCGGTCGAAGATGTATTAGCGCAGCCTAAGTTCTCTCGGCCAGGGCTTGGAGCGCCCCGGCGCCGGTGCCGACGGTGGCACCCCGCCGGGGGCCGCCGGGCGGTGCCGTACGCCAAGAGCTTGCACTCGAGCAGCTCTTGGAGCAGACCGGGCCGGCGGGGGCCCGCTCAGGGCCCCGATGAGAGCACTCCCGAACCCGTTGCCGTGCGCTTGGTCGAGCAACGCCTGAGATGCTCTACAAACGAATCAACCCAAACGAACGGAGGAGAAGCCCCAGCAGGTGATGGTGCCGTCGGTGCGCAGCCCACACAAATGCCACGAGCCAGCGGCGACGGCGCTGAATCGCCCGCCGGGCGCGTCGGCTTGGCCGTCGCTGTTGTCGCCCCAGCAGGTGATGGCACCGTCAGTGCGCAGCCCACAAGAATACCACGAGCTAGCGGCGACGGCGCTGAATCGCCCGCCGGGCGCGTCGGCTTGGCCGTACCTGTTGTCGCCCCAGCAGGTGATGGCACCGTCGGTGCGCAGCCCACAAGAATGGAACCAGCCGGCAGAGACGGCGCTGAATCGCCCGCCGGGCGCGTCGGCTTGGCCGTCGCTGTTGTCGCCCCAGCAGGTGATGGCACCGTCGGTGCGCAGCCCACAAGAATACCACGAGTTGGCGGAGACAGCGCTGAATCGCCCGCCGGGCGCGTCGGCTTGGCCGTCGCTGTTGTCGCCCCAGCAGGTGATGGCACCGTCGGTGCGCAGCCCACAAGAATAGCTCAGGCTGGCGGAGACAGCGCTGAATCGCCCGCCGGGCGCGTCGGTTGCGCCGTACCTGTTGTCGCCCCAGCAGGTGATGGCACCGTCGGTGCGCAACCCACAAGAATGGGAGCTGCCAGCGGAGACGGCGCTGAATCGCCCTGAGGGCGCGTCGGTTGCGCCGTAGCTGTTGTCGCCCCAGCAGGTGATGGCACCGTCGGTGCGCAGCCCACAAGAATGGAACGAGCCAATGGTGATGGCGTTGTATTGTCCGGCGGGCGCGTCGGCTTGGCCGTCGTTGTTCCGGCCCCAGCAGGTGATGGCACCGTCGGTGCGCAGCCCACAAGAATGCCTCGCGCTGGCGGAGACAGCGCTGAATCGCCCGCCGGGTACGACGTTCTGGCCGTAGCTGTTCTCGCCCCAGCAGGTGATGGCACCGTCGGTGCGCAACCCACAAGAATAGGAGCCGCCGGCGGAGACGGCGCTGAATCGCCCTGAGGGCGCGTCGGTTGCGCCGTAGCTGTTGTCGCCCCAGCAGGTGATGGCGCCGTCGGTGCGCAACCCACAAGAATGGGAGCCGCTGGCGGAGACGGCGCTGAATCGCCCGCCGGGCGCGTCGGTTGCGCCGTAGCTTGCGCCGTAGCTGTTCTCGCCCCAGCAGGTGATGGCACCGTCGGTGCGCAACCCACAAGAATGCCGCGAGCCAGCGGAGACGGCGCTGAATCGCCCGCCGGGCGCGTCGGTTGCGCCGTAGCTGTTCTCGCCCCAGCAGGTGATGGCACCGTCGGTGCGCAACCCACAAGAATGCCGCGAGCCAGCGGAGACGGCGCTGAATCGCCCGCCGGGCGCGTCGGTTTGGCCGTCGCTGTTGTCGCCCCAGCAGGTGATGGCACCGTCGGTGCGCAACCCACAAGAATGCCTCGCGCTGGCGGAGACGGCGCTGAATCGCCCGCCGGGCGCGTCGGCTTGGCCGTAGTAGTTGGAGCCCCAGCAGGTGATGGCACCGTCGGTGCGCAACCCACAAGAATACCACGCGCCAATGGTGATGGCGCTGAATTGCCCGCCGGGCGCGTCGGCTTGGCCGTAGTTGTTCCGGCCCCAGCAGGTGATGGTGCCGTCGGTGCGCAGCCCGCAAGAATGGAACCAGCCAGCGGCGACAGCGCTGTATTGTGGTGTTGTGGGTGGTGGTGGTGGCAGGGGGATTAGTTTGAGGGCGCGGGCCAAGAATGTGGCCATTTGGGCGCGGGTGACGGGCTGGTCGGGGCAATAGCGCAGCGGGTCAGTGGCGCAGCCTGCGGTTATGCCGGATGCGGCCAGGGCGTCGATGTTGTTTCGGTGCGTGTTGGCCGCGGTGTCGGTGAACCCGCCCGGGCCGGCCGCGTCGAGGCCGAAGGCCCGGACCAGGAATGTGGCCATCTGGGCGCGGGTGACGGGCTGGTCGGGGCAATAGCGCAGCGGGTCGGCGGCGCAGCCTGCGGTTATCTCCAAGGAGAAAAGACGCTCGGCGAAAGCCGCCCGCCAGTCGGAGCGGTCGACGTCAGCGAACCGCGAAGCGCCGGTGGGGGCCGGGTCGTCGTCATCGACGGCGCGGGTCACCCATACGGCCATGGTCAAGCGATCTAGCGGCTGTTGCGGGCAGATCCGGCCGGTCGCGCATTCGGTGTCGGCCAGCACGCCCGCTTGGGCCAGCGCGTCAAGAGCGCCTTCATGGCTGCTGTCGTCGTCGCTGAAACTGCCCTGATCCCCGCCGCCAGTCGCCGCCGCCGGGCCCGGCGCCAAGACACCCGACAACGCGAAGACAACCGCCAACGCCGCCGCGGCGACGACAACCCGCAGCACCCGCACATCTAACAGCATCGCCAACCCCTCCCGAGTAGTAAGCCTTCGACTCTAGGCGGACCCGCGCGGGCCGGGCCGTCGGGGCGCTCCGGCCTTCAGTTCCCGGGTGGCCGACAGGCTGACGTTGCCCAGGCCGGGCATGGGCCGGTCCAACTCGGACAAGCGGGCCAGCAAGAACCGAGCGGCCGCGTGGCGGTAGGGCTCGTCGAGCGCTACTCCCGCCAGCCTCTCAGCCTGAACACCTCCGAGCGGATGATCGTGGCGGTCACGACATCCTGCCATGAAGGGGGGCGTACAAGGCAGTCTCTTCCAACGCTGTGTAAGCTTTGAGGCAACGAGTGACCCAGCTCGTCGACGACGGGCTCCTCGGGGCCCTGCTCAGAGGCGCGGCCCCGCCAAACCCCGGTGAATCGGTGCACACCACCGGCTACTGGTACGTGCGGCTGTGCCAAGCCGTCCTGGGCCGGGCCAGCCGCCCCGGCCTGCTCTCGATGCCCTTCGCCGACTTGCCCCGCCCGGCCCGTGAACGGGCGCTGCTGGCGTTGCTGGAGCTGCCCGACTGGATCGGACTGGAGAGCCTTCGAAGCCTGGCTCCGCTGATCGGGCATTTGCGGCGCCGCCACCAGCTCAACGCCCTGGGGATGGAGGTGCTCGCCGCCGCCGTCCATCTGGGAGCCGACGTCTACCTGTCGGCACCGTCGCCCCGACTCGAAGAAGCCCTGCGCGCGGAGAACCGCCGCGTCGCAATGAAAGGGCTTTGACTGTCACACCCCTCATTTACAGTGGTTGTCATGAATGAACATCCGTTTTGTGATGCCGGGTCGGGGCCGGTGACCGACGGGGATCGGGGCCGGGCGGTGGTGGGGCTGCTCGACGCCCTGTCGCCGACGGGCTGCTCGGTGCCGGAGCTGCGGGACCTGGCTTCGGTCCTGGGGCGGGCCCGGGCCAAGATCGACTCGCTCATGTGCCAGATCGCAGCCGAAGTAGAGCGGGCTGGGGCCGGGGCGGCCTCGGTGTTGCAGGGCAGCGGGCGGCTGTCGGGCCGGGAGGCCCGCCGGGTCGCCAAAGTGGCCGGACGACTGGGCGAGATGCCCAACACGGCCGAGCGGCTGGCGGCTGGGGACATCACCATGGATCATGCGTCGGCTCTGGTGACCGCCGCCGAGCAATGCGGCACCGCCGCCGTCGACGGCGATCTCGATCTGCTGGAACAAGCGGGGAGGGCGTCGTCGGAGTCCTTCGCCCGCCAGGCCCGTCGGTTCGCGGGAGCCAAGTCGCCGGACCGAGGAAAGGCCTTGCTGGAACGCCAGCGCCGGGCCCGCGCCGCGTCGGCCTTCGCAGACCCCGACACCGGCATGGGCAGAATCTTCGGTGCCTTCGACCCCATCAGCTTCAACCTCATCGAACAGGCCTTCGACAACCACACCGACGCCCTATGGCGGGCCGACGGCGGACGGGACGGCCAGCCCGAGGAGGTCCGCACCAGCCAACAGCGCCGAGCCGACGCGCTGTTCGAACTCATCACCGGCCGGGACTCCAGCACCCGCCAGGCGCTGGAATCCGATGCCGCTGGCGGCGGCGTCAGGGCCAAGGCGTCCGCCCAGTTGGTGGTGGTGGCCGACATCGGAGTGATCGACGGCGCCGATCCCCACGGGCGCTGCGAGATCATCGGCACCGGCCCCGTGCCACCAGGCATCCTCGCCGAACTCTCGCCCGACACCCGCCTCACCGGCATGATCTTCGCCGGCCAAGGCCGGCCCCTGTGGATGGGGCGCAGCCTCCGGCTGGCCAACCCCCACCAACACCTAGCCGTAGCCGTGCGAGACCGAGGCTGCACGGTCTGCGCCGCCCCCATGCACCGCTGCGAAATCCACCACAACCAAGAATGGGAAAACGGCGGCGCCACCGACATCGACAACCTCACCGCCCTGTGCGGCCCCCACCACCGAGCCCACCACAACCACCAATACTCCGACGGCGCCCGGAACGAGAACCGCCGACGATCCGACGGCACCCGGAACGAGAACCGCCGACCGGCCACAGCCCCGAGCCGAAACCACCCACAAACCAACGGCGCCCGGAACGAGAACCACCCACAAACCGACGGCGCCCGGAACGAGAACCGCCGGCGATCCGACGGCGCTCGGAACGAGAACCGCCGACCGGCCGGGCGGCGGCGGCAGAACCGAACCCGAGACGGGCCCGGGCGGGGGTAGGGGGACGGGCTGGCGGACGTCGCGGGTCCCGCCGCCAGCCCGCCCCCGCTCCCCCGGGCTCCCATCCCCTCCGCTGGAAGCCCGGGAGATCTCCCTCCGGCTAGAACCGAGCCTTCAGCCGGGGCTCGGCCCTCGGCCAGAACTCGGCCTCAGCCGGGGCTCAGCCTTCGACCAGGGCTCGGCTTCAGCCGGAGGTCAGCCCTCGGCTAGGGCTCGGCCTTAGCCGGCCCAGATCTCGTCGCCGCCGATCTGGCGGGCGGCGAGGATCAGGTCGAGCAGCTCCTCGGTGTCGGAGTCCTCCGGCAGGGACTCCGCCACCGAGATGGCCGCCTTGGCCAGATCGAGCAGGCCGGTGGTGGCGAAGGGGCTGCCGCCGAGGGTCTCGGCCAGCTCGGCGGCCACCGCGGCCAACCGGAAGTGCGGGTCGGCCGACTCGAAGGCGGGCGCGATGTCGGCCACCGAGAGCTTCGCCGTCACCTCGTTGACGGTTCCGCTCCTCGGCCTTTGGTAGCGCAGGGTCGCGGTGACCACCGGATCGGCCGGTCGCAACCCGAACCCGTCGCCGGCCAGCGCCACCTCGTAGAGGGCGGTGGAACTCTGGCCCAGGCCGACCTCGCCAGCGTCGCGGGTGTCGTCACGGAACTCCTCGTCTTCAAGGGCCCGGTTCTCGAAGCCGAGCAGCCGGTAGGACCGGACGGTCTCGGGGTTGAAGGCCACCTGGATGCGGGCGTCGCGGGCGGCCAGGGACAGCAGGCTCGCCAAGTCGTCCACGAAGATGCGCCGGGCCTCGTCGGGGCTGTCGATGTAGTGGTAGGTGCCGTCGGCCCGGTTGGCCAACTGCTCCATGAGCACGTCGTTGAACGGCCCCAGGCCCACGCCGACGGTGGACAACCCGATGTCGGAGCGCTCGCCTATCTCCTCGAGGATGTCGTCGGTGCCGGTGGCGCCCACGTTGGCCACGCCGTCGGAGAGCAGCAGGACCAGAACCGAACGGTCTCGGTCGGCCTCGCGCCGGGCCATCTCGTAGCCGCGCGTCAGCCCCGCCTCGGCGTTGGTGCTGCCCCCGGGCACTACCCGCCAGCGGATCTCCCCCATGATCTCATCCCGGTTGCCCCCGACTTCGGTCGGCTCGAGGATCGTGTCGGCGTTGCTGCTGTAGGCGACGACGCCCACCCGGGCCCGGTCGGGCAGCCCCGACATCAAGAAGTCAACGGCCCGATGGGCCAGGGCCATCCTCTCGATGGGCTCGGCATCGGGCCCCGCCGTCTCGCCCATCGACCCGGACCGGTCCATCACCAGGATCACGGTTTGGGGGATCACCACATCGGACAAGGCGTCGGGGGCTCGAACCCCCACCCGCACCAGCACCTGCTCGGCACCAGAGAAGGGGGAGGGGGCCGCGTCGATGTCCACGACGAGCTGGTCCAGCACCGGCTTATACCCGCCGTTGAAGTAGTTGACGAACTCCTCGACCCGGACCGCTTCGGGGGGCGGCAGCCTGCCGCCCTCGAGATGGTTGCGGGCCACGACGTAGGACGCCGTGTCCACGTCTAGGGCGAAGGTGGAAAACGGGTCCTCGAAGGCGTCCACCACCGGGTTGTCGCCGTAGTCCAAGAAGATGTCGGGCCCACAGCCCGAGCACGCTCCAGCCGGAGCCGGGGCCGAGAAGCCGCTCCCGTCGGCGGCGTCGCCCGTGCTCACCATGGTCGTCGCCGGCGCCCCGGCCGGTTCCGAGAGGGCCTCGTTCGAAGGGGACTCGGCCGCCGCGGCGCTCGGCTCGCCCACCGCGCCAGCCAGCTCGCCGGCCGCCGTCAGCGCGTCGCCGGCTCCATCGTCGGAACCGCGGCATGACAGCGCCACCAGGCTCATCAAGCTGATGACAGCCGCCGCGCAGACAGCCCGGCGGCGGCCCAGCGCCCCATACCGCCGTCCCGGTCGGCACCCGCCCGAGGACCCGGGTCCGGGCCGATTCGCGTTCGCGGTTTGCACGGTCGTCGCTTGCATCGTCTCTCTCCCCCTTGACTTCGACCCTGTTCGTCGGAGTCGGTCGGTTGAGGGGTTGGACGATTCGAACGGCGCGTCGGTTCCCGGGCCGGGCCCTGGTTCCGGGCAGGGCCCCGGGCTGAGATGACTTCGGCCGCAATCCCCGGCCCGGGACCCCCGGCCGGGCGTTGCCCCTGCCGCCCCTACCAGTACTCCTCGTAGTGGATGTTGCCGGGGCGGTCCCGGCGGTCCAGGGAGAAGCCCATGCGCTCCAAGACGGCCACCACCCCCTCGGGCTCGGGGTAGGCGAGCCCGTCGGGGGTCTCGGTCGGCAGGCCGATCATGGCCGGGTTGCCGCAGCAGAAGACATGGGTCGTCTGCGGGTCGAGGACGACGCCGAACTCAGAGGAAAGCTCCCCGCTGCGCAGCACGTCCTGCAGATAGCGCTTACCCACACTCGGCTCCCGGGTGGGCAGGGGCAGGTAATGATAGTTCGGGTAGCGGGACTCAAGGGTCCGGTGTCGCTCCAGATAGCCGAGGTCGGCCCACTGCCGCACCGAGACCGCCGACACCACCGAGCCCATGTGCCCCTTGCGCAGCAGCTCCACGATCATGGAGTTGTGGGGGGCCTCGCCGGTGCCGGTGCCCAAGAACACGACGGTGGCGGCGGGGTCGGTCACCGCGGCCAGGGTGTAGCGGCCCGCCACCTTGGGGCCCAGATAGAGGCGGTCGCCGGGCCGTTTCAGGGCCAGCCGGGGGGTGAGGGCAGACACGTTGGCCCCGTCGGGCCGGACCAAGACGATGTAGAACTCGAGCTCGTCGCTGCGGTGGGCGTCGGCCAGGTACCCGTGCTCGTCGAGGATCCGGCTCGATATCGAGTAGGACCGGCGGATCAGCCGGTCCCAGCGGGCGTCGAGGTCGCGGTCCTCGGCATCGTCGGACCTGGGCTCCCAGAACCCCAGGCCCAGCGAGGCGTACTGGCCGGCCAAGTAGTCGGTGTCGCCCCGGTCGGGGCGGACCCGCAGCACCCACAGGTCGGAGTGGGCCGGCTCGAAGTGGGTGATGACGGCGTTGTAGTGCTCGGCCCGCAGCTCGGCGATGGCCCCCCGGTGGCGGACCCGGCGCACGATGGACGGCGCGGGCGGGACCAGGTTCAGCTCGGGGAAGCAGTGCTCGGCGATGGCCACCCCGATCCGGTGGCCCGGCGCGGTGGGAACCGGTCCCGGATCAGTCCCGAGCGTCTTCCCCCCCAACGGTCCGGCCTCAGAACTCTCAGCCGCCCCGGCCACCCCGGGCGGCCCCGAGGCTTCGGGCTCGCCCAGGAACCAGACCCGGCCGGTGGCCAGAGCCTCGGGGGTGCAGCCAACCTCGGCCGGAGTGAGGGTCCGGCGCAGGGAGGCGAAGATCACGTGGTCGAACTGCAGGTCGGGGGTCCGGCGGTCGCCGAAGTAGGCCATCGGGTATCCGCCCACGTCGCCGATGTGCTCGGGCACGGCCCGGTACAGCAGCGTGGCCCGGCGCTCGCGCTCCAGGCGGCGGAGCATGTTGTCGCCCGCGGGCGACAGCTTGGTCGGGTCCATCCCCCCGGCGGCCAGCACCACCCTGGCCCCGGCCGCGCAGGCGGTGGCGGTGTACTCCACCGCGTGGTCGGTGTAGCCCACGATCATCACGTCGTCCTCGGGGCCCACCGGCACCTCGTCCACGTGAACCCGGTCGGTCACCTCCACCGGGATGGGCGGCCGCCAGTCTTCGGCGGTGCGGCGGTCGGCGATCAAACAGACCCGGGTCCGGTAGCTCGATTTGGAGGTGTTCACCACCACCAGGTCCTCGGGGCCGTCGCCCCGGGGGCCGTCGACCTGGGACCTGTCTCCGGACCCGTCCCCCTGGGACCCGTCCCCCTGGGACCCGTCGCCGGGGCCAGCACCGCCGAGGGCCTCCACCGAGACCACCGGCTCGCCGTAGCCGATGTCCAGCTCGGACTCCCCCACCAGCTCGGGGAACACCACCGCGTGGCCGGACTCAACGATGCGGATCCGGCCCAGCCCGGAGCGCAGCGACGACACCGCCACCGACAGCCCCCCGGCGGTGCCGCCCACGATCACGATGTCATAGACGCCGATCAAGCTGAAGTCATCCCCGGATCACCCCCGGTCGGCTTGGCGGATCACCAACTGGATCACGGGGCCGCGGCCCGGCCCCGGCATCCCCGGAAGCGGCGCAGCCGGAGGCTGTTGGACACCACGAACAGCGACGACAGGCCCATGGCCGCGGCCGCCACCATGGGGTCGAGGGCCCCGGCCGCGGCCAGCGGGATGGCGGCGGCGTTGTAGGCGAAGGCCCAGACCAGGTTGACCTTGATGGTGGCCAGGGTCCGCCGGGCCAAGTCGATGGCGTCGACCACGGCCCTCAGGTCGGCGCCCACCACGGTCAGATCCGACGCCTCGATGGCCACGTCGGCCCCGGCGCCCAGTGCGATGCCCAGATCGGCCCGGGCCAGGGCGGGGGCGTCGTTGACGCCGTCGCCGACCACGGCCACCCGCCGGCCTTGGGCCTGGAGCTCAGCCACCACCGCCTCCTTGTCGGCCGGAAGAACTTCGGCGATCACCTCGGCGATCCCCACTTCGGCCCCGACCGCGGCGGCCGTGGCCCGGTTGTCGCCGGTGAGCAGGGTCAACTCGAAGCCCCGGTCGCGCAGAGCGGCCACCGCCTCGGCCGAGGTCGGCTTCACCGCGTCGGCCAGCGCCACCACCGCCTCCGCGGCGGCCCCCCGGCCCACCAGCACCGCGGTGCGCCCAGTCTTCTCGGCCGCGGCCGCGGCGGAGGCAACCTCGGCGGGCACGGTGTCGAACAGCTCCCGGCGCCCGACCCGCACCCCGGTCCCGTCCACCCGGCCCACCACTCCCAGGCCGGGCCGGTCCTCGAACTCCTCGACGGTCCCCGCCGCCGGCCACCGGCGGGCGACGGCCTGGCCGACGGGGTGCCCGGACCGGGACTCCAGGGCGGCGGCCAGCGCCCCCAGGTCGTCCAAGTCATGGTCGTCCAAGTCGTCGTCGGCGCCGGGGCGGACGGCGCCGACGACCTCGAGGCGGCCCTCGGTGACGGTGCCGGTCTTGTCCAAGACGACGGCGTCGATCCGCCCGGAGCTCTCCAGCGCTTCGGCTCCCTTGACGATCACGCCGAGCTGGGCCCCCCGGCCGGTGCCCACCATGACGGCCAGCGGGGTGGCCAGGCCCAGCGCGCACGGGCAGGAGATGATCAGCACCGCCACCGCGGCGGTGAACGCCTCGTCAGGCGAGCCCCCCAGCACCAGCCATCCGGCCATGGTGACGGCGGCGATGCCGATCACGACCGGCACGAAAACGGCTGCCACCCGGTCGGCCAGCCGCTGCACCGCGGCCCGGCCCCCCTGGGCCTCGGCCACCAGCCGCACGATCTGGGCCAGAGCGGTGTCGGCGCCCACCCGGGTGGCCTCGACCACCAGCGAGCCGCTGGCGTTGACTGTGGCCCCGATCACCTCGTCGCCCTCGGCCACGTCCACCGGGACGGGCTCCCCGGTGATCATGGAGCAGTCCACGGCCGAGGCGCCGCTCACCACCCGGCCGTCGGTGGCGATCCTCTCCCCCGGCCGCACCACGAACCGCATGCCGACGGCCAAGTCGGCCGCATCCACATCGCGCCCGTCCACCAGGCGGGCCTGGGCGATCCCCAGGCCGGCCAGAGCCCGCACCGCGTCGCCCGAGCGGCGGGTGGCCCGAGCCTCGAGCCACTTGCCGGCCAGGACCAGGGTCACGATCATCGCCCCGGTCTCGAAGTAGACGGGCCCGCCGGCCGTACCGCCGACCAGCACGACCGCCGACCACAGCCAGGCCGCCGTCGTGCCCAGCGACACCAGGGTGTCCATGGTGGCGGGGCGGCGGAGGTGGCGGAGGGCGGCCAGGTGGAACGACCGGCCCGCCCCGAAGATCACCAGGCCGGCGGCGGCGGCCGCGAACCATCGCCAGCCCTCGAACCGCAGCGGCGGGACCATGGAGACGGCCGCCACCGGCAGAGTCAGGGCCAGGGCGGCGACGAACCGGCGGTGCAGCTCGGCCGTCCGGCGCTGCTGGAGCTCCTCGGCGTCGGCCTCGTCGGGGGCTTCGTATCCGGCCCCGGCGACCGCGGTCCGCAGGTCGGCGACGGCGACGGCCGGGTGGTGCCAGACGACGGCCCGGCCTGCGGCGAAGTTCACCCTGGTCTCGTCCACCCCGTCCAGGGCGGTCAGCGCCTCGGCCACCCGGCCCGCGCAGGCCCCGCACGACATGCCCGCCACCGCCAAGTCGCTGCGAACGACCCCGCCGGTCGCGGCCGGGCCGGGCGCGGCGGCAGTCCCATCGCCCTTCCCATCGCCCCCTTGGCCATCGCGGTCGACAGCCGTTTTGCCGGACGCGTTTCTCACCGTCTCAGCCTAGTGTTGGGCCATGGCACCCGAAGGCCGCGAAGGTCGAGTCCGGCCCTCGCCCCGGCTGGCCATAGGGGCCCTGCCCGCCTACCGGCCGGGGCGGTCGGCCATCCAGGCCAACCGGGACCACAAGCTCACCGACTCCATCAAGCTGGCCTCCAACGAGAACCCGTACCCGCCGGTGCCGGCCGTGGCGGAGGCGGTCAGCCAGGCGATCGGGTCGGCCAACCGCTACCGCGACCACCGGGCCGTGGATCTGCGGGAGGCCATCGCCGGTTGGACGGGCGTGGACGCGGACCGGGTGACGGTGGGGGCCGGGTCGGTCGCGCTCATGTACCAGCTCGCCGTGGCCTACCTGGATCCGGGCGACGAGGTGGTCACCCCGTGGATCTCCTTCGAGGCCTACCCCATCATGGCCCAGATCATGGCCGCGGCCCTGGTGAGGGTCCCGCTCGCCGACCACGCCTTCGACCTCGACGCGGTGGCCGACTCGGTGAGCGAGCGAACCAAGATGGTGGCCCTGGCCACCCCTAACAACCCCACCGGCACGGCCCTTTCCACCGGCCAGATCCGCCGCCTGCTGGCTCGGGTCCCCGACGACGTGGTGGTGCTGGTGGACGAGGCCTACCGGGAGTTCGCCGACCCGGCCCTGGGCGACCCGGTAGCCGACCTGCTCGGCGACCACGCCAACGTCATCGTGACCCGGACCTTCTCCAAGGCCTACTCGCTGGCCGGGGCCAGGGTCGGCTACGCCATCGCCGACCCCGAGATCATCGCCGCCGTGGACCACTGCCTGTTCCCGTTCAACGTCAACGGCCTGGGCCAGGCCGCGGCCCTGGCCGCGCTGGGGGCCCTCGATGAGACCCAGGACCGGGTGGCGGGCCTGGTGGTCGAGCGGGACCGGGTGGCCGCCGCGCTGAGAGACCGAGGGTGGGCGCCGCCCGACTCCCAGGCCAACTTCGTGTTCCTGCCCGCCGGGGACCGAGCCGACGACGTCTACGCAGGCTTGGAGCGCAAAGGGGTGGTGACCCGCCCGTTCACGGGGTGGGGCATACGGGTCACCACCGGAACCCCGGCCGAGAACGACCGGTTCCTGGCCGCCCTAGACGAGGTGGCCCCCGAGCCCCCGGGCTGAGCCCCGCCCGCCGCCGGGCCCCTCGGCCCGGTCTCAGCCGCCGCTGGGGGCCATCCCGACGGCCCGGGTCTCAGCCGCCGCTGGGCTGGTGGATGAAGTAGACCTCGGACCCGTCGGCGACGGGCTCGTAGTCGGGGTGGGCGATCACCTCGCCGTCGAGCATCACCGCGGTGCCGGCGCTCAGGCGCTCCCCCAGCCCCGGGAAGCGCCCGTCGAGGTTGGCGACGAGCGCTTTGACGGTGGCCCCGGGATCGGCGACCTCGACCTCGGTCAGCCCGCCGGTGAGGCGCCGCAGATCCGAGCTGAAGTGGACCCTGACCGTCACCCCGGCAACCCGATCCGGCCGGCCCCGTCCCGAACCCCGACCGCCGCCGTCACCCGTTGGAACTCGAGGAGTCCGTCGAGTCCGAGCCGCTGTTGACGATGGCGTCTAGCACCCGCACCGGCGACATGGGCAGGTCCCGGATCCGGCGGCCGGTGGCGGCGGCCACCGCGTTGGCCACCGCGGCCAGGGGCGGGATGATGCTGGTCTCGCCCACGCCCCGCACCCCGTAGGGGTGGTTGGGGTTGGGCACCTCGACGATGACTGCGTCGATCATGGGCAGGTCCGACGCCACCGGCACCCGGTAGTCGAGGAAGCCCGGGTTCTCCATGACCCCGTCGCCGTCGTAGATGTACTCCTCGTTGAGGGCCCAGCCGATCCCCTGGGCGGCCCCGCCCTGGATCTGGCCCTCCACGTAGCTGGGGTGAATGGCCGTGCCCGCGTCTTGGGCCGCGGTGTAGCGCACCACCTGCACCACCCCGGTCTCGGGGTCCACCTCCACGTCGCAGAGGTGCACCGCGAACGAGGGGCCGACCCCCTTGGCGTCCAGCGAGCCGGTGACGGTGATGGGGCCGCCCGTCTTCTTGGCCTCGGCGGTGATGGCGGCCAGCGGCAGCGGGTCGTGCTCGCCGCCGGCGTGCACGGCCGAGCCGTCGGCCCAGTCGACCTCGGAGACGTCGACGCCCATCATCTTGGCCGCCCGGCCCCGCAGGTCGGCCACCACCCGCCGGCACGCCTCCACCACCGCCATGCCGGTGGCGAAGGTGGCCCGGCTGCCCTCGGTGATGTCGGTGAACCCGACCGACTCGGTGTCGCCCACCACCGGGGTGATGTCGTACACGTCGATGCCCAACTCCTCGGCCGCCATCAGGGCCATCGAGGCCCGGCTGCCCCCGATGTCGGGGCTGCCGGTCACCACCGTGGCCGTGCCGTCCTCGTTGAGGTTGACGGTGGCGCTGGACGACTCGCCGATGTTGAACCAGTGGCCCGCGGCCACCCCCCGCCCCTGGTTGGGGCCCAGCGGGGCGCCGTAGTGGGGATGGTCTCTGATCGCCTCCAGGCACTCGGTGAACCCGACCCGGGGGAACGGGGCTCCCAGCGTGTTGATGGCGCCCTCGGAGACGGCGTTGCGCAGCCGCATCTCGATGGGGTCGATGCCCAAAGCCTGGGCCAGTTCGTCCACGACGGTCTCGGTGGCCAGGGCCGACATGGGCGCGGACGGGGCCCGGTAGGCGGCCGAGCGGGGCGTGTTGAGCACCACGTTGCGGGCTTCGACCTCGAAGTCGGCGATGTCGTAGGACTCGAAGACGGTCCAAGCCCCGAGGAAGGCGGCGTAGCTGGGGAAGACGCCCGACGAGTAGGCCATCTGGGCCTTCCCGGCGGTCAGCGTGCCGTCGGAGCGGGCCCCCAGCTTCACCCGGAACTTGGAGCCGGGGGCGGGGCCGGTGGCTCGGAACACCTCGCTGCGGGTCATGACCATCTTGACCGGCCGGCCCGCCTTGGCCGAGAGCAGCACGGCCAGCGGCTCCAGGTAGATGGTGGTCTTGCCCCCGAACCCGCCGCCGATCTCGGCCGGGACCACCTTGATCCGGGCCGTCTCCCACCCCAGCATGGCCGCGGTCTGGGCCCGGACATTGAAGTGGCCCTGCGACGAGCACCACACGGTGGCCTTGCCGTCTTGGCTGGCGTCGGCGGTGACGGCGTGGGGCTCGATGTAGCCCTGGTGCACCGGCTGGGTGGTGAACTCCCGCTCGATGACGACGTCGGCGGCGGCGAACCCGGCCTCTGTGTCGCCCCGGGCGAAGTTGGTGAGCTGACTGACGTTGGACGGCTCGGTGGGGGCCGGGTCGGCGCCGGAGGTGAACATGTGGGCGTGTATGGCCCCAACGGCCGGGTCGAGGGCGGCGTCGATGGTGAGCACGGGCGGCAGGGGCTCGTACTCCACCCTCACCGCGGCGGCCGCGGCTCGGGCTTGGTCGGTGGTGAGAGCGGCCACCGCGGCCACGGCGTGGCCCTCATACAGCACCCGGTCCCGGGCCATGAGGTTGACGCCCATGTCGTAGTTGGGATCGCCGGGGGCGACGGCCGGGAAGTCGCCGCCGCTGATCACCGCCTTGACCCCGGGCATGGCCTCGGCCTCGCCGGTGTCGATGGAGATGATCCGGGCGTGGGCGTGGGGCGAGCGGACCACACAGCCGGCGAGCTGGCCGGGCAGGTCGCAGTCGGCCGCGAACCGGGCCCGGCCCGTCACCTTGTCCAGGCCGTCGTGGCGGACCGGCCGGGTGCCGACGAAGCGGTACCGCGGGCGGGCGGCGGGGGGCTCGGAGGAAGATTCGGGGCGGGATTCGGTGACGGTCACGCGGTCTCCTCGGTGTTCGTCCTTTGGCTGGTTGTCCTTTGGCTGTCCGCGGCGGCCAGCACCGACCGGACGATCTTGTCGTAGCCGGTGCAGCGGCACAGGTTGCCGGCCAACCCGTAGCGGACCTCGGTCTCTGTGGGGTCGGGGTTGCGGTCTAACAGCGCCGCCGCCGCCATCAAGATCCCCGGCGTGCACACCCCGCACTGCAGGGCCGCGCCCTCCAGGAAGCTCTGCTGGAGGGGGTGGAGGTCGTCGCCTGAGGCCAGGCCCTCGACGGTGAGGACGGCCGCGCCCTGGGCTTCGGGGGCCAGCACCAGACACGAGCAGGTGAGACGGCCGTCGATGATCACTGAGCACGACCCGCAGTCGCCGGTGCCGCAGCCCTCTTTGGCCCCGGTGAGGCCGAGCTCGTCCCTCAGGGCGTTCAGCAGGGTCTGGCCCCCGTCGCACAGGAACTCGGTCTCGTCGCCGTTGACGGTGCAGGTGACGTGGACCCGGCTCATGACGAGGCTCCTCTCTGATCGGCGGCGGCCCGGTCGGCCGCGATGGCCACGGCCCGGCGGGCCAGCACGCCGGCCACTCGGCGGCGATAGGCGACGGTGCCCCGCTTGTCGTCGATGGGGCGGCAGGCCGCCGACGCGGCCTGCGCCACCGCCTCGAGCGCATCGTCGGTGAGCGGGCCGCCGATCAGGGCGGCCTCGGCGTCGGGCACCCGGACCACGGTGGGCGCCACCGCTCCCAGGGCCACGGCCGCGGCCGTCACCGCCCCGTCGGGGGCGAGGGTGACCCGGGCCGCGGCCCCCACCACGGCGATGTCCATCTCGGTGCGAGGTATGAGCCGCAGGTAGGCATCCGCGGTGCGGGGCGGGGGCGAGGCCAGGGTGAACTCGACGATGATCTCGTCAGCGCCCAGGCAGGTGGCCCCGGGGCCGGTCGCCACCTCGGCGGCGGCCACGGTGCGCTCGCCGCCGGCTGAGGCGATCACCGCTTTGGCGTCGTTGACGATCAGGGCGGGGGGGGTGTCGGCCGCGGGCGAGGCGTTGACCAGGTTGCCGCCCCAGGTGCAGCGGTTCTGGATCTGGTCGGAGCCGATCAGCCCGCTGGCCTCGGCCAGGCCGGGGAACTCGGCGGCGAAGCCGGCGTGGGCCACGATGTCGGCGGTGGGGGTGGCCGCGCCGATGGTCCAAGTCGAGCCGGCCCGGGCGATGCCGGAGAGCCGGTCGATCCGCTTGAGGTCGATCATCATGCTGGGCTCGGGCCGGCCGGCCCGGATCTGGGGGATCAAGTCGGTGGCGCCGGCGAAAACCCGGGCGCCGCCGTCGGCGGCCAGCAAGGCCCGGGCCTCCTCGACCGTCGCGGGGGCGGCGTATTTCATGGGTGCGAGCATAGGGGCCGCCGATCGCCGGGCCGCGGGCCGCCCGCCCCGCCCCCGCCGATCGCCGGCCCCCGCGGATGGCGAGGCGCTCAGGAGGCCGGGGGCGCGGGCAGCAGGATCCGGCCGTCGAAGGGGGGGTCGGGCGAGAAGAAGGCGCCGTCGGCGTGGACGAGGCGGCCGTGGACCCACACCGCCTCGATCCCCGACGGCGGGATGAGCGGGTTGATGAAGTTGTTGCGCTCGGTCACGTTGTCCCAGTCGACGAGGGTGAGCGAGGCGTCGGCGCCGGGCCGCAGCACCGGGCTCTCCAGCCCCAGGAACCGGCACGGGAGCGTGCTCAGCCGGTAGACGATCTCCTGGGCCGGGATCTGCATCTGGCGGGCCATGCGCAGGGCCTTGGGGAAGGCGCCCAGACAGCGGGGGTGGGGCTTGCGGCCGGCGGCGGGGACCAGCCCGTCGGTGCAGATGGCCATGGTGGGCCGGCGGAAGAACCGCTCCATGGTCGCCTCGTTGCCGTAGTGGGTGATGATGCCCACGTCGCCCCGGTTGATGAGGACGAAGTCGAAGACCGCCTCGTAGGCCTCGAACGAGTCCATGTCGTAGCAGCCGAAGGCCCGGGCCACGTCGCCGAGCCTCTCGCCCAGGAAGTCGTCGCCGATGCCGGGCAGCACCTCGGCGATCCGGATGCCGTCGAGGCCGCCGCAGAACTCCACGAAGTTGTCCCAGGTGGTGGTGTCGGTCCGCATCTTGTCGTAGGCGGCCTGGCGGCAGTCGGGGTCGAGCAGGCGGTCCAGGAACTCCTCGCGGCTGCCGGCCCGGATCTCGGGGGGGAAGATGACGTCGCCGGTGGTGGACCCCGACGGCCACGGGTACATGTTCTCCATGGTGGGGATGACGCCGGAGGCGTCGTCGATCTTGGCCTCCACCGCCTCGAACTTGTCCCAGTTGCGGCGGCCGGCGATCTTGGAGTGCTCGTTGCAGTAGCCGCCGCCGCCGTCCACCGCCGCGGTGATCACCTCGTCGAGCGCGGTGAGTATCCGGTCGCTCTCGGACCGTATGTGGGGGTACAGCGCGGCCGGGCGGACCTGGTTGAAGGCCCGGACCAGCTCGGTGAGCTCGCGCTGGTCGGAGTAGACGGCCGGGTTGTAGATCAGCCCGGTGGACAGCCCCAGGGTCCAGGGGGCCTCGCGGCGCACCACCTCGGCCATGGCCCGGAGCTGCTCGCGGTTGGCCTCGGCGGCCAGGTTGCCCATGACCAGGCGGCGTACCGCGCTGTGGCCCAAGTGCAGGCCCATGTCGGTGATGGAGCGGCCCCGGTGCCAGCGGTAGAACTCCTCCACCGTCGACCAGGGCCACTCGCCGTCGATGGCGCCGTCGACGGCGCCGTCGAGGGGTTCAAGCTGGGCCGCGTACTCTTGGCGCTGCTCGGGGGCCACCGGGGCCGGGGACAGGCCGTCCACCCCGCAGATGCGCTTGGTGACCCCGCCCCGCAGGGCCAGCTCGCAGGCCACGGGGACGCCGTGGTCGCCGATGCAGGTTCCGGCCAGGGCGCCGTGGTTGTGGGTGTCGACGAAGCCGGGGCACAGCATCCTCTGGCGGCCGTCGAGGGTGGTGTCGGCGGTGCGGGACTCCGACGGCGGCACCGAGCCCAGGTGGGCGATCCGGTCGCCGTCGATAAGCGCGTCGCCCTCGTAGGGCTCGGTGAGCCCGTCGCCGTTGACGATCACCGCGCCTTTGACCAACTGCCGCATCGGGATTCAGGCCCCCGCGTCGTGGATCAACTGCCGCATCGGGTCACCCTAGGGCCGCTGGCCGCGCCTTCAGTCCTAGCCTGCTGAGGTGAGCACAGCCCCGGTCCGGTCCCGGCGGTTGCCGGGCCGGAGCGGCATGGGCGAGCGCGAGTTCGTGTTCTGCATGGCGCTGATGACGGCCATGGCCGCCTTGGGCATAGATCTGATCCTGCCCGCCTTCGCGTCGATGCGGCCCGCCTTCGGGCTGGCCGACGACTCGACCCGGCTGTCGCTGGCCGTCACCTTTTTCTTCTTCGGCTCCGGCATGGGGAACCTGATCTTCGGCCCCTTGGCCGACGCCCTGGGCCGCAAGCCGGTGCTGTTGGGGAGCCTGGCCCTGTACGCGGCCTCGGCCCTGTCGGCTGCCCTGTCGACGTCGCTGGCCATGCTGTTGGCCAGCCGGTTCATGTGGGGGCTGGCCGCGGCCGGGCCCCGGTCGCTGGCCCAGGCCATCGTGCGCGACCGCTTCGCCGGGAACGCCATGGCCCGGGTGATGGCCCTCATCCAGGCTGTGTTCTTCCTGACCCCGGTGGCCGCCCCGCTGATCGGCAAGGTCTTGGTGGAGGTCGGGTCGTGGCGCTGGGTCATGGGCTTCGGGGTGTGCACGGCCACCGCGGCGGCGCTGTGGTCGGTCAGGCTGCCGGAGACCCTGCCCCCCGACCGGCGGCGCTCCCTGCGGCCAGCGACGATCCTGGGCGGGTTCCGGTCGGTGATGGCCAACCGGGTCACGCTGGGCTACGCCCTGACCCTCACCTTCGGCTTCGGCGCCTTCCTGCCCTTCTTGGGCAGCACGGAGCTGGTGTTCGAGACCGTGTTCGACCGGGCGGACTGGTTCGTCCCCTACTTCATGGTCATGGGGCTGATGCTGGTGGTGGCCACCCTGGGGGCCAGCCGCATCCTGCGCACGGTGTCGGCCGACCGGTTCGCTTTGTTCATGGGCTCGGCCATGGTGGCCGGCGCCGGGCTGATGCTGGCGGTGGCCGCGGCCGGGGGCGGGCGGCCCCCGATCGGGCTGTGGCTGGTCGCCTTCTCGCTAACCGTGGGCTGCCACGGCGCCTACTTCCCGATCTGCTACAGCCTGGCCCTAGAGCCGATGGGCGACATGGCCGGCACCGCGGCGGCCACCATCGGCTTCTTCAACATGATGGTGGGGGCCACGCTGGCCTCGTTCGTGGACCGGGCCATCGACGACACCATCACCCCGATAGCGGTCGGCTACCTCGGCTACGGATCGATCGCCCTGTTGTGCCTGCTCTGGGCCCGGTCCGGCCGGGCCGCGGCGCCGGTGGGCCCGGCGGTTTGACCTGCATTCGAGGTCAGGATTAGAGGTCAGGTCACGCCGTTGGCGCGCAGAAAGTCCAGGGTGCGCTGCTGGGCCAGATCGGCCGAAGCCGGGTGGTAGGAGGCCCGGGCGTCGCAGTTGAACCCGTGGTCGGCGCCCTCGTAGACGTGCACGGCCACGCCGGGGTGGGCGGCGGCCACTTCGTCCACGTCAGAGAGCGGGATCATGGGGTCGGCGGCGCCGAAGTGCAGCATGGCGGGCGCGGCCGGGGCCCGGTCGATGAACTGATGTACCTGCCCGCCGTAGTAGCCGACGGCGGCGGCCACCGGCAGGGAATGAGCGGCCAGCCAGGCCAGGCTGCCGCCGTAGCAGTAGCCGACCACCGCCACCGGGCCGGTGGCCGAGCAGCGCTCGACCGCGGCTCCGATGTCGAGCACCGAGTCGTCCCAGTCCAGATCGTCCCGCAGGGCCCGGCCCCGCTGCATCCCCTCGGGGGTGTAGTCGAGCTCGATGCCCGGGGAGGCCCGGTCGAACACAGCCGGGGCCACCGCCCGATAGCCGAGCCCGGCGAACCGGTCCACCACCGACCGGATGTGGGCGTTCACCCCGAACACTTCCTGCAGCACCACCACCGAGGCCCGGGCCTCGTCGGGATGCACCTCATAGCCGGTGAGGACGTGCCCGTCACCCGCTCGCATCTCTACTGTTGTCATAGCGACATGGTAGAGCTTCGGTGCAGGACTTCATTCAGCCGAGCGACCGGGGAGGAACCCGAATGGGAGTGAATCGGACGGGTCGGACGGGGATGACCCAACCGGCGGTGCTGGCCGGACTGGCCCTGCTCGCCGGGGTGGTGGCCGCCGTCCCCCCGGCGGCCGAAGCGCAAGACATCCAAGGCGGCGAGGCCACCGCTAGCGCCTTCACCCTCACCGTTTTGCACAACAACGACGGGGAGTCGAAGCTCTTGCCCGACTCCGAGGCCGGGTTCCCGGGCGTGGCCCGGTTCGCGGCCCTGATGAAGAAGCTGCAGGCCGAGGCGGCCGGGGTCACCGACGGCGTCGTCACCCTCACCTCGGGCGACAACTTCTTGGCCTCCAAGGAGCTGGGGGCCTCGCTGGACCGGGCCGGGCCCCTCTACGACTCTGCGGCCCTGAGCGGCCTGTACGACGCCATGGGTCTGGGCAACCACGATTTCGACCTGGGGCCGGAGGTGACGGCCCGCTTCATCGAGGGGTTCGACCCGCCGGTGCCGTTCCTGGGCGCCAACCTGGACTTCTCCGCCGAGCCGGCCCTGCAGGCCCTGGTGGACGGCGGCAGGCTGGCGGCCAGCGCCGTCGTCGAGACCGGCGGACAGCCGATAGGCGTAATCGGGGCGGTCACCCCTCAGCTTCCCAACCTCTCCTCCCCCCGCCGGGTCGCCGTGTCCGAGGTGCTTCCGGCGGTGACGGCCGAGGTCTCGTCCCTGACCGCCCGGGGCGTCGACAAGATCATCCTGGTCAGCCACCTCCAGGACGTGGCCGCCGAGATGGCCCTGGTCCCCCGGCTGGCCGGCGTGGACGTGGTGATCGCCGGGGGCGGCGACGACCTGCTGCGCAACCCCGGCGACACCTGCATGCCCGACGGCGAGGCGGCCGGCGGGTACCCGCTCATGGTCGCCGACTCCGAGGGTGTCGAGGTCCCCCTGGTCACCGCGCCCGGGGGCTACCGGTGCATCGGCGCGCTCACCGTCGTCTTCGACGCCGACGGACGGGTGACGGAGGCGACCGGCCGGTCGGTCGGCGTGGGGGCCGACATCGCCCCCGATCCCGGGGTGCAGGCCGCCGTGGTCGAGCCCCTCACCGAGGCGGTGGCCGCGACCGACTCTCAGGTGATCGGGGTCGCTCAGGTGGATCTGGACGGTCGCCGGGCCATGGTCCGCACCGCCGCCACCAACCAGGGCAACCTGTACGCCGACGCCTTGCGGGCCGTGGCCGCCGACCTGTCCCTCGCCGTCGGGACTCCCGGGCCCGACGTAGCCGTGCAGAACGGCGGCGGCATCCGCAACGACGCCGTGCTGCGGGCCGGGCCGGTGACCGTGGGCGACACCTGGGACATCGCCCCGTTCGGCAACGTGGTGGTAGTCGGCGAGGTCCCGAGGGAGACCTTCCGAGCGCTGCTGGAGCAGGCAGTGGACCGAGCGCCGCGGGCCGCGGGCCACTTCGCCCAAGTCTCGGGGTTCACCTTCGCTTACGACCCGGCCGGGATGGCCCGAGAGATCGACCGGGCCGGCGACTGCTCGGTGTCAGGCCACCCCGGCGGGCGGGTCCGCGACGTGGTCCTCGACGACGGGACGGTCATCGTGGCCGACGGCGCGGTGATGCCCGGGGGCCCGGTGGTGTTGGCCACCGTCGACTTCCTGGCCGCCGGGGGCGACTGCTACCCGCTGGCCGGCATCCCGTTCACCAAGCTGGGGATCACCGACCAGCAGGCCCTAGCCCGCTACGTGTCCACCCACTTGGGCGGCGTGATCACCGCCGACCGCTACCCGGTCGGAGGCGGAGGCCGGATCAAGGCGCTGGAGAGCGGGCCGGGGAATGCCGAGCCGTCGGAGACCGAGGAGGCCGCCCGGCGGGTGACGGTGGCACCCGGCGACAGCCTGTGGCGCATCGCCGCCGCCAACCTGGGGGCCGGGACCCGCTGGCGACAGATCTTCCTTTTGAACAAGGGCCGGGTCCAAGGCGACGGCCGGACCCTGGCCGACCCGAACCTGATCCTGGTCGGCTGGGTGCTGGAACTCCCGTCCAACTGACCAGCGGCGCGCCCTGATCGCCGCCGCCTCGGGCAGGCTGGTGACGTGAGCACGCCGCACCCTCGACCCGCCGCCGCCTCGGGCAGGCTGGTGACGTGAGCGTCGATCAAGTCTCGATCTTCCTGGCGCTGCTGGCCCTAGTGGCCCTGGCAGTGGGCGGGATCGCCCTGGCCGCCTGCTTCGCCGCCGGCCTGCGGGAGCGGCTGGCCGACTTCGGGCCTCTGCTGTTGCCGCTGGCTCTGGCGGTGGCGACGGTGGCGACGGCCGGGAGCCTCTACTACTCCGAGGTAGCCAGCTATCCGCCCTGCGAGCTGTGCTGGTACCAGCGGATCTGCATGTACCCGCTGGTCCCGGTGCTGGCGGTGGGGCTGTGGCGCCGTGTGCGGGGCGCGGGCTGGTACGCGCTGCCGCTGGCGGTGGCCGGCCTGGGCGTTTCGGCCTACCACTATCAGCTTCAGCTCTTCGGCGGCCAGAGCTCGTCGTGCGATCCCAGCGCGCCCTGCTCCTTTAGGTGGGTGGACGCCCTCGGGTTCGCGTCCATCCCCTTCATGGCCGGCTGCGGCTTCCTGGCCATCGCCGGCCTGGCCCTTCTTTCGATACGGTCAGACCCGTGAGCAACCACCCCGGCCGTCAGTCCTCCGGTCGCCCGGCTCCCCAGACCGGCACCAACCGCCCCGCCAGGCTGAGCACCCCGATGAAGGCGGCAATCGTGGTGCTGGCCGGCTTGGCCGTGGTCGCGCTGGTAATCGCCGTCACCGTCGGCACCTCGAACCAAGACGACGCCGCCGACGCCGACATCGGCGTGGCCCAGACCGCGCCGGTGGAGGTCATCGGCGACTGGCTCCCGCGCTTTGAGGGTTCCCAGCCAGACCCGGCCGCGGGGGTCATGGCCCCGAGGGTCTTAGGCACCGGGTTCGACGGCGCCAAACATTCGGTTCGGCCCGGGGACGGCCGATCCAAGGTGATCGCCTTCTTCGCCCACTGGTGCCCGCACTGCCAGCGGGAACTGCCCCGGCTGACGGCCTGGCTGGCCGAAAACGATCTGCCAGCCGGGGTGGACTTGGTGGCGGTGAGCACCGTTGTGCGAGACGGGGAGTCGAAATACCCGCCCTCGGCCTGGTTCCGGGACGAGGGCTGGCCCCTGCCGGTGCTGCGCGACTCCCCCGACAACGAGATCGCCGACGGATACGGCCTGTACAGCTTCCCCTACATGGTGGTGCTGAACGGCGCAGGCGCGGTCGTCGTCCGAGTCAGCGGCGAACTCTCCACCACCCAGTGGGAGGCCCTCCTAGCCACCGCCGCAGCCACCACCGGCTGACTGCGAAACGGCGGTCCACATCAAGCCTGAGCGGATGGACGCTCATCCTGCGGTGACATTCCGAGACGGCCCCGCCGGTCGCAGAGCCGTTCTCATCGGCGGACCTGAGGTGGCCGACGTCATCGGCACCATGGTCGGCGGCGACGTGCCGGTCGATGCGCTGGCCCTGGAACCAGCGAGTGTTGCTCGCGAAGTGAAACAGCTTGAACGTGAATGGGGAGAGCGGCCCCCGAAGGAACGACTCTCCCCTGGTAGAAAGTGGACTCGAATCCTGCTGGACAGAGTAGCAGCGATACGAGCCACGCTAGGAGTTCTTGCCGGTTGACGGCGACGACCTCCCCGGCGATGACGGGTTGACAGGTTTCTGGTCAGGTTGCGAACAGGGCGGGCGCTCTTTGTCGGGGCGGTGCTTGGCGATTTGGGGCGCAGTCGGTTGGGGCCGGGGCCGGTCGGCGGGTGGCGCGGGCGTCTCGGGCGTCGTGGGGGTGTTGGCCGCCGGCGGGGTTGGGCGGAGCTAGGGGGTCGGGGGGTTCGAGGGCGGGTTTGCCCCGGCAGTGAGTGACCCGCCAATGGTGGTCGTGGATGTTGTGGTGGCAGCGCCAGCAGACGAGCACCAAGTTGTCGATGTCGGTGCGCCGGGACTGGGCGAAGGGCACGACGTGGTGGGCCTGGCAGCGGCTGGGTTCGGCACCGCAGCCGATGCAGCCGCCGTCGCGGGCGATGAGGGCCCGCCACTGGTCTTTGGTGGCGGTGCGCACTCTGGCCCCGTGGTGCAGCGGCTTGCCGTCAGCGAAGAGGATGCCGGTGAGGTGGGCGTCGCAGGCGATGCGCTGAAGCACCGCCGGGGGCACCGGCCCGGCGCCGGGGATCTCGCAGCGCCCGGAGGGATCATCGCCGGTGAGGACGCCGATGTCGGCCACCACGATCACCTCGGCCTTGGGCCGCCCGCCAGAGCCGTCGCGGCTCTTAGGCTCGGCCGTTCCTGAGGTGAGCAGATCCAAAGCGTCGGCTTGGAGCTGATCCCAGGAGCGTCGGCCCTCGCCGCGGTCAGGGCTATCTCCGACCGCAGATCCTGCGCCGACCGCGGGATCTGCGCCGAAGCGGGACGACCCGTCAGCGTTCGAGTCATCGGAGCCGGGCGCTCCGTCAGCGGAGGCGTCACCGGTGCGGGCTGATTGCTGGTCTTGGCGGCGGAGTTCTTCGGCGGTGCCTTGGAGGCGGCTGCAGATGCGGGTGCCGGTCTCGGGGTCCAACAAGCCGTCGAGGCGCACCATGCCGTCCTGTTGCTTCCAGGTCTTCAAGTATCGCCGCCGGCGCTTTTGCAGATAATCCTCATGTCCGTGGTCGATCTGGTGGCGCTGAGTCCAGGCGCCGGCCTCGCGGGCGAACCGGTCCGGCGGCAACTCCTTGGCCATTGCCAACAAGTCAGAGGCCGAGTCCACCGCCTCGGGAGCGGTGCGGCGGGCCGCGTCGGCCAGGCGCTCGGCGTTGGCCAAAGGCACCTCCCCGGCGTCAACCGCCGAGCGCAGCCCGGGCATCTCATCGAGAACCTCCGCCGCGCCCAGGCTGCGGCGGGCCTGGAACTTCGATTTGCCGGCCCGGTCGCGCAACACCGAGGCCCCGCCGTCGCCGTGGCGCTCTCGCGCCGCGATCAGCCGGGCCGAGTCGGTCTGCAACGCCGCCACCTTGGCCTCCCAGGACCGGCTGGCCGCGATCAGGTCCTTGAGCCGGGCCACCGGCAGTTCCCCCGACCGGGCCGCGTCCAGCAGCCGGCTCAGGCCCTCGTCGACGCCTTCGACCGTTTCAGTGAACATATGATCACTCTACAACAAGGGTGAGACAATCACACCCCCTAACCCGAAATAACCCAGAAATAATCTAAAAATATTTCAAGAGAAGTCAACAGTGGGCCGCGCCGAAGAGCCAGGCCGGGGGGTGGCACGGGGGTCAGGTTTTGCCGCCCCGCGGCAAAACCGCGCCCGTGACAGGACCCGCCAGCCGGAGAGAGCAAGCGCCCGAAAGGGAGCAAACGCTTCGGTCAGGATGACGGCACGATGTGCAGGCGCCGCCCGGGTTCTGAGAAGGGGTTGTCGGGCGCGGCAGCCGTGAACCCCGCGATCTGGGCGATCTCTTCGGCAGTGAGGCCGCGCCCGGCCAGTGCCCGGCCTATATCGGCGGCCAGCCGGGGCTGCTCGGGCGGAAGCTCGTCGCTCACCGGCTCCCGCCGCCGCCAGCCGAGATAGCTGAACTGCTTGTAGAAGCCGGTTCGACGGCCGGCGTCGATGGCTCCGAGCCGGTAGGCCCTCTCGACGAGCGCCTGCGCCGAAACACCCCACTGACGCTTCAGGTCCAAGAGCTTGCCGGTGCTCAGGTTGCGGAGCTGCGGGCGGATCAGAACCTCCGGCATCAGGAACTCGGCGGCGAAGTCGTTGGCGTCCTGCTCCATGTCGAGCATCGGCTCAAGGTTGTGGAGGCACAAATGGCCCAGCTCGTGGGCGAGGGTCAGGCGCCGCCTGTCGGTGGGCATTCGCTCGTTCACCAGGATCAGCGGATGGTCGCTGCTCCATTGAGAGAGGCCGTCGACCCGGGTCGTGGCGAAGTCGCGGTCGATGACCATGCATCCGGCCGATTCGAGCCAGCCGACGAGATCGCGCACCGGCCCCGACGGCATCCGCCACTGGGCCCGAACCATGCGGGCCGCATCGGCGGGCGGCGTCTCAATGGGATCAAACTGCGGAACCCGATGCACGGCTCGGACGGATATCTCCTCGCCGAGCAGCCTGGCGTGTAGGTCGTACATGTTGAGCTGCGCCTCAAGGCGGCGCCACACGGTGGCCTTGGCCGTGGCGCGCCGGCGCATGTGGACGTCGATGGCGACTGCGCCCTGCAGCCTGCTCGCACTCCGCAGCAGCCGCACGGTCACGCCGAGGCGCTCCGCAAGAGCGCCAAGAGCGGCCTCCGACGGCTCCCGCAGGCCGTTCTCATACCTCGAAAGCGCGGCCTGGGTGATGCCGGCCCGCTGGGCCAGCTCTTCCTGGGTGATCCCGCAGGCCCGACGGGCTGTCCTGATCGCGTCACCGATTCTCACCGGAAGCCTCCGGGGCGGAAGTTACACCTCCCTGCGGTCCCACATCGATCACTGGACGCTGTGGCGATGCAGCAGACGGGACCATCGGCGGACCGACCTCGGTGTGCTCATCCCCGAGAGAGACGAGCCATACAACATTGTCGATGCCGTCTCGCAGCGATAGCACGGTCCTTCCAATCTCGAAATGCTCCTTGTCCCACTCATAACCAACAATCAAGTGATGTTCGGTGAAGCCTTCGAGTGTGAACAGTTGTGGTTGTTCCATGAACTCAAGCGCGGCCCGCGTCGGGTAGCTGACGACCGCACCCTTTCGACTGTGGCGCTTGACCCTGACGCGGTACCTGTCGTCTATGAAGACCTCTCGTGTGGGTCCACTGTCGAGGATCCTCACACGATCTTGTCCCTCCAGATCTGCAACCAGGTGACGCCAGAGGCGATCATGTATCCAGTTAGCGAGACCTCGCGGGCTGTGCTCAGCCACGAAATCAGGGTGCGACTGACGGTAGCGGCGTAGATCAGCGCGAGCCGCTGCAACCGCTCCTACGATCGCCTCAAGAATCTTGTCTCCCAGCGTTTCCATCACGTCTTCGGAGAAAGGGTAAGTTTTCATACCAGGAAATATACCACGGGTCTGAGACAAGCGCACACGCTCCCAAATCCGAACGGCCGCGGCCCGGTGTGTGGAGGCCCGGGCCGCCATGGGCACAGGGGTACCATGGCCAGGGTGAGAGGCCTGCTCGACGGTTACCGGCCGGGGCCGTGGTTCGACGAGGCCTTCGACTCCAACGGCGCGGTGCGCGCCGCCTACCAGCGGGTGGCCGACCGGTTCGCCGAGATCGACAGCGACGAGCTGCGCCGGATCGAGCAGTTGGTGGCGGCCGAGTTCCGCCGCCAGGGCATCACCTTCACCGTGTACTCCGACGACGAGGGCACCGAGCGCACCTGGCCCATGGACCTGTTCCCCCGCATCATCGAGGCGTCCGAGTGGCGGGATCTGGAGGCGGGCCTGGCCCAGCGGATCGGGGCCCTGAACCGGTTCCTCGACGACCTCTACGCCGGTGAGCAGGCCGCCATCAACGACGGGATCGTGCCCCGGTGGCTGGTCACCTCCTCGGGGGGCTTCGAGCGCAACGCCTTCGGCATCGACGTCCCCTTCGGGGCCCGCTGCATGGTGGCGGGCATTGACATCGTGCGGGACGCCGACGGGGCCTACGCCGTGCTGGAGGACAACCTGCGCAACCCCAGCGGCATCAGCTACGTCATCGAGAACCGCACCGCCATGGTCAAGGCTTTCCCCCGGCTGTTCAACGACCACACCGTGCGCCCCGTCGACCAGTACGGCCAGCTCCTACGGGCCACCCTCACCGACTCGGCCCCCCCGGCGGCGGGCGACGACCCCAGCATCGTCATCCTCACCCCCGGCATCCACAACAGCGCCTATTTCGAGCACGCCTTCCTGGCCCGGCTCATGGGCGTGGAGCTGGTGGAGGGCCGGGACCTGATCGTGGACGACCAGGTGGTGTACGCCCGCACCGTCGGCGGCCTCTCCCCCGTCGACGTGATCTACCGGCGCATCGACGACGCCTTCTTGGACCCAGTGGCATTCCGGCCCGACTCCACCCTGGGGGTGTCGGGGCTTCTGGCCGCGGCCCGGGCCGGCACGGTCACCATTTGCAACGCTATCGGCAACGGGGTGGCCGACGACAAGGCCTTCTACCCCTATGTCCCCGACCTGATCCGCTACTACATGAGCGAGGAGCCGCGGCTGCCCAACGTGGCCACCTACGTGATGTGGGACTCCGAGCAGCGGGCCGCCTGCCTGGACCGGCTCGGCGAGCTGGTGGTCAAGCCGGTGGGCGAGTCGGGCGGGTACGGCATCGTCATCGGCCCCCAAGCCGGCGAGGGCGAGTTGGAGGCGGCCCGGCAGTCCATCGAGGCCGACCCCCGGGGGTGGATCGTCCAGGAGACGGTGGGACTGTCCAGCCTCCCGGCCCAAGCCGGGGCCAGGCTGGCCCCCCGCCACCTCGACCTGCGGCCCTTCGTGCTGACCGGCGAGCGCACCCGGGTGTTCCCCGGCGGCCTGACCCGGGTGGCCATGCGAGAGGGGTCGCTGATCGTGAACTCGTCCCAGGGCGGCGGCTCCAAGGACACCTGGGTGCTGGCCGACGACGGGCTCATCGCCGGCACCGCCGCCGACGCCAGCCCTGCGGCCGCGGCCGGCGCCGGGCTCGGAGCGGCCCCGGGGGTGACAGCTTGATCCTGGCCCGCCACGCCGAAGCGCTGTACTGGGCCGGCCGCCAGCTCGAGCGCAGCGAGCACGCCACCCGGGCACTGGACGTGGTGGTCCGCAACACCATGCACTACCGCATGCCCCGGGCCCTGGCCGAGTGGAGGCTGCTGCTGGACGTGTTCGCCCTCGCCCACCGGTACCGGGACGGCGGCGGGAGCCTCGACCGGGAGCGGGTGGCCGACTTCTTGTTCGCCGACGTCGCCAACCCGGGCTCGGTGGTGTCGTCAGTGCGGCAGTTGCGGGAGAACATCCGGGCCGTGCGGGACCGGGTCCCGGTGGAGCTGTGGGAGGAGGCCAACCGACTGCACCTCGACCTGGCCGCGGCCGACGCCGTCGGCTTGCTGCAAGAGGGCCCCTACCAGCTCTTCTCCTCGGTGCGCCGGGGATGCCAGACCATCTCCGGGGTGGTGGCCGAGGCCATGCCCCGCGACGACGGCTTCGTCTTCTTCGACTCGGGGCGCATGATCGAGCGGTCGATCACCACCTGCCGGGTCGTCCAGTTCGGTTTGATCGCCCCGGCCCATCACCGCGGCGGCGCCCTCGCCCCGGACGGCACCAGGTTTGAAGACGCCGCCGACATCGAGGGCACCGTGTTCGACCACTCCATCCTGTTACGCCTGGTGACGTCGCTGCAGGCCTACCGCCGGATGGTCGGCTACGACGAAGACCCGTCGGCCCTGGCCGCCTTCCTGCTGCGGGCCGAGCCGGTGCCCCGGTCGGTGCTGTCGTGCCTGCGCCGGGTGGGCGGCCATCTCGACGGGCTCCAAGCCGCGGCGCCGGGCCTGGCCCCGGCTCGCCAGATCTGCGGCCGGGTCCGCTCCCTGCTGGAGTTCGGCGACGTGGATCAGTCGCTGGCCGACGACCCCGCCAACTACCTGACCGGGATCGAGGCCGGCGTGATCAGCCTCAGCGACTCCATCGCCCGGGCCTTCAACCCGGTCCACTCCACCGACCTGCACACCCAGTTCGTGCGACCGGGGGCCGAGGGCGGCGGCCAGCGGCCGCGGGCCTGGGAAGGCGCCGGGCCATGAGGCGTGGAGCCGGGCGCCCATGAGGTTGGACATCCGCTACCGGATGTGGTTCCGCTACGACGGGATGGTGCGCGAGGCCCACAACGAGATCCGGGTCCGCCCCCGGGACCGGCCCGAGCAGCGGCTGCTCGACTACCGCCTCACCACCGTCCCGGCGGCCCGGGTGCTGTCGTTCACCGACTACTGGGGCACCACCGTGGACTGTTTCGGGCACACCGCCGAGCACGACCAGCTCGAGATCGTGGCCGAGGCCTCGGTGGAGACCAGACCCCGGACCCCGGTGGCCACCGCCCCGATGGAGGCCCTGCGGGACCCGGGCTTCGCCCTCGCCCACGCCGAGATGCTGGGGCCGTCCCCCCATGTGGAGTGGGACGCCCACATCGCCGCTCTGGCCGCGGAGGCGACAAGCGGCGCGGCCGACGTGGCTGACGCCGTGGCCGCCGCGGTGGCCGCGACCCGAGACCGGCTGGAGTACCGGCGGGGCTCGACCCGCATCGGCATCCCCCTGCCCGAGCTGGTGGCCGGAGGCGGCGGGGTGTGCCAGGACTTCACCCACCTCACCATCGGCCTGCTGAGGGCGGTCGGGATACCGGCTCGCTACGTGTCGGGCTACCTGTTCGCCGCCGACGAGACCGATGGCGGCGCCGGAGACGACGGTGCCGGAGAGGACGACGGCGACGACATCGTGGAGGTCCAGACCCACGCCTGGGTGGAGGCGGCTGTGCCCGGCGGGGGCTGGCAGCCGGTGGACCCCACCAACGACCGGCCGGTGGGCGAACGCCACGTGGTCATCGGCGCGGGCCGGGACTACGACGACGTAGCCCCGGTGAGGGGCGTGTACCAGGGCGACGCCCTGCCCTACGTGGTGACCACCGTGGAGATCCGGCGCATGGAGCCGGTGGAGCGCACCCTCACCGAGCGGCCCCGGCGCCGGGGCCTGGTCCAAGTCGCCGCCCCCGCCCCGCCCGACCCGGCAGTCGGCCACCAGCAGCAGTGATCCGCCCGGAGCCAGCCGCGCGGCCTCGCCGCCGGAAACCGCGGCGGTGGCGGGGTCACACCTTGGCCGCGAGCACGACCTCGCCGTCGCGTATCTGGAGGATGTACACGTCGGCGTCGGGAACCCCGTTGGTGCCGGCGTAGCCGAGGGTGCCGGTGATGGCCTCCACCCCGGAGAGGCCGGCGATAGCCGAGGCGATCTCTCCGGGATCGGTGGAACCGGCGTCGAGGAAGCCCCAGACGGCGACGGTCACCGCGTCCCCGGCCAGCGCCGCGAACTCGGGGGCGCTGCTGGGCTTGCCCGCGGCGGCCAGCGACGCGTTGAGCCGCTCGAAGCGGCTGCCGCTCTCGCCGAAGCCGTGACCGGTCCAGTAAACGCCCTCGTTGTTGGCGATCTCGGTGATGCCGCTGACGCCGATAGCGTCGGCCCCGATATAGCCGATCTCGACGCCCCGCTCCTCAATGGCGCCCCGCAGCGCGTCGAGCTGCGGCGAGATCATGGCGGTGTAGAGGATCTCGGAGCCGTCGGCGGTCTGAGCCACCTCGTTGGCCTGGGCGGCGAAGTCGAAGTCCTCGAAGGGAACATAGCTCTGGTCGAGCACCACCTCGCCGCCCAGCTCCTCGAACTTGGCCGCGAACTTCTCGGGGTTGTAGCCGAAGTACGGCCCTTCAGCGGAGAAGGTGATGGCCCGGGTGAAGCCCTGGTCGATGGCGAACTGAGCGGCCGCCTCGGCCTGGCTGGTGTCATCGAAGGTGATCAAGAACGAGTAGATCGACGGGTCGGGGAGCACCGGCTCGGTCGAGCTGACGAATATGACGGCCCGGCTGGCCCCGACGGTCTGCAGGACGGAGGCCCCCGTGTCGGCGAACGGCGGGCCCAGGATGACGTGGGCGCCGGCGTCGAGCAGGTCGGCGGTGGCCCTCAGGGCCACCTCGGGGTCGCCTTGGACGTCTTCGACCACCAACTCCACCGGGACGCCGTTGGCCCCTCCGGTGCAATTGATCAGGTCGATGTAGTGGGCCGCCGCCTCCGTGCCAGCGATGTCGGCGTAGCCGGCCACCTCGAAGAGATCGGCGGCGTAGCCGATGATGAGCGGGTCCCCGCGGGGCGGCTCGGCGCAGTCGTCGAGGTCGGCGGCCAGCACGGCATCCACGTCGAAGGTCCCGGCACCGGGGGCCGGTGCCTCGCCCTCGGCACCGCCCTCAGCGGAGTCGTCGCCGCCGCAAGCGGCCGCGGCCAAGACGAGAACGGCCAGCAGAGCGGTGATCGGCCTCTTTTTCCACCCAGCTCTCACGACACGTTCCCCCTGTATGCCTGGACTATAACCAGCCATTTTGCGGTGGCCGGGACGGGACAGGCCCACATCTGGTTCGATCCGTGAGCATTCGAGCGCTCACGGGGCGAGACTGGAGCCGAGGCTCGGGCATTGCCCGGGCGGGAACCACGGACGGGCTTTGATCGTCCAACCCGGTATCCGCACCGAACTAAAGGGGCATGGGCCGGCGAATGGACAAGACAGTCGCAATAACAAGGATCTCCGTGTTCGCGGTGTCGGTGTCGCTGTTGGCCGCGGCGTGCGGCGGCTCGTCGGACCCTCCGGGCGGCGTCACCGGGCCGGGCTCGGGCACCGACAACAGCGAGGCATCCGGGGAGGACGGCACCGGCTCGGGCTCAGATGCCAACGCGGGCTCGAGTTCGGGCTCGGGCTCGAGTTCGGGCTCGGATTCAAGCTCGGGTTCGGGGACTGAAACCGGCGCCGGCGGCGAGACGGTGATCGACCTAGGCGACGACGAGATCGTGCTCACCGCCGCGCTGAGCACGTTCGACGAGTGCGACAGCCTGCTGGGCCATCTGCGCTCGGAGTACGCCGAGCGGGTCGGCCCCTGGGGCTTCGAAGACGGGGGCTGGTACGGGCCTGGGATCCCTGAGTTGGCCCAAGAGGAAACGGCCCTGGTCGACGCCCTCGCCGAGGCGGCCGGCGGCCCCGTCATAGGGGTCGACGGCCCCGTCGAAGGGGTCGACTACTCCGGCACGAACGTTCAGGAGGCCGGGGTGGACGAGGCCGATCTGGTCAAGACCGACGGCCGCCGGATCTTCGCTGTGTCCAACGGCCTGCTGTTGGTGGTCGACGCCGCCTCACGGCAGATCGAGGGGTCGGCCCAACTCGGCGCGGGGTACGCCGCCGAACTGTTGCTCGACGGCGACGACCTGCTGGTGATCCTGGACAGCTACCCGCCGACGGCCGGGTTGTACGACGGGCCGGTCACCGTCGTCCAGCGGGTCCGGGTAGACGGCAACACCCCCAGGGTGGTCGAGACGCTGCGGATGGACGGCGCCTACGTCAGCGCCCGCAGCATCGATGGGGTGGCCCGGGTGGTGACCGGCCACGACCCGTCGTGGTCGTTCCCGTTCGTGTACCCCCAAGGAGGCAGCGACAGCGAAGAAGCGGCCGAGGAAGCCAACCGGGCCGCGGTCCTGGCCAGTGAGCTGGAGGACTGGCTGCCCTCCTACGCCGTCGTCGGTGGCACCGGCGCGTCCGACCCGGGGCTGCTGCCGGCCTGCGGGGATGTGTATGTGCCCTCGGAGTTCGCCGGGTTCGGGGTGACCACCGTGATGAGCCTGCCGGTGAGCGGGCCCCTAGGCGGCGAAGGCGCGGTCTCGGTGATGGCGCCCGGCGACACCATCTACGCCTCCCCCCGGTCGCTGTACGTGGCCACCTCGGCCTGGATCGTCCCGGAAATCCTCGAAGACGAGGCCGCCCGCCGGCAAGTGGCCGAGGACTGGCAGGCCGCCGTCCACCGCTTCGACCTCACCGACCCGACCCGGGCCGCCTACACCGCCTCGGGAAGCGTCCCGGGCCGGATCCACAACCAGTTCTCGCTGTCCGAGCACGACGGCCACCTACGAGTGGTCACCACCACCGGCGACCTCTGGTGGGACCAGGACGACGGCCAAGACGGCGTAGAGCCATCGAGCCAGGTCCGGGTGCTACGAGAAGCCGACGGCCGCCTGGTGGAGGTGGGCACGGTGGGCGACATCGGCCAAGGCGAGCAGGTCCAGTCGGTGCGCTTCGCCGGCGACGTCGGCTACGTCGTCACCTTCCGCCAAGTCGACCCCTTCTACACCCTCGACCTAGCCGACCCCGAGAACCCCGCCATCGTCGGCGAGCTCAAAATCCCCGGCTTCTCCAGCTACCTGCACCCCATCGGCGACGACCTCGTGCTCGGCGTCGGCTTCGACGCCGACGAATCCACCGGCGCCACCACCGGCAGCAAAGTCTCCCTCTTCGACGTAAGCGACCTGGCCAACCCCCAAGAACTGGCCGTGTGGATCGCCCCCGACGCTTGGAACGACACCGGCTGGGACCACCGGGCCTTCCTGTGGTGGGAACCGGCCCGGCTAGCCGTGTTCGGCATCTCCTCTTGGACCGACCAGACCGCGGAAGCGGTGGCGCTGCGGGTCGAGGGGGGCTCGATCTCCGAGATCGGCCGGATCGACCACACCGATCCGAGCGAAGACATCGGCTCGACCGACTGCCGGAAGCTCGACCCGAACACGGCGGCCACCGTGGAGCAGGAATCCGATCTGTGGTACACGCTCACCTACTCCGACGCCATCGCCTGCGAGCCGGGCGAGAGCTCCGCCATGGTCGGCTTCGACTGCTGGCCGGTGGACTGGGTGCAAGACGAGGCCAGGTCCTCGGGCGTGGCCACCGGCAACGAGACGCTGTTCTCCTGCCAGCCCGGCAGCCTGGACATCATCGTGCGCAGCATGGTGATCGGCGACGAACTGTGGACCCTCAGCTACAGCAACGGCAACACCTGGGAATCCACGGCCGGCAAACTGGCGGCCAGCGACCTCGCCACCCTGGAGCGGATCGCCCTGATCGAGCTGTTCTGAGTGAGACCCACGAAGGCAAGGCCGACACGATCACAGTCACCGGGACCGGCCGCCGCAACGTCCAGTTGCGAGCCACCCGCCATCACAACATCGGAGGATTCGGCACCCCCGCCACCGCGTCGACGGGGCCTCCGGCGGCACCGTCGGGGTTCACGACCCCGGGGGGCCCGACTACGCAGGAGGGCGGTTATAAGAGATTGAAGCCAGCGGCTAGTTCGCCGAAGGGTTCAGTGGTTGTGAACTGGTCTAATCCTAGCGATGACTCGATCGTCAAGTATCAGTATCAGACAAGGGTTGCCCGGCCCACTACCGTTTTTTACAGCCAGTGGATAGACATTCCCGGCAGCGGGGCTTCCACTACCAGCCACGAGTTCGTTTTTCCCGCGCCTGAGGAATACCGCATTAAATTGCGGGCCGTGAACAATGCCGGTTCGGCGACTGGGATGACGGTCAATGTGAGGCCGTCTTGGCCTGCTCTGGCCGCGCCGTCGGGGCTGAGAGCGGTGCTGAGCGGCAATTCGGTTTCTTTGAGCTGGGACAATCCCTTCGACGGCGCCATAGAGGGCTACCAGTACCGGATCAAAACAACAGGCACCGGGAGCGCCTACAGCCGTGGACCGACATCACCGACAGCGACTCGACCACCACCAGCCACACGATCGCAATCACCGGGACCGGGCGCCGCAATGTCCAGTTGCGAGCCACCCGGTGGTATAACGACGGCGCAGTCCCGGGTGCCTCCGCCACCGCGTCGACCACGGCCCCGCCCGCCACGCCGACGCCGACGCCTTTGCTGGCTCCAGATCCGCCGTCAGGGATGAAAGCCTCAGGCGGCAACGGCGTGATTGATCTGTTCTGGTCTAATCCCGCCAACGCGTCGATCACCGGCTACCAGTACCAGACAAAGACTTACCACTTTCGAGGGACTACTGACCCCTACACCCAATGGCAGTCGATTTCCGGTGCCGGGGCCTCTACGGTTAGCTTCACGATTCCGAGTTTGGTCACCAACAAGACTTATAGCATTCGTTTTCGAGCCGGAAACGCCGCGGGCTGGAGTGGGTATCAAACTATCCGCGCCCACACGTGGCCGACGTATTCGCCGACCGGGCTGGCCGCGACACCCGGCGACGGCAGCTTCACCCTTACTTGGGACGCGCCACTGGCCAGATACGGGATCACCGGATACCAGTTCAGGCATGTTCGGCCGGGGGTGCCGCACTCGTGGTCGAGTTGGATGAGCCTGCCGGGATCAGCTCGCAGCCACACGGTCACAGGCCTGGTCAACGGAGCTCAATATCATATATGGCTAAAGGCGGTGAGCGCCGCGGGAGAAAGCCACCCGGTCGGAACCCATGTGACTCCAACGGCCGCCACACCTAGCGGATAAGCACCAGCAGTAGGGCATCGCCGCCAAAACCGCGTACGGGACAGACCCACATCTGGTTCGATTGGTTTGATCTGTGAGCATTCGAGCGCTCACGGGGCAAGACTCGGGCCGAGGCTCGGGCATCGCCCGGGCGGGAACCACGGACGGACTTTGGTCGTCCAACCCGGTATCCGCACCGAACCTGAAGGGCAGGGCTGGCAAATGGGCAAGACAGTCACAATGACAAGGATCGCCGTGATCGTCATCGCGGTGTCGCTGGTGGCCGCGGCGTGCGGCGGCTCGTCGGACCCTCCGGGCGGCGGCGGCGAGGCGGTGATCGACCTCGGCGACGACGAGATCGTGCTCACCGCCGCGCTGAGCACGTTCGACGAGTGTGACAGCCTGCTGGGCCATCTGCGCTCGGAGTACGCCGAGCGAGTCGGCCCCTGGGGCTTCGAGAGCGGGGGCTGGTACGGACCCGGGATACCCATGGTGGAGGCCATGGACGATGCCGGCGCCGGCGGCCCGGATCCGGGCAGCGCCGAAGCGGCGGGGGCCAGCCTGGTCGAGGGGGTCGACTACTCCGGCACGAACGTTCAGGAGGCCGGGGTGGACGAGGCCGATCTGGTCAAGACCGACGGCCGCCGGATCTTCGCGGTGTCCAACGGCCTGCTGTTGGTGGTCGACGCCGCCTCTCGGCAGATCGAGGGGTCGGCCCGGCTCGGCGCGGGGTACGCCGCCGAGCTGTTGCTCAACGGCGACAACCTGCTGGTGATCATGAACGAAAACTCGCCCCCGGTCAGGATCGCGCTCGAATCCGCCGCGGGCTCGGCCGCCGCCGACCAGCCCGCGGGATACGACGGGCCGGTCACCGTCGTCCAGCGGGTCCGGGTGGACGGCTACACCCCCAGGGTGGTCGAGACGCTGCGGATGGACGGCGCCTACGTCAGCACCCGCAGCGTCGACGGGGTGGCCCGGGTGGTAACTCGCCACGACCCGTCGTGGTCGTTCCCGTTCGTGTACCCCCAAGGAGGCAGCGGCAGCGAAGAAGCGGCCGAGGAAGCCAACCGGGCCGCGGTCCTGGCCAGTGAGCTGGAGGACTGGCTGCCCTCCTACACCGTCGTCGGCGGCGCCGGCTTCGACCCCCCATCCGAGGGAGGGCTGCTGCCGGCCTGCGGAAACGTGTATGTGCCCTCGGAGTTCGCCGGGTTCGGGGTGACCACCGTGATGAGCCTGCCGGTGAGCGGGCTCCTAGGCGGCGACGGCGCGGTGTCGGTGATGGCGCCCGGCGACACCGTCTACGCCTCGCCCCGGTCGCTGTACGTGGCCACCTCGGCCTGGATCGCCCCAGAAATCCTCGAGGACGAGGCCGCCCGCCGGCAGGTGGCCGAGGACTGGCAGACCGCCGTCCACCGCTTCGACCTCACCGACCCCGCCCGGGCCGCCTACACCGCCTCGGGGAGCGTCCCGGGCCGGATCCACAACCAGTTCTCGCTGTCCGAGCACGACGGCCACCTACGAGTGGTCACCACCACCGGCGACCTCTGGTGGGGCCAAGACGGCGTAGAGCCATCGAGCCAGGTCCGGGTGCTGCGCGAGACCGACGGCCGCCTGGTGGAGGTGGGCGCGGTGGGCGACATCGGCCAAGGCGAGCAGGTCCAGTCGGTGCGCTTCGCCGGCACCGTCGGCTACGTCGTCACCTTCCGCCAAGTCGACCCCTTCTACACCCTCGACCTAGCCGACCCCGAGAACCCCGCCATCGTCGGCGAGCTCAAAATCCCCGGCTTCTCCAGCTACCTGCACCCCATCGGCGACGACCTCGTGCTCGGCGTCGGCTTCGACGCCGACGAATCCACCGGCGCCACCACCGGCAGCAAAGTCTCCCTCTTCGACGTAAGCGACCTGGCCAACCCCCAAGAACTGGCCGTGTGGATCGCCCCCGACGCTTGGAACGACACCGGCTGGGACCACCGGGCCTTCCTGTGGTGGGAACCGGCCCGAATAGCCGTATTCGGCATCGCGAACTGGGCCTACCGGTGGGCGGAAGCGGTGGCGCTGCGGGTCGAGGGGGGCTCGATCTCCGAGATCGGCCGGATCGACCACACCGATCCGAGCGAAGACTACGGCTCGACCGACTGCCGGAAGCTCGACCCGAACACGGCGGCCACCGTGGAGCAGGAATCCGATCTGTGGTACGCGCTCACCGCCCTCAACGTCATCGCCTGCGAGCCGGGCGAGAGCCCCGCCATGGTCGGCTTCGAATGCTGGCCGATGGACTGGGTGCAAGACGAGGCCAGGTCCTCGGGCGTGGCCACCGGCAACGAGACGCTGTTCCCCTGCCGGCCCGGCAGCCTGGACATCATCGTGCGCAGCATGGTGATCGGCGACGAACTGTGGACCCTCAGCTACAGCAACGGCAACACCTGGGAATCCACGGCCGGCAAACTGGCGGCCAGCGACCTCGCCACCCTGGAGCGGATCGCCCTGATCGAGCTGTTCTGAACCCGTCCGCCCGAGCGCAGGCGGGCCTGGTTGCTCGGGCGCCACCACCGGCGGCCGAGGTCACTCGGGGCGGAGGCCGAACCGGTCGGCGTAGAACTGCAGGGTCCGACGCCGCTCGTCGGGGTCGCAACCGAGGGCGGCGAGGTCATAGCGCACCCGGCCGTGCTTGCCCCGGGGGTGCTCGGCCATGAAGGCGTCCATCCTGGCCTTCACGCCGGGGGTGAAGGGCTGGTCGGCCAGCTCGTAGATCCGGGCCACCATGGCCACGTCGTCGGCCATGAACTCGTCGAAGCGCACGTCCATCGACTGGTTGGCGCCGACCAGATCGCGGCCCGCGGCGAAGGCCCTAAACATCTGCTCGATCCGGTCTACCCAGTAGCGGGCCACGGCGCCGAGGCACTCGGGCCGGATGGACACCCGGGCCGTGTAGGCCAGCATGGTGGCCACCGACTGGGTGACCGACACCGGGTCCCGGTGGGTGCACACCACGGCGGCGTCGGGGAAGGCGGCCATGAGCGGGCCGAGTTGTTCGACGTGCTGAGGTGACTTGAGCACCCAGCGCTCCCCGCCGCCGAGATGGGTGCACACCCGCAGCACGGTGGCCAGCCACTCGTACCAGGGGGTCTGGTCGGTTGACAGGTACCAGTCCCGGAAGCGCTCGTCGTGGAGGCTGGTTTCCCACAGCATCCCGCCGAAGGCCGGCATCTGAAGCTGGATCTCCTCGTGCACGTGGGCCGGGTACATGTCGTGCATCCGCTTGAAGTGGGGCAGGGCGTAGTTGAGCCCGGCCAGGGCGGCCTCGGTCCGGCGGTAGCGGGGGTCGGTGTCGTGAGCGGCGGCGCGGGCGGCGCCCTGCTCGTCCAGGGGCGGCACCGGTTCCAGCGCCTCCCAGTACTGAAGGGAGCGCAGGGCCGGGTCGGCGGCCAGCAGGTTGTGGAGATGGGTGGTGCCGGTGCGGGCCTGGCCGGCAATCACGATGGGCCGGGTGATCTGGATGTCGTGGGCCTCAGGGTGGCGGCGGAGGTAGTCGACGATCAGCAGCCGCTGGGAGGCGTTGGCCACCAGGGAGTCGAACAGCGACACCAGGCCCGCGCCCCGGCGCATCTCGTTGTCGGCCCCGATGCGCACCAACAGGCCGAGGGGCTCGTCGATGAGCTCGTCGCCGAAGTCGTCGAGCCCGGTGGCGTTGCGGGCGGCTTGGCGAACTGCGTCGACCGACCAGTCGAGGTCGTCGGCCTGGGCGTCTCTCTGGGCCAGCGCCTCGGCCACCCCCGGGGGGAAGACGGGGTCGGTCAAGTCGTCGATCCACACGTCGGCGGGCCGGTCGGGCCGCTCGGCGCTCACGGCCGGGCCCTGGTCGAGCGGGTGCGGCCGAAGCGGCCTGCGCTCACGGCCGGGCCCCGGTCAGGTCGGCGAGCTTCACCACCTCGGCCTGGGGCGTGTCGATCTCGCCCTCGGCCAGCACGAAGCGCCAGAACACCATGCCGAAGGCCCGGCCCTCGGTGTCGATCCAGTTGGGCGTGCCGGGGTCCCGGTGGGTCAGCACGATCCGGAAGGTGCCGTCGGGTTCGAGCCGGGTCTGGGCCCGGTTGAGCCCGACGGTGCGGTGGGCGTAGTCGTAGGTCTGGGTCCAGCGGTTCCACAGCACCACGTGGCCGGTGCGGCACTCCGGCCACCGGCCGGTCATCACCAGGGCTTCGTCGGGGCCGATGAGGTAGGGGGCCATGGAGTAATGGGCGTCGGCGAACGACAGGGCCAGGTCGCCGGGGGTGACCGGCGGCGGGAACACGTTGGGGACCCGGCTCACGAAAGCCTGCTGGGGGCGCTGGGCGGGCGGCCCCATTCCCAGCGTGCGGGATCGCACGAAGTTGGCCACCCGGCGGATGCCGGCCGCGACGCTCTCGTTGTCGGGGGGCGGGGGCGGGCCGGCGGGCGGGTCGAGGGGCTCGATGGTCAGCCGGACCGGGACATGCGGGTCGGCGGCCACCGCCCGGGGCTCCTCGAAGTAGTGGCGGGTGGTGAGGCTGCGGGCGTCGTCGGCCAGGCCGATCCAGTTGCGGGGCCGCTCGGGGCCGCCCGCGGTCACCTCGAAGCTCCCGTTGGCATCCACGTCGAACTGGTCGGAGCTGATGGCCCCGGCGGTTCGGTAGGCGCCGAAGTCGCCCCCGTCCGGCCCGGCCTCGACGGTGACGGTGGCGTACACGGCGCCGGCCATGTTGCCCCGCACCCGGTAGGCCATCCCGGCCGCGACCGGCGCTTCGTAGTAGAGGGCGTCGGGGTTGTCGCCGGTGAACTTGCGGGTGGGCGACACGATCCGCCGGAACACCGGCCGGGCCGGGTCCTCTTCGAAGTGCCCGTAGAGCCCACCCTCCAGCAGGTGCATGACGGCCCGATGGGCGCCGGCGATGTCGTCGGGCGATTCGACCATCCACTCCGGCCCGGCGAATCGCTCGTCGATCTCGACCAGCAGGTCGATCAGCTCCCTCAACGCCCTGCGGCTCTCAGCCACCACTCCTCGCGAAGCTACTTCCTTGAACGGATGAAGTCACCGAGCGGGCCGAGATCGTGGGCCCAAAAGATGGTCAGCCCGGCGTCCTGAGCTTGCCGGAGGTTGTTCTTCTTGAAGACGCCTGAAAGCACCGCGCTCGGAACAGTTTGGCCTCGGCCGAAGTAGTCGATCCAGGCAACGGCTTTGGCGGCCGCGTCGTTGTTCAGCCGCTTCACGGAGTTGATGGCCGAGTTGGACACCTTGCATTCGATGGGCATGAGGCTGCCGTCGTGGAGTTGCACGACGATGTCGGCCTTGCGATGACCGAAGAGGCACTCCCCGCAGAATGAGCCTGGCGCGGGAGCTTCACCGTGAGTGTTGATCTCTCGCGGCTCCGCCTCGGTGAGGCCGATGTCAGCCAAGTAGGCCTTGACCGCCTCCTCTTGGTCGGTCTTGGCCTGATTTCTCCTATTGGTCTGAACCCGCTGAGTGGCCATGAGGCTGGCCGAGGCCATCGCCGCCGCGCTCAACTCGTGATCGCGAGGAGGGCGCCCCTCGGCCACCCACGGGAACCGCTTGGTGTCGAGGCTGGCGAGAATGGTGTCGATGACCCGGGCGGCCATTTTCAGGTCTTCGCGTAGCTTGTTGGGTGCCAGCGAGGCATCGGCCAGGGTCTTGAGGTCGTCAGCGGAGATAGGCGGTCCAGCCAGGTATCGGAGGGCTTCCAGCAGGTCCGGGTCGGTGAGCGTTTCCAGAGAGGCGTCGGTGAGCCGCGACAGGTTGTCCGTCTCCGACAGCAGGCTTCTGACGTTGGCGGCGTAGTCGTCGAAGACTTCGAGATACTGCTCCACCGGCTCTCTGAGACGCTCTTCGCGGAAGGCTTCCAGGGCTTTGGCCAGTTGTTCGTCTAACTGCTCATCGGTCCAGCGGGGCGGACCGGTCCGGCTCATCGCCCGCTCATGATGCGGCCGCATCCAGTACCGCAGGGGACGGTACGGGGATGCGGGACATCTCTGACGGCTCGAACTTGACGAGGCCGCCGGCGTAGGTGCGGCCTACCGCGGTTGGGGCCGCGGCCCGCAGGGAGGCGGCCAGGGCGTCGAGGGCGGCGGGCGTCATGGGCTCTCGGGGATAGATGCCGTGGGCGACGTTCACGTTGCGGACCCCGGCCAGGTTGCGGACGAAAGCGGGCGGGCGGCGGGCCATGTAAGTGGCGAGGATCGGCGCGGGAGGGCGCAGGCCCACCGACCACCACGGGTTGCGGTTGCGGGCTATGTAGCCAGCGTGGGCACCTCTGCGCTCGGCGGCGCGCAGGAACCGGCTGATCCGGGCTCGGTCGGCTTCGTCAAACTCGTCTAGGTCAGCGGGCAGATCGACTACGGCCCGCAGACCACCGCTACCGCGGAGCACGCCGTCGGTCAGGTCAAAAAGCTCTCGTGCTCTTGTAATCGAGGCGCACAGCACGTCGGGTGGCAGCGCCGGGTCGGCGGCGTCGGTGATCCAGGTCGAGTTGGCGCCGGTCACCGCTCCCCGATGCACCCGGCACAGCTCACCCAGCTCCACCCAGCCCTCGGGCGGCTTCGGCGCGCCGTTGCCGTTCAACAAAGACGACCACCTCGGCGCGGCCCGCAGGCGCTCGCGGCTGAACTCCTCGCCGCCGCTGAGCGCCCCAAGTTGCGACGATCTCTCAACTCGCCTCATGCGGACGGCAGGCGCAGCCGTGCCCACCTCGAAGCAGATAACGGCCGCAGTGGTGGCCGTACCGTCGAACGGAGTGGCCTCGGGGTCGATCACGTGGATCGACACACCGCCCAGCTCACCCGCCACCAGCTCCCTGAGCAGGCGGCCGTAGTTCACTTCGAGCCACTCCGCCGAGGTGACGAACGCGCCCACATCACCCAGTCGGGAATGCAGGGCAGTAGCCAGCAGGAAGTGGACGTGCAACCCGGCCAGGCCGCTGGCCTTCAGACCCAAGTCGGCGGCTCGCCGGGCCAGCCAGGCCTTGCCCGACGGTTCGATCTGGTGATGACGGACGTAGGGAGGGTTCCCGAGGTAGGCGGTAGTGCCCTCGCATTGGCCGAGGTCGACGGTCCGGTAGTCGTGAACGACGATCCGGGAGCGGTCATCGAAGCCGGCGGCGGTGAGGTTGGCCCGGGCCAGCAGCGCGGCCAACGGGTCAACCTCCACCCCGACCAGGGACGCCTCCGGCAAAGCCCGGCCTGCCGCGGTCAAGAACCGGGCCGAGCCGGTCCCCGGATCGACGACCCGGGCAGGCACCCGACCCGCCGCCCAGGCCACCATTGAGGAGACGATCTCAGCAGGCGTGTAGGTGGCGCCCAGCGCTCGGCGTCGGTCCGGGGGCCGGAGCCGCATGAGGGTCTCGCCCAGCGGATCGCCCCCGGCCCGGATCGAAGAGACCAGCCTGCCGATGTCTCTGCCGCGGCCAAGCGGCCCGAGCGGGCCCACGAGAGCGGCCTCAGGTTCCGAAAGCCCCGCCAGGGCCCCCTCCCGGGCAATGGCCCAGGCCGCGGCGGCCAAGCTCTGCTCGCTGGACAGCTCCTGCCCGTCAGCGTCCTTCGCGGCTGGCGCGTCGGCGATCAGCGTCATCTGAACCGAGTCTGACATCGGACCACCCCAGGTGCGTGGATGTTGTGAGCGTACGCATGTTGGTCCAAGAGTGTGACAGGCTGCCTCCCTTATCTGTCGTCATTCACCGAACTAGCGTATGCTATTGCATCTAAAGGCGTGCTAAGCTATACTCGTGAGTGGCGCAGGTATTTCTTATGTCGGTTGCATAGCTAGAGAGGCGGAACATGGATACCAGCGATCGTGAAACGAAGCTGACACTGCTAGAAACAAGCTTTCCAGCGCTCACTGTTTCACTCGTAGCTGAAGCTGATCGACGGGGTAAAGATCCGGCCTACGCAGCCCACCGTTGGTGGGCTCGCCGCCCACCAACCATCATGCGCGCTCTTCTCTTGGCAGCAATACTGGAAGCCGATACTAGCGAGGAAGAATTCTGGACGCTCTACGCGAGCAGCGAGAGATCCTTAACAGGCATACAAGTACATGACCCATTCATGGGCGGCGGGTCAACTTTGATAGAGGCATCGAGACTTGGAGCTAAAGTCAGTGGAACTGATGTTGATCCGATAGCACGGACAATTGTTGCCCATGGTCTCCAACCTGCTAGCCAATCCGAAGTAAGTGAGGCCGGTGAAGCACTCATGTCTTTCCTGCGTACTCACTTCTCAGTACTATACCCTGGTCAAGGTGGGGAACCTCTGCACTGGTTTTGGATATCTCTTGTCACATGTCCTAGATGCCAAGAGACCGGTCCTCTATACCGGTCTCACCTTTTAGCTCGTGACTGTGGGAAGCTAGGTGCCGTTGTACGTGATCAAACTGCCACCGTTTTTGACCCTAATACATTTGAACTCCATTACCTAGAATCACCTAAATGTGAATCTTTTAAAGATTCAATAGGGGGAAAAATATACATCAACCATGGGACATTTAGGGATCGCAAATACCATTGCCCAAAGTGCGGAGAAAAATCCAATCACCGTGAACTCCAAACAGGTTCAGCACCACAAAAAATGATTGCTGTTGAACGAACTTCAACTAAATCTAGGCGTAAACTATACGAACCTCAGACCGAAGATCTAGCGGCAATCGATACGGCTAATGCGATGCTTGATGAGCCACCCGTGCGGTTGCATCTGCCTACAGATGATTTTAAAGCCAATCGATGCGATCCTCGTCCGCGTAGTTTCGGTATGACAGCCGTAAAAGATCTATTTACATCTAGGCAATTGCTCGTCTTGGGTGCTGCGCATGCTTGGGTCCAAGACAAAAATCTTTCACCTTCAACTAATCTGGCTATTAGACTAATACTTTCTAATGCACTCGCAAATAATAATCGGCTTTGCTCATACGCTACGGATTATGGTCGTCTCTCTGCTCTTTTTAGCATCAGAGGATACTCTCTCCCAGCTTTAGCTGTTGAGTTGAACCCGCTTCATAGTGATGGTGGTCGCGGAACACTCCAGCAATGCCTCAACCGCGTGACTCGCTCTGCTGCAACTAAAGTGCGCCGATCAACCTGGGAAACTAAAACTCAAAAAACTGCATTTAAACAGTTCAACTTCATTCGAGAGCAGATATCAGTTGATATACAATGTTCATCTGCTGCAGACGCAAGGGTGAAACCTGGTGTTGATCTCCTTGTTTTCGACCCACCATATTACGATTATATCCTATATGAAGAGTTAGCAGAACTATTTAGAGCGTGGAATACAGATCTTGCATATAGCGGACAAACATTGCAATCATCGATATCTGAAGATGAAAGTGACTTCGGTGTGGCTCTTGCAGATTGCCTTCGTCCATCAATTCTAGCTAGAAACTCTCGCTATCCAATTGTATTCACATATCATTCATCCAGAGAAGCGGCTTGGAAAGCGATCGGAGTAGCCCTTGATGAAGCTAAACTTAGAGTGACAAGTATATGGCCGATACGTAGCGATGGACACATGGGTCACCACAGTTATCCTGGAAACTGTGAGTGGGACGTAGTGGTAGTTTGTCGGCCTCTTGATGAGACAACTACTGCCAAGTCACCCGACTTGTCTCATCTGTGGAATACCTGTCTAGGAGATTTCAACGTGAACGTTGCTGATAGAAGAAATTTCTTATACGCTCATCAAATGGCATCACCCAGATTCGGCCATATCAGTAGCTACACAAAGAGCTACACAAAGCAGGAGACCTAAATGGATATTGAAGAACGGACTACTCACATAGCTAACGCACCCGAAGCCGGAAAAGAGCGACTATGGGCACTAGGTGAGTGGAAGAATGTACCTGTAAAGCGCGTTCATAGCGACGCTCTAATTTTAAACATTAATAACAGACGTTTTGCAGCGGAGCGAAAGCTATATGAAAAGCAATTAGGTCACTCACTGGACTCAGAAAATAGTTATACAGATGCACTAAGCCTTGAAGCTATTCTCCTTGATCGAGACCTTCATGTAGTCGGCGACCAAGTAGTTGGCAAACCTAATAAAGACCATTTGGCGCTCCGTCAAGACTGGCAAAACCGGAAGCAAGAATCGCCTTTCTGGATACGTCCCGATGGAACGGTTCGCAATGGTAATCGTCGGCTAGCAATGCTCCGACGCCTCCAACGTGAAAAGGGTTCAGAAGGCAACGAATACGTAGATGCAGTCGTCCTTGTTCCGACTGAAATAAATGAGATAGCAATGTTTGAGATGGAGCAACGCGAACAATTAACCGAAGACTATAAGGTTCGTTATACAGATATAAACCTTCTTCTAGCCATAAAAGATGCCGCCGATGACAAAAGAGTAGACTGGCACGATGATGACAATATTGTCAAAGTAGCCGGTGAACTCCAGCATGTCATGCGTAACAATCCTAATTACGCAATCGTCCAACTTTATGCCATAAAATATATGGATGAGTACCTCTCTGATCTTGGTGAGGAAGGTAGCTATGACAAACTGATAGGTCAGATTGAACGCTTCCGTGACGTAGGCCGGATTATGCGCCAAATTAGGCTGGACAACTCAAATCGTGAACCCACGATGCTTAATGTTTTATTTGCCGCCATTAATGCTGGACTGACACACCTTGAAATCCGTAAAGTCCGTACCTTGTTCAATGATGATCACGACGCTTTCGATCGTCTTGCAGCCGACATTGCTGACGCAGAGGGTGAATGGGATATACAGATTGAAGAAGGAACGTTAGGAGATCCTGAAGTGGTCGGTATCGAAAGCACCGATCCTGAAGGGGACGGTAACCAACCTGAACTTCCTGGCCCGGTTGTGACTAACTATCCAAAGAATGATGTCAAAGCGGCTTTCGAAGATGCTATAGATAGGCATCAGGCATCTCAAACAAATGATATTTTAAAGACAGTTAAAGAGATTAATAATCGTCTCGAAGTTCTTGCTAATTCAACCACAAATACCTTGGCTAATGAACTATCAGATAACAGTACATCTGAACTTCGCAATGCAGTCAACTCAATGCTTGAATGGTTCACAGAGTATCAATCATCACTGAGGTGAGTACAGCTAACGCCTACCTTGATGTTGAAGGCTCAGACATCATAGTCACAGGGTCAACTCAACTCCATAAACGATCAACCCGCCGGTTCTTCCGCATAATCCTCGGAGCCCACCTAACGGACAACGGATGGCAGGTGCCGGTTCGCGGCAACCGACCACAAGATGTTGTAGTTCGCATTAACAATTTTCTGATATCTGAAGGTTTTGAGACTACACGAAGCGAGATAGCTGAGCGTAGTGTGATACTTGCCTTTGAGCGCCAGCGCAGCATTGAGCGAGCAAGAACCGCATCGTCCGCGTGGAAAAATGGTCATTCGACGATTGATGACAACCAAGTATCAGCTCAACTAGACAACCTCGGCTGGCAACCAGAACGACGGCTCTACCCCCATCAGCTTCGCAACGTTGGACATGCACTTGTAGCAGTCAACCAAGCGAACTTCTCGGTCCCAGGAGCAGGTAAAACCGCCACAGCCCTTGCCGTCGCGCTAATTCGTTTCAAAGCGGCGATAATTGACACTGTTGTAGTAGTTGGTCCTCTTGCATCTTTCAAACCGTGGGAGTCGGAAACACGTGCCGCAATAGAATCTCAATTGATTACTCGTCGAGTAATCGGGCAGGCACATCATCGCCGTAATTCTTACCGAAACGTCACTCGAGGAGAACTCCTTCTCCTGAGTTATGCAACAGCAGCCAGCGACCGGTCTGTCATTATTGAAATGTGCAAGCGGCTCAATGTTATGTTGATTATTGATGAATCACACCGCATAAAACGTTTCAAGGGAGGAGTGTGGGCACCAGCACTCATGGAAATCGCGGAATTCGCACGTGTTCGTATGATTCTATCTGGAACTCCCATGCCCAACAGTGTACTAGATTTGTACAGTCAATTGAATGTACTTTGGCCAGGCGGTCTCCTCACAGGTAGTCGGACTGACTTTGCTAATCGCGCTGAGCGATCATTCACTAGTCTTATGCCAAAGATTTTGCCGTTCACTATACGCACAGCTAAATCTGAACTTGGTTTGAATCCATACTCTATTAAGTATCATAATGCACCAATGACCGGTACTCAAGCTGATATATATCACCTTATCGCTCGCCGTTTGCGAGATTATATTGAAGATGCTAACACTTGGGAGGATAAGATAGATGCATTACGCAGAGCCAAGCCAATGCGGCTCCTTCAAGCAGCCACAAACCCAGATCTTCTCAATCATAAAGATGATAATTTAAATTTACCTCGTATCACAAATGCTAGTCCAACACTTATGGAACGACTAGTCCGCTTCGTCGAAACTAGCCAGCCAGCCAAATCATTAGTAGCACTTGATATAATCGAAGATCTCACGGCGGCTGGCAATAAAGTAGTGTGTTGGAGCAACTTTCTACGAAATCTCGATTATTTTAGTTATCTCGTACATGAGGAACTTGGACTCATGGTGTTCCAAGTAGATGGACGAGTTCCGACTGGAGATGATCCGCGCTACGACCGAGCAGAGGCTGCTGTTGCTGAAGACGACACTCGTGAGCGTCGCATTGAGAAATTTTTGCAGTTTGATGGACCAGCCATTCTTGTAACTAATCCAGCTACTTGTTCAGAATCTATCTCACTGCATCAAGCGTGTCATCATGCTGTCTATCTTGATCGAACTTATGATGCTGCATTATTTCTCCAGTCAATAGATCGCATCCACCGTCTCGGCCTTAGTCCTAAAACAGATGTTATAATCCATATTATCCAAGCTTCTATTGGCAGTGAAGATACTATAGATCACTTGGTCGACGTTTCTCTTCTAGGCAAACAAGACAACATGGAGCAGCTATTGACCGGTGCCGAAATTAATCCACTTCACCAAGACGTGTCTGATACGGAAGGTACACGGCATGATTTGGAAGAATTATTGAGATACTTAGTTGGTGAAGATATGGAAGATGTCTGATGAACTTCACACCGGATTGGTTCATAGCTGATCGTGTCCGTCGATTGAATAAGCTGATAAGATTTTTACCTAGAATTTCACAAGGTATTGGACGTAATCGACTCCTGTTAGATCTTAAGTACTATCTTGACGGTCCACGACACGAACTACCGCAATTGATTGATTTACTCGGAACACTTGGCATACTCAGTATTCATAACACCCGTGTACGGCTTAGCCGGAAAGGACAACGCTTTGCTACCCTAAATGATGCTAATGCACGACAAGAACTTGCAGAGCTGATTATCCAGTCAGGCTTTCTACACACACAAGTAAGGTTTTTACATACTCAGGTACAGGTTTCTACTATCAACGATTATATACGAATCCCTCTTAGTCCTCTGCGTCGTTCCGCTCCTCAACTTTTAGGTCTCTTTCATGCCTGGCCAGGTATAGTTGGAACTTCATTTGTTGAGCTACCACAATCATTATATCTAACACTTGAGACTCCATGGAGTCTAACCCCACTTCCCACTTCTGATGGTGGCACAAGGAAAGCCGTAGGATCACGAGGTGAGGCATATAGTTACCATTATTTGAGACTGCAATCAACCAGCCCAACTGCAATCAATTGGGTAGCTCTTGACGACGATGGTCTAGGCTATGATATTGAAGACCGTAGTATAGGATTCGTACGTATAGAAGTGAAGGCAAGTCAACAGGCTGTGGTTAGGTTTTTCTTCTCCGAGAATGAATACAAAGTAGCAAATCACAATCCTAACACTTATCAAGTGCATTTCTGGGGAGGAGTAAATCTCAACCGCGATCCTAATAGCGAGTTCGCTATACTACGAGACCAAGGTTTCCCCATCATATTCACCGATATGGCCGCTCATTTAGAAGACGGAAGACTTAAGGCAGTACCTAACGGGTATAGAGTGACTCTCGGGGATACATATTTTTGCGCTGATCTGACGCCTTAGATTCCAGATGGCTTTACTACGCTTCCGAATCCATCAGGTACGCCTGGGCGGTGGGTTTTAGGGGGCGGGGGTACCACAGGGGGCGGCGGAGGCCGCCGGGGCCGGGGGCGGGGCGGGTCTTGGCCAGCCACTCCAAGTAGGCCCGGCGGGACTCTTCGGTGTCCACCACCACGTCGCCGTAGCGGTCGTCGGGGCCGGCCGGGGTCACCCGCACCCGCTGGTGCCAGCACTGCATCCCCGACACCGGGTCGGGCTGCACCGCGAAGGTCAGGTTCTGGTGAACGCCGGTGTCGGTCCACCACACCCGCTCGGTGTCGGGGTCGTCCGACTCCCAGCCCTCGATCCCGCTGGCGCGCCGCATCCTCCACTTTGAGCCCTCGGAGGCGATCTCGGCCTGGCCCGCGGCCCAGTTGCGGGCTTGGTCCCCGTCGAGGCGCCAGCGGCCCATGTGGTGCGAGGCGGCCACCACCCCGGGCCGGATCCCCTCGGTGCGCCAGGCCCGGATCACGAAGTGGCCGATGCGGGTGGTCACCCGCACCAGCCCGTTCTCGGCGATGCCGAGCGCCTCGGCGTCGTCGGGGTGGACCCACAGCGGGTGCCGGTGCGAGATCTCGTTGAGCCACTTGCTGCCGGCCGAGCGGGTGTGAATGAGGGTCGGTATCCGGAACGTCGGCAACAGGATGCGCTCGTCGCCGGCCAGGTCCAGGTCCTCCCAGTGCACGTGGGAGGGGATCCACCCCGGGGTGGCGCAGGACCGCCAGCCCCAGTCGGCCAGGGTGGTGCTGAACAGCTCCAGCTTCTTGGACGGGGTCGGGAACCCGGCTTTGATCTCGCCGTCCACCTCCACCGCGGGCGAGCCGTCGCCGGAGGGGTCGAGGCGCACCTCGGCCAGGGCGGCGGGGTCGCCGTCCCAGGCCCCGGCCGTGCCCGGCCTGCGGTACACCCCTCCCCCATCTCGGGCACAACCGGCCACCTCGGAAGCGGCCACCGCCTGCTCGTAGGGGGCGTAGCCGCCGGAGTCGATCTCGAACGCGCCCCGGTCGCGCATGTACTCCAGCGGGCTCTGCCCGGCGGCGGCCGCGGCCTCGGCCAGGCCGGGCACCGACTCGGCGAACATGGCCCCGTAGTACTCGTCCACCCCGATGGGGGTTCCGGGCCGTTCGGGGCTCTCGAACCACCGCCGGATGCCGAGGGACCCGTCGGGGTCGATCCGCCAGGACAGGTCGATCCAGAACTCGTTCTCCTCCCACACCTCCCCGGGGTTGAACTCATGAGTCCGGGAATCGGCGGTGACCGCCCCGGCACCCCCGGTCTCGCCTCCGGCCCTCGATTCCGCCCCGGCCTCCGAGCCCCCGGCCCCTGAACCGCCCCGGAGTTCGGCGTAGCGGCGCAGCACGGGCTGGCGGAGGCCGATCCAGCGGCCCCGGTGGGTCTCGTAGCTGACCACGTCGTGGCGCTCGGCCCCTACGCCCATGGGCAGCACGTAGTCGGCGAACCAGGCCGTCTCCGACCAGGTGGGGGTGAGGGCCACGTGACATCCGACCAAGGACGGGTCCCGCAGCGCCTCCAGCCAGGTGAAGCCGTCGGGGTTGGTCCACACCGGGTTGTAGACCCGGCTGAAGTAGACGTCGACCCGGCCCCGGCCCTCCTTGAGGAAGTGGGGCAAGAGGAACGACATCTCGTGGTGGGCCAGCGGGTACTCCCGGGGCCATTCCAGCTCGTTCCAGCGGGCCAGCGGCGGGGCGCCCAGGGGGGCGGCGGGCTTGAACTTGTCCCAGCCGTTGCCGCCGGTGCCGCCCTCGGTGGCCACCGATCCGGTCATCACCGCGATGAAGAACAGGCAGCGGGCCACCTGCCAGCCGCCCAGGTTGCCCGCCCCGGCCGCCCGCCAGTTGTGGGAGGCGAACCTCCCGGGGTGCTGGCCGATGATGCGGGCGATCTCGCGTATCTCCGAGGCGGCCACGCCGCAGACGTGCTCGGCCCGCTCGGGCGTGTAGTCGGCGTAGTGGTGCTTGAGGGCGGGCTCCACCGACTCCCACTCGACGGGCCGGTCGGGGTGCTCCTCGGCCAGGAAGGTCTCCCAGTTGACCCAGCGGCGGAAGAAGTCCCGCTCCCAGGTCCCCAGCTCCAGCAGCTCTCGCACGATGGCCAGCAGCAGGAACGGCTCGGTGCCCGGCCAGGTCGGCAGCCAGTGGTCGGCCTTGGCCCCGGTGTTGGACAGGCGGGGGTCGCAGACGATGACGGTCGCCCCCTTGGCCTTGGCCTCCATGATCCGCTGGGCGTGGGGGTTGAAGTAGTGGCCCGACTCCAGGTGCGACGAGATCAAGAAGATGACCTCGGCGTTGGCGTAGTCGGCCGACGGGCGGTCGTGGCCCATCCAGGTCTGGTAGCCGAGGCGGGCGCTGGACGAGCAGATGTTGGTGTGGCTGTTGTGGCCGTCCACCCCCCAGGCTTTGAGCACCCGGTCGGTGTAGCCCTCTTCGCCGGGCCGGCCGACGTGGTACATGATCTCGTCGTGGCGCCCCTCGGCGAGGGCTTGGCGCAGCCGGGCCGATATGTCGTCGAGGGCTTGATCCCAGGTGACTCGCTCCCAGCGGCCCTCGCCCCGCTCCCCGGCTCGCTTGAGCGGGTGCAGGATCCGCTCGGGGTCGTGAACCTGGTTGACGGTGGCCGGGCCCTTGGCGCAGTTGCGGCCCCGGCTGGCCGGATGGTCGGGGTTGCCCTCGAACCGGTCGATTTGGCCCGTCTGGTGGTTGACGTAGGCCACCAGCCCGCACCCGGCCTCGCAGTTGAAGCAGGTGGTGGGGATCAGGGTGTAGCGCTTCTCCACCCGGTCGGGCCAAGCCTTGGCGTCGAACTCGGTCCAGTCGTGCCAGCGCTCCCGGGGCGGGTAGTCCCGCAGCCCGGTCATGACAGCGGCGCCGAGCAGCCGGCGGCAGCGGTCATGACAGCGGCGCCGAGCAGCCGGCGGCAGCGGTCATGACAGCGGCGCCGACTGGCCGGCCCGCACGAAGGCGTCCTCGTAGACGAACATGCCGGCCAGGGCCAGGACCCCGGCGGCGGCGGGCAGGGCGGGGCCTTCGATCTCGGCGGCCACGGCGTAGAGCACCATCCCGGCCGGGGCGACCAGGCCAGCCATCACCCCGCCCAGCCAGAACCTGAGGGCGTAGCGGCCCCTGGTCAGGGCGGCCATGGCCAGCTTGGCGTTGCGGCTGCGATCGGGGTCGGGGATGAGCTCGGCGGCGGTCAGCGCCGCGGTGAGGATCAGCCCGGTCGCCATCACCCAGCGCACCACCACCGGCGCGGGCCCCTCCATGAACAGGTCGAGCACGGCGAAGGCGGCCCCGCCCGCGGTGGCGGTCTGGGCCAGCAGCACCGGCAGCAGCAGCGGGGTCTGCCACAGGTCCCGGCCCTCGCACTGGGCGAACAAGAAGGCGGTGTAGCCGGCGGTGCCGGCCGCCCCCAGTACGGCCGGAATGATCAGCGCCCGCAGCAGCCCTTCGGTTCCGGTCGCCCCGGCGATCAGCCACAGGGCGCACACGGCGGAGAAGGCCATGAGCACGTAGGCCCCCTTGACCAGCCACGACGACCGGTTGGCCCGGGTGAGCAGGTAGTGGAACCGCCGGGGCTGGCGCAGGTCGCCCACCAGCAGCGCCCCGGTGACGGCCAGAAACCCGCCGGCCACCAGGGGCGGGGCCACCCCCACCGCGGCCCGGGCGTCGCCGTGGCCGAGCACCACCAGCAGCGCGGCCATGGCCATCACCCCGGCGGCCACCGCCTTGGTGACCAGATATGCCGACACCTTCTCCTTCCATGCCATGGGGTGGGCGGTGGTGTAGGCGGTCCGGGCCGCCACCCCGGCCTCATCGGCGGGGGCCCGGCCCGCCCGGAGTGGGGCGGTGGGGTGGTCGGGGCCGGCGTCGGCCCAGATCAGGCCGTCGTTGGCGATAGCGGTGGCAGTGGGGTCGAGCAGGCCCGGATCGATGCCCCGGTAGTACACCTTGGGCCGGGTGTTCTGCTCGGGGGACCGCACCGGCAGTCCTTCAGCGGCGGCTCGGCTGATCTCGGACTCGGGGTCGTCGAGGTCGCCGATCCTGATGGCCTCGGTGGGGCACACGATCTGGCACGACGGCTCCAGCCCCACCTCAATCCGGTGGTTGCACATGTTGCACTTGTGGGCGGTGCCGGTGTCGGGGTTTATGTACAGGGCGTCGTAGGGGCAGGCGTTCATGCACGCCTTGCAGCCGATGCAGTTGCCGTCGTCGAAGTCCACCACCCCGTTGGGGGCCCGGTACAGCGCCGAGGTGGGGCAGATGGACATGCAGGGGGCGTCGTCGCACTGGTTGCAGCGCATCACGGTGAACTGGCGGGTGACGTCGGGGAAGGCGCCGGTCTCGATGTACTTCACCCAGGTGCGGTTGACGCCCAGGGGCACGTCGTGCTCGCTCTTGCAGGCCACCGTGCAGGCGTGGCAGCCGATGCAGCTTCCGCTGTCGAGCAGGAACCCCAGCCGCGTCATTACGGGGTGAGCCTACGGCTACGATCCCGGTTGCCGCGGCGCCTTTGCGGGGCGGCGGGGGGAGCCTCCGGGGCGAGGGCCGGAGGCGGGGACTCTGGAGGCGGACATGGCCGGTCTGACCGACGAGCAGCTCCACCGGTTCGCCGAGGACGGCTACCTGGTGGTCGAGGACCTGCTGACCGAGGCCGACCTGGTCGGGGTGGAGGCCGAGTACCGCCGGATCTTGGACCGGGCTGCGGCTGGCCTGGTCGCCCAGGGGAGGCTGGAGCCCCTGCGGGGGGCCACCTTCTCGGACCGCTACGTCGAGGCCGTGGAACAGATCGACGACATGTACGCGCTGTACCAGCACCTCGACATCTCCCTGCCGATGGTGGCCGACCTCGACTGGTCCCACACCCTCCACACCGGACCGGAGGTGTTCGGGCTGCTCACCCACCCCCGGCTGCTCGACGTGGTGGAGTCGGTGATAGGTCCTGAGATCTTCGCCAACCCGGTGCAGCACGCCCGGATCAAGCCGCCCCGCCGGCACCTGCCTGACATCGCCACCGACGCCAACATCGCCGCCACCATGTGGCATCAGGACTCAGCGGTGACCAACCCCGAGGCCGACGAGACCGACATGCTGACGGTGTGGCTGGCCGTGACCGACGCCACCGTCGAGAACGGGTGCCTGGTCGCAGAGCCGGGCAGCCACCGCGACGATCTGGTGCTGCACTGCCCGGGCCAGCACTTCAGCGGCGAGATCTACATACCGGAGTCGCTGGTCGACATGGACCGGGTGGTGCCGTTGGAGGTTCGGGCCGGCTCGGCGGTGCTGCTGCACAAGCTGACCAGCCACGGCTCGCTCGACAACGACAGCGACGCCATCCGCTGGAGCTTCGACCTGCGGTACCAGCCCGTCGGCCAGCCCACCGGGCGCTCGCTGTTCCCCGGCTTCGTGGCCCGCAGCGCCGCGTACCCCGAACTGGAGGTGACCGACGCGGCCGAGTGGACCCGGCTGTGGAGGCAGGCTCAGGCCCGGATCGTGAACGGCGAGGTGGAGGCCAAGTTCAACGCCCGCTGGGACTCCTACGCCGCCCACGCCCTGTGCGCCTGACAGGCCAGCAGGTTCTCGGGGTGCAAGACTTGCGGTGATGGCGGATCCGTCCGGCCCTTCGGCCGTCGTCTCAATCGGCTACGAGCAACGCACCGTTGAGGACTTGGTCACGCTCCTGCAGCGCCACGGGGTGGCCGTGCTCGTGGACGTCCGCCTCAACCCGATCTCGCGCAAGAAGGGCTTCTCAAAGAAGGCGCTGGCCCTGGCCCTGGCCGATGCCAGCATTGAGTATCGCCACGAACGCGATTTGGGGAACCCCAAGGACAACCGCGATCCCTTCCGGAGGGGCCTGCGGTCGGCCCGAGACCGCTATACCAACCATCTCCTTAACGGTGCCTCGGCCGCCTACGCCGACATCGTGAGACTCGCGCGCTCCACCCGGGTTGCCCTGCTCTGTTATGAGCGCAACCACCGCTCCTGCCACCGCTCCTGCATTCTCGAATCGGCCCAGAGCGAGCATCCCGATCTCAGCATCCTGGAACTCTGAAATGCCTCCGACCGTGGAACTATCGGTGATGATTCTGGTCAAGGCCGCGCCGGTCCTAACCTCTGAACTCAAAGAGAACATGTGTGTTGCAGCGATGCGACTCGGACCTGACCCTGAATGGATACGTCTTCACCCGATTCCCTTCCGAGATCTCGAAGATGATTCCAAGTTCCAGAAATATCAAGAGATAAAAGTTCAGATAATAAAGCCTAAAACAGATCGCAGACCCGAATCATGGACTCCTATCGAAGGGACAATCCAATTGGGTCAACGGATCGGAACTGATAAAGATTGGGCGATTCGACGCGCGCGTATTACCAGCTTAGGAGAAAGAACCATGTGTGACTTGATTGAACGCAATCGATCAAGAGCCAGTCCCGATACTCCATCGCTTTCAGTAGTTCGAACCGCAGATACGCCTGAACTGGTCATTACGAGACGAGAACAAGAAAAGATTGATCTATGGAATAATCGAGCAGCAGCTATGGCAGCGCGATCATCACTATTTGATAATTTAGATAATAGAAGAAATGTATATAAGATGTGTCCATGGAGATTTCGCTATCGCTATCAATGTCTAAAGGATAACTGTCCAGGACACTTTCAAACTATAATCGACTGGGAAGTCGTCGCTTTATGGCGCAATATTAATCATTTTGATAATTGGCAAGAGCGGATGAGACAGAAGCTTGTTAACACACTCTGGGCAACAAATAGAGATACCATGTTGTTCGTAGGTAATATGGAACAACACCCCCAAAGCTTTCTCATTCTTGGCATATTCTGGCCGCCAAAAACTTCTTACGTGCATCAAGCTTTTGATGTCTAGTTATAAGTTCGCGTGAGGTTGTTAGCGCGTGATGCGGGCGGGTCGCCGACTGCGGTGTGGTGTCGGTGGCAGTTGTAGTCACAGATCCAGCGTTTGAGGCGGATGCGCCGGTCGGTTTCGGATCGGAAGCGCCGGTTGTAGAGGAATTCGTCGCTGAGGGTGCGGTTGAAGCGCTCGGCTTTGCCGTCAGTCGGGGCCGGTAGGGGCGGGTGCGCAGATGGGCGATGCGTCGCTGGGCGAGCAGCTCCGCGAAGAGCCCGGAGCAGAAGTTGGCCCCGTTGTCGGCCATCACCGCGTCCACCGCCATGTCGTTAGACCAGAACCAGTCCTGGGCCCTGGTCCAGAACCCGGCCAGGGTGGCGGCGGTCTCGTCGTCGCAGGCCTCGACATAGGCGACCCGGGAGTAGTCGTCGACGGCGACGTGCAGATAGGTGTACCCGCCCCCGGCGCCGACCTCTCATAGCGGCGGATCACCCGCCCGGTCGGGCGGTCGATGACATCGAGCCGGTTCAGCCCGTGGCGGCGAAGGACCCGCCACACCGTCGAGGCCGCCACCCCGTTGGTACACCACCACACTCGCACAGGGGGCTCACCCCATCGCGCTGCTACCAACCTCTATGCCCAGAACACCTAGCGGTGGACCCCCCGGCGGCTACCCCAAAGCCCACCACTCAGCGGGACACTGCCCAACCCGATGATCCGGGACCGGCCCGCCGAGGCGGCACCCCGGCGGGCCGATTCCGGCAATGGCTCTAGAGGGTCTAGAGGACGGAGTGGGTTAGGTGTCGCACGGGCGGCCGTCGCGGTCCCTGTCTCGGGCTCCCCAGTCGTAGCCGGCCGGTGCCGAGCGGGCGATGGCCCGGTCCGCGGCGGTCCAGTCGCCACACGGCGTCGCCCGGACCCGGTTCAACTCCCCGGCCGTCGGCGAGGTGGGCCGCCTGAACGCCTCAGACACCCGGATTGCGGCTAGGCGGTTGGTTCCGCCCCGCAGGAACGTAGCCAGGTCGGCTCTGGTAGAGCCGGCCGGGAAGGCCCGGCTCAGCACCTTGGCGATCTGGCTTTGGGTGATGGCCCTATCGGGTTTGAACGTGCCGTCGTCGTACCCTTGGAACCATCCCTGCGACACCGCGTATTCGATGTCGTCTCGTCGAGGGTGGTCGTCGGCCAGATCACTGAACGACGACGCGGCCAGCGCCACACCGGTGGTGGCCATCAGCGTGGCGGCCGCGGCGACCACGAGCCATTTCCATGGCTTTCTCATTGTCTTCCTCCGTCTTTGGCACCCTGGCCCGCAACGCCGGAGGCGAAGGCCAGGATGAAGATGAGGTCGACCCCTTATGCCAGCCCGGCCGGATCGGCGGATCCTTCAGATCAGCTCATCGGCAGGCGGCGAAGGGCCGACCCTACCCCCAACCGACGGCAGCGACAACGGCGGGTAGCCCTTCTCCGGGGAGTCGAAGGGCAGGCCAGCGGCGGCCGGATCGGGCAGGCCAGCGGCGCGGCCCGCGGCCCACCCCGTGAGGCTGTCACACCGGTTCTATAGGGTGGCTTGCGATCCAGGAGGCGTTGTCCGCCGAAACCGCGGGCTGCGCCTCTCGGGGTGACGAGGCCGCCATCACGGGAGTCGGACCACATGGCCAAATGCCACTACTGCGGCGAGTCGGCCGGGTTCCTGCGGTCAGTGCACAAGGAGTGCAAGGAACGCGACAAGCAGGCCAAGCAGCAAAAAGAGAACGCCCAGCAGCAGATGCGTGAGATGTGCAAGGACGCAGCCCGCAGCGGGATCGGCTTGGACGACCTCCCCGACCGGATGCGCGCCGCCGCCGCCCGCGCCGGATTCTCGCTGGACAGCGAACAGCTCTACACCTACATGTCAGACGGGTGGGGCCAAGCGCTGGAGGAGGGACTGGCCGACAGCTACCTCTCCGCGGCCGAGATCTCCAAGCTCAACCGGTTCCGCACACATCTGGGGATCCCCGAAGAGTGGCTCAACCGCTCCGGGGACTTCGACAAGTTCCGACTGTCCATCTCATTGGGCTACCTGAAGGACGGCGTCATTCCCCGGTTCGACATGCCGCGGTCCCAGCTTCCCTTCAACCTGATGAAGAGCGAAGAGATGATCGCCTTGTTCGATGACGTGCGGTACTACAAGGAGGTGACGCGCCGCGAGTACCGGGGCTCGTCCATGGGCATGAGCGTCCGGGTGGCCAAAGGCGTGTATCTGCGGCCCGGAACGTTCCGGGGGCGGCCGGTCGAGACGGTCAGCATGGAGCACCAAGACGACGGCACCCTGGGGCTCACCACCAAGCACCTCTACTACCTCGGTGAAAGCACCGGCAGAAGCTTCAGAATCCGGCTGGAGAAGATCGTCACCTTCGACCCCTACAACGACGGGCTGCGGATCATGCGCGACACCGCGGCCGCCAAGCCCGAGGCCTTCATCATGGAGAACGCGGACGCGTGGTTCTTGATCAACGCCATCTACGCCGTGCTCGACATGGACGAAGTGACGCTCCCCCGCGCCGATGCCCCGACGATCGACGACCTCCTCGAGGACGTCATCGGCGACCCCCAAGACAGCGGTGCCGACGACGGCTTCGCCCTCGGCGGCGGAGGCATGCACTCCCTGGGGAACTGAACGCGATGTCCGGGGCGGCTCTGCTTCGGGCAGCTTTGTCACTTTGGCGTGGTATGATTGGAGGATGCGGCGGTCTGCTTGCATCGAGTACCTGCGGGAGGTGCCGGTCGGCACTTTCTTGACGGTCGGCGATCTGCCGGGCTCCCCCGCCGCGGCCCGGCAATGCCTGGCCCGGGAGGACCGCAACCCGTACGGCCTGGTGCGCCGCGCCGCCCACGGCCTGTACTGGCGGACCGATCACTTCGACCCGCCGCTGTTGACCCGCAACGGCAAGACCATCACCAAGACCGCGCCGAGCGCAGAGGCCGTAGCAGTGCACATGGCCGGACCCGGTTGCGGATTGACTGGCTATGACGCTCTGCGCCAATTCAGACTGACTACGCAAATCCCAGCGCAGCTCTGGCTGGCAGTGGTGGGCCGTCCGCCCCAATCACCCAAGCGGAAAGGTCCGAAGATCCGCTTCTTCGGCCGATCAAACGTGATGAGACGCGAACTCACCTTCTTGGAAGTCACATTGCTTGAAGCGCTGCGATATTACGAGACGTTCGGCCAAGTCGAGCCTTGGGGAGATGCGATGATCTCATTCGCCTGGGCCTCGCGCAGCCATCACCAAAGGCAACTAGACAGCCAGGGGTTAGAAGTGCAGCCGCCTCTGCCAGTCGGAAGGCATGATCTTATTCGCGAAGTAGCTCGCCGTGATGATCCGCGACTCGGTCATATATATCTGGATCGGCTGGATCAGGTTTTGGGTATCGCTGCCGATGCTTACCGATTCGCTCGACTTCATATCATGGATGCGCAATGATCGATGATGTGATTATAAACGCCATTCAAGAGGTGGTGGAAGATACTGGGCTACTACCTGACCAGGTTTATCACGACCATCAGCTCGTGCAAATGGCTGCAAAATTGTGTTACCCTCTAACTGTTTATCACGACGTCAAGCTGGTGCTTAAAGGAGGAACTGCCCTAGCCAAGCAAGGCATCACGACACGGTTCTCAGAAGACATTGATATTGGCATCGTTCCCCCTCCTCACGGAACGTTCGGCAACAAGAAGCGCGACCGGTGCATGGACGAGATCAAGACACGTGCACTAGCGCTTTGGCCAAATGAGTTTGAAATACGGTCTGGCAAATGGTACAGCTACTATATTATACCTTACCACCCGTTGAAAGAACAGGAGGCTAACCAAAGACAAGAGCCTGTCGTCAAAGTTGAGGCTACCGTCAACACTGGAATCGGTCGCTACGAGACAACGGAGCTGCTGTCTCTGATATCTGAACACCTTGAAATAGATACTAAAGATGAACCCTTACCACAAGTTCTCTGTTGCCATCCACTGGAAACGTTGGGCGAAAAATTGCACGCACTGAATAGAATAATAACCCATGAACCGCCAGAGCGAATCACTTCCCGAGTCAGAGATATCTACGATATTGCCTGTATTTTGAATGCATACGGATATGAGCTTGAACCAGGAGACATAAACTCGCTCTATGAAGCAGCCAACCGTCCCGAAGGCGACCGTCTTCGTCTCTCTCGTCTTACCCCTATCCCACCCGACGGATTGCGTTCATTAGATATATGGCATCCCGGTACCAAAAGGTACAGCCTGTTGAAAGAGGCATTTGAGACCGATATCGTGCCTCTCGTTTACGGATTGCAAGACCTCTCGTTCGAGGAATGCATGTACAAGATCCAGGCCCACATACACCTCATGTAGGTCTGCCACCTTCCAGGCGGCAGCCTGGTAAACCGCCCGCGGCATTGTGCCACTACGTGAGGGACGGGGGGAGGGCGGAGACTATGCGGTGGGTTTCGGTGCCGACGTGGGCGAGGCGGCGCAGGTGGCGGATCAGCTCGAAAGGGTCGTCGGCCCAGGCGTGCCAGCCGTTCGGGTCGTCGGTGATACCCGAAGCCTTGTCGTGCTTGAACTTGAGTTGGTCGACGGCCCACTGGAGCGGTGAGCGGCCCGACACCTTGTAGGCGTGGGCCTCGGGCGGGATGCCGACGAGGCGGCAGCGGTTTGTTGACCACCAGCATGTCCCAGTCGTCGTTCTTGCCGCACTTGCTGCCGTCGGCATTGCGACCCTGCATGCGCTTGCCGGTGATCCGGTAGGCGTCGGGGTCGGCGTCGCCCTCGTCGGGCTCGTCGGCGACCAGGCACACGACGCCAGGGCACTCGGGGCAGGTTTCGTAGCCGACATGCAGGTCCATGAGGGCCCGGCCCGCCGACCGGAACGCCTCAAAGTCCTCGGCCAGCGGCACCCGGGGCAGGTTGCGGGCCAAGTCGTGGCGGTAGCGCTCCCGCCAGTCCGGGGCGTGCATCACCCCGTACAGGTACTCCCAGATGTCGTCCTTGGTGATGGACTCGTCGCCATAGCGTTCATGGAATTGCCCCAAGCACCAGTCGGTGACGTTGTGACCGTCGCCAGACGACGCTTCGAGACCAAGGTCAAGAGTCTCGGTCAAGGTTTCATCCTTATGGCCACTCTGCCCGCTGGATCCACGGCGTGAAGGTCTGGCGGTATCCCGGCTGCAAGTGTTGCGAAACGTGTACGGTTTGATGGGCTAGTCACGATGATCGCCTCGGCAATACTCGTGTCTGTCGACCTGTCGCGCACAAATCTGGCAGATTCGCTGCCATGAAGACTCCGAAAGGTAACTGCCTTGTCAGTCCTATCAGCATCGCTGTCTCGGGAGGACGCGGGTGGCTTGTCCGGCTGCGATGGCGTGGAGATCGCTGAGGATATTTGTCGCGATGACTCCGGGGATTGCCATGTTGTTCGGGGTGCTGACAAGGAGAGAGAGAGAGAGAGAGAGAGAGAGAGAGAGAGAGAGATTTGTCTGATATCGGGAACATGGCTGAGACTGTTTTCACCGAAGTTAAAATTCGATGATCCTCATAAAGCCACAACTTCGTGAATGGCCGGTACAGCACTTCACGAATGCAGGTCGGATCGAACTCGATGACCTCACCTTTACGGAGCGACTGTTTCAGAGTATCAGTCCATTTGATCGTATCAAGACGGTCATTAACGGTCTGCTGTTGCATCTGCTGCAGAATGTACTGACGGCTAGGTGAACCCTCATGAACGCAACTCCGAGCAGCATCATAAAGATTGATGAGCCGTCGAACCCTACGCTCCAATTCATCGCGACTGAACGAATAGACATAGACATCACAGTTTGTCTTGACTCCCGATGCATGATCTTTGACGGCTACACTAGCGCTCTGGTTAGTGTCGCAGACGGGCAGCAGTCCTTCAAATCCTTCATCGCCAATATTAGTCCATTCGTGTCTCTGGTTGATCGGAACTTCGGTCAACTCGTCACTGGTTACATCGTTGATTGTTTCAAGCCATTCGAACTTTTCGTCGCGAGTGAGCCCTTCTGGCACCTCCGCGTAGCGCAAGGTGGCCGGATTGCCTGCAGCCAAGTTAGGGTTGCGCACGAGCACCGTGATCTCCACGCCGTTGCGAGAACCACTGCCGAAGATCTTCTCGCCCTCGCGCTTGAACTCCTCCCCGCTCTTATAAGCGTCTCCACGCAGGTTCACCACGTAGATGCCAGTGAACTCTTCGCGCAGAACGGCGCGCATGCCCGCCAGTGAGGTGGCCGTCGTTAGCGAATTGGGATGCACGAAGGCCACGATCCAGCCATCGTCCTCAGGATCACTGTCGGGGGCTTTCAGTCGGTCAGTCGCCCAGCGGAAGGCCAGTACATAGAGATTTCCGGCCGAATTGCCGCCCCCGCTGCGACCGGTTATCTCCACCTGCTTCGCCCCGTAGGTATCCCGCACCTGCTGGGCGATCTCCTCGTAGTCGTCTCGGGGGTTGTCGTCGCCTGACGATTTTTGGCCCGCCGACCAGGGTGGGTTGCCGACGATCACCCGGATGGGCGTGGTCTCCTGAGTGCGGGCCCGGTCGGAGTTCTCGGGCACTGGCGCGCCCACGGCCATGACCTGCTGGGTGTACCGGTCACGCTGAGACTTCATGTCCTGAGTCCCCAACGTGAACGTGTCTGCCAAAGCGATGCCGGGGAAAGGCTCGTAGCGGCTCTCCTCGAACACGCCCCGCTCGGCCGCCGACTCCTCGATCTTGAGGGCGGCGATGTAGTAGGCGAGCATCACCAAGTCCCTGGCCCAGACCTCGGAGCGGTACTTGCGGGCCACATCGCCGTCGGACACCAACCACTCGCCATCGGCACCCCGCAGCGTGAACAGGCGGGCGGGGAAGGTGCCAGTCCCCACGAACGGGTCCAGCACAGTCACGCCCTCGGCACCGATGCCCCGGCCGAACTCGGCCCGGCACACGGCGTCGACGCTGCGCAGCACGAAGTCCACCAAGGGCAGCGGCGTGTACACGATCCCCAGTCGTTCCACCACTTCGGGGATGGCGGCTTTGAAAAACCCCTCGTACACCTGCCGGAGACGGTCGAGCTTCTCATCCGACGACGCTTCGGACAGGCCGGTGGTGATCCGCCGATAGTTGCCCTTCAGCGATTCGATGAGATGGCCGAAACCGACTCCGGCCGCGGCCAGACGGGCCAGCACGCCGTCGATATGACACGACACCGGGTTCTGCCTGGCGAACCGGTTCTCGGCGAAGAAGGCGTCGAACACGGGCATGGTCACCACGTGCTGGGCGATCATCTCCCGGGCATCGGTCTCGGTGAACGACGGGACGGCGGTCACGGCCATTGCTTTGGCGAACCCGGCCAGCGCCTCGCGCACTTCGGGCTTGTCGGCCGCCTCGGCGTCGAGATGGTTGCGAACCAGTCGGCACACGGCGGCGGTGCGTCGCCCCCACGACGGCCAGTACTGCCGGTCGCCCACGAACTCGACGACCGCGGACGCCACTTTCCGGGCCAGCACGTCCGACAGCGCCAACTGCTGCTGCACACCCTCCGAGTCGCCAGGATGGTCGGTGCGGTCGAGGATGCGCAGCGGCAACTTGTGCAGGGCCGAGTTGATCGAGTTGACGGTCACGTCGAGGCGCTCGTCGTGGGACCGCAGCGCCCGCAGCACCCGGAAGACCTGCTTGAAGTCGCTGCCGTCGAGCACCTCCGCCGACTCCATCAGCTTCCCCTCGGGCACCAGCACCGGCAGCACCACGTACCCCACGTCCTTGCCGGGCGCGGTGCGCATCACCCGGCCCACGGCCTGCACGATGTCGATGTCGGATCGCTTGGGGGCCAGGAACACCACCGCGTCGAGCGCCGGTACGTCCACTCCTTCGGTGAGGCAGCGGGCGTTGGACAACACCCGGGCCCCAGGCCCGTCAGACGAAGTGTCGGCGTCGGCCTCCCGCAACCTGCCCAGCCGGGACGAGCGCTGGTAGGCGTTCATCTTGCCGTCGACGTGATCGGCGTCGAGGCGCAGGGTGGCGGCGCCTCCCCCCGCGGCGCGATCGGCCGCGGCCCGGCAGGTGAGCGTGGTCAGGGCCGCGGCCGCCCTCTCGGAGGACTTAACCGTGTTGGTGAAGGCGATGGCCCGTCGGCAGTGCCGCACCCCGGGCGTGATCTGGCCGACGGCCCGGTCCTGGCCGGGGCCGAGGGTGGTCGGGTCGGCCAGCGCGTCCCAGCAGCCGAGCAACTTCACCACATCGGTGTAGTCGACGGTCTCGGTCTTGCCAGCCGGGGTGGTCACCTCCACGCCGTTGCGGGCGCCAGGGCCCAGCAAGTCGTCGTAGGCGTCCTCACCGACGCCGATAACCAGCACCTCGTAGTCCGACAGCAGGCCCTGCTCAATGGCTTGACCGAAGGTCATCGAATAAAGCAGCGGCCCGAACTGCTCTTCGTCCTCCATCGAGAACACGTCGCCGTCGGCCCGGGTCTTGGCCGCCTCGGTGTAGAGACGCTGGGTGGCGGTCATGTACAGCCGCCGCCGGGCCAGCAGGTAGTGCTCGTCGTGAACCCTCTGGAACAGGGCCGTGTCCTTGGTCTCCGTACCGCTGATCCCGGTTGTTCGGTGGGCTTCGTCGCAAATCACCAGGTCGAACTGCGGGCAGCCGTAGGGGTCCTGGGCCAGGGCCACCTTCTCCAGCGACTGGTAGGTGCAGAACACGGTGGTCATGGCCTCGGGCGCTTCGATCTTGAGCTCCGAGGCGATCTTTTCGGCGTCGGTGCTCACCCGCATGGCCAGCTCCGACACCGACACGTCGGGGTTTTCAGCCTGTCGCCCGACCTTGACGTCGGAGCACACCCCCAGGTAGCGGTGCGGCATCGACCGCTGCGCCGCCCACTCCCGCATGGTCTGGTCCATGAGCGCAATCGACGGAACCAGGTACAGCACCCGGCCGCCGACTCCGCTCAGCCGCTCCGCCGCCCACAGGGCCACCACCGACTTGCCGGTGCCGCACGGCATCAGCAGCCGGCCCCGGGTCGGCACCGGGTCGGCACCGGCCAGCCCGTCGGCCACCGCATCCACCGCCGCCTGCTGATCGGGTCGGGGCTCGTATCGGGTGTGGGCGTACACCGCCCGTTCGGGTCGGTTTACCAGGTTGCGCCAGTCCAGGGGCCAGGAGTCGAGCCGGGCCCCAGTGAGGATCTCGGTGTTGCGGGCGCCAGTCAGTTTTTGCTGGGCGGGGCCGGTGTAGTCGGAGGTGGCCACGAAGATCCTCGACGCCCACTCCGCCCCGTCGGAGGCGGCCAGGAACTTGTCCACATCGGCGGTGCTGACCCGGCCGGCGCCGTAGAACTTGCACTGGATGGCGCACAGTCCGCCGCCGTACTCCTCGGTTTGCTCGCCCACCAAGTCGATGCCGATGTCGCCGGTGTGGCGGCGGTCGTGGCGGCCGGGCCAGTCGCCCCACAGCCACAGGTTCTCGAACCGGGCTGGCCCGTACTCCCCGGGATGGTCCCGCAGCGCAGCCAAGACCATCCGCTCGAACAACCGGCCCCTGCCGACGGTCGAAGACACCCCGGACCCAGCCAGCCGATCCCGCAGCAGGCCCAGCGCGGTGCCAAGATGCGGCACGTGACCCCTTTCCGTCGCCTCAGCCCATCGGGGCAGGAGACCGGATCATGTTAGAGCCAAGGCCGAACTCAAGTCAATCTCTTCGCAGCCGTGTCGATTAGGCCTTAACCACCCGTGGAACGCTGATTACCGGATCCTCCGCCAACACCGCCTTGACCAGGAAGCGCCGGCCGAAGCCACGCCGCATTCTGGCACCGCGTGCCAATGCCGCGGTGGATTCAGCGCGATGGATTTCGGCGCGAACGGCGATGTTGCCCTGTGAACGGGCCCGCGGCTGCCGTCAGCCCACCGGCTCCTCGGCGGCAGCTTGGCGCTCCTCCTGAGGGGTGCGGGCCTCGTATAAGAGGCGTAGCAGCCAGACCCGCAGGAACCGGCCCAGCGAGTAGCGCAGGAACACCGCCGCGCCGGCCACGGTCAGGCCCACCCCGCCGATGGCCAGCACGATCGACTCGTTCTGATCCTCCAGGAAGGTCTGGGACATGGTGGACAGCCAGGCCGCGACGCAAACCGCCACCCCCAGCACCATCAGCACCCAGCCCGCCCTCAGCATCCGCTTCTCGACCGCGGTCGCGTCGGTGCGGGCCCGGAGCTTGCCCACGTCCTCGCGGAATCGCTGGGCTCGGTCGGCCTCGGTCATCTCGGCCTCCCTTCCTGGGTGAGGTCTTGGCGATCGCGGCTCAAGTAGGCGTCGGCGAGCCGGGGGCGGACCTCCTCGGGCGATCCCTCGATGACGATAGACCCGTTGACCATGACCGCGACCCGGTCGGCCACCCCCAGGGCGGTCTGGGCGAACTGCTCGGCGGCCACGACGGCCACGCCCGCGGCGGCCAGCTCGCCCACCACCGTGTAGATCTGCTCGACGATCCTCGGGGCCAGGCCCATCGACAGCTCGTCGAGCAGTAGCAACGCCGGGTCGGTCACCAGGGCCCGGGCCAGGGCCAGCATCTGCTGCTCGCCTCCCGACAGGGTGCCGGCGAGCTGGTCCTGGCGGGACGTCAGGCTCGGAAACCGCTCGCAGGCGATCTTGGTCACCCGGGCGGCAGGCGCGCCGGCGCCGGTCGTCATCAGGAGGTTCTCCCGGACGGTGAGGTTGGGGAACACGCCCCGGCCCTCGGGGATCAGGCACACCCCCATGCGGGCCAGATCGGCGACGGCGACGCCTCCCAGGGCCCGGCCGGCCAGGCGCACCCGCCCCGCCCACGGCGCCAGCAGCCCGGCCGCCACCCGCAGGGCGGTGGTCTTGCCGCCGCCGTTGGGCCCCAGCAGGGCCAGCACCCGACCCTCGTCCACGGCCAGGCTCACCCCCCGCAGCGCCGGCACGTCGCCGTAGCCGGCCCACAGGTCCTCGAACTCCAGAATCGGCGGCGGGCCCCCCATCACCACCTCCCCAGTCTCTCGCCCGCCCCGGCTCGGAACCGCCCGGCGCCCACCGGTCACCCCGCCGCGCCGGGGCCGAGATAGGCGGACAGCACGGCCGGGTCCCGCTGCACCTCGACCGGAGAGCCGCTGGCGATCAGGACCCCCAGGTCGAGCACGTGGATCCGGTGGCAGGCCCGCATCACCAGCCCCATGTCGTGCTCCACCAGCAGCACGGCCATCCCCTCCGCGGCCAGAGCGGCCAAGACCTCGACGAAGGCGTCGGTGTCGGCGTCGTCCTGGCCGGCGGCGGGCTCGTCGAGCAGCAGCGCCCGGGGCCGGATCATCAGCGCCCGGGCCAGCTCCACCAGCCGGGCCCGGCCGGTGGGTATCACCCCGGCCGGCTGGTCGGCCACCCCGGCCAAGCCCAGCATCTCGATGGCCCGGTCGGCCTCGGCGTCCGCATTGCGACGGCCCCGGCGCCGCCACGTCCACCGGTTGCGGATGTCGGCCGCCACCCTGACGTTCTCCCGCACCGTCAGCGATCCGAACAGCTCCAGCCGCTGGAAGGTGCGGGCCAGCCCGGCCCGGGCCCGCTGATGGGTGGTGAACGAGGTGATGTCGGCGCCGGCCAGGCGGACGGTCCCGGCCCGGAGGGCCATCATGCCGGTGACGACGTTCAACAGGGTGGTCTTGCCCGCCCCGTTGGGGCCGATCAGGCCGGTCACCGCGCCGGCCTCCACCCCCAGCGAGACGCGGTCGAGGGCGGTGTGGCCCCCGAAGGCCGCCGTCACCCCCTCCACGGCCAGCAGGCTCACCGGCCGGCCTCCCCGCCGGTCGCCGAACCGGCCCTCACCGGATGGCCTCGGTTTCGGCCTCGGCGGCGATGCCCAACTGCCGGTCGAGGGACCGGCGGTCGGCCGCGGTGAAGGGACGGTCGACGCCCCACAGCTCGGGCGGGACCGCCGCGGCCCCCTCGCCGGCGGCAGACCCCGCATCCGCTCCGGCCTCGGCCCTGGTCCGGCGGGCCGCCACCGCGGGGAGCGCGGCCAGCACGACCAACAGCACCAGAGCGAAGAGCCAGTTCCCGATGCGCCCGGACACAGCCCCGACATAGGCCACGGCCGTCACCGCCATACCCGCGGCCAGCACCGGTCGGCCCCGGGGCAGGCCGAGAGGTCGGTAGGCACCGAAGACCTCGTCGGCATTGCCGGCCGGTTTGACCCCCAGGCTCAGGCCCGCAATGGCCGGTCCCAAGAAGATGGCCAGATCGGACCCGAAGCCGAACAAGCCCTCGAAGGCGGCGGCCCGCTCGCCGACGGCGCCCAGGACGTCTCGGACCATGGGGAACCCGGCCCCGACCATGAGCCCCCCCATGAGGGCGCCGCTCACCCGGCCCACCCCCATCACCGCCACCAGCAGCACCAGGGCCAGGCTGGCGAAGACGGCGAAGTCGTCGGCGATGGCGCCCCCGGAGCTGGAGGCCACCAGCAGCACCCCGCCGATCCCGGCGATGGCCGACGACAGGGCGAAGACCGACATCTTGAGCCGCACCGCGTTCAGGCCCAGCATGGCCGCGGCCGCGGGGCTGTCCCGCATGGCCGCCAGCCGCTGCCCGTAGGCGCTGCGGCGGACGGCGGCCACCGCCCCGCCCAGAACCGCGAACACGACGGCCAAGAACACCAGCCAGGCCACCTGGTTCCCGTCGCCGGCCCGGTCCAGGCTCACCCCCGGCAGCCCCGGTCGGGGCACCCGCAGGATGCCGTTGGTGAACAGGTTCACGGCCACGTCGGCGCCGTCGCCCACCAGCGGCAGGTTCAGGTGCAAGGTGCCGATCTGGCTGAAAACCATGAAGCTGGTCGCCACCGCGAAGGCGAACGTGGCCAGGGCCAGGTACAGGCCCCGCAGGCGCAACGCGGGCAGGGCGATCACCGCCCCCACCAGCGCGCACACCCCCGCCGCGGCCCCATAGGCCCACAGCGATCCGTCCAGCATCGAGGGCCGCCCGCCCGGCCCCACGTCCATCTGGAAAGCCACCATGGCGCCGATCCCGGCGAAGGTGAGCGGGGCCAGGCTGATCTCGCCCGCGTACCCGGTCAACAGCACCACCGACAGCCCGACCACCGCCAGAGCGAGCGCCTCCCCGAAGATCAACTGCCAGCTCGGGGCCAGCAGGTGGGCCAGCGCCAACACCGTCCCCACCAGCGCCAGCCCCCAGCCCGCACAGGACCGGGCCGAGGGGACTAGCGACCGGCGCCCGGCGCCGGCCCGCCCGGCGGCTCCTCCCAACCCGACCGCCCCTCCCAACCCGACCGCCCCGGCCATCCCGGTCGCCGAGGCGGCGATGCGCCGGCTGGGCAACGCCAGCAGGATGGCGAAGAGCATGAAGATCGGGATGGTGGACCGGAAATTGGACAGCCAGGTCCAGTCGTTGCCGATTTCGGCCTTGAGCCAGGACCAGTAGTTCACGGCCAGGCCGATGGCCACCGCGCCGGCGAAAGTCCAGGGCAGGGAGCGGAGGCGGCCGAACGCGGCCGCGGCGTAGGCGTTGATGACCAGCAGGGTGAGCGGGAGGCTGGTCAGCGAGCCCAGCAGCGGGGAGAGCAGCACCCCCGACAGGGCGGCGGTGGCGAACCCCAGCGCCCAGGCCGCCCTCGACACCGAGTCGGGGTTGGTGCCGTTGAGCTGGACCAGTTCCGGGTTGTCCACCACCGCCCGCATCCGTACCCCCAGCCGGGTGCCCGACAGCAAGAAGCGCAGGGCCAGCGCCACCGCGACGGCGGCGGCGAGGATGACGAGCCGGTGGACCTCGATCCCCACCTTGCCGATCTGCACCGCGGCGGTGCTGCCGAAGAAGGGCTGGGGGTCGCGGGGCTCGGGGTTGCTCCACACCCAGTTGGCCAGGCCGGTGAGGGCCAGCAGCAGCCCGATCGGCACCGCGATCCGGGCCGTCTCCGGCGCCCCCCGCAGGTTCCGCATCACCAGCCGGTCGATGGCGATCCCCGCCGCGGGGGCCAGCACCGCCACCACGATCACCAGCGCCAGCGGGGCCGGGAGCCGCCCGCCCCACCCGTCGTCCCAGCGGAGCTGCCAGTAGACGAAGGCCGACAGCATGGCCACCGCGCCGTGGGCGAAGTTGAAGACCCCGGTGGTGGTGTAGGTGAGGACCATCCCCGACGCGGCGATGGCGTAGGCCCCGCCCAGGGCTAGGCCCAGAACGGTGAAGGCGATGAAGTCGGCCACGCCCGTGGGGGCTCAGGAGGCGGCTGCGCCGGCCGCGCCCGTTCCGGCGGTCAACCGGTCGAGTACAGCCGGGAGACCCGGTTCTCGTCTAAGGCGGCCGCCTCCACCGCGTCGGTGGTGACGGTGACCCGCCACGAGCTCTCGCACTCGAAGGTGCCGGGCTCGCTCGGGGCCGCCCGCCGGTAGCTCGTGCCCTCCAGCTCCAAGAGCAGGCCGCACACCGGCGTGTCGTTGTCGTGGGGCACCGTGGGCACCTGTATGCCTCCGGCGGTCCACACATCGAGGGCGCCGACGTTTTCGAGCACGCACTGGCGGGTCAACTCGCTCCCGCAGGCCCGGGCCCCGGCCGCCCACAGCAAGAACGAGGTGGCCGACTGCATCCCCAGCAGCGACGGCTCGACCCCGCTCGCCTCCAAAACGGCCAGGAAGTCCCGCATCGCCTCCGAGGAGTCGGCCTCCTCGAAGGGGATGTGGACCAAGCGGATGTACGTGTCGTCCATGGCCCCGTCGGCGTTGGCCTCAGCGCATATGGCCTCGTAGAAGTTGGCCTCCACCGTCCAGACGGCCTCGAAGTCGTTCACCACCGCGGCCTGACGGAGCTCCTGATAGTTGGGGATGCAGCTTCCGACGTAGTGGACGTGGGCGATGCCGGCGTCCTTGAGCTGGAGGACGAACGGGGTCCAGTCCTCTTCCCCCAAGACGTTGTAGGAGATCTCGAGGTCGAACTGGTAGCCCGCGTCCGGCCACGAGGCGACCACCTTGTCCTTGGTCTCGATGGTGGCCCCGAAATTGGCGAACATGGCCGCCGAGTCCCCGATGGCGTCGGGGAACAGGGAGGCCACCTGGTAAGCCTGGCTCATGGCCTGCTGGTCGCCCGGGTTGGGGACCGACTGGTACATCAGCGGGGCGTGGGCGAAGTCGGCGCTCACCGACCAGGCCGGGACTGAGGCCAGCCCGCAGCCCTGGCGCAGCTCCTCGCCCAATTGGTCCAGGGAGAATCCCTGGCCCACCAGCATGAAGACCTGGTCGCAGGCCTCGGCCATGCGGGCCGCGACCTCGAAGATGGCCGCGTCATAGGCCACCAGCTCCAAGGTGCGCCCGTTGATCCCCCCCAGCGAGTTGCAGTAGGCCACGAACGCCTCCAGGGCCTCGGTCTGGGCCCGGTTGAGGCCGGGGGCGCCCACGAACCCCCGGTCGTCGCCGCCGCCGATGACGATCCGGTCGTCGGACACCCCCTGATCGGTGGCGCCCACGGCGTCGCCGGGCCCGCAGGGCCACTCCAGGTTGCCGAACATGGGTACGGCGGACTCGTCCGGCTCATCCGGCTCGGGGGCGGCGGGTTCGGTGGTGGGGGCCGGCTCGGCTCCGGCGTCGGGCTCGTCCGGCTCGGGGGCGGCTTCGGTGGTGGGGGCCGGCTCGGCTCCGGCGTCGGATTCAGCGCTGGTTTCGGCGTCCGGCGCCTCCGCCGGCGCCAGCGCGGTGGTGGGGACGGCCGTCCCCGTCTCGGACCGGTCGGCCCCGCAGGCCGATGCGGCCAGGGCGAACACTGCCGCCAGCGCGGCGACGCCCCCGATCCCGTTCCGCTTCATGGTCGCTCCCCCTGTCATGATGCCCCTCCGTTCCGCGTCGCCGCCAACCGGCGCCGCAGGTTGTAAGTATGGACCGAGTTCTACCCGGAGGGAGCCGATCATGAGTGAGTCGTCCATGGGAGAGATGACGCTGGAGGAGGCCAGGGCCATCGCCGAGGCGGTGCTGGGGCAGGCCCGGGCCCGGGCCATGCCCCCGATGGCCGTGGCCGTGCTCGACGGGCGGGGGGTGACCCGCTGCCTGCTGAGCGAAGACGGCTCCAGCCTCATCCGCCCCCAGATCGCCACGGCCAAGGCCTGGTCGGCGCTGGCCATGAGCCGCTCCACCCGGGCCCTGGCCAAGCTGGCCGAGGCGCAGCCGGCGCTGATCAGCGGGCTGGTCTCCATCTCCGACGGCCGGATGGTGCCCGCGGCCGGGGGCGTGCTGGTCGCGGGCGGCGACGGGAAGGTGAAGGGCGCGGTGGGGGTGACCGGCGACGTGTCCGACACCGACGAGGAGTGCGCCCTGGCCGCCTTGGACGAACTCGGCCTCAGCCAGCCCGGCTGACCAGGGCCTCGACCCGGAGGGCCAGATCGGCGGCCATGGCCGCGAACAGCTCCGAGCGGGGGTCGGTGGGCCGCCAGACCAGGGCGATCCCCCGGCCCGGGGCGGGCGGCTCGAAGGGCCGGGTCACGATGCCCGAGCCGGGCCGGGCCTCGACCCCCACCGCGCTGGCCGGGAGCAGGGTGACGCCCGCGCCGCCCACCACCATCTGGGCCAGGGTGGACAGGCTGGCCGCCCGGACCTCGCTGTGCTCCACCCGGCCCGCGATCTCGCAGGCGTTCAGGGCGTGGTCCCGCAGGCAGTGGCCGTCGGGCAGCAGCAGCACCGGCAGATCAGCCAGCGCACCCAGGGGCAGCGACTCGGCGCCGGCCAGCCGGTGGCCGCCGGGCAGGGCCAAGTGGAAGGGCTCGTCGGCCACCGGCTCGACATGCAGCGAGCCGGTGTCGTAGGGGACGGCCAGCAGGCCCAGGTCGACGTTGCCGCTCTCGGCAGCCGCCACCATCGGCCTGGTCTGCTGCTCCCAGAGCTCGAGATGGGCTTCGGGCCAGCGCTCCCTCATCGTGCGGGTCAGCGTCGGGAGCAGGTAGGGGGCCATGGTGGGGATGGCGGCGACCCGCAGGCAGCCCCGGACCGTGCCCCGGTGCAGCGACGCGGCCACCGCCAGCTCGTCGGCGTCCCGCAGGAGGCCGCGGCCCCGCTCAACGATCTCGGCCCCGACCGAGGTGAGGAAGACCTCGCGGCCGGACCGCTCGAAGAGCCGGACCCCCAGGCGGCGCTCGAGCTGCTGGATCTGGCCGCTGAGCCCGGGCTGAGTGACGCAGACCGCTTCGGCGGCCCGGCCGAAATGGCGGTGGTCGGCCACCGCCACCGCGTACTCGAGCTGACGCAGCGTGGGTCGCTCCATAAGTCAAACCTATCAGTCAGCCAATTTTTATCTGTTGGACTTTATAGAACGACGGGGCGACAATCAAGCCATCGACCACCCCCAGACCAGAGGAGACGACGATGAGCCAGACCGCCGAGACCCTGACCGCCGAGTCGGGCGCCCCGGTCGCCGACAACCAGAACAGCCAGACCGCGGGACCGGCCGGGCCGGTGCTGCTGCAGGACCAGCACCTGATCGAGAAGCTGGCCCGGTTCAACCGGGAGCGCATCCCCGAGCGGGTGGTGCATGCGGTGGGCTCGGGTGCCTACGGGACTTTCGTGGTCACCAACCCCGGCCTGGGGCGCTGGACCCGCATGCAGATGATGGCCGAGGCGGGCGCGGAGACCGAGGTGTTCGTGCGGTTCTCCACCGTGGCCGGCTCCAAGGGCGCCCCCGACGCGGTGCGCGACCCCCGCGGCTTCGCGGTGAAGTTCTACACCTCCGACGGCAACTGGGACCTGACCGGCAACAACACGCCCGTTTTCTTCATCCGGGACCCGTTGAAGTTCCCCGACTTCATCCACTCCCAGAAGTACGACCCTCACACCAATCGCCAGGAGGCCGACAACGTGTGGGACTTCTTCTCCCATTCGCCTGAGGCCACCCACCAGTTCACCTGGCTGTTCGGCGACCGGGGCCTGCCCGCCACCTGGCGGCACATGAACGGCTACGGCTCGCACACCTTCCAGTGGGTCAACGCCGCCGGGGAGCGCTTCTGGGTGAAGTTCCACTTCAAGACCGACCAGGGCATCGAGTGCCTCACCGCAGCCGAGTCGGCCCGGGCGGCCGGCGAGAACCCCGAGCACCACCAGCAGGACCTTTACGAGGCCATCGAGTCGGGCCGGTGCCCGTCGTGGACGCTGAAGGTGCAGGTGATGCCCGAGGCCGACGCGGCCAGCTATCGGATCAACCCGTTCGACCTGACCAAGGTGTGGCCCCACCGCGACTACCCGCTGATCGAGGCGGGCCGGATGACGCTGAACCGGACCCCCGACAACTACTTCGCCGACGTCGAGCAGTCCGCCTTCGACCCGGGCCACATGGTGCCGGGGGTGGGCCCCAGCCCCGACAAGATGCTCCAGGCCCGGTTATTCGCCTACGGCGACGCCCACCGCTACCGGCTCGGGATCAACCACACCCGGCTGGCGGTGAACAGCCCCCGGGGGTGTCCGTTCGACCACGGCGCCAACTACGGCCGGGACGGGGCCATGCGCTTCGACGCCAACGGGGGCCGGTCGGTGAACTACGAGCCCAACAGCTTCGGCGGGCCCGCCCAGACCGGCCGGGCCCTCTACGGCGGGCTCGAGTCGGCTGGGGTGTCGGGGTCCTACGGCCCGGAGATCCGCGAGGTCGACGACTTCGCCCAGGCCGGGGACCTGTACCGGCTCATGTCCGAGGGCGAGAGGGACCGCCTGGTAGCCGCCGTCGCCGGGTCGCTGGGCCAAGTCCAAGGCGGCGAGATCGGCGACGGGATCGTGGAGCGCTCGGTCGAGCACTTCCGCCGGGCCGACCTCGAGTACGGCGGCCGGGTGGAGGCCGCGGTCAAGGCCCTCCGGGGCTAGGCCGGGGAGTTCGGGATCGGCAGGGCGGCCCGCGGCCCTCAACCGCGGCACCCGGGCAACGCCCGGGATCAGGCCGGCACCAGGGAGTCGAGGTAGGCGGCCAGGTGCGAGACCAGGTCCCGGGCATCGTCGGTTGCGCCGTGGATGAAGCTCGACTTGCGCCGGCGCAGGAAGTTCAGCCCGATCACGTACAGGCCGGGCGACTCGGCCACCACGCCGCCGTCGTGGCGGATTCGGCCCCGGCGGTCGAGCACGCCGACGTGCAGCCACGAGTAGTCGGGCCTGAACCCGGTGGCCCAGATGACAGTGCCGATCTCCCCTCGGGCTAGGTCCAGTTCCAGCGGCGGGGACGGCGCCACCCGGGTGGGCTCGAACCGCTCCGGCGGGCCCACGTCGGCGACGCCGGCGCCGGCCGCCCACTCGTCGAAGGCGTCGAGGAGCCGGCCCAGCTTGAGATCGGCCAGCTCGCACTTGTTGGGCAGCGATCCCGACAGCAGCGCCCTCCCGTCTCGGATGGCGGAGAGGCGGCCCACCAGCCTCACTCCCCGGCCGGTGAGGGCGTTGAGGTCGAGCGTGGCCCGCTCGGGGGTGCCCACAAGCTGGGGCGAGGGGGTGCGGCGCACCCGCACGACGTCGTCCACCTCGTCGTAGCGCTCGTCGAACAGGCCGGAGCGCTCCATCCACCACAGCACGTCGCGGCCCCGGTACAGGCGGGGCATGCGCACGTGCTCGCCCACGGCCAGGGTGACGGGCCGGCCCGAGCGCTGCACCTCGTCGGCGATCTGCACGCCGGTGGCCGACGCCCCCACCACCAGCACCCCGCCGGGGGCCAAAGCGACCGGGTTGCGGTACTCGAAGGCGCTGAGGGCGGCGATGCCGGCCGGGGGCGGCTCGCCCAAGTCCGGGACTTTGGCCAGGCCGAACCCGCCGGTGGCCAACACCACCGCCTCGCACTCCCAGCGGCCCCGCTCGGTGTCCACCACGTAGCCCGACCGCCCGGCCCGCCGGCGCACCGAGGCGACGGCGGCGCCGGTCAGCACCGGGGCGTCGACGAGGCGGGCGTAGCCGGAGATGAACTCGATCACCTCGGGCATGGTCATGTAGCCGTCGGGGTCGTCGCCGCCGTAGGAGAAGCCCGGCAGCCTGCTCTGCCAGTTGGGGGTGAGCAGCCGCAGCGAGTCCCAGCGCTGGGTGCGCCACGACCAGGCCACCTCGCCGCGTTCGAGCACGACGTGGTCGATCGAGCGCTGGGTGAGGAACCGGCTGACGGCCAGGCCGGAGTGCCCGGCCCCGATGACGACGGTTGTAGTCCTCATGCAGTCGGCATGTGGACCCGGATCGGGGTCAGCGGATCGGGGTCAGCGGACCTCGACGGTCACGTTGGTGGGGTTGGTGAGGATGTCGTAGACGGCCGACCGCTTCTGCGACTGGGCCACCAGGGCCCGGACTTCATCGGGGGTGGCGTCGGCGTCGATGTCGTAGGCGACCCTGATCCCGCTGAACCCGTTGCGCACCTCGGGGTCGCCGCCGAGGATGCCCAGGATGTCCATGTCGCCCTCGAGGGTGGCCTTCACCGACCGCAACTGGATGTCGCGGTTCTGGGCCACCGCGGCCACGCCCGCGGTGAGGCAGCTCGCCAGGCCCACCAGCACCAGCTCCACCGGGGTGGCGGCGTTGTCCTCAGCCCCGAACACCAGGGGGTGGTCGGCCTCGAAGCTGAAGGCGGAGCGGTGATCGTGGTCGGTCCCGAGCCCGTAGTAGCTCTCGACCGAGGACCGGCTGTGGGTTCCGTGCAGCCACTCGTTGCTGGCCCGCCACTTGAACTGGGCCCCCTCCGGCGCCTGGCTGAGGGCCTGGCGGGCCCCCAACAGGGCCTCGACGTTCACTCCGTTGTCGGCTGAAGCGGTGCTGGTGGCGGTCATGGGGCGGGACTCCTCGGGGGTGCGGGCCGGCGGCGCCGGCGGACGACGGCCCGCCAGCCTAGAGCCGAATCCGGCAAAAACCGACCAGTTAACTCAACTTTTCATCCGCCTTCCTCGGTCGGGGGCTGGTTTAGCCTCGGTTTCGGTTGGTTCTCACCACGGCGTAGACCACTAGGGCGACCACTCCGGCCACGGTGGCGGCCGCGGCGGCCAGCAGCAGCTTCTGGCGGCGGCGGGCCGGGAGCCGCTCGATGGGCCCCGGCTCGTGCGAGACCACCCAAGCCTCTTCGTTGGTGTGGGCCGCCTCCCAGCCCAGGCCCCGGAGCCGGTCGTTGGCCACCACCCACGAAAAGGTGGTGTAGGGCACCACCCCCGGCGGCGTGGGGGCCAGACCCGTCCGCCAGCGCAGGCTGCTCACCCGGCGGGCTACCGGCGGCGGCACCCGCAGGCGGGGCCGGGGGCCTTCCAGGTCGGCCAGGCCGTCGGGCGGTATCCAGCCGTTGGGGGCGACGTTCAACGGCCCGTCGTAACCGGCGCCCAGCGCGGCCGCCACCGCTCCGGCCAGGTCGTCGGCGTGCAGGCACTGCACCGGGGGGTCTCGGTCGGCCCGGATGCCGGCTCGGGCCGCGTGCAGGGCCCGGGCCAGATGTCCCAGGTGATTTTCGGTCACCACCGCGGCCGGTCGCAGCAGCGTCACGGCCCGGCCCGGCCCGGCGCCCCACTCCGACGCCAACTGCTCGATCCGGTGGCGCTGCACCGCCCAGCCGAAGTCCGGGTTGGGGCGGGTGGGCGAGTCCTCGGTGAGCGGCACCGGGTTGCCCTCCCAGGCGCCGTACACCATGGCCGAGGACACGAGCACGAGATGGCCGGTGCCGCTGAGGGCCAACCCGTCCAGCACCCGGTGCAGCAGGGCCATCTCCAGGTCGGAGGCGGCCGAGTCGGCCGAGTCGGCCCGCACCGGCGAGGCCAGGTGCACCACCGAGTCGGCCCCGGCGAACAGCGCAGTGAGGTCGCCGATGGCCAAGTCGATCTGCTTGACCACCACCCCGGCCGGCACCGGGCCCGGGTACGCCTTGTCCACGGCGACGATCTCGACGCCGGGGTGGTCTCTCACCAACCGGGCCACCACCCGCCGCCCGATGGACCCGGCCGCGCCGGTGACCACGACCCTCAATCGGCCTGCCCTCCAGTACCGTCTCCTGAACTCCGCCTGCTCACGCTAACCGAACATAAGATGGACTACATGCGCGCCGCCAAAAAACTGATCCGCAAGCTGCTTCCCGCGCCGATGGAAGTACGAGCGCTAAGGGCGCGGCACACCTATCAGATGAACCGGATCCCCAGGCTGGAGGTCAATCCGATCGCGCTGCCGGAGTCGGCCGCTTATTCGCTTTCCGAGCTGTTCGGCGAAGACATGGCCAATGAATGGAACGCGGCCAACCAGACTATCGACGAAGTCTTCGAATACGTAGACCGGACCGAGGCCGTATGTCCAGGAGAGCGGCGGGCGCTCTGGTATCTGATTCGCCGGTTTGCGCCGCAAAGGGTCTTGGAAGTCGGCACCCATATCGCCGGCTCAACTTTGTATATGGCTATGGCGCTAAAAGCGAACGGCATACCGTCGCGTTTCGTCACCGTGGATCTACTCGATGTGAACGATGCTCGCATATGGGCGCCTAACGGCCTTTCCGAATCGCCCAGAGACATGCTGGCGCGGCTCGACTGCGCACAGACAGTCGAGTTCGCCGTTCGCTCGTCCCTGGATTACCTGGCCGGATGCCAAGCCGAATTCGATTTCATTTTCCTAGACGGCGACCATTCCGCCTCCAACCTCTACCGCGAGATCCCGCTGGCGCTCGAGGCGCTGGCACCGGGCGGGCATCTGTTGATGCACGACTATTACCCGAGCCTGAGATCCCCGATTGAGGACGGCGGTGTGATCCCCGGCCCTTACCTTGCGGTCGAGCGCTTTCGCCGCGAGGGCAGCGGCCTCGCGGCCTTGCCTCTGGGGTCGCTGCCATGGCCGACCAAGCTGGGCACGAACGCCAGCTCCCTGGCCCTTCTGGTGAGGGAGTAGCAGCAGTCAGAGCAATCGAAGGGCCGCTCTCCTACCATGCCCCCATGAGCGACGATGATCCAACCGAGGGGAACCCGAATCCCTTCGAGTCGCTCCCCTTCATGGGCGAGCTGATGCGGATCATCGGCGACGCGGGCCAGCCCGGCGCCGACCGCGGCCGCCAGGTGGCCCGCAGCATCGCCGCGGGCGGGGCCACCGAGTCCAACGTCGACCCCGCCGACCGGATCGCCGTCGAGCAGCTCCTGCGGGTGGCCGAGCTGCAGGCGGCCGCGGCCACCGGGCTGCCCGCCACCCGCGGCGGCAAGGCGCTGCGGGTGGAGGTGGCCAACCGCTCCCACTGGTCGGATCGCACCGTCGAAGACTACGGCTATCTCTTCACCACCCTGGGCTCGTCCATCTCGGCCGGGCTGGCGCCGGCCACCGACTCCGAGGACCCGATGGGGGCCATGCTGGCCGGGATCACCCAGATGGTGGGGCCGATGATGATGGCCCTGACCACCGGGTCCATGGTGGGCCAGCTCGCCCAGCGGGCCCTCGGCGGCTACGAGCTGCCCATCCCCCGCCCCGCGGAGGAGCCCGTGCTGATCTGCCTGCCCAACATCGACGAGCTGAGCGCGGCCTGGTCGCTGGACTCAGACGACCTCCGCCTGTGGGTCTGCCTGCACGAGACCGTCCACCAGGCCGTGTTCGGCGTGGACCACGTGCGGGAGCGGCTCGAGGACCTGTTGACCCGGCACGCGGCCGGATTCGAGATGGCGGCCCACCAGATCGGCGACCGGCTCGGCGGCTTCGACTTCACCGGGGGCCTGGACGCGCTGACCGAGCTGCAGGACGAGTTCAACGACCCCGAATCGGTCTTGGGCGCGGTCCGCTCCGAGGCCCAGGAGAGGCTGCGGCCCGAGCTGACCGCGCTGGTGGCGGCCATAACCGGCTACGTCGATCACATCATGGACGGTATCGGCGCCGGCCTCATCGGCTCATACGACCGCCTCACCGAGGCCCTGCGCCGCCGCCGTATCGAGGCCGACTCCTCCGACCGCCTGGTGGAGGGGATGCTCGGCCTCGAGTTCGACCGCCACCAATACGACCGGGGCGCGGCCTTCGCGGCCGGAGTGGTGGACCGGGCCGGGCGCGAGGGCCTGAGCCGGCTCTTCAGCGACCCGAGCCACCTCCCCACCCCGGCCGAGGTAGACGCGCCCGGGCTCTGGCTGGCTCGCATCGACCTGCCTCGCTGAAACCCGCGCCGGGTCAGGCCGATTTGGGCCGCAGCCAGCCGACCGCGTCGGTCAGTCCCGGTCGTCCTCCCCATCCTCCACATCCACGCCCTCGACCGTGGACACCAGCGGGTCGGCCCACCACGGCGGGCCCGGATCGGTCGGATCGGGCGCCGCGGGCTCGTCGAACTCCAGCGGGGGGAGAGGCTCCGGATCGCCGGCGGCCATGACGGTCACCTCGGCGATGCCGGCCGGGGCGCCCGGCTGGGTGGCCTGGATGTCCTCGGCGGTGATCTCGTCGTGTTCGTCGTCGACGTCCTCGTCGCCGCGGTCGGCGGGCCCGGCGGCCGGCGGCTTCTTCAGCCGGGAGGCCAGGCCCCGCCGTCCGGTCCGGCCCAGCAGGTAGGAGGCGAGGGCGAACCCCACCGCCATCGCCGCCAGCAGCGACCCGATCCGGGCCGGGATGGGGACCACAGCCGGCGCGAAGGCCCCGGCCACCCAGGCGATCTGGAACCTGGCCTCGAATCGGGAGAAGAAGCGGCCGTGGTTGGCGTCGGGGGCGTCCCGCTGGACCAGGGAGTCGAAGGCCAGCTTGGCCGCCGCCGCGCTGATCGCTATGCCCAATGAGAGCAGGACGGCGCCGGTCAGTCCGCCGGCCAGCGCCCCCAGCAGCGCCGTGGCGCAGCCCAGCACCAGGGCGCCGAGCATGATCGACTCCTCGGTGTAGCGCCGGCGGATGTGGGGCGCGGCCAGCGCGCCCAGGCCGACGCCCGCGCCGGCCGCCACCCCCACCGCCCCGAAGTGCCAGGCCGGGGCCCCGGGGTCGCCGGAGATGTCGATGCCCCGCACCCAGGCGGCCTGCCGGCCCATGGCCGCGCCCGGCGCTGAGACGTCGATGCCCTCGGCGCCGCCCCGGAAGTCGAACAGCAGCACGAAGGTGACGAACCCGACCACCCCCCGCAGGATGGCCATGGCCGAGCCCGACAGCAGGATGGTGATGGTGCGCAGCGCCGCCTTCTCCACCGGGGTGGGGGGCTTGGGCGCCACCGACACCCGGGGCAGGGAGAACGTGAACGCCACCGCGACGGCGTAGCCGACGCCGGCCAGCCCGGCCGCCCAGGACGGGCTGACCAGCCACACCAGCAGCCCCCCGCAGCTAAACCCGATGACGCTCATCAGGGCGCTCACCAGGGCCAAGCGGCTGTTGGCCTCCACCAGGTCGGCCTCGTCGGCGACGCAGTGGGGCACCACTGCGCTCTTGGCCACCGCGTAGCCCTTCTGCAGAACCAGCAGGGCGAAGGCCTCGGGGAACAGCCACAGCGTGTCGATGTGGCGGACCAGCAGCAGCGCCACCACGCAGCGACCGAGGGTGGTTACGAAGATCATGGCCCGCCGGCCCCCCGGAACCCGGTCGATGGCCGGCCCGATCAGAGGGGTGACCACTGCGAAGGGGGCCATGGTCAGGCCCAGGTACAGAGCGACCCGCCAGCGGGCCGCGTCGGGGCTTATGGAGAAGAAAATCGACCCGGCCAGCGCGGCGGCCACCACCGCGTCGGTGGCGGTGGCCGCGGCGTGGACCCGGGCCAGGCGCACGAACGGCCCGACCCCCTGCCCGGGCCTCTGGGGGCCGGGGACCGCGGGGTTCGGACCGGCCCAGTCGTACGGCGGCCGGGGACCGCCGGGGCTCGCAGACTCGTCATGGGGCGGCCGGGGCCCACCGGGGCTCGCAGACTCGTCATGGGGCGGCGGCTGGGGACCGTCAGAGGTCACGGGCTCATGGTAGGAGCCGAGCCCGGCCCGAAACTAGCGGCCCAGGCCGCTACCAGATCGGCGTCGTGGGCGTAGCTGAGCAGGGCCGCGGCCGCCTCCGGGGCCAGCCAGCGGATCTCGTCCACCTCGTCGTTGGGCTCAAACCGGCCCGACTCGACGGTCATCTCGAAATACAGCACCGCCTTGGCCCGGCCCCGGGCGTCTATGTAGCGGGCCTCCCCCGCCGGGGCCCCCGCCCGGCAGGCGAAGCCGGTCTCCTCCAGCACCTCCCGCAGGGCCGCGTCGCGCAGCGACTCGCCCTCATCGAGCTTGCCCTTGGGCAGCGACCAATCGTCGTAGCGAGGCCGGTGCACCACCAGGATCTGCGGTGATCCGCCGCTGCGGCTCACGACGCCGCCCGCGGCCCACACCTCCACCTCCCCGCCGGGATCGAGGCCCTCGGGGGTCGGGTCGGGCTCGGGGTCAGACTCGGGCCAGGGCTCCGGGCCGGGCTCGGGGTCAGACTCGGGCTCGGGCCAGGGCAATTTGCTGGAGCCGGACATGGGTGTCGGCCCCGGCCGGGCCGCGGCGGCGGGTCCATGTCCCGTCGCCGTCGAGCACCCAGGCCAGCCGGTCGTCGGCCAGGGCGATCTCGGCCACCTCCAGGACCCGGCCCACCACCGCCGGGTCGCAGACCCGCACCAGCACCTCGACCCGCCAGTCGAGGTTGCGGGTCATCAGGTCGGCCGACCCGATGTAGGTGACGGGTCGGCCGGGCCCGTCGCCGTTGGCGAAGTGGTAGAGGCGGGAGTGCTCCAGGTACCGCCCGACCACGGACCGCACCCGGATCCGCTCGGATAGGCCTTTCACCCCGGGCCGCAGGCAGCAAGCCCCCCTCACGATCAGGTCGATGTCCACCCCGGCTGCGGAGGCCTCGTAGAGCTTTTTGATCATGGCCGGGTCCACGATGCTGTTCATCTTCATGACGATCCGGCCCCGGCCCGAGGCGATCTCGGCGTCGATCAGCTCCACCAGCCGGCGGCGGAGCTGGTGGGGGGCCACGATCAGGCGCCGGTAGCTGATGTTGCGCCCGTACCCGGTGAGGAAGTTGAACATCTCGGCCATCTCGGCCCCCACCTCGGGATCGGCGGTGAGGATGCCGAGGTCCTCGTACACCCGGGCGGTGCGGTGGTTGTAGTTGCCGGTGCCGATGTGGCAGTACCGCCTGATCCCGTCGGGGTCCTCCCGCACGATCATGGCCGTCTTGGTGTGGATCTTCAGGCCGACCAGACCGTAGGCCACATGGGCCCCGGCCTGCTCCAGCCGCTTGGCCCAGCCGATGTTGGTGGCCTCGTCGAAGCGGGCCTTCAACTCCACCAGCACCGCCACCTGCTTCTTGCGCTCAGCCGCCTGGACCAAGGCGTCGATGATGGGGCTGTCGCCCGCGGTGCGGTAGAGGGTGAGCTTGATGGCCAACACCGCCGGGTCCACCGAGGCCTGGTGGATGAACTCGCCCACCGACCGGCTGAACGACGAGTAGGGGTGGTGCACCAACACATCGGCGGAGCGCAGCACCCGGAAGAAGTCGGCCGATTCGTCCTCGCCGGGGGCCAGGGCCGGCTCGGTGATGCCCCGCCACTCGGGCCAGCGCAGGTCGCCGCGGTCCAAGTCGGCGATGGCGGCCAGCCCGCCCAAGTCCACCGGGCCGGGGATGCGGAACACCGCCTCGCCGTCCAAGTCGAGCTCGCGCCGCAGCATGTCGATGATCGCCTCCGACATGGCGTCGGCCACCTCGAGGCGCACCACCCGCTGGAAGCGGCGACGGCGCAGCTCCATCTCCACCGCGGCCAGCAGGTCCTCGGCCTCCTCGTCCTCGAGGGTGAAGTCGGCGTTGCGGGTGACTCTGAAGACGTGGTGCTCCCGCAGCTCCATACCGGGAAAGAGCCGGTCGAGATGGGCGGCGATCACGTCTTCGAGGGCCACGAAGCGGGTGCCGTCGCCGATGCGGACCCACCGGTCGAGCGTGTTGGGCACCTTCACCCGGGCGAACCGGTCGGAGCCGTCGTCGGGGTCGCGCATCATCACGGCCAGGTTCATCGACAGGTCGGAGATGAACGGGAAGGGATGGCCGGGGTCGACGGCCAAGGGGGTGAGAACCGGGAAGACCCGCTGCTCGAAGTGTTCCTGCATGGCGGCGCGGTCGGCGTCGTCGAGGTCGTTCCAGGCCAACAGGTGAACGCCGGCCCGGGCCAGGGCGGGCCGGATCCGGGTGTCGTAGAGCTCCTGCTGCTCGGCGCAGAGCAGGGTCACCACCCGGTGGATCTCCTCGATCTGCTCAGCCGCGGTGCGGCCGTCGTGGTCGGGCTCGGTGATGCCGGCCGCCACCCGGTCGTCGAGCCCCGACACCCGGACTTGGAAGAACTCGTCGAGGTTGTTGCTGAAGATGGCGAGGAACCGGACCCGCTCCAGCAGCGGCACCTCGGGGTCGGCGGCCAGCCGCAGCACCCGGGCGTTGAAGGCCAGCCAGGACAGCTCGCGGTTGAAGAAGGGCGTAGTGGGCCGGTCCCAACCGTCGACCGGAGCCAGCGGGCCGCCCTCGGGGCCGGCGGCACCGGGGCCGCGCCAGCGGCGGTCGGGGCCGAGGTGGCCAGCGGCCGGGGCGTCAGCGGTTGCCGTCTCGGCGGTTTCGGTTGTGCGGGCCTCGACGTCGACCATGGCGACCCCTCGGGCTCGGCTTAGACCGCTTCGGACTCGTCGTGCTCGGGGTAGCCGAGGTCCCAGTCCACGAGGATGCGCTCCCGCTCGCCGTCGCGGTTGACCCGCTCGCGGTTCCGCCGGAACTGCGGGTCGTGGGGGGGGAGGAGGAGCAGCCGGGCGTGGACCCGGTCTGCGAACGAGTTCATGAGGTCGGAGTCGCCGTAGACGGGGCGGACCTCCCAGTGGGGGGCGACCGCGCCCAGATACACCACCGTGGCCCGCCCCACCGGGGGCTCGAGGGCCTCGGCGCCGTCGATACCGGCGAAGGTCATGGCGAGACCGGCGATCTTCGGATCAGGTCTGGCTGCTGTTGGTTTTGGTGCTGTTGGTGCCGGTGCCGGTGGATTCACCGGCCTGGCCGTCGGCGCTGCTCTCGTTCATCCCCGTCTTGAACTCCTTCTGGGCTTGGCCCAGGGAGCGGGCCAGCTTCGGCAGCTTCGACCCGCCGAAGAGGACCAGAATGATCAAGAGGATGATGAGCAACTCCTGGCCGCCAAGCGGGCCAACGATGCCTAGTAGTCCCATGGCCGCCAGCCTAGCCGGTTCTCAAGACGTTCGGCCCGTGGTCGTTCACGCGTTCATCGGCGGGCTCAACCCGCGCCGCGGTTAGCGGTCGAAGTTGCCGACGTTGACGACGGGGTTGGTGGGGCTGTCGCTGGCGATGACGGTCATCAGGTTCGACGCGAAGGAAGCCTTGCGCTCGGCGTCCAGGTGGATGGGCTCGTTCTCGTCGGACCCCTCTTCGAGACCTCTCACCGCCTCGCGCACCATCCACACCGCGCCCTCCACGATCTTGGCCCGGGCGGCCACGATGGCGGTGGCCTGCTGGCGGCGCAGCATGGCCTCGGCGATCTCGGGCGCGTAGGCCAAATCGGTGATGCGGGCCTCGAGGATTTCCACCCCGGCGTCGGCGGCTCGCTCCTGCAGCTCGTCCAAGAGATGCTCGTTGACCTCGCTGGTGTCGCCGATGAGGGTGGTCACGTCGTTTTCTTCGAAGGCGTCGTAGGGGTAACTGCGGGCGAGCTGGCGGACCGCCGACTCGGACTGGGTGTGCACGTAGGACGTGAAGTCGTCCACCCCGAACACCGCCCGGGCGGTGTCCACCACCCGCCACACCACCACCGCGGCGATCTCGATGGGGTTGCCGCGGGCGTCGTTGACCTTGGAGGTGGGGGTGGTGAAGTTGCGCACCCGCCGCGACACCTTGCGGGTGAGGTACAGCGGGTTGGAGATCCGCAGCCCGGGCGTCGAGTCGCTGCCCCGGTAGTCGCCGAACAGCATCAGCACGGCCGACTGGTTGGGCTGGATCATGTAGAAGCTGACGCTGACGACGGCGCAGGCCAGCGCCAACAGGATGGCCAGCACTATCAGGGCCGGGATCCCAGCGGCCGGGCCGGCGATGAACAGCCCGACAGCGACCAGCAACCCGACTACGTCGGCCACCAGCCACCCCAACCCGGCCGCCGACCGGCTCGGGTGCTCGGACATCTGCTCGACCGCCGCCTCGACGCCCTCAGCGGGGGCGGGGCTCTCGCCGCTCGGGCCCGCCGGCTCGGAACTCTGGTCCATCACGGCCTCCTTGTGTCTTGGGGCTTGGCGTGTCTGGGCTTTTGAGGCTCCTGATCCTGGGCCGGTTCGAGGGCGGCGGGGAGTCAGGCGGTGACCGTCGACTGCTGCTCAGCGGCTCGGGCCTGGGCCCGCTGCCGGCGAATCCGGCGGCGCTCCCGCTCGCTCATGCCGCCCCAGATGCCGAACTTCTCGCCGTTGTCCAGCGCGTACTCCAGGCAGTCCTCGCGGACTACGCAGCCGCGGCACACCTCCTTGGCCTCGCGGGTGGACGCGCCCCGCTCCGGGAAGAAGAGGTCGGGGTCCACGCCGAGGCAATTGGCGTAGTCCTGCCAAGGTTTGTCTTCGAGCTTGTCGATCATCTGCAACGCCATGGGGGGCCTCCTCCCAGACGAACCGAACCGGAGCCCCGGGATGTCCCAAGGATCTGGCTCCGCCTGCTGCCACTGATGTAATTACACCACTGTCGTCTGACAAAGGCAACCCTCAGAGCAGAAAAAATTTCAGCGGCGGCCCCGGACCAGGCCGGGGGGGCCGCCCGGCCGTCTTCAGCGACGGCCCCGGACCAGGCTGCGCTTGTGCTCGACGAAGTCGACCAGCACGTAGTCGCCCAGGTTCTGGTTGGTGGTGAAGAAGGCCCGGCCCCCGTTGAGCCGGGTGATCTGCTCCACGAAGTCGGTCAGGTAGGCGGTGGCGTCGAGCATGAACGTGTTGATGCGGATGCCGGCCCGGGTGCAGCGGGCCACCTCGGCCAGGGTCAACTCGACCGTCTCTCGGGCGGGCGGGTAGCTGAAGAAGGGCCGGCCCGATCCGGTGACGTGGGCGGTCGGCTCGCCGTCGGTGATCATGATGATCTGCTTAGTGCCGGTCTGGGAGGCCAGCATGCGCCGGGCCAGCATGAAGCCGTGCTGCATATTGGTGCCGTACACGTAGTCCCAGGACACCTCGGGCAGCTTCTCGGGCCGCAGCTCCCGGGCCACCTCGCTGAAGGAAACCAGCCCCAGGTAGTCGCGGGGGTACTGGCCGGAGATGAGGGCGTGCAGGGCCATGGCCACCTTCTTGGCCGGCAGGAAGTTGTCCCTCATGGGCATGGACAGCGACAGGTCCAGCATCAGCACCGTGGCCGAGCGCACTTGGTGCTCGGTCCGCTCCACCTCGAAGTCGTCGGGGCGCAGCCTCACCGGGACCCCGGCGCCGGACCGGGCCACGGCGTTGCCGACGGTCCGCTGTATGTGCAGGTTGAACGGGTCGCCGTACTCGTATGGCTTGGTGGTGTAGGTGCGCTCGTGGCCGGCGCCGGCCTCGTGGATGGCGTGGCCGCCGATCCGGTCGGCCGACAGCTTGGCGAACAGATCCCTCAGCGCCCCCTGGCCAATCTTGCGAACGGCCCGGGGCGTGAGCTCGAAGCGGCCCTGACGGTTCTCGATCAGGCCGGCCTCCTCCAGCATCCGGGCCAGCGCGGCCATCTGCTCCAGGCTCTCGGCCGCGTCGTCGCCGAGCAGCGCCCGGGCGGCGTCGACGTCCACCTCGGCCAGCGCGCCCGGACTGGTGGTTACCCGCAGCAGGTTCTCAAGCTGGTCGATGTCGCCCAGCTCGCCCATCAGATCTGCGGCCTCGGCGAAGTCGAGGGGGTCGGCGCCGGTGAAGTCCCAGCGCTGGTCCCAGCCCATCTGCGGGAACCGGTCTTGGAGGTTGCGGGTCAGCCGGTCGAACTGCCAGCGCAGGTCCATGTCCTCCAGCAACTGGTCGGACAGGGCCTGGAGCTGGGCCCGCTGCTCGGGGGTCATCGAGTTGAGCATGGCCTGGGCCCCGGCCATGCGCCGGGCCATCACCTCTAAGAGCTCGTCGAGAGTGCGGGGGTTCTCGGGGAAGAAGTCGCCGTAGCGGTCCATGAACCCGGCGAAGTCGGGCTCTTGGCCCCGGTCCCGCTGTTCGAGCATCCGGTTGAGCTCGGCCAGCATGTCCTTCATTCGCTGGGACTCGGCCGGGTTCATGCCGCTCACGTCGGACGCCATCCGGTCGACGAGCTGCTGCATGGTCTGCTGGCGGAGTCGGTCGATGAGGTCGGTGAAGCGCTGCCGGGCTTCGCCGCTCTCGAATTCGTAGCCGCTCAGCGCCTTGACCTGGCCGGCCAGATCGGGGGGGAGCATGTCGAGTTCGGCGTTCTTCATCGCGGCCGTTTCGGCCGCCGACTCGGTGTTCTTGGCCGTCGGCGTTTCGGCCACCGGCTCGGACCGGCGCTGGTCGGGCGAGGTCCAGGCCTCCTCGGCCAGTTCCTCCAAGGCCCGCCGCTCGGTGCGGACGATGTCGCGCAGCGACTCGGCTATGTCGTCGTACACGCCTCCCAAGTCGTAGCGGTCGAGCAGTTCCCGCCGACGCTCCCGCAGCTTTTCGAGCATTTCTCGGATACCGGTCAGGGGTCGGCCGAACCGGTCGCCGAGCCCCTCGTGCATCAGGCGCCGCAGGGCGCTGTCGATGTCGCCGTGGTACAGGAGGTCGTCGGCTAGTTCGTCGAAGACGCGGTCGGCGTCGAGGTCGGGTTCGGTCTGGGTGCCGTCCCAGCGCGAGTACGAGAACAGCGGCGGCTGGCGTCGGGGCCTGCGCCGGGCCCGGCCCCATCGGCGAAGCACCATGATCCGACCCTACCCGGGCCGGCTTCGGGCTGACCGCCGGGGGCGGGCGGGCGCAACCGGGCATCGCCAGGGGCCGGGCGGTGATGAGATGAGGTTGACTGTCACACCCCTCATTTACAGTTACTCCCGTGAACAAACATCCATTGTGGTCTGCCGTGGGCAGGGTGGAAGCCGGGCTGGCGGGGCTGGACGCGGCGGGGCTGGACGATGTGCCGGTGCCAGAGTTGCGAGATCTGGCCGCGGCCATGGGCCGGGCCCGCACCCGGATCGAGGCGCTGCTGGGCAGGATTGCCACTGGCGTCGACCGATCCGGCGGCGGCGATGGGGCTGCGGTGCTGCGGGACAGCGCCCGCATGTCGGGGCATCAGGCCCGCCGGGTGGCGAAGGTGGCCGAGCGCCTCAGTGAGATGCCCAACGCCGCGGCCGCCCTGGGGGCCGGGGCCATCACCTTGGAACACGCCGCCGCCTTGGTGGGAGCGGCCGAGCAGTGCGGGGCCGGGCTGGTCGACAACGACGCCGATCTGCTGGAAAGGGCTGGCCAGGCCAGCCCGGAGACGTTCGCGAGGCAGGCCCGGGACTTCGCGGCGCGGCAGTCGCCGGACCGGGGCGAAGCCCGGCTGGAGCACCAACGTCGGGCCCGCCGGGCCTCGGCCTTTATCGATCCCGAGACAGGCATGGGCCGGCTGGCCGCCGATTTCGACCCCGTCAGCCACAACCTCGTCACCCAGGCCATCGACCACCGCACCGACGCCCTGTACCGGGCCGACGGCGGCCGCGACGGCCAACCCGACCGGGTTCGCACTAGCCGACAGCGCCGTGCCGACGCCCTCTTCGAGCTCATCACCGGTCGAGACGCCACCACCCGGGCCCCGCTGGTGAACGGGACCGGCAAAAACGGCAACGGGGCCGGGGCGGTCATCACCGCCGCCAACCAGTTGGTGGTCGTTGCCGACCTCGGCGTGATCGACGGCACCGATCCCGACGGGCGCTGCGAAGTCCTCGGAACCGGCCCCGTTCCGCCCGCGGTTCTGGCCCGACTCTCCCCCGACACCCGACTGGCCGGGATGATCTTCTCGGGCAACGGCCAGCCCCTGTGGCTGGGCCGCAGTCGAAGGCTGGCCAACGCACCCCAGCACCTGGCCGTAGCCGTGAGAGACCGGGGCTGTGTCGACTGCGGCGCGCCCATGCACCGCTGCGAGATCCACCATGTGAGGGAGTGGAGCAACGGCGGAAGCACCGACATCGGCAACCTGGCCGCCCTGTGCCACACCCACCACCGCCAACACCACGCCCTAACCACGGGTGGCCAGTCCAGAATTCGATCTGGCCGGGCCCGAGCCCGGGACGATCCTCCCTGACCCAGCCCGGAAGTCGGCACCGTCCGGCGATCCGAGACCGAGCGCACGGTCGAGCGGCCCGCCAACCGGCCGCAAACCAGCAAGACCCGGCCAAACGCACCGGCCAGCTCCCAGCCTGACTTCGAGGGTCGGCACGGCCGGCGGTAGCTTGGGCGGATGCCCATCAATCCCGACGCGGTCGGCGCGGTCGGCGAACCCGCCGAGGTGAGCTGGACCTCGGACCAGAGCATGCTGTACGCCTTGAGCGTGGGGGCCGGGGCCGCCGACCCCACCGGTTCGGAACTGGAGTTCACCACCGAGAACACAGCCGGCATCGCCCAGAGGGCCCTGCCCACCCAGGCATTGGTGATCAGCGGAGCCCGCGCTCCCGACTTCGGCGACTACGACCGGGCCGCCCTGCTCCACGGCGAGCAGCAGGTCCAGCTCCACCGGGAGCTGCCGGTCCAGGGCTCGGCTGTAGCCCGCAACCGGGTGGCCGCCATCTACGACAAGGGCAAGGCCGCGCTGGTGGTGCTGGAGATCAACGCCTCCGACGGCGACGGCGACCCCATGTGGACCAGCCGGGCCGGCCTGTTCATCTTCGGCGAGGGCGGCTGGGGCGGCGACCGGGGCCCGGCCGCCGCCTGGGAGCTGCCCGACCGGGCGCCCGACCACGTGGTGGGCTACGACACCCGGGCCGACCAGGCCCTGCTGTACCGGCTCAACGGCGACCGCAACCCTCTGCACTCCGACCCGTCGTTCGCGGCCCGGGCCGGTTTCGACACGCCAATCCTGCACGGACTCTGCACCTTCGGGTTCACCGGCCGGGCCCTGCTGCACGCGTTGTGCGACGGCGACCCGGCCCGGTTCGGTTCCATGGGCGGGCGGTTCAAGGCGCCAGTGCTGCCCGGCCAGCGCCTCGACGTACAGATGTGGGCCGACGGCGACATCGCCCGGTTCCAAACCCGGGTCGGCGACCGAGTCGTCCTCGACGCCGGCACCTTCACCGCCCGCTGAGCCCCACCGCCCACTAAAAGCTGGCGAGGGGATCGTCTCGCTGGGCGGTTACCGCCCGCTGAACTGGGCTCGGGTGCCGATCCCGTCTTTGTTGAGCCGCTTGCCCAGGTGCAGGCCCTCCAGCACCAGCTCGATGGCCGAGGCCGCCATGGCCGGCGACTCCGAGCCCTCCTCGGAGGCCAGCAGGGCCCGCATCGGCTGGGCCAGGGCCGGGACCCGGCCCAGCAGCTCGGCGTAGGCCGCGTCGGTCACGTCCTCGCCCACGCTCACCACCAGATCGGACTCGAATGCATCGACCACCCCCCGGTGGGTGTCGGGCGGGACCCGGTTCCTGAACACGGCCAGCACCGCCTTGTCGATCAGCCTTCGGACGATCTCGACCTCCCGGTCCTCGTCGAGAGACTCGATCTCGACCTTCCCCGACGTGGAAGCGCCGAGAGCCTCGAGGTCGGTGACCCGGGGCACGACGTGGTCGCCGCCGGCCCGCAGGGTGCGGCGCACGGCGTTGGCCACCAAGGTCTCGAAGTTGGAGATGCTCAGCCGCACCGAGACCCCCGACCGCTGGGAGACATGGGGGCTGGAGCGAGCCGCATGGGTCAGCTCGGCCACGATCTCGGTCATGAACGAGGGGACCACCACCGGCTGGCCGGCGACCGACACCGGATCGGCCTCTTGGTGGACGATGGCGATCTCGGTGTCGACGTCGAGGGGGTAATGAGTGCGGATCTGGGCCCCGAACCGGTCCTTCAGCGGGGTGATGATGCGCCCCCGGTTGGTGTAGTCCTCCGGGTTGGCCGAGGCGACCAGCAAGACGTCCAGCGGCAGCCACACCTTGTAGCCGCGAATCTGGACGTCACGCTCCTCCAGCACGTTGAGCAGGCCCACCTGGATGCGTTCGGCCAGATCAGGCAGTTCGTTCAGGGCGAAGATCCCCCGGTTGGTCCGGGGCACCAAGCCGTAGTGGAGGGTCAACTCGTCGGACAGGTACCGCCCCTCGGCCACTTTGATCGGGTCGACCTCGCCGATCAAATCGGCGATGGAGGTGTCGGGGGTGGCCAGCTTCTCCCCGAAGCGGGCCCGGCGGTGGATCCAGGCCACCGGGGTGTCGTCGCCTCGCTCGGCCACCAGCCGCCGGGCCGCGGCCGACACCGGGTTATAGGGGTCGTCGTTGATCTCCGAGGTGGCCACGATCGGGGTCCACTCGTCGAGCAGGTCGGCCAGCCCCCGGATCATGCGGGTCTTGGCCTGGCCCCGCTCCCCCAAAAAGATCACGTCGTGGCCGGCCAGCAACGCGTTCTCCAACTGGGGCAGGACGGTGTTCTCGTAGCCGATGGCACCGTCCAGCAGCGGCCGCCCCACCCGAATCCGGGCCATGGCGTTGCGGCGCAGTTCCTCGCGGACCGGCATCGACTCCCAGCCGCTGGCCCTCAGCTTGCCCAGGGTGTCCGGCCGCGGCATGACTCGACCCTACCGGCGCGAGCCCGGCCGCCGACCGGCCCCGCCGTCCGGTCCCGCACTGAAACCGCCCGCCGACCGGCCGCGCCGACCGGCCCCACCCCAAACCCGGCCGCCGACCGGCCACTAGCCAGCCGCGCGGCCTGGCCCCACACCCAAAGCGGTGTCGGGGCGGCGAAGTACCGTTCACGGATGGATCTGACCGGGACATGGCGGGCCGCGGCGGCCGACGAGCAGTTGCGGCGCACCTTCAGCGATCCCGACCACGACGACCAGTCCTGGAGCGAAGTGACCGTGCCCGGCCACTGGGCCGGCGCCGCCGAGTTGGCCGGAGCCGAGTCGGTCCTGTACCGGCGACGCTTCGAAGGCCCCGACCCGGCCGCCGACTGCGGCGGAGGCGACGGCCTCGACCCGGGCCCGCCCGCCGACCGGCGTCGCTGGTGGCTGAGCCTCGACGGCATCTGCCAGCAGGGCGACGTGTGGCTCGACGGCGCCTATCTGGGGGCCACCGACGGCTACTTCGTCCCCCACCTGCTGGAGGTGACCGACCTGATCCAGGCCGGCCGCCACCACGTGCTGGCCGTCGAGGCCACCTCCCGCCGGTTCGGCGACCCCGACAACCGCACCGTCCTCACCGGCGCCCTGCAGGACCCTGAGCTGTGCGGCTCGGCCGACTTGGTGCCGGGCGGGCTGTGGCGGCCGCTGAAGCTGCGGCCCACCGGCGAGATCGCCATCACCCATTCCCGGGTGGTGTGCGCCGGGGCGGGCCCGGCCCGGGCCCGGCTGGCTCTGCGGGTCGTGTTCGACGTTCCCGGCGGGGGCCCGGTGGAGCTGCGAACCCGGGTGGCCGGCACCGAGCACGTCTACACCCACCCAGCCGCGGCCGGGGAGAACCGGGTGGAGTGGACCGTGGAGGTGGACGACCCGGAGCTGTGGTGGCCCCATTCGCTCGGCGGCCAGCCCCTCCACCGCGGAACGGTGGAGGCCATGAGCCGGGGCACGGTCCACGACGTCCGCCGGTTCCGGACCGGCTTTAGATCGGTGACCATGCGCAACTGGGTGATGAGCGTCAACGGGGAGCGGCTCTTCTTGAAGGGCGCCAACCTGCTGCCCACCCGGCCGCTGCTGGCCGACGCCACCGCCGGCGAGGTGGCCGCCGATGTGAAGGCCGCTCGGGCCGCCGGGCTCGACATGGTCAGGCCCATCGCCCATGTGGGCCGCCCCGAGCTCTACGACGCCGCCGACGAGCTGGGGATGCTGATCTGGCAGGACTTGCCCCTGCGCGGGGTCATGAGCCGGGCGGTGGGCGACCAGGCCCGCCGCCAGGCCCGGGAGGCGGTCGACCTGCTCGGCCACCATCCCAGCGTGGCGGTGTGGTGCGCCCACGACGAGCCCTCCCCCCGGCCCGACCGGCCCACCCCGGCCCCGCCCCGGATCGGGCCGGTCGGGCCGTCGTGGAACCGGGCCGTGCTGGACCGGTCGCTGAGCCGGGTCCTGAACCGGTGCGATGGGTCCCGGCCGGTCGTGGCCCACACCGCGGCCGGCGGGCGGCGGGGCGGCGACGGCGCCACCAGCCACCTGTGGTTCGGCCGCCACGGCGGACGGGCCGCCGACTTGGGCCCGACCTTGGCCCGCAGGCCGCAGCTCGGCCGGTTCGTCACCGCCTTCGGCGCCTCTTCGGACCCGCTCGACCCCGCTTCGGCCGCCGCCCAGGCCGAGGTGGTGAAGATCACCGTCGAGACCCTGCGCCGCCTTATGTACAAGCCCACCGGCGGCTTTTGCCTGCACGCCCTGGCCGACATCGGCCCCGCCGACGGCACCGGCTCGGCACCCGGCTTGGGCGTGCTGGATCACCGGCGCCGGCCCAAGCCGGCCTGGGACGCGCTGGTCGGCGCCTGCCGGGACCTGATCGTGGTGAGCGACCCGCTGCCGAATCCCGTCCGCCCCGGCGACCGCCTCGGCTTGGCCGTGCACGTGGTGTGCCAGCGGCGCCAGCCGGTAGAGGAGGCGGTGGTGACCGCCCGGCTGGCCACGGCGGGCCGGACGGTGGCGGCCCGGCGCTGGGCCGGCCCCGTCGCCGCCGACGCCTGCACTTTCGTCGGCCGGATCACCGCAGCCGCGCCGCCGGACCCCGGGCCGCTGACCCTCGAGCTGGACCTGTCCTACACGGCCGCCAGCGGCGAGCCCGTCACCGTGGCCAACCGCTACGACAGCACCATCGCCTGAGACCACCGCACCCGGGCGGCCGAAACCCCGCGGCGGCCAACCGCCGCGACAGCCACCATCGCCTGAGACCGCGCCTAGCTTGGCGGGCGGCCTATAGCCGCGATAAGGATCGCACCGAATGGCCCAAACCATCCCGACGCCCCCTCCGGCCCCGGCGCCCTCCGCGCCAAGGCGGGTGTCGCCGGTGCGGCCCCGGCGCCGGCGGCTCGGCTGGCCGCTGGACGTCTACCAGACCGCGGTGGGCAAGAAGTACGTCATGGCCGTCACCGGGGTGGGCCTGATCGGCTTCGTGATCGTGCACATGATCGGCAACCTGCACCTCTACGAGGGGCCGACCCAGGTCAACGAGTACGCCGAGGCCCTGCGGGACCTGGGCGGCCACCTGGTCCCCCGCACCCTGATCCTGTGGGCTCTGCGCCTCGGGCTGATCGCCATGTTCGCCCTCCACCTGCACAGCGCCTACTCGCTGCGCCGGATGGGCCGCGACAACAACCCCCGATCCGGCTTCGTCAGCGGCAACAAGAAATATGAGGGCGGGCAGAGCTACGCGGCCGCCTCCTACGCCAGCCGCACCATGCGCTGGACCGGCCCCATCATCGGCCTGTACGTGCTGTTCCACCTGGCCGACCTCACCTGGGGGTGGTGGCTCGGCGGCGACTACGTCCGGGGCGACGTGTACCACAACGTGGTCGAGTCGCTGTCGTCGCTGCCGGTGGCCGCCGTCTACGTGGTGGCCAACGTCGCCTTGGCCGTCCACATCTTCCACGGGGCCTGGTCGATGTTCCAGAGCCTGGGCGTGAACAACCCTCGCTACAACCACCTGCGCCGGGGGCTGGCCGCGGCGGTGGCCGGGGCCATCCTGGTCGGCAACCTGAGCTTCCCGCTGATGGTCCAGGCTGGCCTGATCGACGAGGACGGCCGCGCCGACGCGCCCGCCGGGGCGAGCGACGAGAACGGCGGCATGGTCCAAGCCGGGCCGGGCGAGCTTGAGCCCGAGGCCGACGCCGCCCGCGCCCGCGGCAGCGAGGAGAGCCCACAGTGAACGCCGCCCGCGCCCGCGGCAGCGAGGGGCGCCCACAGTGAACGCCGCCGCCCTCGACGCCAGCGTCCCCGAGGGCCCGCTGGCCGACAAGTGGGACAACCACAAGTTCTCGCTCGACTTGGTCAACCCCAACAACAAGCGGCGCTTCGAGGTGATCGTGGTCGGCACCGGGCTGGCCGGGGCCTCGGCCGCCGCCTCCCTGGCCGAACTCGGCTACCGCGTGAAGGCCTTCACCTTCCACGACTCGGCCCGCCGGGCCCATTCCATCGCCGCCCAGGGCGGCATCAACGCGGCCAAGAACTACCGCAACGACGGCGACTCGGTGTTCCGCCTCTTCTACGACACCATCAAGGGCGGCGACTACCGGTCCCGGGAGGCCAACGTGTACCGGCTGGCCCAAGTGTCGGCCAACATCATCGACCAGTGCGCGGCCCAGGGGGTGCCCTTCGCCCGCGAGTACGGCGGCCTGCTGGCCAACCGGTCCTTCGGCGGGGCCCAGGTGAGCCGCACCTTCTACGCCCGGGGCCAGACCGGCCAGCAGCTCCTGCTGGGGGCCTACCAGGCCCTGGCCGCCCAGGTGGCGGCGGGCAAGGTCGCCCTCCACACCCGCAGCGACGTGCTCGACGTGGTGGTCAAAGACGGCGAGGCGTGCGGGATCGTGGTGCGGGACCTGCTCACCGGCGAGGTCCGGGCCCACCGCGGCCACGCCGTGGTGTTGGCCACCGGCGGCTACAGCAACGTGTACTACCTGTCCACCAACGCCATGAACTGCAACGTGACCGCGGCCTGGCGGGCCTACCGCCGGGGCGCGGCCTTCGCCAACCCCTGCTACACCCAGATTCACCCGACCTGCATCCCGGCCGGCGATGAGTTCCAGTCCAAGCTCACCCTGATGTCGGAGTCGCTGCGCAACGACGGCCGCATCTGGGTGCCCCGCCGGATGGACGACGCCCGCAGCCCCGAGACCATCGGCGATGCCGACCGCTACTACTACTTGGAGGAGAAGTACCCGTCGTTCGGCAACCTGGTGCCCCGGGACGTGGCCTCCCGCAACGCCAAGACGGTGGTGGACTCGGGCATGGGGGTGGGCCCGCTGCGCAACGGCGTGTACCTCGACTTCGCCGACGTGGTAGCCCGCGACGGCGAGCAGGCGGTGCGGGAGAAGTACGGGAACCTGTTCGACATGTACCAGCGCATCACCGGCGAGGACCCGTACCGGGCGCCGATGCGCATCTACCCGGCCGTCCACTACACCATGGGCGGGCTGTGGGTCGACTACAACCTCATGACCACCATCCCGGGGCTGTTCGCCGTCGGCGAGTGCAACTTCTCCGACCACGGCGCCAACCGGCTCGGGGCCTCGGCCCTGATGCAGGGGCTGGCCGACGGCTACTTCGTGCTGCCCTACACCATCGGCGGCTACCTGGCCCCCCGGCTGGGCCGGCCGCCGCCGCCCGCCGACGACCCCGTCTTCTCTGAGGCCGTGGCCGCCGTCGCCGACCGGACCCGGCGCTGGCTGGCGGTCGGGGGCACCCGCTCGGTCGATCACTACCACCGGGAGCTGGGCCGGATCGTCTGGGACCACTGCGGGATGGCCCGCAGCCGAGCCGGGCTGGAGAAGGCCCTGAGCGAGATCCCGGCCCTGCGGGAGGAGTTCCGGGCCGACGCCAAAGTGCTGGGCACCGCCGACGGCGTCAACCAGGCCCTGGAGAAGGCCAACCGGGTGGACGACTTCATGGAGCTGGCCGAGCTGATGGCCCAAGACGCCCTGCACCGGGAGGAGTCCTGCGGCGGCCACTTCCGCACCGAGCACCAGACCCCCGAAGGCGAGGCCCTCCGCGACGACGACAACTTCGCCTACGCGGCCGCCTACTTCTGGCCGGGCCCGGACCGACCCGGCCGACTCGAGCGGGAGCCCTTGGAGTTCGAGAGCGTCACCCCCACCCGGAGGAGTTACAAGTGAGCGGCACGCTGGACCTGAGGCTGCGGATCTGGCGCCAGGACGGGCCCGGCGCTCCAGGGGCGTTCCAGGACGTCGAGGCCCGGGGCATCCCCGCCGACGCCTCGTTCTTGGAGATGCTCGACATCGTCAACGAGCGGTTGCTTGACGAGGGGATCGAGCCGGTCACCTTCGCCCACGACTGCCGGGAGGGCATCTGCGGCACGTGCGGGGTGATGATCAACGGCCGGGCCCACGGCCCCGAGAGGGCCACCGCCACCTGCCAGCTCCATATGCGGTCCTTCGCCGACGGCGATGAGATCGTCGTCGAGCCGTTCCGGGCCGCCTCGTTCCCGGTCGTCAAGGACCTGATGGTGGACCGGCAGGCCTTCGACCGCATCATCGAGGCCGGCGGCTACATATCGGCCCCCACCGGGTCCGCCCCCGACGCCAACGAGACCCCGGTGCCCAAGGAGGCGGCCGACTTCGCCATGGACGCGGCCGCCTGCATCGGCTGCGGCGCCTGCGTGGCCGCCTGCCCCAACTCGGCCGCCCAGCTCTTCACCGCGGCCAAGCTGGGGCACCTCAACGTGCTGCCCCAAGGCCAGCCCGAGCGCTGGCGGAGGACCGAGGCCTTGGTCGAGACCATGGAGGAGTTCTTCGGCTCGTGCACCAACCACGGCGAGTGCCGTGAGGCCTGCCCCAAGGAGATCAGCCTCGACTTCATCGCCCTGCTCAACCGGGACTACCTGAAGGCCAAGGTCAAGAACCGCCGTCTCGCCGCCCGGGCCTGACCGGCCCGGAGCCCAGATTAGCTATGGGTATCCTGCGGGGGTGTCCGAGGAGATCCGGGTGCGTCTGGCTGCTCGCGACGACGCCGAAGCCATCCGCCGCATTTACAACCACGAGGTCGTCCACACCACCCACACCTTCGATCTCGTTCCCCGAACCCTCGACGAGCAGATCGCCTGGCTGACCGAGCGAGACGGCGCCCTGGGGGTGGTGGTGGCCGAGCGGGACGGTTTGGTGGTGGGTTTCGCGTCGCTGTCGGAGTATCGGCCCCGGGCCGCCTACCGCACCTCGGTGGAGTCCAGCGTTTACGTGGACGCCTCGTTCCGAGGGGCCGGGGTCGGCACCCGGCTGATGGCCGAGCTGATCAACCTGGCCACCGCCCGGGGCTTCCACACTATGCTGGCTCGGATCGTGGGAGGCCATGAGGCGTCGATCGCTCTGCACCGCTCGGTCGGTTTCGCCACGGTGGGAACCGAGCGCGAGGTGGGCCGTAAGCTGGGCAACTGGCTCGATGTTGTTGTCATGCAGCGCATGTTAGGACAATAATATGTGCGGAATAAGTGGTATATACCTCAAAGACGGAGCCAGTATCGATCCCAATATAGTAAACAAAATGGCCGACTCTCTTAACCACCGTGGGCCGGATTACAAAGGGGTTTATGTAGACGGTTCTCTGGGTTTAGGACATACACGGCTGAGCATCCTTGATCTTTCGACGCGGGCCAATCAGCCTATGCAATCACCTGACGGCCGGTACATCATAGTTTACAATGGTGAAGTCTACAACTTCGGTGAAATAAGACAGATCTTGTCCGCCAAAGGACACCGCTACCGCGGACACTCTGACACCGAGGTCGTCCTCCACGCAATTATGGAATGGGGGGTAGAGGCATTTGCCAGGTTTGAAGGCATGTTTGCCATAGCAGTTTGGGACAACCATGAACACCGCATACATTTAGCGAGGGATCGATTCGGCATCAAGCCCCTCTATTTTTGTGACACCACAAATGAAATAATTTTCGGTTCCGAAATCAAAGCCATACTTGCCTCTGGTAAAGTTCAGGCTCGCATCAACTGGGCGGGCCTGCACGAATACATGCACTACGACACCGCCCTGAACTCCAACACGATGTATATGGGAATCCACAAACTTCTGCCTGGGCATCTGCTTACTCTGGATGCGAACAGTACAAAGCTTGAGCCGTACGTGTCGCTCTTCCAAACGGGACAGATCGAAGACGATTTATATACTGCGACTGACACCGTGCGAGATATGCTTGAGAGAGCAATAAAGAACCACTTAGTTAGTGATGTTCCGGTTGGCGTATTCCTCAGCGGAGGCATCGACTCCTCTGCCATCACCGCTTTCGCCAGCCAACACTACAGCGGACGGCTGAAGACGTTCTCAGTCGGCTTTGACTTTGACAAGGGCGTTAACGAACTTTCTCAGGCTCGTATAGTAGCCAATCGCTTCAATACGGACCATCAGGAGATGCACCTTTCGGGTGGGAATCTCACCGATATTATCCCGCGTTTGATTCGTTGCTACGATGAGCCGTTCGGTGATCCGGCCAGTATTGCCTTGTATCTGCTCAGCGAACAAGTGGCAGGAGATCCCAAAGTTATCCTCATGGGAGATGGAGGCGATGAGATCTTCGCCGGGTACACTCGTTACACTATAGGTGAGTATGAAAAGTTGAAACATCTAATAGCTCTAACTTCTCCGCTCATCCCTAAAAAGAGCATATGGCATCGGCGATTTAAGGCTGTCAATACCTTCTATAATGCCAAGCCTTCTCTGCGCATGGCTCTGATAATGTCGGGCAACAATTGGAGCGCCCCCTTCTTGAAAGTGTTTACACCGTGGGCCAACTCATTATTAGACGCCAGTGACCCTTTCCAATGTCACCGGGAGTTCTATGAACGATACGAGCACCTTGATCCAGTACAACGTATGCTTTATACCGACTGCAACATAATACTGCCTGATCTATATTTTAAGAAAGTAGACCGGACAACTATGGCCCATGGTATCGAAGCAAGAGTGCCTATGGTTGACACCAGGATGGCCGCATATGTGATGTCATTACCGTCGGCTTACAAAGTAAAGGGGCGAGAGAAGAAATATATTCTACGCCAAGCACTGAAAGACACACTGCCTGCGGCTATTCTTGACCATCCAAAGACCGGGTTCAGCGTGCCGATACCGTTCTGGTTGCGGACATCCCTAGCCGATTACCTGCGGTCTACACTGTTTGATTCCAGCCTTCTGAATGACGGATTGCTTGACAAGCTCACCTTGGAGCACTGCATACAGGAGCACTTGGGCGGGAGGAGAAACAACGGCCGCCTGCTGTATCGGCTGTTGAACTTGGCCCTGTGGTACGAGGAGTACCAGGTCGCAAGCTGAGCGGCCCGGGCTGGTCAGCCCGGCCGATCAGCCCGCTCGCTCCATGGCCTCCCGGGCCCGCTGCTCGGCCACCCGCTGGCGCCCCACGATGGGGGTGGTGGGGGCGAAGCCGGCCTCGGCCCGCTCTACCTCGCTCTCGCCCCCCCAGAAGCCGAGCTCGCGATTGGCCCGGGCGTAATCGCGGCATCTCTCCAGCACCGAGCACGCCGAGCACAGGGCCCGGGCTCGGGCCTCGCGGCGCACCCGGGCCTCGGGGCGCTCGGCGAAGGGGGCGAAGAAGAGGTCGCTCTCCCCGACGCACATGCTCTGCTTCATCCATCCGGTGGACTCGGCCGGGCCATTGGGCATCCCGACGGCATCGAGCATGCGATTCGCCTAACTGTCTGCTTCGAACGAGGACCGTTCGCTCCGTTGCCGACATACAACCGTAGGTAGAAACTGGTCGTATGTCCCGCGAACGGCGATAATTTCCAGCGAAGGCTGCCATCGCTAATAGCGATAGCCCCGAGGGCCGGTCGCGTTTTTCGCGACCAGCCCGGCGACCAATGGCCCCGCGGCGGTCACGAGGCGAGCCAGTTGACGGCCTGAATCTCGGTGTAGGCCTCGATCCCCCACTTGCCCCGGTCCCGGCCTATGCCCGACATCTTCCACCCCCCGAACGGGGCCTGCATGTGGGGCTGGACGGTGTTAAGGGCCACGTTGCCCGACTGGAGCCGGCCCGCGATCTCATAGGCCCGCTTGGCGTCGCCGGAGAACACGTAGGAGAACAGCCCGTAGGGGGAGTCGTTGGCCAGGGCCACCGCCTCGTCGTCGCCGGAGTGGGCCAGTACCGCTACCACCGGGCCGAAGGCCTCCTGCCGGGCCGCTTCCATGTCGGGGGTCACGTCCACCAGCAGGGTCGGGGCCACGTAGTAGCCGGGCCGGTCGGGTCGGCTGCCGCCGCACGCTGCGGTGGCCCCGGCGGCGGTCCCGGCGGCTACGAAGGCCTCGACCCGGTCCCGGTGGGCCTCGGTGATGACCGGGCCCACGATGGTGTCGCGCTCCCGCGGGTCGCCCATCTTCATGAACCCGGCGAAGGCCTGCAGGGTCTCCACCGTCCGGTCGTACAGGTCGCGGTGGCAGATGACCCGGGTGGGGGCAGTGCAGATCTGGCCCGAGTGGAAGCCCCAGACGGTGGCGATGGCCGCGCAGGCCGCGTTCACGTCGGCGTCCTCGGTCATGATGAGCGCGCCTTTGCCGCCCAACTCCATGAGCAGTCGCTTCATGGTGGCGGCGCCGTCCCGGTAGATGCGGGTCCCGACCGCGCTCGACCCGGTGAAGGAGATCATGTCCACATCGGCCGACGCCACCAGCGCGGCCGGGGCCTCCGGCCCGGACCCGGTGACGATGTTCACCACCCCGTCGGGGAAGCCGGCCTCGGCCACCGCCTCGCCCAGCAGCAGTATCCCGAGCGGGTCCTGGGGGGCCGGCTTGATCACCACCGTGTTCCCGGCCGCCAGCGCGGGCGCCATCTTCCCGGCCACGTTGACCAGCGGCATGTTGTAAGGCGTGATGCAGGCCACCACCCCCACCGGCCGGCGGTGGACCATGGCATTGGCCAGCCCGGCTGGCCCCAGCGCGGTTTTGTCCTGGGGCAGAGGGGGAACGGCCTCGTCGAGGTCGATCGGGTGCGAGTAGTAGCGGAACCGGTCCACGAAGGCCGGGCCCACCTGGATCTGTTCGGTGATGTTGATGGTGGAGCCGGTCTCGGCCTGCACCAGGGCGGTCCAGTCGGGGGCTCTGGCCTCCAGCACCCGGGCCAGCCGGGCCAGATGGGCGCCGCGGTCGGCGGGGCTCAGCGCCCTCCAGCCGTCTAGGGCGGCTCGAGCCGCTCCGGCCGCGTCGAGGGCTTGGCCGACGGTGGCCTCGGGGGCGTGGCCCACCACCTCGGTGGTGGCCGGATCGACGACCGGGTAGGCGCCCGCCCCCGGCGGGACCCACTCGCCGCCGATGAGCAGCCTCCACTCCCGGTCGGCGCCGAGGCCGGGCCTGCCTGTCTTCGTGCTCGCCGTCATCGCCGCCCCTTATCCTGACCCCGCGTCCTGATCCCGCCGGATGCCCGCGGGTTGTCCCCGCGGCTGAGCTTGGAGCCTCCATCATGACCGAAGCCGTCATCGTCGCCACCGCCCGCACCCCCATAGGCCGGGCCAACAAGGGGTCGCTGACCCAGGTCCGGCCCGACGACATGTCGGCTTTCGTCATCGCCGACGTGCTGTCCAAAGTGCCGGGCCTCGACTCCGCCGACGTCGAGGACGTCATCTGGGGCATCGGCCAGCCCGGCGGCGAGGGCGGCTACAACATCGCCCGGGTGGCGTCGGTGCTGGCCGGGGTCAACGCCCCGGGCGTGACCGTGAACCGCTACTGCTCGTCGTCGCTGCAGGCCATCCGCATGGCGGCCCACGCCATCAAGGCGGGCGAGGGCGACTGCTTCGTGACCGGCGGCGTGGAGACCGTGTCCCGTTACGGCAACGGCGCGGCCGACACCGGCCCCCACAACGACTCGTTCTCCTCGGCCGAGGCCCGGACCCAGGCCCGCACCGGCGCCGGGACCGACGACTGGGCGCCCCCCGAGGGGCTGCCCGACCTCTACATCGCCATGGGCCAGACCGCCGAGAACGTGGCCCAGCACAAGGGCGTCTCCCGGCGGGCCCAAGACGAGTGGGGGGTCCTGTCCCAGAACCGGGCCGAGGCCGCCCGGCGCCGGGGCCTGTTCGAGCGGGAGATCACGCCCTACCCACTGGCCGACGGCACCTTGGTGAGCGCCGACGACAGCATCCGGGAGGGGACCACCCTCGAGGGCGTGTCCCAGCTCAAGCCGGTGTTCCGACCCGACGGCACCGTGACCGCCGGCAACGCCTGCCCGCTCAACGACGGGGCCGCGGCGGTGGTGGTCATGTCCGACGCCAAGGCGGCCCGGGTGGGGGCGGCGCCGCTGGCCCGGGTGGTCGCCACCGGGGTGTCGGCCCTGAACCCCGAGATCATGGGGCTGGGCCCGATCGACGCCTGTCGTCAGGCCCTGGGCCGGGCCGGCATGACCATCGGCGACATCGACCACGTCGAGATCAACGAGGCCTTCGCGGCCCAGGTGCTGCCCTCGGCCGACGAGCTGGGGATCGACCACGACAAGCTCAACCCCAACGGGGGCTCCATCGCCCTGGGCCACCCCTTCGGCATGACCGGGGCCCGTATCATGACCACGCTCCTCAACGGCCTCGAGGACGCCGACAACGCCGTCGGGCTCGAATCAATGTGTGTGGGCGGGGGCCAGGGCATGGCCATGATCGTCGAGCGCCTCAGCTAATCGAGGCGGCAGGCACCAGTTCAGAGGCCGTGAACGCTGCGAAAGCGCGCCTCCATGCGGCTGAAATCGTCGAGAACGCCATCGAGCACGAGTTCTTCGTGAATGACGAGTCGACGGGATTCGAAAACGGCTTGGAGCGCCGTATCCCACGGCGTGGTTCCGCAGTCTTTGGAGTCGACCTCAAGCCGCACATCAGTCCGCTCGGCCAGGCGGATGGCGTCTTCGTAGTCGGTCGAGTCCATCATCCACGGCGTGCAGCCCATTTCATGCATCCGGCGGCAGATGGCGATCCCCGGCGCATCGAAGTCGCCGTGGTACCAGATCGAGGCCCCGGATCTTTGCAACTGCCGCAGGAGTGTGGTCACAGCGGTCGAAGGGTTGCCGTTCGACGAGATGACACTGCTCGTGAGGTTGTGCTCGGCAGCCGCCTCGACCAGACGGGGATTCTCGACGACTAGAACGGGTACGCCCCGAGGAACCGAGACGGGATGCCTTTGCAGCGCCATCAGGCTGACATGGAGAGGAAGCGCTCCGGCCGATGCCGCTCGGATCTGTTCGTCGAGGGCCGACGATCCGATGACGGGGAGCGACCAAGTCAATGCCGGGGCCGAGACGCGGTCGGCCAGAATCCCCGCCCTCTCCCAGAGTTCGCGCCCTTCAAACTGACCCACCCGTTGGCGCAGGGCATGGATCGCGAAGGCGGCCAGCCTCGTGCCCTGATCTAGGGCGTGAGCCGATCCGAAGAGCTTGGCGGCGATCTCGGTGCGGCTGGCACCGGGCGGCGCGGCGTGATCGAGGTAATCAAGCAGGCACCGCACATCGGCGATCAGGGTTTCGACGGTGTCGCGGTCGAGGCCGCCGAGCAGTCCCGAGCGAAGGATGCCGTCGGCCCATTCGGTCGCCCACGGCTCCTTCCAGGACGCGACGGCGCAGGTCAGCGCTTCTCGGGCGGCGCCGGAGCGAGCCCGGGCGGCGCGGCGCTGGGCGGCGTCGGGCGATGGCGGGTGGCCGAGACGGGTGAGGGCGTCGCTCAGATCGTCGCCGACCCTGCGGGTTACCAGCGCCTTCTCCAGCTCCCCGAGGTCAAGGCGTTTGGTTGGCTTGCGCCCGAGCAGTGATTCGAGGACCAGGCTGCTCGGCCGATCGAGGTCGGGTCGGGTGACAGCGCCGCGGCGCTGAGACCCGAAGCGATCGAGTTGCTGACGTGCCGCCGCCCACACTGGCGCCATGCCGGGGCGGCGCAGCGAGTGGGGGACGGAGCCGGGCGTCACAGCAGCGCGGTCTGCTCCATGACGACATCCGGCCCTGACCTGTCCTCGTCGGATTCGATGTCAACGCTGTATCGCCAGGCCGCGGGAAGAAGACGGACGGTGTCGCCGTCGGTGTCAGCGAGGCGGTGGTCTTGCAGCAGCTCCAGGATTTCGGCGGTGAGGCGGTCCGGGTCGGCGGCGAGCTGCGACCAGTAGCGGCGATGCTCCTCGGCCAACTCGGCCACGGTGTCTGTGAGCGCGCCGCGTTCGATCAGGGTGCAGTCCGTCTCGATGAGCCGGTCTATGAGCAGCAGAGTGGCATGGCCGACGGTGCCGCTGAACGGGAAGCGTTCGTCGGTCAGCCCGCCGTCCGGGTCGATCGCCATGACTCCCTCAGCGCGGGCCTCGATGTACAGCCCGAACATCTCATCGAAGATGGCGGACTCCTCGCCCAGCCGGTTCCGGAGTTCCGTCCATTCCTCGTCGGTGAGATCGGTGCGGTACAGCACGGGTTCTTCCAGAAGGATCGAGCGCATCCACGCCCGGGACGACAGCCGTTGATCGGAGCGGTCGAGCACTTGCTCAACCCTCTCGGAACGGGCGAGCACCGGAAGCGGCAGGAGAGCGACGCGGTCGGATCGGATACGCAGCACAGCGTCGGCTTCGCCGTCGGCGATGTAACGATCGACGCGGTCGTGCATCTCGCTCGCTATGCCGTGGTGGATCATCCATCTCAGGGCTGCGACAAGCGCGCGCCGGTCAGCCGATTCCTCAGTGAGAGCGATGTCAGCGTCGATCGCCGCTGAGCGGATCTCATGGATGAGGTCGCGCAAGCTGATCACACTCGGGCCCGCCGCGACCGCGGCCAGCGCCAAGGCGAGCATCGTGTACTCGCGCACAGAGAACGGCCGGCTCTGGGCGGTCGTCGTCCGCAGTGGGCGCCGATTGGCGACGATGGTCGTCTTGAACAGGCGGGCCGTGTCGGCCGTGACCTGCAGGCGGTATCCGAAGCGCTGGGTGAACCATCGGTCGAGCATCTGCTCGTGCCGCCGGATCATCATGAACGTGTCGGGATCGCGCTCGGCCAGCACGAGCGGATGAGTGGCGAGACCGCGGGCCGCATCCCGAAGATCGAGCCTCTGACGAGGGTCAGCGCCCGCGACAACCGGCGTCCTCATCGTGGCCGCGGCGACGATCCGGTCGGTCCGGCCTCGTTCGCGGCCGTGACGGTGACCACGAGGTCGCGCATGGCGAGCCGCCCGTCCGGGGATTCGACGAGGGTGCGGGCGCCGGCCACTCGACGCACACCGCAGCAAACCCCGTCGGAGGTCGCCGTGCGGAAGTTCCCGATGCCAGCCCTGAGACCGGACCGGCTGATGAGATCGCACAACATCACGAACGAGGCGACTGACATCCGAGCTCCGTCGATTCGGCCGCCGTCACCGGCGCACGACAGCAGTTCGGCGGCGACGGTTTCGCGGGCTACACGGTCCCGGTCGCGGCGCCGACACAGCAGCTCCCGTTCTCGCTGCCGGTTGCGCACCGGTGTGCTCCCGCCCCGCTGGCTTGTGTCGCCCCGTTCGCGCAGCGACACCGGGACAGCGGCCCGTGGAGCATCTCGCCACGGTGTGACGGTGGGAGCGGGGTCGTCGGCGTCCTCGGACAGCAAGCCGAGATGACGGCACGAGCCGAGCCCGAACCCGGCGGCGGCGATCTCATGGGCCTCTCCGATCGTGGTTGCTTGATCGAAGAACCTGGCCAGGCGCACAAAGTCAGAGCGCCTCGACGCCGTGCCCAGTCCGGCCCGTGACAGTCGGGTGACGTTCGCGGTAAGGGTGCGCACCGCAGCCACCGCCTGACCGGTGTACTGATTGAGCCGCGAAGCCCGGCCCGGCGACGACACGAACCATGCCGCGAGGTGCTCCCAGTCGTCGATCCTCGTGCCCGGAAGCCTGCGCACCGATATGCGATCGTCGAGCCCGGCATCGTCGACCCGCGCGGCTAGCCCGGACTGGAGCGCCGGAAGCAGGTCCGGCAGATGGGGGCGGATCATCTCCAGGCTACGAGCTATCGGGCGAGCCATGCGTTCGATCTCGGTGAGCTGTTCGGCGACGTAGTTGACGAGCACCTCGGCAAAGAACTGGACCTCGTCGGCGTCAAGGTCGTAGCGGCTCTGCCACAGGTTGAGCTCGGCGAAGAACTGCGTCAGTTCGGTGGTGAAGCGTTCGTGGTGATCGAACACGGCGCGCACCACCGCGGCAAGGCTCTCATCGGCGGCGCGGTCGAACCCAGCGCCCAACTCGCTCAGCTCCGTCAGGGCGCGGTGCAGATCGCGCAGGCGGCCCGCCTGCACATCGCCTATCTCGTCGGCTTGGGCGAGCACGCGTTCGACGAGTTCGAACACCTCCTGACCGGAGCGGGTGATCAGGTAGCGATTGCGTCTCCAGTAGTAGTCGTCGAGACTCGACGGGTTGCCGACTGACGACGACACCGTGAGGTTCCCCCAGCGGCGGAGGCTCTCGAGCCGATCGGGGACCACGTCGGGGTCGACTCCGAATTCGGCGACGGCAGCCGCCACTTCGCCCGGCGTGAACTCGGCGAAGAAGGTGCCGGCGAACACCTCGAGGATGGCTCGGTACTCGTGCCATTCGTCGCCGCCGAGATACCGGAACAGCGTCCGAGCGCCAACCGGATCGCCGCCGGAGTCGCTTCGGCCTCTCTCGGGGGACCTGTTCTGTTCGTCGGTCACCGTCCGCTTCGCCTTTCGCGGGCGGCACCGTCCCAGCGGTAGTGCTCAAGCAGAATCACACCGAGTGTTGCATCGCGCACGACTTCGGTGATGGCCAGTTCAGGCACGGTCGGGAAGGTGCCCCACAGCCGCTCGCTGGTGGCGATCAGGTCCAAGTCGAGTTCGACGAGCAATCCGAACAGCGCAGCGTGGTTGTCCTCGGACACTTTGGCGAACGCGTCGTCAAGCAGGACGAACCTGGCGATGTGGGATCGGCCGTCATCAGCGGATCTGTGCTGTTCGGCCAGCGCGTCGTAGGAGGCAGCCACGGCCGCGAAGAGCGAGAGGTAAGTGACGAGCTTCTTTTCGCCCTCCGACAGCGGTGTCCTGCGGCCGAGCCGGGAGGGCTTATCGCCTGCTCGGCGGATCATCACCGACATTTCGTGCCATCGCCTGTAGTCGAGCGTGTCGGCGATGAGTTGACGGTACGGAACATCGGGATGCATCGCCCGCGCCTCGTCAAGGCGGCGGGACAACGCCGAGCGCAGCTCGAGCTCGTCATCGTCAGTGCGCAGATCGGGAAGCTTCGCCAGCAAATCAACCATGCGCGCCGTCGTGTCGTCGATTTCAGGGGATCGGCGCCATCGCAGTTGGACCCCCACCTGATGCGCGGTCATCACCGCGCCGAGACGCTCGTTCATCAACTCGACCAACCGCTCGGCTCCATGGATCTTCTCGGCGACCTCACGGGCGATCAAGCCTTGCAGCAGCTCGCGCAGAGCCGCGTCCTGCTTGCGGTCGAGCAGGTTCTCAAGCTGCCGGTGCTGTCCCGACACCGCCTGCACGGAGGCCGCCAGCGTCGCTCTTCCCGACGGGCCGGTCACTTCGACAACCATGGGAAGCATCGGATCGGGCTGGCGGGCTTCGGCGTCCCAACCTACGCCGAGGGTGTCACGGCGCTGCATCAAGGACTGTCGGACACTGTCAGCGTTGACCGGGCTGGCTCCGGCGGCGTCGCCGACGGGCAGCACAAGCTCAACGGCGTCCAGCACCTCGCGCAGACCGTCGGGGCCGACTGACCGGGCGACTATGGCTTCAGCAGGCTCGGGGCCGACCGGGCGGGCCGCTGTCGTTTCGGTCGGTTCAGCGGGGCCGCGGATCGCGCCGATGAGCCCGGGCATCGCCAGCACCTCCATCAACGACCGCAGTGTCGCGTCGCACTCCTGTTCGGCCTCGGCGCGTTTGCCGGTCGCGTTGTGGGCCTGGGCGAGCGATTCCGCCCGCCGCTCGACGGCGAGGTCTCGCTCTTCGCGGGTCGTCGGCAGGCGTGTCTCTGCCTCTTTCAACTCGATGGCGCATCGATCGCGAGTGGCTGCAACCTCGGCGTACTCCAAACCGATGCTGTCCTCAATAGTGGCCAGGCGGGCGCGCTCACTGTCGCGCCTCGATCTGATGGCGGCCAGTTCGCTCCGCTCAGCGCGGAGGTCGGCGGCGGCCGTCCCCCAAAGGTCGGCGGCGCTGCGCCAGTCGCCAACCGATCGTCGCAGAGCGTCGATCTGGTGACGGCATCGCTCCAGAGCCGACGCCAGCTCGCTCAGATCCTCGCGAACCACCTTGAGGCGGTCGCCATCGGCGGGGAGATCCAGCGTTGTCGCCACCCGGTGGAGCGCGTTCGATGCGTCGATCGATGCCGATTCCGCTTTGGCCACATCCCCGGCTTTCGCCGCTCGTTCCGCTTCGGCCGCCTCACTTGCCGCTTCAGCGGCATCGGTTTGCGCGCGCGCCGAGACGATCATGTCAGTGGACGGCAGTTCCGACCGATGTCGTCTCGCCTGGTCAAGCGACTCTTCGCACTTGGCCAGTTCGGCCGCGCTGTGGGCCACAACGGCCCGGGCTTGGTCCAATCTTTCGCCCGCTTCCCTCCGGGCTTGGTCGAGCGCAGCACGGCGGGCGGTCACCCCGATGAACTCGGCTCGCTCCTTGAAGTGCCGGCCGCGAAGCGACCCGATTCGGAAGGCGCCGTCGACTGCGACGGCGGTGGCGGCGTCGCTCCATATGTCGCCTGAGATCGATTCGAGCAGCTTGGCCACCAGACCCTCGTCCACCTCTCCGATGAGCCGGTCCGGCACGGTCACGATCAAGCAGTCGCTCAGCGGTCTGGGCACCCCGCCGCCGACGACGGCGACCAGTTCGCCGCTCGACAGCTCGAGGGCTCCGTCATCGACCAGGCGAGCCGTGAGCAGCCCGGAGGCTTGCAGGGCCGCTTCAAGGCCGGCGCGCTCGGCTTCACCGAGTTGGGGCGCGAAGTCGATCAAGTCGGCGAAGCAATGGTCCGCGGCGGTCTGCCAGTCCTGTCGGGGGGCATCAAGCTCGGCTCGCGCCGCCAGATCGTCTACGAGCGCTTGCGCCTCCTCCTCTGCCGCTTGCTCACCGGCGAGTCGAAGGCCGACTGCCGCGGCCGCGGATTGCCAGTGACCGGCGAGAGCGTCAGCCTCGGACACCAGCCGAGAACGCACAGCCTCAGGGTTGTCGCTCGCCGATTCTTCCTGCTCTGACCTGTTTGATCCGTTCGCGGCAAATGCTGCCGTCGTGGGCGCCTCCACGCCGGCAGCTCGCAGACGGGGAAGGAGATCAGATGCCCAGAGCCGAACCTGGTCGGCCCATCTGCTTCGGGTTTCGCTCAGGCGCTGAGTTAGCTCGACGAACCGCTCCCGCGCCCGGTGGGCTGCGCTTTCTGCGACTCCGTACGCCGATTCCGCGAGCTCGAGCTCCCGACCAGCGGAATCAAGGGCGGCCTGCGCCGTCTCGACTGTGTCGACATCGGCGTGTCGTTCCAAGACTGCGGCACCCATCGCCGCCACCTGCCTACCGATGACGGTGGTGTCGAGAGGTTCGCTCGGTTCGGCCGAATCAATGCCCGCGAGCGCGGACTCAGCCACTGCGACCGGCCCGAGCGGCAGGTGAGCGATCCCGCCGCGTTTGCCCAGACCAGTAGCGGCCGCTAGACGAGCGTTGAGATCAGCCAGATCGTCTCGGCCGCGGCGCTGGGCCTGCTGCAACTGTCCACCGGCGGACTCGGCACGCTGTTCGCAACTGGCGACCCGTCCAGCCGCGCTCTTGCACTGATCGGCCAGGTTGGCGACGAAGTCGCGCAACGCTTCGAGGCGCCGGCCGTCGCGGTAGGCCTTCGATGCCTCCAATGCGGAGATCTCGGTGCGCAAGTTCCGGGCCTCTTTCTCAAGGTCGTCAATGGCGGCGTCGAGTCGCTTGACCGCCATCTCGGCCGCCGCCGCGGCTTGTTGCTTGCTCTTCTCCTCGCGAGCGCAGCGCCGCAGTTCTTCAAGGCAGGCGCGCCCCCCGGCAACCCGCTTTCTCAGTTCGCTCACGCAATACGAGCGGTATACGTCGAGGAGGCCTTGGATCGCTTTGAACGTCTGCGCCAGACCGGCGACGTTGCGGCGGTGCTCTTCGAGGTCGTCGAGCGGCTGAGCGGCCTCGGCCAGCGCCTGCTCTGAGAGCTGCGGCAGCGCGTCCACCAGATAAACCGGGAGATCCACGTCGATCCGGTCGCCGATGCGCGGGTTGCGCACCTTGTCGATCAACCTGATGTGCTGGTCAAGCTGCGCCCCGCCGAAAAGACGGCCCTCGACGGCCCGGCGGTAGTCGCGACGGCGGCGCTCGCTGAACACCTCGTCCCCGTCGAGGGCGGCGCGCAGCCCGTCGGCCGACAGCGAGACGTTTCCCTCCAACAGCCGCAAGTCGATGCCGGGCCGCTTGGACGTTATGAACCACCATGTGGTCACCGTGCCGGACTGCCGGTTGGCTTTGATGCCGCAGCCGCACACCAGGAACTCGCCCTGCCGCTCGAACTCGATCCACAGGTAGCCGACCGGCTGGGCGTCGTCGTGGCCTTCGAGCATCCACGACTTGAGGATCCCGCTCTGCTCCCCGGCCGCGTCGATGCGGCCGGGACGGGCGGTGAGCAGGAACGGCAACAGCATGTTCATCGCCGTCGACTTGCCGGAGCCGTTCACGCCGCGCAAGAGCAGCCGGCCGCCGCCGAAGTGCAGCACCTCGTTCTCGTATTGGTAAACGTTGACGATGCCGGCGCGATTCAGCCGCCACCGCCCGCCCGCCGCGTCGGTGTGGGTTGGGGCTCCGCCCGCCTCCCGAGCGCTCACTTCGGAGACGGTATAGGGCCGGTGTGACATCAAGGCCAGTTGTCCGGCCTCGGTCTACTGCGAGTCCGGGGCGATCGGGGCGGCTCAGGCCAGCAGGCTGCGCAGCATCCAGGCCGTCTTCTCGTGGACCAGCATGCGCTGGGTCAGCAGATCGGCGGTGGCCTCGTCGTTGGCCGCCTCCACCATCGGGAACACCGACCGGGCGGTGCGCACCACCGTCTCCTGGCCGGCGACGAGGCGCCGGATCATCTCGTCAGCGCCGGGGGCGTCGCCCTCCTCGGGCACCGACGACAGCTCGGCGAACTGGCGGTAGCTGCCCGGGGCCGGCTCGCCCAGGGCCCGGATCCTCTCGGCGATCTGGTCCACGGCCACGGCCAGCTCGGTGTACTGCTCCTCAAACATGAGGTGCAGCGTGTTGAACATGGGGCCGACCACGTTCCAGTGGTAGTTGTGGGTCTTCAGGTAGAGGGTGTAGCTGTCGGCCAGGAGCCGGGACAGGCCCCCGGCGATGGCGGCCCGGTCGGCCTCGTCGATGCCGATGTCGATGGCCGGGGCCCGGCCGATTCGGCCCGCGGCTCGGTCAGCCCTGCCCACCTGAGGCCTCCTTCACCGACGCCTTGCCCGCGGAGATCCACGGCATCATGGACCGCAGCACCCCGCCCACCTTCTCGATGGCGTGGTCGTGGCCGGCCGCCTCCAGCCGGTGGAAGTTCTCCCGGCCGCTGCGGCTCTCGGCCACCCATTCGGCCGCGAACGAGCCGTTTTGGACCTCGGCGAGGATCCGGCCCATCTCGGCCCGCACCGCGTCGTTCACGATGCGCGGCCCCCGGGTGAGGTCGCCGTACTCGGCCGTGTCCGACACCGAGTAGCGCATCCCGGCGATGCCCTCCTCGTACATCAGATCGACGATGAGCTTGAGTTCGTGCAGGCACTCGAAGTAGGCCACCTCGGGCTGGTACCCGGCGTCCACCAGCGTCTCGAAGGCGGCCTGGACCAAGGCGGTGGTGCCGCCGCACAGCACGGCCTGCTCGCCGAACAGGTCGGTCTCGGTCTCCTCGGTGAAGGTGGTCTCGATGACCCCGGCCCGGGCCCCGCCGATGGCATCGGCGTAGGCCAGCGCCAGGGCCAGGGCCGACCCGGAGGCGTCCTGCTCCACCGCCACCAGGCAAGGCACGCCGCCCCCCTCCTCGTAGGTCCGGCGCACCAGGTGGCCCGGACCCTTGGGGGCCACCATGCACACGTCCACGAAGTCGGGCGGGGAGATGAGGTCGAACCGGATGTTGAACCCGTGGGCGAAGAACACGGCGTCGCCGGGGGCCAGGTTGGGCTCGACGTGCTCGGAGTAGACGGCGGCCATCTCGGTGTCGGGCATGAGCATCATGATCACATCGGCGGCGGCCACGGCCCCGGCGATGGAATCGACGGCCAGCCCCGACGCCTCGGCCTTGGCCTTCGAGCCCGAGCCGTCGCGCAGGCCGACCCGCACGTCCACGCCGGAGTCGGAGAGGTTCAGAGCGTGGGCGTGGCCCTGCGAGCCGTAGCCCAGGACCGCCACCCGGCGGTCGTCGATGACCGACCGGTCCACGTCGCTCTCGTAGTAGATGGTGGCCTTGATGATGTCGTCGGTGTCTGCCACTGGAACCTCTCGGGGATTGGGGCTTCGGTCAGGAGTCAGGGGGACGCTTCGGGCCCCTCGGGTTCCGGCGCCGGTGCCGGGGCCGGGGCCGATCGGGCGCCGAGCATCCGCAGGGCCACCCGCCCGGTCCGCTGCAGCTCGATGATCCCGTAGGGTTGCAGGCGTCGGGCGAACTCGTCCAGCCGGGCCGGGCGGGCCGACAGCGACAGCATCATCGCATCGGCGTCGGCGTCGAGCACGTAGGCCCGGAACTCGTCGGCCAGCCCCAGCAGCCCGCCCAGGCCAGACGGCGAGACGGCCACGGTCACCAGTATCAGCTCCCGCTCGATCGACTCGGCCGGGTCGAGTTCTTGGATGTCGACCACGTTGACCAGCTTGTCGAGCTGCTTGACCACCTGCTCCAGCGAGGACGACTCCACGTCGACGGTGAAGGTGATGCGGCTGAAGCGGTGGTCCTCGGTGGCGGCCACGGCCAGCGACTCGATGTTGTAGCCCCGCCGGGCGAACAGGCCAGCCACCCGGGCCAGGACCCCGGGCTTGTTCTCGACCGTGGTGACGATGGTGGAGAACCGCGCCGGGGGCACCGCCGCCGGGGCCGGTGGGGCCTTTGGGGCGTCCAGTGCCTCCGAAGCCTCCGGGGCTGCGGCGACGCTCATCACCGGCCCCGTCGGGGGTCGGGCTGGGAGGGGTCGACGACGATCTCGGAGTTGGTCTTGCCGGCCGGCACCATCGGGTAGACGTTCTCGGAGGCCTCGCTGCGGAACTCAAGCACCACGGGCCGGTCGTCGATCTCGTTGGCCTTGGAGATGGCCGGGGCCACCTCCTCAGGGGCCTCCACCCGCAGGGCCACGCAGCCCATGGCCTCGGCCCATCTCACGTAGTCGGGGACCTCGTAAGAGAGGTAGACCTCGCTGTAGCGCTCCTCGTAGAACATCTCCTGCCACTGGCGCACCATGCCCAGGTAGGCGTTGTTGAACAGGGCGACCTTGACCGGGATGCGCTCCACGGTGGCGGTGACCAGCTCCTGGGCCGTCATCTGGAAGCAGCCGTCGCCGTCGACGGCCCACACCATGCGGTCGGGCATGCCCACCTTGGCCCCGATGGCGGCCGGGATGGAGAAGCCCATGGTGCCCAGCCCCCCGGAGTTGACCCAGGTGTAGGGGTGGTCGAAAGTCCAGTACTGGCTGGCCCACATCTGGTGCTGACCCACCCCGGAGGCGACGATGGTGTCGTCGGGGGTGAGGTCGCGGAGCTGCTCCATCACGAACTGGGGCTTGAGCAGCTCGCCCGGCTCGGACTGCTCGTACACCAGCGGGTACTTCTCCTGCCAGCCACTGATCACCGACCGCCAGGCCCGGCGGTCGGGCTGGGCGCCGCCGCCGCCGAGGGCCCGCAGGGCGGCGGTGAGCTCGGCGATCACCAGTCGGCAGTCGCCCCGGATAGCCACGTCCGCCGCCCTCACCTTGCCCAGCTCGGCCGCGTCGATGTCGACGTGGATCACCTTGGCACCGGGGGCGAAGCCGTCGACCCGGCCGGTCACCCGGTCGTCGAACCGGGCCCCCAGGGCGATCAGCAGGTCGGATTCCTGCATGGCCGTGACCGCCGCGTAGTTGCCGTGCATGCCGGGCATGCCCAAACACAGCGGGTGGCTGTCGGGGAAGGCGCCCCGGGCCATGAGGGTGGTGACCACCGGGATATCCGCCAGCTCGGCCAGCTCTTTGAGCGCGTCGGCGGCCCGGGCTTTGAGGATCCCGCCGCCCGCGTAGAGCACGGGGCGCTCCGACTCAGCGATTAGGCCGGCCGCGGCCCGGATCGCCCCGGGGTCGCCGGCGGTGACCGGCCGGTATCCGGGCAGCTCCATGTCATCGTCGGAGGGCTCATACCAGGTCATGGCCGACCGGGGGTTGTTGGGGTCGACTATGTCTTTGGGGATGTCCACAAGCACCGGGCCGGGCCGGCCGGTGGTGGCGATGTGGAAGGCCTCGTGGATGACCCGGGGTATGTCTTGGGCCTCGGTCACCAGGAAGTTGTGCTTGGTGACGGCCATGGTGATACCGGTGGTGTCGCACTCCTGGAAGGCGTCGGTGCCGATGGCCGGGTAGGGCACCTGGCCCGACACGCACACCATGGGCACGGAGTCCATGTTGGCGTCGCACAGGGCGGTCACGATGTTGGTGACTCCCGGCCCCGAGGTGACCATGGCCACCCCGGGCCGGCCGGTGGCGTGGGCGTACCCCTCGGCCATGTGCCCGGCCCCCTGCTCGTGGCGGACCAGGATGTGGCGTATGGGCGACTCGATGATCGGGTCGTACACGGGCAGGATGGCCCCGCCGGGCAGCCCGAACACCACCTCGGCGCCTTCGTGCTCAAGGGCCTTGACCAGCGCCTGGCCTCCGGTCATCTGCATGAGTTTCTTCTCCGGGCTCGACAACGCGAAACGACCTCCCGGCGGGAGGTCGAGCGCACGATCGGTTGTGAACGCGAACGTGCGCTAGCCGACTACTACCGGTACTAGCGCGGCGCCGAGTTCCACGGCGAAAGTATGGCGGCTCAATCCGGCCCTGGCAACGTTTGGCCTCTCACGGGCCGGCAGGGCGGGGCGTTCCGGGGCTCACGGGCCGACGGCGGGGTCGATGACGGCCATGAGCCAGGGCGCCACCTCGTCGTATCCCCGGTCGGAGAGGTGGACGCCGTCGCCGCGCAGAGCCCGGTCGCGCCCGCTCCCGACCTCGCCGATGAAGGCCGGATAGTCGACCAGCACGATGTCGCGGTCGGGCCGCGCGGCCGCCGCCTCGGCCACCAAGCGGTTCAGGCCGGCGATCCGGTCGGCGTGATCCTCGGCCATGTCGGCGCGGTCGAGCCGCGGGGTCTCCAGCCAATAGAGGACGGCGCCGGTGCTGGTGAGCAGATCGCTGGCCGCCTCGTACTCGCGGCGGACGTACTCGTCGTAGGCCGGGTCGCCTATCGAGGACCACTCGTCGGCCACGCCGGGCACGATCCGGTCGATGGCGTCCCACGGCGACACGTGGGCCACCACCGCGTCGGGCCGGAACAGGTCCAGGGCGGTGGGCCACGACACCACCTCGCTGCGGACCACGTCGGTGGTGCTCACCGGCACGGCCCAATTGCTGCACACCTCCCCCACCGGCCCGGACTGTTGCCCCGGCTCTCGCTTGAGGCCGAACCGGACCACCCCGCAGCCGATGTGGCTCTCGTTGTAGGTGATGATCCGGCCCGGGTTCTCGGCCCCCCAGTCGTGCAGCGCCCACCCGATCTGGGCCGACACCGAATCGCCCACGATCAACACTCGCAACGGCCCCCGATCCCCGGCCGGGACGGAGGCTGATTCGGCGGTCGGCTGGTCGGGATCGGGACCAGCCGGGGCGGGGACCGGCTCGGGAGCGGACGAGTCGGCAGCGCTCGGCTCGGGGCTGGGCGACTCGGGGCTGGGCGGCTCGGGGCTGGGCGAATCGGCGGGGACCGGCTCGGCGGCGGGTGAACCGGCGGCGCTCGGCTCGGGAGCAGGCGAGTCGGCGGCGCTCGGCTCGGCGGCGGCCAAGGGGACGAACACCTGCTCGATGCGGGACGGCCGGGTGGCGTTGGCGGCCAGCAGCCCGGCCAGGACGACGATCACCGCCGCCGAAGCCGCCAGGGCGCCGCCGGCCGGCGTCAGCGGCCGGGGCACGATCGGCCACCGTCGCTCCACGATCGGCCGCTCGATCAAGTGGTAGCTGACCGCGGCCGTCGCGAAGGCGAGCACCAGGTGAACGGCCAAAAGCTGGTAGCCCGACGGCCGATACCCGTCGCCCGTCAGAGCGCCGATCCGCTCGGGAGTGACCAGCAGGTATATCGGCCAGTGGTACAGGTAGAGGCCGTAGGAGATGCGGCCCGTGTAGCGGACCGGGGCCAGCTCGAAGAAGCGGTGCAGAGGGCTCGGCCCCAGCCGCCTCAGCCCGGCCCGCCGGCCCGGCCCCGGCTCCGCCGGCCCCGGGGGCCGGTCGGCCTCGCCAACCGCCCCCGCCGGTTGGGCCATGCCGTAGATCAGGACCGCGCTGGCGACGGCCACCAGCAGGAATCCGCCCCGCTCGAACATCCACTCGTCCCGCTCGGAGACCCTGGCGATCATCCACAGGTGCAGGGCCAGGGCCGGGTAGGCCGCGGCCACCAGCGCCCGGCGGCCCCGATCGGTGCGGGGCGGTCCGTACATGCGGGCGGCCAGGGCCAGGGCGATGCCGACGAACAGGGCCTGGGCCCGGGTGTCGGTGCCGAAGTAGACCCGGGACGGGTCTTGGCCGGGGATGTGCAGGAACGCCATCCACGCCGCCGACGCCACCGCCGCGGCCAGCGCCGTCCCCAGCAGCACCCGGCGGCCCCGGCGGCCGAACCAGGCGAGGCCGGCGATGACGAACAGCGGCGCGAACACGTAGAACTGCTCCTCTATGGCGAAGGACCACACGTGCTCGAGCGGCGAGGGGCTGTCGAACCGCTCGAAGTACGAGGCCCCGACCGCGATCTCGTGCCAGTTGGCGCTGTAGGTGAGGGCCGAGACGATGGCCCCGGTCCAGCGGGGCGCGATCCGGGGGTCGCCCACCCACACCAGATACAGCGCCAGCAGGACGACGGCGGCCAGCAGGGCCGGGAGGAGCCGGCGGGCCCGGCGGCCGGCGTAGGCGACCAAGTCGATCCGGCCGGTGGCGTCCCACTCCCGCAGGGCGATGGAGACGATCAGGAAGCTGGACAGCACGAAGAACAGGTCGAGCGACAGGATGCCGCCGGGGAGGATCTCGGGCCCGCCCCGGACCCGCTCGGGCCGGGCGTGGTAGAGCAGCGGCCCCAGCACCACGAACACGCCCCTGATCCCGTCGAGGGCGCCGATGTAGGCGAAGCGGCGGCTGGGCCCCGTCATCGGGCCAACGTAGCCCTGGCCTCGCGGTCATAGCCCGCAGGGATCGGGCCAGCCCGGGGACTGCGGCCGGCGGTCGTAGCCTCGGCGGATGCCGCCTGCGCCGGTGCGGGCCCGTTGGGCCTGGACCCCAGACGACTCAGAGATATGGCGGCTGGCCTGGCCTGCTTTGGGCGCGCTGACCGCCGAGCCCCTGTACGTGCTGGCCGACACCGCCATCGTCGGGCGGCTCGGCACCCCGCAGTTGGGCGGGCTGGCCCTGGCGTCTTCGATCCTGTTGATCGGCCACGCCCTGTTCATATTCCTGGCCTACGGCACCACCGGGGCGGTGGCCCGCTTGCTCGGCGCGGGCGAGCACCGACGGGCCGCCCACCAAGCCGTCCAGAGCGTGTGGCTGGCCGGGCTGGTGGGGGTGGTCCTGGCCGGGGCCGGGATCGTCTTCGCGCCCGGCTTGGTGGACCTGCTCGGCGGCGGCGACCCGGTGGTGCGGCACAACGCGCTCGTCTACCTGCGGATCTCCCTGGTGGGCTTCCCGGCCATGCTGGTGGGCCTGGCCGGGGTGGGCTATCTGCGCGGCCTCCAGGACACCAAGAGGCCCTTCTGGGTGGCGCTGGGGTCGGCCCTTTTGAACCTGGGGCTAGAGGTGGTGTTGATTTACGGCTTCGGCCTGGGGATCGGCGCCTCGGCTCTGTCCACGGTGGTGGCCCAGACTGCGGCGGCGGGGGTGTTCGTGTGGTGGATCTCCTCGGCGGTGGCCCGCCACGGGGTGGGGCTGGGGCCGGATCTGTCGGTGATCCGGCGGCTGGCGGGGGCCGGGGCGGACCTGTTCGTGCGGACCGCGGCGCTGCGGGGCGGCTTGGTGCTGACCGTGGCGGTGGCCGCCCGGATCGGGACCGACGACCTAGCCGCCCACCAGATCGCTTTCGAGGTGTGGTCGTTCCTGGCTCTGGCGCTGGACGCGGTGGCCATCGCCGGCCAAGCTCTTATCGGCCAGGCTCTGGGGGCTTCGGAGCCGGACCGGGCCCGGGCCCTGAGCCGGCGCATGATCCAGTGGGGCCTGGTGACCGGAGTGGCGACCGGCGGGGCGGTGCTGGCCTTCTCGGGGCTGCTGCCCGGCGTGTTCACCGTAGACCCGGCCGTGGCCGGGCTGGCCTTCTTCTTGCTGTTGCACGTCGGTCTGGCCCAACCGGTGAACGGGATGGTGTTCGCCCTCGACGGCGTGATGATCGGCGCCGGCGACCTGCGGTTCTTGGCCGGGGCCATGGTGGCAGCCACCTCAGTGCTCGCCGCCGGGGCGCTGACCGTAGGGGTGGCCAGCGCCGGCATCGGCTGGCTCTGGGCCGCCCTGCACGCCTGGATGCTGGTCCGGCTAGCCACCCTGCTGGGCCGCTTCGCCGGCCCCCGCTGGCTGGTCACCGGCGCCGACCGCTGAACCTCTGCGACAGGCCCCGTGATCACCGTGCGATGGCGATACCTGATGTGCTGAGGATGGCTGACTGGCACTAGCGTGAGGCCATGAGCAGGCGTGACGTCGTTCTCGTCAAGCACCGAGACGCGATCCGGCAGGCCGCGGCTCTCCGCAAAGCGTCCTCGATAGCCCTAGTGGGCTCGGTCGCCAGAGGTGCCGACACCGACGACAGCGACTACGACTTCTTGGCCCGCTTCATCGAAGGCGCCTCCCTGTTCGACCTTGCCGGGCTACAAGAGGACCTCCAAGGCCTGCTTGGGCGCAATGTGGACGTGATCTCCGCAGGCGGGCTCAAAGATAAGCACCGCGGCATCCTCCATGACGCCATCACGCTATGACCCGCAACGACGAGGGCCTCATTGAACACATCTTGGAAGCTTCCCGCCGCTTGGCGGAGATAGTCGAAGCCGGACGCGAGGACTTCAACGCCAGTTGGATGCTTCAAAGCGCCGCAGAGCGCTAGTTGGAGATCATCGGCGAAGCCGCTGGCAAACTGTCCGGGCATCTGCAAGCGCGCCACCCTGACCTGCCCGTCAGCGAAGCCAAGGCAATGCGCAACGTCATCGCGCACGACTACGACAGTGTGGACTATGACTTGGTGTGGACAACCATCTCAACAAGCGTTCCGAGGTTCGCCACCGCGCTTACCGCCATATTGCACCCCGACATCAAGCCTGGGTTCGAGTCGCCGGACCTCTGGTCGTAATTTTCGAGCAGCCATTAGCCTAAGACCATTGTGGTTGGGGCCGAGCCCCCGCTGGCTGGTCACCAGCGTGAATCGCTGAAGCCTCGGCGGCGGCGTCCCACATGGTCGATCAGGCCTTCTTCGACGGCTTTGTGCAGTCCCTCGGTGCGGTTGTGCACGCCGAGCGCCTCCCACAGCTTCTTGAGCTTCCGGTGCATCGAGCGCGACGAGCTATGGAACTCGGCGGCCATCTCCTCGATCGTCATGCCCGACGCCACCATCCCCAGCAGGCGCTGCTCATCGCCGCCCAGCCCGGCTGACCACAGAGTCTCCATGTGAGACTTGACTGCGAGGGCGGCTCGTTCGAGACGGCTCGCGCCCTCGGAGGTGGTCAGCTCCGCCAGTTCGTCGAAGTGAACAACCACCGGGGTGTGGGCACCGATGCCAGGCAAAAAGGTCGTCTCAGACTCCAAAAGCCTCGACTCCTCCGATGACAGCCAGCGGTCGATGGCAGCGCTTGCGCCTCTCAAGTACTCGATGACGATGGCCCAGTCCTCGGCCAGCGCCGACGGAATTGACAGCTCGTCCATGGTGTCAGCGCTCTGGCGGAACAACGCCGCGATGTCTTGCTGGTAGGACCACGGCAGCGACTTCCCGTAGACACCCACCGCGGCGCGGTGGTACTCCGCGGTCCAAGGGCGCTCGTGGGGGCCCTCGGGCCTGCCGAACCGGTGCCCCTCAACGATGGCCCGGGCCAACCCGGCGATCCGCTCGCACGCCAGACGCACCCGCGAGACGGCAATACCAGCCGAATCCTCGCTTCCCACTGACCAGATCCTAACCGCCGGGTGCCAGCCGCGCCGAAATCACCGTCCGCAGAGACCTGCGGCCGCCGCCTGACGGCACCGACCGGCACCAGCCACTCTAATCGACACAGATGTTCGCAAAACTCTGCCAAACCCTGCCAACTCTGCCAATTACTGCCACTACTCTGCCAAAAGTTGGCAGAGTTAGGCCCAAAGTTGGCAGACTTAGGCCAGCCCAAAGGGGTACAATGAACTTGGAGACGAGAACCGAAGAGGAGGGACAAAGAGGTATCAGTAACGATGACTATTTTTTGTCCTCAAGTCGCTTGATGAGTTCCCTTCTCGTGGCGGTCATCTGTATGTCCTGTGGTTCTTCAGATATGGCAGGGCTATCAAATGAAACACCTGCATCCGGTGCCCAGCAGGCCGTTGAATCCATGGCCGGATTCGCCGTCTATGACGAATCGATTCCTGAAACATCGCTGCACCCGTTTTGGGTGGCTCACGATGACCTGAACTCATTGAGCCGCTCATCTGACATCGCCTTCGTCGGGCGTGTCACCGGTTACACCGAAGCAGTGCTCGTGGTCCACGACGATCCGGCCGAAGAACCCGACCCCACAGCCACCGTTTACGACGGCGTGGTGTTCACGGTAGACGAACTACTAGTGGGCAAGCTTCCCGCTAACGAAACCCAGGTAACCATCGCAACGCCAGTCCTTATGAGGAACAACGATGGAACAAACCGCTTCCGAGTCTCAGCATCCCCCATCGAGACCGTCAGGCCCGGAATCTTCGCAAGAAACGGGACCGACCGCCAACGCTACATAGTCTACGCGCTAGCTGGCCGCAAAGGAAGCCTCTCCTACGCAGCCGGCGTATACTTTTTCAACACTCCCGGTGGTGTTGCACCAGTCTTGGCAAATGACCGCATCGGCAGGGGTGCGGACCGACCCCTCGCAGGAACCCTTGACGAAGAGAACGACGAGGGTGCAATAGTCACCGAAGGAGAAGAACCCAGCACTCCAGTCGTCGGGCCCAACCCGGGGTCAGACGACTCCGGCCTAAGTTTAGACGATGCTCGAACAGCCGCACGATCGGTCGCATTGACCATAGAATAATTTGACTAAGAATCCCCTAAACAATGTAGAGGAGGAATATCGTGAAATGGATACAGTTCGCTCAGAGTCAGCTAGATGCTCCTGAGCCTATACTCACTGCTCCAAGTAGTATTAGCTTCTTAGGATTGCTTATCGTATTGGCAGTCCTTATCGTAATAATAACTCTACTTGTGCGAATCTGTAGGCCAACAGCTTCTCGGTTATTCGCCATTTCGTGCGGTGGTTTTGTAGCTGCGATATTTCTAGTTGTTTTCGTACCTTGGTACTAGGGCGCAGCTCCAGAGGGCTGCGTCCACTATGAGTTATAACTTCGATATGAGTTCCGATTTCGTGGATGCGTTGGTCGAGAGTCCGATCGGAGTCGGGTTGCTAGCCGTGCTGGAGGCGAAGCAGCGACCTGACGTGTTGCCGTGGGAGGTCCAGATGGAGGTCTCCGATGCTCAAGCCATGGATCGCGCCGCGAAGTGGGCGGCCACCACCGCGTCTCTGGGCTATTTTCTAAGTGAAGCGGTGCGAATAGCCGAATGGGCAATCGGCCTGCATGTGTCTGGCGCGCCCGCCCGATCGGCATCCGCCTACCGGTGGGCGGATCAAAGGAGACCGATCGCCATCGCCCTCGCCGCCAGACTGAAAGCTGCCCTGCACGAACCGTTGGACTTGAACAATCAAGAATGGTGGACCTCGCCCCAAGAGCGACTGCATCAAGGAGAAGGACCACATGATGGCGGCCTGCTGTGGACCGTGCAGAACCCGCCCGCACTGGTCCACGATGCCGTTACAGACGTCTGGGAATTCATAGGTAACACGAGTCGATGGCATATCGACATCAAGAGCAGCCCGAAAATAAAGGAAATCCATCGACCGGCTGACTGGATCGAGCTGGTCGAACTTTGCCCGGGCAAAAGGCGGCCCAGCCACTGAAGGCGTCTCAGTTCGTGAATGTCGACTGGAGAGCAGCCTCTCAAGACTACGACGGCTGCTACCTGAGCTGGGCCGGGTTCATCACCGCCGAAGGTTACGTGTGCGATTTGGGTGACGGGTACTTCACGGCGCTGCACGGCTTCGGCAGCGAGCGGACCCTGTGGCTGTCGGACGTGTTCGGCGAGGCGACGCCTCTCAACGCCCCGGAGGGCTTGACCGGCAGTTCCAACGGCGACTTGGGCACCGACGCAACCGTCGACCACCAGCGAGCCGCCCAGGACCGGATCAAGCTCGAAATCACCCTGGGCCGCCGACGGCCGCCGCCCCGGGCAAACCAGTGATGGCTGATACTGCTCAAGCAGGCTGTATGACCGGAGGCGATAACAACCAGCTCGCATGGTGGGAGCTAACCAAGAACTGGTTGATAGGCATAGCCGTCTTATGTGGATACCCACTACTAGTGGCTTGTAGCGGTGACGACGGAGATACCCGACAGGTTTATCTCACAGTAGCCAATCATACTACCCCCGGCCAACTAGCCGACGCGAGCGAATATCTCATACGAGGAGCGGTAATCAGTTCTCCTCAACCTAACATTGAAGTATTCGTGCCGGATGTTCTCCCCGAAGGGCGACCGCCCGTAGCACCTGCACCCGGTGCCCAGCGGGCCGTTGAATCCATGGCCGGATTCGCCGCCTACGACGAATCGATTCCTGAAACATCGCTGCACCCATATTGGGTAGCTCACGATGACCTGAACTCATTGAGCCGCTCATCTGACATCGCCTTCGTCGGGCGTGTCACCGGTTACACCGAAGCAGTGCTCGTGGTCCACGACGATCCGGCCGAAGAACCCGACCCCACAGCCGACGTTTACGACGGCGTGGTGTTCACGGTAGACGAACTACTAGTGGGCGAGCTTCCCGCCGACGAAACCCAGGTAACCATCGCAACACGAGTCCTTATGAGGAACAAGGATGGAACGACCCGCTTCCGAGTCTCGGCATCGCCCATCGAGACCGTCAGGCCTGGAATCTTCGCAAGGAACGAGCCTGACCGCCAACGCTACATCGTCTACGCGCTAGCTGGCCATAAAGAAACGCCCTTCTATGCAACCGGTATCTACTTTTTCAACACTCCCGGCGGTGTTGCACCAGTCTTGGCAAATGACCGCATCGGCACGGGCGCAGCCCGGCCCCTCACAGGAACCTCAGACGACTCCAGCCTAAGTTTAGACGATGCTCGAGCAGCCGCTAAATTGATGAGTGAGGAGGAAACATCATGAAATTAATACAGTTCGCTCAGAGCCAATTAGATGCTCCTGAACTCATAATCACTGCTCCACGTAGTAACTTCTTAGGATGGCTTATCGGATGGCTTATCGTATTGGCAGTCCTTATCGTAATCATAACCCTAATTGTGCGAATCTGTATGCCAACAGCTTCTCTGTTATTCGCTATTTCGTGCGGTTATGTGGTTGCGGTGTTTCTAGCTGTCTTCGTCATACCTTGGTAGTATAAGGCTGCGTGTGTGATCTGGGCGACGGTTTCTTCACAGTCCTTCACGGCCGGATGGCGCGGTTGGTGAGGAGGCGGTTGACGGCGGCGCCGTCGGCTCGGCCCCGGGTGGCCCGCATGACCCGTCCGGTGAGGAACCCGGCCATCTTCTTGCGGTCGTCGCCTTCGCCGGCGCAGAACCGGGCCCACTCGCCGGGGTGGGCGGCGATCACCTCGTCCACCGCCGCCTCCAGATCGGCCTCGGCCATGGCCTTGAACCCCAGGCGCTGAGCCACCGCCGCCGGATCGCCGCCCGTCGCCGCCATCTCGGCCAGCACCTGCTTGGACTGGGTGGCGCTCAGCTTGCCAGCCCGTTCCATGCCCGCCAGCGCGGCCAAGCCCTCAGGCGTCACCTGAGACCAGTCGTCGAGGGCCAGGTCGTTAACCACTCGAGTGACGGTTAGCCCGGGGTCGGCGCCCGCGGCCACCGCGGCCAGCACCAGCCCGTCCTGGCCCCGCTCCACCACCAGCGCCGCCGCCTCAGCCGCAACGCCGGCCGCGGCCAGCCCGGCCCGGCGAGCCGCGGGCAGCTCCGGCAGGGCCGCGTCCACCTCAGCAACGGCCGCGCCGTCCACCGTCAGCGGCACCAAGTCGGGATCGGTGAAGTAGCGGTAGTCCTCCACCTCCTCCTTGGACCGACCGGAGATGGTCCGCCCGCCGGACTCGTCCCAGTGCCGGGTCTCCTGGCGGGGCCGCTCCCCCGCCTCCCACAGACCGACGTGGCGGCGGGCCTCGTAGGCGACGGCCCGGCCCAGCGACCGCAGCGAGTTCAGGTTCTTGACCTCGCAGCGGGTCCGCAGCTCCCCCGAGCCGGCGGGGCGGACCGACACGTTGGCGTCCACCCGCATCGAGCCCTCCTCCATGCGGGCGTCGGACGCGCCGATAGCTGTCATCACCGCCCGCAGTTCGCCCGCGCAGGCCCGGGCCTGCTCGACCGTGCGGATGTCGGGGCGGGTGACGATCTCCACCAGCGGCACCCCGGCCCGGTTGTAGTCCACCAGCGAGTAGACGGCGTCATGGATGCGCCCGCCCGAGCCCATATGGGTGGTCTTGCCCGTGTCCTCCTCGATGTGGGCCCGCTCGATGCCCACCACCGATCCGTCGGGCAGCTCCAAGCGGCCGTCGGAGTTGGTGGGCCGGTCGTACTGGGTGATCTGGTAGTTCTTGGGCATGTCCGGGTAGAAGTAGTTCTTGCGGGCGAACGCCGACGTCTCCACCCCACAGCCCAGGGCCCGGCCCAACCGCACGGCCAGCTCCACCGCCCGGGCGTTGACGACGGGCAGCGACCCGGGCAGACCCAAACAGACGGGGCAGACGTTGGTGTTGGGCTCGTCGCCGAAACGGTTGGCGCAGCCGCAGAACAGCTTGGTGGCGGTGGCCAGCTCGACGTGGACCTCCAGGCCCACCACCAGCTCCCAAGAGGCCGGAATCGACGGCTCGCGGGGGCTCACGGCGCAGCCGCCCGCTCCAGAGCGGCGGCCGCCCGCCACAGGGGGCTGCGGCCCGCCGGGTGCTCGGCCCCGGCCGGGCCCATGACCTGCACCCCGACCGGCAGGCCGTCGTCGCCAGCGCCGAACGGCACCGAAATCGCCGGGTGACCGGCCAGGTTTGAGGGGATCGTGCACACGTCGTTGAGATACATCGACAGCAGGTCGGCTGTCTTGGCCCCCAGCTCGAAGGCGGTGGTGGGCGCGGTGGGGCAGACCAGCAGGTCGAACCGCTCATAGGCCTCGTCCAGCTCCCGGCGGATCAGGGCGCGGGCCCGCAGGGCCTTGGCGTAGAAGGCGTCGTAGTAGCCAGCCGACAGCACGTAGGTGCCGAGCATGATCCGCCGCTTCACCTCGGCCCCGAAGCCAGCGGTGCGGGTGTTGACATTCATCTCGGCCGCGGTGGCCCCCTCCACCCGCAGCCCGTAGCGGACGCCGTCGTAGCGGGCCAGGTTGCTCGACGCCTCGGCCGGGGCGATCAGGTAGTAAGCCGACAGGCCCAGCCGAACGGACGGCACCGAGACCGCCTCGACTGCGGCCCCGGCCGCCTCCAAGGCGGTCACCGCCTCGTCGGTCCGGGCGGCCACGTCAGCGGCCACCCCCTCCACGCCCGGCCCGTTGCCGGCCAAGCCGCCGCACAGCTCGGCCAGAACCCCGATGCGCAGGCCCTCGACCCCCTCGGGCACCCCCGGTCTGTCCTCGCCGTTTTGGCCCTCGGCGGTGGGGTTCCCGGCGGCCAGGGCGGCTGGGTCGAAACAAGTCGAGTCCAAGGGGTCGGGGCCGGATATGACCCTGAAGAGGGCGGCGGCGTCGGCCACCGAGGCGGCTATGGGGCCGATCTGGTCCAGCGACGAGGCGAAGGCGACCAGCCCGTAGCGGGATACCGACCCGTAGGTGGGCTTCAGGCCCACCACCCCGCACAGCGCCGCGGGCTGGCGGACCGAGCCGCCGGTGTCGGACCCCAGGGCCAAGGGGGCGAACCCGGCCGCCACCGCCGCCGCCGAACCCCCGCTGGAGCCGCCCGGAACCCGGCTGGGGTCGTGAGGGTTGCGGGTGGGGCCGAAGGCCGAGCCCTCGGTGGAGGACCCCATGGCGAACTCGTCGAGGTTGGTCTTGCCCACGATCACCGCCCCGGCGGCCCGGAGCCGCTGCACCGCGGTGGCGTCATAAGGGGGCCGCCAGCCCTCGAGGATGCGCGACGAGCAGGTGGTGGGCGCGTCTCGGGTACACAAGTTGTCCTTGACGGCCACCGGGACGCCGGCCAGGGGCCCGGGCGCCTCGCCCCGAGCCACGGCTGCGTCGATCTCGGCCGCCGCGGCCCGAGCCTCAGCCGCCATCACCCAGTTGAAGGCGTGGATCTCGGGTTCCCGTCCGGCGATGCGGTCGAGGTGCTCCTCGAGCACCGACCGGGCCGACCGCTCCCCGGCGGCTACGGCCTCCGCGACGGCCAGCGCGGTCACCGGTAGGTTCCGAGTCGAGCAGAAGCGAGCCGGGCGCCCGTCGGGGCGGTCACGGGGCCTCGCCCAGCACTGGGGGCACCCGGAACCGGCCTGACTCGGCGACCGGGGCCTGGGCCAGCACTTGGTCCCGGTCCAGCGACGGCCGGACCTCGTCGGGGCGAGTCACGTCGCCCAAGCCCATCGGATGAACTCGGGCCACCAAATCAGCGATGTCGAGCGCCTCCACATCGGCAGCGTGGCCGAGCACCGCCGCGAGTTGGCCGGTGAGCTCGTCTAGCTCGTCGTCGGTGAAGCGCAGCCGGGCCAGCCCGGCCACGTGCGCTGCCTCCTCGCGGGTGATGCGTCCGGGCACCCCGGCAACCTACCTTCGAGAGTTGACCTTCCACACTCATCTAGTTGTTTCGACTACTATGTCGAATCGGAGGTAGCGCATTATGAAAAATTCTTGGTTGGGTAGAGCGATTCTTCTCGTTGTTTTTCTCGTTGGTTCTGTTATATTTGTATTCATAACTTCCATAGCTATAATGATAGCACTTTCCTTAGTGGGTCCTATAGGCGGCCAAGAGTTCATAATTATATTCCTAATGGTATCGATCTTATATTCCGTGCTAACATGGCGTTATCTGAGGAAAGGCAAGAAATAGAGGTCCCCGGGCTGACTCTCACGCCCAAGTGACGGCTCTTCGTCTCAGCTAGCCTCACAGCCCGGTGGAGTCCTTCGAGTTCCTGAGCCCGGAGTGGATCGCCGCGGTCCGGGCCCTGCGGGAGGAATACCGGGATCGGCTGGCCCCCTCCGGCGGCGACGGATCAGATCCCGGCGGCCAGCCCGGTTTGGGGGCCGGGGTGGTCGCCAATGTCGTGGTCACCGGCGCCCCCTTCGACCGGCCCCGGATCGAAGGCCATGTGGACACGACGACCATGGCCGCTATGGGCGTGCCGGCAATTGACGAAGGTCACCGCAGCGACGCCGATCTCACCATGGAACTCCCCTACGACTTGGCCCGGGGGATCTTCTGCCGACGCGATCCTCAGGTCTTCTTCGAGGCCGTGTTCACCGGGCGGGTGAAGGTAACCGGCGACAGCTCGAAGCTGCTGCAGATACCCGTCCTGTCGGCGGCCGAGCTTCACCCCCTGGCCGCCGAGCTGACCCGCCGCCTCGACGAGATCACCCGTTGATCGCCGGGCGGTCGGACGCCCCCGGTGCGGCGCTATGCGACGACCGGATCGGGGGTCAGCGAGGAGCCGGGCCGTCGGAGACGAGCAGCCCGACCTCGGCACCGGGTTCCAGTTCGGTCACGTAGGAGGGCAGATCGACGCCCACGACCGTTCCCGGCGGGTGGACGTCGTGGGGCACCACCCGGACTTCGCCGGAAACAGCCAAGCCGAGAGCGGCCAGCTCCGAGGCGGCGTCGATCGGCGACAGCCCGGCCACTTCGGGCACCGGTACCAGCGGCTCTCCGAGCGAGACGAAGAGCCGCAGCGACCGGTCCGGCGCCAGTTCGGTTCCGGCCTCGGGCTCGGTCCGCACTACTTCTCCAGGTTCAGTGCCGGGCTCGCGCACCTGGATCACCTCCGGCGCCCACCCGAGGGCGGTGACCGCGGCGAGGGCGTCGGGGCGGGCGTGGCCCGCAAGGTCGGGGACGGCGTCGAGCTCTGAAACGGTGGACTGCCAGACCAGCACCGCCCCAATGCCCGCGGCGAGGACTACGGCCACCGCCAGCAGGGTCCCGGGCCAGCGGCGCCGGGGAGTGTCGTCGAGGGGAACCGCCGGCCGCGGCGCCGACGGGGCCAGGACCGGCACCGGGCCGACATCGGCAGCCAGGGCCGGGACAGGCCCAGGCCGCTCCTTCGGCAAAGGCATCACCGGAGCCGGGTCGGGCCCAGGCCGCTCCTTCGACAAAGGCATCGCCGGAGCCGGAGCCGGGTCGGGATGTGGCTCGGGGATGGCATCTGCGGCCGAAGCCGGAGCCGGGTCGGCATCTGCGGCCGAAGCCGGAGCCGGGTCGGCGGTGCTGGAGCCGGTCAGGGGGAACGGCTCGGGCCGGGGCAGGACTGCAGACGTGCGGATCAGGTCCCTGACCAGATCGGTGACGCTGGGACGATCCTCAGGGCGGGGGGAGACGGCCCGGGCCACCACGCCCTGCAGCGGCCCAAGAGCCTCATCAACCGATGTCTCGTCGAGGGCCGATGTCTCGTCGGGGACCGGCGCCTCGTCGGGGGGTGGAACCTCGCCCCTCGCCGTGGTTGCGGCACCAGTCACGGCCCGGCTGATGACCAAGCCCAAGTCTCGGATGTCGTCGGCAGGGTCGGCAAGATCGGCGTCGGCTTCTAGGCCCGGCGAATCACCGGGCGGACGGGCCGAATCGGGATCGGTCAGGCTCACCCGGCCATCGGCGTCGAACACCAGGTTGGAAGCCTCGACTCCTCCGTGCCCCCGTCCCCCGCCGTGCACGCGCATCAAAACCCGAGCCGCCTCCAAGCCGAGCAGCAGCGCCTGCGAGACCGAGAGCCGGCACCCGGCGTCGAGCAGGTCCTGCAAGCTTTCGGCGTCGCGGTCGGGCGGCTCAGCGGTCGAAGCCGTTTCCGGCGGATCGCTCGGGGGCGTCGCCGCGGCTTCCAGCGGCTCGGGCGTCGGCGGCGCCGGATCGCTCGGGGGCGTCGCAGCCATCGGAGCCCACCGTACCGGCCGGTTCGGGACCAGAACGGCCAGCCGTGCCAAGATCGGCGGGTGACCCCGCCCGCCGCCCCAGCCCGGTCGATACCCCGATGGGCCTGGGCGGTCATCGTGGCGCTGCTGGCCGCGGGCCTGGCCGGGTTCTGGGTGGCGTCCCTGGTCGGAGACGACGGTCCCGACCCCGCGGTGAGCGGCCGCCACCCGGCCGTCGAAGACCTGATCCCGGCCCGCGGCAGCGAGGTGCTGCAGCAGCAGACGGTGGGGATCGACCTGAGCGCGCCCTACGAGCTGTCGTCCCTGGTCATCCGGCCCAGCGCCTCACCCGGCGGCGGGGTGGAGGTGATCGGCCAGACCGACCACACCGCCGGCCTCAACCGCTACCTGTTCTCGCCCGGTCCGGGGCAGCCGATAGCGGCGCTCTCCCCCGACGCCAACTGCGCGGTGGCCGTCTTCGCCCCCATCGCCCGGCGAGACGAAACCGCCACCGTCGAATGGTGCTTCGAGGTCTCCTGACCGGCCGGGCCGTCAGCTCTCCGGCCCGCTGATCTCAGCCCCGCCGGCCCCCGGATCGGCTGCGTCCAGATCGCCGGTCTCCAAGAGCCGCACGAAGGTGGCCTCGTCGATGACCGGCACCCCGGCCTCGGCCGCCTTGTTGACCTTGGACGCCCCCGGCTCGGCGCCAGCCACCAGCGCAAGCGTCCGCGACGACACCCCGCCGGGCGATTTACCCCCCCGGGCGACGATGGCCGCCCGGGCCTGGTCCCGGCTGAACCCCTCCAGCGTCCCGGTCACCACCACGGCCCGGCCCGTCAGCGTCTGCGGCGCGGCCGACCCCGCCGCCGTCTCGGCTTTCATCTGCAGGCCAGCCTCCCGGAGCCGGTCGATCAGGTCGCGGGCCCGGGGATCGTCGAACCAGGCCCGGACCGAGGCGGCGATGACCGGCCCGAACCCCTCCACCGCGGCCAAGTCGTCCTCGGCCGCGGCCAGGATGGCGTCCATCGTCTCAAAGGACGAGGCCAGCAGCCGGGCGTTGGCCTGGCCGATCTCGGGGATGCGCAGCCCGAACAGCAGCCGGTGCAAGGGGCGGCGGCGGCTGGCCTCGATGGAGGCCCTCAGGTTCTCGGCCGAGACGGCCCCGAACCCCTTCATCGCCGCGATGCGGTTGAAGTCGAGCCGGTACAGGCCAGCCGCATCGGCCAGCATTCCGTTGGTGACGAAGCGGTCGATGTTCTTCTCGCCCAGGAACTCAATGTCCATGGCCATGCGGCCGGCGAAGTGCTCGATGCGGCCTCTCACTTGGCGGGGACAGCCGAAGTTGGCACAGAAGGTGGCCGCCGCCCCCTCGTCGCGGCGCAGCGGCTGGCCGCACACCGGGCAGTGGCGGGGGAACTCCCATGGCACCGTGCCCTCGGGCCGGGCCGAGGGAACCGACCTCACCACCTCGGGTATCACGTCGCCGGCTCGGCGGACGATCACGGTGTCGCCGGGGCGGACGTCCTTGGCCGCCACCTGGTCCTCGTTGTGGAGGGTGGCGGTGGTGACCGTCACCCCCCCGACGAACACCGGGTCGAGGCGGGCGAAGGGGGTGGCCTGGCCGGAGGGGCCGATCGACACCTCAATGTCGCGCAGGGTGGTGGTGCGCTCTTCGGGGGGGAGCTTGTAGGCGACGGCCCAGCGGGGGGCCTTGGCGTCGGCGCCCAGCTCGGCCTGGAGGGCGAGGTCGTCGATCTTCACCACCGCGCCGTCCACCTCGTAGTCGAGGTCGTGGCGGCGGGCCTCCAGATCGGCGACGTAGCCCTCCACCGCGTCCAGGCTCTCCAGCCGGGCGGCGTGCTCGTTCACCGGGAAGCCCAGCGAGTCCAGCCACTCCAGCGTCTCGGTGTGGGAGGCGAGCCGGGGGCCGCCGTCGATGGCGCCGAGCTGGTAGCACCAGATCGACAGGCCCCGTTCGGCGGTGATAGACGGGTCTTTCTGGCGCAGCGAGCCGGCCGCGGCGTTGCGGGGGTTGACGTAGGACTTCTCGTCCCGGTCCCGCTGGCGCTGGTTGAGGGCCTCGAAGGCCGACAGAGCCAGGTAGACCTCGCCCCGGACCTCAAGCATGTCCGGCGGTGGGCCGGACCCCGGCCTGAGGGCGAGGCGGCGGGGCAGGCCGGCGATGGTGGCCACGTTGCCGGTCACGTCCTCGCCGGTGCGGCCGTCGCCCCGGGTGGCGGCCCTGGCCATCTGGCCGTCCCGGTACAGCACCGAGATGGCCAGCCCGTCGAACTTGGGCTCCACCGCGTAGGCGCCCGCTTCCCGATCCCCCAGGCGGCGCTGCACCCGCTCGGCCCAGGCCCGCAGCTCGTTGCGGTCGAAGGCGTTGTGCAGCGACATCATGGGGACGACGTGGGCGACCGGGGAGAAGACGGGGTTGGGCTGCCCGCCGATCCTTCGGGTGGGCGAGTCGGCGGAGGCCAGGTCGGGATGGGCCTTCTCAAGGGCGGCCAGCTCGGCCAGGAGCCGGTCGTAGTCGGCGTCGGGGATCTCGGGATCGTCGAGTTCGAAGTAGCGCCGAGCGTGACGGTCGATCTCGGCTCGCAGCTCCTGGATGCGGGCCTGCGGGTCCCCGGCCATCGCCCCCGAGCCTAGCGGCGGCCCCGCCGGGAGCCGGGGGGTTCACCGGGCCGATCCGTGCAGGCTGGCCCGGTCGCGGGCAGGCTGACCCCGCCATGGGCAGGCTGATGCGAGCAGTGTTGACAGCGCGGGGGGCGGCGGTGGCGGCCTGGCTGGCGGTGGCGGCCGGGTCGCTGCACGCCGATGCCCTCGCCCCCGCCGACGCCGGTTTCCGATCCGCGGTGTCGGCTGGCCTGTGGGTCGTGTTCGCGGCCACTTTGGCCGTGCTGTTGTTGCCCGGACCTTTGGCCCTTACCGCAGCCCGAGTGGTGGCGCCGGCCAACCTGGCCGCCTCGGTGTGGGCACTGGCGGTCGTCGACGACCGGGCCTGGCTGGGCCACGGCGCCGCTTTGGCCGCGGCGGCGGTGGCGGCCGGCGCCGTGCTGCACCCGGCCTTCGGGGACGCGGTGACCGACGCCTCCAGCTACGGGGCCGAGCGCCGTTTCCTGTTGCGGGCCCCGGGGCCGGTGCTGGTGACCCTGGTGGCGCCCATGTGGCTGCTGACCTGCGCCGGGGCCGCGGCCGGGCCCCTGCTGCTGGCCGACCGGCGGTGGCTGGCGGGCGCGGCGGCGTTGATGGTCGGCCTGCCGGTCTCGGCCCTGGCCGGGAGGGCCCTGCACCGGCTGGCCCGGCGCTGGTTGGTGTTCGTGCCGGCGGGGCTGGTAGTTCACGACCATCTGACTCTGGCTCAGCCGGTGCTGTTGACCCGCTCGGAGATCGCCTCGGTCGGGCCCGCCCCCGCCGACGCGGCCGGCGGCGCCGCCGACCTCACCGCCGCCGCCCTGGGCCTGGCCCTGGAAGTACGGCTGGCCGGGCCGGCCGAACTGCCCCTGGTTTCCGGGCGCAGCCGCGAAAAAGAACCGGCCGTCATCGCCCTGCTGGTATCTCCCAGCTTGCCCGCCCGGGTGCTGGCCGCGGCCGCCGACCGGGGCATCCCCATTTCGGCCAGCCGGGACGGCTGAACGCCGCCCTACGGCCGGGCAACCCCACCGACAAGCACCGCCCTTCCGGTCGAGTGACCCCTACCGGGCTGGCGCTTCGACGGGGCCGGGCCGGGCGGCAATGCCTCCGCCGACCACCATGTCGCCGACGTAGGCGACCACGCTCTGGCCGGGGGCCACGATGCGGTGGGGCCGGTCCCACGCCACGACCCATCCGGGCTGGTCGGGGGCCTCCTCTATGCGGGCGTCCGCCGGGGTCCCGTGGGCGGAGGTCTGCACCTGCACCTGCACCTGCACCTGCACCTGCACCTGCGCCGGGCCGGCCACCGGGCCGTCGGTCCAGTCCCATGACTCCAGCGGGGTCCGGTGCCGTTCCAGGTCGGCTCGGGCGCCAACGGTGACGGTCAGCGACTCGGTGTCCACGTCGAGCACGTAGCGGGGCGACCCGTCGCCGGAGGGACCCAGGCCCCGGCGCTGGCCGACGGTCACCAGCTCCACCGCATCCACCCGGCCCCGCTGGCGGCCGGCGGCGTCCATCACCCGGCCCGGCCGCAGCGGTATCCGGTCCCCCAGGAAGGCCCGGCGGCCGGCGGCGGAGGTGATGAAGCACACGTCCTGGCTGTCGGGCTTGGCCGCGGTGACCAGCCCTCGGGCCCGGGCCTCGGCCCGGACCTCGTCCTTGGTCGTCTCCCCCACCGGCAGCAGCAGGCGGGCCAGCACCGACGGGGCGAGCATGTGCAGCACGTAGGACTGGTCCTTGGCCCGGTCGGCGCCCCGGGCCAGCCGCGGCCCGGAGGGGGTGGACACCACCCGGGCGTGGTGGCCGGTGGCGACCTCATCGAAGCCCAGGGCATCGGCCCGGCGCAGGAGCCGGTCGAACTTCACGTGCCGGTTGCACTCCACGCAGGGGTTGGGGGTCCGACCCGCGGCGTGGTCGGCCACATACGGGTCCACCACGCGGCGCTGGAAGTGGTCGCCAAAGTTGAACACGTGGTGCTCGATGCCGAGCCGGTCGGCCACCCAGCGGGCGTCGTCGACGTCGGCCACCGAGCAGCAGCCGGTGTCGCTCGGGCCGCCCCACAGCTTCATGGTCACCCCCACCACCTCGCGGCCGGCGTCGAGAAGGCGGGCCGCGGCCACCGACGAGTCGACCCCGCCGGACATGGCCACCAGCACCCGACCCCGGCCCGGGTCGGCCCCCGATCCCCCACTGGCCGGGGCGGAACCCGCGTCGGCGGCCACCTCCGGTCCCCCGGTGGCCGGGGCGGACCTCGCGTCGGCGGTCATCCCGGCCCCTCAGCCTCCGCCGTGGCGGTCGAGGCGCTCGACGGCGGCGACGATGACCTCGGCGGCCCGATCGATGTCGGAGTCGGCGGTGGTGTGGCCCAGCGACAGGCGCAGCGACCCGAGGGCCAGCTCCCGGGGGACGCCCATGGCCGCCAGCACGTGGGAGGGGTCCTGAGCCCCGCTCGAGCACGACGACGCGGCCGAGGCCCGCACCCCGGCCTCGTCGAGCAGAAACAGCAGGGCCTCGCTCTGGACCCCGTTGAAGCAGACGTTGGCGAAGCCGGCGGCCAGGTGGGCCCGGTCGCCGTCGGGGGCGGCTGAGATCTGAACCCGGTCGCCGAGGCGATCTATGAGGGTGCCGAGCAGCCGGTCGCGCCGGGCCTCGGTGTCGGCGATCAGGCGGCCGCGCTCGGACACGGTGGCTTCAAGGGCGGCGGCCAGGGCGGCGGCCCCGGCCACGTCGGGGGTGCCGGCCCGCCGGCCCCGCTCTTGGCCCCCGCCGACAATGAGCGGGTCGAGCTCGGCCCCGGACCGAACGATCAGGGCGCCGATCCCCACTGGGCCACCGATCTTGTGGCCGGTGATCGACACCAAGTCGTACCCGGCCGTCTCGGCCGCGACGTCGATCCAGTTCACGGCCTGGACCGCATCGGTGTGCAGCAGGGCACCAGGGGCGGCCGACCGCACCAGCTCGGCCACCTCAGCCAGCGGCGTGATGGAGCCCACCTCGTTGTTGACGGCGATGACCGAGACCACTGCCACCTCGCCGGACCCCGACCCGTCCCCGTTGGCGGCCGCAGCCGGGGTCTCGGCACCGGACCGGACGCTGGGAGACTCCGCCTCGGCGGGCTCGGCGGTGTTGGCGGCGGCCAGGGTCTCGGCCAGGGCCCGGTAGTCGATCAGACCTCTCCGGTCGATGGGGACTACCCGGCCGCCGGAGCGCTCCACCGGCTCGAGCACAGCGTGGTGCTCGCCCGCGCTGGTCACAGCCAGCCCCCGGCTAGCGCCGAGCGCGCCCCGGACGGCCAGGTTGTCGGCCTCGCTGCCCCCCGAGGTGAACACCACCTCGCCGGGCTCGGCCCCCAGGGCGGCAGCCACTCGGGCCCGAGCGTCGTCGAGAGCCTGGCGGGCCCGGCGGGCGGCCCGGTGGGCGCCGGTCGGGTTGGCCTGGTGGGCGGCCGCGGCTGCCAGCCACGCCGCCCGGGCCTGGGGCCGCAGCGGGGTGGAGGCGGCGTGATCGAGGTAGATCTCGGGCGGCTCGGCCATTCAGCCAGCCTACGGGCGTCGCCGCCGCCGCCGGAGGGCCATACTCCGAGGGATGGCCGGTGCTTCGGAGAAGACGAGAGCTTCGGGGATCGGCATCCGGGTCTCGACTGTGATCGACGCGGAGATCGGCCGAGTCTGGGACGACGTGCGCCACATAGCCCGCCACGTCGAGTGGATGAAGGACGCGGCGTCCATCGAGTTCCACGACCGACCCGGACCCGGCGGGGGCGGCGCCAGCGACCGGACCGACGGCCCGGTCCGGGAGGGGGTAGGGGTGCGGTTCTCCTGCCGCACCAAGGTCGGCCCCATCGTCTTGAACGACCGCATGGAGGTCACCGAATGGGCCGACGGCCGCCTCATCGGCATCCGCCACCGGGGCCTGGTCACCGGCGAGGGCCGACTCTGGATCAACCCAGTCGACGACGTCCGGACCGAGGTGGTGTGGGAGGAGCGGCTCGCCTTCCCGGCCCGGCTGGGCGGCCCAGTCGGAGCCTGGCTGGCCCGGCCAATCCTGCGCCGCATCTGGACCGGCAACCTGACCCGCCTATCCGCCCGCTTCACCGAATTGTGACACCGCCAGGCCGGGGGGTGGCACGGGGGCCAGGTTTTTGCCGCCCCGCGGCAAAAACCGCGCCCGTGACAGGACCCGCCGGCCGGACGAAACGAGGGCCGTGATCGGTCAGAACAGCGGGTCGCGCCACTGGGCCGCGGCCCATATGGCACCAGCGACCAGTCCGGCCGCCACTACGCCGCACAGCGCCACCGACACCCAGTCCGAGACCCGGCGCCGGGCCAGCGTCACGAACAACCACCCGACCGCCACGCCAGCGGCCAGCCCGCCCAAATGCCCGCCGATCGAGATGCGGGGGACGATGAAGGTCAGGCCCAGGTTGAGGACCAGCATCGGCATCAGGGGCGTCTTCCACACCGAGACGCCCACCGAGCGCTGAGCGAACACCAAGGCCCCCATCAGCCCGAACACCGCCCCAGAAGCTCCCACGGTGCTCTGGTTGGGGCTTACCAGCATCACCCCGAACGACCCGCCCAGCATCGAGACGACGTAGAGGGCCACAAAGCGGGGGCGGCCCAGCATGTGCTCCAGCAGCGTCCCCAGTATCCACAGGATGTAGAGGTTGAAGCCGAGGTGGATGAGCCCGTCGTGCAGGAAGGCGGAGGTGGCCAGCCGGTAGTACTCGCCGGCATCGACGCCCATGAAGTCGAAGGCACCGCTGGAGTAAGAAACAGCCCGGGCGAAAAGGGCGCCGTCCACGGCGGCCTGGTCCCCGAGGTTCATCGGAGTGCCCCCGCTCAACAGCGAGTACACGAATCCGATCAGGCTCAGGACGATGAAGGCCTGGGTGGCCCGGGGCCGCGTATCGACCCATCGGCCCGGTATCACGGTCCGGATCTGGGGCTGGGCCGCGGCTCCGCCGGAGTGGCTGCGGGCGGGCAGGCACTCCGGGCAGTGAAACCCCACCGTGGCCTGGGTCATGCACTGCGGGCAGATGGGCCGGTCGCAGCGCTGGCAGATCACCCCGCCCCGGTTCTCGGGGTGCCGGTAGCAGCGAGGGAAGTCTGTCAGGTCCGGTTCAAGCGCCAAGCGTCGTCCCTTAGAGCCAGACCGAACTCTGGCTCATGCCCAGGGCGTTGACCTCCACCACTTCGGTGACGCCGTCGACCCGGTCCTTCATGATGCGCTCGATCCCCGCCTTGAGGGTTTGGGTGGAGGCCGGGCAGGTGACGCAGGCCCCGTGAAGCTCGACGGTGACCACGCCGGTGGCCTCGTCCACGTCGATCAGGTCGATGTCGCCCTGATCGGCCTGGATGGCCGGGCGTATGGCGTCGACGATCTTCTCGACTTCCTGGCGCACGGCTCCTCCTGCCGCCGGCGGGTTGGCGGCACTGCCGTCCAGCCTACGCTCGGGAGCGTGAATGGGGCCGCGGTCTTGGCCCATCAGGGCGGATGGGACGAGATGCTGATGGTGGCCGGACCGGTGCTGGTGCTGGTCGCCCTGCTGGCCGTGGCCCACCGACGGGCCCACCGGCCGGCGGCCGCCGCCGAACCCGGCACCCCCGAACCCGGCGCTGGCGATCCCGGCTGAAGCGAGAACGGGGCGGCGGCTACTCGGCTCGGATGTCGGCGCCGACCGAGGCCAGCTTGCCGGCCAGGTCCTCATAGCCCCGGGCCACGTGGTGGGCGTCGCTCACCACCGTGGTCCCCTCGGCCCCGAGGCCGGCCACGGCCAGCGCAGCGCCGGCCCGGATGTCGGTGGCCTTGACCGGCGCCCCCGATAGCCGCTCCACCCCCCGCACCACCGCGTGGTGGGCGTCGGTGCGGATGTCGGCTCCCATGCGGCGCAGCTCGTCGACGTAGCGGAACCGGCCCGCGAACAGGTTCTCGGTGACTATGCCCACCCCCGACGCCACCGCCAGCATGGTGACCAGGAACGGCTTGTAGTCGGTGGCCAGCCCCGGGTAGGGCAGGGTGGAGCAGTCCACCGACCGGAGCCGGCCCGGAGAGAAGGCCCAGACGCCGTCGGCGCCGGCCGAGACCCGCATCCCCATCTCGCCCAGCTTCTGGGCCAGCATGGCCATGTGGTCGCGCCGGGCGCCGACGATGGTCAGCTCGCCGCCGGCCACCCCCACCGCGGCCAGGTAGGTGGCGGCCTCGACCCGGTCGCCGATGACGGTGTGGTCGGTCTCGTGCAGCGCCTCGGCGTCGCCGGTCCCCTCGATCACCAGGGTGGGCGAGCCCGCCCCGGCGATGGACGCCCCCATGCGGTTGAGCATCTCGCACAGGTCGGCGATCTCGGGCTCGCGGGCGGCGTTGTCGATCACCGTCGTGCCCTTGGCTGCCGACGCGGCCATGACCAGGTTCTCGGTGGCGCCGACGCTGGGGAACTCCAGCAGCACCCTGGTCCCCAGCAGATTCGAGGCCCGGGCCACGATGTTGCCGTGGACGACCTCCAGCTCGGCCCCCAGCTCGCTGAGGCCCCGCACGTGCATGTCGATGGGCCGGGGTCCCAGGTCGTCGCCGCCGGGCAGGGCCACCCTGGCTTCGCCGCAGCGGGCCAGCATGGGACCCAGCACGATGACCGAGGCCCGGAACTTTTCGACGATCTCGTAGGGAGCCAGCGGCTCGATCTCGGCCGGCACCGCGATGTCGAGCGTCGAGGCGGCCTGCGGGCTCCAGCCCACCGTGCACCCGGCGGCTCGCAGCAGGTCGGCCATCGACTCCACGTCGGTGATGCGGGGCACGTTGCGGAGCCGGTAGGAGCCCTCGGCCAGCAGGGTGGCAGCCATGAGCTTGAGCACCGAGTTCTTGGCACCGGCCACGGCCACGGTTCCCTCCAAGGGCGGGCCCGGGCGCACGACGATCCGCTTGATCGGCTCGATGGCCACCCTCACAGGCTAATTCGCCCGATCCGGCCCGCCGGTGCACCCCTCCGGCCCCGGCTGGACCAGAGGGTGGATGCATTCCCTCTAGAGCCTGGGACACGGCCCACCCCTATCCTCTCGGGACGAACAGACGGGCGACCAGAGGAGTCGGGTGACCCGGGTCCGGCAGGTTTTGCACTGCGACGACGAGGAGCTGGCGGCCCGGAGAGCCCCTCGGACCGACATAGTGGCCGAACGGGCCGCGGGGTCGTCCGGGAAGGCCGGCGGGGCCGACCGGTTCGGTGCGGCCGGCGGCCCGTTCCGGTCTTATGAGCGCCGGGTGGAGGCCCGGCCCGCCGGGTCCGGGCGCTGGGAGCTGACCGAGACCACCGACTACCGCCTGGCCGCTCCGGGGTGGAGTTGGGTGTTCCACTTCCCGGTGAAGCAAGCCATCCGCCGCCGCCAGGCCGACCACCGGTACTGGTGGGCGCCCCCGGACCGGCTCGACCCCCGGCCCGCCACCGTGCTGGCCCTGCTCTGCACCGTCCAGGTCATCGACGGCTACCTGGGGACGGTGCTCACCCAGACCCTCACGTTCGCCGCCGACGAGATGGGCCACGGCAACACCGCCCAGGGAATCGTGTTCGCGGTGGTGCGGGTCGGGGTGCTGCTGGCGCTGGTCACGGTGACGCTGGCCGACCGCCGCGGGCGCCGCAAGCTGCTGCTGGCCGCCGGGACCGGGAGCTGCCTGGTGACCGCCCTGGGAGCGGCCTCGCCGACGCTGTGGTTCTTGGGCGGAACCCAGCTCGTGGCCCGGGGTCTGGCCACCGCGCTGGGGGTGCTCATCGTCATCATGGCGATGGAGGAGATGCCGGCCCGGTCCCGGGCCTGGGCCGCCTCGGTGCTGGTGCTGTGCGCCGGACTGGGGGCGGGGATGGCGGTGTGGGTGCTGCCGGTGGCCGACTGGCACCAGCGGGGCTGGCGGGTCGTCTACCTGGTGCCCTTGCTGGGCCTGGCCGGGCTGGGGGCGGTCCGCCGGAAGCTGCCCGAAAGCCGGCGGTTCGAGGCGGGCCGGACCGCGGCCCCGCCCGGGACCGACCCCTCCGGCCCCGACATTCGGGAGCAGCGGCAACCGCTCGATCCCGATATCCGAGAGCAGCGCCGCCGGAGGTTGGCGCTGCTGGCGGCCGCCGCTTTTTTTATCGCCATGTTCGCGGCCCCGGCCTCCAGCCTCCAGAACGACTTCCTCAAGGACGAGCGCGGCTTCTCGGCCGGGGAGATAACGCTGTTCACGCTGGCCACCAGCACCCCGGCCGGGATCGGCGTTCTGGTCGGCGGCTACCTGGCCGACCGCCGGGGCCGCCGCCGGGTAGGCGCGGCCGGCCTAGTTCTGGGGACGGCGGCGGCAGCCTGGGCCTTCTTCACCAGCGGGCCGGCCCTGTGGCTGCTGACGCTGGCCAGCACGCTGGCGGGGGGGCTGACCGTGCCGGCCCTGGCCGTGTACGGGCCCGAGCTGTTCGGCACCCACGACCGAGGCCGGGCCAACGGCTTGGTCGTCACCTTGGGGGTGACGGGCAGCGCGGTGGGCCTGTTCACCGCGGGCTGGCTGTCGGACCAGCTCGGCGGCCGGCTCGGACCGGCTCTGGCCCTGCTGGCGATCGGCCCGCTGATCGTGGCCGGGCTGGTGCTGGTGAAGTTCCCCGAGACCGCCGGCCGCGAGCTAGAGGACCTCAACCCCCAAGACCATCCCGCCCCCGCCGGAGAATGAGCCCCGTCCCGCCCGCCCTGGGCTAGCCTCGCCGATGGTTGTCGCCGTATCTACGCCACAAGGGGCCCTACATGGTTATGCGCGTTGTCAGCAGACGGAGAACTCTGGCCGTCTCCGCCATAGTTCTTGCCTCTATGGCCGCGGGGACGAGCGCCGACGCTCAGCCGGATTTCTCTCCACCAATTTACTCGGCCCAATGCTCGGACGGGACCTACGTAAGCAACCCTGAGTCCAAGCCTGATCTGGTTTCCGACTGCATGGCATTGGTCGCAGTCAGAAACCATTTCATGAACAACCCGTTGAATTATGGAACCGAATGGAACACCCCATGGAGGGGCGTCACCATCCGTGATGGTCGGGCTGTAGCCCTCGATTTCTCCGGCAGTAAATTGTCCGGCACGATCCCGCCCGAACTCGGCAACCTCACCGCTCTGGACTACCTGCACCTCGGGAATAACCAACTAACCGGCCCTATCCCTTCCGAACTAGGCAGCCTCACCCGACTGGAGTATTTGTACCTTCTCGGCAATGAATTGTCCGGCACGATCCCGCCCGAACTGGGCAACCTCACCGCTCTGGACTACCTGCGCCTCGGGGACAACCAACTCTCCGGCACGATCCCAGCCGAACTCGGCAACCTGGCCAGCCTCCGCTCGCTACATCTAGAAAGCAACCAGCTCTCCGGCACGATCCCAGCCGGACTCGGCCGTCTCACCCGACTGGAGTATTTGTACCTCCGAAGCAACGAATTGTCAGGAGCCATCCCGCCTGAACTCGGCAACCTGGCCAGCCTTCGCTCGCTACATCTAGAAAGCAACCAACTTACCGGTGCCATCCCCGCCCAACTGGGCAACCTCACCCGGATGGACTACCTACACCTCGAAAACAACCAACTAACCGGCACCATCCCCGCCGAACTCGGCAACCTCACCCGACTGGGCTCCTTGTATCTCCACGTCAATGAACTGTCCGGCGCCATCCCGCCCGAACTGGGCAACCTCACCCGACTGGACTACCTACACCTCGAAAACAACCAACTAACCGGCACCATCCCCGCCGAACTAGGCAACCTGGCCAACCTTCGCTCTCTGCATCTCGAAGACAATCTACTGACCGGTCCGATCCCGCCCGAACTGGGCAACCTCACCCGGATGGACTACCTACACCTCGAAAACAACCAACTAACCGGCACCATCCCCGCCGAACTAGGCAACCTCACCCGGATGGACTTGCTGCACCTCGAAAACAACCAACTGACCGGCACCATCCCCGCCGAACTAGGCGATGTGGTGCTATGGAGGTTGTGGATTCAGAACAACCGGCTGTCCGGTGAGATACCAGCGAAGCTGCGAGTGGCCCGATCATTCAAGTTCTGCAACAATCAGCTTACGGGGGCTTTGCCGCCCAATCTTCGCAATGCCGTAGAAAATTTCACCGGCGACATGAACGACATCGCATCTTGCTACGAAGGCACGTTCAGCGATGACGACGGCAGCGTCCACGAAGACGACATAGAAACCATCGCCCGATGGGAGATAACTCTGGGTTGTGGAACCGGCAGATTCTGTCCCTCCGAGACCGTTACCAGAAGCCAGATGGCAGCCTTCCTGCACCGGGCGGTCGCCCGCCTGTACGGGACGCCCGAAGCCCACGGCCAGATCCAGTTGGCCGACGTCGCCGCGGACGCCTGGTACCGGCCCTACGCGCAGTGGGCGGTGGGCCGCGGCGTGATGCGAACCGTCGGCGGAAGCTTCGATCCCGGCGCGGCCGTGACCCGGGCCGACATGGCCGAGATGATCGTGGCCGCCTTCGATCACCTGTCCGCACCGACCGAGTCCCAGAACCTGTTCTCAGACGTAGGCGGCCTCCCGGAGGCCACGATCCTGGCGATTGAAGGCGTCCACGCCGCCGGAGTCACCGAAGGCTGCGAAACGTCACCCCTGAGATACTGCCCCGCCGAAGAGGTCACCCGGGCCCAGGCCGCCTCATTCCTAGCCCGCGCCGTTCAAAGCGCCCCGGAGTAACCGGGGCCGTTCCGGCTGGTTCCGGGCCGGTCAGCGGCGGTTGAGGCGGTCCAGTTCGGCTTCGTCCACCTCCACCTCCCCGCCGCCGCCCAGGCGGGGGCGCAGGGCCGTGTACAGCACCAGCACCAGGGCGGCGATGCCGAAGGGGACCACGCCGTCGCCCCGGCCGGTGTAGGTCGGGTAGAGCACGAAGGCCGACAGCAGCGCCGTCCACGCCCACAAGATGAGCACCGAGCGCCGGTGGCCGTGCCCGAGGCGCACCAGCCGGTGGTGGAGGTGCCCCCGGTCGGGCACCGCCAAGCCCTGGCGGCGGACCAGTCGGCGCACGATGGCGAAGGCCGTGTCCAGCAGAGGCACGCCCAGGATCACCAGCGATATGAAGATGGGGGCGAAGAAGAAGAACGACTGGCCGCTGAACTCCCCGGTGGACCGGCCCCCCACGCTCATGGTGGAGGCGGCCAGCAGCACCCCCAGCAGCAGGGACCCGCCGTCGCCCATGAACACCCGGGCCGGGAACAGGTTGTGGGGCAGGAAACCCACACACACCCCCAGGGTGATAACCGCCCACAGCGCCCCCGGGTTGTCGGGGCCGATGATCCCCGCGTCGGCCAGCCGCATGGCGTAGGCCAGGAAGGTGGCCGAGGCGATGGCCACTATGCCCGCGGCCAGCCCGTCGAGGCCGTCGACCAGGTTCACCGCGTTGGCCATGCCCACCACCCACAGCACCGTCACCAGCGCCGACCAGTCCGCCGACAGGAACAGCAAGTCCCAAAACGGCACCCGCAAGACCAGGATCGACACCCCGGCCCAAAACAGCACCGCGCCGGCCAGCGCCATCCCGGCCACCTTGGCCGGCGGGGAGATGTCGCGCCCGTCGTCGTAGAAGCCGACCGCGAAGGCGATCGCCGCCGCGGCCAGCACCCCGGCCAGCTCGGCCCGGGCCGCGACCATCCCGGCGAAGTCGTCGATGAGCAGGGCCGCGCCGACGGCACCGACCACCCCGGCCAGCATGGCCGCTCCCCCGGCCGCCGGGACGGGGCTGAGCCGGGCGCCGCGGTCCTCGGGCACCGCCACCGCCCCGGTCCGGACCGCCAGCCGGCTGGTGAGCGGCACGGCCGCGAAGCTGATCACCGCGGCGGTGAGCCCCACCAGCAGATGGGCCGCCAGCGAGGGCACGGCGGCGGTTCAGCCCAGCTCGGGGTAAGGCGGCTTGGCTGTGCTCAGGGCCCGGGCCTCGGCCGCCACCGCGGCCAGCGCCGAGGGGTCGTCGCGGCCGCCGAGGGCCCGGGCGATGAGATCGGCGACGGCGGCCATGTCGGCCTCGTCCATTCCCTGGGTGGTCACCGCTGGGGTGCCGATCCGCACCCCCGACGCCACGAACGGCGACCGCGGGTCGTCGGGCACCGTGTTCTTGTTGAGGCTGATCCCGGCGGAGTCGAGGACGGCCTGGGCCTGTTTGCCGGTGAGGTCGGGATCGAAGGACCGGAGATCTACCAGCAGCAGATGGTTGTCGGTGCCGCCGGAGACCAGCCGGAAGCCGCGGCTGGCCAGCGCGGAGGCCAGGGCCCCGGCGTTGCTGACGATCCGGCGGGCGTAGTCCCCGAACTCGTCGGTGGCCGCCTCCCCGAAGGCCTGGGCTTTGGCCGCCACCGCGTGGTCCAGCGGACCGCCCTGGATCCCGGGGAAGGCCGCCTTGTCGATGGCGGCGGCCAGGTCGGACCGGCACACGATGCCGCCGCCCCGGGGGCCCCGCAGCGTCTTGTGGGTGGTGAAGGTGACCACGTCGGCCACCGGCACCGGGTTGGGGTGGACGCCGCCAGCTATGAGGCCGGCGATGTGGGCGGCGTCGAACATCAGCCGGGCTCCGACCTCGTCCGCGATCTCCCGCAGCGGCTCGGGGTGGATCAGGCGCGGGTAGGCGGTGGCCCCGGCCACGATCAGCTTGGGCCGATGGCGCCGGGCCAGGTCCCGGAGCTGGTCGAGGTCGATGCGCTCATCGCTGGCGGTCACGCCGTAGGAGACGAAGTCGTAGAGGGCGCCGGAGAAGTTGACCGGCGACCCGTGGGTGAGGTGGCCTCCGTGGTCGAGGCTCATGCCCAGCACCGTGTCGCCCGGCTCGAGGAGGGCCTGGTAGGCGATCATGTTGGCGATGGCGCCGGCGTGGGGCTGGACGTTGGCGTGATCGGCGCCGAACAGCTCGCAGGCCCGGCGCCGGGCCAGGTCCTCCACCTCGTCCACCACGGCGTTGCCGCCGTAGTAGCGGCGTCCGGGGTAGCCCTCGCTGTACTTGTTGGTGAACACCGAGCCGGTGGCGGCCATGACGGCCGGGCTGGCGAAGTTCTCCGAGGCGATGAGCTGGATGGTGGTGTTCTGGCGGTGCTCTTCCTGGCGGGTCAGGTCGAACACCGCGTTGTCGGCGGCGGGCCACGGCATCGGCTTCCTCCTTGGCGAGGGCGTAGATCACGGTTCGCTCGTCTGATCGCTGGGTCGCCCGGTCACCGGGTCGGAGGCGGCCAGGGCGTCGATCTTGGCCACCCGGGCGGTGTGGCGGCCTGCCTCGAAGGCGGCGTCCAGCCAGGCGTCGAGGGCCTCGCGGGCCACCTCGGACCCCACCAGCCGCTCCCCCAGGCACAGCACGTTGGCGTCGTTGTGGCGGCGGGCCAGGCGGGCCGAGGTGGCGTCGTGGGCGACGGCGGCCCGGACGCCGGCGATCTTGTTGGCGGCCATGGCGATCCCGATGCCGGTGCCGCACACGCACAGGCCCAGGTCGGCGTGGCCCGCGGCCACGGCCCGGCCCACCGCCGCCCCGAAGTCGGGGTAGTCGACCGGCTCGATCGATCGGGCGCCGCAGTCGATCACCTCGAGGCCGCGGCCCCGGAGATGGTCGGCCAGCGCCTGCTTCATGGCGAAGCCGGCGTGGTCGGCGCCCACCGCTATCCGCACAGCGGCCGATCCTACCCACCGGCCTCGTCGGCCCATCCCGAGCGCCTCATCAGCCCCGCCCCAATCGGCCCGGTAGCCCCGCAGAGGGTGAAATCTGAACTTGACGTGTTCAGATTGTGCAGAAGGAGGGCTGATGGCCGGGCGGCGGTTTGGGCCTACGGTTCGGGGGGTTCGGTCCATATGGCCGCGATCTCGGCCTCGGTGACCGGGCCGGGACGCAGCACGACGGGATCGGCGCCGGTCACGTCCACCACGGTGGAGGCGGCGCCGGGGCGGGGGCCGCCGTCGATGACCAGGCGGACCTCGGGCAGTTGCCGGGCCACCTCTTGGGCGGTGGCCGGGGTTTCGGACCCGTGGCGGTTGGCGCTGGTGGCGGCCAGGGGCCCCGCCGCGGCGGCCAAGCGGAGAAGGACTTCGTCGTCGGGGCAGCGGACGCCGATGGTGGCGGGGTCGCCGACCCAGGCGGGGGCGGTCGGGGTCCGGGCCGCCACCAGGGTGAGCGGGCCGGGCCAGCGGCGGCCAGCCAGGCGTCGGGCCAGCGACGACAGCTTCACCAGCGTCTCGGCCTGGGCCACCCCGGTCACCAGCACCGCCACCCGGCGCTCGGCCGGGCGCCCCTTCAGCTCGAACAGCCGGGCCACCGCGGCCGGGTCGGCAGCCGGCGCCACCAAGCCGTAGACGGTGTCGGTGGCCATGGCCACCGGCTCCCCCGACTTCAGCGCGGCCAGGGCCGCGGCCGCCGCCCCAGCCGGGTCGCGGCCGTCGATCACCGGCGCCGAGGGCCCCGGCGCAGGCAATTCGGTCACGACCCGGCCAGCCCGGTCGCGTGCGATTCGGTCACTGTCGATCCGGGCTCCGGCGCGGGCGACCCGGTCACGGGCGGCGGGCGATCACGGCTCGGTCCCGGCCAGCTAGATCTTGCTCGACCCGCACCGGCGAGAACCCGGCCCGCCGAGCCCGCTCCGCCATGGGGCCGGTCTGGCCGGGGGCCATCTCCACCACCAGCGCCCCGCCGGGCCGGAGCCAGGCCGCGGCTCCGTCGATGACCCGGACCACGGCGTCGAGCCCGTCGGGCCCGGCCCGCAGGGCCAGCAGGGGCTCCCAGTCGGCCACCACCGGGTCCAGTTCGTCGCCGTCGGCCACATAGGGGGGGTTGGACACCATCACGTCGACCCGGCCCCGCAGTTCCTCGGGCAGGGCGTCGAACCAGTCGCCTTCGTGCAGGGTCACCCGGGCCGCGGCCCGGCCCGCGCCGGCCAGGTTGGCCCGGGCCACGGCCAGGGCCTCGGGCGACACGTCGCTGGCGTGGACCCGGGCCCGGGGGCACTCGACGGCCACGGCCAAGGCGATGGCCCCGGACCCGGTGCCCAGATCGACCACGGTCGCCTCGCCGGCCTCGGACCGGGAGGCGGCCTCGGCGATGGCCCATCCGGCCACGGACTCGGTCTCGGGCCGGGGGATCATGACCCTCGGGTCCACGAGTAGGTCCAGCGAGCGGAACCCCCACCAGCCCAGGACGTACTGGAGGGGCCGGCCCTCGGACCGGGCCGCCACCATGGCGTCGAGCCGGGCTACGGCCCCGGCGGTGGCAGGCCGGTCGAGCACGGACGCCAGCCCGGCTTCTTCGGCCCCCGCGGCCGAGCCGACGATGTGGCGGGCGTCGGCGTCGGGGGTTTCCGCCCCGGTCCGGGCCAGCCGGGCCCGAGTCTCCCGCAGCAGGGCCCGCCACGGCACCGGGCCGCCAGCCTCAGCGGGGGGACCCGACCCCACCGCTTTGGAGTTGGGCCTGCCGCTCGTCGTGCACCAGGGCGTCGCTGAGGTCGTCGAGCTCTCCGGCCAGCACCCGGTCGAGCTTGTGGAGGGTCAGCCCGATGCGGTGGTCGGTAACCCGGTTCTCCCTGAAGTTGTAGGTGCGGATCTTCTCGGACCGGTCGCCGCCGCTCACCTGGCTGCGCCGCAGCTCCGACTGCTCGGCCTTGGCCCGCTCCTGTTCGAGCCGCAGCAGCCTGGCCCGCAGCACCCGCAGGGCTTTCTGCTTGTTCTGGAGCTGGCTCTTCTCGTCCTGCATGGCCACCACCAGGCCGCTGGGCCGGTGGGTCACCCGGACGGCGGAATCGGTGGTGTTGACCGACTGGCCCCCCGGCCCCGACGACCGGAAGACGTCGATGTCCAAGTCGGCCTCGTCGATGCGCACTTCGGCCTCCCGGGCCTCGGGCAGCACCGAGACGGTGGCCGAGCTGGTGTGGACCCGGCCCTGGGACTCGGTGACCGGCACCCGCTGGACCCGGTGGATCCCGGCCTCGTGCTTGAGGCGGGTCCACGCCGACGGGCCCGACACCAGCCCGGTGGCCTCGCTGTACCCGCCCAGGTCTGAGGGCGACGCCGACAGCACCTCGAACCGCCATCCCCGGCGCTTGGCGAAGGCCTGGTACATGCCCAGCAGGTCGGCGGCGAACAAGTTGGCCTCCTCGCCCCCGGCCGCCCCCCTTATCTCGACGATGACGTTGCGGTCGTCGTTGGGGTCCCGGGGCACCAGCAGGCCCCGCAGTTCCTCGGTCAGGGTCTCGGCCGCCTCTTCGAGGTCGTCGAGCAACTGGCGCAGATCGGCCCGGTCCGGGCCCTCGGCTTCGGCCAGCATCCGGCGGGCCTCGTCCCGGTCGTCGGCCGCGGCCCGCAACCGCCGTCCGGCGGCCACTATCTCGGTGAGCTGCTTGAAGCGGCGGCCCAGCTCGGCCAAGCGCGGCGGGTCGGACTGCACGGCTGGGTCGCCGAGCCGGATCTCGATGTCGGCCAGCTCCGCTTCGAGCCCGGCGATCCGCTCCAGCACGGCCCGAGGCTACCGGGGCGCTTCGAAGGGAAACGGCTAGGGGGGCGGCGCCGCCGACAGCGTTTCCAGGAACTCCGCCACCGCGGCGACGATCTCAGCGTCGGCGGCCGGGCCGGGGTCGTGGCGCTGGCCCTCTAGGAGCTTCAGGGTGACCGGGCCGCCGACGGCGGCCAGCTCCCGCTCCAGTTCTTCGGGGGTTCCGAAGGGGTCGCGGTCGCCGTTGACCACCAGGGTGGGCACGTCGACGGCGCCGAAGTGCTCGACCCTCAGGCGCTCGGGGCGGCCGGGCGGGTGCAGCGGGTAGCTGAGCAGCACCAGGCCGGCCGCGTCCAGGCCCTCGGCCACCGCCATCGAGCACATGCGTCCGCCCATGGACCGCCCGCCCAGCACCAAGCCGCCGGCGGGGGCCCCGATCCGGGCCGCGAACGCCTCCGCCTCGGCCCGCACCGCGGCGATGAGCTTGGGAGGCCGGTCGGGGGCCCGGCGGCCCGCGGCCCGGTATCCGAACTCCATGCGCCGCACCGGGATGCCCATTCGCCCCTCGACGTGGTCTTCGAGCGCCACCAGGGTCCGGTGGTCGGGGCCGCCTCCGGCCCCGTGGGCGAGCAGCAGCCCCGCTACCGACGACATGGCCCGACGTTAGCGATGTCCGTCTCGGCACCGGGCGCTACGCCCTTCCGCGAGCCAGCGGCCGGCGGGGCGGGCCATTCGATGTCACACCGTCCGCCTACGGTGGTTCCGTCAGCGCTTCCCCCTTTTGGACTGTTCGGCTGCCGCGCAACAACCAGCGCAGGGAGGAGGCCGGCCATGACCGACCGCAGTGATCGAGATGCGTAGGCTGCCATTGGGACGCGAGGAAGGAGGACGGGTGCCTGATGGGGCCGGTTGCGGCGGCGCGTGGTCCGTGTTCAGAGGCGACGCCCTCGACGCCTACGCGCTATGGCCCGCTCCGTCGGTGATCATCTCCGACGGCGCTTACGGCGTGGGGGGATTCCCCGGCGATCCCCGGACCGCCGACGGGCTCGTCGACTGGTACGAGCCTCACGTCAAGGCGTGGGCCAAGCACGCTCACCCGTCTTCCACCTTGTGGTTCTGGAACACGGAATTGGGGTGGGCGACCGTCCATCCCCTGCTCGCCCGCCACGGCTGGGACTACGTCCAGACCGTCGTGTGGGACAAGGGCGTCGGTCATGTCGCCGGAAACGTCAACGGCGACACCATCCGGCGCTTCCCGGTGGTGACCGAGGTGTGCGTCTTCTACCGGCGTCGCCTCGAGTTCCCCACACCCGACGGGGTGATGCCCGCCAAACAGTGGCTGCGCTATGAGTGGCGGCGGGCCGGCCTGCCGCTGCATAAGGCCAACCAAGCCTGCGGGGTGGCCAACGCCGCCACCCGCAAGTACCTGACGCAGGACTGGCTGTGGTACCTGCCGCCGGCGGAGATGATGGAGCGGCTCGTCGGTTACGCCAACGAGCACGGGCGAGCGGACGGGGCCCCGTATTTCTCCCTCGACGGGGCCGCGCCCGTTACCGGCGCGGAGTGGGCCAGGTTGCGCGACACGTGGAACCACAGCCACGGGATCACCAACGTCTGGTCGGCCCCCCCGCTGCACGGCCATGAGCGCTACAAGGGCAACGGCCTGCGCTCCGCCCCCCGGGTTCATCGGCCGGGCCGAAACGCGGCGGTCCACCTCAACCAGAAGCCCTTGGAGTTCATGCGCCGGATCATCTCCGCCTGCACCAGCCCCGGCGACGCGGTGTGGGAACCTTTCGGCGGACTGTGCAGCGCCGTCGTCGCCGCCCTCTAACTCGGGCGCGACGGCTACGCGTCCGAACCCGTGGAGCACTTCGCCGATCTCGCCATCGAGCGGATCGAGTCAACTATCGACCGCCTAACCCCCGCCAGCTCGCGACCGTGACCAATCCGCCCAGAGTGCCAGCCTCTCCGACGCCGGAACCCGGCGATCCGCGTACGGCTCTGATGCAACGGGTCAAGGAAGCGCTGCTGGCCCTGCCCGGCTATTTCAACTCCTCCACAAACATCGAAGGGATCAACGCCACCGACCTGTTCGCTCTCAACACAATGCTGGGAGCCACGATAGAAGTTCAGACGACAGCTCGACTCCGGCGATTTCGATGTGGCGCTCGGAATAGAGCTAAAAGGCTGGTATGTGCTGGCCAAAGAAGCCGAGCCGAGCTTCAGGTACACGGTCACGCCGGCCGCATGCACTCAGTGGGATTTGCTCGCGGTCGTCCCGTGGCATCTCTCGAACGTGGTCTCCGGCATTCCCCGAGTCGACACGCCGGGGCTCTGGTCGGCCCGACATGCCGCCGAGCACCGCAACCATTGGTGGAAGCACATCCGCGGCACGCAGGCGGACCGCACCATCACGTCGCCGGAGGTGGCCGCTCCTTACCGCCAACGCAAGAACACATCGGACAAGCCGGTCTACGACGGTGGAAGCAACTTCGGCCGTATTGCCCGCGTCGGCATCATGAACGACTGGATTGCTGACATCCTCAGCCGACCGCTCGCGGGCATACCGACCCGAAGCTGGATCGAGTTCCTCAAGCAGCACGCTTGACTCAGCTTTGAGTTGACCCCAGTCGCCCGGCAAATCCCAGCCGGGCCGGTCGGGTCATGGGGCCAGGAGGATGCGGCGGGCTTCGCTCAGGTCGGCGATGCGAGCCGCAGCACCGGGCCCGGCCCCGCCATGGTCAGGGTGGGCTTCCCGGAGGGCGTCGCGGAAGCCGCGCTGGACCGCGGCCCGGTCGGGCAGGCGGTCGCCGCCAGCGAAGCCGAGCACCCCCAGGGCCCAGGCCACCGGGTCCGGCTCGCCCTCGCCTCCTATCGGCGGGGACGACCGGCCGGAGCCACCGGCCCGGCGTCGCCACAGATGATCCACGAAGGCCTGATCGGCCGAGATCGAATCGGCCCCGTTCCCGTTGTCGGGCACCGGGTCCGGGACGGCTCGCCAGGCCAGGCCGCGCCGGACGGCACCCATCGCCTCGGCTCGTTCGGCCGGCGGCAACGACCCGGCCGCATAGACGGCACCCAGCACCAACTGGCCGGGCCTGGCCCTCGACCCGTCGAGCAAGCTGATCACCCGGTCGTCGCGGCGGTGGAGCCGCTGCACGCTGCGGGTGAGCCCCACCCGATCGCTCTGGAGCCGATGGCGGAGCCGGGGCTGGGCTATCCGCCGGCCCTGCTCCAGTTCGTCGGCCAAGGCGAACACGTCGTCCATCAGTTCATCGGGTAGCTCGGAGCCGAAGCGGGCGCAGATCGCCCCCAGCAGAACCCCTCCAGCGGCCGGGCCACGGTGACCGGGGCCGCAGGGCAGCCAGTGCCGGCCCAGAGCCAGCCGGCGGGTGGGAGCGACAGGCCGGGAATGGAAGATCTCCAGCTCGGCCAGCAGCACGCCCGAACGTTAATGCCGATTCCGCGGTCGCGAACCGGCTGCATTCCGAGGGGCACCACTGCCTCGGGACCAGCAGGTGGCAAGATGGCGCGGTGAGCAACGAAACGGGCCAGGACCGGGCAGGCGAAGCCGACGAGTGGCTAAAGGACGAGCCGGGACGGGCCGAAGCTGGCGAGTGGCTGGAGTATGACTTTCACGAGTGGGCCCTGGAGAAGCGGGTCATGCTCCAGCAGTTGCTGACCGCCGAGCAGGTCGTGCATTCCTGGCAGGGCACGACGCTGATCGTTCACCACTCGCTGGAGGAGAAAGTCGACGAGCTGGTCAACGAGGTAGAGGAGGTGACCGACGGCCGGGTCGATCTCGGCTCCGACCAAGTCGCCTTCGAGATGCAGGACCTGCCCGGCGAACTGCATGACGATCTGTTGGAGAGCTTGGCGGCCGTCGGCATCCCCCATGAGATCGACGCCGACGGTGACTTGGCGGTGCGGGCCGAGGACGAGGAGCGGGCCGAGGCGGTGATCAATGAACTGCTGGCCCGGGCCGGCGAAGCCGACCTAGCCGAGATGGACGGCCTGGAACTCAACGATCTCCTGAGCGAGCTGTTCGTGGCCTGCGACCGGCTCCGCCGCAATCCCCGCGACGCCGACGGCGTGCTGGAGGGGTTGAGCAGCGCCCGCCAAGTGGCGCAGGTGCGCACTCCGTTCGGATTCTCGGCGGTGGACTGGAGAGCGGCCCGGGGAGCGGCCGACAAGCTGGCCGAGATGCTCGAGAGCGACGAAACCCCCGACGAAGACCTGCGCGTGCTGGCCCAGGGCCTGCGAGACGTCCTGCACCGGCTGATCTGATAAGCGTCTTATACGATATTAGCTCATCCTCTGGCAGAGCGCAGTTGGTGCATTATCAGCCACAAATGTCCTGTGTGATGCAATATTAGGTTCTAAAGACGTTGGCGTGATTCTAATGCTTCCAGCACAACAATGACCTCGTCTACGGCCATCAGAATATAGATCTGTTAGGTGATCTTCTGGTAGTTTCTCGCCTGTGAAGCAGTGTTGAGACATCTGAGTACACATTACATGGCAGTCAGAATCAGAGATAACTGATCTAACAATTTCTGGGCGTGGATTTTGATGTATAGTCCGTCCGATCGAGAAGATGACTAATCTAGGATTAACGGCTGCAAGAAGATCGTTCGTGAATTTAATATTGTGGCTAGAATCTGAATGTGAGCTAACATTGCCTCCGTGATGAGGGAAGACTAGTACATCTGCCGAAACATCAATACCAGTTTCTAATAGGTGCCTCAGGCCCACTTCATCAAGATCACCTGTCAAAAGGACCTGACGATCAGATAACGAAACCTTTATAACTGCACTGATGGTATTGGTAGTGATACGCCTTCCCTGTTGATCAGAGGTACCTGGACCTGTAGCAGCAAGACCTTGTCGCGGAGCTAGAACCTCGGCTTTCGTATTCGCCCCTAACTCTAAGATAAGACCTTCAGTTAGATCAACTTTGAAGTCACATACTCCACGCCTTCTTCGATCATCTAGTGCGTAAACAAGGGCTTTCCACTGGCGACTATCTTTATTAGCATCACTATTGATGTAAACAGTTCCGATTATAAAATTCTCCTGATCAAGAAGTGCAACAAGACCTCTTAAGTGGTCACTATCTGCGTGAGAAATCATTATTGTAGAGAGCTTAGATATGCCTGCTTTCTGAAGATACTCAAGAAGTGTAGTTTTAGACCCAGTATCTATGATAAGTACCATCTCACCGTCGCGTACGACAGCAGCGTTGCCATGTCCAACATCCAAGATGTTGATATCAGGCATCTAAATTCCAAATTATAAAAAATCGATCCGATGTTTGAGCACCAAGATTAGCCCACACATGCGTCCTATATTCTATCTCAATCTTTGACGCAATTTCAGGGGTAAGGTCATCAAAACGGAGACGAATAGACTCCTCTAGTTGCCACGAAGGTACCGACACATTAAAGTAAGGTTTCTCAATGCGTTCGACGACAAGTTGAGCGCGCCAAACCTTGCGCTCAGGTGGCACATTACCGCTCAATTCGTCCGCGCAAAGTGTAAGGGCTTCATGTAATTCATCGGGCTCATTCAGTTCGTTAGGTCTCCTGACAATAGGAATATAGCGAAGTAATGAACGTATGTCATCAATATCTGAACCTCCAAAACGAGTACATAAAATAGCCAGCAAACCTGATTTAATGCATGCAGACACCAACCTAGCTCCTGTAAACTGAGCGTAATTTTTGTGACTGAGGTAATGATCACATATTAAAGCGTTGGCTTCTGAAAAGACTTGAGATTGAGTATTAGGAATACTTGTCAACGGCCCCTTAATCTCTCTCATTCCAAGATCTGCATCAGAAAGCATCCAACCGATCGATTCACGACTAGCAGCTTCGTCATCTACGACCGCAACCGTTGAAATCATATGTTGTCCGATATTCCACATACAGATCACCCTCCAATTATTGGCAATAACATCCTGAACTCAGCTCCACCAAGACGGCCTTCTGGTACTGCTTCAATATCGCCACCCAGATCTGTTATCGTATCTCGGACAATTGTGAGACCTAAACCCGATCCACCCGAACGGGATGTAACGCCTGGCAACCATATTTCGTTAGCCGAAAAATCTGTAATACCTGTACCATTATCTGCAAAAAGAATCTCCATTGTCCCAGCCTCAATTATAGTACCAACTTCGATCCGGCGTTCACTGGTAGTTGACTGCATCAAAGCAACCAAGGAATTAGTTAGAAGATTGATAATGATTGATTCTATAGCCGCAACAGAGCTACGTAAGTAAGGAACTCCCTCAGCAAGGTTGAGATAAACAGCCGTATCTCGGGCTTTCAAAAACGGGCGATACGTCTCAATAATCCTGCGTAACACAAAGTGGACTTCCACACGTTCGGCACGGCGTTTATCACGATCTACCAATCCGAGGGTTGTATCACTAAAGGCACTCAAGGAGGAGACACTGGAATTTATACGTTTTAAAGGCTCAATAACATCATCGGGAACCGGATCAATAAGATCGGCTATTCTACGGCGCACAGCAGATACGGCACGGCCAATTATTTTTAAAGGACCTCCAGAAGCCTCATGAGCGAAAGTCGCTGCTGTGATCCCGGCCGTACTCAACGTACGATATAGTTGTACTTCCTCACGAAGGGTGCGTTCCTCATTCTCTCTTGCCCGTTCATATTGTTCAAATGTCTGTTTCAATCCAGGTTCAGTTTCACTTACTTTCTCTATCGCTTGTTTGACATTTTGAATTGATTTGCTGGTTTGTATAGGAGCCTTTTCGCGCTGTTTCTGTCGACGAGCTTCGGCTACTTGAAGACGTACATGTGCCATCCAATCAAGAGCATCTTGAGCAAATCGTTTCAGATCTATAAAAGCTTGAGATTCTATAATTCCAGATCTATCTGTCTTCATTCTTAGAACAGTCTGTTCGTCCGTAATCCTAATCCTACCCAGAGAGGTGTTAGTACTTGGTCGTTCTTCAGGATTCCTTGTTCGATGAAGATTCATGTCAAGCCAATCGTTCCCGGCATCGCCATATGGCGAAACTCTAATATCATTCAGATAAAGCATAACACCGCCAAACTCACGCAGCCAAGTTCGGACTTCGCCAAAGTTAGAACTTCGAGTCCGGAATGTTTCTGCGTTTAATATAAAGACCCAAAGGTCGAATTCAGCAGGCGGACATACATATCTTGATCCCTGACCACTTCGGCGTAGACCCACATGATCTACTTTGAATAGGACCTCACCGCGCCAATCCACAACCTGCGCGCTAGCTATGCCCTCTTCATCAACGTTAGCTATAAGATGATACTCCGCATCATCAAAGTACTTATTTTGAACTAGTTTTGCCAAGTCATCAAATTCTTTGGAATCAAGAGTCGGTCGAAAACTTTCTTGATTGTCGTCAAAAGGATCAGCTAGTAAGAGCAAGGCACGAGCCAACTGATGTACCTCTCTTCGGCTTGCGCCTCGAGTCAATCCAGATATCTCTATCGTTGTACCACTCACTTCGCGCATAGAACTTGATGATGTTGTAATCTCAAGTGGTACAGCATCAACCGCATCTGCACCGTCAAAATCGGCCCAATCGATTTGTAATTCGTTCTCCAATGCGGGAGATGTGCGAGACCTAGTTCTCACTGTAACTTGATTACCGGCACGAAGTGCAGCCAGACGACCTAAACCTTTGCTTCCGGCAATTTTACGCCCACATCTGGTTAATGTTCCACTTGATTTTGGCGATCTTCCAAGCATCAGAAAATGATTTCTTATTTCTTCAACAGTCATTCCGTCCCCATCATCAATGACGGTGATAGAACCCCCGGACTTTGCGATATTTTTTAGTCGAATTTGACACGAATTAGCATCAGCATCATGGGCATTTTTAACAAGTTCAATTACACTTTGATCAAGTGAAGGGTTCAGCTCTTCTCCAAGTCTTTTAAGTATGTCCGTTGAGAACCTGAATGTTGCCTTAGACATTTTAAATCCAAGGGATGGAGCCAATAGCGGCAACAGTCAAATGTCTACAACGATTTACATTATTTAACCATGTCGTAGTCGCAGGCTGTTTCAATATCGTAAGAAGTTCTCTGCATGATTCTAACCGTCCATCATGGGGAGAAACAACTAGTATATGGTTATCTACTGCCACTGGACGACTATCCACTATTATAGCTCCACGACTTCGTACTAGCTCACCTGGACTGGAAGTACGAGGAATCGCTACGAATGGACCCGATTCAACTTTGCCAAGAAACCGCCTATTTCTAACTACAGATTCTACTTCTCCCCAAGTTGGAAAGAACTTTGCCGTCAGGAAAGGGTGCCATGGGCCACGCTGAGGATCCCTGTTATGTACTACAGCGCCAACTGAGACTTTGAACAGGTCACCCACTGTCTTTCCCTCAGAATAAGAAACCCACAAGCCAGGACTATCATTTGGTTTTTTAGTCATTACTTGACCTGTCATTATAAACACGTCAACATCCGTCCATCTATCGAATTTACCTATTGTCCTAATGGACTTAATATTGACTTGTTGTTCAATTAATCGCCGCCAACGAGCGTATCTAGTGCCGCTCCGAAGCACATCCGGTAGAATTAGGTGGAGCGAAGTGCCAATTCGAGCACGAGGTAAGATATCAGCTACAAAAAGGGCGGCTCTATTTACACGTCCACTTGCCCAAGAACAGCTTGGAGGAGCGTTAGAGAAACCAAAAGGTGGGTTGAGCATAATGTGCGTCGCCTCAACAATACTAGTAGAGTCAAGGCCATCACGATGTGATATACGAATATTTAGATCGTCAAGATGGAGTTTCTGTAATTGGAAGCGTAGACGTGATGAAGCTACCTCCGTAAAGGTCTTAATAATGTCTGTACCTCGTATTTCGACACGCGCAGAGCCAGAAGCATGAACCGGTGCTATGGCTCGCAAGCTTGCCAGTAGCAGATCACCTGCGCCACAACAAGGATCTAAAATAATTACCTCATCACGAATATCTGCTAAAGGACCAGCTAGATCTTTCGCTAGCTCTTGTGGCGTGAAGAATGCACCTAAATTTCGGCGATCTCGTAAAGGAATATGCTCACGAAGCGCAGCCGCTGCTGCGCCGTTCAAAAAATGGGCTGCACCGACTTCAGCTAAAGAAACCCCTAGAAGGGTGTCAGAGAACTCTTGGAAACGGTCAGAATCTTTTAGACGTTCCATCGGTCACCAGTCTAAGTGCGAGTCGCCGTGGCCGCTGTCTAGTGTAGGGCATGTGGGACTCTGTGGGTGCGCCGTGCTCAAGCAGCCCGGCGGTCGCAGGCCAAATGCCCGGTGGCCAACGGATCTGTCAGCACCGAGCCAGCCGCGGGCCGACCAGGCCTGCGACTATCAGATCTGCTTGCAGCTTGGCGGTATCGGCTACGTTCGCGGCCATGGCTGACGACACAGGCCCCGAGCCCGACCGGAACCTGGCCCTGGAGCTGGTCCGGACCACCGAGGCGGCCGCCATCGCCGCCTCCCGCTGGATGGGCCGGGGCGACAAGAACGGGGCCGACGGCGCGGCCGTGGACGCCATGCGGGCCGTGCTGGGCGGCGTGAACATGGACGGCATCGTCGTCATCGGGGAGGGCGAGAAGGACGAGGCCCCGATGCTCTACAACGGCGAGCGCATCGGCAACGGCCAGCCCCCCAAGACCGACATCGCCGTCGACCCCATCGACGGCACCACCCTGACCTCCCTGGGCCGGGGCAACGCCCTGTCGGTCATCGCCGTGGCCGACCGGGGCTCGATGTTCGACCCCGGCCCCTGCGTGTACATGGAGAAGATCGCCACCGGCCCCGCCGCGGCCCACTGCATAGACATCACCAAATCGCCCACCGAAAATCTCGGCGCCGTGGCCGAAGCCAAAGGCGAGCACATCCGGGACCTGACCGCGGTGATCCTGGACCGGGACCGCCACGACGAGCTGATCGACGAAGTGCGCGAGGCCGGCGCCCGCATCCGGCTCATCCCCGACGGGGACGTGGCCGGGGCCATCTCTACCGCTTGGCCCAACACCGGCGCCGACATCCTCTTCGGCATCGGCGGCACCCCCGAAGGGGTGATCACCGCGGCCGCGCTCAGATGTATGGGCGGGGCCATGCAGGGCAGGCTGTGGCCCCGCAACGGGCACGAGCGCAGCGCGGCGACCGCGGCCGGCTACGACTTGGACGCCGTGCTCAGCCAAGACGACCTGGTGCGGACCAGCAACTGCTTCTTCGCGGCCACCGGCGTCACCGACGGCGACCTGCTCAAGGGCGTCCACTTCGACTCCAGCTTCTGCCACACCCAGTCGCTGGTGATGCGGGGACGGTCGGGAACCGTGCGCTTAGTGGAAGCCCATCACCGCCTGGGCAAAGCCCAAGACATCTAACCCGCCGGCCGGGGGGAGTTAGCCAGCCACCCGGAGGCGCAGCCGGGCCCGCTGGGCCGCCGCCTCGGCCTCGGAGTCGTCCGGGTTGGCGGCCAGAGCCGCCTCGGCCCGGCGCAGGGCCTCGGCGGCTCGGTCGGCGTCGATCTCGCCGGCCGCCTCGGACACGTCCGACAAGACGGTGACGACGTTGCCGCTGACCTGCACGAAGCCCCGGTGCACGGCGAAGACGTCGCGGCCGCCCCCCGGCGCCACCACCTCCACCGACCACACGGCCAGCACCCCGACGAAAGGCACGTGACCGGGCTGGAAGGCGATGTCGCCGGCCTCGACGGTGCGGGCCACCACCATCTCGGCCGAGCCGGTGTAGGCCACCGCCTCCGGGGAGACGAGCTGCACTTCCAACACGGTCAGACCTGCAGCTCGGCCGCCCGGCGCTGGGCGTCAGAAGCCCCGCCGACCATGTAGAAGGCCTGCTCGGGCAGGTCGTCGAGCTCGCCGTCCACCAGCGCCTCGAACGACTCGATGGTCTCGGACACAGGGGTGAAGATGCCGTCCTGGCCGGTGAAGTTACGGGCCACGAACATGGGCTGGGACAGGAATCGCTGCACCTTGCGGGCCCGGTCGACGGTGACCCGGTCCTCCTCGGAGAGCTCGTCGAGGCCCAGGATGGCGATGATGTCCTGGAGTTCCTTGTAGCGCTGCAGCACCTCCTGGACCCGGCGGGCCACCCGGTAGTGGCGCTCGCCCACCACCAGCGGGTCGAGGATGGTGGAGGTGGACGCCAGCGGGTCCACCGCCGGGTAGATGCCCAAAGCGGCGATGTCGCGGCTCAGCTCGGTGGTCCCGTCGAAGTGGGTGAAGGAGGTGAACGGGGCCGGGTCGGTGTAGTCGTCGGCGGGCACGTACACCGCCTGCAGGGAGGTGATCGACTTGCCCCGGATGGAGGTGATCCGCTCCTGCAGCTCGCCCATCTCGTCGGCCAGGGTGGGCTGGTAGCCCACCGCGGAGGGCATGCGCCCCAGCAGGGTCGAGACCTCGGACCCGGCCTGCACGAACCGGAAGATGTTGTCGATGAACAGCAGCACGTCCTGGTTCTGGACGTCGCGGAAGTACTCGGCCACCGTCACCCCGGCCAAGGCCACCCGCAGCCGCACCCCCGGCGGCTCGTCCATCTGGCCGAACACCAAAGCGGCCTTGTCGAGCACCGAGGTCTCGCCGTCGCCCATGGTCGTCTCGCCCATCTCCAGGAACAGGTCGGTGCCCTCCCGGGTGCGCTCGCCCACCCCGGCGAACACCGACACGCCGCCGTGGTTGGTGGCCACCCGGGTGATCATCTCGGTGATGAGCACGGTCTTGCCCACCCCGGCCCCGCCGAACAGGCCGATCTTGCCGCCCTGCTTGTAGGGGGTGAGCAGGTCGATCACCTTCACGCCGGTCTCGAACATCTGGGCCGACGGCTCCAGGGTGTCGAAGGCGGGGGCGGGCCGGTGGATCTCCCAACGCTCGCCGGCGTCGTGGCCGGGGTCGTCGAGGCATTCGCCCATCACGTTCCAGACGTGGCCCAGGGTGGCGTCGCCCACCGGGATGCGGATGCCGTGGCCGGTGTTGCGCACCTCGGTGCCCCGGGTCAGCCCGTCGGTCGGCTTCATGGCGATGGCCCGGACCCGGTTGTCGCCGATCTGCTGGGCCACCTCGGCGGGCACGGTCACGTCCCGGCCGTCCACGGTGACGGTGAAGGACAGCTCGGTGTTGATCTCGGGCAGGTGCCCGGGCGGGAACGCCACGTCCACGACCGGACCGGCGATGCCGACGATGCGACCGGGCTGGAGATCGGTTCCGGCGGAGTCGGTTGCGGTCATGGGTTCCTCCGTTGTGGCCTCATGCGTTGCGTGGTCATCGGACTGCGGTTATCGGACGGCGGCACCGTCGGACTGGGGGTCATCGGACCGGCGTCATCGAACTGGGGCACCGTCGGTCGGGACGGCGGCCTCGGATGCGTAGCTCTCGATCAGGGCGGGCAGGTCGACGTCGGGGTCGACCGCGCCCAGGGCCTCGGCGCCGCCGACGATCTCCATGATCTCGGTGGTGATGGCGTCCTGGCGGGCCCGGTTCATCTCCCGGGAGAGCTTGGTGATGATCTCCTCGGCGTTGTCGGTGGCCGCCTTCATGGCTCGCTGGCGGCTGGCGTGCTCGGACGCGGCCGCGTCGAGCAGGGCGCCGTAGAGCCGGGCCTCGACATAGCGGGGCAGCAGCGCCTCCAGCACCGCCTCGGGGGAGGGCTCCATCTCGAAGGAGGCGGTCGCCTCCGGGGTCCCGCCCCCTTCGGCCGCGATGACCGAGGTCTCCTCCAAGGGCAGGAACTGCCGGGTCACCACCCGCTGGGCGCCCATGGAGACGAACTCGGTGTAGACCAGATCCACCTGATCGACGGCCCCACCGGTGAAGGCGCCGCTCACCGTCTCGGCCACCCGCCGGGCGTCGTCGTAGGCGGGATTGTCGCTGAAGCCGTCGAAGCCGTGATCGACGCGGTAGTTGCGGAACCGGAAGTAGCGGGCCGACTTGCGGCCCACGCAGAACAGGGCGTAGTCCCGGCCCCGGGCGGTGTGGTCCATGAGCCGGCGCTCGGCCGCCCGGATGACCGAGGTGTTGTAGGCGCCGGCCAGGCCCCGGTCGCCGGCCACGACGATGACCCCCGCCGTCCGCACCTCGTCGGCCCGGCGCAGCAGCGGGTGGTCCACCTCGGCGCCGGCCGCGGCCAGGTTCTCGATCACCGCGGTGATGTGGTTAGCGTAGGGCCGGGCCGCGCCGGCCCGCTGCATGGCCTTGACCACCCGGGTGGCCGCGATCAGCTCCATGGCCCGGGTGATCTTCTTCGTCGACTGGACGCTTCCGATCCGCCGCCTGAGCTCGCGCTCCTTGCCTCCCGGCAACCCGCCCTACTCCTCGGACCGGGTGATGTCACCCTCGGGCAGGGTGTCGTCGTCGTCCACCACGGTGACGTCGACCGGGCCGGCAGCCACCGGCTCGGGCTCGGCGCCCGCCGCGGGCTCGAACGGGGCGAACTGCTCGGCGAAGGCCGCCACCTGGGCTCCGAAGGCCTCCTCGTCTTCGATGGCGCCGGTGTCGCGTATGGCGGCCATCTCCGCCGGCGCCCGGGTGCGGAACCAGTCGAGCAACTCGGCCTCGAAGCGGGCGACGTCTTCCACCAGCAGGCCGTCGAGGAGGCCCCGGGTGCCGGCATAGATCGACACCACCTGCTCCTCCACCGGCAGAGGGCTGTTCACGCCCTGCTTGAGCAGCTCGGTGAGCCGGTAGCCCCGCTCCAACTGGGCTTTGGACACCGCATCGAGATCGGACCCGAAAGCGGCGAAGGCTTCCAGCTCCCGGAACTGCTGGAGGTCGCCCTTGAGGGTGCCCACCGCGGTCTTCACCGCCTTCACCTGGGCCGCGCCCCCCACCCTCGACACCGAGATGCCCACGTCCACCGCGGGCCGGATGCCCGACTTGAACAGGTCGTCTTGGAGGAAGATCTGGCCGTCGGTGATGGAGATCACGTTGGTGGGGATGTAGGCCGACACGTCGCCGGCCTTGGTCTCGATGATGGGCAGAGCGGTGAGCGAGCCCCCGCCTCGCTCGTCGTTGAGCTTGGCCGCCCGCTCCAGCAGGCGGCTGTGCAGGTAGAACACGTCTCCGGGGTAGGCCTCCCGGCCCGGGGGCCGGCGCAGCAGCAGCGACACCTGGCGGTAGGCCTCGGCCTGCTTGGACAAGTCGTCGTAGACGACGAGGGCGTGCTCGCCGCTCTCCATCCAGTGCTGGCCCATGGCGCAGCCGGCGTAGGGGGCCAGGTACTTGTACGGCGCCGGGTCCGAGGCGGGCGCCACCACCACCACCGTGTACTCCATGGCCCCCAGCTCGGCCAGGGTGGCCACCGCCTGAGCCACCGTCGAGGCCTTCTGGCCGATGGCGACGTAGATGCACTTCACCCCCAGGCCCTTCTGGTTCAAGATGGTGTCGAGGGCGATGGTGGTCTTACCCGTCTTGCGGTCGCCGATGATCAGCTCGCGCTGGCCCCGGCCGATGGGGATGAGCGAGTCGATGGCCTTGATCCCGGTCTGGAGGGGCTCGTGGACGGGCTGGCGGCCGGTGATGCCCGGCGCCTGGATCTCCATGCGCCGGGGCGCCACCTCGGTGAGCGAGCCCTTGCCGTCCACCGGCTCGCCCAAGGGGTCGACCACCCGGCCCAGCAGGCCGTCGCCGACGGGGATGGACAGGATGTCGCCGGTGGCCGCCACGGGCTGACCCTCTTCGATCCCCTCCATCTCGCCCAGCACCACCGCGCCGATGGAGGTCTCTTCCAGGTTGAGGGCGAGGCCGATGGCGCCGTTCTCGAACCGGAGCATCTCGTTGACGCCGGCGTCGGGCAGGCCCGAGACCCGGGCGATGCCGTCGCCGACCTCCAGCACCCGGCCCACCGTGGTCCGGGCCAGGGCGGGGGTGAAGCCCTCGAGGCTATTTCGGATGGCGGCGGCTATGTCGGCCGTGTCGATGGTCAGCTCTGCCATCTAGTCGTCTCCTGATTCGATTTCTTCCCGCTCGTCGCTTTTTCGAGCGCTCGTCTTCTGGTCGATCCCGCTAGGCCAGGCCGGCCCGCATCTGGCTGAGCCGGCTGCGGACGCTGCCGTCGATCACGTCGTCGCCGATCTCGGTGATCACGCCCCCGATCACGCTGGGGTCGATGATCAGCCTCACCTCGATGTCGGCGCCGGTGGCCGACCGCAGAGCGGCGGTGAGGCGGCTCCGCTGATCGGGGGTCAGCTCCACCGCGCTGCGGACCCGGGCCACGGTCCGGTTGCGGTCGGCCGCGGCCCGGTCGACGGCGGCGTCGATGATCTCGGGCAACTGACCGCCCCGGCCGGCGCCGACCACCATCGACACCACCGCGGCGGTGGCGGGCCGGGCCCGACCGCCGAGGAGGTCCTCGACGATCTGCTGGCGGCGCGAGGGCTCCACGGCGGCGTCGGTGAGCGCTACCCTGAGCTCGTTGCTGGCCCTCAGTGCCTGGGCGAAGCGGAACAGCTCGTCGGTGACCCCGGCCTCGTCGTCCTCGGCCCGGGCCACGGCCAGCACGGCGGCGGCGTAGCCGGCCACCCGGTCGTCAGCCACGGTCCCCGGCCCCGTCGACCCGGCTCGACGCTGGCATCGTCACCGCCGGCCACCCGGCTGCGTCAGCCACGGTCCTCGGCCACCTCGTCGATGTAGCCGTCGATCAACCGCCGGTGCCGCTCGGTGTCGAGGCCGGCCTCCACCACCCGCTCGGCCGCGCCGATGGCGATGGCCGACACCTCCGAGCGGAGGTCGGCGACGGCTTGGCGGCGCCCGGCCTCGATATCGGCCGCGGCCCGGGCCCGCTGGTCGGCGATCTCGGCCTCAGCCCGGGCCTGGAGGTCTCGCTCGAGCCGCAGCGCCCGGTCCCGGGCCTCCTCGATGATGCGAGAGGCTTCCTCCCGGGCTTCGGCCAGTCGAGCCTCGTACTCCGACCGGGTGCGCTGGGCGTCGGCCTTGGCCTGATCGGCGGAGTCGAGATCGGCCCTGATCTTGTCGGCCCGGGCGTCCATGGCCCTCTTCACCATGGGGAACCCCTTCCAGGTCATGAAGGCCAGCAGGATCAGGAAGGCGGCGCCGCCCCAGATGATCTCATCGACCTCGGGGAGGATCGGGCTCGGCGCCTCGACGCAGTCCCCGAGGCCGTCCTCGAACTTCTCGAGGTCGTCCTTGGGCCCGTTCTCGATGGTGTGGAGGCTGCCGTAGGTCTCCTCGGCCTCGATGACCTTCTCGAAGACGCAGCCCCCGATGGTCTCCGCGGCCCCGGCCGGCGAGGCGCCGGCCAGCACCGCCGCGGCACCGGTGCCTAAGGCCGCGGCCAGCAGCCGGATCGTGCGTTTCATCGGAACCTCCCCGTTTCAGTCAGGGCAGCAGCAGGATGAAGACCACGAACCCGATGAGGGCCAAGGCCTCGGTGAAGGCGATGCCGAGGAACATCGTGGTGCGGACCATGCCGGCCGACTCGGGCTGGCGGGCCATGGCGGAGATGGCGTTGCCCACCACGATGCCGATACCGACGCCGGGGCCCACGGCGGCCAGGCCGTAGCCGAGGCCGGCGCCGATGGCCTTGAGCCCGTCGAGGAACTCGCCGGCCTCGGTGCCGGTCTGGGCCAGGCTCTGTGCGAGGATGTGGAGCACTTGTCTTTCTCCTGTTGTTGAGGGGGGTTCGGGATCGATTTCCGCCCGTCGGCGGGCCTCAGTGGGCGGGGTGCATGGAGCCGCCGATGTAAACGGCGGTGAGGATGGTGAATATGAAGGCCTGGAGCACCGAGACCAGTATCTCGAACCCGGTCATCAGGATCAGCATGGCGAACGGCACGGCCGCGCCGGCGTAGGTGGAGTCCCACAGCGTGGCCGAGAGGATGGCGAAGGTGACCAGCAGCAGGTGGCCGGCCACCATGTTGGCCCAGAGCCGGATGGCCAGCGAGAAGGGCCGCACCACGAACGTGGACACCAACTCGATGGGGGTGACGATCACGTACAGGGCCTTGGGCACTCCGGGCGGGAACAGGGAGTTCTTCAGGTAGCCGAGCAGGCCCTGGCGCTTGACCCCGATGACGTTGTAGATCCCCCACACCAGCAAGGCCAGGGTGATGGGCACGGCCATGCGGCTGTTGGCCGGGAACTGCAGGAGCGGGATCACCTCGGTGATGTTGGAGAACAGGATGAAGAAGAAGATCGTGGTGAGGAAGGGCATGAACTTGCGGCCCTCGGGGCCGATGGTCTGCATCACCACCGAGCTCTCGATGAAGTTCACGCCCGACTCGGCCACGTGCTGGGCGCCGGCCGGCACGAGGCTGTCCCTCCGGCGCCCGGCCGTCCAGAACAGCGCCATGGTCACAACGGTGGCACCGAGATAGATGAGGACCGTTTTGTTGACGGCCAGCGGAGTGCCGTCCAACCACAGGGTGGGCCAGTCGAAGAGGTGGCTGACCGGGGGGAACTCGAGGTTCATCAGGATTTATTCCAGACGGAGCCGCGCGAGGAGCGGACCTCGTGGCCCTGCCTCAGGGCGGGCAGGCCCAGCGATTTGACAATGTGGCGAGCCTCCCACACCAACAGCCCGAGGTGGAACAAGATCAGGGCGGACGCGAACGGCACCGTCTCGAACCAGCCGCTGGTTCGCACCGGCAGCACCACCGCGGTGATGACGCCGAGGCGGGCCAGATAGCCCACCAGCACCGCTGCCGCCAGAACCGTCGGCGAATAGCGGGCACCCCAGGCGATTATCCCGGCGCCGACCGCGAAATTGGCCACCACCAGCACCACAGCCAGGCCGACGGACCAGACCCCGGCCCATCCCCAGACCGCGGCCCCGATCCCCACCGCCACCGGGCCCACTACCAGGGATCGGCGGGCCATGGCGACGGCCACGGCCCGCTCGTAGGCCCCCCCGGCGCGTTCACCCACGGCTCGATCCCTCCGGAGAGGCGGCGTAGCCGGCCCGGCGGGTCTGGAGCGCTTCGTCCATCCGGGCGCCGTACTGGCGGGCGAACCGCCACACCCCGTAGCCGAACACGACCAGCACCGCGGCCAGGGTCACCAGCGGGAAGGTTCCCAGGCGGGAGTCGAGCCACCAGCCCCCGAGGCCGAACAGGGCCGGGGTGGCGATCATCTCGAAGGCGGCGGCGAAAGCGTCGCCGGCACCGCGGCGCAACTCCAGTCGCTCCTCGGGCCCCGACGTCACCGGTCGGTGGCCTTGCGCTCGGCTGTGCCCCTTCTGGCCTGCTTGGCGCCGGCCTGTTTGGCGGCGTCTTCCGACTTGCTGCGGCGAGTGCCGTAACGGCGCTCGAAGCGCTCAACCCGGCCGGCCGTATCGACGATCTTCATCGTCCCGGTGAAGAAGGGATGGCTGGCGCTGGAGATCTCCACCCGGGCCAGCGGGTACTCCTTGCCGTCGGACCACTCGACCGTCTCGCTGGTGGCGATGGTGGAGCGGGTCAGAAACGACGTGCCTGCGGACTGGTCCTGAAAGACGACCAGCCGGTATTCGGGGTGGATGTCGGTCTTCATCGGCGGCCCAGTCTGGACTCCTGGCGGGCCGAGTTACAACCCGGCCGGCCGGCCGAGCAGGTCGGCGTTGGCGGAACTGGCCCGGAGCCGGTCCAGGGCCGCCTCCAGGGCGGCCACCGCCGAGGCGGGCCCGTCGCCGCCGGCCTCGGCCAGGTCGCGGCGCACGCGCCGGAGCGCCTCGAGTTCGTCGGCGTCGAGGAACCGGCTCTCATCGTGCGAAACCGACGCCATGACGTCGATGGCCGGGTGGTGGCCGAGCTCGGCCGCCCAGCGGTCGAGATGGATCTCGGTGTTGGCCCGGCCGGCCAGCTCGCCGAGCACGACCCGGTCGACGGCGTCCTTGCTGCCCGTCACCAGGGTGGCGATCATGGTCAGCGAGCCCGCGCCGGAGAGGTTGCGGCCGGCGCCGAAGAACTTCTTGGGCATGTGGACCGCGCCGCTCTCGACGTTGCCGCTGTAGGCCCGCCCCGCGTTGGACAGCGCCGTGTTGTAGGCCCGGGCCAAAGCGGTGAGGCCGTCGACCACCATCACCACGTCGGCGCCCATCTCGACGGCCCGCTTGGACCGCTCCACCACCATCTCCGCGGTCTGCACATGCTCCTCGGCCGGCTGGTCGAAGGCGGTGGCCGCCACCTCGCCCCTCTGCACGCACCGCTCCATCTCGGTGATCGCCTCGGGCTGCTGGTCCAGGAAGAGGCCCATCACCTTGAACCCGGGCTCGTTGGCCTCGACCGCGGTCATGATCGACCCCAGCACCGAGCCGGCCCGGGAATGCCGGGGGGCCATCACCAGGACTCGCTGGCCGACGCCTACCGGCGCGACCAAATCGATGAGCCGCCCCGTCAGAGTCTCCGGGTCCTGGCCGTTGTCGCCATCGCCGGAATCGGCCGCGTCGAGCATCTCCAGCCCGAGCTGGCGGGAGGCGTGCACCGGGGTGAGCTGGGCGAACCGGGGCCGGGGCGACGGCTCGGGAGGGCCGCCGTTGATCGAGTCGAGGGTGACCAGGGCCGGGTTCTTCTCGGTTCGGTTGGCCGGCCGGGAGGTGCCGGTGAGGTGATCGCCCCGGCGCAGCCCGTGCTGGCGGATGGTCTTGACCGGCACATAGGCGTCGTTGCGGGTGGGGAGGCAGCCGCCGACCCGCAAAAACCCGTAGCCCTCGTCGCGCAGGTCGAGGTGGCCGGACACGGGCACGTTGTCGCCGTCCCAGCCCTCGTCGCGGTCGCGGTCGCGGTCCCGGGTCCGGCGCCGCCGGCGGCGGTTGCCCGGATCGGCATCGACCGAGCCTCGGTCGCCGCTCCCGTCCTCGTCGTCGGCCCCGACGGCGGGCTCGCCGGAGGCGTCCGGGCCGGCGCCGGTCGCTTCGGGCCGGTCACCGCCGCCGTCGTTGGCCGCGGCGGAGCCGGCGGTCGCCGCGCCGTGGCCCGAGAGATCGAGGATGAGAGAGATGATCTCGTCTTTGCGGGCCCGGTTGGAAGGCTCTCCCCCCAGCGCCCTGGCGATGTGGGTCAGCTCGTCCCGATCTTTGCGTTGCAGCGTCGTGCGCCGCATGTCGGTCGCTTCCACGGACGTTCCCCGATGATCGGTCACACGAACCCGGCCCGCGGAATGACGCTGCGAACCGGAAACAAGCCGACGAACGCCTCCTGGCTGCGGTCGGACCCGAAGCCTCGGTCGGGATGTCGGCCGCTGACATCGTAGGGTCGGCGGCCGAGCGCGACAACCACACCGGAGTCACTGGCGGCTCACCGAGCGCACCAGCTCGGCGACCGCGGCCAAGTCGTTGGGGAGCCGGACGCACCGCTCGGGCCGGTCGGCCAGCCCGGCCAGCGCGGGCGGCGGCTCGGGGACGACGCCGGTGGCGGCGGCGACCGCGTCGGGGAACTTGGCCGGGTGGGCGGTGGCCAGGGTGACTACCAGCTCGCCGGGCCGCCGGCGGCGCTCGGCCACGCCCACCCCCACCGCGGTGTGGGGGTCGACGAGCACGCCGGAGGACTCCCACACTCGCCTCATGGCCTCCAGGGTCTCGGAGTCGCCGAGCCGGTCGCCGTCGAGCGCCGAGGTCAGGCGCCGGTGGCGGTCGGGGTCCAGGGCGGCCCGACCCCGCCGCCGGAACTGCGACACCAGTTCGGCGGTGGCGGCGCCGTCGCCGTCGAAAAGCTCGAACAGCAGCCGCTCCAAGTTCGAGGAGATCTGTATGTCCATGCTGGGCGAGAGGGTGGCCGCCACCGGCTCGGCCGCCAGCTCGCCGGTTTCGATGAACCGGCTGATGATGTCGTTGGCGTTGGAGGCGGCGATCAGCCGGTCGGTGGGCAGCCCCATGCGCCGGGCCACGTGGCCGGCGTAGACGTTGCCGAAGTTCCCGGTGGGCACGCAGAACGTCGGGGCCCGCTGGCCGCCGAGGCGGGCCCAAGCCCAGACGTAGTAGACGACTTGGGCCATCACCCGGGCCCAGTTGATGGAGTTGACCGCGGCCAGGTTCGCCTCGGCCCGGAGGGCCTCGTCGGCGAACATGGCCTTGACCAGGTCCTGGCAGTCGTCGAAGGTTCCGTCGATGGCCACCGCCCAGACGTTGGGCGCGTCCAGGGTGGTCATCTGGCGGCGCTGGATCTCGCTGGTCCGCCCGTGCGGGTGCAGCATCACGATGTCGATGCGGTCGCGGTCGCGCACCGCCTCCATGGCCGCCGACCCGGTGTCGCCAGAAGTGGCCCCGACGATGACCGCCTGCCGATCCCTGGCGCCCAGTTCGTGGTCGAAGAGCCGGCCCACGAGCTGGAGGGCCACGTCCTTGAAGGCGCCGGTGGGCCCGTGGTACAGCTCCAGCAGGTGGTGGTCGTCGTCCAGCGCGGTCAGCTTGCACACATCGGGCTCGTCGAAGGCGTCGTAGGCCTCGCCGACCATGGCCGCCAGCCGGTCGGCGGTCACCGCGCCGGCCATGAAGGGGGCCATCACCCGGGCGGCCAGCTCCCGGTAGAGGCCGGCGGACGCGTCCGCCGGGCCGGGTCCGGGCAGGGGCGGCAGCGGGGGGGTCTGCTCGGGCACGTAGAGCCCGCCGTCGGGGGCGGGCCCGGACAGCAGAACGTCGGCGAACCCGAGCGCGGGGGACCGGCCCCGCGTGCTCACGTATCTCAAGTCACTCGCCCATCACCCGGATGACGCTGCCCAACTCGTTCACCACTTCGAGGCGGCCCAGCTCGGCCAGGGTGGCGCCCACGTCTCGCTCGCGGGCCCGGTGGGTTATGAACACGATCCGGGCGTCGGCGCCGAGGCCGTGCTGCTCCAAGGCCCGGATCGACACCCGGTGGCGGCCGAAGACGTCGGCCACCGCGGCCAGCACGCCGGGCCGGTCGACCACGTCCAGCGATATGTAGAAGGCGGACTCGAGTTCGTCGATGGGCCTAATCCGGGCCCGGCCCAGCTTGCCGATGCGGCCCGCCGAGCCGGTGGAGCGGTTCACCGCCGCGTCCACCAAATCGCCGAGCACGGCGCTGGCCGTGGGCCGGCCCCCGGCGCCTCGGCCGTACAGCATGATCTCCCCGGCCGCTCCGCCCTCCACCAACACGGCGTTGAAGCTGCCCCGCACCGAGGCCAGGGGGTGCCGGGCCGGGAGCATGGCCGGGTGGACCCGGACGGCCAGCTCCAGATCCCCGCCCGCCCCGCCGGAGCGTTCCACCACGGCCACGGGCTTCACCACGTAGCCGAACCGGGCCGCCATCTCCATGTCGTGGGCCGTGACCCCGGTTATGCCCTCGCAGGCCACGGCCGCGGCCGGGACCCAGGCGCCGTAGGCGATGGTGGCGATGATGGCCGCCTTGGCCCCGGCGTCGTGGCCCTCCACGTCGGCGGTGGGGTCGGCCTCGGCGTATCCCAGGCTCTGGGCCTCGCCGAGGGCCTGTTCGTAGGAGGCCCCCGTCTCGGCCATCTGGGTGAGGACGTAGTTGGTGGTGCCGTTGACGATGCCCACCACCCGCTCGACCGGCTCGCCCACCAGCGACTCCCGCAGCGGGCGGATGAGGGGCACCGCGCCCCCCACCGCCGCCTCGAACAGCAGGTCGACTCCGGCCGCGTCGGCCGCGGCGAACAACTCGGCTCCATGGGTGGCCAGCAGCTCCTTGTTGGCCGTGACCACCGGCTTGCCCAGCTCTAGGGCCCGGCCCAGCAAGGCCCGGGCCGGGTCGATGCCGCCCATGACCTCGACCACCACGTCGATGTCTTCGCCGGCAACCGCGGCGTCGGCGTCGGCGGTGAAGACCGACTGGTCGACGTCGAGGCCGCGCCCGCGCTCAGGCGAGCGCACCGCGATGCGGGCGATGCTCAAGTCGATCCCGGTCCGGGCCGCGATCACCTCACGCTGTTCGCTCAGCAGGCGCACCAATGCGGCCCCAACCACGCCGCAGCCGAGGAGCCCCACCCGGATCTGAACCACGGCTTCACGGTAGCGCTGGAGCGGTCTAATGGCAGTCATCAGAAATAATTTGCATTTTCAAGGAGGTTCAGTTAGTTTGATTGTCATGAGTTTCACTGGATCGGCGCCGGGGCTCGACGAGGCGGTCTGCTCGCTGGCCGACGTGGTGGCCGCGAGGGGGCCCCTGACCGAGGGCGAGGCCCGGGCGGTGGCGGTGGCCGGGGCTGCGGCCCTGGCCCGGCTCCACGGCGCGGGCGGAGTCCACGGGCGGGTGGGGCCGGCCGATCTGGTGCTGACCGGCCGGGGCGACCTGAAGCTCACCGATCCGGCTGCCACCACCGAGCCGCCTCCCCCGCCGTCGGCGCCGGCCGGGGCGGGGGAGGCCGGTTCGGCGTCGCCGGAAGGCGACGTGGTCGCGCTGGCCGCGACGATCGTCGCGCTGGCCACGGGTGCGGTTCTTGACCCCACCGTCCCGTGGCCAGCCGACTTCCTCTGGCGGCTCGGCTGCCCGCCGGCGCTGGGCGCCGACGCCGCCCTGGTGCTCGACGCCGCTGGCGCCGTGCCGCCCGCCCGCGACCTCGGGCCCGTGTTCGGGCGGGGGGCCGAGGCCAGCCTTGCCTTGCCCGAGCCCGTCGCCCCGTCGGTCAGGGTCGACCCGACCCCCACCATGGACTACCCGCCCGTGAAGGCCCCGGCCCTCCCAACCCGCCTCCGTTGACAGGAAGCCCTCCATTGCCGCCTACTATGGCCCGTTGTGGTGCGAGACCTGATTAACGACGCCTACGAAGTGGTGATGCGCCAGCGCCGCATACAGGCAGTTGAGCGGTTGGTCGGGCTGGAAGTGGAGGATGTGCCGGATCCGGTGACGCTCTCCCGCCAGTTGGAGGCGGCCTATGACATCGGCGATCTTTATTGACGCCCGGCTGGACCCGGCTGATGCGGCCGACTGGGGGGCCGGGCTGGGCTGAGGGGTCAACGGTCGCAGGCGAGCAGGTCTTCGTAGGTCTCCCGGCGCACTACTAGGCGGGCGTCGCCTCCGGCCGCGAACACCACCGCCGGGCGGAGCGCCTTGTTGTAGTTGGAGCCCATCGAGTGGCCGTAGGCCCCGGTCACCGGCGTGGCCAGGACGTCGCCCACGGCCAGGGAGGCGGGCACGGCCGCGTCCCGCACCAGCACGTCGCCGGACTCGCAGTGCTTGCCCACCACCGTCACCGCCCGGTCCCGGGGGGCGTCGGCGGCCCGGGGCAGGAAGGCCTCGTAGCCGCTGCCGTAGAGCACGGGCCGGGGGTTGTCGCTCATGCCCCCGTCCACGGCCACATAGGTGCGGACCCCCTCGATCTCCTTGACGGTCCCGACCGTGTAGAGGGTCACCGCGGCGGCGGCGGCGATGGACCGGCCCGGCTCGGCCGTCACCCGGGCCGTCACCCCGGCCCGGGCGCAGGCCTTTCCCACCGCCCGCCCCCACTCGGCGATGGTCGGGGCCCGCTCATGTGACATGTAGGCCACGCCGAGGCCCCCGCCCACCGACATCTCCTCCAGCCCGAAGGGCGCGGCGGCCTCGGCCATGACGGCCACCGCCTGAACGAACGACGAGACGGCGAACACCTGGCTGCCGATGTGAGAGTGGGTCCCGACCAGCTCCACCGACGGCGACGACCGGGCCCGCTCGATGGCGGCCGCGGCCGCGCCGGTGTCGACGGTGAAGCCGAACTTGGTGTCGTTCTGGCCGGTGGAGACGTAGGAGTGGGTGTGGGCTTCCACCCCCGGGGTGAGACGCACCAAGACCCGGGGCCGGAACCCGGTGCGGGCGTGGAGGTCGTCGAGGCGGTCCAGTTCGTCGAAGTTGTCCACCACGATGCGGCCCACCCCGGCCGCGGCCGCCTGCTCCAGCTCGGCCGTCGACTTGTTGTTGCCGTGGAGCACCAGGTGATCGGCCGGGACCCCGGCGGCCAGGGCCACGTGCAGCTCGCCGCCGGTGGCCACGTCGATGTTCATGCCCTCCTCGTGCACCAGCCGGGCCATGGCCTGGCACAGGAAGGCCTTGGCCCCGTAGGCGACGCCGGGGCCGAAGGCGGCCACCGCCTCCCGGCACCGGCTGCGCAGGTGCTCCTCGTCGTACACGAACAGCGGGGTGCCGTGCCGGGCGGCCAGCGCCAGGGTGTCGCAGCCCCCGATGAACAGGCGGCCGTCCACGACCTCGTGGTTGTCGGGGAGCAGGCGGCGGGGCAGAGGGCCCCGGGCCGGCGGATTCACGGCCGTCACGGCTCCTCGGAGACCATTCTCTCCGGGGCGGAGACGCCGAGGAGGTCGAGGCCGACGGCCAGTCCGACTCGGGCGGCCTCGACCAGCCACAGGCGGGCGTCGCGGACGCCGGCGTCGAGATCGTCGCTCAGGATCGGGCAGTCGTGCCAGAACCGGTGGAAGGCCCCGGCCAGCTCCCGGGCCCAGGCGCAGACCTGGTGGGGGGCCCGGGCCGACATGGCGCCGAGCACCGCGTCGGGCAGCTCCGCCAGCGCGGCCAGCACCTCGCGCTCGCGCCGGTGGGCCAGCGCCGACAGGTCCACTTCCTCCAGCGGGGGCCGGCGGATGCCCCGGGCCTCGGCTCGCCGGCCGACCGAGTGGATGCGGGCGTGGGCGTACTGCACGTAGTACACCGGGTTCTCGCTGGAGCGGGCCGAGGCCGCGTCGATGTCGATGGTCTGGGTGGTGTCGATCGACTGCAAGAGGTAGGTGAGCCGGGTGACGTCGGTCCCGACCGCGGCCAACAGGTCCGACACCAGCACCAGGGCGCCGGCCCGCTTGGACAGGCGGACCTCCTCCCCGGCCTGCACCAGGGTCACGTTCTGGCCCAGCAGCACCTCGTAGCGGTCCGGGTCGTGGCCCAGCCCGGACATGGCCGCCCGCATCCGGCCCACGTAGCCGTGGTGGTCGGCTCCGAGGATGTCGATCACCAGGTCGGCCCGGGCGAACTTCTCGTGGTGGTAGGCGATGTCGGGCAGGAAGTAGGTGGGCTCGCCGTCGCTTTTGACCAGCACCCGGTCTTGGTTGTCGCCCAGGTCCGAGGTGCGCAGCCACACCGCGCCGTCGCGCTCGTAGGTGAGGGACCGGCGGCCCAGCTCGGCCAAGACCGCATCCATGGCCCCCCGGTCCACCAGCTCCTGCTCGCTGGTCCACCGGTCGAAGGCCACGTTCATCGAGGCGAGGGTGTCGCGCTGGTCGCGGCGGGCCCGCTCCACGCCCCAGGCCCGGGGGTCGGCGCCGTCGGGCATCTCCGCGGCCCAGTCGGCCACGTAGGCGCCCGCGTAGCCGTCTTCGGGCGGGGCCTCGCCCCGCCGGCGGGCGGCCAGGGAGGCCCCGAACAGCTCGGTCTGGCGGCCCCGGTCGTTCACGTAGAACTCCCGGACGACCAAGTAGCCGCCGCGCTGGAGGATCCGGCACAGCGAGTCGCCGTAGGCGGCCCAGCGGCCGTGGCCGGCATGCAGCGGGCCGGTGGGGTTGGCCGACACGAACTCGACGCTGGCCGTGAGGCCCGAGCCCTTCGCGGAGCGGGCGTAGCCAGCGGTCCCGGCGGCGACCGCCTCCCGCAGCACCTCGTGTAGCCACGAGGGGGCCAGGCGGAAGTTCACGAAGCCGGCTCCGGCCGCCTCGACGGCCGATACGTGGGGGGGCGGGTCGGCGGTCAGGGCCGCGGCCAGCTCCTCGGCCAGCTCGCGGGGGGCCCGCCCGGCCCGGCCCGCGGCGGCCAGGGCGACGTTGGTGGACCAGTCGCCGTGGGCCCGGTTGCGGGGCCGCTCCAGGGCGATCTCGTCGGGGCCCAGGTCAACGCCGGCCGCGGCCAAGTGGGCGTGCAGAGCACGGCGAAGGTGGTGGCGGACGTCCAACGATCCCCGATTCCGGCCTCGGCAGCGACAGCGGGAATCCCGCCGGCCGAAGGAAACCGGCCGGACTCCCGGCGCCGATCCTACCGGCGGCAGGCCAGCCGCCGGGCCGCGCCGGGAGGCCCGCAGCCCGCGAAGCGACGCGAAACTTTAGGGCTGTTCACCGGGGGGCGGATCGGAGCGGCGCCCCCCGGGCGGCGACAGTACAACCCGAGTCGGCTACCCTCACCCGAGGGCGAGAGCTTGCGCCGCAGCTTGCACTGGCCCGACGACAAGCCCTCGTAGCTCAGCGGATAGAGCATCGGCCTCCGGAGCCGTGTGCGCAGGTTCGAGTCCTGCCGAGGGCGCGTGACACGCTGGACCTACCAGTGGAAAGAGCTCCACGACGAGGTCATCACCTCCGGGCTGTGCACCGGCTGCGCCGGGTGCGTGATCGCCTGCCCCCATCACGTGATCGGCTACGAGCACGAGCCGGGCGCCTACAAGCCCTTCCACCTCGAAGACGAGCTCGGGGCTGGCGACTGCACCCACGGCGTCAAGGGCTGCACCTCCTGCACCCGGGCCTGCCCCCGCTTCCGGATGTGGGAGCCCGAGGCCGACATGCACCTGTTCGGCCGGACCCGGGCGCCCGAGGAGATGTCGGGCGTCTACTCCGACATCCTGCTGACCAGGGCCAGCGACGACTTCGTGTACGAGACCGGCCAGGACGGCGGCCTGGTGTCGGCCATCCTGATCTGGTGCCTCGAGAACGACATCATCGACGGGGCCCTCACCAGCGGGGTCGAGTCGCTGCCGAACGGCGAGCCGGGCTGGAAGGCGGTGCCCATGGTGGCCGCCAACCGGGACGAGGTGCTGCGGGGGGCGGGCAGCCGCTACACCTACTCGGCCAACACCATCGCCTTCGACGAGGCCCGCGAGCGGGGCTTGGAGCGCCTGGCCCTGGTGGGCATGAGCTGCCAGACCTCCATCGGGCCGGTGATGTGGCACCGCAAGGTGGGCAAGGTGTCCAAGCCGATCAAGCTCAACATCGGCCTGCTGTGCTCCAAGAGCTTCGACGACTCGCTCTTCGACGAGCTGTTCGAGGTGAAGTACAACCTGCCCAAGGAAGACATCGCCAAGATGAACATCAAGGGCGTCTTCCAGATCTGGACCAAGTCGGGCCAGTACCACGAGATCAACCTCAAGGAGTGCCACGCCTGGACTCGGGAGGGGTGCCACTTCTGCCCCGACTTCGCGGCCGAGCACGCCGACATCTCCACCGGCGGGATCGGCGACCTGTCCGACTGGACGCTCACCATCGTGCGCACCGAGCTGGGCCGGGCCGTGATCGACGCCATGGTCCGCGACGGCGCCATCGAGACCCGGCCCGGCGACGACGACCCCGGCGCCATCGCCTTGATGCACAAACTGGCCCGGCGCAGCCGGGAGCGCTGGCCCGCCTGGGCCGACGGCGCCGCCCGCCCGGGCCGGCCCGAGCCGAGCCCGCAGCCCGCCTAGGCGGCCCGCAGACCTGTCCCGCAGACCGGTAAGGAAGGAAGACGGCATGGACATCGAGTTCTGGGTCGACCCCGCTTGACCCTGGTGCTGGGTGACGGCCCGTTGGGTCGTCGACGAGGTGAAGCCGGCCCGTGACCTGAACGTCACGTGGCAGCCCATCAGCCTGCTGTTCAAGAACGACCCCGAGGAGGGCAGCGACTACCACAAGCTGACCTTCTTCACCCACCGGCTGATGCGGGTGATGGAGTCGGTGCGCCGGGACGGCGGCGACGGCGCCGTGTTCGACCTGTACTGGGAGTACGGGCGGCGCATCCACCACGATCAGGACCGCGGCTTCGCCGCCGCCGAGGCCCTCGAGGCCGCCGGCTTGGACCCGGCCTGCGCCGCCGCCTTCGACGACGAGGCCTGGGACGCCGAGATCCGGTCCCGGATGGACGCGGGCCTGGCCCTGTGCGGCGACAACGTGGGCACCCCCATCATCGCCTTAGACGACCGCCGGGGCGTGCGCCAGGGCTACTTCGGGCCGGTCATCACCAGGGTGCCCCCCACACAGGACTCGCTGGCGCTGTGGGACGGCCTGGTGGCCATGATGAACGTCGAGGGCTTCTGGGAGATCAAGCGGACCCGGACCGAGCGCCCCGAGTTCGGCGACCGGCCCTGAGCCGGGCGGCCTGAGCCGCCGGAGGCTCGCCGGGCGGCCTGAGCCGGGCTCAGCTCGCTATGTCGAAGCGGTGCAGGCCGTAGGCCGCGATGGCGTTGCCCCGCATGACCTTGTAGCACTCCTCGGCGTCCATCCCGGCCGCGGTGAACAGGCCGTGGGCCACTTTGCGGGAATGGGGGAAGGTGCCGTCGGAGTGGGGGTAGTCGGTCTCGAACAGGATCTGGTCCACGCCCACCCCGTGGCGCTGCCGGAGGCCGACCAGGTCGTCGAAGATGCACCCGTAGACCCGGCCCCGCACGATCTCGCTGGGCAGCGGCCCTGAGCCGCCGACCCCGCCCCGGCCCTCCCGGAACACCGAGTCCATCCGCTCGATCTGGAACGGCATCCACCCCACCTGGCTCTCGGCGTAGGCGATCTTGATCTCGGTGAAGCGCTGCAGCGTGCCCGAGAACACCCAGTCGGCCAGCGAGCCCTCGGCGTTCTGGGCGTACAGCGACATGGAGGTGGCCAGGGGCGCGTCGTCAGAGGTGGCCGGCATCGACGACGACGACCCGATGTGCATCGACACCGTGGTCTCGGTCTCCTCGCAGGCCCGCCACAGGACGTCCCAGTGGCCGGTGTACATGGACGGCAGGCCGAGCTTGAACGGGTTCTCGGAGAAGGCGACGGCGTGACTGCCCTTGGCCGCGCAGCGGCGGACCTCCTCGGCGGCCATCTCCGGGTCCCACAGCGGGGCCAGGGTCAGCGGGATGAGCCGGCCCCGGCCGGCGCCGCCGCCCCAGTCGTCGATCATCCAGTCGTTGTAGATCCGCAGGCACCGCAGGGCCAAGTCCTTGTCGTCGCGCTCCAAGAATCCCTGACCGCAGAACCGGGGGAAGATGTTGGGGTAGTTGAGGGCCGCCTCCACGTGGTTCAGGTCCATGTCGGCCAGGCGGGCCGCCTGCTGATAGGCGCCGGGGCGGAAGTCCTCGTAGACGGCGGCCACGTTGCGCTGCTCAGAGCGGGGGATGCCGGCCGGGCCGTGCAGCAGGCCGGTGGGGGTGGCGCTGTCCTCGAAGAGCCACAGGTCGCACCACTGCCCGTCGGGGTCGTCGCGTGCGAAGCCGTAGTGGCCGCCCTCGAACTTGAGCCGCACCTTCTCCCGCACCACCCGGGGGCCCCGGTCCCGGTCTCGGGCGGGCAGCTCCGACTTCCACAGGTCCCGGGGCTCCATGACGTGGTCGTCGACGGAGATGATGAGGGGGAGGTCTTCCTCGGCCGGTGTCACCGAGGCGGCGGGCTCGGCGGCCATGGGCTCACCGTACCGCCCCGGCGGTCAGTCGCCTATGCTTGCGCCGCTCTGCCCCGCTCCGCTCCGCCGCGCCGCTCCGGCAGTCAGGCACTAGCGCCTGCGTGAACGCCGCCGGTCGCCGGTTTCCGAGGGTCAGGCGCCCAGATCGGACTCGCAGGCCTCCACCAGGTCCCGGTACCGGCGCCAGGTGTCCCTGTCCTCGTCGCTCAGGCGCCTGGGGTCGGGGTTCTCGCGGAGGGCGTCGTCGAGGGCCTTGAACTCCTCGAAGGTGAGGCCTCGGTCCCCGCCGTTGGCATAGAGCCGGTCGAAGGAGCACTGGCAGAACTGGCGGGCGGTCGCGGCGTTCAAGCCCCCCTCGCCGTCGTTGGCTTCTTGACAGGCCTTCAGGTAGTTGGACTGGACGGCGAAATCGCCCTGCCGGGCCTCCTCCCAGTTGTCGGGATCGGAGTCCGAGCCGCATCCCGACAGCACCAGCCCGACCGCCACCAGGGCGGCGATGAATCCGGGGCGGCGGGGGCGTCTCATGGCGCTAAGAGAGTACCGCCGCCCGCTTCCGGGGCGGTTCTCGGGGTTCGGCGGCCGATCCCGGACCGGGCGCCCTTCGGGGATGCTCACCGGGCGGTTCCCAGGGCCCGGGCCCGGTCGAACACGGCGTCGAGCATCTCGGCGGTGAGTCGGCCGGTGAAGGTGTTCTGCTGGCTGACGTGGAAGCTGCACAGCAGGGTCCGCCCGTCGGCCAGCTCCGCCTCTGTCCCGTGGCCGAAGCGGGGCCGGGGCCGCAGGCCGAGCTCGCGGGCCATGGCCTGGTAGGCGAAGGCGCCCAGCGCCACGATCACCCGCAGGTTGGCCAGGGCGTCCAGCTCGCGCCGCAGGAAGGGCAGGCACCGGTCCCGCTCGTCGGGGGTCGGCTGGTTGTCGGGCGGGGCGCACTTGACCGGGGCGGTGATCCACGCCCCGGTGAGGGTCAGGCCGTCGCCCCGCCCGACCGAGTCGGGCCGGTTGGCGTACCCGGCCCGGTGCAGGGCCCGGTAGAGCCACTCGCCGGACCGGTCCCCGGTGAACATCCGCCCGGTGCGGTTGGCCCCGTGGGCGGCCGGGGCCAGCCCGACCACGAGCAGGTGGGCGTCGGGGTCGCCGAAGCCGGGCACGGGCCGGGCCCAGTAGTCCTCGTCCCGATAGGCGGCCCGCTTGCGGCGGCCGACCTCCTCCCGCCACTCGACTAAGCGGGGGCAGACCCGGCACGCCTCCACGTCGGCGGCCACCGCGGCCAGCCGCCGGTTCCGCTCGGGGGAATCCACCCCGAGCAGGCTACGTTGGCCGCAGCCATGGCCTCCCCTTCCCCGGCTTCAGCCCCGGACACGGCCCCGAGCCCGAGTTCGCTCTCTCCCAAACCTGCGGCCGCCGACCCGGCCCGGAACTCGAGTGCGCACTCCTCCACCCTGGTGCTGTTCGTTCGCCACGGGCTGACCCCGACCACCGGCGCCACCTTGCCGGGGCGGGCCCCGGGGCTGCACCTGGCCGAGGCCGGGGTCGAGCAGGCCCGGCGGGCGGCTGAGCGCATCGCCGCGGCGGGCGGGGTCGGCGCCGTCTACGCCTCGCCCCTGGAGCGGGCCCAACAGACGGCCGCTCCCATCGCCCGGGCCTGCGGGCTGAGGGTCCGGCGCCACGCCGGGCTGAACGAGTGCGACTTCGGCCGGTGGACGGGCCGGAAGCTGGCCGGGCTGCGCAAGCGGCCGGAGTGGGCCACGGTGCAGCGCCACCCCAGCGGGTTCCGGTTCCCGGGCGGGGAGTCGTTCGCGGAGATGCAGAGCCGGGCCCTGGCCGCGGTGGCCACCATCGTGGCCCGCCATCCCGGCCAGAGGGTGGTGGCCGTCTCCCATGCCGACGTGATCAAGGCGGTGGCCGCTTCGGCCATGGGCACCCCCCTGGACCTCTTCCAGCGGATCCTGATCGACCCGGCCTCGGTCACCGCGGTCGCCTACGGCCCCGAGGGCCCGGTGGTGCTGTGCGTCAACAACACCGGCCAAGACCTGCCAGCCCGGCCAGGATCGTGAGCCAGTCGTTTCACTTCGAGGCGGACGAGCCGGTCACGGTGGGGACGTTGGGGCCCAAGGGCCAGCGGGTGTTCTATCTGCAGTGCCGGTCCCGGAACGGGCCGGTGTCGTTCAAGATGGAGAAGCAGCAGGTGGCGGCCCTGGCCGAATACCTCGACCGGGTGCTCGAGGGCCTCCCTCCGGCCTCAGTGGGCGATCCCCCGACCGACTTCGACCTGCGGGCTCCGGTGGAGGCCGAGTGGGCGGTGGGGGCCATGGGCGTGGCCTACGACACCGAGGGCGACCGGATCATCCTGGTGGCCGAGGAGCGGGCCGAAGACGACGCCGAGGACTCGGCGGCCGAGCCCGCCTCGGCCCGGTTCACGCTGACCCGGGAGCAGGTGGTCGGTTTCGTCGGCCGGGCCCGGACCGTGGTGGCCGCGGGCCGCCCGCCCTGCCCGTTCTGCGCCCGCCCGCTGGAGGAGGCCCACGGAGACTGGTGTCCGTGCCACAACTGAGCCGGCGGAGCCGCTGCCGGTGCCGCCGAGGCGGTGCCGCGCCCTTCGGGCCGGGCCGCTGAGCCCGGTGCCGCCGCCGGAGGAATCGCCGTTTCTGGACCGACCCCCCATTGAGACGGGCCGAGCCCTGGAGCTGCTGGCCACCGGCGAGCTGGAGATCGTGGGCCGGATGCCCTACAGCTCCAACGCCACCTTCTTGGTCGATTTGGCCGATGGAGGGGAGCTGGTCGCCCAGGCCATTTACAAGCCGATCCGGGGCGAGCGGCCGCTGTGGGACTTCCCGCCCGGAATCGCCCACCGGGAGGCGGCCGCCTTCGCCGTGGACCAGGCCCTGGGCTGGGATCTGGTCCCCCCCACCGTCATGCGCTCCGAGGCCCCGTTCGGGGCGGGCTCGCTCCAGCTCTTCGTCCCGTTCCATCACGAGGAGCACTACTTCACCCTGCGGGACCGCCCGGATCACCGCCTTGAGCTGGAGCGGATATGCGCCTTAGACGTCGTCATCAACAACACCGACCGCAAGTCGGGCCACTGCCTGTTGGGCACCGACGGCACGATCTGGGCCATCGACAACAACCTGTCGTTCCACCACGAGTTCAAGCTGCGGACGGTGCTGTGGGACTTCGCGGACCAGGACCTGCCCGCCTCGGTCGGCGACGACCTGCGGGGCCTGCTGGAGGCCGGCCTGCCCGAGCCGCTGCCGGAGATCCTCACCCCGATCGAGCGGGAGGCCACCCTGGCCCGCACCCGAGCCCTGGTCACCGCCGACCGGTTCCCCGTCGACGAAAACGGCCGCCGCTGGCCCTGGCCCCTGGTCTGACCACCTGGGCCGGTCACATAGAGAAATAGCCGGGTCCTCGTTGTTTGTTGTGAACGCGTCTCAGGGATCGACCTGCTGCTTCTATCTCTATGGCGATCTGGTCTGCATCGCTAGCTGTAATCTCATGCAAGGCAACGGCTTCTCTGAGAATGTCGACTGAGTCGATTACGTTCTCGCTTCCCAGGGAGGATCGTTGTCTCGCGAAATTGTACGCTGCGTTGTCATCCGTGGCGAACTGGCCTCGAAACTTCTCGGCGAAGTAAATGCTTTGAGCCTCCCCTAAGTGGGCATTTGAGGGATCTTCTGGCATCATGAGCACCGTTTGCAGCCAGTAGATTTTTCTGGTCTCTGCTTGGGTTGGATCTTCAGGCGTTCCCAGCCATGATTCTCTGAGGATTGCAGCGCAATGCGCCGTTTGAGCGGCAGCACCGGCGATTTCTTTTTGCACGCCTTTCGTCCATCTTGGCTTCGGCCGATGTTCGTGGCGATTCTTCAAAATATCCATCCGCGAGACGGCTGCGAAATGCCGTAATGTGACAGCATCATACAACACCGGCCCCATGAATCCTGCCCGGTTCGTCAGTTACGCGGCTACTGGGTCAGCGTCAAAAGCCGATCTTGCTGCCTCGTCTGAGTCGGGCGGTGAGGAATAATCGCCGTTAATGGCATCGGTCGATTCTGATCCTACAGATTCGATTCCTTCAAGCAGATCGTCAACGTCAACATCAAGCAGCCCAGCGAGAGGTCTGGCGCTGACAGTTCCATCCATCACGCCGCGCCAGCACCGCTTCGTGAGCAGACCGGGCGGACGTCTCTCAGGTCTAGTACCGCGTGCAGAAAGCAACGTTCGGGAGAGATCAGTGTCTCTGAGAGCGTGGATAAGACCGGGCCAACTCGTGGATTGAAGCTGATCGCGGCCGTGTGCGTTGATGACTTTGAGATTATGTAGACGATAGATTAGCGATTCGTAACTCACACCAAATCTGAGTAGCATATGTGCTAAAGATTCGGCTCCACGCCCATATTTGCCAATGATTTCTTGTATATCTATTTCGGGCATCAACAAGACGGCAGCAAATGCGTTCGCGGAGCGCTCGCTGTCAGTTAAACCACGCAGGTGTCTGTCAATGTGGAAGAGGCATCCGTCCTGGTTCAATACATGGCCTAGTTCGTGAGCGAGCGTGAACAACGCCCGTGGCGTCGGCTGATCGGCGTTGACCAGAATGAAGGGAAATTCAGTGTCGGTGATTGAAGCCCCTAAGGGAGCGCCCCCTTCGCGGACTTCAACCATCACGTCGACGCCCATGCATGTCTCAATGGTCGCAGCCAGATCAGTCAATCGGTTGTTCCGGTGATCGGTATACCCGAGTTGAGCGACAGCCCATTTAGCTAGACTGTCGGCATAACTAAGCCATGTATGCGATGATTCCTGCCGTGGTGCATTGTCAATTTTGGCGGGGATCGAAGCATGGTGGCCATTAAGGCTCAGCACGTGATGCAATTCTGCCAGCGATGTGAGGCGTCTCACCGTTGCACATGAAACTTCCTCGCCGTTCGTGCGGGTTGCAACCGGGAGGCGCCCAAGCAGTGAATCAGGCTCGAGGATTGCCATCGGTGAGACCCCCAAAGACCTTGCTATGGCGAAGAGCTCTTCAGCCTCTAAATCCCGGTCACCGCGCTCTAAGTCGTGCACCGTGTCAGCGTCAAACCCCGCCGCCTCGGCCAACCTGGGGGCGGCAAGACCAGCATGCTCCCTCAGCCGCCGGAGCTGGCCGCCGACGCAGGTTCCTTCCCCCATCTGCTCCAGTATCGCCCGAACCGCCCGAAAAATCAAACCCCAACGGGAGGCCAACCCGGCCCGGATTCGGTGGTCGGGTCGAGGGCAGCGAGGTCGTCGGCGAGCATGTGCAGGAACTCGTCTCGCTCGTCGTTGGGGTCGGTGATGGGGCGGCCGGTGCGCAGCTCGGTGGAGTTTCTTCTCAACGCCGCCTCGCGGATCGCCCGGAGATCGGATTTGACGTCGAGATCGCCGAAGCAGGCCACGAGGCTTTCTCTGGGCACAGTGTTGGAGACAGAGGAGACGACCGCCACCGGGCGGCCGATGATCGGCAGTTCCGCGATCAGCGAGAGGTCCTCGACGGAGGCGATATCGAGGACCGCGGCTGGGCCCGCTCCAGGCGCCCGTCTGCGTCGGCCACCCCAGACGGTCTCGATCCACGCCGACAGCGGGTCGGACTTGAACCCGTCGGGGTCGGTCGGGGCGGCACCAGGGTTGTTGACCCGCTCAATCAGCCCGGCCTGCTCCCCTGCGACACCAGCGGGGGCGCGGGTGGAGCGGCGGAGCGTTTCGCCGATCACGTCGTCGGGCGCCACCTCGGCGCCGAAGAGCTCGGAGGCCACGGCGGCGAGACGGGCCTGCCGGTCGGCGGGGCTGCCCTGGCTGGACAGAGTGGCCGAGGTTCCCACGAACAGCAGTCGCGGGCTGCTTCCCCGGCCGGCTCGGGCGGCGGCCTGGCGGACCCGGCGCACCAGCATGGCCACGTCTGAGCCTTGGCGGCCCCGGTAGGTGTGCAACTCGTCGAGCACCAGGAAGCGCAGGTTCCCGAACTGCTCCCTCAGTGCCCGGTCGTAGACCCGGGTGAGGATCAACTCCAGCATGGAGTAGTTGGTCAACAAGATGTCGGGAGGGTTGGCCAGGATCGCATCTCTGGCCTCGTCTCGGTCTTGGCCGGTGTAGCGCTGGTAGGTCACCGGCTGGTTCTCGGCCCACGGGCCGTGCTTCAGGAACTTGTCCAGCTCCTCCATCTGGCTGTTAGCCAGGGCGTTCATGGGGTACACCACGATGGCCTTGACGCCCTGGCCGGAGCCGGTGCGCAGGACATGGTCCACGATCGGGATGATGTAGGCCAGGCTCTTGCCCGAACCGGTGCCCGTGGTCAGCAGGTAGTTGCGGCCCGCCTGCGCGGCGGCAACGGCTTCGGCCTGGTGCCGGTGCAGCGTGAGCCTCCGGCCCTGGGGATCGTGCTCGCTCTTGCCGGTGCGGAAGACGTGGGCCGTATCCGGGTGCAGCGTCCCGCGGGCTGTGAGGTCGTCGATGGTCCCGCCCGGCTCGAAACTCGGGTTGAGGGCCAGCATCGGATGCGGCCACATCGACTCATCGTCGAGGGCCGCCTCGAACTTGGACCGCAGGTCGGGGTCGGCGATGCGCACGAAGCTCGACGAGTACCGCCGGTACTCGTCGATCAGCCCCTCCCGCAGGCCGAACACATCCATGCTCCCGACGCTAACGGCCCGGCCAGCCGCGGGCGGCTCGGCGGGCCTTCTGGGAGCGGATCGGGCGGGGAGAGCGGGAGCGCTGACCCAGGGCGGTCAGCGGGCTTCTAGGGCTTCGATCAGCTTGGGCAGCACCTTGTGGACGTCGCCCACGATGCCGAGGTCGGCGATGGAGAAGATGGGGGCCTCGGAGTCCTTGTTGATGGCGATTATGTTCTTCGAGCCCTTCATGCCCACCAGATGCTGGGTGGCCCCGGAGATGCCGCAGGCGATGTAGACGGTGGGCTTGACCACCTTGCCGGTCTGGCCCACCTGGTAGCTGTAGGGCACCCAGCCCGCGTCCACGATGGCCCGGCTGGCGCCGGGGGCGGCCCCCAGGGCCCGGGCCAGGCGCTCAATCATGGCGTAGGCGTCCTTGCCGCCCAGCCCCCGGCCGCCCGACACCACCACGGCGGCCTCGTCGAGCTTGGGGCCCTCGGACTCCTCGGCGAACCGGTCCCGCACTACGGCCCCGCCGGCCGCGCCCACATCGGGCACCGCCAGGGCCTTCACCTCGGCCGGGGGGCCGCCCGTCGGGGAGGGCTCGAACGACTTGGGCCGCACCAGCCAGATCCCGGGCCCGTCCCCGGTGAACCGGGACGTGACGTTGGTGGCGCCGCCGAACACCGGCTCGACGCCGGCGATCTGGTCGCCGTCAAGGCGCAGGTCCACCACGTTGGACAGCACCGGAACGTCGAGCTTCACCGACAGGCGGGCGGCCACGTCCCGGCCGTCGTAGGTGGTGCCCAGCATGAAGGCGTCGGGCGCGGCCACCGCCCCGGAATCGATGGCCGCCGCCACCGCCGAGGCCACCGACACCCCCTGCAGGGCGCCGTCGAGAGGCCCGGTGGCGTACACGGCGGTCACCCCGTGGTCGCCCAGGGTGGCCGCGCATCCCTCGCCGTCGGACCCGCAGAACACCTCGACGCTGTCGGCCATGGTCCGGGCCTTGGCCAATATCTCCAGGGTGATGGTGGCCACCCCGCCGTCGGCGCCGGCCTCCCCGAACACCCAGATCCGCTCCAGTGCCATCGCCGCCTCCTACAGAACCTTGAGCTCGTCGAGGAAGGCGACGACCCGCTCGTGGGCGTCGCCCTCGTCGGTCACGATCTCGCCCGACTCCCGGGCCGGCGCGGCGGCGACGTCGACGATCTCCTGGCCGCCCCCGGCCCAGCCGACCTGGCCGGGCTCGAGCCCGAGGTCGGCGATCCCCAACTGGTCCACCGGCTTTTTCTTGGCCGCCATGATCCCCCTGAACGACGGGTATCGGGGCTCGACCACGCCGGCGGTCACCGACACCAGCGCAGGCAGCGGGCACTCCACCAGGTCGTAGCCGGCCTCGGTCTGGCGCCTCACCGTGGCCGTGCCGCCGCTGACCGCCACCTCCTTGGCGAAGGTGACCGACGGCAGCCCCAGCAGCTCGGCCACTTGGGCGGGGACCACCCCGGTGTAGCCGTCGGTGGACTCGGTGGCGGCCAAGACCAGGTCGGGCTCGGCCCGCTCGATAGCCCGGGCCAGCACCTTGGCCGTGGTCAGGGCGTCAGACCCGGCCAGGGCCTCGTCGCTGATCAGCGTGGCCGAGTCGGCCCCCATGGCCAGGGCGGTCCGCAGCCCGCTCACCTCGCGGTTGGGCACCATCGAAACCAGGTGGACCGAGCCCCCGCCGGCCGCGTCCACGAGCTGCAGGGCCATCTCCACGCCGTAGGAGTCCGACTCGTCGATTATGAGCTTGACGTCCCGCTTCAGCGTCTTAGTGTCGGGGTCCAGCGACCCCGGATCGGCGGGATCGGGAATCTGCTTCACGCAGACGACGATCTTCATAGCCCGAATTGTGCCAGTATCAGGCCCCGATTCAACATGGGAGGGCGGGGCCCGGTCGACGGGCCAACCCGATCAACGAACCAGAGGAGGATCGCTGCGGATCCTTCTGATCGTTAACACGGCGGCCTCCTCGGTGACGGGCCGGCGGCGGGTCCTGATCCACAAGGCGCTGTCCGCCGATCACGAGGTGAGGCTGATCGCCACCCAGCGCCGAGGCCACGCCAGCAAGCTGGCCCGGTCGGCCGCCAACGACGGCGACGACGTTGTGGTGGTGCTGGGCGGCGACGGAACCCTCAACGAGGCCGCCAACGGGCTAGCCGGCAGCGACACGGCACTGGCCGTCCTGCCCGGCGGGAGCACCAACGTGTTCGCCCGCATCCTGGGGCTTCCCGACGAGCCGATCGACGCGGTGGTGGGGCTGCTGGACGCCCTCGAGGCGGCATCGATCAAGCCGATCGGGCTGGGTTCGGCGGACGGGCGGTACTTCCTGTTCCACTGCGGGATCGGGTTCGACGCGGCGGTGGTGGCCGAGGTGGAGCGACGGGGCCCGTGGAAGCGGTGGGCCGGCCATCCCCTGTTCATCTACGCCGCGGTCACGACATGGCTGCGGGGGGTGGACCGGCGGAGGGCGCCCCTGGCCGTCCGCTACCCCGACGACGACTTCGGCAGCGGCACAGGCGACGACCCCGGCAGCGACGCGGCAGACCGGGGGTTCCTGACCATGATCCTCAACGCCAGCCCTTACACGTTCCTCGGCGACCGTCCCTTGGATCTGGCACCCGAGGCCTCTTTGGACGCCCCGCTGGCCGCGGTGACGGTCACCGACTTATCGCTGCGCAGGCTGCTTCCCTTGGTGGCCCGGGCCCTGGGATCAGGCGACGTCGGGAGTAGCCCAGGGGTCCGGGTTCGCACCGGCCTGAGGCGGGCGACCGTCGAAGCCGACCCGCCCGTGCCCTACCAGATCGACGGCGACCACCTCGGCTCAGGCCACCGATTCGAGATCCGCTGGGCCCCCGAGGCCCTGAAGCTGGTAGTCCCCCAGCGGTCCTAGAACGACTGCGAAGGCGAGAACTCAGGGTCGCGGGGCGGGGCCGATGACGGCTCGGGCCACGTCGGGGGTGTCGGTGATGATCCCGTCCACGCCCATAGCCACCAGATCGGCCATGCGGTCGGGGTCGTTCACCGTCCAGACGTTGACGGCCAGACCCGCGTCATGGGCTCGGCGGACCAAGCCGGCGTCCACGCAGGGGTCGAAGGGGTGTATGGCCGCCATCTGGTGGGCCCGAGCCCGCCCGACGGCCTGGGCCGGGTCCAAGAAGCCGTACAGGAAGGCGGTCGGCACCGAGGGGTCGGCGGCTCGGACCGCGTCGGCCGCGTCCACGTTGAACGACGAGACCAGCGCCCTCTCCGGCCCCAGGTAGGCATCGATGAGGCCGGCCACCGCGTCGGCCACCAGATTCTCGCCGTCGAAGTCGGGGTCGTCGGGAAGGTTCTTGATCTCGATGTTCACCCCCATGGGGCCGCACGCCTCCAGGGCCTCGGCCAGGCTGGGCACATAGCCGGGCAGTTCGTCGGCGGCCAGATCGCCGATCATCCGCCCGTCGCTGAGGTGGGCGTCGTGGTGGACGACGGCCACGCCGTCGGCGCTGCGCCGCACGTCCAGCTCCACCCAGTCGGCCCCCATCTCTCGGGCGGCCTTGAAGGCCTCGACGGTGTTCTCCGGGAAGGCGGCGCTGGCCCCCCGGTGCGCGATCACCAGCGTCATCGCCTCAGTCTGGCACCCTCAACCGGCCTCTGGCATCCTCAACCGGCCGATGCGACCGGCACCGACACGTCCACCACCGTGCCCCGGGGCGGCTCGTCCGATGCGGCCCGGATGCCGATCCGACCCCTCATCTCCTTGACCACGAAGGTTCTCACGATGGTGAGGCCCAGGCCGGCGTCGCGGTCCAGCGAGAAGCCGTCGACCACGCCGGGCCCGCCGTCGATCACCTGCATCTCCAGCGCCCCGGCCGACCGGGAGAAGCGCAGCGTGATCTCCCCCCCGGCGGGCGAGCCGTGGTCGAAGGCGTTCTGCACCAGCTCGGTGAGCACCACGGCCAGCGGCATGGCCAGCTCGCCGGGGGCCTCGCCGATGGCGCCGGCCACCCGGAGGCGGACCGGGCGCTCAGGGGTGGTGAATCCCTCTTCCACCATCTGCACCAGCGAGGACACGATGGTGTCGAAATCAACCGCCGGCGACGGGTCCAGGGCCAGGCATTCGTGAACCAAGGCGATGGACGAGATGCGCCGCACCGACTGTTCCACCGCGGCCCGGGCCTCGGCGCTGGCCAGCCGGCGGGCCTGGAGCCGCAGCAGGGAGCCCACGGTCTGGAGGTTGTTCTTGACCCGGTGGTGGATCTCCTGGATGGTGGCGTCCTTGGACATCAGGAGCTGGTCGCGGTGGCGCAACTCCGATATGTCCCGCAGCAGGGCCACCGACCCGGTCACCCGGTCGCCCTCCACCAGCGGGTACGACCTCACCACCACGCACAGGTGCGGGCCCTGCTCCAGTTCGGACACGGTGGAGCGGCGCCGGGCGAAAGACCGGCGGATGACAGTGCCGTCTAGCCCGACGTCGTCGAGGCGGCGGCCGGTCACCGCTCCGATGACGCCGAGGCGGTTGAGGGCGCTGGTGGCGTTGGGCGACAAGTACTCGACCCGGCCCTCCCGGTCCACCACCATCACCCCGTCGCCCACCCGGGGCTCGCGGAACTCGCCGATCTGCTCGAAGCGGTCGTAGGGGAAACAGCCGTCGGCGATCATAAGCGTGAACCGGTCGTAGAGGGCCCGGTAGGTGGCGGCCAGCGGATTGAAGTGGCCGATGGGGGCGAGCCCGGACTGGCTGGTCAGGACCGCGACCACCTCGCCGGAGACTCTCACCGGCACGCAGTCGACGATCAGGTGGGAGTCGAGCCCGGGCGGGGGGGCCTGCTCGGTGACCACGTCGTCTCCGCCGACGCCGGCAGGCCGGCGGTCGGGGCGAGCGACCGTGTGCCGGCCCAAGGTCCGCCCGGTCATGGCCAAGTCCAGCAACGGGGCGGTCTCGGGATCGGCCCGGGCCCCGATCGGATCGATGGGGTACACGGTCGGGCCGGTGGTGCAGCGGATGTGGGCCAACACGATGAAGCCGCCCGCGGCGGCCGGAGCACCGACGGCTGGCCCGGTCTCGCCTGAGCCTGGCCCGTCGGCGGCCGGCCCGACGGGGGTGCAGGGGGCGTAAACGAGCAGGTCCGCGAACGACAGGTCGGCCAGCAGCGCCCAAGCCCCCACCAGGCGCTGGAGATGGTCGACGGCCCGCTCGTCGAGGGCAGTGCGGGCCCGGGCGAGCTCGGCCAGGCTGGCCATGAGCGCCGGCCAGCGTCAGCCGAAGCCGATGGGGTTGGAGTCGGTCGGCATGATCTCCACGTAGGCGATGCGCTCCGAGGCCACCGCGATCTCGCGGCCTTGGTCGTCGGTCAGCCACAGCGAGGGCTGCTCGCCGGCCAAGGCGGCGTCGATGGAGGCCCGCAGGGCGGCGCGGTCGGCGCCGCCGCCGACGCTCACGGTGATCTCGCGGGGGTTGTCGGTGACTCCGATGCGGATGTTCACGCTCGCCTCCTCGGTTAGGTCAGACGATCTTCAGCTCGGGGTGGGTGCGCCGGCTGGGGGCGTGGCCCTCGACCCATTCGGCCATGGCCGCGAATATCTGAGACGCCTCCGAGTCGGGGTCGACGGCGACGATGGGGCGGCCCCGGTCGCTGCCCTCCCTCAGCGGAATGGCGATGGGCACCTGGCCGATGAGATCCACCTCCAGGCGGCGGGCCAAGTCGGCCCCGCCGCCGGACCCGAAGATCGGGTAGCGCCGGCCATCATCGCCGGTGAACCAGGACATGTTCTCGATCACCCCCCGGACCTCGATGTTCACCTTGTCGAACATGAACGCCGACCGCTGGGCCACTTTCTGGGCCGCCGGGTTGGGGGTGGTCACCACGTAGGCCTCGGCCCGGGGCAGGAACTGGGCCAGCGACAAGGAGATGTCGCCGGTTCCGGGCGGGAGGTCCACGATCAGGTAGTCGGGGTCGTCCCAGAACACGTCGGTGAGGAACTGCTCCAGGGCCTTGTGCAGCATGGGGCCGCGCCAGATCACCGGCTGGTCCTCTTGGGCGAAGAAGCCCATGGAGATGCAGCGCACGCCGTGGACCTCGGGGGGGACGATCATCTCGTCGATGACCACCGGCGCCCGGTCCACCCCCAGCATCCGGGGTATCGAGAAGCCCCAGACGTCGGCGTCGACCACCGCGGTGGAGCGACCCCGGCGGGCCAGGGCGATAGCCAGGTTGGCGGTGACCGACGACTTCCCCACCCCGCCCTTGCCCGAGGCGATGAGCAGGGTGCGGGTGCGGTTGCCGGGCTGGGCGAAGGGGATGGCCCGGCCTTGGGCGTGACCGTGGGCGGGGGCCGACCCGGCGGTGGCGGCCGGGTCGCCGTGGAGGCGGGTGCGGAGCTCGGCTCGCTCCTCGTCGGTCATGACGCCGAAGTCGACGGTGACGGCGGCGACGCCGTCCAGGGCGAGCAGGGCTTCGGTGACCCGGCCCCGGATCTCGTTGCGCAACGGGCAGCCAGCCACAGTGAGGGCGATCTCCACGTCCACGTGGCCACCGTCGATGGCGGCACCCCGGTACATGTCCAGATCGACGATGCTGCGGTGCAGTTCCGGGTCCTCGACCGGCCTGAGGGCCTCGATCACCTCGGCTTCGGTGACGGTCACAGCGGGGCTCCGGGGAGGACGAGGGCGGCTGCTTAGACTACTGGCGTGGAGAGGTCGTCCCTCAGCCCGGCGGAGTTCGCCTCAACCGTCACCGCCATAACGTCGGCCTTCGGCGACCCCACCCGCCGCGGCATCTACCTGTTCGCCCACGAGTCGCCCAACGGGGTGACGGCCGCTGAGACGGCCCGCCGGTTCGATCTGCACCCCAACGTGGCCCGCCACCACCTCGACAAGCTGGCGTCGGGGCGGTATCTGGAGGTCGCCGCGTCGAAGCCGTCAGGCGGGGCCGGGCGACCCTCCAAGCGGTACCGGGCCACCGAGGCCAGGGTCGCCTTGGAGGTGGCGGTGCGCCACGACGACATCCTGGTGACCCTGTTGGGCCGGGCCCTGGCCATGATCGGGCCGGGGGCGGCGGCCGAGATGGCCGAGGAGGTGGGCGCCGAGTACGGCCGCTCGATGGCCGCCGGGCTCGACCTCTCCGCCGGGCCGCGCTCGTTCCGCACCGCCCTGCACGTGGTGGCCGACGCGCTGTCGGCCCACGGCTTCGCCGCCCACGCCGAGAAGCGGGGCGACGAGCTGCGGATCGTGGCCGAGAACTGCCCCTTCGGCGACGCCGCGGTGGAGCACCCGGTGATCTGCGCGGTGGACCGGGGCATGGTGAGGGGGATGCTGGCCCAGCTCTACGGACCGGCCGGCGCCGACACCAGCGCCTCGCGGCCCGCTGGCGACGACCGCTGCGTCACCACCGTCCAGCCCTAAGCCCTGTCGCTCTTGACGGGCGGGTCGGGTAGCCGGCGACCTGCACCCCCCTCAACCGAGGGCGGCTACGGGCTCGGCCACCTTGCGGCTCAGTAGCGGAGGCACGGAATTGCCGATCTGGGCCTGCACCGACGCCCGCCGGCCGACGAAGCCGAACGAGTCGGGGAAGGTGAACAGCCGGCGCAACTCGGGCACCCGGAGCCTGCGGTTGTCCCAGTGGAATGGACCCACGTTCGGGCCGGGATGGGCCTGGATGGTGGGCGAGGGCCGGTTCGGGTCGAGCTTCAGCAGGAACGACCAGTAGCGGGACCGCCACTCGAAGATCGGCTCAGGGTGACCCCGCCGTTTGGTGAAGTGCAGGTAGTTCCCGCCCGGAGGTATCTCCGAGAGCAGGTGGCCCCATTTGCCGCGCACGGTCTCCCCCGGCTCGGGGTGGGTGACCAAGCCCGCCAGCGCTGTCGCCGAATCGACATGGGGGAGCGGACCGCCGAGCGCCTTTCTCCGCTCCCAGTCGCCGTGGTGGGTGGGCGCCGGCAGCTCGGGGAGCTCCTCACCCCTGGCCGCCCCCACCACGAAGAGGCGGGGCCGGGACTGCGGCACCCCGTAGTCGGCCGCGTTCAGCACTCGCCAGCGGCACCGATAGCCGGACCCCTCGATCTCCCTCAGCAGGCGTTTGAACGCGGGCCGGCTGGCTTGGTTGTCGAAGGTCAGCGCGTAGACGTTCTCCAGGATGAACCAGCGCGGCCTGGCCTCGGCCAAGACCCCGGTATAGGCCTGCAGCAGGCTGGCCGCGGGGTCGGCCCCGTTGCGCTTCCAGTCGAGCCAGAACCCGGACTTGGAGAAAGCGACGCAGGGCGGGCCCCCCACCAGAAGGTCGGGCCGCTCCCGCCGGCCCAGGCCGGCCGCTCTCAGGATGTCGGAGGTGGAAATGCCGTCGGTTGAGCCCGCGGCGAGGGGACCGAGGTCGGCCCGGAGCACCTCGGCCAAGGCCGGAAAAAATTCGCCAGCGTTCTTCTCCATCGTGTCGGCCGCGTCTTGGTCCCATTCGACCGCGGCGAGGGTGCGGAATCCAGCCTCTTCTACCCCGAGATCCAGGCCCCCGGCCCCGGAGAAAAGGGAGATCGCCGCGCCAGCGTCCATGCTGGGAGTTTGGGCGCGTTGGGGCGGCCGGGCGCGGATGATCGGGGCCGCGGGAAGGCACAACTGGGCGTTCTGCCCGGGTCTCTTGCTGCTATCCCCACACATGTGCGTCAGAATAAAAAGGCGGTGTGACACCGGACCGAGGGTTCCGAGGGCACCGGTACACTCGCCGGGCCATGTCGCTGTACCTGGTCCGCCACGCCACTGCCGGGATGCGGTCCGGTTGGTCCGGCTCGGATCTCCAGCGGCCTCTCGACGCCCGGGGCCAAGCTCAGGCCATCGACATCCGGGAGGCGCTGGCCTCTGAGCCCATCGATCGGATCCTCTCCAGCCGAGCGGTCCGCTGCATCCAGACCGTCGCGCCGCTGGCTGCGGCCGTGGGGGTGGAGGTCGAGCCGGCCGACGAGGTGACCGAGGGCGCCGGTTTCGACCGCGCCTTCGATCTGATTGCCGGCTTGGCCGAGGCCGAGGGCGACAGCGTCGTGTGCAGCCACGGCGACCTGATCCCGGCCGTGTTGTGGAGACTGCAGGACGCCAGTCTGACCGACCGGCTCGAATGGCAGAAGTGCGCCAAGGGGTCGATCTGGGATCTCGATGTGCGCAACGGCCGGGTGGCGGGCGCTGCCTACCGGTCGCCGAGCCGCTTGGCCGCCCGCGCTTGACTTCTCTTGAAATATTTTTAGATTATTTCTGGGTTATTTCGGGTTAGGGGGTGTGATTGTCTCACCCTTGTTGTAGAGTGATCATATGTTCACTGAAACGGTCGAAGGCATCGACGAGGGCCTGAGCCGGCTGCTGGACGCGGCCCGGTCGGGGGAACTGCCGGTGGCCCGGCTCAAGGATCTGATCGCGGCCAGCCGGTCCTGGGAGGCCAAGGTGGCCGCGTTGCAGACCGACTCGGCCCGGCTGATCGCGGCGCGGGAGCGCCACGGCGACGGCGGGGCCTCGGTGCTGCGCGACCGGGCCGGCAAATCGAAGTTCCAGGCCCGCCGCAGCCTGGGCGCGGCCGAGGTTCTCGATGAGATGCCCGGGCTGCGCTCCGCGGTTGACGCTGGGGAGGTGCCTTTGGCCAACACCGAGCGCCTGGCCGACGCGGCCAAGCTCACTGCTCCCGAGACGGTGGACTCGGCCTCTGACTTGTTGGCAATGGCCAAGGAGTTGCCGCCGGACCGGTTCGCCCGCGAGGCCGGCGCCTGGGCCCAGCGCCACCAGATCGACCACGGCCATGGGGATTATCTGCAAAAGCGCCGCCGGCGGTACTTGAAGACCTGGAAGCAACAGGACGGCATGGTGCGCCTCAACGGCTTGTTGGACCCCGAGACCGGCACCCGCATCTGCAGCCGCCTCCAAGACGCCGCCGAAGAACTCCGCCGCCAAGACCAGCAATCAGCCCGCACCGGCCGCGGCCCAAACGCCGGTGACGGCTTTGACGACGCGGGATCTGCCGTCACCGACAGTTCGGAGGACGCGGGATCGGCAGCCGACACCGGCTCGAACGACGGCGTGGGGCCCGGCGCCGGTGAGGGTCGCCGGTCCTGGGATCAGCTCCGGGCTGACGCCTTGGACCTGTTGACTTCGGGAGCGGCCGGCGCCAAGGACCGGGGCGGTTCGGGGGGCAGGCCCAAGGCCGAGGTGATCGTGGTGGCCGACATCGGCGTCCTCACTGGCGATGATCCCTCCGGGCGCTGCGAGATCCCCGGCGCCGGGCCGGTGCCCCCGGCGGTGCTTCAGCGCATCGCCTGCGACGCCCACCTCACCGGCCTCCTCTTCGCCGACGGCAAACCGCTGCACCACGGGGCCAGGGTGCGCACCGCCGCCAAAGACCAATGGCGGGCCCTCATCGCCGCGACGGCGGCTGCATCGGCTGCGGCGCCGAACCCAGCCGCTGCCAAGCCCACCACATCATCCCCTACGCCCAGTCCCGGCGCACCGACATCGACAACCTGGTGCTCGTCTGCTGGCGCTGCCACCACAACATCCACGACCACCACTGGCGGGTCACCCACCACAACGGCAAACCCGTCCTCGAACCCCCCGACCCCCTAGCCCCGCCCAACCCCGCCGACGGCCGACACCCTCAAGGCCAACACACCCACGACCAACACCCCCGCGAACCCAGCCGCCCGCGACCAAACCGCAGCCCACGACCCACCAAAACCCGAACCGGGCCGGGCCGAATCACCCCCAACGGCCCCGACCCGGCCCGGCCCACAGCACCCGCCCTATTCACCACCTGACCGAAGCAACCGAGATGAACCGGGATCCCAGACGCTTACACGCCAGGCCGGGGGGTGGCACGGGGGCCAGCGTCGGCGCCGCTCGCGGCGACGACCGCCCCCGTGACAGGACCCGCCGGCCGGACAAAGCGAAGACCCGTGACCAAGTCCGCCGGCCGGGAGAACGAGGGCCAAGGCCGGAACTAGCCGGCCACTATCTCGGTTTCGGGGTCGAAGGCGGTGACCGCGAACCAGAAGGTATCGAGGTGCTCGACCGGCGTCAGATCCGAGCCCGACCCGCCCCGGCGACGGCCCAGAACATCGAAGGCAGACCCGTCGGCCGCATCGATGAAGACCCCGTCGCCGGCCAGCTCGATCATCACCGGGCGCCCGTCGACCGCGGCGAGGAAGACGCCGGTGGCGCCCACGTCTCGGCCTTTGGCGACGTCGGCCGCGTCCAAGGCGCTGGCCGTGCCCGGCGCATATAGGGCGATCAGGTCCCGGCCCTGGGCCCGGAACGACACGACCCCGTCCCGGCGGAGCGCATCAAGGGGAACGGCTGCGGTGGGACCGTCGCCCCGCACCGCCAGCACCCTGGTCATGGGGGCCAGGCGGTCGTCGAGGGGGCCGCGGTACAAGAACGGGGCGCCGTCGGGGTTGTCGTAGCCGACGTAGGGGTTCTGGCCGTAGCGCCCGGCGTAGCCGGGATAGCCGGTTTCGAGGCTCAGGACAGCCCCGTCGGGGTGGGCCTCCCGGAAGGTGTCGAACGAGACGGTCTGGACCGGCACCAGATCAAGCTCGGCACCGGCGAGATACCCGATGATCGCCTGTCCGGTGAAGTGGGCCCACAGGCTTTCGGTCTGCCGGTCGTACATGACCAGCGAGGAGTTGAGCAGCTTGCCCGAGGTGCCGAAATCGAGGATGTGGGGACCGAGCCGCCGGTCGTAGGCCACCGCCGAGTTGCACAGCGGGCAGTACGAGACGGTGACGGGGACTCCGCCGACGGTGTCGTTGACCAGCTCGTGCCAGATCATGATCCGCAGCGGGTAGGCCCGGGCCTCGCCGCCCGCCTCCAGCACCAGCACGGCCTCGGCGCCGGCCAGCCAGTCCACCTCGGAGACGGGCTCGAACCGAGGGTCGTCGATGGAAGGGATGCCGTCGGGAGGGGGGCCGCCCGGGCGGATCAGAGCCGGGTCCACCAGGGGCTCGGGGAAGTCGGGATGCCTCGGGTCGTCGAGCGCGCTGGGGATGTCCTCGGGCAGCGGGTCGGGGACGACGGACGCCGCCGCCGGCCGAGCCTCGGTCGTCGCCTCGGGGGGGTCAGGCGCCTCGGCCCCGGCCGCCGGTTCGGAGACCGGATCGGCCGAGTTCGCGTCCGCCACGGCCGAGTTCGCGCCCGTCAGAACCGAGTTCGCGTCCGTCACGGTGGAGCCGTCGCCGCAGGAGGCCAACAGCCCGGCGGCGCCGATGAGAGCAACCCCCGCCCGCACCGCCAGGCCGCGGCGGCGAGCCGTCCCCCCTGGTCGAAGTCGTGAACCGAGTCGGGCGATCCCGGCCCGCGCCGACGCCCAACGGGGGCTTCGAGCCACCTAGCAGTCCCTGACCACCCGGAAGGCCCGGGCGACCGGGACTCGCAGCCACTCCCCCATGGCCGCGTCGGTGGCCTCCACCTCCGACTCCGGCACCGCCTCCCAGTCGGCCATGGACTCCCACCAGATGACGGCGTGTACCCGCTGCGGATCGCCCTCCTCCACCCACATCTGCTTGCCGGCGAACCCGGGCCGGGCTTCGAGGTAGCGGCTCCAGTGCCGTTCCTCGACCTCGAGCCACCGGTCCCGCTCGGCTTCGGCCACTTCGAAGGTCAGCATCTCCACCACCACCGGGCCGATGGTACCCGGGCCTCATGCTGGGGACCTTTGCCCCGTTCGGCGAGCGACGGGTCCCGGCCGCGCCGGTGGTACCCATGCCTCGGCTGGCATAATCCAAGCGATGGATCTCAAGGGCAGGACGGCGCTGGTCACCGGCGGGGCCAGGCGGGTGGGCCGGGCCATCGTCTTGGCCATGGCCCGGGCCGGCGCCAACGTGGTGGTCAACTACAACACCTCCGAGGATGACGCCCGGCGCACCGCGGCCGACGCCGAGGCGCTGGGCGTGCAGGCTCTGCCGGTGGCGGCCGACGTGACCGACTACGAACAGGTCACCGCCATGGTGGAGGCCGCGGCGGACCGCTTCGGGAGCATCGACGTGCTGGTCAACAACGCCTCCACTTTCCTGGCCGACCCCCTCCCCACCGACGACCTGACCGTGTGGCGCCGGTCGATCGACACCCTGGTCCACGGCCCCTTCTACTGCGCCAACCGGGTGGCCCCGGTGATGAGAGCCGGCGGCGGGGGCGCCATCATCGGCATCGCCGACCTGAGCGCCCTGGAGCCCTGGCCCGGGTTCGCCGGCCACGCAGTGGGCAAGGGGGCGGTGATCTCGCTCACCCGCCAGCTCGCCCTGGAGCTGGCCCCCGACATTCGGGCCAGCGCGGTGATCCCCGGCCCGGCCCTGCGCCCCGACGACTACGACGACGACACCTACCAGCGGGTGGCCGCCGAGACGCTGGTAGGCCGGTGGGGAACCCCCGAGGAGATGGGCCGGGCGGTGCAGTTCCTGGCCGAGGCCGACTACATCACCGGCGAGATCCTGACCGTGGACGGGGGCCAGCGCTACGGCCACCGCCAAGGCGCCCACGGCTGAGCCTGGGTCTGGCGATGACCAACCGGCGCCGCTTCGACCCCGCCCGGACTCGGCGGCGGCCGTGACCAGCCGACGGCGGCTCGGACCCCCCGCCCGGACTCGGCGGCGGCCGTGACCAGCCGACGGCGGCTCGGGCGCATCTTCGGCCCCGACGGGCGGGCGGTGATCATCGCGCTGGACCACGGCCTCATCGACGGCCCCTGCCCGGGCTTCGAGCAGCCGGCCGACACCATCGCCGCGGTGGTGGCCGGGGGCCCCGACGCCATCCTGACCTCCTGCGGCATCGCCGAGGCCTTCGCGGCCGAGCTGAGCCCGGTGGGTCTCATCCTGCGCAGCGACGGGTCGACCACCGGCCTGGGCCCGGACGGCCCCGGCCCGGCCGGCTCGTTCTTCGGGCCCGAGGAAGCACTCCGGCTGGGAGCCGACGCCGTGGCCGTGACCGCCATGCCCGGCTCGGACTCCGAGGCCGACACCCTGCGGACCCTGGCCCACACCGTGGCCGAAGCCCGCCGCTGGGGGCTTCCGGTGATGGCCGAGATGGTGCCGGGGGGCTTCGGCGCTGGACCCGGGCGGCGGGGGACCGACGCCGTGGCCCTGGCCGCCCGGCTGGGGGCCGAGCTGGGCGCCGACCTGATCAAGGCCCCCTACTGCCCCGACTACGCCCGGGTCACCGCCTCGACCTTCGCCCCGGTGGTGATCCTGGGGGGGTCGAAGGGCTCCGAGACCGACACCCTGGCTGTGGTCCGGGCCGCCCTCGACGCCGGCGCGGCCGGGGTGGCCATGGGCCGCAACGTCTTCCAGAGCCCCGACCCCGCGGCCATGACCAGGGCTTTGGCCGCGATGGTGCACGGCGACGCCGACCTCGCCGGCGCCCTGGCCGTTCTGCGGGGCTGACCGCCGGCCGTGACCGCCGCCGGCGCCGTCGAGGTGGTCCTGGGGCTCGACGCCGGCACTACCTCGGCCAAGGCGGTGGCGATGGACCGCACCGGGGCGGTCTGGGCCGAGGCCGGATCTGATCCGATCCCCACCTGCTCCCCCGAGCCGGGGGCCAGCGAGCAGGACCCCGAAGAGATCTGGCAGGCCGTGACCGCGGCCGGGCGGCGGGCGGTAGAAAGGCTTCCGCCTGGGGTCCGGGTGGCGGCGCTGGCCCTGGCCGCTCAGAGCGGATCGGTGGTGCCGGTCCGGGCGTCGGGCCGGGCCGGGCCGGCCGTCACCTGGATGGACACCCGGTCCCGGGCCCTGGTGGAGAGCTGGCCGCCGGGCGTCGCCGAGCGGATTCGAGCGGTGAGCGGCTGGACGCCGGCGGCGGGCTACGGGCTGTCGACCATCGCCCGCTTGGCGGACTCGCCGGGCTTAGCCCAGCCGGAGGCGGCCCGGCTCGGCCCGGGTCCTGGCGGGGCGACCAGCCCGGACCCCGGCTCGACGGCTGACCCGGATCCGGTGACTCGGTGGGCTTCGGTGGACGATTACCTGATGCACCGCCTGACCGGGCGCTGGGCCACCAACCCGTCCAACGCGTCCGGCATGGGACTCATGGACATCTCCGCCCGGACTTGGAGCGAAGAGCTGTGCCGCATCGCCAGCGTCGGATTCCCCGGAACCCGGCAGCAGCAGCGGCGCGTCGATCCGGCCGCGCTGTCGGAGATCGTCGAGTCGGGCGCGGCGGCGGGCAGACTGCGCCCAAAGGCAGCGGCGGCCCTGGGCGTTCCCGCCGAGACGCCGGTGGTGGCGGGCGGCCACGACCAGGCCTGCGCGGCGCTGGGGCTCGGCGCGGTCGAGCCGGGCCAGATGTTCATGTCGGCCGGCACCGCCTGGGTGCTGACCACCGTCACCGGCAAAGCCTGCGTCGGCGCCCTTCCCCCGGGGCTGAACCTCAGCCCTCACGTGGTGGCCGACCGCTGGACCGTGTCGGAGAGCCTGGGCGGGCTCGGCACCGAGATCGCCGAAGCCGGGCCGGAGGGGGCTCGGTTCGTGTTCGAGCGCTGCGCCCGACGAGTGGGCCAAGCCCTGGCCCGAGCGGCCGCAGGCGGCCCCGCTGGAGCCGCGCCGGCCGCGCCAGCCGCAGGCGACGGGCTGATCCTGGTGGGGGGCGGTAGCCGGCTTCCCGAGCTGGTCGAGGTCATCGCCGAGGTGACGGGGCGGCCGGTCGTCACCCGGCCTGACGCGAGCTGGCCGGCCCGGGGGGCAGCCCTGCTGGCCGCGTCGGCCCTGGGATGGCCGCGCCAGGAAGCAACCCGGGACGAGCCGATCTTAGAGGAGGCGCGGTGACCAGACCCGTCGTGGCCGTCGCCATCGGCCGGTCCCACTACCGGCGCATGTTCAGCCCCGAGGCCCTGGCCGACTTGGAGGCCGTGGCCGAGGTCGTGCACCACTCCGGCGACGAGCCGGCCTCCAAGCCCGACCTGCTGGGACTGCTGACCGAGGCCCGCGCCTGCATCACGAGCTGGGGCACAGCCCCGCTCGACGCCGAGGTGGTGGCGGCCGCCGGCCGGCTCGGGCATCTGGCCCACATGGGCGGCAGCGTCAAGCGCTTCGTGTCCGCCGCGGTGTGGGAGCGGAGGATCCGGGTCACCAGCGCGTCGGTCACGCTGGCCCGGGACGTCGCCGAGACCACCCTGGGGCTGATGATCGTGGGCCGCAAGCGGATCTGGCCCCTGGGCCGGCACGTGCGCGACGGCGGCTGGCGGGACAGCCCGGTGTGGGACCGGTGGGACGCCCGAGAACTCGCCCGAGCCACGGTGGGGCTCATCGGCGCCGGCCGCGTCGGCCGCAGCGTGATCGGGCTGCTGGCCGGTTTCGAGGCCGACATCCTGGTCTTCGACCCGTACCTGACCGACGAAGAGGCCGGCCAGCTCGGAGTGCAGAAGACGGGGCTGCACGAGCTGGCCGAGCGCAGCGACGTGGTGTCGATCCACTGCCCCTACAACGAGAGGACCCATCGCATGATCGACGCCGGGGTGCTGGGCCGGCTCCGGGACGGGGCGGTGCTCATCAACACCGCCAGGGGCGGCGTCATCGACGAGGCCGCTCTGATCGAGGAGCTTCAGACGGGTCGGATCTTCGCCTTCTTGGACGTGACCGACCCCGAGCCCCCGGCCCCCGACAGCCCTCTGCGCCGGCTCGACAACGTGGTGGTCACCCCCCATATCGCCGGCTGCATCGAAAATTGCCACCGCATGGGCGAGCTGGCCGCCGAGGAGGTTCGCCGCTACCTGGCCGGGGAGCCGGCCATAAACGAGGTCACCCCCGACATGCTCGACCGCATCGCCTGATCTGTCGCCGGACCAATCGCCTACTAGCGAGCGGCCCAATCGTCTATTAGCTAGTAGCCCAATTGCTCATTAGTTTATAGCCCAATCGTCTAGTAGGCTCGGGCCCAATCGCTTATTAGGACTGGATAGACGCGGTGAAGACCATCGGGCGGCACTTGGAGCCAAGGGTTGAGTCGGCCTTGAGGTCGGCTCGCGTCGTGATGTTGCACGGCGCCCGCCAGGCCGGCAAGTCGACATTGGCCAGCCGGGTAGCCGCGGCGGCTGGCGGCGTCAGCGTCACGCTCGACGACGAGGCGACTCTGGAGCTGGTGCGGGCCGATCCGGTGACCTTTCTGTCCAGCGAACCCCACCCGTTGGTGATCGACGAGGTGCAGCTCGCCGGAGACCGCCTGATACGGGCAGTCAAGCGCCTCGTCGACGCCGACCCCATCACCGGCCGCTTCCTTCTCACCGGCTCCACCAACTTCCTCACCGTGCCGACCATCTCGGAGTCGCTGGCCGGGCGGGTGCGCATCCTGCACCTGTGGCCGCTCTCCGAAGCCGAGATCGCCGGCACCGGCAGCCTGCCGATAGAAGCCTGGCTGGACGGCGAGCCGCCCCCGGCCCATAGTTGGCTTGAGCGAGGCGACTATCTGAAGATCCTCTGCCGGGGCGGGTTCCCGGAGGTACTGGGCTTGGCCCCGGCCGATCGCCACGGCTGGTTCAGGGACTACGCGGCCACCGTCGTGCAGCGCGACATGGTGGCCTTGGCCGACATCCGCCGCCGCACCGCCGCCGCTCCGCTGTTGCGCTGGGTGGCGGCGAGCACATCTGGCGAGATCAACCTGACGAAGGCGGCCAGCGATCTGGGCATAAACCGGGCCACCGTGGTCGGTTACCTGGAATGGCTGAGAACCGTGTTCTTAGTTCACGAACTGCCGGCATGGTCGCGCAACGTGGCCGCCCAATCCATACGAAGACCCAAGATTTACCTGACCGACTCCGGGCTCGCCGCCGACCTGCTCGGCGCGGACGCCTCGGCGTTGACGTCCCCGGTCTCACCCGTGCTGGGCCGGCTGTGGGAGACCTTCGTCGTGGGCGAGGTGGCCAGACAGGTGGCCAGCAGCGCCGTCCGAGCCGATCTGTATCACTTCCGAGCGAAGAACCAGCGTGAGATCGATCTGATCATCCAGCGCCCCGACGGCAGGATCGTGGCGGTGGAGATCAAGGCGACCGTTTCGCCTACGGCGAGCGGCCTGCGACACGCGGCCTGGCTGCGCGACCGCTTGGACCAATCCGACCCGGGCAGCTTCCTGGGAGGAGTGCTGGTGCACATGGGCACCCAGTCGGGCAAGGTGGGAGACCGCCTGCACCTGCGGCCCGCCTCCGCCCTTTGGACCTCAGTCTGACATCCGCGTTCATTCGCAATCGACGCAGACGCTCAGCTCAGTATCAGGCCGCCGTCCACTTCGATGGCCTGGCCGGTCAGGTAGCGGGCGTCGTCGCTGGCCAGGAAGGTCACCACCCCGGCTATCTCCTCAGGCTGGGCCAGCCGATTCAACGCAGTGTCGCCGGCTCGCATCTCCAGCCACTCGTCGCCGGTCATCCCCACCGTGGGCCCGATCTCGGCGGCCACCTTGCGGACCATGGCGGTGAGGGTGTTGCCGGCGCACACCGCGTTGACGGTGACGCCGTGGGGCCCCAGTTCCATGGCCGCCGAGCGGGTGATGCCGATCACCCCGCTCTTGGTGGCCGAGTACTCCGCCGAGTAGGGCCAGCTCGTCTTGGCCGCCATCGACGAGACGTTGACGATGGAGCCCCGGCCCTGGGCGATCATGACCGGCGCGGCCAGCCCGTTGGAGACCAGCACCCCGGTGAGGTTGACGGCCACGATGTCGTCCCAGCGGTCGGGGGGGATCTCCGGCAGCGGCCCCCCGGCGTAGATCCCGGCCCCGGCCACCAGCACGTCGATGCGGCCCCAGGCCGCCGTCACCTCATCGAAGGCGGCCCGCTGGTCGGAGCGGGAGCGCACGTCGCAGGCCAGGGCCATGGCCTCGACCCCCTCAGTGCGAGCCGCGGCGGCGGTGGCGTCATTCTCGGCCTCGTTGACGTCCAGGCATGCCACCCTGGCCCCCTCGGCCGCGAACCGCAGCGCGGTGGCCTCCCCGATCCCGGTGGCCGACCCGGTGATCACCACCACCTGCCCCTCGAACCGCCTCATCTCGTCCAGCCCTCAGCCATGAGGTCCTTCAGGTCGGCGTACTCGGCGAGGCCCTCTCCAGATTGGGCCTGCCGGAGTGCTTCAGCGGTCGTCTCGTTGGAGATCACTCAGAGGAAGGCGAGTTGCGTACGGTCATTTCGCCCACAAGCTAGCTTCGCCGAGCGGCGGGATCACCGATCAGGCCGTTGGCGGGTTGAGCCGGTCTTGGAGTGTCTGGACCACGTCCTCGACCGAGTATTCGAACCGGGTCATCATGGCCCGGCCCTCGTTGGCCAGCCTGCCCGCGGCCAAGTCGAGTTCGCGTAGTAGGGCGGGAGAGATCCTCTCGGTGCGCCTGCGGCCTGAGGGAGATCGATCGCGCGGCGACAGCATGTCCCTCCGGTCTGCTGGAGACATCTTCGCCAGCCAAGTCTCGATGAGCGATTCGAATCGTCGGACTGAGGGATCTGGATGCTGCTGGGCGGCCTGGCCGATGCGGACCAAAGCTCGTTTCGCCGCCCGGCTGGCCTCCCGGCCTGGAGGCCCAGTCTGGTCGGCCTGTGCAACCAGGTCCTCAACGATACCGACCAGTTCCCGGCCGGGCGCGATCTTGACCGTGTATGACGTACCAGCGTTGCTGCGGGTGATCCGGTCTTCTGACAGATATCGCTCCAGAACGGGCAGTACCTTCGGGCCGAGCCGGACGATCAGATATTGTGTTGGGGTCATTGTTTTTTTCCTCTCTTGGAAGTGGACATTGGCAATTGGATTGTTGGGTCCGCCGGGTTCGCTCCCGGCGGACCCAACATGCTCGCCGCATATCACGGCGTGGCTCGCAGCATATCACGGCGTGGCGGCGAACGTGTGCGTAAACTTTGCGACTGTTCGCCGTGTCTAGGAAATTCGTCTCGCGCGTTAGCGGCGAGTTCGCCGCCTGCGGACGGATCTCGGCGGCGGCGAGCAGAGCGAACTAAAGGTCAGGGGGAGAGCCAGGGGCTAACTGATGCAGTCTGCGGCGAAGCCTGGACTGGTCCCGGCCGGTGGATGGTCGCCTTCTGGTCAATCATCTGAATCAGCACGATGCCGCTCTCGACCAATGGCAGGTGCCGGAACACCAGCCCTGACGCTCTGGTCGCCGGAGGGGCGTAGGGTTGGGGGGTGACGATGCGGCGGATTGTGGTGGGGATCAGCGGGGCCACCGGGGTGGTTTACGGAATCCGCACGCTCGAGGTGCTCCGAGACCTCGACGGCGTCGAGACCCACCTGGTGATCAGCGGGCCGGGCAAGCAGACCCTGGCCTACGAGTCCGATGTCACCGTCGCCGAGCTGGAGGCCATGGCCGACGCCGTGTACGCCGGGCGCGACATCACCGCCCCCATCTCGTCGGGGTCGTTCACCACCGCGGGGATGATCATCGCCCCCTGCTCGGTCAAGATGCTCTCGGCCGTGGCCCACTCCTACGGGGCCGACCTCATGGCCCGGGCCGCCGACGTGACCCTCAAGGAGCGCCGCCCGCTGGTGCTCATGGTGCGCGAGACGCCCCTGCACCTGGGCCACCTGCGGCTCATGGCCGCCGCCGCCGAGATCGGCGCGGTGGTCTACCCGCCGGTGCCGGCCTTCTACACCCGGCCCGCCTCGATAGACGACCTGGTCGATCACACGGTCCACCGGGCCCTCGAGCACCTCGGCGTCGTCGCCGACGACCTTCCCCGCTGGGGCGACTGACCCTCCGGGCCCAGCCCGAGTAACCCCAGCCCGAGTACTCCAGCCCGAGTACCCCGGTCCGCCGACGGCCCAGTCCGAGGCCCCGGCGACGCCGAGTTCAATACGCCGTCACCAGGATCGTCTCCACCCCCCGTCGGTTCAGCTCGCCAGCCAAGTCCGGGGCCGGGCCGCGGTCGACCTCGGCCTTGGTGACGGCCACCACGAACCGGGCCCCGGCCGGCACGTTCTTGCCCATCCCGACGGGGCTGGTGAGCGCGGCCGCCGCCCGGGCCGGGGTCAAGCGCTCATAGGGCGAGCACCCGGCCGCGGCCGCCACCCGCAGGGGCCGATGCAGCAGGTCGGCGATCACGTAGCCGAGCGCGTCGGCCCCTATGCAGGCCACCACGCAGGTGGCCGCGCCCGGGATGGGCGGCTCCCACGGCGCCGGGGCGGTGAAGGGGCGGCGGCGGGCGCCGTCGGCTTCGACCGCGACGCAATCGGCCACCCCGGCCTCGAACCAGCCGTCCACCACGTCGGGGGCGAAGCCCAGCGCCTTGCGGTCGTCCATCGACCTCCAGGCCAGGACTGCCCCCTCGTCCCCCAGGGCGGCGGCCAAATCGGCGGCGGACGGGGCGAGCAGGGTCGGGAACCCGCCGGTGTTGCCGCCGCCCATGCGGGTGGTGGTGGTCAGCAGCCTTCGGCCTCCGAGCCCCCGCCCCAAGGCGAACAACAGGGTGGTCTTGCCGCCGCCGCCGACCAGAGCCACCATGGACCGCGGCCCCGGCGCCAAAGCGGCCGCGAACTCCTCGATGCCGGTGACGGTCGCCGCCATGGCCGGACCGGGGGCGGGGTCAGGTGTCTTTGATCTTGCGGGCCAGCAGGATCACGATGGCAACGATCACCGCCAGCAGAAACAGTTTCTTCATGACCGCAGCGTAACCAGGATCGGGCCGGAGTCACCCCGAGCCAAGCTACCCTCGCGCCCGGAGGTGTCCGAGCGCCTGGTGGGCTCCCCCGCCTTCAAAGCGGGCGGGACGGGCGATCCCCGTCCGGCGGGTTCGATTCCCGTCCACCTCCGCCAACCGCCGAACCGGACGGACCGGGGCCGGGCCGCTCGGGCTGGCGCGGCGGAAGCCTCGCCGGTATCTCGGGCGGCTGCCAGAACTCCTCGGCAACCGAGTAGTCGTGGTCGTCTCGGATCATCTCGAACACCTCGGGGGTGATCTGGTGGGTGTAGGCGAAACCCTCCAGGATCTTCGCCCGCCTCTGGTCCACGGGGACAGCCGCCTCGATGCGGAAAGGCCGGTCGATGTACCTCTTCAGGTTGGCCAGGGCCCGGGGGATCTCGAACAGATCCTGGTCAAGGCTCACCACCACGGCCACGTCGCAGAGGCCGGTGAGCAGCAGTTCGACCACGTCGAGGGCCAGGATCAAGTCGATGCCCTTCTCGCGTGACCGCTGCCACGGTCGAAGGAGCGCCTCCTGGGGCAGAGAGTGGGGGCCGGGGCGGGGCAGGACGTATTCGGGGCTCCAGTCCCAGTGGTAGCGGAGCGTCCTGGTCACCACCGTCACGTGCGACTGGCGCATCCCGTCGAGGCGGCGATCGAGGTTGCGGGTCTTCATCGGCTCGCGCTCGGGGTCGGGGCGGCCGGTGTAGAACCGGCAGCCGGTCCGGGTGGCCTGACGGGGGCCGGCCAGGTGCTGGGCCAGCAGGTGGGGATGGCACAGGGGGTGCCCGAACAGGTCCTTGCAGGTCTTGTAGAGATTCTGGCCGTCGATGAAGACCAAAACTCGGGCGGCGGCGTCGGACGAGAGGTCCATCGGCGCAGAACCCGAAACCCGGCTACACGCTGAGCAAGTCGCGGGCGCCGGTGTCGCTGGACGGGTGGCGCAGCTTGGACATGGCCCGGGCCTCGATCTGGCGGATCCGCTCCCTGGTCAGGCCGAAGCGCTCCCCCACCTCTTCGAGGGTGCGGGGCTCGCCCCGGTCCAAGCCGAACCGGAGCCTGAGGATGTTGCGCTCCCGGTCGTCCAGCGGCGACAGGAGCCGGTCGATCTCCTCGGGCAGCAGCGATGTGGCCGCCACGTCGAAGGGCGACTCGGCCGAGCGGTCCTCCACCACATCGCCCAGCTCGGCGTCGCCGTCGTCGCGCAGCGGGTCCGACAGCGACAGCGGCTCAGACGCGAACCGCAGCGCCTCGGTGATCTTTTCCTCGGGCATCTCCACCTCGGCGGCCAGATCGGCCAGTGAGGCGGGCCGGCCGTGCTTGAGCTCGAGCCGGGACCTGGCCTTCTGCAGGCGGGCCAGGGTGTCGCCCGCGTGGACGGGCAGCCGGATGGTGCGGCCGGTGTTGGCGATGCCCCTGGTGATGGCCTGTCGTATCCACCAAGTGGCGTAGGTGGAGAATTTGAACCCCTTGCGCCAGTCGAACTTCTCGACGGCGTGCATCAGGCCGAGGTTGCCCTCTTGGATCAGGTCGAGCAGGGGCAGGCCCGAGGCCTGGTACTTCTTGGCGATCGACACCACCAGGCGGAGGTTGGACTGGACGAAGGTGCGCCCGGACTCCTCGCCCTTGCGGCGGGCCCTGCGAAGCTCCCGCTTGCGGGCCGGCGTCAGCGTCTCGCTGGGGCACTCCATCTCTCGCCGGGCCGCCATCCCGGCCTCGATGTCTTGGGCCAGGCGGACCTCGTCGTCCTTGGTGAGCAGCCGGTACTGGCCGATGTCGGTCAGGTACAGCCGGACCAGGTCCTCTTCGTCCCTCTCCACGCGATCCTTGACTGGCGGTCCGCCGTTTCTGGCGATCATCCCACCGGTGCCGGTGCGTTTGTTAGAGAGCATCCAGTCCCCCAGGCGACTGATCGGGTGAACGATATCTACGGATTAGCCCGCCACAACCGCCCTCTCGGCGGGAGCGCCCGGGCGGGAGCGCCGAGGCGAGGGTCCGCCGGGGCGGCCCCGGCCGCGGCCCGCCCATCAGAAGATTCCGCCCGCGGCGGCGAGGCGGCGCTGGGCCTCGTCGGCGGCGGACCGGGCCGCGGCGGAGGAGGCGGCGAGCCCCTCCAGCAGCGCCTCGCCCGCCTCTCGGTCCCGGCGCAGATCCGCCATCAGGAACTCCAGGACCCGGTCCAGGGGGGTGTCGGCCCGGGCGGCCGCCGCCGCCCTCAGGGCGGCGCAGTGAGCCGACAGCCCCTCCAGCAGCACCCGGTTGGCCACGGCCAGGCGCTCGACCGGGTCTGTCGCGCCCGCCGCGACCAAGTCGAGAGCCGCGTCGGTCTGGGGCCGGGCCGGGGCGGGCCGAGATTCGGCGGCTAGGGCTTCGTAGCCGGGCCGCAGCTCCTCCAAGCCGTCTTGGTGCCACTCCAAGTGGCGGGCAGCGGTGGCCAGCCACACCGCGGTCGCCGGGTCGTCGGCAGCGGCCGCCCACGACCCGATGATTCCGGCCAGACGCTCGACCGCCCAGCTCAACCCGCCCGCCGCCCGAGCGGTGTCGGCCATGGTCAGCCCCGGGCTCATGGGGCCGAGGAGCCGGCGGACCGGCGGCCAGCGGCGCTCATGGGACTGGAGACCGGCGGCGGTCGACGATGGGCATGCGCCGATCCCGGCCGAAGGCCTTGCCGGTGAGGCGGGGGCCGACGGGGGTCTGGCGGCGCTTGTACTCGGCCCGGTCCACCAAGCCGCAGACCCGTTCCACCACCTCGTCGGGGGCGACGGCACGGGCGCGGATCTCAGCCGCGGTCAGGTCGCCCTCCACGTACAGGCTCAGGATGGGGTCGAGCACCTCGTAGGGGGGCAGCGACTGGTCGTCGCGCTGGTCGGGGCGCAGCTCGGCCGATGGGGCCTTGGCCAGCACGGTCTCGGGCACGATCTCCCGCCCGGCCTGCCGGTTGCGCCACCGGGCCAGCTCGTAGACATCGGTCTTCCACACGTCCTTGATCACCGCGAAGGCCCCGGCCGTGTCGCCGTACAGGGTGGAGTAGCCGACGGCGGCCTCGCTCTTGTTGCCGGTGGTCAGCACCAGCCACCCGTTCTCGTTGGCCAGCGCCATCAGCACCACCCCCCTTATGCGGGACTGGAGGTTCTGATCGGTGAGGCCGCCGGGTCGGGTCGGGCTCTCGAAGTTCTGGTCGGTGAGGCCGCCGGGTGCCCCCGAGCCGCCCAGCATCTCCTCGAAGGCCCGGTGGGCGGCTTCGATGGGCACGACCCTGGCGTCGATGCCCAGGTTGGCCGCCACCTTCTCGGCGTCGATCACCGAGTGCCGGCTCGAGTAGCGCGACGGCATGAGCACGCCGTGGACCCGCTCGGGGCCCAGGGCGTCGGCGGCGACGGCCGCGGTCAGCGACGAGTCGATCCCGCCGGACAGGCCCAGGGCCACGTCGCCGAACCCGGACTTGCGCACGTAGTCCCGGGTGGCCAGCACCAAAGCCCCCCAGCGCTGGGCGTTCAGGTCCAAGGGCTCGCAGAGCGGCCCGGCGAGGAAGCCGCGGCGGGCGGCGGGCGGCGGCGTCGGCACCGGCGTGATCGGCAGCGGGGGGCCGCGGCGGGGCCGGTCCGGGACCTCGACGTCGAACACCTCCACCGACTCGGCGAAAGATGCGCAGCGCGCCAGGGTCTCGCCGGTGGGGCCGACCGCGAAAGAGCCGCCGTCGAACACCAGCTCGTCCTGGCCGCCGACCAGGTTGACGTACACGATCGGCACTCCGGTCTCGGCAGCCAGGCCGCCGATGACCTGCTCGCGCTGGGCCTGCTTGCCCTCGTGGAAGGGGGAGCCGTTGAGGACCAGCACGATCCGGGCCCCGCCCCGGGCCATCTCGGCCACCGGGCCGCCGGGGATCAGGGCGTCCTCGCAGACGGCCACCCCGACCGGGACCCCGGCGATCTCGAAGAGCCCCAGGGGGCCCCGGCCCGGCCGGAAGTGGCGCTGCTCGTCGAACACGTCGTAGTTGGGGAGGCAGCGCTTGCGGTATACGCCGCGCACCCCCCCGCCCGCGCACACCGCCGCCGCGTTGAAGACCTCGGGCCGGCCCGGCCCGGTCAGCCGCCCGGCCCGGCCGGTCCGGGGGTCGGGCTCGTCGGCGGGCTCGCGGCCGGCGGCGAAGTCGACGAAGCCGACCACCACCGGGCCCGGGCCGGCCGAGGCGGCCAGATCTTCGAGGGCGGTCCGGGCCTCGGCCACGAAGCCGGGCTTGAGCAGGAGGTCCTCGGGCGGGTAGCCGGTGACGGCCAGCTCCGGCAGCACGGCCACATCCGCGCCCGCGGCCTCGGCTTCGGCTGCTACCCGGCGGGCCAGCTCCACGTTGCCGGCCAAGTCGCCGACGGTGGGGTTGACCTGGCCTATGGCCACCCGGAGGGCGGCCGCCGGGTCACCGGCCACGACCGCAGCCCGCCGCCGGTTCCGGCGGGTTCCGGCCCTGGGGCGACCCGGCGCCGGGCGGGCTCAGGCCAGCGCCTCGCAGACGGTGTTGGTCAGCAGCCGGGTGAGGTTGTAGGGGTCGGCGTTGGCGTTGGGCCGGCGGTCCTCGATGTAGCCCTTGCGGTCCCGGTTCACCTGCCACGGGATTCGCACCGAGGCCCCCCGGTCGGAGATGCCCCAGGTGTAGACGTCGTAGCGCTGGGTCTCGTGCTCGCCGGTGAGTCGGTGCTCGATGCCCTCGCCGTAGCCGGCCAGGTGCTCCTCCAGCCGGTCGGGCCGGCCCAGCGCCTCGCAGGCGGCGATGATGGGGTCCCAGCTCTCCCTCATGGACTTGGTCGAGAAGTTGGTGTGCATGCCGGCGCCGTTCCAGTCGCCCCGCATGGGCTTGGGATCGATGCTCACCTCCACGCCGTGCTCCTCGGCCAGCCGGAACAGGATGTAGCGGGCCACCCAGACGTGGTCGGCGGTCGTCACCGGGTCGAGCGGGCCGATCTGGAACTCCCACTGGCCGGGCATCACCTCGGCGTTGGTGCCCGAGATGGCCAGGCCGGCGCCGATGCAGGCGGTGGTGTGGCGCTCGATCAGATCGCGGCCGTGGATCTTCACCGCGCCCACCCCGCAGTAGTAGGGGCCCTGCGGCGGGGGGAAGCCGCCCTGAGGGAAGCCGGCCGGCCAGCCGGTGAGCGTTTCGAGCAGGGTGTACTCCTGCTCGAGGCCCAGCAGCGGCTCCTGGTCCTTGTACTTGTCGTACACCTCCCGAGTCAGGGCCCGCATGTTGGTCGGGTGGGGGGATAGGTCGGAGGTGAGCAGGGTCTCGCTCAAGACCAGGATGTCGTTGCCGCCCCGGATGGGGTCGGGGCACTGGAAGACGGGCTGCAGGGCCACGTCGGAGTCCCTGCCGGTGGCCTGCCCGGTGCTGGAGCCGTCGAAGCCCCAGATCTCGGGCTCTTGGTCGTCGGAGAGGATGCGGGTCTTGGATCGGACCTCCGGGGTGGGGTGGGTGCCGTCGACCCAGAGGTACTCGGCTCGGTAGGTCATTTTCATCTCCTAGTGGGGAACGGGGTTCGGTCGGTCGGGGGCCGAGTTTAGCCACCGAGACCGGGGTGCCGTCAGGGCCGCCCGGAGGTTTCAGCGGAGTTTTCCGCGAAGTTTTCCGCCCACCACCGGTCCAGGCGGGCGTGGAGGTCGCCGGGCTCCAGCTCGCCCTCGGTTCGTTTGAGCTCGAGCAGCCAGGCCAGGGCCGCGCCCACCTGAGGGCCGGGCCCGATCCCCAGGCGGGCCATGACCGCGCCGCCGTCGATCTGGGGCCGCTCCGCGGCCCGCTGATCGGCCGCGGCCAGCTCGGCGATCCGGCGTTCGAGGTCGTCGATCTGGCGGTGCAGCTCGGCCTCTTTGTGGCGGTGGCGGGTGGTGCAGTCCGACCTCACGAGCTGGTTGAGGCGGCCCAGCAGCCCGCCGGCGTCGCGGGCGTAGCGGCGGACGGCGGAGTCGCTCCAGCCGTCGGCGTAGCCCTTGAACCGGCCCGACAGCCGGACCAATTCGCTGACATCGCCGACGATGCCGGCGCCGAACTCCAAGGCGGCGAGCCGCTTGCGGGTCATGCGGGCCCCCACCTCCTCGTGGTGGCGGAAGGTGACGCCGCCGTGCTCGTAGCTGCGGGTGCGGGGCTTGCCGATGTCGTGGAACAGCGCGGCCAGTCGGACCACCAGGTCGTTGGGGGCCTTGGCCACCACCGCGATGGTGTGGGCCAGCACGTCCTTGTGGCGGTGGATGGGGTCCTGCTCCATGGCCAGCGCGGGCAGCTCGGGCACCAGCTCGGCCATCCGCCCGCTGTCTACCGACGACCAGAGCCCCGGCGCCGGGTCATCGGCGCCGACCAGCTCGCTCAGCTCCTCCCGGGGGGTGACCGCGGCCATGGCCCGGATTCTACGGCTGCCTCCTCAGCGCCCCGATCAAGATCGCCCGCTCCATAGGTCAGGGGGGTTGACCAGCGCGGCCGTCCCGATCCGGCGCCGACCGTGCATTCGAGACTTCTTAGCGGGGGACGATCTTTAGAACCGACCGGCGGGCCAGCACGTAGATCTCGCCGTGGCCGTCTTTGCCGAAGGACCACACGTTGCGGTTGAGCTCCACTGCTCGGGACCAGTCATAGTGCTCGGTCACCTCGCCGTCTTCGTATAAAAAGGTGCGTATCCATCCGCCTAAGTAGTCGGCGTAGAAGTACCGGCCGACCATCTCAGGGACAGCGGCACCTCGGTAGACGTAGCCGCCGATGACCGATATTCCCTCTTCGCGGGTGAAAGCCCGGTCCAGCAAGGAGGCGAACTGACCCCGAGTCACCTCATGCCCGGGGCAAAAAAGACCGTCCCCACAGCCCAAGGTGACGCCGGCGGCGGCTATCGCCTCAAGGGCCCCCTCATGAACGCTGCCATCGTCGTCAGAGAACCGGTAGCCGGGAGGATCTGCTACCCCCCCGGGTGCCCAAGACCTCGATCGTGCCCGTGAAGGAAGAAGCCGCCACCACGGCCAGAACCAGAATCAGGCGCAGAAACCACATTGGCGTGAGCCTAGAGCTCAACCCCACCACCGCCCGGCCGACGGGCCAGCCTGGCCATGTCATCTAGCGGTGGCCGTCCATTCCAAGACGGTGAACCCGCCCATCGCCGCTGCGGGTCATGCGGGCCTCGCCTCCTCGTGGTGGCGGAAAGTGACGCCGCCGTGCTCGTAGCTGCGGTCGTCCGCTCCAGGGGTCAGGGGGGTGACTCGTCGCAGAAGGGACGGCCGCGGCGCTCGGTCATCAGCGAGTTGAGATCGGCGCGGACATTCTCCCCGGCGTTGTACCGCCTCGGGTCGGGCAAGTACGTCGTGTAGACGTCAATCAGCTCGCAGCGCCGCTCGTTGCCGGCCTCGCTGGGGTCGAAGTTGATCGCCGCCGCGGCGATGGCGTTGGTGACTGCCGCCAGGGGATCGCTGCGGTCCACTCTGGCCAGGCGCAGGTTGGCGAGCAGGGTGCCAGCCAGCCCCAAGCACACCGCCGCGGCCAGCGCGGCCGTCCCGATCCGGCGCACCGCCTTGGATCGGCCGGCGAGCCGATCGGCGACGATCAGCGCGATGGCCACCGCGCCGACGGCCCATCCGATCTGAACCAGCACGGTGTCGCGCCAGCCGTATCCGATCGGCCACCGGTCTCGCTGCACCAGCCGGGACATGGCGATCATGGCACTGGGCAGAACGACCAGGCAGACCGCGGCCAGCCCGAGCCCGGCCGCGGCGCGGGCCGCGGCGCCGCCGGAGCCGTCCGGACCGCGCCCGGCCCGGGCGGCGCGGGCGGCGGTGATTCCGATGACGGCCAACAGCATCAGCGCCAGAAACGGATTGCCGGCCAGATCGCCAAAACCGACCCGGAGGTCCGCGGACCCCATGACGTCGGCGTTGTGGACCCACCCGGCGAAGGGAGCGCCGGTGGCCATGCGTCCGCCGAAAACGTCAAGCGTGAAGCCGCGGGGGGTCAGATCGGAGCCGATGTAGCAGTCACCGTCGCGGCAATGGCCCTCGATCATCCACCGGACCGGAGCGAAGACGGCCAGAAAGCCGGCCGACAGGGCGGCGAAGCGCCGGGTGACGGCCATCTTGACCAGTCGCCGCCAAGAGGCGCCCGCCGCCATGGCCCGGGCGGCGATGAAGACCAGCGTCAGCGGCAGCGCGATGTAAACGACCTCGAGGATCATCGTCGTCGCCGCGCCCAGCAACCCCAGCCCCGCCCATTCGGCGACTTTGACCCGGCGGACGGCGAAGTCCCGGTCGCGGGCCACCAACTGCGGCACACCCAGCACGACGATGGCGGAGCCGAGGAACAGAAACGGGAAGTAGACGATCGGGCTGTCCCGCCCGCCGGCCACCAGGCATACCGCGATCAGCGCCGGGGCCAGGCTCAGAGCGGCGAGCCGGGCCCAGCCGGGACCGTCGGGATCGCCGCCGCCGGTCGCGATCTTGGCGATGAACCCGAACGCCACGAGGGCCAGCGCCCCGAGCATGGCCAAGCGGACGAGCCCCAAGACGAAATAAGGGGCCAGGCCGGTGGCCTCGGCCGCCTCGAAGAGCGACACCCGCTGCACATGATCGGCGAACCTGCCGACGGGCCGGAAGTTTCCGATTCGCACCAGCCAGCCCATCCCCTCCAGCACGTGGCCAGCCATCCTGAAGGGGTTCACCGTGCCGAACCGGAGCGTGTCCCGGTAGATGTTGCGCATCTCGTCGCGCTGGAACGAGAACGAGACCAGGGGCACGGCCAGCAGGACCGTCGGCGCGGCGACGGCGAAGCGGCGAAGACACGACCGCATGTCTAGGCACCGACCTCATACACCTGGATAATCCATTCCAGGACGGTGAAGCCGCCCATGCCCGCCGGGTCGAGCAAAGCGGCGGCCTCGGTCGCCCGGCTGCGGGCGGCCAGGGCCTCCAAGTCGCCGACGCCGGCCCGCTCCCGCCAGCGGGCCCGGCCCTCGGCCACCAGATCGTCGATGCCGTGGGCCCGCAGGAAATCGGCCTGCGAGCAGACGACGGCCCGATGGTCGGCCTGGACCTGATCGAAGGCCACGTCGGCGGTGACATCGCAATGCCCCGGCCGCTCCAGCCACGACCCCGAGCCCCCGGCACCGTGGACCCGCAGCCACCCCATGGAGGCCCGGCTCGCCAGCTCGGCGGTGTCGGCCCCGTAGTCGAAGGCCACCACCCGCCCGGCCGAGAGCAGGCCCCGAGCCTCCGAGACCCAGCGCCGGGCCTGGCGCGGCACCGGAACCCGGCACCCCGGCGCCACCTCACCCAGACCGGCGACCAGATCGGGGGCGGCATCGACGGCCACCAGCTCGAAACCCCGCCCCGACGACTTCGCCACCCGCAGCTCGGCCCAGCCCCCCTCGGTCCGCTCCACGACGTCGAAGGGCAGGTTGTCCAGCAGCTCGTTGGCCACCACCGCCCCCGCCACCGGGGCCTCAACCGCCTCGACCGCCGAACCGGCCGAAACCACCAGCAGATGGTCCGGATGGCGATCCCGCTGGCGGGCCGACACCTCCACCGCCACCCACCGCAGCGCCCCCGCGGCCGCGCACTCGGGCTCGGCGGCCAGCACCGCCCGAGCCAAAGTCCCCGGCCCGGCCCCCCAGTCGATCACATGAAACGGCTCAACCCGCCCCAGCTCCCCCCACCACCGGTCCAAAGCCCGGGCCAGCACCGCCCCGAACAACGGCCCCACCTCCGGCGCCGTCAAAAACCCCCCGCCCCGCCCGGCCGCCCCAAAACCGGAAGAGCCGGTGTAGAACCCGTAGTCGGGGTCGTAAAGCGCCGCCTCCACATACTCCGAAACCGAAATCGGCCCAGTCGCCCGAATCCTCCGAGCCAGCCGCTCTTCCAGCGCCGCCTCGTCGACCGGTGGAACAGCGGAACCGGCCAGGCCGGGGGGTGGCACGGGGGCTAGGACCGGCGCCGCGTCAGCGGCGGCGGCCGCCCCCGTGACAGGACCCGCCGGCCGGGCGACACAAGCACCCAAAGGAGATCAACCGGCAGCGGCTAGGAGGCTGACCTCGGTGAACCGCCCCACCCACTGCGGCAGGATGCCGAACACCAGCGTGGCCCCGCCGGTGATCACCAGCGCGGCCGTTACCGCCAGCGGGGTGGAGATAGGCGACGTGTCGGCTCCCTCGGGCGGGTCCTCCACCCACATGTAGGAGGCGATGCGGGCGTAGTAGTAGAGGGCGATCACCGAGTTGACCGCCACTATCACCCCCAGGGCGGTGCCGGCCACCGTGGAGGCCGAGATGAGGGCCAGGACGATCTCGAACTTGGCGAACCAGCCCCCCAGGGGCGGGATGCCGGCCAGGGCCATCAGGAACACGGTCATGGCCACGGCCAGCGCCGGCCCGTACCGGAACAGGCCCCGGAAGCTGTCGATGTGGGCCGAGGCGGTGCGCCGGGCCACGGCGATGATCACCGCGAAGGCGCCCAGGTTCATGGCCGCGTAGATGGCCAGGTAGGTGACGACGGCGGCCAGGGCCCTGTCGGCCACCGCGGCCGAGGTGCCGGCCACGGCCAGCGGGGCCAGCATGTACCCGGCCTGGGCCACCCCCGAGTAGGCCAGCAGGCGCACCAGGTTCTTCTGGCGCAGCGCCATGAGGTTGCCCCCGAACATGGAGGCGGCGGCCAGCACCCATAGCACCGGCTGGTACACGTCGGTGCGGTTCCAGAACCCCACGAACACCAGGCTGAGCAGGGCCACGAACCCGGCCGCCTTGGAGGCCACCGACAAGAAGGCGGTGACCGGGGTGGGGGCGCCCTCGTAGGTGTCGGGGGCCCAGGTGTGGAACGGGAAGGCCGAGACCTTGAACCCGAAGCCCACCACGACGAAGATCACCCCCAGGGTGACCACGGCCGGCGGCGCCGCCCCCGCTGCCACTCCTCCGGCGATGTCGGAGAGCATGGTGGAGCCGGTGACGCCGTACAGCAGCGACATGCCATAAAGCAGCACCGCCGAGGCGAACACCCCCATCAGGTAGTACTTGAGGCCGGCCTCGTTGCTGGCCAGGTCCCGCTTGCGCCAGGTGGCCATCAAGTAGGCGGGGATGGACAGCAGCTCTAGGGCCACGAAGATGGTGACCAGGTCCCGGGCCGAGGCCATCAGCACCATGCCCAGGATGCTCGACACCAGCATCTGGTAGTACTCGTTCTCCCAGTAGTCGCCCTCGGCCACGTAGTTGACCGACAGCAGCACCACCACGTAGCCGGCCAGCACGAAGATCGCCTTCATGATCAGCGCGTAGTCGTCGATGACGTAGGCGCCGCCGAACATGGCCCGGTCGGCGCCGTCGAGGGCCAGGGTCAGGATCGGCACCATGGCGGCCAACAGCCCGATGGAGGCCAGCGCCGACATCAGGGCCCGGCCCCGCTCCAGCGCGGCGATGTCGATGAGGGTCAGCAGGGCGCCGAAGCCGAGCAGGACCAGCTCCGGCGCCACCGCGTGCCAGTCGATGGGGGGCCGTTCGAAGGCCAGGGCCAGCACTTCGGCCCCCATGGCCGATCAGCCCCCCATGGCCGCGCCAGCCGCGCCGGTTGCGCCGTCGCAGCCGCCGGCGAGCTGGAGGCAGCCTTCGATGGCGCCGACCACGGCCGGGTCGGTCACCTCGAAGATCAGCCCCGGGGCCACCCCGAACACCACGATGGCGGCCAGCAGCGGGGCCCAGGCCAGCCATTCGGTGCGGGTGACGTCGACGATGGCCGGGTCGTCGGCGAACTCGGCCGGCGGTTTGCCCATGGTCGTGCGCTGCAGCAGCCACAGCAGGTACCCGGCGGCCAGCACGGTGCCCACCGCGGCGATCACCATGTAGACCCTGAAGGTGGCCGTCGACACGCCGTTGGCCGGGTTGTAGGCCGACAGGATGGCGGGGAACTCGCCCCAGAAGCCGGCCAGGCCGGGCAGGCCCAGCGAGGCCATGGACACGAACCCGAGGATCCAGCCCAGCCGCGGGGCCTGGGCCAGCATCCCGCCCAGCCGGCTGATCTCCAGGGTGTGGTAGCGCTCCTTCACCGAGCCGGCCAGGAAGAACAGCATCCCGGTGATGATCCCGTGGGCGACCATGCCGAATATGGCGGCGTTGATGCCGAAGTCGGTGAGGGTGGCGATGCCCAGCATCACGAACCCCATGTGGGCCACCGAGGAGAAGGCGATGAGCCGCTTCATGTCGGTCTGGGCCAGACACCCGAGGGCGCCGTAGATGATGCCGATGACGGCCAGCAGGCCAATCCACGGGGCCCACACCTCGGCCGCGGCGGGCAGCATGGGCACGGCGATGCGCACGAAGCCGTAGGTCCCGAGCTTCAACAAGACGGCGGCCAGGATGACCGAGCCCACCGTGGGGGCCTCGGTGTGGGCGTCGGGCAGCCAGGTGTGGAACGGGAACATCGGCACCTTCACCCCGAAGCCGATGAACATGCCCGCGAAGATCCAGACCTGGGCGCCCAGCATGATGCCGGCCCCGGCGGTGTCGGTGAGGGCCCGCATGTCGAAAGTGCGCAGCGCCTCGCCGGTGGCCGGGTCGACGGACAGGAAGAACAGGGCCAAAAACGACAGCAGCATCAGGGCCGACCCGAACAGCGTGAACAGGAAGAACTTGATCGACGCGTAGCGCCGGTTCTCGCCCCCCCACACCCCGATCATGAAGAACATGGGCAGCAGGACGACCTCGAAGAAGACGAAGAACAGGATCAGGTCCTGAGCCAGGAAGGTGCCGACCATCCCCGTCTCCAGGATCAGCATCAGGATCAGGAAGGCCTTGGGGTTGCCGGGCTCGGGGATGTGGTTCCACGAATAGATCACGCACAGCGGCACCACGGCCAAGGTCAGCGCCAGCAGTGGCAGCGAGATGCCGTCGAGGCCGAGGATGTAGCGGCTGTTGATGACGTCGATCCACCCCAGGTCGGCCTGGAACTGCAGGGACCCGGCCGCGCCGTAGTCGAAGCCGGCCAGCAGCAGCACGCCCATGGCCGCCGCGGCCAGCGAGGCGGCCATGGCGATCCGCTTGTGAGCGGATTCGGCGTGGCCGGGCACGGCCATCATCACCAACGCGCCCACCGCGGGGACGAAGGTGACCAGGGTGAGCCCCCATGCGTCAAGAAAGTCGATCAAGGGTCCTTCTCCAGCCTTGCTGCTCCGGCGCCTACAGCGACACCACGACGATGAACACGCCGGCCAGCACCGCGGCCGCCGCGAACAGGATGGCCGCGTACTGCTGGACCTTGCCGGTCTGCATGCCCCGCAGGCTCTCGCCCGCGGAGTCCGAGACCCGGCCCGCGCCGTCGATGATGACGTTGTCGATGACGCCCTGGTCCAAGCGGTCGTAGACGGCCCGGCCCGCGGCCACCGCCGAGCGGCCCGCGCCGTCGACGACCGCGTCGATGACCTTCTGGTTGGTCCAGTAGGCGGCTTTGGCCGCGGGGCCCTTGACCCCGCCGGCGACGATCCCGGTGTAGAGGTGGTCGAAGTAGTACTTGTCGGCCAGCACCCGGTGGCCGGCCCGGGCCAGCTTGTTGGCGGCGGTGGGCCCGTCGGGCAGCTCGGTGAGGCTCTGGCCCTCGGCCCTAGACCGGGCCCGGACCTTCACGAAGTAGTAGCGGTAGGCGGCCGCCGCCCCGCCCAGGGCCACCAGAGTGGAGACGACGGCCAGCGACCAGCTCGGGGTGGCGTGGCCGATGGGCGGGAAGTAGGCGGCCACCGGCTCGACGTAGTGGCCGAAGCGCTCCTGCGCGGCTTCGGGCCAGAGCTGGAAGCCGGCCGGCATGTTGAACAGGCCGGCGACGACGGCCATGGCGGCCAGGGCGTACAGGGGGACCACGATGCGGGGGCCGGACTCGTGGGGGTGGCCCTCGCCCCGGTACCGGCCGAAGAAGGTGAGGTAGATCACCCTGGTCATGTAGGCCGCGGTCACCGCCGCGCCGGCCAGGCCCATCAGCAGCATGGCCGTGTAGGCGCCGTTGCCGCCGGTGCCGCCGAGCAGGCCCCAGCCCCCGGTGCCGGCCAGGATCTCGTCTTTGGACCAGAACCCGGCCAGCGGCGGCAGGCCCATGAGGGCGACGGTGGCCACCAAGAAGGTCCGGTAGGTGTGGGGCATGGCCCGGCGGAGCCCGCCCATGTTCTTCTTCATGTCGAAGCCGCCGGCGGCGTGGCTGACCGAGCCCGAGCCCAGGAACAGGCAGGCCTTGAAGAAGGCGTGGGTGAAGAGGTGGAACATGGCCGCGGTCCAGGCCCCCACCCCCAGGGCCATCACCATGTAGCCGAGCTGGCTGACGGTGGAGTAGGCCAGCACCTTCTTGATGTCGTTCTGGGTGAAGGCCAGCAGGCCCCCGAACAGCAGGGTGACCGCTCCCACCAGCGCCAGCAGGTTGACGCTGGAGGAGGCGATGGCCATGCCGTCCCAGAACACCGGGTAGAGCCGGGCCACCATGAAGATGCCGGCCACCACCATGGTGGCGGCGTGGATGAGGGCCGACACCGGGGTGGGGCCGGCCATGGCGTCGGGCAGCCAGGTGTGCAGCACGAACTGGCCCGACTTGGACATGACCGCGGCGAGCAGGCACGCCGAGGCCGCCACCAGCGCGGTGTGGCTCACCTCGCCGGCGACGATGCGGGAGTTGACGGTGAGGGTGTCGAAGGCGCCGCCCGCGGCGAAGAACAGGATGCTCATGCCCACCAGCAGGCCCACGTCGCCGACCCGGTTGGTGAGGAAGGCCTTGAGGGCGGCGTCGGAGTTGGCCTTGGCCTCCCACCAGTGGCCGATGAGCACGAACGAGCACACCCCCACCAGCTCCCAGCCCACGATCATCTGCAGCAGGTTGTCGCTGAGGACGAAGAACAGCATGGCCGCGGTGAACAGGCTCAAGAAGGCGAAGAAGTGGGTGTAGCGGGCGTCGCCGGCCACGTAGTCGGTGCTGTAGACGTGCACCAGCAGCGACACGGCGGTGACCACCACCAGCATCATCACCGACAGGCCGTCCACCAGGATGCCGGCGTCGTAGCGGACGCCGCCCGACACCAGCCACGACACCGACCGGTGCACGGCCGGGGCCGTCTCGTGGGCCCCGTGGTGGGCCACCCAGGCCACGGCCGCGGCGACGGCCAGCAAGAAGGAGGCGCCCACCGCCACCAGGCCCAGTTCCGAGCCCCGGCGGGGCATCCGCTTGCCGAAGGCCAGGATGGCGGCGAAAGACAGAGCGGGCAGCAGCGGGATCAGCCAGGCGTTGGCCAGGAACCAGTTGGCGTCCGATACCGACATGGGGCCGGTCGGCGCCGCTTCGGCGGCCAGGATCAGCAGGCCCACGGTCGCCTCAGCCCTTCAGCATGTCGGCCTCGGAGAGGTCGATGCTGCGGCGGTTGCGGTACATCAACAAGACGATGGCCAAGCCGATGCCGACCTCGGCCGCGGCCACGGCGATGACGAACAGGGCGAACACCGCGCCCCCCACGTCGTCGTTCAGCGCTCCGAAGGCGACCAGGTTGATGTTGACCGAGTTCAAGATGATCTCCACCGACATCAGCACCAGCACGCCGTTGCGGCGGGCCAGCACGCCGTACACCCCGATGCAGAACAGCACCGCCCCCAGCAGCAGGAACTGGTTCAACAGCATTATCGGCTCACCGGCAACGGTCGGATCAGTCCTTGCGGGCGGCAGGTCAGCTTCAACAGCACTGGCGGATCAGTCCTTGCGGGCCACCACTATGGCCCCGATCAAGGCGGCCAGCAGCAGCACCGACACCGCCTCGAAGGCGATTATGTACTGGCTGAAGATGGCGTCGGACACCAGGGAGGTCGGCTGGGGCTCGTTGATCACCAGCCGGGTGTCGGAGAAGCTCTCGATCAGGGCGCCGCCGGTCACCAGCCCCAGCAGCACCGCCACCACCGCGGCCATGACCCGCTTCTCGCCCGAGGCGGTCTCATCGTCGCCCATGGAGGCCCGGGTGAGCATGATCCCGAACAGGAACAGCACCACGATGGCGCCGACGTACACCAGCACCTGGGTGACGGCCACGAACTCCGACCCCAGCAGGATGAACTGGGCCGCGGCTCCGGCCAGCACCAGCACCAGCCACAGGGCGGCGTGGACGACGTTGCGGGTGGTGACGCAGCGGAAGGCCGAGAACACCATCACCGCGGCGATGGCGACAAAGAACACGTTTTGGGCCACTAGGAGATCGCCGTCGGCCGCGGCCGCGGCCAGCGCGCCGGTCACGGGGCCGGGACCTTCCGCTTCTTGGCCTCCGACCCGGCCTCGTAGTCCTCAAAGTCGGGCACCGTCTCCATCCACTCCGACAGGCGGGACATGTCATGGAGCAGGTCGGCGATGCGGGGCTCGGAGAACTCGTACTCGGGGCTCCAGAACAGGGCGTCGAAGGGGCACACCTCCACGCAGATGCCGCAGAACATGCACAGGGCGTAGTCGATGTCGAAGCGGTCGAGCTTGTTGACCAGGCGGGGCTTGCCCCCGGCCCGCCGGGGCGGCGCCTTCTCCTTGTGGCCCTCGATGTAGATGCACCAGTCGGGGCACTCCCGGGCGCACAGCATGCAGGCGGTGCAGTTCCCCTCGTGCAGGGCGATCACGCCCCGGGCCCGGGTGGGGGGCGCCTCCTTCTCCCGGGGGTACTGCACGGTGGCCGCCCCTTTGGTCGGGGCCGGGACCAGGGTCTTGATCCCCCGGCGGGGGAACACGGTGCGCAGGATGGTGCCGCCGGTGACGGCCAGCCCCTTGAACAGCCCGGGCACTAGGGCCATAACGCCGCCGCGGCCAGCGCGTCGGTCACGGCCGAACGCCGCCGATGAGACAGGTGCTCACAAGCTGTGACACGGGCCGCAAGCCTACCGAGGCTCCCGCGCCGTCCGCGTCACCGGGCGCCTCAACCGAGCCGTTCCCCGTGGATCGGCACGAGCATCCGCGGCCAAGTCGCCACGCCGGCGCGTCTGACGCCTACCTGCCGGGTTTGCGTTGCCGCAGTTCGCGTTGCACGCGAGGGCCGAACTCAACCCGAAAAGGCGCAGCGTGAACCGACACCGGATCGACGTCGATGCCCAGGAAGCGCAACCGCTCGACCACCCACTCCATCCAGAGTTCGTCGTCGCCCGGGCCGAGCATCAGAATTGCCGCTTTGGTGAGTTCGCGTCCATTAGCGGATTTCCATGAATTCACTGGCCCGGAAGACCACCCGCGGTCGTCTTTCAGAATCAAGCGCCGGCCGTCGCTCAGGTCCGCGAACTCCTCCGCGTAGAAGCTAAGCCTCCCCGACTCAAGCATCTTCTGCCGCTGGGCCAGCATCATTTCATGCGGGTGTGCAGTAGGGAGCCAGCCAAAACCCTCACGTTTCTCCGGCCTGGCGGCGTCAAGTTCTTCTGGAGTCGGAGGGCGGACGTAACCCGTCATATCGAGCTTCGGACGCCGCGGCGGAGCCGTCAAATCCTCCGTCTCAACTATTGCTCCCAGCGCAATGACGTCCAACACTGACGCTTACCTACCAGATTTGCGCTGCCGCAGTTCGTATTGGACGCGGGGCCCGAACTCCACCTGAAAAGGTGCAGCATGAACCGACGCCGGATCGACATCAACGCCCAAGAAGCGCAACCGCTCAACCATCCACTCCATCCAGTTCGTCGTCGCCCGGGTCCAGCATCAGAATTACTTCTATGGTGAGTTCATGTCCATTGGCCACTTTCCAGCTACTATCCGGGGAATTCACTGGCCAATGAGCCCAACCGCGGTCGTCCTTCAGGATCACCCGACGGCCGTCACTCAAGTCCACGAACTCCTCCGCGTAGAACTGAGGCCTCCCCGACTCAAGCATCCTCTGACGCTCGACTAGCAGCCCTTCAGGGTGAGGGCCCCTACGAGGAAGCGGCCTAGCGATGCCGAGTTCTTCAGGTGCAGGACGATGGACGCAATAACCCCCATAGAGAATGGGCCACCTCGGAGGGCCCGTCAAGTCCTCCGTCTCAACAATTGCCCCCAGCGCAGTGACATCCAACACCGACGCCTGCCCGCCGGGTTTGCGTTGCCGCAACTCGCGCTGCACTCGGGGGCCGAACTCAACCCGAAAAGGTGCAGCATGAACCGACACCGGATCGACATCGACGCCAAAGAAACCCAACCGCTCAACCACCCACTCTGTCCAGAACTCACTGTAATCTGGTTGAAGAATGGAAGCCGCATCGAAGGTCAGAGAGCATCCATTGGCCACTTTCCACAAACTGCCCGAAGACCAACCGCGGTCGTCCTTGAGAATCACGCGCCGACCGTCGCTCAAGTCCGCGAACTCCTCCGCGTAGAACTGAGGCCTCCCCGACTCAAGCATCCTTTTACGCTGGGCCAGCTTCATTTCAGGCGAAGCAGGCATGTAGCCCCCGCCAGAACTCCTGAGTTCTTCTAATCTAACATCAAATTCCTCAGGAGTCAGAGGAGGGTCGACGTAACCTCTCATATCGAGCTTCGGATGCCGCGGAGGGGCCGTCAAATCTTCCGTCTCAACTATTGCCCCCAACGCAATAACGTCTAACACAGCTCATTCTCCACTCGGTTAGGACCAGTTTGGCGGCTAACCACTTGATTCTTTTGGCCTGCATGTCGGATCCGGGTGGGTTCGGCTGGGCCTTGTTCAGACCAGGACTTTGAGGACGCCGGTGACCACGATGTTGGCCAGGGCGATGGGGATGAGGAACTTCCAGGCCAGGCGCTGAAGCTGGTCCTCGCGGAAGCGGGGGAAGGTGAACCGGAACCAGAAGATGAGAAACGACAGGCCGACGATCTTGACCATCAGCACCACCGGCCCCAGCACGTTGAACAGGTTGTCGGCCGGGTCGAGGCCGGGCACGTACCAGCCGCCCAAGAACAGCACCGCGGCGATGGCCGAGAACACGCCGGCGGTGGCGAACTCGCCGATGAAGAACAGCAGGAACCGCAGGCCCGAGTACTCGGTCATGTAGCCGGTGACCAGCTCCGACTCGGCCACCGGCATGTCGAAGGGGGTCTGGGTGAGCTCGGCCTGCATGGCGATCATGAACACCGCGAACCCCACGAACTGGGTGATGACGAAGGGGTTGCCGATGCCGCCCCAGCCGAAGATCTCGCCGTCGGCCTGGGCCAGCACAATGCCTTGCATGTTCATGGTCTCGGCCTGGATCACCACCCCGACCACAGCCAGGATGAGGGGCAGCTCGTAGGCGATGAGCTGGCCGGTGGCCCGCAGGCCGCCCATCAGCGAGTACTTGGAGGCCGAGCCCCAGCCCGCCATCAAGATGCCGATCACCGACACCGAGCTGACGGCCAGGGCCAGGTAGATGCCCAGGTCGTTGTCTATGAAGAAGGCGTCGGGTCCGCCGGGCAGCACCACCACCAGCAAGAAGGTGGACACCAGCACCACGAAGGGGGCGGCCTTGAACACGAACCGGTCGGCCCGCCGGGGGACGATGTCCTCCTTCTGGATGAACTTGCCCACCTCGGCCAAAAGCTGCAGCGAGCCGTAGGGGCCGGCCTCCATGGGGCCGAGGCGGCTCTGCATGAAGCTCACCAGCTTGAACAGGTGCAAGTACACCAGGGTCCCGGCCGGGATGAGCACGGCCACCAGCCCCACCACCACCCGGATGGAGGTCTGCTGCCACCAGGCCAGCTCGGCCAAGATAAGGGTCATGGCCGCGCCCCCGCGGCGCCGGTTGTCGCCAGAGTGCCGGTCATCGGTCGATGTCTCCGAGGATGAAGTACAGGCTGCCCAGGATGGTGATTATGTCGGGCACGTACACCCCCTTGAGCAGCCACGGGGTGATCGACACGTTGGAGAACGACGCCGAGCGGATCTTGACCCTAAACGGCGCCAGGTCGCCCTTGGACACCACGTAGTAGCCCATGATCCCCAGCGGGTTCTCGGTCTCGACGTAGGCCTCTCCGGCCGGCACTTTGATGATGCGGGGCACCTTGGCCATGATCGGCCCCGGCGGCAGCCCGTCGAGGAGCTGATCCACCATCCGGGTCGCCTCCCGGGTCTCCTGGAGCCGCACCCAGAAACGGGCGAAGGAGTCGCCGTCGGGATGGGTCCACACCCTCCAGTCGAGTTGGTCGTGGACCAAGCCGCAGGGGGCGTCGCGGCGGAGGTCCCAGTCCACGCCCGAGGCCCGGATGTTGGCGCCGGAGAGCCCGTAGCCCAGCCCGACCTTGGCCGGGATCACCCCTATGCCCCGGGTCCGGGCCTGGAAGATCTCGTTGCCCTCCACCAGCTCCTCGATCTGATCGCAAAAGTTTCGGATCTTCTTGAGGGCCTGCTTGGTCTCGGCCGCCCACCCGGCCGGGAGGTCGTCCTTGAGCCCGCCGATGCGGTCGAAGTTGGGGTGGAACCGGCCCCCGGTGGCGGCCTCTATCTGGTTGAGCACGTGCTCGCGGTCCCGGAAGGCGAAGAAGACCGGGGTGATGGCCCCCACCTGCACGGCCATGTCGCCCAAAAACAGGGTGACGTTGGCGATGCGGCTGAGCTCGAACAGCGCGGTGCGGATCCACTGAGCCCTCAGCGGCGCCTCCACCTCCATGAGCTGCTCGGCGGCCAGGATGAACGGCACCTCGTTGGCGAAGCTGCCCAGCCAGTCGATGCGGTTTATGAGGGTGGTGACCTGGGGGTAGGTCCTCACCTCGGCCAGCTTCTCGTAGCCGCGGTGCATGTAGCCCATCACCGGCTCGGCTGCTATCACCTGCTCGCCGTCGAGCTTGGCCACGATCCGCAGGGTGCCGTGGGTGGCCGGGTGCTGGGGGCCGATGTTGAGGGTCATGCCCTCGGTCTCGATCTCGAGGTTGACCCGGGCGTCGGCGGCCTGGCCCGCGATGTAGCGGAGCTGCTCGCCGGCCGCGGGCGGTGCCGCGGTCACCGGCTCTCCGCTCTTCCGGGCCAGCCAGCCGCCGCGGTCACGGGGCCTCCGCCCCGTCCGAGCCGGTGCTGGCGCCGGGGCCTTCGCCGGGCATCAGCTCCATGTCCACGATCCCGGGCCAGGGCTTCACCCGCCGGGCCAGCAGCGGGTAGTCCTTGCGCAGCGGGTTGCCCTCGAATTCGCTGGGCAGGTAGATGTGGCGCAGCCCGGGGTGGCCGTCGAAGTCGATGCCGAACATCTCCCAGGCCTCGCGCTCGTGCCAGTCGGCGCCGGAGTAGACCGGCGTCCAGCTCGCGGCCCGCAGGTCGTCGTCGGGCAGGTCGGCCTTGGCCGTCAGCGAGCGGCGCCCGGCCGGGTCGTTGACCCGGGCCAGCAACTGGAAGCGGGTGTCGCCGCCGGCCGCCCCGGTCTGCATGGGCCCGGGGTCCTTGGGCTCGGGAGGGTCGAGGGCGTTGTCGACCTGGCTGTCCATGTCCCGCCCGAACGGCGACGGCAGCCAGTCGATGGCCGACAGGAAGCCGAAGTAGACGAAGCCCAGCCCGGAGCGCAGGTACTCGGCCAGCGGCCCCCAGGCACCCCGCTCGACCCTGACGCATAGGTCGCGCCCGGCCCGCAGTTCCGAGCCGACCAGGGCCGGGCCCAGCTCGGCCGCCAGCGCCTCCAGCAGTCCCTCCCGGACCGGATCGGCTCCGGCTACGGCGGCGGCCCCAGCCCCGGCGTCAGCCGACGACAATCGGCTCACCCCTCCAGCGCTCGGCCATGTCCTCGTTGCGGATGCGCTCCTGGAGCATGACGATGCCCTCCAGCAGGGCCTCGGGCCTCGGCGGGCAGCCGGGCACGTACACGTCGACGGGCACGATCTGGTCGACGCCCTTGGTGACCGAGTAGCTGTCCCAGTAGGGGCCGCCGCAGTTGGCGCACGACCCCATGGAGATCACGTACTTGGGCTCGGGCATCTGCTCGTAGAGGCGGCGCACCGCCGGGGCCATCTTGTCGGTGACGGTGCCCGAGATCACCACCAAGTCGGCCTGGCGGGGGCTGGCCGGCAGTGGGATCACCCCCAGGCGCATCACGTCGTAGCGGGGCGAGCCGAAGGCGGCCCCCATCTCGATGGCGCAGCAGGCCAGGCCCCACTGGTACACCCACAGGGAGTACTTGCGGCTCATGTTCAACAGGGCGGTCAGCGGCTTGGGGACCTTGCCCGACTCCACTAGACCCATCGCAGCATCCCCTTGCGCCAGGCGTAGAGCAGGCCCAGCAGCAGGATGAAAATGAAGATGGCCATCTCCACCAGGCCGAACATCCCGTAGGCCTCCAGCCGGGTGGCCCACGGAAAGATGAACACCGCCTCCACGTCGAACATCACGAACAGCAGGGCGAACACGTAGTAGCGGATGTTGGCCTGCGACCACCCGTCGCCGATCGGGTCCACGCCCGACTCGTAGTTCTCGGTCTTGGCCGGGGTGGGCCTCGACGGCCGCAGCAGCCGCCCCAAGCCCAGGAAAGCGCCGACCAGCACCACGCCCAGCGCCCCGAAGATCCCGACGGTCAGGTAGGTGCGCAGGAACTCCGACATCGGGGGGTCAGCCTACCCGGGCCGGGACGGCCAGAGCCTCCCTCCGCCGGGCCCGTCACGGCTTTCGCCGTGGAAGGGGGCAGGCGCGGCGGAAGGAGGCTCGAAGAGTGCCGTCAGCCGGTCAGGAGGGCAGGTCGCCGATCAGGACGCCGTCGGTCGTGTAGAAGTCGGCGATGTTGTCGCGGTCGAGGTACACGTGGCTGATGTGGACTTCCTGGGGCACGGCCTTGCCCTCAAGGATGTCGATCAGCACCGCCACCGCGAAGTCGCCGTAGAACTCGGGGAAGTAGGCGGCGGTGCCCAGGAACTTGGTCTGCTCCACCGGCCCCTCGTAGATGCGCTCGATGGCGTTGAGCTCGCCGCCCTGGCCGGAAGCGATCCCGTCCCGGCCGGCCTGCTCCAGCGCCCGCGACATCGGAACCGTCACCACGTCGTCGAGCGAAGCAGCCAGCGGGTGCAGGGCGTCCGGGTTGCCGGTCAGCCAGTCCAGAGTGGCCTGCAGGCCCTGCTCGGTGCTGCCGTCGACGGGTATGCGCACCACCCGTTCGGCGGGAACGCCGCAGACGGCCTGGATGCCCTGCTGGAACCCGACTAGGCGCAGGTCGGGGGCCTTGCCCGCGGTCAGGTTCTCGCCCAGCAGAATCCACACGTCCTTGCAGTCCCACTGATCCTTGGCGTACAGCCCGGCGTTGATGCCGCTGATGGCACCGGAGGTGAAGTTGTCAGCCCCGAAGAAGATGGCGTTGGGGTGGAACACGTCCATGTTGACCACCGGCACCCTGGCCTCGTTGTAGAGGGCCATCGACGCCTCGGCCGCCGACTCCTGCCAGTTCGGGAACACCACCGCGTCGGGGTTGAGCTGCAGCACCGTCTCGGTGCAGCCCAAGGCCTTGGCCGGGTCGAACTCGATGTCGCAGTTGCCGACCACCGACGCGCCGGCCGCCTCGGCGGGGCATAGAGAAGTCGTTCGGCCCGGTCGAGGTGCTCAAGGGCGTCTCGATGTCGGTGGACGCGGCCCAGTGCTACGGGCTGGTGGGCGACAACGGCGCCGGGAAGTCGACCATGCTCAAGATCCTCAGCGGCGTCCACGCCCCCGACGCCGGCCAGATCCGGCTCGAGGACCGGACCGTGCAGTTCCAAAGGGAGATCGACGCCCGCCTGGCCGGCGTCGAGATGATCTTCCAGGACTTAGCCCTGTGCGAGGACCTGGACGCGGCCGCCAACATCTTCCTCGGGCGGGAGCGGCGCAAGGGCAAGTCGCGGTGGTTCTCCTTCCTCGATCACGCCCGGATGCACAAAGACGCCGAGGAGGTGCTCGAGTCGCTCGGGAGCGTCATGCCCACCGACCGCCAGGTCCAGACCCTCTCCGGCGGCGAGCGTCAGCTCGTGGCCGTGGCCCGGGCCTTGGAGTTCCAGCCGAAGCTCCTGTTGATGGACGAGCCCACCGCGGCCCTGTCGGTGGACAAGGTGGCGGTACTGCTGGATCTGATAGAGCGGCTGAAGGAGCGGGGCGTGGCCCTGATCCTGGTCAGCCATCGGTTCACCGACCTGATCCAGGTCTGCGACAACATCGGCGTGCTGCTGCACGGCCAGATCGTGGACGAGTTCGCGGTGGCCGGGCAGTCGGTGGACGATCTGACCACCCGCATGGTGCGCCAGATGAGCGGCATCGGCACGAACGGTTGAGCCCAGACGGCTGAACATGGACCGGAATCAACGGTGAACGCCGACTCCGCCCCCTTGGGAACGAACAGGCTCTACGCATCCTTCACCGCCGCCAGCCAGACCCTCACCCGGTGGGGCAAGAGAACCGTCCACGACGTGGGGGCGGGCCTGCTCATCGCCTTGGTCATCGAGATCGCCGTCTTCTGGATTCTGTCGCCCAACTTCTTCACCTTCCGCAACATGACCGACGGCATAGGCCGGGGCATGGTGGTCATCGGGCTCATGGCCATAGGCGAGACCATCGTGATCATCTCCGGCGGCTTCGACCTGTCGGTGGGGTCGGTGTCGGCCGCGGGGGCCATCACCGCCGCGGCCCTGTCCAACGCCGGGGTCCCGTTCCTGGTGGCGATTCTGGGGGCTCTGGCCCTGGGCCTGGCCATCGGCACCTTCAACGGCGCCGTCACCGGCTACGGGCGGATCAACCCGCTCATCACCACCCTGGGAACGCTCTCCATCGTCCGGGGGTTCGCCCATCTCTTGACCGGCGGCCGCGAGCAGATAATCGACGACCGGTTCTACCTGGACATGGGGATCAACACCACGCTGGGGCTGCCCAACATCGTGTGGGTGCTGCTGGCCTGCTTCGCCGTGCTGGGCTTCATCATCCCCCGGTACCGGTTCGGGCGGTACATGTACGCCATCGGGTCCAACGACCGGGCGTCGAGGCTGGCCGGGGTTCGGGTCAACCGCTGGCGGCTGGTGTTCTTCGGCGTCTCGGGGATGATGGCCGGGCTGGCCGGCGTGGTCACCTCGTTCCGCCTCGGCACCGCCGCCCCCAACTTCAACTTCGGCTCGGAGCTGGCCGTGATCACCGCGGTGATCCTGGGCGGGGCCAGCCTGCAGGGCGGGCGGGGCCGGCTGCTGGGCACCTTCTTCGGGCTGGTGTTCATCCAGATACTCCGCAACGGGCTGGTTCTTTTGAGCATCCGGTCGTTCTGGCAGCAGATCGCCATCGGATCGTCTTTGATCGCCGCCGTCCTCTACGACGAATCGCGGCGCAGCAAGCTCAGTCGAGGCTGACCTAGGAGGAATGCCATGTCCCGCCGCCTGTGTCACGTGTTCCGGGTCCGCGACCCCGAGAAGTACGCAACCGAGCACGCCACCGTGTGGCCCGAGATCGACGAGCTGCTCCGCAGCATCGGCTTCAAGGGCTACGACATCTACCTCCACGGCGATCTGGTGATCTCGTTCATAGAAGTCGAGGACTACGAGGCCGCGGCCGAGCGCTACAACGCCAACCCCGACGCCGTCGCCTGGGAAGAGCACTGGGGCGACCAGCTCATCGTCGGGGAGGTCGAGGAGGGCACCGGCTGGCCCATGCCGCTGCGCCACGTCTGGAGCCTGGACTGAGGCCCCTCCGGCCGGGCCGGGCCCGCCGGCGGGGCTGACCGGAGCAGCGGGCCGGGCCGTGGACTCCTCGCTGGACCTCGACTACCGGCCCCGGCTGGGCGAGGGGGCCGACGCCGGGGTCGCCATCGTCGGCTGCGGCGGGATCATGAACTACGCCCACCTGCCCGCCTACGCGGCCCACGGCCTCAACCTGGTGGGCTGTTTCGACGTGAACCGGGAGGCGGCCGAGAAGACGGCCCAAGACTTCGCCATCCCCCGGGTCTACGACTCGCTGGACGATCTGGCCCGGGATTCGGCCGCGGTCATCGCGGACGTGGCCGTGCCCCCCTGGGAGCAGTTCGCAGTGGCGGGGCGGCTGATCGGCGCGGGCAAGCACCTGCTGTGCCAGAAGCCGCTGTCCAACGTCTTCGCCGAGGCAGTGCGGATGGTGGAGGCGGCCGAGGGGGCCGGGGTCAGGCTGGCCGTCAACCAGCAGTTCCGGTGGAGCCCGGCCATCCGGGCCGCCCACACCCTGATCGAGCGGGGCTGGATCGGCCAGCCCACCGAGGCCGGCATCGAAGAGAGCATGCTCAGCCCCTGGCACCTGTGGCCGTGGTTGGCCTCCTCGCCTCGGCTGGAGATCCTCTACCACTCCATCCACTACCTCGACGGCATGCGGTTCCTGCTGGGCGAGCCCGAGTGGGTGACCAGCCGCCACGCCCGCCACCCCGACCGCCGGGGCGTGGAGGGGGAGACCAAGACCATCACCGTCTTGGACTATGAAAGCGGCCTGCAGGCGCTGGTGGCGGTCAACCACTCCAACCACAGCGACGACGTGTACGGGCGGGTCCGGTTCTTGGGCACCGAGGGCGTCATCGCCGGGACCATGGGGCTGTCCTACGACTACCCCGACGGCCGGGAGGACACCCTGGGCTGGTCCAACTCCGCCCGGTACCCCGAGCACCGGTTCGAGGCCAAGCTGGAGGGCAAGTGGATACCCGACGCCTTCATCGGGCCGATGGCGTCGCTGATGGCCGCGGTGGCCGGCGGCGGCGAGCCCGACACCAGCGGGCGGGACAACCTGAACACGCTGCGAATCGTGGAGGCCGCCTACCTCTCCGCCCAACAAAACCGGTCGGTCCGCCCCGCCGAGATCGGCTAACCCCCGCCCGGCGGCGGGGTCAGAGCTGGTAGTAGCGCTCGGCGTTGCGGCTGAACAGGGCGGCTCGCTCGTCGGCGGAGAAGTCGGCGGCGATCTCCCGGTAGGCGTCCACCACCGCGGCGTAGGAGCTGAACAGGCTGTCCACCGGCCAGTTGGTGGCGAACATGCACCGATCGGCGCCGAAGATCTCGATCACGGCCATGACCCAGGGCCGGATGCTCTCGACGGTCCAGCGGTGGTCGATCATGCCCAGCCCGGAGATCTTGACCGCCACGTTGGGTGCCCCGGCCAGCGTGCTCATCCCGGCCCGCCACTGCTCGAAGTATTCGTCGGAGCGTTCCATGGGCATGCCGGCGTGGCCCAGGATGAACTGCAGGTCGTCGACTTCCTCGGCCGCCCGGCGGGCCCCGTCCATGCCCTCCCAGGTCGAGTTGAGGTCGTAGACGAAGCCGAGATCGCGCAACGCCCGCAGCCCCCGCAGGAACTCCGGGGCAACCAGGTCGTCGCCTTGGACGAAGTTGCGGATGCCCCTCATGTTGGCGTGCTGGCCGTGGCGCTCCAAGTCCTCACGCACTGAGGCCGCGGTCATGTCGGTCTTGGCGATGATGGCGTGGGGGTAGCCGTGCTCGTCGGCCACCGATTGCAGCCACTCGGTCTCCCATACCTGGTCGGGGCCGCCGTACTCGGCCTGGATGTGGACCGACTTGACCACGTCGCAGCCCTCGAAATCGGCCAGCAGGTCGCCGATGCGGTAGCTGCGGCGGATGGCCGAGTAGTCGCCGACCACGGCCGTCTCCTCCGGGTCCTCCTCCTCCAGCCAGGCGTAGAGGCCCTGGTCCATGTCCCACAGATGGTGGTGGCAGTCGATGAACGGCTCGGTCATGTCTTTCTCTTCCTTCTCCGTCGGGTCGGGCTCATCGGTGAGAGCGGGGGCGGGGCGGGGCGCCGGGGCGGCCGGCCTGGATCTCATACAGGGAGCTGGTCCCGTCGATCTCGGGGACGATGGGCGCCGGGCCGCCGAAGCGGGCGTGGCGGGCCCGGCGGCCCCGCACCGGGCGGTGGACGGCCTCGTCCTCGACGGTCACCCGGCCGTAGTAAAGCGGGTAGGCGTCGCCGGCCCGGTAGGCGAGTATCAGGGTGCGACGGTCGGCGCTGGAGCGGTTGGGCAGCGAGGAGTGCGGGGTCAGGCCGTGGAGGAAGATGGCGCTGCCGGCCGGGGCGGGCAGGGTCCGGGGCTCGGGCTCGGGATCGATGGCCTCGGTGATCCGGCCGGCGAAGGCGCCCTCGGGGCGGTGGTGGTCGAAGTACCGGTGGTGCCGGCCCGGCAGCACCTGCAGGCAGCCGTTGGCCTCGGTGGCGTCGTCTATGTAGATCAGCACGGCCAGCACGCCCTCGTTGGTGTGGGGGTAGTAGGCCAGGTCTTGGTGCCAGTGGACCGGCGAGCCGACCCGGGCCGGCTTCATGTTGAGCTTGCTGTGCTGGAGATCGAGGTCGGACCCGAGCAGGGACTCGACCCGGTCCACGATGCGGGGGTCGTGGGCGACGGCCCGGAAGGCCTCGTGGCGCTCGTAGGGGTCGATGATGCGGCGCAGCCGGGGCCGGTCCTCGGCCGCGCCGTTGCCCTCGGGGCCGGGTTCCATCTCGATCATCCGGGCCCGGTCTTCGCGGCCCAGGGCGGTCTCGGTCGCCTGCCGGATCGCTTCGTCCAGCTCGGCCAGATCCTCGGCGCCCAGCGCGGCCTCCACCACCAGGCAGCCGTCGCACTGGTAGCGCGCCACCTCGTCCTCGGTCAGCGGCCAAGTCATGGCCGGGCCAGGCTAACCCGCTGGACGCAGGTCTGTGGGGTCACGGTCATGGTACGGAGAACCAGGTGATATAGTAGGTTTCGCCCTCGCGGGAGCGGGCTCGACGACTCCTCGCCGTTCGATTCGATCAGTATGGAGTGAGACCGATGCCCACAGCCGAAAAGGAGCGCATGTCCCTCTACCAGCAGTTGGACTCAACCCTTGGGCCCGACCAAGCCGAGACCCTCATGGAATATCTCCCATCCCAGAAGTGGACTGATCTGGCCACCAAGGAAGATGTGCGCCTCACCGCCAAAGAATTGCGGGCCGAGATGACCGAACTTCGGGCCGACATGACCGAACTCCGGGCCGAGCTTCGGGGCGACATGCGAATCGGCTTCGCCCAGATGGAGAGCAAGTTCGCCCAGATGGAGAGCAAGTTCGCCCAGCAGACTCGCACCACGGTTCTGGCCCTCGCCGGTTTCGCGGCGACGATCTGGGCTTCCCTGCTGGCTACCGTCCTCGTCGTCGCCTGACCGCGCCCCGGCGCCGGGAGGTCAGCCGGCCGCCACCAGGGCTGGAATGGCGTCGCGGGCTAAGTCGTGCAGGACCGACGGCAGCACCCCGACCCCCACGGTGACGGCCACGGTTGCGGCCACGACCAGCCCGGTGAGGACGGGAACGGCCAGGGGCTCGGCCGACTCCTCGGCGTCGCCGGCCCCGTCGCCTCCGTCGGGGCTGGAGTACACCGCCACCATGATTCGCAGGTACAGGAAGGCCGCCACCACCGCGCTGACCATGGCCACGACGGCCAACCAGAACGAGCGGGCGTCCACCGCGGCGGCGATGATCTCGAACTTGGCCACGAAGCCCGAGGTGAGGGGCACCCCGGCCTGGGCCAGCAGCAGCACGGTAAACCCCAGCGCCAGAGCCGGTCGGCGGGAGTTGAGACCCCGCAGGTCGTCCAGGCCGGTGCGGGAGTCGCCCGGCCCCGACACCGCGGCCAGCACCGAGAAGCTGCCGATCACCAGAACCGAGTAAGCGGCCAGGTAGAACACCGCCGCCGCCGTCCCCCGGCCCGAGGCGGCCTGCACCCCCACCAGCACGAAGCCGGCATGGGCGATCGACGAGTAGGCCAGCATGCGCTTGACGTCGCGCTGGACGACGGCCAGCACCGCCCCGGTCAGCAGGGTGACGACGGCCAAGGCGTACACCGCCGGCTGCCAGTCGCCGGACCGCAGGTCGAAGGCCACCACGAACACCCGGATCACCGCCGCGAACCCGGCCGTCTTCACCGCCGAGGCCATGAAGGCCACCACCGGGGTGGGGGCCCCCTGGTACACGTCGGGGACCCAGGCGTGGAAGGGGACGGCCGCCACCTTGAACCCCAGGCCCACCAGCAGCAGCGCCAGCCCGGCCAGCAGCATGGCGTCGGACAACACGACCCAGCGGCTCAGGTAGTCGCGGATCCCGACCAGGTTGGTGGTGCCGGTCGAGCCGTAAACCAAGGCGATGCCGTAGAGCAGAAAGGCCGAGGAGAAGGCTCCGAGCACGAAGTACTTCAGGCCCGCCTCCAGCGACTGAATCCGGGCCAGGTTGCGGGCCGCCAGCACGTAGGCCGGGATGGACAGGATCTCCAGGCCCAAGAACAGCACCACCAAGTCGTTGGCCCCGGCCATGACCACGCCGCCGGCCGCCGACAGCAGCATGAGCACGTAGATCTCGGGGCCGCTCCAGCCCTCCCGTTGGCAGAAGCCGTGCAGCACCGGCGCCACCAGCATCACCGAGACGGCGATGACCGCGGTGACCAGCAGCGAGAACCGATCCACGCCGAACTGGTCGCCCACCGCGTTGAACGGCCCCTCGGCGCCGACCCGGCCCCACAGCGAGACCGCGGCCCCGGCGGCCGCGGCGGCGACTAGGGCGGTCCAAGCCCAATCCACCCAGTCGGGCAGCCGCCGGGCCAGCGTCCGCACCATGATGGCGACGACAGCCCCAAGCGCCAGCGCCAGCACCGGCCCCAGCCCGGCCCAGTCCACGGCCGGGGCGGCCACCGGCCCGATCTGGGCCATCATGGCCGGTCACCGGCGACGGGCTCGTCGAATCGGTCCACGCTGGCGTCGATGTGGGCGATCAGGGCGTCCACGGCCGGCTCCATCCGGTCGATCACCGGCTTGGGGTACACCCCCATGAACACGATGGCGGCCAGGAACGGCGCCATCAGCAGCATCTCGCGCCATCCCAGGTCGGCCATCTCGGCGTTGGCGCCGGAGGCCGGGCCGTGGAACACCCGCTGGTAGGCCCACAGCAGGTAGACCGCGGCCAAAACCACCCCGACCGCGGCCACCACCGCCCACCAGCGATGGGCCACGAAGGCCCCCAGCAGCACCAGGAACTCGCCCACGAAACCGTTGAGCCCGGGCAGGCCCACCGACGACAGCATGACCACGGTGAACACCGCCGCCAGCCGGGGCGCCGACTTTTGAAGGCCGCCCAAGTCGGCGATCACATAGGTGTGGCGGCGCTCATAGATCATGCCGACCAGCAGGAACAGGGCTCCGGTGGACACCCCGTGGTTGACCATCTGCAGCAGCCCGCCCGAGATCCCCTCGGTGTTGATGGCGAAGGTGCCCAAGACGATGAAGCCGAGGTGGGCCACCGAGGAGTAGGCCACCAGCCGCTTGAGGTCCCGCTGCATGGCCGCCACCACCGCCCCGTAGACGATGCCGACCGCGCCCAGGGTGAGCAGCAGCGGGGCGAAGTGAACCGACGCCTCCGGGAACAGGTACAGGCCGAAGCGCACCAGCCCGTAGGCGCCGAGCTTGAGCATGACCCCGGCCAGGATCACCGACCCGGCCGTGGGCGCGTTGGTGTGGGCGTCGGGCAGCCAGGTGTGCACCGGGAACAGCGGCACCTTCACCGCGAAGGCCAGGGCGAAGGCCAGGAAGATCCAGCGGGCGGTGGTGGGGGCGACAGCCTGGGCGGTGGCGATCTCCACCAAGTCGAAGGTCACGGCGGAGCCCGAGGCCCGGGCGTGCAGCAGGGCCAGGGCGATGACGGCCACCAGCATCAGAGCCGAGCCGAACATGGTGAACAGGAAGAACTTGGTGGCCGCGTAGTTCCTCCGCCCGTGGCCCCACCGGGAGATGAGGAAGTACATGGGCACCAGCACGATCTCGAAGAACACGAAGAAGGCGAAGAGGTCCAGGGCGCAGAACACCCCCAGGCAGCCCGCCTCCAGCACCAGCAGCCAGGCGTAGTAGGGCTTGGGGGAGTGCTCGGCGTCGATCCCAGCGATGGTCAGGGGGAACATCAGCGCGGTCAGCACCACCAAGAACAGCGAGATGCCGTCCACGCCCAAGTGCCAGGAGGCGCCCAGGCTGGCGAGCCAGTCGTAGCGCTCGACGTACTGGAACCGGGCCGCGTCCGCTCCGGTGGCGAAGTCGGCCATCATCCACACCGCCACCGCCCCGTTGGCGGCCGAGACGGCCACAGCCGCCGGCTTGAACAGATCGGGCCGGGTCCGGGGCATCACCGCCAGCAGCGCCGCCCCGGCCGCGGGCAGCACCACCAAGACGGTGAGAACCGGCAGGGAGGCCGAGGCCTCGGCCAGAATCAGCGTCCCCGTCACCGCAGCCCTGCCTGCGCTGTAGCCGTCTGCCGCGTCCCCATCACCGCGCCCCGGTCACAGGCTCGACCGGGTCAGGAACCAGAACAGCAGCGCCACCGCCCCGACCCCGACGATGGCGGCGTAGGAGCGCACGAAACCCGACTGGAACCGACGGAGCCTCTCCCCGCCGGCCTGCACCAGCCTGCCCGCCCCGTCCACCGCGCCGTCCACGACGGCGGAGTCGAAGGCGGCGACGCCCTCGAAGCCCCGGCGGCCGGGACCGCCCGCGAAGCGGGCGACGGCGGAATCGTAGCCGAAGGCCCGGGCCAGGACGGGCCGCTCGACCAGGGCCGGGTCGGCTCGGCCGTTGCGGTAGAAGGCCGAGGCCGCGCCGATCCCGGCCACCGCTCCGGCCACCGCGATCAAGCCCAACAGCCACTGGGCCCCGGCGCCCAGCCCCAAGTGGGCTTCGTGGCCGAACAGCGACGGCTCCAGCCAGTGCCCGAGGAAGTGGAGACTGCCGGCGAACGGGAGGTTGAGCCCGCCGGAGACCAGCGCGGCCCCGGCCAGCACGACCAGCGGGGCGGTCATCACCGGCGGAGACTCGTGGGGATGGCGGTCAGAGCCCCAGCGGCTCGACCCGAAGAAGGTCATGAACACCAGGCGGCTCATGTAGAAGGCGGTGATGACCGCGGTGGCGAACCCCACCGCCCACAGCGCCGGGTGGCGGTCGAAGGCGTAGGCCAGGATCTCGTCTTTGGACCAGAAGCCGGAGAAGGGCGGGACCCCGGCGATGGCCAGCCAGCCCACGGCGAACGTCGAGGCGGTGACCGGCATCAGCTTGGCCAGCCCGCCGTAGCCGCGCATGTCCTGGTCGCCGCCCATGGCGTGGATGACCGAGCCGGCCCCCAGGAACAGCAGCGCCTTGAAGAAGGCGTGGGTGACCATGTGGAAGACGGCGGCCACATAGGCCCCGGTTCCCGCGGCCAGCACCATGTAGCCGAGCTGGCTGATGGTGGAGTAGGCCAGCACCTTCTTGATGTCGTTCTGGGCCACGGCGGCCAGGGCGGCCAGCAGGGCGGTGGCGGCCCCGACCCAGGCGATCAGGCCCGGGGCCCAGTCGGCGGCCGCGTCCAGCACGGGGTTGACCCGAACCAGCAGGTACACCCCGGCGGTGACCATGGTGGCGGCGTGGATGAGGGCCGACACCGGGGTGGGTCCGGCCATGGCGTCGGGCAGCCAAAGCTGCAGCGGGAACTGGGCCGACTTCCCGGCCGCGGCCACGAACAGCAGCAGGGCGACGGCGGTGGCGGTGACGGCGGGCAGGTCGCCGGCCGCCTCGAACAGATCGAGGTAGGCCACCGACCCGGTGGCCGCGAAGGCCACGAAGATGGCCACCATGAACCCCCAGTCGCCCACCCGGTTGGTGACGAAGGCCTTCTTGCCCGCCACCGCGTTGGCCTCGTCGCCGAACCAGAAGGAGATGAGCAGGTACGAGCAGGCCCCCACCCCCTCCCAGCCCGCGAAGGTGACCAGCAGGTTGTCGCCCAGCACCAGCACCAGCATCGAGAAGGCGAACAGGTTGAGGTAGGCGAAGTAGGTCTGGAACCGCTCGTCGCCGGCCATGTAGCCGATCGAGTACAGGTGGATGAGCAGGCCCACGCCGGTGACGAACAGCGCCATGGTGACCGAGAGCGGGTCGGCCAGAAAGCCGGCGTCCACTTGGAGATCGCCAACCGGCACCCATTCGAACAGGCTCGTCGTCACCCGGCGGTCCTCGGCCGGGCGGCCGAGAAGGTCGGCGAAGACGGCGACGGACGCCGCGAAGGCACCGGCCATGGCCCCGGAGGCCAGCCAGCCGGACCACCGCCGGGCCCGGCGGCGGCGGTCGATGATCAAGACCGCGAACCCGGCCAAGGGGAAGGCCGGGATCAGCCACACCGAATCGGCCACGACCGCCCCGTCCCCCGCTCAGCCCCGCAGCGCCGACAGGTCGTCGGCGGTGGCCGAGGCCCGGCGCCGGTTGACCGCCACCACCAGGGCCAAGCCCACCACCACCTCCACCGCCGCTACCACCAGCACGAAGAACACCGCGGCCTGGCCCCCCACGTCGTTGAGGTCGGCGCCCAAGGCCACGAACGTGACGTTGACCGCGTTGAGCATGAGCTCGACGCACATGAACATCACCAGCGGGTTGCGCCGCACCAGCAGGCCCACCGCGCCGATCACGAACAGCGCCGCGGCCAGAGCCAGGTACCAGCCGGTGGTGGGTTCCATCAGGTTTCCTCCCCGGAGGGCCCGGAGTGCCCGCCGTGACGGCGGGTCAGCACCACCGCCCCCACCACGGCGATGGTGAGCAGCACCGCCGTGGCCTGCACGGCCAGCGCGTACTGGCTGAACAGCACCCGGCCCAGCCGCTCCACATCGCTGAGGCCGTTGTCGAGGGCCCGCTCCCCCGCCGCCCTCCGGACCCCGGTCAGCTCGCCGGTGGCCACCACGGTGACGGTGAGCAGCACCGCGGCCAGGGCCACCCCGACGATCACGGCCAGGGGCCGCTGGCCAGCGATGGGCTCGATGTCGAGGCGCATCGCCCGGTCCACGCCCAGCAGCATGATGACGAACAGGAACAAGATGACGATGGCCCCGGCGTAAACCACCACCTGCACCGCGGCCAAGAAGTGGGCGTCTTGCAGCACGAACAGCACGGCCGCGCCCAGCAGCGTCTGGATCAGGAACAGGGCCGAGTGGACCGGGTTGCGGCTGCCGACCACCCCGACCGCCCCGACCAGGATCACCGCCGCCGCGGCGATGAACACCGCCGCCTCCATCAGCCGCCGCCCTCGTCGTCGGCCCGCGGTTCATCGGCAGCCCGCGGTTCGCCGTCGGCCCGCAGTTCATCGTCGGCCCGCTGTTCGCCGTCGGTCCGCGGTTCGTCGTCGGCAGGCTCGGGCGGGCGGACGCCGTAGCCGAGCTCGCCCGACCAGGCCACCGCGCCCGCGTAGCGGCGGTCGCCCGACGGCGAGGTGGCCCGCATCCATCCCGAGGTGTCCTCGTCGTCGCCGTCGCGCCAGTCCTCCCAGGCCAGCTTGCGGGGCCGGCCCTCGTCGTCCACCAGCAGCTCAGCCTTGGTGTAGACGGCGTCGTCTCGGTTGGTGAAGGAGAACTCGAACAGCTTCGACTCGGTGATGGCCTGGGTGGGGCAGGCCTCCACGCACAGGTCGCAGTGGATGCAGCGCAGGTAGTTGATCTCGTACACGTAGCCGTAGCGCTCGCCGGGGGCGGTCGGATGGGCGGGGTCGTTGTCGGCGCCCCGCACGTAGATGCAGTGGGCCGGGCACACCCCGGCGCACAGCTCGCAGCCGATGCACTTCTCCATCCCGTCGGGGTAGCGGTTCAAGACGTGGCGGCCGTGCAGGCGCTCAGGCTTGGGCCGCTTGGCGTCGGGCTGGCCCGGCTTGGCCCGGCCCCCCCGGTAGTCGGTGGTGACCCGGGGTTTGAAGAGCTGGCGCAAAGTCACCGCGAACCCGTTCAGGTAGCCCATCTCAGCCCGCCTCCTCCAAGACTCGGTCCCGAGGCTCGCCGTCGTCGCCGTCGTCGCCGTCGTCGCCGTCGTCACCGCCGCCGCCGGGCCCGAACCGGTCACCGCCGCGGCGGGCCGAGGCCAGGGCGCCGGCCAGCAGGAACCCGGCCAGCACGAACCCGGCGACGGTGACCACCGTGACTACGGCCAGGTTCCAGCCCCGGTCCCGGCCGGTCTCCAGCGCGGCCAAAAACAGGAACCAGCCCAGCGACAGCGGGATGAGCAGCTTCCAGCCGAGGTCCATGAGCTGGTCGTAGCGGAACCGGGGCAGGGTGGCCCGCATCCACACGAAACCGAACAGGAACGCGAACAGCTTCACCGAGAACCAGATCACCCCCCAGGCCCAGTCGATGGCGCCGATCAGCACCGGGCCCGACGGCCCGCCCAGGAACAGGGTGACGATCACCGCCGACATGGTGATGGTGTTCATGAACTCGGCCAGGTAGAACAGGGCGAACCGTATCGACGAGTACTCGGTGTGGAAGCCGCCGACCAGCTCCTGCTCGGCCTCCACCAAGTCGAAGGGCGGGCGGTTCAGCTCGGCCGTCCCGGCCACCGCGAAGACGACGAAGGGCACGAAGCCGGTGAGCACGATGTTCCACGACGGGATGATCCCGAAGTAGCCCGGCCCGGCCTGGGCCAGCACCATGTCGTGGGTGGACAGCGACCCGGCCATCAGCACCACCGCGGCCACCGCCAGGCCCAGGGCCGCCTCGTAGCTCACCATCTGGGCCGAGGCCCTCACCGAGCCCAGCAGCGGGTACTTCGACCCCGACGACCATCCGGCCAGCATCACGCCGTAGACGGCCACCGAGCTCATGGCCAGAAACAGCAGCACCCCCACCGGGGGGTCGGCTACCTGCAGGTAGGTGTCGCGGCCCCACCACCGGACCACGCCGGAGCCTCCGGCGAAGTCGCCGCCCAGGGGCACGATGACGAACACCAAGAAGGCGGGCACCAGCGACAGGTACGGGGCCAGCTTGAACACGAGCCGGTCGGACCGGTCCGGGATCAGGTCCTCCTTGAAGAAGAGCTTGATCCCGTCGGCCAGGGTCTGGAGGACGCCCCACGGCCCGGCGATGGTGGGGCCCATGCGCTGGTGCATGCCGCCGAGGAGCTTGCGCTCGAACCAGATCATCAACATGACCGACACCAGCAGGAAGGCGAAGGCCGCCCCCACCTTCAGCAGAACGATGAGCACCTCGGGGAGGCCGACGGGGCCGGACAGGAGCGGGTCGGCGGCCAGGATCACCGGGCCTCCACCACGAGTCCGGGCCGGTCGGCGGCCGGGATCACCGGGCCTCCACCGTCACCTCGGTGACGGGCGAGCCGGCCTCGATCAGGGCGTTGGCCGGCGCGCCCGGTGCCAGCCACCCCACCGCCACCGCCCCGACCGGCACGCCCTCGTCCACCACCAGGGTGGCGTCGAGGTGGCCCCGGGCGGAGGAGACCCGCACCGTCGTCGAAGGTCGGGCGTCGATGCGGTACAGGGCGGCCGGGTTGACCCGGGCCTCGGGCCCCCGGGCCAGGCCCCGGCTGGACGGGCAGTGGCGCAGCATGACCCCGTCGTCGTACATGGTCCGGGTCGCCACCAGCCGCAGTCCCCGGCTGCCCGGCGCAACCGGCGCCTCCACGGCCGGGACCGGGATCTGGGTCCCGGCCAGCATCACCCCCTCCACCGGCGAGGCGGCCAGAGCCTCGGGGGTCAGGGCCCGGTGCAGCTCCGACGCCTCGGCCATCTCGGACCTGATCTCCGCGGGCGAGGCGAAGCCGAGGTCGGCGCCCAGGCGGCGGGCCAAGTCGGCCGCGATCATCCAGTCGGCCCGGGCGGTGCCGGGGGGGGTGACCTTCTGGGCCATGGGGCTGACCCGGCCCTCGATGTTGGTGAAGGTGCCCTCGGTCTCGGTAGGGCCGGCCGCGGCCAGCACCACGTCGGCGGCTCGGGCCGCCGAGTCGTTGACGAACAGGTCGACCGCGATCACCGACCCGGCCCCGTCGAGGGCGTTGGCGGCGACGGCCCGGTCGCTGAAGTCGTTGAGGGGGTCGGCGCCCAGCAGCACCAGCACGTCGATCTCCCCCACCGAAGCGGCCTTGAGCACCGCCCGAGCGTCCCGGCCGGGCCGGGCCGGCACCCGGGGCCATATCCCGGCCAGGCGGTCGGTCCCGGCGGCCAGGAGAGTCCGGCCCGGGGCCAGGCCCGGGGCCAGGCCCGCGTCGAAGGCGCCGTTGACGTTGCCCCGGCGCAGGACAGGCAGGAATCGCACCGAGCCCCGTCCGGCCAGCATCGCCGCCGCGGCCGCGGCCGAATCGGCCGTCTCGGCCAGAGACCCCCGGCCCAACACCACGGTGAACTCGCCGTCGAGGGCGGCCGCGGCCGCGGCGATGGCGGCCCGGTCGCAGCCGGCCGCCCCGCCGTCGGCCGCCCCGGTCGCAGCCGCCGCCAGCAGCGCCCGCATCAGCTCCGCCGTCTCGCCGGGGCGGGGGTGCAGCGAATGGGCGGCCAGCCCCGACAGGCCGGTGGCCCGGGGGGTGATCTCGATCAGGGTGGCCCCGTCGGAGACCACCGCGTGGCGCAGGCGCAGGTACAGCGACCCCAGCTCCTCCTTGGGGTCGCCTCCGAGCAGCACGATCACGCCGCCGGGGCGGCAGACCTCGTCGATGGTGGCCCGGGGCAGGCTCAGCACCAGCTCGGGGGGCAGGCCGTCGTCGAGCTGGGCGTCGACGTTGTCGGTGCCGATAACGCCCTTGGCCAGCTTGGCCCAGGCGTACTGGGACTCGTTGGTGAGCCGGGCCCCGCCCAGCACGGCCACCCTCTCGGCCGGGGCCCGGCTCAGAGCCTCGACGGCCCGAGTCGCGGCGTCGGCCCAGCTCGCCGGGACCAGGGCGCCGGTGGCGGCGTCGCGGACCAGCGGGCCGGTCACCCGGCCGTCGCTGTCGAGGGCTTCGAACCCGAACCGCTCCTTGTCGGTCAGCCAGCCCCAGTTGACCGCGTCGGCGTCGACTCCCTGCACCCGCAGGACCCGGTTGCGGGAGGACTGCACGCTCACCCGGGCCCCCACCGAGTCCACCCAGGCGGTGGACACCGCCTCGGTCAGGTCCCAGGGCCGGGCCTTGAACCGGTAGGGCTCGGCGGTGAGCGCCCCCACCGGGCAGATCTGCACCGTGTTGCCCGAGAAGTAGGAGGCGAAGGGCTCGTCGGCGAAGGTGTTGACCTCGGTGGCGCCGCCCCGGCCCATGAAGGAAATCAGAGGATCGCCGGCCACCTGGTCGGCGAAGCGGGTGCAGCGGTCGCACAGGATGCACCGCTCCCGGTCGAGGTGGACGGTGGCGCTGATGGCGATGGGCTTCTCGAAGTGGCGCTTCTCCTCGACGAAGCGGCTCTCGCCGGGCCCGTAGGCCATGGTCTGGTCCTGGAGCGGGCACTCGCCCCCCTTGTCGCAGACCGGGCAGTCGAGGGGGTGGTTGATCAGCAGGAACTCCAGCACCCCGTTCTGGGCTTTGACCGCGGCCGCCGACTCGGTCTCGACGGCCATGGCCTCGGCCACCGTCACCATGCACGACGGCTGCAGGGACGGGCCCCGGCCGGTGTCCACGGTGACCAGACACATCCGGCACATGCCCACCGAGGCCATCCTCGGGTGGTAGCAGAAGCGGGGGATGTACACGCCGTTGCGCTCGCAGGCCTCGATCAGCAGCTCGCCGGGCCGAGCCGCCACCGCCGCGCCGTCGACGGTGATCTCCACCGCAGGCCCCTCGCCGGCCGGGCCGGTCACGACGCGGCCTTCACCGGGATGGCGTCCCGGCGGGTGATCCGGGCTTCGTACTCGGAGCGGAACCGGCGGATGGTGGACACGACCGGCGCCACCGCCGAGGGCCCCAGGGGGCAGATGGTGGTCTGGCGGGGCGGGAACGCCACGGCGGCGAGACCCCGGGCCTCGTCGGACGCGGCCGGGTAGGGGCCGGGGCTGATGTTGTCGGACACGTCGAGCAGCAGGTCGATGTCCGACGGCCGGCCCCGGCCGTCGGCGATCCGCTGGAGGATCCGCTCCAGCCAGGTGGTGCCCTCCCGGCACGGGGTGCACTTGCCGCAGGACTCCCGGGCGAAGAACCGAACCAGGCGCAGGGCGGCGTCGACCGCGTCGGTGGTCTCGTCCATCACCACCACCGCCCCCGAGCCCAGCATCGACCCGGCCGCGCCCACCGGCTTGGCCTCCAGCGGCAGGTCGAGGTGCTCGGGGAAGAACCAAGGGGCCGAGCCGCCGCCGGGGATGAACGCCTTCAGCTCCCGGTCGTGGAGGATCCCCCGGGCGAAGTTGTCGCCGTATAACAGCTCCCGGAAGGTGGTGACCCCGTGCTCCACCTCGTACACGCCGGGCCGCCGCACGTGGCCCGACACCGCGAACATCCGGGTGCCGGGCGATGATTCCGAGCCGTGGCGGCGGTAGGCGTCGGCCCCGTTGGCCATGATCCAGCCCAGGTTGGAGAGGGTCTCGACGTTGTTGACGATGGTGGGCTGGCCGTACAGGCCGACCGCGGCCGGGAAGTACGGGGGCTTGAGCCGGGGCATGCCCCGGTTGCCCTCCAGGCTCTCGATCAGCGCCGTCTCCTCGCCGACGATGTAGGCGCCCGCGCCCCAGGTGAGCACCACGTCCACGGAGAAGTCGGTGCCGCAGATCCGGCGGCCGGCGTATCCGGCCTCGTAGGCCTCGTTGAGGGCGGCGGCGATCCGCTCCTGGGCCAGGGCCATCTCGCCCCGCACGTACAGGAAGCACTGCGACAGCCCCAGGGCGTAGCAGGCGATCAGGCAGCCCTCGATGAGCTGGTGGGGGTCGCGCTCCATCAGCAGCCGGTCCTTGTAGGTGCCGGGCTCGCTCTCGTCGCCGTTGACCACCAGGTAGTACGGGTACCGGCCGGGGGGCAGGAACCCCCATTTGACCCCGGCCGGGAACCCGGCCCCGCCCCGGCCCAGCAGGATGGCGTCGCGGACCTGCTGGTGGACCGCGCCGGGGGCTAGGGCCAGGGCCCGGAGCAGGCCCTCGTAGCCGCCGGTGGCCTCGAAGCGGGCCAGCCGGTGGGAGTCCTCGTAGCCGAACCGACCGGTGACGATCTTGGGGCCCTCGTTGGCGACGTAGCCGGGGGCGTGGTCCACGTAGCCGTCGGCGGCCATCAGCCCGCCCCCTCGGCACCCGCGGCCATCCACGCCGGGGCCGCTCGGGCCTGCTCGGGGGACGAGATCCCGGCCATCCGGCCCTCCGGTATCTCCTGGTGGACCCGGGCCAGGGTGCCGTGGTGGGGGATCTCCTGGTCGATGTCCCCGGAGCGGATGGCGGCCACCAGATCGTCGAAGTCGTTGGGGGTGACCCGGAGCCGGTAGCGGTAGTTCACCGCCAGGCACGGGGCCTCGGTGCAGGCCGCCATGCACTCCACCGTCTCGAGGGTGAACATGCCGTCGTCGGTGGTGCCGCCCGGTTTCACCCCCAGTGCCGCCGAGGCGTGGGCCACCAGGTCGTCGGCCCCCAGCAGGGCGCAGGAGATGTTGGTGCAGACGTTCACCAGGTAGCGGCCCACCGGGTGGAACTTGAACATCTCGTAGAAGGTGGCGGTGCCCGCCGCCTCGGCCGGGGTGATGCCGACCAGCTCGGCCACGTGGCGCACGGCCTCGTCGGTCAGATGGCCGTCCTGGGACTGGGCCAGGTGCAGCAGCGGGATCAGGGCTGACTTCGGCCGCGGGTACAGGGCCATGATCCGGCGGGCCCGGGCCTCGTTGTCGGCGGTGAGCCGGCTCACCGGTCGACCTCGGCGGCGGCCAGCGCAAAGCCCGGGGCCTCGACCTCGGCGGTGAGTCGGCTCAACGGTCGACCTCGCCCATGATGGGATCGATCGAGGAGACGATGGCCACCCCGTCGGCGATCAGGCCCCCCTGCATCAGGTGGGGCAGGCACTGGAGGTTGACGAAGCTGGGGGCCCGCACGTGCAGCCGGTACGGCTTAGCCCCGCCGTCGCTCACCAGGTACACCCCCAGCTCGCCCCGGGGCGACTCCACCGCGGCGTACACCTCGCCGGCGGGGACCTTGAACCCCTCGGTGAAGATCTTGAAGTGGTGGATGAGCGCCTCCATCGACTCGTCGATGCGGGCCCGGGGCGGGGGGGTGACCTTCTTGTCCTGGGTCCGGTAGTGGCCGGGGGGCATGGCCTCCAGTATCTGGGCCACTGCCCGCAGCGACTCCCGGATCTCGTTGAGGCGGATGGCGTAGCGGTCGTAGCAGTCGCCGTAGGCCCCGACGATCACGTCGAAATCGACCCGGTCGTAGAAGAGGTAGGGCTCGTCGCGGCGCAGGTCCCAGGGCAGGCCGGTGGCCCGCAGCAGCGGCCCGGTGGCCCCCAGGGCCACCGCCTCGGCCGTGGAGATGGCCCCCACGCCTTGGAGCCGCTCCCGCCAGATGGGCTGGCCGGTGAGCAGCGCGTCGTACTCGTCGAGCCGGGGCGGGATCGCCTCCAGCAGCCCGAGCACGTCGTCGCGCCAGCCGGGGGGCAGGTCGGCGGCCACCCCGCCGGGCCGGATGTAGTTGTGGTTCATCCGCAGGCCGGTGACCTTCTCGAAGAAGCGCAGCACCTCCTCGCGCTCGCGCCAGCCGTAGATCATCATCGACACCGCGCCCAGGTCCATGCCGTTGGTGGCCATGAACAGCAGGTGCGAGCTCACCCGGTTCAGCTCGCACATGAGCATGCGGATCCACACGGCCCGCTCGGGGATCTCGACTTCCAGCAGCTTCTCGACCGCCAGCGAGAAGGCCAGCTCGGTGAACAGCGGGGAGGCGTAGTCCATGCGGGTGACGTTGGTGCCGCCCTGGAGGTAGGTGAGCCCCTCTCCCGTCTTCTCCATGCCGGTGTGCAGGTAGCCGATCACCGGCTTGGACCGCAGCACCGTCTCGCCCTCGAGCTCGAGCATGAGCCGCAGCACGCCGTGGGTGGACGGGTGGGACGGGCCCATGTTCAACAACACCCGCTCGCCGTCGCCGCCGGGTTGCTCGCCATCGCCGCCGCCGTCGGGGTCGGGCCCGGCGCCGAAGTCGGGACGATCGCCGATCCGGGCCGCCTCGGCTTCGGACATCCGCAGCACCGCGGAGGGCTGCCGGCGGCGGACCCGCTCGGCCGCGCCGGGGTCGAAAAGATCGGCGAAGCCCGGTCCGGCGGCGCCGGGCGCCGGGGGGGCGGGGGTGTCGGTGACGCTCACGGCGAACTCAGCGGACGTTGGAGGCGGCCTTGAACTGCACCGGGATCCGGCCGGTGTCGTAGTCCTTGCGCAGGGGGTGCCCCGCCCAGTCCTCGGGCATGAGGATGCGGGTCGGGTCGGGATGATCGGCGAAGGAGACGCCGAACATGTCGTGCACCTCCCGCTCGAGGTTCTCGGCTGAGGGCCACAGGTCGAACAGGGTGGGCAGGGTCGGGTCGCCGGCCGGCACCTGGACCCGCAGCCGGAGCCGCCGGCCGTCGGTGTGCGACAGCAGGCTGGCCACCACCTCGAACCGCTCGGGGTCGATGCCGACCGGGAGGCGGCGGGGGGCGGCGTAGGTGAGGTAGTCGACGGCGGTGAGGTCCACAAGCTGGTCGAATCCGTCGTCGCGGGCCGCGGCGGCCGCTTCCAGCCACCGGTCCCGGTCCGGGTGGATCACATCCTGGCTCGCCGAGGCGCCCAGGGCCGCGCCGTAGCGGGTCGGGGTCGGCTCTCCGCCGGCGGCGGCCTCGGCGGCGTCGCTCACCGGCGGCCGACCATGGCCGCCGCGGTCTGGCCGTCGCGCTGTTCGACGGCCAGGCCGGCGCCGGCGCCGCGGGCCGACCGCCGGGCCAGCACCTCACCGGTCGTGATCTTGTCGTGCAGGGTGAAGATGGCGTGCATCAGGGTCTCGGGGCCAGGCGGGCAGCCCGGCGCGTACACGTCCACGGGCACGACCTGGTCGACGCCCTGCACAATGGCGTAGTTGTTGAACATCCCGCCGCTGGAGGCGCACACCCCCATGGAGATGACCCACTTGGGCTCCATCATCTGGTCGTAAATCTGACGGAGCACCGGGGCCATCTTCTGCGAAACCCGGCCGGCCACGATCATCAGATCGGCCTGGCGGGGCGAGGCCCTGAACACCTCCATGCCGTAGCGGGCCAGGTCGTAGTGGGCCGCGCCGGTGGCCATCATCTCGATGGCGCAGCAGGCCAGGCCGAAGGTGGCGGGCCAGCAGCTCCGGGCCCGGGCCCAGTTGACCAGGGATTCGAGCCGGCCGGTGACGAAGTTGTGCTCGAGACCCTCCAGCCCCTGGCCCCGGACGTCGGCGATCAGGCCCATTCAGGCCGCCTCCCCCGGCGCCGGCCCGCCGGCGGACGGCGCCATCCGGGCTGACTCGTCCTCCGGCGCGCCGTAGCGGCGACCCTCCAGGCCGACCCGGCGGACGGTGGAGGCGCTGGTCCGCTCGGCCGAGACCGCGCCGGGCCGGGCCGAGGCCCGGCGGGGCGGGCCCCACTCGAGCGCGCCCGCGCCGACCAGGTACACAAACGACTCGAACACCGCGAAGGTGAAGATCATCACCGCCACCAGCCCGAACAGCCCCAGCCCGCCCCGGGCCACCGCGTAGGGGTAGAAGAGGATGATCTCGATGTCGAAGACGATGAAGATCATGGCCACCAGGAAGAACCGGACCGGGAAGCGCTCCGGGGTGTCGCGGGCGGGCACGATGCCGCACTCATAGGGCTCCAGTTTGGGCCGGGTCGGACGGCGGGGGGCCAGCAGCCCCGACGCCAGGAAACTGCCCGCCGCGAACACCGCGGCCAGCGCACCCAGCGCCAGCAGGGGCAGATACTGGCCCAGCACCGGCTAGATCCTCCCCGGCTCAGCCGGGAGGCCGGCGGCCGCGGCCGGGCGTCGCCCCAGCACCGGCTACGCCCCGGCCTCGAAGGCGGCTCGCTGCCGCTGCACCAGCTTGTCCCGCTCGTGCAGGAACAGGCACAGGGCGGCGAAAACGGCCAGCGAGCCCAAGGTCACCAGCGCGGGCTTGAGCCGGAGGTCGCCCAAGTCCCGGACCATGATCACCGAGACCACCGGCTTGGCCGGATCCACGACCGGCCGGGCGGGCGCCTGGCCCGGAACCGCGGGCTGGTCGACCACCTCCTGCACCTGCACCACGCCGTAGCGGGTGGGGTGGGTGAGGGTGAGGGCGGACCGGATCTGGGTTCCGATCCGGTCGAGCCGGCCCGGGTCTTCGGGCAAGGGCCGCTTGCCGCCGGTGGTGTAGGCGTCGAGGACCTTGAACTGGGCCTGGGCCGTGAAGGCGATGTCGGGGCTGTCGATCAAGAAGGCGATGGCCGAGGCCTGGGCCTCCCCGGCCTCGGCCGTGGACAGCAGCTCCCATTGGCCGAAGTCGAGGCCGCCGGCGGCGAGGGCGTCGTTGATCAGGTCGGGGGATACGGCGGCCAGCTCCGACAGGGTGGTGTCTTGGTTGCGGGCTAGCTCGGAGGCGACCAGCTCGTCGATCTCAGCGGCGGTGAGCCCCTCGGTCTGGTCGGCGGTGAGGGTGTCGCGGGTGACGGGGCCGAACTCGGCCCGGGCCGTCTCGTCGCCAGAGGCGACCACCAGCTCGAAGGCGGTGGGGAGGTCGTCGGGGTTGGGCAGCTCGGCGGCCTGGTCGAGGGCGGCCGCACCGAGGTCGCCCACGTTGATCTCCTGCAATCTCCAGGTGGGCACGTCGCCCCGCCAGCCGATGCCGTAGAGCCACCACACCGCGGCCATGATGACCATCCAGCCGAAGAAGCCGGTGAGGGCGATCAGGGAGCCGAGCCGGGTCCCGGTGTTGGTCACCAGCAGCAGCCACACCGAGCCCATCAGCACCACCACCCCGGCGAACACGGCCATGAAGCCCCGGATCTCGGGGTCCCAGGCCAAACCGGCGATGACGTCGAGCGGCTCCATCACAGGTTCCTCTCGAAGGCCACGATGGCGTCTATCTGGTCCTGGGTCAGCGTGGGCGGGTAGACGACCCCCAGGTCGTCGTCGGCGCGGGACCCGAAGCCGGGCATCTGCCCGTTGCCGCCGGAGCCGCCCCGGCCGTAGGTCTGGCCGATGGTCTGGCCGCCGGTGATGAAGTCGGAGTGCTCGGAAGCGGTCTCAAACTGGTCGAGGACGCTGCCGCCGGTCAGGTTGGGGCCGAAGAACCCGCCCCCGTCGACGTAGGCCTCCAGGATCGGCCCGGGGTGGCCGTCGATGCTGTCGTCGCCGTCGGTGGTGGCGGCGAAGGACCAGCCGTAGGTGTGGCAGCGGGCGCAACTGTAGGTGCCGCCCGCGGCCGGGTTGTCGAACAGGATCCCGCCGTAGGCCAGGTACTGCTCGTAGCCGGGGGCCTCGCCCGCCGAGAGCAGCTCCAGGCCGGCCCGGCGGATGGCGTCGTCGTCGCCGGCCAGGGAGGGGTCGGCGGCCAGGGCCGCGGAGCGGGCCCGCTCCACCACCGCGGCCACGCCGTCGAGCCAGTCGTCGACCGCGCCGTCGGAGGCGTCCAAGCCCTGGTCGGCCAGGTGGCGGGCCACCCCGTCTTTGACCCCGGTGTCGACGATGTCGCGGATCTCCGAGGCCGGTATCTGGATCCGGCGCAGATAGCGGATCAGGTACTCGATCTGCTGGGGGGTGAGGGGGCCGCCGCCGGGGGTGCCCCAGGCGGGCATGACGTTGTTGCGGCCGTAGTTGAGGACGTGGCGGACCTCGTCCTCGCTGTGGCGGGACAGCACCGTGTTGAGGGCGGGGGCGCTCCAGGCCACCACGGCCACGAACTCGCCGTCGCTGTCGGTGATGGTGAAGGCGGTGGACCCGCCCGCGCCCTCGGCGCCGTGGCAGGACTGGCAGTCGGAGCCATCCTCGTACAGCTCGCCGCCCCGGTCGGCGAAGATCCGGTCCCGGTCGTCGATCAGGCCCTGCTGGCGGCCGGGCTCGCCCAGCCAGTACAGGGGGAGCCCCACGCCGATGATGGCCAGCAGGATGAAACCGGCGCCCAGCGACCGGTCGAGCTTGGCCCCCTCCAGCTCGGAGTCTTCGAGGTAGGGCTTGCGGTTGGGGGCCAGCTCGATCTCGCTGCCGGCCTCTGACTTGGCCGAGCGGGTGTTGGCGATCAGGTAGAGGACGAACCCGGCGAAGACGACGACCAAGATGACCAGGCCGATGGTCCGCTGGGTGGAGGCGGCTAGGAGCATGGGCGGCGGGTTACGGGCGGCATAGGGGGGCTGCTAGTGGGTGGCCTGGCCTATGCAGGCCGGGCCCTCGGCTTCCTGGCCGGTGGTGTTGGTGCCTATGGGCGGACCCTGGATGATGGTGCCGGTGTCGACGGTGAGGGACCCGTCGGCGCCGACCTCCACGGCGAAGCGGTCCATGCCCCGGGGGGCGGGGCCGCCCCGCTTCTCTCCCACCTGGTTGTACTTGGACCCGTGGCACGGGCACTCGAACCACTGCGACGTATCGCAGTTGGGCACCCGGCAGCCGAGATGGGGGCACTTCTGGTAGAGGGCGACGATGCCGCCGGACAGGCCTAGGTCGTGGCCCGCGGCCATGCCCGACAGCTCAGGCGGCGTGTAGGACTCCCGGGCCTTTTCCACCGCCCCATTGGGGTACTCGGTGAGCCACATCCGGCCCTCGGGCTTGTACAGGAAGCCCCGGTTGTCTCGAATCTCGGTCAGCAGGTCGCTGATCAGGCCGACCTTGATCTTGGAGCCGAAACCGCTGGCGCCCTGGGGCCACAGGAAGGCGATGCAGGCCACGCCGAACCCGGTGATGCTCATCCCCATCAGGCCGACGATGGTGCGGTTGAAGAACTGCCGGCGGCTCACGCCGATGGTCTCGGGGTCGGGGGGGGCGTACGGCGCCGGGGGCTGGGCCTTGGCGGCCGGTTCCAGCGCGGCGCCGGTTCGCTGCTCGCGGGCGGCCTTCTCCACCTGGCGGCCCGACGGCGCCGTCTCGGGGTCCAGCACCGGCGAGCCCCGGTCGCGGCCCCGGGTCTCCCGCGACACCATGCCGATGGCGGCGCTGGACTGGCGCCGGCGCGCCGCGGCCAGCACAGCCACGACAGCCAGCACGATCAAGGCGGCCAGAGCGACGTAGATCACCGCGGGCCGCCCTCCCCGATCACGGCGGACATCACAGCTCGGGCGGGCATCACGGATCGGGCGGGCATCACGGATCGGGCGGGCATCACAGCTCGAAGAACAGGCCGGCTTCCCACGGGAAGACGAAGTTGAAGCCCGGGCCCCGGAAGAAGGAGCCGATCATCACCAGCACCGCCCAGAACATGAGGTGGATGGTCATGAGGCTGATGGCGAACTTGCGGTCCTCGGGGCGCCGCGACGGGTTCTTGTCGATGTAGGGGGCCATCATCAGCAGGAAGAGGCCGATGCCGGGGATGGTCACGCCGGCCACCATGGGGTGGAACATGGTGAGCAGCTCCTGGAGGCCCAGGAAGTACCAGGGCGCCTTGGACGGGTTGGGGGTCTGGTTGAAGTTGGCCAGCTCCAGCAGGGGGGCGTTGACGAAGATCGAGAACAGCAGGGTGAAGGCGGTGATGAACAGGCAGGCCACGAACTCCGCCACCAGCAGGTGGGGCCACACGTGGACCTTGTCCATGGGCTTGGCCTTCACGTCTTGGATGGAGCCCGACTTGACCACGGTGAGCAGGCGCTGGGTGTGGCCGCCGGGGCCGGCCGCCACCGGGGGCGGGGCCGCCGCGGGCGGGTCGGCCACCGCTACTCCCCCGCCGGCGTCGCCGCCGGGGGCCGCCGCGCCGGCCCGGGCCGCTCGGGACCGCTCCAGCAGATGGGCCGGGATCTTGGACGCCGCCTCCGGCTCGGAGGCCGCGTCGGCCGTCGGCGCCGCCGCGCCGGCCTTGGCCGCCTCCGCCTTGGCCCGGGCCTCCTCGGCTCGCCGGCGCAGATGCTCGGGTACTTCCACCATTGGACTGCGTCTCCTGTCTACAGCGGGCCCGAGATCCCGCCGTCCTTGCGGACCCGCCAGAAGTGGATGGCCATGAAGATGACGATCACGAACGGCAGCATCAGGACGTGGAGCACATACCAGCGCAGCAGGGTGTCGGTCCCGATCTCCACCCCGCCCAGCAGCACGAACCGCACTTGGTCGCCGAACACGGGCGTGTATCCCATCATGTTCGTGCCCACCGTCACCGCCCACAGCGCCAACTGGTCCCAGGGCAGCAGATAGCCGGTGAACGAAAGCAGCAGCGTGAGCGTCAGCAGGATCACGCCGATCACCCAGTTGAACTCCCGTGGGGGCTTGTAGGCCCCGTGGTAGAAGACCCGGGCCATGTGCAAGAACACGGTGATCACCATGAGGTGGGCCCCCCACCGGTGCATGTTGCGGACCAGCAGCCCGAAGGTGACCGAGGTCTCCAGGGTGTAGATGTCGTCCCAGGCCTGGGCGGCGGTGGGCCGGTAGAAGAACATCAAGAAGATGCCGGTGACGGTGAGGAGGATGAACAAGAAGAAGCTGAGCCCGCCCAGGCACAGGGTGTAGCTGACCTTCACCGCGTGTCGCTTCACCTTCACCGGGTGCAGGTGGTACACCACGCTGTTCATGACCACGTAGGACCGGTTGCGGGGGCTGTCGGTGTAGCCCTTGCGGAAGATGGAGCCGGGCCTGAAGATCGAGTTCCAGGCCTGCGAGCCCTGGACTTGGTCGCCGAGGCGGCCGAGGTGGTCCCCGAGGCGCTCCGGGAGCGGCTTCTTCTGCTCTTCGGTTTCCATTGCCATTGGTGACCGGTTTCCTCCGGGGTCCTCGGGTGGGGCTCAGCCCAGGCGCATGCCGTAGCCGTAGCCGTAGGTGTTGGTTCGCTGGTGGGGGTCGCCGTCGGGCGGCGGGTCGCCCACCTTGCCCAGGATGATCACGCCGGTGGGGCACCGGTCGACGCACAGCGCGCACCGGGTGCACACGTCGTCGTCGATGGTGAAGATCACATGGTCGCTGGGATCGATCCCGGGCTGCTCGGTGCCGATGGCGGCGTCGACGGCGTCGGGGGTCACCATGAAGATGCACTTCCACGGGCAGATGTCGACGCAGCCCTCGCACATGATGCACTCGGACTGGTCGATGTGGATGAACTGCTTGGGCTTGACCGCCTGCGAGAGCCAGGCTCCGTCCACCTCTTGGAGCACGTAGTCGTCGCGGAACTCCGGCATGGGGGGGTTGGCGTCGGTGGTGGTCACGCCCCGGCCCCTTCCTGTCCCTCCCGCACCAGCGGTCGCCCGAAGCTGGAGCGCTCGACCGGCTTGGCGGCGCCGGGGCGGCCCCGCTTCTGCACCATCGACCACAGAGCGACGTTGCCGCCGATGGCGGCCCCGTAGATGAGCACGGCGACGAGATCGCGGATCACCACGTAGGTGATGGTGAAGGGGAAGCTGCCGCCCTGGGCCTGGGCCCTCAGAATGCCGCCGGGCCCGACGAAGAGCTTGTCGGACCGCCAGTTGAGCTCGTTGTCGGCCCAAGTCAGCCACTGATGGGGGACGACGCCATAGACCCAGAACATCAAGAAGAACACCACCATGGCCCCGAACATGGCCTCGCCCCAGGTCACCGGGGTCCCCGGGGCCCGGCCTTTCAGGTAGCGCAAGACGCCGCCGGTGACAGCGACCGTGACGATGACAGAGAGGGTGAAGGCAACCACCAGCGCTCCTGGCCACTTCCCGAACCGTTCTCGAGTGTAGCCCCCGGCGGGGGGACCTCCGGGAACGGCCCCGGTTCTATCAGCCGACCGGCCCGGCGCCACAACCCGGCGCATCGGGCCCGGGCTCCGGCCGAGGCCGACCGGTCCCATGCGTGTTCAGCTTGGCCGGATCGGCCACACTGGCTCTATCGTGACGCGCCGGTTGGGCGCGCCCACACCGGACCCGAATCCCGAACCCCCGCGGAGACACGCTGGTGATCGAGGTACCAGAGCATCTCCTGGCCCGCTCCCGCCAACGCCGGGTCGAGCTCACCGGCGAAGGCGACGAAGCGTCCCCGACCCCTGCGGCCTCGGGCGCCCCCGGCCCCGGCGCCGCGCCGGCGGCCGCCCCAGTGCCCGCCGCGCCGGTGCCAGCGCCCGCGCCCGCCGAACCGGCCCGGCCCGTGCCGGTGGCCCCCTATGTGGAAGCGGCCCGGCAGCGCAAGAAGATGCCGGTGTGGGCCGCATCGGTGATGGTGTTCCTGCCCATCTGGGCCATCTTCTACGTGGGCACCCTGGAGCCACCGGCCAGCGACGAGCTGGTCCTGATCGAGAACGGCTCGACCGTCTACAGCACCTGCGCCTCCTGCCACGGAGGCGACGGGGGCGGGTCGGCCACCGGCCGCCAGCTCAACGACGGCGAGCTGCTGCTCACCTTCCCGGCCGGCGAGAACTTCGACGGCTTGGCCCAGCACCTGTCGTGGGTGTACCTCGGCACCCAGGGCACCCGCAGCCTCGGGTTCGACACCTACGGAAACCCCGACCGGCCCGACGGGGCCCGCGTGGTCGGCAGCTTCGCCAACGGCATGAGCGGATTCGCCAACCTAGACATGGAGGATCTGGTCTCGGTGGTGTTCTACGAGCGGGTCGCCCACGGCGGGCTCGACCCGGAGCGGGCCGCGCTGGAAGAGGCGATGCTGCTGGCTTTGGCCACCGACAGCCCCACCCCCGAGACGGGCTCTCCGGTCGAGTTCGGGGAGCTGCTGGCCGCCTCGGCCGAGCTTCACGGCGTCGGGGCCGCCGAGGAATAAGAGCCGGGTGCGGATGAGAGCGGCCCACCCGAGCCGGAACCGCTCCCCCGCTTCCCCGAACTCCGCGGGCGGCTGACCGTGGGCCCCCCGGCAGACATCTCGACCACTGCCGAGTGGCGGGCCCTGGCCGACCACCAAGGCCAGATGGCCTCGGTCCATCTCCGCGACCTGTTCGCGGCAGACCCGGGCCGGGCCGACCGCTTCACCGCCGCCGTCGGCGACCTAGTGGTGGACTGGTCCCGGCAGCGGGTCACCGACCGCACCGTGGAGCTGCTCGTCGCCCTGGCCAGCCGGGCCGGGGTGGTCGAGCGGATGGGGGCCATGGTCGCCGGGGCGCCGGTCAACGCCACCGAGGGCCGGGCCGCGCTCCACACCGCCCTGCGGGCCGGACCCGGCTCGGCGGCGCCCGCCGGGGGCGCCGACGTCGGCCCGGGGGTACAGCGGGAGCTGGAGCGGATGGCGGCTCTGGCCGACCAGATCCGGTCCGGCCGCAAGCTGGGGGCCACGGGCCAGCCCATTACCGCGGTGGTCAACATCGGCATCGGCGGATCGGCCCTGGGCCCGAGGATGGCCTGCGAGGCTTTGGGCGCCTTTCGCCACGACCGGGTCCGGTGCCGCTTCGCGTCCAACGTGGACGGGTCCGAGCTGGCGACGGCCCTCTCCAGCCTAGACCCGGCCGAGACCCTGTTCGTCGTCTCGTCCAAGTCGTTCGCCACCGTCGAGACGCTGGCCAACGCCGCTTCGGCCCGGGCCTGGGTGGCCGCCGCGCTGGGCGAAGGAGCGGTGGCCGACCATTTCGCGGCCGTGACCGCCGACCGGCAGGCCGCGGTCGGCTTCGGGATCGACCCGGCCTCGATCCTGGGCCTGTGGGACTGGGTGGGGGGCCGCTTCTCGCTGGCGTCGGCCGCCTCGATGGTGCTGATGATCGCCATCGGGCCCGAGCGTTTCTCGGAGATGCTGGCCGGGTTCCGGGCCGTGGACCAGCACCTGACCGACCGGCCCCCGGCCGCCAACCTGCCCGTGCTGTTGGGGCTGGTGGCGGTGTGGAACCGCAACTTCTGGGGCTTCCCCACCCGGGCGGTGATCCCCTACTCCAGCCGGCTCGGCCTCCTACCCGCCCACCTCGGCCAGCTCGACATGGAGTCCAACGGCAAGCAGGTGCGCCTCGACGGCTCGCCGGTGAGCTACCCGACCGGGCCGGTGGTGTGGGGCGGGGCCGGCACCGACGGCCAACACTCCTTCCATCAGTGGCTGCACCAGGGCACCGACATCGCGCCCGCCGACTTCATCGTGTTCGCCGAGCCCGACCCCGACCTGGCCGGCCGCCCGGGACTGGATAGCCGGGACCTCGACCGCCACCACGACCTGCTGGCCGCCAACTGCCTGGCCCAGGCCGAGGCACTGGCCTTCGGCAGCGCCGAAGGAGGCGACGGTGACGGGGGCGACGAGCCGGACCGGCATCGGCGCTGCGCCGGCAACCGGCCCTCGACGGTGATCATGGCCCCCCGGCTGACCCCCTCGGTTTTGGGCCAGATCGTGGCCCTCTACGAGCACCAGGCCGCGGTCCAGGGCGCGGTCTGGGGCGTCAACAGCTTCGACCAGCCCGGCGTGGAGCTGGGCAAGCGGCTGGCCGGCCCCATCGCCGCCGAACTGGCCTCAGCGGACCCCCCGGAGCTGGGCCACGACGCCGCCACCAACGCCCTGATCCGCCGGTACCGCCGCCTGCGGGGCCGCCCCTGCTGAGCCCGGCGCCGACCGCCCCGCGGGCCCGACGGGGCGGCGGGCTAGATCAGCTTCCACCAGGGGACGGCCAGAACCTCCGAGGTCAGCCAGTCGACCCGGTCGCCGCAGTGAACCAACAGACCCGGCAGGGCGCGGTCCCCGTACTCCCGCCGGAACGTGCGCAGGTGGGCCGCGTTCCTGAGCCGGGGATTCTTCGTCGACTTGACCTCCACCGGCAGCAGGCTCCGCTGGTGCTCCACCACGAAGTCGACCTCCTCGCCGTTGGCGGTGCGCCAGTGGAACACCTCGGTGGGAAGGGGGCTCACGTCGGAGAAGGCGAGCAGGTCGCACAGGATCAGGTTCTCCAGATGGGCGCCCCGCGGCTCGGGCTCCCGGGACAGGAACAGGGCAACGCCCGGGTCGCCCCAATAGAGCTTCGGCGACTTGATTAGGCGCTTCGTTCGGTTGACCGCGTAGGCGGGAACCCGCACCACCAGGTACGAGGCCTCCAGCAGGTTGAGGTACCGCCCCGCCGTCGTGGCCGACATGGCCAGATCGCGGCCGAAGCCGGCGAGGTTGACGGTCCGGCCGGCGCCGCCAGCAGCTCCCCCCAGACGCCGGGCCGGCCGGCGCCGGCCAGCTCCCGCCTGCTCATCGGGCGCACGGCCAGGTAGCTGGCCCGGCCGGCCAGCGACTCCGAGACCCGGTGCATGAGCAGCAGGTTGGCCGACCCGGTGAGCAGGAACCTCCCGGCCCGCCGATCCTGATCGATCGACCGCTTGACCGCGCTGAGCAGGTCCGGCTCGTGCTGGACTTCGTCGAGGGTGAGGGGCTCCGATCCGGCCAGCAGAGAGTCCGGATCAGTGCGGGCCAAGCCGCGGACATCCGGGTCGTCGAGGGTCAAGAAGCGGCACTGATCCGCGTTGGGAAAAGGGACGGGAATTCAGCGGGTGAACAGGAGCTGGAACTCGATGATCCCGTGGTCCTCGACCGAGACGACGATCGGGGCCGAGGGGGCCTGCACGCCGTAGTCGTCGAAGCGCACCTCGGTCGAGCCGACCACCACGATCACATTGTCGACGAGCTGGGCGTCGAGGGCGAAGACGGCCGGGTTGGTGACCCCTTTGATGGTCAGGTCGCCCGCCGCCGCCAGCGAGAAGGCGGCACCGTCGGCCGCGCCGGCGGGCAGGGCCACGGGCTCGGTCAGGACGAAGGTTGCGGTCGGGAACTGGTTGGTGGCCAGGGCCTGGCGGGTGCGCCCGTCCCGCAAGGGCCGGTCGGTTTCGATGGTGGACATGTCCACCGTGATCTCGGCTGCCTCCAGGCCCCCGGCGCCGAGCTGGATGAACCCGGACACCTCCCCGGTGCGGCCCACCGCGGTGACCTCTCCGATGGTCAGCTCTTCGTCGACCCGGAAACCGGCGAAGCTGCCGGTGGCCTGCTCGTAGTCGAAGTCGCCAATGGAAGTGTCAACGGTCCAGGCGCCAGCGACGCCCGAGGCGACATCACCCGACCCGGCGGCATCGTCGGCGCCGCCGCCGTCGGCACCCGCAGCCGGCTCGGCGGTCTCTTCGGCGGCCCCAGACGGCTCCGCGGCTTCGTCCGGGGCCGCGGCAGGCTCGACAACACCCTCAGCCTCGGTGTCGGCCACCGCGGCCGGCGACGCCGTGGTGGTCGTGGCCAGTCCGGCCACCGCCGCGGAGAGATCGACCTCGGCCGGCTCGTCGCCAGCGAAGACCACCCACCACACCAAAGCCGCCACGACCACCGCGACCACCGCAGCGCCGAGCCAGAGAATCCTCTTCATCGGTCCGCGGCCGCTTCCGCGCTCAGCCGGGCCCGGCCGCGGCTATGAGCTCTTCGTCGCTGGGGATCTCCACCCCCGGGCCGTAGTAGGTGTGGAGGCCGGCGATGACCGCGCCCAAGTCCGCGCCGTCGGAGGAGTCCAGCTCCGCCGTCACCATCGAGGCGTACACGTGGACGGCTTTGACCTTGCCGGTGGCGATCAGCCTCCGGGCCAGCTCGTCCACCGGCCGGTTCCCGGCGATCTCGTCGCCGGCCCGGTAGCGCTCGTGGCCCATCCCGGTGAGGCTCCGGTTGAGCTCGAAGCGGACGATCCCCGGCCTCGGCGAGGTGGTGCGCAAGAAGGTGACGGGCTGGCCCACAGACCTGGCATCGTACCCGGCCGCCGACCGGGGGCGCCCCTACCCGGACGGCGGCGGCCGCTACAGATCGAGGCTCTGCTGGGCGGCGTCGATGGGGTCGGTCAGCCGGGGGACGCCGGTCCAGCGCAGCCCGTCCATGAACACCCAGCGCCGCCGGTGAATGGCGCTGGGGCCCCACGCGGCCAGCGCGGCCCGGTGCCGCGGGCAGGGGTAGCCCTTGTTGGACTCGAACCAGTAGCCGGGGTAACAGTGGGCCGCGGTCCGCATGATCCGGTCCCGGGTCACCTTGGCCACGATGGAGGCGGCGGCGATAGACAGGCTGATCGAGTCGCCTCGCACCATGGTGGTGGTGTTCCCGCCCCCCACGAAATCCCACGAGCCGTCGACCAGCACGTGACCGACGGCGAGGCCGAGGCCGTCGATGGCCCGCCGGGCGGCCAGGCGCTGGGCCGCGGCCATGCCCAGCTCGTTGCACTCGGCCACCTCGGCGTGGCCGACGGAGACGGCCCGGGCCCAGCGCCGGATGCGGTCGTGCATCGCCTCCCGCTCGTCGGGGGTGAGCATCTTGGAGTCCCGGACCTTGTAGATGCGGGCCACGGGGTCGGCCACCACCGCCCCCACCGTCAGGGGCCCGGCCCAGGACCCCCGGCCCACCTCGTCCACCCCGACCACCACGTCGGCCCCGGCCTCCCACAGGGCCCGCTCGGCCCGCAGCCCGGGCGCTTTGCCCTTGAGAGCCCGCCTCAGAGTCGGCGCCCTAGCCGTCACGGGCCACTGGCTACCACACTCCCCGCCCGCCAGGCCCGAATCGGCCAGTATGAGGACGAGGAAGAGGAGGTCGAGATGGAACTCGGTCGATTGGAGAGAGTCGAAGTGCGCACGGTATGGGAGAACGAAGCCCGAGATTTCACGCCGTGGCTGCTCGATCACCACGATCACCTAGCCGAGGCCCTGGGCATCGACCTTGAGATCGAGCAGTCAGAGCACCCGGTCGGCGATTTCTCCCTTGATCTCATCGGACGCGATCTGACCAACGACGCTGTCCTCATCGTTGAGAACCAGCTCGGGGGGACTGATCACAACCACCTCGGCCAGATTCTCACGTACGCGGCCGGTACCGGCGCCTCGAGCATCGTATGGATAGCGACCTCGTTCCGAGAGGAGCATCGCCAAGCCATCGACTGGCTCAACGAGCAGACCCGGGAAAATGTCCGCTTCTTTGGAATAGAGCTTCAGGTGGTGCGGATCGGTGCATCACTCCCGGCACCCCTCTTCAAGCTGGTGGCGCAGCCCAACGACTTGCAGAAGCAGGTCCGCTCAGCAACCCGGCCAGATAGAACCGAAAGGGAAATCCAGAATCACAATTTCTGGACCAGATACTTAGAGCGATTGAGAGAAGAACATCCAGATTGGTCCAAAGGGGGGACACCCTCAATAAAGAACTGGATGGAGTTCAAATCACCGATCAACTGGATGAATTTAAAATTACCGATCAACTGGATAAATTTAAGAAGACCGGGTATCCGTCTGAATTTAACCCACAGGCGACTTCGACATGAGATCTATATCGATACCCTCGACAAGACTAGCAACGATAGTATCTTCGAGCATCTGTTACAGCAGCGAAAACTATTCGAGACCGAGTATGGGCGACCGCTCCAGTGGGAGCCATTGCCCGATGCCAGAGCATGCCGAATCGCCGAATATCGGGAAGATGCGGATGTGGCCTCTGAAGGTCGGTACGACGAATTCATCGACTGGTTCTTCGACGCCGGCGTGCGGCTGCGCCGGGCCCTGTCAGCCGTAGTGCGGATGGCGTAAGCAGATCCCGTTCTCAGCGGTCACGGGCCGGGTCCTTACTCCGGCCTCTGTGTTCACCTGACCGGCCCGAGTATGAAACTTTCTGTAGGTATCTAAGAATTTCCCTCATATAGGCGTAGAATCTCTCATACTTATGGATCCAGTGCAGAACCCTTACGCCCCCGGTGCCGGCCAGCGGCCTCCGGAGCTGGCCGGCCGCGATCACGAGAGGACGCGGTTCGGCGTGCTGCTCGGTCGCCTAGAGGCGGGCCGACCAGAGCGGGGGATGATCCTCACCGGGCTCCGAGGGGTCGGCAAGACCGTTTTGCTGAACGAACTCCGCTCGACGGCGGAGCAGCGGGGCTGGGTCGTTGCTTTCGTGGAAGCCGGGCCGGGCCGGAAGTTTCGCCTCCTGGCCACACAGGCCCTGACCGGCTCGCTGCGGGCCGCGTCGCTGCGGCACCGAACGTCGGATCGGCTTCGAAAAGCGCTGAGGGTGTTCAAATCGTTCTCGTTGAAGGCAGCGGCCGGCGGATCCATGAGCCTCGGGGTCGCCGTCGATCCCGAGGCGGGTCGGGCCGACTCGGGATATCTCGAGCTGGACTTGACCGATCTGCTGGTCGACTTGGGCGAAGCCGCGGCCGACCTCGGCACCGGAGTCCTCCTGCTGGTCGACGAACTCCAGGAACTCCCGAAGCCCGATATCGCCGCCGTCGCCGGGGCGGCCCACCAGATGAACCAGTTGCAACTCCCGGTGGCCGTCGTCGGCGCCGGTCTGCCGAACCTTACCAGCGTGCTCGCCAAGGCCAAGCCCTACGCCGAGCGGCTCTTCGCCTACCACCGGATCGACATCCTCGAACCCGCCGCGGCCGGCGAGGCGCTGCACCGGCCGGTCGAGGCCCTCGGGGTGGCCTGGCAGCCGGAAGCGCTGGCCCACACCGTGGAGGCTTCCGGCGGATACCCATACTTCCTTCAAGCTTTCGGCAGCAAGATATGGGACTACGCGCCCGGGCCTCGCCGGATAACGATCGATAACGCCAGGGCGGGGATCGAGGCGGCCCGAGGCGAACTGGACGAAGGGTTCTACGGATCGCGGTGGGGGCGGACCACCCCGGCCCAACGCGCCTATCTCGCGGCCATGGCCGCCGAAGCCGGCACCGCCAACGGCGGCTCCGTTTCGAGCGGGCAGGTGGCGGACCGCCTCGGCAAGACCCACCGAGACCTCGGACAACACCGGGACCAGTTGATCCGCAAGGGCCTGATCTTCGCCCCCGAACGGGGTCGGGTGGCCTTCACCGTCCCCGGCATGGGCGCCTATATCGAGCGGCTTGATTGCTGAGTCGAGTCGCTGAAGCCCCTCGCTCCGAAGAACCAGCGATTTGAGGTCAGCGGACCTCGGTGGTGAGAGGTCTTTCCAGCAGGACCCGGTAGACCTCGGCCACGGTCCGGCCGTCGGTGACCACCGCGGTGACCTCCTCGGAGATGGGCATGTCCACCCCCAGCGCCCGGGCCAAAGCGGCCACCACCGGGGCGGTCTTTACCCCCTCGGCCACCTGGTCCATCTCGGCCACGATCTCGGCCAGGCGCCGGCCCTGGGCCAGCAGCTCGCCCACGTGGCGGTTCCGGCTCTGGGGGCTGACGCAGGTGGCGACCAGGTCGCCCACCCCGGCCAGCCCCGCGAAGGTGGCGGGCTCGCCGCCCATGGCCACCCCCAGGCGGGTCAGCTCGGCCAGGCCCCGGGTGATGAGCGCGGCCCGGGCGTTGTCACCCACCCCCAGCCCGTCAGCCATGCCCAGCGCCAGGGCGATGACGTTCTTGAGGGCCCCGGCCATCTCGCTGCCCACCACGTCGGTGTTGGTGTACACCCGGAACCAGCCGGTGGTGAACAGGCGCTGGAGCCGCTCGGCCCCTACCGGGTGGCTCATGGCCAGCACCGCCGCGGCCGCCTTCCCGGCCAGGATCTCCTTGGCCAGGTTGGGCCCGGTCAGCACCCCGGCCGGGTGATCGGGCAGTTCGTCGGCGATGACCTCGGTCATCCGCTTGTTGGTGCCGCGCTCTAGGCCCTTGGCCAGCGACACCACCGGCACCCCGGCCCGGAGGTGGGGGCGCAGCGACCGCAGCGTGGCCCGGAACCCGTGCGACGGCACCCCCATCACCACCACGCCGGCCCCGGCCGCCGCGTCGCCGATCTCGTTCGTCGCCCTCAGCCCGGGGTGGAGCCGGTAGCCAGCCAGGTAGCGGGGGTTCTCCCCGGTCCGGTTGACGGCGTCGGCCACTTCTGGGTCGCGGGCGTACAGAACGGTGCCGGCATTGTGGGCGCACAGATGGGCCATCGTCGTGCCCCAGGAGCCTCCGCCCACCACGGCGACCCGGATGTCCATGGCACAACCCTAGAGCAGCCCCGGGCCACCAGCCGGGCCGAGCCGCCTTCGCAGCCTTCCTCTAGTCCGGCATCGGGGTTTCGCTGGTTCGCTCTGGCGTGATAACCAGTGACCTGGCAGGATGAGCGGCTGGCAGTCCAACACACGGAGGGAGGTTGGACATGGCCGGTCTCAGGCTCGCATGCGGCGTGCTGGCAGTCGTCGCGGCTGCGGCCTGCGCCAGTGCGCCCGAGCCCTCCAGCTCGGCTGCGCCGGCTGCGCCGCCGTCGGTTTCGCCGGTGGAGCCGTCTGTTCCGCCGGCTACGCCGTCGGTTGCGCCTGTGACTTCGTGGGTCTTGCCCACCGCGCCGGCTGCGCCGGTGATGTCGTCGTTAGCGCCGACGGCGATAGTCGAATGCGATGTAGCACCGCTGGGGGAGGCGGCCGGATCTGGCGATAACACGGCGACGGTGAGGTTCGTGGCCTATGGCGACGTAGGCCGCGGCAGCGGCTGCGCGATGGCACCCGATGTCAGGTTGGCTGTCGTCGTCGGCTATGACGACATCATCGGTTGGTGGGAGCTGATCGGCGACGATCTGGGCATTTTCGAGCAGGCCCCCCCGGGGCTGCAGATCCCCGTCAGCGGTGAGGATCTTTCGGCCGCGCCGGCGTTCTTCGTGACCACGGGCCCGGACGGGACCGCCGAGGCGGACATCGCCGGGATGAGGGTATTCGATACCGAAATGTCGGTGATATGCGCGATGTCTCCGATCTCGGAGGATCTGATAGCTGGATGCAGCCATGAGAGGATCCGATTGGAAGACGGCGATGTCGTCTATGTGTATTTCAGCCACGGTCACGCCATCGTTGAGACAGGACCCCAAGGCACCGAACGCTACGAGCGATTCCTAGACGGCGAAGACATCTCAAACCAGCCTATGGCCACAGTATATCTTGTATCCATTACTCACTATGACTATGGCCCCCCTCGTCACTTAGTTCCTGGCGTACAGGTAGCCGTCATTGAGGACGCCTATGTCGATGCCTGGTGGTCTGAAATCTCCAAGGGCGAACGCGTCTACTTGGACGTATTCGGAGTATATCTAGATCCAGAAGTGCTCAGAGACGAACGGGTGCATATCATCAAAACGGGATCCGCTGGGGTGGCTAGGATCGCCTTGCCGCCCGGCGGGGACTACCTGTTCTGTGTCAGTGGAACAGGTTGCGATCATGAAGACATATCGGGTTCATACGACCACGTCATCGAAATTGATGTGAGCAGCGGAGAAGCCGGCCCTGGCGGGGTAAGAATGCTGACAGAGGGCCAAGGGAGAAGCCTCTTGGAACACGCAAAGACCATGCCCATCGCATAACGCCCATCCGCTCAACGACAAGCCCTGGTCTACTGGCCCTAGACTCGCCCGGTCCCCTAGCCGGGCCGGAGCTGCCTCGTGCCCACACGCCGCGCCAACGACGCCACGACCGCCGTGGTGGTGCCAGTCCGGTCCTTCGACGGCGCCCTGTCCCGGCTGGCCGGCGTCTTGGACCGATCCCGGCGGCGCGACCTGATGCGCGAGTTGGCCGGCCGGGTGGTGGCTGCGGGCCGGCCCCGACCGGTGCATGTGGTGACCGACGACGGCGAGGTCGCCGGATGGGCCGAGTCGGTCGGGGCCTCGGTGATCGAGGTCCGCGGGCCCGGCCTGACCGCCGCGGTGACCGCCGCGATCGAGCGCCTGGCCGCGGCCGGGGTGCAGCGAGCGGTGGTGGCCCACGCCGACCTCCCGCTGGTGGAGTCGCTGGAAGCGGCGGTGGGCCCGGGGCTGACCATCGCCCCCGACCGTCACCGCGACGGCTCCAACGTGGTGTGCGTCCCGGCCGGAGCCGGGTTCCGGTTCTCCTACGGCCCGGGCTCGTTCCGGCGCCACGTGGCCGAGGCCGGGCGTCTCGGCCTGCCCGTCACCGTCGTCGACGATCCCGCCCTGGCCTGGGACCTCGACCATCCCGACGACCTCGCCGCCCTGGGCGGGCCCTGGCGGGCCGAGGCCGGCGGTCTCGCCGTCGGCTGCGCCCGCCTCGAGGGCCGGGCGTGACCAGCCTCGACCTGGACCGCCCGGGCCGGGCCCTGGCCATCGCCGCCCACCCCGATGACATCGAGTTCGGCTGCGGAGCCACGCTGGCCAAGTGGTCGGCCGCCGGCTCGGAGGTGAGCCTGCTGGTGCTCACCGACGGGTCCAAGGGCACCTGGGACGCCGCCGCCGACATCGCGGCCCTGGTGGACCGGCGCCGCCAAGAGCAGCGGGACGCGGCCCGTCGCCTGGGCGCCAGCGGCCAGGTCCTGTTCCTCGACCAGACCGACGGAGAACTCGGCGCCGGCATGGGGCTCCGGAGCCGGGTGGCCCGGATCATCCGGGAACTCCGTCCCGACGCGGTGCTGGGCCATGACCCATGGCGGCGCTGGCGCCTCCACCCCGACCACCGGGCCGCCGGGTTCCTGGGCACCGACGCGGTGGCCGCGGCCCGCGACCCCCACTTCTTCGCCGAGCACGGCCTGCCCGCTCACCGCCCCGACCACCTGCTGTTGTTCGAGTGCGAGGAGCCGAACCACGTGGAGCGGGTCGAGGCCGCCCACGTCGAGGCCAAGATCGAGGCCCTGCTGGCCCATGAGAGCCAGTTCGAGAGCACCCACGACATCCCGGCCGGCGACGACGGCGCTGCCGTGTCGGCCTTCCGGGCCGGAGTCACCGACGAGTGCCGCCGGGCCGGTCAGTTGGTCGGATCTGCCTACGGCGAGGCGTTCCGGCTGATGCCGACCGGAGGCCGGATCAGAACGCTGTGACCGCCCCCGACAACCCGGCCGCCCCCGGCGACCAAGTGGCCTACCGCCCCGGCGACCCGGCCCCGGCCGGGCTCACCGCGGCCGAGGTGGCCGAGCGGGTCGCCGCCGGGCGGGTCAACTTGGCCCCGGTCCCGCCGGTGCGGACCGTCGGCCAGATCGTGCGGGCCAACGTCTTTACCCCCGTGAACGCCATTATGGGCACGCTGCTGGCCGCCATCCTGGCCGCCGGGTTTCCCGGCGACGCCCTGTTCGCCGGGGTGATCGTCTGCAACAGCCTCATCGGCATCGGCCAGGAGCTGCACGCCCGCCGGGTGCTCAACCGGCTGGTGGTGATGTCAATGCCCCGGGCCCGGGTGGTGCGAGACGGCCGGTCCGAGGAGGTGGCCACCGAGGCGGTGGTGGCCGACGAGATCTGCGAGCTGAGGCCCGGCGACCAGGTGGTGGTGGACGGCGAGGTGGTGCAGTCGACGGGGCTGGAGATCGACGAGTCGCTGCTCACCGGCGAGAGCGACCCCGTCGAGAAGGCCCCGGGCGACGCCGTGCTGTCGGGCTCGTTCGTGAGCGCGGGCGCGGGCCACTACCGGGCCACCGCCATCGGGGGCGAGTCCTACGCGGCCCGCCTCGCCGCCGAGGCCCGGCGGTTCAAGCTGGCCGGCAGCGAGCTGCGCCGGGGCGTGAACGCCATCCTGCGCTGGCTGACGGTGATCATCCCCCCGGCCGCGGCCCTCCTCGGGTTCCGCCTCCTGGGCACCGAGGATCGCTGGCAGGAGGCGCTGCGGGGGACGGTGGCCGCGGCGGTGGCCATGGTCCCCGACGGCCTGGTGCTGCTCACCAGCCTGTCGTTCATCACCGGGGTGCTGGCCCTGGCCCGGCGCCGGGCCCTGGCCAAAGAGCTGGCCTCGGTGGAGCTTTTGGCCCGGGTGGACACGCTGTGCCTGGACAAGACCGGGACCATCACCACCGGCGAGATCTCGCTGGCCGGGGTCGAGCCCCTGGGTTCGGCCACCGAGGCCGAGACGGCCGCCGCCCTGGGGGCCCTGAGCCGGGCCGACCCGGCTCCCAACGCCACTCTGGCCGCCGTCGCCGCCGCCTTGGAGGCGCCGGAGGGCTGGACGCCGGTCCGGGTGCAGCCGTTCTCGTCGGCCCGCAAGTGGGCCGCGGCATCCTTCGAGGGCCGGGGCGTCTATCACCTCGGCGCCCCCGACGTGCTGCTCGCCGCCGAGGACTCCCAGGCCCGGGCCCGGGTGGCGGCCCACGCTGCGGCCGGGGCTCGGGTGCTGGCGGTCACCCGGTCGCCGGAGTGGGGCGGCGACGAGCTGGCCGGGCCCCGTGAGCCGGTGGGTCTGGTGCTGCTGGCCGACACCGTCCGCGACGACGCCGCCGAGATCCTGGCCTTCTTCCGCGAGCAGGGGGTGGAGCTGAAGGTGATATCGGGTGACCACCCGGCCACGGTGGGCGCGGTGGCCGAGCGGGTGGGGATCGCCGGCGCCGACCGCTGGGTGGACGCCCGGGAGCTGCCGGAAGACCCCGAGGACTTGGCCGACGCGGTGGAGCGGGCCTCGGTGTTCGGGCGGGTCACCCCCCACCAGAAGCGGGCCATGGTCCATGCCCTGCAGGCCCGGGGCCGCACCGTGGCCATGACCGGCGACGGCGTCAACGACGTGCTAGCCCTCAAGGACTCCGACATGGGGATCGCCATGGGCGCGGGGTCGTCGTCCACTAGGGCGGTGGCCCAGCTAGTGCTGCTCGACAACCGCTTCGCCACCCTGCCCCGGGTGCTGGCCGAGGGCCGCCGGGTCATCAACAACATCGAGCGGGTGGCCAACCTGTTCATCACCAAGGCCGCCTACGCGGTTCTGCTCACCGCGCTGATCGGGCTGGTCGGCTCGCCCTTCCCCTTCCTGCCCCGCCAGCTCACCCTGATCGGCACCTTCTCGATCGGCCTGCCCGGGTTCTTTCTGGCCCTGGCCCCGAACCACCGCGTGAACGAGCCCGGCTTCCTGAAGCGGGTGCTGCGGTTCTCCCTGCCCGCCGGGGCCGCGGCCGGGATCGCCACCTTCGGGCTCTACGAGACGGTGCGCCGCATCGACGCCGTGGACCTCGGCCAGGCCCGCACCTGCGCGACCGTGACCCTGCTGGGGGTGGGGCTGGTCATCTTGGTGCTCATCAGCCGGCCGCTGCGGCCGTGGAAGATCGGCCTGGCCGCGGCCATGGCCGGCCTGTACGCCGCGGTCATGGGCTGGACCCCGCTGCGGGACTACTACCACCTCCACCCGCCCCCGGCGGTGGGCTGGTGGTGCGTGGCCGGCGCCGTGGCCATCGGCGGGCTCGGCGTCTGGCTCGGACCCCGGCTGGCCGCGGCCCGGAACCGCTGACGCCGCCACTCCGATGGCCGCCCAACCCGACGCCCGGCCCGCCGATGGCGGACCGAGCCGCTGACCCCGCCTGAGATGGCCACCGTCTGTCTGCTCGCCCGACCCGAACCCGAGCGGCACCGGGGTCGGAGCCGGGGCCGGACTGCGGCTCAGAGGGTGGCGGACCTGATCGAGGCGGCCGGTCACGACGTGATTGACGTCAGCCACTCAGCGGCTACCGACCCTCAGAGGATGATCGACGTCAGCCACTCGGCGGCCGCGGCCCCCCGGGCGCTGGCCGCCGAGGGGGCCGAGCGGCTGGTGGCGGTGGGCGGCGACGGCACCGTGCACCTCGCCCTCCAAGCCGTCGCGGGCACCTCGGTGGTGCTGGGGATCGTCCCGGCCGGCACCGGCAACGACTTCGCCCGGGCCTTCGGCCTGAAACCAGACGCCGATCTTGCCGCGGCCGTGGCTCGGGCCTTGGGGCCGCACCGGGAGGTGGACGCCATCTCCACGCCCCGGGGCTGGGTGGCGACGTCGGTCACCGGCGGGTTCAGCGCCGACGTCAACCGGCGGGCCGCGGCCATGAGGTTCCCGGCCGGGTCGAGCCGCTACACCGCGGCCACGCTGGCGACATTGCCCCGGCTGAGGACCCGCCCGGTCGCCGTAACCGCCGACGGCGAGACCCGCCGCTTCGACGCGACGATGGTGGTGGCGGCCAACACCGCCTTCTTCGGGGCCGGGATGGCCATATGCCCCGAAGCCGACCCCGGCGACGGCCTGCTCGACGTGCTGGTGGTCGGGGCCGTGGGCCGGGTCGAGTTGCTGCGCCTGTTCCCCAGGGTGTTCAAGGGGACCCATGTCTCGCACCCCGAGGTGAGCCAGTCCCGGGGCCGGGTCGTGGAGATCGACGGCGCCGGGATCGAACTGTGGGGCGACGGCGAGCCGCTGGGCCCGGCCCCGCTGAGGCTGGAGTCCGCGCCCGGCGCCGTCCGGCTGGCCTTCTAGGGGCGGATTCCGGGCACCGGGCGCCCCGATGCGAACGGTTCAGGGGCGGCCGCCCGGAGGCGGCGACCGCGACGCGAATGGTGGGCCGGGGAGGATTTGAACCTCCGTAGGCAACGCCGACGGGTTTACAGCCCGTTCCCTTTGGCCGCTCGGGCACCGACCCTGAGCGGGCAACGCTACCGGGCGCGGGCGGCGATCGGTCACCTCTCGAAGCTAGGGTCGGGGCCATGCCAACCTTCGACGTGGTCAGCGAGATCGACCTCCAGGAAGTGCGCAACGCGGTGGATCAGGCCCGGCGCGAGATCAAAACCCGGTTCGACTTCAAGAACACCGGCTCGACTGTCGAACTCGGCGACGGCGCCATCGCCATGGCCTCGGCCACCCCGGACCGCCTGGCCGCCCTGCGCCAGGTGCTGGAGGAGAAGCTGGTGAGGCGCAAGGTCTCCCTCAAGGCCCTCGACTACGGCCGGGTCGAGGACGCGGCCTCCGCCACCGTCCGCCAGACCGCCCGGCTGCAGGCCGGGATCTCGGCTGAGAAGGCCCGGGATCTGAACAAGTTCGTCAAGGGGCTCGGCCTCAAGGGGGTGCAGTCCGCCACCCAGGGCGACCGGCTGCGGATCCAGTCCAAGAAGCGAGACGACCTGCAGGCGGTGATCGCGGCGCTGAAGGAGCGGGATTTCGGCATCCCCCTCCAATACGTCAACTTCCGCGACTGAGGGGCCCCTCGGGACTCCGTCGCCTTAGGACCAGTCGCGGCCCCGGAGGCGGCGGACCCGCTCGGTGGTGGGCGGGTGGGTGCTGAACAGCTTGCCCCCGCCCCCGGCCGCCTGGGCCTTGAGCGGGTTGACGATGTAGGCCGACGCTTGGTTGGGGTTCACCCCCGACGGCACCCGGCCGGCGTAGGCCTCCAGCCGCTCCAGCGCCCGGGCCAGCGGCTCGCCGGTGCCGATGAGCTTGGCCGCGGAGGCGTCGGCCTGGAACTCCCGGCTGCGGCTCACCGCGGCCTGGATCAGGGCGGCGGCGATGGGGGCCAGCAGGGCGAAGAGGATCTGCCCGAACGGGTTGCCCTCCCGGTCGTCGCGCCCGCCCGCGAAGATGGCGGCCCACATGGCCATCTGGGCCGCGAAGGTGATGGCCATGCCGATGGCGGCCGCCACCGAGCCGATCAGGATGTCGCGGTTGCGGATGTGGGCCAGCTCATGGGCCAGCACCCCTCTGATCTCGCGCCAGTCCATCACCTCGATCAGTCCGGCCGTCACGCACACCGCCGCGTTCCGGGGATTGCGGCCGGTGGCGAAGGCGTTGGGCTGCGGGTTGGGCGAGACGTAGAGCCGGGGCACGGGCAGGTCGGCCCGCTCGGCCAACTCGGCCATGATCCGGTGGTACTCGGGGAACTGCTCGGCGGTGACGAGCTGGGCCCGGGCCGAGGCGATGGCCAGCTTGTCGCTGAACCAGTACGAGCCGCCCGCCAGGGCCAACCCGATCACCAGGCCGATCATCAGGCCGTTCGATCCGCCGAACACACCGCCGGCGGAGATGATTATCCCGCCGAGCGCAGCCAGCAGGACGAAGGTTTTGGCCGTGTTGACCATGGTCTCACCTCCACGGGCCGGGACAGTCGAACGCTACGCGGGCCTGGCCCGAATCGCACGGCCGATCCATCAGCGTTCGTAGTAGCCGGAGTGCACGTACAGGGCGAGCACGCCCTCGGCCCGGTACATGGCGACGATGCGCTCGTCGTCGTCGATGGCCGCGGCGATCTCGTAGCCGGCGGCCCGCAGCCGGCCCAGCTCGTGGCGCTTGAAGCTGGCCGCCGGGCGGCGGTCTTCGGGCGGGCGCAGTATCAGCAGGTCGCAGCGCACCCGGTTGGCGGTCAGCCAGTCGAGGGTCGGGGCGGCCAGCCAGGAGGGGCGGGCAGTGAGGATGACCGCGGCGTGGTCGGCGGCCGTGGCCCGGGTCAGCCCGACCCCGGCCGGTATGGGCGGGTCGTCCACCGCGGCGGCGAAGAAACCCTCCCAGTCCAAGGCGGGGCCTCGCAGGAGCGGCTGGCGGTGCGAAGCGTCGGAGATCACCCCGTCCAGGTCGAACACGACCGCCGGGCCCGGCACCGGCGCGCCCGGCCGGGGGTGCCAGTTGGCGGGCCGGCGGCGGTCCCGGTGGCGGTCCACGCCGGCCTGTCCCGGTCGGTTGGCGGGCGGGTCGCGGCGGGCCCGGATCAGTCCTCGTCGTCGGCGGCCGCGGCCCGGTCTCGGATCTCGGCCACCACCCCGGGATCGGCCAGGGTGGTGGTGTCGCCCAGGTCACGGCCGTCGGCCACGTCGCGCAGCAGCCGCCGCATGATCTTGCCCGACCGGGTCTTGGGCAGGTCGGGGACGATGAAGACGGCCTTGGGCCGGGCGGTGGGGCCGAGCTTGACCCCGACATGGGCGCGGATCTCTTGGCGCAGCTCCTCGGAGGGCTCCACTTTGCCCACCAGGATCACGTAGCCGACGATGGACTGCCCGGTGATCTCGTCTTTGGCCCCCACCACCGCGGCCTCGGCCACGGCCGAGTGGTCCACCAGCGCCGACTCCACCTCGGTGGTGGAGATGCGGTGCCCCGACACGTTCATCACGTCGTCCACCCGGCCCAGCAGCCAGAAGTAGCCGTCGTCGTCCACCCTGGCCCCGTCGCCGGCGAAGTAGCGGCCCTCGTAGGTGGACCAGTAGGTCTGGCGGTAGCGGTCGGGGTCGCCCCAGATGCCCCGCAGCATCGACGGCCAGGGCCGGGTGACGGTGAGGTGGCCGCCGCCGCCGGCGCCGACGGGGGCGCCGCCAGCGTCCACCACCTCGGCGAAGATCCCGGGCAGGGGCCGGGTGGCCGAGCCCGGCTTGGTGACGGTGGCGCCGGGCAGCGGGGAGATCATGTGGCCGCCGGTCTCGGTCTGCCACCAAGTGTCCACCACCGGGCAGCGCTCGCCGCCAATGTGGCGGTGGTACCACATCCACGCCTCGGGGTTGATGGGCTCCCCCACCGTGCCCAGCACCCGCAGGGTGGACAGGTCGTGGCCGGCGGGCCACTCCTCGCCCCATTTCATGAAGGTGCGGATGGCGGTGGGGGCGGTGTAGAGCTGGGTCACGCCGTAGCGCTCGACGATGTCCCACAGCCGGTCCTTGGGCCATCCGCCCCGGTCATCGCCGCGGAACAGGGGCCGGGGGGTGTCGGGGGTGCCCTCGTACATGACAGAGGTGCAGCCGTTGGCCAGCGGGCCGTAGACGATGTAGCTGTGGCCGGTCACCCAGCCGATGTCGGCCGCGCACCAGAAGACGTCGGTGTCGGGCCGGAGGTCGAACACGTACTTGTGGGTGAAGCAGACCTGGGTTAAGTAGCCGCCGGTGGTGTGCATGATGCCCTTGGGCTTGGCCGTGGTCCCCGACGTGTACAGCAGGTACAGGAGCTGCTCGGAGTCCATGGGCTCGGCCGGGCAGTCGGGGGCCGATTCGGCCATCAGGTCGGCCCACCAAAGGTCTCGGCCGGGGGTCATGGCCGGGTCGGTGCCGCAGCGGTCCACCACTATCACGTGCTCCACGGTGGGGCCCCCGGCCGCCAGGGCGGAGTCGACGTTGGGCTTGAGCGGCGACGGCGCCCCCCGCCGGTAGCCGGCGTCGGCGGTGATGACCAGCTTGGCCTCGGCGTCCTCGCAGCGGTCGGTGATGGCGTCGGGCGAGAACCCGCCGAAGATCACCGAGTGGGCCACCCCGATCCGGGCGCAGGCCAGCATGGCCACCGGCAGCTCGGGGATCATCGGCATGTATATGGCCGCCCGGTCGCCCCTGCGCAGGCCCAGCTTCAGCAGCGCGTTGGCGAACCGCTGCACGTCGGCCAGCAGCTCCCGGTAGGTGATGGTTCGGGTGTCGCCCGGCTCGCCCTCCCAGTGGATGGCCACCTTGTCGCCCCGGCCCGCGTTCACATGGCGGTCGAGGCAGTTGTGGGAGACGTTGAGGGTGCCGCCGACGAACCACTTGGCGAAGGGCAGATCCCACTCCAGGGTGGTGTGGAAGTCGTCGTGCCAGTCGAGGAGCGCCCGGGCCTGACGGGCCCAGAACGCCTCGAAATCGGCCTCGGCCTCGGTGTACAGCGAGTCGTCGCCAGCCAGGGCAACGGCCGCGAAGTCGGCCAGCGGCGAGAAGGTGCGGTCCTCGCTCTCGTAGACCTCGATCGACCCTTGGGACATGGCGCCTCCCTGATCTGAGTGCGTCGAGACTTTATCTCACCGGCGCAACACGTACGGCCGCTCGTTCGGCTCCAGTGAGACCCTGGCGCTCGCAGCGTCGAAGCCGCGGCGGTCGAGCTGCTCGCCGTCCTGGGAGACGGTGAAGGACTCGCCCACCCAATCGGCCGGCAGGTCGAACAGGATGGTCAGTGGCTGGTCGAATATGGCGTTGTCCAGCCCGTCGGAGACGGTTATCTCGATTCGGTCTGGGTCGTCGATTTTGTTTTCACCGAAGGTTTCAACTTTGATGGAAGCTTTTTCTCTTTCTCGAGCGTAGAGGGTTATATCGTTCATGGGCGCTGTCCAGAAATCTCGCCTGGCTACCGACTGGATGTCCTTTTGGAACTCTCCCCAGTCATACCACCCGAATCCCTTGGGGTTACCGATATTATGGTACACTAATATCACCCATGCCGTCCGGTTCAGCGCCTCGTCCAAGACGGGCTCCAGTTCGTTGTTGTCGTTCACGCACTCTCGGCAAGGATCGAATGAATCGGTGGAGAACTCGATGCTTTGCATCGGGACCGCCATAAGTGCAAACCAGTCATCAGGGGCCTTCGAGTCGCCAGGAATGTTGTAGAAACGATCAGTTTCGTAAGTCTGAAGCCTGCCGCTCAGAAAGCCCGACGCCTCCAGGGCCCGTTGCGTCTCTTCGTCCTTGCCGGCGTTTCTGGGGTAAGAGTAGGCCACTGGCTTCAGGCCCCAGTCTTTCATGGTCTCATAGTTGGTTCGAAACGATTCGAGCGCATCGTCATAGGACAGCAAATCGTGGTCAATGTGGTCATGCCCATGACCGAAATAGCCGAATCCCTTGGGGACCAACTCTTCAAACAAATAGACAAGCCGGGCATCATTGGCCCCGCTATAGAGGGGCTGACCCCAATAGGTGCTTCCGGTCACCAGCTCATAGCCAAGAACGAGGCCCTGTTCTATCATATAATCATTCACATCCGGCTCACCCCATGGAAATAAAGGAATATCATAGGTTATGGACACGGCGGCGGTACGGTTGTCATGCCACTTGGCCACCGAGGCATTCAACGGACCCGAAGTCGCGGCCGGAGCGTCAGCAACGTCCGGTGAGGCCGATCGGCAGGCTGCGGCCATGAATACGCACCCCAGGCCCGCAGACAATGCGAACACCATGGCCGCCGTCCTAGACATGCTCAGCCAGGTTTTCGAGCGAGGTTACCGCGGTCAGTCCCCGGACCTCCGTCAGCCAGTTGAGGTTGAGGGTGTGGACCTCGACGCCGGGGTCGAAGCGGTTTAGGAACACCACCGGCCGGCGGCCGCCCAGACCGGCGGCGCAGGCGACGACGCCGTGGATGGCACCGAGGCCGGCCGGGGCCACCACCACCACCCGGTCAGGGTCGAGCCGCTCGATCAGGCCCAGGTTGTCGCCGTCGGCCCCCAGCGGCGAGTAGAGGCCTCCCGCCCCCTCCACGATGCACAAGTCGGCGCCATCCGCGCTCGCCTCTGCACCTCTCCCGCCGGGGCCTCCCGGGTCCGGGCCGGACCGGCAGATCCGAGCCAGTTCGTCCAGTCCGGGACAGGCCTGGCCCAGTTTTGCGGCGGCCATGGGCGGCGCCAGCGGAACCGGGTAGGTGCGCTCGGGCGGGCACACGTCGGCAGGGCTCTGACCGGTGGCGGCGGCCAGGACTTCGGCGTCGGTGGGGGCGGTCTCAGCCGGGTCGTGGGACTGGACCGGCTTGCAGGCTCGAACGGTCCGGCCCCGATCCCGCAGCATCCGGGCCAGGCCAGCCGCGGTCCAGGTCTTGCCGATCTCGGTGCCGGTCCCGGTGAAGAACACAACTCTCTCAGCCACAGCCAGCCGCCGGGATCGATCCGCTGGCGCCCCCCGCCCCCGACGTTCCGTCCTCGGCGCGGAGGACACCAGCCTGGTCCAAAGCGTCGAGGAGGCGGTCGAGGTCGGCGGCAGTGTGGGAGGCCGAGACCGTGACCCGCAGCCGGGACGTCCCGGCCGGGACAGTGGGGGGCCGGATGGCGGGCACGAGAATCCCAGCCCGGGCCAGGGCGTCGGAGGCGGCCACCGCCGCGGCCTCGTCGCCGAGGACGACGGGGATTATGGGGCTGGGGTGACCGGGCCGGATCCGGTCGATGTTGGCCCTCAGCCGGGCTTTCAGCTTCGTCCCCTCGGACGAGTCGATGACGTCGATGGCGGCCAAGGCGGCCGCGGCCGCGGCCGGGGTGAGCGCGGTGGTGAAGATGTAGGAGCGGGCCTTGTTCACCAGCAACTCAGCGTAGGCCCGGGGCCCGCACACGTACCCGCCCAGGGCACCGACCGCTTTGGACAGGGTCCCCACCCTCAGGGTCCGGCACTCCGGGTGCGGGGCCTCGGGGTGGCCGAGCACGGCGTGGGCGTCGTCGAGGATCAGCAGGGCCCCGCGGGCTGCGCACACCTCCGACAGTTCGGCCACCGGGGCCAGGTCGCCGTCCATGGAGAAGACCGAGTCGCTGACCACCACCCCCCGGCCGTCGGAGCCCTCGAGCAGGTCGTCCACCGCGGCGGCGTCGCCGTGGGGGTAGACCCGGGTGGGGGCCCGGGCCAGCCTGCAGCCGTCGATTATGGAGGCGTGGTTGAGCTCGTCGGAGCAGATCAGCGACGCCTGCTGGCCGAAGGTGGCGACGACGCCCAGGTTGGCCGCGTACCCGGTGGTGAACAGCACGGCCGCCTCCGCCCCCCGCCAGGCCGCGATGCGGGCTTCCAGCTCGGTGTGGACCGGCCGCGACCCGGCGATGAGCCGGGCCGACCCCGATCCGGTCCCGTAGGCCCGCACGGCGGCGGCCGCCGCGGCCCGCACCGCCGGGTGGACGGTGAGCCCCAGGTAGTCGTTGGCCGCGAACACCAGGACTTCCCGGCCGGACTCCGAGGCGTCCGGGCCGGGCCCGTCGAGGTCGCGGGGCCGGCGCAACTGGTTGGCGGCGACCACCGCGCCCAGGGCCTCGGCCACCGCTTTGTCCCAGCCGTTCCCGGTCACGGAACCACCCCAGTCACGACCGTCACGGCTCAGCCGTCCGACTCGGCTTCGGCCACCTCGTCGATGGCGGCGGAAAGGACGGCGGCGATGAGGTCGATCTCGTCGTCGGTGATGGTCAGCGGGGGCATGACCACCACCACATCGCCGAGGGGCCGCAGCAGCACCCCGGCCCGCACCGCCGCCGCGCACACCTTGCGACCCCACCGGGCCGCGCCGGGCGGCGGGGCCAGCTCGACGCCGGCCATCAGGCCCCGGCGGCGGATCTCGGCCACCCCGGGGCGGGCGGCCAGCGGGGCCAGGGCCGAGCCGAGATGCTCGGCGGCCGCCGCGGCGCGGTCGAGCACGCCCCGCTCCTCGATGAGCTGGAGGTGGCGGGCCGCCACCGCGCAGGCCAGGGCGTTGCCGCTGTAGGAGTGGCCGTGGTAAAAGGTCCGCGGCCCGAGGTCTTCGCCCAGGAACGCCTCATGCACCTGAGCCGAGGCCGCGGTGGCCGACAGGGGCAGGTAACCGCCGGTGATGCCTTTGCCCAGGCACATCAGGTCGGGCCGGACGCCGCAGAGGTCGCCGGCGAACAGGGCGCCGGTGCGGCCGAACCCGGTGGCCACCTCGTCACAGATCAGCAGCACCCCCCGGGCCCGAACCGCCTCGGCGAAGGCCGCCACCTTGTCCGGGTTGGTGACCAGCATCCCGGCCGCCCCCTGGACCAGGGGCTCGATCACCGCCGCGGCCAGCCGGCGCCGGTTGCGGTCGAGGGCGGCCACCGCCTTGGGCACCCAGTCCGGATCGTCGTAGCCGGGGGTGCGGACCACCGGGAACCGCAGCGGGTCGAACAGGTCGGTGCCGAAGCCGCCGTCGCCCACCGACAGCGACCCGACCGTGTCGCCGTGGTAAGCCTGCCCGAGGGCCAGATAGGCGGTGCGGCCGGTGACCGACCGGTTGCGCCAGTACTGGAAGGCGATCTTGAGGGCCTGCTCCACCGCGGCCGCCCCGTCGGAGGCGAACAGGAAGCGGGCGTCGTCTACCGGCACCGCTTCCCGCAGGGCCTCGGCCAAGGCGACGGCGGCGGTGTTGCCGTTGCCGAGCAGGGTGGAGTGGGCGATCCGGTCGAGCTGGTCCCGGGCGGCCCGGTTCAGGTCGGGGTCGTTGTGGCCCAGCGTGGTGACCCACAGCGATGAGATGGCGTCGAGGTAGCGGCGGCCGTCCACGTCGTAGAGGTAATGCCCCGCTCCCCGCTCCACGATGACCGGCGCCGAGTCCTCGTAGCAGGACATCTGGGTGAATCCGTGCCAGAGGACGGCCGCGTCCCGGCGGGCCCAGAGCGGGGCCTTCGGGCTCTCGAAGCCCATGTCGCGGGATGCCTGCATGCCGGTGGCTCCTTCGTATCGAGATGTTCGAGGAGGGTAGCGTTCCTGATTTGCCCGACCGGAACGGAGGCACGGAGACAATGATGTCGAGTCGGCCGCGATCAGGAGGAGTCAGCTTCTACCCATCCCGGGAGCGGCGAGAGTCGAGCAACGGCGACAGCCGCGAGCGGTCGAGCCCAGCCGACGGCCCGGCGCCCGGCGAGGAGCCGGCCCCTCCCGGCGGCCCGAGCGCCGGCGGCGGCCCGGCGTCTGGCGAAGAACTCGGGCTGGGGCCCGGCGAGCCGGCCGCCCACGAGCACCCCGCGCAGAGCCCGATCTACTACGCCCAGCACGTCAACCGATACCAGCGCCAGCACCTGATCCGGGCTTATGAGGCCAAGATCGGCGCCCGCCTGATCGTGGTCATCGACGTAATCGACTCCGACATCGTCACCAACCTGGAGGAGCACCTGTTCGGGATCGACCCCGACTGCGATCTGCATCTGCTGCTCCGCTCCCCCGGCGGCAGCGCCGAGCAGGCCATCCGGGCCGTCCGCTCGCTCCAAAGCCGCTGCAACCGGCTGTCGGTGGTCATCCCCGACCTGGCCAAGAGCGCGGCCACCCTCCTGGCCCTGGGCGCCGACGAGATCCGGCTGGGCCCCACCAGCGACCTGGGGCCGGTGGACCCCCAGATGTTCGCGGGCGGGCGCTGGATACAGGCCAAGAGCATCTTGATGGCGATCGAGCAGGCCGAGAACGCGGTCCGGGCCAACGGCGCCCTCACCGAGCTGTGGGCCGCGCTGCTGGCCGACGTGAGCGCCATCGACGCCCAAGAGGCCAAGTCGGCGCTGGACCGCACCGCTCCCATGATCCGCCAAGTGGTCGGCTACCGGTCCGACCCCCCGACTCCCGATCAGGCCGAGACGTTCGTGACCGCTCTGGTGGAGGCGCTGCAGGAGCGGAACATCTCGCATGGGCACACCCTCGGTGCCGACGAGCTGATCGAGATGAACCTGCCCATCGTCAAGCTGGACCCCAATTCCTGGGAGTGGGAGTGCATCTGGCGCCTGTGGACCCTCTACAAGGTCCAGATCAACGGCCCGATCTACGAGTCGGCGGTCAAGAGCTTGATCCCCGATGCCGGGCCTGACGCCCCGGCCGACATCCTCCCCATGGTGTGAGGGCCCGCCGGCGGCGGGTTGGTTCGCGGGTCAGCCCACGAACACCGTTTCGGTGGTGAACGCCACCCCCCGATCCAGAGTCTTGTGGACCGGGCAGCGCCGGGCGATCCCGGCCAAGGCGTCGCGCTGGGCGTCATCGAAGTCGCCCTCGATGAAGATCTGGCTGCGGACCCGGTCGATGTAGCCGGCGGAGGGGTCCTCGCAGTCGTCGCAGTCCGACGAGTGAACCCGGTCGTGTTCGTAGCGGGCCGACACCGAGTGCAGGGGCCAGTTCTTGCGCCGGCAGTACGCCGACACGGTGATGCAAGTGCAGGCGGCCACCGCCGACAACAGCAGCTCGTAGGGGTTGGGCCCGGTGTCGGCTCCGCCGACGTCGGCCGGCTCGTCGGCTCGCCAGGTGTGGGTCCCGTCCCGCAGCTCCACGGTGAAGCCGGTTCCCTCGGAGACGGCGAGATCAGCGGTGACAGTGGCCATAACCCGCAAGTGTAGGACCCAGAGCGACGAGGCCTGGGTGGGCCATCGTCACCGGGGCGGGGTCGGGCCTTCTGCGCCGGGGTGGACCTGACCATCGACGCCGAGCGGGCCCGCCAGACCGGCCTGGCCTGGCGGGTCGTAGTCCACGACGATCCGCTGGGCGAGGCCCGGGCCCGGGCCGAGCGCCTGTGCGCCGGGGCGCCCCTGGCCGTGCGGGCCACCAAGGAGATGGCTTGGCGGGGGCGAAGGATGCCCTGGTCCGACGCGGTGCGCATGGGCGAGACCATGCGGCGGGTGGCGTCGGGCCCAGAGGAAGACCCTGCTGGGAGTCCAGACCGCCCATAGGCCCTGACAGGTTGACGGCCGGTGGTCAGCCCTGCTGCAGGCTCTTGACGTAGGCCGCGACCGCCTTGATCTCCTCAGGCGTCAGCCGGTCCTCCCAGGGTCGCATGAACGTCCCGTCCCGGCCGTTGATGATCACCCGGGCGATCTCTTCCGCATCCAGATAAGACCACTGGAGGTTCGCGCCCGAGCGGCCCTCACTGTGGCAAACCGTGCACTCCATCTCAAAGATCGCCGCCCCGTCCACCGGCGGCGAGGTGGCGGCCGGCGGCTCCGGCTCCGAAGTCGGCGGCGGCTCCGGCTCCGGCTCCGAAGTCGGCGGCGGCTCCGGCTCCGGCTCCGAAGTCGGCGGCGGCTCCGGCTCAAGCTCCGAAGTCGGCGGCGGCTCCGGCTCGAATTCTGTGGTGGGAACGTCAGGAACCGAAGCAACCGGAGCTTCGGTCGTTGCCGAGGCGCTTGTGGAGGGAACCTGTCTCGTGGGCGTGGTATCGGCGATGCCCGGGCCGTCATGGTCGACTGTCTCCAGCCCCGGCTCGGAAGTGGCAGGGGCCTCAGTGGTAGCCGCCATCTCGGTTGTGGCCGGAGGCCCAGCCGCGATCTCCACCTCCGGCACCGATGTAGCCGGGCCCTCAGGAGCGGCGACCTCTGCCCCAGTCACCGCCGCCGGAGCAGTCGTGGCCTGATCCGTCGAGCTGACGGCGCTCGGCGAAGCCGTCACCGGGTCGTCCGACCCGCAGGAGGCGCCGATGAAAAGAACCGGGGCGGCGATAAGCGAGAGACGCCTTGCTCGGGTCGCCCGGACCGAGCCAGACCGAACCCCGCATCTTCGCCGCGCCACCCCCACAAAGTAGTGACGACTCACCCTCGCAAGGAGGACTCATGGCCTATGCCGCCGGCGCGCTATCCGCCACCGGCGTCGCGCTCGGTGAGCCGATCGACGTAGCGCCCGGCGAAGGTGAAGAGCCGGTCGGCGGCGCGGCCCTCCGGCACCGCGGCACCGTCCGGTTTGGCCGGCATGGAGAACAGTCCCAGGTAAGGCTCAGAGTCATGACGGAAGTCCTGCGAGGCGAGCCGTCGTCCCACTTGACGCCGTCGCGGACCCGGCCCGCCCCCAGGATGGCGGTCGAGTCGGTCGGCGTGGCGGATCACCGGCACGATCAGGCCCCCGTCCAGCGCCACCGCCATGCCCACATGGATGTCGGGCAGCAGCGCGATCTGATCGCCGGTGATCTGGCTGTTGGCGTAGGGGTGAGCCCGGAGAGCGGCGGCGGCGCCTGGGTCCTGACCACGGCGGCCTGGGCGTCTCCCCCGAGGAGGGCGCGGCCATTGAGGCGACCCTGACCCGCTGCCAGGCACCCCGCGGCTTCGACTTCGTAGGCCGGGTGCTGGTGGCACCCTGCATCAAGAGGTTCGACAACCCCGAACAGAAACTTTATGCTGGCCGACATCACCTGCAATCCGCACCCACTGGTGCCAGCTCTTCTCCGAGCCGGGATCGGGATCGGACTTGCCGGTCTGTCCACCCGGGCCGAGTCCAACGGCGACATCTGGGTCGGGCCCGGCCCGGTCGACAGGGTCATCGACGAGGCCCGGGCCCGGGCGACTCGCTGGTCCGGGACCGGCTCATGGGGCTGTGGTGCCGGGAGCGGGCGCTGTAGATGACGGCCCCTGCGAGGGGCATCGGCGAACGGGGGCTCGGCCTGCCCCGGGAGCCCGACCCCTACAAGGGCACCCCAAAGGCCGACATCCCCCGCTGAGTGCGCCCATGAACAGCTCCAAGCGGAGCCCAGCCCTATTGCTGGCTGTAGGCATTTTCCTGGCGCTTGTGGTTCGCTACCGTTTTATATTTTTCGAGACTAATGACTATTCTAATTACCTTTCTACTTGGTATAATTTTATTAAAAATCGTGATAACATAGAGGCTTTACGTGACCCATTTTCCAACCACAACATGCCGTATTTATACTTGTTAACGATGAGTGTGGTTCTCTTTCCTGTTCGCGAGGCCTACACCGTCATCGTCATAAAAGTTATATCTATTATCTTTGACATTATGATGGCCTCTTTCGCTTATGAATGCGTGCGCATGAAATACCATGAATCTAAGATGATACCGATTATGGCCGCGCTGGCAACGCTCTTTGCACCTACAGTCATACTCAACAGCGCCGCGTGGGCCCAGTCAGACGCCATATATACCACCTTCCTTGTAGCCTGCCTTTACGCCCTGCTTGCCCGACGCCAAGCATGGGCCTTCATCGCCTTTGGATTAGCCTTCTCCTTCAAGCTGCAAGCCCTCTTTCTGGCACCACTATTCCTGTGGCTGTTAATCAAAAAGACAGTTAACTGGCGCTGCTTCTTTTTGAGCCCTCTAGTTTACCTCATCACTCTCATCCCAGCCTGGCTCATCGGTAGACCCTTAGGCGATATGTTGTTAATCTATATCAGACAGTCCCAACAATACGAATTCCTCACTCATCAGGCTCCTAATCTGTACCAATGGATCCCCAACGCATACTATGATTTGTATCCACTAGGTGTAGTATTCACGGTGATAGTAGTGTTAATTATAGCTTGGCTTCTATCTAAGAGCCGAGTGAAGGTGACCGAAGACTTGTTGGTTCATCTAGCGACTTTCTCTGTCCTCCTCTTGCCCTATATTCTGCCCAAAATGCATGATCGATACTTCTTCTCCGCTGATGTAATCGCCATTATCTTTGCCTTCTATTTCCCAAAATACTGGTATATACCTATAGGTATTGGTCTAGCGTCTCTCAATAGTTACCTCGCATTTCTGTACGGAGTGTTGATCGTTCCACTGGAGTTGATGGCTATCATTCCGGCGACGCTCATTGCTGTTCTAGGGTGGCAACTCCTGCGGGACTTCAACACCCCCCCGGCAAACACTCTGGTGCAATTTCACAGCTCAGAGCGCCCGTAAGCCAAGATGGCGTTCGAAGAAGGGTAGCTGCCCTCCATCATCGGCCCCCGGCCGGAGAGGACCCGGCGGACGCGCCAGCGAGGAGTTCCGACGCGATCAGGCGGGTCGCCGCTGCCGGAGACATCTCCCCGGCCGCGACGGCGGCCACCGTCGCGCCCGCCGCCTCCGAGTCGAGGCATTCGGCGACCGCCCGGTCGAACCGGCGTCGCAGCTTGCTTGCGATCTCGAAGCGGGCCCGGCGGCGGCGGCGCTCGACCCCGGATCCCGAAGAGGCCAAATGGCGGCGGTGGGCAGCAACCGCCTCGCCCACTTCGTCGATCCCGGCCCCGGAAGCGGCGCTGACCGTCAACACGGGGGGCCGCCAGTTGGGGTCCCCGTATCCGGTCACATGGCTCAGGTCGACCATGAGCTCGAGGTCGCGGCGGGCGTGGTCGGCCCCGTCCAGATCCGACTTGTTGACCGCGAAGACATCGGCCACCTCGAAAAGCCCGGCCTTGTTGGCCTGCACCGCGTCCCCCAAGCCCGGCGCGGTGACGACCACGGTGGTGTCGGCCGCGGCCGAGACGTCCACTTCGAGCTGCCCGGCGCCCACCGTCTCGACCAGAACCGGGCAGTAGCCGGCCGCGTCTAGAACCCGGACTGCGCCGGGCACGGCCAGGGCCAGCCCGCCGGTGTGGCCGCGGGTGGCCATCGAGCGCACGAAAACCGAGGCGTCGACCGCGGCCATGCGCACCCGGTCGCCGAGGATGGCACCGCCGGTGATGGCCGAGGACGGGTCCACCGCCAGCACCGCGGGTCGGGCCCCGCCCGCGGCCAGGGCCGCGACCAAGTCCGCGACCAGGGTCGACTTGCCCGCCCCGGGCGGCCCGGTCACCCCCACCACGTGGGCGCCGCCAGCCCGAACCCAGGCCGCCTCGGCGATCCGCTCGGCGTCGCCGCCGCCCCGCTCCACCCGGGTCAGCAGCCTGCCGGCGGCCCGGCGGTCGCCGGCCGCGGCCCGCTCCAGAAGATCTTCGACAGAACCGGCTCGGGCGATCACCGGCCGAGCACGACCCCCCGCACGGTGGCCACAACCTCCTCGGTGGAGGCGCCGGGCCCCAGCACGGCCGCGACGCCGGCCCGTTCCAGCTCGAGCCGGTCCGGCTCGGGCACGATCCCGCCGACGACCACCGGGACGTCTAGGCCAGCCTCGCCCAAGGCGGCCAGCATGGCCGGGCCCAGGGTGAGATGGCCGGCGTTGTGCATCGAGAGGCCGATCACGTCGGCGTCCTCCTGCTCCACCGCGGCCACGATGCTGTCGGTGGTCTGGCGGAGCCCCAGGTAGATGACCTCCATGCCCGCGTCTCGCAGCATCCGGGCCACCACCTTGATGCCGCGGTCGTGGCCGTCGAGGCCGAGCTTGGCCAACACGGCCCGGATCGGGGGCTCATCCGGCCCAGGCCCGGCGTCCCCGAGCGGGGGCTCAGCCGCCTCGGGCATCAGACGATGACCTTTTCGGTGTAGGTGCCGAACACCGACGCCATGGCCCCGGAGATCTCCTCCTCGGTGGCGTAGGCCCGCACCGCGTCGATGATCTCCGGCATCAGGTTGGCGTTGCCGTCGGCCGCGGCCCCGGCGACCCGGGCCAGCGCGGCGTCGACCTGCTCGGAGCTGCGGCTTCGCTTCACCGCGTCGAGCCGTTTGAGCTGGTAGTCCTCGGTGTCCTGCTCGATGCGCAGCAGGTTGGGCGCGGTGTCGTCGTCGCCGTCGGCGAACCGGTTGACCCCGACGACGACCCGGCGGCCAGCGTTGACCTCCCGCTCGAACCGGTAGGCGGCATCGGCGATCTCGCCCACGAAGTAGCCGTTCTCGATGCCGGCGTAGACCCCCTCGAGGATCGAGCCCCGGCCCATCTCGTCGAGGCGGGCGAACACCTCCTCGGCCCGTCGCTCCATCTCGTCGGTCATCCACTCGACGTAGGGGGAGCCGCCCAACGGGTCGGCCACGTTGGCCACGCCGGTCTCGTGGGCCACGATCTGCTGGGTCCGCAGGGCGATGCGGGCCGCCTTGGCCGAGGGCAGGGCCAGCGCCTCGTCGTAGGCGTCGGTGTGCAGGCTCTGAGTGCCGCCGAGGGCGGCGGCCAGGGCCTGGGTCGCCACCCGGACGATGTTGATCTCGGGCTGGGAGGCGGTGAGCGACACGCCCGCGGTCTGGGTGTGGAACCGGCACATCATGGCCCGCTCGTCGGTGGCCCCGTAGCGCTGTTTCATCCAACGGGCCCAGATCCGCCGGGCGGCCCGGAACTTGCCGATCTCCTCGAAGAAGTCGATATGGCTGTTGAAGAAGAACGACAGCCGCCGGCCGAAGGAGTCGATGTCCTCGCCGGCCGCCAGCGCCGCCTCCACGTAGGCGAAGCCGTTGGCCAGGGTGAAGGCCAGCTCCTGGGCCGCGGTGGAGCCGGCCTCGCGGATGTGGTAGCCCGAGATGGAGACCGGGTGCCACCTCGGCATCTCCGCGGTGGTGAACCGCACCACATCGGTCACCAACCGCATGGACGGGCGGGGCGGGTATATGTACTCCTTCTGGGCCTGGTACTCCTTGAGGATGTCGTTCTGGATGGTGCCGGCCAGGTCTCGGCGGGCCGCGCCGCCGCCCTCGGCCACCGCGACGTACATGGCCAGCAGGATGGCCGCCGGTCCGTTGATCGTCATCGAGGTGGACACCTTGGCCAGGTCGATGCCGGCGAAGAGGTCCTCCATGTCGGCCAGCGTGTCCACCGCCACCCCGGCCCGGCCCACCTCTCCCAGCGCCCACGGGCTGTCGGAGTCGCGGCCCATCAGCGTGGGCATGTCGAAGGCGGTGGACAGGCCGGTCCCGCCGGCCCGCATCAGTTCCTTGAACCGGGCGTTGGTGTCCTCGGCGGTGCCGAACCCGGCGAACAGGCGCATGGTCCACAGCCGCGACCGGTACATCGACTCATAGATGCCCCGGGTGAACGGGTACTGGCCCGGGTACGGGGGGCCGCCGTAGACCGGGTCGACCGGCACCCCCGACATGGTCTCGAAAGCCACGGGCCGGCTCCCTTCTGGCTGGCTAGATATCAAGTATGCCCGGCACCGGCCCGGCCGTAGAATCCGAGGCTCTTGTGATCCCCCTGGACGGCCCCTTCTACGACCAACTCCGAGTGGGCGAGGAGCTGCCCTGCCAGCCCCCGGTCGTCATCGACGAGGGCATGGCCGCGCTCTACCAGTCGATCGTGGGCGAGCGGCTCCCGATGGCGCTCGACCCCGGGACCGCCCGGGCCGTCACCGGCCGGACCGGCAAGCTGGCCAGCCCCGGCCTGGTCATGCAGCTCTCGATCGGGCAGAGCACCACCGTCAGCCGGCGGGTGATCGCCAACCTCTTCTACCGGCGGGTGCGGCTGCTGCGGCCAGTGTTCGTCGGGGAGTCGATCGCCACCGCCGTGACCGTCGCCGCCCTGTCCGACAGCCGGGCTCGCCCGGGCCGGGCCCACCGGGGCAAGGTGCTGGTGGACGTGGTCACCACCGCCGACGGAGAGCCGGCCGTCACTTACCAGCGGGCCCCGATGCTGCCCCAGAGCGGCGACCGCCGGCCCGGTCACGCCGACGACTTGGGCGGGCACCCCGAACTCGACTTGGCCGACTACGCCGGGCTCGTTCCCGCAAGCTGGAACTTCGAGCCGCTCGGCCCGGCCACCGGCTGGGAGGTGGGCACCACCGTGGTCGACCCGACCCGGGACGTGATCGACGGCGCCACCGCGCTGGTCCGCCTCACCCACAACCTAGCCATGGCCCACCGCGACGCCGCCCGCTCCCCCTACCCGCGGCGACTGGTGTACGGCGGCCACGTGGTGGGCCTGGCTCAGGCCTCGCTGTCGCGGGTTCTGACGGGCATGGCCACCGTGGTGGGCTGGCACGCCTGCGACCACACCGGCCCCGCCTTCGAGGGCGACCAGGTGTGGTTCCGCCACACCCTGTTGGGTGCGGCGGAGGCCGAAGCGGGCCGGGCCTACGCCGTGCGGGTCGAGGGCTTCGCCTGCCGAGAAGAAGCCACCGAGTCCGATACAGAGGCCGAGGCCGATCCAAAGATTCTCGACTGGACCGTCATAGCCGCCGCCCCCTGACCGGCCCAGCCGCCCGACGGTCCGGCCGGAGCCTCAGTCCGGGCTCGTCACCGTCCAGCCCCGGGCCTCAGCCGCCCGCGAGAGCCGATGGTCGTAGCACACGAAGCGGGCGAGGCTGTCACCCAGCAGTGAGGCGCTGGCCAGGTGGACGGCATCGAGGGAGCGGATCTCCGCCGGCTCGAGCGTTGCCGCCTGGGCGAGGACCTGGTCGCTCACCCGGATGAGGTCGATCCGGCTCAACGCGTCGGCCGCGGCTCGCAAGGCCCCCGACCCCAGGTGCAAGACGGCCCGGGCCACCTCGACTCGGGCCAGCGCGCTCGACGCCAGGGGCTGCCGGAGCCTCAGATGCCGGCGAAGCGCCTCCGACTCCGGTTCGCGCACTACCAGCTTCACGATGGCCGACGAGTCGAGATAGGCGACCCGCTCAGCGCTCATCGGCCCTCAGGGCCGCGAGGATGGCCGAGGGCAGCTCCTGGCCCAGCTCGATCTCGAGCGGTTCGCCCAAGTCGTCCAGCCCGGCGGTCGCCGATTCCAGCCCGTTGGCGGCGCGGAGTTTCTCCAGCGGGGTGGCGTCGGGCATCGGGCTCAACAACGCCACCGGCCTGCCCCGGTCGGTCACCTGGATCGTCTCGCCGGCCTCAACCCTTCTCAGAAACTCGCTCGCTCGCTGACGGAGCTCGCGCACACCAATCGAGTCCATGTGCTACTTATAGCACATGGATTCATGTGGGCGGCGCGCCTTGTCCGGGCGTCAAGCGGGCCCATTCCGTCGGGCTGCTGCTTCAAGGACGGCTTCGTAGAAAACTTGGAAGCTACGAGAGGTCGACCGATTCGGATCTATTCGTTCACCGATCTTGCGGGCGGCCTCACGTTTGCGCAACCCTCCGGGAAACTCCGATCTCATTACTTTTTCAAAGGCTTCCCAGGTACCTTCTTTGATGGCATCAGGATCTCGAAACTTCGGGCGTTTTGATGGATCTGCAGGTGCGTTCTCGTAAGCAGCACGAACCGCCTCCCAGTCACCGAAGTACCATGCCTCCAGCTCTTCAATCACGATACGATTGACAAGCTGCCAATTGTCGCTAGTAGAGGTACGAGTGATGAGACCAGCCTCCTTGGCGATGCCTTCAAGCTCACCTTTTAGAACATGGCAATCTTCGGAGTCCCGATCCAAAACAACGAAGAGCCGGTGCCCAGAGAGTAAGGATCGTTTAAGGCCGTACAAGCGCTCAAGCAACTTCTTCTTAAGATCGCGTTTACCTGAGAACGCTATAATATCAAATGTGGCATCTTCAGGCAAATAACGAGGGAGTAGGCCGTTTAGGAAGTCTTTCATTGACGGTTCTTCTACCAAGAATCTCAAATGCCGCATTGTGTCCGATGTGACACCTCTTGTCGCTGGCGTCATAGGCGCGTCAACGGGTCTCCGACACCAAACCATCCTTCGGTCCACAGGTTGCCGAGCAGACCACCCGCCGTCATCAGGTCTGAAATGCCCTCAATATCAGAGGCTCGGCGCACGTTAGTGTAACCGTTGTCATCGCGCCACAGGATGCGCACCTCTTCGGGCCTGAGGCCGTCGATAAAGAACGGCGAGTGAGTGGTTACCAACAGTTGCGTGGAGCCCAAAACGGAGCGGCACTCCTCCGCTAGAACTGGCAGCAGGCTAGGGTGCAGGAAGTTTTCAGGTTCCTCAATACCTATGAAAGGATATGAGTGAGATCCGTGTAGAAGAATGAGGTAGGCAAGCATTTTAAGAGTACCATCTGACGCATACTTAGCCAGAATTGGTTCGTCAAATGGAGCGTCAACAAACTGCAAAAGCAGGCGTCCATCCTTCATCGGTTCGGCCATCACATCGGAGATGAGTGGTACCCGCTTGGCTAGTTTTTCGATTATACCACCGAGAAGAAGTGGCTCTCTCTCTCGAAGATATTGAACAACGTTGGCCAGATTGTCACCCGCGCGCGTAAGCTTCTCGTTCGGCCCGCTCTCAGGCTGATCGCGACCTGCTTCCGCAGCCAGATAGGAAGTATGCCAGCCTGTGATGAAGTCACGAAGCCCTGCCACGCGCGGATGAGTGGAGAATTGGCCCAAGGCATTAACAGCCAAAAGATCAGGGGACTGAAGCTTGAAGGGAACGCGTTCACCCATCTCGTCTGGTAGTTCGCCGCTGATAGCTTTTCCGCTGCCCCCATGAAATTCAAGAAATCCAAACGGTGCCCCCCATTGCTTCCGTCTCCAGCCCAGCCATTCATGCACTACCACCGGTCTGCCCCTGATCTCGTCGAGTTCAAGGCGATACGTGATCCGAGGACTTACAGTGCTATCTGGCTCTGGAGGTCGCTCGCGGTACTTGATCTTAATCTCTATGGGGCCAGACGAGCCTCGCGATTTGATCTCTCGCACCCGTCCCCGCCTGTCCCAAGCGCGGCGCAGGTCATCTTCAAAACACTCGGACAAGAACGCGAACACGTCAAAGACAGTGGACTTGCCGCTGCCATTCGGGCCGACCAGAACGGTCAGCGGAGTCAGCTCTTTGAGATCAATTCTCTTTAGCGCCCGGAAATTGCGGACGCTGAGCGACTCGATCCGAGGTGGACCTTCGGGGTTCGGCCTCGCCATTTCGGTCAGCGTACTGACGTTTCGAACCCGGCTTGACGCTACTCGCGGCTGCCGATCTCGGTGTTGAGCCAGGCGACGAGCTGCTGCTGGTTGCGGGTCTGCACCAAGACGTCGCCGGGGCCGCTGAAGTGGAACACGAACCCCTCGCCGGACTTGGCCGACTGGATGGAGCGGCCCTCCACCGCCCGGCGCAGCTCGTAGCTCACGGTGTCGACGAAGGCCAGCATGTGGTTGGTGTCCACCACCACGGTCTCGCCCGCGGCCAGCGACATGACCTCGATGGCGCCGTACGACGCGGCCAGGGCCTTGCCCACCCCGGTGGCGTGGATCATGAACCCGCCCTCGCCGCCGATCAGCGACTTGAACCCGCCCCACTTGGTGTCGATCTCCACCGACGCGTCCGAGGCCAGCCAGTTGCCCCGCTCGATGATCCAAGACCTCGAGCCGTCCAGCTCCAGGACGCAGACGTCGCCGGGCAGCTTGGCCGCCACGTCCACCCATCCCCCGCCAGCCGGGGCGGTGTAGGTGGAGACGAACAGGGACTCGCCCCCCAGCACGCTGCGCTTCAGTCCCTTGAAGAGACCGCCCTCCATCTTGGCCTCGAGATGCATGCCGTAGGAGTGGGCCATCATGGCCCCGGCCTCCACCTTCACCTGCTGGCCCCCGTTCAGGGTGCATCTGGCCACCCCGAAGCTGGGTGCATGTCTGATGTCAACTTCCATGGCCGCACCCTAACAGCCCCGGCCGCCGCCGCCGAAAGCCGGGAACCGGCACCGGCTCGGCCGGCGGCCGGGCAGGCGAACCCGACCGTGTGGTAACTTTGACCTGATCAAACTATTCGGCCCGCCAGGCCCGGTGGGACGACCACCATGGAGGGGATTAATCGAATGACCGACAACCAGTACTCACGGCGCAGGTTCCTGGGCGGGACCGCGGCCGGCACCGGCCTGCTCCTCGGCGGCGGGGGCATTCTGGCCGCGTGCGGCAACGACGACGACGAAGCCCCGGCCGCCACCACCGCCGCCCCGGCCGCCACCACCGCCGCGGCGGCGCCCGCCGCCACCACCACTACCGCGGCCCCGATGAAAAGCGTCAACTTCCAGTTGAGCTGGCTCGACTCGGTCCAGTTCGGCGGCTCCTACATCGCCGACGAGCGGGGCTACTACAACCGCTTCGGCCTCGACGTCAGCCTCACCCCCGGCGGGCCCGGCGCCCCGGTCGATCCCCCGGTGATCGCCGGCCAAGCCGTCATGGGCATCTCGGCCGCCAACTTCGCCGGCGCTTCGGTGGCCCAGGGGGCGCCGTTCAAGATCGTGGGTGTGGCCATGCAGCAAAACCCGTTCGTGATCGCCTCCCTGACCGAGAACCCGGTGACCCAGCCCAAAGACCTGGAGGGCAAGAAGCTGGGGATGGCCTTCAACAACCAGCTCGACCTCGACCTGCTGGCCAGCCTCAACAACGTCGATCTGAGCCGGGTGGAGGTCATCCCCAGCGACTACGACCCGGCCCCGCTGGTGAACGGCGAGGTCGACTGCCTGCTGTGCTGGCTCACCGACCTGCCCGTGGCCATGACGGTCAAGGGCATCGACAACACCACCATGCTCTTCGCCGACTACGGCTACGCGGTGCACAGCCAGACCTACATCGTGCTCGAAGACACCCTGACCAACGACCGGGACACGGTCCTCGGGCTGCTCAAAGGCGAGATCCTGGGCTGGCAGGAGCACAAGGTCAACCCCACCGCGGCCGCGGTGCGAACCGTGAACCGGTTCCCCGACGCCGGTCTCGACCTGGAGACGGAGACGCTCAAGGCCTCGGAGTTCCTCAAGCTCATGTTCAGCGAGGTCACCGACGCCAACGGGTTCCTGTGGTGGACCGACGAGTCCGTCCAGGACAACATCCAGACGCTGCAGGCGCTCGGCGTGGAAGTGACCGCGGACCTGTGGGACCGGTCGCTGCTGGAGGAAATATTCGCCGACGGTCCGGTGCTGGTGTGACGGGCCGCCCGGCGCGCCGGTGACCCGGCGGGGGGCGCCGGTCGACGTCGTCGGGGTCGGGCGCACCTTCGCCCTCGGCGCCGGGGAGGTCACCGCCCTGCGGGGCTTCGACCTGCATGTGCCCCCGGGCGGGTTCTGCGCCCTCATAGGCCCCTCGGGCTGCGGCAAGTCCACCGCCCTGCGGCTGGTGGCCGGGCTGGACTGGCCCGACGAGGGGTCCATCGACATGGCCGGCGCCTCGCCCGACGAGTTGCGCCGCCAGCGGCGCATCGGCGTGGCCTTCCAAGACCCCTCGCTGCTGCCCTGGCGGTCGGTGGCCGCCAACATCCGGCTGGCCCTTGAGCTGGTCGGCCGCCGCCACGAGCACGCCGCCGTCGCCGAGCTGATCGAGCTGGTCGGGCTCGGGGGGTTCGAGAAGGCCCGGCCGGCCCAGCTCTCGGGGGGAATGCGCCAGCGGGTGGCCATCGCCCGGGCCCTGGTCACCGAACCCGACCTGCTCCTGCTCGACGAGCCCTTCGGCGCCCTCGACGCCCTGACCCGCCAGCAGCTCAACGACGAGCTCCAGCGGATATGGACGGCCCGGGGCACCACCACCCTGCTGGTGACCCACTCCATACCCGAGGCGGTGTACGTCGCCGACGAGGTGCTGGTCATGTCGCCCCGCCCGGGCCGGGTGGTGGCCCGCCACCCGGTGGCCTTCGAGCGGCCCCGGACCCGGGAGCTGCTGCTGGCCGACGAGTTCCACTCGGCGGTGCAAACGGTGTCGGCCAGCCTGCACCGCTCCGAGGGCCAAGTGGTGCAACTCGACGCCGGGGCCGACGCCGAGGCCGAGGCCGACGAAGCCGACGAGACCGGGACGGTCCCGCCCGGTGCCGACGAGGCCGGGACGGCCTGAGGCCTCATGGCAGAACCGGCCGCTCGGCGCGGCCTCCCGCCGCAGGCGCTGGGCCTGGTGGTCGGCGCCGGTGTGATCCTGGCCTGGGAGCTGGCCGCCCGCACCGTGTACGCCGGCACCTACCGGCTGTCCCCGCCCACGGCGGTGACCGCCGAGTTCTTCGAGAACCAGGGCCTGTACCTGCGCAACCTGTGGCACTCCACCCGCAGCGCGGCCTGGGGGTTCATGTGGGGGAACCTGGCCGCCATCGCCCTGGCTGTAGCCACCTCGCTGGTGCCGTGGCTGCGGCGCAGCATCGGCGCGGTGTGCCTCACCGTCTTCTGCCTGCCCTTCATCGCCTTGGCCCCGATCCTGCGGGTGATCACCGGCCCGGGCACCGGCACCCCCATCGCCCTGTCGGCTCTGGCCGTGTTCTTCACCACCTACGTGGCCGCCCTCTTGGGCTTCGACTCGGCTCCCGGCAGCGCCCTCGACGTGATCCGCTCCCTGGGCCGGGGCCGGCTGAGCGGCTTCCGCAAGGTCCGGGTCCGGGCCTCGGTGCCGGCCATGTTCGCCGGCCTGCAGATCGCGGCCCCGGCCGCCTTCCTGGGCGCGGTGGTCGGCGAGTTCACCGGCGCCCACAAGGGCTTGGGCATTCTCACGGTCCGGGCCCTGGGGGCCCTGGAGACCGACCGGATCTGGGTGATCGCGGTGTTGTCCACCGCAGTGTCCTCCGGCGCCTACCTGATCGTGGGGGCGCTGGGGCGGCGCCTGTGCCCGTGGGCCCCGGCGCTGGATTTGGCCTCGGCCCCGGCCGCCCGCCACGAGCCCGGCCTCCTCAACCGGCTGGCGGCGCTGGCCGCCCCCATCCTGGCCGTGTTCGTGTTCTGGCTGGCGTTCCTGTGGGTGTTCCAGCTCGACCCCTACTTCGCCAAAACCCCCCTCGACGTGTGGTCGGACCTGTTCACCGAGCCCGACGCGGCCGAGACCCGGGCCTACGTGTTCGGGGCCCTGGGAACCACCCTGTGGACCACCGCATTGGGGTTCGCGCTGGGCTTGGCCGGGGCGGTGGCCGCCGCGGTGGTGTTCGTGTTGGTACCGTGGCTGGAGCGGGGCCTGATGCCGGTGGCGGTGGCGCTGCGGTCGATCCCCATAATCGTCACCACGCCGGTGATCATCGTGTTCGTGGGCCGGGGCCTGCTGACCACCACCGCCATAGTGGCGGTCATGTCGTTCTTCCCCACCCTGGTCAACTGCTTCGCGGCCATGCGCCGCGTCCCGGACGGGATCCTCGACGTGCTCCGGTCCTACGACGCCCGGCCCGGCGCCCAGGTGCGCAACGCCTACCTGCCCTCTGCGGTCCCGGCTCTGCTGGCCTCGGCCCGCATCGCCGTGCCCACCTCGCTGCTGGGGGCCACCGTGGCCGAGTGGCTGGCCACCGGCGACGGGATAGGGGCCATCATGATCATCGCCTACACCCAGAACAACTACGGCGTGCTGTGGGTGTCGGTGACGGTGCTGACCCTGGTGGCGGTGGTGGGCTACTGGCTGGTGGCCGCGCTGGAGCTGCGCACCCTGGAGCGCATGGCCCCCACCATGTCGCGATGACCGCGGCCAGCCCCGCCGGCCCCCCCGCCGCGGCCGCGACCGCCGCCGCCGTCCGGTCCCGCTACGACGAGCTGGCCGAGTTGGTGGCTTGGGTCGAAACAAGGCCCGCGGCCGACCCGGTCCTGGTGGCCGAGGTCGCCCCCCATTTGGCGCGCGAGGCCCGCCTGCTGGACTCGGGCCGGTTCGAGGAGTGGCTCGAGGGGTGGACCGACGACGCCGCGGTGTGGGCCCCGCTGTCGGTCCCGGCCCACCCCGGCCGGGACCAGGCCCTGTTCCTCGACGACCGCCGCCGCCTGGGCGAGCGGGTGAGCTGGCGGCGGGACCCGTCGGCCTGGGGCCAGCAGCCGCCGTCGCTCACCGTGCGGGCCGTCGCCGGGGTGGAGGCCTGGGCGGATGGCGGCCGGGTGGTGGCCCGATCCTCGCTGGTGGTCCACGAGCAACGCCACGGCCTGAGCCAGCAGCTCGCCGGCTACCAGATCCACGAGCTGGTCTGGGACCCGGCCCTCGCCCGCGGCCGGGATTCGGACGGAAGCCCCCGGACCGGCGAGCCCGGCGGCGGCCCGCCCCGGTTCCGGTCCAAGATCATCGTCGTGCCCGCTCTGAGCCTGGGGGTGCGAAACCCCAGCTTCCTTCTCTGAGGCCGCGCCGTGCTGTCCCCGCCTCCTGATTTCGAGCGCTTGGTACAGACCGACCGAGTACACCGGCGCATCTACACCGACCCCGGGATCTTCGAGCTGGAGATGACCCGGGTGTTCGCGGCGTCGTGGTGCTACCTCGGCCACGAGAGCGAGATCCCCAACCCCGGCGACTACCGGACGGTGACGGTCGGGCGGCGGCCGGTGCTGATGACCCGATCGTCCGACGGCGAAGTGCACGCCCTGCTCAACCGCTGCGCCCACCGGGGCACGGTCATCGCCACCGAGGAGAAGGGCTGCGCCAAGCGGCTCACCTGCCCCTACCACGGCTGGACCTACACCCTCGACGGCAGGCTGGCGGCCATCCCCTTCCCGGCCGGCCACCCGGTGCAAGACCGGTCTGCCCTGTCGCTGGGTCGGATGGAGGCGGGCCGCTACCGGGGGTTCGTGTTCGCCACCCTCAACCCCGACCCCGAGCCGCTCCAGGAATGGCTGGGGCCGGCCCGGGCGGCGCTCGACGCCATCATCGACCGCCATCCCGGCGGCGAGATGGCGGTGGTGCCCGCACCCCAGCGGCTGGAGTTCGCCGGCAACTGGAAGCTGTCGTGGGACAACGCCTCCGACGGGCTCCACGCCACCTTCGCCCATCACTCTTACAACACCCTGGGCCAGACCGCGGAGGTGGAGACGGTGCTGGACCGCGACCCCGGCGCCACCCCGATGGTGTCGCTGGCCCTGGGCAACGGCCACATGGTGGTGGACCAGCGGCCGGGGATACCCCGGGGCCCGTGGGCCACCATGCGCAACGTGCCCTTCCGCGAGCCGCTGGAGTCGGCGCTGATCGAGGCGGGCGCGGGGGACCGGCTCGACCTGGCCACCGGGAGCATGTTGAACCTGTCGCTGTTCCCCAATCTGATCTTCGTCGGCAACCAGTTGCTGGTGGTCGAGCCGGTGGCGGTGGACCGGACCCGGCTGTGGCTGTGGCTCACCTCGGCGCCGGGCGCGCCGGCCGAGATCGACCTGCTGCGGCTGCGGGTGGACGAGGACTTCGTGAACTTTGGCACCCCCGACGACCTCGACATGTTCGAGCGGGTCCAGCGGGGCCTGTCCATCCCCGAGATGGAATGGATCGACGTGAGCCGGGGCCTGCCCGACGACGTCGACGGCGCCGGGGTGGTGACGGGGCCGATCACCTCCGAGGCCCCCCAGCGGGGCTATCTGGCCCATTACGCCAAGCTGATGTCGACCCCGGAGGCCGCCCGTGCCCGCTGACAACGATCCGACCCCGGAGGCCACCCGTGCCCGCTGACCCCATGCCGTCTGAGCGCCGAGCCGAGCTAGAGGCCCGGGGCGTGGTGGTGGTGCCTCATCTGCTGGACGAGCAGTGGTGCCGGAGGCTGCACGCCGCCATCGACCGCTGCCGCACCAGCCCCAGCCAGTTCTACGGGGTGCTGTCGGGACCCGATGAGCTGCGGGTGGACAGCGATCTGTTCCGCTGGTTCGACGACCCCGACCTGGCCGAGGTCACCCGGTCCTCTGAGCTGCCGGGCTTGGCCGCCGAGCTGGTGGGCAGCCACTCGGCGGTGCTGATCGAGGACCAGTGGTTCGCCTCCGAGCCGGGAGCGGTGTCGGCCAGCCCCTGGCATCAGGACCACCCCTACTACAACCTGGACCGGCCCTTCGTCACCATCTGGGTCACCCTCGACGACGTGGACGCCGATGCCGCCCTGCGGGTGGTGGCCGGCTCGCACGCCGCCGGGGTCACCTACGCCCCCATCGAGTTCTCGGCCACCTCCGCCACCATCGGCGGGCAGTCGGACCTGGAACCGGTGCCGGACGTGGACGCCGACCCGGAGCGGTTCCCGGTCACCACCTGGGACCTGCGGGCCGGCGACGCGGTGGCCATCGACTCCCGCACCCTGCACGCCACCGGGGTCCGGGAGTCAGCCGACCGCGACTTCCGCCGGATCTCCACCCGCTGGGCCCATCCCAACACCCGCTACCTCGACTTGGGCGAGCAGGCCGCCGTCTTCTGGAAACGGCTCCCCCACGGCCTGGCCACCGGAGACCCGGTGGCCGGCGAGGTCTTCCCCCTCATCACCCCCGGCCAAGCGCCGGCCTAGACGTGGTGATCAGGGCCGGAGCGAGCCATTCAGCGCCCGAATAGATCGGTGGCGAGTTGGAGGGTTCGGTTGAGCACGCGGCGGCGGCCGTCGTTGCCCACCACTAGGGCGGCTCGTTCCCGCTCGTGGTCTAGAAGCGCGGCGGAGGCCCACATGGTGTTGGAGCCCTGCATGGAGTATGAGGTTCCCCGCAAATAGGGGGGTTTGACCCAGCCCATCGACATGCGAGTGCCGCGGCCCGGCGGCTGAGCGAGGAGACGCTCGATCGTGTCAGGGTGCAGGAGGTCGCCGCCTTCGATGAGGAAGATCCGGCAGAAGGCGGCCCAGTCTTCGACGGTGAGGTGCAGTCGCCCCGCTGAGGCGTACACCGCGGGGTTGTCGCTTTTGGGTTCGGCCGGGTCGGCCGGCGGGCCGCGGAACAGGTCGACGACACCGAGTCGGAGCCGGGCCGGGTGTCCCCATATCTCCGGGGGCGCGCCGAAGCCGGCCGAGCTGATGCTGAGGGGCTCGAGGACTTGGTCGTGCAGGGCCTGTTCGAATGGCGTTCCAGCCAGTCGGTCGATGGCGGCGCCGACGACGATGTAGCTCAGGTTCGAGTAGACATACCGGCCCGGCCGCCGGGGCGGCGCCTGCAGCGCCCACCGGGCGGCGTCGGTGCGCTGCTCGTCGAGGGGCCGGGTGTCGAGCCAGGCCGGCTGCATCCGAGTGAGGCCTATGTTCGGAGCGAAGCCGGCCCGGCAGCGCAGCGCGTCGTCGATGGTCAGACCGTCCCACCCCGGATGGACGTCTTCGAGGTCGGCGAAGACCGCGGCAATGGGCAGGTCCCACTCGGCGTCGCCCCCCTCGACCAGGCGGGCCCACAGCACGGCGGTGAAGGTCTTGGTACACGACCCGATGTGCCACCGGTCCGACGCCAGCGCCGGAGCGTCTGAGCCGCGCCGACGGGTCCCGGCCACCTGCACTTCAACCGAGCCGTCGGCCCGAACCAGCGCCGCGGCCACGGCCGGAACCCGATGCCGCCGAACGAAGCCCTCCAACAACTCTGCTCGCATGGCTGAGCCTCTGGATCAGCCGGGCACGGAAACGTGTACGAACTTGGTGGTGGAGTCGCCCAGGTGGCGCCATCGGTGGCGGGCGTCGGTGGAGTAAACCATGGTGTCGCCCGCCGCCAGATGGTGGGCGGTGAAGCGGCCGTCGCCGGTCTCGATCTCCACGATGAGCCGGCCGGTGGTGACGTGGATCATCTCCCGCCCGGCCGATGAGAAGACGCCCCCGAGGTCCGAGCCCGGCGCCACCACGTACTCCGCCGCGCTGAACGGCTCGCCCAGGCCGGTGAGCTGGCGGCGGAAGGCGCCCCGGGCCGCGTCGGTCACCGCGTAGCGCTGGCCCTCGCCCCGGGGGGTGACCACCACCTCGGCCGAGACCGGCCCGGCCAGGAGCCGCTCCGGAGTGGTGTCGAGGACCCGGGCGATGGCGAACAGCGACACCAGGCTGGGAGCGGCGAAGCTGGTTTCCACCTGGCTCAGGAACGGCGCCGACAACCCGGAGCGCTCCGCCACCTGGCTCAGGGTGAGGCCGAGCTGAGCCCGGCGGCTCCGCACCGCCTGGCCCAACTCCCGGAGGGCCCGCCGGTCGTGGTCCTCGCGCCGATCGGTCTGCGCGTCGGCCATCGGCGGTCAAGCTACCCGACGATCCCGCGAGCCGGTCCCGCTGGCCCCCTGGGGCGGGCCGCCTACGAGACGACCGCGGTCCGGCCCGACTCGTGCTCGGGGAACAGCTCGACGTAGGTGTCGCCCTCGCGGTAGGGGTGGCGGGCCAGGGCCTCCTCGTCCACGTCCACGCCCAAGCCCGGCCCGGACGGGGCGGTGATCACCCCGCCGGCCAGGTCGGTCAGGGCCAGGCCCGGGTTGTGGCCGATGTCGGTGATCATGGGCTGGTGGGGGTCGATGTCGTACTCGCACAGGCGCACCCGGGCCGCGGTTGACCAATGGAGGTTGGCGGCCAGGCCCACCGCGGTGGGGCCGCCCACGTGGGTGATGACCTCCACCGAGGAGCGGGCCGCGATGTCGGCGATCTCCAGACAGGCCAGGATGCCGCCGGCCAGAGCGGCGTCGGGCTCGAACACCCGGGCCGCGTCGCGGCGGGCCAGCTCGGCGTACATGCGGGGCGAGTAGACCCGCTCCCCCACCGCCACCCGCACGGGCGAGTTTCGCTGCAGCCGCTCCAAGCCCTCGATCTGGTACTGGGGCACCGGCTCCTCGAAGAAGTGGATGCCGTAGGGGGCGATCCGGCGGACCAGCTCGATGGCCGTGTCGGGGTCGTGGAACCAGTAGGAGTCGACGCCCATCAGCCGGTCGGGGCCGATGTGGTCCCGCACCGTCTCCACCACCTCCGCGTCCTCGGCCACGGTCCGGCCCAGCCGCACCTTCACCCCTTTGAACCCGAGGGCCAGGCATTGGTCGAAGTAGCGGGCGTGCCACTGGGGGGTCTGGTCGAACATGGTGGTGCCGGTGCCGTACAGCGGGATCGGGTAGGCGTCGCCGCCCAGCAGCCGGTACACCGGGGCGCCCAGGTGCTTGCCCAGCAGGTCCCACAGGGCCATCTCCACCGCGCCGATGGTCTGGCTGCTCAGGCCCTCCCAGCCCAGGTAGCCGTCGAGCGCCACCCGCAGGTCGGCCACTCGGTCCCGGATCGCCCGCGGGTCCCGGCCCACCAAGTGCCGGGAGCAGACGTCGTCGACCACGGCCCGGAACACGGTCGGGTAGGAGTGGCCCCAGTTGGTGGAGGCCTCGCCCCAGCCGACGGTTCCGTCGTCGGCCTCGACCCGCACCAAAGCGAAGCTGCGCTCCATGTCGGGGTCGGTCTTGCGGTAGCCGGCCAGCACGGCCCGGACATTGTCGATTCTCATGGTTCGCTCCCAGCGGTCGATGATGGTCAGGCCCCCCGGCAGGCGGTTCGCGGTCCTCGCCGTTAGCCCTCGGGCATATCGACGAGGCCGGCATCGTGCAGATCCGACCACAGATCGGCCGGTACTGAGGCCGCGGCCGCAGCCAGGTTCTCGTCCACCTCGGCCGGGGCGGCCATGCCCACGATCACCGAGGCCACGCCCGGGTGGGCCAGCGGGAAGGCCAGGGCGGCGGCGGCCAGGCTCGCCCTGTGGCCGCGGCACACCGACTCGATGGCCCGGGCCCGCTCCAGGCGCTCCGCCGAGACCGGGCCGTAGTCGTACCAGGCGCCCTCGGCGGGCCGGGCCAGCACCCCGCTGTTGAACACCCCGGCGGCCAGGTAGGCCACCCCCCGGTCGGCGCAGGCCGCGATCAGCGGGGCCGCGGACTGGTCGAGCAGGGTGTAGCGCCCGGCCACCAGCATGCAGTCGAGGTCGCCCCTCTCCAAGAAGGCGGAGGCCGTGGCCACCGTGTTGGTGCCCACCGATACGGCGTCGATCATCTTCTGGGACCGCATCTCCACCAGGGCCCGATGGGTCCCCTCCAGCGCCTCGTCGAGGTGGTCGTCGGGGTCGTGGACGTGGACGATGCCGACCCGGCTGGCGCCGAGCCGCTCCAGGCTCGACTCCACCGAGCGCCAAGCCGCGTCGTAGCCGAAGTCGAAGACGGCCTCCATCGATCCATCCCGCCCCGCCTCCAGCAGCCGCCCGGCCTTGGTGGCGATCACCACCCGGGCCTCGTCGGCCCCGTCGCCGGCGTCGGCCGCGGCCGCTCGCAGCCCAACGCCGAGGCGGCGCTCCGACTCGCCTAGGCCGTAGAAGGGGGCGGTATCGAAGAACCGGACGCCGCGCTCGAAGGCCCGCCGCACCGCGGCCACCGCCGTCGCCTCGTCGTTGCCCCAGAAGACCGAGGCCAGCGGGGCGGTCCCCAGCGCCAGGCGGCCCACCTCCAGCCCGGCTCGGGGAAGACTCACTCTCTCCAGCGGATCGACCACGAAACTTTGACCGTATCAAACATCGCCGGACCGCGCCTTGGCCGGGCGTTGTTTGATTGCATCAAACAAACGTGGTTGTCTGATGGGGTGAGCCGGGCCAAGCCGACCGTGGCCGACCTGCTGGCCGGCAAGGGCGTCCGGCAGCGGACCAACATGTTCGTGACCAGCCTGGAGGAGGCCCGGGCCGCCGAGGAGGCCGGGCTCGACATGATCTGCATCCCCGACGACGCTATGAGCGAAGCGGTTCGGGAGGCGGCCCCCACCACCTTCATCACCGCGGCCCTGGCCTACGGGATCCGGGTCACCGCCGAGGACTACCTGCGGATGGGGTTCGCTATGTACCGACTGCGGGCCGACGCCGTGTACTGCGCGGCCAGCCTCGACACCGTGGCCCGCCTGGCCGCCGAGGGGCTGCCGGTGATCGGCCACATCGGCTTCATCCCCACCCACGCCACTTGGACCCGGGGGTTCAGAGCGGTGGGCAAGACGGCCGACAGCGCCCTGCGGGTGTGGCGGCAGGCCCGGGCCCTGGAAGCGGCCGGGGCGTTCGGGGCCGAGATCGAGCTGGTGCCCGAGCCGGTGGCCGCCGCCATCGCCCGCCGCAGCCCGCTGTTTTTGATGTCGATGGGGTCGGGGGCCGGATGCGACGCCCAGTACCTGTTCAGCATGGACATCCTCGGCGCCCACACCGGCCACTACCCGCGGCACTCCAAGACCTACCGGGACTTCAACGCCGAGTACGAGCGCCTCCACGCCGAGCGGGTGGCCGCCTACCGGGAGTACCGGGCCGACGTGGAGACCGGGACCTACCCGGCCGCCGGGCATAAGTTGGAGCTGCCCGACAACGAGATGACCCGCTTCTTGGCGGCCTTGGAGGCCGGCGGGGGTGACGACCCAGGGGGTGTGCCGTGGATGGAGATAGCAACGCCGGACGGCTGACCGAGCGGGAGGCCTCGGCCATGACCGGACCGCGGGCCGAGCCGGTGGCGGCCGGGCCGGTGTCGCTGCTGGTGGAGGGCACGGTGGTGACCATGGACCCCGACCGCCGGGTGATCGCCGACGGGGCGGTGGCCGTGGCCGGGGATCGCATCGCCGCGGTGGGCAAGGCGGCCGACCTGTGCCGGCGCCACCCGGAAGCCCGCCGGATCGGCGGGGCCCGGCGCTACGTGGTGCCGGGGTTGATCGACTGCCACAACCACATCGCCCAGGCCCTGTGCCGAGAGAGCACGGTGGAGGACTTCCCCAACATCTACCGCATCTACATCCCGGCCGAGGCCGTCCAGAGCACCGACGACGTGAGGGTCAGCGCCCAGGTGGCCTTCGCCCAGCTTCTGCGGGCCGGGGTGACCACCATGGCCGAGACCACCTGCACCGAGGCCCATGAGGAGCCCATCGCCGAAACGGTGATGGAGACCGGGATCCGCTGCGCCCTGGCCCGGGGCGGCTGGGACCGGGAGTCCCGGCTGGCCGGCAACTACGAGCAGATCACCGAGAAGTCGTGGTACCGCGACGACCCGGCCGCGCTGGCCGAGGACCTGGCCCGCACCGAGGAGTTCTTCGCCCGCTGGTTCGACCGGGGCGGGGGCAGGCTGCGGCCCTGGGTCCACAACCTCGGGGTGCCGTCGTGCTCGGACCAGCGCTTTCTGGCCACCGACGAGCTGGCCCGCAAGTGGGGCACCGGGGTGATGACCCACATCAACCGGGACCGCGAGGAGATCGAGCTGGCCGTTTCGCTGTTCGGCCGCCGGCCCCTAGAGCACCTGGCCGCCGTCGGGGCCCTGACCGAGCGGCTGGTGGCCATCCACGCCATGCTCACCACCGACCGGGAGATCGACCTGATGGCCTCGGCCGGGGCCAAGCTGGCCCACGCCCCGGTGGTGTGCACCGACATCATGTCCGCGGTTACCCGGGTGCCGCTGATGCGGGCCCGGGGCGTCACCGTCGGCCTGGGCTGCGACACCGTCATCAACGACGTGCTGAAGCTGATGCGGATCGCCTTCATCATGCACAACCAGGCCGCCATGCCGCTGTTCGACCCCTACGGGTTCTCCACCGCCGACGCCTTCGAGATGGGCACCATCGACGCGGCCCGGCTGCTGCTGTGGGACGACGAGATCGGGTCGCTGGAAGCGGGCAAGGCCGCCGACATCACCGTGATCGACGCCAACAACGTCCGGCTCACCCCCTCCACCGACCCGGTGGCCACCCTGGTGCGCTACGGGACGGGCACCGACGCCGAGTCGGTGCTGGTGGCCGGCGAGCTGGTGATGCACGAGGGGAGGCTGCTGACCATCGACGAGGAGGCGCTGCTGGACGAGGCCGAGCGCCTCGGGGCCCGGATGATCGCCGAGATGGCCCCCCGCCGCTACGTGCAGCTCGGCACCAACGTCAACTACCTGTGAGCCCCCCGAGCACCGCCCGATGACCGAGCCCGCCAGAGCCGAATGGGAAGTTGCGGTCACCGCGGAGAGAGCCGCCCGATGACCGCATCTGAGCTGTTGATCAAAGGGGCGGTCGTCCTCGACGTCGAGGGGCCGCTGCGCCAGGCCGACATCCGGGCCGAGGGCGGAGCCATAACCGAGGTCGGCCCCAACCTGGCCGCGGGGTCGGCTGAGGTGATCGACGCGGATCAGATGGTGGCGATGCCGGGGCTGATCAACGCCCACACCCACTCGGGCCAGAACCTCGACCGGGGGGCGGCCCCCAACCTGCCGCTGGACCTGTGGCTGATCTGGGCGGTGTACGGCAACGTGGCCCGCGACGCCGAGGACCGCTACACGCTGGCCATGGCCGGGGCCCTGGAGATGCTCGAGTCGGGCTGCACCGCGGTGCTGGACCACGCCTGGATGCCGCCGTGGGACTTCGAGGCCCATGCCGAGGCGGTGATGAGCGCCTACGCCGACGCCGGGATGCGGGCCGGGCTGGCCCCCATGATCCAGGACCTGGACATTTTCGAGTCGATGTCGTTCGCGGCCGCCTCGGGGCCGGCACCCGAGCCCATGGCCGACCCGGTGGACCCGGCGCTGCTGCTGGGCGCCATGGCCGATTTCTTCGACCGCTGGCAGGGCACCCACCCCCGCCTCACCCCCATGGTGGGGCCCTCGGCCCCCCAGCGCTGCAGCCACGAGCTGATGGAGGGGCTGGCCGGGCTGGCCCGCGGCCGGGGGGCGCTGTTCCACACCCACGTGCTGGAGACCCGGACCCAGATCGCGGCCAACCGGGAGCGCTACGGACGCTCCAGCGTCGACTACCTCGACGACCTGGGGCTGCTGTCGACGGCCGCCAGCCTGGCCCACTGCGTGTGGATGGACCCCGACGAGTTCGCCGCGGTGCGGCGCCGGGGGGCCACCGTGGTGCACAACCCGGTCTCCAACTTGCGGTGCGGGTCGGGGCTGCTGCCGGTGGCCGATCTGCTGGAGGCCGGGGTGAGCGTGGCGGTGGGGGCCGACGGGGCCGCGTCCAACGACAACCAGAACATGTTCGAGGCCATGAAGTTCGCCTGCCTGATGCAGACCCTGCACGGGTCCCATCAGCGCTGGCCCCAAGCCCCGGCCGTCTGGGAGATGGGGCTGCGGGGCGGGGCCGCGGCCCTGGGGCAGCCGATCGGCTCGCTGCGGCCCGGCAGCCGGGCCGACGTGGTGCTGTTGAGCACCAACCGCCACGTGCCGGTGAACCGGGACGGCTTGGTGACCAGCCTGGTGCTGGCCGAGCACGGCCAGTCGGTTCACACCGTGATCGTCGAGGGCGAGGTGGTGGTCTCCGCCGGGGCCTCCACCCGGGTGGATGAGGCCGAGGCCGGCCGGCGGTCCCGGGCCCTGCAGCAGCGCATCCACTCGGCGCTCCCCGAGCGCCAAGCCCTCTACGACAAGTACTCGGGCGTGCTCACCGAGGTCCACGACGACGCCATGGCCCAGCCCGCCCCAGTCGAGCGGCTGGCCCACATCACCCCGGCCTTCGGGCCTCGGGAGGCGGCGGCAGCGGGCGCCGGGCCGGACCCGGGCCCCGGAGGCCCTTGAGGACAGGAGGCGGACCCATGACGGCATGGTTCGACAACGAGAACCCGGCGCTGCGCCACTGCTGGCACCCGGTGGCCCGCAGCGCTGACGTCGGCGACGACGGGCCGGTCGGGGTGGAGTTGCTGGGAGAGCACTGGTGCCTGGTCCGGCTGGGCGGCGAGCTGGCCGCTTTCCGCGACGCCTGTCCCCACCGGCTCTCGCCGCTGAGCGCCGGGTCGGTGGAGGGCGCCACCCTGCGGTGCGCTTACCACGGCTACCGGTTCGCGGCCGACGGCGCCTGCGTGGAGATCCCGGCGGTGGATCCCAGGCTGCCGGTGCCCAAGCGGGCCCGGGCCACTAGCGCGGCCGGGGTGGCCGAGCATCTGGGCCTGGTGTGGCTGGCCCCGTGCGATCCGGTGACCCCGCTGCCGGAGGTCTCCGAGCACGACGACCCGGAGTTCGTCATCTGCCCGCTGGACCCGTCGGACTGGAACGCCGGCGCGGCCCAGATGGCCGACAACTTCTTGGACTTGGGGCATCTGCCCTTCCTGCACCTGGGCACTTTCGGCGAGGAGGACGACAAGATCGTCGCCGACTACTCCCTGGACCGCGACGGCTGGCGGTTCACCGCCTCGCACCGCCATCTCACCAAGGCCCTGTCCGACTCGCTGGAGCCGGGCGCCGACTACCGGACGGTGGAGCGGGAGCTGCTGTTCGTGTTCACCGCCCCCCACCACGTGTACCTGCGGATCACCTACATCGAGGAGGGGGTGGTGCTCACCATCAGCTTCTGCCACCAGCCGGTGAACGCGGCCACCACCCGGCTCTACTGCACCGACTATCGCAACGACATCGCCGACGAGCCTGAGGCCCGGGCCGAGGCGGTGGCCTTCCAGGAGGCGGTGGCGGCCGAGGACAAGGCCCTGCTGGAGCGGATGCACGCCAAGGCGGTTCCGTTGGACGCCACCGCCGAGTACCACTCTCGGGCCGACCGGATCACCCTGGAGATGCGACGGATGCTGGCCGACCTGGTGTCGGAGGCAGGTTGAGGCGCCGCGGGTTCGGGGGTGGTGGCTCCGTGAAGGCGGAGCGAGTTCGGTGGCGGTGGTAAGCCGGTGACGGCGGAGCGGGTCGAGGCGGGGGTGGTGTCGGGCCCCGACCAGTGGGGCTACTGGCACTGGCGGCCGAAGAAGGGCGGGGAGTCCCAACCGCTCGACCCCGATCGGGTGGACCCGGGCTGGTTCAGCGGGCAGACGGTGGAGATGCGGGTGCGCCGGACCTTCAAGGGCATCGAGGTGGTCGGCCCGGCAACCGAGTCGGCCGGGGCGGCCGCTGGCGGAGACGACCCGGTGCTGTTGAACGGCCAGCCGCTGAACCTGCCCCCGAGCCGAGATCTGGAGCCGGGCGCGGTGGTGACCGCCGAGATCCCGTACTCGGCCCGAGACCCCGGCGACCCCGACCGCGAGTCCAAGCGGCGGCCCGTGGTGGTGGTGCGGACAGAGGAGGAGATCGTGGTGGTGAGAGCCGTGTACAGCCGCAACACCGCCGGCCGAGGCCGCCGCCTGCAAAACCCCGGGCCGGCCGGCCTAGCCTCCGGCTCGGCTCTGAGCCACGACGACACCCTGGTGGCCCGAACCGAGATCAGCGCCCCCCAAGGCTTCCTCACCCCCGCCGATTTGCATCTGCTCCGGTGACCCCGGCTTGGGCCAGTCTCCGCGAGCCCGAGAAAATCACAAGACCCGGACGATTCACTTCATCGGCTGGTTGGATTAGTCATCTTCCTGGCGGCTACTGTCTCGTTCTCGACCACTATCGCGGTCGTTTCCAGCAACGGAGAGGGCGTTAATCTCGACGCCGTGATCCGCGAGATCGGCATTCCCACTCTGGCCGCGTCCGCTGGCGGTGGCGTTGTCGTCGCGGTCATCACTGCAGTAATCGCGGTCCCCGTCCTCAGATGGGCCGACTCACTTGTCATCCGGTCCCAATCGAAGGATCACCAAGACAGCCTGACTCGACTCACATGAGGCGAACCGGTAATCAGCTCGTCTCGGTATGACTGATACAAGCCGGGGTGGGTCGGCCAAGTACGGCGGGTATCCGGGGATTGTGGTCGGGGCGACGGTCATGGCCACGGTGTCGACCATCTTCCCCGGTTTTCTGGTCGGCGCGCTATCGGTGCAGATCAGCGGGGAGATGGGGGTGTCCGAGGCCGTCTACGGGTGGGGCCTGGGGTCGTTTTTCTTAGCCGCCACCGTGGGATCGATACTGCTGGGGCGGCTGGCCCAGCGGATCGGGCCCGGCAACCAGATGACGGCGGCCCTGGCCGTCACCGCCCTCGTCCAAGTCGCCTTGGCCGCCACCGCCCGATCGTTCCTGACGGTGATCGGCTTCCTAGTGGTGGCCGGGTTGGCCAACGCGGCCAACCAGACTGCGGTCAACCTGGCCCTGGCCCGGGCCGAGCTGCCCCGGCTGGGCCTGGCCGTGTCGGCCAAGCAGTCCGGGATGCCGGCCGCCTCGCTGCTGGCCGGGTTCGCAGTGCCCGGGCTGGCCCTGACCGTCGGCTGGCGATGGGCGTACGTCACCGGGGCAGCCCTGGCCGTGGCCGCAGTGCCGGTGGTGCGGGCCGCGGTCGAGTCGGCGCCGACCGGGCCTCGAGCCCGGGCCGCCGCCCAGCCGGTCTCCTCGTTCCGGTCCCTGGTGATGGCCGCGGTGGCCGGCGGTTTCCTGTCATTCAGCGCCGGAACGCTCAACGCTTGGACCGTCGGCTCCGGCGTCGACGCCGGCCTGGACCCCGGCTCGGCCGGTCTGTTCCTGGGGATCGGAGCGGGCGCGGGGATAGTCCTCAGGATGGCCGGCGGCTACTGGTCCGACACCATGCGCCTGCGGCCGTTCCGGATGGCCGGGCTGACCGGGCTCATCGGCGCCGCTTCCATCGCCGCCCTGGCCCTGCGGGCCACGGGGCCGCACGTGGCCTTCACCCTGTTGGCCTTCGGCGGCGGCTGGATCTGGCCCGCCTTCACCAACTTCGGAATCGTCCGCACCAACCCCGACGCGGCCGGGGCCGCCACCGGCGTCACCCAGATGGGCATCTACGTCGGCGTGTTCCTAGCCCCGCTGGTCACCGGCGTGCTGATCGAACAGTCCGGCTATCCGCTGATGTGGTTGACGACGGCCGCCTCCGCCGCCATCGGCTCAGTCATTGCCATCCGCATAGCCAACGAGTTCTGATCCCCGGCGCACCCTCGTCGGACCGACCGGTCACACAACGACGACCTCGATCAGGCCAGTGAGCCCAATGAAGTCGTCGCCGTTGCGGGTATAGAGAGGCAAACGGGCGGCGAGCGCGGCGGAGGCGATGAGGAGATCAACGGCTCGGGCGCCTCGAGGTTTCCTCCCGGCCGCGGCGACCGCGCTGAAGACTCGGCCGTAGGCGCGGGCCGCGTCGGCATCGAAAGGAAGCGGGTTAAAAGTGGCTTCGGTGCGTTGGAGTCGGTCCTGCCGACGGCTGCGCTCGTCGAGATCGCTGGTGGCACCAGGACCGGCTGAGAGTTCGGCGAGAGTGATGGCGCTGATGGCCACTTCAGCCGGCAGGTGCGCGGGGTCGATCGTCTCGAGATCCACGACCACCGAAGTGTCGAGCAGTCCCCGTGGCGGCCTAGTTCGCTCAACCACGGGGCGTCGGATCCTGGTCGGCTACGGCCTCAAGGTCGGCTCGAAAATCGTGATAGTCCATGCTCGGCGCCGACTGGAACAATCTCACGGCTGTTTCGGCCGCGACGAACTGGTGCCGCAACGGCACGAGCTCCCCAACGGGAACGCCGTTGCGGGTCACGAGGAACATCTGGCCCTTGCCGAGCTCACTCAAGATCTTCCCGCTGTCATTGCGGAACTCTCGCGGGGTGATCTCCTTGGGGCCAGCAGGCGAAGCGACGCTCATAGTGCCGTCAAGGGCGGGCGCACCGTTGCCGTCGACACCGGGCGGGGGCGAGACGACGACGAAACCATCGAGATGCTCCTCCACCTCGCAGCCCAACTCCCGCAAGAACTGCACGGCTGGAGATGGATCCGAACCCGCCTTCACGATCCCCACTCGCGAATCACCAGGGTCTCGGTGGGTCGCCACCTTGACGCCCTGCGGGTTGCGAGTTCCTCGGGACAACGGCTCGTTCGTCTCCGGGTCATACTCGGCGTGGAATCCGTTGGCCCGAAGTCGCTTGCCTAGCTTACGCTGAAAAGACATCAAAAACCTCCATAGGTCAATGTACTGAGAGATTGCCAATTCGGCAATTTCTTATGTAGCACTTCCGCTACACAAATTCAACCTAGCAGCAGTCCTTGGGCCGCGCAACCCGCGCCGATCTGACCCGGCGATCTGACTGGCGTCTCCGGGGGGTTGCGGCCGGTGCGGGAGCGGGGCTATCGTCCCGCTGTAATCGATTCCACGCGACTCGGCGGGTTCACCGGCGGGCCGGTTGGCTGACTACGGCCCCGCCGACGGGCGGGAGAGGGGGCACTTCTCATGAGCCGGTTCAACAAGTCCCGATTCCTGGCGCTGCTACTCGCGCTGACGCTGGTCGCCGCGGCCTGCGGCGGCAACGACGACTCGGGCGGCGACACCGCGCCCGATGCGTCGGGCGGCGACGACTCCTCAGGCGCCGCCCCGGCCCCCGACTCCGACGACGCGTCGACCGACGACGCCATGGCGACCGACAGCGCCACGGCGACCGACGACGACATGGCGACCGACAGCGCCACGGCGACCGGCTCAGGCGACGACTCCTCGTCAGAGATGAGCGGGCCCGAGCCCGGGTCGGTCGAACTCGACTTCTTGGTGTTCGAGACCCCCAACCTGCCCGCCGAGTTCTGGGACGACGCCATCGACCGCACCGTCGCCGACTTCCCGCAGTTCTCGGTCAACAAGCTCGTGGCCCCCGACCTCAACATCGCCGAGTACCTGACCCAGCTCGCAGCCACCGACCAGCTCCCCGACGTGATGATGAGCAACTTCCCGACCGCGGACTTCATCGCCGAGGGCCTGCTGCTGCCCTTCGAGGAATCCGACCTGGAGCGGTTCATAGACCCGATCGGGCTGGGCTTCACCAACGGGGCCCAGTACGCCCTGCCCATGTTGACCGTTTACGAGTCGGGCGTCTTCTACAACAAGGACATGTTCGAGCAGGCCGGCATCGCCGAGGAACCCTCCACCTGGGAGGAGTTCATCGCCGCGGCCGAAGCCATCGAGGCCTCCGGCAACGCCCCCTTCGTCATCGGCGGGGGCGGCGACGATCGCTTCGCGGCGGGATGGCCGCTCATGAACCTGGTCACCCTCAACACCACCGGCGTCGACTCGGCCTTCAACGCCGGCCTGCGCTCCGGGGAGAGCAAGTTCACCGACCCGGAGTTCATGGTGGCGCTGGAGCGTTACGAGGACTTCGTGGCCCGGGGATGGATCTCGCCCGACGCCTTGAGCCTCGGCTACGCCGAACTCCAGCAGACCTTCCTCAACGGGGCGGCCGCCATGTACCCCATGGGCAGCTTCTTCGCCGGGGCCGTGCCTCTCGACCATCCCTTCGAGATAGGCATCTTCCCGATGCCGACGCTCGACGGCGCCAACCGCCTGGCCACCTACACCTCCGGCGGCCCCGCCATCTCCGCCGTCACCGAGAACCCCGAGCAGGCCCGGCTGTTCGCGGTGGAGTTCGCCACCAACGTCGAGACCAACCTCGACGACCTCATCCGCGACGCCCACATCCCCAACAACAAGAACTTCGTGCTCCCCGACGACGTGGAGCTGCACCCGCTGATCACCGAGGTCATCGAGATCCTGGCCGACCCGACCGCCCAGCAGGTGGCGTTCTTCAGCTTCGAGGTGGGCGATGCCGCTCTGGTGGGCGGCTTCCAGAACGAGCTGTGGGTCCAGTCCCAGGAGCTGCTGGCCGGCAAGTCGGCGGCCGAGGTGGGCCAGGCCCTCCAGGACGCATGGGACGACCTGTCAAGCTGAGCTCGAGCTGAGCCCCGGTTGAGAGCGGCCGGCCTCCCCGACCGGATCGGCCTCCGGCGGGGAGGCCCCTCGGCCGCCGCGCCGGCGGCCGAGGGCCGCAAGCGGCGGCGATGGAGGGCGGGCCTGCGGAGCCGCCGCTCGGGCGTCCTGATCATGGGACTGCCGGCCACGGCGCTGTTCGCGGCCTTGGTGGTAGTGCCGATAGGCATCACCGCCTTCTACAGCTTCAACGACGTCAACTTCCTGCGAGACGAGATCTCCTGGGTCGGGCTCTCCAACTACACCAGGCTGTGGGGCAACGACGACTTCCGCCACTCGGTGTGGATCACCGCGGCCATCGCCGCCGCGGCCGCGGTGGTCCCCAACGGGCTGGGGCTGATGTTCGCGGTGCTCCTCGACGCCAAGTCCCGGCTGAACACCGCCCTGCGGGTCGCTTTGTTCGCGCCGTTCGTGCTCAGCCCGGTGGTGGTGGGCCTCACCTTCGGGTCGATCCTCACCGACAGCGGGCTGGTGAACGCCACGCTCAGCTCGATCGGCATCGACGGGCCGAGCTGGATAGGCGACCCGAACCTGGCGGTGGTGTCGGTGGCGGCGACGCTGATCTGGCAGCTCGTCGCCTTCGCCACCGTGATCTACGTAGCCGCGCTGCGGGCCATACCGACCGACCTGTACGAGGCGGCCGCCATCGACGGGGCCTCCGAGGGGCTGCGGTTTCGGCTCATCACCTGGCCGCTGGTGGCGCCGGCGGTCACCATAACCACGCTGGTCTCGCTGATCTCGGCCCTCAAGCTCTACGACCACGCCGTCGCCCTGACCGGCGGAGGCCCGGGCCGGGCCACCGAGACGGTGGGGCTGGCCATCATCCGCACCGGGTTCTCCCAGAACCGGGCCGGGATCGCGTCGGCCATGGCCGTGCTGCTGCTGGTGCTGACCGCGGCGGCCACCGCCGTCTCGCTGAGCCTGCTGAGACGGCGCGAGGTGGCGCTGTGAAGCGCCAGATCCGAGCGCTGGTCGCGGTCGTCGCCTCGGCGCTGTTCCTGTTTCCGCTCTATCTGGTGATAGCCAACGCCTTGAAGGCCGACGAGGAGATCGTCAACCAGCCGGCTAAGCCGCCGCTGCCGCCGACGCTGGCCGGCTTGAGCGCGGTGGTCGAGGGCGGCGAAGTGACCGCCGGCCTGCGGAACTCGGTGCTGATCACCGGCTCGACCATCGCGCTCATAATGGTGGTGGCCTCGATGCTGGCTTTCGCCCTGCACGTGTCCAACAGCCGGCTCGGCAACGCCCTGAACGCCGTCATCCTGTTCGGGCTGATCCTGCCCACGCCGGTGATCCTGATCCCGGTGTTCAGGGTGCTCAAGTTCCTGAGCCTGCAGAACAGCTTTCCGGGCCTGGTGCTGTTCTTGTGCGCCTACTATGCCCCGTTTGCGGTGCTCGTTTACCGGGGGTTTCTGCGGTCGGTTCCCAAGGACCTGATAGAGGCCGCGCTCATGGACGGGGCTTCGTACCGGTTCATATATTGGGCGGTGGTGCTGCCGCTGCTGCGGCCGGCCACCGCCAGCGTTTTGGTCATCACCGGTGTATGGGTGTGGAACGACTTCCTCAACCCTCTCGTGCTCCTCGGCCCCTTGCAGGGCAACACCGTCACGGTGGGCCTGTATCGGTCGGTCGGCCAGTTCAGCATCAATTTCGGGGAGTTGTTCGCCTACATGCTGGTGGCGTCGGCCCCCGTGCTCGGGTTCTATCTCGTCCTCCAGCGCCACTTCGTTCGGGGCCTGATCGCGGGCGCGACCAAGTGACCGCCCGAACCTAGAATCCGCCGTCCGACCGGGAGACCGCCCCATGGCGTCAGTGCAGCTCGCCAACGTGACCAAGGAGTACGTCTCCGGGACGGCGGCGGTGAGCCGGCTCACCCTGGACGTGGCCGACGGAGAGCTGGTGGTGCTGGTCGGCCCGTCCGGGTGCGGCAAGTCCACCGCGCTGAGGATGATCGCCGGGCTCGAGTCGATCACCGAGGGCGACCTCTTCATCGGGGGCGAGCGCATGAACGACGTCGCCTCCCACGAGCGCGACATCGCCATGGTGTTCCAGAGCTACGCCCTGTACCCGCACCTCACCGTCGGGGAGAACATGGGGTTCTCGCTGCGGGTGGGCCGGGTCCCCAAGCGGGAGCGGGCCGAGCGGGTCCGGGCCGTGGCCCGCACCCTCGGGCTCGACGAGCTGATCGACCGCAAGCCCCGCGAGCTCTCCGGCGGCCAGCGCCAGCGGGTGGCCATGGGCCGGGCCATCATCCGCGAGCCCCAGGTGTTCCTGATGGACGAGCCGCTCTCCAATCTCGACGCCAAGCTGCGATCGGAGATGCGGGCCGAGATCAGCGACCTCCAGGCCCGCCTGGGCGTCACCACCATCTTCGTGACCCACGATCAGGTGGAGGCCATGACCATGGGCCACCGGGTAGCGGTCCTGCGGGAGGGCGAGCTTCAGCAGGTCGCCGCCCCCTATGAGCTCTACCGCCATCCGGCCAACCTGTTCGTGGCCTCGTTCATCGGGAACCCGTCGATGTCGATCCTTCGGTTCGCGGTGGAGGCCGAGCACCGCCGGCTGGCCGCGGGACCGGCTCGGCTGGACATCCCCGAGCCGGTCCTGGCCCGGCGGCCGGGACTGCTCGGCACCGCCGAGGCGCTGGTCGGCCTGCGGCCCGAACACCTGCGCCTCGCCGGAGACGCCGAGTCCGGCAACGCTCTCGACGGGGTGGTGCGCGGGGTCGAGGCGCTGGGTTCTGACACCTTCGTGCGGGTCGAGTGCGCGGGCAGCGCCGAGAGCGCCAGCGATGCGGCCGCCGGAGGGGAGTCGCCGACGCCGGGCGGCCCCATGGTTACCGTCCGGGCGCCCGGCTCGGCTTCGGCCCGGCCCGGCCAGCATTGCCGGGTGGCCGTGGACTTGGACGAGGCCCACTTCTTCGACCCGGCCGGGGACCCGATCCGCTGAGAGGCGGCGGTCCCGGTTGGGGCGGGCCCGGCAGCTCCGTCTGCGGCCCGCAGGGCGGTCAGTGGTGGGGCGGGACCAGCAGCTCCGTGGGCAATACCACCTCTCGGGGCTCGTCGCCGTCGATGGCCCCCAGCAGCAACTCGGCCGCGGTCGCGCCCATCAGGAACGGGTCCCGGGCCACGAAATGGGCGGCCGGCTCCAGTAGCCGGAGGGCGATGTTGGTGTCGCAGCCCAACACGTCAAGGCCGCTCTCGCGTTTGAGGCCGAGCTGGTGCAGAGCCCGGTACAGCCCGATGGTGAACAGCAGGCCGCCGCAGACGACCGCCGTCGGCCGATCCGGGGTGTCGAGCAGCCGCTGGGCCGCCGCGGTGGCCGCGTCGTAGTCGTTGTCGAGGCACAAGACGGTGCGGTCGACGATCCCGGCCCGGTCCAGGGCCTCCTCGAAGCTGCATCGACGCTCCCGCATGGGACGGATCTCGTCGGTGCCGACCAGCATGGCGAAACGCTCGTGGCCGAGGCCGATCAGGCGCTCGACCCCGGCCCGCACCCCGCTGCGGTGGTCGGAGACGACGCGGTTGACCGGCCGGCCGTCGACCCGGCGGTCGATGAGAACCACCGGCCGGTCCTCGGCCGGTAACTCAGACGACGCCTCGTCCACCAGCGCCAGGATCAGCCCATCCACCCGGCGCTGTGCGAAGTTGTCCACCAGCGCCGATTCTCGGGCCGCGTCGCCGGCCGCGTCGCTGACGATCAGAGCTATGTCGTCGAGGGCCAGACGGCGCTCGACGCCCTGGGCGATGTTGGCGAACAGCGGGTTCATGAGGTCGCGGATGACCATCCCCACCGTTCTCGTCCGGCCGGTGCGCAGACTCTGGGCCACCAGATCCCGCCGGTAGTTCAGCCTGGCCGCGGCCTCCTCCACCCGCTTCCGAGTGGCGGGGTCGACCCCGGCGCCGGCCAGGGACCGAGAGGCGGTGGCTACCGAGACGCCCGCCTCGGCGGCCACGTCTTTCATGGCTGGTCGCTTCTTGGCCGTCATCGGGCTTCGACTTCGACGGCCATGCCGAGGCGATGGCTGGCCTCCACCGCCTCGAGGAGCAGCAGCGTCTCCACCGCGTCTGCCCCCGAGGTTTCCGGCTCGCCCCCTCCGGCGATGGCCGCCATCAGCGACCTCATCGGTCCGGCAAAGGCGTCGGGGAACCAGTTCCCCTCCAGTTCCCTCTCCTGCGGGCCCGCGCCGGTCCGGGCGAAAAGCCGGATGGCGTCGGGTACTTCGCCGGGGTGGCCGATCATGTCCCCGACCCGGCCCTCGACCAGCAGGTCGGTCCCTTCGATGGTGAACTCCGCCGTCCAGGACAGCGGCGGCTTGGGCGAGTCATGGCCCACCTGCACCGATCCGGTCACCCTGCCGGGATGGCCGGCGACGATCACCGCCCGGGTGGGCCTGTCGATCCCGCTCGTCTGATGGGCCCCCAGTCGGGCGTACACCGTGGCCGGGGTGCCGAACCAAAACCGGGCCGCGTCGAGGTAGTGAATCGAGTTGTACCAGAGCTCGGGGTATGCCAGCTCGGCCAGCCACGGCCACGCCGACCAGTCGGTGCGGCGGTTGAACCGCATGGAGTAGTCGATGACCTCCCCGAAGGCGCCCTGGCGCAGCAGTTCGGCGGCGGCCCGCACCGACGGCGCCCAGCGCATCTGGTGGTTGACCGCCACCAGCCGCCCGGCCCGTTCGGCTGCCTCGACGATGGCCCGGGCCCGGGCTGAATCCGGGGCCATGGGCTTTTGCAGCAGGACGTGCTTGCCCGCCTCGAAGGCCCGAGACGCGATCGGAAGGTTGTGCTCGGCCGGCACCGCGACGTCGACGACGGCCACTTCGGGAAGGCTCAGCAGCTCGCCGAGGCTGTCGCAGACCCGGCCGATCCCGAAGCGCTCGGCCAGGGCCTGGGCCGCGGCCGCGTCAACGTCGTACACGGCCTGCACATCGAACCCGGCCCGGCGGTAGGCGGGCAGGTGAGCGGTGGCGGCGATGGCCCCGGCGCCCACCAAACCGATCGGAGAGTCGGCGGTCGGATCGATGGGACGAGGCTAGTGGAATCGATTACACTCTACCTTCGCAATGGCTTCAGCTCCCCGAATCGCCGTAGGCGGAATCCTCACCGAGTGCAACGACTTCGGGGGGGTGCCGATCGACTTGGAGGCCTTCGAGCGGTTCGAGTTGCGCCGGGGCGACGAAGTGCTCGGCGCCCGCAGCGGCGTGATGGGTGGGATGCTCGACGCGCTGTCGGGCCGAGGAGCGACGGCCGCGCCCCTGCTGTTCGGCTCGACTAGCCCGGGCGGGCCGGTGACCACGGAGTGCTACGAGGCGCTGCGCCGAGAGCTGCTGGACCGGCTCCGGGCCGTCGGACCGGTCGACGGAGTGCTGCTGGCCCTGCACGGCGCGGCGGTGGCCGAGACGGTAGATGACGTCGAGGGCGACCTCCTCGAAAGGGTGCGGGGCCTGGTCGGGCCCGAGGTCCGGGTGGTGGCCACGCTCGACCTCCACGCCCACGTCACCGGGGAGATGGTTCGCTTCGCCGACGGGCTGCTGGGCTGGGAGACCTACCCCCACGTCGACACCTACACCACCGGCCGGCGGGGCGCCGACCTGCTGCTCGACGCCGTGTCCGGCTCGGTCCGGCCTTGCATGGCCCTGGCCAAAGTGCCGGTGCTGACCGGGGCGGTGAATGGGTCCACCGAGGGCGACGGGCCGTTCGCGACGCTGATGCGCCGGGCCAAGGCCCTGGAGGCCCGGCCCGGAGTCCTGTCTACCAGCATGTTCTTGGTGAATCCCTTCCTGGACCGGCCCGGGATGGGCAGCGGGGGCCTGGTCATAACCGACGGCGATCCGGACACGGCCCGACGCGAGGCCGCCGCCCTAGCGGCCGAGTACTGGGAGCGCCGCCACGACCTCGAGCCCGAGATGTCGAGCCCCCGCGACGCGGTGCGGGCCGGGCTAGGGATCGAGGGCGGGCCGGTGCTGCTGCTCGAGACGGCCGACGCCTGCGGAGGCGGAGCGGCCGGCGACGGCGTCGCCTGCGTGGCCGCCCTGATCGAGTTGGCCCCCGACGCGCCGTCGATGGCGCCAGTGGTCGATCCCGACGCCGCCGCCGCCTGCCATGCGGCCGGGGCCGGGGCGCCGGTGGACCTGCGGCTCGGCCATCGGGTGGACCCCCGGTGGGGCGAGCCCGTCGAGATCAGCGGCGTAGTCGAGACCCTCGGCGCCGGCCGGTTCGCCTACCGGGGCGGGATCTGGGAGGGCACGGTCGGCGAAATGGGCCCGACCGCGGTGGTCCGGGCCGGCGGGCTGCGCATCCTCGTCTCCACCCACCCGACCTATGAGTGGCAGGGCGAGCAGTTCGAGTCGGTCGGCCTCGACGCGGACGGGGCCAAGTTCGTGGTGGTTAAGAACCCCATGAACTACCGGATCGCCTACCCCGGCGCCCGGGCGGCGATCGTGGTGGACTCGCCCGGCCCGACGCCGGCGAGCTGCCGGGCTCTGCCCTATGTCAGGATGGCCCGGCCGTTCTTCCCGTTCGACGACGACATAAAAGGCCTGCAGCCGGAGGTGTTCGCCTCAAGCGAGTGAGGTCAGGCCGGGGCTCTGAATGTGCTACAATGAAGCACATGGCCGAAGTGGGAATCCGGGCCCTCAAGCAAAATGCCTCGGCGGTGGTGGCGGAGGCGGCCGCGGGCGAGACTGTCACCATCACCGACCGGGGGCACCCGGTCGCCCAGATGACGCCAATACCGACGTCGCGATTGCGTGAGCTGATCGAAACGGGTCGGGCCCGGCCCGCCCGCCGCCGAATCGAGGATCTGCCGCCGCCCGAGCCGGGTCCCAGCCTGACCGCGGCGCTGCTCGCCATGCGCGGCGAAGAGCGGTATTGAGGTGGCGTTCTACATCGACACTTCGGCCTTGGTGAAGCTGGTGGTAGCCGAGACCGAGACCGCGCCGCTGCAGGACTGGGCGGAACGAGAGCAGCGGGATCTGATCGCATGCGATCTCGCTCGCACAGAGCTACGCCGAGCGGTTCGCCGAGTTGCGCCCGATCGGGTGACCCGGGCCCGGGCCGTCCTCGACTCGATCACGCTCACCGCGGTCACGCTTGCGATATTCGAAGAGGCGGGACGGCTCGACCCGGCCGCTCTGCGCACTCTCGACGCGATTCACCTGGCGTCCGCTCTCGACCTGGGCGACGACCTAGAGGGCTTGGTCACTTACGACGACCGACTGGCGGCCGCGGCCCAAGCCAACGGAGTGACCGTCGTAGCACCAGCCTGACCCAGCGGCCCTAACCCCCGGGTTTCGGGGAGGCCTATCGAGCTCTCATGCTCAGGCCGGGGCCGGGACCCGAGCCATCTCGAGTACTTCGATAGTGAGGCCTTCGGGATCGCGGAAATAGCAGACATGGCGGCCCTGGTTGGGCCCGGAGGTGATGCGGACCGGCGCCGGGCTGCGGGCGGTGGCCCCCAGGGCGATCATGCGGTCGTAGGCGACGTGCAGATCGTCGGTCCGCAGGCACAGGTGGGCGGTGCCGGGGTTCTTGGTCTCGATGTCCACCGGCGCGCCCCGGGGGTCGAGGTACTCGATCAGTTCCAGGCGCATCTCCGAGCCGGGGATCTTGAATATGGCCACGTCGAGCCTCGCCCCCGGATAGCCGACCTGCTCGCCGGTATAGGGGGCCTCGTAGACCCGGCGGACCTCGGGCTCGGCCTCGAACAGAGCCCGGTAGAACTCGGTGGCGGCCTTGATGTCGCGGACGGTGAAGCCCACGTGAACCGCTCCGCTCAACATGTCGCTCTCGCTTTCGTCTTCGCTTCGGTCAGTCTCGCTCCAGCCCGCCGCAGACGTTGATGGACTGCCCGGTGACGTGGCCGGCCTCGTCGGAGAGCAAAAAAGCGATCACCGAGGCGACCTGCTCGGGAGTGGCCATGGCCCCCAGCGGGATGCGGCCGGTTATCTCGTTCATCGACTCCTGCACGGTCAGGCCCGTCTCGGCGGACCGGTGGGAGTGTATGGCTTCGGTCATGGGGGTATCGACCACGCCGGGGCACACCGCGTTGACCCGGACGCCAGGGGCCAAGGCCAGGGCCAGCGACCGGACCACGCTGATCACGCCGGCCTTAGACACGGCGTAGTCCACCACGTCGGTGCGACCGGACCGGCCCGCCACCGACGCCACCGCCACCAGCCGGCCGTCGGTCCTGCCCGCCCGGAACCGGCGGGCCAGCTCCTGGAGCACGAAGAAGGTGCCCTTGAGGTTCACCCCCAGGGTCCGGTCCCACTGCCGCTCGCTCAGCTCCAACGCGGCGGCCACCTCGATCACCCCGGCGCAGGTCGCCCCCAGCGACAGCTCCCCGAGACGCTCGGCCGCGTCGTCTAGAGCCTCGGCGATCCCGTCGGGCCGGGACACGTCGAGTACGTGGGCGGAGGCGGCCACGCCTAACTCCCGGGCCTCCGCCGCACTGTCCTCGGCGGCGGCCTCGGAGAGGTCGGCAGCGGCCACGTTGGCGCCCGCGGCCGCCAGCGCCCTCACTACCGCCCGGCCTATGCCGCCGCCCGCCCCGGTGACGAAGGCGTTCCGTCCATCCAGGCCAACCATGCCATCTCTCCGTCCGGTTCGGCCGGGCCGCTCGAAGGAGGCGATGCTACCGTTCGGCAATCGATTACGGGTCTCGATGCGGCGCCGCGGCCGGTCCGGCCAGAGCGGTTCTTCCATGACCTCGCACACCGGTCTCATCGATTCGCGCCTGTTCCGGGACCAGTTCGGCACCCCCGAGATGCGGGCCGTCTTCTCCGATGACGCCATGCTGGGCGGCTGGGCGGCGGTGGAGGCAGCCCTGGCCGGGGCCCAGGCCGAGCTGGGGATGATCCCGGCAGAGGCCGCGGCTGAGATCGGGCGGGCGGCCGAGGGGTTCGCGGTCGATGACTACGAGCCGCTGCGCCGGCGCCTGGCCGATTCCGGCCACCCGCTGATCCCCTTCCTCGACGAGTTCGGCCGCCGGCTGTCGCCCGACGCGGCCGGGTGGCTGCACTGGGGCGCCACCACCCAGGACATAACCGACACCGCCGTCGTGTTGATGCTGCGCGACGCCTTCGCCTGCCTCGGCGAGGACCTGGCCGCGCTGGAGGGCACGCTGGAGGATCTGGCCCGGCGGCATCGGGACACGCCGATGAGCGGGCGCACCCACGGCCAGCACGCGGTGCCGATCACGTTCGGGCTCAAGCTGGCGGTGATGCTCGACGAACTGGGCCGCCACCGGGGCCGCATCAACGAGATCGGGCCCCGGGTGCTGGTGGGCCAGCTCGGCGGGGCGGCCGGGACCATGGCGTCGTTCGGGGACCGAGGGTTCGAGCTGCAGGAGCGGTTCTGCCGCCGGCTCGGGCTCGGCACCCCGGCCACCCCGTGGCATGTGGCCCGGGATCGCCTGGCCGATGCCGGCTTCGCCATGGCCGCGGTGGCCGCCACCTGCGGCCGGATGGCCCGCGAGGTGATCGAGCTGCAGCGCACCGAGATCGCCGAGGCGGCCGAGCCGAGCACCGACCGCAGCGTCGGCTCCTCGACCATGCCCCAGAAGGCCAACCCGATGATGGCCGAGGTGGTGATGGCCCTGAGCCGGGCGGCCCGCCAGCACCCCGCGGTGCTGCTCGACGCCATGACCGGCAGCCACGAGCGGGACATGTCCACCTGGGCCGCGGAGTGGCTGGCGCTGAGCGAGACGGCGATACTGACCGCCGGAGCGCTCCGCCACACCGTCCGGATCTACGCCGGGCTGGCCGTCGATCCCGAGCGCATGGCCGCCAACCTGGGCCTGACCGCGGGGGCGATCAACGCCGAGCAGGTGATGATGGCCCTAGCCCCCGCTCTGGGGCGGGCGAGGGCCCACGAGCTGGTCACCGAGCTGGTGAGATCGGCCCAGGCCTCAGGCCGCACCCTCGAGCAGGCTCTGGGCGACAACGAGACCGCCGCCGGGCTGCTAACCGCCGCCGAACGGGCCGAGATGCTGCGGCCCGAAAGCTACCTGGGCCTCTCCGCGGCGATCGTCGACCGAGTGCTGGCCGACAGCCACCACATGGAGGCAGACAACTGAAGCACCGACCTTGACAAGGCTCGATTTCTATAGAGGTGAATTTCAGTCGCGGAGGCGGTCGATGGCCTTTTGGAGGTCGCGGCTGTAGGGCTCGTCGCTGGCCATGACGGTGAGGTGGGTGGTGGCCCTGGTCATGGCCACGTAGAGGGCTCGCCGGATCGTGGTGTCGTTGTGGGCCTCATCGCCCAGGGCGATCTCGGAGAGCCCGGACAGGAACACGTGGGGGAACTCCAAGCCCTTGAGCAGGCGCAGTGAGGCGACCAGCACCCGGTCGGCCGCCTCCCGGCCCACAGTGGCTCGGTTCTTGCGGTCGGAAAGATCGATGTTGGGGACGCCCCGCCTACTGAGCTCGGCCGCGTACCGGGCCTGGAGATTGCGGTTGCCGCACAAGACGGCGATGTCGCTCCAGTGAACCCCGCCGGTTTTCAGCCCTTCGATCCGGTCGCACGCCACCCGGACCTCGCCGCTCGAAGCGGTGTAGATCAACTCCGGCGGCCGGCCGTGGCGCAGCGCCGACCGGGGCGGGATGATCACGTCGGCCGTTTCGGGATCGCCAGCCCGGTCCGTTCCGGCACCGTCGTCGAGCAGGGCCAGGGCCGACCGCAGAATCTCCTCGGTGTTGCGGTAGTTCTGATCCAGGATGGAGGTCCGGCCCCGGCCGGAGGTGTCGGGCGGGATCCAGTTCGGCCGCCGGTAGACGTTCTGGGCTGCGTCGCGGGCCACCACGAAGTCGCCCCGACCCGGTTTGAGCAGCCGCCAGGCCAGCTCCAGCCGATGGGGGTCGAAATCCTGGGACTCGTCCACCAGCACCAAGTCGAACAGGGCCGCCTCCTCATCGGCGCGCAAGTGGTCGAGGCAAACAGCGACGCGCCCGTCGAAGTCGTCGTCGGGCAATACCAACTCGCCGCCCCGTCGGCGGACCTGGGCCCGCAGATCGAAGGGCAGTCGGTCGATGTTCTTGACCGTGACGTTGCGCAGGCCCTTCAGTTGTCGGCCCAGCTCGTCGGCCAGCACCCGGTTGAAGCAGGTCAGCAGCACCCGCCACCGGGGCTGAGCCTTGGCGATCAGCCGGGCCCGGCACAACAGCACCAGGGTCTTGCCGCTTCCGGCCACGCCCTTGACGACTCGGTAGCCATTGCCCATCGACCAAGCCAGTTGCTCCTGGGAGCGGTCCAAGACCTTGATCGTCTCAGAATCGTCGGGGTCGAAAATCTGGCGCAGGGCCAGCCGGCCCTGCTCGGGGGGCCGGCGGTCGTCGGCGATGACAAAATCGGGGTGCAGCGCGGCTTGGACGGCCTTGTGCGTGACCGCCGGAGACGCAGCCGGCGACTTGACGGGGCCGGTGTCGCCCGCCGCCCCCGCGACGGGCCCGGGTCGGGCGAACAACTCAGCCACGGCCGCCTCCAGCCGGGTCAGGTCGTCGGAGAACAGCACCGGCGCGGGTCGGCCGCCGAAGCCGGCGGTCTGGCGGGGCACGTGGGGGGCGACGCAGACCGCCACCACCGGGATGTCGCGCTCGGCGAGCCGGTCCAGCGCCGGACGGTTCGCCTCCCTCAGGCGCCTGATCGCGTCCGCGACCCGATCGGTGCCGGTCCCCGGCAGTTTGCGCCGGGCCAGAGCCCGCCGGCCACCCTCCAGCACATCGGCGAGCAGCAGCCCGTGCCGGGGAAGGGCCACGGCCAAGTGGAACTCGGGCTGTGGCGCGTCGGCGGCGGCTATGTCCAAGGCGAGCTGGCCTCTGGGGTTCGTGTACTCCAGCCAGACGGTGGCGTCGTCGGGAAGCTGGTCGCGCAGGGCCGCGGCCACCGACCCGATCCGGGCCGGGACGTCGCTGCGCGACGCCAGGTTCTCGGGAATGAGGTGGGCCATGGTCTGCGCCCCCGTCGTTACGCCAGCCGCAGCGAAACGTACCCGGCCCGCTCGTCGGCGGGGCGGCCGGCGACCTCCACCTCCTCGATCTTCCCGCCGGCGATCATCTCCTTCAGCGCTTCCTCCACCCGGCGGCGGCCGCAGTGGGCCAAGCATCCGTGGAGCCGGTGCGACTTCAACTCCTCGGGCAGTTCGTAGCCGGGGGCGCCGGTGAGGGTTCGCAGCACGTTGTGCTTCGAGTACCGCGCCCCGGCCAGATCCCTCAGCAGGGCCTCGATCACCGGCTCGACCGGGACGGCCTCGGCGAGCTGGTCGCCGGTGATCTTGTGGTCCCGCCAGGGCCGGGGCAGGTCGGGGTTGCACACGTCGCAGGCCCCGCAGGGCTCGGGCACCACATCCGTGCCGAGGTAGGCCAGCATCCAGTTCCGCCGACAGTCTCTCCGGTTGCGGGCGAAAGCCTTGGCCTCCTCTGATCTCTTCATGGCAAGTTCTCGCTGGCGGTCTAGGGACCTTTCGATGGCGATCCAATCCGGCGCTCGTCCCGCCGCCGCGTCCACATCGCAGGCGACTGCGCACTCCACCACTCGAAAGGAAAGGACCTCGGCCCGCTCGGCTTCGAAGAGCAGCTCCTCGGTCTCGTCGAAGTCCCAGGACTTGGCCTCACAAAGCTCCTGAAGGTCGAAGGGCTCGGCACCGAAACGCGCCACCTCATCCACGACCTCGGCGAGGCCGCTTCCCCGGCCGGGCGGCCAGTCCGCGGAACTCATCCGATCCCGCCAGTTGCCGGGCACGGTCGCAACGCCGCGCCGGACGGCGTCGGGGCGACGGCGAACCGGGCCGTGGATCTCCAGGTACAGCAGGGCCGAGTCCAATTCGTCCTCGGCGCAGCCTGCCCGGCGGGCCATCTCGGCCTGGGTGCCGCGAGCGCGGCGGCCGGACAGGCTCGCCCACACTTGGCGGACGACATCGATGGCGGGGGCGGCGCTGTTCACGAAGTGCTGGTGGATGCGGCAGTCGCCAGGGGTGCTCAGCAGCACGCAGGTCCCGACTTGCGGGCCGGTCCCGGCCGAGGCCCCCCGGGCGGCCCGGCCGGTCTCCTGCACGTAGTCCTCGATGGATCGGGGCATCTCCAGGTGCAGCACCAGCGCCACGTCGGGTTTGTCCACGCCCAGCCCGAAGGCGTTGGTGCTCACGATGACGCCGACCTCGCCGCCGGCGAACGCCTCCTCGGTGCGGGCCCGCAACTGGGCGTCCATGCCCCCGTGGTAGGCCAGGGCCGAGTGCCCGTCGGCCCGCAGCAGACCGGCGAAGTACTCGGCGTCTTTGCGCCTGGGCCCGTAGACGATGGCCGGCCGGTCCCGGAACGCCCGCAGCACCTCCAGCACCCGTCGCCGCCGCTCCTCAACCGATTGGCATTGCTCGACGTAGTAGTGCAGTTCGGGGCGATCCGGGCTGCGGGCGACGATCCCGTCGTCGCCCAGCTCCAGCCCCAGCACGGCGGTGATGTCGTCGAGGGTCTCGGAGGTGGCGGTGGCGGTGAGGGCGGCGATGGGCGGCCGTCCGGCCCCCGGTCCCTGAATGTCGGAGACGGCGTCGGAGATCCTGAGGTACTCCGGCCTGAAGTTGTGGCCCCACTGGGACACGCAGTGGGCCTCGTCCACCACGACCAGGCTGAGGTCCACGTCTTGCACGGCCTGGCGGAAGGCGGACTTCCACAGCCGCTCGGGGGCGACATACAGCAGCCGGTAGCGGCCGGAGCGGACGCCTTTGAGGATCTCGTTCTGCTCGGTCTGGGACTGCCCGCCGTGCAGCGCGGCCACCCAGTGGTGGCCGCGCCGGCGCATCCCCTCGGCCTGATCGCGCATCAACGCGATCAAAGGCGAGGTGACCAGGGTCACCCCGGGCAGCAGCGCCGCCGGGATTTGGTAGATGAGCGACTTGCCGCTGCCGGTGGGCAGCACCGCCAGCACGTCGGCGCCAGACCCCGTCAGGATCTTCTCCATCAGGTCCGCCTGCCGGGGCCGCCACTCTTTGAGGCCCATGCGGGCCCGGACGGCTTCGAGGCGTTTTGAAACCAGGCCCCGGTCGGGGCGTTGGGCGGCATTGAGCCGCAGGTCGGAGAAGTCGCGCGACCCTCCCGGCGGTGGCGGAAGGCCGCTCAGTTCGGCCGACACATCGTCGTCCCAGGGCCGGCCCAGATGCTCGGCGATGGCCTCATAGCCCTCCTCCGGCGACGCCGGGCGGGTTACGGAACTCTCGTCGTAGCCGGGCAGGGCGTCCAGGAAGGCCTGGCTGTAGGACAGGGGGAGGCGCAGGCGCTTGTCCAGCACCACTAGCACGCCCCGGTCGCCCTCGGCGCGGATCAGCCGCCCCGCGCCCTGGGCGAAGGTCAGCACCGCCCGGGGCACCAGGTAGTCCTTGAAGCGGTCTTGGCCGGCCAACTCGACGGCGTCCATGCGGGCCGCGGCGAGCGGGTCGTTGAACCGGGGGAAGGGCAGCTTCTCGATGGCCAGCAGCCGGAGGGCCTCGCCCGGCACGTCCACCCCCTCCCAGAACGAACTCGTGCCCAGCAGACAGCTACCGGCCCGGGCCCGCATCTCCTCGATCAGCTTCATGGATGCCTGGTCGCCCTGGCACAGGACCTCGATGCCCCGGCCGTCCAGCAGGGGCCGGAGATGGTCTCGGGACTGCAGCATCCGGCGGCGGGCGGTGAACAGCCCCATGCCCCCGCCCCCGGTCAGGACGAACAGACGGGCCAGTTCGGCGGCGACGGCCTCGCCCGTCTCGTCCAGCAGCGATCCCGATGGCAGGGGCAGATGGCCGGGCAGCACCACCAACTGGTTCCGGGACAGGTGCTCGAACGGGTTGGGCAGAGCCAGAGGGTTGGAAGCGGTGAAGCCCAAGCGGCCGGCCATGTGGGCGAAGCTGCCGTTGACCCGCAGCGTGGCGGAAGTGAGCACCGCGGCCCTCATGGACTTCCACAGCGAGCGCAGCGTCCCGGACACGTCGATGGGCAGCCTGCGCAGCACCCACTCCCGGCCGGGCGGGTCGCCTGCGGGCGTCGGGTTGTCTGCCTGGACCGCCGCCGGGTCCGGTGCCACCGGGTCGGGCGCCACCACCGGGTCGGGCGCCGCCGGGTCAGCCATGGGGGCCAGTTCGGCCACGGTCACCATCTCGGCGGCCCGGGCCGCCCACACACCGGCCCGGAGTCGGGAGGACGCCTGGCGCAACTCCTGGCCGGCTCGGCGGATGTGGGTTTCCAGCCGCCGCCGGCGCCGGGCCAAGCGGTCAGCCGGATCGGCAGGAACAGCCGGGCTGGCGGGAACGGTCAGGCGGTCGAGGTGACCGGCGATATCGGCCAGGGCCGCGGCCAGCGCCTCACCCGCTCGGCGGACCGGCTGCCAGTCGCCGCTGCGCACATCGAAGCCGGGCCTGATCCGGTGCTCGGCCCCGTAGCGGGCCAGGTCTTCCCGGCTGGTCGAGGCCCGGCTCAACACGTAGCCGCTCAGCTTCTGGCCGAAGTCGCCGGCCTGCGCCCGGGCGTTCTCCAAAGCGCAGCGGGCCGTCTCCAGGCTCTTCTCGGCGGATTCCTCGTCGCCCAGGCGGCGGCTGTACTCCAGGCAGCGGCTCAGCAGGCCCCTCCGACGCCGCCGGCCGGGGGTGCCGCCGAGCACCTCGAAGAGCCGGTCCAGCGAACGCCGCGACACCTCCTCGGTCAGGGCCCCGGTGGCGCTGTCCTCCAGGTTGTGAGCTTCGTCGCAGATCAGATGGGTGATCTCGCCAGCCAGATGGGTGATCTCACCAGCGACGAAGGGACCGCTCAGCAGCAGAGCGTGGTTGACGACGGCGAGATCAGCGCCTGAGAGCGCCTCCCTGGCTCGCCGGTGAAAGCAGAGCCGCTCCAATTCGGTGCTCGGCAACGCGGGGGCCTCGTCGCAGGAGATGCGCCAGCGCAGGGCGGTGAAGTCGCCGCCCCGCTCGGCCAGAAGCCAGCGGCTCAGGTCGTCCCAGTCACCGGTGGGGGTGCGGGCCGCCCAGCCCGCCACCGCGGCCAGCGCCCAGGCGTCGGCCGGGGTTGGATCGTCCAACTCCTCCAGTTCGTCGGCCAGATCGGGCAGAGACAGGTAGTTGGAGGCACCCTTCAGCACCGTCCAGTTGAACGGCCCCAGCGTTTCCTGCAGCTCCACAAGGGTGGTCACCACTTGGTCCTGCAGCACTTTGGTGTGGGTGGACACCCCTACGATGACGTCTCCAGATGGACCGGACCGGGCCAGCGCCGCCACGGGGGCCAGATAGGCCAGGGTCTTGCCGGTGCCGGTGGGGGCCTCGATGAGGGCATTGCGCTCCTCGGCCAGCGCGTTGGCCACCTCGGCGGCCATCTTCTCCTGCTGGGGTCGGTGACGGCGGCCGGGCGGGCTCACCAGCGCCCCGGCCGCGGCCAGCGGCGCCACCGCCCCGGTGGGATCGAACGGACCGGGAAGCCGCGGCAGCTCTCGGGACAGCGGCGGCGGGGTCAGCACTGACGCCAGCAGCGGTGCCTCGACGGGCGGCAGAGCCAACAGCGCGGCCCACGGGTGGCGGGCCTTGTGCAGCAGCCAGCGCTGCAGATTGCGGTCGGGCCGGTCGGCGTTCAGGAGATCCAGCAGTTTCAGCACCACTTGGGCCGTGGCCTTGGCGTCGGGCAGAGCCCGATGACGGGGCTGCGGGGCCGGAACCTCCAACTGCCGGCACAGGTCGTCCAGGGAGAGGCCGGCGGGCGGGGATGCGCCGTCGGCGTCGGGCCGGATCGACCTCCCCGAACGGGGGAAGGCCAGAAGGGCCAACTCCAAGCTGTCGAGCCGCGGCCCGCCGATCTTTTGCAGGCCGCGGCGCTCGGCGGCCCGGTCCAGGATGGGGAAGTCGTAGCCGATGCCGTTGTGGGCCACCACCGGCAGCGACCGGCAGAAGCCGGCTAACGCGGCGAGGGCTTGGGCCTCCCCCAGCGCGGACCGGAACTCGTCCTCTCTCACCTCGGGGAGGCGAGACGCATCGACCCTCCTGGTCGAGTCGGCCACCAGCGTCTGGAACGTGGCCGCGGGCTGACCCGGTTCCAGGCGGCAGGCCCCGATCTCGGTGATCCGGAAGTCGGGCGAGTCGAAGTCCAGGCCCGTGGTCTCCAGGTCGACCACCGCGAAGGGACGGGGAACGCCGCCCTCCGTCGGCATCCCGCCCTCCTAGATCCCTGCGGCCTCGGGCTTGGCCTCGGGTTCGGAAGCGGCCCGGCGCAACCGGCCCGGGCGCCGGGCGGCCAGGGCCAGAGCCGCGGCGACCGCCAGCGACAGTCCGGCCGAGACGGCCATGGTTTGGGCGAAGGCGGTGCTGAAGGCCCGGCCAGCCTCGGCGATCGCCGCCCGGGCCCCGGACTCGGCGAGCAGGCCCGCCCCGGTCAGGCCGTGGGCCGCCTCGATGGCCGCGCCGATCGACTCGCCAGCCGGCTCGGCCAGCTCGGCGGGCATCCCGCCGGCGTCGACGCCGTTGCGGTAGATCGAAGTGGACAAGGCGCCGAGGGTGGCTATGCCCAGGGCCGCGCCCAGCTCCCGGGCGGTGTCGTTGACCGCAGACCCGACCCCGGCCTTGGCGAAGGGGGTGGCGGCCATGATGTCGTTGGTGGCCGGGATCATGGCCAGGCTCAGCCCGATCCCGGCCAAGGTCAGCGGGCCCAGCAAGTACCAGTAGCTGGTGCCGGAGTCGGCGAAGGCGAAGAACACGAAAGTGGCGGCCAGGATGGCGAACCCCAGCGCCATGGTCCGCCGCGATCCGAGCCTGGAGGCCACCGAGGGCACGAACGGCGAGGCCAACATGGACGCCAAGGCCTCGGGCATGGTGGACAGCCCGGCCAGCAGGGCGCTGTAGCCCAGCACGAACTGCACGTACAGCGCGAACAGGAACCAGAAGCCGATCATGATCAGGAACACCATGGCGATCACCGCCGACCCGGTGGAGAAGCGCCGGTCGGCGAACAGCTCCAGCGGCAGCATCGGATGGCGGGCCCGGCGCTGCCACGCCACCAGAGCGGCGGCGAAGACGGCGGCGGTGGCGAACCCGGCCACGATGGCCGGGGAGGTCCAGCCCCGCTCGGGGCCCTCGATGATGGCGTACACCACCGCGGTGACGGCCACGATGGACAGCCCGGCCCCGGCCGGGTCCAGCGGCGGGGTGAGCGGGTCGCGGGACCGGGGCAGCCATGCCCACACCGCGGCGACGACCAGCGCCACGACGGGCAGGTTGTAGATGAACCCGCCGACCTCCCAGCCCCAGGCCGGGACGAACCACCACCCGCTCACGAACAGCCCGGTCAGCATGGGCCCCAGCGCGGCGCCGCCGCCCGCGAACCCGGCCCACACGGCGATGGCTCGGGGCCGCTCGGCGGGCGGGAAGATCTCTACGATCAGCGACAGCGTCGCGGGCATGACGAAGGCCGCCCCCAGCCCCATGACCGCCCGGGCCGCCAGGATCACCGCCGCCGAGGAGGCCAGCCCGCCCGCCAGCGCCCCCAGCCCGAAGACCCCCAGGCCGGCCAGCAGGGCGCCCTTGCGGCCGTAGCGGTCGCCGATGGCCCCGCCGGTGAGGAGCAGGCCGCCGAAGGCGATGGCGTAGGCGTTCAGCACCCATTGCAACTCCGGGCCGGTCAGCCCGAGGTCGCGTTGGAGCGCGGGCAAAGCGACGTTGAGGCCCGAGACCGACATCACCACCAGCACCAGGCTCAGACTCAGTATCCCGAGCAGGAACCACCTTCGGGCGTATACGTCGGGCCGTTCGTAGAGATTCACGTCCTCAGGACCATCGGCGGCCACGATAACCGGCGGCCAGGATCAGGAATGCGCCGTTCGCCCCCTCAGGGGCGCCGTAGATTGTCGGTCGGTGAAGTTCTCGGTCACCTACCCGCTGGCCGCCCGGCCCTGTAGCCCCGAACTGGTCACCGGGGCGGGGCTGGCCCGGTTTGCGGCCGCGGCCGAGGGGGCCGGGTTCGACGGCATCGGGTTCACCGATCACCCCGCCCCCACCCACCGCTGGATCGAAGCCGGGGGCCACGATGCCCTCGACCCCTTCGCAGCCCTGGCCTTCGCGGCGGCCGTCACGCAGCGGCTGCTGCTGATCCCCAACATCGTGGTGCTCCCCTACCGCAACCCGTTCCTGGTGGCCAAGTCGGTGGCCACCGTCGACGCCCTCTCCGGCGGCCGGTTCGTGCTGGCGGTGGGCGCCGGCTACCTACGGGGGGAGTACCGGGCCCTCGGCGTCGACTTCGACGAGCGCAATCACCTCTTCGACGAGGCTCTGGAGGTGATTCGGGGGGTGTGGAGCGGCGACGATTTCGCCTACCGGGGCCTTCACTTCGACGCGCCCGGGCAGACGGCGAACCCCAAGCCCCGCCGGCCGGTGCCGGTATGGATCGGCGGCAACAGCGGGCTGAGCCGGCGCCGGGCGGCGGCCGGTGCCGACGGCTGGGTCCCGTTCCCCGCCCCTCGGGGTCTGGCTGCCACGGCCCGCACTCCCCCGTTGGAGACGACGGAGGACCTGCGGGCCATGCTGGAGGACCTGTGGCGCCGGGTCGAGGCCGCGGGCCGGGACCGGGCCGAGATCGATGTGTCGTTCGCCGCTCCGGCTGGCGGCTCGCCGGCCGACGACGGCTTCGACGCCGATGCCCACCGGCAGGCGCTGGATGAGTTGGGGGCCATGGGGGTCACGTGGTGCGGGGTGAACGTGCCGGGCGACTCTTTGGCCCGGGCCGTCGAGGCCGTGCAGCGGTACGGCGAGTCGGTGATAGCCGCCTGACCCGGCGGACCTGTCACGGCCGGCGGGCCCGTCACGGCCGAGGGGCCGGATTCCCGCCTGGATCTCCTCCTATATCCTCCTCCGGCTCCGGTCGCGTCCACGAGAGCGGGCTGGAGAGGAACCAGTGCTCGGGGTTGGCCCTGATCGCCTCCGACCACCCGTCGACCAGCCCTTGCAGGACGGGCTGCTCGCCCGACTTGCCTGCTTGGAGGGGCGGCGGGTCGACGGGCGGGCCCATGACGACGCGCCAGCGGCGGGGGCCGAGGGGCAGCACGGTGAAGGATACGATCGGGGACCCGGCCAGACGGGCCATGGCCACCACCCCGGCCGCCATGTCCACCTCCCCGTCCAGGAACCGGACCCGGTGGGTGCGCCGGGCCCAGTCGCTGTTGTCGCCGAGCACCACCACCGCTTCGCCGGACCGCAGCCGCCGCACCCCCCGCATGGCCGCCACCTCGGGATACATGACCTGCAGGCCGGCCGTCGCCCGGGCGTGCTCAATGGCCCGGGACAGCCAGTTGTCGGCCACCACCACGCTGGTCGGCACCGGCAGAATCGCGCTCGGAATCGCGGTGGCCACCTCCCACCCGCCCAGATGGGTTCCGGCCAGGATCACCCCCCGCCCCCGGCCAGCCGCGGCCTGGGCGTGCTCTATGCCGTCGTAGACGACGGTGTCGAGGAACTCCCGGGGGCGGCCCAGGGCCCAGAACAGGTCGGCGGCGACCCGGGCCTCGTTGACCATCACCCGGCGGGCCAGCCGCCGGACCCGCCGGTCGGAGGGGTCCGTGCCGATCACGCGGCACAGGTTGGCCGCGAACGTCCGCCGCCTCGTCGGTCGCAGCAGCCACAGCAAGTTGCCGCAGAGCGCAGCCGCCCGGTGGGCCGCCCGGGCCGGGACCCGCGCCCCAACCCAGGCCGCCCCGTCGATGACCGGAGCCAGGAACCGGGCCGTCAGCCAGAGGGCCCAGTCTCTGGGAGACCGGGTCAAGAGGCCGCGATCCGAGGCGAACCACCGGGCGCCGAACGAGACATTGCGGCTCGAACCCTAATTGCGCCCCCGGCCGAACGGTGAGCGCCGGTTGAACGGCGTCCGCCGATTCGCCGACGGAACGCAGGCGCCCCCGCGGGGCCGGGAATATCTTGAGGCATCACTGCGATCCTGTGCGACCAGTGGGGCGAGCCGGTGGCGGCCGGCGAGGAAGCCTCGGTCCGGGCGTGGGACGAAGCCTGGGCCGACATGCTGCACTTCCGCGGCGATCCGCTCGGACGGCTGGCCGAGCCCAACCGACAAGACGAGTCGTTCGCTCTCGGCCCCGTCTTCTGCGCCGCCTACCGGCTGCTCGCCGGAGCGCCGCCCAACTCGCCCGAGATCGGCTCGGACCTGGCCCGGGCCAGCCGGCGGGCCCGCACCGAGCGGGAACTCGGCCATGCCGCCGCGGTGACGGCCCTGGCCGCCGGCGAGTTCACCGAGGCGGGCCGGAAGTGGGAAGCCCTAGCCCGCGGGACCCATGACCTGGCCGCGGTCCGGCTGGCCCACGACGTGTACCTGCACGTCGGAGACGACCGGCGTCGGCTGCGGGCCTCGGATGCCGCGGTCGAGTCGTGGTCGGCCGGCGACCCGGGCTGGGGGTTCGTGCAGGGCCAGCACTCCTTCGCCCTGGAGGAGGCGGGCCGCTACCGGGAGGCCGAGAGGTTCGGCCGGCTGGCCTTGGAGCACGACCCGCTCGACCTTTGGGCCCTCCACGCGCTGGCCCATGTCTACGAGAGCACCGGCGACCAGGCCGCGGCCCTCGGCCTGCTGCGCAGCCGCCAGGTGACCTGGAGCGACCAGCACGCCCTCGCCGTCCACGTCTGGTGGCACTTGGCCCTGCGGCTGATCGCGGCGGGCCGGCTCGACGAGGCTCTGGAGATCCACGACGATCAGGCGCCGGCCGCGGCCACCGCGTTCTCCCTCTGCGACCTGGCGTCGCTGCTGTGGCGCCTCGAGCTGGCCGGCGCCGACACGGACATGAGCGGCCGCTGGGCCGACCTGGCCGACGCCTTCGCCGCCCGCCGCGAGCGCCACACCTGCGGCTTTTTGGACCTTCACGCCGCCCTCGTCTACGCCCGCTGCCCCGACCACCCCGAGGCCGCCGTCTTCTTCTCAGGGGTCTCGACCGCCCACGCCAGCACCGGAAGCGAGAACGCCGACATCTTCGGTTCCGTGGTTCAGCCCTTGGTCGAGGCCATCCGGGTCGGCGACGCCGACCCCGCCGGAGCGTTGAGGCTGCTCGAATCCATCGGCGACAAGCTGCACCGGATCGGCGGCAGCGTCGTGCAGCGGGACCTCGTCGGTTTGACCCGGTCCGCCTTGGAAGGCCGACTGGGCCCAAAGTCGGGGCAGCCCTCGGCGTGACGGCCATGAGCGGAGCCGGCGGCGCTTCCCGCGTCCGGCGGGAACCAGACGCACCAACCGGTCGTCCAATCTCTAACGGACCGACACAGAGCACGGGAAGGACGATCATGCGCCACCGAAACACCCACAGGCCGAGACCGGGAGGAGCCCGGCGGTTCCAGATGGCGCTGCTCGTTTCAGTCCTGGGCCTGATGATGGCGTTGGCAAGCGCCTGCGCCTCCGGCGACGACGGGGGCGATATGAGCGCGGAGGCACCGGCGGCCGGTGAGGTCACCATGGAGTCAGACAGCAGCGACGGATCATCGGATGACGCGACGATGGCGAACTCCTTCGCCGACGAAGACATGTCCGAAGAAACGCCCGCCGAAATGTCCCCCGCAGCACCAATGGCGGAGGAAGAAATGGCGGGGCTCGACTCCGGGGCCGGCCTGGCCGTGCCCACCGCGCTCACCCCGGCCGACATAGGGCGCGACATCATCTACCGGGCCACCGTCACCGTGGAGGCCCCCGACGTGGCCGCGGCCAGCCGGGAGGCGACAGCCATCGTGCAGGGCCTGGGCGGCATCGTGTTCGGCCAGGAGACCAGAACCGAGCCCCGGCCCCGCGCCACCATGACCTTCAAGGTGCTGCCCGCCGACTTCCCGGTCGCCTTGGAGCGGCTGGCCGGGGTGGGCGAACTCGTCGATCAGCGGATCAGCACCGACGACGTGACCGAGCGCATCGTCGACCTGGAGAGCCGCATCATCACCGCCGAGGCCAGCGTGGACCGGCTGCGCAAGTTCCTGCAGGAGACCACCAGCCTTGAGGGCGTGGCCCGGCTCGAGCGCGAGCTGCTGGAGAGGGAGACGACCCTGGAGACGCTCCGGGGCCAGTTGCGCACCCTGCGCAGCCAGGTCGATCTGGCCACCATCACCCTGACCATCAACCAGTCGCCTGAGACGCTCCCCGACACCGGGGTCCTGGTCACGGCCTGGGTGGCCTCCGGCGACGACGACCCCTGCCTCGGGAGCCAAGACGCCTCGGTCGAGCCCGGCACCGTCCTGCGGTTCTGCCTCGAGGTGGAGAACCGGGGCGAGGCCGCCCTTACCGACGTGAGGATCCGCTCGCAGGCCTTGCGCCGGCGAGTCGACTCCTTCGTCGCCGTCGAGGGAAGCTTCGACCGGATCGAGTCGGGCGAGATCCTGGTCGCCGTCCTGAATGAGCCGGTGACCGAGGACGGGCGCCTGGCCGGCCGGGTGGCCGCCCGCGGGGGCCTGGAGGTCCGGATCGAAGCCGAGGCCACCCCGGTGAGCCCCGACGGCGCCGAGCTCCCCGGCGTCTCCGACGGCTCCGTCCTCTTCGTCAGCGTGTTCGAACCCGACTCGCAGCCCGGCTTCGCCGACGCGTTCGGAGCGGGCGCCGCCGCCTTGGCGTCCATAGCCAGCGTGGTGATCCTGATCATCGGCGCGCTGCTGCCGTTTCTGCCCTTCATCGCCGCCGCCGGGGCCGGCGTCTGGTGGCTCCGCCGCCGTCGGAGTCTGCGGCCCTAAGGGAGCCTGACGAAGGAGGCCTGACGAAGGAGGCGACCCGCCCCTAATAGGCGAAAATGCGATCCTCGTAGTAGCCGTGCTCGTACTTCCACGACTCGATGCGGCGCACCAGAGCCCCCAAGGCCTTGCCGGTCGCGTCTTTGGTTTCGGACCGGTTCCGGGCCACGCTGAGGGCCGCCTCCCATGCCATCTGGGCGTTGTCGTACCAGAGTTCGCTTTCCAGCCCGATCCAGGTCACGTCTTCGAAAGCCTGCTTGTCAGGGTCGAGCCACCCGTGTCCGTAGAACTTGATGGCCCACGTCGCCTTTCGGTCCAACGAGCGCCGCGTCACCCCGATCTCGGCGTGCGTGGGCACCACGTGGTCGAACCGCCCGTCAGGGTCGGGGCATGGCCGACATTCGTAGATGGCGGGCATGTCATCGGCCCAATTCGGATCCGTCATCGACAAATCTTCCTTTCATCTCGTGCTATTGAAGGGTTTTGATGTTCTTTGGAGTCTACACGATACAGGCCGCAGGCACCATCGGAGCCCCGACCCGGATCGCCGCGCCCCGAACCCGGCCCAATCCCCGCAGCCGCGGCCTGAGCCCCAGGGGCCGCTGATCGCTTTATCTGTAATCGGCAGACAGTTACGGGGGAGTCAGACTTCTTTGAGCAGGGTGTCGCGGGTCTGGCCGGACACGAAGAGTTCGCTGCCGGCCTTGAGGATCTCGCGGTAGGACTGCTCGGCGGGCAGGGAGTCGAGGAAAGCGTCAAGGGCGCCCAGGTCGGGGGCGTCGATCATCCAATACACCACCCCGTAGGCGCCGTAGCTCTCCATCCAGGCCGTCACCGCGCCGCCGGCGGGGGTCCGCTCGGCCATGTGGGCGGTGTAGGCGCGGATCCACTCCCGCACCCTGGCCACGTCGCTGGAGTCGACCTGGGCCTTGCGGATCATCCTGACCATCTTTCAACCTCCCGGTCCCGGCTCGTCACCGTCATCGGTCGCCCGCACTTCCAGGGCTATGGGCTTGGGCGCCCCGCCGTTGGTGGCCGAGGTATCGCTGGGGCAGGCCGACACCGCGGCCAGCACGTCGATCTCGGCCCTCAGGTCGATGTAGTCGCCCGGCCGAGCCGGCGACGGGCGGAACACCAGACGGCGCTCGTCCTCCACGTCGGTGAACATGAACACGTTGAACACGTCGGGGACCAGATCGGGGTCCATCCCCCAGGGCCGCACCGCCTCCTCCAGGTTGTCCTGGCAGGTCCGGTGGCCCGACTCGATCCCGTCTCGCACCGCGTACACCCCCCGGGAGCAGCGGCCTCCGTTCCAGGCGAAGTGGACCCCCACCGGGTCGTCGATCACGGTCAGCATGGGCCGCTCATAGGGCGGGCGCGACCACAGCGTGGTCACCCGGCGCATCGTGCCGGTGCCGGCCAGCATGTTGAGCGCCACGGTCTGGCCGGCGTGGTAGCCCTCCCGATGGTTGTGAAGGGCCACGAAGGCGGCGTCGGCCACTTGGAGGCCGTCCATCGCTTCGATGCGCAGCACCCGCCCGGCTCGCACCTCCACCGCCCGACCCTCGCCAGCCGGGATCACCACCCGCTCCAAGACCTGGTCGGCTCCTCGACGAACCGGAGTCAGCTCCATTTGTCTGATACTATCTGGTCGAGAGTTCGGTTTCCCATAGTTCGCCTTCGCTGTCGGTGAACTGGCCTGTCCGTATCTTGGATATATTATAGTGCGGTAGTTCAACTGTTATTGTGCATTTGCCGTTAAATATTTTACCGTAATCATCAAAACCGAAGTCCAAGTTGTCGAATTCTGATTGGAGGCGATGGCTTGGAAGAGTGTTCATATCAACCGGTACGATGTGTAGAAAGAAGTTTGGTTCAGTGTCAGCCGAGGTGCATTGTTCTTTTGTATATATTAAAGTGTCCGCATTTATTTGTACATTGAAGTCCGGCTGCGGTCCAAGCGGCGCGGTTACTTGATACACTATACCCTCAGGTGTCTCCGCTATACGCTCTAAGTAGTTCTGCATACTAGGGTTTGATTCCAGTTCTTGAATATCGCAAAAATTGAACGAAATATTGAACCAGCCTTTTGAGTACAGTTCTGGCCGATAAGGAATGGTGAAGTATACGATGTATGATGGTTCGGGTAGTCTTGCAAGTCTTCGAACCCAGGATAAGCACGAGCCGTGTCCGTTATCTGAATTTATGTAACCCCCTAAAGATGCATCCGTGAACCAAAAAAGTAAGTGGTTCGCGTTGCTGTAGGCCTGACCTTCTACAGGATTGTTTCTGAGGTATTCTAATATTTCCATGTCGTGTGAGTACCCATAGGTCTCAAATATTTCAGGCTTCGCATTACTCTCCAACGCTTGGGCTGTCACATCTATATTCAATCGTAAAGAGAGGCTTATACTACCTAGGATGCCGGTTGATATGAGACAAACGAGGACAAGACCAGATGCCGTCCATTTTCGGGCAAGGCGGCGCAAGAGCAGGTCCAGCAGAACCAGTGCTACAATAATGACTGGTACATAGATAGGTATTAGTAGTCGTTCTGAAAAACTATCTGCATCACCTATACTTGAAGCAGAAAATAAAAGTACCCATATAGATATCAGCGCAAATAGACCGAACAAACTGAGATGTAGGCCATATTTGCTGCTATCTGAAGGAACCTGAGTCTGATTTAGTTCAGTTCTTTTTTGAATTGTCCCCCATATAATCAAGCATACTACTGTACAAATTAGATATATAAACCAGTCAGACCCCGGACGGAGTACTAGGATATCAGATATAAATAAATTACCGAAAGATTCAATATAGTCCAGTAAGGAAGATTGATAGTTAGTAGATCTACCCCAAAATGTTCCCATAGTTAACTGGTTTCGAATCATCCAAACGCCAAATGGGAACAGTGATATACTACTATAGAAGGCCGCATATTTTAACTTATGACGAATCTTAAAGTTCCGACCCACAAGTATCATGATTATTCCGGTCAATAGAACAGCAATTCCGGCGTATCTTGTTATTATAGCTAGAGCCGTAAATCCTGCTGACAACGCCAACGCAAACCGCGGCGAGTCTTCTTCCGACTTGAGAAATATTCGCATCTGAATCAAAGCGAGTAGCATCAACACTATATATAAGATTTCGGTCATCAAATAGGCAGCGATTCTAGAAACAGATAAGGAGGTCATAACTGCTACAGATCCCACTACTGCTAGGAAACGGAATCTGACATACCGGTTCAACTGATAACCGGTCAGCAATATGATCAGGCCGAATCCTATTATATTAACGAATCGGCCAGTGTCTACCGGATCAATTCCTAACAATCCGAAGAAGGCCAACAATAAAGGATAACCAGGCCCTCCATCTATATAGGTCCTTTGCAAATAGTCTTTAAATCCATCTCCAGCGGCTAGACTCTCTGCCACTGAGATATAATCCCAAGTGTCAGAGGTTAACTCTGGTCCGTAGTTGGAAGTTCGAATCAAAATATGCGCGGCACCGAGGAAGGCCGCTAGCAAGATTGCTATATGGAATGACTTAAACTGCAATTTACGTAGACGACTCAACACGGGCACTATGCCTAATGAAAAACTACGAGACCCCGCCCCCAGGCTTGGCCTCGTCCTACCCGGCCGTTTCGCAAGGCACCGGGCCGGGGCCGGCCACCGTGCGAGGCGGGTCGGACTCCATCAGCTCCAGCCAGGCCCGGATGTAGCCCCGCATCGGGCCTTCGTGGGTGACCGGGCCCCGGCACACCCCGTTGTCGAGGACCTGCTGGTTGGGGTGGCCCAGACCCTTGCTCATGTCCACCCACTCGATCTCGGCTATGCCCAGCCCCTGCTGGCAGCGCTCGAACAGCTCCAAGTCGTCGGGGTTGCCCAGGCTGGGGAAGTCCTCGGCTATGCGCATGCGCATCACGTTGACTTCCTCGGGGGCGCCGGCCGCGGCCGCCACCCAGGTGTGGAGCCGGGTTTCGTTCACGCTGATGGGGTCGACCACCTCGAAGTGGTTGCCCTTGATGAGCAGGTTGGGGAAGATCGACAGGTTCACCATCGACCCCGGCGCCATCTCCAGCACCTCGGCGCTGGAATCCGGGTACTCAGACCGGACCCGCTCGGCGTACCACTCCCGGCCCGGCACCGGCCGCTGGGTCTCCCAGAACGACCGGGTCAGCCCCGGCCTCTGGTCCACGAACATGTGGCCGTGGCCCAAGTCGTCGCCGTACATGCCGGTGTCGTCGGGGTTGGCCTTGAACTGCGACAGCGAGCGGGCCCCGCCGTGCTTGCGCTCGTTGAGCACCAGGAAGCTGCGGTGGGCGAAGGTGGGGTGGAGCCCGTCGGCGGCGTTGTCCCAGGCCAGCTTCCAGTTGCCCTTGTAGATCATGCGCTGGCGGTTGCGCAGCTCGATGCGGCCGCCGGGGGAGCGGTCCACGAACTCGTCGATGAGCGCCGCGGCCGGGCCCAGCCAGTCGGCGAGGGAGGGGGCGTCGGGGTTGAGGGTGGCGAACACCAAGCCCCGGTAGGTCCCCAGCCGGGGCACCTGGCGCAGGCCGTGCCCGGCCTGGTCGAAGCCGTCCGGGTAGCCCTCGGCGAAGGGGACGTTCACCAGGTCGCCCCGGTTGGAGTAGGTCCAGCCGTGGTAGGAGCACTGGAAGTTGCGGGCGGCGCCGCACTCCTGCTGGCACACGGTGGAGGCCCGGTGCGAGCAGCGGTTGAACAGGGCGTGCAGCTCGCCGTCGGAGTCTCGGGTGACGATCACGGCCCGCAGGCCCAGCCGGGCGGTGACGAAGTCGTTGGGCTCGGGCACCTGGCTCTCGTGGGCCAGGTACACCCAGGCGCCGCCGAAGACCCGGTCCATCTCGGCCGCGAAGACATCCGGGTCCACGTAGATGCTGCGGTGGACCCGGTGAGGCTCGACCAGGCCCTCGAGGTCGATCATGGCTCCGCCCTGCCTGCCGCGCTCACAGCACGAACGAGAACTTGGGCACGTCGCCGTCGCAGTCCACCAGGCCGACGATCTTGACCCGGATGGCCCAGTCGTCGCCCAAAGCGGCCAGCACGTAATCGTTGCGGCTCGCGAACGGGGTCAGCCTCCCCCGGCGGTACTCCCAGGTGACGACCGAGCACCGGACTCGGGTCTCGCCGCCGTCGAGGGGCCAGGCCTCCACGTTGGACACCGTCCGGACGGTGCGCGACGGCGGGTTCTGGGCGTGGGCCCAGCCGGTTTCCAGCAGGCCGATCCGGTCGGCCATGCGGCGCCGGTCGTCGAGCAGGTACGACACCTGCTCGCGGGGGTCGCCGCTGAGGTCAAGCGGCACCCAGTACACGCAGTCGGGGGTGAAGCGGTCCAGCCAGGCCCGGTACCGGCGGTCGTCGAGCAGCCGGGCCTCGTGGTACAGGGCCTGCTCCGCCGCCGGGCGCAGCTCGGGGTGGCCGGGTCCCATCTCGTCGGCCCGGGCCGCGGCCATCTCGGCCAGCCGCTGGTACAAGGCGTCGTCCACCACCGATACGGCCCCGGCCTCGACGGGGACGGGGGCGGCGGCGGCCGCGGACCGGGTCTCGGCGGTTTCGTCCACCACTGATACGGCCATCGCTCAGGGGTTCCCGTGGACGGCGGCGCGCAGGCGGGCCACCAGGCCGGCCGGGTCGTCGCTGCCCCACACGTTGCGCCCGAAGGCCACGCCGGCGGCTCCGGCGGCCACCACTCCCCGGGCCAGGTCCACCACCTGAGCGGCGTCGTTCACCTTGGGGCCGCCCAGGGCCACCACCGGGCCGGGGCAGGCCGCCGCCACCTCGGCGAACTCTTCGACCGGGCCCGGGCACATGGTTTTCACCGCGTCGGCGCCCAGCTCTATGGCGATCCGGGCCCCCCGGCCGATGTTCTCGGCCGTCCAGGGCACGGTTCGGGCCCAGCCCCCCGGGATCGACTCGGCCACCACCGGCAGCCCCACCCGCTCACACTCCGCGACCAGGCGGGCCAGCCGGCCCAGCGACCGCTCCTCGTCGGGGGTGCCCGGGAAGGTCATGACGATCACCGCGTCGGCCCCCAGCACCAGGGCTTCCTCGGCCCGGTACAGCAGCGACGAGGTGTCGCCGCCGGCGGGCTCGCCCAGATCGGAGATGCCGCCGTCCACCCGCAGGATCAGACCGCAGCCGGCGAAGGCCTCGGGCCGGGACCGGGCCAGGTGCCAGGTGGCTAGGACGGCGTCGGGCCCGGCGGCGGCGACGGCATCGACGGCCGCGGCGGGCACCCCCGCGCCCAGGTAGGCGGGGTGGTCCATGGCCACGATCACCGCCCGGCCGTCCGGGCCGAAGACGTGACGGGCCCGCCGACGCTTCCCGGCCGCCACCGCCGACGGCATTGGTGAAGGGGCGTCAGCCATGGGGCGGGATCAACCGTCGACGGGCCCGTCGAACTCGTCGGAGGCCAGCGGGGTCGCCGTGTCGGCCCTCACCATTTTCATGACGTGGGCGGCCCGGCCCTCCCAGACGGAGGCCGGCCCGACCCGGTAGAACGGCGACCGCAGGTTGCCCATCAGCACGGTCACCATGTCGGTGTCCTCTTGATTGGTGGTGGCCAGCCGGTCCAGCTCGAAGTTCTGGTCCTCGATGGTCTTGTCGATGCCGTAGATGCGGCTGAACAGGCGAGTCCGGTCCGGGGCGATCGGATCGGCCCGCACCAAGATGAGCTGGGTGGGGTAGGGCAGCGGGGTCAGGTTGGGGTAGATGAAGTCGGCGTAGTGGCCCTTGAGCTGCTCGGGGGTGAGGTCGGTGCGGCCCCCCGAGGCGTCATCGGTCTCGATGTGGGGCTTGTAGCCGCTGCAGGTTCGGCCTTCGAAGCGCACGATGGTGTCCATCTGCTTGCGCAGGTGGTTGAGGCGCCGGTGGACGAAGCGGACGTGGTAGTCGTCGTTGGAGTTCTCCGCGAACGCCTTCCAGTTGATGGGGTAGGTCTCGTCGAGTTCGCGGTGGTAGCGGGTGAACCGGGAGAAGTCGTAGAGGTCGTAGCGCTCGGCCAGCGGGGCGATCCACTCCCTGAACGGCGGGGCCTTGCGGGACAGGCAGCCGAACACCAGCTTGTCCCAGGCCACCTCGATGCGGATGGGGACCAGCCCGTAGTCTTCGGCCGGGATGTCGTCGGGGTACATGCGGGCCCGGTCCGGGATGCCGATGAGGCGGCCGTCGATCCGGTAGGCCCAGTTGTGGTAGGGGCAGGTGAGGGTCTTGCCGCAGTGCCCGGCCGGCTCGAACAGCAGCCCCGAGGCCCGGTGCCGGCAGTTGTTGAGGAACCCCTTGACCGATCCGTCCTCTTGGCGGATGGCGATCACCGGCTGATAGCCGATGGTGCCGGTGATGTAGTCGCCCGGCTCGGCCAGGTCTTCGGTGTCGCCCAGCCACAGCCACGACCGGCCGTAGACCCGCACCATCTCCAAGTCGAACAGGCCCTGGTCGTAGACCTCGTAGGGCTGCAGCATCGGGCTCGGCACCGGCGCCTCCACCAGCCCGGCCGTCTCGTTGACGTGGCGCTCGAGCCGCTCGTCGACCGGCTCGGCCCGCAGATCGGTGATCATCGCCCGCGATCCTAACCGGTGGCCCGGACCCCGACCCAGCGGCGGCGGCTGTTCCCGGCGAGACTGGGGCCGTGGACTCCGCCGTCTTCCCCGAGTCGATCGTGGCTGGGGCCGCCGCGGCCCAGGCCACCCTGGCCGACAAGCTGGCCGATCTGGCCGCGGTCCGCCTGCCGTTTTTGGCCGGGCCCGGGCATACAGCGGCCGAGCGCTGGATCGACTCCGGCGGGCTGGAAGGGTCGGGTTCGGGCTGGTCACCGGCCGCGGCGGCGGACGGGGGCGACGGATCGGACGGCGCGGGCGATCCGGCGGGGTGGAGCGTGGCGGACCTGCTGGCCGGGTTCCGGGCCGGACGGCTCGACCCGGTGGACGCGGTGGAGACCGCCCTGGCCCGGATGGATGCCACCGACGGCGAACTGCACGCGGTGGTAGCTCGTCTTGACGACCGGGCCCGGGCCGCGGCGATTGAGTCGTCGGCCCGCTGGCGGGCCGGGACGGCCCGGCCGCTGGAGGGGGTGCCGGTGGGGGTCAAGGACATCATCGAGACCGCTGGGGCTCCGACCCGGGCTGGGTCGCCGCTGTTCGCCGACCACGTGCCTGTGGCCAACGCGACCGTGGTGGACCGACTGGAGCGGGCCGGCGCAGTGGTGATGGCCAAGACCGCCACCCCCGAACTGGCCTTCGGAGACGAGACCGGCGCCGGGGCGGTCAACCCCTGGGGCGCAGGCCGCTGGACTGGCGGCAGTTCCTCGGGCTCGGCCGTAGCCCTGGCCGCGGGTCAGGTCCCGGCCGCGCTGGGCACCGACACCGGGGGCTCGATCCGGGTTCCGGCCTCGTACTGCGGGGTGAGCGGGATCAAGCCGACGTTCGGCCGGGTGCCCCGGACCGGGGTGTTCCCGGTCTCGTGGTCCTTCGACCACGTCGGCCCCATGGCCCGCACCGTCGAGGACTTGGCCCTGCTGCTGACAGTGCTGGCCGGTGCCGATCCAGCCGACCCCTACTCGTCGGACCGGCCCGTCCCCGACTACGCCGCGGCAGTGGCTTCGGGCGCGGCCAGCGGTCTCGGAGGTCTGCGGGTCGGCTTGCCCCAGGGCTGGCTGGCCCAGGGCTGCAGCTCCGGCGTCATGGCCGCCCGGGACTCGGCCGCCGACACGCTGGCCGACCTGGGCGCGGAGATCGTCCCGGTGGAAGTCCCCCGGGCCGAGTTAGCCGGCACCGTCGCCTGGCTGGTCACCGTGGTGGAGTTCGCGGCCAACCACGACTCCCGCCTCGACCAGGTGGAGGACTTCACCGCCTCAGCCGCCCACCGGCTGGTGGCCGGGGCCCGCACCAGCGCCGGCGACTACCTGCGGGCGCTGCGGGCCCGGCGGCTGGTGCAGCAGGACTTCGACGCTGTCTTCGAGCGAGTGGACGCAGTGCTGACCCCGGCCACTCCCCTCGCCGCCCCCGCCCTGGCCACCTTCTTCGACGACGGCGACCGGCTCTGGCTGGACAAGGTGGCCCGCAACTTCTTGATCTTCAACGTCACCGGCATGCCCGCGCTGGTGATGCCGGCCGGCACCGACGACGGCCTGCCCGTCGCCGTGCAGATCGCGGCCCCACCCCACCGCGACGACCTGTGCCTGGCCGTGGGCGCCGCCTTCCAGCAAACCACCGACCACCACCTTCAAATGCCGACTATGTAGATGTCGTACTGGCCTTGGTGGTCGCTGGCGAAGAGGATCTGCGTGCCGTCGGGCGACCAGACCCCGACGGAGTCGTCGGTGTTGACGTCGGTCAGTTGGCGCACGCCGGAGCCGTCGGCTCGCATCACGTAGAGGTCGAACCGGCCGTCGCCGCTGTTGCTGGTGAAGAGAATGTGCTCGCCGTCGGGTGACCAGGCCGGGTCCCAGACGTTGGCGTTCGGGTCGGTCAGCGGTTCGACGGTCGGGCGCCCGTCGGGGCCGTCGTCGTCGAGGCGGATGACGCTGGCCGGGTAGGGGGCGTCGGCGGCGGTGGTGAGGACGGCCCGCGGATGGGCGGTGAAGACGGCCCGGGCGCCGTCTGGCGACCAGTCCGGGCCGATGTCGGCAGTGTCGTTCTCGGTGAGCTGGCGCTCGTTGGATCCGTCGGCGTTCACCATGAACAGCTCGAGTTCGCCGTCGCGGTCGCTGGTGAAGAGGACGCGCGACCCGTCCGGCGACCAAACCGGGTCGAAATTGTCGGTGCCGCTCTCGGTGAGCCGGCGCACATCGGTGCCGTCGGGTTGCATCGAATAGAGGCCGTAGCCGCCGTCGCGGTCGCTGGTGAAGAGGATGCGCTCACCGGTGGGCGACCAGACCGGGTCGCTTTCGTAGGCCTCGTCGCGGGTCAGTCGGCGCACGTCCGATCCGTCGGCGGCCATCACGAAGATCTCGCGGTCGCCGTCGGGGTTGCCGGTGAAGAGGATGTGCTCGCCGTCGGGCGAGAATCCCTCCGCCGCGACCCAGTCGATGGCGTCGTCGTCGGTCAGTCGGTGCACGTCCGATCCGTCGGCGGCCATCACGAAGACATCGGTGTCGCCCGCCTCGGCACCGTGCCCCCGACCGCTGGTGAAGAGAATCTGCGTGCCGTCCGGCGACCAGATCGGGCCGAAGTCGTCGGCCGGATCATCGGTCAGCCGCACCATGCTCGACCCAGCACCTTGTGGTGACGGCTCGATCTCGACCGTGTCCTCCGGCGGCGGAGGCCCATCCGTTGGTGCCAGCACGGGCTCGGGTTCCGGTTGCGGTTCGGGTTCTGCTTCTTCGGCCGGTGACGAGGGTGTCGGGACCGTGGAATCGGGCCCACCGTCTCCGCAGCCTTGAACGGCGATCGCCGCCAGCGCCCAAGCCGCCGCGCCCAGCCCGGACAGAAGGATTCTCGGCAGCGGCATTCTCATCCGCACCTGCCTGTGCAACACTTCTGGACCGAACCGAGCACTACGCCCAAACCCTCGATAAGGAGACCTACGTGACCATCTTGACCGATGAGCTCCTGGCCAGCTTCGGCGATTCGATCGGCCCGATCAACGAGGCCCGGCTGCTGCCGCCCGTCCTGTACACCTCGCCGGAGTTCTACGAGTTCGAGCGGCGGGCCATCTTCCAGCGGGAGTGGCTGTGCGTGGGCCGGGTCGACCAGTTGGCCGAGCCCGGCGACTTCCGCTGCATCACTATCGCGGGCGAGCCCCTGGTGGCGGCCCGGGACAACGACGGCGAGCTGCGGGTCATGTCGGCGGTGTGCCGCCACCGGGGCATGGTCCTGGCCGAGGGCTCCGGCAACTGCCGCCGGTTCACCTGCCCCTACCACCACTGGAGCTACGGGCTCGACGGCCGGCTCCTCGGCACCCCGGCCATGGACCGGGCCGTCGGCTTCGACCCGGCCGAGCACGGGCTGGTCGAACTCAAGGTGGAGATCTGGCAGGGGTTTGTCATGGCCAACTTCGACCCCGACGCCGCCCCGTTCGGCCCGACCATGGCCAAGATCGACGTCATGCTCGAGAACTACGGGCTGGAGACCACCACCACCCTGGAGGGCAAGACCATCCCCGGATTGGCCTGGAACTGGAAGGTCATGATGGAGAACTTCAACGACCCCTACCACGCCAGCCGGCTCCACGGGGCGCTTCAGACCTTCGCCCCCAGCCACATGAACGACTTCCTGGACTGGGACGACGACGACGGCGCCGTCGGCCGGGTCCAGCACTTCGTCGACATCGACAGCTCGTTCAACCCGACCCAGCGCTGCATCCTGCCGGTGTTCGCCAACCTCACCGAGGACCAGCGCCGCCGGGGCGGGTTCGTGCTGATTCCGCCCACCTTGGCTTTGGCCATCGTCCCCGACGAGGTGGCCTACTTCATCATCAGCCCCGACGGCCCCGGCCACATCACCATCCACATCGGCTACTGCTTCGAGTCCTCGGCCCTCAAGGACCCGCTGTTCGAATACCTGTTCGAGGCGGCCGAGGCCGGCGTCAACAACTTCAACGTGCAGGACATCTACGCGGACGAGATGACCCAGAAGGGCCTCAACTCCCACCTGGCCCCCCGGGGCCGCTACTCGTGGCAGGAGGAGACCCTGGTCCAGTTCAACCGCTGGCTGGTGAAGCGCTACCGCCAATCCTGGCCCAACGGCGCCACCGCCCGGTAGCCCCTCAGCAGTTTTCGGGCGGGTCTCCAGCGCGGTTGGCTCTAGCCCAGCCGGTTTCCGGTTTCCAAATCGTGAATGCGGCGCAATTGACGCATTTCATCCACAGCGTCTAGGTACCGTTTTACTTCTGGATGTCTGCTCAAGTCCTTACCGGAGTTTCTGTCTTCTAAAGCTCCGATAAGAATGGTAGCCACATTTTCAGCAGCATTCAGATATGCTTCAACCCGACTGGCAGGCAAGTAATCAGAAGCTATGCCTTCAGCATCATAAGTGGATATAGCATTTCTAACGTTTTCCGTTTCGATGGAGTCTGGTAAACTGCTCAATAGAGCATCCAAGCGATGGGTTTTTGGTGGTGGCGCATTCCTCAAGGTATGGTGAAGCGCCTTCAGAGAAGTCTCTAGAACCATATCTATATTGGTCACAATATTTACATACCGATAGTACTGGTACCATGAAAGTTCTTCGTCAGGATCATCGTGATGCAGTTCTATTTCCTTCGGCCGAGGCAGGAACGAACCATTGGCACGATCGTAGGCAACCCACGCCTCATGAAGTCGTTTGTAGGCTTCATCTAAATCAGATGTCGGTTTGTCCGTTGCTTTGTCCTTGTTCATGCGTATAACCGGCTCTTTCGATTGATGTAGATCCACTAGATCGGCGGAGATGGCCCGTTCAAAGCTTGTAAACAGCTCAGATCGGGTACTCCACTCGCGTGTATCGGTGACCACAACGCTGACCCGGTGATCAATGCCTGAACGGGCATCGTCTAATGCCGACCGGCACCGGCTAGCGATCCGTTTCCGCTCTGCATAGTCGATGTCATCGAACACGATCAGCAAGTCGACGTCGCTTTCGGGTGTGGCCTCGCCGCGAGCCACAGACCCGTACAAGCAGATCCGCCTGATTCCAGGCACCCGGTCGGCCATGTCCCGCGCCGCCGTCCGAGCCATGTCAACGGTCGGTAGGCAGCCGCTCTTCACCGGTGCGGCCATGTGCTCATCCTAGGCGCAGACGGGCGGCGCCGGAGGAGGCCGCAGAAGTCCAGAATGGGAGCCGTTCCGTGAGATGGTTCCGTTAGAGTTGCCTCTTCGGCGGGGGCGGCCGGGATTAGAGCCGCCCGTCGGTCTGCGGGAGGGGGAAGCCGTGGGAACCTTCGAAGCCGAAGTCCGGTCAGTGCGGGAGTGGATGTCGGGGCCCCGGTTCGCCGGGCTGCGGCGGCTGTACTCGGCCCGCCAGGTGGTGGAGCAGCGGGGCGCCATCCGCGCCGACTACGCCGTGGCCCGCGACGCGGCCGAGCGGTTCCACGCCCGCCTCCGGGAGCTGTTCGACGCCGGGCGGGCCATCACCACGTTCGGCCCCTACTCCCCCGGCCAGGCCGTGGCCATAAAGCGGGCCGGGATCGAGGGCATCTACCTGGGCGGCTGGGCCACCTCGGCCAAGGGCGACCAGCAGGAGGACCCCGGCCCCGACTTGGCCAGCTACCCCCTCGGCCGGGTGCCCGACGAGGCCGCGGCCATGGTGAGGGCCCTGCTCACCGCCGACCGCAACCAGCGGTTCCTGCGGTCCCGCATGACCCCCGCCGAACGCGACCGCACCCCCGAGGTGGACTACTCCCCGTTCATAATCGCCGACGCCGACACCGGCCACGGCGGCGACCCCCACGTCCGCAACCTGATCCGGCGGTTCGTGGAGGCCGGCGTGCCCGGCTACCACATCGAGGACCAGAAGCCGGGGGAGAAGAAGTGCGGCCACCAGGGCGGCAAGGTGCTGGTCCCGGTGGACGAGCAGATCAAGCGCCTCAACGCGGCCCGCTTCCAGCTCGACGTGATGGGCGTTGGCGGCATCATCGTGGCCCGCACCGACGCCGAGTCGGCCAGCCTGCTCCACGGGGGCGGCGACGAGCGAGACCAGCCCTTCATCCTGGGGGCCACCGCCGAGGTGCCGCCCTACAAGGTCGCCTACCTGTCCGTGCTGAAGCTCCTTCACGAGGCCGGGCTCGAAGGGGTCAACGGGCACCTCCTCTACGCCGTCTCCGCCGAGGCCTACGCCCAGGCCGAGTCATGGCTAGACCGGGCCGGGGTCCGGGCCGCCCTCGACGAGGCCGTGGCCGCCTGCCGGGCCTCTGAGATAACCGCGGGCGCCGCGGTGGACCGGACGGCCGACGTGCTGGTGGAGGCCTGGCAGGCCGCGGCCGGGCTCACCACCTACGCCCAGGCAGTGGCCGACCGGATGGCGTGGCGGGCCGCCGAAGGCGAGCGCTTCGAGACCACCGCCGAGGAGTGGCTGGCCTTCGCCCGATCGGCCGACACCGAAACCGCCCGGGCCCGGGCCCGGCGGATGGGCCTCGACGCAGCCTGGGACCCGGCCCCGGCCCTGACCCCCGAGGGCTATCACCAAGTGCAGGGCGGCATCGACTACGCGGCGGCCAAGTCGCTGGCGGTGGCTCCGTTCTGCGACATTTTGTGGATGGAGACCAAGACCGCCGACCTCGACGACGCCCGAGCCTTCGCCGAAGCCGTCCACGCCGTTTACCCCGACAAGATGCTGGCCTACAACCTGTCGCCGTCGTTCAACTGGGACACCACCGGTATGACCGACGAGGAGATGCGCCAGTTCCCGGCCGAGCTGGGCCGGATGGGGTTCGTCTTCAACTTCATCACCTACGGCGGCCACCAGATCGACGGGATGGCCGGAGAGGAGCTGGCCACCGCCCTCAACGAGGACGGGATGCTGGCCCTGGCCCAGGTGCAGCGCCGCCTGCGCCTCCTCGACTCGCCGTACCGGACGCCCCAGACCCTGGTCGGCGGCCCCCGCCTGGACGCGGCCCTCATGGCCACCTCGGGGCGCACCGCCACCACCCGGGCCATGGGCAAGGGCTCCACCCAGTTCCAGCACCTGGCGCAGACCGAGGCCCCCCCGTCGGTGCTGGAGGAATGGCTGGGGCGATGGGCGGCCCATCACGGCGTCGACTCCGAGCTGCGGGTGCGGCTGCGGCCCTACAAGGCCGGGTCGGAGATCCTCGAACTCAGCGTGTCCGACCGCACCGACACCGTCGGCAGCGTGATCTTCGCCGTCCTCAAAGACCGGCGGGGCCGGGCCATCCTGTCGGTGCGGGACCAGAACACGGCGGAGGCCCTGCGGCGCAAGCGGCTCATGGCGCTGCTGCAGTTGTTCCTGGTGCTGCGCTACAAGGTCTCCTCCATCCACTACCTCACCCCCACCGACGACAACCACCGCCAGACCGCGGGGATGAGGGCCATGGGCGTCTTCCGGTCGGTGTCGGAGGAAGTGGGCGAGATGATCGTGGCCGACATCGACGGCGAAGCGGTCGAGCGACTGCTCAACGACGACGGCACCCTGCAGTCTCTGATAGAGAGAACCTGACCCGAAGCGAAAGGACGGTTCCCGAATGAGCCGATTCACTCGAACCGCGGCCTTGATCGCCGCCCTGAGCCTGATGGCCGTCGCCTGCGGCGGCGATGACGACTCCGACGCCGGTGATTCCTCCGGCGGCGCCACCCCGGCCACCACCGCGGCCGCCGACTCCGACAGCAGCTCTGGCAGCAGTTCCGGCGGCGACTCCGGCCAGCCGGCCACCGACGCCGAGGAGACAGGCGGCGAGGAGATGTCCGGCGAGGAGACGCCGGGCGAAGAGATGAGCGGCGGCGAAGAGATGTCGGGCGAAGAGGACTCCGACAGCGGCGAGGCAGAGGGCGAGGGCACCCTGGTCGTGGGCCAGCCCGACGTCAACGGCGACGGCCAAGTGGTCATCGGCATCGCCAGCCCCGGCGACACCAACGACGGCGGCTTCTACGAGAACTTCGTGCGCGGGGCCCGGGCCTACACCGAGGAGGCGGGCTGGGGTCTGATCGTGGCCGACTTCATCAACCCGGCCGACAGCGAGTCGGCCCTGTCCGACCTGGCCCGCCAGGGCATCGACTTCCTGGCCGTGGGGGCCACCGAGCTGCAGGACGGCCTCGACGCCATCGCCTGCTCCGACGAGTTCGCCGACATCGCCATGTACCTCAACGCCAGCCTGGCGGTCGACAGCGAGTGCTACGGCCAGTCCAGCGACAACTACTTCCAGATCCACTGGGTGCTGGGAGTGGCGGCGGCCCAGCTCCTAGAACGCACCGGCGGCACCAAGGCCGGCTTCATCGGCGGCCCCGAACTGGCCTTCTCCACCATCGCCCACCGCTCCATGGAGGCCGGGCTCAAGTCGATCCTCCCCGACGCCGATCTGGTGGTGACCCACACCGGCGACTTCAACGACGCCGCCCTGGGCATCGAGGCGGCCCGGGCCATGCTCGACCAGGACATCGGCGTGATCCACACCTTCCTGGGCGGGGCCATGTTCCCCACCGGCGGGTTCGTGGCCTCCGAGGGCGGGCTGGCCCTGTCGGCCTCATCCAACACCTGCTTCCCGGGCTCGCCCTTCGTCGGGTCGTCGCTGTTCCCGCCGGGCGACTACCTGGTGGCCAACCTCCGGGACTTCGCCGCCGGCCAGTACCGCGAAGGGGTGATCCGCAGGTTCCTGGTGGGGATCGATCCCGAGGTCGGCGCCGTGCTGTGCGACGCCTCCGCCGAAGAGCAGGCCACCATCGACGAGGTGGTGGCCATGATCGGCTCGGGCGAACTAGTGCCCGAGGAGCTCGTCGAGCCGCTCGGGTGACGGGCCCGTCTGAGGCCGCGCCGCCGAGCGCCTCCCAACGCCGATGACGGAGCCGCCCGAGGCCGCGCCGACCCTCGAGCTTCGGGGCGTCAGCAAGCGGTTCGGGCCGGTCGTGGCCTGCGACCGGGTCGACCTGTCGGTGGCGCCGGGCGAGATCGTCGGCCTGCTAGGCGAGAACGGGGCCGGCAAGTCGACGCTCATGAAGATCGTGCTCGGCTTGGTCCCCCCCGACGCGGGCGAAATCCGCATCGGGGGCCGGGCCCGGGCCGTGCGCGACCCCATCCACGCCGCCGAGCTCGGCGTCGCCATGGTCCACCAGCACTTCAGCGTCATCGACGCCCTGACCGTCTGGGAGAACGTGCGCCTCGGAGGCCGGGGCGGGCTCGACGCAGCCGCGCTGCGGGCCGAGGTCGTGAAGCTCAGCGAGACCTACGACCTAGTCATCGACCCCGACGCCCGGATCGGCGACCTCGACGCCTCCCAGCGCCAGCGGGTAGAGATCATCAAGTGCCTGCGCCGCGATCCGGCGGTGATCATCCTGGACGAGCCCACGTCGGTTCTGACCCTGGACCAGTCCCGGCGGCTGTTCGAGGTGCTGCGCCGCATGGTGGCCGACCACCAGCGGGCGGTGGTGCTCATCAGCCACAAGCTGGAGGAAATCCTCCACGCCACCGACCGGGTGGTCATCATGCGCCAGGGCCGGGTGGTGCGGGAGATGCCCACCGCCGAGGCCGACCCCCCCACCCTGGCCCGGGCCATGGTCGGGCGGGACGTGTCGCTGCGGGCCGAGGCCTCGGCGCTGGGCCTGCTCGACGAGCTGGCCGGCCAGGCCGTGACCGAGCAGAGCCGGGCCGGCGAGGTCGTGCTGCAGGTGACCGGCGCCACCGCGGCCGGATCCGACGGCCGCCGCCTCCTCGACGGGCTCGACCTGGAGCTGCGGGCCGGTGAGATCCTGGGGGTGGCCGGGGTGGAGGGGAACGGGCAGGCGGCCCTGACCGAGCTGTTCTCGAGCCTGCTGGAACTCGACTCCGGGCGGGTGGAGGTGGACGGCGGGACCGTGGCGTCCGGCGTGCCCGGCGCCATGGCCGCGGCCGGCGTGGGAGTGGTGCCCGAGGACCGCCACGCCTCGGGCTGCGTGCTCGACCTGACCGTGGCCGAGAACCTGATCCTGGCCGACCCCCGGCGGGTGGCCCGCTGGGGGATCCTCGACCGGTCCCGCATCTCCGCCGAGGCCCGGGCGCTGATCGAGCGGTTCGAGATCGCCACCCCGTCGCCCGACGTGCCGTTCCGGCTCCTGTCCGGCGGCAACCAGCAGAAGGTGGTGCTGGCCCGGGAGCTGTCCAGCGACCCGAAAGTGCTGGTCGCCTCCCAGCCCACCCGGGGGCTCGACGTGGGCGCCATCGAGTACGTGAGCGGCCGAATCCGGGCCGCGGCCGAGGCCGGGGTGGCCGTGCTGCTGATCTCCACCGAACTGGAGGAGATCCTGGAGCTGGCCGACCGGATCGCGGTGATCTTCCGGGGCCGCCTGATCGGCGAGATGGCCCGCTCCGGGATCGACCTCGACCGGCTCAGCCTCATGATGGGCGGCCAGGCCGCGTGACCGGCGCCGGACCCGACTCGCCCGGCGGGGCGCTCCCGGCCGCCGGTGCCCAGCCGGATGCGGGCTCGCCGCCGCCGCCGGTCCGGCAAGATTCGGGCCTGGTCGGCGCCGTCGAGCCCGCGTCGCGCCGACTCGCCCTGCAGACCGGGCTGTTCGCGGTGTTCTTCGCCGGCGCGGTGGTGATCAGCGGCGGGCTGGTGGCCTCGGTGGGCGGCTCCCCCACCGAGGTGCTCGACGCCCTGCTCGACGGCAGCCTCCGCAGCCCGGGGGCCTGGGGCCGGACCCTGGTGGAGATGGTGCCGTTGGCCCTGGTGGGGCTGGGCGTGGTGGTCGCCTTCCGGGCCGGCTACTACAACATCGGCACCGAGGGCCAAGTGGCCATGGGCGCTCTGGGCGCGGCCGTGGTGGTGCTGAAGGCGCCCGGGCCGGCGTGGATGCTGATCGGGTTGGGACTGGCGGCCAGCGCCGCGGCCGGAGGGTTCTGGGCCGGGCTGGCCGCGGTGGCCCACGCCCGCCGCCGGGTGGACGTGCTGATCAGCACGCTGCTGCTCACCTTCGTGGCCCCCAACATCATCTTGTTCGTGGTGGCCCGGGACTATCTCCTGCTCGACACCACCGAGGCCAACACCCGGCGGGCCTCGCAGAGCGAGCGCCTCCCCGACAGCACCCACCTGCCCGATCTGGAGCTGTTCGGCAACACCGTCCACATCGGCGTGCTCGCGGCCGTCCTGATCGTCGCCGCGGTGGCCTTCCTGCTGGCCCGCAGCGTGTGGGGCTTGAAGCTGAGGATGCTGGGCCGGAACTCCCAGACCGCCCGGCGGGCCGGGGTGCGGCCCGGGGTGGTGGGGGGCGGGGCGCTGGTGATCTCGGGGGCGGCCGCCGGGCTGGCCGGGGGGATGTTCCTCACCGGCGCCGCCTTCCGGCTCCAGAACCTGATCGCCAACGACTTCGGATGGCACGGGCTGCTGGTGGCGCTGGTGGCCCGGCTCAACCCGGTGGGGGTGCTGCCGGTGGCCTTCTTCTTCGCTTCGCTGCGCACCGGCAGCGGCTTCCTCACCGCCACTGGCATCTCCCGCACCGTCACCGATGTGGTCCAAGCCCTCTTCGTGGTGGCGGCCCTGCTGCCGGCCGCGGTCATGGTCATCCGCGACCGCCGGGTCGCCCGCCGCCTGGCCCTGCGCTCCGCGGCCGACGCCGAAGTCGGATGATCGCCGATCTCGAGACCATCATCGAGCCGACGATCCGGCTGGCCGTGCTGCTGCTGTTCGCGGCCCTAGGCGAGTACGTGGCCGAGAGGGCCGGCACCATCAACATCTCGCTGGAGGGGATGATGCTCTGCGGCGCCTACGCCGCGGCCCTGACCGCCTCCGAGACCGGGTCGCCGGTGCTGGGCGCAATGGCGGGCATGGGGGCGGGCCTGGTGGTGGCCGCCATGCAGGCCCATCTCAGCCACCAGCTCGACGTGAACCAGTTCGTGGTGGGGATTGCCCTGAGCGCGTTCGCCATCGGCGTGACCACCTTCCTGTTCACCGAGATCGAGATGACCGGCGGGATCCTGCACGTGGTGGAGATCCCCGTCTTGGTGGACATCCCCCTCATCGGCGAGGCCCTGTTCGGCCAGCCCTGGCCCACCTACCTGATCGTGCCCGCGGCGGCGGCCGTCTGGTGGGCGGTGCAGCGCACCGGCTGGGGCTTGGAGGTGCGGGCGGTGGGGGAGAACCCGGCCGCGGCCGACGTGAGCGGGGTGCCGGTGTTGGCCCGGCGCCGCCAGGCCATATACGTGTGCGGCCTGCTGGCCGGGCTGTCCGGCTCCTATCTGGCCGTGGGCCTGGTGGGCGGGTTCTCTCAGAACATGACCGCGGGCAAGGGCTTCATAGCCATCGCCGCGGTGCTGTTCGGCGGCTGGCGGCTGTGGGGCACCATCGCCGGGGCCCTCCTGTTCGGGTTCGCCGACGCCTTGGCCGTGGCCCTGCCCGCGGTGGGGATCGAGAACGTGCCCGGCGCCTTCCTCGACTCGATGCCCTTCGTGCTGGCCTTCGCCGGGCTGCTGGTGTTCGCCGCCCGGGCCCGCAAGCCCGACGCCCTGGCCGAGCCGTTCTCCCGGGGCGCGGCATGACTCGCACCTGCCGACCCCCCGGCCGCGACGCCCGGTCGGGCCCGGGCCGCGACGTAGTTTCGACCCTGACCCACAGGAGACCCGATGGACCCTGACCGCACTGTCACCTTCGACCCGGCCGCCCACGAGCCGATGCACTGCCAGTTCATGCTGTCGCAGCTAGTGGTGCCCCGGCCCATAGCCATGGTGTCGACCCGCAGTCCCGACGGGGTCAACAACATCGCTCCCATGAGCTACTACCTGCCCATTACCGGCGACCCGATGCTGCTGGGCATAACCATGGGCCTGCGGGAGGACGGGGGGCTCAAGCACACCTACGAGAACGCCATGGCCAGCGGCGACTTCGTGGTCAACGTGACCAGCGAGGTGTTCCGCGACGACATAGAGACGGTGGCCATGGAGAGCCCGTCCCCCACCGACGAGTTCGAACTGGCGGGGTGGACCCCGACGCCGGCCACCAAGGTCACCTCCCCGGCCATCGCCGAAGCCCTGGCCCGGCTGGAGTGCCGGGTGCGCCAAGTGGTGGACCTGGGCACTCCCGGGGTGCCTTTCGGCGAGGTCCACTTGGTGATCGGCGAGGTGGTGTGGGTGGCCTACGACGAGGCGATCTGCAACCCCGAGGGCCGGATCGACCCGGTGCGTTTGGGGGCCATCGCCCGGCTCGGCCTGCGGACCTTCCTGCGGTCCACGGACGAGGCGTCGTACTTCCTGCCCCGTATCCCCTGGGCCGAGTACGCCACCAACCGGGGTGCCGACAGCGGGGATGGCGCCGACGGCGACGGGACCGGCAGCGTTGAGGGTGCCGACGGTGACAGGGCGGTGTCGGTCTCGGGCGGTTCCGCCGTCGGCGGAGCGGCGGCTTCGGCCTCGGGCTGAGAGGGGCCCCGACGGTGCCGGCGGCGGCGTTCGAGCTGGAGCGACCGGAATCGGTCTCCGAGGCGCTGGACGCGCTGGCCGCCGAGCCCGACGCCCGGGTGATGGCCGGAGGACAGTCGCTGGTCCCGCTGCTCACCCTGGGCTTGGCCGTCCCCCCGGTGGTGGTCAGCCTCGACCGCTGCGGAGGCCTCGCCGACATCGAGGCGGGGCCCGACGAGGTGGCGGTCGGGGCCATGGTCACCACCCGTCGGGTGGAGCTCGACGCCGGCCTCGGTGCCCGGCTCCGGCTGCTGGCCGAGGCCGCGGCCTCGGTGGGTTCGCCCCACGTCCGCAACTTCGGGACGCTGGCCGGCAACCTCTGCCACGCCGACCCCGGCAGCGACCTGATCCCGGCCGCCCTGTGCTTGGAGGCCGAGCTGGAGGTTCGATCCGCCCATGGCCGCCGCCGGGTCGGCGTCGGCGAGATGATCGACGGTCCCTTCTCCACCGCGCTGCGCCCCGGCGAGATGGCGGTGGCGGTGCGGTTCCCGGTGCCGGATCCGTCTTGGCGCTGCGGCTACCGCAAGCTGGTCCGCCGGGCCGGCGACCTGGCCATGGCCTGCGCCGCGGTGATGGTGAGGGTGGAGGACGGGGCGATGGCCGAGGCCCGGGTGGCGTTGGGCGGGCCGCTGCGCCGGGCGGTGCGGGTCCGGGGCCTGGAGGCCGATCTCGAAGGGGTGGCCGCGGCCGACGCGGCCGGGACAGTTTTGGGCGGGACCTGGATGGATGACCTGGCCGGCGACCTGCTGCCCGACGCCACCCTGCCCGTCGACTACCTGACGGCCATGCTGCCCCGGTTCACCGCCGCGGCGGTGGCCGAGACCCTCGGAGCCGGCCCGTGACCGCCGCGACCGCCGGGCCAGCGGAGACCGGGCCGTGACCGCGGTCTCAGCCAACGGCGGGAACCGGCCCGCGGCCTCCATCTCCGTCACCGTGTCGGTGAACGGGCGGCGGCGGGTGATCGACTGCTCGCCCGGCGACACCCTCCTAGAGGCGCTGCGAAGCCCCTTGGGCTTGACCGGCACCAAGTCCGGTTGCGAGATCGGCTACTGCGGAGCGTGCACGGTGCTGGTGGACGGGGCCGCCGCCCATTCATGCTGTCTGCTGGCCGCCACCATGGACGGGCGCGAGGTCACCACCATCGAGGGGATCGGCACCGCCGAGGGCCTTGATCCGGTGCAGGCCGCGTTCTTGGAGACGGGCGCAGTCCAGTGCGGCTACTGCACACCCGGATTCGTGGTCTCGGTGAAGGCCTTGCTGGCCGAGAACCCGGCCCCGAGCGAGGCCGAGATCCGCCGGTACTTAACCGGCAACATCTGCCGGTGCAGCGGGTTCGCGGCCATCGTCCGAGCCGTCGCCGCCGTGACCCGATGAAACCGGCGATTCGACCCCTCGCCGTGGCCCGATGAAACCGACGATCCGACCCCTCGCCGTGGCCCGATGAAACCGGCGGTTGAGCCTGATCGGTCCGCGGTGGGGCGGGCCGTGGCCCGGGTGGACGGACGGGCCAAGGTCACCGGGGCGGCCTCCTATCTGGCCGACATGGCGGTCGAGAACATGGCCCACGCCGCCGCGGTGCGCTCGCCGCATCCCCGGGCCCGGGTCACCGGGATCGACGCCTCGGCCGTGCAGGGGTGGCCCGGGGTGCTGGCTGTGCTCACTCCCGAAGACACGGCCAGCCTGCCCTCGGTGCGCATATTCGCTGACTCCCCGCCGGTGGCCCGGATACTCACCGCCACCCCCCAGTTCGCGGGCGACGCGGTGGCCGCGGTGGTGGCCGAGACCGAGGCGCTGGCCCGGCGGGCCGCGGCCGAGGTGGAGGTTGATTACGAGCCCCTGCCCGCGGTGCTCACCGCGGCCGAGGCCCTGGCTGCCGAAGTCGAGCTGCACCCCGAGGCCCCGCAGAACCGGGCCGGGCCGCCGGTGAACATCGCCCGAGGCGACCCCGATGCCGCCCTGGCCGGGTGCTGGCGCGTGTTCCGCGACACCTACGCCACCCAGCGTCAGTGCGCCCAGACCATCGAGCCCCTGGCCTGCGTGTGCCACTGGCGCGACGACCGCCTCGACGTGTGGACCCACCTCGACTCAATGTTCCACTTCCGCGACGCCCTGGCCGAGGCCCTGGCCGTCGATCCCGAGACGGTGCGTATCCATCCCCCCGAGGCGCTGGGGGCCACCTTCGGGCTCAAGAACAGCCTGCTGGCCTCGCTGGAGCCGCTGGCCGCGGTGGCCTCGCGCCGGACGGGGCGGCCGGTGAAGCTGGCCCTGACGCCGGAGGAGTCGATGGCGGCCACCGTGACCCGCCACCCGGCCCGCATCGACTTGGCCACCGGGATGAACGCCGACGGCACCATCGCGGCCCGCACCTGCGACGTGGTGCTCGACTCCGGCGCCTACGGCTGGGGCTATGTGGTGGCGCTGAGCATGGCCGGCAAGTGGGTCTCGCTGTACCGCACCGAGCACCTGCGGTTCTCGGCCGTCTCCGTCTACACCAACCATGTGCCCGGAGGGGCCTACCGGTCGGTGGGCACGGCCCAGATCCACTTCGCCATGGAGTCCCAGCTCGACGAGATCGCCCGGTCGCTGGGCATCGGCCCGGTGGAGCTGCGCCGCCGGAACATGATCGGCGTGGGCGACCCGCTCCCCTTCGGCACCCCCATCCGCTCCTTCGGTGCCGAGTCCTGCCTGGATGAGGGGGCAGCCGCCTTCGGCTGGCCAACAGAGCCCCCCAGCTCCGCCCGCCCCGTGGCCGGTCCCGGCCCCGATGCGGCCCGAGGCCCGGACATGGCCCGCAGCCCGGTCCGTCCGCCGGTTGGGCCCATCGGCGGCACCATTGGCCGGCGCCGGGGGGTGGGCATGGCGGTGGGGATGCACCACGCCGGGCTGACCGGGCTCACCCCCATGCCGGAGGCGTCGCGCTGTCGGGCCGAGCTGCAAGCCGACGGCACGGCCGAGATCGCGGTGGGGGTGGTGGACAAGGGCCAGGGCTCGCTCACCACCCTCACGCTGGTGGCCGCCGACGAGCTGGGCCTGCCGCCGGAGCGGGTTCGGGTCACCAACCGGGGGACCGCGGCCGTGCCCTTCGACCCCTCCGGCGCCGAGGCCAGCCGCACCACTTACGTCATGGGCCGGGCGGTGGCCGACGGGGCCCGTCGCCTGCGGGAGGCGATCCGGGACCGGTTCGGGACCGACCCGGCCGAGCTGACCCTCCAGCGGCTGGCGGCCTGGGACCCGGCCGCCGAGCCGGTTAGGGCCGACGGTCACTTCGAGCCCGCCGACCGGGACCCGCTCCCGGTAGTGGGCGCCCATTTCTGCGAGGTGGAGGTGGACTGCGCCACCGGCGCCGTGCGGGTGCTGCGCTACGTGGCCGCCCAAGACGTGGGTCGAGTCATCAACCCCCTGGGCTGCGCGGGCCAGATGGAGGGCGGCATCCACCACGGGATCGGCTACGCCCTCACCGAAGAGCTGGTCTACGACGACGGCCTGCCCCTCAACCCCGACTTCATGGGCTACAAGGTGCTGATGGCCTCCGACATGCCCGCCATCGAGGCCATCCCGGTGGAGGACCCCGACCCCGACGGCGGCCCGTTCGGGGCCAAGGGGGTGGGCACACCGGTCATCCCGGCCATAGCCCCGGCGGTGGCCAACGCGGTGCGCGACGCCATCGGAGTCCGCCTCACCGAGCTACCCCTGACCCCGCCGAGGGTGCTGGCCGCCCTGATGTCCGCCACCGACCCGGCGTAGGCAAAGACCCCGGCTGGCGGGTCTCGTCCTCTTTGGGCGGTTGGTGTGCCCGGCCAGCGAGTTCGGCCATGGCTCTCGCTTTGTCCGGCCGGCGGGTCTCGTCTTCTTTGGGCGGTTGCTTTGTCCGGCCGGCGGGTCTCGTCTTCTTTGGGCGGTTGCTGTGTCCGGCCGGCGGGTCCTGTCACGGGGGCGGTCGTCGCCGCAAGCGGCGCCGACGCTAACCCCCGTGCCACCCCCCGGCCTGGCGCATTGGCGTCCGGGGCCTGGTTCACTCCGATTACCTCGGTTCACTCTCGGTTACTCCGGTTATCTCGGTTCGCTCTGGTCAGGTGGTGAAGAGGGCGGGTGTTCTTGGCCGGGGCGGGTCGGGGCCGCTGCCCGGGTGACCTGACCCGTAGCGGTTTGGGGTGGGGCGGGTTCGGTCTCGGGTTGGCTGCGGGCCGCGGCTTGGTCGCGTCCGTTGAGGTTTGTGGGTGTCTTGGTCGTGGGGGTGTTGGGGGTTGGCGGGGTTGGGCGGGGCCGAGGGGTTGGGGGGTTGGAGGGCGGGTTTGCCGTTTTGGTGGGTGATTTGCCAGTGGTGGTCATGGATGTTGTGGTGGCAGCGCCAACAGACCAGCACGAGATTTTCGATGTCGGTGCGGCGGGATTGGGCGAAAGGCACGATGTGGTGGACTTGGCAGCGGCTGGGCTCGGCGCCGCAGCCGACACAGCCGCCGTCTCGGGCGATGAGCATTCGCCACTGGGCGGTGGTGGCGGTGCGCACCCTGGCCCCGTGGTGCAGCGGCTTGCCTTCGCTGAAGAGAATGCCGGTGAGGTGGGCGTCGCAGGCGATGCGCTGGAGCACCGTCGGGGGCACGGGCCCGGTACCGGGAATTTCGCAGCGCCCGGCGTGGTCGGCACCGGTGAGCACGCCGATGTCGGCCACCACTATGACTTCGGCTTTGGGCCGCCCGCTGGTGCCGCCGCGGCCCTTCGCCTCTCCTGAGGTCAAGAGATCCAAGGCGTCGGCTCGGAGCTGGTCCCAGGACCTCGGCTCTTCACCGCTGTCCGGGCCGCCGGGGCCGGGGCCGGTGCGGGCTGATTGTTGGTCTTGGCGGCGGAGTTCTTCGGCGGTGCCCTCCAAGCGAGAGCAGATTCGGGTGTCAGTTTCGGGGTCTAGCAGGGCGTCGAGGCGCACCGTGCCGTCTTGTTGTTTCCAGGTTCTCAGGTACCGACGGCGGCGCTTTTGCAGGTAGTCGTCGTGGCCGTGGTCGGTCTGGTGGCGCTGGGTCCAGGCGCCGGCCTCGCGGGCGAACCGGTCCGGGGGCAGTTCCTTGGCCATGGCCAACAAATCAGAAGCGGAGTCCACCGTCTCGGGCGCAGTGCGGCGGGCGGCGTCGGCTAGGCGCTCGGCGTTGGCCAGCGGTACCTCCCCGGCGTCCACCGCGGCGCGCAGCCCGGGCATCTCGTGGAGCGTCTCGGCCGTTCCCAGGCTTCTGCGGGCCTGGGACTTGGATTTGCCGGCCTGGTCGCGCAGCACGGAGGCCCCGCCGTCGCCGTGGCGCTCCCGCAGAGCGATCAGCCGGGCCGCGTCGGTCTGCAGGGCGGCCACATTGGCTTCCCAGGACCGGCTGGCCGCGATCAGATCCTTGAGCCGGGCGGTCGACAGCTCCCCGGACCGGGCCGCCTCCAGCAGCCGGGCCAAGTCCTCATCGACGCATTCGACCGTTTCCGTGAACATATGATCACTCTGCAACACGGGTGAGACAATCACACCCTATTACCTGAAATAAGCTAAAAATATTTAGAGCTGCCCCGACGGGCAAGCCCGGTTCCGCGGCTTAGCGCAGTTCGAAGAGTGAGGTCCGCACTAGGAAATCGTCGTCGGAGCCGGGTCGGGTCAGGTCGTCGGGGTATTCCAGCCTTACTGTGCCGATGAGCCTCAGCTCGTCGGTCTCGGGCTGGCCGGTCACGTCGATGGTGAACCTCACCGACGTGCCTTGCAGGCTGGCGTCGCAGGCTTCGGGTCCCAGCCGCTCCTCGGTGAAGCGGTTTCTGGCGGCGTAGGCCACCAACTCCGGAGAATCCGGGCTGGCAGCGGCGGACGAGCCGGCGGGGCCGGCGCCTGCGTTGGACAGGCCGCAGATGAGACCGCCGTCGGTGAAGGCGTTGGCCGTCTCGGCGAAGAACTCGGCCGTCCACTCTGACCCCTCCGACCCCTCGCCGAGCCCGGGGGCCTCGGTCAGCTCCAGTTCGACGGCCAGGGTGTTGAGGTCGGGCCACCACACCGACACCGACTCGATGTCGGCGCCGGGCTCGCACCCCTCGCCGGTGTCGAGCCGGGCCTCTCGGCAGTCGCCGAGCTTGTCGGCCACCACCAGGCGGGTGGCGTCGTCGGCCCCGGGGAACAGGAAGGTGGCGTTGATGACCCCCAGCCCCGACAGGACCCACACCCCGGCCAGCACCACTCCCACCGCGGCCAGCAGCAGCGTCCTAGACGGCACGCCCCTGAGGCCGGATCTCTTCGGGCCGTCGCCCGGCGGGCCGCCCGCGGGGCCGCCGCTGTCGTCTCCCGGCGGCACCCCGGCGCCCTCTCCCCTACTGGTCCTCGAGCATCGACATCGACTTGGCCTTGATCCACTCCCCGGACAGGACCGGCTCGTAGCGGGCCGGGCGGTCATCGGTGACGGTGGTGGGGATGGTCTCGATGACGGCCCTATACGACGGCTGGAAGAAATACGGCACCGACATCCGGTCCCTCTGTCGGTCGGCCCCGTCGGGGATCACCACCCGGTGCAGGGTCGAGACCCAGCGGTCGTTGGTCCAGTGGGCCATGAGGTCGCCCAGGTTCACCACGAAGCCGCCCGGCACCACCGGGACGTCGGTCCAGCGGTCGCCGACGAGGATCTGCAGCCCCGGGATCTGCTCGGCGGCCACGATGGTGAAGGCCCCGTAGTCGGTGTGGGCCCCCCGCCGCAACTGGCCCGGCCGCACGTCGGCGGCCGGCGGGTACCAGTTCACCAACAGCAGGGCGGTGTGGTCGGTCACCTTGTCGTCGAACCAGTCGGGGGGTAGGTCCAGGGCCCGGGCCAACAGCGGCAGCATGTCCAGGCAAAGCTGCTCCATGACTCGGTAGTAGCGCTCGAACGCGGGCCGCAGCTCGGCCGGCTCGTCGGGCCACAGGTTGGGCAGGAAGGTGGCCTCGGCCCCCTTGACGAAAGCCCGGGCTCGGGCCTCGGGATCGTCGAAGCGGCCGACGTTGAACGACTCGCACAAATCCGGCGGGGTTACGTCGTCGCCCAGGGTGGCGGCCAGCGAGGTGGTGTCCAGGCCCAGCCAGCCCCGGTAGTGCGGGGGGCCGGGCGGGGCCACCTTCTGCTTGGTCTCGGCTGGCAGCAGGAAGAACCGGCGGGCCGCGTCCATGACCTCGTCCACCAGCTCGGCGGCCACGCCATGGCTGGTGACGATGAAGAACCCGCTGTCAGTGCAAGCCGCGTCGATGGCCCGGGCCGCCTCGTCGGCCCTCGAGGGATCGGCCCCGCCAGCGCCGTTGAGGGCCCCGCTCACATCAATGGTGGGAACCGATCTCACACCCTCTCCCTCCTGTCCCTCTCCACCTGTGGCAGTCTCCGATCTTCTCCGGCTTCCGCCCCACTGGTTAGCACGCGGCAGGCTAACTCACGGGTCACCGCACCATCAGTGGACCCAGCAGGCGATCGCCTTTGCCTTTAGCTTGTAGCAGTGCGACGGCTGCGCCAAGAGGAGATCGGCGCTGAGCTGCGCGGCGATCTCACTGAGACCGAGGTCGGTTGGCTTGATACCGACCTCGGCATTCCCGCGCCGTCGCGGTCGGGGGCTCGATCAGGTCAGGCCCCGGACGAAGGGGCGGGCTAGGGCGCTGGGCTCGTGGGTGCGGTGGGCGAAGAAGGCCACGGTGACGATGGTCACCACGAACGGGGCGGCCGACAGCAGCTCCGAGTTGAGCTCGTGGCCCACGGTGGGCAGCGTCAGCCGGAATGAGTTCACCGTGCCGAACAGCACGCAGCCCCCGATGACTCCCCTCAGCGTCCAGCCCCCGAAGATCACCGCGGCGATGGCGATGAACCCTTGCCCGCCCACGATGGCGTCCTCGAACCGGCCGACCTGGCCCAGCACCAGGTAGCCGCCGCCCAGCCCGCTGGTGAGCCCGGCGATGTAAATGGACTGGCGCCGCCGCTTGTTGACGTCGATGCCCGACACGTCGGCGGACTGGGGGTTCTCCCCGACGGCTCGCACCTCCAGCCCCCAGCGGGTCCTGTACAGCAGCCACCACGTGAGCGGCACCAGCGGGTACACCAAATACAGCGGCCAGGGCTGGTTGAAGAAGGCCCCGCCCACCAGGGGGATGTCCGACACCACCGGTATGGCCAGCCGGTGGGCGGCCCGCGACACCGGCTGGATGCTGGTGTTGAGGAAGCTGGCCACCCCCAGCACCAGGGTGTTGAGGGCCAGCCCGACCACGAACTGGTTGGCGGTCAGCCGGTGGCTCATGTTGGCCTGCAGGGCGGCTACCACCAGCCCGATGACGGTGGCGAACACCAGCCCGGCCGACACCGACGAGGTGAGGTGCATGCCCAGGGCCCCGGCGAAGGCCCCGCCCAGCACCATGCCCTCCAACGAGACGTTGAGGGTGCCGGCCCGCTCGGCGATGGTCTCCCCCAGAGCGGCGAAGGCCAGCAGGGCGGCGAAGCGCATAGCCCCCGAGTAGGAGACGTCGTTGCTGACCACATCGCCCACCGCGGAGGCGAAATCGCCCATGGCTCAGGTCCTCGCCCGGGTGGCGGCCAGCGCCCGGCGGCGCTCGCGGATGAACAGCAGGGCGGGCGGCACCAGCAGCGCCAGCACCAGCAGCGCCTGCACCACCTGGGAGATCTCCCGCTCCACCCCGGTGGCGGCCAAGAAGCCCGACCCGGCCCGCAGCCCGGCGAAGCTGAAGGCCATGACCACGATGCCCACCGGGTGCTGGCGGGCCACCAGGGCCACCAGCAGGCCCTCCCACCCGATGTTGTTGGAGAAGCCGGGCGTGAACCGGTAGTTCCCGAAATCGCCGCCGGAGAACATGAACGCCCCGGCCAACCCGGCGCAGCCGCCCGAGATCAGCATGGCCCAGGTGCCGTACCTAACCGACGACACCCCGGCCCGCTGGGCGGTGCGGGAGTTGCGGCCCAGCATCTTCATGCGGAATCCCCACACCGAGCGCCGGAACAGCACCAGCACCACCGCGGCCATTATCACCACCGCCACCGCGCTGATCGGGAAGTCGTTGCCCCACAGGTCAAGGCGGGGCAGGCGGGTGTCGTCGGCGAGCTGCTCGCTCACCTGGTTGCGCACCGAGCGGTCCTCCCGGAACGGGGCCAGCAGCAGCCACTCGACCTTCAGCCCGTAGCCGGTGGCCTGGGAGGCCACCGTGATCAGCAGCAGCGTGGTGAGCACCTCGGGCACCCGCCGCCAGTAGAGGAGGCCGCTGGCGATGCCGGCCCAGATGGCGCCGCCCAGGATCCCGGCCAGCAGCAGGCACACCACGGCCAGGGGCCCGAAGCCGGCCATGCGCACGCCCACGTAGGCGGCGAAGGCGGCGCCCATCATCAACTGGCCCTCTTGGCCGATGTTGACCAGACCGGCCCGGCTGTTGATGGCCGTCCCCAGCGCCACCACCACCAGGGGGATGGCGATGCCGATGGTCTCGCCCCACCGGCCCTGGGCCCGCAGGCTGCCGTCCAGCAGAGCTGAGAACACGGCCTGCCAGGAGCCGCCGGTGGCGGACACGATGACGGCCGAGATGAACAGGGCCACCACGATGCAGCCCAGGTACATGGCCAGCGCCACCGCGGCCTCGTGCAGTCGCGAGGGGGCGGACGGCGGCTCGGGGCTGCTCATGCCGGCACCGGCTCGGCCGCGCCGGCCCCGCCCATCAGCAGGCCCAGCTCCTCCAAGTCCACCTCGCCCCGGCTCATCTCCCCGATGACCCGGCCCCGGAACAGCACTGCGATCCGGTCTGAGAGCTGGAGGATCTCCTCCAGCTCGCTGGAAATCAGCAGCACCCCCACGCCGCTGTCGGCCACGGCCCGCAACCGGCTGGTCATCCACTCGATGGCGCCCACGTCGAGGCCATGGGTGGGCTGGGCCGCCACCAGCACCTTGGGGGCATAGCTCAACTCCCGGGCCAGCACCACCCGCTGCTGGTTGCCGCCCGACAGCGACCAGAAGGGGGCGTCGGGACCGGCGGTCTGGATCTCGAACTCGGAGATGAGCCGGCCCGCCTCCCGGCGCATCAGAGCCGGGTCGAAGAATCCCCGGCTGGCGATCCGGTTCAGGTCGACCAGGAAGAGGTTCTCGGCCACGGTCATGTCCAACACGCAGCCGGAGGCGTGGCGGTCCTCGGGTATGACGGCCACGCCCGCCCGGGCCATGGCCCCCGGCCGGTTGGGCTCGACCGGGGCCCCGTCCACTTCGACGGCGCCCGCTTCGACGGCCAGCAGACTCGACAGCAGGTCGGTGAGGGCGGTCTGGCCGTTGCCCTCCACCCCGGCCACCCCCACGACCTCGTGGCTGAACACATCGAGGCTCAGGCCGTCCAGGGAGACCCGGCCGTCCGGCCCTCGGGCGGTCACGCCGCGCAGGCGCAGCACCGGGGTCCGGCCCTCGGTCTCAGCCTCGGCCCCTTCATCGGCGCCCTCGCCGGCCAGCTCCGCCACCAGACCCAGAGCCGACGCCTCGGAGCGCAGCGACACCTCCCGGCCCACCATGGCCCGGGCCAGGATGGGGGCGTCGGCCTCAGCCGTGACCATGCGGTCCACCACCGCCCCGGTCCGCATGATGGTGACCTCGTCGGTGGCATGCAGGATCTCGTCGAGCTTGTGGCTGACCAGGGCCACGGCCCGGTTCTCCTCGTATACGGCTTGGCGCAGCACCTCGAACAGTCGATCCGACTCGGCCGGGGTGAGCACCGAGGTGGGCTCGTCGAAGATGAGGATGCTGGGGTCCCGGCGCAGGCACTTGATGATCTCGACCCGCTGGCGGACCCCGGCGGTGAGGTCGCCCACCCGGGCGTCGGCGTCCACGCCCAGGCCGTAGCGCTCGCTGATCTCGGCCACCCGGCGGCGGGCCGCGGCCGCGTCGAACCGGCCGGTGTCGCCCAGCATCACGTTCTCCCAGACCGTGAGGGGGTTTACCAGGCTGAAGTGCTGGTGGACCATGCCGATGCCCCGCTCGGCCGCGTCGTGGGGATCGCGGATCTGGCACGGCTCGCCGTCCACCTCGATGGTGCCGCCGTCGGGCAGCACCAAGCCGATCAGCACCTTCATCAGGGTGGACTTGCCCGCCCCGTTCTCGCCCAGGATGCCGTGGATCCGGCCCCGGTGCAGGGTCAGGTCAACGTGATCGCAGGCGACGATGGCGCCGAACGACTTGGTTATGGAGGTGAGCCGGACGGCGGGGACTTCCGTCCCCGCCGCCGGCTTATCGGCCATGGGCGCCCGTCCCCCGGAGACCGTCAGCCTCCGCCGTAGGCGATGCCCTTGATCTCGCCGAACGCGTCTTTGTGCAGCCCTTCGAAGACCTCGGCGTGAACCCGCTCGAGATCCGCTTTCTGCTCGGGGGTGGGATCGCAGATCTTGGACCCGACCTCGGGGTCGCGGCCCACCCTGAACGTGTAGATGCTGCCCTCTTGGACTTCGCCGGCCACGATGCCGGGGAAGATGGCCCGGGCGAAGTCGCCGCCGTCGAACAGCACGGCCATGTCCCAGTGCAGGTCGGTGCGCTCGCACACCTTGGAGGAGCCCGCGCTCATGACGATGATGTCGTTCTCGTTGGCGAGCTGCACCAGCGGCTCGTGGGCCCCGCCCAGGTAAGGGTAGACGGCGTCCATGCCGCCGTCGAGGGCGACGTTGAAGGCCTCGGTGGCCCCGGCCACGTTGTCGAAGTCGAACGGGTAGTTGCCGGTGGGGGTGTAGGTGACGTCGAAGCTCGGGTCCACGTCTTGGAGGCCGAGCCGGAAGGCCAGCTCGGTCTCCACCTCGAACCCGAGGTCGCAGCAGCCGATCATGGCCACCGAGTCGCCGCCCCGCTCCTTGAGGAGCAGGCCGGTGGCGTAGCCGGCCACGTACTCGATCTCGGCTCCGTCGTTGGTGCTGAGGGCCACGCCCGGCGTCTGCGGGAAGCCGGTGCCGCAGTTGCAGTACCAGAAGACGTCCGGATACCGCTCCACTAAGTCGGGCAGCGGGTCGGCGATCTCGCCTGCGCCCACGGCCACGATGTCCACCCCCTGGGCCACCAGGTTCTCCAGCTCGGTGTCGGCGACGGCCGGCTCGATGTTGTCGATGATGACCGGGGCCTCCCAGTTGTTGGACGCGGCGATCTCGATGGCCGCGTCCACCAGGGCCTGGTAGTAGGCGCCGTCGTCGCGGGGGCCGGCCGCGGCCACGCCCAAGACCACCTTGCCGTCGCCGTTGGTGTCCAGCGGGTCGGCCATCACCTCGTCGTCTGCCATGTCGGTGGACTCTTCGGCCGCCATGTCGTCGTCGGCCATCGCGTCGTCGTCGGCCGTGGCTTCGGCGGTGTCCATGGCGTCGTCGGGCTCGGCCGGCGCCGTGGCCGAAGCGCTGCCGGTGTCGGTGTCGGTGGCGGTGGTGCCGCCGTCGTCGTCACCGCCGCAGGCGGCCGCCATGAGGGCGAGCGCCGCCAGAAGCGCCGCTGCCGGTAACAGTGGATGCCGTTTCATTTTTTTCCCCCTCCGGGTGTATGGACATGACTGGGTCGGTGTGATCTGATGGGCTGACCCGGCCGCCGGACGGCGACATCTTAGCAAACCATTAGGCGGGGAGGCCATACGAGATGAGCGCGACCCGCTGCCCGATCCCGCTGAGCGAACTGGAGTCGGCGGCCCGATCCACCGACACGGCCATCGGCCTGCCCCCGGCCTGCTACACCGACCCCGGCTTCTGGCGGTTCGAGCAGGCCGCGGTGTTCGACACCGAGTGGCTGTGCGTGGGCCGGGCCAGCCAGATCCCCGAGCCCGGCGACTACTTCACGGTCACGCTGCTGGGCGCGGAGCCGGTGATCGCGGTGCGCAACCGCGACGGGCGCATCAACGTCATGTCGGCGGTGTGCCGGCACCGGGCCATGTGCATCACCGCCCCGGCCGAGCGGCCCGAGCCGGAGTGGTTCGCGCCCCCGCCCGAGTCGTCGGGCACCGTCAGGGTGTTCCGCTGCCCCTACCACTGGTGGACCTACGACCTCGACGGCAGGCTGGTGGGCGCCCCCGAAATGAGCGGGCGGCCCGGCTTCGACCGCACCGAGATAGCCCTGCCCCGCCTGGCCACCGAGGAATGGCAGGGCTTCATCTTCTGCTCCTTCGCGGCCGACCCGGCCCCGCTGGGCCCCCGGATGGCCCCCTTCGACGAGATGCTGGCCCCCTATCGGCTCGACGAGATGACCACTACCGAGCCCGAGACGCTGAGCCTGCCCTTCAACTGGAAGGTGTTCGCCGAGAACTTCATGGACGCCTACCACTCGCTGCGGCTGCATGCCTCCCTCTACGACTTCACCGGTGCCGACACCGCGGGCGAAACTCTGCTGGCCGGCACCTTCCCGGCGCTGGAGCCGGGCTCGATCGGGATGGGGGGCCGGGGCCGCACCGGATTCAAGGACCGGGGCATGAACCCCACCCAGGCCGCGCTGTTCCCGCCCATACCCACCCTGACCGACGAGGACCGCTGGAACGTCGTGTACCTGTATGTGGCCCCCACCTTGCTGCTGGGGGTGCACAGCGACTCGGCCCACTGGCTGGCCGTGCAGCCGGTGTCGGCCGCCGAGTCGTTGATGACCTCGGGGTTCCTGTTCCCCGAGTCGACCGCCAAGCTGAAGCTGTTCGACCAGCTTCTTGAACAGCACAAACGGGGCATCGGCCTCTTCTACGACCAGGACATGCCGGTGGCCGTGGCCAGCCAGCGGGGCATGGGGTCGCGCTTCGCCCCCCGGGGCCCGCTGAGCCCGCAGGACTTCTTCCGGTCCCAGCTCGCGGAGTGGCTGCTGGAGCACTACCGGGCCGCCGAGTCCGCCGACCAGCCGTAGTCCCGGCGCCGGGTTTCCGGCCAGTTGCGGGCCGGTGGTCGGCAGCCGGGCCGGTGGTCGGCTCCCGGCCGGCCCGGGGCTGGCTACTGCTCGAACTGGCGGCGGCGCCAGGTCAGGGCCGCCTTGAGCCCGTCTTTGGCGGCTCGCTCGCGGAACTCCCGGCCTGCCTCGGTAGCGGCCGCGTAGACCGGGGCCACCACGTCCAGCCCGGCCATCATGGCCGAGCGGAACCCGGCCGCGTCGGCCCCCCGGTTGATGCCGAGCTTGGCCGCGGCCAGGGCTTCGGGGGCGATGAGGGCCATGCGGCGGGCGTAGGCCAGGGTCGCCTCCCGCAGCTCGGCCGTGGGCACGACCCGGTTGACCATCCCCATCCGCAGCGCGGCCTCGGCGTCGATCAGGTCGCCGAAGTAGGCCAGCTCCCGGGCCCGCTTGTACCCGATGATCCACGGCATCACCAGGCCGGGGCCGGGGTCGGAGAAGCGGATCTCGGGCTCGCCGAAGACGGCGTCGTCGGCGGCGATGGTGATGTCGCAGAACATGGCGATCTCGCAGCCGCCGCCCACCGCGTGGCCCTGCACCGAGGCGATCACCGGCTTGGCCATGTACCAGGGGGTGAGCATGAAATCGAGGCCCTCGGCCAGCATGGCGTGCTTGGACAAGGCGTCGTCGCCGTAGGCCCGGTGACCGTCGGCGGGCGGCGCGCCGGAGATGTCGAACCCGACGCAGAAGCTGCGGCCCTCCGAGCGCAGCACCACCACGCTGACCGCCGGGTCGCGGTCGGCCTCCCGGAACCGGTCCCACCAGGCGTGCATCAGGGCCGGGCTGATGGCGTTGAGCTTCTCGGGCCGGTTGACGGTGATGATCCCCACCTTGCCGTCGGTCTGGTATCGGACCAGATCCGATCCCTTCTGGTCATTCATCACCGTCGCCTCCTTCTTCCCGGAACCGGGGTCGGGGGACTATGAGAGCGTCGGCTACCACGCAGCCCCGGCCCTGGGGTCTCACCAGTATGGGGTTGAGGTCGATCTCGGCTAGGTGGTCGCGCTCGGCCCAGGCCAGACCGGCCAGGGCTTCGATGCAGCCGATCAGGGCCTCGACGTCGGCCGGGGGCCGGCTCCGGAAGCCCTTCAGCAGAGGGGCGGCGCGGATCTCGTCGATCATGGCCGCGGCGTCGCCGGTGCGCAGGGGCAGGACCCGCAGGGCGGTGTCGTCGATCAGCTCCACCGCGGTGCCGCCGAGGCCGAAGGAGACGGTGGGGCCGAAGGTCTCGTCGGTGCTCACCCCGGCGAAGACCTCGACCCCGTCGGTGATCATCTCCTGCACCAGGACGCCGGCCCCCGACCCGAGGTCGCCGAGGCCCGCCAGCCGCTCGACTATCAGCCGGTAGGCCCGTTCCAGATCGTCCATGTCGGTGACGCCGGTGATCACCAGCCCGGCGTCGGAGCGGTGGGCGATGGCGTCTGAGACGGCCTTGACCGCCAGCGGGAACCCGATCTCGGCCGCGGCCTCGCCCAGGTCGTCGGGGCCGGCGACCAGGCGCTCGGCGGTGACGGCGATCCCGTAGGCGGCCAGGACCCGCTTGGCGTCGTGTTCGTGGACGGTGGGCCGAGGCCCGGCTTCGAGCAGATCGGAGACCAGCCCCAGGCTCGGGATTGGGTCCAGCGGCGGGGTCGGCCGCCACCGGGTGAAGCGGGCCACCCTGGCGATGGCCTCCAGCCCCTGGCGGAGACCGGCGACGGTGGCCACGCCCGCTTCGGCCAGGGCGTTCGCCTGGTCGCGGTGCATGAGCCCGGGCCGGGTGTTGAGCTGGAAATGGGGCTTGTCGGCGGCTTCGGCCGAGGCGGCCAGCAGGCGGGTGAAGGCGAGAATGTCGCCGGGCCCGCCCATGGGCTGGCCGTCGAAGGCGTCGTTGGGGAAGACCACCGCGTCGCTGTCCGAGCTGGCGGCGAGCACCTCCAGGGCCCGGGGGAAGTTGTCCATGAACTGGCCTTTGCCCCAGGCGTCGAGGGGGTTGCCGTCGCCTGACACCGGCCCCATGGCCGCCTCGATGGCGGCTCGGTCGGCGGCCGACAGCGGCGGCAGTTCCACCCCGGCCGCCGGGGCCGAGTCCAGCAGCAGCTCGGCCAGGCCCCCTGAGGCGGTGACCACCGAGACCCGGTTGCCGGCAGGCCAGCGCCGGCCCTGGCCCACGGCCAGCACCTCGGTCAGCTCGTCCAGCCCGCCCACCTCGATGGCCCCGTGGGCCCGCAGCACCTCCGACATCACCCGGGTGCCGGTGGCCAGGCCGCCGGTGTGGCTGGTGATGGCCCGCCGGGTCCGCTCGTTGCGGCCCACCTTCAGGGCCACCACCGGCTTGCCCGCGGCCGCGGCCCGGTCCAGCGCGGCCACATAGCGCTCGGGGTCGGCCACGGTCTCGGTGAAGGTGGCGATCACCCGGGTGGCGGGATCGTCGACTAGGAAGTCGATGTAGTCGGCGGTGGTCACCGCGGCCTCGTTGCCCGACGACACGATCACCGAGAACCCGAACCGGCGGGTGTCGCTCATCATCCCGATGCAGATGGAGCCGCTCTGGGCCACCAAAGCGACGTTGCCGGGGAGCTGGGCCGGGTCGTGTATGAGCTGGGCGTAGGCCCCGGAGCGCCGGGCCGGGTTCAGCAGGCCCATGCAGTTGGGGCCGCACAGGGCGATGGACGCCTCTCGGTTGATGGCGTCGATCTCGGCTTGGCGGCGTCGGCCCTCGGGACCGGCCTCGGCGAAGCCGCCGTCGAAGATCACCGCCGCGGCCGCCCCGGCCTCGGGCAGCCGCCGGTAGGTCTCCAGCACCCGGCCCGCGCCCACGCAGAACACCACCACGTCGGGCTCGATCTCGACCTCGTCGATGGAGGGCCGGCACTCCAGCCCCAGCACCGACTCATAGCGGGGGTTGACGGGCACGACGGCGCCGCCGTACCCCATGAGCTGGAGGTTCTCCACCACCGACCGGCCGATGGAGGGCCGTTCCGAGGCCCCGATCACCACCACCGACGACGGATCGACCAGCGCCCCGATCCCCCCCGGCCCAGACATCTCCTCAGCCACCGACAAGGGTCGCCCCGGCCAGCCGGGCGAGCTTGCGGTCGAAGGTATGAAGCGCCTCGGCCCCGGCCCGTTCGGCGGCGGCCAGAATCATCAGATCGCTCGCTCCATGTCTTCGAGTGTCGCGGGCGGGCCATCGTATTTCAGAATGCCGCGCAGATGACCGACAGGCCTGACCGGGAGGATCAGAACCCCGTTGTCCTGAATGACATACCGCACCTTGTCTCCCGGTTCGATTAAGAGCGATTCCCGCACGACCGCTGGCAAGGTGGTTTGCCCTTTAGCAGTGATGGTGGACTCAATCATGGCGAAACCTCTATTTGCATTTCAATAGGCTTGATGTCCATACATTTCTAAAAGTACAAAGGACGCCCTTTCGTAAGCAAAGGCCCTGGCGGCGTGAAGGCAGCCTCGGCCTGCGGGCTGGCCAGCCGCGGGTGCCGGTCGGGGTTGGGTAGGTTGCTTCGGGTATGGACGGGGGTCTGGTTGTCCGACTTGTCGTGAACGGCGAGGCGGTGGAGGTTGATGTGGCCCCCACCACCCGGCTCGTCGATGTGCTGCGCGACCGGCTGGGGCTGACCGGGGCCAAGGACGCCTGCGGCCGGGGCGACTGCGGGGCGTGCACGGTGCTGGTGGGGGACCGGGCCGTGCTGGCCTGTCTGACCCTGGCCGCCCGGGTGGCCGAGCCGGTTCGCACCGTCGAGGGGATCGCGGCAGAGGCCGCCGACCTGCGCCGAGCCTTCGCCGACCGGGGCGGGCTCCAGTGCGGGTACTGCACGCCGGGCCTCATCGTGCGGTGCCACGAGATGCTGGAGGCGGCCGAGTCCGGGGCTGGCGCGGGCCCGGGCGGCGAGGCGGCGGCCCGGGCCGGGCTGTCGGGCAACTTCTGCCGCTGCACCGGCTACCGCGGGGTGATCGCCGCTCTGCTCGAAACCCCGACCCGGTAGAGCCGAGGGCTGCTGGCCATGGCCATCGGGCAACGGGTGCGACCCGACTCGTGGGAGGAGCGGACTGCCGGGACGGCGGTGTACGCCACCGACGTCCGCCGCCCCGGAATGCTGGTGGCCCGGGTGCTGCGCAGCCCCCACCCCCACGCCGAGATCCGGTCCATCGACGCCGCCCGGGCTCGGGCCCTCGACGGGGTGGCCGCGGTGATCACCGCTGCCGACCTGCCCGATCCCGATGTCACCTACCTGCACTTGGGCGAGCCGTTCCGAGACCGCACCGCGCTGGCCCGGGACCGGGTCCGCTTCGTCGGCGAGGAGGTGGCGGCGGTGGCGGCCGAGACCCCCGAGGCGGCCGAGGCGGCCCTGGGGCTCATCGACGTCGCCTACGCCCGGCTGCCGGCCGCATTCGACCCCGAGCAGGCCCGCCGCCGGGGCGCGGCCCCGATCCACGGTCACGCCCCCGACAACTCGGCCCTGAAGATCGAGCGGGTCTACGGCGACTTCGAGGGGGCCCGGTCCGGGGCCGCGGCCGCCGTCCGCGGCGCCTACCGCTACCGCTCCGCCGCCCATCTGTGCATGGAGCCGCACTCGGCAGTGGCCGAGTGGGACCCGGCCGCGGCGCGGATGGACCTGTGGGTCTCCACCCAGGCCCCCTGGTTCGTGCGCAAGGAGGTGGCGCACATGCTGGGGCTGGACATGGACCAGGTCCACACCCACCCGGTGGCGGTGGGGGGCGGCTTCGGGGCCAAGGCCAAGGCCGGGGCCCACGAGGCCATCGCCGCCGCCCTCTCGATGCGGACCGGCCGGCCGGTGCGGCTGGTGCTGGACCGGGCCGAAGAATTCGCGGTCACCGCCACCCGCCACCCGTTCGACATCGAGCTGAGCACGGGGGCGGCCGTCGACGGCACGCTCACCCACCGAGACTGCTCGTTGCTGGTGGACAACGGTGCCTATAACCACGCCGGGCCGTCGGTGGCCGTCTTCGCCACCATGCTGGCCGCCAACCTGTACCGGCTCCAGGGCTGTCGAGCCCGGGCCGAGCTGACCTACACCAACAAGCAGCCCAGCGCCTCGTTCCGGGGGTACGGCAACCCCCAGATGACCTTCGCCATGGAGTCCCAGCTCGACGAGCTGGCCGACGAGCTGGGCATCGACCGGGCCGAGATGCGCATCCGCAACGCCAACCGGCTCGGCGACGAGACCCTGACCGGCTGGCGGCTCGGCCCGGCCCGGCTGGTCGAGTGCTTGGAGCGGGCCCGAGACGAGATCGGCTGGGACGCCAAGCAGGACTGGGCCGGCACCGGCCGGGGGGTGGGGATGGCCGCGGCTGTTCACGTGTCGGGGGCCAATGCCTTCGAGCACTCCGAGCTGTCGGAGGCGGCGGTGGAGGTGCGTTCCGACGGCGCTGTCGAGGTCTGCTTCGCCGGGGCCGATGCCGGCACCGGCCAGGCCGCTCTGCTGCGCCAGATCGCGGCTGCCGAGCTGGGGGTTGATTTCGACGACGTGTCGGTGACCATGATGGACAGCCAGGACGCGCCGATGGACTTGGGGGCCTGGTCGTCTCGGGGCACGGTCTGGAGCGGGCATTGCGTGTCCGACGCCGCGGGCCGGGCGGCCCGGCTTCTGGCCGAGGCGGCCGCGGCCAAGCTCGGCGTTGACGCCTCCGAGGTGACCCTGGCCGGCGGCCAGGCTCGGGCCGGGGGCGAGGCCATCGACATCGGCGACCTAGTGGTGTTGGCCGACCCCGAGGCTTTGGGCCGGCTCCGGGTGGAGGGCCGCTACCTCACCGACGTGGACAAGATGGACAAGGCCACCGGCATGGGCCACTTCTCCCCGGCCTATTCCTTTTGCGTGCAGGCGGTGGAGGTGGAGGTGGATCCGGACACCAACCAGGTCCGGGTGACCGACGCGGTTTCGGTTCACGACTCGGGCGCTGTCTTGAACCCGGCCGGGGCCGAGGGCCAGGCGGTCGGGGCGGTGGTGATGGGCCTGGGCGCGGCCCTGGGCGAGGAGCTGGTCCACGAGGGCGGCCGCCTGGTCAACCCCAGCTACCTGGAGTACGCCGCGCCCCGGGCCGCCGACGCGCCCGCCGTCCGGGCCGTCTTCTTGGATGGGGCTGACCCGGCCGGCCCGTACGGGGCCAAGGGCCTGGGCGAGATCGGGGTGGTGCCCACCCCAGCCGCGGTGGCCAACGCGGTGGCCCACGCCACCGGAATGAGGGTGCGAGAGCTGCCCATCACCCCCGACAAGCTCCGGGGCTGGAACCGGCCTCCGGTGCGGTCCCGGCCCGTCTGGCTGCGGCCGTCGCGGTGGTGGACGGCAGGGGTCCGCTGGCTCTACCCCCGGGGTCTGCACCGGGCCCTGCACCGCTGGGGCACCGAGCGGGCCCGGCGGAACGAGCCCGCCCCGGTGCCGGTGACCGGCTTGGACCGGCCCGCCAGCGCCGAGGCGGCCACAGCCGCTCACGCCCCCGGTTCGGCCTATCTAGCCGGGGGCACCGACCTGCTGGTGGCCCGCGATCAGGGGGTGGCCGCCCCGGTGCGGTTGATCGATCTGAGCACGGTGCGGTCGCTGCAAGAGCGGCGCGAGACCGACGACGGGGGCCTGCACATCGGGGCCGGGGTGAGTTTGGCCGACCTGCGCCGCTTCCTGTCCGGCGAAGCCGCGCCGGGAGATAGAGGTGATGATGGCGACGGACCCGGCCCGGTGCCGGGTGACCGGTCGGGCGACGGACCCGGCCCGGCCCCCGGTGACCGGATGCTGGCGGAGCTGCTGGACGGGCTGGCCACCCCCCAGATCCGGGAGATGGCCACCGTGGGGGGCAACCTGCTGCAGCAGAAGCGCTGCTCCTTTTATCGCAACGGTTTCAACTGCTACAAGAAGGGGGGCTGGACCTGCCCCTGCTACGCGGTGCTGGGCGAGCACCGCTTCCACCACGCGGTGATCGGCGCCCACCGCTGCCAGGCGGTGACGCCGTCGGATCTGGCCACCGGTCTGCTGGCCCTGGACGCGGCCGCGCACTTGTCGGGGCCGCAGACACCGCGCCGGCAGGTGCCCATCGGCGGCCTGTACCAGGGGCCGGGCGAGCCGGCGCTGGCCCCGGGCGAGCTGTTGGTGGCGGTGACCGTGCCGGCCGCGGCCCGCCGGATGCGGTCGGCCTTCGAGAAGCTGGCCAAATACGCGGGCGACTTCGCCGTCTGCTCGGCTGCGGTGTCGCTGGACGTCGACGACGGGGGTGTCATCTGCGACGCCCGGGTGGCGCTGGGCGCGGTCGCCCCCGTGCCCTACCGGGCCGCCCGCACCGAGCAGCGGCTCCGGGGCTGCTGGCTCGACGACGACGCCGGGCTCCAGCGGGCGGCCGAGGCTTGGGCCCGCGACGCCCACCCCTTGGCCGACAACGGCTGGAAGATCGACGCGGCCTGCGGGTTGATCCGCCGAGCCCTCCGCCGCCTCGCGGTAGGGCTTTGCTAGGGGCCGAGGGCGGTGATGGGAACGACCCGGACCCCGTCAGGGCGGGTGTAGCCGTATCCCACGGCCGTGATCACAACCAACGCCGAGCGCTGGTCGAGGCGGTCGCTCTGAAGCTCGGCAGCGAAGCGCAGCAGTGATCGAGCCGCGGCGTCGACGGCGTCAGGCCCGCCGAGTTTGATCTCAGCGGCCAGCCATCGCCCGTCTGGGCATTCGACGATGGCGTCAGCCTCTCGGCCGGCCGCGTCTCGCAGGTGGAACACCCGTCCGTCCAATGGCTGGGCCAACACCCGCAGATCGCGCACGACCAGCGACTCGAAGAAAAGGCCGAGCGTCGAGGGGTCAGACATCAGCCGGTCGGGGTCGGCGCCGAGCGCCGCCGCGGCCAGCGACGGGTCGGCCAGATGCCGCTTGGGCGACGTGCGCAGCACCGCCCTGGAGCGCAGGCGCACCGACCAGGCCGGCTGTTCCTCCAGCACGAACAGGCGACGGAGCGCCTCAAGGTAGGCACGGACGCTGTGCCGGTGCAGAGGCTCAGGCTCCACATCCGAGGCCAGTGTCGAATTGCTCGCCTCGGTCGCGGTGTTGCGGGCCAAGGACGCTAGGAGCCTCTCTACGCCGCCGGGCCGGTGGGAGGCCTGGCCCTCCAGCCTTCTCACGTCGGTGCGAGCGACTTCCGACAGATAGCCGCGGAGATTCTGCTGCACTTCCGGCAGCGGCAGGTCCAACTGTCCCGGCCACCCGCCTCGGCACAGCATGGCGGCGACGTCGCGCAGCCCGGCGGCTGGGCGGGCGGCGCGACACGGCTCGCCGTTGAGAAGCCCGGCCAGCGACACTTCTCCAGATGAGTCCCCCGACTCGAACAGCGACATCGGACGCATCCTGATCCGGCGCACCCGACCCGCGCCTGTATGGCGGGTCATGTCGTCGGCAGGTTGGGCCGAACCGGCCAGGATGAACAGGCCGCGGCCGCTTCCGGCGTCGCAAGCATGGCGAACGTGGTTCCACACCGCGGGCAGCATCTGCCACTCGTCGATCAGTCGCGGCGACGCGCCCTCCAGCAGAGCGGCAGGCTCGACCGCGCCGATCGTGCGGGCGTCGACATCGGTGTCCAGGCGGATCGCGCTGCGGGCGAAGCGCAACCCCGTCCACGTCTTGCCGCAGGCTCGGGGCCCCTCCAACACCAGCCATCCGGCCGCGCCGAGCGCCCTGCCCACCTCAGCGTCCACGACCCTGGGCCGATAGCCGGCAGGAGCCATGGTCGTGGCATCGTCCCCCGTCGGCTCAATCACGTGATGTCTCCGCTCCGTACCATCCAACGCCCTAGCGATGTCCACTCTGAGAGCTAAAATTGTATACAACTTATACAGAAAATGATATACAGTGTGAGTACTGACGGCTGCTGGTCGTGCCGACCTGCGTTTGGCAAGGCCGAGCTGAGTGACCGCGCCCGACATCATGACGCTCATCCTCGTTTGATCCGCTGCGACGCGCGGAGTACCTTGTGGCCGGACGGTGGCCCCAACTTCAAAGGTGCAGGAGAGTTACCGATGAACTACTTCCTACTTCAAGTCCAAGGCAAAACTTACGACGACATCTGGAACAAACGCCGCTATGAGAACATGCGCTGGGAACAGAAGTACAAGCCCTATAACGATGACCACGGCACGGTAAAATCAGGTGACCGGCTGTTGGTGTATTGCGGCTCAAAAGTGTCAAATAAAGACCACAGACAGAAGCTTGCATTCAGTGTGGATGTAATAAGTGTAATCAACGATAGGACCACTTTCGAACTCGGAGACCCTCAAGAATTTAGCTGCCCACTCACGGATATTCACAAGCATATAAAGCAGGATAAACTGGACGATGTTTTTGGTAACTGCGGTAAACAGGGATTCAATATTGCTAAGCTAGAGCCAACCGCGGTAGAGCAAATCTTAAATTTAGTTAATCCCTCTAGTTTCAAGCCCGATATAAATGGCGAATCTCCGAGTTGTCCAAAGACCGGCTCTGACGATGTGAAGCCATTTGAGGACAAGGCAGCGCGAGTCGTCGGGATTGGCAGCGGACTATGCGCCGGAGCGGCCACCGGGGCGGCGGTGACGGCCCCGGGCGCGTTCGCTGTTCCCGGCATGGGCATGGGTGTGGCTGTGGGGGCGGCGGGCGCGGCTGCGCTCCCCGCGGCCGTCTCGGCTGCGGTGATCGGAGTTGGGATCGGCGGCAGCGTCTATTTGGGGGTGAAGTACGGCCCGAAGGCTGCTCGGGCGGCGCAGAAGCACGGCTTGAAAGCAGTCCGTGCGGGTTGGCGCGAATTCAAGGCCGGGTTTGACGAGGGCCGTGGCCGCCGCGAGTAGCCCCGATGAGGTCGGCTCACTCCTTGCTGGCCCCCCGCCGCCAAAGTCGCGGCTGCGCTTCACGAACTCGGGTAGAAATGGGCCACGAACTTGTGTAATAAGTACCCCTCAAAATTGTGTATGAATGCACTGGCGCAAATAGGCTGCACGTCTTGCGGCTCGTCGCCGACACGCCCGCTTGGCGCTCCGACCGCCTGAAGCGTCTCACGTCCACCCCCAAGTCCCGCCGGAGCAGTTCGCCGGAGGAGTGGTGTTCCACACCGGTCGGCATCGCCGCAAGCTGGCCGAGGGCATCGAGGCCGTCCCCATCGCTGGCCTCTGGGGCTGACCGAGGCGACGGCACGATGTCTATATGTAGTGCTTGTAACGTGAGATATGTAGCATAGCTTTCATGAAAGCGGTGACGATCACGATGCCTGAGGAACTCGATGCCCGGGTCGCGTCAGAGGCCCGGCGGCTGGGGATCTCCAAGTCCGAGCTGATCCGGAGAGGTTTGGTCGCCGTCCTGCCCGCAGGCAAGCCCGAACCGAGCAAGAACATGTGGCTTGACCTGGCTGGCTTTGGTGAAGCCGGGCTGAGCGTCGAGCCGGACGAGATCGACGAAGTCGTCTACGGCTTGTGAAGTTCGCCGACACGAGCTGGTGGGCGGCGTGGGCCCTGCCCGGGGACGCCCGCCATCACGACGCGCTGGGAATGCTCGCTCGGGTGGGCGGCAGCGAGCAGGTGCTCACGACGAATCTGGTTGTGGGCGAGACTTGGACGCTGCTGAGGCGTCAAGCCAGCCACCGGACCGCGGTCGCCTTTGTCGACCGCATAGGGGAACTGGTGTCGGCCGACAAGTTGATCGTTCATGCTGTCACCGGCGATGAGGAGTCAAGGGCATGGCGCTGGCTGCGCCGCCACGATGAGCGGGAGTACTCCTTCGTCGACGCGGCCAGCTTTGAGGTGATGCGGGCTCGGCGGCTTCGCGAGGCGTTGGCCTTCGACAACGACTTCGCCTCGGCGGGATTCGTCGAGATGCGCCCCTGACGCGATCCAGGTGCAAGCCCTCGTCGATCAGGTTCACCGCCATGCCGCCCGAGTGGCTGACACCTCAGTACGACCTGGGGAGGCCCATGACGCGGCTGCCGATGTAGTTGAGCACCATCTCCTGGCTGATGGGGGCGATCCGCAGGAGCCGGGCCTCTCGGAAGTAGCGCTCGACGTGGTACTCGCGGGCGTAGCCGTACCCGCCGTGGGTCTGCACAGCCATGTCGGCGGCGAAGAACCCGGCCTCGGCGGCCAGGTACTTGGCCATGTTGGCCTCCTTGCCGCACGGCTGGCCCCGATCGAACAGCCAGGCCGCCTTGAGGCACATCAGCTCGGCCGCGTCGAGGCGGGTCTGGGCCTCGGCGATGGGGTGTTGGACGGCCTGATTCTGGCCGATGGGGCGGTTGAAGACGACCCGCTCGGAGGCGTAGCGGACGGCCCGAGCGATAGCGGCCCGACCGATGCCCAAAGCGGCGTTGGCCACGATCACCCGCTCGGCGTTCAGCCCGGTGAGGATCACCTTGAACCCGTCGCCGGGTGCCCCGACCACGTCGGAGTCGGACACGAACAGGTCGTCGATGAACAGCTCGTTGGAGTCGACGGCGTGGCGGCCCAGTTTGGCGATGGGCCTGATGTCGATGCGGTCGCGGTCGATGGGCGCGAACAGCACGGTCATGCCGTCGGTCGGCCTGGCCACCTCGTCGCGGGGCGCGGTGCGGACCAGCAGCAGCATCCGCTGGCTCTCCAGGGCCTTTGAGATCCACACCTTTTTGCCCGACACCAGGTAGCCGCCCTCGGTCTTGCGGGCGAAGGTGGAGATCCGCGAGGTGTCGGTGCCGGCGTCGGGCTCGGTCACCGCGAAGGAGATGTGGAGGCTGCCGTCGAGGAAGGAGGGCAGGAACCGCTCCTTGAGGTCGTCGCTGCCGTGCTTGAGGATCGGGTCGAAGCCGAAGATGCCGATGTGTACCGCGCTGCACCCGTTCATCCCCGCCCCCGACGCGGCGATCTCCTGCTCGATGACGGAAGCTTCGAGGATGCCCAGGCCGCCGCCCCCGAACTCGGTCGGCACGGTCACCCCCAGCCACCCGCCCGCCACGACGGCGTCGTAGAACTCCCAGGGGAACTCCGAGTTGCGGTCCTTCTCCTCCCAGTACTCGTCGGAGAACTGGGCGCACAGCTTGCGGATGCCCTGCCGGATGTCCTCGGCTACCGGCGACCACTCGAAGTCCATCGGCTCCCTTCCTGACGCCGTCGGTTGACAGCTCGCTCTGAACCTAGGCCGCCCGCCCCGGCCAGCGGCCTAGATCCATCTAAGCTCTGACCCCCGGCGCTCTAAGCGACGACATGTTGAGGAGTCCTGGAAATGTCGGGCAAGTCGCCCGGAAACTGTAGGCTAGATTGCCCGGAAACTGTAGGCTGGTTGTTTCTAAAACTATAGCCTGATATATTCTACGGTATTCTGTAGGGTTAGCGATTGTCGCTCATACAAGCTCGCGCAAGAGGTGAAGCGCTCCTCGAAGGCGGTGACGAACTCCTGCATGTGCTCGCGCATCAGCTTCTCGGCCCGGTCGACATCGCTGGAGATGATGGCCTCGGCCGCCGTTTCGTGAGCGCTGAGGATCTTGGCCCGCTCGCCGGGCGCGTACACCAGTTAGGCGAATGGGGAATGAGCGAATACCTCGAAGCCAAACAACATCCCAATGGCGGATCTGAACGGAGAAATCGGATCGTTCAGATCCACGATGGCCTTGACCACCGCCCATCCTGGGCGTACAGTGGCCGTACTGAGCTGTGTTTTTAGGAGGGCCCATGTCCACCGCCACCAAGCGCCGTCGTAGCGAGCGAATCGAGTTGCGAGCCACGCCCGAGGAGCGGGATCTGATAGATCGGGCTGTGGCCGCGCTGGACACCGACCTGACCAGCTTCGCCCTGTCCAATCTCACGATGGCCGCCCGACGGGCGCTAGCGGACAGGACCGAGTTCGTTCTTGATGCCGACGCATGGGAAGCATGGGAGGCGCTCAACCGCCGACCGGCCCGCGACCTGTCATCTCTCCGTGAGTTCATGCAGAGGCCTTCGCCCTTCGTCGACGAGTGAGCCTTCGTCACTATCTACGGCCGAGGCTGCTCTGCGACGATGACGAAATCGGATCGTTCGAGTGCCGGTCTGACGAACAGTCCGATTGGCTGCGGCGTCATGCCCGCCAGGCCAATGCTTCCGACACTGCCCGGGTTCTTGTCGTCACCGAGTTCGGCAGTTCGACTGTCGTGGCCTACTACGCCTGGTGCATGGCCGGCATCCGGGCCGCGGACACCCCGCCCCGGATGCGCAGAGGAGCCGGGCGTTACCGGCAACCAGTCGCGCTGCTCGCTCGCCTCGGAGTCGATCTCGAGCACGAAGGCCGCGGGCTCGGCGCCGGGCTCCTCAAAGACGTGATCGCCCGGACTGCTGAGATCGGCACGGAAATCGGCTGCCGGGGTTTGGTAGTCCACGCCGAGACAGCCCGGGCGCGGGACTTCTATCTTCACTTGGTTCCCGCATTCGAGCCCTCGCCGACCGAGGAGATGCATCTTGTGTTGTTGCTGAAAGACCTACGCAAATTCATCAAGGACCGGGCGACGACTTTGAGGCACCACCATCTCTGGGACCGGGGCGGAAGCACCTATCTGGCACCGGACCTGTTCTCGGGCACCGCCGCCCGGGTGTACAAGCTGTCATGAGGACCACGGCCGCGGGGGGGCAAGCGCTGTCGTGAGCTTGGACTTCGCGCTGCGCCCGGAGTGGGTGAAGCTGCGGGCCCGGGCCCGGGCGGTGGCCGAGCGGGGCGCGGCCGCCTACGGGAAGTGGCACGACTCCTGGATCAACGGGCACTCCAAGGAGTTCTCCAGGGTGCTGGCGGCCGAGGGCTGGATCGGGATGACCTGGCCGGCCGAGGTCGGCGGCGGCGGCCGGCCGGGGATAGAGCGGATCATCATGGCCGAGGAGATGATCAGCGCCGGGGCGCCCATCGCCGCGAGCTGGTTCGCCGACCGGCAGATGGGCCCCTCCATCTACACCTATGGCACCGACCGCCAGAAGGCCGAGTTCCTTCCGGGCATGCTCTCGGGCGAGGCCACGTGGTGCATCGGGATGAGCGAGCCCGACGCCGGGTCCGACTTGGCGTCGGTGAAGACGGCCGCGGTGCGCCACGGCGCCGACTACATCGTCAACGGGCAGAAGATCTGGACCAGCGCCGCGGCCGGCGCCGATTACTGCTACCTGATCTGCCGCACCGATAGCTCCGGTCCGCCCCACCGGGGCGTGAGCGAGCTGATCGTGCCCATGGACCGGCCCGGCATCGAGGTGCGGACGGTGCGCGACATGGTGGGCAGCGAGCATTTCTGCGAGGTGTTCTTCACCGACGTGCGGGTGCCGGCCGCCAACCTGGTCGGCGTCGAGGGCGACGCCTTCCGCCAGACCATGGTCCAGCTCGCCCACGAGCGGGGCGGCATCGACCGCCTGGTGTCCAACCGCCCGCTCTATGACCTGGCCCTCGAGCGGGCCGACCGCGCCGATCGGCGGGTGCGCCAGGAGATCGCCGCCATCGAAACCGGCTACCGGCTGGGGCGGCTCATGGTCTACCGCGGCGCCCTCGGCCAGGGCGGGGCCGACTTCAGTGCAGGCACCAAGGCGTTCTGCACCGAGCACGAGCAGCGGGTGGCCCAGTTCGCAGCCGTAGTTCTCGGCCCGGCCGCGGTTGCGGGCGATCTGGCAGGGGACGCGGCGCTGGCTGTGTGCTACGCGCCGGCGTACACCATCCAGGGCGGCACATCGGCCATCATGCGCAACATCCTGGGCGAGCGGGTCTTGGGGCTGCCCCGCGAGCCCAGATAAAGAACGGCGGCGGGTCCTGAACCTGCCCGCAAACCGAGCCGAGATTGGGCTACCACTCCGAGACAGTGAGGGCGGCGAGGCGGGCCGCTGATTGGATCAGCGCGGGATCAGGGGGCTGACGCCGATAGGCCGCCACCAGTTGGCGGTCGGCCCCGGCGGGGTCTTCGGCTTCGATCACCGCCCGGGCGCCGCGGCGAAGGCGTTCAAGAACTCTTCGTCGTTGTAATAGGTGTTGGCGATGTCTCCAGAGTCCAGTCGCGGTCCCTTGCCGATGCTGGCTTTGAGATCTTCGATGGTCAGCGTCTCAAGCGGCACATCGCTTTTGACTGGCTGCGACACGGGCTTCTCCCTGCAGGCTTGTCGTTGCATCCTAGCGGGCTGGCCGTGTCTATGGCCCGCGTCGGTGGCAGCCAGAGCCCAGCGGCACGGTGTAGGTGTCGCGGCCGGAGCGCAGCACGGCGCCGGGGCGCTGTTCGGTGGCCACCCCGCCTTTGACGGTGGTGACGCCGCTTACCAGCACCCGCTCGATGCCGGTGGCCTGCGACCACAGCCGCTTGCTCCCGCCGGGCAGATCGAAGACCAGCTCGGGGTCGGTGGTGCCGATCCGGTTCGGGTCGAAAAGCACCAGGTCGGCGTGAAAGCCCGACGCGATCCGGCCCCGGTCCCGCAGCCCGAACAGGCGGGCCGGGACGTCGGTGAGGTGGCGGATCGCGTTCTCCATCGTGGCGAGCCGCCGGCCTCGCAGGCAGTCGCCGATCCAGGCCGTGGTGTATCCGGCGCCGGCCATGCGGTCGAGGTGGGCACCGGCGTCGCTGCCGCCGATGATGACGTGCTCGTGCTCCCACACCTCGGCCCGCAGCCTCCAGCTCTCAGGATCGTCGTCGGTGGGGGCGGGCCACAGCACGGTGCGGAGGTCGTCGGCCAGGCAGATGTCGACCAGGCAGAAGAAGTCGCGCCGGCCCCGCTGTCGGGCGATGTCGCCCACCCGGCGGCCCTTGAGCCCCTCGTTGGCGGCCGAGTAGGTGTCGCCGATCCGGTAGTCGGCCCAGCCGGTGAGCCGGGAGAAGACCCCGGCCTCGGGCGAGGCGGCCCGGTTCTCGAGCCGGATCAGGGTCTCGGGGTCCCGCAAGGCGGCCATGCGCTCGTCCAGGGGCAGCCCGAGCACCTCACCCCAGTCCGGCAGCATGTTCAGCGCGCAATGGCTGCCCAGGCTCATGTTCATCCCCACCAGCACCGGCATGGTGAGCGCCACCGCCCGGGCCCCGGCTTCGGCGGCCTGCTCGCAGGCGGCGAGCTGGTTGCGGTAATCGTCGGGGCGGGCCGAGTCGACGGTGAGGACGTTCCAGTTGAGCGGCCGCTGGCCGGCCAGCGACATCTGGGTCATGAGCGCAACCTCGTCGTCTCGGAATCCGCTCATGCAGCCGTCGGCAACCCATTCCAGAGTGGTGCCCTCATGCGCTGAGGTCTCGCGGCACAACTCCAGCACCTCGTCTTCGGCCGCCCAGCGGCTGGGCACGGGCCGGCCGTCCCAGTCGTTGTGGGTGAAGCTGCGGCCGGTGGAGAACCCGAGCCCGCCAGCGGCCAGCGACTCGCCCAGCAGGGCCCGCATGGCCGCTGTCTCCTCGGGGCTGGCCTCGTGGCCGACGGCACGGTCACCCATGACGGCGCGCCGCAGGGCGCAGTGACCCACCATGAAGCCGACGTTGACGGCCGGCCTCCGGGCCTGCACCGCGTCGAGGTAGTCGCCGAAGCTGGACCAGTCCCACGGCACCCCGGCGTCGAGGGCCTCGAAGGCCATGCCCTCCACCTTCACCATCATCTTCTTGAGGTACTCGGCGTCGTCGGGGCCGCCCAACGGGGCCAGGGTGAAGCCGCAGTTCCCCCCGATCAGCGAGGTCACCCCGAACAGGTTGGAGGGAGTGGTCCAGGGGTCCCAGAAGAGCTGGGCGTCGTAATGGGTGTGGGGGTCGATGAACCCGGGGCAGGCGACCAGCCCGTCGGCGTCGATGGTCGCCTCCGCGGGGCCGTCCACCGCGCCGACCGCGGTGATGCGGCCGCCGTCGATGCCGATGTCGGCCCGCTGGCCCTCCGCCCCGGTGCCGTCGATCACCGTCGCGCCCCTGATCACCAACTCCGGCATCGGTCCCCTCCGGCTGGCTGCATGATGGGCTCAGGATAGGCGCCCCGCCCTGTCGTCGGCCCGGGTGGCACTACTTTAAATTCTGGCCCAACTTTTTGAAATTTCTATCCACAGTTTTTAAGTATCAAAGATTAAAATTGAAAAGAGATAGGCTATAATCTAATAATCAGCCGAAAATTTTTAGAACCTCGGATTTGATGCTTTTTCCTTTAGGCAAGGTAAAAGCCATGACTGGAGCTTGATGCTCAGATGAGCACGCGTGCAGGGCGATACGAACAACAGCCTACTGGCTACCAGGCCTTCGTCCCGAAGCCTCTTCCGCCTGACCCGCCGCTGCGGTGGGACGACGATCTGCTGCGACGGCTCTCGGACGCTGACGCGGCCGTGGGTCGCTTAGACGGTCTGGCTCGGAATCTGCCTAACCCTGACTTGTTTGTTGCCACCTACGTACGCCAGGAGGCGGTGCTGAGTTCTCAGATCGAGGGTACGCAGTCGAGCTTGGACGATGTGCTGGCCTTCGAGATCACGGAACTAGAGACTGGGCTGCCCGCCGATGTCACCGAGACGGTGAACTACGTGAGAGCTATGAGCGAAGGGTTGCGGCTCCTTGACAAACTGCCGCTGTCGGGCTGGCTGATTCGAGCTGTCCACAAAGAGCTGATGACGAACGTGCGGGGCGGTGAGCGGGACCCGGGCCAGTTCCGCCGCACGCAGAACTGGATCGGACCGGCCGGCTGCACCCTGGAGAAGGCCCGGTTCGTGCCGCCGGCGCCCGCCGATCTGCCCGCCGCGTTCGGGGAGCTGGAGCGGTTCCTGAACACGACGACTCAGCCGCCTCTGGTAGTGGCGGCGCTGGCCCACGCCCAGTTCGAAACCCTCCACCCGTTCCTAGACGGCAACGGCCGCACTGGGCGCCTGCTGATCACGCTGCTGCTGATCGAGCGCAAGATGCTGAGCCATCCGTTGCTCTATCTGAGCTTGTTCCTCAAGCAGAACCGCAGCGAGTACTACGACCGTCTCGACTCCATCCGCACCCGCGGCGACTGGGAGGGCTGGCTGCGGTTCTTCCTGATCGGCGCGGCTGTGACCGCGGCCGATGCCCTCCGGGTGGCCACGGACGTGACGAAGTTGCACGATCAGCACATGCGCTTGGTGGGGTCGGAGAATCTGGGCCGGTACGGGCCGCCGATGGTGGATCTTCTGTTCAAGCACCCGCTGGTAACGGTGAGATTCGCAATCGAGCGGATCGGAGGCACCGCCCCCACCATCGGCAAGTTGCTCGAACGATTGACTGCCCTTGGGGTGGTCGAGGAAATCACCGGCAGGAGGTGGGACCGGTTCTATCGCCATTCGCCGTTTCTCGACTTGTTGGCCAGCAGCGATCCGACTGAAGATACGCCTTAGGGTTGGGCGCGGGCACGGTCGGCTAGCCCGGCGGCCTGAAGGAGAGCGGGCAAAGAGGGAGGACGAGATGCGGTTCGGGCGGGACAAGGTGGCGATGCCGTCGCCCCGGGAGGCGTTGGCGGGGCGGGGCGGGGCCATGCCGGTCCAGGACTACGGGCACGTGGTGCTGGGTGCCCCGCTGGCCGAGCCCTTCCCCGAGGGCTGCGAGAAGGCCATGTTCGGGATGGGGTGCTTCTGGGGGGCGGAGCGGTACTTCTGGTCGCTGGAGGGCGTTCACACCACCGCGGTGGGCTACGCCGGGGGCCACACGCCCAATCCGACCTATCAGGAGGTGTGCACCGGCCGGACCGGCCACAACGAGGTGGTGCTGGTGGTGTACGACCCGGCCGCGGTGAGCTACGAGCAGCTCCTCAAGGTGTTCTGGGAGGTACACGACCCCACCCAGGGGATGCGCCAGGGCAACGACGTCGGGACCCAGTATCGCAGCGGCATCTACACCTTCACCGAGGCCCAGCGGGCCGCGGCCACCGCCAGCCGCGACCGCTACCAGGCCAGGCTGGTCGCAGCCGGCTACGGCCGGGTCACCACCGAGATCGCCGACGCGCCGGAGTTCTACTACGCCGAGGAGTACCACCAGCAGTTCCTGGCCCGAAACCCCGGCGGCTACTGCAACCATGGCTTCTGCCAGGTGGCCTACGACCCGGCCTCCGAATCCGATCCGGTCTCGCGGCCCTGATCGTCGCGGCTTTACCCCTCCAAGCCTCTGTCCTACGCCACCAACCTCGTTGAATTGCCAGAACAGTCCAAGCGGCCGCCGCCTACTTGGCTTGCTCGGCGGCAAGCATGTGCAGGCTTTGTCATCGTCTGCCAATATCTGTCATCTTGCTGGCTCAGTTCGACCGTAAAGGGAGGGGGGCATGTTGTGCCTAGTGATTCAGCGAAACATCAGAAAATGAGTCAGTAAGACGTAGGTATGGCTACTGAAGCTGCACCCGCCGACGAAGCTCAGATTGAGCGAATCGTCAGGATGGTGCTCTGCGTAGCGCGCCTGGGGGAAGTCGATCACCGAGGGTGGTGGGGCACCAACCTGTATGGAGCCGCGGGTCGGGTCGTGCTGCACCAGCGCCTCCCCCGCACTTGGCGCATGGCCGCAGTGGAGCTGGATCTGGCCGCGGCGGCAAACCGGCACAACGAGATCCTTGACCGGCACAACGCGGTCCACCTTTTCAGCGACAACTGGCCGCCACGACGCTGGGCGGGTGCCTGGGCGGCAGAGCAAAAGACAGCCACGCTTCCTGACGAGTTCTTCGAATGGCTCGAAACGGTTTCAATCGTCGATGTGAAAGATCATCTGAAGACTGAACGACCCGAGCGGAAGCTGGCTGCTGCCACCAAACCCAACGGTCAGATTCTTCGTGTCGGGTTCATCAGCAGGGACCATCTTGAATCGTCGGCCCGACTGGAGCCAGCCGTGGCTCAGTTGGCGGTTGCCTACACGGATCTAGGAGATTTTGCTGTTCCTTATTTGGAGGTCACAGGTTGAAGGATCGAGGATCGGACCCGAAGCTGAACGGGCTGAGTTCAAACATCGTCAAAGGTGGCGCTTTGATCGATGACACGGCCCGGTTCGTGCTGGCGTGGGACCGTTCATTGACGCCCGGACAGAATCTCGACCGGGTCGTGAAGGAGAATTTGCTAGGATTGCCGAGCCGATCTCGAGCTTCTGACATCACTTGCTATGCCCTTGGACCTCGTTTTGCGAGACCTGGATCCGAGGTGGTTTGGGCGCTTCGAACACTCCTCCAGAACCGCCCGGCCTTCGTGGATGCCTGTTACTACGAAGCCACGCGGGCCGATGCACTACTGGCCATATTCGCCCAAAATGCGATGATGGGTTGGTATGTCGAAGGTCGTCGGCAGATTGATGTCGGAACAGTTCGAGATTGGCTCTCTGACATGACCGTGGCTGACATCATCCCGATCTGGTCTGATTCGCTCACACAACGCGTTGCACAAGGACTCATTGCAACACTTCGAGATTTTGGACGTCTCATAGGTGCTCAACGCTCGCACCGCAAGGAAATTGCCCAACCTGGTATCTCGATGGAAAGCTTTGCTTATGTAGCTTACCGGCTTCATCAGCAGGGCGAATCGAGCCGTGCCATCCTCTCATCGGAAGTTTGGACTCGTTGGCTTCTCAATATGGATCGAGTTGATGAACTGATGCACCGGTTAGCGTCACTTGGGATTGTGTATTACTCAGTGGCTGGTTCGGTACTACGAATTGATTGGCGTGTGGAATCACTCCAGGAGATTGCCGATGCCGCTTCCTGAACCACTTCGAAAAATTGCAAGCCGTATCGTCGATTTCCATGATCGCCAATCGACTCCACCATTTCTAGTTTACGTATACAACCCTAAGGATGAGTATATCGTCCGTCGAGAGCTGGATGATCTCCGACGGTGGTTGGAAGCTGAACCGCGCGCAATCACCTGCGAAATGATCTCACTAGCTGAGATCTTCTGGGATGCGCTAGAGGATCATGGCCATCTAGAACTAGTGATAGAAGCTGAACGTGCTGGTGACTACGCTGAAGCGAAACTTGCGATTAATCAAATATTGGCGAATCCACCTACGTTGGCGGAACGGGTTACACAAAAAGTGGTGAATCACAACGATGCACGATCGGCAGTATTTCTGTGCCGAGCGGGTGCTTTGTACCCAGCCCATAGAACGGGCCCTTTACTTGATGCGCTCAGAGACCAAGTAAACCGACCAGTCACGATGCTGTATCCAGGACGAATTTTAGGTGACTATGGTCTCGAGTTCATGGGTAAGAGTGAACCGGCATATGGATATCGGGCCCTTATTATTCCCAGAGGTAACTCATCGTGAATATAAGTGATATCTTTAGCCCCCTCACCAGACGAGATATCAAAGAGGTGGTCAAAGTTGATGACGAGGACTCAGTACTAACAGAGATTGAGGAGTATGTTCTTACTGACCACATTAAGGAAGAGTTGACTAAAGCTCTGGATGTATATCAGGAGACGCTACACAATCCTAGCCATGAAATTAACATGTGGGTTAGCGGATTTTTCGGCTCTGGTAAATCTTCTTATGCTAAAATTTTTGGATATCTGCTCGCTAATCCCATTATTGATGATAAAGCAGTTAGTGACCGATTCTTTGAGCTGAACAATATTCCGAAAGCTCGAGCATTACTTGAAAGTATTCATGCTACGGTAATAACCAAAGTTGTGCTGTTAGATCTGAACACTTCGCCTAACGTGCTTGATGAAGGAGAACCGATCGTTTTGCCCATCTACAGAACGCTGCTTAGGGCCTTTGACTATAGTGGTGATTTTACACTATCTGAGTTGGAGTGGGAGCTTGAAAAAGAGGGTACTCTCAATAGCTTTATCGAGCGATACGAAGAAATCTATCGGGCACCTTGGACGGAACAGCGTAATATAATCATCGCAAAGAACAGAGCTAGTCGAATACTTCACGAACTCGAACCCGGTACTTATCCGGAGGCTGACTCATGGTCCAAATCTGTTGCTCCCCCAACGATCACTACCAAATGGTTCGTTCATCGAGCGGGCGAAATACTAGACCGACGCTGTGAAAGTAGAGCTCGAATGGTGTTCGTCGTGGATGAGGTGGGCCAGTATGTGGCTCGATCTACTGACCGGATGCGCCATCTCCAAGGGTTGGCCGAAGAATGCCAAAAAACTGAGAGTCGGATCTGGTTGGTAGCGACTTCTCAAGAGAAGCTGACTGATGTAGTGGATAGTCTAGAAGGCAAACAGACTGAGCTAGCTAAAGCGCAGGATCGATTTCCGATCCGGGTTGATCTGTTGCCATCAGATATCGATGAAGTAACCGGAAGGCGGGTGTTGGACAAAACGGCTGAAGGGGCAGCACAGGTACGAAAGCTGCTGGCTGCGAATCGCAATCAGCTCGCGGCATCAGTTTCGCTTCAATCCGAGCGCCATCAACCTTTCGCCGATGATGATCTCATTCGCCTTTACCCGCTTGTCCCATACCAATTGCAAATTCTGATAGAGGCGGTTTCAGCTAGACGAGCACAGGGCAGTGCGCCTACTACTATGGGCGGATCGAACCGAACTCTGATCCGCCACGCACATCAGCTCATCTATCACCCAGATGTTGGATTGACTAATAAACCTGTTGGTAAGTTAGCTACCTTGGATCTTTCGTACCGACTTTTGGAGGACGTGATTCCCACATCATGGCGTTATGAGGTTGATCAAGTAACCGACAAACATGGCAACGACAGCTTTGCAGCTAGCGTTATAAAAATCATAGCTTTGTGCAGTGAAGTACCGGGCGTTCCATTAACGCCTCGGAATCTTGCCGTTATGCTCCACCCTGCTATCTCGGCTGATTCTGTAGTTGCTGATGTAATTACTGCTCTTCAGCAACTTGAATCCGAAAACCGGATTAGAGAAGGGGAAAACGGTTACCGACTGCAGAGTCCTAAACAGAAAAACTGGGAGGTCACCCGACGCGGCATTGAAATGAAACCCAGCAACGCGGTCCAGTTGAGGCAGAAAGTTCTAAAGGATGAGCTTGGCTCGCTGACGGTCACAAAAGGGCGGGCTTTCAAAGTCGGGTTGTTCGTTGAAAATCAGAGAATGACCGATGGTCATATCAGTCTTGACTTAAGAGATGCGAATGATATTCAAGAGCTGATTAGCATCTCGCGTTCGAATGAATTTCATAATAGAATCTTCTGGACTTATAGAATGGCTAACGATACTTGGGATGCGTTATCTGAATTGTACCGCAGTGTTGAAATGGTTAACCGCTACGATAATCCAAGCCAAAATGATGAGCAGCGAGCATTATTAGTTGAGGAACGTAATAGACAAGATAACTTCGAAAGAAGAGCCATCAATTTGCTGGTGCGAGATCTTACCGTAGGTACAGTTATCTTCAATGGAAACGGTATCGAACTTCAAACACCTTCCGTAGGATGGACTATTCGTTCAGTGGCCGATGGTATAATGCTAGAGCGGCTAGACAAGATTTATCCTGAACGAGAATTGTTTGCCACTAATGTAACTAGATCTGATGTCTTGACGGTTTTATCTGCTGACACTATAGATGGGTTTCCAGATAGGTTTGGATCTGATGGATTAGGGCTATTTCGTGAAACGGCTAAGGGTCGTGAACTTGCATCGGACATTGGCGCTGTCAAAGCTGTCATGACGTATATCGAGTCTAGGAACCAATATGGTGAAATTCAAAGTGGAGGACAACTAGAAAATCACTTTGGTAGCTGTCCTTATGGTGCAACGGTGGAATCACTTCAGGCGATGCTAGCTGTTGCCATGAGGTCGGGTTTGTTGGAAGTGGTGTCCCAGGCATCTCATATCACCTCATCTACGGATTCGCGACTTGGATCAATCTTCGGTCAGCTTCCAAAATTTCGAGCGGCCACTTTTAAACCTGCCGATAACTCCGGCACCTCTTTAGATATGAGAGGTGAAGTGGCCGAATGGCTCGGTTCTATGACGGGAGAGTTACCCTCCTTGGCTCCTAGTGATCTAGCTGATGCCTGTCGAGAAGCATTCAAGGAGCTTATTTTGCCATGCAACAAAACACAATCGACACTTGATGGTCTTGGTCTAACTGTGCCTGCAATACTAATGACAATGAGTGAACTCCTCAACCAATTGGCAAATAAGGATGATGCCATCGTTATAGAGACTGTTCACAAGTATCGAACCGACCTGGAAGCTGGTAAGCACCGTGTCATGAAGATGATAGAATTGATAGAAGCAGATCTGGAAGTGTTGCGAAATGCAGTTCAAATCAACTCGCTGAATAGTGGTTCCGAAGATGAAGACATCGCTCGTATGAGTTATGAATTGAGTGCTAAGCTTAATCGGGCTCGCTACGACGAAGATATTGCTGAAATCACGAGCCTCACACGTCAAATTGATGATGCGGTTAGTCGAGAACGAGAGTCGCTTCGTGTCAGCATTGAGAATGCTATATCTATTGCAGTGAATGATCTGCGTTCCGACTATCCATCGATCAATGAAACTATTTTTATAAAACACACTGAGCGATTGCATGAACTTGCTAAGCCTAACGAACTGAAAATTTTACGAGCTAACAACTTAGCAGTAGAGAAAATGGTAAATGATGTTGCTGATTTACTAGCTAAACTGTCGACCACTAGAAGTGTTAGACTCGTTCGTATCGGTGATGTCTGGAGGACGCCTATCACATCTCCTGAAGATCTGAATTCAGCTCTGGACTCCATTCGTGAAGCCGTTTTAGATCAACTCGCAGACGACACCGAAGTGCGTTTAAAGTGACGACAATTTCGCCCGATAATCTGAGTACTTTGACGGCAGAGCAACGCGTCGTGTTGGAAAAATTGCTGCAGAAAATTCGCCGTTGGGTAGAGAATGACCTCGTTGAATCACTGTCAGGGAGATTCGGGATACAGACTGATGGCCGTATTGAAACTTTAGATTCTCTGTCACTGTCATCTACTGAGTTGGCGATACGGAAAGACTTGGTAGCAGTGATTGAATATCTTCGCGCTGAAGGTGAGGGCAATAAAGAATCAGTAGCACGGCTAGTTAGAGAGGCTGCTTTCAGTCACATAAATAGATTTATCGCTGTAAGAATTGCTGAAGCTATTGGACTGATTCCTGAGACAATGGCCCGTGGCTTGTCATCGACTGGATTTGTAGATTTCACCCAACTATCACCGACAGTTGCTCCTACTGAATGGTTGCGTTTTGGTGTGTTTATTAAAATTTGCGCTGATGAGTTAGCAACAGACATTCCAGCCTTGTTTGATCCTCGTAACCCGCTATTGAGCCTTGAGACTACTGAGCGAATTTTAGGTCAGGTGGTAGAGGAGATCATAACGGTGCCTGATGGAATGTGGAAGGCACCAGATGTCTTAGGGTGGGCTTATCAGTTTTTTAACAGTGGCGAAGAGCGTCAGAAGATGCGAAAGGAATCACCTGCCCCTCGAAACTCTCATGAACTGGCCGTGCGAAACCAGTTTTTCACACCCGGCTATGTGGTTGACTTCTTAGTTCATAATGGGCTTGGTGCTTATCTGGCAGCGGGATTCCCTGCCCTGGTCAATGAATTGCCTCTGCTTCTAGAGGTTCCTAAAGAACCAATTGAGATTAATCTTAATACAGTGAGTGTTCTAGATCCAGCTTGTGGCTCAGGTCACTTCTTGTTAGGAGCTTATGACATCCTTGAAAAGGCTTGGCAGCTTGCTGGGCTTGATCCTGCTAAGTCAGCTCCTGCAATTGTGGGGTCGTTGTGGGGAATCGATATTGACCCGCGTGTCGTTCAAATTGCCCAAGCTGCAGTAATTTTTAGAGCCAGACGGCACTGCAAAAATACCGATCTTCCTACTCCAAACATCATTTGTGCCCGAGCCTTACCGGCCGGGTCAGAGGTAGACGAGTTCGTTGAAGATCTGGATACCCATGTTGCTCGGGTCGTACGAGCCATAGCTAGCGAATTGAATAACGCGCCCATATTGGGCTCACTGTTGAAGGTTGAGGAGAGACTCTCCAGCGAGGTAGGTGATATTTTTGGAACGGGTGTAATCGAAGGGACACTAGCGGAAGGTGCCAATCCTAAGTCCCCCCTTTCGGTAAAAGTCCAAGTCTTAGATGCACTGGGCAGCATAGCGGGCTCGGCAACAGCGACGGCTCCGCAACGTCTCTTTGCGGCGCAAGCTCAAGATGCTGTTCGGTTCGTTGATGCATTGAACCGCCGCTACACAGCCGTGCTCATGAATCCACCTTTCGGAGAACCGGTGGCCAATACAAAGCCATATCTGAAGGTCGCCTATCCATGGATTCCGACTAAGGATTACAATCTTCTTGCCGCCTTCGTTGGGCGGGGGCTTGAACTTTGTAAATCAGACTTCGGAACATGCGGTGCTATAACTTCAAGAGTTGGTTTATATATAAAGACATTTGGACTATGGCGACAGCAAATTCTCTTAGCTAAACATCTCGCTGCGTTAGCTGATCTTGGTTTTGGAGTCATGGATCAGGCGTTGGTGGAAGCGGCTGCCTATGTTTTAAAGAGTAGATCTTCGTCAGGACATGGACTTTTCGTGCGTCTGCTTAAAGAGCCGGACAAACCTAAAGCATTGAACGATGCGATTAAACGATATCGCGAAGGTCGCAATGATCCAAGAGTGTTTGAAATAGAACTGTCCGATCTCCATGCAATACCGGGATCGCCTGTCGCCTACTGGATGGCTGAATCTATTCGCAGGCTTTTCCGCCATTTTTTGTCACTTGAAGGTAAAGGTGCTGACGTAAGAGTTGGACTTCAATCCGGCGACGATTTTAGATTCATTCGAACTTTTTGGGAAGTAGATTCCAAGCGTATCGGTTATTCAAGAGAGGATACTAAGTGCGGCACGCGCTGGGTCCCTCACGCCAAAGGAGGTGAATATAGTCCTTATCATGCTAATATCTATCTACTTATTGATTGGGAGAACGATGGTGAACGGATTCGATCTATAAAAGGGCACCAGAACACTATAAAGGGGCACCAGAACACGCGATTTCTTTTCTCACCCGGTCTTACCTGGTCACGCCGTACTAACTCTGGATTTGGTATCAGGATACTGCCCAATGGTACAGCCTTTGGTAATAAAGGTCCTGCGGCGATTCCTCGTTCGCGAATAAGTTTTTTTGCTTTACTTGGGTATCTTAATAGTCGGCTTGTTCAGGCGCTGATGGATGCGATGGTTGCTGCTGGTGAAGAAGTAACATCTGGGGGTGCGTCCCGCAGTTACGAAGTTGGATTGGTGAAAAAGCTTCCTTGGATTGATAGTTTAAACAATGATGAACTGGCCTTAGTTGCGTCACAAATGGCCGAGCGACGAGCAGCTCTCGACAACTATGATGAAGTAACATGCCGCTTCGTAGGTCCGCGACTCCATAATGAATCCATCCTCGATTTACACTTGGCTCAATTGGAAGACGGACTTGAACTCGACAAGCTTGTAAACGCAGCGTTGGGTCTTAACTCGGCTGCTCTTAGTTATTTGGACGAAGAAGTTGGATTCTACCCGCTTACTTATCCTGACAGGGAAGATCTGGATGATCGGATAGAAGAATTGTACAAGATCCCGATAAAACAGGTTATTGATGCTTTGATTGATGAACGGGGCGGATCGCGGGCCATTGCTAACCTCAGTTATGTTGCCGATCGACGAATCGAAGTAATTTCGCATGGTCTTGAAGTGAATCCGTACTCGATTGTTAGAGTGGTGAAAGAGCGGAAGTTGATCGCATATGGTGAAGCAGAAGAAAATGCTTTTAGACTTGTCTCCTATCTTATAGGGGCTAGCTTTGGACGATGGGATTTACGGATCGGATGCGATCCGGCTAGGGCTGATTCATCCGTCGATCTGTTCGCTCCTCCGGCTCGCTACTCTCCGGGATCACTGTTTGGTAATGAAGCTGACCGCCAAAACGTTACTCCGCCTGGCTATCCGATCCAACTTCCCCCTGATGGAGTGCTGATTGATCAGGCCGGTCATGACTGGGACATCAGCAGAATGATAAAGCGAATTGGCGAAGTTCTTTTTGATTCTGATAATAAACTGCTGGACGATGCTTTATCGATTTTAATGACACGGTCTGACCTAACCCAGTTCCTACGCACTCAATTTTTTCGAAAACACTTGACGATGTATTCAATGAGTCGGCGCAAAGCTCCGATCTATTGGCAATTACAGGTCCCATCGAAGACATGGGGAATCTGGCTATATGCTCCAAAGTTGTCTCGAGAGATGTTGTTTGCGATAGTGCGGGAGACTGAACAGCGCAAACAATTAGCCGAACGACACATTGAACGACTCCAGCGTGAAGTTGCTTCCGAGGGCGCAGTACGCAGAGCGAGCCAAGTGGCCAAGGAGTTAGATAATGAGCAAGGCTTGGCAGCGGAGCTAGCCAGGTTCCGTTCTGAAGCCGAACGGATCGCCAACCTGGGATGGGAACCCGACCTTGACGATGGAATGATACTCAATGCAGCCCTATTGGCCGATTTGTTTCCAGCCTGGCCAGGTGCAAAAGAGTATCGCGACGAACTACGAAAGGGGAAGTACCAGTGGGCGACGGTGTCTCAGTACGCCATATAGTCGTGAACCTGGTCAGAGATCACCTAACTGATCAACTCATTCGCAAGCTAGACCGCTACGGGGTGGTGATCTGGGACGATTCTACCGGTGCCTATGGAGACATCGTGGCCGATTTGCCGCTACTAGATGTGGAGCTACGTTACTTCAGCGGCAGTTGGTACGCGCTGCGTCGAGATGTCGAGAAGTTTTTGATCGCGGGATCAGAGCCACCAAGGTTACTGGTCCATTTACCCGTAAGCAGGCCGGATCCGGATCCTTTGGAGGAGCTTAGAGCTATCGGTACAAGCTATCGTATTGCTCTACCTACCCTGCTGAAACAGTCACTGACTGATCAATTTACCGAACGGCGTCTTACTGATATCGGGCTGCAATCCAGAACTCTTAGGGAAGCTGAAGCTGCTCTCGAACGCGCAGATTACAATACCGATGCTCGCCTGATCTCTATCGTCGGAGACTCCTCAGTGGAAAGTATAGTTGCTCATCTTCTGAGTGGTCTACACACTGAAATATTTGACGAACCTGACTTAGGTGCTGTAGTACGACAAACATTTTCTGACTCACTCGGTGGTGATTACACAGATCTGACTGGAGATGAACTCAGAACTGCTGCCTTCCGCCAAATTATTCTTGTGTTGATGTATGAGGCAGTAGAACAGCTTCCACAAGAATTATTGGGAGCCTTTGAAATCCCTAATGCGAGCCAATGCAGATCTTGTCGCTCTATACTTGAAACCCTTAGATCGGATACAACCCTACATGATGCATATATAGAACTAGCTAATCGTGTTGATGAACAACTCCATTTAGCGGTATTGCTAACTTGGGATAAATCGTTGGTATCATTCGATGTCACGGCCGTGATCGAAAAACTGGCAATCATGGCGGCACTTCAGTTTTTTCAAACAGGTAAGTTTATCGAAGCTCAAACTTTGGCAGACCAACGACTTACACACAGTTGGTGGGCTCAATATGATACTCCGGGTAAAACGAACGCTGCAACGAAGCTAAGGGCCATTGCAACGCTAGCTGAAATCGCTGAATTAATGGCACAGTCTATACCTCGAGTATCGTCGTTGCGGGAACTGGCTAGGTGGTACAAGGAACAAGGTTGGAAGGTTGATTCTCTCTATCGTCGAGGCGAGTTTATCCGTGTAACCGCTCGCAGCGATCTCCGAGAGTTTGACGACTTGTTCGATTCTACTCGGATCAATTACGGGAACTGGCTTGACTCTGTCCTGCGTCAGACAGCGAACATCGCTTCGGCTGTTGAACTAGACACTCACGAACTTCAGCGCTCCATACATGAACGTTACGTTAGCAACGATTCCGAGCGCTGCGCTTACGTATTGGTGGATGCTCTCCGTTACGAATTGGGATGCGATTTGGCTGAGAGATTAGGTAATAGTGTCAAGGCACAAGTAGGTATTGATGCGGCCGTTGCCACACCTCCAACTATCACCCCGGTGGGTATGGCGTCTCTGCTCCCCGGCAGCGAAACTTCTTTCGGAATCGAACTAAGCGACAGCGATGAACTGATCGTAAAGGTAGGCGGACGGCCAGTACAAGGTGTCAGTGATCGTATCGGCCGCCTCGAACAGGCCCATGGACCTGTAGCTGATCTAGTCTTAGATGATGTTGCACAGTCCTCAAATAGTAGCCTGAAGAATCGGATCGGAAAAGCTTCCTTGATTCTAGTCCGTTCAAGCGAAATTGATGCCCACGGAGAATCGGATTGTCTCTCGGCGAGCTGGGTTTCTTTCAACGGCATACTCGATATTCTTTGCACCGCTGTGGCTAAACTACTCCATGCAGGCGTTCGCAAAGTGATTATAACATCTGACCATGGGTTTCTGGCAGTCCACCAGCTCGGTCCTGATCGCCGTATCGATAAACCCGTGACTGGCGCAGGAAACCAACACCGTAGAGCCTGGATCGGTCGCGGCGGTGTCGCAAGCGAGTCGGCCGTAAAGGTGGCACTGGCCGACTTCGGCATCAGCGGCGATCTCGATATTATCACGCCGCGCGGATTGGGCGTATTCACCAGCGGCGGTGGTCTCCAGTTCTTCCACGGCGGACTGTCGCCTCAGGAACTGGTAGTCCCGGTCATCACCGTTGTAGCCGACGAGACCACTCTCGAACCCAGCTATGAGATTTCTTTGAGGGTTGCCGGTGATAAGATCACCACTGGAGTGATCGCGGTCACCGTCGGCATGCTCGCCAATGATCTGCTGACCCGCGAATCCCGAATCCGGCTTCAACTTGTGCATAATGACCGGCAAGCGGCGGTGGTCTTCGGCGGTGATGGTGTTGACCAGGCGACCGGGATCGTCACCGTGAGCATTGATCGTTCTTGTGTGGTCCAGATGCAAGTGACCACGAACCTAGCGGCCGGATCGACCGCCACGCTGGAAGTACTCGATGCAGCTACCGGGGTTCGTCTCGGCGATTTCCAAGTCGAAGTGTCCGCCAACGTGATCGTGGAAGACTTAGAAGATGATCTCGACTGAGAAAGTATCACCTGCATGACCGCGTTTCACGATCGACTCGACGAACTGGCCAACCGCCACTTACCAGGACGAGTGGTGCGCAAAGATCTAGTGCGACAAGTGAAGGTTGGAGTTAGCGTTCCGGTCTACGTACTCGAATTCCTGCTCGGCAAGTACTGTGCCTCCTCGGACCCTGCGGCCATCGAAGCGGGACTAACCGTCGTCAACCAGGCGCTGGCAGAGAACTTCATCAGGCCGGATGAATCAGAGCAGACCAAAGCGAAACTAAAAAAGAAAGGTAAGCACCGACTCATCGACAAAGTAGACGTACGATTTGTTGAGAGTGATAAGAAATTCTGGGCCACCCTTCACAACTTCGGATCCAAGTTCGTCCACATCCCTGAAGAGATCGTCTACAAGTACGATCGTCTGCCCGGCGGCGGCGTCTGGTGTCAGATTGATCTCGTCTACAATGACCTTGAGGACACCGCACAGAGGACGCCCTTCTACATTTCAGCTTTGAAGCCAATCCAAGTCGCCGCCTTTGACCGGGATGCCTACTTCGAAGCTCGTCGCCACTTCAGCCGGGATGACTGGCTTGATCTGGTCATCCGGTCTGTCGGTTTGGAACCGGTCGCGTGTGACTTGAGGACCAAGCTCTTGGTCGTCACTCGTCTCATTCCCATGGTCGAAAGTAACTACAACCTGATCGAACTCGGTCCTTGGGGTACCGGTAAGTCCTTCGTATTCAGAGAATCCAACCCGAACACCATTCTGATATCTGGCGGCAAAGTCACCGTCGCCCAACTCTTTATGAATATGTCGACGGGACGGGTCGGCCTGCTCGGTATGTGGGATGTAGTCGCTTTCGACGAAGTCGCCGGATTGCAGATGCCGGATTCCACCTTAATCAACATGCTCAAAGACTTCATGGAGTCGGGCTCTTTCGCCCGAGGAAAGGAGGAGGTGCCCACCGAAGCATCCCTCGTGTTTATCGGAAACACCTCCAAGGCTCACGAGGAGTTGGTTCGTACTGCCCATCTGTTCGCAGACCTGCCGCCCGCCATGATCGATCCCGCCTTCCTTGATCGCATGCACTATTACCTTCCGGGCTGGGAATTGCCGAAGCTCGAGAAGCGGCTGTTCACCGATCACTTCGGCTTTGTCTCGGACTACTTCGCGGAAGCGCTGCGTCAGCTCCGCAAACAAAGTTTCGTGCGAGCCGTAGACAGTGACTTCTCGCTCGGCTCTCATCTGGCCGCTCGCGACGATAAAGCGGTCCGCAAAACGGTTTCGGGTCTGATCAAGATCCTGCACCCCCACGGTGAGTGGAGCCACGGAGATCTCCGCCAGTACTTGGAATTCGCGCTGGAGGGCAGACGCAGGGTGAAAGAGCAACTCAAGAAGTTGGCTGCTTACGACTATGCTAAAACCGATTTCTCCTATGTCGAGAATGACACAGCCAGAGAGACTTGGGTGGAAGTCGTGGAGCAACTTCAAGATTTTAATGATGAGTCGGATGTGGACGAACAAGCTACCCGAGTTTTAGCCGCAGTGTCTATAGCCGAGATCATCGAGAGCGGAGAGAGCAAGACGGTCGAGTTCAAACGAACTGGCCGGTACAACCTGCATACGGGCAGCCGAGACGAGCGATTGGAGCATGAGATCGTCAAGTGTGTCGCAGGCTTCATGAATGCAAACGGCGGTGTTCTTTTGATCGGAGTGACTGACGACAGACAAATCTCCGGGATGGCAGAAGATTACAAGCTGACGGGTGACCGTGGCCGGGACGGGTTCGAGAACTGGTTGACGACAAAGCTAGGGGGAGAACTCGGCCGACCGGTGGTGGCATCATTCTTCGAAGTGAGCTTCGATGCATTACCGGAAGGCGATGTGTGCCGCGTCGATGTGAGAATGAGCAACCAGCCGGTGTATGCGGGTAAGGAAGCGGAGTTTTTTGTTCGGATGGGCAACTCGACCCGCTCTTACAACACTCGGGACGCTCTCGAGTACATCAACGCTCGCTGGTAACTGCCCGGACTCGCTGAAGCTGACCGTCGGCCGGGCCCGGCCTGTTGCCCTAACGTCACCAGCCCGGCGCCCGGGCCGGGTTCAGATGGTGGGGCCGGGGAAGCCGGGGCCTTGGTGGTCTTTGCCGTCCATGCTGGCGTTGAGGCGGGCCTTGGCCATGAGCTCGGCTACCACCGGGCCGAGCTGGGCGGGGTCGTCGGGCTGGACGGCGGTGGGGCCCAGGTGCCAGCCCTCGGCGATGCCCAGCGTCTCGCCCCTCACGTCGAACACCCGGCCGGTCACGTTGGCCGCCTCCGGGCTGGCCAGCCAGGCGGTGATCACCGCGATCCAGCGGGGGCTGATCTGCTCCCGGAACTCCTCGGTGGCGTCGTCGCCCCCCATGAGGGGAGCGGTGAGCCGAGACCAGGCGGTGGGAGCCAGGCAGTTGACGGTCACCCCGTACTTCACCAGCTCTTGGGCCGCGATCACCGTGAAGGCGGCGATGCCGGCCTTGGCCGCCCCGTAGTTGGTCTGGCCCACGTTGCCGTAGATCCCCGACGGCGACGAGGTGTTGATGATCCGCCCGTAGGCCTCCGCCCCGGACTTGGCCTGGTTGCGCCAGTGGGCGGCGGCGTGGTGGGAGGGCCCGAAGGTGCCCTTGAGATGAACGGCGATCACCGCGTCCCAGTCGCTCTCCGACATCGAGAACACCATCCGGTCCCGCAGGATGCCGGCGTTGTTGACCACGATGTGGATGTCGCCGAAGGTGTCGATGGCCTGGTCGATCATGGCCTTGGCCTCGTCGAAGGAGGCCACGTTGCCGCCGTTCACCACCGACTCGCCGCCCATCTCCGCGATGGCGGCGGCCACATCCTGGGCCGGGGTGAGATCGGCACCCGCCCCGGCCGCGTCTCCGCCCAAGTCGTTCACCACCACCCGGGCGCCGCAGGCGGCCAGCATCAGGGCGTGCTCGCGCCCGATGCCCCGGCCGGCCCCCGTCACCAGCGCCACCTTGCCGTCCAATAGCTTGCTCATGGGTTCCTTCCCGTCAGATTGCTCAGGTTGCTTGGGTTGCCCAATAGTCGGCCCGCCTCACCGGCCCCGGCGCCTGGCTTGTCGCCAGCGGTTCACCAGCCCCGGGCCGCCCACTCGTCTAGATGGGGCGACTCGGCCCCGATGGTGGTGTCGTCGCCGTGGCCGGGCAGAACCACGGTGTCGGCGCCGAAGACCCGGAACATCCGGTCCTCGATCGAGCGGAGGATGACGGCGAAGTCGCCCCCCTCGAAACTGGTGGCGCCGGGCCCGCCGGGGAAGAGGGTGTCGCCGGTGAACAGCAGCGGCGTGCCCTCCACGTGGAACGACATCGAGCCCGGCGTGTGGCCCGGGGTGTGCAGCGTCCGCAGCCGCAGCCGCCCCACCTCGATCACCGTGTCGTCCTCCAAGAGGTAGTCGTAGCTGGGCAGCATGGCCGCGTCCTCGGCGGTGACCCCCACCTGGTAGCCGGCGTCTCGCACGGCCGGGATGGCCTGGATGTGGTCCCAGTGCCCGTGGGTCTCCAGCACGGTCCGCACCCCCAGAGCGCGGCACAGCTCCAGCAGCCGCTCGTGCTCGTTGGCCGCGTCCAACAGGACGGCCTCGCCCGTCTCGGTGCATCTGACGACGAAGACGTTGTTGTCGACCGGCCCGACCACCACCTTGTGGACCTCGATCCCGGTGCCGGACCAGTGCCGCGTCATGGCCTGGGACCATACCGGCCCCCGATCCCGTTCGGCGCAGCCCGCCCGGCCCAGGCGCCTGCCCGTCGGCCGGGGGCGGGCGGTCTCCGGGCCGGTCAGTCGGCCACTATGCGGACCTCGCCGCTGGGGCTGCCCGGCGCCCCGCAGCACCAGCAGCCGATCCGCGACGTACCCCTCCAGGTGACGTCGCAACGCGGGCAGCGCAGAGCCTGAACCGGCTCGTCGGCCATGGTCAGAACCGAACCCGGATCGGTCACGGGCGATCACCCTAGGATGTGGCCGCGCCAGTGTGGAGGACCCTCGGAAGGGGACGGGAAATGTCGTTCGGGTCAGTGGGGGTTGTCGGTGTCGGCACCATGGGGAGCGGCATCGTGGAGGTGACGGCCCGGGCCGGTCTGCCGGTCGTGGCCTGCGAGGTTTCGCCGGAGGCGCTGGAGGCGGCCCGGGGCCGGGTCGAGGCTTCCATGAACCGGGCCCTGAAGCGGGGCAAGCTCGACGAGGCGGAGCTTCAGGCCACGTTGGCCCGGGTCGCCTGGACCGTCGACATCGACGAGGTGGCCGGAAGCGATCTGGTAGTCGAGGCGGTGCCGGAGGCGCTCGAGACCAAGCTCGAGGTCTTCGGCCATCTCGACCGGCTGCTCGACCGCTCGGCGGTCATGGCCACCAACACCTCGTCCATCCCCATCATCAACGTGGCCATGGGCATGTCGCGGCCCGAGCAGGTGCTGGGGATGCACTTCTTCAACCCGGTACCGGTGATGAAGCTGGTCGAGCTGATCAGCACCCAGCGCACCGACCCCGCGGTCACCGACCAGGTGACCCGCTTCTCCGCCGACGTTCTGGGCAAGCAGGTGGTGACCGCCCCCGACCGGGCCGGGTTCGTGGTGAACAAGCTGCTGCTGCCCTACCTCTGCCAGGCCATCGAGATGTACGAGAGCGGCCACGCCGCCGCGGAGGACATCGACCGGGCCATGGTGCTGGGGACCGGCCACCCCATGGGGCCCCTGACCCTGGCCGACCTCATCGGGCTGGACGTGTGCCTGATGGTGGCCGAGTCGCTGTACGCCGAGTACGGCGAGCGGTTCTACCTGCCCCCGTCCCTGCTGCGCCGCATGGTGGCCGCGGGCCGCCTGGGCCGCAAGACGGGCCGGGGCTTCTACGAGTACTGAGCCGGGGCCGGGTCCGGGGCCGCGCTTAGGCCGGAGCGCCGCCGCCGGGCGGCCCACGCCGCGGCGGCGGTGAAGGCCTCGACTTCTAGGCCGATGGCCCGGTAGGCGTGGCTGTGGCGCCGCGACCTTTTCAAGTTGCGGGCGTAGTCGGTCAGGTACATCCGCAGGAAGGGCCAGAACCCGAGCCGGCGGTACTGGTCGGCGTGGACCAGTTCGTGGGCCAGAAGCTCGCTTCCGCCCCGGCGGTCGTCGTCCCGGGTGACGAGGATCAGCCTGCCCAGGGTCATGCCCCTCGCCCCGGGCCCCGGGGCTGGCAACCGCTGGATCAGGACCCGGCGGGCCACCGAGGCGTCGACGAGGTCGTAGGAGGAGATCTCCTCGTCCGACAGCTTCCTCACGCCGTCGGTGGCGGCTCCGGCTGGTCGGCACCGCCGTCGGGGGTCGGGTCGGCCCGGCCCGGGGGCTCGATCCCAAACAAGTGACCCTCGATGCGAGCCACCCGCTCGCTCAGCTTGGTCATATCGCTGCGCAATCCGTTGAGCTGAGTTCCGAACTCGGTAAATCTGACGTTGGTCCCGGCTTCGAACCGGTCGATCCTGGCGGTGAGCTTGGCTTCGAGGTCGGCGAATTTGGCATCAGTCCGTGTTTCGAGGTCGGCGAATTTGCCGTCGGTCCTGGCTTCGAGTGCGTTGATCTCGCCGGTGAGCTTGGTGTCGAGTGCGTCGATCTTGGCGGTCAGCTCCTTGCGCAGGGAGTCCATCATCCGGAAGATCCACCAGGGCATGGCCAGCAGCGCGGCGAGAACCACGCTCAGCAGGGTCACTATGGCCACGTTCACGGAACCGACTCTACCCGCCGGGATTGGCGCGGGATCAACGCCGGTCCGGCTCCCGCCGCCGCCGGGCCCGGCGTCCACCACGGGCGGCGCCGGGCGGGGTACGGTCGGGGCCGTGACCACATGCGGTCGGCCCGCCTGTTCATCGGGGGCCAGCGGGATGATCCTCATACACCGGGACGAGCGGGTGGTGGAGATCAGGGAGCCCGACGACCCGGGCGAGGCCTGGTACGGGGTCCGGCTGTGCGCCGACCACCTGGCCCGGACCACGGCGCCGGTGGGATGGGAGCTGATCGACGGCCGGAGGTCGGGCCCGGGATCGAGATCCAGGCGAGCGCCGAAGACCCGGCCGGGTCCGCCCGCCGGCGAGGCACCCGACCCCGGCAGGCCGGCCTGGACGCCCCGCCGGGCCCGCGACATCGACGAGTTGGACGAGCTGAGCAAGGCGGCGTCGCCCCTGCTGCGCCGGGCATTCTTCGGCTCGTCCGATTCGGCAGCGGCCGACGGGCAGCTCTGGCTCCGGGTCTGAGGGCGCTGGCCGGCTGAACGCCTAAATGGCGTCTGGGCCTCTATCCGACCACGGAGCGGCGGGCGGGCGCAGGAGCCCCGTCATCCCCATCGCCGTCGGGTGCGGGGCGATCCTGGCCGGACTCCTTGTCGTGTGGCTGGTCGCGCCGCCCCGGACCGCCCGGGACCCCCCGGCTCCGCTCGAACCCCCCGCCCCCACCGCGGCCCCGGCCGCCACCACGTCGACCCCAACCACGACTACCACCACCACGACAACGACTACCACCACAACCGAGCCGCCCTTTGACGGGTGGGTCGACCCGGCCACCTCAGGCCAGCCCTGGGGCGACAAGGTGGAAGGCCTGCTCACCTTCCGGGGCAACCCCACCCGCACCTACTACGGCCGGGGCCCGGTGCCCGAGTCGCCCGACATCGTGTGGTACTTCCCGCCGGGGCCGGCGATGTGCTCGCTCTCAACGGCAGGCGAGGAGACGACCAACTGGTGCGGCACGGGCTGGACGGGCCAGCCCGCGGTGTTCGAACGCGACGGCGCCACCTGGGTGGTGGTCGGGGCCTACGACACGGCCGTCCACTTCTTGGACGCCGACACCGGCCGCCGGATCGTCGGCGACTTCGACACCGGCGACATCATCAAGGGCTCGGTGACCATCGACCCCGACGGCTACCCGCTGGTCTACTTCGGCAGCCGCGACAACCAGTACCGGGTCGTGGCCTTCGACCGCGACGAGCCGGAGGAGCTGTGGGCCCTTGACGCCTACTCGGTGTCGCCCACCCGGTGGAACGACGACTGGGACGGGGCCGGCCTGGTGCTCGACGACCACCTGTTCGTCGGGGGCGAGAACTCCCGGTTCCACGTGGTGAAGCTCAACCGGGGCTACGACGAGGCCGGGCTGGCGACCGTCGATCCCGAGCTGGTCTTCGACGCCCCCGGCTGGGACGACGAGCTGATCGCGGCCGTGGGCGGGAACGTGTCGATCGAGAACTCGGTAGCGATCAGCGGCAACACCGTCTACTTCGCCAACTCCGGCGGGCTGATCCAGGGCTGGGACATCGCCGGCCTGGCCTCTGGCGAGGCGCCGGAGCGGGTGTTCAGGTACTGGGCCGGCGACGACATCGACGCCACCCTGGTGATCGACGCCGAGGGCATGATCTACGCCGGGGTGGAGTACGAGCGGGGCACCGCCCGGTCCGAGGAGGTGGGCCAGATCATCAAGCTCGACCCGAGCGGCGACGACCCGCTGGTGTGGAGCGTGCACGAGCGGCCCCGGCTCGACTCGGGGGTGTGGGCCACCCCGGGCCTGCACCGGGACCTGCTCATCGTGCCCACCGACACCGGCAAGGTGCTGGGGCTCGACACGGCCACCGGCGAGGTGCGCTGGACCAAGGAGCTGCCCGGCCCGACCTGGTCGAGCCCGGTCATCGTCGACGACGTGTGGATCCAGGGCGACTGCCGGGGCTGGCTGCGGGCCTTCGACGTGAGCGACACGACGGTGGAGCCGCCCGAGCTGTGGCGGGTGGACCTTCAGGCCTGCATCGAGTCGACCCCGGCGGTGTGGGACGGCCTAGTGGTGGTGGGCACCCGGGGCGGCTGGATCTACGCCGTCGGTTGAACCGGACGCAGGCGGGCTGGTTGGCCGGGTTGGGCCGGTTGGCCGGATGGGCGCGGAACCGGGCCTGGTCGCCTGCGTCAGTGGCGGCGCCAGACGGGCCCGCTGGGGGTGTCCTCCACCGTGACCCCCAAGGCGGCCAGCTCGTCGCGCAGCCGATCGGCCTCGGCGAAATCGCGGGCGGCGCGGGCCTCCTGCCGGGCGGCTACCAGGACCTCGATTTCGGCGGCGGCCTCCCCGGCACCGGGGCTAGACCGGGCGGCCCGGTCTTGGGCGCTGACTGGCAGCCCCAGCACCTCGGCCAGATCGACCACAGTGACGCCCAAGACGGCCGCGGCTCCGATGTCGCCTCGGTCAAGGGCGGCGTTGGCCCGGCGGAGGGTCTCGAACACCGCGGCCAGCGCCTCGGGGGTACCGAGGTCGGCGTCCATAGCCGCCTTAAATGCCGTCTCCGCGACCTCGGCCCGGTGGGAGGCTTCGAACACCGCCTCCTGGGTGCCCGTGTTGGCGTCCGTATGCGCCCAGAGTGCCGCCCACCCGGCCCCGTCCCCGCCGGGGGGGTCGTCGATCGGGAACCCGGCCGCGTCCACCCGCCGGGCCATGGCGTCGAGGCGGGCCGCGGCCGACCGGGCCTGGGCCATGGCCTTGGCGTTGACCTCCATCGTCTTGCGGTAGTGGGTCTGCAGCACCAGCAGCCGGAAGGCCCGGGCGTTGGCGGGGTGCTCGCCGAGCAGGTCGCCCACGGTGCGGAAGTTGCCCCGCGACTTGGCCATCTTCTGGCCGTCCACGTTGAGCATGGCGTTGTGGACCCAGTGCCGGGCGAAGCCGCGCCCGGCCGCGATGGCCTCGGCCCGCTCGTTGGTGTGGTGGGGGAACACCAGGTCGTCGCCGCCGCCGTGCAGGTCGAAGCCGTCGCCGAGCAGCCCCAGGCTCATGGTGACGCACTCGATGTGCCAGCCGGGCCGGCCCGGCCCCCACGGCGACGGCCAGGTCGGCTCGCCCGGCTTGGCCGCCTTCCATAAGGCGAAGTCGAGCGGGTCCTCCTTGGCCTCGTCCACCTCGACCCTGGCCCCGGCCCCGGCCCGCAGATCGTCCAGGCTGCGGTGCACGAGGTCGCCGTAGCCGGGGACCAAGCCGACCCGCAGGTACACCCCGGAGGAGGTGGCGTAGGCCTTGCCCCCGGACACGAGGCCCTCGACGAACTCGACCATCTCCTCCACCCAGTCGGTGGCCCGGGGGCGCTGATGGGGGGCCAGCACGCCGAGCGCCTCCATGGCCTCGACGTAGACCGCGTCCCACCGGGCGGCCAGCTCAGGCTCGGTCAGGCCCTCCCGGTTGGCCCGCTCGATGATCTTGTCGTCGATGTCGGTGACGTTGGCCACGTGGCGCACTTTGAGCCCTCGCCACTGGAGGTAGCGGCGTAAGACGTCGTAGGTGATGGCCCCGCGGGCATGGCCCAGGTGGGGCTCGTCGTACACGGTGGGCCCGCAGGCGTAGATCGCCACCCGGCCCGGCTGGCGCAGCTCCAGGGGCCTGACTGTGCCGGTGAGGGTGTCGTACAGCGAGATCATCGCGGCCGGGCCGGGGCGGGCGGCCGCGTCGCGGGGTCGGTCATCGGGCCGGGGCGGGCGGCCGCGTCGCGGGGTCGGTCATCGGGCCGGGGCGGGCGGCCGCGTCGCGGGGTCGGTCATCGGGCCGGGGCCGGGGCGGGCGGCCGGTCCAGTTCCACCCCGCACAGCCTGCCGAGTTCTCGCAGCGCGGCGGGGGCCGACTCGTCGCCGCCGGTCCCGCCAGCCAGGACGGCCCGGGCCAGCTCCTCCAGCACGGCCCGGGCGGCGGGCGCGTCGAGGTCGTCGTCGAGGGCGGCCCGCAACTTGCGCTGATAGGGCCTCGGGTCCGGTCCGTGCGGGCGGCGAGCCGCTCGGGTGAGCACCTCCAGCAGGGCCTCCCCCTGGCGCAGGTCGCCGTCGTGCCATTCCCAGTCGGTCCGGTAGTGGTGGCCCATGAGGGCCAGCCGGACGGCCCTGGGGTCGGCTCGCTTGATCAGCTCGCCGACGAAGACGAGGTTGCCGAGCGACTTGGACATCTTCGTGCCCTGGTAGGCCACCAGCCCGCAGTGCATCCAGTGGCGCACGAAGGTGGCGCCGGTGGCGGCCTCGCTCTGGGCCAGCTCGCACTCGTGGTGGGGGAAGATGAGATCACGGCCGCCCCCGTGGAGGTCGAGGGTGGGGCTGAGGAGCCCCATGGCCATGGCGCTGCACTCAATGTGCCAGCCGGGCCGGCCCGGCCCGAACGGCGAGGGCCAGGCCGGCTCGTCGGGCCGCGACGGCTGCCAGAGCACGAAGTCGAGCCGGTTGCGCTGCCGGGGGTCGTCGGGGGTGCCACCCCCCTCGGCGGCCAGCTCCACCATGGTGGCCTCGTCGTGGCCTGAGAGCCGGCCGAAGTCGGCCCAGGTGGAGACGTCGAACCAGGTGGTGCCCTCGGCGGTGTAGGTGTGGCCCTCGGCGGCCAGCCGGTCGATGATCGAGATCATCTCGTCCACCCACTCGGTGGCCCGGGGCTCCGAGGCCACTGGTCGGGCCCCCAGCGCCTCCATGTCTCGGTGGAACCGGGCCGTCTCGGTGGCGGCCAGATCCCGGAAGTTCACGCCGAGTTCCCTGGCCTTGGGCAGGATCGAGTCGTCGACGTCGGTGATGTTGCGGACCATCCTCACCGTGCGGCCGAGGTCCTCGAGCCGGCGGGCCAGCAGGTCGTAGGTGAGGTAGGTGTTGGCGTGGCCCAGATGGGTGCTGTCGTAGGGGGTGATGCCGCACACGTACATCGCCACCTCGGGGCCGGGCTCGAACGGGACCACGGCCCGGCGGGCGGTGTCGTAGAGGCGCACGCCCGGCGAGGCTAGTTGCCAACCCGTAGAGGGGGGCCGGCCTTGATCGGGTCGGGGTGGTCGAGGACGCAGCGGGTGCCGGTGTAGATGGAGGGCATGCAGCGGTTGCAGTGGACGCAGGTGGCCCGGGCCGCTGCGCCGGCTTGCATCCGGTTGACGAGGTCGGGCTCGCGCAGCAGGGCCCGGGCCATGGCCACAAAGGCGAACCCCTCGTCTAGGGCGGACTGGACGGTTTCCAGCCGGGTGATCCCGCCCAGCAGGATGACCGGTGTGTCCAGGGCCTCCAGGAACGGCCGGGCCTGATCCCGGAAATAGGCCTCGGCGAAGGGGTACTCGGGCATGAGCTTCCGGGCGACGAGCTTGAACCCGAGCCGGGCGAGCCGAGGCATGGCCGCGGCCAGGTCGGCCCGGGGCGCGTCCCCGCGGAACAGGTACATGGGGTTGGCCAGCGAGCTGCCGCCGGTGAGTTCCAGGGCGTCGAGGGCGCCGTCGGCCTCCAGCATGACGGCCGCCTCCAGGCTCTCGGCCTCTTCGAGCCCGCCCCTCACCCCGTCGTTCATGTTGAGCTTGGCGATGACGGCCGACTGGTCGCCCACCGCCTCCCGGACGGCGGCGACCACTTGGCGGGGGAACCGGACCCGGTTCTCCAGCGAGCCGCCCCAGCGGTCGTCTCGCCGGTTGAGCCGGGGGCTCAGGAAGGCGCTGAGCAGGTAGTTGTGGCCCAAGTGAACCTCGATGGAGTCGAAGCCGGCGGCGGCCAGGAGCCGGGCGGCCCGGGCGAAGTCGCCGGTGATGCGGGCCAAGTCGGCGCCGGTGGCGGACCGGATCACCTTCATGGTGACCGGGTTGAGCCGCCGGGAGGCGGAGATGGCCGGGGCCCGGTTGGAGCGGGCGTTGGCCACCGGCCCGGCGTGGCCGATCTGAGCGCCGGCGGCCGCTCCCTCGGCGTGGACGGCCTCGGTCAGCTTGCTCAGCCCGGCCGCGGCCTCGGGCCTGACCCAGATGCACTGGGCGTGAGTGCGGCCCTCGGGGGCCACCGCCAGGTAAGCCACCGTGGTCATGCCCGCCCCGCCGGCCGCCACCCGGCGGTGGTACTCGATGAGTTCGGGGGTCACCAGCGCCTCAGGCGTCACCCCCTCGAAGGTGGCAGCCTTGATGATCCGGTTGCGGAGGGTGACCGGGCCCAGCCGGGCTGGAGCGAAGGGGTCGACCATGGCCGAGATTCTGGCCGAGGAGCCGGAGCCGCGCCCGCGGCCAGTCCGCGGTTTTCGTTGTCGGCGCGCCCCCGGCAGGAGTCGAACCTGCGCACACGGTTTAGGAGACCGATGCTCTTCCACTGAGCTACGAGGGCGAGGGGCCGGCGCGGGTTGTGGCGCGTAATGGGCGCCGGGTTGGGGTTTTGGGGGGTTTGGGGGTCTGCGCCGGGGTTTTGGGGGTGAGGTTAGCGCCGCTGGCGGGGTGTTGGCGCTGTTGGGGGGTTTCGGGGCGCGGTCTGGCGCCGGGGGGAAGGTTCGGGGCGGGGGCGGGCGGGTTTTAGGGTGGTGGTTGGCCGAACCAGGGGGTGATGTCGCCGCCGGTGCGTTTGTGCCAGTGGACGAGGGCGGTAATGGCAGCGTTGATCTGGTAGCCGATGAGGTTGAGTTGTTGGCGGTCGCGGCCGATGGTGTGGGCCCGGTCGTGGCGGAGGCGTTCTTTGAGGTGGTTGTTGGTTGATTCGACGTCTTCTCGGATTCCGTATATGCGGTCGTAGTCGGCGTCGGAGGCGGGGATGGGCCGCAGGGCGCGGTTGATGCGCAGGGCTTTGTCGCGGTCGGCGGGGTTGTGGCGGATGGTGACGGCCGCGCCTTGGAGGTTCCCGGCGAGGGGGTGTCGGGGGATGCGCCAGTGGGTGTAGACGGCGGCGGGGCTGGTTTTGTTTCTGCGGATGTGGGTTCGGGTGCGGGTCAAAGGGAGGTGCTGGAGGGCGCCTTGGTGGTCGGTTCGGGCGATGGTGGGGGTGCCGTCGATGGCGGTGACGGCGACGGCGCGGCGGGTTCCGCCCGCGAGGGTGGCTTTGAGCCGTCCGAGGTTGGCGGTGCGGATGGCGCCGGTCGAGGTGCGCAGGGGTTTGGCGACGGGGATGATGGCGTTGTCGAGGAGTTTTTTGATGTCGGGTGCTTGCATGGCGCGGTCATAGGCCACGGCGGCGAGGCCGTCGGCGATGATCTGGTGCTCTTCGGCGAGGCGGCGGATGGTGTCGGTGAAGGCGTTGGCGTCTGAGCCGTGTGGGGGTTTGATATCGGCGGCGAGGATGACGCGTTCGCCGGGGTGGGGGTTGCGGACCGACGCGAAGACGGCTTGGAGGCCGAAGCCGTTTGAGTGCCGGGCGGCGTCGGGGTCGCAGCGCCTCGGGGTGGCCTCGCCGGTGTGGGGGTTGACGCGGATGCCGGGGTTGCGCGGGTCGCCGCCCCAGAGGGGCTTGATCGTGGTGCCGTCGCCGATGACGACGTTGCCGGTTTGGGGGTGGGTGACGTCGCGGGCGGCGGGGTCGAGCATCCCGATCCAGCGGGCGGTCTCGGCGGAGGTTTTCTCGGCCCAGGCTTTGATCTCCGCGAGGCGGGGAAGGGTGTGGCGATGGCGGGCCCGGTGGTATTGGCTGCGGCTGATGGGGCGCTTGGGGATCCGCCGGTCGGGCCGGCCGGGCCAGGCCCGCTTGACTCTGCGCCGGAGCCGCCGCCAGGTGACGGGGTCGGCCAGCTCTCGCACGCCGGCGCGGATGGAGCCGTTTTCCCACAGCGCCACGTCCATCGCCAGCGCCAGCATGATCGGCCAGCGCCTTTTGCGGCCGGCCGGGGAGGGCCCGGCCTCGGCGGCTATGTCGGCCTCTATCTGCTCGGAGAGATCCCACAGCGGCGCCAGGCAAAAGATGTGCTCGAGGCGCTGCATCAGCGACAGCGGCGGCTCCGCGGACCGAGACCGCGCCCGGGCCCGCCAGACCCCCGCCGGGCCCGGGGCCCGGCGCCCGCCGCTCAACAGCCCGGCCAGGTCGGCGTCGCTGATCGGCTGCCCGTCCCGGAACAGGCCCCGCCGGTCCAGGCGCTCAGCCACCTTGACCCCCGGCTGTGTCCGCGTCGTCGCTGTTGTTCCAGTCGTGGCCCAGCGCCGCGGCGGTCGAGTCCAGCGAGTCAGAGCCCAGGAACCGGGCCGCGGCCTCGACCCCGTCTTGGGCCAGAACCTCCGCCGCGGTCGTGAGCCGGACCGACCCGGCCGTCACATCCGCGACGGGGCCGAGACCGGCGTCGGAGACGACCTCGCGGAGTTGCACCGCTACCGACTGCGCCCCCCGATGGCCGCTCACCCGGTCGGTGACGCACATCCGGGAACCGGGACCGGGGTCGCCGTGAACGGCGAAGAACCTTCCGATGGCCTCGGCCCCCCAGCCGGTCAGGGGGTTCACCCGCCGTCCGAGCCGGACCGTTCCCGCGTCGAGGTCGATGTCCTCGGCGACGACCGCGGCGATCTCAGACGCCGACGCCCCGGCCTCGGCGAGGGCGACCATCACCGAGCGCCGCGACCCGGACAGGCCCCGATCCGCGAACGCCCGCACCCGGTCGAGCTCGGCCGGGGTCAGCGGCCTAGACCTTCGGGCCGCGGGCGGCCTCGGCTCGCGTCCGGGCCGCAGCGCCGGGTCCACCACGACGCCCGCGGCTTCGAGCGCGTCGCACACGATTGTGAACGCCCACTGGCGGTTCCGCACCGTCGACGGGGCCGGGGTCGTCCACCGCCGTCCCCGGCGGGCCGCGGCCCCGCACCAGCCCTCGACCATGTCGGGGGTGACGTCGGACCAGTCCGCGGCGCCGGCCCCGGCCAGATACCTGAACAGCCACCCGGTCAGCGTTGCCAGTTTGCGGCGGGTGGCCGGGTTCGGGAACCGCACCCCGGCTGCGGCCGCGGCCAGCTCCCGGGCCTCGCCGAGGCTGAGGTCGCCGGTCACCGCGGCGGCCTCGGCCAGATCGGCCAGCGCCGCCCAGCGCCGCTGTCGGCGGTTTCCCCACAACGCCAACTGCGTCGGGCGCCGCGGCCCGCCTTGGCCGGCTCTCTCGGATTTCGATAGGCTGCGCATGCGGACCGCCCTCGGGTGGTTGGCTGTGCATCCCGGCGCTTGCGACCGCCAAATCTCGGCGCCGGAATGTGCTCCTCGTGGCGGTGCCGGGCCCAAAGGGCCCGGCTCGCCACAAACAACACTTGTTTGTCGTATACCAATTTTGGCGGGGTCCGCCGCCACGTACAACCCGCGTTTTCGCTTCCCACAACCACCCAAAGTAATCATGGGGTGTGACAAGAAGTACCTGCTCAGAGGGCATAAACACGGTTTCGGGGACTGTCGCGGGGGCCTACCGGGCCCCCGAAGCCGGGCCCCGGCCCGCGGAGGCCAGGGCCCCTTGCCCAGGGTCGGGGCCCCACCACAGCGGGGCGGGCCTGCGCCCGCGGAGGCTCAGGGAACAGGCATCCGCTCCGCGGGCGGGGCCTGCCTGCGGGCGGGTTGGACCGGCCCCGGCCCGGCTGAAGGCGCGCACCCTGACCGTGTAGGCGCAAAGGCGCCGAGAACCGGCCCCGCGGCCGAAGAGCCCGCCGGACTCCGTTGATTCGCCGCTACGGCGGCGCCTGTGGCAGCGGACCCGCCGACGCGGACCCAAAGCCGGTCTGGCGCTTCGGCTCAGAGCGGCCTAAACGCCCGCGTCCGCGAGACTGAAAGCCAGGCCCTGACCGGCTGGGCCGCTGCCCCCGATGGGGCCCCGCCCGTGGGTGGGTTTATGCCGCGGCGACTCAAAGATCAGGGAGGCGCTTCTGCGGGCGGGGGCTGGTTCCGCAGACGGGTTAGACGCGGCTGCGGTGTTCACGCCCGCCTCTATGGCGCCGCCCGCCGACTGAAACACACCCCCCCGGCCGTCGCAGGCCCCTGTCGTTACACTATTGGTGTGACCTCAATGCTTGCAGAACAATTAGTTGTGTTGACAACTACTTTTATGCCGGACGCCGCCCCGTCCGGGCTTATCAACCCAGACAATCTCTCTCTCTCTCTCTTCTCTCTCCCTCTCTCTGCTGACCGCGGCATAAGCGGGTATACGCCGGGCTGGCGAACCCGCAACCCGGCGCCGCGCAAACCCCCGCAAAACCGGCCTGCCGCCCGGCGCGGCGCGCCCCGGACGCAGCCGCGCATACCGGATGCGAGTCCCGGCCCGGGCCCGGCCGACGCGACGCGCCCGGGCCCAGCGCCCGAGGCGACAAACCGCTCCGCCGCCGAAGCCGAACTCGCCCGCCGGATCGGCCCCGACCCCGCTCAGGCCCCGCCGACACCCGCACCGGCGGCCGCCGGGCCGGAACCCCAACCCCCGCCGGTTCCGGTGCCCGCCGCACCGGCGGCCTACTTGACCGACGAAGAGAAAAAGGAGCCGTGGTGATGGCCAAGAAGACAGCGGCCGAGGTGCCGCTCGAAGACAAGCTCGCCGCCGACCGGCGCAAGTTCTGGGCGATAGGGGTCCCGCTGCTGGTCGCGGCGACCATCGCCGTGATGGTCGCCTTCGGCAGGTGCCGGGCCCCGGACATCCCCCCGCCGCTGACCGCCCCCGAGACCACCGCCACGGCGGAGACAGCGCCGCCGGACGGCGAACCGACCGCTCCGGCCCCGACAACAGCCGAACCTGAGACCGCCGAGACCGCCGGTTCGGAGGACGCCGGACCGGAACCAGGCGAACCGGCCCCGACCTCGCAACCGGCCGAACCCGACGCCGAGGGTGATGGAGAGGGTGCGCCGGAGACGACACTGGCCGCCCCCGAACCGCCGCCCGGCGACCAGGCCCCGACTTCGGAACCGGCCGACACCGCCCCGGAGACGACCCTGGCAGCCGAGGTGGTGACGACGACTCTGCCCGCCCAGGTGGTGGTCCCCGCCGACCCGCCGCCGGACGACCCGCCGCCGGTGGACCACGACCCCAGACCCGACTATGGCGACAACCCGGGCTTTTCCTGGCACCCGTCGATGCTCGACCGGTCGCCGTCGTACACGTGGCAATGGGGCGGCGATCAGGGCGAATGGATCGGCTCGGCCTGTGTCTGGGCGATGACCCTGCGCCGGGGCGAGAACTTCCGGATCAACTACTCCGACGGCAACCATGAAGTGAACGTCGTCATCGACTGGACCTCCCCGGCGTCTGATCGGGTGCTGACCGCCCCCGACGGCGGGTTGCTGATGTCGCTGCGGACCCGGCGCCACAGCACTTACATACACGACCCCGGCGAGTCGGAGAACAGCCCCTATTCGGCGTACTGGGCGCCGGGCGTGTTCAACGCCGAGATCGCCGACATCCGGCTCTTCGTCGACGACTCCAACTGCCGATGACACGGCGCCGACTGCTGGTCGTTCTGGCCGCCGCGGCTGCGGCGTTGTCGCTGGTGACCGTCGAGCGCCCGGACCCGGCGGGGGCGTCCCACACCAAGGCCGGGCACACCTGGACGACCGCCGGATGGACAGCGACCGCGGTCCACCACCCCGCCCGATACGAACACGAGAACAGTTGGAGCTGCCCGTCATCGCGGACCAACGACTGCCATCACATCGACATCAACAAAGGGGTGGCCGCCGGCCCCGGCTCCGGCGGCACATCCAAATGCCCGGTGTCGTCGGCTTCGATCAACGTCGGGTGCGGCCACGAACCGCTCGGCGGTTGGATGTTCACCGGGCACCCCCGCTCCTCCAACAAGGAAACCGACCCCGCCAGCACCGACTACAACTGCACCGGCCCGACCGGCCACGACCCGAAGACCGGCGTGACGTCGGCGCATTACTGCGGGCATTGGACGCCGACCCCGACGACCACCGAGGCTGACGACGATCCGCCGACGACCACCGAGGCTGACGACGATCCGCCGACGACCACCGAGGCTGACGACGATCCGCCGACGACCACCGATCCGACGCCTACGACCGCTCCTCCGGCGCCGGCGACTACGCGGCCCCCCAGTCCGAACCCGACCTGCAACTGGCAGTGGTCTGCGTCGACGCCCCGGGATCGGTTGATCCCCTTCGCCCAGGCCGCCCAACCGGCGTACGGCTACACGGTGCAAGCCGCCGCCGCTGACGCCCCGGACTGGGCTCTGCCGAGGGTGACGCCGAACCGGATAGACGCCAGGGTCGGTGCGGACGCGGTCCCCGCGGCGTTCAACATCAACATCGACCGGACCCGCCACCGGTTCACGTACGCCGCCAACTGCGGGACCGTGCTCAGCGAACTGCTCGACGTGGAAATAACGTTCACCGGCGGCGGCACCCCGACACTCGGACGCCCGGCGTCGCCGCACCCCGACGGGGACCCGAAAACCAACTGCTACCCCAACGCCAACCGCTGGTCCTACCGGCGCACGGTCAACACTTCCGGCGACTGGTGGAAAGCGTGCGCCGGGGCTTTGAACCTGAAGTTCGCCACATCCCCGGCGGCGGGGGCGACGATGAAAGTCGAACTGACCTGGAGAGTCACCGGCGCGAGATGGGGCACCGGCACCAGCCCCGACCCGACCTGCAGGCGCCGCCCGCCTTACTATCGCAGCCCCTGCGTCGAGGTCAAAAGGTCCATGACCGTCTTCATCGGCGCCAACCCGTGCGACAGCCACTCCAGCGCCGCCGAGATCAAGGACAGGTTGTCCCGCTTGGACGACCAGCCGATCCCCGTCGGCGGCGGCGGCAGCAGCAACCCCATATGGCACAACAAGTGGCTGCCCGGCGTCAAACAGCCCGGCGCAGCGGTCGAGCCGGGCAAGGCCCCGCCGCCCGGCCGGGTGTTCGCCGGCCGTGTGTTCGACGCCACCAGGCGCCCGCACCCGGCGAACGTGGAGGTGTACCTGCCGTCCGCGCCCCTATGGGTCGACGGCGACAACGGCCCGGCGGTCACCGTCGCCAACACGGTCAACGGCCACGAATGCGGATCGGCCGAATACCATCTCGAAGCCCTCGAATGGCAGGTCGCGCTCGCCCCCGCCGGCGTGTTCGAGATCCGACGCGTCACCACCAGCGGCATGGGTGACTGGAACCTATCCCGCCGCCGGGAATACGCCTACGAAAACCGGCGATGCACCCTGCGCTTCTACAGTTCACGATGGTCGACGTCCAGATACCTGCTCCAAGGCGACCGGTATCACTACAACAACAACATCTACCGTCGGCGCCAATGCATCGGCACTTTCTGGCTGTCCGCGTCCGACTACGACTGCGACGCCGAACCCGCCCCCGAATGGACCGCCCGGTTCCGGGTCCGGGCTGTCTACGAAGTGGTCTACAACCCGCATGCGTCGTCGGGGAGCATCACCCCCGTCCCCGAGACAGAAAGCACCTACTGGCGGGGCGGCGTCACCGTCGGCACCGGCTGCACCCGCCCGGTCGGATGACCGCCGCACCCTTGACCGGCCCCGGGCGGGCGGCCGTGTTGGTGGCCGCCGACTTGAACTGCGACCCCGAAGACGTGGAGATCACAGCGCAGCGGCATCGGGTGGAGGTCGCCGCTCCGCCGTGGAGACACCCCGAAGACGCCGACGACGACTACGCCGACCGCCCGGAACGCATCTCGTATCGGCCGCCGGGCGACGCCTGCACCGCGACCAGCGGATGGAAAGGCCCCTCCAGCGTCCTCTCCGCTTTGGGCGCCGACACGCTCGCCGCCCTCCAACAGCTCGCCGGACGGCGGTGCCCCGGCCCCGGCCGCTGTCCCACCCCGGGCGTCGGCGGTCACCGCGGCCAGCACCGCCTCCAGTGCCGCGAACTGCTGGTCGGACCGCTCCAGCTCGGCGAAGGAGCCGGGGTCGTCCAGCAGGCGCCGGGGGTCGGGGAGGTCCAGGTTGCGGAGATAGGCCGCGTACTCGGCGGCGGTCCCCTCGCCCACCAGCGCGGCCGCGATCAGCATCCGGGCCGCCTCGCCGGCGCCGGCGGCCTCGGCGAGGGCCAGGCACCGGGCCAGCCGGTCCCACGCCCTCGGCGAGGGCCAGGCCCGCGAGGCCGTCGAGTCGGTCTCGGGCACCGCGCACAAAAGCGCCGGGCGGCTGGTCAGAAAAGCGGCCTGGATCGCCTTGAACCGGGACACGGCGGCGCCGTCTGCGCCAGTCGGGCCGATGTCCAGCGGCGCCGGGCGCGGCCATCCTCCCAGGTATCCCGCCTTCCACTCTTCGAGCCCGACGGGCCAGTCGAGGTGGGCGAACCGGTTGGCCAGCGGCGCCGAGAGGTCCCACGCCCCGGAGTTCTGGGCCGGCGGGTTGGCGGCCGCGGCGAACCGCACCCCGGCGCCGAGGTCGAGCTCGCCCACCCGGCCTTCGAGAACGACCCGCATCAGGGCGTTCTGGGTGGCGGGGGTGGCGGTGTTGACCTCGTCGAAGAACACCAGGCACTCGCCGTCGCAGGCGGCCACCCGCCGGGCCCAGGCCGGCGGCTCGAACGTGACCCCGGCGTCGGACCGCACCGGCAGGCCGCCGAAATCGGTCGGGTCGTGCAACGACGCGATCACCGACTCCATGTGCCAGCCCGCCTCCCGGGCGAACGACTCCACGGTCTGGGTCTTGCCCGTGCCCGGGTCGCCCCACAACAGCACCGGAACCCCGGCCTCCAACAGCACCTGCATGGCCGCGAGCGTCTCTCGCTGGGTTGCGGTCATCTCCGTCTCCCCTCTTCCCCGCCGGGCTCTTCGCCTTGGGGGTCTGCGGCCTCGCGGGGCTCTCGGCGCCGGTTGAGAACGGCGGCGGCATCGACGCGTATCCGGTAGTCCTCGTCGCCGGCCAACACGGCCAGCGTCTCGGCCGACGCGGACTCGTTGGCCACGACGCCGGCGCGGATCCAATACTCGGGATCGGCGGCCAGAACCGCCAGCGAGTCCGGCGGGGTCGAGGGGTTGGCGGCGGCGCCGGAGCGGATATCGGCGTTGGCGGCTCCGGCCAGGGCCGCCAACACGCCCGGCGTGGTCGAGGGGTTGCCGGCGGCGGCGGAGCGGACCCAAACCCTGGGATCGGCGGCCAGGGCCGCCAACACGCCCGGCGGGGCCGAGGCGTTGGCGGCGGCGCAGGCGCGGACGCCGACCTCGGGATCGGCGGCCAGGGCCTCCAACACGCCCGGCGGGGTTGAGGCGTTGGCGGCGGCGCAGGACCGGATCTGGCAGTCGGGGTCTGAGGCCAGAACCGCCAGCGCTCCGGGGGGCGTGTTCTCGTTGCAGGCGGCGGCTACGCGGACCTGCGCCTTGGGGTCGCGGGCCAACACTGCGAGCGCGTCGTCTGAGGTTTTGGGGCTCCAGGCCATCTCTCGGCGCACCCCCATGGCCCGGTCCTCGGCCAGCGGGGCCACCAGCGGGCCCGGCGCGGCGGGGTTGGCGACAACGCCTCGGCGCACCCGGCTGATCCGGTCCGACAACAATTTCTCCAACACCTCGACGGGAGCCGAGGGATTCGACGCCGCCAGGGCCCGCACCGCGGTCTCGGCGTCGCCGGCCAGGCCCCGCAACACCCGCCGGGGCGTGTCGGGATGCGCGGCCGCGGCCGCTCTCACCTGCACGTGCCCGTCAGCGGCCAGGCCCTCCAGCGCCTGCGACCCCACATTGGGGTGCGAAGCGGCCACCAGCCGCACTTCCCACAGGCCGTTTTGCGCCAAACGCCGCAAAGCCCGCGCCGAGAGGCCCCGGTTCTGGGCCACGCGCCACCTCGTCGTGTAACCGACCCTCGGGTTCTCGGCCATGGCCGTCAGCGCCCGGGCCGGGGTGCGGGGATGCGAAGCCACCAAATCCAGCACCTCCTCGCCGCCGCACCGCGCCAGCCGCTCCAGCTCTTTGCCCGGCGTGCGGGGATCGCTGGCCGCGGCCGCTTCTCTCACCAGCGGCTCCTCATGGGAACTGAGCCGATCCCAAAACGACGGCGGCATCTCGCCGACCCACCGGACGTCGCGGTCATAACCCCAACAGAACCTGTCGTTCAAGAACTGAAACGTCCGCAGGCCCGGGCCCGGCAACACGCCCTCCACCAGGTTGCCCCCCAAACGAGCCGACAGCATCCACACCAGCCACTGCGAGCAGTTCCGCCACTGCGAACTGCCCGCATCCCTCAAAAAAGCGCACGCGTAGGCCACCGCCGGGACCAAGTCCTCCCACACCCGGACCCGGCACACCGCGTCGGCGTCCTCCGCGGCCGAAAGAGCCGACAACCGGTTGTTCAACCGGCAAAGCGCCCGGCCGCCGCCCAAACCGGCGTTCAAAGTCTCCGCCAACGCCCGGAACCGGTCCAAGGCATGGCCGCAGCCCCCCATCGCCGCGAGCATCCTCACCTCAGACTCGTTGACCAGCGCCCAGCCGCCCACCCCCTCCACGAACACCCCCTGCACCCCGCCGCAAGTCACCGCCCGCCGCGCCCGCGAACGACGAACCCCCGCCCCGCCCGCAGACACCCCAGCGCCCTTCGCAGCAGCCAACCCAGCCATGGCCCCATTATGAACAAGCCATGTGACAACCCCCGAGCAGCGGCCCGGCCCCCGGCCCGCTCCAGCGCCCCCGCCAACCCGGGATCAGCCCGCTCCCGGCCCTCGGGCGGTCGAGCCCCAGGGGCCCAGTCGTCGGGGCCGTGGGACGCGCCGCCGGAACTCAGCTGCTGACCCGGCGTTCGACGCCGCGGCCCGCCCCCCGCCAAGGCGGCCGCCCCGAGACGCTGCTGGATCTCGGGTTGAACGAGAACGGCCCGCCCTCGCCAAGGCGGCCCGCCCCCGACCGGATCAACGAGAGCCCCGCCGTGACGGCGGGTCAGCCGCCGCCGGCGAGCAGCTCGGCGACGAACTGCAGGAAGCAGCCGTTTTGCTACAAAGCCCAGGGGAGGTCCACGGGTCGCTCCGGCGACGGTTCCGCGGGCTAGTCAAAAAATGCGACATTGGGGTTGACACGGGGCACAGGGCCGGGTACCGTTCAAGTCATCTGCCACCCCTCTCCGGGGGGAAAGTCATCTGTTACCCCTCTCCGGGGGGGAAAGTCATCTGCTACCTCCCCCTCTGGGGAGGCACGAGGGCCCGCAAGGGCCCTCGTTTTGTTCGGAGGTGATTCTGGTGGACCGCTTCGCTGTGTTCGACTTGCTGTGGCCGAGAACCCCGTTGAGCGGCTCTTGAGCGCGGGGGATTGCGGGCAGGCGCATCCGGGGCCAGAACCCCGTTGAGCGGCTCTTGAACGCGGGGGTTGCGCTATGAACTGGGCACGTAAGCGTTGCTGCGGGCCACGACCAGGGGTCAACCTAGCCGCGGGCGCGTCAGTGAAATCCCAGTTCAAAGCCCTAAACGGCTTTCGGCGACAGGTATCCACGGGTCGCTCCGGCGACGGTTCCGCGGGCTAGTCAAAAAATGCGACATTGGGGGTTGACACGGGGCACAGAGCCGGGTACCGTTCAAGTCATCTGCTACCTCCCCCTCTGGGGAGGCACGAGGGCCCGCAAGGGCCCTCGTTTTGTTCGGAGGTGATTCTGGTGGACCGCTTCGCTGTGTTCGTTGACGCAGGCTATCTCTACGCAGGTGCTGGCAAGCTCTGTTGCGGCACCCCGAAGCGGAAGTTGCTCCAAGTGGACGACATGGGGGTCAACAAGCTCCTAGTGAGCCTGGCAGAGAGGGGTTGCGGCCTTCTTCCGCTCCGAACCTACTGGTACGACGGGGCGAGGGATGGCATCTCAACCCCGGAACAGCAGCGGATCGCCGCGCTCCCGAACGTGAAGCTCCGACTCGGCCGGCTCAATATAAACAACCAGCAGAAAGGAGTTGATGCGCTCATCTACCGCGACCTGATGACACTGGCCCGCGAACGGGCCATCTGCGAAGCCTACGTTCTCTCAGGAGACGAAGATCTGCGAGAGGGAGTTCGAGCGGCCCAAGACATGGGGGTCCGAGTGACGCTGATCGGCATCGCTACACCTGATCGCTCAAGGAACCAGTCAAGGGAACTCGTCGACGAGGCAGATGAATCTGTCACGTTGACCAAGCAGCAATTGGCTAAGGTGGTCAAGACGCCAGTTGGCTACGCCTCCGCCCCTGTCGGCCACGAGGCAGAGGTCTCAGCGGTTGAGGTGTCAGCGGCCGCGGCCCAATACGCCCAGCAGTGGCTAGAGCAAGCAACCAATGACGAGCGCGAGGCATTGATCGCGAGTCAGCCGTATATCCCGGTGCCGCTGGACGCCAGCCTTTTGGGCTCAGTCGAGAACGAGGTCGGCGGAAGCCTGCGTGAGCGCGAAGATCTCCGACGGGTGGCCCGTCGGGCTTTCTGGGGGGAAATCGCGCCGCGGCGCTGACCGCCAGCGCGTCTGGCAGCGCATCGTCCGGCGGCGGCAGTTCCTGCACCAGCAACTGCAGCAAATGAGAAAGAGCCGTTGAGCGGACTTCATGCGCCGCCGAGATCGCCGCCGTCTCGGTCTGAAGACACGCCCGCCCTCCCCGGGGCCGGGAAGAGCCGGTGACCGACAGGCGGGCGCCCCGAACTGTTGCGGTTCCGGGGCGTGTCATCGGCGAGCGGCCCTGCAAGGCTCTGCTGTCGGCTGATCCGGGGCGGTTGCAGCCCGTGACCACGACGCGCGGGCCAAGGCCGTGCGATGACCCGCGCCGAGCGCAGCCGAAGCCCGTGCCCGCATCGGCGGGTTCGGCGGATGTAGGGTCCCGCCACCGAGGTTGAGGACCGCGGCATCGAGTTGAACGCCCCATACCCGGGGGATGTGGAGGCGCTGGCCTATGCATCGTCGGTTTGACGGGTCCGCTGGCCTTTTAAAGGCTATTCGGTTTCTCGGCGTCGTCGGTCCAGAGTGAGAGGATCGGTGTCGCACAACTCTTACCAGGCTGTGGCGTCGTCGTTGCGGACGATTGCCTGGCGTAGCAGATCGGCCACCGGCGGGCGAATCCGCTCGGTCAGTTCATCGGAGAACAGCTACTTGCGGTTATCTGGTTTGAGATACAACCCCTCTAAAAGCTCTGAAATTACTCTCTCGAGGGTTCGAGAACTCCAGTGTCGAGCGTGCGACCGCTGACCAGCAGATCAGAACCGGGTTGACCCCGACCCTACCCCCAGCCGGAGAAACCCGACAGGCCGGGCGCAGAGGATCGGTCCCTTTGCCGCCCGGCGGCGGGGCAGCGCCCGTGAGGGTTCCGGGCCCCTCTATGCCCAGAACACCTAACGGGTCTGCTCACGCTGTTGCAACAGGTAGTCCACGAATGCCGTGCAAGAGGTATACATGAACAAGGCTTCTGGCATTCCTACGGATGCTCCTTCTTTAGTGGCGTCTAAGGCATGCCGAATGCCAGGCTCGTTGTTGGTATAGCCGTACAATTTAATGAAAGCGTCCTTCAATGCTGAATGGATTTGAACGCCGCGTGATTCAAGATTCTTTAACCCTTTCGCTAAAGAATGCTCTGATGTAATCTCTTGCACGATAGACTCTACCGCATGGATGCTATCTCTGACCGCCTCAGCCCACCGAGCGTTGGAAATGTGTTGAGCTGCTTGATCTAACTGGCTTGTCACTCCTTGCAAATCGGCTTTCTTGATTGACTGGAGTGCATTTAACGTGAGATCAGCAGATCGTTGGCTTGCGTGAGGTTCAAATCTGTAAGGCGGGAATGGCCATTCGTCACTTGTAAAATGGTATGCGGCGGCATATTGCTCCATAGCATTTTGGACCCGAACGGCTAATTGGGTACCATGCTTACTGTCCTGTCCACAAGGCATGTCTCCAGGTGCGATATGCTTCACAGCAAGCGCTGAGAACACCTCAATCCACTCAAAAACTTCATGGAAATCTCCACATAATACTGTACTTTTGGATCCTTCATAGAGATTGTGATCATCGTCTAGACGGGCATCGTCGAGTGGTACAGTATACATCCGGCTGTATGTCTCTTGGAAACATTTTTTCATAGAGCGTTCAAAGTAAATGCTACCGCTACCAGGGCCACCACTCATGACAAGCGTCCGATTCATGAATGGTAAAATAAACTCATATATAAGATTCCAAAGCTCCACTCGTAACGGTTGTGACAAATGTTCTAGCTGTAAAGGCTCTGGTAAGCTTATATAACCTTTTCGCTGCGAGAAGGTGAGATCAACGGTCATAGATCACTCATTCTTATTAAGAGCGTGCGCGGATAACCCTCTCGGTCCAGGCACAACCCGACGCCGACGGCCCGACTGGCGGGGCGAACATCTCCGAGTCGTCCCAGATGTCGGCCTTCGCCACGGGCAAACTTGTGGTGCCCCAGCGGTACCGAGGTCATTCTCAGCACCTTCAGGATCACCGCTGACTCCCATGCCGAGGGAGGTGCCGTAGGCTTTCGCCAGATCAGCGGGGTTCATCGCTTGCGAGAAGGGGACCAGCGATCTTCCACCACTTGAGGACTCGCTGGCAGATCCCAGTACCCTCCGCTGGAACCGACGTCTTGCACCCAGTCGCTCAATGGATATTGATCTGGGAAGTTCATATCTGAGTTGCCTATCATCCCCAACAGAAGGGCTATCGCCTCGGCGGTTATGATGCAGTCCACTTGTAGCGCATGCATCTTGGCGTCTTGCTCCTTACGCTCGTCGGGAGTGACAGGACGACTTCCCTCTGCCTTATGTGCTGACCAGAGATTATTTAACCTCAAGGTCAACACCTCCACAGCGGGTGAAACAACTTTCGCTTCATCGGCCCCTATAAATACTTGGGACCGTGGACGATACGCATTGCTAATGGATCGTTTCATTTACTTCAACCCTTTCATGTGTGTTTACCTTCCATCTCCACCAGCCTTTCGCCACGGCCGCCGCCAGCGTCGTCCCCGACCCGCAGAAACGGGTCCAGCACCAGAGGAGCGGTGTTGGTGGCGCGATGTTAGCAGAGCAAGGCGCCGCCTGGAGCATCCAGGGGTTGTTGGTTGGCTGAGCGGCGGGGTTGCCAACTGCCAAGCCGGACTGGGCCAGGGAGTTCGCCGCCACAACCCCGCAACAGGCAGCCCTGTTCTCACTATTGTGAGCCGGGGCCGGCCTCGGCGGGATGATCCAGGGGATGCGGGGTTTCGGCCCTTGTCACTCGTTTCGGGGATGGCCGCGCCGGGCGGCGAATCGGGCGATCCCGACGGCTGCGTTCCATCCGGCGGCGACCGCGGCGCCTGCCGCGCTGGTGGCTTTGCCCGCCGCGCCAATGGCCGTTCCGGCAGCCTGGGCTACTCCGCCGGCGGTTTTACAGGCGGCTTCTTGCATCACCCGGCCGGCGGCTCCATAGCCGCCGCGGCTGTGGATCGCCTGGTGGGCTTTGCACGCGCCGTACACTCCTACGGCTACGGGCACCCCCACCCCGGCGGTGGCCGCGGCGCCCGCGGCGAGCGCCACCGGTATAGACGTCCCGGCGGCGCCTGAGACGAGCCCCATGCCGAGCCCGCCGATGGCGGCGCCGGTCCCGACCGAAGCGGCGAGGCCCGTGCCGGCGGCTGCGCCCGCGGCCAGCCCGGCGCCGGCCGCGATCTTCATCTCCCGGTCGACGGTGATCGTCGCCGGCCCGGGCGCTTCGCCGTCGGGGCCGTCTTCGCCCGGCCCGTGCGGGCCGTCAGAGCCTCTGGGCGGTGAACCCCCTCTGGGCGGTGAACCCCCTCTGGGCGGCGAACCCCCTCTGGGCGGCGAACCCCCTCCAGGCGGCGCTCCTGCTCCGGGCGGTGAACCCCCTCTGGGCGGCGCTCCTGCTCCCGCTGCGGCGGGGGCCGGGACCCGGGCGAGAGCGGGAGCGTAGATGTCTTCTGCGGCGACAGACGGAGACAGTTCTTCGCAGATGGCCGCGCCTTCGCCGTGCCTGTGAACGGCCATGATGCCAGTATGGCGCCAGCAGCCGGGAGGCTGCCCGGCAGTCGGGCCGCCGGGCCGGGTGGAGCAGGCGGTCACCCCGTCGGGGATCGTCTCCGATGACAGTTCCCGGCTGGCTGTGATCAGCAGATCTTTATCCGGGTGCTCGTCGAACCCGCTCGGCCCCTTCCGTCGGCGGGCGGGGGCGGGCCGCCGCTGAGGCCGCGCCAGCCGGGGTGGGTCAGGGAGTTCGCCGCCGCGTTCCGCCCCGCACCCCCGCAACAGGCACCCTGTTCTCACTGTTGTGAGAATTTGTTACCCGGGCCTGTTGACCGCGGCCCGGCATATCCCCAGGTCAGGTGCCTAAACGGGGACCGGTTCTCGGAATTCGTTCCCGATTTGGCCGAAATTCGTTCCCGGGCCGGATCCGGCGTAGGGCTTGACCTGGGGGTTTGCTATTTCGCGCCGGCCCCCGAGGGCGAGGGCTGAGGGCTGGGGCCGGCGCGGTTTGTGGCGCGTAATTGGGGGGGGGGGTGGAGGCTTGCCCGGGGTTGGGGGGTGAGGTTAGTGAGCTTCCCTCCTGGTTTTGGAGGGTTGGTTTATGCCGCGTTGGCTAGTTCGTACTCTATCGGTGAGAGCATGTCGGTGCTGAAGTGGCGGCGGCGGCAATGTCCCGCTGAGTGGTGGGCTTTGGGGTAGCCGCCGGGGGGTCCGCCGCTAGGTGTGACAACCGGGGACGTTGTCCCTGGGTTGAGGGCCTGGAAGGGGCGGCCACGGCGGCGAGCCTGCACCTCCGGTCCGGACCTCGCCTCGCTCAAGAAACGTCTCCGCTGCGCGAGTTGCCTTTGCCCCATTCAGGGAGCGGCCGCTTATGATTCACGATCTCCTCGCCAGCCCGCCCGCCGCGGGGCCGCCCGCTTGCCATTCAGCCCGGTGCGCGGCCATGTGAGCCGCCCGCAGTTCCCCCACCGGGCCGGGGCCGCGTCGTAATCGAAGACCTCGGCGGCGACGCTGCCCGACGACGGAGCCTGCATCGCACCCCGGCCCCGGGTCCATTCCCCCGCCGGGATCGCCGCCTCTGCGGGGCCGGTCACCCATCGCAACCCCGTCGTGGATCAGCCGCCGGGGCATGAACTGGGGATACAGCGCGTTCGGGACCCGGTTGCGGTGGTACCCGGCCGGGAGCAGGCCCCGCCAGCCGCCCTGGCACCGCGGGTCTGGCCTTCGATGGTCTCGGCCCACACGTTGCAACTGCCGGCGTCGGCGCAAACCGACCGGGTCCACCGGCACACCCGCATCCCTGTCACCCCTTGACGCCCGTCAGACCCGACGGCGCGGCCCGGGCTCCACCTGGTAGTGGACCACATGCAGGCTGGCACCGTGTGCCCGGCCCGGCAGCCGTCACTGAGGCGAGGACTCCGACGATGACGATTCCGGCTAGTACGCTGTCAGCGCATTGGAGCACGGCTGGCTGTCGAGGAAGAACAATGTCGAAGCAACGAAATGCATGGCATGTCGTCAAAGATGGCGATGACTGGGCAGTGAAGCGCGTCGGCGGCCAGCGGGCTTCGTCGCGGCACACCACCCAACGCGAAGCGGAAGCTGCCGCCAAGCGGGTTGCCGGAAACCAAGGAGGCGGCGAAATCACCATTCACCGGCCCGGCGGACCTATTCGAGACAAGGACACAGTGCCGCCCGACAAAGACCCGTTCCCGCCGCGCGACGCAAAACACTGACGCCTGCGACCTGAGCGCTGTCTCTGTCGCGGGTCCCGCCGGGAATCCCCGGCGGAGACCCGGCTCACCCCGTCCTCACCTCATACAACCCTACGATTCGCCGATGACCCTTGGCATAGAGGTTGGTAGCAGCGTGATGGGGTGAGCCCCCTGTGCGAGTGTGGAAGATCCCCCAAGCTGGCGAGGGCGGCTTCATACCCTCGGTGCTCGAACCCCGCCGGCGCATCGACAAGGCCCCGCACGCGGTGGTCATGGAGGCCTTGCGTCAACGTGAGCATCCCCCCTGATCTTGGAGGCGTCGTCTAAGAGCCGGGGTGCCTGCTGGCGGTCATCGTCCGGGCACTGCCCACTGGGAAGGGTGCGCGTGTCATCAGACGAGACGGCTCTGGCCGGTTCCCGACAGCGGAGGCGTGGTCGCGGCCGGTCTGGTCTGGAGTTGCGCTTCTAGTGATAGGATGCCCAGAACACGCCGCAACCAATCCTCACAAGTTAGATATTTATCTGAACAGGAGGCTTGACAATGGCCAAACAACATAAGGAATCGTTTGTATCGCATCCTGCGGATGGGCGAGCATACACACGCCCACCGGACGCGATTGTCCCCTCCGAGATCCGTCCCAGCGATATACTGCCGATGGGAGGCGGACATGAGGTTCATAATCCGTCCTCACGGGTAGACGAGTCCGAAGAAGAGACCGCCTCAGAATCGTAAGACCGAGGAGCGGATCTGCCAGCGCAGCACGAAGCGGGGGCCGGTGTATCTGTCGGCGCTCACCGAGGCACCAGTGCCTCGACGCTGTGGCGGGTCCTTCGCCGCCACAGGCTGAACCGGCTGGACCGTATCAACCGCCCGACCGGGCGGACAGTGCGCCGCTATGAGAGATCGGCACCGGGGGAACTGGGCACCTCGACATCAAAGAAAGCCGCGAAAATCCCCCCGGTCGGGAGCTGGAGAGCACACGGACGCCAAAGCCCCCAGGCCCGCGTGAGCCCAAAGCCCACCACTCAGCGGGACACTGCCCAAGCGGGAGGGCAGATAGGGCATTTCCGGCTACGCGGCCATTTGCATGAACCGATCACCGGTCTTGGTGTCGACGTAGGCGAAGCTCTGGGGCGGCCGGAAGCCTTTTGCCTTCGCTCGCAAATCTTGGAGGGGAACCCGTCGCTTAAACGCCTGGGGGGCGGTCAGAGTCAGCGCAGTGCCCCCATCCACCCCCTCGAAGTACTGTTGAAACTCGTGATAGGGCAAATCGGCCTCCTGGCCGTGGTCATCCCAAAGGTCTCCGAGATTGGCAGACCGGACGCTAGCGACGATGCACGTGCCGACAAGCGATCGCACTGGTGACGATGCATACAACAAAGCCAGCGTCGGGACCTCGATCTTCGGTTCAGTGCGGCGCAGTTCAACAGTCTTGACACCTGTAAGGATGGCTTCTGCGAATCTAGGCTTGAGTGATAAGACAACCATGCGATCCGGGTCGAGGTCGAGTCCAATTTCACCGGTCTGGATATCTGCACTCCAGATCGCTCCTTTGAGTTTGAAACCTTCTCTGTAGAGTGCCTGGTCGACTGATACAACAGCAGCAAAATGACACAACGTGACTGCATCGTGCAAAATCGGCTTCATGAATATGTGAGTTCTTCCACTCGCTGTAAGGTCGTAGGATCAACATCATAAGCGGATAGAGCCGCCTCGTCAGTGTCGGGTGGCGAAGAATAGTCACCGTTTATTGCCTTTGTTGATTCTGGTCCTGCAGAGTTGATCTTTTCAAGGAGATCATCGGGGTCTTCATCAAGCAGACCAGCCAAAGGTCTGATGCTGACGGTCCCATCCACCACTCCGCTCCAGCACCGCTTCGTTAGTAGACTAGGCGGACGTCTTGCCAGTTTAGTGTTTAGAGCGGCAATTAAAGTTCGTGAGAGATCATCATCTTTGAGAGCATGGATAAGTCCAGCCCGGCCCGCCTTTTTTAGTTGATCGCGTCCGTGTGTGTTGATATGCCTGAGATTATGGAGTCTATAAATCAATGTTTCATAGCTTACACTGCATTGCAGCAGCATATACGCCAAAGATTTGACATCGCGTCCATGCTTGGTGATGATTTCCTCTATGTCGGTTTCCGGCATCAAGAAAGCAGCAGCAAAGGCGTTCGCCGAGCGCTCGTTATCTGTTGATCCGCCGAAGTGGCCATCGACATGAGAACGATGCCCGTCCTGGTTCAGCATGTGGCCTAGCTCATGGGCCAGTGTGAATAATGCTCGGGGTGCTGACTGGTCGGCGTTAACTAGAATGAAAGGGAACTCGGAGTCGGTGATTGAAGCACCCAGCGGAGCGCCCTTTTCGCGTGTTTCAACCATCACGTCGACGCCAAGGCGAGACTCAATGGCCGAAGCCAGATCAACCAATCGGTTAGCACCTGGAGTGGGGAACTCAAGTTGGGCGTTGGCCCACTGGACCAAACCGTCAATGTGTTCTTGCCATGTTTGACTAGTTCTCTGCGGTGCTTCGCCTATTCTGGCGGGGATTGAAGCAAGATGACCGTTAATTCTCAACACATGATGCAATTCGGCTAGCGATGCGAGGCGCCATGCTGTCGCGTCTGAAACCCCATCGCCATTCTTGCGGGTCGCTACAGGGAGGCGCCCAGGCAGCGAATCAGGCTCGAGGATCGCTATCGGCGAGACCTTCAGGAACTCCGCGATCCTGAAAATCGTTCCGGCCTCGAAGGCCTGGCCGCCATCCTCCAAACTACGCAGAGCGTCGACGTCAAGACCCGTCGACTCAGCCAACTTCGAGGCCGTGAAGCCAGCGTGTTCCCTCAACCGCCGGATCTGACCACCGACGGAGGCTCCTTCTACCACTGCTCCAGTATGGCCCGAACCAGCCAAAAAATACAAGTGCCCCCAAAAAAATCGGAAGAAGAACTCGCCGCGCCGTGGGCGGTGACAGCGCTGTCCTGGACGGATGGCGATCGCCCCGGACATGCTACCGCGGCCCGTAAACTGATCTCTGGGGAAAGGGTAACTGCATCGAAGCAGGAGGTCTCTGACCGTGGAGTTTCTGCCATCCCCGGTGTGATCTGGCTTGGGTGACCACTGAGCAGGTGCCGGATGTCAGGGTCACGGTCGGAGGGGGCGTGTCATCCGTGAATGGTCCAGCGGGCCCGTGCTGCCGGATGAACTGGACACGCAGCCCGACCTCAACCACCAGCCCGGGCCGGATCTGTGCGATCACCCGAGCCGAGCGCCGCCGGACTGCGCGTGCCGCCGACCGAGCCGAGGCTCAAGCCCGCACTTCCGGCCCCGGCGGCGCTCGGGCCGCCCACCCCCGGCGGACAGCACCACCGAGATCGGCATCGGCGGGGGCAGCGGCGAGATCGTCACACGGGCCGAGGACCCGGCCGCCACCTATACCGGTCCGAACCGCCCGTCGGGTGGCGCAGCGACTTCATGCCAGCACTCAGCGACGCCGCCCGGGTCGATGAGAAATGGATACCGATCTGGGGCGGCGACAGGCCGGAATGCGGCGAAGCGGACCGGGAACGGCTAGAAGCGCTACACGCGATCGGCACCCGTGTAGGGGAGTTCAAGTAGTCCTCCCCCTGGCTACTCGACGCTCCCGGGTTGACTGGCCAACCCGGCGCGCGGCCAGCATGTCTCAGCGTCCCGTTGCCTGGGCATCCCCCCGTAGTTGCCTCGCGCGACCTGGTGGGGCTGCTCCGGCCTCTGTCACACCGGACCCGGGGGTCCGTCTGTCGGCTCAGGGCCCCGGAAGCACCAGCCTTGCCATGCGCCGGCGTCGTCGGGGTGGACGATCAGCCGTCTGGTGTGGGCGATGGGCTGCCGCTGGGCGTGAGCGATGATCTCTTTGCGTGCCAAGACCGCGGTCTGGGCAGGCATCGGCTGGGCCCGCTGCTCTTCGGGCATCGAGCCGCTGTAGTCCCAGGACATGCTCAGCAGGAACCGGCGGCTCACCGGCACCCAGATAACGGGGGACGAAAGCGGCGCAATGCCGCCCATTCCGACGACCGGTTCCATCGGCAACGCCCACCCGGTCTCGTCGGGCGACTCATGCAAACCCCAGCGGCGAAGGAACAGTTGGCGGGGCTGCTCGTGGTCAGCCGCCAGTGAGGCCATTTCGAGCACCAGCCCCTCGGGTGTCGCTTCTATGGTCAACGCCCCCTGCGTGGCGGGGAGATCCCCGGCGGCCTGCGCCGTGGCCAACAGGTCATAAGCCATCACTTCGGCCAGCGTTTTCAGCGTCTGCCTGAAACTCGGACCGCGAAGCATCTGCACCACGAGAAACTGCGCCACGAACAGGCGGCTCAGCGGGTCTGCGACCATCTCCCCGACCTCCAGATTCTTCCACCGGCCCGGGTTGGACGCCTGGTCTTCGAACCAACCGAGGTAGCGCTCCACCCAGTAGTCAGCCCCGCCGTCTTTTGACTTCAGTGTGTAGTAGTCGTCTTCGGCCGCTATCGACCGTAGCCCTTTGGGTACCCTGACCGCCCTCGGGCCAGCGACATCCAACACCTCGGCGTTCCCGTCTTGAGTGAAGCCATCAAGCCAGAACTGCGGTATGTAGTGCTGCCTCTTCGGCGGTTGAGCCGCAGGTTTCTCCAACAGCGGTGCGAGTGTGCGCTCGGCGATCTCCTGCATCTCCTTGAACGCTTCCCGCCATTGCCGACGCTTGTCATTGTCCATAGTCCGAGCCTACACCCAGGACCCGCCCGCATCACGCGCTAACAACCTCACGCGAACTGACAACTAGTACTGGCAGACAGCGCGGCTCAACCTGGTCCCGTATCAACAGAGACGCGATTCAGGTGAAGGCGGTCAGCGTTTATTCTCCGCGCCGGGGCCTATGCGTAACCGTCCGTATTTGGCTGTATAGCGAGCGTGCATCTTGTCGGTCTCAGCGATGGCGTCTTAAATTGACTCGATGGATTCGTTGTGCTTCCTGCGGAACTCGTAGGCCCAAGCACCCTCAACTGCTCCTTCCGGGATGCATGACCCGCATCACCTTTCACGGCTGATGGGTGGCCCAGAGATGATTCATCAGCACAAGGACCTACGCCTCTCGGACACCGAACCGCTCTGACCACGCTCCTGAGGGCAGAAGGCATTACAAAACCTCACTAGCGTAACCCAAACTTCGACGGTTCTTCATAAACTTTATTTCTTGTGAAAGCTTATCATGTTCAGAGTCAATAATCTTTTCTATCTCTTCTTTCACCTCCAATACAGCCTCATCTCTCTTCGCCAAAAGCTCGACCTCAGAACATTGAAGCTTAGCAAAAACCCAACCATCAAAATGAGCACACCAATCCCGTATTTCCTTATGCCTTTTATTAAGCTTTGCAAACCTCTCGCCCAGATAAGCATAAGCAACAACAACCCAAGCCGCACGATCCAACGCTGTATCCTTAGACATTGTCTGCAACGCTGCTAAATAATCCCTTCTGGAAATTTTGATGTCTAATTCATCAGGCATCATCTGACACCATCTGACTCCATCAGATCTCTAACACCATCACGCTTATACCCACTACACTCAACACACAACCCACAACCCTCACAGACATCGCACTCATCTGATTTAGCATAACAAGTCAAACAAAACCCAGATCCTCCGCAAGTACGACAATCCCAATTCTCTTCAATACGAAACTTTCCGTCCTCGTCATACATACTACCCGCTTCATCATCAAAAATAAAGCTTACCGCATATTCGTCTTTGACTCCTTCCTCCAAAACTTCTTCACTACCGCCCCAACTAAGCCATAAAGGGTTAGCAGGAAAGTCGCTTACCAACTTTCCCCCACACCAAAGCTTGATTCTACCCCTAGACTGAGCCCTCTTATAAGCAAGCTTGTGCGGATCATACTTTGTGCCCTCAACAGATATGAAGCCTTTGTCTACATTCACCCCAAAAAGTTGCCCCGGATGTTTAGGTATATCTTCCAATGCGAGACTCGGCTCAGTGAAGTAGCTCTCACCGCCAAATACCCACTCCACTTTCCACTTCTTACCCAACAACTTCCACTTGTCAACCTTTGGTAGAAACTTATCTGCAACAAACTTAACCCCGTCCCATCTTAAATTAGAAGTCTTAGCTCTATCTATGAACCACCGCATCTCTTCGGTAGCACCTTGATGTGAACCCAAGCCTCGACTCATGTTCGGGTTAGTTTCTAGAACATTGCTCAGCCACTCCGCTACAAACTTAGATGCCTCCTCACTAAACTCTTCTGGCGGACCAAACCGCAGATACTCACTAAAACAGTTTATAAACGAACCATAACGTCGTACCCAAGACTCTACCTCACTCCACATGCGTTCGCCATCTTCGCCCGCTACATACCATGGAATGTTACGATCAAACTCTTTCTCTAGCCTCTTAGCCACCGTATAAGGAGAGGTCAATTCCTGCTCTAAAAACTTGTCTCGCAAAATGGACTGAATGACACAAATTAGCTCCACAAAGAACTCTGTAACAAAAGGAACCTTATTCTGCAACTGGCCCATACCCTCAATAAGGCTATATCTCCAATCTATCTGCGTGGGCCTTGTATCACTAGACCGATCATGCCCACAAAAAATTTCAAGATAATCACTCAAAGAAAGCTCACATAAACCCCACTGACCATCTTTCCGACCACACTCAAACTTGTATGACTTATATTCCTCAAACGCGCTCTTCAAGAGTTCCTTGTGTTCTGTTGACACCTTTTCCCTATACAAATCACAAGAATTGTGGCCATACTGTTCTCGCAAGGCCTCCAACTCACATCCCGTTTCCACCATAACGAGATACTTCAATGAAATCTCAAAAAGAGATAATACGCCTACAACGGAAAGCCAATTTCGCGCAACATCTGCCTCAGGTATAAACTCATATCCCTGATCCCGTACCTCCCGCCGAGACTTGTCCACGAACTGAGCAGCTATATCTATATTAGATAAAACTCTGCCGATATTCTCTTTATCCACGCCAGCTTTTCCTTACTAGACCTGTTTCTGGCCTGCAGTGCAGCAGCACCGCCGTCTTGTCGCCAACCTCAACACCAGCACCCGTCCATGATATCGAACAGGCAGCAAGACCATACAGATGGCGACGCCCGACCCGGGCCATCGCACTGTCATAGTCCGCGTGTCGTGGCCGAGGCCGGGCTGCAAGCCACGGCTCAGCCGACAGCGGGGCTGGCGGAGTTGCGCGCCGACGGCCCTCTCCCGGCCGTGACAGCCCCGGCGCCGGCTCTGCGTCACCGGCCCCGAGGAGGGCGGACGCGGGCGTGCCTTCAGGCCGAGACGGCGATCCGGGCGGCCCCGGCCGCGGCGGCGCGTTCGCGGCCTGTTGGGGTCGAGAGGGGCCGCAACCGGGGTTGACGCGGGGGCTTGTGCAACCGGGCTTGCACGCCGGTGCTGGCAAATCCCCAGGTAGAGGGGCTCTGGCTTCGCCGCTGAACCCGGCTTCTGCAACCGCGGTTGCGCCGATCGAAGGCCTCGACGTTTCAAACTCAACCTTCAAATGCCCCGGCCGGGCGCAAACGAGGACGACGACATCCAGTTGGCCAGCCCCCGTCTGCTACCTAGCAGCCAGCGGCCCGCCCGCATCACGCGCTAACAACCTCACGCGAACTGACAGCTAGGACCGGTTAAACTGCAAGCGGCTAGTTCGCCTACCACGAGGGTGCCTCAACCTTTATTAATCGCCCTCGATTCGGCGTCTCGCACCGGGTTTGATCCTCGTCTAAGATCTACACACTACAGCAACCGAGGAGGCTAAAAATGAGCATAAGAGAAGAATGTGAGCAACACCTCCATGAATTGAACACGGAAGTCGCCTTATTCACTGCCAGAGGACTGAATCTTATCCACATTATGAAACAGATACATGATACGGATACTAACTTCGTATTAGATTACCTAGAGGCATACAGCGCAATTCGCGATCGCGTGCAAACGGTTTTCTGGATCATATGTCAAGCACTGGGAGAGTCTACGGCTAAAGAACTTCAACAACCCATGAACGATTATACCAATCTTGTCGGGCATTCACTCCAAGACTCTCTTCTCGGAGGGCACAAGGAAAGGCTTGCATATGTGAAGGAAGTTTGGAGAATGACGATGAATATTAATAACAAAATAAAGGCCCATTGCCGGAAGCACGGGCTGAGTGTTCCTGAGTTTACTATCTTAGGCGAAGACTTCTGAATCTCCTGTCGCATATAAGGGATCATAGAAGATTTTACCCAAATAGCCGGTGCGAAATCGGCATTGTCGGACCCGGCGGCGCAGAGATCGTCATACGGGCTTAGGTGTCAGTTCGCGTGAGGTTGTTAGCGCGTGATGCGGGCGGGCCGCCGACTGCGGTGTGGTGTCGGTGGCAGTTGTAGTCGTGGATCCAGCGTTTGAGGCGGATGCGCCGGTCGGTTTCGGATCGGAAGCGCCGGTTGTAGAGGAATTCGTCGGCGATGGTGCGGTTGAATCGCTCGGCTTGCCGTCAGTCGGGGCCGATAGGGGCGGGTGCGCAGGCAGGCGATGCGACGTTGGGCGAGCAGCTTCGCGAAGAGCCCGGAGCAGAAGTTGGCCCCGTTGTCGGTCATCACCGCGTCCACGGCCATGTCGTGGCCCAGAACCAGTCCTGGGCCCTGGCCCAGAACCCGGCCAGGGCAGCGGCGGTCTCGTTGTCGAGGGCCTCGACGTAGGCGACCCTGGAGTAGTCGTCGACGGCGACGTGCAGATAGGTGTACCCGCCGCGGCGGGGGCCGCGGGCGCGGCGGGAGCGGCGGGCCTGGGGGCTTTGGCGGCCGTGTGCTCTCCAGCCCCCGCCCGGCGGGATCTTCGCCACTTTCTTGATGTCGAGGTGCACCAACTCCCCCGGCGCCGATCTCTCATAGCGGCGGATCACCCGCCCGGTCGGACGGTCGATGACATCCAGCCGGTTCAGCCCGTGGCGGCGAAGGACCCGCCACACCGTCGAAGCCGGCACGCCGGTGCGCGCCGACAGATACACCGGGCCCCGCTTCGTAGTGCGCCGCAGCCGGCAGATCCGCTCCTCGGTGCGGGCGTCGGTGCGCCGAGGGGACCGGCGCGGCCGCGAGCTGCGGTCCGCCAGCCCGCAATCGCCGTGCTCCTGCCAGCGGCGCCACCACTTCGCGACCGTGCCCCGCGACAGCTTCATCTGGCGGGCCACTTCGGCCTGGGGCTCCCCCGCGGCCACCCGCTGGACCAGCAGCAGCCGCCCCGCGGGAGTCAACCCTGCATTAGCGTGCGACATCGAGCCTCCTGTGCTCGTGGGTTGGTACACCACCACACTCACACAGGAGGCTCACCCCATCACGCTGCTACCAACCTCTATGCCCAGAACAACTAGAGAACCGGCGGGGCGCGCCGGGGCGGACGGGCAGCGCCGGGAGGAGCGACGCCACAGCGACGGTTAGATTGACCCGCCCGCGCCGACGAACCGCCCGGGGCTAAGCCTCCGACCGCTTCGCCGTTCCTGGCCCGGATCGGATATAGCCTGCCTGACCTGCGGTTTTATTGGTTCGAGAGGCTCTCAGACGGGGCTAGCAGAAATCGCATAACCGCCGATCAACCCGCCGTCAGTTTCGGCCCGGAAACGCAACTGGCAGTTAGACGCAAATCGGCCCTGCTACACTGCTGGGAGCCGCACAAACAAGGGAGGCGCGGTATGGCCAAGAAATCTTCAGGATCACCGGGGCGGCGCCGCGACCGCAGAGTCGGCACCGCATCAGATATACCGAGACGGCAGCGGGAACTTAGCAAGGATTACATTGACCCTGAACTCAGACCAGTGACCCGGGAGATGAAACCAGAGTCAGCCCAAAAACGCGAGGCGGAAGAAGCCGCCATACGCGGACTGGAATCGCATCCGGGCGGGCGCCCTCCGCAAGACCCGGATGCCAAACAGCGGGTTTACGTGCAGTCTGACAAAGGACGCCGCAGGCCCAAACAGGGATGACTCGCTCGGAGACGCTCTGAAGGCTACGCATCGCTGCTGCGGGCACCTCTTCCCCCATGCGGGGATGAAGGATCTGCTAGTTGGACCGATCCTCCGCATCTGCTACTCAAGGCCGATGCCGGACCGCAGGAAGGTCGACGTGACCGGGCGGCGCGAGGAATACGGTCGGATTTCGACCGATCAGTGAGGCGACGACACCGAAGGCTCTGCTGCCTGGGTTGCGACTCGTGCCAGTGCCACAAATCCTCCATCGGGGTCTCGAACGAGGCGGGCCTGCGCGGCGTGGGGTTGAGCGCTGGCGCACCCGACCCTGGTCTCGTGCGGACCACGGTTTGCCGAGCCAGGGCGGGCGGGTCCTCAGACTGCGAGGCGATCCGGCCTGTTCCCGACAAGCGGCGGCGTGCTCGCGGCCGGTCTGGCCTGGGGTTTCGCTTCTGCTGGCTTACGCTGGCCGACACTGGCGGCAGGGCCAGTACTCGTCGGGGGGTGCGGGGCCGAACCCGACAAGCCCAGGCCAGGACCTCCCATGTCCAGACCTGGAGGCGGCCAACTGGATGACGTGGTCCTCGTTTGCGCCCGGTCGGGGCACATGAAGGCCGAGAAAGAACGTCGAGGTCCTCGACCGACAGGCCGCACGCGCGGCCCGGCGGCGCTCGGGCCGCGCATCGACGAAATCGGGCATCTCAGGCCCCGAAGGCGGTGAGATCGTCATACGGGCCGAGGACCGGCCGCCGAATCCCCTTGAAGTTTGTCTCTCCCCCGGGAATCTGCGACAGCCGCCAAGGGCGAGGATGCGCCCAGCAAGGAGTTCGACGATCGAGGGCCGGTTGAGTTGACCCTTTAGAACGCGCCGGGCGTTTCCCGATCCGGGGCCGCTCCCGGCGGTGCGGCTCATTCGTCAGCCGTCACCCAAACCTAGTTGTTCTTCAGTTTGCCCTCAGGTTGGAACGGAATACTGGTCACGCTGCTGCAGCAAATAGTCCACAAAGGCCGTGCAAGAGATGTACATGAACATGGCCTCTGGTTTCCCCACCGATGCCTCGTCTTGTGTGGCGTCTAACGCGTGTCGAATGCCGGGCTCGTTGCTGGCATAACCGTACAATTTTTTGAAAGCGTCCTTCAATGCTGAATGAATTAGAACGCCACGTGATTCAAGAGTTTTCAACCCATCAGTCAAGGATTCCTTTGATGTGATCTCACGCACGACAGATTCTACAGAATGGATGCTCTCTCTGACGGTATCAGCCCACCGATTAGCACTAAGATGGGTAGCGGCTTGATCCAAATGTCTCTCAACCCCTTGCAAACCTGCTTCCTTGACTGACTGGAGTGCGCCCAATGTGAGTTCAGCGCCTCGCTGGCTGGCGTGTGGTTCAAACCGATAAGGCGGCATTGGCCAGTCATCACTCGTAAAATGATACGCAGCAACATGGTCATCCATAGCATGTTGAATATGGAAAGCCAGGTCTATGCCCAAGTGTGTGCTATATAAACTATTGCTCCCATGTGTCATATCCCCAAGGCTGAAGAGCCTGTTTGTGAATCCTAAGAGCAGTTCAATAAAATCAAAAACAACACGGAACTCTTCCTCTAAAACTATATTACGGAATTGATTGTAGAGTTCTTGGGGGTCTCTGGAAACACTGTCATGCGGCATCTTGAACATGCGGCTACATGTAGCTTGGATGCATCTCTGCATGTCTTCTGAGAAGCGCATATCACCGTAGATATCGCGATTGATAAACTGTTGCAAAAACCTAGCTATGTGACCCCAAAGCTCAATCCGCAATGCTTCAGATACATACTCTAGCCGTAAAGGCTCCGGTAAATCTGTATAACCTTCTCTCTGTGAGAAAGTTGGTTGAATAGGCATATGTATTACTCCTCGGTGTGGTGGGATATCTTTAATCGTCCCACATATCGACTATTGTCGGACCGGATTGGGTAGGGCACCACAGAACCGGAACCATGCTAAACGACTTCGACAGGTCGTAGGTTATGTACTTGAATCAATAGATTATTGTTGCGGTGCAATTGAGACAGATCAGTCGACATCCAGCCAAGCAGTTCGACTACGTTCTCCCAAACATCAACGAGAGCCACCCAGTCATTCGTGACTGGGTGGCGTATACCATTCAGTATCGGTTCATGGTGTGCAATACGATTTCGGAGCCGTTGAAAGAGAACAGCACGAGAATGGACTTGAGCACGAGCGGGACGACGTTCTCGACCTGACTTAGTGAACGTGCCGATGGAAAATGCGAACCTTAAGGCGGGTCGCCACAGCCTGGTTTCGTAATCAACAGTTCTGCCCAGAGCGCTGTGCCCCCCGCGGCCGAGTAGATTCACCCACACGCCCAGTGTCGCATCAGCCACAACCTTGCCTGGGCCGACCTTATCTGCGACGATATCCTTATGGTGCTTTTGCACGACTTTAGCGAGCATCTTCGCGGTGATATCATCCAAAAGCAGGTCTCTTGATGCCCACCAGTCTTCGCGGCCGAATCGAACACACAACCGTTCGTGAATTGCGTTGCGCAGTGCCACCTCCAAATCAGCGGCGAGTGGGGCAACCGCAGCGCTTAGCTCAACGTTCCAGCGGTACAGCGCCCAAGCGTGATCGTCGTTGCTCGCGACCTTGCGGTAAGTGGACATCCGAGGGGCGGAAATCGCACGTTCAAGATTCTGGTTGAAACCCATAGTCAATTAATGATACCGTTGACAGTGATTCCCCGGGACCGCAAATGCCTTCGTGGCATGCGCCCGGGGTCTCGCCTTTGGGAACTCCCCATCGAGCCGCTGAACAGGGATTTACCGAATCGGACATGCGTCGGGCTGCCGTCGGCTGATCTCCGTCCGGGCACGGCGGCGGCGTGTCGCAGCCGACTACCTGCACCGAGGCATGGCCGCGCCCCGGCGACCGCGGCCCGGTTGGCGTGGCGGCCACATCGGGCATGCAAGACGGCCGGGCGTGGCCTCGCAGTCGCCGTGCCATCCGATCCCGGGCCCGGTCAAATGCCGGTGGGACACGGTCGGGGTGTCCGCCGCCCGCCCCGGGCGACCCGGCCGTTGCGTCGGGCCGGGCCGGAAACGGGAATCGTTCTCAGAACTGGTTTCCAAACCGGCGAAACTAGTTTCCGACCCGGAACCGGCAGACGGCCTACCTGGGTGAGATCAATTCCCACCACGCCCCCCGACAGATCCGGGGCTCTCGCCGGCTTTGCCGGTGTGGGATCGTGCCGACAATGAAATCCCGGGTCCAGCAGGTCCTATCAGATATATGGGGGACGTCTATGACCCACAGCGTGACACACGATTCGCCTTGGTCCAATTTGTAAAGAAGCCCTTGGGCGAGTTCGCTCCTGTCGCCATGTTGCTCGCCGTTTGACGCCGCGGCGCTCATCCCCTCACCGAAGGCCGCGCCGCCGAGGGGGCGATGATCTACACCGACGCCGCCGCCTACCGGGGCGGCCGTCGAAGGCGGCGCGTTCGCGGCTGGCGGAAGCTGGTCTCGACCGGCTGGCCGCTCCCATCGCTGGGCGGCCGCATCGGGCCCTGCTGCCGCCTCATGCCGACCCGGAACACCCAGTAAAGAACCGCCGAGACGGTCAAGGTCCAGATGATGGCGGCGGCGATGGGGTAGTAGCCATCTCCGCGTGACGCCACAAAGATCAGCCCGGCCCACGGGGTCCAAGCCCAGCGGTGATGCCGCCTCGCTTCTTCCATCGCTGTGACCATGACGCGTTCAAGGTCGCCGTCATCCGCCAACTGCCCGTCCGCCACACACATGGCGTAACGCGACGCACCGACGGGGGAGCGCGCCAGATACCAATGCACGCTCTTTTTAGCGTCGCGGTCCGGCGGCGGGTCTGCCTCCTTCATGGGGACCTTGTAAAGGGTCCACTCCTCCAGCCCGATCTGGAACTGATGGCACTCATGCTCGGGCCGCACTCGGTCTGTCGGCAACAGCCGGCTCGTGACCCATTGCCACGGGAACAGCAGATGCCCGTAGATCACTGGGATGGCCCGCAGCCAAGCCAGCGGATCAGTAAACCCGAACGCGTCCTTCGACGGCCCGGTCGACCGTCGGGCGGACAAGAACACCACTGCCGCTGTGCCTGCCACAAACGCTCCCGGCACGGCCAGCAACCAGCCGTTCAGGGAAAGCATTAGACAGCACTCGACGGGTGCGGCCGAGACGGGTTCGCCGCCCGTGCGGGGCCCATCAGTCGAACTGTTTGCGCATCGTGATCTCGGCACCGGTACCGCTGTTTAAATCGACCGGCGAGCAGTGGTGCAAACCGCCATCGGCGGCAGTCACACAGCGACCTGGCGCACCACTGGCAGAACAGGCTTCGGGGCTTGGTGATGCTTCCCACGGTAGCGGAACCAGCCAGACCCGTCCGCCCGCAACCCAAACAGGCACCGTCCCTTGAACGATCCATCGTCGATTCGTCCGCGGCGCGGCCCTTGCAACAGTGAGTCCCCCCCCCCCCCTGATCTTGGAGACGTCGTCTAAGAGGGGCGCTATGTCTGAGATGCGACGCAAGTACGACCCGGAGTTCAAAGCGGGTGCTGTGCGGATCGTCAAAGAGACTCGCAGGCCGGTCGCTGAGATCGCGAGCGAGCTGGGGATCGGCGAGGGCACGCTGGGCAACTGGGTCCGCAGGGACCGCGTCGAGCGCGGCGAGGCGGAGGGCCTGACCGCGGAGGACCGCGCTGAGCTGGTCCGGCTGCGGCGGCGCTGCGCCGAGCTGGAGATGGAGCGCGATGTCCTCAAACGATCAGTGGTCCTTTGGGTCAAGGAGGCGACGCGATGCCCACGGCGTCGTTCATCGCCTCCCAAAGGACCGACCACGGCATACCGTGCGCGCTGTCGTGCCGGGCGCTGGGAGTGCAGTACTCCACGTTCTACGCCCGGCTCAACCGCACCCCGCCGCCGGCGCAGCGCCGCCGGGCCGGCGTCGACGCCGCCATCAAGGCGAGCTTCGACGCCTCCGCCGGGACCCTGCGGATCGCCGAGGGTGCTGGCGGACTTGCGCGCCGACGGCTGGCGGGTGTCGACCAAGACCGTGGAAGCCTCGATGGCCCGCCAGGGGCTGCAGGGGCGCCGCCCCAAGCGCCGCCGGGGCATGACCCGCCCCGACGGCCGCGCCCATCGGGTGCCCGGCCTGGGGCACCGCGATTTCAGCGCCGGGCGGGCCGACCAGAAATGGGTCGGAGACCCCGAACAGATCGACACCGGCCAAGGCCCCGATGTTCCTGGGGACCGTCGAGGACCTGTTCTCGCGGCGCCTGCTCGGCTTCGCCCCATCGACCGCCACCCGACCTCGGGCTTGGCCCAGGCGGCCATAAACACCGCCGTCGCCACCCGAGGCGGCGACGTGGCCGGGGTGATCTCCCACACCGACCATGCCCCGACGGGCCCGCAGCGATTCCCGCCAACCCGACCCTCAGGCTCAGATTGTTGGCACCAACGGCGCCGGTCAAGTCCAGGTAAACCCCTGGTCAAAGACTTGACGGGGAGTTCCAAAAGGCGAGACCCCAGGCGCATGCCACGAAGGCATTGGCGGTCCCGGGGAATCGTTGCCAATGTTATCTTGAAGCGTCATGGATTCAACCAGAATCTGGAACGTGCGAACCGGCCCCCCGCCCCTTGCGTCGATCAAGGATCTGGCCCCGCCCCGCCACCGGTCAGAGCAACAAGACCTCTCCCCCTCCCCGCCGTCATGAAGTCGGCAGCGAACAAGAGCCGGCTGGCGTGGCCCGTGGCCCTATCTCTAATCGCCATCATGGTGGGTGCCCGGGTGCGCAACCGCCGACGATTACGGCCCAACCCAGACTCGAGTCGCTGCAACACCGACCAAGACGCCGACGGGCGAGACGATGGTGAACTGCGGGGCAACGATTTGAAGCCGCTGCCTCTGAAAGATCTTCCAGCCCGAAAGTTAGTGTTTCGGGTGTGGGGTCCTGGAGTGTTTGTCGCACTTATAGGTGGTTTGTTTGGCCAGTGGCTAGCAGGAGATCACGATGCCAACCTCATCCGCCTCGTCACTCTCTTAGTTGGTCCCTGTGCCGTGTTGATTGGAGCATTAATCGTGGCGATCACCTTCGCTAACAACTGGGAAATGACCGGGAATCAGGCTCAACGACGCGACAATCTTGTATACAGTTCATGGTTCCTCTCATCTTTTGCTGTGCTGGCTATATTGTCTGCGGGTGCTTACGTTGCAGTGACTCCCATGTCTAAGGGTTCGGCTCTTTTAAACGTCACTATAGAGACCTTGGGCGCGTTGGCGACTGGGCTATTGGCCGGAAGCATTTTCGGCTTTACTACTCTTACTTATTGGATAATCGATCTGGTTATCCACCAGGTTAAAGCCCACAAGAGTGAACCGCCTTCTGGAGACCATCGACCCTCAATGGACAATCCGACAGCCTGATCCTACTACCTGCAACAGGCCGCGGCCGTCTTCCGTCTTGACGACTCGGACACGCTCGAACTCGTGGGGGGCTGGCGCGGTTTGTGGCGCCTATTAGGGGCCGGGTCTGGTTTGAGATTCGGGTTTGGGCCGGCGGGCTGGGTTGGGTGGCGTAATGTGAGCGCCGTGGGCCGGGTTGGGCGTTGTCGGGAGCGGCGGGCTGGGTTTGGGGGCGCGGCTGGGCACCCGGGGTCCGAGTGCCGGGTCTAAGGAGTTGGGGTTTAGGGGTCTTGTCCGAACCAGGGGTTGACCAGGCACCGGGCCGAGAGGGCCGCCCCAACCGCCCCGCGCCGTTGCGCGGCCGCCCGGATGCGGGCCCCCGGCCCCGGCAGGCCGGAGGCGCACGGGTAGCGGATGACGGCGTACGGCAGGGCGACGGGCGGCACGCCGCCGTGGAGGCATGCACCGCTCCGCGGTTCTTCGCCCCGGCGCGCTGACATGGCAGGCGACCGGCCTGGTGGCGAGACGAGCCGAGGCTCGACCAGCCCGCGGGCCCGGGCTAGCTGTGACAACCGGGGACGTTGTCCCTGGGTTGAGGGCCTGGAAGGGGCGGCCACGGGCGACCGCGGCTGGTTACTGGTTGACCGCCGACGAGCACGAAGGCGAACTGAAGGTTCTCATCGGCTCCCGGCAACCCGGGCCTTGCACTCTGACGGGATAGAGGACTCCCGTGCCGAGCGCCGCCGGGCCGCTCGTGCGGCGAGCCTGCACCTCCCGGTCCGGACCTCGCCTCGCTCAAGAAACGTCTCCGCTGCGCGAGTTCCCTTTGCTCCATTCAGGGAGCGGCCGCTTATGATTCACGATCTCCTCACCAGCCCGCCCGCCGCGGGGCCGCCCGCTTGCCATTCAGCCCGGTGCGCTGCCATGTGAGCCGCCCGCAGTTCTCCCACCGGGCCGGGGCCGCCTCGTAATCGAAGACCTCGGCGGCGACGCTGCCCGACGACGGAGCCTGCATCGCACCCCGGCCCGGGTCCATTCCCCCGCCGGGACCGCCGCCGCCGCGGGGCTGGCACCAGCCCCCACGCCTTCCGCCGCCCGGACAGCGTCGCGATGCGATGACACCCAGGCCACCGAGTAGTGACCAGCCGAGATGCTCCATCCCGGCCCGGTGCTCTCCAGGGCCGGAGCGGGACAGCGGCCAGCCTTATCCATGCCTGAGAGTGGGCTGTCCTAGCCAAGCCTCTTCTCTAAAGCGCAGCTTCTCGGGCTGCCTGAGCTATGATCTCTGATCAATCCTAGAAGGCGACCGAGCAAGGAATTTCTGTATGTCTAAGACCACTGAATCAGCCGACCCCAGGGAGTCGCGATGGATTAGCCTGTTCCCAGACTGGGCTGCGGATAAAGGGCTGACAGCTTTGGATTTGGCGAATGGCCTTGCAGACAAACCAGAGCACAAAGCCGCTTACGAAGACTGGCTGCAGAACGACCCTGAAGGGCAACGATTAGCCGAAGCCCAGCGCTTATGGCAGCAAAACAATAGGTATATAAGGGGTGTCAATCTTCCCAGTAGGCAGTTCCATGCATTTCAGTCCGTTGAAGCCCAAAAACTGCTGAACAGTCGTAGAAGTATTGTTAGTGATCTCGCAAACCACAAGTCACCTGAGTTCTATACCCAAGAAGCTGTCTATGCTGCCAAACAAGAGGTTAAAGAACTCAGAGAACTAATCGATCATCAGGGTAGATCAAATCGTAGACACCACTGGACCATCGTCGCAATCGCATTGATATCTGTTATCGTGACGCTCATCTTGGACAACGCATTTCAGATATGGGTAGGCATCGGTTAGAAGCATACCTGCCAATTAGTGAATAGCGTTACTAACATGGCTGATCTTGTCAACCCTGACGATTTGAAGGCTATCGGCTTTGATCTGGGCCGAGGAGATGGGCCGCTGACATACGCCCAGCAGACAGTGGAATCGATTTTGCAAGCTGACATAGACTTGGATGGAGATGTCGACGAGATAGACAAGATACTAGTTGCGGGTCGCGTGCCGTCAGACGAACGGCGCTTAGTGGTTCGCTTGGCTATCGCTATCTACCAGAGTTGGCTGCCAGAGGTCCTTTCTCGCATGTCATATGCCGCTGGCCAAGGCAAACCCCCTGCCGTGTGGCATCAAGACAAAGCTCGCTGGATCATCGCCCCCCGACGATGCTCGCCGGGTATGGGACGCCTTTCGCCGTTCACGAGATTCGACCCTGGCCGACTTCCGCGCCACCACAGGCGAATCACCGCCAGAACCCTGGCCTGAAGCAGTGGGTGCCTGGATAGCAGCCAAGACGCTGCTAACTATGCTCAAAGCGCTGCCCGCCGACGGCTCGTTATAGCGGTAAGCTACACATTTAATGCTAACGAGAGAACGGAGGCACAAGCATGGGGGACGCGGCTAACGAGGCAGCTATGACAACGGTAGCGCAAGCCATCAACAGGCTTGCGGCAGACAGTAACCGAGTGGCGCGAAGCGCCGCCGAAATCCATCGCCACGGATACCAGGCCGTAGCAGTGTTCTCGGGCAGTTCCCAGAGCCGGGGAAACGAAACTCAGTGCGCTTCAATCCCTCATGAGCGTTGCTAAAGCACCTCCACCAATGCCACGGATGTAGATCAACGCGGGTCAAGCACCAGCTCCAGACCGAGGAGCGGACTGCAACCCGATCACGAGAGCACACTCAGCCGGGCCGTTCTTGTTGTGGTGGACCGATCCGCCTCACTCAAGAAACGTCTCCGCTGCGCGAGTTGCCTTTGCCCCATTCAGGGAGCGGCCGCTTATGATTCACGAACACTGTCGGCTCATACGTATGCTCTTCCATCCACTCCGCTAGGCGTTCGGAGGCGTGATGCAACCAGCTATCCAACATCTCATCCAACTTCGTTGATTTGATCTTGGCTTGCTTGAGCAGTCGCTTGATTTCCAAGACAGCCTGGATGTGGGCAGCTTGGCCTCGCACCGCATGGTCGTCGCCTTGGATGGGGATTTGCACTATGGGCACTTTGCGGGTTACGTGCCTATAGGCCGCAATCGAGACGCCCACGCTGATCAACGATGCGGCTATGACACCAATAGCAACGACAGTTTCCATGTTTTCGATTCCTTTCTTGAGCCTGACGTCTTTCAGGCAACCCGGCCAGCGTCAGAGCGTAGCAACTGAACACCGCCACCAGCCCCGAATCGCCCCGGTACCTGAGTCGGCTGCGGACAATCAACGTCCCAGCTAGGTGTTCTGGGCATAGAGGTTGGTAGCAGCGCGATGGGATGAGCCCCCTGTGCGAGTGTGGTGGTGTTACAACCCCTCGAGCACAGGAGGCTCAATGTCGCACGCTAATGCAGGGTTGGCTCCCGCGGGGTGGCTGTTACTGGTCCAGCGGGTGGCCGGGGGGACGTCCCAGGCTGAGGTGGCCCGCCAGATGGGGCTGTCGCGGGGCACGGTCGCGAAGTGGTGGGGCCGTTGGGCGGATCTGCTGGCTGCGGCGCAGCCCGGAAGCAGGGGCCGGTGTACTAGGTGTCTAGAAAAAGACACAGACCTTTACTTGGATAATGCTGTGCCGGGAAATCTGGTTTAGATATTAAGAAGTAATCAATAATCTGGTTTTGTCGTGATTGAGACAACTTGTCCCATAGTTTCGGCGAAATAACGAAGTTGTAAGTGTCTCGCAAGATTATCTTAGACAGTTCATTCTTAAACCTTCGACTTTTTACTGGTGCGGAAAGGTGCCTATCTAAATAGCGGTTCATCGCTGGAAAGTCGGTCTCAGTGGCAGAAAATATAGCTATTATACCCTCGGATGTTGGTAGTATTGAGTACACTGCCATTGATTGATCTTCTCGGTCTACATCGTCTAAAGATACTAACGCAGCAGCAGCCACAGTCGGGGTTGATCTGTCCAGAAATTTGAACTCGTGCTTAAGACCGTCCCATTGGCCAGCAGACAGCATCTTATCTATTTCTTCTTTATATTTTAAGATGGATTCTGCTACTTGAATCTTGAAGCTGAAAATGTCGATATAGCCGATATCTGTTTCGATCACAGGAAGCGGCTTGCCTTGTACCGACTGCAAGGACCCCAATTGTGCATGGACCTCTCGTAGGATTGCCCGGTATGCCAACTTGAAGAGATATTCCATATTATCGGTATCTACGTCATTATCGTCTATGATATTGAATAGAGCATGGTCATGCTCGGCGCAAAGTCCAAGGAAAATTGATGCTTGCGTGATGCCAACAAGTTTAAAGGGAGATGACAATAGAAACTCTCCGCTATCGCCAACTTCGGCTGCATGGTGTGGGGCCCAGATTTTACCATCTATGGCCAGTTGACTTAGAATCTTAGCCGCAGAAATAGAATGTGCCTTGATTATGTCTTTCGCTCCTCTGCTGCATCCGGGAGCAAGGCAGCACTTTGGCCCACCTCGCGAGCGATTGTTCTGTTTATAGAACTCGGCTAGCTGATCTGGCGTAGCGGGCAAAGCAGGGCCTTTTCTTTGAATATCTCGGTAGGTGATATCAACCAATTCCCCTGGCTCGCGATTCTCATCACCTAAACCGTTTAGATCAATAACCTCTGCCTTCGTGGTGGCGTTTAAAGGTGGAAATTGGCGAGCAGTGGTGCGCCCTTGATGCCGCTTTTTGCGTTCAGAACCATTCATCGCAGACACAGGTTAGGTGCTTCAACCGAAGATTGAAACCAGCCCGTATGCCACGAACCTTCTAGATCGACACGCACAGGCTGGGATTAGAGCAGTCGTTCCTCGACACCGCGACGGAGTCAACTTCCTTTGAGCGCAGACCCAAGTTTTCACGACACACGATCGCTTGGTCACCTGGACCGCATCGGACATTCCGCACCGGCATCGTGCCCGCCTCTGGCGCTTGTGCACTCTGATAGGCGGTCTCGTCGTCGCAGGCCTCGACGTAGGCGACTCGCAGTAGTCGTCGACGGCGACGTGCAGGTAGGTGTACCCCGAGCCTCGGGAGCGGCGGGAGCGGCGGGCCTGGGGGCTTTGGCGGCCGTGTGCCCTCCAGCCGCCCCCGGGCGGGATCTTCGCGACTTTCTTGATGTCGAGGTGCACCAGCTCCCCCGGCGCCGATCTCTCATAGCGGCGGATCACCCGCCCGGTCGGGCGGTCGATGACATCGAGCCGGTTCAGCCCGTGGCGGCGAAGGACCCGCCACACCGTCGAAGCCGGCACCCCGGTGCGCGCCGACAGATACACCGGCCCCCGCTTCGTAGTGCGCCGCAGCCGGCAGATCCGCTCCTCGGTGCGGGCCGCGGTGCGCCGAGGAGACCGGCGCGGCCGCGAGCTGCGGTCCGCCAGCCCGCAATCGCCGTGCTCGACCCAGCGCCGCAACCACTTCGCGACCGTGCCCCGCGACAGCACCATCTGGCGGGCCGCCTCGGCCTGGGGCTCCCCCGCGGCCACCCGCTGGACCAGCAGCAGCCGCCCCGCGGGAGTCAAACGTGCATTAGCGTGCGACATCGAGCCTCCTGTGCTCGTGGGTTGGTACACCACCACACTCGCACAGGAGGCTCACCCCATCACGCTGCTACCAACCTCTATGCCCAGAACACCTAGGTGTGACAACCGGGGACGTTGTCCCTGGGTTGAGGGTCTGAGCGAGGGTCCCCCCGGTGGGGTGAGCCCTCCGAGTGAGCTGTGGGTCCGTAATCGACTCAGGTTCACAAGGAGGGCTCATGGCCTGCGTTAGGACCCAGCACCCGAATGCGGTGCACACCCCCGAGGGCCGCCGCCAGATGGTGGCCTGTGTGGTGGAGGGACTGGCCGGTGGCGGCAGCCACCGAGCGGTTTCAGGTGGATCCCAAGACGGTGCGCAATCAGCGGGACCGCTGGATCGCCTGGGGCGAAGCGGGCCGCAGCCGGCGGCGAGGGCTGCGGGGAACGTGGCGGCGCGTTGTCGGGCGGAGAGGGGCCCTGCGGCGGGGCGACGGAAGAAACGGCTACTTGGGGCTCACATACTTGCCTGTTAGCCTTGAGCCAATGACGAAAAGCAGACAGAAGCACTCGTGGTCGATGGAAGGCTGCAAGCGTTACGCGCTGGCGGTCCTGCCCATGATGGGAGACATGGCAGACGCATTGGACGGCGATCTCGCCGTCGTCCGATTGCCAGAGATGGGCGACAGTGATCTGCCGGCGCCTGAAGATTGCAATGACGTCGACAACGCCGCGGCGGAAATAGCCGCAGAACTAGCAGCAGAATTGCTCTCACAAGGAAATCCGGCGATCACAGCCCACCCCAACCATGCAGTGCTAGCCGCCATAGGGGCCATTGGCCAGTCTCGGTTGAACAGGGGTGCCCCTGACCCCGACAGATACGCCGAAGCGATGGTCATGGTCAACGAGACCACCTGCGAACAGCACCTCACACCCCGAGAACGAACTGCCTTCCAAGAAGCCATCCAGCAGGCGCGGCACGGAAACAAGCGCTGGGGACAACTCGCACAGAGGCCCAACCCCCAGTAGCCGCTGGTAAAACACGCGAGACGGAGGTCCGCATGCGCTCCCAATTCAACCAGAAGCTACGCAACGTCGCCGAAGATCTGGACCGCAAGGTCAAAACGCACACCACCTCTCATATGGAGGTGCTGGACGACTCGTACAAAGATCTATTGCGGAAGTTGCTATACGAACTCGGGACGGCTTGGGTCACTGGCTACCTCGTGATCAACGATGAGAAGATCGGCGATGTGGAAGCCCAGTTCTCCGAGATCAGCGGGTTCGCCCAACAGTTAGAGGACAAGTTCCAAGAGCTCCACAAGTTCCACGCGGAACAAGCCTGGGACCAGTGGCGCATCGAAAACCTCGCCGAGTGCTCGCGTTACCTGGGCCCGGACCTCGGCGTCGCTCGACAGACGGTGATCTCGCCGAACCGAATCAACGCACCGCCGACCACAACGTCCCCTCCCCCCTGAGAGATGAAAGATCCGCTTTCTTCGAGACCGGGCCTAAGGCCGCCAGCCGCCTGCTGATGTTCGGGTGTCCGCCGGTCTAGGTGTTCTGGGCATAGCCCCAAGCGGGGATGGTAAGACGGACCGCCGCCTCGTTATTGTCTATTCCTTAGCTGGTTGGTGCCACTGATGTAAGATGTCCTCCGCCCATGGGGCTGACGCTGACACTTTGTGGCGTTTGCCTTCTTTTATTTCTGAAGCTACTTGACGTAGCTTCTCTGCAGCAGGGGCTGGCCAACCATTTTGCATGGCCCACACCTTGATTGCATCAGGATCGTAAAAATGTCCGCCATGGATAAGGAGCCGAAACGCATGCACCACTTTATCCTTATCAAACTGGTGAGAAAAGCGATCTTTGATGTTGACATGATTCGATATCGCCTGCAACGCCCTGACCGTTACAGGGTCCAGTGATGATGGCATGACGATCTCAGATGATGAATCAAACAGTTCATTGGGGCGTCTAGCTACACGCCAAAGACGCGTGTCGCCTTCGGACCACGAGAGGACGCACAGTTTTGCCACCTCCCGGCCCACTAGATCCCAATCCAACTCGTCCAACTGTTTTTCAGTTGGCCAACACGCCAACACATTACGATATCTGGCGTAACAGTGTGAATAGGTCCGGAAGGACTCCTTGCCGCATCCTGGAGGCAAACCCCTTAGGAGGTTGCCTGTCTTGAAGTGGCTTTTCTGAGGGGCAAGCACCACCAAACTAGAAGGCGGATCGGTTGACATCACCCACTGTAATCCTATTGCCATGGCGCGTTCGTGGTCTTCGCCTGGAACAACATGCGCTATCTGGTCGGCCGTCATGTTTCGCCTACCCTTTTGCCGTCCATGTCGGGAGTTCTCCAGTTTGCCGCCGTAGCCGCCGATGTCTGCGACCTGCCGCATGGCCGCTTCAACCTTCCCCCTGGGAGTCTATCACGGCCTTTTTCGTGTTCCGCATCTCAGCCACGAAGCTCTCGGCCCGCCGGACCGGATCGCCGCCGTTCTCTTTGCCTGTGCCGCTCGGCCGCCTCCGACTCTTCCCGGCGGTACTTGTCGTACAATTCCGCGTAGACGCGTCCGAGCGCGCCAGTGCAAGCGCTGAAGGCGTTCCCACAGCGGGCCGCCCTGGCCGATCCACTCGGTGCGCAGCGCCGTGATCTCATCGGCGGCCCGCCCGCATCACGCGCTAACAACCTCACGCGAACTGACAGCTAGGTCCTCGCTGTACTTCGGGCTCATCTACTACTGCGCGGTGGTGGGCAGCGAGGCCGAGCCCAGAGAGGTGGTAGACACCATCCTGGTCGGCCTCAACGGCTCCCTGTTCCGCCGCCCCTGACCTGCATCCGCAATCGCTGTCGCTCGGCTGTCGTTTCGGTTACGGGCGCTCAGAGTTGTGAAGTCGCGGCAGAGTGTTTGGCCGGGGGGTGTTTGAAGTCCCGCAGGATTTGCCACCCTAGAAGGGCAATGAGCATCAGCGGAATGATAGCAATCAACTCCAGTGGGACGATCAACACTCCGTACAGAAATAACAAGTAACCATTGAGCGATACCAGACCGATAACTACCGGCACATACCAGTATTTAGGGAAGTAGAAGGCAAATATAATGGAGATTACATCAGCGGGGAAGAAGTATCGATCATGCATTTTGGGCAGAATGTAGGGTAAGAGGAGGACCGAAAAAGTCGCTAGATGAACTAATAAGTCTTGGGTCACCTTCAGTTGGCTCTTATATATAAGTAGTGCTATAATAAACACTACTACCACTGTGAGGATTATGGCTAATGGGTACAAATCATAGTATGTATCGGGGATCCATTGGTACATTGTAGGCGCGCCTTGAGTGAGAACTTCTTCGGATTGGGTTTGGCGGATATAGATCAACAATAGATCGCCTAGGGGTCTGCCGATGATCCAAGCCGGGATGAGAGTGATGAGATAAACGATAGGGCTTAGAAAGAAGTAGCGCCAGTTGACTGCTTTTTTCATCAACAGCCATAGGAATAGTGGTGCCAGAAAGATGGCTTGCAGCTTGAAGGAAAAGGATAGTCCAAAGGCGATGAAGGCCCATGCTTGGCGTCGGGCAAGCAGGGCGTAAAGGCAGGCTATAAGGAAGGCAGTATATATGGCGTCTGACTGTGCCCACGCGGCGCTGTTGAGGATGACTGTAGGCGCAAAGAGCGTCGCCAGCGCGGCCAGAATCGGTATCGTCTTTGGTTCATGGTATTTCATGCGCACACATTTATAGACGAAAAAGGCCATAATAACGTCAAAGATAATAGATATAACTTTTATGACAATGACGGTGTGGATCTTGTGAGCAGGAAAGAGAGCCGCACTAATCATCAGCAAGTATAGATACGGTACGTTGTAGTTGGAAAAGGGGTGCTGTAAAGCGTCTAAGTTATAATTACTTATAATAAAGTCATACCAAGGAGAAAGGGAATGGGTATAGTCAAGTGACTCGAAAAATATAAAATGGTAGCGAACCACAAGCGCCAGGAGAATGCCTGCGGCCAGCAATATCGCAACGCTCCACTTGGAGTTGTTCATGGGCGCACTCAGCGGGGGATGTCGGCCCAGGGGGCGCCCTTGTAGGGGCCGGGCTCCCGTTCGCCGATGATGTTGCGCTGGATGTTCGAAGTGCCGCCCAGGATCGCCAGCGCCGGCGAGTAAGCGAACAGGTAGCCGGCGGGCAGGTCAGCCATGTTCAGCTCGCGGCGGCGGCTGGGCTCGGCCCAGGCCGCGGGGGCGGGGAAGGCGATCGCCTCGGGGCCCATCCAGGTCGATGCGGGCGGCCGCGATCGACTGGCTCAGTTCGCTGCCGGGGCTCGGCGGCCCTGGGGATCCGGCGTTGACCCCCACCCCGGCAAAGGCCGTCATCTGCAGCGCCCGCTCCCGGGCACCACAGCCCCATTAGCCGGTCCCGGACCAGCGGGTCGTCCCAGTCGCCCCGGGTCTCGTCGATGACCCTGTCGACTGGGCCGGGCCCGACCCGGGGGCGGCTGGAGAGGCCGCCCCGCTCGCTCATCAGGGTGGCGGTCGACACCGCCCAGCCCTCGTTGACCGGGCCCAGGCGCATCGCGTCGGGCACCTCGGCATCGCTGAGGAAGACCTCGTTGAACTCGGCCTCGCCGGTCATCTGTCTGAGCGGCCGCACCTCCACGCCGGGCGCGCCCATGTCGAGCATGAAGCAGGTGATGCTCTTGTGCTTGGGCCGCCGGGGATCGATGCGGGCCAGAAGCAGCCCGTAGTGGGACCGGTGGGCACATGAGTTCCAGACCTTCTGGCCGTTCACGACCCAGACGTCGCCGTCGGGCTCGGCCCGGGTGGACAGACCGGCCAGGTCCGATCCCGATCTCGGCTCGGAGAAGAGCTGGCACCAGTGGGTGCGGCTGCAGGCGATGTCGGCCAGCATAAGTTTCGGCTCGGGGGTGCCGAACCTTTTGATGCAGGGCGCCACCAGCACCCGGCCCACGAAGTCGAAGCCGCGGGGCGCCTGGCAGCGGGTCAGGGTCGCCTCAATGGCCGCGCCCTCCTCGGGGGTGACGCCCAGGCCGCCGTGGTCGAGGGCCCCGGGAGTAGTCGTCGACGGCGACGTGCAGGTAGGTGTACCCGCCGCGGCGGGGGCCTCGGGCGCGGCGGGAGCGGCGGGCCTGGGGGCTTTGGCGGCCGTGTGCTCTCCAGCCCCCGCCCGGGGGGATTTTCGCGACTTTCTTGATGTCGAGGTGCACCAGCTCCCCCGGCGCCGATCTCTCATAGCGTCGGATCACCCGCCCGGTCGGGCGGTCGATGACATCGAGCCGGTTCAGCCCGTGGCGGCGAAGGACCCGCCACACCGTCGAGGCCGGCACGCCGGTGCGCGCCGACAAGTACACCGGCCCTCGCTTGGTGCTGCGCCGCAGCCGGCAGATCCGCTCCTCGGTGCGGGCCGCGGTGCGCCGAGGGGACCGGCGCGGCCGCGAGCTGCGGTCCACCAGACCGCAATCGCCGTGCTCCTGCCAGCGGCCCCACCACTTCGCGACCGTGCCCCGCGACAGCCCCATCTGGCGGGCCACTTCGGCCTGGGGCTCCCCCGCAGCCACCCGCTGGACCAGCAGCAGCCGCCCCGCGGGAATCAAACGTGCATTAGCGTGCGACATCGAGCCTCCTGTGCTCGTGGGCTGTTACACCACCACACTCGCACAGGGGGCTCACCCCATCGCGCTGCTACCAACCTCTATGCCCAGAACATCTAGAACGGGAGCGGACCATCTGACCTGCGGTTTTATCGGTTCGCGGCTCTCGGGCCTATTTGGGTAAAACCGTATATAAGCCCCCTAATTATGTTCATTGTGATGCTTAAAATCGTAAAGGAACACTAACTGATTCTCAGGGGTGAGTAAGCCAGACACCTTATCTAGTCTCTCACGTCGAATGATATAGCGCGGGGGGCGAACCCCATCAATGGATGGGTCATCTCCTAAGATGATACCGTTCCCAGACAAATAGTAATCTAGGCCATGTCTCACTCCGGTGAACTCTATATGAAGTGAGTATTTATCAGCGATAGGGACAAAGATATTATTTCCCTGGGTTATTGTCCTAATGGCATCAAAATCAGCGGTTATGGCTTCATGGAATTCAACAGCTTCGCTATCAGAGCCAATACGACTTATCTGAAAGGCTGAAATCACGAAACTAGCCAGAGCTACGGTAACCAGTAACCATAGCCATCTATTAGATAGCTTTTGAATAAACTGCGCCACAAATGCAAAAAAAACCAATGGAATGCCGTAATAAAATACGGCTTCGTATTCATGCCACTCGGTGCTGTTACGCATAGGTATTGCCCAACAAAAGCCACTCGCTATCAAAGTAGCTACCAGCACCTTGTAACGTACCAAACTCGCTCCTACTACGCATAGAGCAAGCACTATCCCTGTGTATATACTGAATATCCAAACCGAGACATCACGACTGAATGCTAAGAATAACTTCTGGAAAGAAATCGGAGTGGATAAAACACCGATACGGCCCAATTGTTGTCTCAAGAATGCGGGCCATGTTCGTAGTACGGACTCATCTGAAAGCGGCAATTTATCCAATCCAGTTCTATTTAACATTGACTGAAATGATGGCAGATCATTCAGAGAAATATTATCGTTTATATTTAAAGAAAGGTATTCTCGACTTAAATTATATATAAGAACCAATACTCCCCAAATCAAAGTAATGCAAGCAAGCATCATATAGCGACTAGTAACCCCTCCAATAACACCGGCACGAACTAGAGTTACAAGGCGTTTGGACACTGACATCTTTAGTCCATTTATCTCTTGGGTTGTTTTACCCGCTATAAAGGCTTCTCGTACAACGCCTAGAATAATAAAGGCCATCAATAAACCATACACATGCCAACCAAAAACCAATGCGAGACAGGACTTCGCAACTAACTGCCCAAATCGACCTTCCTGAGCAAATATAACCATAGAATGGAAAACCATTACTACTACGAAAAGATCTATCGTCACTTCGTTGGAGATCATATCGTTATAGTACAAAAAGTAGTACGATGAGAACGACATCGACGTCGCGGTTAGGGCGACCCATTTATTAGACGAGAGGCGACACACACACCGAAAGGCTATCACCCCTGTTCCAGCAAAAAATATTAGCATTAACACCCTTGTTGCATAGATCTGAGTCGACAGACCTTCGAAGGGTAAAGTGGCCAACTTGATCAGAGCATATCCGGCGGGTGGGAACCTGTTATAAGCTTCATACCAAGAATTACCATCAGACAATATTATTTGGCGAGTGAACCCAAGAAAGTTATGATTCGGCGAATAGTTCACGGCATTTGCCAGATGTTCAGATGATACATAATCGTGGTGACCATAACGATAGAAATGACCCCGGGCATTACTGAACAAAAATACCGTCGACAGACCTAACATTAATAGTATAAGCGGTGATTGCGCAATAAGCCAGCGTTTTAATTTCCGATCAGCCATAACCACAATCTAACCCCTCCGTTGCTGTAACCGGTAGCTCCAAGTTGATACAGACATTCCTGTTTGACTGAATTTTCAGTATTTTTCAATTTCTATTATATGATTCTATTAGCCTGGCAACCAGCTTTCTCCATTGGCGCTACACTTCCAACCACATGCCCAAGCAGCATAACCTCGGTAGCGGCAGAATCACCGCTACTCCGACCGTATCGGCCGATTCTGGCGGAGAGGACATCTCAACCCAGCGGCGCAGACTGGCCGCGGTCTGGCTAGCAGCAGGAAGCGCAGTTGCCTATGTGGTGGGGGCAAGTTGGCTTGATGTGATCCGGGGTGGAGGCGTGCCACCAGGCGGTGACATGATCGGCCATGCTGCTGCCGCCGAGTGGCTCAAGACGTTGCCGTGGTGGGACTGGCGAGGCTGGTCGGACTGGTTCTACGGGGGCCAGGCTATCGGAATCAACTACCCGCCGCTGAGCCTCAACTGGCTGCGTTTCACCCACTCAACCCACGGACAGATGACGGCTGTGGCGCTGGGTTTATTAGTGTTGATGCCGTGGGGAGCTTTGCGCCTGGCCCGAGCGGTGGACTACCCGCCAAAAATGCAACGCATCGCGGTGGGATCTGTTCTGGTGTTGGCGGCCGCTTCAGGCACCATGCACTGGGCACTACCCGGCTTTCATGCCGTGTTTACTTTTTACAGTTCTTGGCCTTTCATGCTGGCAACGGTCACTGGCTTATTCACCGCTGCTTGGGCGGCCCGTGGTAATCGCCCCGTCGCAGCCGGGATCATGGCTGGAGTGGCGTTGCTGTGCAACCCCACATCAATTCCCGGTCTGGGAGTGGCATCCTTGGCGCTACTAGCCACCAGCGGTGCCTCATTCCGCCAAGCCGCTCGCTGGTCCATCACCGCCGGAGCTGCTGCCTTGGTTATCAGTGGCTGGTGGCTGGTGCCGTTTTTGGCTTCATTGGACCGCCTGGTGCGCTGGGACGTGCCATTGCACCGGTTCTGGGGGTTTGGAGGCATTTATCAGATACTGGTTTTAACTAGCGTGGGGATGGGAGCAGCGTGGGCTAGTCGGCGGGGAGGCCCGTCTCGGCGGTTAGCCGGAGTGGCTGCCGCCGGTTTGGTGGCTACTTTGCTAGCCGAATGGGCCAGTTGGCTGCGCCCGGAGCGCTGGCTGATAATAGCCATCCTTATAGCAATCATTGCATGTGCCGGAATAGCCACGAGAGTGTCAACTCACTCGCAAGCTGGACTCCGGCCCGTCTGGAAGCTACATGTTGTTCTAGGCTTAGTCGTCTTCGTTGTTCTTACCTTCCGGTTTGAAATCCTAGTACTGGCGGTGGGGCTGTTCCTACTACCAGCACGTTCCTGGGCCTGGGTGGGAGCCCTGGCCTGGAGCATGACTTTACTCTGGGGAGGCCTCTGGGGAGTAACAAGCGACGCACTAGAGCCACCGGTGGAAACCCCCCTCGGAGCCGTGGTAGAGCGGAGCGAACCTGGTGCCAACGGACTAGTTTATGTAGACAGAAGGGTCACAAACCCCCAGACCGGAGACGTTCATACATGTGCCTGGGGTCAACCCTGGTTGAACACGGCACGCACCGGTGGCCGCATCCGTCCGCTGTTGGGGCTGTATAGGGAGACTAGCCCATCCTTCGAGTTCATTGCCACCGAGCTTCTGATACGCACCGGTCAGTTGGGGGAACTTTACCCGGTGCGACCTCATTGGTTTGAGGTCTGGCAGGACGCCGGAGCGCCCGCGTTAGGCAGCCTTGCCGCTTCAGAGGCTCTGGGGGCCCGTTGGCACGCGAGATGCGACGCAAGCGGCAACATCTCCCTGACCGATCTATCCGGGGTGACGGCTAGCGGCGTGACTGTGGATGCTTACCACTCCGAGGACGCCTGGCACCAAGCCGCGGCTCAATGGTGGATCCCAATCGTTGCCGAGGTCCGAACCGAACCGGAGTCGTGGCAGCCGGTGCCGATCCGGGTCGAGGACGATGATCCCAATCATCCGGCTGACCAAGCCGCGACTGGTGTGTGGATGCGCGCCGACGGCGACCGACTCACTTTGGGAGCAGACACAGCCGGCTGGACCTGGCTGCGCGTGCCCTGGGACCCATACTGGCGTTCGTCGGCCAGCACCGCAGTGCACAAGGGAGGCCCAGGTCATCTAATCGTCTGGGTCCCCGCAGGGGGAACTGAGTTGATGTGGCAGGTGCCGGGCGCAGTGGACATCTCAGCAGCCGTCGTTACCGGAGCCGCCGTGCTCACGGTACTAATCATGGCCGTCGGAAACCGTCGTCATCAAAACCGTGGGCTCGACCCCAACCGACCTCGCCCCGTCGGAGCCGCCATCGACCTGTACGCTGACACCGTGGACGAATGGCTGAACACCGTCAGCCGCTGGGCTCGGGCCGTGGGCCGAGTGTCCGGTGCAGTTACCGCTCGGGCCCGTAACCGACGCCTTGATCGATCTCGGTAGCTAGATGCGACAACCGAGGTTCTAGAAATTGGTTGCGCGAATGGCGGAAGTTCGGCTAGTCTTCAGTTCATGAGGCCAGTTGGGCATATCGTCGCTGCTAAACGGCAGCTTTAGTCGCGTTTCGAGAGGCAGGAAGCATGATAGCCGTTGCTCTGTTAGCTGTTGGGGTGCCGAGTCTGCTCGGGATCGCTTCATTGGGACTGCGAAGGCGGTCGGAGGCTACGGCCACCGACAGGCGAGGTATCGCCCTGCAAACCGTGATCATCATGGTGGTGCTGCTTGTCATCGCCGGAGCAGTGGCGGGAGTGTTGATCAATCGAGGCAACGAGGCGGTCAGCGATCTCGAGGACCAAGAACTCGGTTTGACCCCTGCCAGCTTCTCAGTCAAGGTCCTCTGCGAGAGCGCCAATTTCAGTTGGAACGCCGGCACCTGCGTCGCCAAACCCTAGTTAGGGCCGCTGTCTCGGAACGCCGAACGCCATTCGCAAACATGGCGATTTCAGTCATTACCTGAAAGAGTCGGGCCTGAACCCGGCCAGTCAATTCGCGTGTCGAACCCGCCCGCTGACAGGGCGGGCCGATTCGCGGGGCGAGGCCTTGCCGGTGGCCATCCTGTTCTTGGGCGTGATGTTCACGATCCTGATGGGAGTGCATGTGGTGGTGGTGGCCATGGCCCGCACCGCCGTGCAGGCCGCGGCCGACGCCGCCGTCGGCGCCGCTCAGAATGCTGCACCCGACGACCGCGTGAGTGAGGGCGTGCTAGCTGCCCAGCTTGCTTTGATCGCCGCCTCTAGTTCGGCCGTCGAGACCCGACCTCCAGTGGTGGTCGTGGAGTCCGACCGGGGCCAGGTGCAGGCCCTGGTGTTCGCCGGCACCATCTCGCCGATCTTCGGCGGGGTGGAACTCAGCGCTCTGGCTTGCGGTCCCCTCGACGACATCACCACCTCAGCTCTCAGCAGCGCCGAGGCCTGGACATGCTGAGACTCCGGCCGCGGCTGGCCTGTCGCCGCTTGCCCCGGCTCATCGCTATCCGCATCGGCCCCAACCGCCGCCGCGGCGAGGACGGCTCGGGGACTGCCGTCGGGGTGGCGGTGATGTTTCCGATGCTGATGCTGGTGATCGTCCTCATCCAGATGCTCTCCGACTCCACCCGGTCCGAGCAGGTGCTCCAGGCCACCGCCAACCGGGCCGCCCGGGTCGCCGCGCTGTGCTGCTACCGGGTCGACGGCGCCGACGGGGCGGTGGAGGTGGTGCGGGCCGGGCTGGCCAGCGTCACTGACGCCGCCGCGGGCAACCGCGTCTACTGCAACAACGACATGGCCGGCGACGCCAGCATCGTCTTCATCGACGTGGACGGCGACGCGGTCACCACCGGCCCCGTGCCGCCGGGCGGGAGGGCCTACGTGTTCCTGACCTGCCGGGTGCCCCCCCAAGTGGTCGGCGGCTTCGGGATCGCCTCCCTCGACGCCGAGCGCCTGCTGGTGGGCTCGGCCACCATCGACCCCTTCCGCTCCCGCTCCGGCACCTGACCCTCGTCGGCGGCCCGTCCCCGGCGGCGCCGCCCTCGGCCTGAGAATCTTAGATTTTTCCGAACGGGCGTTGTGGCTGTCACAGGGTCCCGGTACATTGTCGTTACCGGTCACGGAACCTCCTGAACGGATCGTTCGGATGGTTCTGGCACTTCCCCAGACTGGTGGCTCGCTGGCTTCGGCCGGCTTGCTGGTCCGAGTTCGATCCGGTCCCTTTGGGGCTGGATGTTAAAGGAAGCGCGCCGTGTTCGACCGGTTCGTCACCGAGCTGAACGCCCTAGACCTCTCGGGGACGGGCCTGACCGGGTTGCGCGACGCCACGGCCGGGGCCAAGCGGGCGCGGGCCGCGCTGGACGCCTTCGAGGCCCGGCTGCTGACCGCGGCCGCCGACCGGACCTTCGACCCCGCCGCGGGCATCGAGCTGCTGCGCTGTGCCGGGGGCTGCTCCCAGCGCGAGGCCCGCCGGCGGCTGCGCCGGGCCGAGGCTTTGGACCAGACGCCCGCGGTGGCCGGCGCCCTGGCCGAGGGCGACATCACCGCCGAGCACGCCGACGCTTTGGCGCAAGCCGCCCGGGCGACCTCGGCCGAGGCGGTGGACGGTGATGCGGCTTTGCTGGACCAGGCCAAGGAGCTGCCCGCCGATCTGGCCGCCCGAGAGGCCGCCGACTGGGCTCACCGCCATCAGACGGCGGCGGACCGCGAGGCCAAGTTCCGCCGTCAGCGGGCCATGCGCAGCCACCGGGCCTGGTGCGACGGCGAAGGCATGGTCAACTTCCGCACCCGCCTCGACCCCGTCACCGGCGCCCAAGCCCGGGCCGTAATCGACGACATCGCCAACCGCCTCTACCAACTCGACGGCGGCCGAAACGCCAAACCCCGTAACGAATTTCACCCGTTTGCGGGAACGAATTCCGCGTGCGCGTTCACCACTCCCGGTCGGGCCGGGCCGTTGACTAGGCCCGGGGCGGCGGAACAGTTACTGGAGCGGCTCGTAGCCGTGTGTCGCCGGAAGCGGTTTTAGGTTCCTTGAACTGGGATTTCACTGGCGCGCCCGCTGATAGTGCAAGGCTCTGAGCGTGGTCTCAGCGCCCCGGGCAACGGCATCGAGGACTCCGCTCAGACAAAAGACGGGGACGGGGTCAGGACGCCACCCGGTTGAGCGGTGAGGGTGTGACCGCAACGCCCCAGCCGCCGTTTTCCTTCTTGCATAATGTGTCGCATAGGGCGCATACAGATGAGACCCGTCTTGGACAGTCCGCAGTATGGCGAAACCTGGCCGACGAGTTCGGCCTGCACGACACGGACCGGCCTTTGGTGGAGGCCGCAGCGGCGGTTACCGCGGAGGGCGTGGCCGAGTTCAAAGCCGACGGCGGCGGCCTCATCCACGACGAGTGGGTTCCGACGGTCGCCGAGGATGTCAGGTGTCGCTCTCCGACACGACGGGCGCGGTGTGCGCCATGGGGTGATCATCGCGGCTACGATCCGCGACGACCTGACATGGGACGACGAGTCTGATCTCCGGCACTCACCGCGCCCAGTGCCTGCTCGAGGACCGCGCCGGAATTCAGTTGGGGGAGATCATCGACATGTGGAACGACCACCTCGACCGCACGCAGGCGCAGGTCGTCGCCGCCAATGAGGTCGATTGGCCCAACCAGTACCGGTGGATTCGCAGTCTGCGGAATGACGCCTCCCGACAGGAGCCTAAAAATGAAGGATAAAAGATTGAAGTTTAAAAAGGCTGTTTTCTTTCAGAAGGATGCGGCTATTTTCCCTTCAGAGTCTATGAAGATAGAAATATTAGCCCCTTGGCTAGGAGAGTTTCCTGATGGATCTAGGTGGATAAGTGAGCGTCAAAGCGTTCCGGCTATTTTAATTTTTGTGCGTGATGTTGTAGGTTTAACAAAGTTGTCTGATTGTGATGGGGTTAAGTTGGAGTATGGTTTAGACGGAAACAAGATTGTGTGGGAAGGTCCGGTGATTGGTGCTGAGTTTAATTGGTCTCTTAGTCGTGTGGATGAGAGCAGCCGTAAGGCGATAGGGGAAGAGTCAGGAATATTGTTGTGTGAGTCGTCTGGGTTTAGGGAACTGTGGTTACTCCCTAAGTTTCAGATGCCTTTGTATGAGGGAGAGGGTGAACTACTCAGGGACAGGAAGTTGTATGAGAAGGTGGTTTCTTTTAGGGAAGAACTAGAGGCTTTGGCTCAAGTTTGTCGTAGAGTGTTTACTGTTTTATATTTGAATCGGTGGGACATTAATGCAGGATATTATAAAAGTTATAGCCAGGTAGGTCCTGTCCAAAGTCTGTTGGATAGGATGCATCAGGATTATGATCAGATGTTGTTGCTGGTTTCCAAACTTGTTTTCGAGAGTGAAAGTTCTTTTAGTTCTTTTTCTAGTAGTCTTTTGAGTGCGAATAATCTGAGTGTGAATCAAAAGAAATATTGTAAGAAGTTGTTGGGTGTTTATGATGTTAGCAGTAGTATTTTCCGATGGTGTGAGGAACTAGACATAGTAGCTAGTAAGAGTGTTGTAAAGAAACCTCTGTTGAGTTTTAAAAGGAATAAACGGGTTGCTCATAATGATAAGTGGGCTGATCGGTTAGTTCCATCAGAAGTTGAGATCGAGCGGGATTTGCAGGAAGTGATCTACGTGTTGCGACTGTTTGATAATATAGTGCATAGTTTGGGGAGGTTTCTCTTTTTGAGTGATCCGTTTCATCGCGTAGAGAGAGTTCCGTTGTGTGCAACTAGGTTATTTGATAAAGATCTTGTTTGGTCGTTTTGGGAAGGATTGAGTTATCAGACAGAAATGTCTAAGTTGCATCATGTGAGCTTGGGTATTACATAGGGCCCTGACTTGGGATGATGCCGGGTTGCCACTGGCGGCTCGGCCAGAGATGCCCCGACGATCTCACTCTCTCGGCCTGATCCTTGCTCAGTTAGCCTGACATCCTGGTGGCTTTGGTCACTCCAAGCGCCCGCATCTGTTCTTTCGGGCTCATCAACGCCCCCGACCGGCGGGCCCGGAGGCGCGGGTCCGGGCCTCGGCTCAGACTGCGGGGCAAAGAGGCTCCGGCTCAACCGAAGCCGCTGGACCCGCTGGACCGCTCACGGGTAGGTACGCCGCGACCCGGCCCGGCCGTTTCCTAACAGCGGAGGCGTGCTCGCGTCTGGTCTGGCTTGGGGTTTCGCTTCTGCTGGCTCACGCGGGCCGGTGCCGGCGGCCGAGGTGCCGGAGCGTCGGCTTGACAGACACGGTGATCCGATTATCGTTCGCGGCACTTGCTCTGGCGAGCCCGCCGTGCCAGCCTTGGAGGCATCACGTCGGCACCCGCCGGGGCATGGGACACTGTGGAGGGAACATATGGACAGCACTACGGACGGGAGCACCGTTTCGGCGCTTCGCCCACCGATAGCCGCGGGCGGCACCGGCGGACGCTGCGACCACACGGCCCCGGCCAGCGGCCACCCCAGGCAGCCCGTAGCGGCTAGACGGCGCAGATGACATCCCAGGGAGTGCAAAGCCCGGGGCTGATCGTCGCTCTGCTGCTTCCTGGCGGGTTGTTCTTGTGGAACTACGAATGTAAGTCATGAAGATAACAATTCAAGACTCTCAATGTAACGAATGGAGTAATCCAAATGGGGTGGATAGCCGGACTTCTAGTAGTTCTGGCTCCTACAGGTGGTGCAGGATTTGTTTGGATGTTCGAGAGGCACGTTCCAAGCTTCCGTCAACATCTCCCTGATAGGGTAACCAAGCTAATCTATAGCAGTTTGATCTTTGCGGTTGTACTTGGATGCCCAATATACTATGCGTACACCTACGTAGACACGTATTATCTACAATTAAATAGGCGTCTTCCTGGGTGGGTATGGATAGGTCTAATGGTAGCCGTTGCTTTACCACCTACCTTAGGTGAAATCATCGGGAGCTACTGGGAAAAGATCGGCAATACATGGGAATCCATACGTAGAAAGTTGTTCAGATATAGATCAAATGGTGAAAGATGGCGTCCTGATATACCTACAGCCTTTGACTATGTGATACGCTTGCTCATGAAGGAAAGGTCGCTATTCCCAATTGTTATGATACACTATACTAACACGGGTGCTGTGCCATATGTTGTGGTAGGACATCTTGGCCACGCCTCGGGCACACCTAACCCGCAAGATATTTATTTATCAACAGTCTATTTTTATGGGCCAGAAGAAAAGTTTATCGATCCGGGTACAACTCTCAAGATACAAGAAGGAGGGTGCTTAATTAACTATAAAGATGTCACATATACAAGAGTTCTATTCTCGATTAGCAACCAAAACCAACAGGAAGGGAGTGAGTCATGCCTGCAAGTGCAAGCGAACAACGACCTACCCGGAGCCGCCGTAGAGGGTCTTTCGAGTACTGGGGCGGCACAAACGGCGAGCCACCTGGTGAGATAGTCGTCCCAGAAGCTTTCCGGCTGGTCACAGTCGTGCCATCTGACGCCAAAGAGTCCGCCGAAGAAACGAACACATACGAGACCGGCAGCGACGGATCAGGGCAGATAATGTCTGAAACCGACAAGTAGACACAACCTCGCCCCAGATATCCAGGGTTTCACGGTGCCAGATGGTTCCTGTCTGGCAACCGCTAATATCAAGCCTCAGCGCCGATGGTTATCTCCTCAGACGCGTCCAATGAGCCGCGGTCTCAATCCAAAGCTGCGCTGAATGGTGAGGAGCATGGTGCCAGTGCATGGCCGGTGCCATGCGCCTGCCGGGGGGTATCGGGGATCCATGGGCCCCGGGGGTGGCCGGCGCTGGCCGCGGCCCAGACCGTCGGGCAACGAGCCCTGCGAGAAGCCATTACCGCAGAACACGGACGTCTGCCGCTCACATAACCCTCCAAGTAAGAGACGACATTGGCTACAGCCGACCCTTGCGCCATGGGCAGTGACCTGATAGTGTTCATCTCACCTCCCCGCCCTCCACAGCCGCTAGACGGCCGTGGACTGGCGGGGCTTCGCTTTGGTAGCCGTGCGTTCTGGCAGCAGTTGGCCCTCCGCCTGATCGACGGAGGGCCAGCCGAGCGCCCCGACCCCGAGGAGGGCCAGTAACGACGGCCACAGTAGCCATCCGCCGCGGTGTCCGCCCCCGGCCCGGCCCTGGCCCGGTAACGTTGTGGCGAAGCCCTTGCTGGCCATCGACCGTCATCGGCTCGGTCCCGAACCGTCACAGGCCTCTTATATGGTCCGATCGAGAACCGGGAGGTGGATGCAGATGAACAAGCAGGTCGTTCTCGCAGACTTCTTCTCCGGATGCGGCGGGACGAGCCTGGGATTCTCCAGGGCCGGGATCGAGCCGGTCGTGGCCGTCGACAGCGACGCCGACGCGGCGGCGACGTACCGACGGAACTTCCGTCGAGCCGCGGTGCTCGAAAAGGACATCCGCAAACTGGACCCGTCCGAGATCCGTGAGGTACTCGATCCGCACCGGGAAGCGCTTCGGCTGTTCGCGGGGTGCGCCCCTTGCCAGCCGTTCGCCAACCATCAGAAGAACCAGACGGATGAAGACGACAGAGTTCCGCTCCTGCTCGAGTTCCTTCGATTCGTCCGGGAGCTTCAACCCGAGCTGATCTTCGTGGAGAACGTTCCCGGCCTCCAAAGCTGCGGGCCTCCGAAGGACCCCACCCCGAGCAGGACCGGGCCCTGAGCGCCCGCGAGGCGGCCCGGCTCCAAACGCTTCGGACGACACCTCATCAACCACGCAAGAGAAGCGGCCTGAGTGGTCGGCTTCCGCGCCCGCGCCCGGGCCGTCGATCTCCTCGGCCGCCAGCAGATCGCGAGCCTGCCCACCGCGCTGAGCGAGTTGCTCAAACCTGTTTCCGTGAAGTCACCCCGCAGGCATACGCCCAAGCATGAGATCAGCCACTCGGGCTTGCGCTTGATTCTTGACCGTCTGGTTTCTTCACGTACTTCTCGAAGATTTCAACAGCCATCCGCCGACCGAACTCCACTGGCTCTTCGTATCGTTCCGCCGCTCGCCTCGCTTCCGCAAGATCCTGAATCTCTTGGAGCGACTTATCGTCGGTCATTCTAGTCATGGTGCTCCTCTCTCTATTCAGACTCTCTGATGAGCCTTTGATCTCGGTAGGAATAGCGTGGATTTAACTCAGGCTTGAAATAGTGCTTACGTTTGATCCAAACGAGACCATCTCCCTTTGATATAACGGCAACATCAATCGGGCCGCCTACAGTTTCGTCCTCTGGTGTACTAAGCGTGACGGTAGTTGAAAACGCAACCCCACTTACCAAACTGGCTTCCGCGGCGCAGCCAGAACAGCTCTGAACTGGGATTTTGCCAGCAGCAGGCCCGTGACCGAAGTTGTGGGTTGGGGATGGGTGGCTCCAAGCCATCGCCAACGGGGCCGCGCTGAGATCAGACGGGGTCCAAGCCCAGGTCTTGGTAGGTCGCGACCGGCAGATACTCGACACCCCGATCCGCGAATTGCTCGGCCGCGCGACCACCCCGGTCCACGAGCGCTGACGCGGCCACCACCTGCGCCCCGGTTTTGACGACCTCCTCGTAGACACGGAAGATCGACCCACCGGTCGTCACCACATCGTCCACCAGCAACACTTGGTCGCCAGTGCTCAACCGAGCCCCCTCGATGATCCGTTTGAACCCATGTGCTTTGGGTTCTTTGCGCACCAAGAACCACCGGGCATTCTCGACCTGAGAGACCGCTATGGCGATGGCGTCGGCACCCATCGTGAGCCCACCGACCACGGTGAAATCACATCCGGCGCGACGCATCTCGTCGCAGATTGCCTCCGCCGCGACTTGCAGGTCCGCCCATCTGGCCAGCGCCCTCTTGACATCCACGAAGACACTCGACTGCTTGCCGGAGGACAACTTCACCAACTCGCCGGGCCGGTGATCCAAGCCCTGTTCCTTCAGGATCTCAATCACCCGGTCCCGCAACATTGACGGCAGCCGGTCTGCTGGTGCGGGAGTCATGGCACATCCTCCAGATATCGGCGCATCTTGAATCTTGGCCCCAAGCGGCCCGCGGCGGTTCGCGGCCGTTGCTCAAACAAGGTCGTCGCCCGGCACCGAGCCAGCACGCTGCCCGCAAGCCACCGCAGAACCCACCCGCCCAGATTAACCAGATTAAGTAGCCCCGATTCCTCTCTGTCCAGCAGGCCGAGCTGGCTCGGCCGACGGGTAGCGGGCGGATCTGCGGATTCTCGCACTCAGGCTGTTGGACGCAGGGCGCAGTCCGCTCGCCCGCGACGACCGGGGCCCCGACAGCCACGGGCCCTCTAGCGGCGCTGGTCGTCGAGGCGTGGGGCTTGACGATCCTTTTGTCCTCTAATCTGATCGCTGATCGTGTACCCGCGGCCGGGGACCGGGTAGTCACCGGAAGGCGAACTCCGTCGGGCACAGGAGATGGGCCTAGTGACAGACACAGCGCCATCGGCTCAGCCCTCCGACGACTCCGCCCGCAGGCACCATCTCGACATGATCCAGCGAGTCGTGGAGCGCTTGGCTGGCAACTCGGCTCAGATCAAGAACTGGGCCATCGCCATCCTCGCGGCGCTGTTGCTGTTCAGTCGGACCGCAACCGAAGGAGACGAGCGGGCCAGTGTTGGCTTCGCCATGTTGACGCTCACACTCGTGTTCTGGGGTCTTGACCGCTACTACCTGAAGCAGGAACGACTGTTCCGATGCCTCTACGACCGGGTGCGCCAGACGGACCCTGACCTAGTCGACTACTCCATGGACGTGTCAGAGTTCCAGAAGAGCGTCGGCGGCATCCGGCTGCTTGCCTCGGTATCTTTGCTGCCATTCTACATAACTTTGGTAATGTTATGTGTTTTGTATATCATCGTATCCTAGGAAGATGCAGCCACAGTCCGACGGCGATTGGTGTCCCAGAACTGCATCTGAAGTTGTTGCCGTCGTCGGTTACTGCTATTTTGTCGTAGATTTCATCGCGCAAGGAGGCAACTCATGGCCACACAACGAAGATGCTTTTTTAGCTTCCACTATGAGCTAGATGCATGGCGAGCTAGCCAAATTAGAAATATGGGAGTTGTTGAAGGGAACCAACCTGTATCCGATAACGATTGGGAGAGCATCAAGAAGGGTGGCGAGGCAACCATAAAGCAGTGGATAAATGGACAGCTAACCGGCAAATCGTGTACAATAGTTCTGATAGGCAGTCAAACGGCTAGCCGTAAGTGGATCAAATACGAAATTAAGAAATCATGGGATGACAAAAAGGGGCTACTAGGCATATACATTCATAACCTTAAGGATCAGGATGAGAAACAAACATTCAAAGGGGCGAACCCTTTTAGTAGCATTACAATCAACGGAACCCCTTTATCAAACATAGCCAAAGCATATGACCCGCCTTACCTAGCTAGCGAAAATGTATATGCCCATATTAAGAACAACCTCTCCCAGTGGGTGGAAGAGGCAATCAGAATCCGAAAATGTTATTAGTTATACTCTAACTTGATGTTTTCAATTCATGCTGGCTGCTGGCTCCCGGCTCCCGGCACGGGGACGCGGTGCTGGCGCTTGCGCGACCATGGCAACGGGCCGCTCCCGGTATCGCTGGGCAGCCCCATCCGGGACGCGCGCTAATTCGCCGGCCCCTCATTAGCGTTGGCGACATGCTCACCCTCACCCGAACCAAGCTCGTCACCGTCCTCTCGGCTGGGATCGTTGCCGCCGCTCTCGTCGCCGCGGGGTGCGGGTCGGACGACGACGCCACATCATCGGGGTCGTCGTCGCCCGCCACATCGGCGGCCCTAGCCCCGGACCCGGACCCCGTCGCACCGGACGCTCCCGACGCCGAGGCTCCGGCCACCACCGCCCCGCCAGCCACTACCGAGGCGGCGACCACCACAGAACCGGCCGCAGAACCCGCCGAACCCGCTGCCCCGACAGGCATCGAGGGCACCTACGGGAGCTTCGGCAACCTCGACGCCGACACCGTCGTGATCGTCACCCAGGGCGGGCCGGTGACGTTCCTGCTCGGGCCGGAGGAACTCATAGAAGAGGTGGGCCTGCTCAACCCCGAGCAAGTCCAACTGGTGAGCGTCCACCAAGCCCAGACCCTCGACCCCAGCCGGTTCATCGCCGCCGACATCAGCTTCGACGAGGCCAAGGCGGCCGACGCCGAGTCGGTGGCCATGCTCGCCGACGTGGTCGCCTACTTCAAAGGCCAGGGCAAGACCGTCCACGTGGTCGGGTTCTCCTTCGGGGCCTTCATGGTGCAGGACCTGCTCGCCACCCAGGGCAACGCCGCCGACGGATACCTGATCAAGGTGGGCCGCGTCGACATGCCCGACGAGGTCTGGACCGAGTTCTCCGAAGGCCGGGCCGTCGGGTTCGTGGACGGCGTCGAGATCGTGAAGTTCGACATCGCCGAGGCTGGCATGGGCGGCGAGACCCCCGAGGCCGACCGCAACATGGCCCGCCTGGCCGCCGGCCTGGGCCACAAGCGCTACAGCCAACTCCTAGCCGACATCGACATGGCCAACGTCGTCTACGTGTACGGCGACATCGACGAGCAGGTCGGGCGGCTCAGCGAGGCCGAGGTCGCCTTCCTGGAGGGCCGGTCGGCCACCGTCATCGAGTACCAGGGCGGCCACGCCACCCCCGCCGAGGTCACCCAGGACGCCATCGCCCGCCTCCTTCCGCCCGAACTGCTGCTCTACTGAGGCGCCCCGCCGACCGCCGACCGACCGCCGGCCGACCGCGGGCCGGGGCGCTCGGGGCCGGTAGGTTGACCGGGGTGGGCCAACGTCGGCTAGACGACCAGCGCGGCGTCTACGCGCCGTTCATCGCCGTCATCTCCTCGGCCCTGCTGTTCTTGGGCGGCATCGCCTACGACGCCCCTCGCATCACCGCCGCCCGCCAAGACGCCGTCCACGCCGCCAACGAAGCCGCCCGGGTGGCTGCCATCACCGTCGCCAGCGGGGGATCGCTGGCCGAGGCCACCGACGCGGCCGAAGACCGCCTGGAGTCCCACCCGCTGATCTACGGCGAGGAGATCCTGGTGGCCAACGTCCACTGCGTCGGCAGCCTGGTGGAGGTGACGGTGGTGACCGGCTACATACTGCGCTCGGCCCTGGCCATTGTCTGGAACCGCCGGCCCATCATCGCCAGGGGCGCGGCCGAAGCCATATTGCTGACCCCGTACGGCGATCCCGAGGCTCTCGACTATCTGGGCGAATGCCCCATCATTGAGTGAACCCCCGTCGAAACACCGGCCGAACCTGAGAAACTGGGGGTTGTGAACCGTGACCGGCGCGCTGCGGAACCGCCGGGTGGTGACCCCTATTGCTCCAGTTAGAGTTATGCACCCATGGTGCACCTTCCCCCCGGCGCCGATTACCAGTCTGATCTCCCGGAACAGAAAGACGGGGGCTCCAGCAAGGGCATCCTCTTCGACCTGCTCACGGCTCTGGTCGTGGTCGGCCTCCCAATCGCCTTCTTGGTGGTGCTTGGCGTGCCCCAGCTCGGACTGCCGACCGGGTGGCCTGAGGTCGAGACCCTGGTCAACGACGGGACGCTGCCGGGAGGGTTCATCCTCAACCTCATCGTCTTGGTCTTGGCCCTGGCCTGGGTCGGCGCCCTAGCCCTGCTCGCCAACTCTGTAGCGCCCCGCACTCGGGAGGGCAAGCCGTCCCGCCCGACCAAGACCCGCCGCCCGGGTAAGGAGCCCCGGCGCCAGGGCCGCCCGCAGGCCGAGGCCGAAGCCGAGGAGCCCTGGTACCGGCAAAGCGCCCCCCTGTTCAGCGAGCCCATCGTCGACATCGAGCGGATCGAGCCCCAAAGCGACGCCGAGCTGGTCGCCGGGCAAACCCCGGACCTGAGCGGGACGGCCGAGCCCTACGGCGGCTACGCCCTGGCCGAACCGATGGGGCCGGACGCCGGACAACCAATGCACCCGATGGGGCCGAGCGCCGAGCAACCGATGGGGCCAGACGCCGGACAACCAACGCAGCCGATGGGCCCGAGCGCCGAGCAACCGATGGGCGCGCCGCCGCCGGTAGCGGCTCACGAGACCGGGGTCGCCCGCACAGACGACGAGCACCCGATGATCGTGCCGATACGGGCCTACTACGTCGCCCGGTCCGCCGACACGCTCCGCAGCGTCGCGGCCCAGTTCCTCAACTCGCCAGCTCGCTGGGAGGAGGTCCGGGCCCTCAACGCCGCCTATCCGGGCATGGCCGGCCTGGGGCCCGACGAGCTGATCCCGGAGGGCAGCGCGCTGATGCTGCCGGGCGACCCCATGCCCTGGGGCAAACCCGACCCGGTCTACCTCTGGACCCTGGCGGAGCGGTTCCTGTTCACGGCGTGGGGGAGGACGCCAGCGCCGGCGGAGGTAGTCCCCTTCTGGAAGGGCCTGGCCATGGGCACGGAGATCGACGAGGACGCCCTCGGCGACCTCGGGGAGATCCCCGGCGCCGCGGCGGCGCTCGCCCCGAGCCCCGAGCCGCCGCTTGCCGAACCAGCCGCGGCGGCCCAGGCACCCCCCGACGAGCCGGCGCCCCAAGAAACCGCATACGCCGACGAAGCCGAACCCGACGAACCCGCCGAGGCGGAACCCGCGGCCGAGCATCGGCCCGAGCCGTCGCCCGCATACGCCGACGAACCCGTGGCGGCGCCGCCTGCACCCGAACCGGCTGCCGCGCCCTCGCCGCCTGCTGAACCGCCGCCGACCGACCCGGCCGCGACGGCTGAGCCAGCCGCGCCGCCGGTTGCCGAACCAGCCGCGTACTCCCCCCCGCCACCCGCCGAACCCGCCGCCGAGCCCCCGGTTGCCGAACCAGCCGCGCCCCCGGTTGCCGAACCGCCAGCCGCCTACCAACCGCCACCCGCCGAACCCGCCGCCGAGCCGCCCAGGTACGAGCCGCCCACCGCCGAACCCGCCGCCTACCAACCGCCACCCGCTGAACCCGCCGCCGAGCCGCCCGCCTACCAGCCACCCGTCGCTGAGCCCTCCGACGCACCGCCCAGGTACGAGCCGCCCGCCGCCGCGCCCGCCGAACCGCCCGCCTACCAACCGCCTCCCGAACCGCCCACGTACGCACCCCCTACTGCCGAGCCCCCCACCTACGCGCCGCCCACCGCCGAACCACCCGTCGCCGAACCCTCCGAACCGGCCGCCGCCGAGCCGCCCGCCTACCAACCGGCCGCCGCCGCGCCCCCCGAACCGCCCGCCGCCGAGCCACCCAGGTACGAGCCCCCCACCGCCGAACCTGCCAAGCCCGCCGCCGAACCGCCCACGTACGAGCCGCCCACCGCTGCACCACCCGCCTACCAACCGGCCGCCGCCACGCCCGCCGCTGCGCCCCCTGAACCGCCCCCTTACCAGCCCCCCGCCGCCGAACCGCCACCCGCTGCACCCGCCTACCAACCGCCCCCCGCTGCTCCCGCCGAACCGCCCGCCTACCAGCCGCCCCCCGAACCGCCTACGTACGCACCCCCTACCGCTGAGCCCCCCACCTACGCGCCGCCCACCGCCTACGAACCCCCGAGCCAGCCCCCCACCCCCGACACCCCCGAACCCGAGCCGCCCGCCTACTACGCAGAACCCGAGACCCAGCAGCCCTACGAGGAACAAGAAGCCCCGCCGCTGCCGCAGTTCATGCCCTCGGTCACCGGGCCGGAAGTCTCAGCGCAGCAGTCGATAGGAGAACTCGGCGTCTCCCAGCGCAGCCTGGGCGGCACGGCCATAGGCGACGCCATGCTGCTGTGGCGGCTGTCCCGCATGCGCCAGCGCCGCTCCGGCGGCCCCGGCCGGGTCAGGGTCCCCGACCCCCTCGTGGAATCGCTGGAGCGCAACGCCCGCATGGACTCGCTCCGCCTCATAGAGGCGGCCATGCGCCAGCTCCGAGCCGTGACGGTGGCCCAGCTCAAGGAGAAGCCCAAGGTCATGGCCGTCCGGGTCGGCACCTACGGGTTCGAGGTGCTGCTGGACCAGCCGACCGCCGCCCCCGAAGGCTGGCAGTCGGCCTCGGGCGGCTACGTGCTGGAGCTGTCCGAAGGGGTCACCCTCGAACAACTCGACGCCTCCGGGCACGGGCTGTCGCTGTGCCCGGCCCTCGTCCCGGTCGGCGACACCGTCGAGGGCCCGCTGCTGCTGAACATAGAGGAGATCGGCTGCCTGATGGTCTCGGGCACCAGCATCGCCTCGGCCAGCCTGCTGTCGGCCATCGTCGAGGCTCTGGGCTCCTCGCCCATGGCCTCCAACATCAGGGTGGTGACGGTGGGGGTGAACGCCCCGGTCGGGCCGGGGTGGGAGCGGGTCCTGGCCACCAGCTTCGACTCGCCCCAGCTCGAGCAGCTCCTGGTCAACGCCTCGTCCCCGGAGCTCGCCAGCCCCGGCCTCGACGTGCTGGTGGTGGGCCCGGGCCACGACGTGCTGATCCAGCGGGCCGGGCAGATCGCGTCGTCGCCCCGCTCGAACCTGACCCTCGTGGGCGCCACCTCATCGACTGCGGCTCGCTGGCCGTGGCGGATCCACGTGGACGAAGCCACCAGGGCCGTGGTCCAGCCCATCGCCTGCACGATGGTGGCCGCGCAAGCCATGTCGTCCGAGCTGGCCGCATCTCTGTCGGCCGAGGCCGCGGATCAGTTGAACAACCCGCCAGGTTTTTGAGGCAAGGGACCCGATGCACGCACCACCTTCCGCACTCTTGAACCGCGTCCGAGGCCAGGGCCGGGACCAGGGCCAAGGCCGGAACCGAAGCCGTCGTCAAGCCGCCAAGCCCGCGGCAGGCGTGATGATCGCCGCGGCCCTGCTGGCCGGGGCCTGCGGCTCCATGGAGGCGGCCGACCCGGTCGAAGGCCCCGTCACCCCGGAGAACCAGGCCGTCCAGACCAGCAGCCTGATGTCAACCCGGCCCGGAGCCGGCATCGACGCGGCCGGCGGGATCCTGCACGGCGACAGCGAGTGCCCGGAGAACCCGGCGGCCGGAGCCCCCAACGTCCGCAGCATCGCCTGGTACGGGCCCGACTTCGAGGAACTGGCCTCCATCGGCCTGGAGACCCTCGATCTCGACGACCCGGTCCTGATGCTCGAATCCTACGTCGCCGAGATCAACCGCCACGGCGGGCTCAACGGCCACTGCTTCCGGGTGGACCCCTACATCTGGAGCCTGGCCAACCCGGTCGAGTCGATAGGGCAGATCTGCGCCGAGCTGCCGCCGACGCAGCCCTTGGCCATCATGGCCCTGGGGCTGGACTCGTTCGGCTTCCAGTGCCTCACCGCCGCGGCCGGGATCCCCGCGGTCACCATCCTCAGCACCCGGAGCTGGGCCGAGATGAGCATCGGGATGGCGTCCGGGCGCTACTTCGACTACCTCGGCACCCGCGAGGCCGTGGTGGCCGGCGGCCTAGAGGTGGCCGCCAACGCCGGGGAGATCGGCGCCGGCGACCGCATCGCCCTGCTGTACGCGGCCGAGAGCGAGCGCCAAGCGGCCGAAGATGCGGCCGGGCACCTGGGACTGCATCTCGACTACTTCGCCATCATCCCCGAACAGCCCGAGGAGGTCGGCCCGTTCCTGGCCGCCACCGCGGCCCAGTGGCAGAACGAGAACGTGACCGCGGTCACCACCTCGGCCGACTGGGAGAACGTGAGCCAGTTCATGATCGAGGCCGAGGCGCTGGACTGGCTGCCCATCTGGGTGACCACCGACCTCCAGACCGCCACCCTGGTCCTCGACGACGCCCCGGACCGCCAGGGGCTGAACCTGATCCAGGCCAGCACCTGGAGGGCACCGGGCGACCCGATCAGCACCCTGGACCAAGGCTGCGTGACCCTGCGCAACGCCTCGGGCGCCGAGATCTTCGGGTACCGGCTCCACACCGACGCCTGGGTGCTGCTGACCTCTTTGTGCGACACGCTGGACGCCCTGTTCGCCGCGGTGTCGCGGGCCGAGATGCCGCTGACCAACGAGTCGATGGCCACGGCCCTGGCCACTACCAGCTTCGAGGCCCCGCACGGCTTGCTCATCGCCTTCGACTCCGGCAACCAGTTCAGCCCGAGCCGCATGCGGCTCCTGAAAGCCGACCCCAACTGCGCGCTCAACCCCTGGGGGTGCCTGCGGGCCATCAGCTCCTGGTTCGACTTGGCCCCCCTCATGCCGCCCGACATGCCCGCCCCCGTCGCCGCCGAAGGGGCGGCCGGTGGGTGACCGCCGTCGGGTCCGGTCCGCCGCCCGGCGCCCCCGTCGGCCCAGGGCCGGCCTCGCCGCCGCCACCGCCGCGGCGCTGGCCTCGCTCTGCGCCTTGGCCGCGGCGGCCTGCGGCAGCTCGGCCGAGACCACCCCGGCAGCAGCGCCCTCAGGCCAGCAGGCCGGGCCGGACGACGGCGCCCTCATCCGGCTCGCCATCCCGCCCGACCCCCTGTGGGACTGGCTCAACGACAGCGGCGCCCTGGCCGAGTGGCAGCAGTCCAACAGCGTCCGCATCGACGCCAGCCAGTCCTTCGACCAGTTCGGCGCCTTCGCCGGCGGCCATGCCGACATGGTGCTCATCAACGCCATGAACGTGCCCAACATCGAGAGGCAGTCCCAGCGGGAGGCGGTGATCCTCGGCAAGTACACCTTCGACCGCAGCTTCATCGGGGTGAGGCGCTTCTCCCCCGCTGAGACCCTCGGCGACTTGGGCGGGATGCAGATCGCCGTCTACAGCCCGGTGGAGTCCACCCTGGTGTGGGGGGTGATCGCCGACGCCCTGCACGATTTGAGACTCGACATCAACGGCGGCGACTTCGACTTGGTGGTGGCCGAGCCGACCCGGCTGGCCGACTTGGTGATGCGCGGCGACGTGGACGCCTGCGTCTGCCTGCCCGACCCCACCGTCTCCTATTTCTCGGGTAGAGAGATGAAAGCCCTCTACGAAGGGCGGTCCGCGGCTCAGATCTACGCCGAGGAGATCGCGGCCGACCCGGCCCAGGGCCTGCCCATGGCCGACGTCTTCGTGGCGGACAAGCAGTGGTACGACCAGCACACCGCCGTCGCCGAATCCTTCCTGGCCCTGTGGGACACGGCCCTGAGCGAATGGCAGCAGAACAAAGCCGGGCTGGTGGACGACTACCGGCACCACTTCTCCGTGCAAAGCGCCGACGATGTGGCCTGGCTCACCGACTACATCACCCACAACGACTGGATCGCCCCGTCGGCATACGTGAGCCAAGGGGAAGCAAAGACTCAGGCTGATATATTTTCACGGATGAAGGGGGCCGGGCTGATCGCCGAAGACACCGCTGAGCCGGAGATCATTCTCTCCGTTTCTTCGAGTTCTACCGTCCCCGAACCGGGCTCGTAAGGACAGTCAGGACCGCACCGAAGTGTCGGCCGTACCCTCCGTCGCCCCCGACGCCATATCGCAGCTTTCGGCCCAGGAGCTGCGCCGGTCGGTGTGGCGGCGCTGGGGCCTCCGCTCCACCGTCGTCATCGGCTGGGTCGTGTTCGTCGGGGTCTGGTATCTCTTCTCCAGCTTCTTGGGCCAAGCGCTGCTGCCGCCCCTCCACACGGTCGTCAACCGGGCATGGGAACTGATCACCGAGGGCGGCTTCGGCTCCAACCTCATCTCCAGCGTCACCCGGCTGGTGGGCGGCTTCCTGCTCGCCTTGGTGGCGGGAACCGGCGTGGGCCTGCTCATCGCCTACAACGACTGGTGGCGGAACCTGCTACAGGGCCCGCTGCAGCTAATCATCAGCCTGCCCACCATCAGCCTGGCGGTGATGACCCTGATCCTGTTCGGCATCTCCCCCCTGGGCCCGGTGCTGATGACCATGCTGGTGGCCATCCCCTACATAACCATGAACGTGGCCCAGGGGATCACCGGCGTGGACCGCAAGCTGATCGTCATGAGCGAGGCGTTCGGGCGGACCCGCCGGCAGATCGTCAAGGACATCTTGGTGCCCTCGTCGATCCTGTCCACCCTGGGAGGGGCCCGGCTGGCCTTCGCCGTGGCTTGGAGGATGGAGCTGCTGGCCGAGGTGTTCGCCTCATCTCAGGGGATCGGCTTCCAGATCAGGCGCAGCTTCGAGAGCTACGACACCCAGGCCATGCTGGCCTGGACGGTGCTGTTCGTGGCGGTGATGCTCCTCTTCGAGAACTTCGTCCTGCGCCGGATCGACCGCTGGGCCGGCCGCTGGCGCATGCAGGACTGGGGCGCGAACCCATGAGCCCGACCAGCCAGACCAGCCGGCGACCGACCAGCCGGCGACCGACCAGCCCGGCCGACCGGGGCGCGAACCCGTGAGCGAGTTCGGCGCCTTCCGGCCCCCGCCCGACATCCTGCCCGAGGCGGCCGCGACGCGGGGCCGGGCGGGGCGGGCCGGGCGGGGCAGGCCAGCGCCGGGCCGGCCCGGGGAGAGCCGGTGGCGCAGGCCCGGCTTCGTGCGCCTGCTGGGCGTGGTTCTGCTGGTGCTGCTCTGGGTCTATATCGCCTTCATCAACGAGAACGTGCCCGGCATCACCGAGGTGCTGGCCTTCCTCTGGACCGAGCTGTCCGGCGGCTCCCACGGCGGCATGGTGCTCAGGGGCGAGTTCTGGCCGCCGCTGCTGGACAGCCTGCAGCGTTACGCCATCGGCCTGATCATCGGCATACCCATGGGGGTGGCCCTGGGGCTGCTGGTCGGCGCCTCCTCGGTGGCCCGGGGCCTGCTCAACGACACCACCCTGGCCCTGCTGGGGCTGCCCACCGTGGTCTGGGCCTTCTTGGCCTTCCTGTGGTTCGGCCTGACCGACTCGGGCCCGATCATCGCCGTGGTGCTGACCGTGGTCCCCTTCGTGGCCGTCAACGTGAGCGCGGGGGTGCGCAGCATCGACCGGGGCCTGGTGGAGATGTCCCGGTCGTTCCGGGTGCCCTGGCCCCGGCTGACCGGGACCCTGCTCTTGGGCGGGACCCTGCCCAGCGCCTGCACCGGCATACGGCTGGCGTTCACCGCCGGGTGGAACAGCCTGCTGATCGTGGAGTGGTTCGGCGCCACGTCCGGGGTGGGCTGGAGGGCCCGGTTCTGGTACGACGCCCTGCGCTACCCCGGCTTCGTGGCCTGGGTGCTGGTCTACGTGGTGCTGATCGTCCTGTTGGACCGGCTCATGCTGCGCCCGCTGGAGCGCCGCGCCTTCCGCTGGAGCGAGCGCCCCGTCTTAGTGGCGAGGTAGCGGCGCAGCGGTGGCGAGGCAGTCCCCGAACCCGAGGTAAAGAGAAAATGGCAACCGTACTGATCGACAACCTCACCAAGATCTTCCCGCCGACCGCCACCCACCCCAGCCAGGTGCAGGCCCTCGGCGGCGTGAACATATCGGTCACCGGGAACGTGCTGGTGGCCATCCTCGGCCCGTCCGGCAGCGGCAAGACCACGCTGCTGAACATCGTGGCCGGGGTGGAGGAGCCCACGTCTGGGACGGTCCGCGCCGTCCAGGACAGCGTCCCGGCCCAGATCAGCTACGTATTCCAGGAGCCCCGGCTGCTGCCGTGGCGCACCGTGGTCGACAACATGCTCTACGTGCAGGACCGCAAGTCGGACCGGTCCCGGCGCGAGGCCGAGTTCTACCTGTCCATGGTGGGCCTGAGCGAGGTGGGCGACCTGTACCCATCGCAGCTCTCAGCCGGCATGCAGCAGCGGGTGGGGATCGCCCGGGCCTTCCTGGTCAACCCGGACGTGCTGCTGATGGACGAGCCCTTCAGCCACTTGGACGCCCTCACCGGCCGGTCGCTGCGCGAGTACGTCCAGCGAATATGGCTGCAAACCCGCAAGACGGCCCTGCTGGTCACCCACGACGTGAACGAAGCGGTGGAGCTGGCCGACCGGATCGTGCTGCTGCGGCCCGGAGGCGTGATCTACGACGACATCCCCGTGGACCTGCCCCGACCCCGCTTCCCCGACAACCCCGCCGTCCGCGACGTGCAAGCCGACGTGCTGCGCCGGTTCGACTCCATGGGCGCAGCCGTCCAGTTCGGCGGAGCCCGGCGATAAAGACCAGGGCGCGGGCCGGGCGCGGGCCGGGCCACGGACCCCGCCGCTTCCGCCGCGATGGTGGGGGCCTGTCAGGTAATGGCTGGCATGCGCTCCGCCGCGGCGGGGTCCGTGGCCGCATGGCGTTGCGCCTTTTCCGCTCGGTCTGGGTCTTCTGACTTGGTGGACAGGCCGAGAACGGAAGCTTGGAGCAGGTCGACTGTTTTGGCGTCGCGCTCTGAGCGGGCTTCGACCGCCGCCACGAGCGAAGACGGCGCCCCCGCCGACGGTTCCCGAAAATACCGGGACGATTTCGAATGGCTGCTGGACCGGCGGCGGATGATCATCCGACAGCTCGACCGGTCAGATTCGCCGGGGCGGCTGCACAGACGCGGCGTCCACGAAACAGTGCTCGACGTTGTCGGCCGGGCGGCGGTCCAGACATCGCCGCCCGATCCGCCGCTGGGGGTCGTCTGCTTCTCCGGCGCCGGATGCGGCGAATACGCCGAAACCGCCCGGAAGCGTTTCGGGGCGGAGGCATGGCCCGCCGCGCCGACAGGGCGGCCAATAGCCGAGAAACCCCGCCGCAGCGGGCGCGTCTGGTCGGCGGAACCGCCCGATAGGCGACCCCGCCGACCCGTCCTTCCTCCGACAGCGGGGCGGCCAAACCCTGCCTCAGTCGGTGGTTGGACCCCTGCCGGATCCCGTTGCCTGGCTAGTGGCGGGGAGCGGAGGGACTGAGAACTTCCATGATAGCGGCAAGGGCGCCACAGCGGCCGGGGCGGCCTGCGCCCGGCGCCGATGTGGTGGTGCTGTTCTCGGGCGACTCCGACCTCTTGCCTGCCCTGCACGGGGCACACCGGCTCGGCGCGGCCTGCGAGACCGCGGCCTGGTCATATGGAGACCGCCGCATGAGCCCCGAACCGTTTATCAGCCAGAGCCACATGCTCGGCCCGGCTGACTACGCACACGCCCGCCGCGGCGAAAACGTTTGACGGGCACCGGTGATGCCGCTATCGTGGGATCATCCCCCCGCCGCCGGCAACGCTTGTCGCTGCCGCTCGGCGGGCCTTCTTTAAACCCGCATCGGGCGTGGCCGCATCGGCGGGCCGGGGGTCTTGATCCAGTCCGCGGCCGGGGGAGTGTCAGGCCGGGTTGTGGGCCTCCCAGGACACCACACCACCTCCTTCAGCCCGGTCAGGGGCTCGCGCCCGGCCTTTACCGGCCCTCAACCTAGAATGGGGGGGACAGCGAAACCCCAGGTCAGAGCCCATGGCAACCGCTCGGGCTGCCACGCTCACAAGGGCCTCACGGGCGATGGATCCGCGGCCGTAGCTAAATTGGCAACGCTGGTTGACAAAGGCCACCGGACATGGCACACTTCAAGTTATCTGCTCCCTCCCCATTTGGGGAGGCAACGAGGGCCCGCAAGGGCCCTCGTTCTGTTCTTCTCTTCCCCTCGTTCTGTTCGTCTGTTCTAGGAGGCGATTTCCAGTGGATCGCTGCGCAGTGTTCGTCGACGCTGGCTATCTCTACGCGGGAGCTGGCGAACTCTGCTGCGGCACCCGAATTCGAAAGTTGATCCAGTTGGACGGCACCGGAGTCAACGAACTATTGGTGCGCCTGGCTCGCCAGTCTTGCGGCCTTCCCCCGCTCCGAACCTACTGGTACGACGGAGCCAAGAATGGAATCCCGACCATAGAGCAACAACGGATCGCCGCGATCCCGAACGTGAAGCTTCGGCTAGGCCGACTCAACATCAAGAACCAACAGAAAGGCGTTGATGCACTTATCTACCGCGATCTGATGACACTGGCCCGCGAGCGGGCCATCTGCGAAGCCTACGTTCTCTCAGGAGACGAAGATCTGCGAGAGGGCGTTCTAGCAGCCCAGGACATGGGGGTCCGAGTGACGCTGATCGGCATCGCTACAAGCGACCACGCCCGGAATCAATCAAGAGCACTCGTCGACGAGGCAGACGAAGCTGTCACGTTGACCAAGCAGGAATTGGCCAACGTGGTCATGCTAGCCCCTTCGATCAGGCCGCTACAGCCGCCAGTTGGCTACGCCTCCGCCCCTGTCGGCCACAAGGCAGAGGTGTCGGCGGCTGAGGTGTCGGCGGCCGCGGCCCAATACGCCCAGCAGTGGCTAGAGCAAGCAACCAATGACGAGTGCGAAGCATTAATCGCGAGCCAGCCGAATATCCCGGTGCCGCTGGATGCCAGTCTTTTGGGTTTAGTCGAGAACAAGGTCGGCGGAAGCCTGCGTAAGCGCGAAGATCTCCGACGGGCGGCCCGTCGGGCTTTCTGGGGGGAAATCGCGCCACGGCGCTGATCGTCAGCGCGTCTGGCGGCGGCCCGGCCGCTGCATCGCCTTGACGATCTCGCCGTCCAGCGGCGGACATGGATGTGAAATGCGTCACGGGAGGCTGTGCGACGCTGTGACGATATGATCGTGGTGTAATCGCCGTCCAGGCAATTATTAGAGCCAAAGCAGGCAATCACCAACTCGGTCGTGCAGGGTAAACTAGGAGCAACCATCAGCCGATGAAGCTACGTGTCACTGACTTCCAAGTTGACGATAATGCGCCGTTCGACAATGACTGGATGAACCGGCGGCCGGTGATAGAAGACTGGACGACCCGCTACATTGACGAGATTCAAGGCCCGTGCGTGCTAGCTGTCGATGGCGGCTACGGAACGGGTAAGTCGGCTATTCTGAAAATGTGGGCGGCGTACCTTCGCAGCCTCGGACGACGCAATAGGGTAGCAGAAATTAATATCTGGGAAGCGGCTTACATGGACAACCCGCTCTTCGCATTATTGGCAGAATTAAAGCAGCAAAATATAATCAAGTTAGAGGACGATAAATTACTAAGACTGCTCGCTATGACCGGGCGCACCATTTCTCAGATCATCAGCGATGTTTTTCATATAGATATAGCAGCAATTAGCGCTCCAACTAGTCAGGATAGGATCGTTGACGGGTTGGAACGCTTTGAGCAGGATAAGAAAATTGTTCAAGCGTTTGCTGACAGTTTGACTGCAAAGCTTTCAGACGGCAAACTCGTATTGTTCGTAGATGAGCTTGATAGGTGTGATGCTGATTATGCTGTCCGATTCCTAGAAGTCATCAACCTGCTTTTCAAATCTCCCAATGTTATTTTTGTAGTTGGCGTCAATCTATCCCAACTGGATGCTGCTATTCAGCAAAGATACGGATGGGACGCAGAGGCATATAGACGACGATTTATTGATCTTGTGTTGAATGTGCCGCCCAATGCGAGTGACAGTTTGAAGCAATATTTTGATAAGGTATTGAGCCGATTGGGTTTGCAAGATCAGCCGTATAGGGCGCTTGACTTTATTCGTGACTCGTTGCTTGGCAGGCCAGATGAGTCAATGAATTCTACAGCCGCAGCGGCATTGGCTGCGGATGCTTCTTTGAGAGATTTACAGCAGTTCGCTAACCAATGGCTAATTTTCAATCGCCGGATAGATGATATCGTGTCTATGGGCGGGGGTGACAAAGACGACGTGTCAGAAATAGGGACTGTTCTTCTACTGGCTAAGCATCTAGCACCGAATAAGTATCATGGCATGTTAGAAGGCTCTGTTACGGATGCTGAGGTTCTAGATTCTTTGAACCAGGCACTCAAATCACGGTTCGATATTTACACTTCTCCGATGCTTGCAACACTCCAAGCCGCTTTGTCCTTGTGTGTGATCGTGGCTGGCATGCCCGATAGGAACTACGATATTAAGATGCTTTTGCACCGCGGAGAATTGAGAGACAAGCGACGATCAACGATTTTAATGAATAAGAGTCAAGATGACAGCCGACGGTCACTTTATGAACAACTAATCGACAGCCCATACAAAAATAGATTGCATGACATGCAACAACTTAATTTTCAACAACTAGACGGGATTGTGTCCGCACTAGAAGGGTGTCAATCCGGGGCTTTGGGCCACTTGCGGGGAATCTAGTCGTCGAGCTTACTCTCAACGCTAACGACCGACCGGATCGTGCTGCTGCGGCCCGGAGGCGTGATCTACGACGACATCCCCCGTAGACCTGCCCCGACCCCGCTACCTCGACAACCCCGCCGTCCGCGACGTGCAAGCCGACGTGCTGCGCCGGTTCGACTCCATGGGCGCAGCCGTCCAGTTCGGCGGAGCCCGGCGATAAAGACCGGGCCTCAGGGCGAGGGGGTGCGGGAGACGACCCGCACCTCGTGAACCTGGATGCCGATCGGCTCGTTGTTGATGTAGACCCCTACGGATGAACTGCCAGTGGGCAAAAACTGGCAGGTGGGGGGCGGGTTGCGGTCGCATGCCTTGAGGGTCTCGTACGAGAGCTGATCGTGCCATTCGGTAGGCAACGCCCCCGAGTATCCGGGGTTTTTATGAATGTTTAGCTGGCTGGCCCTTAACGCCCCGATGGCGGTCAGGCTGTAGTAGCCGGATTGCCGGGGTTCCCAGACACACCAGACCGGGACGCTAAGGCTGCAGGCAACTTCGACGGCTGCCGTGCCGGTCGTGGCGTAGAACGCCGTGGTTCGCTCGCTCTGTTCCGCGGCGGAGAGAGCGTCCCACCAGCGCAGCGATCCGGAGCCGAACAGCTCCTCGATCAGAGTCCTGTCGCCGGTATCGCTCGAGTCGTCCGGGTCTCCCTGCGGCCAGAGCGGTTCCACCTCCACGGCAAAGTAGACGCGGACCTTCGTCTCCCCGTCGGTCTGCGCAAGGGTGGATCTCAAGAAACACTGCACCAAGCCCGCTGAAGTGGACGCCGCCGGCGCCCGGGAAATGTTCGCCTCGTCCCACTCCAGGTCCAGCCTGATTCTGGTGTTGACCATGGCCAAGCCGGTGAAGCTCGGGGCACTCCACGTCAGCCGGCCGGGGGGTAATTCCCGACAGCCCTGACCGGAGCTTTCCCTGTTCTGGAAGGCGCTTTTTTGGTCACTGACAATCCCCGCATCTATACGCTGCTGGTTGACGTTGAGATCGACCGTCTCCGGCACGCCGCTCAAGGCTGCGCAATCGCTGTTGGGGGGCTGGAAGGGCATCACCCGACACGGTTCGCACCCGTCTCCTCGGATGGTGTCGGCCAGTGCGCCAAGATCCGTCCCCGTGCCGACTTGGTCGGCGTAGCCGGCTTGGTGGATGGCGCATTCGATGTTGCGGGCGATGGCGCGGCAACCGCCGAACGCTCTGATCTGTTGACCCCGGGTGGTGCTGGCCCGCTTTAGGCAGACACCGGTCGATGGGGTGCAGTCGGCATCGCCGGGGCGCAGGTTGCGATGGCAGTCGACGCTCAGTTCATAGGCCTCGAACTCGCACCAGTACGCGGCTGCGGCCCCCCCAGAGCGGTCGGTCAGATGAGAGGAGATGTCAGCACAGCCTTCATCGTCGTCGTAGTCATCGCCCACGTAGTCTTCGCAGTTCAGCAGCGGGAAGTCGGGGGCGCCGGTGCTCGTGTCGCAGGCTGGCGGCGTCCCCGACTGCAACGGTGTATGGGCTTGGTAGCAGGCGTTGAACCGATTGTGCTGTTCGTACCCGTCGGGGCAGTCCCAAGGGTGCCGTTGGACGTAGCGGCACAGTCCCTCGTGGGTGGGACCGATCCCGGTTTGGCACCTCGTCAACTGGAACACCCGGCACGCATCAACCCCAGAGGTGTCCACACCTGCTAGGGGCATCCAGTACTCCCCGACCCGATCGACGTCGAAGGCGGTGTCCGAGCACGACTGCGGGTAGCACAGGTAGGAGGGTGTGCCGGAGGTGGTTGGCTTGACATGGCCGTCTGGGCATACGGCTGGGGAGGTTAAGACGCAATCCCGGTCGCCGGAATCCGAGACCACGGTCCAAGTGGTGTCCGGGGCCAAGGTCGAGCAATCCTTGAGGGTGCCGGCCACGACGATTCCCGCCGCGGCCTCCGCCGGCGGGGCGGGGGCCAAGCCCTCGAGCGGCCCGGGCAGAGACTCCACCGGGGCCACCACCCCGGCCACCAGCAGCCCGGCGGCGGCCACCCACCGACCGGCCCGGCGCGGCGACCTCCGCGTATCCGCCCTCCAAGCCACCCCGAAATGATAAGCCCCGCCGCTCCCGATCAAGACCAGAACCCACCGGCCAGCGCTGCCCACCCCCGCAGGCAGCCCCGAGCGGCTTGCGGCTTCGCAGCCAGGCGAAGGTTCGCCGCGCCAGTGGCTTCACCGTTTCGAGAATTCACCGCAGGTAAGGCCGTCCGCTTGTCGCTGCCGGGAACGGCCCGAGCCAGCGTGCTGCACCCACCACGCCACTCAGGGCGGGGGGTAGCAAGTAACGGAGGCCGCATCGTTCACGCGGTACGGCTGGCCGCGCGTCTCGCCCGCGGCACCCGGGAGCGATCGCTGCGCCGTCCCACTCCTCGCTCAGAAACTCGACTTAGTCCATCCCGCCGGTGCCCGCAACATGATCCCGCTGGCCGTAACAACCGGGTCAGGAAGCCGGTTGCCTCGAATGGTCCTTTTCAAAATTCCGAAGCTGGCGTGAACTGCACCCCTGAGTTCGCTGGAGCGCCTCATGGGCGGAAATGCGACCATCAACCTTTTGTTTGGGAAACGATTCCTAACTGATTCAAGGGCAGTTACGAGATCGCCGTCCCCGGAGACAATGAGGGCGATGTCAAAGCGGTCGTCATAGGCATCGTTGAGGAGACGCACCGCAATGTTGACATCAGTCCTCTTCTCCTCGTATCTGGGCCAGCGGTGTCCACAGTTGCGACATTCGACATCCCGTTTTTGAGGAAGAATCCAAAATCTATCTCAATGCCTACGCGAGCCTGAAGAGCGTCGATGTAAGTGCTCTGCCGCTCTTCCTTGCCAGGTTGATCGCGAACCCGAGTTGTGAAGTAGCGGACTAACTCGAGTCGTTGGTTCGATTCGAGGAGTGACTGGCTCATCGCGCCGAGATCAAGCCAGCGGGAACTACCCAACTGAGCATCCATCAACCCGTGGTACAGGTTGAACCCGTCGATGTAGGCGATGGCTCGCTGAGCGCCCATGATGGACTCCAGATCCGGCGAAGACTCACTTCACGAGTGCCGAGCACTCATGCACGCGTGCACGAACGACAGAAGCCGCCCGAACGACAAGGCCAGAAGGCTACTTGCTCTTGCCCCCTCCCCCCGGTACACTGTCCTCATCCTCGCCGGGGTGAGTAGCCCCGGCTCGACGGCCCCGGCTGCAGCCGGGGCCGTTACGCGCTCGGCTGATAGCCCGCCCGCGGAACCCCCGCCCCCGACCGGGCCCGCGGGAGCGGTTGCGCGTCACCGCCACAACCGGGGCGGGCGGCAGCGGGGGCGGGCCGGGGGTTGTGGTGACTGAGCGTCTGGCTCCCCGTCACTTTGCGGCGGCTCCGCCGGAGGTCAAAAAGCCTGGCCCGACCACCCCGAACGGCGCACGCTCAGTGCGCCGCGAATCCGCCGTCCACGCAGAGGACCTGACCGGTCATGAAGTCGCTGTCGGATGAGCAGAGGAACAGCACCGTCCCGACGATGTCCTTTGGCCAGGCCTGACGGCGCAGGGCCTGGCTCTGGGCCACCGCCTCCATCCGCTCGGCGTCGATGTGCTCGCCCACGGTCTCAGTGTTGGTGACCCCCGGAGCGACCGCGTTGACCGTGACGCCGTGGGGTCCGGCTTCACCGGCCAAGGCCCGAGTGAGACCGATCACGCCGGCCTTGGAGGTGGTGTAGGCCGCCATCCGGGCCGGCCACGCGAGATCGGTGCCCAAGGCCATGTTCGACGAGATGTTGATGATCTTGCCGCTCCCCTGACGCCGCATATGAGGGAATACGGCTTTGGCGCACAACCACGAGCCGGTGACGTTGACCCGCTGCACCAATTCGAACTCGGCCACGGGCATCTCCCAGAATGGGGTGCGGGGCTTGTCGAGGAAACGGAACATCACCGCGGCGTTGTTGATCAAGATGTCGACCTTGCCGAATCGATTGACCGCCCGGTCCACCATGGCGTGGACCGCCCCCTCGTCGGTGATGTCGACCTCGATCCCCATCGCCTCGCCGCCCGCGGCCTCGATCCGGTCGGCGGCGGCCCCGGCCTCGGGGCCGCGAATGTCGGCTACGACAACCTGGACACCGCCAGCGGCCAACGCATCGGCGTAGGCCGCGCCGAGCCCGCCGCTCCCGGCGCCGGTCACGATCGCCGTCTGGCCGTCAAAGCGTTTCATCAGTTGCCGGTGTTGCCCGGTCCTATCGGTCGGCCTGCTGTGATCAGTGACCATGCTAGAAGGTGAGGATCATCAGGCCCCCACGCCTCGACGGCCAGCGCTCCGCCTTGTGCGGGCTTCACCGAGCGAGTCCAGTGAGCACGGGCGACAAGCGCTGCGGAATGCCATCGCGGCTTGGCCGGTGAGCGCCCTCGCGGCGGCCTCACCAAGGCCGACGCGCTGGCGGCGGCTCGGTTTCTACGAGTGCTTCTCGCATAGAGGGCTCTGTCGCGAAATGGAGGGTTAGGCCCGAACGGTTGCCGGTTGTCTCACGCTGTGGTACCGTGGGGGCAATCCCCCCAGTCCCTTCGGTGGCTGGGCAAGAGCCCGCCGCAAGGCGGGCTCTTGAGTTTTACCAGCCCTTTGGCTTGCGGATTTCAGACTTGCAAGGCGACTGACTTGTTGGCGAACTGGACTTGGCGGATGTAGGTTTAAACAGTGCCGATCAGGGCCTTTCCTCCGTCCATAGCCGAAAGTGACCATCTGGCATTGAATGATCCCAGCGGGACAGGTCCAAGAACGATCGTCTATATCGACGGATACAACTTCTATTACGGTGCCGTCAGAAAAACCTCGTACAAATGGATCGACTTTGAGGCTCTGTGCCGACTCCTTCTACCGGAAGATCGGATTGTCAAGATCCGGTATTTCACTGCTCTGGTTCAGGACCGGCCCGACGACCCTCAAAAGACCGTACGCCAGTTGACCTACTTGCGGGCGATAGCCACCCAATCTCTTATTGAGACCCACTTCGGTCATTTCATCACCAGACCTGCCAGTATGCTGCTGGTTGATCCCCCCAGCACGGGGCCACGGTTCGTCAAGGTCTTCAAAACCGAAGAGAAGGGCTCAGATGTCAATCTCGCCACTCACCTGTTGCTTGATGCCTTCAAGAATCGGTGCGAGATTGCTGTCGTGGTCAGCAATGACTCGGACCTCGCCGAAGCCGTTCGCGTCGCGCAAAGCGATCTGGGCATCCAGGTGGGCCTGATCAATCCACATCCGCGCAAGAGGCGGTCCCGGAAGCTCAACGAACTTCCGTGCCTATTCTTCAAGCAAATCCCTAAACGAGCACTCGCTGATGCTCAACTGCCTGACATCATCCGCGACGCTCAAGGAGAAATTCGCAAGCCAAAGGGCTGGTAAAACTCAAGAGCCCGCCTTGCGGCGGGCTCTTGCCCAGCCACCGAAGCAACTGGGGGGATTGGCTCCACGGTACCACAGGGTGAGACAATCATCAATCAACCCGGCCTGTCTTTAGAAGGTTCCCTCACGACCAGTCGGAGGGGCACTCCAGCACGTTCCTCTCCAGCGCGTTCTCGGGGGCGGTCCCAGGGCTTGAGTCGCCGCAGAGGTCGCCGACGGTGATGGTCAGCCCGACCGGCTCCCACAACCGGCCCTCGGCGGCCCACTGCTCGGCCCGGCCCCGCCACTCGCCCGTCCACGCCGCCAGCTCTTCGCAGCTCTCGGCGGGGCGGTGGTACACGGTCGACACCCGCAGGGAGACGTCGGCCACATCGTCCTCGAGGCCCCGAGCCACCCTCAGGAGATAAGCCTGGAGCCGGGCCGGGGCCCGGGGCTCAGACCGGACCTCGCCGCCAGCCGTCACCACCGTGGGGTAGCCGGGCTCCACGCAGGCCGCGGCCAGCACCGAGGTGGGGGCCACCGCCAGCACCGTCACCTCGTCGGGGTGGCGGGCCGGCTCGGCCCGGCGGCTGCCGGTCTCCAAGTAGGAAGCGAGCACGGCCAGGCTCTCCGAGCGGGCCGGCTCCACCGCGGCGACGGCCACGCAGAGCTGGGCCAGGGCGCTGGGGGCAGCCAGCGCCGCCGAGAACAGGTGCTCGTAGCGCATGACGGCCAGGGCGGCCGTAGCCGGGACGGGGTCGAGCAGGAACGAAGAGGTGGTCCTGCCGTCCGGGGAGGCGACGGCGTCCAGCTCCCAGGCGCTGCCGCACACTTCGGGCGGGAAGGCCCAGTCCAGCTCGCGGTCCCACACCGGCAGGTGGGCGGCCCGCAGTTCCCCCAGCGGCGTGCGGGGATCGCCGACGGCCGGGGTCGGCCCGGCAGTGCCAGCGTCGCCGCCGGGATCCACGAAGGCGAAGCCGGTCGCAGCCGAGTCCTCGGGCACCCCCGGCCCGTCATCGGCCAAAGCGCCGCCGTCGGCCGGGGCCGGTCCGGCCGAGCAGGAGGCTGCCGCCAGCGCCGCCACCAGCGCCAGCGCTCCCACCACCTGGATGGGGCGATCAGCACCGGGACGACGACTCCTCGCCAGCGCCGCCACCAGCGCCAGCGCTCCCACCGGTCTGACGGCGGCGCGCTCGCCTGCGGTCACTGCTCAGCCGGTTTCGAGCAGCCAGACGGCTACCGCTTCCGGTGCGGTCATCGGCGCGTCGTGGGCGGCGTCGAGGAGGGTGTAGGGGATGTCCGCCCGGTCGCAGGCGGCCCGGGTGGCTTGGCTCGGGTAGCCGGGCGGGGTCAGGGAGCAGAAGGCGTAGCGCTCGGGCAGGGCCAGCGCGGCCGGGTCGTCGAGCCGGACCGGCTCCATGGAGACGGCGACGGCCTGGGGGACTAGCCGCTCATTCACCCAGGCCGCCTGTTCGGCGGAGACGCCTGGACCCGGGGCCAAGGGCCGGGGCGGGACGGCCTCCCCCCAGCGCACCGCCGGGGCGGGCGCGCCCGCGGGCCGGAAGTCGAAAGCCCGCTGGCCGTGGGCCGGGACGGGCGCGTCCAGGTAGGCGAGCTCGGCGATGCAGGGGGCCAGGCGCTGGCTGGCGGCCCGGGCCACGAACCCGCCCTGGCTGTGCCCGACCAAACAGACGCCGGCCAGGCCACGGCCGGCGATCAGGTCCTCCAGGATGCGGATGCAGCCCGAGAGGGTGGCGTCGGAGGCGCTCAGGTCTGGGGTGTGGACCTCGTGCCCGGCCGCCTCCAGCCGAGGGCGGACGAAATCCCACGCCCACGGCCCCCGGAAGGCCCCGTGGAGCAACACGAACGGGGGCCGAGTTGGAATCGGCGCCGCCTCACCGGGAGGCACCGGGCCGGGTGCCTCTGGAATCGGCGCCGCCCCACCGGGAGGCGCCGCCGGGGGCGTCATCGGGCGGGGCGGGGCGGCGGGGTGGCGTGCACGATCCGGCCGTACTCCCGGGCGGCGGCCCCGGCCGGGTAGGCGCCGGCGTCCACGTGCCAGCTCAGTGCGGCGATGTGGTCCCGGTACTCGGGGTCGGCCGTCATCTCCTCGTAGGCCTCGATGGAGGTGAACTCGCGCCAGTGGATGAGATGGCGGGCGTCGTCGAGAGACCGGACCAAGAAGCGGCGCACGAAGCCCGGTCTCGCCGTCAGGTAGCGGTCGAAGTCGGCCGCCAGGCGCAGGTAGGCGGCGGCGTGCTCCTCGCCATCGGCGAGCCAGGTCTGGCTCACCACCACGCAGTTGCCCGCATCGCCGTCACCGGCGGCGTCGGCTTTCGCCGCTCTGCCCGGGTCTCCGGCGGGCGCGGCGCCGTCGGCGTCCGGGGCCGAGGCAGCCCCGGCGGTCACGGGTCGGCCTGCTCCAGCACTCGGCGGGCTTGGCGGACCACGGCGAAGTCGACGAAAGACCCGTCCGCCGTCACCGCCGCGCCCTCTCCCGCGGCCTCATGGACTTCGACGATGCGGCGGGCCCGCTCCACCTCGGCGGCATCGGGGGTGAAGGCGGCGTTGACCGCGGCCACCTGGCGGGGGTGGATCACACTGCGACCGCAGAAACCCTGGCGGCGCAACTGGCGGCTGGTGCGATCCAGCGCCTCGTCGTCGTCCAGATCGACGGGGACGGGACCGACGGGAGGCGCCAGCCCGGCCGCGGCCGACGCCACCACCACGTCGCTGCGAATCGCCCACAGCTCGCAGGAGTCGGCGGACGGGACCACGCCCAACTCGGCGCACAGATCGGCCTCGCCCAGGGCCAGGCGCACCACCGGCGGGGTCCCGGCGATCCGGCCCAGGGTCGCCGCCCCCTCGGCCGTCTCCACCAAGGCCTGCACCGGGACCGGGCTGGCCGCGCACGCCGCGGCGGTGGCCTTGGGGATCACCGCCCCCGCGGCCCCCGACGCCGCCACCATGGCCAGGTCCTCGACCAGCAGTTCGTCGCGGTGGTTGACCCGGACCCACACGGGCACGGCCGGAGGCTCATCCAGCCATTCGGCCACCGCTGACCGGGCCTCGCGTTTGGCCTCGGGCGGGACCGCATCCTCCAAGTCGACGATGACGGCGTCGGCCCCGCTGGCGGCCGCCTTGCCGAACCGGTCGGGGCGGTGGCCGGGAACGTAGAGGTAGCTGCGGTTGGCCATGGCGCCCGGCCAGGCTAGGCGGCCCCCGAGCCGACATCCCCGCGCCCAGCCCGGGCCAGCGCGGGGAACAGACTTTGGGCGTCGAACAGGGTGATGCCCCCGCGCCCAGCGCCCAGCCCGGGCCGGCGCGGGCGTTGACATCAAGGCGGCCCGGCCCTAGCGTTCAACGAAACGCCGTTCCGCTCAGCGGAACCAGCCGGCCACCAGCCGCCGGCCCCGCTCACGACCACAGGTTGCACGAATGCGCGAGACGCTCGAGGGAGTCGAGGAGATCTTCGACCGGCGGGCGACGCGAGACACCACCGACACGGTCGAGAGACTGTGGGCCACCACCGAGGAGCTCATGGCCAAGCTCCGCGGCCGCTTCGAGCTGACCCGGGACCCCAGCACCGACGAGCTGGAGTCGTACCGCCGAGCCGACGGGCAGTACCCGGCCGGCAGCCTGAACGCCTACACCGGCCCCGAGATCGACTGGCTGGTGCACAGTTGGATCGGGAACCCGCCCCGGGGGTTCACCAACATGCACGTCACGTCCTGGCTCGGCCCCCACCTAGAGGTGCCCCACTTCGGGTTCGCCTGCGGGACGCTGCCCGACCTGTGGTTCTACGTCGACTACGTGCCCCGCTCGGACCTGATGGTGGACACCGACGCCCTCGATGAGTTCTACGGCCCGCTCAACCAGCAGTTCCTGGAAGTCAGGGCCGACCCGGGCCTGATCCCGTTCACCTCCAAGTCCTTATACGTCCGCCAGGCCCTGTCCCATGTCGCCCTCTGCTTCACCACCGAGGCCACCGACGCCCGGCTCGAGCAGATCCGCAGCCTGGCCCACGACCGCCTCGACCGGTGGCTGGGCCACGTGGACGCCGCCGAGCCCATTGATCCCGACCGGCGCGGCCCCCTGGCCGCCGAGGATCTGGCCCGGCGCCGCAACGTCGCCGAGCGGGACCCGGCCAACGTCATGGGCGTACGCTTCTTCGGCCAAGACATGACCGACCGACTGGTGCGGGCCCTCTGGGGGGGCGACCGCCTCCTCCCCCGCCCGGACGGGACCGCGGCGCCGGCGCCGGCATCAGAGCCCGTTGCCAGCGCCGGAGGGGCATAACCGAGGAAGCGAGGGTCAACGTGCTGATAAAGGACCAGTGGTACGCCATCGAGTTCGGCGCCGCGGTGGGGGCCGGGCCGGTGCGGGTGCCGGTGCACGGCCACGACCTGGTGCTGTACCGGTCCTCGGACGGGACCGTTCACGCCCACTCCGACCTGTGCGTTCACCGGGGCGGAGCCCTGTCGGGGGGCCGGGTGGCGGGCGACTGCCTGGAGTGCCCCTACCACGGCTGGCAGTACGACCCGTCCGGCCGGTGCGTGAAGATCCCGGCCAACCGGCCCGGCGCCCCCATCCCCCGCAAGGCCCGGATCGACACCTACCCCTGCGTCGAGCGCTACGGCTTCGTGTGGGTGTTCCTGGGCGACGCCCCCGAACAGGACCGCCCGCCGCTGCCCGCCCTCGACGGCCTCGACGACGCCCCCGAGGCCCGCCGGGAAGGCTGCCGGGCCGTGACCGGGACCTTCGAGTGGCAGGCCAACTACGACCGGGTGCTGGAAAACGCCGTGGACATCGCCCACACCCCGTTCGTACACGCCGGGTCGTTCGGCAACCCCGACAAGCCCCAGATCCACGATTTCGAGCTGGCCGAGGAGCGCGACAACGGCCACCTGGTCTCGGTGACCGCCACCGTGGACCTGGACCCGCCCGCCCCCTCGGGCCTGTGGGCGAAGGTCTACCGGACCAAGGGCGAGCGGCCCCCGGTGCGCACCACCACCGGCTTCTACCCGCCCAACGTGTCAATGCTCATCGTGCGGCCGCCGCTGGGCGAGATCAGGCTCTACACCGCCGCGGTCCCGGTGGACGAGCACCGCACCGTCTCCAAGTTCTGCATGCTGCGCGACTTCTTCACCGGCAAGTGGGCCGACCGCGACTCCATCCGGCGGACGCTGAAGATCTTCGCCGAGGACCGGGCCACGGTCGAGGGCCAGCGCCCGGAGCTGCTGCCCTTCGACTTGGCCGCCGAACTGCACGTCAAGTCGGACTCAATCCAGTTGGCCTACCGGCGCTGGCGCCAGGGCTGCCTGGACCGGGGTCTGGGCCTGGCCGCTCCCTCCGGCCCCGAGGCGGGCCACCGGGCCTGGGTGATCCCGTCGCCAGCCCGAGTCGGCGACTCCGACGACGGAGACGACGGAGACCGGGCCGACGGGTGGGTGTTCCCCGCGGTGGCACCCGCGGCGGCCGAATGACCCCGGACTGGTCGAAAGATCGGGCGGCTGCGGGTCGGGCGGCCGCGGGTCGAACGGCACGCGGATGAGCCTCACCTGGGACTTGGCCGCGGAGACGATCGAGGTCATCGCCGAGGCCCTGGACTTGGCCGAGTCCCACGACGCCGACTTGGTGAGCGCGCTCGACGGCAGCCGGGTCGGCACCCATCGGGTGCTCGATGGCGAGCGAGCCAGCCTGGTCTACGTGGGCATGACCGTGGAGACCATCGGGCTCGACAGCCACATGGTCTTCGCCTTCTCCCCGCCGCAGAGCGCGGTCCCCCACTTCACGGTGGACTCGGTTCTGGCCGGGTCCCACTACGCCTTCCACCTCGACCTCATCCCCAGGGTCGACCCCGGCGCCCACCTGGCCTACCTGCGGCACTGCTATGAGCCCCTCACCGAGGCCCGGGGCGCGGCGGCCCAGATCGAGGGGCTGACCCCGGCGCACCTGTCGGAGCTGCAGTGGCAGCTCATGTCAGCCTGGATGCTGGCCCACCGAGCCGACGAAGCCGGGTTCGCCGCCATCGGACCGGTGGTGGCCGCCTACCGCGATCACTGGGTGGGGCTGGCCCGCGACGGGGTGCCCGAGCAGGCCCGGGCCGGGGTGACCGGCGCCGAGCTGGCCGAGCGGGACCGCCGCAACCGGGCCGCCGTCTTCAACCCCGAGGTCGACCCGGTCTGGGCCCAGGTGGACCGGCTCCTCGGCCCCGAGACCAGCGCGGCCATCCGCCGCGGGCTGCGCACCGCCAGCCGCGGCGAGGCTCCGGCCTAGCCCGGCCCGAGACCGCCACCCGCTCGGCCGAGCCCAGACCGGCCCGACCGAGCCCAGACCTCGCTAACGAAGGGACTCCCCCATGACCGACGAGAACCGGCCCGAGGCCACCGAGCCCAGCGAGTGGCAGAAGCGCATCACCGGCGAGTGGTTCGGCCTTCCCGCGGTGTTCGACGCCGACGGGGCCCACACCGGGTTCAACAAGGTGAACCGGTCCAGCGTCTTCGAAGACGGCGCCACCAACTACTACATGGACTGCAACTTCATGAATACCGGACCGCTGCGGAACCGGTTCGAGGCCAGCCGGTTCGCCTTCGGGGTGAACGACACCGGCAGCCACCGGATCTACCTCGGCCCCGACTTCTACGGCGCCGGTCACCCCTACGGAGCCTTGGTCGACTCCCACTACTACTCGCCGGCGTGGCGGGCCGGGCTGAACACCGTCAACCAGATCCTCCCCGACGAGACGACCCAGGTCTACTCGTCGCTGCTGTACGAGGGGCCGACCATCGTGGCCGTCTTCAACGGCGTCTACCGCAAAGCCTTCGACTATGAGACCAGCCCGAAGACCAGGGCGGCCATCGACGCCTTCCTGGAGCGGGAGAGGGAGCTGTCGTCCAAGCCCCACGTCCTGCCCGACCGCACCGCCGGGACCTGGGCCGGAACCTGCGACGTGTTCGGCGCCGACCAGCGCCAAGAGGGGACGGTTGAGGTGGAGATCCGCCATTCCCCGGTCGATCTGGTGCGGGCCGAGCAGACCTGGGCGATGAGCGGCGCGCTGGACCGGTCCTTCGCCTACGCCCGGACCCGGATCGGCAACCGCCACACCTACGACGGCGGAGACCTGCACGGCAACGCCATCGCCTACGGCCGGGCTCTGTACACCACCCAGTACCACCGGGCCGAGCCGATGCGGATCGAGGGCCGGGAGTTCTTCATCGACGCCGACCACACCATGGCCGCGGCGTGGAAGCTGTACGAGGGCGGCGTCATGGCCCACGTCGTGTTCGGCCCCCTCGCCTGGAACCCCGACTGAATCGCCCTCGCGGTTTTAGCTCCCCTTTTGGGTGTTTGCTTAGCCCGGCCGGCGGGTCCTGTCACGGGGGCGGTCGTCGCCGCAAGCGGCGCCGACGCTGACCCCCGTGCCACCCCCCGGCCTAGCACTGACTCAAAGAGCGACCGTATATATCTGCGGCCTATCTCGGCCTTGTGGACGCTGCCCGAGCCCGATCAGCTATCCCTGGTTGCCTGAGGGGTGACCGATACGTCCACGCGGCGAGTCCCGGGGCTCTGGCGGTCGATGATGACCACCGACTGGCCGGTCTGGGAGTCGGCTAGGGCCAGTGTCCGCACCTGCTCGACCGGCGACGGCCACCGCTCGGCTACCGTCAACGGCCCTATCCGGCGGTCGGCACCAGGGCCGCCGACGTCGGGATCGGGGGGCGGGGCGGCGAGGTCGAGGGCGGGCCAGGCACCGCCGTCGGGGGCGGCCACGCCGACGATGGCGGCCACCTCGCGCCCGGCGGCGGAGAAAAACCCGCCGGTGAGCTGGCGCCCGGGAGCGATGAGGACGGCGTAGGACTCGAAGCCGTGGCCGAACCGGGGCCAGAAACCCCGGCTGGTCATGGCGCCGGGCGACCACTCGACGCCGTAGCCCACCACGTCGGGGCCGACGTAGGTGCGCAGCCCTCCAGCGCCGGCCTCTTCGGTCTCGGTCTCGGCGCTGTGCCTAACTAGATCGAAGACCCACCGGCCGGCGAAGGCCCCCATGGGATGGGCGGCCAGCCCACCGTCGGGCTCGCAGATCTGGATCACCCGGATCCGGTCCTCGGCCAGCGCCTCGAGCGTGCGGCGCTGGCGGACCACCCCGGCGAACCGGCCGTCGGGGTCGTGGACGTACTCGGTGACCAGCCAGGCCCCGCCGAACCGGTCCTCGGTCACGGCCGCGTCAGGGTTGAGGCCGCGAGCCAGCCGGAGACGAACCGGTCCTCGGTCACGGCCGCGTCAGGGGTTGGCGGGGGCGAAGTCGAGCACGCCGTGGGCGACGCCGACCCGGGCCCCGCCCCGGTACCAGGCGTGGAGCACGGCCTTGCCGCTCCCGTCGGACCGGGCCACCTCGCGGCGCCACAGCCGGAGCCGGCCGCCGTCGAAGAACAGGTTGCCGGCCAGCGCCCGGCCCCCCCACAGGCTCTGGCTGCCGACCACGGCCCCGGCGCTGGTCCAGTGGTGCCAGCCGTCGGCGGCGAACGAGACGGCGGCGTCGGCGGCGAACCCGGTGCCGGTCATCGCCACCACCAACTCGCGGCCGTCGGCGGCGGGCTCGACTCGCTCGGAGTACTCGGTGGCACCGGCGGCCGCACCGGCGGGGCCGGTCACGCTCAGGGGGCCCGACCAGATCCCGGGCCGCTCCAGCAGCGAGACCGGCCGTCCGGCCCGGGGGTCCTCGGAAAGGTCGTGGGCCGAGCCGGGGACCACCGCGGGCCCGGCGCCCGGTCCGCGGCCGTATTCGCCGACCACGGTGTAGACGGCCCGCTCGCCCCGGCTCAGCAGGGCCAGCGAGAGTTGGGCCCCGCCGCCGGGCAGCACCATGAGGAACAGGCGCTGGGAGAAGCCGAGGTCGGGCCAGTAGTTGTTGGCGTCCACCAGACCGTCGCCGAAGGCCTCGGCGTAGCCGTAGTTGAGGGGGCCTTCATAGAGGCGGTGGTCGCCGCGGTCGGCGATGACGTAGGACCCCGACATCCGGAATGGCCCGGTGAAGGAGACCTCCACCTCCACGGCGCCGTCGTCGCGGCAGCGGCGTACGGCCCGGGCGTCGTGGCCCCCGCCCAGAAACCGGCCCCGGCCGTCGTACACCTCGGCCGAGCCCCGCCACTGCCCCTCCCCCGCCTCAAAGGAGCGCCCCGGCTCGGAAGGCGCTCCCGGCTCGGGCGGCTCAGGTTTGGGCGCCTCAGGCTCGGATGGCGCTCCCGGTTCGGGCGGCGGGTCGCTCACGCGGCGACGAGCGTCACGGCCTGCTCCCGCACCGGGGTCGAGGCCAAGACCGCGGCCAGATCGGCGCCGGGCTCCTGGGGGAGGAGGTACCGGCCCGAGGTGGCCGCTTCCAAGGGCTCGACGTCGAACGGGTACGGGTCGAGCGCGTAGACCGCCCCCGGGCGCTCTTGGACCGAGATCGTCACGTCGGCGCCCGGGCCGGCGGGGACGTGGGCGAAGGCGGCGTCGCCCCGGGACCCCTCGGGCACGAGGTGGCAGTACAGCGAGAAGGTGTCGAAGAACTGGAGTTGCTTGTAGGCGGTGAAGATGGCCTCGTCGGCGCCCCAGGCCGCGGTGGCGGGGTCGGACCCGAGCCGGTCGCGGAGCCGGTCCTGGCGGGCCAGCTCCGCCTCCAGCATGGCGTCGGTCTCGGGGCGGAGGTCGTCGGGGATCCGGTCGATGAACAACTTGTCGGGGGCCAGCCCGTACCGGCCGTGGTAGAGCCCGTAGCTGTGCATCGACGAGATGATCCCGCTGAGCGGGTGGTGCCGCTCGTTGTAGTCGGGCGAGCCGGCGCTGGTGGCGACGATCTCGGTCAGCGGGGTGGCCGAGAGGTTGTAGGGCAGGCCGGTGGCGGGATCCTGGGGAGCCCGGGCGTCGAGTTCGTCCCAGCCCCGGTCGTGGTTGGCCACCACGAACTCCAGCGGCTCGCGGGGATCGAGCGGCGCGAACTCGTCGTTGCCGAAGTGCCGGGCCAGCTCGCCGGCGAAGGTCGTGTGCTGGATCATGGCGATGACGAAGCGGGGCGAGCCCTCCGGGGCGCTCTGGACGATCATGGTCTCACCAACCTTTGCCTATCGGCGGGTCGCGGCCTCGCCTCGGCGCTGCGCCGCCCTCACGGCCGCACCACCCTGGTGAAGTCCTGGATCTGGAAGACGTGGGTGGCGCCGTCGCGCACCTTGTGGGTGATGATCCGGCGGGTGTCGCGGTCCAAGAAGTAGTGGTTGTTGTAGACGGTGCTGGCCGACACCCGGCTGTGGATCGTGAACACGTAGTTGAACGGGGTGAGCTCGGCCCCCTCCAAGTCGATCATGTCGCTGGCGGCGAAACAGCGCTTGCCGTCCACCGTGATGGGCGTGTCGTAGACCGTCTCGCCCACCCCGTACAGGTTCTCGAAGTGCTCGTGGAGGTGCCAGGCGTTCTCGCCGATCCAGTACACGTCCATGTGCACCGGGCTCGACTCGACGAACTCTCCGGCCGGGGTGAAGGTCTTGCACAGGCCCTCCCATTGGCCCATGAAGCACTGGTAGGGCCGCTCGGTCGGCGGGCCGTAGCTGCGATTGACGTCGCCCACGGCACCATCCTAGCGTGAACCTGGAACACTGTTCCTCATGGCGGAACACGGGCGGAGGGGGCGGTCATGGCGGTCCGACAGCTTGTCCGCTCGGTGCATCGGGCCGGGGCCGGCAGCCTGCGGGCCACCCTGCTCTACCCGGCCGACCCCGACGGCCTGGACGGGGCCCGGCTCACCGGCGTCGTCCCGCCCGCCCCCGGCGATCCCCGGCCCGTCGTGGTGTTCATGCCCGGCATCAACGTGGCCCCCGACTCCTACCGCTGGCTGGCCGAGGGGCTGGCCGCAGCCGGGTTCGTCGTGGCCCTCTACTCGCTGATCGGGGACCTGGGGCCGGTCGGGCCGGGCATCACCCCCGGCATCGACCTAGACGCGCTGGTGCCGGGGGCCCTGGGCCAACGGCCCTCGGCCCCGGCGCTGGGCGAGGTGATCGACTTGGTGGCCGCCGACCCGCTGCTGGGCGACTTCGCCGACCCGAACCGGATCGGGCTGGGCGGGCACTCCGCGGGCGGGACGGTGGCGCTGCACAACGCCTCGCCCGACTGGTTTCCGGGGGTGCGGGCCGCCTTCGCCTACGCTGGCCACACCATGGCCACCGCCGCCCTCGGCCACGGCGAAGCCGCGGTGATGTCAATCCCGTCGGCCACGCCGCTGCTGATCATGGCCGGGGCCCGAGACGGCGTCATCGAGGCCAGCCGCGACCGCTACCGCTCCAAGGACCCCCGGAGCGAGGGCGCCCACGACCCGGTCCGGCGCACCTTCGAGGAGGCGGTGACCTCTAGCGCCGGGGACTGCTGGTGGGTCGAGCTGGCCAGCGGCACCCACTTCACGCCCTGCCACCCGGTGGACCACACCTCGGGGCGGTCGTTCCTGGACCCCCCAGCCAATCCGGCCAATCAGCCGGGACGAGACCGGGCCCGGGAACTGCTGGCTGAGCTGGTGACGGCCTTTCTGGTCGAGCACCTGATGGACGGGCCTTCGACCCTCGGCGAACTCGTGACCAGTCAGGACGTCTCAGACTGGGACCGGCGCTGACCGAGACGGCGGCGATGCGCATCGGGCCGGGCCCGGCCCCGGCCGGACGACTCCAGGAAGGAGAACCATGTCCAAGACCTTCGTGATCACCGGGAGCACCCGGGGCATCGGCCGGGGGCTGGCCCGGGAACTGCTGGCCCGGGGGTGCCGGGTGGCGGTGAGCGGGCGCTCCGCCGCCGGGGTCTCCAGCGCGGTGGCCGAGCTGGGAGCGGAGTTCGGGGTCGAGCGGGTGGCGGGAGCGGCCTGCGACGTGGCCGACCCGGAGCAGGTGCGGGAGCTGTGGCGGACGGCGGCCGACGCCTTCGGCCCAGTCGACGCCTGGGTCAACAACGCGGGCGCCAGCGCCGAGCGCAAACCGCTGTGGGAGCAATCCGACGAGGACCTGCGCCGGGTGGTGGAGTCGAACCTCACCGGCACGCTGTTCGGGCTGAAGATCCCGGTGGCGGCCATGATCGAGCAGGGCGGGGGCCAGGTGTGGATGACCGAGGGCTTCGGCAGCGACGGGGCCGCCCAAGCTGGCATGGCCGCCTACGGGGCCACCAAACGGGCGGTTCGCTACCTCCGCAAGGCCCTGCTGGCCGACACGGCCGGCACGCCGGTGCAGGTGGGCACGCTGTCGCCGGGCATCGTGGTGACCGACCTGCTGACCGGCGACTACGACCCGGCCTCAGAGCAGTGGGAAAAGGCCAAGCGGATCTTCAACATCCTCGGCGACCGGGTGGAGACGGTCACCCCGTGGCTGGCCGAGCACCTCCTGGCCGCCGACAAGCCGGGCAGCCGCATCGTGTGGCTCACCCGCCGCAAGGCCTTCGCCCGCTTCGCCCTGGCCCCCTTCCGCAAACGCGACCTCTTCGCCCGCCCAGCCTGAACCAGCCTGATGGGTAGACTGCGCCCCGTGACGATCAAACGCCAATCGGAGGCAGGCTGGACCCCAGCTCCGGATGCGCCACAAGGCGACGCCGCCGCGACTCTGCCCGAGCCTTCCCCCTCCGAAACGCCGGACGATGACATCCGGGAGGGCAGGTTCCGCTTTTACAAGTCCTCCGAAGAGTTCCTGGCATCCATAGAAGCGCGCATCTGAGCACCAGTAGTGCCAACCCACGCCGAGACAGACTTCTTTCGGCGCGACTTCAACTAGACCGGCCCTGCCGTAATCTGTTCCTGGTGACAGCAGCAACGACGACAACGGCGGCAGCGGAACGGCGGCTGCCCGCGTTGCAGGGCGGCGCGGCGCAGATCGACCGGGACTTGGCCGGCTGCTTCGGGGCGGCCCCCCGACGTATCTCGCATGACGCCGCGCTGGCCGTTTACGGATGCCCGCTGATGCCGGTCCCGGCCGTGCGGTCTGCTGCTGAACCTGTCGCCGGGGGGATCGACCGGTGGGAATGGGCTGCGGAGCCCGAACAGACGCTGCTGGTCGCCGCCCGCCGCTGGACCGGCGACACCTGGCTGTCTGATCCAGACCGGGCGCTGCTGGAGTTCGCTCAAGACGGGCACCCCAGAAGCGGCCGGTGGGAGGAGTATTCGCTGGTGGCGCTGTCCTACCGCCCCGAACTGTTCGACGCGGCCAGCATCGTGAGGCTGTCGGAGCAGATGGGCTGGAACGCCGGTCTGCGGAGGCTGTGCTCGCTCGTCGACTGGATCGGCGCACTGATGAGGCGCGGCAGGAGAGGCACCGGGCGGCGGCTCCCGCCCGCAGCCCGCGCCATCCCCGAACTGGCCCCGACGCCCGACCCACACGCCCTGTGGACCGACATCAGCGCCGGGTTCGGGCCGGAGGACGCCGAGCTGCCGTCGCCGATAGCGTCCAAGCCCAGTTGGGACCACCGGTGGAAGGTCCGCTGGCACTGCGACCCGCGGATCGTGCTCAGGGCATACGAGACCTAGCTGTGGCGGACCACCTGGCCAGAGACCGGGTTCTGACCTGCGTCATAGCGGGGCTGGGACGGCTGGACGACTCCCGGCTGGTCCTGACTGGCGGGACACTGCTCAGGATCTGCGGGTTCGAGCACTATCGATTTTCGGAGGACTTGGACTTCGACTGGCTCGGAAGCCGGCGATCCTTCGCGAAGGCGGTGCGGCGAGCCTGGCCGACGATCAGATCCCTGGCCCATTCTCACAACCCGGCGGCTGACATATCCGAGCATTCGGTCCGTATCAGCCATGACGACGCCGACGGCCAGCACAACAACGATCTGAAGGTCGATTGCAACGACTATCCCCTGCTGCGCCGCAGGATCTACGACCGCCCGAATTGCATGTGGACGGTGAGAGATCGGTACGGGGATCTGGGCGCGCCGACGCTCATTCGGGGCCTCACTTTGGAGTCCGTCGCGGCGAGCAAGATCGGCTGCTTGTCGGCCCGGCGGGCCCCCCGCGATCTGTACGACCTGCACCGGCTGATGAAAGCGGACGCGGTGGACATGGACGCCGCCTGGTCCTTGTATCTGGATCTGTGGGAGCGCTATCGGATCGACAAGCGGCTGGGCCCCGGCAGGCGCCTGGCGCGGCGCTGGAAGCCCGATCCGCACCCGGTGTACCTGAAAGAGCACTTCCTGGGAGGGCGGAGGGCGCTCGCCGGGCTTTGGGCAGCGACGATGCCGGAATTGCTTTCGGGCGACCAGCGCCCCGGCGGGCCGCCCGGCTTCAACCATTGCTACGACACAGTGTCGGAATGGGTCTCACACAAGCATGAGCGATACCTGGCCGAATACCCAGGCGACAGCAACCCCTTCACCGACGCCGCCAGGTATCAAAAGCGAACGCGAAGGACCGCCCGCCAACGGGAGGCGTACCACAGGCGCCGCTTGGCCGCGCGGTCATCCGTGCCCGGCGGCGCTGGGCCGTGACGGTCTTCAGAAGCCGACTTCCCGCCGCCGGCGCTGCGGGGACGCGCTCTAATCGGTGTGGTCGCCTAGGTAGGAGCGGATCACGTCGGGGTGGGAGGTCACCTCGGCCGGGGAGCCCAGGGCGATGACCTGGCCGACCTCCAGGGCCATCATCCGGTCGCAGACCTCGGTGAGCAGGGCCACGTCGTGCTCGATGATCACGAAGGTCACGCCGTGGTCGGCGGCGATCTGGTCCAGCACCCCGGCCAGCCGCTCGGTTTCGGAATGGGCGATCCCGGCCGACGGCTCGTCGAGCAGCAGCAGGCGGGGGGACAGCGCCAGGCACGTCGCCAGCTCCACCAGCCGTCGAGCCCCGGTGGGGACGGTGCTCAGGGGCTGCGAGGCCCATCGATCCAAGCCGAAGTAGCGCAGCAACTCGGAGGGGTTCTCGGGGCCCGACGAAGAGGCCAGCTCCAGCGTTTCCAGCACGGTCATGGTCGGGAACAGCCGGGCGTTCTGGAAGGAGCGCACCAGCCCGGCCCGGCTGCGGCGCTCGGGGGGATGCGAGGAAACGTCGGCGCCGGCGAAGCGCACCGACCCGGAGTCGGGACGGACGAAGCCGCCGATCATCTCGAACAGGGTCGTCTTGCCCGCCCCGTTGGGCCCGATGATGCCCAGGCGGTCGCCCTCGGCTACCGAGAAGCTCACCCCGTCCACGGCCAGGGTGCCCCCGAAGCGCTTGGACAGCCCCTCCACCACCAGCAGGTCCTCGGCCCGCTCCCCGTCGGTCCGGCCAGCCGCGGCCCGCAGGTGCAGAGTCGGCGCCCCGGCCGCGGGCCGGAGTCTGAGGTCCATCTCTCCGATGGCCAGCTCCTCGGGGGCGGGCTCTCCAGGAGCGGACTCCTCGGAGGCGGGCTCTCCGGGAGCGAGCTCCTCGGGGGTCGGCACCCAGGAGGCGGTCGGCCCGGGTATCGGCTCGGCCCGGGCCGCGGCCGGGTCGAGACCGTGGCGGCGGGCCACGGCACCGACGTAGCCGTCGCGCACCTTGGCCAGCAGGGCCGACAGCCCGCGGGGCTGCTCGAGGATCAGGATGAGCCACCCGGCGTTCAGGGCGGCCAACGGCGTCAGCCCCAGATCGAACAGCCGGGGGATGCCGATCAGGTACAGCGCCCCGAGCAGAGGCCCGATCACCCCGCCCAAGCCGCCGATGACGGCGATGGAGACGGCGTCCACGCTGCCCCGGGGAGTGAACAGGGCGGCTGAGATCTGGGTGCTGGCGAAGGCGATGACCGCACCGCCCAGCCCGGCCAGCGCCCCCGCCACCCCGTAGGAGCCGAGCTTCACCGCGCTGGCCCGAGTCCCCAGGGCCCGGGCCGAGTCCTCGTTGTCGCGGACGGCCCGGAGGCGGCGGCCGAAACCGGACCGGCGGGCCAGCGCGGCCGCGGCCGCGGCCACCACGAAAGCGGCCAGGGCGGCGTAGTAGTACGAGCGGGACGTGGTCAGCTCCACGCCCAGGAACCGGCGCGGCGGCGCAGACACGCCGGTGCGCCCGAAGGCCCAGTCCTGGCGCAGCAGCCAGCCCGAGGCCATGAGGGTGAAGGCCAGGGTGGCCACGCCCAAGAGCTGACCCCGGACCCGCAGGGCGGGCAGCCCCACCACCGCGGCCGCCGCCCCGCCCGCGGCGGCGGCGCAGGCCATGGCCGCCACCAGGCTGCCGGTCTCCCGCAGCACCGGGACGGCGACCAGGGCGCCGACCGCGGCGAAGGCGACCTGGCCCAAAGAGAGCTGTCCGCCGATCCCGGTGAGCAGGCTCACCGACACGGCCACCACCGCGAACCCGAACACGACGGCCAGCACAAAGGCGTGCTGGTTGCTCAGCCACACCGGGGCCAGCGCGGCCGCGGCCACGCCCAGCCCGGCCATGCCCGCAGGGGCCCAGCGGACCAGCGGGAGCCGCCGATAGGCGGCGGGGATCGGCGGCGCCGGGGCCAGGTCGGCCCAGCGGTCCTCGGGCTCGCGGCCCCGGCGGAAGCGGGACTGCAAGCCGACCCCGACGAAGACCAGCGCGAACACGGCCACCTCGAACGTGCCGGCCGCGCCGGGCTTGGAGGCGAAGACGGCCTCCATGACCCCCAGCCCCACGCCGGCCGCGAAGGTGACCGGCAGGTTGGCGAAGCGGGCCAGGGCGGCGGCGGCCAGGCCCCGCAGCAGGAAGCCGGGGCCGAGCGAGTCGGGCGTGACCACCCCTTTGGAGGGCAGGACCAGAAGGGCGGAGAAGGTGGCGATGGCCCCGGCCAGGCCCCAGGCCAGCATGGACATGTTGGCGGGGGCGGCCCCGGCCAAGGTGGCCGCGTCGGGGTTGGAGGCGGCGCCCCGCATGGCGATGCCGTAGCGGGACCTCCACAGGAACAGCCCCAGCGCCCCCAGCACGACCGGGGTGAGCACCATCAGCGCGGTCAGAGACGGGCTGACGAACAGCGGGCCCACCTCGAAGTCCCAGAAGAAGGGAGGCAGGGGGAAGTTGCGCCCGCCCAGGCCCCCCGAGTTGAACGAGAGGGCCAGCAGCAGCAGGGCCTCGCCGATCCCCAGGGTGGCGACCATGGCCAAGACCCGGGGGGCGGCGTCGAGCCGCCGGATGATCCCGGCGTGGAGCCCGGCCCCGATCAACCCGCCGCACAGCAACGCGGCCGGGAAGCCCAGCAGGTACGGGACCCCGTAGCGGCCCACCACCACCGCGAACAGCCCGGCCGCGAACAGGCCGACCGCGCCGTGGGCGAAGTTGATGACCCGGCTGGAGCGGTAGGTGAGGACCAGGCCGATGCCGAGCAGGGCGTACCCCAGCCCGGTCATGGCGCCGAGCAGCAGCACCGGCCCGGTGAAGTCGTAACCGCTCACGACGACGGGGCGAGGCTCACGGAACCAGGCTCACGGGGCGAGGCCCACGGGGCTCACGGGGCCGGGCGCGTGTCGGCCAGGTACACCGAGCGCATGAGGTCGGCCATGGTCTCGGGGTCGGCGACCGGGCCCCGGTGGCGGATCTCGCCCTTCTCCATCACGTAGGCGTGGTCGGCCAGGTCGCAGGCCACGTTCAAGGACTGCTCGACCAGCAGCACCGCCGTCCCTCGGGCGGCGATCTGGCGCACCACCGGGACCAGCTCGGTCACCAGCGCCGGGGCCAGTCCCAGAGAAAGCTCGTCGATCAGGAGCAGCCGGGGCTCCACGATCAGGGCCTTGGCCAGGGCCAGCATCTGCTTCTCGCCGCCGGAGAGGGTGGCGGCGCGGCGGGATAGCCGCTCTTGGAGGCGGGGAAACAGCTCGAGCGCGTCGGCGATGCCAGCGTCAGCCCGGGCCCGGGCCACGAGGTGGGAGAAGAGGCGCAGGTTCTCCTCGACGGTGAGCCCGGCCGCGACGGCGTCGCCGCCCACGATCTGGTGCAACCCCATGCCCACCCGCCAGGTGGGCGGGGTGCGGGTGACGTCGAGCCCCCGGAAGACGATGCGACCGGCGCACACCGGCTCGAGGCCCGAGACGGCCCGCAGGGTGGTGGTCTTGCCCGCCCCGTTGGTGCCCAGCAGGACCACCACTTGGCCTTCCTCCACGATGAGGCTGGCGTCAAACACCACTTGGACGCCCTCATAGGCCACCCCCACGCCGGCCAACTCCAGCAGCGGCCCCTCGTCGCGCACCCGCCGGGGCCTGCTGGCCGTCCACGGCCGCCGGTGCGGGTCGGCCGCGGCCGCGGGAGGGCAGCGCCGGGACAGCCTGCGGCCGACCTCGATGCAGGCCAGCGCCGCCACCGCGATCTTCACCTGATGGTGGCGGCCGGCCAGCGGACCGGCCAGCAGAGCGGCCGCAGCCGCCGCGCCCCCGGCGAAGCCGACTACCTGGCGGGCGGCCACGGCCCGTCGGGCGGAGGGGCTCAATCCGGTCCAGGTGGCCGCGTCCAGGCCCACCGCGGCCAGCGCGAAGGCGCCGGCGGCCATGCTCCAAGCCACGACCAAGCCGACATAGGTGAACGAGAGGGCCCCCAGCAGCGCCATCAAGCCGCCGACCATCATCTGGAACCCGGCCGAGGAGGCCCGGGCCGCGCCCCGGCGCCGGTCGAGGCGGTGGAACCACCGGCCGAAGATCACGGCCACCGCCGCCCCGCCGGCCGCGGCGGCCAGGACGCCGGCCGCGCCCCGGGGGGTGCGCTGCCACTCGCCGGAGAGCAGGGCGGGGCCGGAGGCGGCCAGGCCAGCGAAGAGAGCCCCGACCGCGAAGGCGGCGGCAACGCTGCGCCGGGCCCACGGGGCGTCGGGAACCGAGATCCCCTCGGCGGCGGCGGCACCCGACGAGGCGGATAGAGCGGGGGCGGAAGAAGCAGAGGCCAGCAGGGTGAGCAGGCCGCCGGCCGCGGCGGCGGCGCCGGCCACCCGCAGGACGGCGCCGGGATCGGCGGACCACAGCATGGCCCAGGCCAGGGGGCACAGGCATCCGACGATCACCGCTGCCCAGTGCCAATTGAACCGGGCGTAGAGAGTCTGGTCGGCGCCGGTCGCCCCCTCGGGGCCGGCGACCTCGGGGCTCTCGGCTTCAGGGTCCTCGGCTTGAAAGTCTTCGGCGATCAGCAGGCGTTGGAGGGCGAAGGCGGGGGCGAACCCGGCCGCGGTCAAAGCCAGGCCCCAGGTCCAAGCCCCGCCGCCGGGGCTGCCCGAGGCCAGCCACAGCCCGGCCCCGGCCCCGAAGGCCCCGGCGCCAGCCAAAACGGCGCCGGAGAGCCGGCCGGCGGCGGACCGGGCGACGGCCACGGCACCGGCGGCGGCGGCCAAGATCATGGCCGCGGCCGTGAGCCCGCCCAGGCCCCGTCCGGCCGCGGGTCCAGTGCCCAGGATCAGCCCGGCCACCGCCGCGCCGATCGACCAGGCCACCAAGCCCGGACCGGCCGCCCGCCAGGTCATGGCCCGGCCGCCGTCACCCGAAAACGGCGAGGACCCGCGGTCCGGCTCGGTCGCCAAGCCCGATCACGGCCCGCCCGCCGCTACTCGAAGGGAACGGTGTCGCTTCGGATGACCATGCACGAACACGATTCGTCGAAGGCGAAGACCCGGTAGCCGGCGCTGCCGGTGTAGTCGCCCTCGGCGAACGCCACCGAGTAAACGCTGGCCGGCTCGAAGGAGTCGCCGACAGCCCACAGAGCCGAGCCGATGTCGGTCGGGCTCGACGAGGCGGCCGTCTCCCCGGTGAGCTGCAGGAGCCGCACCGCGTCGCAGTAGAGCAGGGCGGTGCGGGCGTTGGTCCGGCTCTCGTAGACCAGCCCGGCGTCGGATAGAACGTCCAGGCACAGCGACTCGGCCTCGTTGGCCGGGTAGGGGTACTGGTCGTCGGCCACGTCCCAGCCGGGGACCACGGAGATGCCCAGCGAGCCGGCCATGAGATCGGGGGTGTTGCGGATGTTGAACTCGGGGCTGTCGTAGCTGGTGACGGCGTAGGCGGGCGAGAAGTTCTGGGTGGCGCCGATGTCCATCATCCACGACGCCAGCCGGGAGCCGCCCAGCACGACGACCTTGTCCGCCCCGGCCGACTTGAAGTCCAAGATGGCCTGCTGCTGGCCGGCCTCCAGGGTGGTGCCGTCGGTGGGGTCGACCCAGTTGACCGAGGCGGGGGCGGACCCGGCGGAAGCGAGCCGGGGGCTCAGGATCTGATCGAAGATCCGGCGGTTCATGTCGTTGTCGATGCCGACCACGCCGACGGTGGCCCCGTCCAGCCAGTCCGAGGACTCCAGCGCCTGGGCCAGGCCGGCCACCAGATCGTCGTAGCTGGGGAGCAGCGGCGACCACAGGTAGGGGGCCAGGTCCTGGTAGCCGGCTCGGTCCACCGGGAACAGGGTGACGTCGAACATGAGCGTTCCGGCCGCGGCGTAGCAGGGCCGGGCGTTGTCCTGGAACTGGCCGGTTATCACCACCACCTCGGCCTGGTCGTCCTGGGTAATGGCGTTGCAGAGCTGCTCTTCGGATATGGGGGAGTCGGTGATGGCGTTGAACACCCTCACCACCGGCTGAATGGGGCGGCCGCCGAATCCGCCCGCGGCGTTGGCGTGGGCGACAAGGGCCTCGACGGCGGCCTCGAGGTCGCCCTGGTCGGGGACCTCCCACCCCAGGGCCTGGGCCACCACGCTGACGTCGGTGACGATGAACGACACCACCAGCGGCTCGGCGTCGGCCGCGGCGGGGGCTGCGGCGGTGGAATCGGTTCCCGCCGCGGGCTCCGGGGCCGGAGTCTCGGCGTCGGGCTGAGCGGGGGCTTCGGGGCCGGCCTCGGTGGGGGCGGGCGCGGGGGTCGGCTCGGCGCCGCCGCCGGAATCCGCAGACGAGCAGCTCGCCGCGGCCAGCGCCAAGACCGCGGTCAGCGCCGCCGGCCCGAGCCGGCCAAGCCTGGCGCTCACGGAGACCCTCCCCCGGCGGCGGCCCGGACGGCGGCGGCGTAGGCCACCCTTCGGGCGGACAGGACCCGGGCCGCCACCCAGACGACCAGCGCCAGCAGGGCGCACACGATGGCCACCTGCAGCCCCGAGGCCAGGGCCAGCCACCATTCTCCGATGTGGTCGAGGGCTTGATCGTTCATCCCGGTGAGATACATCATGGCCCCGGCCAGCCCTCCGAACCACCGCCGCTTCAACACGGGACGGGCTCCGCCGCCGCCGCGGGCCTTCCGGCCCCCCGCCCCCGCCGCCTGATCAGCGCCGTCATCGCACCGCCCCGAACTGGTCGCCCTCTTTGCCGTGCACCAGGTACTCGGCCGCTTCGAGCCGGCCCCGCTCGGGCGGGAAGCCCTGGACCAGGGCCATGGCCAAGTCCCGCAGGCCCCGGGAGATGGGCGAGCTGAAGCCGGTGTTGCCGGTGCCGCAGGCTTTCAGGGCGGTCACGGCCACGTCGAAGCAGTTCTCGGCGATCTCGCCCTTGGCGATGCGCCAGTGGGCCACCTCCTCGTCCTTGGACAGCCGGGGCGGGTCGGAGGTCTCGATCTGGAGCTGGCGACGGGCCCAGTGCAGGGCCGTGTCCATGGAGGCCCGCATCCGGCCGATCAACTGCTTGTGCAGCTCGCTGCCGCCGATGGGCTCGTCGGTGCCGTGGAAAGTGGTGGTGCGCAGGTAGTTCAGCGCGAACTCGAACACGGAGTGAGCCGCGCCCAGATACACCGACGACAGCGCCACCTGGTTGCCCACGAAGCTGCCCCGGCTCACCTGGGTCATCTTCACGAAGGCGCCGGGCAGGGCCAGAGCGCAGTCGGCGGGCACGAAGGCGTCGGTCAGGACGATCCCGTGGGTGGCCGAGGCCCGCATCCCCAGCGAATCCCACTTGGTGCGGTCGGCGACGCCGGGGGTGTCGCGGGGGACTAAGAACACGGCCAGTTGCTCGGCGGTGGCCGCGCCGGGGAGCTTGGCGGTGACCAGGTAGTCGTCGGCCACCCCGGTGGCGCAGCCGAACGCCTTGACCCCGTTGAGGCGCCAGCCGCCGTCGGCGGGCGACGCCTCGGTGGCGATGGCGATGGCCGCGTCCTTCACCCGCACCGACTCGCTGGCGAAGTTGGCCACCCAGCGGCCCTCGGCGCCCATCCGCCTCAGCACCTTCTCGGAGAAGGCCCGCACCGCGGGGGCCTCGTCCTCGTCGAAGAGCCCGGCATCGATGGCAGCCAGGGGCAGCAGGGCCCGGGAGGTGCCGCTGGACTGGAAGAAGAAGGCGATGGCGGTGGACGGGCAGGCGGTGGCCAGGGCGAAGGTGGCCGCGGCCAGGTCGCGCAGGCCGCCGCCGAGGCCGCCGTAGGCGACCGGGACGCTCAGCCCCAGCACCCCGGCGTCGGAGAGGGTGCGGACGTGGGACAGCGGGAACTCGCCGGACCGGTCGGCCTCGGCGGCGGCGGCGGCCAGAGCACCCAGCACGCTGTCCACCCGGGCGGCCCGCTGGCGCTCGGCTGCGGTCATGTCGTCGACCAGAACCTCCCCCACGCCGCGCCCTCGCCCGCCCCCGCCCGGCGATCCCACCGCAGAAGGCGCCCTGTCTCCCATGTCAGCAGACGCCGGCCGCGGCGTAGCGCTCGAAGTCGACGGCGCTCAGGCCGAGGAGGCCCTGAAGCACCTCTTGGTTGTGCTGGCCCAGTTCCGGGCCGACCCAGCGCAGAGACCCGGGCGAGGCCGACAGCTTGGGGGCCACGTTCTGCATGGGCAGCTCGCCCAGCTCGGGGTGCATCAGCCGGACGATGGCCTGGCGGGCGGCGAAGTGCGGGTCCTCGAGCATCTCCGGGGCCCGGTAGATCGGTCCGGTGGGGATCTGGTGCTCCACCAGCCGGGCGTGGAGGTCGGCCGCGCTGAGCGAGGCCGTCCACTCGGCGATCAGGCCGTCGAGCTCGGCTTGACGCTCCCCTCGGGCTCCGTGGGTGGCGTAGCGGGGGTCGTCGGCCAGCTCGGGGCGGCCCATGGCCCCGGCCAGCCGGCCGAACACCACGTCATGGTTGGCGGCGATGAGGGCCATCTGGCCGTCCGCGGTGGGGTACACGTTGGACGGCGCGATGTTGGGCAGCACCGCCCCGGTGCGCTCCCGGATGTAGCCGGTGACGGAGTATTCGGGGATCAGCGACTCCATCACGGCCAAGACCGCCTCATAGATGGCCGAATCGACCACCTGGCCCCGGCCGGTCCGCTCCCGGTGGTGCAGGGCGGTGAGCGCGCCCAGGCAGGCGAAGATGGCGGCCAGGGTGTCGCCGATGCTGATGCCCATCCGGCTGGGCGGAGTGGACGGGTCCCCCACCACGTAGCGCAGCCCGCCCATGGCCTCGCCCACCGAGCCGAAGCCGGGCTGGTTGGCGTAGGGCCCGGTCTGCCCGAACCCGGTGACCCGCACCAGGATGAGCCGGGGGTTGACGGCGCTCAGCTCCTCATAGGACAGGCCCCAGCGCTCCAGGGTGCCGGGCCGGAAGTTCTCGATGAGGATGTCGGTGGACGCGACCAGCTTGCGGATCAGGGCCTGGCCCTCGGCTGCCCGCAGGTTGACGGTGACCGACTTCTTGTTGCGGGCCACGACCGGCCACCACAGGGACTTGCCGCCCGACTGCTCCCGGCCCCATTCCCGCATCGGGTCGCCGACGCCGGGCTGCTCGACCTTGATGACCTCGGCCCCGAAGTCGGCTAGGAGCTGACCGCAGAAGGGGCCGGCCAGCAGCACCCCCATCTCCAGCACCCGCAGATCGGCCAAGGGGAGGGGCAGGCCCTCGCCGCCGGCGATGCCGCTTGGTGTTCCGCCAGGCGGAACGCCGTCACCACTCACTGCGGGGCAACCTAGCAGGGCGGTTCCGGCGGGTCTCCGGCGGTTCAGGCGCTCCGGCGGCGGACCATAACCACCCCGCCGCCGACCACGGCGACGGCCACCACCACGATCACGACGATCAGACCGGCGGAGCCGCCCCCGCCGTTGTCGCCGTCGCTCGGGGCGGGCGCGGGGGCAGCGGTCGGCTCGGGCTCGGGCTCGGGCGCGGCAGTGGTTTCAGGAGCGGGCGCAGCGGTCGGCTCCGGTTCGGGCTCGGGCGCGGCAGTGGTTTCAGGGGCGGGGGCGGCGGTGGGCTCGGGGGCGGCCTCCTCCTCGGCCATGGTCTCCTCTTCGGCGGCGGCCTCTTCAACCACGGCGAAGGACACCAGCGCCCCGGCGTAGTTGGCGTTCGGGCCGATGCCGTCGCCGGCCACGATGTAGCACTGGTTCTCGTGGTCGCAGCGGCCCGGGACCACCGACACCGGGTACTCGAGCGTCGCCGTCCCGTCGTCGGCGGCGATGATGGTGTGCTGGCCGTAGTTGCTCAGCTCGCAGTCGGCCGGGCCCGCGGACGGGAAGTTGTAGCAGGTGACCACCGTGATGGTTGCGCCGGGGAGCCAGCTCTCCAGCTCCACCGTCACCGTCTCGCCGTCGGCGATGTCGGCGTCTTTGGAAACGGTCAAGGTCTCGCCGTTGTGGCCTAGGCCGTGGTCGGCGAACGCGGGCGAGACGGCCAGGGCGACCAGCGCCAAGACGGCGGCGCCCGCCGCCCCGAGCCGGCCGGCCGAACGCCAGGCCGGCGCTTTCGCTCCCCCGCCTCGGCGGCTCGCTCCCATCGAATCCAGACCCCTCATCTCAAACCCCTCCGATCCGCGGTTGACTCCTTCACCCTACGGTGTCGGCGTGTTCCGGTCAACGAAACGCCGTTCCGCATTGCGGGGCTGAAGGGCCGGTTCAGCCCGCCAGGTAGTCGAGAACCTCGGCCTCATCCATCACGTCGGCGTACTTGGCGTCGAGGTCGAACAGGTTGGCCTCGTGCACGGCCCGGCTGCGGTCGCCCACGGCCTGGCGGACCACCACCGGCACGAACCCGTGTTGGCAGGCGTCGAGGGCGGTGGCCCGGACGCACCCGCTGGTCGAAACCCCGGTCACGATGAGGGTGTCGACGCCGAGCGAGGTGAGGGTGGAGGCCAGAGAGGTGCCGAAGAAGGCGCTGGCGTACTGTTTGGTGACGATGATGTCGTCGGGGCGCGTCTCCAGCTCCGGGGCCAGCTCGGCCAACCGGTTGCCCCGGTCGAAGCAGCGCAGGGCGGCCACCTTGCGGTAGAAGACCCCGCCGTCAGCCCCGTCGCACTGGTACTCGATGCGGGTGAAGACCACCGGGATGTCGGCGATGCGGGCCGCGGCCAGCACCCTCCGGCACGAAGCCAGCGCGTCCTCCACCCCGGCGCACAGCGGCGAGGACTCGTCCAGGTAGGCCCGGGCGAAGTCGATGATGGCCAGGGCCGGATGCGAGCCGAACCCGAGCCGGCCGCCGAACCCGGCGTTGGCGTAGTCCTCCTCCAGTCCGGGCTCCATCTCCAGTCCGGGCCCGGTCATCGGGCCGCCTCCTCGGTGATCATCGGGTTCGTCTCCTCGGGTTGGCGGTGGCTCGTGGCGTCACGGGCCTCGGCGAGCAGGTCGTCCATGAGCCATCGGGCCTTGGTCATCGACGCCTGCAGAACGTAGTCCCGGGCGGCGGCCGGGTCGGCGGCGACGGTAGCCATCCGGGCCAGGGCCTCGCTCCGGCGGGCGGCGTCGGGCCCGGTGAGGGTAAGGGCGTTGTCGTGGGTGTGGCGCCCGACGTAGTCCACCGCCATCCGGCGCCGGAACTCGGTCATGGCGTCGAGGCGATCCTCGGGCAGCGAGCCGGCCAGCACCGAGCCCACCGCATGCCCGAGCAGGAAGGCGTCGTGGATGCCCCCGTTCATGCCCATCCCGCCCAGGGGGTTGTTGATGTGGGCGGCGTCGCCGGCCAGCAGCACCCGGCCGGCCCGGAAGGCCTCGGCCACCCGCTGATGCACCGAGTAAACGGTGCGGTGGGCCACCTCGAAGTCACCGGGGAGGTCGACCACGCCGTGCAAGAGGCGCTGGACATTGGCGTCGGAGAGAGCCTCGGCGTCGCTTTGGCCCTCGCCCACCGGGAACAGAGCCCGCCACACCGCCGCGGTCCGCAGCAGCACCAGCCACCGGTCGGGGCCGCTGACGTAGTTGACGTAGCACAAGTCGTCGAGATGGTCGGCCAGCTCGCAGGGGGTGGAGACCACCAGGTAGCGGTCCTCGTAGGTCATGCCGTCGAAGGCCAGCCCCAGCGATTTGCGGACGGCGCTGCCGGCCCCGTCGGCGGCCAGCACGAAGTCGGCGGCGCAGACCGAGCCGTCGGCCAGCCGGACCTCGGCCCCGGCGCTGAGGTCGGCGGCCGAGACGACCCGGGCCCCGAACCTCACCTCGACCAGCGGGTCGGCCCGGAACCGCTCGACCAGGACCTGGCAGAGCTTGAACTGCTCGCACTGCAGCCGGTAGGGGTGGGAGGTGACGTCGGCGATGGCTTCGAGGTCGAACCGGGCCATCACCCCGGCCCCCAGGTCCCGGTAGGCGAAGTGGCGGGCCACCAGCCCCCGGCCGATCAGCTCGCCGACAACGCCGAGCTCGTCGAGCAGATCGAGGGTGGCGGGGTGGAAGGTGGAGGCCCGCAGCTCCAGCGGCAGCTCCGGCTCGGCCTCCATGAGGGTGACGGCCGCGCCCCGCCGGGCCAGCACCGCGGCCGCCACGCACCCGACCGGCCCGGCCCCGACCACGATGACCCGCGGGCCCGGCATCTCGGAATCCCCCCGGAATCCTCGCCGCTCAGAACTGGCGCAGCATGATCCCGTGGCCGCGGACCCGGTCGTCGATTCCCAGGGTCCGCAGGGCATGCCAGATGCTGACGGCGTTGATGGCCAGAACCGGCTTGCCCAGCCAGCGCTCGGCCTGATCGGCCACCTCGACCATGGACAGGTTCGTCCCGCACTGCACGATGGCGTCGACGTCGCGGCCGTCCAGGCGGCCGAGCTCGCGGATGAGCCGGTCGGGCTCGACGTCGGCGATGGACGTGGCCGTCGGGCAGCACAGGCCGTGGACCCGCTTCACGTCGAAGCCGCAGTCGGTGAAGTAGTTGTGGACCTGCTCGTCGGCGACGCTCTGGTAGGGGGTGAGGCAGGCGATCGACGACACGCCGAGCCGGCCGAGGGCGGCGTTGCAGGAATCAGACCCGGTGGTGATCCCGAGATCGCCGGAGATCCGCCGGACCCGCTCCTCGAACTCGATGCTTCCCTCCTTGCCCCCCCAGAAGGTCTCGGCCGACATGCCCATGAGGATGTAATCGGGCTCGCAGGTCATGGCGTCGCGCACCGCGGTGGGGATGGTCTCGCGGATCTTGCCCAAGAAGTAGAGGAAGGCGTCGTCGGTGCTGAGGTCGGGGGCCTCGACGAAGAACCGGGCGGCGTGGAAGGTGACGCCCGGCAGCGGAAGCGCGTTGCAGTCGTGCTCCACCACCGTGTTGGTGGACGGGACGATGACCCCGATCTTGGCCCGGTAACTGACGACGTCAGGCATGCGCCCCTCCTGGGATCAGCTCTCGGACCGGCGGGCGGGCCGCGGCCGCGATAGCGGAACGGCGTTCCGCGCTGCGGAACACGCTACCCACCGTCGGGCGGCCCGTCACGCGGGGCGGGGGTAGGGTGGGCCGATGGAGACGGCGGCGGGCCCGGCGGGTGCGGCCCCCGGGGGCGCGGGCGTGCAGATCGTGGACGTGGCCGCCCGGGACGGCCTGCAGAGCGACCCGGCCACGCTGTCCACCGGGGCCAAGGCGGAGCTGATCAAGCGGCTGATCGGCGCCGGGGTCCGCCGGCTGGAGGCGGCCAGCTTCGTGAACCCCAAGCGGGTGCCGCAGATGGCCGACGCCGAGGAGCTCATGGCCGCCCTGCCCCGGACCGGGGGGGTGAGCTACATCGGCTTGGTGATGAACCGCCGGGGGCTGGACCGGGCCCTGGCCGCCGGGGTGGACGAGGTCAACGCGGTGGTGGTGTGCACCGACACGTTCTGCGAGCGAAACCAGGGCACGACCACCGCCGAGGCCTTGGAGGTGTGGTCGGAGTTGGCCGCCGAGGCCCGGACGGCGGGGACAGCGGCGGGCGTCACCCTGGCCGCGGCCTTCGGCTGCCCCTACGAGGGCGAGGTGCCAGTGGAGCGGGTGGCCGAGACGGCGGCCGAGGCGGCCCTAAGCGGCCCGGCCGAGATCGCGCTGGCCGACAGCATCGGGGCGGCGGTACCGCCCGACGTGACCGAGCGGGTGGGCGCGGTGCGGGAGGCGGTGGGCGACGGCGTTCGACTCCGGGCCCACTTCCACAACACCCGCAACACCGGGTTCGCCAACGTGGTGGCGGCCATCGACGCGGGCGTGACCGTCATCGACGCCAGCCTGGGCGGGATCGGGGGCTGCCCCTTCGCCCCGGCCGCCACCGGCAACATAGCCAGCGAGGATCTGGTGTACCTCCTGGACCGCATGGGGATCGAGACCGGGGTCTCGCTGGAGGCGATGTGCGAGGCGGCCCGCTGGCTGGAGGAGGCCCTGGACCACCCCGTCCCCGGCCTGTTGTCCAAAGCCGGCGGCTTCCCTCAGATGGCTCGGTCTCGGCCTTCCCAGTAGGGGTCGCGCAGTCGGCGCTTGTAGAGCTTGCCGTTGGGGTCGCGGGGCAGCTCGTCGGTGTAGTCGACGGAGCGGGGCAGCTTCTGGCGGGCCACCCGGCCCCGGAGCCACTCCATGATGGCCGCGGTAGTGGCCTCGCCCGGTTCCCAGCCGGCCCGCAGCTCGACCACCGCCTTGATCTCCTCGCCGGTGTCGTCGTTGGGCACCCCGAACACGGCCGCGTCGCCCACCGCCGGATGCTGCACCAGGGCCCCCTCGATCTCGGCCGGGTAGATGTTCACCCCGCCGACGATGATCATGTCCCCGGCCCGGTCATTGAGGAACAGCCAGCCGTCGTCGTCGAGGTAGCCGACGTCGCCGACGGTGAAGAAGTCGCCCCGGTGGCTCTTGCGGGTCTTGTCCGGGTCGCCCTTGTAGGTGAAGGCGGCCCTGGGCATCTTCATCCACACCGTGCCCGACTCGAAAGGCCCCAGCTCGGCCCCGTCGGCACCGGCGACGATCACCTCGCAGCCCGGCCAGGGCCGCCCGACCGTGCCCGGCCGCTCCATCCATTCGCGGGCCGACACGTAGGTCCCGCCCCCCTCGGTGGCGGCGTAGTACTCCCAGATGACGTCGCCCCACCACTCGATCATCCGCCGCTTGGTCTCCACCGGGCAGGGGGCGGCGGCGTGCACCATGTTGCGCAGCGACGACACCTCCGCGGCGGCCCGCACCTCGTCGGGGAGCTGGAGCAGGCGGTTGAACATGGTGGGGACCATGTGGGAGGTGGTGACCCGGTGGCGCTCGATGAGGCCGAGCGCGCCCTCGGCCGTCCAGCGATCCATGAGCACGGCGGTGTGGCCCATGTGCAGCGACATGGTGGTCCAACTGTTGACCGCGGTGTGGTACATCGGGGCCTGGACGAGGTGAACGTTGTCGTCGTGGGGGGTGATGCCGAACAGCATGAGCAGCCCGCCGGAGCGGGCCGCGGCCTCGTCGGGGGGGCTGGAGTCGAGGGCCCGGCGCACCCCCTTGGGCCGGCCGGTGGTGCCCGAGGTGTAGAACATGAACGACCCGGTGGAGAGCCGGTCGGGGCGGCCGGGGCCGTGGGGCTCGATCAGCTCGCCGAAGGGCCGGAACCCCTCGACCGGCCCGCCCACCGCGAATCGGCCGGCCTCCGGGGTCACGCAGTCGCCGGTCACCCGGACCGCCTCGTCGGCGAAGCGGGCGTGCACCACCAGGGCCTTGGTCTCGGCGTCGTTGACGATGTAGCTGATCTCGGGGCCGACCAGGTGCCAGTTGACGGCGGTGACGTAGAGGCCGATTTGGTAGGCGGCCAGGCCCACCGCGAGCTGCTCGACGCAGTTGGGCAGCACCGTGGTGACCTGGTCGCCCCGGTCCAGCCCGGCCGCCCGCAGGCCGGCCGCGACCCGGTTGGTGAGGGCGGCCAGCTCGGAGAAGGTGACGGCCCGGCCGTCGGGATCGACGACGGCGGGGCGGTCGGGGTGGGCCTCGGCGATCGGCCAGAGCCCGCAGGCGTCGGCGGCGGCCACGGCGCGGCCCGGTTCCTTGGGCCTCGGCGCTCAGCCGGGCCGGCCGCCGAGGGCGACGATGTTGAACGCGGCCCCGGCCGGGTCGATCACGACCCCGACCCGGCCCATGGGCGTTTCGAAGGGGCCCGCCGCCATGGCGCCGCCGGAGGCGGAGACCGTCTCGGCCGCCGTGTCGTAGCCCTCGACCCCCAGATAGGCCATCCAGCAGGGCGGGACCTGGTCGTCGGGCGGGGGAACGGCGGTGGCGACGGGGGCGCCGCCGACGGTGAACATCGTGGTGGGGCCGAAGGGGCCGCCGGGCTTCACCTCCGACTCCCAGCCCACCACGGCGGCGTAGAAGGCGGCCGCGGCGGGCTGGTCGCCGGTGATCAGCTCGGCCCAGACCAACGACCCCGGCTCGCCCGCCAGCTCGGCCCCGACGACGGCGCCGGCCTGCCACAGGCACAGGGCGGCGCCGGTCGGGTCGCCGACCACGGCCGTGCGGCCCGCCTCCGGGATGTCGAAGGGCTCCTGGTACACCTGGCCCCCGGCGGCGGCGGCCCGGCCGACGGCGTCGTCGACCGAGGAGACCGTGGCGTAGAGGTTCCAGCACGAGGGCAGGCCGTCCATCTGGGGGGGCTTCTGGAAGATCCCGGCCACGGCGTGGCCGTCCTTGGCGGCCGCGATGTACTCGCCGCCGCCGTCGATGGGGTTGGACACAAAGGACCAGCCGAACAGGGCCCCGTAGAAGGCCTGGGCACCGGCCGGGTCGTCGGTGGCGAGGTCGGCCCACGACAGGCTCCCCTCGGGGTATTCGGTGCGTATGGGCATGGGCGGTAGCTTGCCACCATGACCGACGACCGGCCAACCGATCAGACGGCCGACCGGCCCGACGAGCAGCCGAGCGGCCCGGCGGCGGCCGGCGGGCCCGACGAGCGGCCCATCGACGAGCAGATCCGGCTGGAGCGCCGGGGCGGGGCGGTCTGGATCACCATCGACCGGCCCGAGGTGGGCAACGCCCTGCACCCGGCGGGCCGGGACCGCCTCCGCGGCATCATCGAGGGGCTGAACCGGGACCGGTCGGCTAGGTGCGCGGTGATCACCGCGGCTGGCGACCGGTTCTTCTGCACGGGGGCGGACCTGCGGGCCGCCGCCGGGGCCGACTCCGGAGTCAACGTCCGGCGCATGATGCTCGACGGCCAGTACCGGCTCTTTGAGGCCATCTTCGACTGCGACCTGCCCATAATCGCCTCGGTGAACGGCACCGCGGCCGGGATGGGGGCCCACCTGGCCTTCGCCTGCGACCTGGTGGTGGCCAGCGACCAGGCCCGTTTCATCGAGGTCTTCACCCGGCGGGGGCTGGTGCCCGACGCCCTGGGCCCGTGGCTGCTGCCCCGGGTCATCGGGGTGCGCCGGACCATGGAGCTGTTCCTGCTGGCCGAGGACCTCCCGGCCCGGCGGGCTTTGGAGCTGGGCCTGGTGAACCGGGTGGTCCCCCCCGGCGAGCTAGCTGCTGCCGCCGGGGAGTGGGCCGAGCGGCTGGCCGCCGGTCCCACCCGCACCTTCGCCATGACCAAGTGGCTGGTGAACCGCAGCCTCGATTCGGACCGGGCGGCCATGGCCTACGACGAGGCCGCGGCGGTGGAGCTGATCAGCCGCACCGAGGACGCGGCCGAAGGGGTGGCCAGCTTCCAGGAGCGCCGCCCCCCGCAGTGGAAGGGCCGCTGACCCCTGAGGTTCAAAGCTGTAATTCTCATATAAAGGGATGAATTGCCTTTTCAAAGAGAATTATTGTCTATAATTCTCAAACAAAGAGATACACACCTCTTTGTAAAGGAACCACGACCCATGTTGTTCGAAGCCCCGCCGCTCGACGAAATCGAACGCGAGGTGCTTGCCTCGATCGAGGACACGCGCCGCCGCCTCCGGTTGCGGCTGCACCAACCGCTCCGCTGGACCGAGCCGCTGCGGCGGTTGATGACGGCCGAGAACATCCGGGCGTCAAACGCCATCGAAGGCCACCGCGTGAGCCGTCAGGACGCTCTGTCCATCGCCTCCGGAGCAGAGCCGCTCGAGGCGACGCCCGTAGATCGGGACGCCCTGAGCGGTTACCGGGACGCCATGAACTACATCCTCAAGCTGGTGGAAGACCGGCACTTCGCCTACAGCGGCGGAGTGGTCAGGGGCATCCACTACATGATGATGAAACAGGCTCCGACCTGCCACCCCGGCCATTACCGGCCCGGCCCCGTCTACGTGCACGACGGCCACCGCGTGATTTACGAGGCCCCCGGCAACGAGCACGTGCCCGCCTTGGTCGAAGAACTGATGGGCGTTCTGAACAACGCTGAAGACTCGACGCCGGCCATCGTCCGGGCGGGTATGGCCCACCTCAACTTCGTGATGATCCATCCCTTCAAGGACGGGAACGGCCGGATGTCGAGGGCGCTCCAGACCCTGGTCTTGGGGAGAGAGAGCACCCTCGACCCTCATTTCTCCAGCATCGAGACCTACTTGGGCCGCTACACCCCCGCCTACTACCAAGTGCTGGGCCAGGTCGGGGGGCCCGACTGGAACCCGCGGCGAGACACCCGACCCTGGCTCCGCTTCATCTTGCGGGCCCATCATCATCAGGCTCTCAGCTTCGACCGCCAAACCGACGAGACCGATCAGCTCTGGGATCGCATCGATCAACAACGGATCGAGGCCGGGCTGGACGAAAGGAACATGGGGTCGCTCTACAACGCGGCTATGGGGTTCCAGATCAGAAGGTCCGAACATGTCGAGTACGCCGACGTCAGCGAGCGGGTCGCCACATCAGACCTCGTAAGACTGGTCGAGGCGGGGTTCCTCGAAGCCGTCGGAGACCGGCGCGGCCGCTACTACACGGCCAGCGACCGCCTCCAGCAGCTCAGGTTGGAGATCCGGTCAGAACTCCCGCCCATACCCGACCCCTTCGAGACAGCTTCCTGAAGGCGGCGGCCGCGGCGCTCATCCGCCGCCAGCCCAGCCGGAGCCGTCGGCCAGGGCTACGGCGATGGCGGCGGCCACCCCGGCGTTCGACTCGACCAGGGCCAGGTTGGCGGCGATGCTGGCACCTCCGGTGGCGACGGCGATGGCGTTTAGCACCGCCGGGGTGACGTTGGGTCCGGCCAGGCCCCGTTGCTCGACGCCGGCCAGAGCCTGGTCCACCGCCTCCTCCACCGTGTCGGGGTCGAGTTCGGCCGAGGCGGGGATGGGGTTGGCCACCAGCACCCCGGTGGGGTGGCCGACGGCCCGCCCGGCCCGGAACAGGGCGGCGGCCGCGTCGGCGCCGTCCACCCGGCATCCGGCGGGCAGGCCCGAGTCCCGCAGGTAGAAGGCCGGGAACCGGTCGGTTCCCCAGCCCGCCACCGGCACGCCCAGGGTCTCCAGGTACTCAAGGGTCCGGGGCAGGTCGCAGAAGGCCTTGACCCCGGCCGAGACCACCACCACCGGGTGGCGGGCCAGGGCGGTGAGGTCCTGGCTCACATCGCCGGTGACGGCCGCGCCCTGATGCACGCCGCCGATCCCGCCGGTGGCGAAAACCTCGATGCCGACGGCCGCGGCCAGAGTGACCGAGGCCGAGACGGTAGTGACCCCGACCGGGAGCCGCTGGGCCGCGGCGACGCCGAGATCGCGGGCGGCGATCTTCACCGCCCCGGAGGCCAGCCGGTCGGCCTCGGCCTCGGTGGCACCCACCACCGCCTGCCCGTCGAGGACGCCGGTCAGGGCCGGGACGGCGCCAGCGGCGGCCACCGCGGCCATCGCCCGGTTGAGGCACCGGCGGTTGGCCGGGGCGGGCAGGCCCAGTTCGGAGAACACAGTCGACTCCAGGGCCACCACCGGGGCACCCGCGGCCAGCCCGTCGCGGACCTCGTCGCCCACTCGGAGGGGGGCGGGCCCGACCGGCGGAGAGTCGGCGGACGCAGCCGGGGTCGGGACCGGCGGCACGGCGGGCGGCGGCACGGCGGGCACGGGCTGATGGTAGGGGCGGGCTTCGGCGCTGGAACCGGCCCGCCCGATCTTGGTCTTGACATCACTTATATCAAGTGCTATTTCATGTATCTATCGACCTTCTGATGATGAAAGTGGACGCGGCCGTGGAGCTGCACCGCCACCTGCTGGTCGCGGCCGACGACCTGTCGGCCGACTCGGCCTCGGTCACCGACCTGCTGACCGAGGCCTCGGGTCTGCTGGGCCAGCCGCTGGCCGACATCGGCCACGACGTCAAACGGCTGGCCGGGCGACTGCGGACCATCGCCGACGACCTCGACGACCGGATCCGCCTGGTGGGGTTGGGCGGGCCCGACATGAACGCGGGGCTGGCCGCCCTGGAGCGCCTGCGGGACCACTTCAAGCTGATCGAGACCCAGGGCGACCCCGGCCGGGCCGACGGCAAGCTGTCTCGCCGGGACCTGGAATGGGCCCGGACCGAGCTGGCCGGGCCGGCCGGCGACGCCGCGGCCTGGCTGCTGGCCCACGAGGACTTCTTCCACCGGGTGGAGACGGCCAAATACAACCGCAGCTACCTGGACCGGTCTTACGAGGGCGTCTTCCACCACGACGAAACCGACGAGGACGGGCTGATGTCGCTGGACGACATCGACGCCTTCGTGACCAAGTCGACGGCCTGGACAGCGCTGCTGCCCCACTTGGCCGCCATCGACGGCGCGGCCGACGGGGGCGGCGACGGCGCGGCCGACAGGGTGCTGAGCCGGGAGGACTTCGAGGCTCTGGTGGCCGGCTACCACCTCCCGCCCGACGTGGACCGGGCCGTGCGGCAGGTGATCGACGACGGCGCTTACCACCGCAACGGCAACGGGTCCGGGGCCGTGGGCCTGGGCACGGCCCTGGACGTCTTGTCCTTCGTCCCGGTGGTGGGCGACCTGGTGGATGCGGGGCGGGCCCTCTACTACACCCTCAACGGCGACTACGTCACCGCCGCCATCTTCGCCTTGGGGCTGGTCCCCATACCGGGCCTGTCCGGGTCGGGGTTGCGCCACTCGGTGCGGGTGGTGGAGGGCATCGCCGACGCGGCCATCTCCGGCGGCCGCAAGTCCGGCGTGTCCCGAGCCAAAGAGGAGCTGATCACCGACACCATGCGGACCTGGCGGGCCAACGAGGCCGCCGATTTCGTGCTCGAGAAGACCGGCGAGAACGAGGGCTTTCTGGGCGAGATGAACCAGGTCATCTCCAGCCGCATGCACAAGCAGTTCATGCTCCGATAGGCAACCGACGGGCTCGGGGCGGCGGCGGGTCGGTCAGTCCGGGTCGGGGCGGCGGGCCCGGCTGGGGGGCACCCGGGGCGGCTCGTTGGGCATCTTGGGGTACACCGGCGGCCACGGGGCGTCCATCAAGCCGTCGGCCATGTCCCGGCGGTGCCACTCCAGCAGCGGCTCCAGCGAGCAGAGCTGGTCGTCGATGGAGGCCCAGGCGTCGCCGCGCTCGGCCAGCAGGGCGGGCACGGTGGCGATGGTCAAGTCGTCGGGGGCCACGTCGGCCACGTCGGACCACCCGATGGGGACGGACACCTGGGCGCCGGGCCGAGGCCGTACCGACCAAGCCCCGAACACCGTCTTGTGGGGCGAGTTCTGGTTGAAGTCGATGAACACCCGCCGGCCCCGCTCTTCCTTCCACCAGGCGTCGGTGATGAGGTCGGGGCGGCGGCGGGCCAGCTCCCGAGCCAGGGCCACGGCCGCGGCCCGCACCTCGTAGGAGTCCCAGCGGGGCAGCAGCCGCAGGTAGACATGCAGGCCGCGGCGGCCGGTGGTCTTGGGGAAGCCCGTCAGCCCGAGCTCGTCGAGGACGGCCCGGACTTCGCCGGCTGCCTCCCGGACCTGGTCGAAGGCCACGCCGGGCTGGGGGTCGAGGTCGATGCGCAGCTCGTCGGCGTGGGCGGGGTCGGAGGCCCGGCTGGGCCACACGTGGAAGCCCAGGCAACCGGTGTTGACCGCCCAGACCACGTGAGCCACATCCGCGGCCACCATGGCGTTGGAGGGGGTGCCGTTGGGGGTGCTCACCGTCAGGGTTCGCAGCCATTCGGGGGCGCCTTTGGGCACCCGCTTCTGGAAGAAGGACGGCCCCTGGGCCCCGTCGGGGTAGCGCTCCAGCAGGGTGGGGCGGCCGCCCATGGCCCGCATGAGGGGCTCGGCTACGGCCAGGTAGTACCGGACCAGATCGAGCTTGGTCTCTTGACGCTCGGCGAAGAAGACCTTGTCGGGATTGGTGACCCGCACCTGGCGCCCGGCCAGGTCGAGGACCACCGGCTCGGCGGTCACGGCGGTGGGGTTCCGGCGCCGGTCGGGACCGGCCACGGCTCAGCCCTCGGCCGGGCGGGCCTCAAGGCAGCCGACGAGGGCGTCGACGGCGAGGCGATAGCTGGCCGCCCCGAACCCGGCGATCACCCCCAAGCAGACCGGGGCCAGCACCGAGGTGCGGCGGAAGTCCTCCCGGGCGTGGACGTTGGAGAGGTGGGTCTCCACTACGGGGATGCCGATGGCGGCGATGGCGTCGCGCAGGGCGATGGAGTAATGGGAGAAGGCGCCGGGGTTGAAGACGATCCCGTCGGCTGAGCCCCGGGCCCGGTGCAGGGCGTCGACCAGTTCGCCCTCGACGTTGGACTGGAAGTGCGCGATGGCGACGCCGCGTTCCGCCCCGTAGGCGGTGAGATCCGTGATGATCTCGTTGAGCGTGGCCGCCCCGTACACCTCGGGCTCCCGCTCCCCCAACAGGTTCAGGTTGGGCCCATTCACTACCAGCAGCTTCCAAGTCATGGCTCTCGTTGTACCACCACCGGGCCAGATCGCGGCCTCAGCGGGGGGTTGACAACCGCGCCGTCAGTGAGCAACGTGATTTTTCGTTGGATTCGGAACAGCCACCGACCGGTTGAGGAGGGCCTGCAGCATGACCACCGGCGAGTTGACCAGCCTCATAATCGCCATCACCGCCTCCCTAACCCTCGTATGGTCCGTTTCATGGGCAATATCCAGCCGTCTCTGGAAGCAGTCCCGCGAACACCTCGACACCAAATTCAAAGTGGTAGACACCAAGTTTGAAGTCATGGACACCAAGTTCCAAGGCATCACAGAGCTTATTCAGGCCACCAACAAACGCCTTGATGATACCAACAAACGTATCGACGACACTATTAGTATCGTCGCTCAACTCAGAGAAGATCTACACCAAACCTTGCGTTCCCTGATCCCAACCGCCTCCCCAGAACGCTAATCACCGATCAAGGTTCGGCCGGTCAGCCAGCGCCAGCAAACACTCGGCCAGTTCGTCGATTTCGTCAAGCAGGTACTCGTAGTGCAACGACGGACGTTTGCTTTCCGAATAGCGACTGAGGTCTCGCCCGCAGCGTCGGACCAATGAAACGTAAGCATCGATTTGTGGTCCATGAGCCGGAAGGTATCTGCGGAGCTTAGGTTCAGAGGGGAACAGCACCCCTGGCCTGCCTCCGCTAATGGCCAGCAACGATAATGTACCCTGCGTGGCCACTCTTGAATTGACACGCAGAGAAAACCCCCTCGGGCCGTTAGTGTCAGCCTTCAAGAACCCGACGGGTACCGGCCCGGTCGTGAACATCAGCTTCGAACCCAGACGTTCCACCAGGCCAGAGACCAAGGGATGGTTCTGCATCTCCTCTGAAACGTCGTTGCGTGATTGATGAGAACCGGAAACCAGGTGACGGTTCTGTGTTGTCCTTGAATCATCGCCACGCGGGAATGGTGAATGCCTACCCAGATCTGAGCTTGTAGTTGACGAAGACGGCGACGGCGATGTGGAGCCGGACGGACGGTCAGCTAACGCTACCAGACATCTAGCCAGTTCATCCAGATCATTGAGTAGGTATTGATAGGGCAGAGATGGCCTTTGGTTCTCCGAGTAGCTGCTAAGATCAATCCCGCAGCGTTGGAGCAGCGAGACATAGGCATCGATTTGGGGCCCGTGGGCCGGGAGGTATTGACGTAGTTTGGGTTCAGAGGGGAACAGCACCCCTGGTCTGCCTCCGCTAATGGCCAGCAACGATAATGTGCCCTGCGTAGCCACTCTTGAGTTGACACGCAGCGAAAAACCTTCAGGACCGTTGGTGTCAGCTTTCAGGAATCCGACAGGCACCTGCCCGGTCGTGAACATCAGCTTCGAACCCAGACGCTCTACCAAACCCGAAACAAGAGGATGATTTCGCATCTCTTCCGATACTTCGTCACGACGTTGATATGAAGAAGAGTGTCCTTCTAGAGCCTGTTCAATCTGTTTGACCAGGTGTTGCACTTGACTCCGAGACTGAGTACTCAAAGTCGGAAATCTAGTACACCGTTCCGATAAGTAATCCGCGATCTCTTCCAGGCTTAAATCCGCACCGTCTGATTTCCTGCCCCAGATAGTCTTGATCGGTTCATCCAAGAGATCCCGATACCTGGCAACTTGAGCCGGATCTTTGCCCAGCTCAACCTCAACCCAAGCCAGCGTAACACCGTCTCCCGAAGCAATCTTAAAATCAGGTCTGACCCCTCTCTGATTCTCCGGTGGATATATGATCGCATCTACCGGCAATCCCAATTGTGACAGCAACCAATCACGCAGCCAGTCATGACTGAGCAATCCGAAGAGCGCCACATTAATGCGATTCTCGGGGTGATTCAGGTTTTCATTCACAAAGATATCATCAGTCATGTTCGTCACTATCCTTCCCAGGGTCAGTCGGAAGATCATCACGGTCAAGCATTCTCCGACGTTTGTACAAACTGCTACGTACCAAAGATTGCGCCTCCCGTGCTCCTAAGTCAAGGAAACCATCGGGCCAGTCTTCACTCAATCCGCCATAGGCGTTTACCTTGGATTCACGAAAAGTTGTTCGCCCATCATTTTGTTCAGCAAATAACAGACCTACTAATAATTGAATTGCATCAGATTCGTCTTCCGTAACTCTCCGTCGGAGTCGGTTAATAAGGTGCTCGCTGTGAGTCTCAACAAGGAGCTGCCTACCCGAATAGGTGCATTCCAAAAGGAAATCAGCCAGTTTTTGCTGAAGGGCTGGATGGAGGTGAAGCTCCGGCTGTTCCAGTACGACCAGATCGCCTGGTTCGGCAAGAAGGCACAACACGATAACGGGAAGAATCTGACTGACACCAACTCCAACTGAAGTCAAGTCGACAGACTCTTTCATTGATGGTGGAGACACCTTTAATGAAATACCGAACCGACCCCAATCTTCTGTATGCGTTGAATCGGTCATGCCAAACTGCTGTAGCCAGTAATCAAGTGCCGATATCAGATCAGTATGTCTGGAAGACCCACCAACTTCGGGCAAGAGCACCTCTTGATCGGCTTTCGTATGGAGCACCGCTGCGACATACTCACCGTTGATTCCAATATCAAGCTGACTTGGACCGAGATTATAAAGGGAACGAGGAGCAGCACGCAATGGGCCTAAGTACCAGATAGATTTATTGAAGAAATCTTGAACCTCTTTAGAGCCTTCAATGCCCTTGCCAAGACCCGATCCAGACTGTTCAGATTCGTCAAGTGATTCTTCGGACGCCCATTGTTCTTTCTCAAACCGTTCTTGTAGCAACCTTCGGAACTCAGCTTCTCCCAGTTGAACCATGCTGTCAGCAATTCTCTCTTTATCTTGATCAGAAAGTATTTCAACTTCTGTTTCAACAAAAGATCCGAGCTTCGCCAGATCATTCGGAGGAGAATCAGATAAACTAACTTCTTCTTCGGTCCTATCACTTTCATAACTACGAATCAATTCTTCAGCATAATCAACTACCATTAGGTCTGCAGCGGACAACCCATTGCTATCTTGGACCGGAGACTTCAATATGCCCATAAGAGCATCAGTAGTATGATCCCACCAACAATAAGCATACGAACTAATCCGGCTGCGTCTAGTATAAGCAGCATGTGGTATACCGCCGGTTATAACAGCCGCATCGCAATTATAGGTTTCAGCAGAACCCCCAAATGGGCCCACACCATTATATTCAAATGGTTCATCAGATAGCCACCACCATGGCATCCAATCAGTAAGCTGGCCGGATACCTTTAAGCGTGAGGCTTTCTTTATTTCGTCTGGCACTGATACAAGCATTTTGCTTTCTGATAATTCCGGGCCAATATTGGACAGACAACAATCCGCTAATGGGTAGTATTCATCCTCAGACGGATATTTTATAGGTGATTCTTTCGGATATTTCTTGAACCTAGATACTTTGAACTGAAGTGATTCAATCCCGGCATAGCCGCCCTTAAGGTTTCCATCTGAAGTAAGATTTAGCGACCACGAAGCATAAGTTGACTCTACAAATAACGAGTCAACTTCTCCTGAAGTTTGGCTACTATGACGGATCGTAGGCCAATCTAGACCATATACCTCTTCATATACCTTATGCTCTGTCCTTATGACAGTGGTAATTTGGATAGGAGAATCAGGATCTTCTCTTGTAAAGTTTTTTGTCTCTTTGAAAGTACCAAGCCTTACCAATTCTTGATTCAGCGCAAACCGGCCCGTTTGGTCCCCAGAGCGAACCGTCTGAGATAAAGCTAGTATCGCTTGCAGAAGGGAACTCTTGCCTGAACTATTTGCTCCCACGATGACGGTCAAAGGGTGGAAATCTACCTTGGCATAGGCGATAGATTTAAAATCTTTTAGCTCAATCGACTGGAGCTTGTAGGGATGCGGGCCGGAACGCTCAGGCTGCGAGTACATAGTCGATCGATACCTGATTGCTGATGCATAGATCACGGCCTATGTCTCGTCCGAACTGTTTGGTCCAAGTGTCGAGATCGAAAGCACCCGTTTCGGAAAGCGCTTCTAGATCATCCATAGTCCACTCGGACGGATGCACGACCGGTCCATCTACCAACGACAATCCAGCGGGATGTTGCGAGGATGGCGACAAAGACCGCCACCGTGGAATGAGGCCGTCTTCGAACACGGCGTAGATGCGGTCGGCAGCGAGTCGGTTTAAGGTCTCGACTTCCTGCTGTTTGAATTCCCACCTGGGGTCGGCAGGGCCAGCGAGGGGAGTTCCAGTGCGAAGGGAAACGGCGAAAGGATCATCGGCGACTGCCACTCGGCCGAACTCTGATAAGGCTTCTTCTGTAAGGCTGCCCACTCGCTCTCGGCCGCGCATCTGGACGGTCCAGACCGCGCTGCGGACTCTTGTCTGGACGACGATCGAGTACGGTACTCCGGTTTCATCGGGCGTGAAGACGAGATCGGCTTCAGTCGCCAACTCGACGTAAGGGTGGACGAGCACGATCTCGGCCGAGTCATCGTCGCAATCCAGCACTAGGGCGAGTCGCAACACATCTTCGGGATCAGCTCCAACGGCCGGGACACGAGGGTCCTGTTGCTCAAGCACTGAGGCGAGTCGCAACACATCTTCGCGACCGAGGTACGACTCGACACGGCGGATGTCGCCTCGTCGAATGATTCTCCGGCCTGCTGGCTGGTAATCCGACGAATCGACTTCAGGACGGTGCGGAGCGAGCGCGGCTGAGAGACGGTCTGGGAGGGTCACGACTCTCGCTCTTCAAAGCCAGCGCTGAGTTCGTCGATGAGAAGTCGGGCGGCCTCGTCTCGCTGATCCTCTTCCACATCGGACATCAGGTCATCGGTGAGTCGGTCGAGCAGAGCCTTCTTGCGGTCGGCCACCCAGGGGCGGGAGCGACCCAACCGCCGGGCCAGGGCGTCGTCTGAGAACCCCTGCGCCTTGCCGAGGAGAACGGTTGCGTCCACGTTGTCGAGCGAGGCCGTGAACATGCGGATCGTGTCTCCCAGTTCCGACGCCGCCAAACTCATGTCAGCGGTTCCGGGGGCCTCAGCCGCCGAGGGTTCGGCGCCTTCACCATCTCCAAGGGAGCTTGGAAGCCAGGCTGTCAACAGATTCTCAAAAATCCTGGCCAGGTCACGCTCGCTCAGACCCCCCAACTCGCCCACCACCAGCCCGAGCAACTCCCTCAGCGCGGGGGTGGTGTAGACCATCGAAGCCCGCTCGGCCCGCGGACTGGCGATCAGCCGAGGCACACCGTGGGCGACTCCGACGGCGGACCGCAACTCGGCGTCGTTGAGATCGCGGAACGGGCGAGGCTCGTCGGAGAGGGTGACCCAGCGCTGGCTGCCGACCTCTTGGATCGTGAACGGAGGCTCGGAGGCGATCCGGCGGGCCCGGGCCAGGAGCCGATCGACGACCGTCGGGTAGCGGCGACGGTAGAGGGCTCGCTTGACCTGGCGCACCAGAAGCCGGCGAACGTCCTCGATTCCTTGGGCGATGTCGAAGATGTAGCGGATTTGATTCTCGGCCAGAAGCAGATCGACGGCGACATCTTGGGCCAGTTCCTCGTACGAGCCGGCGTGCCAACTTTCGCCCTGGTTGTAGACATTGGGCGGGTACCGGTGCGCCACCGACTTTGTGATCTCAAGCAGCAGATCCCAGATCTGCCGGCCGATTGTCTCAGCCTCGTACTCGCGGTGCAGAGCGGCGAAGTTGGTCATGAGCGCCTCGCCTCAATGGCCCGGCGGATGGCTTTGAGTAAACCGGTGTCGTCAGGCTCGGCGCAGGAGAACGCGGTCTCGTCGAGCAGCGAGCTTTCCACGGTCACCGGCACCCGGAGCACCACCCGGCCGTCTCTGTCGATCTCGCACCGCGGCTCGCCCCTTCCGTGCCGATGGGCCCGGTGGCGAATGCTTCCCCCGGAAGTTGAGCGCGGGTAGAGCGTCGCACCCGGTCCTAGTGGGGTCGCCAGGATCACCGGACGCTTGGTTGACTTCCCCGAGAATCGCCGACCTGATGCCGTGAAGATGCAAGCATCGGAGATCCAGAACCACGAACCGGGCTGGTATTCCATACCGAGCTGTTGCCGGAGATCGTCCCACACGGTCAGGTACCGGGGTCGGGAGGCGGCTCCGTCACGATGTGGCCAAGTCTCGGGCCGCCCCGGCGGCGGCTTCGACGGTTTCGTCGATGATCTCCTCGGTGTGGGCCAGCGACACGAAGATGGCCTCGTAGGCACCGGGGGCCAGGGCCACGCCCCGCTCGAGCATCCCGTGGAAGAACCTGGGATACACGCCGTTGTCGGCCGCGGCCTTGGCCTCGTCGAAATCGACCGGCTCGGCAGCGGCGAAGAACAGGCCCAGCAGCGGGCCCACTCGGGGCACCACCGCGGTCACGCCGGCGGCGGCGAACGCCTCAGTCAGCCCGGCCTGCAGGCGGCGGACCAAGGCCTCCAGCCGAACATAAGCCTCGGGGTCTAGGCGGGCTAACACGGCCAGGCCGGCTGCGGTGGCCAGCGGGTTTCCCGACAACGTTCCGGCCTGGTACACGCCGCCCAGTGGGGCCACCGCCCCCATGACCTCTGCTGAGGCGCCGAAGGCCCCCATGGGCAGGCCGCCGCCGATCACCTTGCCGAAGCACCACACATCCGGCCGCACCCCGAACCAGCCGGTGGCCCCGCCCCACCCCAGCCGGAAACCGGTGATCACCTCGTCGAACAACAGCAGCGCCCCGGCCCGGTCGCAGGCGGCCCGCAACCCCTCCAGGAATCCCGCCACCGGGGCCACCAGACCCATGTTGGCCGCCACCGGCTCCACGCACACCACGGCCACGGTCTCGTCCAGCTCGGGCACCACGTTGTAGGGGGTGACCACGGTGTCGGCCACCGCCCCGGCGGTCACCCCCTCGGACCCGGCCAAGCCCTGCTGGGCCACGCCCGAGCCCCCGGCCACCAGCAGGGCATCGCTGTGACCGTGGTAGCAGCCGGCGAACTTCACCACCGTCGGCCGGCCGGTGACGCCCCGGGCCAGCCGGACCGCCGACATGACCGCCTCGGTGCCGCTCGACACCAGCCGCACCATCTCCAGGCCGTCCACCCGGGCGCACATCTCCTCGGCCATCCGCACCTCGTTCTCGGTGGGGGCGCCGTAGCTGGTGCCCCGGCCGGCCGCGTCGCGCACCGCGGCCACCACGTCAGGGTGAGCGTGGCCCAGAATCCCCGGCCCGTAGCTCTGCACGTAGTCGATGTAGCGCCGGCCCTCCACGTCCCACACGAAGGGCCCCGAGGCCCGGGCCACGAAGTAGGGGGTGCCGCCCACCGAGCGGAACGACCGGACCGGCGAGTTCACCCCGCCCGGCATCACCCGCTGGGCTCGCTCGAACAGCTCCCGGTTGGAGCCCGCCGCCAGCGGCCCGGCCGCCGTCATTGCATGGACTCGGCCAGATGGCGGGCGAAGTAGGTGAGGACGAAGTCGGCTCCGGCCCGCTTGACGGCCAGCACGTGCTCTGCGGCCACCGCGTCGAGGTCGAGCCAGCCCCTCTGGGCGGCGGCGCACACCATGGCGTACTCGCCGGACACGTGGTAGGCGGCCAGGGGTACGTCCACGGCGTCGCGCACCCGGGCGATCACGTCTAGGAAGGCCATGGCCGGCTTCACCATCACCATGTCGGCGCCCTCGTCTAGGTCGGCCCGGATCTCGGCCAGAGCCTCCCGGGCGTTGGCCACGTCCTGCTGGTAGGTGCGGCGGTCGCCGCCGTCGGCGATCCGCACGTCCACCGCGTCGCGGAACGGCCCGTACAAGGCGGTGGCGTACTTGGCCGAGTAGGCCAGGATGGCGGTGCCGGCGAACCCGGCGGAGTCCAGGGCGGCTCGGATGGCCCCCACTTGGCCGTCCATCATCCCCGACGGGGCCACCACATGGGCCCCGGCCGCAGCCTGGGTCGCCGCCACCCAGCCGTACAGCTCGAGGGTGGCGTCGTTGTCGACATCGCCCCGGGAGTCGAGCAAGCCGCAGTGGCCGTGGTCGGTGTACTCGTCAAGGCATAGGTCGCTCATCAGCACCATGTCGTCGTCGAGGTCAGCCCGCAGGTCACCCAGCGCCCGGGCCAGCACCCCGTCGGGGTTCCAGGCCTCCGAGCCCCGCGGGTCCTTGCGGGCCGGGACGCCGAAGAGCATCACCGCCGGCACCCCCAGGGCGGCCAACTCGGCCGCCTCGGCCCGCAGCGAGCGGCGGGTGTGCTGGACCTGGCCGGGCAGCGAGGCGATGGGCTGGGGCTCGTCGATCCCCTCCCGCACGAACAGGGGCGCCACTAGGTCGTCGGGACCGAGCCGGTGCTCGGCCACTAGCCGCCGCAGGGCCGGAGTGGCCCGCAGCCGGCGGGGCCGGTGGCGGGGAAAGCTCACACCGGGAGGCTACCCACCCCGGTATTGCGGCTCATCTTGGCCAGGTTGAGGCGTGGGCGACCAGGGCCTCGACTGCGCCCTCGATGGTGTGGTCGGCCGCCTCGACGGTGACGGCCAAGTCGTAGGCGGCGGCGGTGGCCGAGGTGGCCGGGCCGATGGACACCACCAGAGGCGGGACGGCGTCGGTGCCGACCGCGTCCACCAGCCGGTCCACCGTGGACGACGAGGTGAACACCACCCCGTCGGCGGCGGCCACCCGGCGGCGCTGCTCGGCGGTGAGCTCGCGGGTCACGGTGCGGTAGGCGGCCACCTCTTCCACCTCCCAGCCCGCAGCCCGCAGCCCGTCGGGGAGCGCGGCCCGGGCCACTTCGGCTCGGGCCAGCACCACCCGGCCCGACCCCCCGGCCGGCGGGGGGCCGAACGCCTCCACCAGGCCCTCGGCCACCGACCGCTCCGGCACCAGATCCACCCGCAGCCCGGCCTGAGCCGACCGCCGGGCCGTGCCCGGCCCGATGGCCGCCACCCGAACCCCACCGCCGGCCCGGGCCTCGCCTGCCCGAACCCCGATGCCGACGACGCCGGCCAGAGCCTCGCCGGCTCGGGCGGCGCCGTTGGGGCTGGTCACCACCAGCCAGTCGCCGCCCCTCAAGCCGGCCAGGGCCGACCGCAGGGCCGCTCCGCCGTCGGGGGGGTCGACCACGGCGATGACCGGGGCGCTCACCGGCTCGGCCCCGGCCGCTTCCAGCAGCTCGACCAGCTCCGCGGCCTGCTCGGGGGGCCGGCATACCACCACCCGCAGCCCGGCCAGGGGCCGTTCCCTCATGCGAACCCGCCTCCCGGAACGGCTCGGCCCCGGAGGCTGAGAGCGCTCCGCTCCCTCATGCGAGCCCGCCGGTCAGGGAACCACCAGCCGAAGCTCGGTGAGACCCCGTATGACGAACGCGGGGTGGCGGACCGGTTCGGCCCCGATCTCCACGCCGGGAAAGCGCCGGACCAGATCCGAGAGGGCCACGGCCAGCTCCATGCGGGCCAGCGGCGCCCCCACGCAGAAGTGGATGCCGCCGCCGAAGCCGATGTGGGCCGGATCGCCCCGGCCGACGTCGAAGCGGTCCGGGGCGTCGAACCGGCGGGGATCGCGCTGAGCCGACCCGAAGAGCATGGCCACCCGGTCGCCCACGGCCATGGACCGGCCGGCGATCTCCACGCCGGGCTCAAGGACCCAGCGGTCGAACATCTGCAGCGGGGAGTCGTAGCGCAACAGCTCCTCCACCGCGACGGCCGGGTCCACCTCGCCGTCGATCAGCCGCTGCCACTGGTCGCGATGGTCCAGAAGCGCCCTCATCCCGTTCCCCAGGGTGTTGACGGTGGCCTCGTGGCCCGCTTCGAGCAGGACCACGGCGGTGGAGACGATCTCGTCGTCGGTGAGCCGGTCGCCGCCGTCGGTAACCCCGACCAGGTTCGAGATCAGCGACCCGTCCGGGACGCGGCGCTTGGCCTCGATGAGGGCCTTCGTGTAATCGACGAACTCGCCCGCGGCCTGATCGGCTCTGGCCTTCATCTCGTCCGACGCCCTCAGCTCGTACATCTTCACGATGGCGTGGGACCAGTCGAGCAGGCGCGGGGCGTCGCCGCGGGGCAGGCCCAGCACCGAGCAGATCACCGCCACCGAGAAGGGCTGGGCATAGTCGGCCAGCAGGTCGAAGGTCCGCAGCTCCCGGCACCGGTCCAGCAGCTCCCGGGACAGCGCGGCGACGGCCGGTTCGAGCGCGGCCACCGAGCGCGGGGTGAAGACCTTGGAGACCAGCCGCCGGATGCGGGTGTGGTCGGGCGGTTCGAGGCTCAGCAGCGACCATCTCTCGTGCTGATGGAAGGCGGCCCAGCGCGGGTCCGGCTCGGGTTGGCCCAGCTCAGCGGCGGTGTACCGGTGATGGTAGACGCGGCCCAGCCGGCGATCCCTCAGGGTTTCGTGAACGTCGGCGAACCGGGTGAGCATCCAATGGCCCGTCTGCTCGTTGCGGAACACCGGGGCCGCTTCCCGGAGCCGGCCCAGCCGCGGGTAGGGGTCGGCTATGAACGCGGGGTCGTAGAAGTCGAGGCCGTCGATCAGGTCACGGAGATCGCTCATTCTCCCACCCTAAAGATCCGAGTCTCCAAGAGGCGCCGGGCCACCGACCGGCCCAGGGCCAGCGGATCGGCGCCAGCCTGCCGCTCCCGGACCACCGCCCGGCCGTCGGGGGAGGCCACCAGGCCGGTCAGGTCGATCCGGCCGTCGGCGCCGACGGTGGCGTGGGCGCCGGCCGGGACGGTGCAGTCGCCGCCCAGCTCGAACAAGAAGGCCCGCTCGGCGTTCACCGCCAACCGGGACGCCCGGTGCTCGACGGCGGCCAGGGCTTCCAGCGTCGAGGAGTCGTCGGCTCGGCACTCCACGGCCAGGGCCCCCTGGCCGACCTGGGGCAGCATGACCGACGGGTCGAGCACGTCCACCACCGCCGGGGCCAGGCCGAGCCGGTCCAGGGCGGCGGCGGCCATGACGATGGCGTCGAAGCCCGCGGCCTTGGCCAGCCGGGTGTCGATGTTGCCCCGCAGCTCGGCGAAGATCAGATCGGGACGCAGCCAGGCGAGCTGGGCCCGGCGGCGAGCCGAGCCGGTGGCCACCCGGGCCGACGGGGCCAAATCGGCCAGCGCGCAGCCCACCAGGGCGTCCCGGGGGTCGGCCCGAGCGGGCACCGCGGCCAGCGCCAGCCCGTCGGGGGTGCGGGCCGGGAGGTCCTTGGCCGAGTGAACGGCGATGTCGGCCCGGCCGTCGAGCACCGCGGCCTGGACCTCGACCGCGAACACTCCCTTGCCTCCCATCGAGCCGATGGGGGCCTCGGTCCGGCGGTCGCCGATGGTGGACACCACCACCGCTTCCACCGGCCCCGCCCCGGCGCCGGCCAACAGCCCGGCCACGTGGTCGGTCTGCCAGCGGGCCAGAGCGCTGCCCCGAGTGGCGGCCCGCAACACTCCGGCCGAACCCCGAAAACGGCTACAGGTCGAAGAGGTCCCGCAGCGCCTCGGCCAGCCGGTCGCCCCGGGCGCGGCCGGCCGCGCCCTTGAGCCTCACCGTGGGCTCGTGCAGCAGCTTGTTGACCACGCCGCGGGCCAGCGACTCCACCGCGGCCCGCTGTTCGGGGTCGAGGCTCTGAAGCCGGGCGGCGTGGCGGGCCAGCTCCTCGTCTCGGATCTGATCGGCCCGGCCCCGCAGGGCGGCGATGAGCGGGTCCATGCGGCGGGCCGAGGTGAGATCCCCGTAGCGCCGCACCTCGCCGTCGACGATGGCCCTCACCCGCTCCACCTCTCGGGCCCGCCCGTCGAGGCCCCGGGCGGCGAAGGCGCTCAGGTCAGCCATGTCGAGCAGGGTGACGCCGGGCAGGTCCCGGACGCCGGGGTCGACATCTCGGGGCACGGCCACGTCGATGATCAGCAGCTCGGACCCGGCCCGGCGGGCCGCCACCGCGTCCACCGCGGCGTGCTCGAGGATGATCTCCTGGGCTCCGGTGGTGGTCACCAGCAGGTCGGCCGACACCAGCTCCGCCTCCAGCTCGGACAAAGCCACGGCCCGGCCCCGGCACCGCTCGGCCAGCGCCACGGCCCGGTCCCAGGTGCGGTTGGCCACGGCCATGTCAGAGGCCCCGGCCCCGGCCAGGGCTTCCAGGGTGCCCTCGGCCACTTCGCCCGCCCCCACCACCAGCACCGCCCGGCCGGACAAGCCGCCGAGGCAGTCCGAGGCCAGCGCGGCCGCGGCCTGGGAGACCGAGGAGATGCCCCGGCCGATGGCGGTCTCGGTCCGGGCCCGCTTGCCCGTCTCCAAGGCGTGGCGGAACAGCGGGTTCAGGGCGGACCCGGCTGTCCCGGCGGCCCGGGCCGCCTCCCAGGCCGAGCGGACCTGGCCCAGGATCTCGTGCTCGCCCACCACCGCCGAGTCGAGGCCGGCCGCCACCGAGAACAGATGGCGCACCGCCTCGGCGTCGTGCAGGGAGTAGAGCTCGTCGGTCACCTCTTCGGGGGCCAGCCCGGAGTGGCGGGCCAGGAAGTCCCGCACGTCGGAGTAGCCGCCGTGGAACCGCTCGGCCAAGACGTAGACCTCGAGCCGGTTGCAGGTGGACAGTACCACGGCCTCGCTGAGGTTCTCGGCCTTGGCCAAGCCGCTCAACGCCTCGGGCAGATCGTCGGCGGCCACGGTCATCCGCTCCAGGACCGCCAGGGGGGCGGACCGGTGGTTACAGCCGATTACGACTAGTGACACTCAGGCTCCCGGCGCTCGTACGACTAGTGACACTCAAGCTCCCGGCGCTCGATGGCTCTGGCGTTCGATCTGCCCGTGAGGCTACAAGCCGCCTCAGTAAAGGGCGAGCTCGGCCCGCAGCAAATCCCCGGAGGAGCCGCGGGGGATCTCGTCCACCACGTCGATCTTGGACGGGCACTTGTAGCGGGCCAGCCGGGCCGCGCACCACTCCACCAACTCGTCCTCCTCGATCTCGTCCTCGTCGCCCGAGGCCACCACGAAGGCCTTGACCGCCTCGCTCGTGTGGGGGTGGGGGATGCCGACCACGGCCGCATCGGCCACCGCCGGGTGGGTGGCCAGCACCGACTCCACCTCGCCCGGATGCACGTTAAACCCCGACACGATGATCAGGTCCTTGATCCGGCCGGTGAGGTAGAGGAACCCGTCGGGGTCGGCCACGGCGATGTCGCCGGTGTGCAGCCACCCGTCGGGGTCGAGGGCCCGGGCGGTGGCGGTGGAGTCGTCCCAGTAGCCGTCGAACACGTTGGGGCCGCGCACCAGGATCTCGCCGGGGTCGCCGACGGCCGCGTCGGCGCCGGAGGAGTCGGCCAGGCGGACCTCCACGCCGCCGATGGGGCGGCCGATGGAGCCCACGGGCACGTCGTCGCCGACGCCGACGGTGACGCTGGGGCCGGCCTCGGTGAGTCCGTAGCCCTCGTTGAGGGGGAGGCCGAGCAGCCGAGCGGCCAGGGCCACCCGCTCGGGGAGGGCGGCCGCCCCCGAGAGGGCGAGGCGGATCCCCTCGAAGGCAGACGGGGGCGGGTCCAGGTCCACGATGGCGGACCACATGCCGGGCGGGCCGACCAGCAGCGAGACGTTCTCGGCGGCCACGGTCTGAAGCAGCGAGGCCGGGTCGAACCGCTCGACCAGCACCACGGTGGCCCCGCCGTACAGGCAGGGGTTGAGGATGCCGTTCAGCCCGAACACGTGGTGGAGCGGGACGATGCAGACGCCCACGTCGTCGCCCCTCACCACCCGCAGCGGATGCGACCGCACCTGGCGCAGGTTGCTGGACAGGTTGCCGTGGGTGAGGCGAGCCGCCTTGGGGGACCCGGCCGTGCCCGCGGTGAACAACAGCGCGGCCAGGTCGTCGTCGCTCCGCTCGACCGTCTCGACCGGGTCGGCGGCCGCGGCCGCGGCCACCAAGTCGACGGAGTCGGGCAGGCCCGGTCCGCCCATCGACAGCACATGGTCGAGGTCGGGCAGCTCGGACCGGTCGATGGAGGAGAAGGCGGCCAGACCGGCCGGGCCCACGATGGCGGCCCGGGCCCCGACCGCGGCCAACTCCCGCTGCAGCTCGGGGCCGGGGCTTTGCGGGTTCAGCGGCACGGCCACGGCGCCGACGCCGAGCACAGCCAGCCAGGACCGCACGAACCGGGGGTTGGTGGCGCAGATGATGGCCACCCGATCCCCCGGGGCCAGGCCGAGGCCGACCAGTGCGCCCCGGCGGGCCGCAACCTCGAACCGCAGGCGCCCGTAGGAGATGCGGTCGCCCCCGGCGACCAGGGCGGTTTGGCCGTCGGGGTGGTCGTCGATGATGGCGGCGAGGTTCACGCCCGGCCCCTCAGGGGGTCGGACCGGGATGCGCCGCGCTCAGCGGGCCAGCCAGAAAAGCTGGAGGACACTGGCGGCGAGAATAGCCACCAGCAATGCGGCGATGACGATGGTGGTCCCCCGCCTCACCGGTGACCCCCTCCTCTCGGGCCCAGCGCCACCGGGGTGGACGGCCCGGTGGCGGGCTCGTCGTCGCGGGGGTTGCGGATCCGCACCGTCGCCCCCTCGGCGACGCCTAGCTCGGCCGCGGCCGACCGCCGGGGGGCGGCCACCGACACCAGGCCGCACGAGTCGGTGACCAGGCCGAGCCGGCCGGGGCCGATGGCGTCGTAGGCGGCGGCGGTCTCCGCGGCCCGGACCTCGCCGTCGATCACGAGCTGGAGCGCCGGGCCGAGCCCGTTCAGGTCGTCCGGGCCCAGGTTGAGCTGGCAGTTGCCGTAGCGGTCCACCCACAGGACCTCGGCCTCCACCCCGTCGGGGTCGCGCCGCGACACCGGCAGCACTCCCGGGACCATGCCGGCCGGGTCGATCTCGGGGCCCAAGTCCGCCAGCGGCACCCCCCGGCAGAGGTGAGCGGCGGCCGGAGCGAACACGTCGCGGCCGGCGAAGGTGGCGCCCGCCGCCGGTAGCCGGTGGTCGGGGCTGGTGAGCTCGACGGCCCGGCCCGCCCCTCCGACCAGGGCGGTGGCCGGGGCCAGCAGGCCGTTGTCGGGGCCGACCAGCACCGAGGACCCCTCCCCCACCTCCACCGCCACCGCCCGGCGGTCGGTTCCCACCCCGGGATCGACGACGGCCAGGACCACGCCGGGGTTCAGGTACTCGACGGCTCGGGCCAAGGCCAGGCCCCCGGCCCGGACGTCGTGGGCGGCGATGCCGTGGGTGACGTCGATGACCCGGACCTCGGGGGCGATGGCGGCGATGACCGAGTGCACCACTCCGACGAACCCGTCGTCAAGGCCGTAGTCCGACAGGAACGAAACCATCCCGTATCTCATTCTCGTCTGATCCTCATCGGCCCAGCTCCCGGGAGCGCTCGGCGGCGGCGGCCACCACCCGGCCGATCAGGCCCATGAAATCGGCCTCGTCCAGCACGGCCAGCCCGGCCTCGGTGGTCCCGCCGGGGGAGGTGACGTCGGAGCGGAGCTGAGCCGGGTCCCGGTCGGCACCGGCCAGCAGGGTGGCCGCCCCCAGCAGGGTCTGGCGGGTCAGGGCGTCGGCGGTAGCGGGGTCGAGCCCCTGGGCCGCCCCGGCGTCCCGCAAGGCCTCAGCCAGCCGGAACAGGTAGGCCGGGCCGCTGCCGGACAGCCCGGTCACCGCGTCGAGGTCGTCCTCGTCCACGGTGATGACGATCCCCACCGCGGCCAGCACCGATTCAGCCCAGGCCAGGTCGGCCGCGGTGGCCGAAGCCCCCGGGGCCAGGGCCGTGGCCCCCCGGCCCACCAGCGCCGGGGTGTTGGGCATGCATCGCACCACCGGGGTCCCAGCGGGCAGGAGGGCTTCAATGGCGGCGATCGGGACCCCGGCGGCGATGGACAGCACCCGGCCCGCCCCGGCGGCGGCCACCGCCTCGACGGCGGCGGCCACCACGTCGGGCTTGACCGCGATGACGGCATCGGCGCCGCCCAGCGGCTCGATTCCCAGCGACACCCCGGGCACGGCGGAGGCCAGCTCGGCCCGGCGGGCCGGGTCGGGCTCCACCACGTGCAGTTCGCCCGGTTCGGCCCAGCCGCAGCCGACCAGCCCCGCGGCCAAGGCGGAGCCCATCTTGCCGCCGCCCACCACCTGAAGCCGGACCATCCGGTCATGCTAGATGTTGGGTTTCGTCCCCCGGCCAGCGGGTCCGATCACGGCCTGGTGATTCCGACGGAGCGGGGCATCGGCCGCACTTCCCCGAACAACTTCAGCGCCGCTCCGTCGGAATCGGGTTGACTATACTGATATAAATTGAAAGATCAAGTTATTTTATGAAATTTCAATGAGGTGCGGCCCTGGGCCACATTCAGCCCTTGAACTTGGAGGCGAAGCCGATGCGCATGGCGGGGCGGAAGATCAGCTCCACCGCCGCGTACATCGACCCCAAGACGTGGTCGAGGGCGGCCGCGGTCACCTGCGCCAGCGGGATGGACCCCGACAGGTACACGGCGTCCTCGGGCCCGATCTCGAGTTTCAGCCCGGCCAAGCCCCGGTTGCGGCGCAGCAGGTGCTCGTAGAAGCGGGCGTGGTTCTCCTCGGGGGCGGGGACCAAGTAGGTGGTGTATCCGAGGGTGCGCTGGCCCAGGGTGAGCCAAATCGTCCACACGTCCTTCTCTTCCCCCCTGATCCGCACGTACCGGCGCCGCTGGCCCGCCGGGCCCCGCTCGACCGCGTCGATGGCGGGGTTGGCGGCGGCCGCGGCGGCCAGCCAATCATCGATGAAGGCCTCGCGCCGGTCCAGCTCCTCGGGGGCGGCGGGCTCGGTCTCCACCTCAGGCCACCTCAGGCCATCTCAGGCCATGCAGTCCACCAGCCGGCGGGCCGCGGCCAGATCGTCGTAGATGCGCCGGGCCCGGCCGGCGGTGGCGGCCCAGGTGTAGCCGGCGGCCATGGCGGTCGCCTGGCGGGCCATCGCCGCGGCCAGTTCCGGATCGGCCAGGATCACCTCGGCCGCGGCGGCCAGCTCGCGGGGGCTGCGGCCGTCGACCCGGTAGCCGGTGCGGCCGTGATCGACCAGAGTGCGCAGGCCGCCCACGTCGGAGGCCACCACCGGGGTGCCGCAGGCCGCGGCCTCCAAGGCCACCAGGCCGAACGACTCCGACCGGCTGGGCACCAGGCACACGTCCGCGGCCCGGTAGTAGGCGGAGAGCCGGTGGTGGGGTTGGGGCGGGACGAAATCGACCCGGCCGGTCAGGCCGAGCCGGCGAATCGATTCGGCGACCCGGTCCAGTTCGCGGGCCCCCTCGGGTCCCGAGGTGCCGCCCACCGCCAGCAGCCGGGCCCCGGCGCGGCCCGCCCGGTCCAGCTCCGCCAAGGTCTCTACGGCGGCGTCCAAGCCCTTGAGGGGCTGGATCCGGCCCACGAACAGCAGAACCGGGCCAGCGCCGAGGCCGAGGGCGGCCCGGGCGGCGGCTCGGTCTCCGGGCGAGAAGAGGGTGTGGTCCACCCCGGGGGGCATCACGTCGATGCGGGCCGGGTCGGCTCCGTAGAGGTCGGCGAGCTGGCGGGCCTCGGCGGCCGAGCTGGCGGTGATCAGATCGGAGCAGGCCACCACCTCGGCTTCGGCCTCGGCCCGGGCTCTCGGTTCGGGGTCGCCGGTGGCGGCCTTGACTCGGGCCAGGGTGTGGAAGGTGGACACCAAGGGCAGGTCGAGCTCGTGCTTGAGGCGGTGCCCGGCCACGCCCGACAGCCAGTAGTTGGCATGCAGTACGTCGGTCCCGTGAGCGTCCAGATGGGCCCGCACCCCGGCGGCGTATTCGTCCACGACCCCCGGCAGCGCCTCTTTGGCCAAGTCGGGGGGGCCGGCGGGGACGTGGACGACCCTGAAGCCGGGGGCCACCTCCACCGACGGGGGGGCGCCGGACCAGCGGCGCACGAACACGGTGGCGTCCACCCCGGCCTGGACCAGCGCCGCCACCAGCTCGCGGACGTACACGTTCATCCCGCCCGCGTCGCCCTGGCCGGGCTGGGCCAGGGGCGACGTGTGGAGCGACAGGACGGCGACTCGGCTCACGAGCCTGAAAGGCTACCGGTCGATCAGATGGGCCGAGGCCGCCGGGCCGTCAACCCCCCGACACGGGGGGCAGCACCGCGATCTCGTCGTCGCCGCCGACCGGCTCGCCGGGGGCGGCCGGCTCGCCGTTGCGCCACACCTGGCAGGTTTCCAGCAGACCGGCGAAGTCGGGCCCGTAGCGCTCGCAAGCCGCTTCCAGCACTTCTCCCACCGTGGCGCCGGGCACGGTGTCGCGGGCTCGCCCGGCCATCTCCCTGGCCGAGGCGAACAACCGGAGCTTGGCCACGGTGAACCATGGTACCCCTCGAGACCATCCACGATACTGTCGGCGGCCGCCGGTACTTTCGGGCTTCGCCATGATTGATGTTCTCGTCATCCGTCACGCCCAGTCGGTCTGGAACCAGGACGGCCGCTGGCAGGGCCAAGCCGACCCGCCGCTGTCGGATCTCGGCTCGGCCCAGGCCCGGGCCGCGGCCGCGGCGCTGAGCGGCGTCGACTACGTGGTGACCAGCGACCTCGACCGGGCCCGGGCCACCGCCGACCTGATAGCCGAGGCCGTGGGAGTCGGGCCGGTCGAGGTCGACGCGGCCTGGCGCGAGCGCGACGCAGGCGCCTGGCAGGGCCTCACCCGGGCCGAGATCGAGCGCGACTACCCCGGCTACCTGGACGAGGGCCGGCGCCCGCCCGGCTGGGAGCCGGACTCCTCGGTGCTGGACCGGGGGCTGGCCGCCCTGCGCCGGGCGGCGGAGAGGGCCGGCGGGGCCGGGTCGGGCCAAGCGCTGGCCGTCTCCCACGCCGGGGTCATCTACGCGCTGGAGGGCCACCTGGGCTGCGACTTCGAGCGGATCGACCACCTCTGCGGCCGCTGGTTCACCGTCGACGACGGCCGCATCGGCTGCCGGCGCCGGATGGCGCTGACCGGCCGGGGCGCCGAGCCGGTCCCGGCCCGGAACCGATGACCGCCTCCGGTCCGACGGGGCCGTACCCGGTGCGGGTGATCCGCAGCGCCCGGCGCCACAAGACCGTCTCGGCCCGGGTGGTGAAGGGCGCCATCCAGGTTCGGATCCCGGCCTGGATGTCAGAGGAGCAAGAGGACCGGACCGTGGCGAACATCGTGGCCCGGCTGGAGGAGCGGCGGCGCTGCGGCGGCGTGGACCTCGAAGCCCGGGCTCGGGAACTGGCTCGCCGGTTCGACCTGCCCGAGCCGGACTCCATCCGCTGGTCCACCAACCAGCACCACCGCTGGGGGTCCTGCACCACCGCGACCGGCCACATCCGCATATCAAGCCGGCTGTCCGAGGCGCCGCCGTGGGTGCTCGACCACGTGATCGTCCACGAGTTGGCCCACCTGGTCGTCCCCGACCACTCTCCGGCCTTCTACGAACTGCTGAGCCGAAACCCGCTCTCAGAGCGGGCCACGGGCTATCTGATGGCCTTCGGCGACCTGTCCGACGCCGACCCGGCCGAGGCTCAGGCCGGGTGAGGCGAGTCGTCGGTTCCGGCCCGACTATCGGCTAGCTCGTCCGTCATGGCCTCGGCTCCGTCCAAGTCGTCGGCGTCAAGAGCGGCCAGAGCGGCGTCGACGCGGTCGAAGTCCTGTTCGATCGGAGCTTGCCGGCCGTCGCCCACCGGGTCATGTTAGCCCATCAGAATCACCCGGCAGGCCGCCTTCGAACTGTCAGGCACTACCCTCGCAAATGGGCCGCTAGCTCATCGGGTAGAGCAGGGGACTTTTAATCCCAAGGTGCCGGGTTCGAGCCCCGGGCGGCCCACTGCGCTACTTCGAGGCCATCGGTGTCGTGCTCTAGAGCACCCCGGCCCGCTCCTACCAGGCAACCGCGCAGGGGTCGATATCCTTCAAGCCCAGCACCCGAACCAAGGACTCGTCGATCCGGGCCCGGTCGATCCGGCCACCGGTCACCGCCTCCACTAGTCGGTCGACAGTGGCCAGCGAGTCGTCAGGAAAGCCGGCGATGAGAAGGTCGTGACCGGCGATCAAAGCCGCTTCGCCCGCCTCGGCCACGGTGAGCGGCGCGAGGGCGGCCATGTTCAAAGCGTCGGACATGATCACTCCGTCGAAACCGAGATCCTGGCGAAGCAGGGCCACGGCCGGGGGCGACAGCGTTACCGGGCGCCCCTCCTCGGTGAGGCCCGGGACGACGAGATGGCTCGTCATGACCGCCGGTATCCCTCGGGCCACGGCTTCGGCGAAGGGCACTAAGTGCATCTCCCTCAACTCTTCGAGAGGCAGAGTGACCGGCAACTCAAGGTGTGAGTCGACATGGGTGGACCCGTGCCCGGGAAAGTGCTTGACCACCGCCGCCGTGCCGCCCTCCATCAGACCGGTCGCATAGGCCCAGCCGAACCGTATGACCGTGTCGGCGTCGTCGCCGTAGGTCCGGCTGACCAGGCTGGCCGAGTTCCCGACGTCGAGGACGGGGGCAAGAATCAGATTGACGCCCAGCCCGGCCGCCCCCTCGGCTCGGGTCCGGCCCATTTCGAAGGCGATGGCCGGGTCGCCGGTATCGCCCACTTCCCGGGCTGAGGGCTGATCCCCCAGGATGACCTCGAGGCGCTGCACCAAGCCGCCCTCTTCGTCGGCCGCGATCAGCGGGGGAGGCCACACCCCGGCGAAGGGGGCCAGCAAGTCGCCGATGCCGGCGTCTATGTCACCGATGATGACGAGGCCGCCCAGACGGCCTTCAGTCAGGGGCTCGGTGATGCCGGCGATCTCGGACTGACCGGCCAAAGCCAACACGATCTGGCCGACCGCGGCGGCCAACGGCGCTCGGGCTGCGCACTCCAGCGGGGTCGCCTCTGGCGCCGGCGGGTCGGTGGCGGGCGGAACCGGCTCGGGCTCAGTCGGCTCGGGCGCCTCCGGCACCGGCTCAGTCGGCTCGGGCTCCACGGTCGGCGCAGGCTCATCCGGCGCCGCGGTGACAGGAGCCGCCGTGGTGGGCGCCGCCGTGGTGGGCGAAACAACCGTCGAGGGCGCCGTCGGGGCGGGAACAGCCGTCGTGGGCGCCGCCGTCACCGAAGCGGGCGCCGGGGACGGCGACTCGGCGGCCGGTTCGGCTTGGGGGCCGTCCCCGCCGCCGCAACCGGCGGCCACCAAAGCCACGGCCAGCCCTGCTCGGATCCAGAATCCCGAAAGCCGCGTCCGGTGACGACAGTCAGAACCCGCTTCGCACTGCTCGGGACCGGGGCGCGGCATATCCGGCCACTATGGCACAGCATCGGGCACGGCCAGCGCATCCCCGCGTAGTCTCATAGACATGGAATGGAGCCAGGGCCACCACGAGACGCCCCCGTTCGGGTCTCTGCCCCATGAGCCGCCCCGGGCCAGGTGGGGGGTGCTCATCAGCACGCTGGTGGTGATCGTCGTCATTGTCGGTGCCATATTGTGGCTTTTCACCGGTTGGGACGACGAGGGCGACCCCGTCGCCGACACCGCCGCGGCAGAAGAAGAAACCGACGCGCCCGGGGAAACGGAAGCCGCCGACGCGGTGGAGGCCCCCGGCGAGGCGGCGGCCGGCGACGAGACCGAGACGGCGACCGCGTCCACGGCCGCTGCGACCGGGCCGACGACGACCGCGGTTCCGCCCACCACCGTCGCGCCCCCCGACGCCGACGACTACGGCCCGCCCCAGCTCAACGCCGACTCGCCCGTGTCCACCGCAGGTTTAGGCTCGGTGACGTTCGGGATGACCGTGGCCGGAGCCCGACAAGCGGCGGGAACGGCGATGATCGCGCTAGAACCGGAGAGCGACTGCTACCGGATCGTGCCCCATAGAGGCCCGGAAGGGATCACGTTCCTAGTCCGGGAGGGAATGATCGAGCGTGTCGACATCAACAGCGGACCGGTCACCACCCTGTCGGGGGTGGGCATCGGCACGGCCGAAGCGACAGTGACCGACCTCTTCGGCGACAAGATCCAAAGCCAGTCCCGGCCCGACGGCAGCACCGACCTCATCTTCGTGCCCGTCGACCCCGGCGACCGCAACTACCGGGTGGTGTTCAACGTCTCCGACGGGGTGGTGCGCTCGTTCAAGTCGGGCAAGATGCCCCTGATACTGACCGACACCGGCTGCGAGGGCTGAACCTCATCCCGCCGGGCCGGCGGCATCTTCATAGCGAGAGCAGCGGAACTCCACCTCGCCGAACCCCATCGGGGCTCCCCGGCCCGTCTCCAAGTCGAGATCTCGGGCCAAGCGGATAGCTGACGCCCGGATGACGTCGTCTTGCACGTAGAAGTCGAGCGTCTCATCCAAAGCGGGCTCGACCAGGGTGCCGTCGGGCAGACGGATCCCCAGGTAAGGGGCGTCGGCATCGGTCTGGACATAAACCTCGACCCTCTCGCCCGATTCCAGGCCGACGCCAACGGCCCGGACCCCGGCGTCGGAGGTGTAGCAGGCGGCCGCTAGCTCGTAAGTGGCGCCGCTCATTCTCAACGTCCCGGTGGACGGGGCGGCCTGAACGTCCAATTCGACCGTCACCGACGGGGGCGGGGCATCGCCGACGGCATCGTCGCTCGAGCAGGCCGGCGCCAGCACGGCGGCGGTGACGGCGGCGAGCGTCGCGGCGCGGAACGCCAGTCCCATGGCCCGGGAGTCTATGAAGCTCGGCCCGATCCCTACGCGACCCCGGCGCCGGACGGTAGCTTCGGCTTCCGTGCCATCTCAGCGTGACGTGAAACAACGCCAGAGCCGGGCGGCCCGAGCGGCCGAGGCCCAGCAAGCGGCCGCGGCTCGACGGGCCCGCCGGCGGCGCTGGCTGGTGGGCGGTCTGGCCGGCCTGCTCGTCGCCGCCCTGATAATACCGCTGGGCGCCGGTCTGCTGACCGGCGGCAGCAGCCCGCCCGACGCCGAGCCGCCGGCGACGTTCGCCTACGGGGACGGCGAATGCCCGGCACCGGACGGGACCTCGGCACCGGTCCTGAGCTTCGACGGGCCCCCGCCCCTGTGCATCGACCCCGCCCGGAGCTACGCGGCCGTCTTCGACACCAGCGAGGGCGCGATCCGGTTCGACCTAGACACGGCTCGCACCCCGGGCACGGCCAACAACTTCGTCACGCTGGCCCGCTGGGGCTACTACGACAACACCCGGCTGTTCCGCACCGACCCCTCCATTGACATCATCCAGGGAGGGTCGCCCCACACCAACAACCCGAACGACCCCGGACCCGGATACACGATCCGCGACGAGCCGCCTTTCGGCATCGACCCGAACACCATCCGACCGGTCGGGCCATACCGCTACGAGCCGGGGCAGATAGTCATGGCCCGCGGCCCCGGCCTCGACTCGGCCAGCGCCCAGTTCTTCTTCACCACCGGGCCGAACGCGTCGCTGCTCGACAGCCCGGGCGTCTACGTGGTGTTCGGCACCACCGACGAGGCCGGCCTGGAGGTGCTGCGGTCCATCATCGGCCTCCACGTCGCCACCGGAGACCTCGGCGGCGAGCCCTCCCGCCCGGTGACGGTGCGGTCGGTGACCATCGAGGAGAGCTAGATCCCGACCGGCGGCTGGAAACCGGCCAGCGCCCCTTAGATCCGGCCGTCGCCCTTAGATCTCGACCGGCTTTCCGGCCCGGGTGACCTCCATGTCGCCGCCGACCGCCGCCCATCTCTCGTCGGCCCCGGCGGCCGCCGACCGCACCGCTGCGCCGGTGGACAGGGCGGCGAAGAGCACCCCGTCGGGGATCATGGTCCGCAGCCGCCGCTGGCGGGGCCGGGGCCATCGCTCCCAGGCCGCGGCCACCACGATCCCGGCACAGACGCCCAGGCCGACCGTGAGCGCCCCGCCCCGCTCGTCGACCATCGGGTCGCAGGCGGCCACCGCTCCGGCCCCGGACCAGACGACGGCGGCGCCCCGGGCGGCGGCGGCCGTCACCGCGTCGAGCAGCGGGGTGGCCTTGAGGGCTGAGACCAGATGGGCCGGCGAGCCGTCGAGGACCAACACCGCGTCGGCATCGGCAATGGGGGCGGCGACGGCCGGGTTCAGGGCGTCGGCCCGCCGCACCGCCGCCACCGTGACGGGGGAGACGCCGACAGCGGCGGCCCAATCGGCGATGCGGGCGGCCAGGGCGTCGGGGCGGCCGAAGGCGGCGGCCAGAGTCACCACGGCCACCGTTCCGCAACCGGCGAGCACGCCCCCGGCGGGGGTGGCGGGGTCGAGCTCGCCGCCTCCGGCCAGCACCATCAGGCCCTCAGCGGGCGGGGCGGGTACCGGCGTTGCCGGGTCGGGCCCCATGCTCAGAACCAGCCGCCCCAGGCCCGGCGCCGCCGCCAAGGGCGGCCGGCGTAGCGCCAAGCCGGGGAGGGGGCCGGCCCCCCGTCCGAGGCGGGCCAGAGCATCTCGTAGGCGGCCAGGATGGCGGCCAGCTCGTCGGGAGTCGCCTCCGGCCTGGTAACCACGACAGCGCCTTTGCTCACCGCGGCACGCCCCGTCGCCGTCTCCCCGCTCACAGCGGCACGTTCCCGTGTTTGCGCTCGGCGATCTCCTCCTGCTTGGACCCGAGCAGGCGGAGACCGGCCGCGATCTTGCGCCGGGTCTCCGGCGGCTCGATGACGTCGTCGACGAAGCCACGCTCGGCGGCGATGTAGGGGTGGGCCAGCCGGTCGGTGTAGTCCGAGGCCAGCCGGTCCCGCAGGCCGGCCGGGTCGGCGGCGGAGGCCAGCTCATGGCGGTGCAGGATCTCCACCGCCCCCTGCGAGCCCATCACCGCGATCTCCGCCGACGGCCAGGCGAAGGAGAGATCCGAGCCCACGCCCTTGGAGTCCATCACCACATAAGCGCCGCCGTAGGCCTTGCGGACGATCACCGAGATGCGGGGGACGGTGGCCTCGCAGTAGGCGTAGAGCAGCTTGGCGCCGTGGCGGATGATGCCGCCGTGCTCCTGGCCGACGCCGGGCAGAAAGCCGGGCACGTCCACGAAGGTGATCAACGGGATGTTGAAGGCGTCGCAGGTGCGCACGAACCGGGCCGCCTTCTCCGACGACTCGATGTCGAGCACCCCGGCCAACACGGCGGGCTGATTGCCCACCACCCCCACCGAGCGCCCGCCGATGCGGGCGAACCCGCACACGATGCTGCGGGCCCACGAGGCGTGGTACTCGAAGAAGTCGCCGTCGTCTACCACCTCGGTTATCACCGACTTCATGTCGTAGGGGACGTTGGGGCTGTCGGGGAGGACGGAGGCCAGGGCCGGGCATCCCCGGTCGGGGTCGTCGGCCGAGTCGAACGCCGGGGGCGACTCGAGGTTGTTGGAGGGCAGGAACGAGAGCAGGGTCTTGACGTCGTCGAGCACCTCGGGCTCGCTGTCGGCCACGAAGGCGGCCACCCCCGACTTGGTGCCGTGGCTGGTGGCGCCCCCCAGCTCCTCCAAGGTCACCTCCTCGCCGGTGACGGTCCGGACCACGTCGGGGCCGGTGATGAACATGTGCGACTTCTCCCGCACCATGAAGATGAAGTCGGTCATGGCCGGGCTGTACACCGCTCCGCCCGCACACGGCCCCAGGATCACCGAGATCTGGGGGATGACCCCCGACGCCTGGACGTTGCGGTGGAAGATGCCCCCGTAGCCGTCGAGGGAGACCACGCCCTCCTGGATGCGGGCGCCGGCGCCGTCGTTGAGCCCGACGATGGGGGCGCCGGTGGCCAGGGCCAGGTCCATGACCTTGTGGAGCTTCTCGGCGAACACCTCGCCGAGGGCGCCACCCATCACGGTGAAGTCCTGGGCGAAGACGAACACCTTGCGCCCGTCGATGGTGCCCCAGCCGGTTATCACCCCGTCGGTGTAGGGCCGGTTCTCCAGCCCGGCCTCGTGGGCCCGGTGCCGGGCCAGCATGTCCAGCTCGTGGAACGAGCCCTCGTCGAGCAGGAGGTCTATGCGCTCCCGGGCCAGCAGCTTGCCCTTGGCGTGCTGGCGCTCGACGGCTCGGGCCGGCCCGGCCTCCAGGGCTCGGGCTCGCCGCGACCGCAGATCGTCGAGCTTCTCCCGCATCGATCCGTCGGCCACGGCCTCAGAGATTACCCGGACCCCCGGACCCGGCCCCGGTTCGGGCCTGGTTCAGCGCAGATCCCGGAAGGCGGACCGCATCTCGGCGGTGAACAGGCCGGGCTGCTCGAAGGCGGCGAAGTGCCCGCCCGCGGGCGGCTCGTTCCAGTAGCGGATGTCGGTGTAGCGCCGGGCTGCCCAGCGCGGGCTGGCTCGGATGATCTCGTTGGGAAAGACGCTGCAGGCGGCGGGGATGTCGACGGTGGACTCCGCGCCCGCGAACCATCCGAAGCTCTCCCAGTAGAGCCGGGCCGACGACGCCCCGGTGCCGGTGAACCAGTACACCGACACGTTGTCCAAGAGCTCGTCTAGGTCGAAGCAGTCCTCCAGAGCCCGGCTGCGGTCGGTCCACGACCAGAACTTCTCCAGTATCCAGGCGGCCAGGCCGGCCGGCGAGTCCACCAGGGAGTAGCCGATGGTCTGGGGCCGGGTGGACTGCTGCTTGGAGTAGCCCGACTCCTGTCGGTCGTAGTGGGCGAAGGCGTCGAGGGCGGCCCGCTCGGCCTCGGTCGGGTCGGCCAGCATCTCCGGCGCGGGCCCGGCCACCGGCATGTTGGTGTGAATGGCCCGGCACGCCCCCAAGTTCTGGATGCCGATGCAGGTGGCGACGGCCGAGCCCCAGTCGCCGCCCTGGGCCGCGTAGTCGTCGTAGCCGAGGCGCAGCATCAGCTCGTTCCACATGGCGGCGATCCGGTCCACCCCGACGCCGGGCGCCGACGGCTTCTGGCTCCACCCGTAGCCCGGCAGCGACGGCAGCACCAGATGGAAGGCGTCGGCGGCGGCGCCGCCGTGGGCGGTGGGGTCGGTGAGCGGGTCGATCACCTTCTGGAACTCGACGACGGAGCCGGGCCAGCCGTGGGTGACGATCAGGGGCAAGGCGCCGGGGTGGGGGGACCGGACGTGCTGGAAGTGCACGTCGAGCCCGTCGAGGCGGGTGACGAAGTTGGGGCGGGAGTTGAGCCGGTCCTGGCATCGGCGCCAGTCGTAGCCGTCGGCCCAGTGGCGGCACACCTCCCGGAGATAGTCGAGGGGGATGCCCTGGGACCAGTCGTCCACCGGCTCGGGCTCGGGCCATCGGGTGTGGTCGAGCCGGCGGCGCAGATCGGCGGTCTCATCGTCGCCGATGTCGATCACGAAGGGCCTGATCTCTTCGCTCTCTCTCATTCCCATCTCCTTCCCCGGCCTCATCCCCCGGGTCTCAACCGGCGGCGGCCAGCACCTCGCTGATCCCGATCGGGGCGGGCACCTCGACTTGGTCGTAGCGACACGAGGCCGGGTCGCGGTCCGGGCGCCAGCGCACCATCCGGGTCGTGCCCCGGAAGCGGCCGTTGAGCATGGCCTCGTACTTGACCTCGGCCACCAGCTCAACCCGCACCGGCACCCAGCCCTGGTTGCCCCGAGCCGATGACCAGCGGTGGGGGGTGCCGGGCATCACCCGGCCCTCGGCGTGGGCGGTCGGGTCCATCCAGGCCGCCCACGGGTGATCGCCGGGATCGGACATGGCGTAGGGCGCCAGCTCGTCGGCCAACTCGGCCCGGCGGCGGGCGGTGAAGCTGGCCGCCACCCCGCAGTGGTGGAGGCCGCCCTCGCCGTCGTAGAGCCCGACCAGGAGCGAGCCCACCCCCCGCCCGTCGGCGTGGCGCCGGTAGCCGGCCACCGCCACATCCACGGTGCGGGTGTGCTTGACCTTGAACTGGACTCTCTTGTCCGGCTGGTAGGCGCCGCCCCGGGGCTTGGCCATAAGGCCGTCGAGCCCGGCCCCCTCGAACCGCACGTACCAGTCCTCGGCAACGCCGCGATCTCGGGTGGAGGGGGCGAGGTGAACCGGTTCTTCGAAACCCTGGGCCATGGTCTCCAGCACCAGGCGCCGGTCCCGGAACGGCTCGGCCATGAGGTGGGCGCCGGCGACGGCCAAGACGTCGAAGGCGATGAACTCGGCCGGGATTTCCACCGCCAACCGGTTGACCCGGCTGGCGGCCGGGTGGATGCGCTGCTGGAGGGCAGCGAAGCCCAGGCTGTCGTCGTCGAGGCGGACGACGATCTCGCCGTCGATCACGGCTTTGCCGGGAAGCCCGGCGGCCAAGGGCTCGATCAGCTCGGGGAAGTAGCGGGTCAGGGGCTTCTCGTTGCGGCTGCCCAGCTCGATCTCGTCGTCGTCCCGGAAGACGATGCAGCGGAAGCCGTCCCATTTCGGTTCGAAGGCGAGGTCCCCTTCGGGAATCCGGTCCACGGCCTTGGCCAGCATCGGCTTCACCGGCGGCATCACGGGCAGATCCACGATTGCCGATCCTACGATCTCACCGGCCTCCCGGTTTCCTGAGCCCGGAGGCCAAGGCGTGGGCTCGCTCGGCCAGCCGCTCGGCACCGAGTTGGGCGCAGCGCTCGTCGAAGCCGGGGGCCGGGCCGGACCAGGCCAGGTCGTCCACCCGGCCCGACACCGGGGCGTCGAGATCGACGGTGGCGATCCGGCGGAAGAGCAGGGCCTCGTCGAAGCCGTCTCGAAGCGACGCGGCCAGTCGGCCCGCGCCCCTCACCTCGACGTCCCACTGCCCGGGGTCGAGGGGCACCTCGGTGATGCGGCCGTAGCGAGCCAAGACGGCGGCCGCCGACTTGGCCCCCCATCCGGCCAGGCCCGGGAACCCGTCGGCCGAATCGCCGACCACGGCCAGATAGTCGGGGATGGACTCGGGCGGGACGCCGAACTTCTCGATCACCCCGGCCCGGTCATAGGTCACCCCCCGCCGCCGGTCGAGCTGGACTACCCGGCCGTCGGCGGTGACACACTGGGCCAAGTCCTTGTCGGGCGTGCAGATGACCACCTGTTCGACTCGGGGATCGGCGGCGGCCATGGCCGCGGCCGCGGCCAGAGCATCGTCGGCCTCGTGGGCGATCTGGGGCCAGACCGCGAACCCGGCCAACTCCAGCAGCTCCTCAACCTCGCCGAACTGGGCGGCCAGGTCCGGCTCCACGCCGGAGCCGTCCTTGTAGCCGGGCCAAAGGTCGTTGCGGAACGACTCGATGACGTGATCGGTGGCAATCCCGATGTGGGTGGCGCCGTCGGAGACGAGATCGAGAACAGTGTTGAGCACCCCCCGCTGGGCCCCGAGGCGCGGGTGGCGGTTGGAGGGCGCGTAGTGGAATCGGAACAGCTCGTAGGTGCCGTCGACCAGATGGACCAGCACCGCCTGAAGCTACTCCTCCACCAGTTCTATGAGGGTTCCGAACGACCCTTTGGGGTGGATGAAGGCCACGGTGGTGCCCCGGCTGCCGGGCCGGGGGGCGGCGTCCACCGGCGTGGCCCCGGCCGCCACCATTCGGGCCAGCGCCTCGGCGCAGTCGTCAACCCGGTAGCCGACGTGGTGCAGGCCCTCTCCCCTGGCGTCGAGGAACCGGGCGACGGGCGAGTCGGGCCGGGTGGCGGCGGTGAGCTGTATGTAGCTCTCGGCCACTTTCACCAGGGCTTCCTCCACCCCGTCGAACTCCACCACCTCCCGATGGTGCACCTCGGCCCCGAATGCGTCCCGGTAGTAGGCCACGGCCGCGTCAAGATCGCGGACGGCGATGGCCACGTGATCGATCTCGGTGAGCAGCACCACCAGAGGCTACCCATGGACACCCAGACGGCCCTTTGCTCCTGGCCGGAGACGGGCCCGGGCCATGCCGCCAACCTTCGAGTTTGATCAGGTCAAAATTTTTTTCTTCACCGAGTTGTAATCGTTTCGTCCATATCGTAAGATGATCGCAACACATCGAGGCCCCCCTCCTCCTCGAGGTGCCCGGAGCCCCGTCACCCGCAGCTTGGGCGCGGTCCCCTCCTCCGCCCATTCTCTTACCGGCGTGACGGGGCTCTGCTCTTCCCCGGTTTCCGACCCGATTCCGGCCCGCTCAGGTCAGCCGGCGTCGACCGCCCGACGGCCCTCCAGGGCCCGGCCCAGGGTGAGCTCGTCGGCGTACTCCAGATCGCCTCCGACCGGCAGCCCGCTGGCGATCCGGGTGATGCGGACGTCGTGGGGGGCCAGGTAGCGGGCCACGAGCGTGGCCGTGGCCTCGCCCTCGAGGTTGGGGTTGGTGGCGATGATCACCTCTTCCACGCCCTCGGCGACGATCCGGTCGCAGAGCTCGACCACCCGGAGCCGGTCCACCCCCACCCCGTCGATGGGGCTGAAGGCGCCCTGCAGCACGTGGTAGCGGCCCCGGAACTCCTGGGTCCTCTCCACCGCCACGATGTCGGACGGCTCCTCCACCACGCAGATCAGGGTCCCGTCCCGGCGGGGGTCGGAGCAGACGGCGCACTCGGCGCCGTCCTCGGACAGGTTGAAGCAGCGGGGGCACACCGACACTTTCTCCTTGGCCTCGGTGATGGCCCGAGCCAGACGGTTGGCGTCGTCGGCCGGAACCTTCAGCAGGTGCAGGGCCACCCGCTGCGCCGACTTGGGCCCTATCCCCGGCAACCGGCCCAGTTGATCGATGAGGGTCTGGACGGTGACCGAGTAGCTCACGGACTCTCATTCCTCCCGCCGCGCGCTCCGGCGCCGGTCATCGGACCCCGTCCTCGTCTACCGCGATCAACTCGGCACCCGGGAAGGCCTCCTTGAGCTGATCCAGCAGACTTCCAGTCGGCTCGGGCGGTTCGGGGGGCTTGGGGGGCTTGGGGGGCTTGGTGGACTCGGGGGCAGGCGGCGCCGGTTCAACCGGTTCGGGGGGCTCGGGGGGCGGCGGTTCCACCGGTTCGGAAGCAGCCGACTCTGGAACAGTGGACTCGGGAGCGGATTCGGCGGAATCCACCAGCGCCTGCCAGACCGGGGCCAGGGCCTCGGCGTCGCGGGCCGAATCGGGCGGCAACATGGCCCTGGCCTTATCCACCACCTCGTCACGGCCCAAGCCGAGATGCTCGATGGCCAAGTCCACCACTTCGCTGGGCGTCCGGGGCCTCAGAGTCCGCAGATCGACCGAGGGCACGGGCGGGGGAGGCGAGGACTCCGCCGCCGCCGGGGGAGGCGACGACGATCCCGGCCCCGATCCCCGACTCCGGGCCAGGGTTCGACGGGCTTGAGCCACGGGTCGATCGTCGTCGCCGGACTCCTGAGACCTCGTTCCGGGGGCCGGATCCGGGACATCAGGCGGACCGGATGTCGCAGGCGGACCCGACGACGCAGGCGGACCGGATGTCGCAGGCGGGTCCGACGACGCCGACGCACCCGGCGTCGCAGGCGGACCCGGCTCAGGCGGCGGGCTCCATCCGGCGGGCTTGTCCGACCCGGCCGGCGAACCCGACGACCCGAGGCCCAGCTCGGCTTCGAGCCGGGCCACCCGATCGCTCAGCGCGTCCAGCGACCGGTCGGTCTCGGGCCGGGTGAGGCGCACCATGGCCACCTCGAGATCCACCCGGGGATCGGGCGACTGGCGCATGTCCACCAGCGCGGCGCCGAGCGTCTCGAGGGCTCTGGTCATGAAAGGCGGCGCCAGCCGGGGGACCAAAGCCTCGGCCTGGGCTCGCTCGGGCTCGGCCAGCCGGTCCGGCGGCGCCCCCATGGCGGTCAGAAAAGCGTTGCGAAGCCCGCTCAGCACCCCCTCGCCGATGCGGCGCGGGTCCCGGCCCCGGCCCAGGGCGTCGTCCACCGCGGCCAAGGCCGCGGCCGGGTCGCGATCGGCTAAGGCGCCGAGGATCGCCTCGGTGGAGTCGTCCAGCTCGACCATCCCTCCGGCGGCAACCACCCGGTCCAAGGCGCTGAGGGCGTCCCGCACCGACCCGGCCCCGACCGCCACCACGTGGTCGATGACCTCGTCGGTCACGTCCAAGCCGGCGTCGTCGGCCACGAAGCGCACGTGCTCGGCCAGGGTGTCGGCCCCCAGCAGGCCGAGCTCGAAGACCTGGCAGCGGCTGCGGATGGTCTCCACCACCTTGTGGGGCTCGGTGGTGGCCAGCACCCAGACCACGTGGTCGGGGGGCTCTTCCAGGGTCTTCAGCAGGGCGTTCTCCGCCCCGGGCGTGAGCATGTGGGCCTCGTCGAGCAGGTAGACCTTGGCCCGGCCTGGGGTCCCGAGCTTGACTCGCTCCAGCAGGCCCCTCATGTCGTCGACCTTGTTGTTGGAGGCGGCGTCCAATTCGTGCAGGTCGAAGGAGCGGTTCTGCTCTATGGACAAGCAGGATTCGCAGGCTGCGCACGGCTCGCCGTCGCTCCCCGGATCGGTGCAGTTCAGGGCCTTGGCCAGGACCCTTGCCGTGGTGGTCTTACCGGTTCCCCGGGGGCCGTGGAACAGGTAGGCGTGACCGACCCGGCTCTCGCGCACCGCCGACCGCAACGCCGAGGTGACGTGATCCTGGCCCTTGATCTCGGCGAACGTCCGGGGCCGGTAGCGGCGGTACAGCGACTGGTATGCCATCGGCGGTGAACTCTAACGGTGGCCGCCCGCCCGGTCCGGGGCGAAGCCGACCGGGAAGGGCGCAGGCCAGCCCGGGGCGAAGCCGACGGGGGAAGAGAGCGTCACGCCCGCTTCCGGGCGTGACGGCCAGGCGATCTGCGGCACCCGGGAGGTTCTGCTGAGAGCTGCTGCCTTCCGGCCCTGACTCGATTCACAGGCTCCCGTCGCACAGGACCCGACCGCCACACCCCGAAGCGGGCGCGGCGGCCTTACGATAGCTTCTGAAGCCGAGCCCCGGGCCGGAGCCCGGGTCGAAATCCCGGGGCCGGGGGAATCCGGAGGGTTGCCAGAGCGGCCGAATGGGCACGCTTGGAAAGCGTGTGAGGTGAGAGCCTCCGTGGGTTCGAATCCCACACCCTCCGCCACCCACCTCCTCACCCATCCCGATGGGGGGCGGGGGTAGGATCGCCGGGGTGAGCGACCGGGCTGCGTGGGTCGACGGCCGTCTGGTCGATCCCGATGCTCCGCAGCTCCGCGTCGACGACCACGGGGTGCTCACCGGCGACGGCGTGTTCGAGACCATGGTGGCGGTGGGCGCCGGCGGGAACCGGGCCGCTTTCGCCGTCGGCCGCCACCTGAGGCGGCTGCGCCGGTCGGCGGCGGCGCTGGCACTGGAGGTCCCCCGCTCCGACGCCGAGCTGCGCGACGCCATCGACCGGTGCCTGCGGGCCGCCCCCGGCGCCGGGGTGGTGCGCCTGACCGTCACCAGCGGCGGCGGTCCGCTGAGCTCGGTCCGCGGCGACCGGGCCGGCTCGGCCATCGTGGTGGCCGGAGACGGCCCCCCGGCCCACCAAAGCGGGACCGCGGTGGCGGTGGCGCCGTTCCCGCGCAACGAGCGGGGGGCCACGACCGGGGTGAAGACCACCTCCTACGCCGAGAACGTGCTGGCCCTGCGCCAGGCCCGGGCCCGGGGGGCCAGCGAGGCCGTCTTCGCCGATACCAGGGACCGGGTGAGCGAGGGCACGGGCACCAACATCTTCTGGACCGACGGCACCGCCATACACACCCCGCCCCTCGACACCGGCTGCCTGGCCGGGGTGACCAGGGAGCTGGTGATGGAGTTGGTGGACGTGACCGAGACCCACCTGATGGTCGCCGAGCTGTGCCGGGTTCCCGAGGCGTTTTTGACCTCCTCCACCCGGGGGGTGCAGTCCATCGGCCGGATCGACGACACCGACCTGCCGGTGGTGGACGGCGAGCTGACCCGGGCCGCGGCCCAGGCCCTGCGCCGCCTGATGGCCGACGACATCGACCCGTGACCGACTCAGAGCTGATGGAGCTGGCCCTCACCGAGGCCAGGGCGGCGCCGACCCACGGCGACGTGCCGGTCGGCGCGGCGGTGGCCCTCGACGGCCGGGTGCTGGCCCGGCGCCACAACGAGCGGGAGCGCACCGGCGACCCCACCGCCCACGCCGAGATCCTGGCGCTGCGCGACGCCGCCGAGCGGGCCGGGAGCTGGCGGCTGGCCGGCGCGGCGGTGGCGGTGACCCTGGAGCCGTGCCCGATGTGCGCCGGCGCCTTGGTGCAGGCCCGGGTGGCCAGGGTGGTCTACGGGGCCGCCGACCCCAAGGCGGGGGCCCTGGGCTCGCTGTACAACCTGGGGTCCGATCCCCGGCTCAACCACGAGTTCGAGGTGGCGGGCGGGCTGATGGCCGACGAGTGCCGGGCTCTGCTCTCCGACTTCTTCGCCGCCCGCCGGTAGGCGGGCCGGGCCGCCCGCCGTCAGGGCGCCGCTAGCCTCGGTCCCGGAGAGTTGCCAGAGCGGACGAATGGGGCGGCCTCGAAAGCCGTTGTGGCCTCCGGGTCACCATGGGTTCGAATCCCATACTCTCCGCCACGATTCGAAAGAGGTCAGCCTTCTTCGGGTGTCGTCGGCCCGTAGTAGACGTGCAAACTCTGTATCAGCCCGTCTTGTTGGCCGGCGCGAACCGCACCTGCTCGTCGCGCTCGATCTCCGCGATCTTGTAGCCGTGACGAACCAGCCACGAAAGCGTCTCGAAGTCGATGCCGCCCGGGTAAAGGATCACCTTGTCGGTGTCCAGCGGTCCCATGAGCATGTCCGATCGAACGTTCCTGGCGTCGGACCTGTCGTCGTGCATCACCGGCGTGGCGCTGCCGGTGAGCGGCGGCCTGTAAAGATCCTCGCAGTAAAGATCCTCGCAGGGCCAGCACAGGAGTTGCAGCGTCTTCCAGGCCTCCGGGCCAGATAGAACGGCCCGGACCCGAGGAGGGCCCCTCCCATGAACGATCGTCAGCGCGGGTTCCTCCTCGCCTCCCTGGGCGTGGTAGTGATCCTGCCCGACGCCACGCTGATCCGGCTGATCGACGCGTCCGGCTTCACCACCGCCCTGTGGCGGGCCGGACTGTCGGCGACCGCCCTCGGCGCTTTTCTGGCCGTCCGCCATCGGTCGCAGTTCCCCCAAGTCCTGCGGGCCCTGGGCCGGTGGGGCCTCGCCTCCTCGGCGCTCTGGGGCCTGGGCACCGTCTCCTTCGTCTTGGCCGTGGACGGCACCGCCATCGCCAACGTGCTGCTGATCCTGGCCCTGGGCCCCATGTGGGCCCTCCTGCTCACCCGACTGGTGCTGCGGGCCCCCATCCCCCGCCACTCCCTTCTGGTCATGCCCTTCGCCTTCGGGGGTGTGGCCGTCGCGGTGGCCGGGTCCCTCGACGCGGGTATCCGATCGGGAGACCTGATCGCCTTGGTCGCCTCGCTGGGGATGGCCGCCAACTTCACCATCATCCGGGCCCACAGCCACATCGACATGGTCCCGGCGGTGGCCGTCGGCAGCGTCATGGGCTTCGCCGCGCTGGCCGTCGCCGGCACCCCCTTCGCGGCTTCGGCCGGAGACATAGCGCCGCTGGTGCTGCTGGGGGCGGTGGTGATGCCGGGAGCCATGGGCCTGCTGACGGCCGGGGCCCGGCACATATCAAGCCCGGAGTCGTCGCTGCTGATGCTGGGCGAGACCGCCCTGAGCCCGATCCTGGCCGCGGTCGCCATCAGCGAGCCCATCGAGACCCCGGCCTGGATCGGGGGCGCCGTCGTCATCGTGGCCCTGACCGCCCACGGCTGGATGGGACTCCGAGCGGAAAACCCGACCTAATCACTTAGGATTAGGCGGCGACCGGAAAACCGGCTCAGCGGAGCGACAGGAGACAGCCGATGGCCCTGCGAATCAACGACACCGCCCCCGACTTCACCGCCGACACCACCGAGGGGGCGATCAGCTTCCACGAGTGGATCGGCGACGGATGGGCCCTGTTCTTCTCCCACCCCAAGGACTTCACCCCGGTGTGCACCACCGAACTGGGGGCGGTGGCCGGCCTCAAGTCGGAGTTCAAGGCCCGCAACTGCAAGATCATCGGCATCAGCGTGGACGGGGTGGCCGACCACCGGGGCTGGTCGGCCGACATCGAGTCGGCCACCGGCAACGCCCTCAACTACCCGCTGATCGGCGACCCCGGCCTCAACGTCGTGAAGCTCTACGACATGCTGCCCGCCGACGCGGGCGACACCGCCCAGGGCCGGACCGCGGCCGACAACGCCACCGCCCGGTCGGTGTTCGTCATCGGTCCCGACAAGAAGATCAAGGCCACGCTCACCTACCCGATGACCACCGGCCGCAACTTCGTCGAGCTCCTGCGGCTGCTCGACTCGTGCCAGCTCACCGCCCAAGAGAAGGTGGCCACCCCGGCCAACTGGCGCCAAGGCGAGGACGTCATCATCGTCCCGGCCGTGTCCAACGAGCAGGCGGCCGAGAAGTACCCCGACGGCTGGGAGTCGCCCCTGCCCTACCTCAGGTACGTGCCCCAACCCGCCTGACCCGCCAGCCGGACGCGACGCCAGCGGCAGACTCCTCAGCCGACGAAGGCCACGCCGGCGCCGGCCATCTCGGCCAGGGCCGCCTCGGTGGTGGCCGGGGCCACCCCGGCGCAATGATCCAGCAGGACGGTGGTCTCGAAACCGGCCCGGCGGGCGTCCAGGGCGGTGGCCCGCACGCAGTGATCGGTGGCCAGGCCCACCACGTCCACCGCCTCCACGCCCCGCTCGGACAGCCACGACCCCAGCGGCGTGACCCCGTCGCCGGCCGCGGTCCCGTCGAAGCCGGTATAGCTGGCGGTGTAGCGGCCCTTGAGGAACACCTCGTCGAGGGCCACGTCGAGGTCGGGATGCAACTCAGCGCCGGGCGAAGAGGCCACGCAGTGCACCGGCCAGGTGTCGGCGAAGTTCGGTTCGGATCCGTCGGCGGCAAAGTGGTCGCCAGGGTCCACGTGCCAGTCCTTGGTGGCCACCACATATCGATAGCGGCCCCCGGACCGGTCCGCTCCCACCAATCCGGCGACGGAGCGGGCCACGGCCGCGCCCCCCTCCACCGCCAGGGCGCCCCCCTCGCAGAAGTCGTTCTGGACGTCGACGATGATCAACGCTCGGTTCATGGCTCCTCTCCCGTCTCGATGGCGCCGGTCTCGGCGGCGCCGTTCGAATTGTCGGAAAAACCGGCCGCGTCGGCGCCCGTCCCGTTCGCATCGCCGGCCGGATCGACCGGCTGCTCGACCCCCGCCCACACGGTGGGGACGGCCGGGGCCCGGCGGGGGCGGGGGACTCGGTCGGAGGGTTGCAGCCGCTCCCGGCGGGCCAGGCCGCGGGCCCGGGCCTCGCCCACATCGCCGACCGGCATGGGCGCCCCGGCGGTGATCAGAGCCTGCTGGGGGTGATGCGAGCCCTCGGGGACGTCGACGGGCAGCACCGAGAGCACCTCGGCCGACCAGAAGCCGTCGGGGTCGGCGGTGCGGTGCACGTTCTTGCGGCCGCCCACGGTCACCTTGCCCGGCGAGAGCTTCCCCACCGCCCGCAGGGGCGCGGCCGGATCGGCCGAGTCGGCGATGGCCACCAGTTTGTAGACGACCGAGGCGGTGGGGTGGCCCGACCCGGTGACCAGGCTGGTGCCCACCAGGTAGGCGTCGATCGGGGCCCGGGCCTCTTCCAGCTCGGCCACGCTGTACTCGTCGAGGTCGCCCGACGCCACGATCCGGCAGCTCGCCGCCCCCAGCCCGTCGAGCAGGGCCCGGGCCCGGATGCTGGCGGCCAGCAGGTTGCCGCTGTCGATGCGGACGGCGCCGATGTCCGGGCCGACCACTTCCACCGCCCGCCGGATGCCCTCGAGGACGTCGAAGGTGTCGACCAGGTAGGTGGAGCCGGCCCCGAGCAGGTCCCGCTGGGCCTCGAAGGCGGCCGCCTCGCTGGCGTGGGCCAGCACAAAGGCGTGGGCGGCGGTGCCGACGGTGGGGATGCCGTGGCGGCGGCCGGTCTCGAGGTTGGAGGTGGCGTCGAAGCCCCCCACATGGGCGGCCCGGGCCGCGGCCACGGCCGCGTCGGGGTCGGTGCGCCGGCTCCCGCCCTCGATGAGGAAGCGGCCGTTGGCCACGTCGTGGATCCGGGCGGCGGCCGAGGCCACGGCGCAGTCGTGGTTGAGGATCGACAGCACCACCGTCTCCAGCACGACGCACTCGGCAAAGGACCCCTCGATGGTCAGCACCGGCGAGTACGGGAAGAACAGCTCCCCGTCCGGGTAGCCGGTCACGTCGCCTCGGAACCGGTAGCCGCGGAGCCACCGGGCCATGGGCCCGTCGGAGATCACCCCGGCGCCGATCAGATGGGCGACGGCGACGGCGTCGAAGCGGAACCGCTCGATGGCGTCCACCACCCGGTCGATGCCGGCCACCACGCCGTAGGCCCGGCCCTCGGGGAGCCCGCGGGCGAACGCCTCGAACACGGCCCGGCGGCCAGCGATGCCGGATTCGAGCGAGGCGGCCGCCATGGTGAGCTCGTAATGGTCGGTCTGGAGGGCGACAGTGGCGCCGCGGTCCATCCCCGAACGCTACCGGCGGGGGGCCGAATCGTCCGGCTCGCCGTCCGGCGCCGTTTGTGCCGTCCGGGCAATGGCGTCGAGCTTCTCGGCTATCTCCGGGTCGATCTCGTGGTCGGGGACATGAGCGACGAGCACGTGGAAGTTGGTCTTCCTCATCAGGTTGGGCAAAGACAGCCGCCGGTAATAGTCGCTGAACAAGGGAGTGAGGAAGTCGTCGCTCACCTTTGTGCCGTCATCCCAAGGCGAGCTCCGGCCCAGCGTCGCCATCGCTTTTTCGATCTCGTCTATCGCCTCGGTCATCGCCCCCATCCGCCTCTCGACTTCGGATTCGACGAACAAGGGGCCGGGGTACTCAGCTTCAGCCGTGGCCGACGCGTAGGACTCGAGCGCAGCCCGCGAGCAGAGATAGTTCTCGATCTCTCGCCGGTCCCAACTCAGACAACTGAAGTTTCTGTCTGACGGCTCAGCGGCCGTCTCATCCAGGATCACGACCGCCCGCAAATGCGGAAGAGCCTCCTTCAGCCCGTGATAATGGTTGCGAGCCTTCGCAATTTGATTGCCGACATAGTGAACGAAGGGCCGGTCGAGCGCCCGGGCCGCGTCGGTGTGTCCGAGCCGGTCGGCGAAGGCTCTGAGGATGGCCAGATCGGTCGAGCCTTCGAGATACAGCACCCAGCCGGTCTGCTCGGCCTGTACGTAGTGCTCGAAGCCGATCTCCTTGAGCGCTTTGAGGACCTGGCTGCCCCGGTCGTCGATGCGGTGGGGCGGGCCGACGAAGGCGACTACCACGTCGGTGCCGGCGGCTTCGTTGAGCAGCACTTCCGAATGGCTGGCCGCGATCACCTGACTGCCGCTGGACTCGGCCGTCTCTTGTATGCAGCGATAGATCTGGCGCTGCCTCAAGATCTCCAGATGGGCATCGGGCTCATCAAGCATGAGCACCGCGCCAGGGTCGGCGGCGTACATATAGGAAAGGATCAGCAGCGTCTGCTGCAGCCCCCGGCCGCTGGAGGAGAGGTCGAGCGAGGCGCCGTTCTCGCGATAGCTCATGGTGATCTCGCCGCGCTCGTCGACGTAGCGGGGCTCTTCGAGGCGAGCGCCGAACAGGTCCTCAATCTGTTCCACCAGCCTGCCCCACTGCTCGGGGCGCTCGCGGCAGACGCGGAAGCAGAGGTTTCGCAGCACCTCGGCGGTGCGGCCCTCGCCGATTCGCACGTTGATCGAGCCGGGATCGAGGCGCGTCTCTGTAGCAGCCAGACCCGACATCGGCGGGAGGAAGGCCACCTCCACCCGACCCGCCTCGGGCGGAACGGGCATGCGCTCGGGGGTCCGGCCCTCCCCGAGGCGCAGGGGACGACAGTAGAACGACTCCTCGTTGGCGTAGTCGAACTCCAGCCCGCAAGACCAGGCCCGGTCGCCGTCGACGCCGTCCACCAAGATCTCAATGCGGATGTTGTCGGTATGGGGCCGGCCGTCGACCCGGCGCACGTTGCGGGTTTGGAGATCCCGCCACAGCAGGTTGGCGGCCGGCGCCGGTATGGCCACTAGGTCCCGACGGTTCACCGTGACCCCCGGTCGCTTCTCGGGCCCGGTCGAACCGGCCCGCCGGGCGTTCCAGCGCTTCAGGCCCGCGTTCCACAGCGCCAGCGCCTGCATCGCCGACGTCTTGCCCGAGTTGTTGGGGCCGATGAACAAGACGGGGTCGCCTAGCTCGATCTCGACCCGGTCGAAACGCTTGAAGTTGCGGATGACGAGGTTGGTCAGCACGGCAGGACCTCTTCGGCTGTTCCCGCCAACCCTACGACCGAAACGGGGACAGAGGAGGCGGAACTCCCGCCGCACCGCGGCGGCTCGAACGCTACGGGCCGAACTCGATGGCCCGTAGGCTCCTCTCACCAAGCGGGGCGAGGAGCGTGAAACCGTGGTGGCAGTCAGCGGGTTCCACGTGATGCACTCCATGTCCGCCGACACCTCGGACCTGGCCGGCCGCCGGATCAGCCCCGAGACCCGGCGGCGGGTGTGGGGGTTCGCCCGCCCCTACCGGCGCCTGATCGCCGGCTTCATGGCCACGGTGGTGGCCGCCACCTTCCTGGGCCTGCTGCCGCCCCTGCTCATACGCCAGGTCTTCGACGTGGCCATCGTCGACGGCAACGGCCGGTACCTCAACGTCCTGTTCGCGGTGATGCTGGGCGCGGCCCTGGGCGAGGCGCTGCTGACGCTGGTGGAACGGTGGCTGTCGGCCACCGTGGGCGAGGGGCTGATATTCGACCTGCGGGCGGCGCTGTTCGACCACGTGCAGCGGATGCCGGTGCTGTTCTTCACCCGGACCCAGACCGGCACCCTGATCAGCCGGCTCAACAACGACGTGATCGGGGCCCAGCGGGCCTTCACCGGGACGCTGGGCACGGTGGTCGGCAACGTAATCACCCTGGTCGGCACCCTGGCGGCCATGTTCCTGCTCGAATGGCGGCTGACCCTGCTGGCCGTGGTCATCGTGCCGCTGTTCGTCCTGCCCGCCCGCTGGGTGGGGCGGCGCCTCCAGGCCATCACCCGAGAGGGGATGAACCTCAACGCCTCCATGAACAACACCATGACCGAGCGGTTCAACGTGGCCGGGGCCCTGCTGGTGAAGCTGTTCGGGCGCCACGACGACGAGGCCCGCGACTTCTCCCGCCGGGCCGGGCGGGTGCGCGACATCGGGGTGCTCAGCGCCCTGTACTCGCGGGTGTTCCTCATCGCCTTGACCTTCGTGGGGGCGGCCGGCACCGCCGTCGTCTACTGGCTCGGCGGGCGGCTCACCATCGACGGCGCCCTGACCGCTGGCACCCTGGTGGCCCTGGGCCTGTACACGGTGCGGATCTACGTGCCCCTGACCAGCCTCTCCAACGCCAGGGTGGACATCATGACCGCCTTCGTGAGCTTCGAGCGGGTGTTCGAGGTGCTCGACGCCCCCAACCCGATCACCGACGCGGCCGACGCCCGCGACCTGACCGACCCCGAGGGCCGGGTCCGCTTCGACCGCGTCCGCTTCGCCTACCCGGCGGGGGGCGAGGCCGGGCTCGAGTCGCTGGGCTTCGACGGCGGCGGGTCCTCCGGCGAGGTGCTGACCGACGTCGACCTCGAAATCGAGCCGGGCCGGATGGTGGCGGTGGTCGGCCCGTCGGGGGCGGGCAAGACCACGCTGGCCTCGCTGGTGCCCCGGCTCCACGACGTGACCGACGGCGCGGTGCTGGTGGACGGCGCCGACGTCCGCCACCTCACCCAGAGCTCGCTGCGGGCGGCCATCGGGGTGGTGACCCAGGACCCCCACCTGTTCCACGACACCATCGCCGCCAACCTGCTCTACGCCCGCCCGGATGCCGCCCCCGCCGAGCTGGAGGCGGCCTGCCGGGCCGCCCGCATCCACGACGTGATCGCAGCCCTGCCCGAGGGGTACGACACCGTGGTGGGCGAGCGGGGCTACCGGCTCTCCGGCGGCGAGAAGCAGCGGCTGGCCATCGCCCGGATGCTGCTCAAGGACCCGGCCATCGTCATCCTCGACGAGGCCACCTCCCACCTCGACAGCGAGAACGAGGCCCACGTGCAGGAAGCCCTGGCCGAGGCGCTGCGGGGACGCACCTCGCTGGTGATCGCCCACCGCCTGTCCACCATCGCCAACGCCGACCTGATCGTCGTGCTCGACGAGGGCCGGATAGTGGAGTCGGGGACCCACGAGGAGCTGCGCCGAGCCGGGGGCCTCTACGAGGAGCTGTACGAGACGCTGACCCGGGCCGAGGCCGCGCCGGCCCCATGAAAGCCGGATCGTTCGGGGGGACCTACACAGTGGCCGAGCTGGCCGAAGCACTGCGGCGCCTGCTCGACGGGGCGTTCCCGACCGGGGTGTGGGTGGCGGGCGAGATCGGCGGCATCACCCGATCGGCGAGGGGCGCGGTGTTCTTCGACTTGGTGGAGCCGGGCGAGGCACCGGGCCAGCCCCGGGCCAAGGTGTCGGTGGTGTTGTTCAGCCAGGACCGGGACCGGGTCAACGCGGTGATCCGCCGCCACGGCAACGCCATCAGGATGACCGAAGGGGTGAGGGTCCGCATCCAGGGGATGCTCGACTACCACCCGCCGTCGGGGCGGCTCCAGATCCGCATGACCGCCATCGACCCGACCCACACCCTCGGGCTCATGGTGGCCGAGCGGGAAGTGCTGATGCAGACCCTGGACGGCGAGGGCCTGCTGCGGGCCAACGCCGGGCGGCCGCTGGCGCCGGTTCCCCTGCGGGTCGGCCTGGTGACCTCGCTGGGCAGCGCCGCCCACGCCGATGTGATGAAAAGGCTCGCCGCCAGCGGCCTCGCCTTCGAGGTCACCGAGGTCCACGCCGCGGTGCAGGGGCCCCGGGCCCCCGAGGAGCTGGCCGCGGCCATCGCCACGTCGGCTCGGCGGGCCGACGTGGTGGCGGTGGTGCGGGGAGGCGGAAGCCGGACCGACCTGGCCGCCTTCGACCACGAGACGGTGGCCCGGGCCGTAGCCGCCTGCCCCCGGCCGGTGTTCACCGGCATCGGCCACGAGATCGACCGCAGCGTGGCCGACGAGACGGCCCACACCGCCTGCCCGACCCCGACGGCCGCGGCCGCGGCGGTGATCGAGCGGGTGGAGGACTGGCTGGCCGGCCTGGACGAAACGGCCCGGGCGGTGGCCGACCGCAGCCGGGCCGTCGTCGCCGGGGCTGACCGGGCCGTCTCCAGGCGGGCCGAGGCCCTGGCCGGGACCGCGGCCGGGGCGTGGCGCCGGGCCGACCGGAGCCTGGCCGCCGCAGCCGCCGCGGTCGGCCGAGCCGGGGCCGCGGCCCTGCACCGGGCCGAGGCCCGCCTGGAGACGGCCACAGCCCGGTTGGAGGCCCTGGATCCGGTCCGGGTGCTGCAGCGGGGCTGGTCGATCACCCGGCGAACCGACGGACGGGTGGTGCGGTCGGTGGCCGATGTGGCCGGGGGCGAGACGATCACCACCACCGTCGGCGACGGCATCCTCGTCAGTACCATTCGGGGCCCAGGCCCAACGGAGTGACCCGATGCCCGCCGACGCCCCGAGCCCCGACCCCACCGGCACCGGCGACGGCCCGGACGGCGACGGCCCCGGCGGCGAACTCGGCTACGGGGCAGCCCGGGCGGAACTCGACCTGATCCTGGCTGAACTGAGCGGCGACGACCTCGACGTGGACATGTTGGCCGACCGGGTGGAGCGGGCCTCGACCCTGATCGAGATCTGCCGGGGCCGGATAACCAACGCCCGCATCCAAGTGGAGCTGGTCATGGCCGCCGGGCCCGGCCCGGCCGACCAGACGTGACCGGCCGAGACCCCGCCGCCGGGCCCGACTCAGCCGGCGGCGCGTGACCGAGGCCCCCCGGCAGCTCACCTCGATCGCGGCCGGGGTCACCTCCGGGCTGGCCGACCTGCTGGCGGCCGAGACCCGGCGCTGGACCGAACTCGACCCCATGCTGGGCGAGCCCCTCGGCGACCTGGCCGACTTGGTGCTGGCCGGAGGCAAGCGCATCCGACCCGCCTACTGCCACTGGGGGTGGGTCCTGGGGGGCGGCGACCCCGACGGTGACGGAGCGGCGGCCGCGGGATGCGCCCTGGAGCTGCTCCACGCCTTCGCCCTAGTCCACGACGACGTGATGGACGGGTCGGCCACCCGGCGGGGCGAGCCCACCGTCTGGCGGCGGTTCGTGGACCGCCACCGGCGCCGGGGCTGGCGGGGCGAGGACCGGCGCTTCGGCGAGGGAGCCGCGGTGCTGGTGGGCGACATGGCCATGGTGCTGGCTGACCGCACCCTCGGCCCGGTCGGGCCCGAGGTCCGGGCGGTGTGGGACGAGCTGCGGGCCGAGCTGAACATGGGCCAGTACTTAGACGTGGCGGGTACGGCCCACGGGCGGGCCACCCGGGAGCAGGCCCGGGTCATCGCCGAGCACAAGACGGCGGGCTACACCATCGTGCGGCCCCTCCAGCTCGGCGCGGCCTTGGCTGGGCGCACCGACCTGGCCGCCGACCTGGGCGAGCACGGCCGGCCGCTCGGCATCGCCTACCAGCTCCGCGACGACGTGATCGGCGCCTTCGGCGACCCCGAAGTCACCGGCAAGCCGGTGGGCGCCGACCTCCGAGAGGGCAAGCCGACGCTGCTTTTGGCCCGGGCCCGGGAGTCGGCCACCCGGTCTCAGCTCGTGGTGCTCGACGCGGTGGGGGCCAGCCTCGACGACCGATCCGTGGGCGCCGTCCAGCAGATCCTGATCGACACCGGGGCCCGGGCCCGGGTGGAGGAGGAGATCGACCGCCTCCTGCACCGGGCTCTCGACGCCCTGGCCCTTCTGCCCGAGATGCCCGAGGCCCTCGACGCCCTCGGCGCCCTGGCCCACTTCGCGGTGACCCGCGACACCTGAGGCAGCCGTGACCGATCCCGACCTCCGCGCCCGCGCCGTTGGCCGGCCAGCCGCGCTCAGACCGTGACCGACCCCCGTGCCGTTGACCGGCCGGCGGCGCCCAGACCGTGACCGACCCCCGCGCTGAGGCCGCCCGGCGGCGCACCCTGGCCATCATCTCCCACCCCGACGCGGGCAAGACCACCCTCACCGAGAAGTTCCTGCTCTACAGCGGGATGCTCACCGCCGGCGGCATGGTGAAGGCGAGGGGCGGCCAGCGGTCCACCGCGTCGGACTGGATGGAGCTGGAGCGCCGACGGGGCATCTCCATCACCTCGACCGTGCTGCAGTTCAGGCACCGGGACCGGGTGTTCAACCTGCTCGACACCCCCGGCCACCGCGACTTCTCCGAGGACACCTACCGAGTCCTGTCGGCCACCGACTCGGCCATCATGGTGCTGGACGGGGCCAAGGGCATCGAGCCTCAGACCCGCAAGCTGTTCGAGGTGTGCCGAGACCGCGATATCCCGATCGTCACCTTCGTCAACAAGTGGGACCGGCCCTGCCGGGACCCGCTGGAGCTCCTCGACGAGATCGAGGACCAGCTCGTGCTCGACCCGGTTCCGGTCACCTGGCCCGTCGGCGACGGCAACCGGTTCGCCGGGGTGGTGGACCGACACCGCCGGACGCTGGTGCGCTTCACCCGGACCGCTCACGGGTCAAAGGCCGCCCCCGAAGATGAGATCCCGATGGACCGGGTGGCGGGCGGCGGCGAGGGCTGGGCCGACACCGGCGCGGGCCTGGAGCAGCTCGACGGCTGGGCCGAGGCGGCCGAGAGCCTGGAGCTGCTCGACACCGTCGGGCGGACCTTCGACTCCAAGCGGTTCGAGTCGGGCGAGCTGACGCCGGTCTTCTTCGGGTCGGCCCTGACCAACTTCGGGGTCCGGCTGCTGCTGGAGGCGGTGACGGACATGGCCCCGGCCCCGGCGCCCCGGCTCGACGCTGACGCCGAACCCCGGCGGATCGACTCGGACTTCAGCGGGATCGTCTTCAAGGTCCAGGCCAACATGGACCCGGCCCACCGGGACCGGGTGGCCTTCGTGCGGGTCTGCTCGGGCCGCTTCCGCCGGGGCATGACGGTGACCCACGGCCGGACCCGGAAGCCCTTCGCCACCAAGTACGCCCTGTCGGTGCTGGGCCGGGACCGCCAAACGCTGGACGAGGCCTGGCCCGGCGACGTGGTGGGGCTGGTGAACGCGGGCGATTTCCGGGTGGGCGACGCCGTCTACGCCGACCAGCCGGTGAGGTGGCCGCCGGTGCCGGCCTTCGCCCCCGCCCATTTCCGCATCGCCCGGTGCCTGGACCCGTCGAGAGCCAAGCAGTTCCGGGCCGGGATCGACCAGCTCGACGACGAGGGAACCGTGCAGGTGCTGCGAACCCCCGAGGCCGGCGACCGGGCCCCGGTACTGGCCGCGGTGGGCCCGCTCCAGTTCGACGTGGCCCAGCACCGCCTCCAAAACGAGCTGGGAGCCCCGATGGAGCTGGCCCCCGGGCCGTGGACGACGGCCCGGGTCACCGACGCCGAGTCGGCCCGGGAGCTGGATTCCATGACCGGCGTGACGGTGGCCCGGCGGGCCGACGGCGAGCTGGTGGCCCTGTTCGAGAGCCCCTACTGGCTCGAGCGTCTGGAGGCCGACCACCCCGAGCTGAAGCTGCAGCGGATGATCGCCGAGGGTTAGCGTCACCGACGCCATGGGATCCCAGCCCGACACCGACCCGCACCCCGACACCGACCGGCCCAACCGCACCAACCCGCACCCCCGCACCGGCCGGCCCAACCGCACTGACCGGCCCAACATCTTGTTGATCGTCTCCGACGAAGAGCGCCGCAACGACTGGCTGGAGGGGGCAGTGGACCTCCCGGCCCACCGGCGGCTGCAAGACGACGGGCTGAGCTTCGACCGGTACTACACCCACTCCTCGCCCTGCTCGCCGGCCCGGGCCAGCCTCTACACCGGCCGCTACCTGGCCCAGCACGGCGTGGTCGACAACGTGAGCTTCCCCACCCACACCGCCCTCGACCCCGCCATCCCCACCATCGGCGGCCTGCTGGCCGAGCGGGGCTACCGGTCGAGCTACCTGGGCAAATGGCACCTGAGCCACAACCGGCGCCCCGACATGGCCGCCCACGGCTACCTCGACTGGCAGGGCGACGACTACTGGTACACCGGGAACCCGTGGACGGGGCGGCACTTCGACCCGGTCATCGCCGATCAGGCCGTCGAATGGCTCGGCCGGCACGGGTCGGGTCGGCCCTGGTTCCTGACCGTGGCCCTGCTGAACCCCCACGACATCATGTGGTACCCGGCCGACCACTCCAGCTTCCTCGCCGACCACCCCGAGACGGCCGAGGCCTTCGACTTCATCCAGCGGGCCCGGCTGGGGCCCGAGGCCCGGGACCTGCCTCTCGCCCCGCCGCCCGAGGACTACCCCCGCCGGTTCGAGAAGCTGCCGGAGAACTTCCACGACGACCTGCACACCAAGCCCGAGGTGCAGCGGGCCTGGCGCCATGTCCGCAACCGGGAGCACTTCGTGGGGGCCATGGACCCCGCCGACCACCAGTCGTGGCTGCGCTACCTCGACTATTACGCCTACCTGCACGAGCAGCTCGACGCGGCCCTGGCCAAGCTGCTGGACGCCTTGGACCGGCTCGGCCTCTACGACGACACCGCGGTGGTCTACACCTCCGACCACGGCGACGCCTGCGGCTCGCACGGCCTGCGGGCCAAGCTGCCCTGCGTGTACGAGGAGGTGATGGGGGTGCCCCTGGTGGTCAAGGCCCCGGGCGGGCCGGGCGGCCGGCGGACTAGGGCCCTGGCCACCCATGTGGATTTGGCCGCCACCATCGCGGCCTGGGGCGGCGTGGACGCCGGAGACGCGCCCACCCTGTCGGGCCGGGACCTGGCCCCGGTGATGGCCGACCCCGACGCCGCGGTGCGCGACTGCGTGTTGTTCTCCCAGGACTCGGCCCAGTCCGGGCTGATCCGCTCAAGCCGCTACGCGGTGCGGGGCTTCTTCGACGGCCAGACCAAGTACGCCCGCTACTACGGAATCGGCGGGGGGATCGAGCGGGACGGCACCCGGTCCGAGAGCGGCAAGGTGTTCGACGCCGACGCCGACTTCGACGACCACGACCACGAGTGGTACGAGCTGGCCGAGGACCCCCACGAGCTGGTCAACCTGGCCGGCGACCGGGGCCGCCGCAACGAGCTGCGGGCCCTGTTCGACCGGCTGCTCGACTGCGAGAAGGAGCTGACCGCATGAGCGGAGCAACCAGCCGCCGGCGCGGGCCCGAGAGGGGGCCAGCCGCATGAGCGGCCCGCGGACCATCCAATTGAGCGGGGTCGACGCCTTCGTGACCGTGGACCTCGACGAGGCCGAGGCTTCGTCGGGGCCGGTGCGGCGGGCCCGCAAGGTGCTCCCCGGCGGGGTAAGAGACCTGGCCCGGTCCCAGACCTACACCTACGCGGCGCTGGGCATGCGCCGGGGCGGGGCCTCGGCCGGGATCAACGCCGTCGACGGGGCGGGGGCCGAGGCGGTGGCCGCTTTCGTGGAGCAGGTGGCCCCGCTGGTGGCCGACGGCACCTACCTGCCCGACCCGGCCAAGGGAGTGGGTGAGGCCGACCTGGCCAAGCTGCGGGCCGCCGACCCCCGCAGCCGGTCTGGGGCCTTCCTGGCCGAGTGCGAGGCACTGTCGGCTACGGCGGCCGCCGATGCCGCCGTGGGGCTGGACGGGCGGACCGCAGCTATCGAGGGGGCCGGGGCTGGCGGGCCGGCGCTGGCCGCGGCGCTGGCCGAGCGGGGGGCCACCGTGGTCTCCACCAGCCCCGAGTCCTGGGCCGAAGCCCCGGTGGACGTGGTGTTCGCGGGCTCGAAGATGGGGGCGGTCAACCACGGCGCAGCCTCCAGCCTTCAGGCCCGGCTGCTGGTCCCCTGCGGCCGGCTGCCCTTCACGGCCAAGGCCCTGGCCGTATGTCGGCACCGGGACATCCTGGCCCTGCCCGACTTCGTGACCCTGGCCGGCTCGGCCATCGCGGCCTGGAGCGACCCCGGCACCAGCGACGACGAGGTGCGCTCGGCGGTGGCCGCCACCGTGGCCGAACTGGTGGCCGCGGCCGCGGGCCACCCCGACGGTCCCTTCCTGGCCGCCTGCTACGAGGCCGAGTCCTTCCTGGCCACCTGGCAGGACGAGCTGCCCTTCGGCCGCCCCTTGGCCCCGTGAACCCGGCCTGCGGCCGCTGATTCAGCCCCGAAGGCCCTAGCCTGGGGCGTCCGAGGGGCTGTAGCTCAGCCGGCTAGAGCACCTGCTTTGCAAGCAGGGGGTCGTGGGTTCGAGTCCCATCAGCTCCACCCGCTCTCACCCCCACTCCCCACTCAGCCAGCTCAACCGAGGGAGCGGTGCTCGCAAAGCGGTCCGGGCTGGGAGCGGGTGAGGGGAATCGAACCCCCGTTCTCAGCTTGGGAAGCTGATGTTCTGCCTCTGAACTACACCCGCGGGCTCGGTTAGGGTAACCCGGCCAAGCCGCGAGCGCCCCGGCGGAAGGCGGCGACCCGCTCGGCCTGGCCGCGGGGCCGCGGTCGCGGGACGGGGTCGAACGCGATTGAATGGGCGGCGTGGGACGCCCGTTCCCGGCTCGCAGGACGCTGGCCCTGACCGCGGCGGCAGCCGTCGCCGCCTGCCTGGGGGCCGCGGCCTGCGGCCGATCGGGGTACCAGTACATCGAGAACGGCGACGACACCGTCTTCGTGAAGATCCCCGAGAGCTGGGAGGTCGTCTCCGAGGGCGTGGTGGACTACACCGTCACCCCCGACGGTGACCTGCAACTGCTGCCGGGCGACTCGGCCCTGCCCTGGCGGGCCACGTTCGCCGAGGTGCCGGCCGCGGCCCCCGGCACTCCCGACCGCATCACCGGAGCGGTGGAGATCCAGCCCGTCGACCGCCGGATGAGGGCTGACCTGAACCCCTACCGCTTCTTCGGGATCGACCCCAACGACACCACCGACGGGATCGAGGTGGTGCGCCACGACCTGGTGAAGCTGGGCGACGTCTCCGGGCCCCGGCTCGTCTGGAAGCAGACGAACGAGCAGGGGGAGGAGATGGTCGTCGACCGGCTGGTGATGACCGACAGCCTCAACCGGGTCATCTACTCCGTGGGCTTCGGCTGCAACGCCGGCTGCTACGGCACCAACGAGTCCTCGATCGAAGAGATCATGGCCACCTTCACGGTGACGGACTGACGGTGCGGCCCTTCCGGCCCTTCCGGCCCCTGCGGCCCTTCCGCACCAGGCCGAAGCCGCCAGCGGCACCCGAGCAGATGATCGACCTGCGCTCCGCCCGGTCGCGGCCCCGCGACTCCGAACGCACCACCCGCCGCCGGCTCGACCCGTGGGACCGGTCCAAGTACCTGGTGCTGGGCTCGGTCCTGTTCGGGGTCTTCTGGTGGCAGAAGCTGGTCGGCCACCCCATCAAGTCGGTGGCCGACGGCTTCTGGGACACCGTCGAGCAGCAAACCTGGATCTGGGTCTTGATGGCCCTCGAAGCCGCCCGCCAGATCCACTTCCTGACGGCCGAAAACTGGTCGGCCTACTACCGGTTCTGGAAGCTGCGGGTGTTCGGGCGGTTCGAGAGCCGCCGGTCCCGCATGGACCCGTGGGTCCGGTTCCGCATCAGCCGGGTGATCCGGATGCTGTTCTGGCTGCTGCTGGCCGGGGTGATCGTGGGCCAGTTCACCGGCGAGAACCCGGTCCAGGCCCTCATCGGCCTGCCCGGCCGGCTCAATAGCTGGCTCCCTTGGGCGGCCCGGCTGATCGTCTACCCGCTGCTGCTGATCAGCCAGTTCGTGCTGCTGTTCTGGTTCCTGTCCCGGGGCGGCGTCGAGACCTACTTCCCCGACGACATAGACACCCGCTTCGACGACGTGTGGGGCCAGGACCCGGTGAAGGAGCGGGTCCGGGAGAACCTCATCTTCCTGGAGAACCCCGAGTCCATCGAGAAGGTGGGCGGGTACGCGCCCGGGGGCATCCTGCTGTACGGGCCGCCCGGCACCGGCAAGACGCTGCTGGCCGAGGCGACCGCGGGCGAGACGGGCAAGCCCTTCGTGTTCGTGGAGCCGGGGGCGTTCATCAACATGTTCTTCGGCATCGGCATCCTCAAGGTCAAAGGGCTATTCCGCAAGCTGCGGAAGCTGGCCCTGCGCTACGGCGGGGTGGTGGCCTTCTTCGACGAGGCCGACGCCCTCGGCAACCGGGGCGCGGGCGCGGGCGGCGACGGCGGCTTCGGGTCGGCGACGCCGCTGGCCCGGTTCCTGGCCGACGCCTCCGAGCCGGGGTCGTCGTATCCGTACCTGTCGGCGGGCGCCCAGCAGGCCCTGCGCGACGCGGCCCTGGGCCACGACCCGGCGGGTCACCCAGCGTCCAGCACCGGCGGCGGCTGGGGCGGACCCCGGCGGGAGGCGATCATGATGATGGGCGGGGGCGGGGGCATGGGCACCCTGCAAGCCCTGCTGGCCGAGCTGTCGGGCCTGAAGAAGCCGAGGGGGTTCTTCAACCGGGTGGTGCGCAAGATGCTGGGGCTGCGGCCCAAGCCCCCGCCCCGATACCGGATCCTGGTGATGATGGCGTCGAACCTCCCCGAGGCGCTGGACCCGGCCATGCTGCGGCCAGGGCGGATCGACCGCATCTACAAGGTCGGATACCCCACCCAGGAAGGCCGCAAGCGCACCTACCAGGGGTACCTGGACAAGGTGGAGCACGTGCTCAGCGACGACGACATCAACAAGCTGGCCATCATCACCCCCTACGCCACCGGGGCCACCATCAAGGACATGGTCAACGAGGCCCTCATCACCGCCATCCGGGACGGCCGACGGGTCATCACCTGGGCCGACATCATCAAGGCCAAGCAGCTCAAGGAGCACGGCCTGGCCGACGACTTCGACTACGTCGAACACGAGCGCCACGCCCTGGCCATCCACGAGGCCTGCCACGCGGTGGCCCTGCACCGGGTCAGCCGCCACCGCATGATCGACATCGCCACCATCGAGCGGCGGGGCAACGTGGGCGGGTTCGTGTCCCACATCCCGCCCGAGGACCGCTTCACCCACTGGCGCTCCGAGTACGAGACCGACTTGGAGGTGTCGCTGGCGTCGCTGGCCGGGGAGCGGCTCTTATTCGGCGACGACAACTCCTCGGGGGTGGGCGGCGACCTCCGCAACGCCACCCAGCTCGCGGCCATGATGGCCGGGTACTGGGGCATGGGCGACACCCTGGCCAGCCACGCCGTGCAGCGGCAGTTCGGCATCGGCGGCGGCCGGGGCCGGGGCGGCGACGATGACGACGACCCCGAGCGGGAGCTGCTGCGCCGCGGGCTGGGCGACCAGATCGAACGGCGCCTGACCGACCGCTACGACGCGGTGCGGGCGCTGCTGGAGGAGAACCGGCTCGAGGTCTTGGCCGTGGCCCACGCCCTGGAGACGCACCGGACCATCACCGGCGAGGACGTGAGCGCCATCGTCGACCGGGGGATCGGGCCGTTCCTGGACGGCCGGGGCTACTACACCCCGGCCGCGGTCGAGGCCCTGGAGTCCTATCACCAGGCGGTGTTGGAACTGCGGGGGCAGGGCCGGACCGAGCTGCCGCCGCTGCCGGAGATCGACGGTGTCACCGGCAAGCTGGTGGAGGCCGTCGTCGCCCCGGCGGCGCCCGCTGTCACACCCGCCTGAGAAAATCGGGGTTTCGTCCTGCTGGGGCCCGGGGGTCAGTTGACCGCTCGGTCCCGGCCCTCCCAGTAGGGCTTGCGCAGCTCGCGCTTGAGCACCTTCATGGCCCCCGACAGCGGCAGCGGCTCGGTCCGTAGCTCCACCGACTTGGGCACCTTGAACCCGGCGATGAGGGGCCGGGTGTGCTCGATCAGCTCGTCCTCGGTGGCCTCGGCCCCAGTCCGCAGCACCACGATGGCGTGGACCTGCTCGCCCCAGACGTCGTCGGGGATGCCGATCACCGCCGCCTGTTCCACCGCCGGATGCTTGGACAGGGCCATCTCCACCTCGGCTGAGAACACGTTCTCCCCGCCGGTGACGATCATGTCCTTGACCCGGTCCACGAGGAACAGGTAGCCGCCGTCGTCGAGGTAGCCGACATCGCCGGTGCGGTACCAGCCGTCCTGGAAGGCCTCGGCGGTGGCCTCGGGCTTGTTCCAGTACTCGCGCATGAAGTTGCCGGCCCGGGCCCAGACCTCCCCGGCCGCCCCCCGGGGAACCTCGTTGCCGTCGGGGTCCCGGATCGACAGCGAGACCCCGGCCACGGCCCGGCCCGCCGACTGCAGCCGGGGGCCGCCCTGGCGGTGGTCCCGGCCGCTGAGGAAGGTCAGCAGCGACGAGGCCTCGGTCATCCCGTAGCCCTGGGTGACGTCGAGGTCGGGGTACAGGCCCAGCAGCCGGTCCAGCAGGGCCGCGGGCATGGGCGAGGCGCCGTAGGTCAGCCGCTTGAGGGAGGCCAGGCGCTCGGGGGCGAAGTCGGGGTGGCCGAGCATCATGGCGATCATGGTCGGCACCATCAGGGTCTGGGTGACGGCGTGGCGCTCGATCAGGTCGATGACCGGACCGGGGTCGAACAGCGGGATGAACGCCGACAGCCCGCCCGAGGACGGGATGCCCAGCACCCCGGCCATGGAGGCGGCGTGGAACATCGGGGTCTGGTGGAGGTAGACGGAGTCCTGCTCCAAGGGGATGACCATGGCCACGTGGTAGAGGTTCAGGATCTCGGCCCGGCTGTCCACCAGCACCCCTTTGGGCTGGCCGGTGGTGCCGCCGGTGTACATCAGCACCACCGGATCGGACTCTTCGGGCTCGGCGGGCACCACCGGGTCGACCGAGGCCAGCATGTCCTCGTAGCCGATGTCGTGGGGCCCGTCGCCGCCGCCGATGAGGACGACGTGGCGGATCGGGCTCGGCTCGGGGGAGGAGGCCAGGGCGTTGGCGAAGTGCTGGGCGAAGAAGGCGTCGACGAACACCACCTCGGTGCCGGAGTCGCGCACGATGTAGTCCAGTTCGGGGCCGGCCAGGCGCAGGTTCAGCGGGTTGATCACCCCCGCGCCCAAAAAGGCGGCGTGGTACAGCTCCAGGAACTGGCGGCTGTTGGTGGCCATGACCGCGAACCGGTCGCCGGGCCGGACGCCCAGCACCTCGGGCAGGGCCCGGCACAGGCGGAACACCCGGTCGCCGTGCTCGGCGAAGGTGCCCCGGTGGGCGCCGTCGATGACGGCGGTCCGGTCGGCGTGGTTCTCGACGGCCGGGAGCAGCAGGCGGTGGTAGACGAGTTCTTTCATGGCCCGAAGGTTACGACGCCAGAGCGTTAGCTTGCCGTCAGTGGCGGCGGCTCGGGCCTCAGTGGCGGCGGATGAAGACGGGCTGGTCGGGGGCGGAGCGGTCGGGGTCATAGGCGTAGCCCAAGCCGGTGAAGTCCCTCAGGCCCCGGACCGATTTCAGCCGGCGGCGGATGATCCACCCGGCCGCCGACCCCCGGGCCCGCTTGGCGAAGAAGGAGATCATCTTGGGCTCGCGCCCGTCGCGGCTGTCGAGAAACTTCGGCGTGATCAGCCGCCCGTCGAGGCGGTCGGGGTCGACCGAGCGGAAGTACTCGTTGGAGGCCAGGTTGACGACGGCGGCCGGGCCGGGGCTGGCGGCCAGGTCGGCGTTGAGCGCGTCGGTGATGCGGTCGCCCCAGAACTGGTACAGGTCCCGGCCCCGGTCGGTGGCGAGGGTCGAGCCCATCTCCAGCCGGTAGGGCTGCATGAGGTCGAGGGGGCGCAGCACCCCGTACAGGCCCGACAGGATGCGCAGCACCTTCTGGGCGTGGGTGTAGTCGCGCTCGGTGAAGGTGTTGAGCGCGTCCATGCCGGTGTAGACGTCGCCGCTGAAGGCCAGCAGCGCGGGGCGGGCCGTGTCAGGGGTGAAGGGCGCCTCCCAGTCTTGGAAGCGCTCGAAGTTCAGCTCGCCCAGCGCCGGGGAGATGTCCATCATGGCGCTGATCTCGGAAGGTGACTTGGCGGCCATGATCTCGGCCAGCGACTCGGCCTCGGCCAGCAGCCGGGGCTGGGAGTGCTTGCGGGTGGGCAGGGCCGAGGAGTAGTCGAGCGACTTGGCCGGGGAGACGACGACCAGCACGCCCCCGTTATAGCGCCAGTTCGGGGAGGGCCCGCCTTAGGTTGCGGGTGGCCTGGTGGATGCGCTGCTCGTTCTCGATGAGGGCGAAGCGAACGCAGCCCTCGCCGCCGGAACCGAACCCGACGCCGGGCGACACCGCCACTTGGGCTTCGGTGACCAGGCGGGAGGCGAACTCGATCGATCCGAGCCCGGCGTAGGGCTCGGGGATCGGCGCCCACACGAACATGGTGCCCCGAGGGCGCTCGACCGCCCAGCCGATCCGGTTCAGGCCGTCGCACAGGGCGTTGCGGCGGGCCTCGTAGACGGCGGTGGCCTCGGCCGGGTAGTCGGGCATGTCCCGCAGGGTGACCGTCGCCGCGATCTGGATGGGCTGGAAGCTCCCGTAGTCGAGGTAGCTCTTCAGCTTGGCCAGGGCCGCCACCACGTCGGCCCGGCCCAGCATGAACGCCACCCGCCAGCCCGCCATCGAGAACGACTTGGTCATCGAGTAGAACTCGACCGCGCACTCCCGGGCCCCCTCGGCCTGCAGGATCGACGGGGGCCGGTAGCCGTCGAAGCCGAGGTCGGCGTAGGCGTTGTCGTGCACGATGAGCAGGTCCCGTTCGCGGGCGAAATCGACGACCTTTTGCATGAAGCCGAGGTCGACGCAGGCGGTGGTGGGGTTGTGGGGAAACGACATGACCGCCACCCGGGGCTTGGGGAAGCTGTGCTGCCAGGCGGAGTGGAGCCGGTCGAAGAACTCCTCGCCCGGGCCCAGGGGCACCTCGCGGATGTCGGCGCCAGCGAACAGCGGGCCGTAGATGTGGATCGGATAGCTCGGCGCCGGCACCAGGCAGGTGTCGCCGGGCCCCAGCAGCACCCACATGAGGTGGCTGAACCCCTCCTTGGCCCCGATGGTGTTGATCACCTCGGTGTCGGGGTCGAGCTCCACGCCGAACCGGTGCCGGTACAGGTCGGCCATGGCCTCGCGCAGCCGGGGCAGGCCCCGGCTAGAGGAGTAGCGGTGGTTGCGGGGGTTGTGGACGGCCTCGGCCAGCTTGTCCACCGCCGCGGGCGGCGAGGGCAGATCAGGGTTGCCGAAGCCCAGATCGACGATGTCGGCCCCGGCCCGGCGGGCCTGGATCTTCAGGTCGTTGATGATGGTGAAGACGTAGGGGGGCAGGCCCGGGATGCGCCGGAACTCCATGGGCCCGAGAGTACCGGCCGAAGCCGCCGGGATCGGGACGGTCGAGGCGGGCCGGTTCCTCGCCAGGCGCCCGTCCGCCCTCAGTACCTCTCCTCGCCAGGCGCCCGTCCGCCCTCAGTACCTCTCCTCCACGAAGGTCTGATCGGAGAGGGGGGGTCGGACGTAGCCGGTGGCCGGCTGGGGGTCGGGCAGCTCGACCTCCTCCCAGGGCACGTGCTCGTAGGGAATCTGATCCAAGAGGTGGGCGATGCAGTTCAGCCGGGACGCCCTCTTGTCGTCGGCGTTCACGACGTACCACGGCGCCTGCTTGATGTCGGTGTGGGCGAACAGGCTGTCCTTGGCCTTGGAGAACTCCACCCACCGAGCCCGGCCCTCCAGGTCCATCGGCGACAGCTTCCAGCGCTTCACCGGGTCGTTCATCCGGCTCCTGAACCGGCGCTCCTGCTCGGAGTCGCTGATCGAGAACCAGTACTTGATGAGGACGATCCCCGAGCGGACCAGCATCCGCTCGAACTCGGGGCAGGACCGCAGGAAGTCGCGGTACTCGTCCTCGGTGCAGAACCCCATGACCGGCTCGACGAGCCCGCGGTTGTACCAGCTCCGATCGAACAGGACCATCTCGCCCGCGGCCGGCAGCTCGGCCACGTACCGCTGGAACCACCACTGGGTTCTCTCCCGGTCGCTGGGGGTTCCCAGGGCGACCACCCGGGCGACCCGCGGGTTCAGCCGCTCGGTGATCCGCTTGATGACCCCGCCCTTGCCCGCGGCGTCGCGGCCCTCGAAGACGACGACCACCCTGAGGCCCTCGTGGCGGATCCAGCGCTGGAGGCGGACCAGCTCCTCTTGGAGTCGGGCCAGCTCGTTCTCGTAAGCCTTGCGGTTCAGCTTCGCCCGTCCCAGTCCATGCTCATGCCCATGCCGCGGATCATAACGAGCCCGCCTCTCCCGCGTTTTTCGGAGCAAAGATTGTCGCTATACGACATCGCGTGCTCAGAAACCGGTATTAGGGTCAGCGGCGATGGGGGCGTGGCGTTGATCCTGTCCGACCGCTCGATCCGGGAGGCTCTGGAGTCGGGGCGCATCGTCATCCAGCCCCTCGACCCGGCCAGCATCCAGCCGTCGTCGGTGGACCTGCGGCTCGACCGCCAGTTCCGGGTGTTCCGCAACCACACCCTGGGCCACATCGACGTGCGCAAGGATCTCAGCGACCTGACCACTCTGATCTGCGCCGACGAGACCGACCCGTTCATCCTGCACCCGGGCGAGTTCGTGCTCGGATGCACCCTGGAGCGGGTGGCGCTGCCCGACGATCTGGTGGGCCGGCTCGAAGGCAAGTCGTCACTGGGCCGGCTGGGGCTGCTGATCCACTCGACCGCGGGCTTCGTGGACGCCGGCTTCGACGGCCAGCTCACCCTGGAGCTGTCCAACGTGGCCAGCCTGCCCATCACCCTGTTCCCCGGCATGAAGATCGGCCAAGTCAGCTTCCACCGGATGACCACCCCGGCCGACAACCCGTACGGCGCCGGGGGGCTGCGGTCGAAATACCAGAGCCAGCGCGGCCCCATGCCCTCCCGGTACTGGGAGAACTTCTCCTGAACACCTCCCGGTACTGGGAGAACTTCTCCTGAACCATCCGGCGGCGCCTATCCTCTTGGTCATGGCCAAACCGGTGAAGCGACGCATATCGGCCGGCGGCGGGCGAGTGACCCCCAAGGGCACCCGCCCCGAGGGCTATACCCCCGAGCGGGCGAGCCACACCGGGTACGACGAACTCCCCTCCAGCCCGGTCTGGGTGGCCGTGCTGCTGTTCGGGCTGCTCGGGTTGGGGGTGGCCACGATCATCGTCAACTACGTGGGGGTGCTGTGGGACACCTCCAACCTGATCCTGCTGCTGGGCCTCGGCTTCGTCTTGGCCGGCATCATCACCGCCACCCGGTACCGGTGACGCTGATAGCCGGTGGCCTCACCCGGTACCGGTGACGCTGACTACTCCGTTGTAACTACAAAGATGTGATTCATCCACGGGTTGTCCCCAGTCTGTGGACAACCTGAAGGCTGGCGGTGCCGCTCAGTCGGGCCGGTCGATGGGGGTGACCAGATCCATGTCGTCCTGGCAGTGCCGGGGCGGGTCCGGGTCTTCATGGGGGGCGACGGTCATGCGGACTTCGGCGCCGCAGATCCGGCAGGCGTAGTCGAGCCGCACCTTGCGGAGTTCGCCGGGGGGCGGGGGCTCGGGAAGGGGACGGGCCAGACCGCGCAGCATCCCCCATCCGATCTTGACGATCAGCCAGCCGGCGACGACGGCGATGACCACGTTGAGGACGTTCACGACGACCCCCCCGAACCGGCGGTATGAACAAGACCGACCACGAACTCCAAGCTATGCCTGATCCGGGCCGGGGCCGCGCCGCCACGCCGTCGCCACCGATCCGGTGGGCCCGGCGCTGATCGTCAGCAGACACCGGCCCGGATCGAGGCCGACCAAGCCGTCGGCGATCAGGCGGAGCTCCTCGGCCGCCCCGGCATCGCCGGTGGCCAGCGCGCCGCCGGCCAGGTTGATCCGGCCCGGGTCGATGCCCAGGGCCCGGCCCACCAGGATCGGGGCCGCAGCCGTCGGCTCGGTGACGGCGACGGCGTCCATGTCGGTGATCTTCAGGCCCACGGACCCCAAGGCCCGATCCACCGCGGCCCGTACCCCGCCGGCGGGGTCGAACGGGTCGCCCGCCGCCCGGCCCGTGCCGGCCACCGCCGCCGTCTCGGGTTCTCCCGGCTCTCCAGCTCGCAGCAACAGAGCCGTTACCGCGTCGGCGGGCGGGGCGAAGGTGGCGGCGGTGAGCAGCCCCCCCTCCCCGAAGGCAGGGGGCAAGTCGGCGACGGCGCCGAGGTCGCGGACCCGGTCGGCCGTCACCGGAGTCGGCCAGCGGAGATCCGGCCTGGTTCCGCTGAAGCGGGCGGCGACGGCCACGATCGAGCCGCACTGATCATGATCCCGCCGCCGTCGGCAGGACTCTTCGGCGGCGGCGTCCAGTTCGGCCCTGGTGATCCCGGCCGCGGCCGCGGCCCGCTCGGCCAGCCGGGGCGGGGGCAGCAGGCTGCCCCGGTCGGCCAGGCGCTCGGCCACCCCTCCCCACGGGGCACCGTAGGTCCGGCCCATGGCGCCGGCGCCGGGGGGGACCACCGAAGTCAGGCCCAGACCGATCACCAGGACCCCCCGGGCCTGACCGGAGGAAATGGCGGCCGCCGCGACCTGCACGGCCATGGCCCCGCTGGTCTCGGCCCGGTCGATCCCGTGGCCGCCGATCCGGTCCGGCCACCCCGCGGCCAGCACCACGGCCCGGGCCGCATCGGACCCGTTGGCCCCTACCAGTTCGGCGCTGCCGACGATCACCTCGTCCACCTGGGAAGGGTCGGTCCCGGTGCGGTCCAGCACCTCCTGTCCGACCGCGCCGGCCAGCTCGACGGGGCGCCAGCCCGACAGTTCGGCGTCGGTGGGGCGCACCGCGGTCCGGGCCGCCCCGGCCAGCCCCACCGGCACCGGGCTCACGCCCCAGCCCCCGCCCTAGACTGGCGGCGAGACCGGAGGAGGAGCATGGATCTGGATCTCACGGCCGATCAGAATCTCGCCTTTCTGATTCTGCGCCTGTCGCTCGGGCTCATGATCATCGTCCACGGCTACAACAAGATCTTCCGGGGCGGGAAGCTGGCCGGCACCGGGCGCTGGTTCGAGTCGATGGGCATGAGGCCGGGCCGGCTCCACGCCCGGCTGGCCGCCTTCACCGAGGTCGGCTCGGGCCTGCTGCTGGCCCTGGGCCTGCTCACCACGCTGGGGGCGGCCGCGCTGATCGGCGTCATGGTCGTGGCCTTTTGGACCGTGCACGCCCGCAAGGGCTTCCTCATCACCAAGGAGGGCTGGGAGTACGTGGCGCTGATCGCGGCGATGGCCTGGGTGGCCGCCATCGTGGGGCCGGGCGAGTACTCGATTGACCACGCCCTGGGCATCGCCGGGGACTGGGACGGCTGGAGGGGGCTGTGGATCGCGCTGATCCTAGGGGTGGGCGGCGGCGCGGCCCAGTTGGCGCTGTTCTACCGGCCGGGCCCAGCTCGAGCCAGCGACTGACCGCCGACCGACGCCAGCCTCGGGACCGCCGACGGGATCGATGACGCGGTCAGGACCGGCACCAGCGCGCCAGCGTGATCGGGGCCAACGTGATCGGGGAGACATGGCCATAGCCGGCATCGACGACGTGTTGCGCACCACCCGGGCGGTCCGGCGGCGGCTCGACTTGGACCGGCCGGTGCCCCACGAAGTGATCCTGGAGTGCGTGGAGTTGGCCGAACAGGCCCCGACCGGCGGAAACCAGCCCAGCCGGCGCTGGCTGGTGGTCACCGACGCCGATCTGAAGCGGTCGATCGCCGACATCTATCGCCGGGCGGCCGGCGACTCGATGATCGCCGCCGCCGACGCTCTGGCCGGCACCGGCGGCGACCGGGAGCGCACGATGGCCTCGGCCGCCCACCTGGCCCGGCATCTACAGGACGTGCCCGCCCTGGTGATCGTCGTCATCCACGGCCTCCACGACGGCAGCGGCCGGCCCGGGCTGTTCGATTCGGTCATCCAGTCGGCTTGGAGCTTCTGTTTGGCGTTGCGGGCCCGGGGGCTGGGCACGACCTGGACCACGGCCTGGCTGAGCCACCAAGACGAGGTGGCCGAGCTGTTGGGCGTCCCGGACGGGGTGACCCAGGTGGTGATGCTGCCGGTGGCCTACACCGTCGGCGACGACTTCCGGCCCGCTCCCCGACGGCCCGCCCGCCAGATCACCTGGCTCAACGGCTGGGGCCTCACCGTCGAGCGAGCCCCGGCCAGCACCAGGCCGGTGATGGCCGACGGGCCCGGCGTGACGGTGGAGGCCGACATCGACGCCCCACCGGAGCGGGTCTGGCTGGTGGTCGCCGACCTCGACGCCCCGGCCAGCTTCAGCCGGGAGTTCCTCGGGGCCGAATGGCTGGACGAGCCCGGCCCGGGGGCCCGGTTCGTGGGCCGCAACCGGCTCGGCGAGCGGGAGTGGGAGGCCGAGTGCCGGGTGGTGGAGTGGGCACCCGGCCGGCGGTTCTCCTGGCACGTGGGCGATCCCGCCGCGCCCGGCGCCCGCTGGAGCTTCGAGCTCGAGCCCCTGGTGAGCGGCGCCACCCGGCTCCGCTTCTCGGTGGGCCTTGGCCCCGGCCCGTCGGGGCTGACCGCAGCCATCAAGGCCGACCCCGGTGCCGAGGCCGACATCGTGGCCCGGCGCTGCACCTGGCACCGCCGCAACATGACCGCCACCGTCGAGGGCATCAAGTCCCTGGCCGAGTCACCCTCCCCCACCGGTTGAAGCTTTCGAAATCCTCCGACCCCAAGGTGCTGGCCAAGCAGGCCGATGTTCTTCCTTAGCTACAAGGAGGCGCGGTGATCAAAGATGCTGCGAGGCGACCTGCTCGCCTCACAGGCGCAGATGCTGGTCAACACAGTCAACCTTCAATCACTTCCAGGCCGACTTGACCGGACTCTAGAGGTCGCAAGGCGCTCGATCTCCTCGACCAGCCTTTCGGCGGCTTGTCTGATTGCTGCTTCGTCAGGGTCGCCCTGTTCACAGCGCCAGTCGATGGACGTATTGTGTGTCGGCCCGGGTGCCAGCAGACCCGAAACATCCAGCGGACCCGAAACATCCAGCGGCCCCCGCCCCGTCCGGTTTTGTTCATAGCCTATGACCCCGTTGTTGGCTAGCTGGTTGAATACTTGTCTTAAATATTTGGTTCGCCTGCTGTCCAAGCCCGGGAGTCCGCCGCAGGCCATGGCCATCGCCTTGAGGAACGCGGCGGCCATGACTCGCCTGTCCTGCCCGGCCAGCATCTTCCCGGCGATGGCCATGGCTTCGGCCATATCTATCCAGCTTGGCTCGATCCGGCCCGGTCCGCCTGCCCCATCCGGCGGAGCGTGCAGATCCACAGCCACCTCTGGAAATCTGTCTTCGAGCCACTTCTGCAAGGTCTCGCCGATCAGCGGCCAGCTCAGCCGCCCGTTGCCGCATCCCAGCGCCGGGACAGCCATCGACTCAATCCCCCATTTGTGGCGCTGGTCGGCGGCGTGGGCGAGTCCTCTGTCTATGTCGGGCAACTGCGAAGGGTGCTTCCAGTGGTCTTTGGTCGGGAAGTTCAGCACTTGCTTCACCGACAGCGACGGCGCTGGCTCAATAGTTTCCCCGTCGAACAGGGTGCCTTGCTCTGAGCCCTGCGTCGGCGCATCGGGTCGCCACAGATACGGCTGCCCGAGCCTGACCTCGCCAGCGGCGCATCGCCGCTCGTAGTCGGCGACCATCTCGCCGTAGGCACCGCTGTCGCGGAACGCGGCCGCGACGCCTTTGCCCATCACACCCTGGCAGTTCACCGTGTTGACGATCGTCTGCGCCTTAGAAGCAAGCAGATCGCCAGTGTCCTTGAGCCTTACGACCATGATCCGTGCGCCGCCTGCCCGGTTACCACTGGTGGAACAGCATCGGCGAGATGGTCACGGCTAAGGGGCTGTGCAGGCCCCCAGCCTTCACATCAGATCGGACGCGTTCGTAATGGTCGAACGTTGGCGACGAAAGATGCGACCCCGACCCTACGGCGGCCCCGACGATCAGAACCGAGCTGACCGAATCCGGGATCAGCACTTCTGCCTGTGAGTACTCGGTCGGACAACGGGCGAACACTCGTGCTGCATCTAATCGAGAGAGGCCGACATCCACATTCTTGTAAAACTTGGCCTTTGATTTGGCGGCGTTGCATGTAACGACCACTGCGCCGGGGATTTCAAGAACAGAGGGGTTGATCTTCAACACGCATACCGGCGCGTCCCCGTCCGACCCCAAAACCTCTTTCAGCATCCAGTTATGAGCGGTGAAGTAGAGGTTCGCATACGCGTGCAACGGCTTACGCTCGCCGCCCCGAAGCGACACTGTCTTGTTGGCCCGTCTTTGCTGGACTTTTTGGTTGGCCACCGAGGAGTGGGGGACCTGGGTAGCGGCGTTGTGGCAGAGGATGCCACGTTCGAGTATTGAAGGAACATTCTCAATACTGGTGATGTAGTGCAGATGTTGGATGTCAGTGCGACGCACTGGTCACCTGCCTCCTGACCGTCGGGCGGCGTTTGTCGGACGCGGCAGGCATCATAGACTGACGACCTCGACCACGCCCCTGACATCATCGACCTGATTGAGTCTCCCGCCTAATGGAGGCCGGCTTGCTGGCCGGCGTCGACAACGAGGCACTGCCCGGTTATGAACCGGGCCGCGTCGCTGGCGAGGAAGACGATCAGCGACGCTACGTCGCGAGCTTCGATGATCCCGGGGAGCGTCTGGTAGCGCTCTACGTATTCGGCCACCTGCTGGGGGGTGAGATGGCTGGTCAGCGGCGTGTTGACCAACCCCGGGCATATGGCATTGGCCCGCACGTTGTCGGCGCCGTAATCAAGCGCCACCGATCGGGTGAGGCTGATGGCACCAGCCTTGGCCGCCGCGTAGGCGGCCTTTCCCGGCGACGGGCGGAGGCCGAGAGTGCCCGCGGTCACGAGGAACACGCCGCCCCCTCTCCTCACCAGGGCGGGGATCGCGTGCTTGGCCCCCAAGAAGACGCTGGTGAGGTTGGTGGCGATGCACCGGTCCCACTCGGCCTCCGCCGTCTGGGTGACGCTGCCTTCGGGGCTGATGCCGGCATTGTTGAAATACACGTCGAGGCCGCCGAAGGAGTCCTCGGCGAAGGCGACGAGATCGGCAACGTCGACTGCGGCGGTCACGTCAACTCGTCGGCTGCGGGCCCGGCCGCCCGCGGCATTGATCTCGTCGGCCACCTCGGCGATGCCGCCCTGAGTCCGGCCCGCGACGACGACGGAGGCGCCGGCGCCGGCCAGAGCGATGCCAGCGGCCCGGCCGATGCCGGAGCCCGCGCCGGTGACGACGGCGACTCGGCCGTCGAGCCGGAGATCGAGGGTCGGCTCAGCGGTCACGGCCGGTCGGAACTGATGCCAACCGGAAGTCGCCAGATCATCGGGGCTGATCGAAGAAGTCGCGCTTGATCACCGCCGAGAGCCAGTCGACGATGACGGCATAGCCTTTCTCGCCGGTTTCGGGCTTGGCCAGCGTGGGGTCCCCGATGTGGCCATAGGGGGTGACATCGCGGTAGCTGCGAGTTCCGTAGTAGATGCCGCCGCCGGCTTTGACGTGATCCGGCCCCTGGATCTTGCGCATGACGTCCGGGTCGATGTGATGCGGGGCGGCCCGCTCCGGGTGCACGAGTTCGGGATGGGTGACAAGGAGCCGGGAGGTCTCGCCCTCGCCGCCGTGGCCCTCGCCTTTCGTCGAGGTCTGGACGGTGTGGTAGACGGCGCTGAGAGCCGCCAGCCAGTTGCACACCACCGCCTTGGCGTCGGGGGTGTCGTCAACCACCTCCTGGGCGGCCACCATCATCGACGAGAGATTCCCGTCGTGGCCGTGAATGAACACGAAGTTGCGGAACCCGCCCTGGTAGAGGCTCATGGCGATCTCGCGCAACAGCGCCACCAGCGTCGCGGAGCTGATGGTGATCGTCCCGGCAAAGCCCATGTGAAAGCTCGACGTGCCGAAGGGAACCGCCGGCGCGACCATGACCGGACATCCCATCTCCTCAAGCCGAACTGCCGTTCGCCGACATATCTCGCGGCCCTCCATCGTGTCGGTTCCCAAGGGCAGATGGGGACCGTGGTCCTCGGTGGCGCCAACCGGGATCAAGACGGTTCGGGTGACCTCGAGCCGCTCCCGAACTTCGGCGCCGCTCATCTCCGCCAACGTCGGCGGCACCTTCTGGACGAACAGCACTTGGTCGTCTCGGGCCATCGCTCCTCCCGCCAGCCTCTAGGTCTTAGCCATTATCTCAACGATCTTGACATTTCGTCTAAACTAGATTAGCGTGCTCGAACGCGGACATCAAGGTGACGCCATGAGCGATGAGCGCCAGAGGACACTCGAGTTGCTGCGACAACTCGCCGTCGCCATCGAACGGCTGTTCTCGCCTCTGTGTGAGGTCGTGATCCACGACTTCACCGATTTCGAGCACTCGATCGTGCATCTCGAAGGCGACGTCAGCCACCGTCATCTCGGAGGCGCAGCCACGGACCTGCTGTTGAAGCGGGCCCGGGCCAGCGAAACCGACGAAGATCTCTACTGCTACAAGACGCGGCTTCCCGGCGAGCGGACCATGAAGTCGAGCACCGTCTTCCTCCGCGACGAGTCCGGTACCGCCTACGGGGCCTTCTGCATCAACTACGACATAACCGTCCTCACCGGGTTCGAGAAAGTCATCGGGGCGATGACGCTCAACGGCGCCGAGGAGTCTGTGTCCGAGATGCTGTCCGACGACATCAACCAGACGATCGGAGGGATCATCTCCGAGACGCTGGCCGACATCAGCGACGAGCCTCGCCTGATGAACCGGGACGGCAAGGTCGACCTGATCGCCCGCCTTGACTCCAAGGGGATATTCCAGGTCAAGAAGGCGGCCCCCATCCTCGCCGAACAACTGGGGCTCAGCCGGGCGACCATCTACAACTACCTGCGGGAGGCGCGCGAACGGGCGGGCGACCCGGCACCGGGAGGCAGCCCGTGAGCCGCGTCCCCGCCGAGGAGATCCTCCGCCACCTGGATCCGGCCGAGCCCGTCGAACTGGCCCGGGACCTGATCCGGGTGCCGTCTCCGCTGTGGGGCGAATCCGACGTCGCCCGCTGGCTGGAGCGCTGGTTCGGCGAGCGCGGCTACCGCGTCGATCTCCAGGAGGTGTCGCACCAGGGCCACGTCACCCACCAAGCCATTGCCACCCTCAGCGGCGACGGGTCCGGGCCGTCGCTGATGCTGTGCGGTCACACCGACACCAGCGACTGGAACGGCCGACCGTTCCGTGAGGACGAGTGGACCCGCGACCCGTACGGCGGGGAGATCGACGGCGGCTACCTCTACGGCCTGGGCGCTATCAACATGAAGGCCGGCGTCGCCGCCAACCTGATGGCCGCGGAGGCGGTCCGGCGGTCGGGGCGGCCGCTCAAGGGAGACCTCGTCGTCGCCTGCGTGGTGGCCGAGACGGGCGGCGGGGTCGGGGCGCTGCACCTGATCGACCGCGGCTACCGGCCCGACTATTGCATCGTCTCCGAAGCCGGCGACCTCGATGTCGGGGTGATCTCGGTCGGCTACGTGCAGGGCAGGGTCCGCGTCATCGGCGAGTTCAAGGCCCGCGTTCCCTACGTCAACCCCATCGAGAAGGCGGCGAAAGTCCTGGAGGCCTTCGGCCCGGCCTACGTGCCCCTCAAACCGGCGAGCGAGGGCGGCTGGATCCGCTTCGAGCCTCACCCGCTGATCCCCGGGTTTCCGAGAATGGCCGTGCGCGACATCTCCCACCATCAGGACGCGACCACTCTCACCTTCGACCTGCGAATCGTCCCGGGCATGACCGAGGAGAGCGTCGTCGCCGACCTGACCGCGCTTCTGGAACAGGTGGCGGCCCAAGACGAGGACTTCGCCTACGAGCTGATCGTTCCCCAGTCCCCTCACCAGCCGAATATGCCGGCGCGGCCCGAGACGGCCGTCGATGAGCTTGTCGTGTCGGAGCTCATCGACGCCCACCGGGCGGTGACCGGCGCCGATCCCGTGGTCGGGGCGGGCCACCGCATCGGCGCCACCGCCGACACCTGCCATTTCAAGGGAGCGGGCATCACCTGCGTGGAGTACGGCCCCGGTTTCATCCCGACGTGGCCAATGGTCGACGAGCGCATAGAGGTCGAGCAGATCGTCACCGCAGCGCAGGTCTTGGCGCTCACGGCCGCGGCGGTGCTGACGTGACCATCGCCGCCAAGGAGGCGATCGGCGCCGCGGCCGTGCTGCGCATCTACCGGTGCTGCCTGCGAATCCGCCGCTTCGAGGAGAAGGTCGCCCAGCTCTTCAAGAAGGGCCTGCTTCCCGGATTCGTCCACCTCTACATCGGCGAGGAAGCGGTGGCGGCCGGGGTCGGAGCGGCGCTCCGGGCCGACGACCACATCGTCTCGACTCATCGCGGCCACGGCCACGTCATCGCCAAAGGCGGCGACCTGAACCGCATGATGGCCGAGTTGTTCGGCAAGGCCACCGGCTACTGCAAAGGCAAGGGCGGGTCGATGCACATCGCTGACTTCTCCATCGGCGTGCTGGGCGCCTGCGGCATCGTGGGCGGCGGCATCCCCATCGCCCTGGGCGCCGCCTTGAGCAGCGCGACCCGGGGCACCGATCAGGTGGCGGCCACCTTCTTCGGCGACGGCGCGGCCAACGAGGGCAGCTTCCACGAGTCTTTAAACCTGGCGTCCGTCATGAGCCTTCCCGTGCTGTTCGTGTGCGAGAACAACCACTACGGGGAGTTCACGCCCGCGGCCGAGGCGATGAACGTCGCCGACGTGGCCGATCGGGCCGCCGGCTACGGGATCCCCGGCGTCGTCGTCGACGGCACCGATCCGCTGGCCGTGCACCTGGCCGCGGCCGACGCGGTTCAGAGAGGGCGCCGGGGCGAAGGCCCGACGCTCATCGAGGCCAAGACCCACCGGGGCGACCACGCCGAAGGGGAGAAGGCATTCCTGGCCGGTCAGCCGTACCGCGACGAGCAAGAGCTCGAGCGGGCCGCGGCCGGGGACCCGATCGAGAAGCTGACCGCCGACATCGCCGCTCTGGGCCTATTCGAAGCCGACGTCCTCGAGGAGATCGACCGCGAAGCCGTCGCCGCGGTGGAGGAAGCCGTGGAGTTCGCTCAAAACAGTCCCGACCCCGGCCCCGAGGCGCTCATGGAAGACCGATGGGCGTCCGGATGAGGCGATCCCCATGCCGCCGAAGACCTACATAGCCGCCATTCGCGAGGCTCTCGGAGAGGAGATGGGGCACGACGAGCGCGTCCTGCTCATCGGCGAGGACGTCCGCTTGGGCGTGTTCGCGGGCACGCGGGGCCTGCACCGCGAGTTCGGGCCCGGACGGGTCATCAACACGCCGATCTCGGAGCTGGCGGTGGCCGGAATGGGCGTGGGCGCGGCCGTGACCGGGCTGCGGCCGGTCGTCGATCTCATGTTCGGAACGTTCCTGTACCTGGCCATGGACCAGATCGCCAACCAGGCCGGCTGCATGCGCTACATGTTCGGCGGCCAGGCGAAGGTCCCGATCGTCTTCATGGCCCAGAACGGCGGCGGCCTCGGGGCCGGCCCCCACCACAGCCAGCCGATGCACCCGCTGTTCATGAACATGCCTCTGATCAAGGTGGTGGCGCCGAGCAACCCGTACGACGCCAAGGGCCTGCTGAAGGCGGCCGTGCGCGACGACGACCCGGTCGTCTTCTTGAGCCAACTGTCGCTGGGCGGCCAGCGGGCCGATGTGCCCGACGAGGAGTACACGATCCCGATCGGCGTCGGCGACCTCAAGCGAGCCGGCGCGGACGTCACCGTGTGCAGCGCCGGTCTGACGGTGCACCGGGCCCTGGAAGCGGCTTCGTCGCTAGCCGAGGACGGCATCGACGCCGAGGTCATCGACCTGCGCACCCTGAAACCATGGGACGAGGCCATGGTGCTGGAGAGCGTGGCCAAAACCGGCCGCTTCGTGGCCGTGGACGAGAGCTACCCGACCTGCGGGGCGGCCAGCGAGTGGGCCGCCACCGTGGCCGAGAAGGCGTTCGGGGACCTGCGGGGACCGGTTCAGCGGGTTTCCAACCGGCCGGTGCCCATCCCGTTCAGCCCGGTGCTCGAAAGCCAGACGATCCCCGCCGCCGCCGATGTGGTCGACGCGGTGCGCCGAACAATGGCCAGGGGCTAAGGGCCGGTGGACGGTATGCCGCCAGCGCCCGAGTCCTCCGCCGCCCCCGGCCCGGCCGGCAGGGGCGGAGAAGACGACGGGATCACCGTCGACGGGCTGTCGATGACCTTCGGCCAGGAGCCGGCCGCCGTCTGGGCCCTCGACGAAGTGTCGTTCCACGTGCCCAAGGGCGGGTTCACTGCGCTGATCGGCCCGAGCGGCTGCGGCAAGTCCACGATCCTGAGGCTGCTGGCCGACCTGCTGGCGCCCACCGCCGGCCGGGTGGCCATATCGGGCCGCCCGCCGAGCGCCCTTCGCAAGCAGCGCCGCATCGGCTTCGTCTTCCAAGAGCACGCGCTGCTCCCATGGCGCAGCGTGGTCGACAACATCCGGCTGCCGCTGCAGTTGTCGGGCCGGGCCGGACGGGACCTGGCCTCGACGGTAGGCGACCTGATCTCCCTCGTGGGTCTGGAAGGCTTCGAGAACTCGAAGCCCAGCGAACTCTCCGGCGGGATGCGCCAGCGGGTGTCGATCGCCCGGGCGATAACGCTGTCGCCCGAGGTCCTCTTGTTGGACGAGCCGTTCGGGGCCCTCGACGAGATCACCCGCCAGACCCTCAACATCGAGCTTCTGAGGATCCTGGCCGAGACGGGCACGACCGCCGTGCTGGTCACCCACTCTCTGAGCGAGGCCGCCCTGTTGGCCGACGAGGTGATCGTCCTCTCGCCGAGGCCGGGGCGGGTGAAGGCCCGGATCGAGGTGCCGCTGAAGCGCCCCCGGACGCTGGCCATGATGAAGACACCGGAGTTCTTCCACACCGAGAACCTCATCCGAGAGGCTCTCTTCGGCAGTTCCCCATGACCGCCAAGGCCCTGCGCCGGATGCGCGACCTCAGCGCGCCGTGCCTGGTCATCGCCGCCTTGGTCGGGGGGTGGGAGGCGGCTCACCGGGCCGGCCTGCTGCCGAACTCGGTGGCGTCCCCGGCCCAGATCTGGACCGAGTTCACCGAGAGCTACCACCTCCTTTGGCGCCATGCCCGGCCCACCCTGTCCTCGGCCGTCTGGGGGTTCGTCGCCGCCGCGCTGATCGCCTTCGTCTTGGGCCTCGTGGTCGCCTTCGTCCCCGAGCTGAACCGGACCGTCTACACCTCGGCCGTGCTGGTCGCGTCGGTTCCGCTGATCGCGCTGACCCCGATCCTGGTGCTGTGGCTCCAGCGGGGCGCTCAGGTCCGCATCACCATCGCCGCCATCGCCAGCTTCTTTCCGATCCTGATCGGATGCATCGAGGGGCTCCGCCAAGTTCGGCGCGACCAGGCCGAGCTCTTCGAGGTTCTGTCCGCTCCCCGGTGGCAGCGGATACTGCGGCTTCAGATCCCCAGCGCGGTGCCGCTGACCGTGGCCGGCCTGCGCGCCGCCGCGGCCGGCGCGGTGCTGGGGGCCATCATCGCCGAGTGGTCCGGCGGGGGCGGGGCGCTCGGGTTGGGCGCGCTCATGTCGAGCGCCCTGTTCTCGTTCAACGTTCCCCTGACCTGGCTGACCATCACCGCCGCCGTCGTCTTCTCCGTCGGGGCGTACTTCGTCGTGATGGCCTTGACCGGCCTGGTGAGCCGGAGGGTGCGGAGTGGCTAGCGGGCTTATGGTTCGAGCGGCCGCGGGCGTTGCCAAAGCCGCTGTGGCGGTCCTCGCCATCGTGGTCGTCTGGTGGGCGGTCATCCACGGATTCGGCATCGAGCCGTTCTTCATGCCGGGGCCGGCAGTCACGTTCGAGAGCCTGTGGGAGGACCGCGGCGAGCTGGCCAGCGCGGCGTGGATCACCCTGAGGGGCGGCTTAATCGGCTTGGCCGCTTCCACCGCTTTCGGGTCGGTCCTGGCCGTCTTGGTCGTTCGTTCGACCGCGCTGAGGCAGACCGTCCTGCCCATCGCCGTCGTGATACGCAACATTCCGATCATCGCCATCGCGCCTCTGATCACCCTGGTGATCGGCCGCGGTCTCAAGACCAGCGTCGTCGCCGTCACCATCGTGACGTTCTTCCCGATCTTCGCCTACCTGTCGGAGGGTTTCTGCGCGGTCACCAGCGAGATGAACGAACTCATGCGCCTCTACGACGCCACGTTCATGCAGAAGCTGCGCCACGTTCGAGTGCGGGTGGCGCTGCCCTTCCTGTTCGCCGGACTCCAAGACGGGGCCCGGGCCGCGGTGCTGGCCGCGATGTTGGCCGAGTGGCTGACGGGGACCGGGGGCCTCGGCGTGGAGTTAGCCCGGGCGGCCTCGGCCCGGCGCAGCGACCTGGTGTGGGCTGTGGTGATCGTGGTGACCGGGTTGGCGCTGGCCATGTTCTACACGACGAAGGTTCTCGAACAGGAGGTGAACAAACGATCAACCGTCTAGCCGGTCCGACGGTTCGCACCGACTAGGCCACAAGCCGGAGACCCCGGCGAGACCCCCCACAGCCCCAGACAAAGGAACAGTCGACAAAAGAGAGAGAGAGGCAACTCATGACCAGAACCCAACACCAACCGCTCAACCAGCGTCTGCTCACGCGGCGCCAGGTCCTGCAGAGATCGGCGGTCGCCGGCGGCGCGCTGCTGGCCGGACCGGCGGTGCTGGCCGCCTGCGGCAACGACGACGAGCCAGCGCCGACCACGACGGCGGCCCCGGCCACTACGGCGGCTCCAGCGACAACGGCGGCCCCGGTGAGCATGGCCGACATCAGCTTCCAGCTCGGCTGGCTGAAGCTGGTTCAGTTCGGCGGCCATTTCATGGCTGAGGAGATGGGCTATTTCGAGGAGGAGAACGTCAACGCGAACTTCATCTCGGGCGGCCCGGGCATCGACCCGATAGCCGATGTCGCCTCCGGGGCCGCGCTCATCGGAGACGGCCCGGTGTCGGGCATCCTGCTGGCTCGGGCCGGCGGGGCTCCCCTGGTGGCGATCGGGGCGATCTTCAACCGGTCGCCGCTGTCGTTCATGAGCTTCGCCGACAACCCGATCCGGACACTGCAGGACATGGTGGGCCAGACTGTCGCCGTCCAGGATCGCTACCGGACCCAGCTCGAGTCTCTGCTCGAAGGGGCCGGCATCGATCCGTCCGATGTGGACCTCGTGCCCGGCACCGGAGATCCCGCCGTTTTGGTCAACGGCCAGGTCGACACCTTTCAAGGGTTCTCCACAAGCCAGGGGGTGGCGCTGCAGCAGCAGGGGTTCGAGTTGGCCACCGCCCACGTCGCCGATCTCGGCGATCCCAGCTACTCGAACGTGTTCTATGTGACCGAGGACACCCTGGCCAACCGCAAGGACGAGCTGATCCGGTGGATGCGGGCCGACCAGCGGGGGCACCAGTACGCGGTGAACAACCCCGAGGAGACGGCCCGGATCGTTCAGGATCTCTACGGCGACGAGAACGGTCAGAGCATCGAGGAGGCCACCGGCTCGGCCCTGGCGCAAGTCGATCTGATCAAGGGCCACCCCAACGGGCTGCTGTGGATCGACGAGGAGGTGTTCGCCTCCGTCGAGCAGTTCCTCTGGGACTCCGGTGGGATCGAGACCCGGGTGCCGGCCAGCGAGGCCATGACCACGGAGATCCTGGAAGGGATCTGACCGCGGCGGGCCGCGGCGGGCCATGTCGGGTTCCGCAATAGAGGCTCTTGAACCGGCCAAGGGCGGTCAGGGGGCGCAGCGGGTGGCGCTGTGCCCCCTGGCCAACGCCCACGACCACGGCCGCCCCCGGGGCCCCGACCACTACGGGGTCGGCGACGACTCCCTGGAGGTGTGGCTGGCCGGACTGGCGGCGCTGCCCGCTTTCGAGCCGTATCTCACCGCCGCCGCCGCGCTGTGCCAGGCCGCCCGGGGCGGGGTGTCCTCGGTGGTTCACGTCCACGACCCCAACGACAGCTACGACGTCGTCTCCGAGGCCCGGCAGGTCATGAAGGCCGCGGCTGACACCGGGGTGCGCATGGCTTTCGTGGTCCCGGTCATGGACCGCGACCATGCCGTCTACGGCCGGGTCGAAGATCTGATGAGCCGCATCCCGGCCCGATGGCACTCGGCGGCGGCCGAGAGGTGGGGCGCGCCGCGGCCCCGGTTGGGACAGCAGCTCGAATGGGTGGGGGCCATAGCGGAGGCGGCCCCGGACCTGGTCGACGTTCAGATCGGCCCCACCGGGCCCCAGTGGTGCAGCGACGAGGCGCTGCGCGCCGTGGCCGAGCTGTCGGACGCGACCGGCAGGCGGGTGCACATGCACCTGCTCGAGAGCATCCGCCAGCGCCAATGGGCCGACGCCGCCTTCCCCGGCGGGATCGTCGGCCATCTCGACGACCTCGGCCTGCTATCCCCTCGGCTGGCCGTCGCCCACGGGGTGTGGCTGCATCCGGCCGAACTCGACGTGCTGGCGGCCCGCGGGGTGGCGGTGGTGACGAACACCAGCTCGAATCTGAGGCTGCGCTCGGGCGTGGCCCCGTTGCGGGACTTCGCCGCGTCCGGAGTCGATGTGGCGCTCGGCCTGGACAGCCTGCCCCTGGGCCAGCCGGGCGACATGTTGAAGGAATGGGAGCTGGGGCGAGTCGTTCACCGGGTGGGCGACGGAACGGACCTAGATCACTGGCTGCGCGACGCCGCCGTCGTCCGGGGCCACGCGGTGGCGGGCGCCTCCGGGTCGGGCGCGCCGGGGTCGGGCGCACCCGCGGAGGGGCTCTCCGGCGACGCCGTGATCATGTCTTGGGACCCGACCGCCGACGGGCCGCTGTCCGCCGACGCGGCCTGGGCGGAACTGCGCCGGCGGGGAGGGTCCGGGGTCGAGGATCTCTTTGTCGCCGGGCGGCCGGTGATCTCCGGCGGCAAGATGGCGACCGTGGACGAGGAAGGCCTCTTCGAGGAACTCGATCTCGCCATCGCCCGCTCAGCCAGCGCCGATCCCGGCACCGACCCGCTCATCGCCGACTACCGGAACGCCATCCGCCGCTTCTACCGCGACGGGTGCCACTTGCGCGACCGCCGCGGCCCTGACGCCGCCAACCGGCCAGCCGGGGGGAGGTGATGGGACGGCTGGCCGGCCGAACCGCCGTCATCACCGGCGCGGCCCGAGGGATAGGGGCGGCCATCGCCGCCCGGTTCGCGGCCGAAGAGTGCTCGCTCGTCCTCTCCGACATCGACGAGCCGACCCTGGCCGGCACCGGGGCCAGGCTGGCCGCCGACGGCGCCCAGGTGGTCGAGGTTCGCAGCGATGTCACCGACCGAGCCGACGTCGAAGCGCTGTTCGCGGCAGCGGAGTCTCGGTTCGGGGCCGTGGACATCGTGGTCAACAACGCGGGCGTCTTCGCCAACGTCAGGTTCGAGGAGATGACCGACGACCAGTGGGACACCATGCTCCGGGTGAACGCGGGCGGGGTCTTCGCCGTCAGCCAGACCGCGATCCGGCGCTGGCTGGCCCAAGGGTGGCCCGGGGTGTTGGTGAACATGGCGTCGGTGAGCGCTCGGGTCGCCTTCACCGACTCGGCCCACTACAGCGCCAGCAAGGCGGCGGTCGGCGCGCTGACCCGTTGCATAGCCGCCGAGTTCGGGCCGCTCGGGATCCGGGCCAACGCCATCGCGCCCGGGATCATCGAAACGGAGATGACCGCCGGAGGGCTGACCGACGAAGTCCTGTCGGCGGCCTGGACGCTTCGGGTCCCCTCCCGCCGCTTCGGCACCGCCGAAGACGTGGCCCGGCTGGCCGTCTTTTTGGCGTCACCCGAGTCGGACTACATCAACGGAGAGGTGATCACCATCGACGGAGGCGCGGCCTCGAGTTGGCCCAAGCCCAGCGACCGAGACCGCAGCCCCCGCGCTTAGTGCAGTCCGCGCAACGGCGCAATCGAACTCGTCTTGCTCGCGCCGAGCAGGGCTTTATCAAAAGTCTTGACCTCGCTCACACCACGCCTACGGCAGCAGGCAAGATGGCAGAGGTCCCGTGCGTCCAGGGTGGGATACTGCTCATGGAGCTGACGAGCCAGTGTGACATCATCTTCTTCCAGCGGCCACACTTCCGCGCAGGATCTGAAGACAAGAGACATCGCCTGATCCAGCGTCTTAAGCCGCCCGGCCGGCAGATATACATGAATCATCTCTTGCAGGACCTCCGCGGATGTATACAAAGGAGTCCGGTTCAGAGTTGATTCCTTGAAGAACTCCCGGGAGGGTTCTCGCAGTGAATGTGGCCGCCCGACCGCATACATAAAGACGTTAGTGTCAACGAATATCAAGTACCCGAAGCTCCCCGCCCTCGAGATTCATTGATCACGAATAAGTGTTCCTCCCATTCCGGCTCCGGCTCTGAGCCTTCCAATGAATCGCACATGTTGAAGAAAGCTTCAAGATCCACTACGGATTCGAACGGCTCGGACCGCTGCTGCTCCTCAAGACGCTCTCGAGCTGCGGTCCTGAGCCACGCGCTCAAGGTCATTCCCTCTTTTCGAGCCTGATGGACGAACCGATCCCGGTCCTCATCGGGGATCACTAGCTGAACTCTGGCCATCGACCACCGCCTCTCTTACAGGTGTGTATGCATGTTACACACTTTTCGCCGGACGGGCAGGTGCCAGCCGCTCAGGCGTCGGCGGAGAACATGGCGGCGGTGGCCGCCTCGATCTCCTCCGGGGGACGTCGCGCACGTGGGTGGCGAAGGACCACTCGTGGCCGAACGGGTCCCGGACCCGGCCGAAGCGGTCACATCTAGTTGCCGGGCTAGTCGATGCCCGGCAGCCGTTGACCGCCGCTCGCCCGTATTTGCCAGCCCGGCGGCGGGGAGCGCCGATCCATGAAATATAACAAATGAAACAACATTTTTTGGGCATTTCGTGTTTCGTTTGTTATGTTTCTCGGTCCGCCCCGTTCACTGCTCCAGAGCCGCGAGCCGGCGCTCGCTCGGAGGCTCAGGCGTCGGCGGCGAACATGGCGGCCGTGGCCGCCTCGATCTCCTCGGGGGGGACGTCGCGCACGTGGGTGGCGAAGGACCACTCGTGGCCGAACGGGTCCCGGACCCGGCCGAAGCGGTCGCCCCAGAACATGTCTCCCGTCGGGAAGGTGACCTCGGCACCGGCGGCCACGGCCCGGTCCATGGCCGCGTCGCAGTCCTCCACGTAGCAGTGCAGGCTTACGGTGGTTCCCCCCAGGCCAGCCGGCGACGACTCCTTGCCGCCCATCATCTCGGGGAAGTCATCGGCTAAGAACACCGGGAGGCCGCCGATGTCGATCTCGGCGTGCAGGATCCTGCCATCGGGGGCGGTCATCCGCATGGACTCGACGGCACCGAAGGCCTCAGCGTAAAAAGAGATGGCCTCGGCAGCCCCCCGCACGCACAGGTAGGGCACCGCGTGGCCGCGGTTCTCGGGGACAGGCTGTGTTTCGGTCATCGGAACCTCCAGGGGGTCGGGCCGGAGTCGGGGTTGATCAAGGCTCAGTGGCGCCTGACGCCACCGTATTTCATGCGGGTGTCGCTCATGGCCGCGGCCCGGGCCTCGCCGTCGCGTATCGCCCCGTCCACCACCTCGCCCGCGAACAGGGTGTGGGTGCCGAAGTCGAACGAGTGGCGCACTTCGCAGTCGAGCCAGGCCACGGCCTCGGCGAACACCGGCGCGCCGGTGGCCGCCTCGGTCACGGCCCGGCCGTTGAGGGCGCCGTCGGCGTAGACGGCGGGCTTGGAGAACTTGACGAACACCCGGGTGTCGGTTGAGTCCCAGAGGTTGATGGTGAACGAGCCCCCGGCGGAGATCAGCCGGTGGGTCACCGCGGTGTTGTCGACCCCGACCCCGATCAGCACCGGCTCCATGGAGAGCTGGGTGACCCAGCTCGCGGTCATCGCGTTGCGCTCCTCCCCGGCCCGGGAGCCCACCAGCACCAAGGCGTTGGGGATCTTCCAGGTGAGCCGGTTGACCAGCTCGGCTTCGAGAGCCATGCCGCCGCGTCTCCGCCAGGCCTAGCCGATGTTGGCCCGCAGGAAGGCCAGGGTCCGGTCCCAGGCGGTTAGCCAGGCCGCTTCGTCGTAGGCCCCCAGGGGGTTCTCCCAGTTGCCGAACCCGTGGCCGGTGCCGGGATAGACGAGGAAGGTCACGTCCTTGCCCAAGTCCCGGAGCTGCGAAGCCAACGCCTCGCAGGCGTCGGGCGGGAAGAAGTCGTCGACGGCGGCGAAGTGGCCCTCCACCCGAGCGGCAAGGTTGCCCCAGTCCAGCGAGTCGTCGCCGAGCGGGGCGCCGTAGAAGGGAACGGCCGCCGACACCCGCTCGCCCTCCAGGGCGGCGATCCGCAGCGTGAGCAGGCCGCCCATGCAGAACCCGACCACCCCGGCCGTCGGCGACGAGCAGGCCTTGTGGTCGAGCAGGAAGTCGATGGCGGCCGACATGTCCCGGGCGGCCCGGTCCGGGGGCAGGCCCATCATGAGCTCGCCCGCCTTGTCCATCTCGGTGTGGGCCGCCATCTCGCCGTGGTACAGGTCGGGGGCCAGGGCGGTGAACCCCTCGTCGGCCAGCCGGTCGCACACCCCCTTGATCTGAGGCACCAGCCCCCACCACTCCTGGAGCACCAGCACGCCGGGGCCCCCGCCCGGCGGGGAAACGGCCACGTAGCCCCGGGCCGTCGTCCCGTTGGCCGCGAACTCAACCATCTCGCCCATCAGATCACCTCGCTTGCTGATCGGTTGCCCGACCCCCAAGCCTGCCAGATCCCCCGGCGGCAGGCGAGCCGGCTACACCGCAGCCGCCGACAAAGCACGAGAAGCCGCCAGGAAAGCCGCCGCCCGGTTCGCCACCTGGCGCGGCCATCCTCAAGACGAGTGACAAAGGGGGGCCGAAACCTCGCATCCGCCGGGGGGATCAGCCCGCCCCGGCTGGTTCTGGCGCAGACATAGGAAGCAGGCAATGGACACGCAGGAACAAGCCGAGGCCCCGGCGGGCGCGCCGCTGACACGGGGCGGGCGCAAACGGGTAGCGGTCGTGCTGGCGGCGCTCGCGGTGATCGCCGGGGCGCTGGCTGTCAACCATTGGAGCGCCATGGCCGTCGCGGACCGGGTGGCCGCGTCCAACCTGGCCGCACACGAGCACACCCTGCGAATGCACGTTTGACTCCCGCGGGGCGGCTGCTGCTGGTCCAGCGGGTGGCCGCGGGGGAGCCCCAGGCCGAAGTCGCCCGCCAGATGAAGCTGTCGCGGGGCACGGTCGCGAAATGGTGGGGCCGATGGCTCGAGCACGGCGATTGCGGGCTGGTGGACCGCAGCTCGCGGCCGCGCCGGTCTCCTCGGCGCACCGCGGCCCGCACCGAGGAGCGGATCTGCCGGCTGCGGCGCAGCACGAAGCGGGGCCCGGTGTACTTGTCGGCGCGCACCGGGGTGCCGGCTTCCACGGTGTGGCGGGTCCTTCGCCGCCACGGGCTGAACCGGCTGGACCGCATCGACCGCCCGACCGGGCGGGTTATCCGTCGCTATGAGAGATCGGCGGCGGGGGAGCTGGTGCACCTCGACATCAAAAAGTTGCGAAGATCCCGCCCGGGGGCGGCTGGAGGGCACACGGCCGCCAAAGCCCCCAGGCCCGCCGCTCCCGCCGAGGCCGAGGCTCCCGAGGCTCCCGAGGCTCCCGAGGCTCCCGAGGCTCCCGAGGCTCCCGAGGCTCGGGGTACACCTATCTGCACGTCGCCGTCGACGACTACTCCAGGGTCGCCTACGTCGAGGCCCTCAACGACGAGACCGCCGCTGCCCTGGCCGGGTTCTGGCGCAGAGCCCAGGACTGGTTCTGGTCTAACGACATGGCCGTAGACGCGGTGATGACCGACAACGGGGCGAACTTCTGCTCCGGGCTCTTCGCGGAGCTGCTCGCCCAACGCCGCATCACCCATCTGCGCACCCGGCCCTACCGGCCCCAGACCAACGGCAAAGCCGAGCGCTTCAACCGCACCATCGCCGACGAATTCCTCTACAACCGGCGCTTCCGATCCGAAACCGACCGCCGCATCCGCCTCAAACGCTGGAACTGTGACTACAACTGCCACCGACACCACACCGCCCTCGGCGGCCCGCCCGCATCACGCGCCAACAACCTCACGCGAACTGACACCTAGCTTCCGGCCACGCCGGATCGCACCGCCGGACCCGGTAACAGCGCCGATGGGGAGATGGTCTCGCGGCAGGCGTTCCTGAGACGACCTAGCCGCCGATGCGGGAGACCTGACCTAAGCCCGGCAGACGCAGAATGCTGCGTTTCGTCTCAGCCAAGAGTGGACACAAGGCAGAGAGAGCGAGGCTCTTGTCGATCCTGCGTCGGTCACCTCCGATCCGAAGGCCGCGCAATTTGAAAGTTGACGTAAACTCTGAGGATGCCTAGATCTGGTCAGAGCGTCCACCCGCCCGACGCGGCCGGCGCCCCTGACCGTCTGTGCGCCCGTCTGCGATGGCCCGACGACGGCACCCCGTCCGGATGCCCGCGCTGCGGGTCGTCTGACATCGCCACCGCCAGAGATGGACGCAGGTGGCGGTGCCGAGACTGCCGCCGCTACTTCACGGCGACCACCGGCACGGCGTTGCAAGGATCGCGTCTTGACCTGGCGGCCTGGGTCGAGGCGTCCCGGTCATGGTGGTCCGGGGCCGGGGACATCAGCCGGCATTTCGGGGTGTCCTACCCGACGGCGAGGCGGATGGCGCGGTTGCTGGAGTTGGCCGAAAGCTCGCCCGGCGACCGGCGCTTGGAGGCGATGCTGCGGTTGCCGCCCGGGGCCGCCGACGCTGACACAGACCGCAGAGGGCGGGCGCTGAGGCCCGGGGCGGACGGGCACAGCGCCGAACTGGCCGGGTTGCCCCGGCGCGAGAAAGAAGCGCTCCAAGTGCTGGCGTCCATTCCCGACGGCGCGACCGTTGGAAGAGTGGCCGAATACTCCGGGATGTCCCCGGGGCACGCCCGGCGCTGCCTTCGGCGGCTCATGGAACGCGGCCAGGTCCGGCGGGAGGTGCAGCAGATCAGATGCGGTTACAGGCGGGTGCCGCACACCGTATGGCGCTTGGCGCACAGTCTCGGCGAGGCGCCTGCCATGACGCTCCCGGTCCTGCACGCGAAGCCGCTTCCGCCGCCCAAGTCGATCCCCGTCGAGTTCTGGTGGGTGTTCTGGTCAGGGCACAGCGCCGCTGACATCGACCTCGGCGACGAAGACGAATGCCTGGAAGCCGCGGGCAGGCTGGTCGCCTGTTCCGACCCGACCGCGAAGTACTGGGCGCTCTACAACCTGCCGGTCGGCGTGATCCGGCGGCTGCGGGGCATCCGCGGCTACGACAGCGGCCCGATCTCGCGGTCCATCGACGCCGTCTTGGCAGACAGAGACGCGGCGTGATCATCTTCGACGTTGACGAAGCGTCCGAGGTCCTGAGCGACAGACTGCGCGGCGCTTGGCGGTTGGTGGCGTCAGCGCTGCCTGCTGGCCAATACCGGCTTGTCGGCGGGACCGCGGTCGCCGCCCATCTGCTTCACCGGGAATCCTTCGACCTCGACTTCATGGCCGACCACCCGTTCGACTCGCAAGAACTGTTCAGCCGGTTCGCTCACATCCCAGAAGTTGCGCTCTCGGAGTTCGGCGACAGTTGGCTGGAGATGGACATCAACGGCGCAAAAGTGCAGATGTTCCGCCAAACCTTGGGAGCGTCGAGAACGCTGCCTCCGCGCTGGCTGTCGCCGGGGGCTGAAGTCAGCGGGATCGTAGTGGCGTCCATCCCGGATCTGATGGCGTCGAAGTTGGAGGTGCTGTTGCGCCGAGGCGTTAGCCGCGACTACTTCGACTTGGCGGCGATGGACCAGCAATCTCAGTACAAATTGGAGCGGGGTCTGCGCTTCCACCGAGACCGGTACGGCGCGCCAGCGCACGCCACTGATCAGATCATCGACAAACTGGAGGACCCCGGGGATCTGCTCCCAGACAGCGCCTTGAAGTTGGAGATGGAGACGGTGTTGCGGCATTTAAAGTCCAGAGTCCCCAACCTGCGACACGCGGTGGAACTAGAACGACAGATCACGCCCAGCAGCCCGTTCGCCGGGCACTACCAACACGCCAAGCGTGCATCTAGCGGCGAAGGCGAACAGTAGCTCCAGGCATTGCCAGCCGTCAATCCCAAGTCGCGGATATGCGGGTTCTGGATGCCGCGGGCTCAGACCGATTGCGTCTTGCCCGCCAACCACGCCGGGCCGCACCGGAGCGAGACATGATCAACGGCGGCGGCGGTGCAGGTGGCAGCGCCCGCCGTCAGCGGTGACGTTCCGGCACAGTCGCCCATCGGCCAGTTTGTGCCCGCATCTGCCGCTGCCCGACAGGTCTGGCACGTTGTCGTCAACTGTCCAGCGCTCGCATCAATGTCCGCGGGTCGCAGTGTCAGCGGACTTTCCAACAGTGGTCCCATGACGGCGCTGACGCGATCTCCGGCGGCAGTTCGGCGTTCAGGGGGCCGAAACCGACACTCACGTCTGTCCACGGTTCCATCGGATGCGGATGAGGGGCTAGTTCGGGGATGGCGCAAGCAACGGGGCTTATATACAGTTTTGCCTGGATACGGGTTTGCTGCCTGGTGGCATAGGGGTTTCTCTTTGCGGGGTTTGTGATTTCGTCCCGCGGTTCGGCTGTTAGGGTGCTATAGTCGGGTGATGGCTGGTGCGGATGTGTCTGGGTTGCGGGGGGTGGAGTTGTCGTCGTTGTTGCGTCGCAATTGCCGGGGCGATCTCGGCGACGCGTTGGTTTGCCCGGCGGGTCTGGATTCTAAGGGGAGGCTGGGGCATTCGTGGGTTTTAGTCAAGTCGCCAGGTGACGCGTCTTAGCGTTGTTCGAGGTGCGGGGCTAGGAGTGTTTACAGGGAGACGCCGCCAATAGAGGTTCGCAGCGATCGGGTGGTGAACGAGTTGTTTTGTCGTTACGCGGCCGGGTATCGGGTCGTGTACAACATGGTGATCCGGTTTTTGTGCGAACATTACAAGGTGTGTCGGGCCGAAGTCCAGGCCAGCGCCGACCGCTACGCCGACTCTAAGGGTTACGCCCATTACATGGCCACCAAGAAAGACATGGACCGCAGCGTCGCGGACAAATATGCGTTTGCACACACCTACGAAGAAGCCGACCTTCTTGAGAAATGGACATTACAGTTGGACGGTACAGAGGATTCGTCTGAAGCCTCATTTGAGGTATGGATATGCGAAGGCAACCCCAGCCAGCAGATGAGACTTCAGGACCAAGCCGAGCGAGCGCCGATACGACAGGAGATGAGGAATGAGATTCGTAATCGGGCTACGAACGAGCGCAGATAGACCTTGATCAGATGCCGAAAGCGTTGTAGCTGTTGATCCCATACTGACGGGAACCCGATGTCCGGCGACCTCGCCGGCGACGCCACCACCCTATAGCAGATGACTGTTCGGATGAGGTCTGTAGCGTCTCCTCGCCTAGATCACCGGGCTCTGGATTGTTGAGTTCCGGCGCGTTTGCCATTTAAGTCCCTTTCGACTACGCGCCACGCTGCCGAAAGATCGCCCATAACGACCGCCATGTCGTTCGTCACGGTTTCCCAGTCCTTGGCCAGCGCGGCTTTGGGGCTCAAGGCGGACTTGCCGCGAGCGCTGACCCTGGGAAACAGAGTGAACGTCTGTGCCACTTTCTTCCAAGGAATGCAACCAAACTTTCGGCTTTTGCGAAGACGGAGCATGGGCTTCTCCGAGGACGACAACACGATGTGACTCTATACGCCGATGAATGCAGGCGACAAGACCGGATTCTCGGCCGCTCGTCGGGAAATGCCCTGTGACGGGCGGCTACCGGCTGAGGCGGGCGGGCCGCGACCGCAGGAACCTCCGGTAGGCGAAGGCGGTGGGAACCATCCAGACGGCCAGGAGCATGAGGTTGACCCTCCCGTCGATCCCCGCCGGGAAGACCGGCTCCACCAAGTAGTGCGAGACGAAGCCCGACTCGTAGGGCTCCCGCCCGGCCTGGACCAAAAAATGCTTCTCCCACACCGTCAGCGGGCAGTCCGAGCCGGTGAGGTTGATGACGATGGTCACGCCGATGGCACCCAGGTGCCACTTCATCAGTCTCGGCATCCGGCAGGCCAGCAGCCCGCCAGCTACGAGGAAGACGATGAACGCCAGATGGGTCACCACCATGAGACCGGCCAGAAGCTGAGCGATCACCTTGCCGACTATAGAACCGCCAGGCCGGCGACCCGCACCCGGCACGGGGCAGAGGACCTTGCGGACGGGCGCCACTGCCGCCCCCTGGCCGCCGACTCAGAAACGGCTCTGAGCCGCCGCCGGCACCGTTACTCTTTGACTATGCCACCGCGCCGATCGAAGGACGAATGGCTGCGCGTCTCTAACACAGATGCTTGACAGGGAGCCGATACGGGGCGACTTGGCCCACCCTTGGATCGACTTCCGGGCCGTGCGCTGGGATCATCCGGGCATCAGATATGCCGTAGACGACCTAGCGATGCGATTCGAGGAGGACCGGCCCGACCGAGGAGAGTTCGACCCCGAGGATCGCGACCTGAGGGGGATGGTGCTGCGATCCGCTCTGGCGTCTGTATGGATTGAGGCGAACAGAACCGGCACGAGCCGGGCCGACGGGCTGGCGTCGGGAGAGATCTCCCTGCAGTCAGCGGGCGACTGGGAACTGGTGAACCTGCATCGGCTGTTGATGTCGCCCGAGACCCACACACCGGCGGAGCCAGTGGACGTGAAGGCGATGCTGGCCGCGCACGAAGCTCAGATGGAACGGCTGCTTCCCGCCCCGGACCGGGGCGCGCTGAGACGGTGTCAGGTCATGGTTGGGCCGTATGTCGCGCCCACGGCCGCGGACGTCCCGGGCCTGCTAGACGGGCTGATCGGCTGGCTGGGCCACGGCTTCGGCGGGTGGGACGAACCGACCCCGCGGGGGGCGGCCAGGGCCGTGGTCCGGGCCTTCCTGGGACATTTGGCGTTTGAGCAGATCCACCCGTTCGTGGACGGCAACGGCCGGATGGGCCGGTGGCTGGAGACCCGGCTGATGCTGGAGCACCCGCTGATCGACTGGGCATACGCCTACAACGGCCCGCTCTGGTACTGGGATGAACAGATGCGCTACTACGGGGCGCTTGACGGTGCTGCCAGGCGGTGCGACCCGTCGGTGTTCACCGATTTCTGCGCCGAACGGTTCGGTTTCGGTGCCGAGATCGGCCGACGCGGCGAGCCCGAGCCGCGCATGGAGACCTTCTCAGCGTCCTTCCCGGCGAAGCCGGCGCCGTGACTAAGAGTTAAAAACGAGGCGGGGCCATGAGTGACGTAGTCGGGCTGGTGATTGGCACCGACGACGCCACACCGCTGGAGTTCTGGGTGGCGGTGGCAGACGGCTCGCACCTCCAACTCGACGACGTGGTGGCCGTCACCCGGGTGCTGCCCGACGGGGAGCGGATCAACCTGTACGGCATCGTGAGCCAGGTCCGGGCCCGCCACGAGGGGGTCCGGTTCGACAGCGACGTATTCCTCGTCGCCGAGGGGAGACTGCCGGCCGAGGTGAGCGAGGCGGCCCAGATCCAGTTGACCCGGGTGGCGCCCGAGACGTTCGTGCCGCCTCTGCCGGGTGCCGAGGTGCGCCGGGCCACCGGCACCGAGCGCGACGCCGCGCTCGACCTCGAAGACGTGGAGCGCCGCCTGCCCGCCGGCCTGAGCCGCAACGACGAGCCCATCTACCTCGACCTCGACTTCGTGGACGGCACCAAGGGCGCCCACGTCAACATCAGCGGCATCTCCGGCGTGGCCACCAAGACCAGCTACGCCACCTTCCTGCTCTACTCCCTGTTCAACTCGGGCGTGCTGGGGTCCGAGGCGATGCACGCCAAGGGCCTGATCTTCAACGTGAAAGGCGAGGACCTGCTGTTCCTCGACCACCCCAACGCCCACCTCGATCCCGACCAGCGGCGGCGCTACTCGGCGTTGGGCCTGGAGGCCGCCCCCTTCGGCTCGGTGGGCGTCCTGGCCCCGCCCCGGTCCGGCGACCCCAACGCCACCCCGGCCACCAGCTCGCGGGCCTCAGGGGTGCGGCCGTTCTTCTGGACCATCGCCGACTTCTGCGAGCAGCAGCTTCTGCCGTTCCTGTTCGCCGACGCCGAGGACGAGCGCCAGCAGTACACCATCGTGGTGCAGTCGGTGACGGCCCAACTCGCCCAGTGCGCCCGCCAGTCCACCGCCCCCGACGGAGCGGTCCGCATCGACAAGACGACAGTCAGGGACTTCCGGACGCTGGTGGAGGTGATCGAATCGAAGCTGGCGTCCGACAATCCCGACCCCCGCTGGACGGGCCGGGCCGTCGGCGCCGGGACCGTCGGGGCCTTCATCCGCCGGCTGCACGCCTCGGTGCGCCATGTGGAGCACCTGATCCGGGCCGACATCGGCGACGCCCCGGACCACGCCATCGACTTGGACTCCCAGCAGGTGACGGTGGTGGACATCCACCGGCTCCACGACCGGGCCAAGCGCTTCGTGGTGGGGGTGGTGTTGCGCCAGGCCTTCGAGGCCAAGGAGGCCAGCGGGTCGGCCAAGCCACTGCAGTTCATCGTGCTGGACGAGCTCAACAAGTACGCCCCCAGCGACAGCGGCAGCCCCATCAAGGAGATCCTGTTGGACGTGGCCGAGCGGGGCCGCAGCCTGGGCGTCATCCTCATCGGGGCCCAGCAGACGGCCAGCGAGGTGGAGCGTCGGGTGGTGGCCAACAGCGCGGTGCGGGCGGTGGGCCGCCTCGACAGCGCCGAAGCCCGCCGCGACCAGTACGGGTTCCTGCCGCCGGTGCAGCGCCAGCGGGCCACCATCCTCAAGCCGGGATCGCTGTATGTGGCCCAGCCCCGGCTGCCGGTGCCGCTGCTGGTGGAGTTCCCGTTCCCGGCCTGGGCCACCCGGCCGGCCGAGGCCGACCGGTCGCAGGCACCGTCAGGCCGGGGGCCGACGCAGCCCGACGACCCCTTCGAGGGCCTGTCTTGAGGGGTCCGGCTGGCGGGGGCACGGGGCCGGACCATCGAGGGCCTGTCTTGAAGGGTCCGGCGGGCGGGGGCGTGCCGCGGTGAGGCTGCTGCACACCAGCGACTGGCATGTGGGCAAGGCCATCCGCCGCAACAGCCGGGCCGACGAGCACCAAGCGGTGATCAACGAGATCGTCGGGCTGGTCGGCGACCGCTCGGTGGATCTGGTGATCCTGGCCGGCGACCTGTTCGACACGGCCAGCCCTCCGCCCGACGCCGAGGCCATGGTGTACCGGGGGCTGCTGGACATGGCCCGGGCCGGGGCGCAGGTGGCGGTGATCGCCGGCAACCATGACAACGCCCGCAGGCTGCACGCGGTGGCCCCGGTGTTCGAGGCGGCCGGGCGGGTTCATCTGGTCACCGAGCCCACCCGCCCCGACGAGGGCGGCGTCCTGCCGCTGGCGGGGCCGGGCGGGGAGGACGTGCGGCTGGCCCTGCTGCCGTTCGTGTCCCAGCGGGGGGTGGTGAGGGCCAAGGACCTGATGGAGGCGGCGGCCTATGAGAACGCCCAGGCCTACGCCGAGCGGATGCGGCTGCTCATTGAGGCGCTCTGCGCCGGCTTCGAGACCGACACGGTGAACATCCTGGCCGCCCACGCCTTCGTGCACGGCGGCCGCCTGGGCGGCGGCGAGCGGGCCGCTCATTTCGTCGAGGACTACGCCCTCAGCGCCCAGGCGTTCCCTCCCACCGCCGGCTATGTGGCCCTGGGCCACGTTCACCGGCCCCAGAAAATCCGCGGCACTGCCCCCATCCACTACTGCGGGTCGCCGCTGCAGCTCGACTTCGGCGAACAGGACCAGGCCAAGCAGGTGAACCTGGTCGACATCGAGCCGGGGCTCCCGCCGACGGTCACTGCGGTGCCGCTGACCAGCGGCCGGGCCTTGCACACCCTCACCGGCACGTTGGACGAGCTGGCCGCCGCGGCCGATGGCGGCGACCGCGCCAGAACCGACGACGCCTGGCTGCGGGTGGTGGTGCGAGAGCCCCGCCGACCCGGCCTGGCCGACGAGGTGCGAGAGCTGCTCGGCAACCGGGTGGTGGACGTGCAGATCGAGGACGAATCGGCTCCGGCCCGGCCCCGGGCGAGGCGCGCCGGGCGGGACCCCGCCGAGCTGTTCGACGAGTTCCTGGCCGAGCGCAACATCGACGACGACCGGGTGCGGGCCCTGTTCGCCGAGCTGCTCGACGCTCAGCAGGAGGCCGAGCGAGTGTGAGGCCACGGGACGCTCGGCAGGAGTCGGAGCGAGCATGAGGCTGCCGGTCGCCCAGCAGGAGGCGGAGCGCTCGTGAGGCCGCGGCGGCTGAGGATGAAGGGTTTCGCTGCCTTCCGCGACGACACCGAGGTGGACTTCTCCGGCGTGGAACTGGCCGCCTTGGTGGGGCCGACCGGCTCGGGCAAGTCCACCGTCATCGACGGCATCACCTTCGCCTTGTTCGGCGAGGTGGCCCGCTACGACGACAGCCGGGCCGTGGCCCCGGTTATCAACCAGCTCTCGACCGAGGCCCGGGTGGAACTCGATTTCGAGGTGGGCGGCGAGCGCTACATCGCGGCCCGGGTGGTGCGGCGCACCCCCGGCGGGGCCACCACCAAGGAGGCCCGGCTGGAGCGGGGCACCGAGATCCTGGCCGGCCGGGCGTCCGAGATGGGCGACGCGGTGGAGAAGGTGCTGGGTCTGGACTTCGACCGGTTCACCAAGACGGTGGTGCTGCCCCAAGGCCGCTTCGCCCAGTTCCTGCACGACAAGCCGAGGGATCGCCAAGAGGTGCTGCGTCAACTCCTCAGCCTCGACGTCTACGCCCGCATGGGCGCAGAGGCCCGGAGGCGGGCCGCCACCGCCCGGGACCAACGGGAGGTGCTCGAGCCAAGGCTGGAAGCGGAGGCCCCCACGGAGGAGGAAGTAGCCCGGCTGGCCGCCGCAGTTGAGGCGAGCTGTCAGGCTCAGGCCGAGTTGAAAGGCCTTATAGACGGGTTGGCCGGCACCGACAGGGGCTTGGCCGACGCCCGCACCAAAGCGGAGGGCTTGGGCATATGGCAGCAGGCCGCCTCCGGCGTGCGAATGCCCGAGGCGGTGAGAACGCTCGACGGCGAGAAGCGCTCGGCGGCCCAGGCCGACCAAGTTGCGGCGAACGAGCTGACCGGCGTCCGAGAACGGGCCCGGCAGGCTGAGCGGGACGCGGCCGAGGGCCCGAACGCCGCGACGTGCCGACACCTGATCGACGACCATGAGCGCCTAGCCGGGCGGCGGGAAGAGCTGGGCCGCCTGGATGCCGCCGTCATGGAGGCAGACCGGTCCCACGCCGAGAAGGCGAAGCAAGCCGAGGCGGTCCGGGCTCGTCTGACGGCGGCGGAGAACGAGGTGCGGACCGCCCGCCAGTCGGCCGAGGTCGCCGAGGTCGCCGCGGCCGAGGGTCCTGACAAAGCGGCACTGGAACGGATTCGCGATCAGCGGGCCGAACTGGCCCGGCTCACCGGGGAACTCGATGATCTTGCTGAGAGGCGAGCGGGCGCGGAGAAGGCGGAGGACGAGGCTCAGGCGCTCCGAGACCAGGCCAAGGCCGTCCTCGACAAAACGTCCGACCGGCTCAACCAGGCCCGGGCCGTCAAGCATGCCGATGGACTGATCGACCAGTTGGTCGAAGGCGAGCCCTGTCCGGTGTGCCGCCAGCCGGTGCTCGCCCTGCCCGACCACGACCCAGACGCCGAGATCGAAGCGCTCAAGGCGACCGAAACCGAAGCAGCGGCGGTGCTGAGGGACCGGGACGCCTCCCTCAACGAAGCTAAGAACGAACTGGCGGCAGCCAAAGCGGAGACCGACTCGGCGTCGCGTCAATGGGCTGAGCTGGCCGAGGCGCTGGCCGCCGCACCAGATGAGGCCGAAGTCGATCGTCTTATCGCCCTCAGCGGCGAGTTGGCCGCGGCGGCGGACGAGGCCGACAAGAGGCTGAAGGCCACCGCGGCAGCCGCCGAAGAAATTCGCCAAGCCGAAGAGACAAAGAAGATCCTCGACGGCGAGCACAAGGCGCAGATCGCTCTGGCCGAGGTGACGGTCAAACGAGACGGGTGCCGAGATCAATGCAACGAACTCGCCGATCGACTGGCCGGCGGGCCTGAAGTCGCGGCGCTCGAAGCCGACCTGGCTAAGGCTGAGGTGCTCGACGCCGCCCGCCGCGAGGCCCAAGCCGAGGAGAAAACCGCGGCCGAAGCAGCAGGGGCGGCGCAAGAGGCGCTGGAACAGGCCCGGACTAAAGAGGACGAGGCCCGCCGCCAGTACGGCGCGGTGCGCGACGGCCTGGCCACCCTGTCGCCGCCGTCGCCGGCCGCGTCGCTGTTGGAGGACTGGGAGGCGCTGGCCGCGTGGGCCGCGGCTAAAGCCGCGGAGATGGAAGAAGAGAAGAAGGCCGTCGAGAGCCAGGTGCGATCCCTGGAGGCCCGGCAGACGGAGCTAACCGAACAGGCCCGCATAGTGTGCGCCCCCCATTTCGACCCCCCGAGCGATCCCGGCGGCTTCACCGCTGAGATGGCGACGGCGGTCGCCCGAGCCGAGTCCGCCCATCAGCACGCCGTCAGCCGACGCGAGGAGATGGCGAACCTGGAGAAAGAGATAGCGGAGCTGCGCACCACCGAAGCCGTGGCCGCGGAGCTGGGCAGGCTGCTTCGCGCCGACGGGTTCGAGCGCTGGCTGATGTCAGAGGCGGTCGGCGACTTGGAGGAGCGGGCCTCGCATCGCCTGCTGGAGCTGTCGAACCAGCAGTACTCGTTCGCGGCCGACGGCATCAGCTTCGATGTCTGCGATCACCACAACGCCGACGAGGTGCGGGGGGCCAAGTCTCTGTCGGGCGGGGAGACGTTCCTGGCCAGCCTGGCCCTGGCTCTGGCGCTCACCGACGGCCAGGCCGAGATGGCGCCGGAAGGGAGCCCGGGACTGGACTCGCTGTTCCTCGACGAGGGGTTCGGCGCCCTTGATCCCGAGACCCTCGACGTGGTGGCCGCGGCCATAGAGGAGCTGGGCGCGACCGGCCGGATGGTGGGCATCGTCACCCACATCCGGGAGCTGGCCGACCGGATGCCGGTCCGCTTCGAGGTGACCAAGGGGCCGACCACGTCGTCGGTCGAGCGCATAGAGGTGTAGGCGCAGTTGCGGTTCGCGGTGGAGGCGTGGGCCCCCGAGTACGGCCTCCCCGCCGATCCCGATCATCTGGAGGACCCATCCGGCGCCGTCGATCTCGGAGTGGAGCTGGCGGCCGGTCAGTGGTCGCCGATCACTCCGGCGGGTGCGGCCGAGCCGCCGGGCTGCGTGGTCTTCGTGGACGGGGTCCAGCGGATCGATGCCCGCATCTGGATAACCGACGGGGACCGAACCCGGCCCGGTGTGTGCGCCTCGGTGGCCGCGGGCGCGGTCCGCTGCGAGGGGAGCGCGGCCCGCATAGCAGACCCGAGGGTGTTCCGGGGCGTGTACGCGGCTGTGTCCGACGCGGCCGGGCCGATCGTCACCCGCCACGGCGCCTACGAACTCGTCCCTTGCGCCGGCGACGCGCCGGACAGCCTCCACAACGGCATCCGCAATCAGATGACCCGGCTGGAAGCGCAGCTCGCGGCCGACGGCGCCGATCTGGTGGTGTTCGACGGCCCCCTCCGGGGCCGGGCCGACGCCAAGGGGGTCGGTTTCGTCAAGACCCACCAAGTCGGGTACCTGCCCGACGGCGAACAGCGGGTGCTGACCGCGCTCGAAGCGGGCCAGCGGACGCCGCTGTTCTTGATCGGCGGCGCCGGGGTCACCCGCTGGTCTTGGTACCTGCGCCTGCCGGGGCCGGTCATCCACCCGCTTTCGGGGGTGGTCCGCTGCGAGCTGCCGGGGACGGGCACGGTGAACGAGGCGAGGGTCCGAGCCGATGAGATCTCAGCGGCCCTGCCCCGGTTCGCCAGCGAGCCCCACAAAGAGGCCCGGGCTCCGCAGAACCTCTACCCCATCGCCGGCCTGGAGGCTGATCTGCGCCGCCGACTCGGCGACCGGGAGATCCTCGAGCGGGCTCTGCGGCTCGCCGCCCACTGACACGGGCTTTCCGATTTTACCGGCCCGAGCTTTCCGATTCTACCAGCCTGGCCTTTCCGATTCTACCGCGCGTATGTCGCCGTGAAGTCCTCGCCAACGGCGGGTCGAAGCGGCTTGCTGATGAACCGCTCTCGACTACGCCCAGATGCTCATCGGGTAGCCGGTTTCGTCCGTCTCGCCCTCGCCCAGGCACAAAGCCGCGTCGGCGGCCAGGCGGCGGGCAGTCCAGGCCGCGGCGGCCGCGTCGAGGAGATCGTCGAGAGCCGGTCGGGGCGGCTCGGGCCAAAAAGCACCCACGACCGTCTCCTGAAGGTCGGGGAACTCTCCGGCCAGTGCTTCTAACCGCTCGTCGATTCCGGCTCCCGTCTTCTTGGACGCCGACATGGGCACCCCGGCCAGCACCGCGAAACTGGTCTCAGGATGCACCTCGGCCGCCCGGGGCCGGGCCCCGGCCGCGAACGCCTCCGGCTTTAGCGCGTCTCTCACTTCACGGGTCTTGGGCATCAGCGCGAACGACTGAGCCGACAGCCCCTGAGCGGTGCGCTGCCGCGATCGTCGGTCGGCCTCGGTGTAGTCGGCGGCGTCGAGCGCGCACAGCGGCGGAGTCCAGAACAGCGACGACCGGCGGGGTCCCAGAAGTCGGCGATGCTTTCAATGGTTGCAGTCTGGGGGAATTACAAAGGTGTAATTGTTGTTCTGTGCACTTAGATCTTCGCTAGCTCGACAAAATCTCCAATTTGTTCTGTTAGATTAGAATTTGGTGAACGAACAAATTTCAGATCGGCAGGCGGGTGGGCGGCCCTCGCGGCAGGAACTCTACAGCCGGCTCCAAACCCAGGTCCGGGACCTGTGGTTGCGGCTGGGGGGGCTGCCGAACCCCGTTGAGGCGGCCGACATCTGGCGCGGCATCTGGTTCGAGGAGGCGCACCACTCCACGGCCATAGAGGGCAACACCCTGGTGCTCAAGCAGGTCGAGCGACTGCTTGTCGAGGGCCGCGCCGTCGGCAACAAGGAACTGCGCGAGTACATGGAGGTCAGGGGCTACGCCGACGCCGCCCAGTGGGTGTACGAGCAGGCGACCCACCCGACCGGCCACCATCGGCGCGGCGATCTGCTGACGCTGGCCGAGGTGCGCGAGACCCACCACCGGGCGATGGCGCCGGTTTGGGAGGTGGCCCCCCACTCCGACGCCACCTCCCGAGAAGGGCCGGGCAGCTTCCGCGAGCATGAGATCCATCCGTTCCCCGGTGGCATGGTCCCGGTGTCGTTCCCTCTGATCCATGCCGAGATGACGGAGTGGGTGGACGAGGTCAACGAACTCGCCCCTACGGTGACCACCCCCGACGACCTAGCCCCGCTCCACGCCCGCTTCGAGCAGATCCATCCGTTCCTCGACGGCAACGGGCGCACCGGGCGCCTTGTCTTGAACCTGGTGCTGGTGCGGCTCGGCTACCCGCCGGCCATCATCTACAAACGGGACCGGGACCGCTATCTGCGAGCACTCCGCCGGGCCGACGCCGGCGATCCGGGCCTGCTGAGTGAGATGCTGACCCGCGCAGTCCTGGACAGCCTTAACCGCTTCGCTATGCCCGCGAAAGCCGGACCGGGCCAACTCGTCCCGCTGGCCGCCCTCGAAACCGCTGACCTCAAGGCCCCGGCGCTGCGGGCCGCAGCCGCCCGGGGTCGCCTCCAGGCAACACGCTGTTCCGACGGCCAGTGGCGCAGCTCCCGCAACTGGGTGGAGGAGTACAAGGCGAGCCGCTACCGCCGGGGCTGACCGTCCCGCAGCCCGGACCGGCCGGGAGACGACGGGCTTACGCTGGCGGCGATGATCGACATCTCGCTGATCGAGGACTTCCGGCGGCGGCTGGGGGTCGGAGTCCGCGAGCTGATCAGCGGCTCGCCCGAGGCGGTCCGGCCGGCGAGCCGGGGTGGCAACGGGCTGGCCGGGCCGGACAGCGCCATGCAGGCGGTACACGGCGACGTGTCCGGGCTGGTGGGCGGGTTGCGAACTCTGCTGGTGCAGACGCTGCACCCGCTGGTCATGGCCGGGGTGGCCGACCATTCGGGCTACCGAAGCGACCCGCTCGGCCGCCTGCACCGCACCGGGGAGTTCCTGGCCGCCACCACGTTCGGGACGGAGGCCGAGGCCGAGGCGGCCATCGAGTCGGTCCGGCGGGTCCACGCCCGGGTGGCCGGGACCGCCCCCGACGAGCGGCCCTACTCGGCCTCCGACCCCCACCTGCTGGCCTGGGTCCACTGCACCGAGGTGGACAGCTTCCTGCGGGCCCGCATCCGCTACGGCGCCGGCCCCCTGCCCGCCGGGGTGCCCGACCGCTACGTGGCCGAGATGGCCGAGGCCGGGCGGCGGCTCGGCGTCGAGTCTCCGCCCGCCGACGTGGCCGATCTCAAGGCCCGACTCTGGGCGTTCCGGGCCGAACTGGCCGTCAACCATCAGGCCCGCGACGCGGTCCGTTTTCTGGCTTGGCCCCCGGTCACACCCGCGGTCAGAGGCCCGTACCTGATCGTGTTCGCGGCCGCGGTGGGCCTGCTGCCCGGCTTCGCCCGCCGGATGCTGCGGCTGCCGTTGGCTCCGCTGTCCGAGCCGATCCTCATCCGCCCGGCCGCCACCGCGTTGCTGCGCGCCCTCGGCTGGGCCCTGTCCGCGCCGCCGGCTCCGACCACGGCTGCCGGCGAAACCTCGGTCCCGAGCCAACCGGAGGCCGCGTCGTAACATCGCCGCCGTGGAGCTGCGGGAAGTGCAGGACCTGGTGGAGCGCCTCTACGGGCCAGCCGACCGGGAGCGGGGCATCCCGGCCACCGTCGCCTGGCTGGCCGAGGAGCTGGGCGAGCTGGCCCAAGCCGTCCGCAAGGGGACCACGGCCCAGCAGCTCCACGAACTCGGCGATGTGCTGGCCTGGCTGGCCTCGCTGGCCAATCAGCTCGGCCTCGACCTCGACGACGCCATCAGCCGCTACGTGACCGACCCGCCCTAACCGCCGCCGGTCAAGTTATCAACGCGACCGGCATCCACCTGAATGGCCTCGCGGCAGGATGCACCTTCCGTCGACTCGCTTCATTTTCTTGTCGCATCGGGCGATGGCCGCCGGTCTGCCGTTGCGTTTTTCGTCGTCTTGATCTTGCCAATCACTCCCGTCAGGATAGTCTTTCATGGCTAGGCGCAACACACTATCCATCGGCATCAGCCCTGAGACCCGGACGCGTGATTGGTCGTCGACCCGTATGTATCCGCCATACTCCAGTCTTCGCCGCGCGTCAATATATGTTTTGCGGCTCAGACTCGTCTTGTCGATGATGTCGCGCGCGTCGCAGACACCGCCAAACTCAGCTAAAGCATATAGAAACCGTTGCGACGCCGGGGTCATATCATACCACGCCGGCTCGTGGACCTTCTCATGCACTTCGGGCAATGCCAGTCTGATAGCTTCTCTGGCGGCCCATTCCGTAATCTCAAAATCGGGTGCCCCGGCCAAAGTCCACATTTTACTTCCGATTACTTGCATGTGGAAAGGCGTTATATGACCTACTGAAAGCACGGCATCAAGAGCACCTTCACTAATACTGACAGCCGCGCTGCGCACAGTGGACCGTATGCCGTCCGTTATGTCTTCCGGGCTCAATAATCCGACATCCTCACGATGACAGCGTTGGAAGAACGTCATTTTCCGATCGGCCAGAAGACCGTAACGCAGTTCCCCCAGCCCGGCACCCATCAATGCCAAGGGCAACGACTCTCGCTTGGTTATGTGCTGAATGTCGTCACCGAGTCTTCGCATTTCGATTCGGTCGCCCGAGTGGATTTCATCGACGCAGAGCAGCACCCCAGCTTCGTGCTCGGCCGCCTTTTCGGCAAAGCGAGACAGCCGATAGCGATTGTCGAGCGTCTGACCGGTTGTGCCAAGCTGCTCCAACCGGTCCAAGGCGTGCCCGATCCTCTCAAGGACGTTCGGCGTACCCGAGTCCACAGAGATTACAAGCCATCCGTGCTGCTTCGCTGCATCCGCAGCGCTATTGAGGACAGCCGTCTTGCCGGAACCGCGAGGCCCGAGCAGCAGCGTGGTGAACCCCGGGTGCCGCGGGCCAGATGACAGGCTGGTGCCAACCCTGGCCAGCAGCGCATCCCTGCCGATCAGCAGGGTCGGGCTCTGACCAAAATCCGGAGTGAACGGATTCAGATCAGGGGTGTTGAAACTGATGGTCACGGCTCGCCTCTTCATGGCGTTTGTGCGCAAAGGGTGTGTTCATGCGTAAAAGGTTACCATGATCTGAGACACCAGCGCCGCCCAGAACGCGGCTGAAGCTGGTAGCACCTTAGCTTTGCAGGCCCTCGCCTCAGACGGCGCCGCGGGCGATCAAGGCCTCGGCGATCTGGATGGCGTTGAGGGCGGCGCCCTTGCGGAGGTTATCGCCCGACACGAACAGCGACAGGCCGTGGCGGTGCACCGGGTCGCGGCGGATGCGGCCCACCAGCGACGGGTCGGCCCCAGCCGCGGCCAGCGGAGTCGGAACATCAGTGACCGCCACCCCGGGCGCGGCGGCCAGCACCCGGGCGGCCTCGGAGGGGTCGATGGGACGGCGGAACGAGGCGCTGATCGACAGCGAGTGCCCGGTGTACACCGGCACCCGCACGCAGGTGGCCGAGACGGCCAGATCGGGCAGCTCCAGGATCTTGCGGCTCTCGTTGCGCAGCTTCAGTTCCTCGTCGGTCTCGCCCGTGCCGTCGTCCACCACCCGGCCGGCCAAGGGCACCACGTTGAAGGCGATGGGCTCGGGGAACGCCTCCGGCGGGCCCAACTCCACCGCGCCGCCGTCATAGGTCAGCGCCGGGCCGGCGGCGCCCGCGGCCTGAACCTGCCGATCCAGCTCCCGCACCCCGGCCAGGCCGGCCCCGGACACGGCCTGGTAGGTGGACACCACCATGGCCTCGAGCCCGGCGGCGCCGTCGAGGGCCTTCATCGCCGGCATGGCCGCCATGGTCGTGCAGTTGGGGTTGGCCACGATGCCCTTCGGCCTGGAGTCCAAGGCATGGGGGTTGACCTCGGAGACGACCAAGGGCACCTCATCGTCGGCCCGCCAGGCCGAGGAGTTGTCGATCACGACCGCTCCCGCCGCGGCCGCCACTGGGGCCAGGGCCTGGCTGGTCGAAGCGCCGGCCGAGAACAAACAGAGGTCCAGCCCCGAGTAGTCGGCCGCGGCCGCATCCTCCACGGCCACCCGGCGGTCCTGCCACTCCAGCACCGAACCGGTCGAGCGGACCGAAGCGAAGAACCGCAGCTCGCCGATCGGAAGGCCGCGCTCGGCCAGCAGTGCCCGCATGACCCCGCCCACCTGGCCGGTCGCGCCCACCACCCCAATGTCCACCGACCCGTTGTTCATGGGCCGAAAGGCTACTGATCGGCTCGGGCGGCCCGACGAGCCGAAAGAACTACAGACCGGCTCGGTCCTCGGGCGCCTTGTCCAGCTCAAAAGCCTTGTGCAAGGCCACCACGGCCCGGTCGATGTCGCCGGCCCGGATCACGCAAGAGATGCGGATGGCCGAGGTGGAGATCATCTCGATGTTGATGCTCTCGGCGGCCAGCGTCTCGAACATGCGGGCCGCCACCCCGGGGTGGGTCTGCATGCCGGCGCCGATCAGGCTCACCCGGGCGATGTCGTCGTCGGCGCTGGCGCCGGAGGCCTCCAGGTCGCCCTGCAGGCCGAACACCACCTCCCGGGCGATGGCGAGCTGCTCAGCGGGAATGGTGAAGCTGATATCGGTGATCCCGTCCCGGGACACGTTCTGAACGATCATGTCGACGTTCACGTCCCGGCGGGCCAGAGCCCTGAAGAGCCGGGCCGCCACCCCCGGCTTGTCGGCCACCCCCGAGACGGTCATCTTCGCCTCGGACACGTCGTGAGTGACGGCGGAGATCACCGCTCGCTCCATCAAATCCTCCCCGGTTACCCAAGTGCCCGGCGCCCAGGTGAAGGCGGAGCGCACATGCAGTTTCACACCGTAGGTCCTGGCCAGCTCGACCGATCTTATGGTCGGTTTGGGACAGCCGGTGGCGGTCATGTCCAAGAGCTCTTCGAAAGAAATCCAGTCCATGCAGCGAGCCTCGGGCGCCATCCGGGGGTCGGCAGTGAACACGCCGGGCACATCGGTGTAGAGCTCGCAGGCGTCGGCCCCCAGGGCGTGGGCCAGGGCCACGGCGGTGGTGTCGGACCCGCCCCGGCCCAGGAACGTGATGTCTTTGTCGGTCGACACCCCCTGGGACCCGCCCACCACCGGGACCACCCCGTCCGCCACCGCCTTGGCGACCCGGTCGGGGGTGATGGACAGGATCAGGGCGCTGGTGTGGGCGGTGTTGGTGAGGAACCCGGCCTGGCTGCCCGTGAACGACACGGCCGGCACCCCCCGGGCGGCAATGGCCATGGCCACCAGGGCGCACGCCTTGCGCTCCCCCCCGGTGATCAGCATGTCCAGTTCCCGTCCCGGCGGATCGTCGGAGACCCGGCGGGCCAGGCGGAGCAACTCGTCGGTCTCGTCGCCCATGGCCGACACCACCAGCACCACGTCGTCGCCCCGGCGGCGGACCCTGGCGACGTGGTCGGCCACCTCTTGGATGCGGCCGGTATCGGCGACCGAGGTCCCCCCGAACTTCTCGACCACTAGCGCCACACCCCGCAGGCTACCGACGCCCCTCTTAGCGGCCCACGAAAAGTTCCAGGCTGCGCTGGCCGTCGGCCCGGGCCCCGCTCAGCCACACCTCGTCGGCGGCCTCTCTCACCCGGCGGTTCGCTGCTGCCGGTGGCGGGGCCGGGGACGGGGGCGAGAAGTCGATCACCACCGCGAGCTGGTCTGGGCGGCCGTACAGGCCGAGCGACCCGGCCGCGGCCAGGGTGCCGAGACGGCCGACGCCGGCCGCCAGCCGCTCTCCGCCGGCACCGAGCCCTCCGAGCGCGGCCAGCACCTCATCGGGATCGGCCCCGGCCGGGCTGGAGGCCAGGCGCTGCCAGCGGGGTTCGCCCCCGGACCGCCGTCGCAGCCCGGCCGACCGGAGCCGGCGAACCAGCTCGCGGCTGTTCACCGGCACGGCCCCGGCCGCCAGAGCCCGGGCCCGGTCGGTCTCGTCCACGTCGTAGTGATCGCCTTGGAAGCCGATCCGGCGCTGGCCGATGGCCTGGGCCAGTTCGTGCAGTTCGCCGTAGCTCGAATCGCTAACCAGATGGGCCCAGCGCCGCCCCCGCCAGAGCCACCGGGCCTCGTCCACCAGCACGGCCACCCCGGCCACGGTAACCACCGCCCGGCGGGGATTCCCCGGCGATCCCGGGGGCGGCGGGCGGCCCGGTCTGGACGACCTGCCGCGACTGCCGATCCGTGACAAGCTTGGCCCCGGTGAACCAGACCCACGCCGACGACGAAATCCTGTTGCAGGTACCGGCCCGGGCGCCCTACGCCCGAATCGTGCGGACCGGCGCCGCCGCCCTGGCCAAGCGCCGGGGCTTCTCCGAAGGCCAGATCGAAGATCTCGGCTCGGCCGTCGCCGAGGCCATAGATCTTCTCGTCGCGGCCGGCGCGGCGGAGCGTGGCGGCGAGGAGAGCGTGGTCGAATGCGTGTTCAGGCTCAATGACGGGAGCCTGGAGATCGAGGCGGTTCTCAGCGACCGTTCGCCTCTGCCCCCCGGGGCCGGGGCCCGTTTCGGCGGGCGAGTCGGCCAACTCGTCGACGGCTGCGACCCAGACGAGGCCGCAGGCCGGATCCGCCTGCGCAAGCTGTCCCGGCCGCCGGCCTAAAAGGCGCCCTCAGCGGCCGGTCGAACCGAACCCGGCCGCGCCCCGGGTGGAGGGCTCGAGTTCGTCGGTCTCCACCAGCCGAACATGCTCGACGGCCTGAACGACGAGCTGGGCGATCCGCTGGCCCCGCTCCACGGTGAAGGGTCGAGCGGGGTCGGTGTTGACCAGCAACACCTTCAGCTCGCCCCGGTATCCCGAGTCGACCAGCCCCGGCGTGTTCAGGCAGGTCACCCCGTGCTTCAGGGCCAGCCCGCTGCGGGGCTGCACGAAGCCGGCGTAGCCGGGGGGTATGGCCACGGCGACGCCGGTCGGGACCAAGCCCCGGCCCCCGCCCGGCTCAAGGGTGACCTCGCAGCGGGCGATCAGGTCGATTCCGGCGTCGTCGTCATGGGCGTAGGCCGGGAGGGGCAGATCGGGGTCGAGACGGCGCACCGGCACATCGAGCACCCGGCGAGGCTAACCGAGCCAGCCACCCCGCCCCGGTCGCCCCGGTCCGGTCGTCGCACCCCGGCCGCCCCGGCTCCGGCCGACGGGTGAAGGCAAGGCCGAGGCCGGGCCACCGCGCCGTTACCCTGGCTCGGTGCTCGCCTGGATGGATCTGGAGATGACGGGCCTGGACCCCGACCGCCACCGGATCCTCGAGATGGCCGCCCTCGTCACCGACGACCACCTGAACCTGATCGCCGAGGGTCCCGACCTGGTGATATCCCAGCCCCCCGAGGCCCTGGCCCAGATGGACGAGAAGGTTCGGGCCATGCACGACCAAAGCGGGCTGTTGAAGCAGGTGGCGGAGTCGGCCCTCGACTTGACCGCCGCCGGCGCCCTCACCCTGGCCTTCCTCAAAGAGCACATCGCCGAGCCGGGCGCCGTGCCATTGTGCGGCAACTCCATCGGCGCCGACCGGCGGTTCCTGGCCCGCTACCTGCCCGAGATCGAGAACTTCCTGCACTACCGGTCCATCGACGTGTCCACCGTCAAGGAGCTGGCCCGGCGCTGGCGGCCCGAGGCCTACGAGCAGGCACCGGAGAAGAACAAGAACCACCGCGCCCTCGACGACATCTACGAGAGCCTCGAGGAGCTGCGCTGGTATCGCCGCGAGTTCTTCCGCCCCGGCGGCGAGACCCCGCGGTGACCAGCGGCATCTCCGGCGGCGAGACCCCGCGGTGACCAGCCGGGCCTACGCCAAGCAGGAGCAGGAACCAGCCTCGGAGGAGGTGGCCGAAGCCGCACCGGGGGTGCTGCGGCTCCAGTTGCCCATCGACATGCCGGGTCTGGGCCACGTCAACTGCTACGCCATCGAGGACGGCGACGGGGCCGTTCTGATCGACCCCGGGCTGCCCGGCCCGGTGTCGTGGTCGGCCCTCAACCAGCGGCTGGACCGGGCCAGCATCCCTCTGCGGAGGGTGCACACCGCGGTCATCACCCACTCCCACCCCGACCATTTCGGCGGTAGCCACCAGTTGCGGGAAGAGACCGGCGCCGAGTTGGTGACCCACGAGTCGTTCACCGCCGCGGCGGGCGGGTTCCGCACCGCCGACGAAGTCGACTTGGACCTGTTGGAACTCGGCCCCGACGAGCTGGTGGAGCTGTGGAAGCAGAGGGTGACGGAGATGGCACCCACCCCGTGGGGCACGAGGCGCCAGCCCCCGCCCGACCGGGCCATCCGCCGGTGGATCGAGATGGGCGGCGACGACGCTCCGCCTCGGCTGCGGTTCCCCGACCCCACCGTCCGCGTCGCCGACGGGCAAGTGCTGGTCTTGGGGGGCCGGGAATGGCTCTGCGTCCACACGCCGGGCCACACCGCCGACCACCTGTGCCTGTGGGACCCCGAAGGCGGCGTGCTGGTGTCGGGCGATCACGTCCTGCCCACCATCACCCCCCACATCGCCGGCTCGGCCGAGCCGGGCGACCCGCTGGCCCGGTTCTTCGCCTCCCTGGATCGGGTGGGCGCCCTCGACGGGATCACGGTGTGCCTGCCTGCTCACGGCCATCCCATCGCCGATGTGGCGGGCCGAACCGCCGACATCCGCCGACACCACATCGAGCGGCTGGACGTCCTGCGGGCCGCGTCCGCCGAGCTGGTCGACGCCCCGGTGGAGGCCTATATGAAGGTGCTGTTCGCCGAGCGGGCCTGGGGTCAGATGGCGGCCAGCGAGACGTTCGCCCATCTCGAGCACCTCCGCCTCACCGGCGAGGCCGCCTCCCGGCGCGACAGCGAGGGCCTGCTGCGCTACCAGATCAACGGCGACGTTGACACCACTGATAGCGACGACGACGCCTGAAAGCTCCCCGGTTCGGGCCAGCGGCGACGCCTTCAAAGCCCCCGGGTCAGGTGCCCGAGGGCCGACCTCCGACGGGGCGGACCCGGGCGACGGTGGCCACTTCGGCACCCGCCGCCAGCCACATGTCGATGCCGCCTCCGGCTCGGGCGGCCCACACCTCGCCGGCCGGTTCGGGCCTGAGGGGGCTCCGGTGCTCGAGCTCGGCTCGCAACGGCGCCGGCACCGGGCCGAGGCGGGCCAGGACTTCCTCCACCGGGGCCCAGTGGACGGCGTTGTTGACGTGCCCGAACGTGTCGAGGTCGGCGACCCGGACCGGCCACGGGAACCGGTCGCTGCCAGCAGGCGCCTCGGCGGGCAGCAGAGCCCGGGGCGAGATCCGGCGCCCGGCGGCGGCCTCCCCCCAGATCTCATAGAACTCCTCCGGCAGCCGCCGGGCCGTCCCGGCGCCGACGTCCACGTGGACCCACACCGACGCGGCGTCGACCGCGCCGCCGGCGCCGCCCCGGATCTCGGTGCGGCGCTCAACCCAACGCCACCCGTACCCGCTGCACCAGGTGAACAGGTCGAGCTGCTCCCCGAACCGCGGCGATTGGGTCACCTCGATCAGGGTGCGGCGCACCACCCAGCCCTCCGGATCGGGATAGCCGGCATCAACGGAGTCGTCACGGGCTATGTCCTGGAGGTACCGGGCGACGGCGTCGAGCCGGAGGCGGCCCTCGGTGGACACATCGCCGAGCCGAACCCGGCGCCCGGCGGCGAACAGCCGGCCCGAGCCGGGTCGCGGCAACAGCACAGCGGCGCCGGGATCAGCCATGAACCGCCCACACTAGAGTCGCTTGATGGTGACACCCGCGGCCGGTCGGCTGGCTTTGGTCCTAACCTTGGCCGCGGCCGGCGGGTGCGGAGGCACCGACAACGCCGAGGCCGAGGACGCCGAGGATGTGCCCAAGATCGTGCTGAGCCAGGACGCCGGGGTGGCGTTGGCGCCGGCTGCGGCGGCCGGCGGCCAGAGCGCGCTGGCCTCGGCCACCGCCCCGCCCGGCGTCGAGGCGCTCCCGGCCGGCAGCGACGTGACCGGACTCGCCTATGAGCTGTTCGAAGGCGGAACCCGAACCCTCGGCCACTACCGGGGCCAGCCGCTGGTGGTGAACTTCTTCGCGGCCTGGTGCCCGCCGTGCGTGGCCGAGATGCCCGAGTTCCAGGCCGTCTTCGAAGAACTCGGCGGGGAGGTGGCCTTCCTCGGGCTCTCCCAGGACGGCACCGCCGAGGAGGCGCTCGACCTGGTGGCCCGCACCGGCGTCACCTACGACATCGGCTGGGACCCCTACTTAGAGGTGTTCTTCGAGATGGGGGGGATGGCCATGCCGACGACGGCGTTCGTGACCGCGGCCGGCGAGCTGGTCGAGATTTTCTCCGGCGCGCTCGACGAGCAGGCGCTGCACCAGCGCATCGACGAGATCGAGGGCTGAGCGATGGAGCTGGCGCTGGCCTACCCGTACTCGCTGGGGGTGGTGGCCGCCTTCAACCCGTGCGGGTTCGCCATGCTGCCGGCCTGGCTCTCCTATTTCATCGGGGCGGGCGACCAGGACCAGGACTCCAATCTGCTGAAGGCGGCACTGCGGGGCTTGGTGGTGGGGCTCACCCTCACCGCCGGGTTCATTGCCGTGTTCGGCGGGTTCGGCCTGCTGTTCGAGACGATTCTCAGCCGCGGCGTCGTGCTGGACCGGATCGGCTGGGTGACGATGGCCGTCGGGGTCGGGATGACGGGGCTGGGGGCGTGGATGGTCTCGGGCCGGGAGCTGAACCTGCGGCTGCCCAAGATGGCCAGGGGGACCGGCAGCCGCCGCCTGGGGTCGGTCTTCATGTTCGGGGTGAGCTACGCGGTGGTCTCGCTGTCGTGCACCATCGGGCTGTTCATCGCCAGCGTCGGCACCACTTTCACCAACCGGGGCTACGCCGACGGGGTGGCCAACTTCGTGGCCTACGCCGCGGGCATGGGCTCAGTGATCACCTTTTTGACCCTCAGCCTGGCGCTGGCCCGAACCAACGTCGCGGGCCGGATGCGCAAGCTGCTCCCCTACGTCACCCGGGTCTCGGGCGTGCTGCTGATCGCGGCCGGCGTCTATTTGGTCAACTACGGGTGGTGGGAGCTGCGGGTGTTGGAGGACCCGTACGCCACCAACGCCGCCGTCGCGTTCTTCGAGACGCTTCAGGCCGATGTGAGCAACTGGATCGCCAACACCACCCCGGCCCGGCTGGGGGTTCTATGCGTGTTCGGAGTGCTCGGGGCCCTGTTGCTGGGGTGGCGCCAGGCCGAGCGGGACGCCCTGCGCCGCCGGGCGGTGACCGCGGCCTACGTCGCCGCCTACCTGGTGGTGGAGATCGGCTTCAACCGGGGGGACTTCATCGCCGGGCCGTTGCTGCGGTTCGCGGCGGGCTGGCCTGAGCGAATAGCCAACTGGTTCGCCGACCCGGCCCGGTTGGGGGTGGCGGTCGAAGTGCTGTTCGTCGCTGGAGCGGCCTGGCTGGGTTGGCGGCTGCTCCGCCGATTCTTCCGGCCAGCGCCAGCGTCGACTAGAGCCGGGCTCGCCGATCGCCAGCGACAGGGTTAGCGGCGTCAGGTCCGTCCACCGCGAGCGACGAGGCTTCGGACCGGCGGGTCAGGGGGCCAGGCGCTCGATCACCCAGCCCGAGGTGGTAGACCGGTACCGGAGCCGGTCGTGGAGCCGGTCGCGGCGGCCCTGCCAGAACTCGACGGTCTCGGGCTGCAGCCGGTAGCCGCCCCAGAAGGGCGGCCGGGGCACCGGGCCCGGGCCGTCGAAGCGCTCCTCGACTGCTTCGACCCACTGTTCCAGTTCGGCCCGGCCGGTGATCACCTCCGACTGCGGCGACGCCCAGGCCGCGATCTGCGAGCCCCGGGGCCGGGAGTCGAAGTAGGCGTCGCTCTCGTCGTCGGGCAGGGGCTCGACGGAGCCCGTCACCCGGACCTGGCGCTCCAGGGGATGCCACAGAAAGCACAGGGAGGCTCGGGCCGACGCGGCCAGGTCGCGGCCCTTGGCCGACTCCCGGTTGGTGTGGAACACGAAACCCCGCCGGTCCAGGCCCTTGAGCAGAACGGCCCGAGCCGACGGCCCCCCGGTTTGGGCGTCGGTGGTGGCCAGCACCACCGCGGTGGCGTCGTAGGGCTCGGTGGCCGCCCACTGGTCGAACCAGCGCCGGAACTGCTCGACAGGGTCGGGGGCCAGGTCGTCCTCGTGCAGCCCGGCGCCGCTGTAGTGCTCCCGCATCCCGGCCAGATCCACGACCGGATACTACGAGCGCCGGGCCGGGCCGGTCAGCCGGACACTACGAGCGGCGGGCCAACCGAGCGACCAGAAAACTACGAGCGGCGGGCCACGCACCACAGGCCCTCGCCCGCGTAGCCAGCCACGGCCGTCCAGCGGCCCGGCAGGGCGTCCACCACCGCCTCGGGCGGCAGGTATATCGGGGTCTCGGACCCCATCGTGTTCACCCACACCAGACGGCCAGCAGCGGCCAGCACCCGGTCGGCCTCGGCCGCGAACAGGAACATGTTGACCAGCATCAAAACGTCCACCGATCCGGCGCTGAAGGGCAGGGCGCTGGCGTCGGCTCGGACGAAGGGGGCCAGGGCCCGGTCGGCCCGGGCCAGCATCCCCGCCGAGATGTCCACCGCGGCGGCCAGCGGCATCCGCCGGGCGATCCGCTCGGTCCCGGCTCCGGTGCCGCACCCCAGTTCCACCACCCGGCCGCCGCCGATCTCCCCGCGGTCTAGCCCGTCTTCCAAGGGGACGAGACGGAGTTCGGTGCTGTGGGTCTCGTGCCAGTCGACACTCAGTTCGTCGAAGGCTGCGGTCACCATGGGGGCCCGCTCGGGCCACCACCGGTCGTCGGCGGCGATCCGCCGGGTGACCTCCCGCATGGGGTGGTCGGACCCGAACCGGGGCGGGGCCGCCGTCTCGGTGGCGGGCTTTACGTAGGAGACGGTCCCGGCCACGTCGCCGCGGTCATGCGGCCCCGATCACCGGCGGGCCGCGATCTCAGCCAAGCCGCGGCCCCGATCACCGGCGGGCCGCGATCTCAGCCAAGCCCCGATCACCGGCGGGGCCCGATCTCGGTCAGGCCGCCCATGTAGGGCTGCAGGGCCTCGGGCACGGCGACGAGGCCGTCGGAGCGACGGCAGGTCTCCACCAGGCCGGCCCACACCCGGGGCACGGCCAGCCCCGACCCGTTAAGGCTGTGGACCGGCCGGGGCCGCTCGCCCGGGCCGGGGCGGTACCGGATGTTGGCCCGGCGGGCCTGGTAGTCGCGGCACCACGACACGCTGGAGACCTCCAGCCACCGGTCGGCGCCGGGGGCGTACACCTCGATGTCGAAGGTCCGGGCCGAGGCGGCACCCAGGTCGCCGGCGCACAGGTCCAGAACCCGGTAGGTCAACCCCAGGTCGGCGATGGCTGACTCGGCCCGGGCCAGGATGTCGGCGTGCACATCGGGGGCCTGCTCGGGGGTGCAGAACTCGTACAGCTCCACCTTGTCGAACTCGTGGACCCGCAGCAGACCCCGGGTGTCCCGGCCTGCGGACCCGGCCTCCCGGCGGAAGCAGGAGGTGTGGGCCATCAGCCGCATGGGCAGGTCGGCCTCGTCGAGGATCTCGTCGCGGACCAGCGAGGTGAGCGGCACCTCGGCGGTGGGGATGGCCCACAGGTCGTCGCGCTCCAGGTGATAGGCGTCGTCGGCGAACTTGGGGAGGTGGCCGGTGCCGACCATGGTCTCGGTGCGCACCAGGGTGGGGGGTCTGATCTCCTCATAGGCGTCGCGGTTGCGATCTAGGCCGTAGTCGATGAGGGCCCGCACCAGGCGGGCCCCCAGGCCGCGGTACATGACGAACATGGCCCCCGACATGCGCACGGCCCGGTCGGTGTCGAGCAGCCCGAGTTCGGCCCCGATCTCCCAGTGCGGCACCCGCTGGTGTTCGCCCGCTCGGGCGGGGTCGCCCACCATCTTGGCCACCACGTTGTCGTCGGGGCCGGACCCGTCGGGGCAGTCGTCCGCGGGCAAGTTGCCGACCATCAGCAGCATCGCCCGGATCTGCTCGGCCAGCTCGTCGGCCTCGTCGGCCTGAGCTTGGGCCTGGCCGCCCAGTTCCCGGCTGCGGTCTCGGAGACCGGCCGCTTCGTCGCTTCGTCCGGCCGAGTGCAGGGCTCCGACCTCCTTGGAGATCCGCTTGACCTCGGCCCGCAGCTCGTCGGCCCGGCGGCCAGCCGCCCGCTGCCGCTCGTCGAGGGCGATCACCTCGTCGAGCAGGCCCGGGTCCTCCCCCCGGCGGGCCGCGGCCGCCTTGACCGCATCGGACTCGGCCCTGAGCCGCCGGATGTCGAGCACCCCCCGACGCTACATTCCCCGGCCAGCCGCCCGGCCAGCCGAGCCCGTGGTTTACTGGAGTCGGCCCCGGCCCGGCGCCCTCGACCCAAGGATCGACCACCGTGCGCATCGAACATCTCTCGGTGAAGAACTGGCGAAACTTCAAGTCGGCCGAGATCGACATCGGCCGCCGCCTGTTCATCGTCGGCCCCAACGCCTCGGGCAAGTCGAACCTTCTGGACGCGCTGAGGTTTCTCCACGACGTAGCCAGCCGAGGTCTGCAACATGCGGTTCAAAGCCGCGGTGGCATGGCACGGGTTCGGTGCTTGTCCGCCCGAAACAACAATCACGGACGAGTGGCGCTCCAAGTCGTCATCACCGAAAATACCCACACGAAATGGACTTACGAACTCCAGCTCAAAGGCACTGCTCACCCCACGGTGGCTGTGGAGAAAGTCACTAAGAACGACAAAATGATCCTCGAACGACCCGATCCGGCAGATAAAGGAGATTCACAACGCTCCACGCAGACCGCCCTTGAACAAGTCAGTTCTAACCAGAATTTCAGGCCCATCGCCAAATCTTTTGGCCGAATACGCTATATGCATCTAGTCCCTCAGATCATCAAACACTACGAGCTAGGTGCAGAAGATAACAGAGACCCGTTCGGCAGCGGTTTTCTAGCGGATATAGCTAAGACGAACGAAAAAGTGCGTACTCGTCGCCTGGAAAAGATTACCGAAGCTCTTCGCTTCGCCGCGCCTCGGATCATGGAACTCTCTTTCTCCCGCGATAGAACAGGCAAGCCCCATTTGCAGGCCCGTTACGATCATTGGCGGCCGGACCCCGCTCTTCAAGACGAACGCGACTTGTCCGACGGCACACTGCGGTTGATCGGAATGCTCTGGCTGTTGCAAGAGGCAACCCACTCAAACCGTGTCGTGCTTCTCGAAGAACCAGAGTTGTCGCTTCACGCCTCTACCATTCGTCAGCTACCCGCAATCCTGTACCGAATGACGAGAGGTCGCGGTTCACAGGTAATTCTTTCCACCCATTCAGTAGATATGCTGAAAGACCCTGGCTTAGGAGTCAACGAAGTCATCGTTTTGGAGCCGGGTCAAGATGGCACAATCGTAACTTCGGTGGCTGATTTGGCCGATATCGACCTTTTGCTCACCGCTGATCTCAATCTTGATGAGATCTTAGAACCAATAACTAGACCATCCCAAATAGGGCGGCTTTCACTAACTTCCCGATGAATTTAGTCCGCTATGCTGTTGAAGGGCCAACAGATGATCCGGTTGCCAAAAAGGTTCTACTAGTAACAGGCTTAGAACCTTATCGACCGCTTATAGCTAACGGCAAAACTAACCTGGATCAAAAGCTACCAGGTCTCAATCTCACAGCGGTATCGATACCGTGGTTGGTGATCCGTGACCTTGACCATGACGATGATCAGTCATGCATTTCAGTCCTTCAGAAAAACCTGCTAAGTAATCAAGAGCGCAACCATTTCATGTGTCTGCGATTCGCCGTACGGGCCATGGAAGCCTGGCTTATAGCTGATCGTGACGCTTTCGCAAAATTCTTCGGGATACGTCGAAAGATTGAACAACAACCCGAGTTGCTAGATAACCCAAAACAGTACCTGATCAATATCTGTAGGAAGTCTGTGAAAAGGCCAATCAAGGAAGGAGTCCCACCGCCTCCCCGAAGTAAGAGAACCTTTGGCCCCAATTATGTAACCCTCATACAGGAGTTCGCCGAAGATCACTGGGATCCGCTAAGGGCTCGGGCGAATGCTCCCAGTCTGGGGCGGGCCCTGGACTGCCTCACCAGGCTCCGGGGATTGCTGGAGCAATAACCGGCATGTCGATCTCCACGCCGCGCTCCCGGGCGGGGCCGTATCCCTCCGGGCCGACGCCGCAGTCCATCCTGATGGCACCCCTGGGCGCGGCTTCGCCGATGAACCGGGCGGGCAGGACTCCGCAGTAGGACGCGTTGACGCAAACGTCGCTGCCACCCCCTGCCAGGGACCTGCCAAAAAAATTGGCAGGTCCCTGCCACAAGTTGGCAGACATTTGGCAGACACTTCACTGAACGGACAGGGCAAGATGAGCGCATGCAGTTGGCACTGACCGCCGCAGCCCTGGCCGTCTTGACGGTCGGCGTTGCCGCCGGGTGCCAGACGGGCCGCCCGGAGTTGGCCTCGGGAACCGAGCCGAGCCCCGAACCCTCAACGGCGCAACCGCCCCCGGTGACGAGGTTCGAGCCAAACCTCGAACCGTCAACGGCAGAGCCGTCGCCCCCAGCGCCGACGACCGCGGAGGCCCCGGGCACCAAGCCGAGCCCTGAGCCCGCCAGAGGCTTCGGAGAAGTTTGGAAAACTTCTGACGGCCGCCTTCTAGGACAATGGAACTGGGTTCCGATCTTGTACAAGGACGCTTGGTTCCATTCCGAGAGCTTCCCGGCCATCATGGCTATAGATGACACCAGATTGGTTGTAATTCTATCTGTCGCAGGCTACCAGGACGTGATCGCTTACATCTTCGACTCAACAACCGGGACGGTCACCATGGCCGCGCCGAGCGGATTCAGGTGGCGAGAAGCTCATACGATCGTTTGGACTGGACGATACGTGCTCATCGGCAGTGGCCGCTACAACCACTCGTGGCTGACCTACGACCCAGCAGACGACGTTTGGGATGAACTGACGGTCGATCCGCTACCAGAGTTGCCGGATGAGGCACGAGACCGTTCCGTGAGGTGGGGCAGCCAAGAGTGGCACGAGCCACATGCGGTGTGGAACGGATCTGAAGTCCTGTTCCTCCATGAAAGCCTCAGCGGCCTCGCCCTAAATCCCGACCAGGGAACGTGGAGGACCCTGGCGACCGGGCCACTGAGCTTGCGAAAAAATCCCACAAGAGTTTGGACCGGTCGAGAACTCGTGGTGTGGGGAGGATGTGATTTTGCGCACGCTTACTACTACTGCGATAGCGAACCCGGTCTGGAATGGTTTAAAGATGGAGTCGTCTATGATCCCGTCTCCGACACATGGCGGACCATGGCCCCCAGTCCCCTGTCTGAAGCAGTCGTCACAGCCGCGGTGTGGGTCGGAACCGAAGTCTTCTACATAACCCGTGCCAATACCGGCGTCGTTAGCGCGGCCAGCTACGACCCAGCCTTGGACCAGTGGACCCTTCTGCCGACACCACCATTCGACTATCCTCATCATCTGGCCTGGTCCAGCACCAGTGATCTGGTGCTGGCGTGGGGAGGAAACTATGTATCTGATGGGGCTGCATACGACCTCTCGGCCAAGACATGGCTCCGACTGCCCGACGCCTCCCGAAACACAGCCGTTCGCAAAAATGCAACCCGCCGCTCGGGTTACTCCATAGCAGCAATAGGCAACACTTTCTATATCGACGGCGGCAACCTTAGACGAGGCTGGAGTGGTGGCGTAGCCGCTCTCGGCGCACTAACCCTTTCCCCACACCCCAATGTTTACTACCAATCAGCCAAACCTTAGGAGACACAATGGATACCGGCAGACCCTCTGGCCCCCCGGGCTGACAGGAGTTCCGTGCCAAGCATTGTCGCCTTTGGAATCACCTGCGAGCTGGAGGACGATGACGATGGATACCGGGTTATTATAGACCATTTCAGCCTGACAAGGCAGGGGTCCGAGGCCGCAGGCTTATTGAGCCCTCCTGAAGAAGACACGGGTTTGAACACACGTGAGGAAGACTCCCATCGCAGGGAATGGGTTTATATTTCTTTGCCAGATCAACTTCCCTGGTACATGCGCTGGTGGTGGACACATCAGAAAAGGAGGAGACGCAGGGAGAGCCCTGATGTTGTTTTTACAGAGTTCGCAGACTTGAGCGACGGCAGGCGCCTCTATGGCCTAGAGATCGACCCCGTATCCGTTTATGACGCTCTGCAGACACCACTTCGAATCGAGTTCAGCCCTCGCCTTCTTCAGCTCCTGTCGGAGTAAACGCCAACAGGGGTCGCGGGTCAGGGCTCGATGGGCGAGGGCCGACCTTGGCCAAGGTGCCTCCACGTCGGCGGTAGTCAAGCGGGCCTGGCGCTCTTGCTCGTCAAGGCGGCGCTGGGCCGCCGACCAGCGGAAGCAAACTTGAGCGACGGCAGGCGCGTCATTGTGCGAAGCGACCTCGGATTCGAGTTCGGCCCTCGCCTCCTAGAGCAACTGCCGCAGTGAGGCACCCGCGGGGCGCGGGTCAGGGTTCGATGGGCGGGGGGCCGGCTTTGGCCAGCGCGGCCTCCACGTCGGCGGTGGTCAACTGCTCGGCCGCGAAGCGGGCCCGGCGCTCCTGCTCGTCGAGTCGGCGCTGGGCCGCCGACCAGCGGAAGAACCGGATGCCGATCAGCGTCCACAGGTAGGCGCCGCCCAGCACCTTCATCACCGCGCCGGCCGCCTGCTGGTCGGCGGTGACCGAGATGCCCCACAGCCGGACCGGGTGGTCGTAGACCGGGTACACCGACCCCTCGGCGAAGGCCAGCCAGGCTGCGGGGACGGTGGGGATCACCGACATCAAAAAGAGGTAGATCATCTTGCCCGGCTCGGAGAGATGCATATCCCTGAGCGGGCCGACCACCGGGAACCACATCAGCAAGGCGGTGAAGAACACCACCAGATGCACCAGATAGTGGAAAGCGCCGTTGCGGGACGACAACTCCACCACCGCGCCCCAGTGGATCAGCCCCTGCACCGCGTTGAAGGTCACCCCGGCCACCACCGGGTGGGCTAGGCGGCGCAGCACCGCCGCTGAGCGCGAGGCGTCGAGAACCACTAGCCGGGCCAGCCACCCGGGCATGGCCATCAGCAGCAGCGGCGGCACGACGAAGCTGATCAATAGGTGCTGCACCATGTGCACGGAGTAGAGGTACTCCTCGGCCACGTCGTGCATAGGCCAGTCGGCGGCTACCCACAGCAACCCCACCCCGGCGAAGAAGAAGATCTTCTGATTGCGGGTGACGATCGTGCCGCCCGCGCCGCCGACTGCGGCCGGGCCGATCACCCTCGCCGCGTAATAGCCCAGCCCGATCAGAGCCGCGACCAACAGCCACACCTCGGGGTGGAGCTGGAGGCGCCAGGGATCGACCGCGGCCAGCCCCCCGGTCACGGCTCAGCCAAAGAACTCGAACGCGGTCAGGGTGGCCAGATACACGCCCACGGCCAGAATGAGGCCGGTGGTGAACATCTTGGAGAAGATCGAGTTGTCGAACTTCAGGTGCATGAACCAGGTGATCACCAAATAGAACTTGACCACCATCATGAAGATCAAAGACGGCACCAAGGCGACGCCCCAGTCGAGGACCGATCGGAAGTAGGTGAACACCTCCAGGGCGGTGACCGCGGCCAAGATGATGGCGATCTTCACATAGGCCCAGTCGGTGGGGTGGTGGGCGTCGTGGCCCTCGGCGGCCTCGCTCGGGTCGGCTTCGGCGGCTTCCACGCTCACGATGCCTCCCTCAGTCGGCCGGGATCAGATAGATGACGGTGAAGATGAAGATCCACACGATGTCGACGAAGTGCCAGTACAGGCCCACGATCTCCACCGTCTCGGAGTTGTTGCGGGTCAGCTTGCCCTTCACCGACGACACGAACAGCGACATCAGCATCACGATGCCCAAACTGACGTGGACGCCGTGGAACCCGGTGAGGGTGAAAAAGGCGGCGCTGGCCGGGTTGGTGGTGAAGGCCACCCCCTCCCGGACGAAGCTGGTGAACTCGTAGACCTGCCCGCCGACGAAGACCGCGCCGAGCAGGGCGGTGGCCAGCAGCCAGGCCCGGCCCGCGGTGTCGTCTCCCCGGCTCACCCCTGACAGGGCCAGCACCATGGTGAGCGAGCTCATCAACAGCACGAACGAGCTCACCGAGGTGAAGGGAATGTCGAACACGTCGGTGGGCAGGGTGCGGCCGTTGGCCCGGGTCTTGTACAGCAGGTAGGTGGAGATCAGGCCGCCGAACAGCAGGCACTCCGAGCCCAGGAACACCCACATGGCTAGCTTGACGTGGGAGATCCCGGTGGAGGGCCCGTGATCGCCCCCGTGGCCCGCCGCGCCGCCCGCCCCGGAGGTGCCGTGGTCTAGTTCGGCCGGGGCTGCAGCCGCGGTCATGACTGGCCCTCGGAGGCGCCGACGGCGGCGGGCTCATCCGTCTCGGCTGTCTCGACCTCGCCGACGGCGTCATCGGGACCGGGGCCGTCGCCGGATTCACCGCCGCCGTCGTGGCCCTCGTCGTGGCCGTGGCCGTGATCGGCGTCGGGGTCGTCGACCGGCTCGAACGCCCACGAGTAGAGCGAGGCGATGACGATCAGAGCGCCGATCACCGCCAGCCAGAGGTTGAAGATGAGGCCGTAGCCGATCAGCGGCAGGCCCACCGCCATGGCCAGCGGCCAGAACGACGGCGACGGCAGATGCACGCCGACGGCGTCGCCTCTCTGGGCCGCTTCCTCCACGGTGGCCACCCGCACCACCTGGCCGTCGTCGTCGATCCCGTACTTGCGGTGCCACCACTCGTCCCGGCCCCGCACCACCGGCACCTCGTCGAAGTTGTGCTCCGGCACCGGCGACGGGATCGACCATTCGAGGCTGCGGGCGTCCCACGGGTCGGGCCCAGGAGCGGGCCGGGAGGCCGCGGTCCGCCGCGATTTCCAGACGTTGACCATGAACACCAGCATCGACAGCGCGATCAAGAACGCCCCCACGGTGGCCACCATGTTCCACAGCTCGAAGCCGTAGCCGGCCGCGTAGGTGTCGATGCGCCGGGACATGCCCTGCAGACCCAGGATGTGCATGGGGCCGAAGGTCAGGTTGAACCCGATGAGCATGAGCCAGAAGTTCCAGTTGCCGAGGCGCTCGTCGAGCATGTAGCCCCACACCTTGGGCCACCAGAAATACAGGCCGGCGAACAGGCCGATCACCCCGCCGCCGAAGATCACGTAGTGGAAGTGGGCCACGATGTAATAGGTGTCGGTCTGCTGGGTGTCGGCCGGGGCCACCGAGTGGGTCACGCCCGACAGTCCGCCGATGGTGAACATGGCCACCGTCGCCACCGCGAACTTCATGGCCACCGTGAACCGGAGCCGGCCCCCCCACATGGTGGCCAGCCAGTTGAGGATCTTCACCCCCGTCGGCACCGCGATGAACATGGTGGACAGCGAGAAGGCGGCCACCGAAATGGGGCCGATGCCGGACACGAACATGTGGTGGGCCCACACCCCCCAACCCATGAACCCGATGGCGATCCCGGAGAAGATCATGAACTCGTAGCCGAAGAGCGGCTTGCGGCTGAAGGTCGGTATCACCTCGGAGACCACGCCGAAGGCGGGCAGGATGATGATGTACACCTCGGGATGCCCGAAGATCCAGAACAGGTGCTGCCACAGCAGCGGGTCGGCCCCCGCAGCCGGGTCGAAGAACGGGGCGCCGAAGAGCCGGGCGAACATCAAGAGGAACAGCGCCACGGTGATCACCGGCAAGGCGAACAGCAGCAGGAACTGGGTGATGAGCAGCATCCAGGTCAGCACCGGCATGCGCATGAGGGTCATGCCCGGCGCCCGCATGTTCAGGCAGGTGACGATCAGGTTGATGGCCGAGATCAGCGAGGCCAGGCCGAGGATCTGCAAGCCGATGGCGTAGAAGTCGACGCCGTGGCTGGGCGAGAAGGCCACGCCGCTGTTGGGCGTGTAGCAGAACCAGCCGCAGTCGGCCCCGCCGCCGCCCACGATCCAGGCCGTGTTCAAGAAGATGGCGCCGCTGAGCCAGATCCAAAACGACAGGGCGTTCAGCCGGGGAAAAGCCACGTCCCGGGCGCCGATCTGCAGCGGTATGAAATAGTTGGCGAAGGCGGCGGCCAGCGGCATGATAAACAGGAAGACCATGGTGACGCCGTGCATGGTGTACACCTGGTTGTAGACATCGGCGCCGAGCACCGAGCCGTCGGGGGCGGCGAGCTGGAGGCGGAGCAGCAGCGCCTCCACCCCTCCGACCAGGAAGAAGAACATAGCGGCGGTGCCGTACATGATGCCGATCCGCTTGTGGTCGACGGTGCTGAGCCAGTCGCGCCAGCCCCGGCCCCCCTGGGGACGGGTAAGCACCCCCAGCGGGCGCTCCGCATAGCGGGGCTGGGGCGGGGCCTCCAGCTCGAGCGGGGCGTCGGCGGTGACGGTCATTCGAGTACCTCCGTGGCCTCGATGACCCATCCGGCCGGCGGGCGGCCCAGCGTGGCCAGATAGGCCACCAGGTCATCGATCTGCTGCTCGCTCAAGTCGAGGTCGGGCATGCCCCGGAACTGTTCGCCCGGGACGGTGTAGTTGGCCTTCATCCCGTCCGGGTTCCGCAGCCAGGCTTCCAGCTCGGCCCGGTTCAGCGACCCGTCGGGGTTGTAGGTGTTGAGGAAACCGCCGGCGAAGGTGGTTCGGCTCATGAAGTGGGTGAGGTTGGGGGCGGCCCCCGACGCCTGGTCGGCGCCGTTGGCCGCGTAGGTCTCGTCGTTGACGCCCTCCACCAGATGACACGACGTGCAGATCCCGGCGAAGGTGTCCATGCCCCTCCGGGCCGCCGCGTCGGCGGGGACGGCGGCGTCCTGAATGGTTCGATCCACCCAGGCCTGGAAGTCGACCGGGTCCAGGGCCACTACCTGCATCCGCATCCTCGAGTGGGACAGCCCGCAGAACTCGGTGCACTGGCCGAAGTACACGCCGGGATCGGAGGCCTCGATCTTCCAGGGCGAGAACCGGTTGGGCACGGCGTCGCGCTTGCCGTTGAGGGCCGGTATCCAGAACGAGTGGATGACGTCCCGGGCGGTCACCACCAGCTCGATCTCCTCCCCGGTGGGGATCACCATCTGCCCGGAGGTGACGATGTCGGCCGGGGGCAGGGCTTGGGCGTCGCCGATCTCGCGCAGCGCGGCCAGGTCGACCTGATCGCTCAGGTAGTAGCGGAACTCCCACCACCACTGGTTGCCCACCACCACCACGGTGGGCTCCCACATGACCTCGCGGCCGTCGACGTCGACGGCCACGGCGTTGGCCTCGGTGCCGTCGACGGTGGGCAGGGCCACCAGCATTATCACTGCCACCGCGGCCATGGTGAGCAAGAAGCCGACCGTCCACCCGATCTCGAGCGGTACGTGGCCGTGGGTCTGCCGGGGCCAGTCGCCGTCGGAGTGGGACTTCACCCGGTGGCGCCAGATCAGCCAAACCATGGCCACGGTGATCCCTACGAACACCACGCCGGCGATGGCGAAAACGGGCACGACCGCCCGGGAGTGGAGCTCCTCGGCGATCGGGCCCTGGGGGACGAAGGTGTCGAGCTCGGCGTCGGCGGCGCACCCGCTCACGATCAAGCCGACCAGGGCCGCCAGGGCGGCCCCTGCCGACCTAAAGAGGCCGCGAACGGCGCCGGGCCGCGGCTTCACCGGGTCCTCACCCACCGCCGTCACCGGCCCCGGACTCCTCGGCGCCGCTCTCGGAATGAATCTCGTCCTCATGGTGGGGGAAGTCCCGCTCCCCAGTGACCGCGGCCAGCACCCCGCCAACCACCAGCCCCAGGGCCGCCACCACGCCGAGGCCGGCGATCAGCTTTCGGGCCTGGCCGGGCCGGGTGGCGTACACGAAGGCGCCGGCCAGAATCAGGGTCGACACCACCCCGGCCACGACCACGGCCCACAGCGCCGACACCGCAATCAGGATGCGGGAGGCGGCCAGCACCACCACCCCCACGGCCAGGGCGCCGACGATCGGGATCTCCACCGGGGCCATGACCCGGTTGCGCAGCTCCCGGTTGGCGGCCGGGTCGCCGGTGGCCCGGTCGGCCCAGGCGTCCATGGTCCACTCGACCAGGGCCAACACCACCATCACCAGCCCGAGCCCGAAGACCAGCGGGTGCAGCACCAGCCCTACCGCCGCCGTCCCCGCCCCGAAGGCGGCGGCCACCGGCCAGAAGCCGGACGCCACGGCCGGGTTGGGGCTGATTCCGTCGGCGCCCGACAGCGCGGCCTGAGCCTCGGAGTCGGCGTCGCGGAACGCGACCAGCACCAGGCTGACCGCCAGTGACGCGGCGGCCAGGCTCACCAGCACCCCGTAGCCGATGTGGTCGCCCACTCCGCCCTTCCAGCCCAGCGAGATGGGGCCGACGTGGCTGCCTCCGCTGGCGTAGCCGTAGACCAGGGCGGCGGCGGTGAAGGCCGCGAACATCCCGAAGAAGAGCTTGAACCCGGGGGTCAGCACGGGCCGGCCTCCGCGTGGTGATCGTCACGGGCGGCGGACACGGCTCGGGGGGCGATGAACACGGCGACGACCCGTCTACTTGGTGATGAACACGACGTACCAGACCAAGAAGTAGCAGAACACGACCGAGTGCCAAAACAGGGCGGCCGCCTGCACGGCATGGCCCCGGTCGGTGTCCAGCGGCCCGATCAGCGAGCGCAGCGCGGTGACGGCGATGAAGGCCATGGCCGCCACCAGTATGACGATGAACGAGCCGGTCACGGCGTAGAAGAGCAACTGGGCGATCCCGGCGTCGATCTCAAAGCCGGTGCTCTGATAGACGAAGGAGAACTGGACGATCACGGCCGTGCCGAACAGCAGAGTGGTGCCCAGGGCCATCCAGCCGTGGGGCCGGTCGTCGGCCCGGGCGGCCTGGACCGCCCACTGGACGGTGACCGACGACATCAGCAGCGTCGCCATCATCATCCCGGCCGGCCCCATCTCGATCGACCCGGACGGGAACCACTCCCCGCCGCCGGACCGGGCCTGCTGGCGCTGCTGCACGTACAGAGACACCAGAGCGAGAAAGCCGATGAAGGTGGCGGCGGTGGCGAACAGAGTCCCCACCATCAGGGTGCGGAGCCGGACGGGGGCGGCAGCGGGAAGGCTTGCCGTCTTCACGACCCGGCCCCTCTGAGCAAACCGGCGGCGGCCGCATCCCCGGCACCCGGACCGTCCGGCCGGTCGGGCCGCATCGTTTCGAAGACGGCGGCGGCCGCGGCGATCAGGCCCAGCACCAGCAAAACCGAACCGGCCACGGCGACGGCGTTGAGCCCGCCGACCGCGCCGGAGTCGTAGTCGCCCACGAAGGGCCGGTCGCCGGCACCGAGGAAGCCGGCGATCACATCACTGGCGGCCAGCAGCACTCCGCCAGCCAACAGGAGCAGCACGGCCAAGCGGCCGCGGCTCTCGCTCGGCGGCCGGCTGAGAATCTCGGGCCACCAGTGCCAGACCCCGGCCGCGGTGCCGATCAAGGCCGCGGCCACCACCGCGTTGAAAACGCCGGTGGTCGTGCTCCGCTCCAGCAGCTCGAAGGGCTTGATCACCCGCAGGGCGCCGAAGAACGTCGCCCCGGCCAGCAGGACCACGGCCAGCGCCGAGCCCGCCAGCGCCGAACTCGGCATTTCCTGCAGACGGACCGATCCCCGGCGGGCGGCGTCGGCCAGCGCCCCGCAGAAGGCCAGCACCACCACTACCGCGGCCACTCCGACGCCCACGTAGAGCAGCTCGTCGCGGTGGTCGGCGGGGGCGGTGAAGTAGTCCTGGGACCAGCCCCCGACGGCCAGCAGGCCGAACAGGCCGATGATCGAGGCCGCCGCGCCGCGGCGGTCCAGCCGGATCCCGAGCCGATCGGGAACGATCTCGCCCGCGATGCCCAGAACCGGGACGGCCAGGGCGTAGACGGCGGGCTGCTCGACCAGCCAGTCGAGCTGGCCCCAGATGCCGGGCGACTCGGGCAGGCCGAAGGCGACCGGGTCCCGGCCCCGCAGATCGGCGTAGACGACAACGATGTTGGCCGCGGCGACCGGCAGGGTGAACAGCCAGACGACCGCGCTCACCAGCATGGACCAGGCGAAAAGGGGAACCTGCAGGAGGCTCATGCCCGCGGGGCGCAGCGAGATCACCGTCGTCGCCAAGTTCACCGCTCCCGACAGCAACGCAACGATGACCAGCCCGGCCCCCAGCAGAGTCAGGGTCATGGCGTCGCGCTCGGCGGCGGTGACGCCGTCCATGGCCCCCCAGCCGCCGCCCGCGAACACCGACACCACCACGATCAACGACCCGATCAGCCACGCCCAGAACGAGGCCTGAGCCGCTCGAGGGAAGGCCAGGTTGTCCGCCCCCAGCTTGCCCGGCACCACGGCCATGGCCAGGCCCAGAAACAGCGGCAGCACCACCAGCAGCACGAACGCGGCCCGATACAGGGTCCACATCTGGAACCAGGAGTTGAGGCCGCCGAGGATTTGGTCGGGGGCGGAGGGGTCGAGGCGCTCCACCCGGGTCAGCACCCCGACGGCGGCCGCGCCCACCCCGAGAACCAGCGAGACGGCCATGAAGGCGCGGCCGACGATTCGGCAGTCGTTGGTCGTCACCCAGCGGGCGGCGCCGGCCGGCTCGGGCCCGGCAGCGGCCTCGGTGACAGCAACGGGGGCGGAGTCTGTCATCGTCATCGGTGGTGGGATGGTACACAGCCGCGACCGACCGACCGCAGACGGGCCGCCGCCGGAGCCGCCGCGGTCGGGGTTCCGGCCGCCGAGGACCGGGTCACGACAGGGACAGGTCGAGGCCGCCGCGGATCAGCTCGTCGGCCGCCATGGCCCCGAACAGCACCACCACATAGGTGATCGACCAGCCGAAGAGGCGCATGGCCACCGCGGGCTGGGGCCGGCGCAGGACATCGGCGGCCAGCGCGGTGAAGACGGCACCGGCCACCGCGGCCGCGGTCATGTAGAGGGCCCCCATGCCCGCCACCGGCCCGAAGACGATGGTGAGGGCCCACAGGACCAGCGTGTAGCCCAGGATCCGCAGCCCGGTGGCCCGCAGCGACGCCACCGCTGGCAGCATCGGTATGCCGGCGGCCCGGTAGTCGGCCCGGTGGCGGATGGCCAGGGCCCAGAAGTGGGGCGGGGTCCAGTAGAAGATCACCGCGAAGAGGATCACCGGCGGCCAGTCGAGCGAGCCGGTCACCGCCGACCAGCCCACCAGGACGGGCACGGCCCCGGCCGCGCCGCCGATCACGATGTTGCGGGTGGAGGTCCGCTTCAGCCAGATCGAGTACACGAACACGTAGAAGAGGGTGGCCGACAGGGCCAGCAGCGCCGACAGCAGGTTGACCAGCCCCCAGAGCCAGGCGAAGGCGGCCGCCTCCAGAACCAGGGCGAAGGCCAGGGCCTCAGCCGGCTTGATCTCGCCGGTGACCAGGGGGCGGCCCTTCGTCCGCTCCATGAGCGGGTCGATGTCGCGGTCGATGTACATGTTCATGGCGTTGGCGCCCGCCGCGGCCAGGGCCCCTCCAGCCACCGTCGCCCCGATCAGGCTCAGCGGCGGCAGGCCGCCGGCGGCCACGATCATGGTCGGCACGGTGGTCACCAGCAGCAGCTCGATGATGCGGGGCTTGGTGAGGGCCACGAACGCCGCCGGGCGCGAGCGGCGGACGGCGCCGGCGGTTGCGGTCACGCCCCCGAGGCTACGGCCACCGGGACCGGGCGGCCATCCCCGCAAGCTGTCCCCTCCGCCGAACCGGTGGCGCCGGACTCGGTCTCCGGCCCCCGGCGGGGCATTCCCAACTTACGATTCGGGCCGTGGCCCCCACCACGTACTCCCGACTCACCCGGTTCGCCCTGTGGTCCCTGGCCGCGATCGTGGTCACGGGCGTGTCGGTGCGCCTGACCGGGTCCGGCTTGGGCTGTTCCGACTGGCCAGCCTGCACCGAGGACCGGTTCGTGCCCGACTTGGAGTACCACGCCCTAGTCGAGTTCGTGAACCGGCTCTTCACCGGCGTCGTCGCCGTCGCCGTCATCGGCGCGGTGCTGGGGTCGATGCGGCGCGTCCCCCGGCGCCGGGACCTCGCCTGGTGGTCGTGGGGGCTGGTCGCCGGGGTGGCGGCCCAGGTCGGGCTGGGCGCCCTGCTGGTGGCGACCGAACTCGACCCCCGCTTCACCATGGGCCACTTCCTGCTGTCGATGGTGCTGATCTGGAACGCAGTCGTGCTCGACGAGAAGGCCCGGGACCGCCCCGGGCGCGGGGCGGCGGCGATCGGGGGCGTCGGCCGGCTGGGGCTGACGGCCATCACCGCGGTCGGGGCCGGGCTGCTGGTGACCGGGACCGTCGTCACCGGCGCCGGTCCCCATGCCGGTGACAGCCGGGCCGAGCGGCTGCCGTTCTTGGTGCAGGAGGTCACCCGCGTCCACGGCTTGGTCGCGGTGGGGCTGTTCGGGCTGGTGGCCGCTACCTGGTACGGCCTGCGATCGGGGGACGACCGGGCCGAGCTCCGGCGCCGGCTCCGGGGCATCGCCGCGCTGCTCGCCGTCCAGGGGGCAGTGGGCTACACCCAGTACTTCACCGGGGTGCCGGTGGTGCTGGTGGGAATCCACGTCGCTCTGGCCACGCTGATATGGATGAGGATCGTGCAAGCCGCGATGGCCGCCCGGCCCCGGCCCCGCCGCCCGGTCCCGGTCCTGGAGGCGGCGGCGTGAGCGCACCAGCGACTTCGACCGCCCCGGCGACCCCGCCCGTCGCCGCCTCGACCCTGCCCGTAATCGAACGATCCGACAGCCCAGTGGCCGGCATGGACCCGGGCTGGCTGGTGATCGTCTGGGACGACCCGGTGAACCTCATGTCCTACGTGACCTTCGTGTTCCGCAAGCTGTTCGGGTACCCGAAGGAGAAGGCCCACCGGCTGATGATGCAAGTCCACACCGAAGGCCGGGCCGTGGTCTCGTCGGGACCCAAGGAGAAGGCGGAGATGGACGTCTTCCGGCTCCACGAGCACGGGCTGTGGGCCACCATGGAGCCGGACCGGTGACGAGGCCGCGCTTCAGCCCCGCCGACGGCGGCGTGGCCGCCGAACTGACCGGCGAGGAATGGCAGGCGCTGGCCGCCGCCCTCGACCAGTTCCGCGAGCTGTTGATGATGGACAGCGACCCCAACCTGGTGCGGCTCGAGCCTCCGGCCCGGCCCGACGACCCCAAGGCCGAGCAGAAATACCGGGAAATGGTGAGCGACCGGCTGCTGCAGCACCGGCTGGAGGCCATAGAACTGGTGGAGGCCGGGCAGGGCCACGGCCTGCTCGACGACGAAGCAACCGCGGCGTGGATGCAAACCCTCAACGGGATGCGCCTCTACCTCGGCGAGCGTCTAGGGGTAGGCGACGACCCCGACGCGGCCGGCGAGGACCACCCCGACCGGCCGGCGGTGATGCTGTACCAGTGGATCGGCTGGCTGCTGGAACAGCTCATCGGAGCCGCGTCGGAAAGCCTGGACGATCCGCCGGATCGCACGTAGCCGAATGCCCGCGGGAGGGATTGGACGGCAATTTGTCAACCTAGGCTGGGGGTCGGCCGGCGATGAGCCGGCGGGCCCCCATCGTCCAGCGGCCTAGGACGCCGGCCTTTCACGCCGGTAACACGGGTTCGAATCCCGTTGGGGGTGCCGAACGCGGCCCTGCGGGGCATCCGAGCCGGAAGAGCCGCCCGAGGACAACGGGAAGGACGGCAACAAATGGGAGAGATACAGGTCAGCGTCATGATCAGGAATCCGGCTCAGCCCCACCGGGCCTGGGAGGGACAGTTCTTGGTGGACACCGGGGCGACCGACTCCCTGGTGCCCGGGCCCGCGCTGGAGGCCATAGGCCTCGAACCCAAGGGCCGGCGGGAGTACCGGCTTGCCGACGGCCGGGATGCGGCGTTCGACATCACCACCGCCGACATCGAACTCATGGGAGAAGTGGTCGGCGGAACCGTCGTCTACGGGTCCGCCGACGCCGAGCCTCTGCTGGGGGTGACGGCCCTGGAGTCGGCGGGCATCGAGGTGGACCCGCGCAACCAGACCCTCAAGAAGCTCCCGGCCATCCGCCTTTAGCGCGGCCGGCCGGGCTCCGCCGGTCGTTTGTGTTTCGCCGAGACGGCCCCTAGCGTTCAACCTTCACGGCACGTCCGTGCCGGGGTCCTGTAGATCAGTCTGGAGTGATCGCCACCCTGTCAAGGTGGAGGCCGCGGGTTCAAATCCCGTCAGGACCGCGTTCTCGCCGCACTGCGGCGGCAACGAGGTCGGGTAGCTCAGTTGGCAGAGCGTCCGCCTGAAAAGCGGAAGGTCCGCGGATCGACGCCGCGCCCGACCACCCTCACCGCGACGAGGCCGGTGGCATCTGCCACCGGCCTCGCCTCTGGGGGTCTGGGGGAACCTCAAGCCGCGACCGCCCGAGACTCCGCTTCGGTGGCTCAGGCCGCGGCGGCCTCCTCGGCGGCTACGTCGATGGCGGGCCGGTCGGAGCGGACCGCGATCTTGCGGGGCTGGGCCTTCTCGGCCACCGGGATCCGCAGGGTCAGCACCCCGTCGTGGTAGTCGGCCTCGATGTTGGCGTCGTCGAGGCCGTCGCCCAGGTGGACCTGGCGGCGGAAGCGGCCCTGGGGCCGCTCGGCCAGGTAGACGCCGTCGCCCTCGGAGCGGGGCCGGGCCCGCTCGGCGGTGATGGTGAGCACGCTGCGCTCGACGCTCATGTCGATGCTGTCGGTGCCCACTCCGGGCAGGTCGACGTGAACCCACACGTCGTTGCCCCGCCGGTAGGCGTCCAGCGGCATGAACGAGGCCGAGGCCGGTCGGCGGGCCAGGCCCCCGAACCAGTTGTCAACCTCGCGGAACGGATCGTTTTGGAACAACATTGGGAATCCTCCTTGCTGGTGGGTTGGGGTTGTTGATTCACTTTATCTGAAAGCTTTTCAGATAATGCGCATCTGATTCAACATTCTTGCCAGCCTGATTATTCCGACGGTAAGGTGTTCAACCGATGAGTCGGATGCGGCTCGATCCGGGGCGGATCACCGGGATCGCGGTGACCATCGTCGACGACCGGGGCTTCGACGCCCTGAGCCTGTCGGCCGTGGCCGAACGGCTCGGCGTCGGCCCTTCTGCCCTGTACTCCCACGTCGCCGGGCTCGACGGGCTGCGCCGCCTAGTGGCCGTACACGCCATGAACAACCTGGTGGCCAGGGTGCGGGAGGCCGCCATCGGCGTGTCCGGGCCGGCCGCGGTCCGCTCGGTGAGCGACGCCTACCGCGGCTTCGCCCGCACCCACCCCGGCCAGTTCCGGTTCACGGTCATGCCCCGGTCCGACGACCCCGAGTTGGCCGCGGCCGACGACGAGCTCCTCAACGTCTTCGCGCTCGTCTACCGGGGCGCGGGCCTGGACCCGGGCCGCTCGGCCCGGGCCGCCCGCAGCGTCCGCAGCGCCATTCACGGGTTCGTGACCCTGGAGATGGCCGCCGGGCCGGCGGCGGCTCACGAGGCCCACTACCGCGAGCTGCTCGAGGCGGTGGCCGCCATGTTCCCCGCCCGGCCGGGCCGCAGTGGAAACCGAAGAGGCGCAGGGTGACCACGGCCGCCGCCGAGGCCGACCCGTGACCGAGAGAGGGGCGTGACCGTGACCGCCACCGAGGCCGACGAGCGGGCCAACCCGATCCATCACGTCTTCTGGACCCGGCCCCAGAGCGAGATCGAAGCCGAGCTCGCCCACCTGCGGCGGCAGCCCCTGACCTTCTTCGACGAGCCCCCGGTCCCGCCCGATCTTCCCCTGCCCCAAGGGCCCGGCGCCTGGGTGGTGGCCCGCTACGCCCCCATCGTCGAGATGTCCAAAAACCCCGGGGTCTACTCGTCGGCCTCGGGGATCACCGTGCTTGACTCCCCGCCTGAGTTCAACGAGTACTTCACGTCCATGATCAGCATGGACGACCCCCGCCACGGGAGGCTGCGCAAGCTGGTCTCGGCCGGCTTCACCCCCCGCATGCTCAAGAAGCTCGAAGGCTCGGTCCAAGAGCAGGCCGCGCTGATAGTGGACGAGGTGTGCGAGCGGGGCGAGTGCGACTTCGTGACCGATGTGGCGGCCCGGCTGCCGCTGCGGATCGTCTGCGACCTGATGGGCATACCGGGGTCGCAGATCGACTTCGTGTTCGACCAGTCGAACGTCATCCTGGGCTCCACTGACCCCGAATACGTGCCCGAGGTGGCCAACGTGGTCGAGGCCGCGCTCTCCGCCGGCCAGGCCCTGACCGAGCTGATGACCGACGTGGCCCGGTCCAAGGCCGGGTCCGGCGCCGACGACCTCACCTCCATACTGGTGAACGCCGAGATCGACGGTCAGCGGCTCAGTCCCTCCGACATCGCCAGCTTCTTCATCCTGCTGGTGGTGGCCGGCAACGAGACCACCCGCAACGCCATTAGCTGGGGGCTCACTTACCTGACCGAGAACCCCGATCAGCGCCGGATCTGGGCCGAGGACTTCGAGGGGGTCGGCCCCCGGGCGGTCGAGGAGATCGTGCGGCGGGCCAGCCCGGTCACCTACATGAGGCGCACCGCGCTGGCCGATGTCGTGCTAGAGGGCCAAGAGATCTCGGCCGGCGACAAGCTCCTGATGCACTACCTGTCGGCCAACCGGGACGAGGCCGTTTTCGACGACCCGCACTCCTTCGACGTGACCCGCCACCCGAACCCCCACATCGGGTTCGGCGGGCCCGGCCCGCACTTCTGTCTGGGCGCCCACCTGGCCCGCCGGGAGATCCTGGTGATGTACCGGGAGTTGTTCGACCGGCTGCCCGACATAGAGGCGGTGGGGCCGCCGGACCAGCTCGCCTCCTCGTTCATCCACGGCGTGAAACACCTTCCGGCCGCCTTCACGCCCAGCTCGCCCTCGGCGCCGTAGCCCAGCCCGGGGCGGCCTAGCCTTGAGCCATGCCTGCATACCGATCCCGAACCACCACCCAGGGCCGCAACATGGCCGGAGCCCGCGCCCTTTGGCGGGCCACCGGCATGACCGACGACGACTTCGACAAGCCCATCATCGCCATCGCCAACTCTTTCACCCAGTTCGTGCCCGGCCACGTCCATCTCAAGGACATGGGCCAGTTGGTGGCCCGAGAAGTGGAGGCGGCCGGCGGGGTGGCCAAGGAGTTCAACACCATCGCCGTCGATGACGGCATCGCCATGGGCCACGACGGCATGCTCTACAGCCTCCCCAGCCGGGATCTGATCGCCGACTCGGTGGAGTACATGGTCAACGCCCACTGCGCCGACGGGCTGGTGTGCATCTCCAACTGCGACAAGATCACCCCGGGGATGCTGATGGCGGCCATGCGGCTGAACGTGCCGGCCGTATTCGTCTCGGGCGGGCCCATGGAAGCGGGTAAGACGAAGCTGGCCGGGGTCAGCGTCAAGCTCGACCTCATCGACCCGATGATCAAGGCCGGCGACCAAAGCGTCAGCGACGACGACCTGCTGGCCATGGAGCGCTCGGCCTGCCCGACCTGCGGTTCGTGCTCGGGCATGTTCACGGCCAACTCGATGAACTGCCTCACCGAGGCCCTCGGCCTCTCGCTCCCCGGCAACGGCACCCTGTTGGCCACTCACGCCGACCGAAAAGAGCTCTTCCTCGAAGCCGGGCGGCGCATCGTCGACATAACCCGGCGGCACTACGAGAAAGACGACGAGTGGGTCCTGCCCCGCTCGATCTGCACCAAAGCCGCCTTCGAGAACGCCATGCGCCTCGACATCGCCATGGGGGGCTCGACCAACACCGTTCTGCACATCCTGGCCGCGGCCCGCGAGGCTGGCGTCGATTTCACCATGGTCGATATAGACCGGCTCAGCCGAGTCACCCCCAACATCTGCAAGGTGGCGCCCTCCAGCACCGACTACCACGTGGAGGACGTCCACCGGGCCGGGGGCATCATGGGAATCCTGGGCGAACTGGACCGGGCCGGGATGCTCGACCCGGCGGCGGCCACCGTGCACAGCGAGACGCTGGGCGACGCCCTCGACCAGTGGGACGTGGCCCGGGCACCGGCGGCGGCCGTCGTCGAGTTCTACCGGGCCGGGCCGGCCGGGATCCCCACCCAGCAGGCCTTCAGCCAGGCCGAGCGGTGGCCCGACCTCGACCTGGATCGAGCCGGCGGCTGCATACGGTCGGCCGACAACGCCTACACCGCCGACGGCGGCCTGGCCGTGCTCTACGGCAACGTGGCCGTCAACGGCTGCATCGTGAAGACGGCCGGCGTGGACGAGTCCATCTTCCGGTTCTCCGGTCCGGCCCGGGTGTACGAGAGCCAGGACGCGGCCTGTGAGGGCATCCTCGACGAAGGCGAAGGGGTTCAGGCCAGCGACGTGGTGATCGTTCGCTATGAAGGGCCCAAGGGCGGGCCCGGCATGCAGGAGATGCTTTACCCGACCTCCTACCTGAAATCCCGGGGGCTGGGCAAACAGTGCGCGCTGGTCACCGACGGGCGGTTTTCAGGGGGCACTTCAGGCCTGGCCGTGGGTCATGTCTCGCCCGAGGCGGCCGAGGGCGGGGCCATCGGGCTGGTCCGCGACGGCGACATCATCGACATCGACATACCCAACCGGTCGATCGAACTTCGGGTCAGCGACGAGGAGCTGCAGCGGCGCCGAGTTGAAGAGGACAGCCGGGCCGGGGGCTGGCAGCCCGGCCACCGCCAGCGCCAGGTCTCAGCCGCCCTTCAGGCCTATGCGGCCATGACCACCTCAGCCGACAAGGGCGCGGTGCGCGACGTCACCCAGATCCAGCCCTGACCGGTACCCAATCCAGCCCTGACGGCAGATGTTTCGGGCGGACATAGAAACGGCCTCCATCGACCGATGGGGATAGTTGCGGCAATCGGCAATGGGCGATAGGTTCACCACTGGATACAACCTTGCTGATAACCTGCATGGAACTTCCATCAACCCCCAACCAATCAAGAAAGAAGGACATACACGAATGGCTCCGTTCTCAGAGGACCACAAAGCGGCCATGAAGGCGTCTCATGACCAGAACCGCGGCGTACGCGCTTACCTGGAGGCGCTGGAAAGCACCCGCACCCCCCGGCGGGCCAGCCGGCGCAACCCCGAGAAGCTGCAGGCTCGGAGAGCAGAAATCGCCGAGGAAACCAAGACGGCCGGCCCGGTGAAGAAGCTTGAACTCGTCCAAGAGCGCATGGACATCGACCGCGAGTTGACCGACGAACCAGTCGAAGAAATCAACATCGAAGAACTCGAGAACAGCTTCGTGCAGGTGGCCGCCGGCTACAGTCAGCGCAAAGGCATCAGCTACGCAGCCTGGCGGGAGATAGGCGTCGCCGCCGACGTGCTCAAGCGATCAGGGATCTCCCGAAGCAGCTAATCCCCGATTCGTCTCAGAGCCGCACCTCATAGGTGCGGTTCTGAGCTTCGGGGTCGCGGGCGGCAACAGCCCGAGCCCGTTCAACCACTCTGCTCACCTGATCTGCAGCCGTGCCGGTCAAGGCAACCGGCTCAGACAGCAGCGATTCCAATTCATCGCGGCCCAGCGGGACGCGGGCGTCGGCGGCCAATCTGCCTATAAGGTCGGCGGCCCCGCCCCCGCGCCGGGCCAACACCGCGGCCCGGGCCTGTTCGGAGATCAGCTCATGGGCGGCTTCGCGGCCGAGGCCGGCAGCCACCAGCGCCGTGAGCACGCGAGCAGTGGCCAACTCGGGAAGATGCCGATCAACCTCTGACGAGATCACGGCGTCGAAGACTTCAAGGTCCTCCAACACCGACGCCGCGGTGTGAAGCAGCCCGTCGGCGGCGAAGAAGGCATCGGGCAGCATGACCCGGCGCACCGCCGAGCAGCTCACGTCGCCCTCGTTCCACTGCCGGCCGGCCAGACCGGCGGCCATGGCCAAGTGGCCGTCCAGCACGATCCTCAGAGCCCCAATCCGCTCGCACAACCGGGCGTTCGTCTTGTGGGGCATGGCGGAAGACCCGACCTGCCCGGGCCTGAAACCCTCCGAGATCAGATCGTGGCCGGCCATCAACCGGATGGTGACAGCCAAGGAAGCCGGCCCGCACACCGCCTGCACCAAGGCGGCCACCACGTCCAGATCCAGGGAACGGGGGTACACCTGGCCGCCGGCGTCGAGCACCCGGTCGAAGCCCAGATAGTCGGCTGCTTCCCGCTCGAGCTCATCCGCCGCCGCGGCGTCGCCAGCCCAGTCAAGCTGGTCGGCCCTCGTGCCCACCGGGCCTTTGACGCCCCGCAACGGGTAACGGGCCAGCAGCTCGTCGAGCCGCTCGCAGGCCAGCATGGACTCCTCGGCCGCGTCGGCGAATCGCTTGCCCAACGTGGTGGCCTGAGCGGCCACGTTGTGGGTTCGGGCCACCATCGTCGTGTGGGCGTGGCGTTCGGCCCGGTCGGCCAGCTTGCCGATGACGGCGGCGAGGTCGTCGCGGATCAGCTCCAGCGACTCCCTCACCTGGAGCTGTTCCACGTTCTCGGTCAGGTCGCGTGACGTCATGCCCCGATGGATGTGCTGGTGGCCGGCCAGGGCGCAGAACTCGTCGATCCGGGCTTTGACGTCGTGGCGGACAACGGCCTCGCGGGCCCTGATCGAGGAGAGGTCCACCTCGTCGATCACCGCTTCGTAAGCCTCTACCACCCCGGCGGGCACGGCCAGCCCGAGCCGGCGCTGGGCCCGCAGGATGGCCACCCACAGCCTCCGCTCCAGCGCCACCCGGCGCTCGGGCGACCAAACCGAGCGCATGGCCTCGCTGGCGTAGCGGTCGGCCAGCACGTTCGAGACGGCCTCGGTCATGGCGGCGGCTCTCCGGCCGGCCCTGGCCCCGGCGCAGGCGGCCAATCCGAGCCCTCGGTCACGGCAACTCCAGGAATTGATGGCGGCCCGGGCCGACTCCCACCAAGCGCACCGGCACTCCGGCCTCAGCCTCGATGAACGAGATGTAGCCGCGGGCGGCGGCGGGCAGGACGCCGGCCTCGGCCGCGGCCGCCGTGTCGGCCTGCCAGCCCGGCAGCTCCTCATAGACCGGCGAGGCCTCCCGCAGCACCGACTGGCAGTGGGGCATGTGACTGAAGAGGTCGCCGCCGTGCCGGTAGGCGACGCAAACCTTCAACCGGGGGAGGCCGTCGAGCACGTCGAGCTTGGTGAGGGCCAGCTCGGTGATCGAGTTCAAGCGGACGGCCTGGCGCAGCATCACCAAGTCGAGCCAGCCCGTCCGGCGGCGGCGGCCGGTGTTGGTCCCGTACTCGTGGCCAGCGGCGACCAGGTGGTCGCCGGTGGAGTCGGTCAGCTCGGTAACGAAAGGACCGGAACCGACCCGGGTGACGTAGGCCTTGACCACGCCGACGATCCGATCGATGTGGCCCGGCCCGAGGCCAGCGCCGGTACAGGCCCCGCCAGCGGTCGGGTTCGACGAGGTGACGAAGGGGTAGGTGCCGTGGTCCAGATCCAGGAATGTGGCCTGGGCCCCTTCCAGCAGCACCCGCCGGCCGCTCTCCAGGGCGTCGTGGACCAGCCCGACCGTGTCGGCGACGTGGGGGGCGATCCGGGGGGCGCAGCGGCCGAGGTACTCCTCGGCGATGGCGGAGGCGTCCATGGGCGGGCGGTCGAACACCGCGGCGAGGAGCGGGTTGACCCGGCCCAAGGCGGCGTCGAGCCGGATCCGGAAACCCTCGGGGTCCAGAAGATCCTGCACTCGCAGGCCGGTGCGCAGGGCCCGGTCGGCGTAGGCGGGGCCGATGCCGCGCCCGGTCGTGCCCAGTTTGTCGGCGCCGAGTCGGTCTTCGTGGAGCGCGTCGAGCTCGGAGTGGTAGGGCATGACCAAATGGGCGCTGCCCGACACCTTCAGGGCTCCGCAGTCGACGCCCCGGGCGGCGAGGGCGTCCATCTCATCTACTAGGACCCGGGGGTCGATCACCGTGCCGTTGCCGATCACCGGGGTCACGTTGGGGTGGAGCACTCCGCTGGGGACAAGCTGGAGGGCGAAGGTCTTGTCGTTCACCACCAGGGTGTGCCCGGCGTTGTGGCCGCCCTGGTAGCGGACCACCATGTCCATCTCAAAGGCCATGAGGTCGGTGAGCTTTCCCTTGCCCTCGTCACCCCACTGGGTGCCGACAACGACGGTCGCGGGCACGGCCCTCTCCTCTGAGGGAGTACGGAACGGCTCAATGGTAACTAGCCGCCGGCCAATCCCCGGCCCTCCCCCGCGCCGAGCCGGCGGGCGCCTCTAGCGAAGAACCAGCGCCGTCGCCCCCGAACCCGGCCCGGCGGCGTCGACGGTGATCTCATCGCCGTCGGCGTAGCGGCCCTCGAGCAGGGCCAGGGCCAGCCGGTCCCCGACGGCCCGCTGAATCAGGCGGCGCAGGGGGCGGGCCCCGAAGGCCGGGTCGTAGCCCTGACGGGCCAAATGGCGCTTGGCCTCGTCGGTCACGGTCAGCGTGAGCCGGCGGGCGGCGAGGCGGTCCGACAGGCTGGCCAGGCCGAGATCGACTATGGCCCGCAGATCTTCGGGAGTGAGGGCTTCGAAGCGGACGATGTCATCGATGCGGTTCACCAGCTCGGGCCGGAAGGTCTCAGCCGGGTCGCCGGGCAGGTTGGAGGTCATGATCAGCACCGCGTTGGTGAAGTCCACCGTGCGCCCCTGCCCGTCGGTGAGCCGGCCGTCGTCCAGCAACTGAAGCAGCACGTTGAGCACGTCGGCGTGGGCCTTCTCCACCTCGTCGAGCAGCACCACCGAGTAGGGCTTGCGGCGGACCTGCTCGGTGAGCTGGCCCCCCTCCTCGTACCCCACATATCCGGGCGGCGCGCCGACCAGCCGGGAGGTCGAGTGCTTCTCCATGTACTCGGACATGTCGATGCGGACCATGGCCCGCTCGTCGTCGAACAGAACCTCGGCCAGGGCCCGGGCCAGCTCGGTCTTGCCCACCCCGGTGGGGCCCAGGAACAGGAAGCTCCCGATGGGCCGGTTGGGGTCGCTGAGCCCGGTCCGGCTGCGGCGGATGGCGTTGGCCACAACGCCGACCGCCTCGTTCTGGCCGATGACCCGGCGATGGAGGCAGTCCTCGAGGCGGACCAGCTTCTCCATCTCGCCCTCCATGAGCCGCGTCACCGGTATGCCGGTCCAGCGGCTCACCACCGCGGCCACGTCGGATTCGTCGACTTCTTCTTTGAGCATGGACGAGTCCCTCTGGAGGTCGGCCAGCCGCTCGGTGGCGTTACCCACTCGTCTCTCGAGATCGGGGATGATGCCGTAGCGGATCTCGGCCGCCCGCTCCAGGTCCGCCTCCCGGTCCAGCTCGGCCCGGCGCTGCTCGAGCTCCTCCTTCAGGGTTCTAATGGCGGCGATGGCGTCCTTCTCGGACTGCCAGCGGGCAGTGAGGGCGCCCAGTTCCTCGGTCAGGTCGGCGATCTCGCGCTCCAAGTCGTCGAGCCGCTGCCGGGAGGCCTCGTCGCTCTCCTTGGCCAGCGCCACCCGCTCGATCTCGAGCTGGCGCAGACGGCGCTCCACCACGTCGATCTCGGTGGGCACGGAGTCGATCTCGATCCGCAGCGAGCTGGCCGACTCGTCGATGAGGTCGATGGCCTTGTCGGGCAGGAAGCGCCCGGTGAGATACCGGTCGGACAACACGGCCGCGGCGATGAGGGCTGAGTCCTTGATCCGGACCCCGTGGTGGATCTCGTATCGCTCCCGCAGCCCTCGCAGGATGGCGACGGCGGCGTCAACCGAGGGCGGGTCCACCAGCACCGGCTGGAACCGCCGCTCCAGGGCCGGGTCCTTCTCCACCCGTTTGCGGTACTCGTCGAGGGTGGTGGCCCCCATCATCCGGAGCTGGCCCCGGGCCAGCATCGGCTTGAGGATGTTGCTGGCGTCCATGGCCCCCTCGGCGCCGCCCGCCCCCACCACCAAGTGCAGTTCGTCGACGAAGGTGATGATCTCGCCGTCGGAGTCGGTTATCTCCTTGAGGACGGCCTGCAGCCGCTCCTCGAACTCGCCCCGGTACTTGGCCCCGGCCACCATGGCGGTGAGATCCAGGGCGACCAAGCGCTTGCCGGCCAGGCTGTCGGGGACATCCCCTTCGACTATGCGCTGGGCCAGCCCCTCGACGATGGCCGTCTTGCCCACCCCGGGCTCCCCGATGAGCACCGGGTTGTTCTTGGTCCGCCGGGCCAGCACCCGGATCACCCGCCGGATCTCTTCGTCCCGACCGATCACCGGATCGAGCCGGTTGGCCCGAGCCTCGGCGGTGAGGTCCCGGCCGAACCGCTCCAGGGCCTGGTACCGGTTCTCGGGGTCCCGGGTGGTGACCCGGTGATCGCCTCGGATCTCGCTCAGGGCCTGTCGCAGCCGTTCGGAGTCGATGTCGAGCCGCCCGGCCAGGGCCAGCAGCAGATGCTCGGTGGACAGGTAGTCGTCGCCCAGCTCGACCCGGCGGCGGTCGGCGCTCTCCAGCACTTCCCGCAGCTCCCGCGACACCGAGGCGGTCGATCCGTAGGACCGGGGCAGCTTGGCCAGCTCCCGACGGGTTCGGTCCAAAATCGAGCCCGGGTCCGCCTCGGCCCGATGCAGCACCGGGCCCACGATGCTGTCGGGCTGGCCCAGCAGGGCGGCCAGCAGGTGATCGGGGGTGACTTCGGGATTCGAGGCCGACCGAGCCGCCTCCGCCGCCGCGGAGAAGGCCTCAGTCGTCTTGGAAGTCCAGCGATCGGGGTCGAAAGTCATGAATCGCAGCGCTCCTTCGGGTGGTAGGACTCATTCAGGAAAGTTGAGCGTATATTGCTCAACTTTAGCCGGTCCGGTTTTATTCCCGCTCCGCCGCCAGTCGGGCCTTCAGCTCGGCCACCGTCCTCTCCAGAGCGATGACCCGCCGCACCCCGGCCAGGTTCAAACCCTCCTCGGTCAGCTCCTGTATCCGGGCGAGCAGGGCGATGTCGGCGTCGCTGTAGCGCCGGCTGCCCCCGGTGGTCCGGGCCGGCGCCACCAAGCCCCGGCGCTCGTAGATCCTCAGTGTCTGGGGGTGGACGCCGACCAGCTCGGCCGCTACCGAGATCACGTACACGGCTCGCTCGCGGTCAACCGGCACGACCCGCGCCCCCAGACGGAACCGGACAACCGCCGGTGGCGGTCATCGCCTCACACCCCCAAGTGGGCGCGGGGATTTTCCGGGCTGGCCGCGGCCAAGGCCTCGATGGCCGCCCGCTGATCGTCGGACAGCTCGGCGGGGACCACCACCTCGACCGTCACCAACAGGTCGGCGCCGTCGGACCGGCCCCGGCTCCGCACCCGGAACACCCGTCCCGTTTGAGTGCCGGGCGGGATGCGGATGGTGACCGACCCGTCCAGCGTGGGCACCCGCACATCGGTCCCGAGGCTGGCCTCGGCGAAAGTGACGGGCACGGCCAGAGTGAGGTCGCCCCCGTCGAAGCCGAACAGGTGGTGGGGGTCCACATGGACCCGTACGTACAGGTCGCCGGGCCGGCCGGCCGGAGGGCCGGGCTCGCCCCGCCCTTTGAGCTTGATCCGCTGGCCGTCGCGGACTCCGGCCGGAATGCGCACCTTCACCTCCCTCGGCCGGCGCTCGACTCCGGACCCGGCGCAGTCCGAGCACGGTTTGTCGATGACCGCGCCCCGACCGGCGCAGGCCGCGCAGGGCCGGCTGAATGAGAAGAGGCCCTGATTGTCGTCGCTCACCCCCCGGCCGGCGCAGGCCGCGCACCGCCGCGGCGACGATCCCGGCTCGGACCCGCGGCCGCGGCACCGTCCACAGGCCGCGTCGCCGACGAAGCGGACGGAGGTGGTGACGCCCTTCACCGCGTCGGCGAAATCGAGGCGCAGGTCGGCTTCGACGTCCGCGCCTCGGGGCCGGGAACGATGCCCGCCGCCCGACCGGCCGCCGAAGAGTCCGCCGAGCAAGTCGCCAAGGTCGCCGCCGGACCCGCCGGGGCCACCGAAGCCGACGTTGAAACCGCCCGGGCCAGCGCCGAAGCCACCCGCCATGGGCCCGAGCCGCCGGACCTCGTCGTAGGCCTTGCGCTTGTCGGCGTCGCCGAGAACGTCGTAGGCGGCCGAGACTTCCTTGAACCGGTCCTCGGCGGCGGCGTTGCCGGGATTGGCGTCGGGATGAAGCTGGCGGGCCAGCTTCCGGTAGGCCTTGGTGATCTCCTTGGGCGCAGCCTCCTTCGGCACCCCGAGGGTCTTGTAGTAGTCCTTCTCGAACCACTCCCGCTGCGGCTCCACCGTCAGCCCCCGGAGCCGCCGGTCACCTTCACCATCGCGGGCCGCAGCACCCGGCCCTTCCAGGCATACCCGGTGCGCAGGATCTCCACCACCACCGGCTCGGCGGGCTCGTCGCTCTGGTCGCCGCCGGGACCGGCGGCCATCACCGCCTCGTGGCAGGTGGGGTCGAAAGGTTCATCCGTCCCGTCGATCACCTCCAAGCCCTCGCCCGCCAGCACGCCCACGAGCTGTGACCGCACTGGCGCCATGCCCTCCACTCCCTGGCGCTCGGCCGCCTCGCAGGCGTCGAGGACGGGCAGCAGCGCCTCGGCCAGCCGGGCCGCGGCCTGGGCGACCAGCTCGGTGTTGCGCCTGATCGTCTGGCGCCGGAAGTTGGCGAACTCAGCCGTGACCCGCTGGAGGTCGGCCAGGTAGGCGTCGCGCTCGGCCGACTCGGACTCAACCTCAACTTCGGCGGCAACCTCCTCAACCGATTGGCCAGCCTCCGACCCCGGCTCGGGCTCGGGCTCCGGCTCAGCCTCGATCTCGGCGATCTCAGACTCGCTCACGCCGTCTCGCTGTCGTCCTCGACGATCTCGGCCTCGACCACATCGTCGTCGGACGGCGCCGCAGCCTCCGAGGATGAGGAGGCCGCTCGGTCGGCGGCCGCCGCCGATTCGTACATTTTCTGGCCCAGTTCCTGGCTGGCCGCCATCAGCGCCTCAGTGGCGGTTTTGACCGCTTCGACGTCGGCGCCCTCCAGCGCTTTGCGAACATCGGCGATCTTGGCGGTGACGGCGGCCTTGTCCTCCTCGGAGACGGAGTCGGCCTGGTCCTTCAGCAGCTTCTCGGTCTGGTACACCAGCGAGTCGGCCGTGTTGCGGGCCTCGGCTTCCTCCCGGCGCCGGTGGTCCTCGGCGGCGTGAGCCTCGGCGTCCTTGACCATCTTTTCGATGGTGTCGGAGTCGAGCGACGACTGGCCGGTGATGGTCATCGACTGCTCCTTCCCCGTGGCCTGGTCCTTGGCGCTCACATGGACGATGCCGTTGGCGTCGATGTCGAAGGTGACCTCAATCTGGGGCATGCCCCGGGGGGCGGGCGGCAGGTCCACGAGCTGGAACTTGCCCAGGGTCTTGTTGTAGGCCGCCATCTCCCGCTCGCCCTGCAGCACGTGGATCTCCACCGAGGGCTGGCCGTCCTCCGCGGTGGTGAATGTCTCGCTCTTGCGGGTGGGGATGGTGGTGTTACGCTCGATGAGGGTGGTCATGACCCCGCCTTTGGTCTCGATGCCCAGCGAAAGGGGAGTGACGTCCAGCAGCAGGACGTCCTTGACCTCGCCCTTGAGCACCCCGGCTTGAATGGAGGCGCCAATGGCCACCACCTCGTCGGGGTTGACCGTCTTGTTCGGCTCCCGGCCGGTTATCTCGGTCACCAGCTCGGCCACCGCCGGCATGCGGGTGGACCCGCCCACCAGCACCACGTGGTCGACATCGCCGGGGCCCAGGCCGGCGTCGGCCACGGCCTGCTCGAACGGGCCTTTGCAGCGCTGGAGCAGAGCCGCGGTCAGCTCCTGGAACTTGGCCCTGCTCAGGTTGTAGTCGAGATGCAGCGGACCCTGGTCGGTGGCGGTGATGAAAGGAAGGTTGACCTGGGTCGACTGGGTCTGGGACAGCTCGATCTTGGCCTTCTCGGCCGCCTCCTTGAGTCGCTGCATGGCCATCGGATCCTTGGACAGGTCGACGCCGTAATCGCCCCTGAACGAGCCCGCCAGCCACTCGATGACCGCCTCGTCCCAGTCGTCGCCGCCGAGGTTGGTGTCACCCGAGGTGGACTTGACCTCGAACACGCCCTCGCCCAACTCCAGCACCGAGACGTCGAATGTGCCGCCGCCTAGGTCGAACACCAAGATGGTCTGGTCGGCGGCTTCCTTGTCCAAGCCGTAGGCCAGCGCGGCCGCGGTGGGCTCGTTGATGATGCGCAGGACCTCCAGCCCGGCGATCTGACCGGCCTCCTGGGTGGCGGTGCGCTGGGCGTCGTCGAAATAGGCCGGCACCGTCACCACGGCCTGAGTGACGGAGTCGCCCAGGTAATCCTCGGCGTCCCGCTTGAGCTTCATCAGCACCCGGGCCGAGATCTCCTGGGCGGTGTAGGACCGGTCGGCTATGCCGACGGCCCAGTTCGTGCCCATCCGGCGCTTGACCGATCGGATGGTCCGATCCGGGTTGGTGATGGCCTGACGCTTGGCCACCTCCCCCACCAGCACTTCGTCGTCGCGGCCGAAGGCGACGACCGAAGGGGTGGTGCGGGATCCCTCGGCGTTGGGGACGACGACCGGGTCGCCTCCCTCTAGGACGCAGACGACGGAGTTGGTGGTACCGAGGTCGATACCGACGGCTTTGGCCATTGTGCGCTAGCACCTCCCATTTCTGGTGGATCTGACCATTGTGGCCAATCGGAGCTCAGAAGTTTGTCCGGTGAACTCCTGAACTCCCACCCTACCGGCACTTATTCCCTCAGACACTGAAAAGTTGAGTATATTGCTATCAACTCTTAGCGGTGGCGCGGCCTCTACCGTGGGGGGCCGTGTACGAGTTGATCCTGTTGCGACACGGCCGCAGCCAATGGAACGAGAAGAACATCTTCACCGGCTGGCACGACTGCCCGCTGGCCGAGGCCGGGCGGGACGAGGCCCGCCGGGCCGGGGAGCTGATGGCCGCCTCGGGCCTGCGGGTCGAGGCAGTGCACACTTCGGTGCTCCAGCGGGCCATCGAGACGGCCGAGATCGCGCTGGCCGCCGCTGGTCGCCGCTGGATACCGGTGCGGAGGAGCTGGCGGCTCAACGAGCGGCACTACGGCGACCTGACCGGGCTCGACAAGGCCGACACCTCCGCCCGGCACGGCGCCGAGCAGGTCCGCATCTGGCGCCGCAGCTTCCAGGTCGCCCCCCCGCCCATCCGGGCCGGGCATCCTTGGGACCCGGCCGGCGATCCGGCCTACGCCGAGCTGGCGCCGGAGCTGGTGCCCCGCACCGAGAGCCTGGCCGACGTGACCGCCCGGCTGCTTCCCTACTGGCACGACGCGGTGGCGCCCGACCTCCGGGCCGGCCGGGCCGTGCTGGTGTCAGCCCACGGCAACAGCCTCCGGGCCCTGGTGAAGCACCTCGACGGCATCGGCGACGACGAGATCGCCGCCGTCGATCTCCCGACCGGCCTGCCTCTGCTCTACCGGCTGGGCGAGGACCTGGCCCCCATCGAGGCGGCCGAGCCCTTAGAGCGGGCCCTCGGCCCCGGCTCGGCGGCTAGCCTCGGGCCGCGATGAGGACCCGGCCGAAGCCCCACCAGCTCGTCCTGGGGCTGGGGATCGCGGTGGCCGTCTTCACCGCCGGATCGGGCATCGCCTCCAACCTCAACGGCTTCGGCGACGCCAGCCCGGTCACCCGGACGGTGTTCGGGAACGTCCCCAGCCCCCTGAAGGCGGCCTTCTACACCGTCGTGCCCGTTCTGATCGTCTACGGCGCCGCCCTGTTCGCCCGCCGGGTCAAGAACTGGGAGCGGGGCCGGCCCGAGGACCGGCGCACGACCGGGGCCAACGCCTCGCGGCGGCTGGCCGACTTCCGGGCCGGCGCGTACATGCGCACGCTGATGCGCGAGCCCGGCGCTGGGGTCATGCACTCGCTCATTTACTTCAGCTTCCTGGTCCTGCTCGGGGTGACCACCACCCTCGAGGTCAACCATCAGTTGCCCGACGATCTGAAGTTCCTCCACGGCGACGTCTACCGGGCCTACGCCGCGGTGGGCGACGCCGCCGGGGCCGTGTTCTTGATCGGGATCGGCTGGGCCGTCGGTCGGCGGTACGGGCCGGTGCGGTGGCGGCCCGACCGCATACGGGCCAAGAGCCGGCCCGAGCACGCCGTCATCTTGGGGGTGCTCGGCGCAATCGGGGTGACCGGCTTCGGGGCTGAGGCGTTCCGCATCGCGGCCGAGGGACTGCCCGACTACGAGCGGTGGAGCTTCATCGGCTACCCCCTGGCCGCGCTGGTGGACGGGGCCGGCGGGCTGTCGGGCTGGCACCAGGTTTGGTGGACGGCCCACGTCGTGTCGTTCCTGGCCTTCTTGGTGATCCTGCCCACCACCATGCTGCGGCACATGCTCACGTCGCCGCTGAACATGTACTGGCTCCACCGGGACCGCCCCAAAGGGGCCATGAGGCCCATGCCGAACCTGGTGGAGGGCGACACCGAGCTGGAGACCTTCGGCTCGGCCGTCATCGAGGACTTCACCTGGAAGCAGCTCCTCGACACCGACGCCTGCACCATGTGCGGCCGGTGTACCTCGGTGTGCCCGGCCCACGCCACCGGCAAGCCCCTCGACCCCCGCGAGATCGTGCTGAAGGTGGGCGAGGTCATGGCCCGGACCGGCGACCCCGAAGTCTCGCCCCCCCTGGGGACCGGCGACGCGGTGACCGTTCCGGCCGCTCAGGTGCTCGAGCGGATCACCACCGAGGAGTTGTGGGCCTGCACTTCCTGCCGGGCCTGCGACGACATCTGCCCGGTGAACATAGAGATCCTCGACAAGATCCTGGACATGCGCCGCTATCTCACCCTGATGGAGAGCGACTTCCCGTCCGAGCTGGGCCAAGCCTTCCGGGGCATGGAGAACTCGTCCAATCCATGGGCCATGAGCCAGAGCGAACGGGCCGAATGGGCCCGGGACCTCGACGGGGTGCGGGTCATCGGGCCCGGTGACGGATTCGACGCCGAGTACCTGTACTGGGTCGGCTGCGCCGGGTCCTTTGACGACAAGAACCGCAAGGTCACCCGGGCCATGGCCCAGCTCATGCAGCGGGCCGGGGTGGACTTCGCCATCCTGGGCCCGTCCGAGGGCTGCACCGGCGACTCCGCCCGGCGCTCCGGCAACGAGTACCTGTTCCAGATGCTGGCCGCCCAGAACATCTCCACGCTCGACGCCATGGGGGTGAAGAAGATCATCACCCAGTGCCCCCACTGCTTCAACACCATGGCCAACGAGTACCCCCAGCTCGGCGGCCGCTACGAGGTGATCCACCACAGCCAGTTCCTCGAATGGCTCATCGGCCAGGGGCGGCTCGACTTGGCCGGGTCCGAGCTGGCCGAGCGGGTCGTCTATCACGACAGTTGCTATCTGGGCCGCCACAACGACGTGTATCTCGCCCCCCGGCGAGTGCTCGGCGCCATCGGCGGGATCGAGGTGGTGGAGGCACCCCGCAACGGCACCAAGGGGATGTGCTGCGGCGCCGGGGGAGCCCGGATGTGGATGGAGGAGGAGGGCGCCAAGGTCAACGACGCCCGGGCCCGGGAGCTGATCGCCACCGGCGCCGACCGCGTCGCCACCGCCTGCCCCTTCTGCTACATCATGATGGACGACGGCGTGAAGGCGGCCACCGCCGACGGCGACGGGGTTCAGGTGGCCGACATATCCATGCATGTGCTGGAGGCGATCGAGGCCGGCGAAGCCGGCCGTTAGCCACCGCACCCCTTGGCGGCCGGCCGAGGAGCGGCCCGAGGGCCGAGCGCCGACCGGTAGCGTGGCGGCCGTGGGGCCGGCCGTTCTCGTCATCGACAACTACGACTCGTTCGTGTACATCCTGGTCCAGTACCTCGGCGAGCTGGGCGCCGAGCCGACGGTGCGACGCCACGACGCCGTGACCGTGGCCGAGGCCAGAGCCATGAGCCCCGACGGGATTCTGGTGAGCCCCGGCCCCGGCACCCCGGGCGACGCCGGGGTCAGCACCGAGTTGGTGACCGAGATGGCCGGCGCCGTCCCCATCTTCGGCGTGTGCCTGGGGATGCAGTGCATCGGCGAGGCTTTCGGCGGCACCGTCGCTCGGGCCCCCCGGGTCATGCACGGCAAGACATCGCTGATCCGGCACCGCAACACCGGCGTGTTCGAGGGCTTGCCCAACCCGATCGAGGCCACTCGCTATCACTCGCTGACGGTCGAGGCCGCGTCGATGCCGGAGGCGTTGGTCGTCACTGCCGTGGCCGACGACGGGCTGGTGATGGGACTGCGCCACCGCGACCACGAAGTGGAGGGAGTGCAGTTCCACCCCGAGTCGGTGCTCACCGCCCACGGCATGGACCTCTTGGCCGCTTTCTTGGACCGCTGCCGCTGACGGCCCCGGCCCGCGGGCCGCGGCCGGCGAGGGATCAGTTCTCGGCTGGCTCGGTGGTATCGACCGGCTCGGTGGTGTCGGGCGGCTCGGTGGTTTCGGGCCCCTCGGGGTCGGGGACGGGCTCCTCGGTGGTCGGGGTCTCCTCCGGCTCTTCGTCAGGATCAACCGAAGTCCCCGGCGGCTCGCCCACCACCACGTCCACCGGATCGCCCTGGCGGACCTGCTGGCCCGGCGCCGGGACCTGAGCCAGTATCCGCCCTATGTCGGTCGAGCCCGCCTCCACCGGCCGGAAGGTGACCGATCCGATGGTGAGGCCCTCGCGCTCCAGGTTCAGCTTGCCGGTGTCGAACAGCAGGCCCTGCACGTCGGGCATCGGCAGCGCGGGCAGGCCGGTCGAAACGATGACCGTGACCACGTTGTTGGGGGCCAGAGGAGTGCCGGCAGTGGGGTCGGTGTCGATGACCAGACCCTCTTCGACGGTCTCGTGGGCCTCCCGTTTTTCGCCGACCCGGAACCCGGCCTCGGCCAACTGGTTGAACGCCGTCAACTGGGACACGTTGCGCACATCGGGCACGAAGACCTGGCCCGGGCCCGTCGACACGGTGATCGTCACCGCTTCGCCGTCACTCAGCTCAGTGCCGCCGATCGGGTCCTGGCCGATGACCGTGCCTGCCTCGGCCTGATTGGCGGCCGTTATGGGTATGACCACGTAGCCAGCCTCCATCAGCCGCTGGGTGGCCTGCTCTCGGGTCCGGCCCCGGACCGGCGGGACCTTCGGCGTCTCTCCCCGGCTGACCACCAGGGTCACCGCATCGCTCTCGTCGACGCGCTGGCCGGCCGGCGGGGACTGATCGAACACCGTGTCCTCGGGTATGGAGGTGTTCACCCGATAGTCCACTTCGATTCTCAGGCCGAGGTCGCGAAGCCGGTCCTCGGCGCCGCTGAGGCTCAGGCCGTTCAACGACGGCATTTCTATGACCTCCGCCGGCGGCGGTTCGACCGGGGAGGCGGGATCGTCGCTCCCGCCCAAGTCGAGGTTGCGATAGAAGGCGACGACGAGGGCGCCGAGCACCGCCACCAGCCCGGTCAGCAGCACCAGCATGAGCGCGGTGCGCTTCCAACCGTCGCCGGAGGGCTCGCCGTAGTAGTAGGCGGGCGGATACGGGGCGGCCGGCGGCACGGGCGGCTGATGGAACCTCGTCCCGGCGGGAGGAGACCCGGGCGCCACCTGCTGATCGAACCTCGACGGCATCAGCGGCGCGGGCTGCTGATCGGACCTCGTCCCGGCGGGAGGAGACCGGTGCACCGCCGGACCGGGGGGCGGGGTCGCGACCGGGCGGCGGGGAGCGGCCGCCGGAGCGGGAGACGGGGAAATGAGAGCGGCTGGGCCCTGAGCGGCTGAACCCTGAGCGACTGGCCCCTGAGCAGTCGCCGGGCTCGGGGCGGTTGGTTTGCGGCTCGGGATCTGATGGGCGCCAGCCAGGTAACGCTGCAAGTCGGCGACCAAGTCAGCAGCGGCGGGGTACCGGAGAGAGGGATCTTTGGCCAGCAGCTTGAGGATGATGGCCTGAAGCGACTCGGCGATGTTCGCTCCATTGCGGTTGGGCGGGACCGGTCGCTCCTGCACCTGCTTCAACGCCACCGCCGTGGGGTTGTCAGCCACGAACGGCGGCCGGCCGGTGACCATCTCGTAGAGCACGATCCCAAGCGAGTACAGGTCGGACTGACCGCTGAGCGTCTTGCCCTGGGCCTGCTCGGGCGAGAAATAGGTGGCCGTGCCCAGAACCGAGCCGGCCCGGGTCAGGTTGTCGGAGGCAGTGGCGACCAAGGCGGTGGCGATCCCGAAGTCGGCGACCTTCACCGTGCCGTCGTCGTTCACCAAGATGTTGCCGAGCTTCACGTCGCGATGCACCAGGCCAGCCTTGTGCGCAGTGCCCAGCGCGTCGGCCACGGCGGCGCCGATCTCCGCGGCCCGGTCGGGGTGCAGCGGCCCGGTCGAGCGCAGCACATCGGCCATGCTTCGCCCCTCCACATACTCCATCACCAGGTAATACGTGCCCCGTTCCTGACCCCAGTCATAGACCCCGACGATGTGAGGATGGTTCAAGTTGGCCGCGGCCTGAGCCTCCCGGCGGAAGCGCTCCACAAAACTGGGCTCGTCGGCGTACTCGGGGAACAGGACCTTGAGCGCGACCTGGCGGTCGAGGAGCGCATCTCGAGCCAGATAGACGTCGGCCATGCCGCCGCGGGCCAAGTGGCGCAACAGCGCATAGCGGCCGTTGAACACGGTCGGGCCCGGTTCGGACATGCCGAACCAGTTTACCGGAGCCGAATTGGGCGCCGTGGGAGTCCGGGTCAGGCCGGACCAGCGCCCGGTCGGGCGGCGAGAACCAGGCCGGACCCATCCGGTTCCAGCCCGTCAAGGACGTCCACCACCGCGGCGGTCACATTGTCGTGGCCGCCAGCCCGAATCGCCTCATCCACCAAGGCTCGGGCCGCGGCAGCGGGATCGTCATTGTCCCGCAGCACGCCGGCGATGGCCGCGTCGGTGATCTCGCTGAACAGCCCATCGGAGCAGAGCAGGAACCGAGTTCCCCGGACGGCCCTCAGCTCCCAGGCGTCCACCAGCACCTCCGGCTCGAATCCCAGCACCCGGGTCAGCCGGTTGCGGTCGGGATGGACCGCGGCCGCGGCCCGGTCGAGCTGACCGGCCCGGATCATCTCCCCCACCATGTTGTGATCGTCGCTGATCTGATCCAGCTCGGCGCCGGTCAGGGCGTAGAGACGGGAATCGCCCACGTTGACCGCGCCGAGACGGGGCTTGCCGCCAGCGGGGGCGAGGTCGGCCAAGGCGCACAGGGTCGTGCACATCCCGGCCAGGGCCCGGTCGGCTCGAGCCTCGGCCCGGATGGCGGTGTGAGCGGCCCGGACCAAGTCCACGAGCTGGTCGAGGGCGGCCAGCCCTTCGTGGCGGGCCAGTTCGTCGACGGCGATGGCGGCCGCGACCTCTCCGCCTTGGTGGCCTCCCAGCCCGTCGGCCACCGCGAAAAGCGAGCCGTCGGCCAGCCAGCGGTCCTGGTTGATGTCGCGAACCGGGCCGGTGGCGCTGGCCGCCCCGTAACCGAATGCGGTCATGCCGACGGCCGGGGCCCGAGGCCGGGGCGCGAGGCCGAGGGCCAGAACTGGGGAGGGGCAGCCGCAGGGACGGCGAACACAGCCAGAGGCTACCCAGCAGGCCGGGCGGAGTGATCCGGCCGGCGAAGGCGCTAGCCTCGAAAGGCCTCCCGGTCCCGAACTGGCGGGTGCCGCGCGCGAGTGGCGGAATTTGGCAGACGCGCAGGATTCAGGTTCCTGTGTCCGCAAGGACGTGAGGGTTCAAGTCCCTCCTCGCGCACCCTCTGGATATGGATACCACCGATATCGAAAGCGCCGAAGGCGATCGGCGCCGACAGGGCGCTCGAGCGACCGAAGGGGTTGAAGGCTGGACCATCAGCGGTTCTGAGTCGGGTGACGACGCGGTGCTCGCCGACGCCACCGACCTGCTGCGAGCCGAGCTCCCCGACCCCCGGCTGGCCGACGACACCGCCTACCTGCGCTGGAGCTACCGGGACAACCCCCTGAGTCCGGCCTGGGAGCGATACCACTACATCGAAGCCCCGGGGGGCGGCCGCCCCCTGCTGGTGGCCCACCATGTGATCACGCCCCGGCGTTTCCGCGGCCCCGGGGGCCAACGATGCGAGGGAGCGCTGTCCCAGCATTCCGTCACCCGCTCCGGTTATCAGCGGGCCCGTCACTTCACCCGGCTCGGGCATGAGGTCTACGCCGAGGCCGGAGCCGCGGGCCGCACCTTCGTGGCCGGGGCGGCCAACGCGATATCCACCCCGGCGTTCATCAAGTACATGGGCTGGCGGCTGGTCGGGCCCCTGCCGGTCCGGGTGATCTCGCCCGCCGGCCGGAGCCGGCGCGACCTGAGCCACACCGAAGTGAGCGCGAGCTGGCTGGACTCCGGCGGGCTCGACGATTTCGCGGCGGCGGCGGACCGTCACCCAGTGGCCGCATGGTCGACCGACTGGACCACAGAGATGCTGCGCTGGCGACTGGCCTGTCCTTTCGCCCGTTACTGGGTGCATGCGAGCGACGACTTGGCCCTGGTGACCACCCGGACGAGCTACAAGAAGCTGCCGGTCACGGTGGTGCTGAAAACGTTCCCCTTGGGGCCCGGGCCGGTCCCGGCCACCGGGGCCATCCGATCGATCACCCGCTGGCACCGCAGCGCCTTCGCCGTTTATTCCGGCTTCAACCCGGCCGTGGCGATCCGAGGGATCAAGCCGCCCCGACGATTCCAGCCCAGCCCCCTGAACCTGGTCGTCCGGTCCCTGGACCCAGCTCTGGACAACGCCGGGATCGACTTCGACACCTTCGAACTGTTGGACATGGACGTCTACTGAACCCACCTACGATCTGGAACGGGCGGAGCTACCCGGGCAGCTTCTCGAAACAGCGGTTCACCAGGCGATCCCAGCGGGCGGAGAGTCCCACGGGTCCACAAGAATGACCCCGGCCCGAGTTTTGACCCGCAGACAACTGTGGCCGATGACCGTGAGATGCATCCCCGCCCAGTTTAGGTCTCGGGCCAGGCGGGCCGCCCCGTAGCATCGTCCCGTGTTCCGCCGGAACCGATTCGCCTGGTGTGTTGCCGCCGCGTTCGCTCTGGCCGCGGTGCTGCGCTGGGCGATGGCGGTCAGGTATTACCGCGACCTGCCCCTAGGTGTGACCGACAACTTTTATTACCACTCCCAAGCCAACTTGCTGGCCGAGGGCCGGGGATTCATCAACCCATTCACCTTCATCGCGGGTCTAGTAGAGCCGACGGCAGCCCACCCTCCGCTCTACTCGCTTTACCTGGCGGCATGGTCGCTGCTGGGAGCGGACACGCCTTTGTGGCACCGGCTGGCGTCGGGGCTGGTCAGCGCGGCCGCGGTGGTGCCGGTGGCTCTGACCGTGGCCCGGCTGGCCGGCACGAGAGCCGGGGTGACCGCCGGGTTGCTGGTCGCCGTCCACCCGGCGCTGTGGATGAACGACGGACTGATCTTGTCTGAGTCGCTGTACATCCCGTTGGCGGCGGGCATCATCTGGCAGGCCCACCGGTTCCTCGCCCGGCCCGGGCCAGGACGGGCGATCGGGCTCTCGGCTGTCCTGGCTGCCGCCACTCTGATCCGCAGCGAGTCGTTCTTGCTTTTCTTTGTGCTGCTGGCGCCGCTGGTTTGGCGGCGGCGGGCCGGCACCGTCAGGGACCGCCTCCGGATGACGGGGGTCGCCGCAGTCACCGCCGCGGCCATCCTGGCTCCGTGGGTGGGACGGAACCTGACCGTCTTCGAGAAACCAACGCTGTTGTCGTCGGGTATGGGCTTTGTGCTCGAACTCGCCAACTGCGACGATACCTATTCCGGGTCTCTGCTGGGCTACTGGAGCGCCGCCTGCGACCCCGGACACTGGGTCCAGGGCGATGAATCGACCATCGGAGCCGACAAGCTGGACCGGGCTCGTCGTTACATAGGCGATCATCTCAGCCAGCAGCCCCAAGTGGCCGCGGCCAGGGTGGGCCGCCTCTTCGGCTTGTTCCGTCCCTTCCAGACCGCTGATTTCGACGTGTTCCTCGAGCGCCGCATCCAAAGCCACGTCCGGGCCGGGCTGTGGTCCCACTGGGCCCTGTCGCTGCTGGCCGCGGGCGGCGCGGTCGTTCTGTGGCGGCGCCGGCTGCCCCTCTGGCCGTCGGCGGCTTTCATCGGAACGGCCGCCCTGACCGCCGCCGCCACCTTCGGGATCACCCGCTACCGGTCCGGTGCCGACGTGGCCATCGCGGTGCTGGCCGGGATCGCACTCGGAGCCCTGCTCGATCGGTGGCGGCCGACACCGGCCGCGCCCATCCACTCAGGCCGAGGCGATCCGGCCAACCCCGGCCGAGAGGTAGCCCCGTGAACCCGATCCGATACCGGCTTCTGGAAGACCGCTGGTGGCTGCCGACGGCCGGGATCGCGCTTGGAGCCCTCGTGGTGCGCTGGTACGTGGTACTGGCGGCCCGGCCCACCTGTTCGACCCGGGGAGGCGGCGAACCCGGGTGTTTTCTGATCAACGGGGACGTGCTCTACCGATTCACCCAGGGCCGGTTGATCGGGGCCGGGCATTTCTTTAAGAACGGCCTCGAGTACCAGGTCACCGGCCGGCTGGTGGAATCGGCCGCCCACCCGCCTCTGTTCCCTCTGCTGCTCGGGCTCTGGTCGGCCCTGGGACTGGACACCGTGTCATGGCAGCGGTTCGGGGCCACCTTTCTCGGCGCGGCCGGGGTGGTTCTGATCGCGATGGTGGCCCGGAGGCTGGGATGCGACGGAGCCGGGTGGATCGCCGCCGCCGTCGCCGCGGTCCACCCCCTGCTGTGGATCAGCGATGCCATGCTGATGTCGGAATCGCTCTACCAGCCGGCAGTGGCCGCGATAATGCTGGTCGCCGTCGCCTACGCCGACCGGCCCACCGGCCGACTCGCGCTTGTCGCCGGCGCGTCGGTCGGCGCCGCGGCGCTGGTGAGAGGCGAAGCCGTCCTGCTGGTCGGGCTGCTACTGGTGCCGCTGGTCGGGCTGGCCCGACCGCTTCCGGGCCGGGACCGGGCCCGTCATCTGCTCGTCGCCGGCACCGGCGCCGCCATGGTGATGGCGCCGTGGATCGTCTACAACAACGCCAGATTCGCCCGGCCGGTTACCCTCACCTCAGGGATGGGAAGCGTTCTTATGGCCGGGTCGTGTGACAGCGTCTGGGATGGCCCGAAGTTGGGTTGGTGGGCGGACTGCTTCACCGAGAGAGGTCTGTGGGACGACTACGAAGCCGCCTTCCTCGGCAGCACCGCCGCCGGGCCCGATCGCGCCGTCTACGACGAGTCGCTGACCGACGCCTTCAACCGCCGGCACGCTCTCGACTACATAGGCGACAACATCGGCCGTTACCCGGCCGTGATGCTGGCCCGGATCGGCCGGGCCCTGGAGGTTTTCCGGGTCGGCGACACGCTCCAGGCCAACTGGGCGGTGGAGGGGCGCTGGCGGGGGCCCTCCACGATCGGGCTCGGGCTGTACTACGCCTTGATCGTCCCAGCCGCCGCCGGCGCGGTGGTCCTGCGAAGAGCCGGCCGGCGGCTGACCCCGGTGCTGGCCTGGTGGCCGATGGTCATGGCCACGGCCGCGGCCACTTTCGGGCTTACCCGCTACCGGGTGCCGGTCGACATCGCCATGATCGTGCTGGCCGGGATCGGGCTGGCCGCGCTGCGGCGGCCGAGCCGGCACCCCCAACCGGTTCGCGCTCAGGCGCCCGGATGAGCCCGACCATCGCCTTCACCTTCGACTTGGAGGATCACCGCCCGGATCGGGCCGTGGAGCGCCGCTACGTCGCCATCGTCGAGCCATTGTTGGACGATCTGGACGAATGGGGGGTCACCGGCACCGTGTTCGTGGTGGGCGATCTGATCGCCGAGTCCCCCGATCTCATCCGGTCGATCGCCGAACGGGGCCACGAAGTCGGTCTGCACGGCACCGACCACTCGCCGCTGCCGGAGTTGGGGCCGCAGCGGTTCCGGGCCGACGTCGAAGCCTTCACTGAGTCGCTGGCCTCGGTGACCGGGAGACCGGTGCTGGGGTTCCGGGCACCGACCCTTTCGCTGGTCCCGGCCTCGGCCTGGGCGCCAGAGATCCTCGCCGAGCTGGGCTACGTCTACTCGTCGAGCGTCCTACCGGCCCGCAACCCGCTGTTCGGCTGGCCCGAAGCGCCGGCCGAGCCCTTTCGCTGGCCCTGCGGTCTGGTCGAGCTGCCCGCCCCGGTGGTCCGCCTCGGCCCCGCTCGGCTGCCGATGCTGGGGGGTGTCTATCTCCGCGTCGCCCCGAGCGCCCTCGTCAAATGGGCTCATCGCCGGCTCCGCCACCACCCGGCCCCGTGGCTCTATGCCCATCCTTACGACTTCGATCCCGACGAGGTTCGCTGGGCCATGCCCCTGGTCGGACGGATGGGCAAGCAGATAATGTGGTGGGGACGGAGGCGGATGCGCCCGCGGGTGAGGGGCTTGGTGGCTGGATCGGATCTCACCCTGGCCGCTATCGCCTCCCGACACGCCGACGCCCCCGTCTTCCACCCGCCGGGGACGACGTGATCGGTTCGGGAGCCAGCGCGGCCGGGCCCGGCCTCAGGGACATGATCCACCGGCTGCCCCGAGCCCGGGCGGTCGATCGGATCGGATGGCTGGCGGAACAATGCCGGGACCGCCGGGTCGTCCACGTCGGGTTCGCCGACTCCGCATTTGCCGACCGTAAGCGGCAAGCCGGACGATGGCTTCACGATCATCTGGCCGACACGGCGTCCGAGTTGGTGGGAATCGACATCGACGCGGCCGGTGTGGCTGCTGCCGCCGCCGCCGGTTACGAGGTCTGCGCTGTCGATTGCACCGACCCCGACGCGGTCGCCGCCCTCGGGCTCGAACCGGCCGATGTGGTGGTGGCGGGCGAGGTGATCGAGCACGTCGACCAGCCCGGCCCCTTTCTCGACGGGCTCCGGGTCCTGTGCCGGCCAAGCGGGCGGTTGATCATCACCACCCCCAACGCCTACGGGCTCGTCAACGTGGCCGCCTCCATCCTGAGAGGAGTCGAGTGCAATCATCCCGACCACGTGACCGCATTCACCTGGCGGACGTTGACTGAGCTGGCCCGCCGACACGGCTGGCGCGTTGTCGAGACGGTCACGTACGTGCCCGTTCTCGGTAATCGAGGAGAAGGAACCGTCTTGGAGGCGGCCATGCTCCATACCGTGCTCGGGGTCGAGCGAGCTCTGAGCCGTCTGGGCCGGCCCTTCGCCGCCACCGGCCTCATCGTGGTGGCCGAACCGGCTTAGTCCTCCTCCAAGGCAGACCGCGTCTCGAGGCGGGCTTGCAGCAGGGCGACTTCCTCGGCCAGAGCCTGCAGGCGCTGCTCGTTGCGGGACAACTCATACGACAGGTGAACCGTGACCGCGAACAGAAACGCGGTCGAAGCGAAGAGGATGGTTGCCGGCTCGTAGCTGATCCCGACCCAGTCGGAGATGGGCACGAGCAGGCCGGGCACGGCCGCCAGCGGCAGAAGGATGACAGCCACCGCCGACCACAGCAGGGCGTACTTCGACTTCAGGACCTGTTTGGACACCAATCGGTAGGTGAACAGGACCGTGATGACTATGACGGCCGCGACGAAAATGTGAGCGCGTGGTGACATGAGGCCACGTTAGGTCCCCGGCGACGGCAACCTGGGCGAGACGCGGCGAGTGGCGGCCAGCTTGGGTGCCCCGGACCGATTCCGGTACGGCCGGGCGAGGGCGGCCGCAGCCAACACCACCAGCGCCACCTCGGCCGGGACCCGGAACCGGGGCAGGCCGTAGAACAGGGTTGCCACTACGGTCACGTACACGAACATGGCCGTCAGAGGCCATACCCAGGCCCGGCCCCGGCGCAGCGCCACCCAGCCCCAGGCCGCCGCCGGCACTAGCACCGCGAATCCTCCCAGCGCCAGCATTGACGCCCATATTTCCCGGCCTTCGCCCTGGTTCCAGTCCAGCATCTGCAACGGCCGGTAGGCACTCCATGCCCGCCCGATCCGGGCCGCGGCCACCGCCAGCCAGCGATCAGCGTTGTCCAGGGCGTAGTCGACGGCAGCGGAGAGATGCCTTGACGAAATTTGGCTCTGATCCGGCCCGCTGGCGAAAAAACCCTCCACATCCTCCAGCGAGACGAAAGAAGCCTCCACATCCTCCAGCGACCAGAACCCGATGGCGCCGCCGTGGTAGGTCTTGGGGTTGTTGGCCCCGGCCAGCGTGATCCCGCCGTTGGTGGACAGCCATACCGGCTCGGCGAAACGGACCAGGTTGGGGACGACCCAAGGCGCCAGCACGACCGCCGTTGCCGCCAGCGCCACCGCTGCTCGGACCAGACGGGCCCGCCACTCGGGGTGACTCGTCAGCACGGCCGGGATGGCCACCAGCGGCACCAGCAGCAGGGCTTCGGAGCGGGCCAGGACGGCAGCGCCCACCCAGGCCCCCAGCTCGACGGCCCGCACCGCTGACGGGCTGCGGCGGTAGCGGAAGGCAGCCCACAGCGCGCCGGCCGTCGCCAGAGTGACCAGCGTCTCGGCCATGACCAAGCCGTCGTTGATCCAGAACCCGGCGTGGACCGCGGCCAGGCCGGCGGCGATCAAACCAGCAGCCGGGCCGGCCACCGACCGGGCCAGCAGCCCGATCACAACCACGGCCGCCACCCCGATCACCGCCATGGTCAACCGCTGGCCGAGCACGTGGCTGCCCGGCTCGCCGGGCAGCAGGCCGGCCAGCGCGGCAGCCAGCGCAGCCAGGGGCGGATGGTCGGCGGCGTGGGCCGCGGCCGCCCCGGCCGGGGCCAGGCCCTCGGCGATCAAGGTTTGGTGCCAGGGAACCACGAACCCCTTGCCGTCGGCCAGCGCGTCGCCGGCCAGCGCGTAGTAGAGCTGATCGCCGGGGAAGATCTCGCCCGGTTCGAGGGTCTGGTTTCTCTTGGCGATCAGCACGTAGGCAAACCGCACGGCCAGCGCCCCGGCTGCGATCACCGCCAGTCGGACCCGGAATGATACGGCCAGCCAGGCCGCGGCCAGCCGGGACACGGCCGACTCGGCGGGCGTGGGGTCGGCAACAGGTCGCCGCAGCTTGCGGCCCAGAGCCACCGCGGGCCGCTCCACCAAGCGGTGGCTCACCGCGGCCACGGCCACCGCGGGGACCACCGCGGTGATCGCCAGCACCGGAAACCGGCCGTTCAAGAAGCCGGTCGCCCCCGTCCACCCGAACAGCGCGTCGAACCAGCCGGTCCGCACGGTGGCGTCCCAGATCCCTTCCACGATCCGTTCAAGAGGGCGCCAGTGGTGGACGATGAAGACCATGTGCCACAGGTAGAACGAATAGGAGACGGCGCCCAGCCAGCTCATGGCCCGGCTCGAGATCCACCGCCGGAGCAAGCCGCGGGCCCGGCCGCCGAAGACGAGCGGGAACAGCAGCGTGAACCCGATGGCGCCGTAGAGGAACTGGCGCAGCATCTCTCGGGGCCATCCGGCGGAGGCCACTCCCCGGGCCAGACCCAGGCCCTGGGAGACCAGAACGAACAGGGCTGCCCCGGCCAGCCACCACCACCCGGCCGGGGCGGCCCAGCGCTCCAGCCGGTTCCGGGCGGCCCCGCCCGGAACCAACCCGACGTGGGCGGTGGCCAGGGCCATGCCGATGGCGAAGTAGTCGGCCATGGCCGGGAGCCACAGCACCAGTGCCGGGGTCCAGTCGTTGCCGAGCCCGTAGGCGAAGAGACGGAAGAAGAGGCTGACCAGATACAGCCCGGCGATCATGGCGGCCAAGCCGGCGGTCCGGCCGGAGCGGCTGCGGCCCGCCAGCAGGGGCCGGGCCGTTCGGGCCAGGATCGGCAAGCAGGCGTAGAAGGCGATCTCGGTGGCCAAGCTCCAGGCCTGGGGGATGGGGCCGATGACATGGGTGGGCCAACCGATGTGCACCAGCAGAACGGTGGTGACTGCGCCCGCCGCCGAGCGGAAAGTCTCGGAGGTGAGCAGGACGATAGCCGCCAGCGCCGTCCAGAAGGCGGGATAAATCCGCAGCGCCCGGCGCCACAGATGCTCGAGGGCCGGGCGCAGGGGGGCACCGTCGATCACCGAGAAGGCGACGGGCCTGAACATCAAGAAACCCGAGAGCATGAAGAACACCGGGACCCCGATGTCTAAGCGAGCCAGATAGCCGCCGACGGAGGAATCAAAGGTGGCCGAAGACCAGAACCCGACGTGGTGGAAGAAGACGGCCAGAGCCGCCACCGCCCTCAGCCCGTCCAGGCCGGCGAAGCGGGGCCCGGCCGGCCCCGGCGGCGATCCCAAGGCCCGGTGGGGGCCCGCCCCCGTCAACCGGCGAAGGCGGCCAGCCACTGCTCCCGGCTGGTGGGCCGGAACACCGCGTTGCGCTCCCTGGTGACGCCCAAGGTGGCCGACGACTCCAGCGAGTAACGATGCCCCGGATACAGGACGGCCCGGTCGGGGACCCGGGCCAGCCGGCCGGTCAGGCTCTCATACATCTGCTCGGGGTCCGAGCCGGGCAGGTCCATGCGCCCGCACCCGTCCAAGAACAGCGTGTCGCCGGCCACCAGCCGGTCGTCGACCAAAAAGCACTGGCTGCCGGGGGTGTGGCCCGGAGTGTGGATCAGCTCGATGTCGACGGCCCCCACCGCGACCACGTCGCCCGACGAATGGGCCACCAGGTGATCGGCGCTGACGCCGGTGACGGCGGCGACGTGCTCGAGCTCGTCAGCCTGGACGTGGACCGGCGCCGACACCCGCTCCAGCAGCCTGCTCACCCCCTCGATGTCCAGCCCCATCATCGACCCGCCCACATGGTCGGGGTGGTAGTGGGTGGCCAGCACCCCGACGCAGGCCATGCCGTCGGCTTCGAGCCGGTCGAGCAGGGCATCCACCGCGTAGGCCGGGTCGACGAGCACCGCCTCGCCGGTGGCGCGGTCGCCGATGGCGTAGACGAAGTTCACCATCTGGCGGGCCAGGTCGTCGCCGCCGGCGAAATCGCGCCCCGACAGCCACTGGCGGAAATAGAGCCGATCCGACACGCCGGTCACCCGGTCCGGGCTCGATGCATGAGCGACTCCGGCACGCCGGTCACCCTAACGGCTGGCCCCGACCGGGCCGTATCATGCCTCCATGCCCTTTTCGGCCGACCGGCGAGCCCGGACTATCGGCTACCTGGGGCCGCCGGGCACTTTCACCGAGCAGGCGGTCCACTCCCAGCCCGATCTGGCCCGCTTGCGCCACCGGCCCATCGGCTCGATAGCCGAGGTGCTCGCGGCCGTGGCCGACGGGGAGGTGGATCTCGGCCTGGTCGCCATCGAGAACATGATCGAGGGATCGGTCACCGCCACCATTGACGCCCTGGCCTTCGACACCGACCTGGTCATCCAGCGGGAGATCGTCATGGACGTCAATCTCAACCTGCTGGTGAGGCCCGGGGGCCGCTTCGATCAGATAGAGCGCATCAGCACCTACCCGGTCGCTCACGCCCAGTGCCGGAGCTACCTGGGCGAGCACCTTCCCGGCGTCTACTTCCGGGCGGCCAACTCCACCGCCGACGCCGCCCGCGAGCTGGCCTCCGGCGGCGACGAGACCACCGCTGTCATCGCCACCCGGCGCTCGGCCGAGGTGTACGGCCTCGAAGTGCTGGCCGCCGGGATCGAGGACCGCCCCGAGAACCAGACCCGGTTCGTGCTGGTCGGTTCGGACGGCATCACCCCGCCATCGGGACACGATAAGACGAGCATGCTCATCTATCAGCGCTCCGACGCGCCGGGCTCGCTCATCGGCATCCTCCAGGAGTTCGCGGCCCGGGCCATCAACCTCACCAGCCTGCAGAGCCGCCCGACCAAGGCGGGGCTGGGCCACTACTGCTTTCTGGTGGACTGCGAGGGCCATGTCGCCGACGAACTGGTGGCCGACGCGCTGCGCAACCTGATGATGAAGACGGCCCGGGTGAAGTTCCTCGGCTCCTACCCGTCGGCCTATGGCAGCGATCAAGACCAGATCGCCGACCGGGCCAGGGTCACCGAAGCCGATGCCTGGGTGGAGGGCCTGCGGGGCCGCATCATCTCATAGGGTTGCCCGGTCCTTATCATCGGTTCCGGAGGGATGGCAGAGCGGACGATTGCGACGGTCTTGAAAACCGTTGGGCCCTCACGGGTCCCGGGGGTTCGAATCCCCCTCCCTCCGCTTGAGGATTCAGTCGCCTGCGTCGGAGCAGGCCGCGCAGCGGCCGTGAAGGTCGAGTTCGTGATGGCGGGCCGCGAACCCGGCCTTGTCGCCGGCCCGACGGAGGATTTCGTCGATGAACTGCTCGCAGCCCTCGTCGAGCCGAAAGTCGGCCACCGCGCCGCAATGGTCGCAGACCAGGTGATGGTGGTGACCCACCAGCCGCTCGGACAGCTCGAACCGAGTCCGATCCGCTCCCAGGATGATCCGGTGCACAGCCCCGGCCCGGCCGAGCACGTCGAGGTTCCGGTAGGCCGAGCTCTGGACCAGGCCAGGGTCCATGGCCAGCAACTCGGGAAGAGTCACCGGCCGAGCCGCGGCGGCGAGCAGGCCGACGAGGCGGCGCCGGGCCGGGGTGTAGCGCTGATCGAGACGGGCCAACGCCCCTCGGACCCGGTCGTGGACGGAGTCGATCTCGATCGGCACAAGATGCACGCTACTAACGATGCCAACGGGTAAGGGTCCGGGGGTGAGCCGAGCACGGCTGACAGCCGGGGCGGCCTGGGGCGCCTTGATCGCCGGGGCGTTTCTGGCCGCGGCGTGCGGCAGCGGGTCGGGCGGCATCCAGCCGGAGCCCACCACGGCCGGGGCGGCATCGTCGACTGCGGCCCCGGCACCGACCACCACCCGGCCCGCGACCACAACTGCGCCGCCCACCACCGACCCAACGCCACCCCCCACCACCGAGCCAGTACTGGACACCGAGACAACCGAACCAGCCCCGCCCACCACCGAGCCAGCACCGCCAACCACCGAGCCGACCGAACCAGCGCCGCCAACCACCGACGCTCCGGCCGAGACCGCGGCCCCCGATCCAGCTCCGGCGGCCGGCGCATGGGAGCGGGTTACCCCCGGCGACGGCTGCGTCTGCGCCGACGGCAGCCCCTACAGCTTCTGGGTTCGCGAGGCCGATCCCAGCCGGGTGGTGCTCCACCTGATGGGCGGCGGGGCCTGCTTCAGCGTCGAGACGTGCTCGTTCGACGGCGTGATCTACACCGCCGACGCCAACGCGAGCGCTGAATCCCCCGGCGGCGGCGGAATCTTCGATCTGGACAATCCGGCCAATCCTCTGGCCGATCACTCTTTCGTCGTCGTCACCTACTGCACCGGCGATTTGCATTTGGGCACGGCCACAACGACCTACAGCAGGGACTTGACCGTGAACCACACCGGGTTCCTCAACGCCTCCAAAGCCCTCGACGAGATGGCGAACCGGTTCGACGACCCGGCCGAGGTGGTGGTGACCGGGTCCAGCGCCGGGTCGGCCGCCGCTCCCCTGTTCGGCGGCCTGGTCTCGGATCGCTACCCCGAAGCCAGGGTGACGGTGGTGGCCGACAGTTCCGGCGCCTACCCCCACAACCCAGACGTGAACGCGGTGATAGGCGAGTTGTGGGGCGCCGGCGAGGCCATTCCCGACTGGCCGGTGAACCAGGGCCTGACCATCGCCGACATCGGGCTGCCAGGCCTGTTCGTGCAGGCCGGCCTCCACGACCCCGACATACGGTTCAGCCGCTTCGACCACGCCTTCGACCCGATCCAGGCTTTCTTCGCCACCGCTTCCGGGGCCGGGCTCGGCTTGCCCGACCGGTTGATTCGGGACAACGAGGCCCTCATCGAGAGCCGCGGGGTGCCGGTGGCCGGCTACCTGGCCCCCGGTCTCGGCCACACCATCCTGGGCCAGGCTGGGATGTACGACCTGGAGGTGGAGGGCGTCGCCTTCATCGACTGGCTCACCGCCTTCCTGGCCGGCGAGGAGGTCGGCGATGTCCGCTGCCGGAACTGCGTTCTGGGCTGAGGCCCCCGGTTCGGGGACCGGCCCGATACCATCGGGGGGACCGGAGACGTGGCCGAGTCAGGTTGAAGGCGCTTCCCTGCTAAGGAAGTAACGGTGCAAGCCGTTCGTGGGTTCGAATCCCACCGTCTCCGCCCTCTCCGGTGGCCAGGCCGGCCGGGCCGCCTACACTGGCGGTTCCCAGCGCTCGTAGCTCAATTTGGATAGAGCATCTGACTACGGATCAGAAGGTTGGGGGTTCGAGTCCCTCCGAGCGCGCCACCCTTGAACTCCCCGTTCAGCCCCGCCGAGGCGGCACCCCCTACGATGGCGATGCCGTGACCTCACGCCCCGACCACTTGCCCGACTTCAGCGACCCTCCAGTGCGAGAAGTCGCCGTCGGCGTCCACTTCGAGCCGTTGCGAAGCCTTCGGCAGGCTCATTTCGGTCTGTTCTGGGAACGCATCCGAAACGATTACCCAATCGCCGAAGACCGAGAGTCGCTTCCTCCGCAAATCCTGAACGAAATCGCACTTGAACCGGCCTTTCAGTTGGTCGTGAGCGACTCGCCGCCGCTCAACCGAGTTTGGTTCATGTCGAGCGACCGATCGTTGCTCGTGCAACTACAAGATGACCGACTCATTCACAATTGGCGGCATCAGGGCGAGGAATATCCGCGCTTTGAACTCCTTCTCACCAATTTCTACTGGGTATACAGGCAGTTCGTGTCAATGCTGGCCGACCTCAAGCTGGACGGACCGCAACGAACCCATATCGAAGTCACCTACGTCAACCGGATCGAAGCCGGGTCGCTTACCCGGCTGCTCAGCAAGTACGCGTCGTTGCCTGTGAACGTTGAAGGGGTAGCGGCACTGCCAGAATGGGAAAAACTTACACTTCAATATCCAGTCTCGATTGACGAGTCACCAGTAGGCCGCCTGTATGTTGAAGCATCTCCCGGGATCCAGAACACTCCGAACGGACCGACTGAGAGTTACCGATTGGTGCTTGCCTTCCGGGCTCCAAGCTTGAGGGCTAACGAGATTGAAGCTGACATGAAGTTGTTCCAACGAGGCCGAGTTGCAATCGTTCAGATGTTCGCGGCCTTGACCCACGAGGACGATCACAAGAAATGGGGGCGGTTCAAATGACGCTGGTCGGCGACATCGGCACCATCGCTTTCGAGACGCAGCCCGCGATTCCCATGTCTGTTGACGGGCTTTACACGATTTTTCGCCCATGTCACGTTAGCGTTTATTCACGGGCGGACGCATCATGCTGGGTCATACCCGTCCTAGAACGCCTCCAAGCCATATCCGAACTCACAGACGACTGGGACGGCTACGGCTCGCCACCCCCCGAAGCGCAGACGCTCATAGCGGCTCTGGAAGTTCTCCGCCAGTTCATGCCCACATCGGTCGCGACTCCCGCCGTCGCTCCGACCACCACCGGTGGCGTCCAGTTCGAATGGCATCAGGGCGGTTGGGACATCGAAGTCGAAGTCTTCCCGGACGGGCATGCCGTTGCCTGGGGCGAGAATCTCGACACGCAGGAGACCTTCTACGGATCAGTGGAGGAATCCAGGGAAGACCTCGTGCTGCACCTGAAGCAGCTCACAGCGAACGCGGCCAGCCGACGCTAAAAGCGGCATCTCGTGACTGCCGCCGACGACCCTGGCATCGGCGACGACGATCTTCTCCACCGGCGAGTGCTCAACCGAAAGGACATGGTCGATTTCGACGGCAACCTCCAGCGGTGGACCCCGCTGAACGCCGCCATCCGATTTGACCCGGATGGCATGTCGGTCTATCTGGATTCGGTCCTCTCAGCGAATGGCAGCGGTCCTGCGGATGTCGCTGCTCGGCGAGATGGGTCTGTCGTGTTCTCAGTGAGAGCGGGAGAGCCGCGCTCGTTGGATCTCGGAGTTCTGCACACCCCAGCCGAACCGCTGGCAGATCCTGTCGCGTTCGCGCACGGAGTGATCGTCGGCGATCCATCCTGGCCCAACGCCGAACTCCGGCGCCAGCGCAACCGGCTGCGTTTGCGGTTCGTCCTCACCTGGGGGTCCGTCACGGTCTAGCCTCAGCGGCCTGAGCAAACTGCCAGGACCTGAGCGATTCAAGGATCTCGGCGCTCGCTTTGGCGGGCTGGGCCCGGATGTTCTAATGTCTCTGGCCAGTGTCCGACGGGCGTAGGCACCGTGGGACCGTCCAACCCTGGAGGGGAAAACCCTATGAAAATCTTCCGTAGCCGCTCACTGTCTGTGGGAGCGGCGATCCTGATGGTGTTCGCCCTGGTAGCCGCCGCTTGCGGCGGCGACGACGGCTTCGAGGGGGTCACGCTGAAGTTCGCCAAAGCGCCCCACGGGGAGGACGAGGCCGACAACATGGCCCAATGGCTGGCCTCTTTCCAAGAGGAGACCGGCATCACCGTCGAACACACGATCGTGCCTTGGGACGAGCTCGAAGCCACCTACACGGCCAACTTCGCCGGCAACGACGTCTACGACGTAACCTACCAAACCAGCACCCACCTGACGCTGTTCGGCGAGCTGGGCGCCTTCTCCGACGTCACGTCCCGGTTCAACGGCGACGACTACTCGACGGACCGGTCCCACTTCCCGGACAGCATCGTCAACGCCAGCGTCTACAAGGACAACCTGTACGGGGTGCCGTTCATCATCGGCACCATCGCGATGTACGCCAACCTCGACCTGATGGCCGAGGCCGGCATCACCGAGATCCCCGCCACCGGCGAAGAACTGGTGGCCGCGGCCAAGGCCATCCAAAACCCGCCCGACGTCTGGGGTTTCTACACCCCCACCACCGTGGCCGACTTCGGCTGGTACTTCAATCTGCAGAACGTCCACAACTTCGGCGGCGACATCGTCTCCGACGACTTCGAGTCGGCCACCATCGACTCCGGCCCGGTGCGCAACGCCACCCAGTACGCCGTCGACCTGATCTGCACCCACGAAGTCCAGCCCCGGCTCGGCCAGTACGACCGCGAGGGCGCCATCGAGCTGTTCAAGGCCGGGAAGCTGGCCTTCTTGCTCGACGAGCCGAGCCGGGTGGCCGTGTTCGAAGAGGAAGGGCTCCCGTTTGATTGGGACATCGCCCAGCCCGTCGGCAACAACGGCAACATCTCGCAGTTCTCCACCACCGGGCATTGGTCCATCGCGGCCAAGAGCGAGAACCAGGACGCGGCCTGGGAGCTGGTCAAGTTCCTCAGCTCGGCCGACTTCTCCCAGACCTACAACGAGCGCTACGCCTTCGTCCCGGCCCGCGACGACGTGGACTCGACCGGCGGCAATGAGAAACTGGCCCGGAACTTCGAGTGGGCCATGACCACTTGGGACGGCTTGGTGACCCACCCGAAGATCAACGGACTCCTCGACGAGTACGTGAAGGCCCTCGAGGCGGCCACCACCTGCGACACCCCCGTGGCCGAAGCCTTGGCCGAAGCCCAGGCTCGGGCCGAGGATCTCCTGGCCCGAGGCTGAGAGACCTCTGTTGCCGGGCGCCGGCGGGGCCCTAGCGGCTCCGCCGGCGCCGGGCTGACGGACCCGTGGAAGGATCGGTCGCCGCCGGCGCCGCCGAAGAGTGGGCGGAGCTGACGCTCTCGCCGCGCCAATACCGCCAGCGGGCCCGCCGCTACCGGGCCCGGACCAGCCGGCGAGCCATCGGGTTCCTCGCCCCCTACACGGCCATATGGGCCGTGTTCTTAGCCTTTCCGGTGGGGTGGGGCGTCTGGCTCAGCTTCAACACCGGCGGGATCCTCGGCACGCGCCAGTTCGTCGGGTTCGAGAATTGGACTAGGGCCTGGGGCGACACCGAGATCCGCACCGCTGTTCGCAACACCGCCGTCTACATGGTGATCGCCATCGCCGTCGTGTTCGGTCTGGCCATCTTTTTGGCCTCTCTGCTCAACAAGCACCGGCGGGGCAGCAACTTCTTCAAGCTGGCCCTGTACTTCCCGCTGCTCGCCCCCCCGATTCTCGGGGCCATGATGTGGTTCTTCATGGTCCACTTCGACTTCGGGGTTCTGAACCTAATCCTGCGCCAGTTCGGCGGGGCCGGGATCAACTACCTCGGGGAGAACCCGAACGCGCTGCTGACCATCGTGGCCGTCGAAGTGTGGCGGGGTCTGGGGTTCTGGGTGCTCTTCTACCTGGCCGGCATCCAGGCCGTGCCTGAAGAGCTGCTGGCCGCGGGCCGCATCGACGGGGCTAAGGCTTGGCGGAGGTTCGCCCGAATCACCGTGCCCACCCTGCGGCCCCTGCTGTTGTTCGCGCTGGTGGTGGCCATAATCTTCAACGCTCAGCTCTTCGACTCCGTCCAAGTGCTGACCGAAGGCGGGCCGGCGCTGGGCACGGCCACCGTGGTGTGGTTCATCTTCAAGAGGATGTTCGCCTTCCAGGACACCGGTCTGGCCTTCGCCACCAGCGTCGGCCTGCTGCTGGTCATCCTGGCGGCCACGCTCTTGTCGTTCTGGGCCCTGGCCAAAAGGCAGGCCCGCGAAGCATGACCGCCGGCAGCGCCGCCCCCGAACGCGACCTGACCACCGACGGTGCCGCCACCGAACGGGACATGACCGCCAGCGACGACGGCCAGGCGGACTCGTTCGAACTCGACCGGGCCGCATTCGAGGCCGCAGGCCGAAGGCGGCGGACCAGCGACCGGGTCCGCCGGATCGGGGCGTACGCCACCCTGAGCCTGTTCGTGGTGATCTCGGTCGGGCCCGCCCTCTATCTGATCTCCCCCGCCTTCCGCGACAGCGTCTCGCTGTTCGCCTATCCGCCGGAGTGGATCCCCCGCCGGCCGACGCTGGAGAACTACCGGTTCTTGTTCCGCAACACCGAATACATCCGGTGGGGCGTCAACACCGCGGTCTACGCCACCGGCGTGACCCTGGTGTCTTTGGTCACCAACTCCCTGGCCGCCTACGCCTTCGCCCGACTGCGGTTCCCGGGCCGGAAGGTCCTGTTCTTCTTGATCCTCTCGACGCTGATGATCCCGGTGGCGGCGGTGTTGGCCCCCACCTATCTGACGGTGCGGACCATCGGCGGATGGCCTCTGATCGGCGACTGGATCGACCTCGACACCTACGGCGGGCTGATCCTGCCCAGCGCGGTGTCGCCGCTGGGCGTGTTCATGATGAAGCAGTTCATCGAGACGCTCCCCGGCGGGCTGTACGAGGCGGCCAAGCTCGACGGGGCCTCGGAGTGGCGCATCTTCCGCAAGATCGTGCTGCCTCTGCTGAAGCCGGCGCTGGTGGTGCTGGGCATCTTCGTCTTCATGATCACCTGGGCCAGCTACCTGTGGCCGCTGGTGGCCGCCACCGGCGACGACTACCGGGTGCTCACGGTGGGGATTCAGTCGCTCAACGGCCAGTTCGTCACCAACTGGGGGGTCATGGGCGCGGCCGCCCTGCTGACCATCGTCCCGGTGACGATTGTGTTCCTCTTCTTCCAGAAGTGGTTCGTCCAGGCGTCGATGGCCGGCGCGCTCAAGCAGTGAATCTCGGAGGAGACATGGACACAGCAGCGGAGACGGCAGCGGGGGCGGGCCATGGCTGAAGTGATCTTGCGCCAGCTCACCAAGCGGTTCGGCGCCACCACCGCGGTGGACGACGTCTCGCTGCGGATACCCGACGGCGAGCTGCTGGTGCTGCTGGGGCCGTCGGGGTGCGGCAAGAGCACCATCCTGCGGCTGATCTCGGGCCTGGAGGACGCCACCTCGGGCGAGATCGCCATCGACGGCGAGCTGGTCAACTTCAAGGACCCCACCGAGCGCAACGTGGCCATGGTGTTCCAGAACTACGCCCTGTACCCGCACATGTCGGTGTCCAAGAACATCGCCTTCCCGCTCGAGACGGCCCGGATGCCCAAGCCCAAGGTCCGGGACGCCGTGGCCCGAGCGGCCGAGATGCTGGAAATCGGTGACCTGCTGGGCCGGCTCCCCGAGCAGCTCTCGGGCGGCCAGCGGCAGCGGGTGGCGCTGGCCCGGGCCATCGTGCGCCAGCCGCTGGTGTTTCTGATGGACGAGCCGCTGTCGAACCTCGACGCCCAGCTCCGGGTGCAGACCCGCCTGGAGCTGACCGCCCTGCACGAGCGGCTGGGGATCACCACCGTCTACGTCACCCACGACCAAGTCGAGGCCATGACCATGGGCCGGCGGATCGCGGTCATGCAGTCGGGCCGCCTGCAGCAGGTCGGCGCGCCGGTCGATGTCTACCGGACCCCGGCCACCACCTTCGTGGCCACCTTCATGGGCGCACCGCCTATGAACCTGATCGACGGGGAGCTGCGGGCCGACGACGGGCGGTGGCAATTCGTCCGGGAGGGCTACTCGCTCGATGTGGACCCGGCCGTCATGGGCATCGAGCCAGCCGCGCTCCAGCAGTCAGCCGGGCCGGTGAGGCTGGGGGTTCGGCCCGAGCACCTGACGCTGGCCGAACCCGCCGCCGCCGGCATTCCGGGGATCGTGCAGTTCCTCGAGCCGGTGGGCTCGGATCTGTTCGTCAGCGTGGGGGTGGGCGAGCACCGGGTGCAGGTGCGGATGCCGCCCGACGCCAAGGCCGAGCGGGAAGACGCGGTGCGCGTCAGCTTCGACCCGGCCCGCAGCCATATTTTCGGAAGCGACGACCGCAATCTGAGAGCCGGTCTCGCCCGGTAGGAGAACCCGGCCCCGGCCCGCGGGGGCCACAACAACCGCAATCTGAGAGGAGGCCACAATGGCTGAGAGGAAGGAACTGCTGGGGTACGCCGTTCCCATGGTGGCCAAGCCCGGCGACACGGTGCGGATCATGGTCACCACCGAGGCCGACCGCTACGACGCCGAGGTGGTCCGCCTCATCCACGGCGACAACAGCCCGGAGGGACCCGGCTTCAAGGCGGAGCCGATCGAGTCGCCGGCCAACCGCGCCTACCCGGGCCGCCGCCAGCAGACTCACACCGGGTCCTACGGGCGGATCGATCCCGACGAGGCGCTCGACATCGGGGCCGGGCTCACCGTCGGGGCCTGGATCTGGCCCACCACCCCTGATCTCGACGGCGTTCAGGGGATCATCAGCCGGGCCGCTGGCGGCCGCGGCTACGGGTTGGCCGTGGAGTCGGGGGCGGTGACGCTGCGGATCGGCGACGCCCGCGTCTCCACCCCGGCCGGCCTTGTCGCCCGGCGCTGGCACTTCGTGGCCGGAACCTACGACCCGGCCACCGGCCAGGCTGAAGTGCAGTGGCGGCGGCTGGAGACCGGCGGCCGGACCGAGCGCGCATCGGGGACCGTCTCCGGAGCCGGCGACGCCTCCGGGCTGCCCCTGCTGATCGGGGCCAGCGGGCTGACCGACGCCGGCCGGCCGGCACCCCACGGGTGTTTCAACGGCAAGATCGAGCACCCCCGGGTGTTCGCCCGAGCCCTAGCCGACGATGAGCTCGACGCCCTGGCCGGAGGGGCCGACCCGCACACGGTGGCGGGGCTGGCCGCGGCCTGGGACTTCGCGGCCACGCCGGCTTACAGCACCGCCATCGCCGATGTGGGCCCCAACGGCCTCAACGGCACGTTCTGCAACCATCCGATGCGGGGCCTCACCGGCCACGGCTGGGACGCCACCGTCTTCCGCCGCGGCGAGGCCCCTGAGCAGTACGGCGCCGTCCACTTCCACGACGACGACTTCGACGACAGCGGGTGGGAGGCCGATTTCGAGATCGAGATAGGCACCGACTGGCGCACCGGGTACTACGCCGCCCATCTGGCCGGGGCCGGCGAGCACGACTACGTGCCGTTCTTCGTCTCCCCGCCACCGGGGAAGCGCAACGCCGACATCGCCTTCTTGGCCCCGACCGCCACCTACCTGGCCTACGCCAACGAGCGGCTGCTGACCAGCAGCGGGGGCACCGACTTCAGCGGGCTCACCAACATCCCCATCACGCTGGACCCGCTGGACGAGTTCCTGGGCGAGCACCGCGAGTACGGCGGCTCCATCTACGACCTGCACACCGACGGCAGCGGGGTCAGCTACTCGTCCACTCGGCGGCCCATCGTCTCGATGCGGGCCACCCATCGGCACTGGGTGACGGGATGCCCGCGGGGCTACGCCTTCGACCTGTACATGATCGACTGGCTCGAGCACAAGGGCTTCGCCTACGACGTGTTCACCGACGAGGACCTGCACTTCGGCGGCGCCGACCGGCTGGCGGGCTACAAGGCGGTCATCACCGGCAGCCACCCCGAGTACTGGTCGGGCCCGATGCTGGACGCCCTCGAGGCCTACACCGCGGGCGGCGGCCGATTCATGTATTTGGGCGGCAACGGCTTCTACTGGGCCACGGCCTGGGACCCGGTCAAGCCGCACCTGATCGAGGTCCGCCGGGGGCTGGCCGGGAGCCGGGCCTGGAACTCGCATCCCGGCGAGCAAGAACTGGCCGCCACCGGCGAGCCCTGCGGCATCTGGCGCCACCTGGGCCGGGCCCCGAACCCCATTGTCGGGATCGGGTTCGCCGGCCAGGGCTGGGACCTCGACACCCCCGGCTACCGGCGGCAACCGGACAGCTTCGACCCTCGGGCCGCCTTCATCTTCGAGGGCATCGGCGCCGACGAGGAGATCGGCGAGTTCGGGCTGGTGATGAACGGCGCCTCCGGCGACGAGCTGGACCGGGTCGACCACGAGCTGGGCACGCCCGTCCACGCGCTGGTGCTGGCCACCTCGGCCGGGCTGCACTCCGACTACTACCTGGTCTGCCACGAGGACATGCTGGTGACCCAGGGCGAGATCCACGGGTCCGACAACCCCAACCTCCGCTCCGACATGGTGTTCTTCGAGACCCCGAACGGGGGGGCGGTGTTCTCGGTCGGCTCCATCAACTGGATGGGCAGCCTGTCGCACAACGGCTACGACAACAACGTGTCGCGCATTACCGAGAACGTGCTGCGCCAGTTCTCCTCCTAAGCGACACCCAGGATTTACCCCTGGGGGCGGGAGTCCCGGATAAAGTTCTCACCGCCGCCATGGCGGTGGCGCGGTCAGCCACTGCCAGATCTTGCGCCTGATCCGGGCCAAGTGCCCGGGTTCTTCGCCGTCTTCGAGCAGAGCAGGCGGCCGTCTAAGCAGCGCCACGATGATTATGAAGGCAGTGACCGGCAGGATGGCTGTGAGTTCTGCTGGCACCACCGACTGTTTCTTGGCCAAATTATAAACGACAATAAACCCGATAGGAAAGATCAACAGACACACCAATAAGGCGACCCAACCCACTACAATAGCCAGGAGTACTGTGCGCCAAGAGGGCATACGCGTCTCGGGAGTTCTGATCTGGAACCACTCCAACCATTCCGACCACCATCGCTTATTCATAGTTCCTTTACTCCTGACCCACCGGTCTTCTTAATCCGGTAGCGTAAGAACCACCAAACACGCGAATAGCTAGAGTGGTATATCAATATGTTCTTGCCCCCTCTGTTATCAAATGTTTATAATTATAATGCTTCATCACAGAGTCCTCAAAGGGCCGCTTCCTCTCATTGTAACAGTACTTTCCTTAGCAGACCCAAAGGCAGCGAGTGGTTAGGGGAGGCTTGGGCTGATCCGCTTGCTGCTATCGGCTATGATGCGCGCGTGGGAACAAATTTGGCTGGTCCGAAACCACCTCAAAGCTAGGAGCGGCAGCATGACCAGGGAGCAGATTCGGGCTGGCGACTGCCCGCCACCTACGGGGTCGTACTCGCAGGGGATCGCGGCCGGCGGCTTCTTGTTCCTGTCGGGCCAGGGGCCCTTCGACGCGGCCGGGAACCTGGTCGATGATTCCTTCGAGGCCCAGGTGAGGCAGGTGCTGGCCAACTTGGCCGCGGTGGCGGACGAAGCGGGCCGGACCCTCGCCGACGCGGTTAGGGTCGGGGTTTATCTCCACGACATGGGCGACTTCGACGAGATGGACGCCATCTACCGGAAAGCCTTCCGTGAGCCCAGGCCGGCCCGGACCACCATCCAGACGCCGCTGCCCGGGTTCCGCATCGAGATCGACGCGGTGATCTGCCTCGGAGACTGAAGAGGAAGGCTCTCAAATGGCTCACAGACTCTCGAAGCAAACCGGGACATTGGCGGCGGCGCTGGCCTTGGCCGTGCTGGCCAGCGCGGCTTGCTCCAGCGACGACACCGTGGTGGCGGAATCGTCGGCAGAACCGGCCGCCGAGTCGACGGCCGCCGCGGAACCCACCACCACTGCCGCCGCCGAAGAACCGGCGGGCATCGACCGGTCCGACGCCGTCGGCGCTCTGATCGGGTTGGTGGAGGCCTCCGGGGGCTCCGGGGGGTTCTTCTCCGACGACGAAGTGCGGTGCTGGGCCGAGGCAGTAGTCGACGACATCGGGCTCGAAGCGTTCGCCGGGCTCGAATCGGGCGAGGGCGCGGCGGCCGTGCTGGCCGGGGAAGGCGTCGAGGTCGCCAGCGACGAGGAAGCGCCGGGGATGGATCTGTGGGTGGCGTGCATCGATGCCCGCGAGCAGCTCCGGGAGATCCTCACCGAGGGCTCGGGCCGCGAGATGGCCAACTGTGTCGCCGACGCGGCCGGCGAGGAGCTGGCCTACAGAGTGGCGGTGGCGCCGTTCCTGTTCGATGAACCCCTCAGCCCTGAGACCGAGGCCGAGTACTACCAGCTCCTAGCCGACTGCGGAGTCGAGGGCCTGGGGTGACCAGCGAGTACGAGCGCGATCTGATCCGGCGCAACCATGCCCGCCGCCAGCTCCGAGCCGTCCTCCTCGAAGGCGCCCGCTCCCCGATCGCCGGCAACGCCGGCACCGCCTACTTCGCGTCACTGCGCGAAAGCGCCAAAACCGGCGATGAAGTCGGTCAGATCAGGGTTCGGGGGCTAGGGCGGCGCAGTGGTGGCGGACCAGCCGTAACTGCTCGGTGAGGCCCAGGTCGGAATCGGGGCGGCGGAGGTTGGGGTCGCCGCGGGACCGGGTGCGGAGATAGACGTCGGCCACTTCGGGGGTGCAGAAAGGCCGCGGCTCGCCGTCGATGTCCTCCAGCCAAACGTGGCGGGGGACGTTCTTGCCGCAGTACTCGCAGTTGTAGACGTCGAACGACAGGTACATGGGCTCGCGCTCGATCCAGCGCCCGGTCACCGCTCGGTCCTTCCCGGCGCCCCCACAACGCTCCACGAGCCGTTGGCCCGGGCCACCTCCAAGCCGTAAGAATCGAGCGCGGCGGCCGGGGTGACCAGGCCCTCGGCCACATCGGCCAACACCCGTTCCGGTTCCCGCTCCAGGGGGTCGCCCAGCCCGCCGCCGCCGGGGGCCACCAGCTTCACCTGGTCGCCCCGGCGCAGGACGACGTTGGAGAACTTCGACGGCGACATGGTGCCGAAGGCCTCCGAGAAGGTCTGCCACTCGCGGGCACCGGCGGGGCGCATGTAGATCCCGCTGTTGCGGCCGGGCTGGCCGCCGTGGAGGCCGAAGGGGTCGACGGTCATGCGGTTGAACAAGGCGCTGACGGTTATCTCGTCGGCGTCGATGGTGAGTATCCGCTCCATGCCCAGCCCGCCCCGGTTCCGGCCCGCGCCGCCGGAGTCCTCCAGCAGCCGGTAGGACTCGACCCGGATCGGGTAGCGGCTCTCGAACACCTCCACCGGGGTGTTGCGGCAGTTGCCGTTGATCACGATGATCTGGCTGTTGCCGTCTTTGTCCGGGCGGCCGCCCCAGCCGATCCCCTCGAAATGGAAGTGGGAGTACAGCTCGCCGGTGTCGGGATGGGCCCCGCCGAACAAGAAGCAGCAGGAGGTGCCGCCCAGCGAAGCGGGGATGCGGTCGGGAAGGGCGTCGGCCAGGGCCCCGAAGATGATGTCGGTGATGCGGGGGCTGACCTCGGTGTTGCCCCCCACCAGCGCGGCGGGGAACTCGCAGTTCACGATGGTGCCCGGCGGGGCCACGATGTTGATGGGCCGGTAGCAGCCCTGGTTGCGGGGGATGGTCGGGTCGGTGATGTGGAGGAAGGCGTTGTAGACCGCAGACGCGGTGACCGCGTAGGTGGCGTTCATTGGGCCCGCGGCCTGGGCCGACGAGCCGGTGAAGTCGCAGGTGACGGCGTCGCCGTCCACCACCACGTCGCAGCGGATGGTGTAGTCGCCCTCGACGACGCCGTCGTCTTCAATCACGTCGGAGAAGGAGTACTCGCCGTCGGGGATCTTGGATATCTCCTCGGCCATGCGCCGCTCGGCGATGCGGATCAGGTCCTCGGTGGCGGTGTGGAACACATCGAGGCCGTAGGTGTCGATCAGGCTGGTGAGGCGGCGCTCGGCCACGGTGAGCGACCCGATCATGGCCATCAGGTCGCCGTAGGTCACCTTGGGGGTGCGGTGGTTGGCGAAGATGATCTTCCAGATGTCCTCCTGGTTGACGCCCTGGCGCTGCAGCCACAGCGGCGGGAGGCGCAGACCTTCCTGGAAGATGTCGGTGGCGTCGCCGGCCAGCCCGCCGGGGGCCTTGGCCCCGGGCTCGGCCAGATGGGCGCAGTTGGCCACGAAGGCCACGATCTCGCCCTCGTGGAACACCGCCTTGAGCAGGGTGTGCTCGGGGATGTGCCCGCTGCCCCGGTAGGGGTCGTTCATGACGATCACGTCGCCGGGCTGGTACACGTCGGCGCCGAGCTCGTCGATCATCCACTCCACCGTGAACTTGATGGTGCCGATCTGGGACGGGCAGAACTCGGCCTGGGCGATCATCCGGCCGTGCTTGTCGAACAGGACGCAGGAGAAGTCGAGCGACTCGTTGAACATGGGTGAGTAGGCGGTGCGCATCATGGCCAGGCCCATCTCCCGACAGGTGGTGGCCAGGTAGTTGTCGATGACCGTGAGCGTGACCTGATCGACACGCAGGTCGGCGGCCGCCCCGACCGGTTCCGCGCTCATAAGCCCGCCTCCTCGTCCAAGGGGTCCCGACCGGCAGCCATCAGCCTGTCTCAACCACTAGAACGTCGCGGTCGGTGCGCCGGACGGTCATGGTTGGCTCGACGACGGTGGTGGAGCCGTCCTCGGTGATTATGGCCGGGCCTTCGATCACCTCGTCGATCGGCATGGCCGGGCGGCGGATCAGCCGGGTCTCCACCCGGCCGTAGCCGCCGAAGAACACCTCCCGGCACCGGCCGGGGTCGGGGTCGGCCGACGAGACCCGAGCCAGCGCGGGATGGGGAATGGCCCCGACCGCGGTCACCCGGAAGCTGATCATCTCGATGACCGCGTCGCGGATCACGTAGTCGTACATGCTCTCGTGCTCGGCGTGGAAGGCGGCGTAGGCCCGCTCAAGCTGCTCCTGGGCCGAGGCAGCGCCGGTGGCCGAGCCCAGCGGCGGCACCTCCACCTCGGTCTCGTAGTTCTGGCCCAGGTAGCGCATGTTGACGGCGTAGCTCAGCTCGGGCTCGCCGTCGAACCCCTGGGCGCGGAGCTCGGCCGTAGCCGCCGCGGCGATGGCGTCGAAGCGGGCGATCACCTCGGAGGCCGCCACCCGGTCGGACCGGTAACCCTGGGTCCACAGCTTGTCGACCCGGAGGTCGCCCAGCAGCAAGCCCAGGGCGGCAAAGCTGCCCGGATAGGGCGGGATGACCACCCGGGGGATGCCGAGCTTGCGGGCGATGGCCGCGGCGTGGAGCGGACCGGCCCCGCCGAAGGCCAGCAGGGCGAAATGGCGGGGATCGTGGCCCCGCTCGATGCTGACCATGCGGATGGCGTTGGCCATGTTCTCGTTGGCGATCTCCACGATGGAGTGAGCCAGCTCCGCCGGCGCCATGCCCAGCGGGCCGGCCATGGCCTCGGCGGCGGCCCGGGCCGCGGCTTCGTCGAGCTGCATCCGGCCCCCGAGGAAGGAGCCGGGGTCCAGGCGGCCCAGCACCAAGTTGGCGTCGGTGAGGGTGAGCTCGGCCCCGCCCGCCCCGTAGCAGACGGGGCCGGGGTCGGCCCCGGCGCTGCGCGGCCCGACCTGGAGGAACCCGCCAGCGTTGACCCAGGCGATCGACCCCCCGCCCGCGCCGACGGTGCCGATGTCGATCAGCGGCACGGCCGCGGGGATGCCCCACTCGATCTCGTAGGAGGTGGTATAGCCAGCCCGGCCGCCCAGGATCAGGCTCACATCCGCGCTGGTGCCGCCCACGTCCAAGGTCACCAGGTTGTCGAGGCCCATCAGATCGGCGACGTGCTCGGACGCCACCGCGCCCCCGGCCGGGCCCGACATGACCAGATGGACGGGATGGTCGGCCGCGGCCGAGGCGTCCATGAGCCCGCCGTTGGACTTCATCATGGCCCAGTCGATGCCGATGCCCGCTTCGGCCAGGCCGGTCTCGAGGCTGCCGACGTAGCGCTGCATCAGCGGCTTCACGTAGGCGTCGGCGATGGCGGTGCTCGACCTCTCGTACTCGCGCCAGATGGGGGCCACCTCATGCGACACCGACAGCGGCACGCCGTCGAAGCGGCGGCGCAGCTCAGCCGCCAACCGCTCCTCGTGGGCCGTGTTCAGGTAGGAGAACAGCAGGCAGACGGCGATGGCCTCGGGCTCGATCTCGGCGATCCGGTCGCACAGCTCGTCAATGGCTTCGGCTTCGAGGGGGACCAGCACCTCGCCGCGGGCGTCCATCCGCTCCCTCACCCCCAGGCAGTGGCGGCGGCTCCGCAGCAGCGGCCGGGGCTTGTCCCAGGACAGGTCGTAGAGGTATTGGCGGTTGACCCGCTGGATGTAGGGGATGTCCTCGTGCCCAGCCGTGCACACGAAGGCCACCCGGGCCCCGGCCCGCTGGATCAGGGCGTTGGTGGCCACGGTGGTGCCGTGGACAAGGAAGTCGATCTCGGCAGGCGGCGCGCCCGACTCGGTGATCGAGGCGATGAACGCCTCAGTGGGGGCTTTGGGCGTGGAGGCCACTTTCAGCGACGAGACCGACCCGGTGTCGGCATCGAAGCAGACCAAGTCGGTGAACGTCCCCCCGGTGTCGATGCCGATGCGCTTGGATGCCACCAGCTCTCCCGGTTCGCCGTTGCCGCCAGGACCATACTGCCAGCCTTCTGAGTGGTTCTCTACCGGGTCTCCCAGCCAGTTGGGCTATGTCCGGCCGGCGGGTCCTGTCACGGGCGCGCCGTCGCCGCCTGACGGCGACGCCGGACTTGCCCCCGTGCCACCCCCCGGCCTTGTCGTTGCCATCCAAACTGCCAGGTGACTGCCAAAAGTTGGCAGAGTTACTACATGTCGAACTTTGCTGACAACCAATCGGGGATGGGTGAAGCCATCAGGCAATACCTGCGCCGGAACCATGGTTTAGTGGTTTCAGACGAAGAAGTCAGCGACGTTGTCGAGCAATTGTCACTGGAGGCCGACCCAGAGGCCGGGATCGAGGTGTCTGGACGCGATATCGTGACCGGACTCAGGCGGACAGTGGAAATCGGTCGGGGGGACTTGCCGCCGCCGGATGCGCTAGCGGCTCTCTGCTGAGTCTCCTAGCCGGTTGGGCTATGTCTGGCCGGCGGGTTAGGGGCGGGCCATCAGGCCTCCGTCTACGGCCAAGGCCGAGCCGGTGATGAAGGAGGCGTCGTCGGATATCAGGAAGGCGGCCGCGGCTGCCACCTCATCGGGACGGCCGAGGCGGCCCAGGGGGTGCAGGGCGGTTATCTGATCCAGGGCCGAGCCGGGATCGGTTTGGCCGGCTATGTAGTCGGTGAGCTGGTCGGTGACGATGAATCCGGGCTCGATGCAGTTGACCCTGATGGCGTCGGGGGCGTAGTCGATGGCCATCTGCTTGGTCAGGGCCAAAACCGCGCCCTTGGAGGCGCAGTAGGCGGCGTCGTGCTCGAAGCCGACGTGGGCCGCCACTGAGCCGATGTTGACGATGCTGCCCGAGTCCGCCGCTCGCAGATGGCTTATGCAATGACGGGCGGTGTGGAAGATGCTGCGCAGGTTGGTGTCGAAGAGATCGTCGTACTGCTCGTCGGTGGTGTCAGCCGCGGTTCGCAGCAGGCCGATGGCCGCGTTGTTCACCACCGCGTCCAGCCGCCCGAAGTGCTCGACGCCGGCCGCCACCGCCTCGCCCACCGACGCTGAGTCCCGGACGTCGGCGCCGGTCGGCAGCAGCGACCCCTCCGGCAGACCCCAGGACTCGACGGGCGGCGGATTGCGGCTCAGGGCGATCACCTGGGCGCCCTCGTCGATCAGCCGCTCGGCGATGGCCCGGCCGATGCCTCGGCTGGCTCCGGTCACCAGCGCCACCCGCCCGCTTAACCGCCGGGCCGCCCCGCCCGCCGGCGTTCCCGTATAGGTTCGTGCCTCTGGAGTCATGCCCGCCTCCGAATCGCCGCCCCGAATGAGACCGATGCCGCTGTTCAAGCGGCGATTACCCTCATTGGTTCTCCTCCCTCAGGTGCTGGTTCAAACCTCGGCGCCACGCGTCGAAGTCATACCAGCCGCAGCCCACACATCCACTAGGATCTTGCTTGTCAGTTGGTTCCCAGAGCGACCCGCCCGCATAGAAGAAAGTGATCCCGAACGGGGTACCGCGTCGCCCGAGCTTGAAACATCGTTCGCAGGCGCGGCTCTTGAGCAAATTGTGGCTTACGCTGCCGTTGGACTGCTTTAGCAGTTGAAATCTGGCTCGTATGTCATCGTCGGACATGGACGAGTAAGCGGTCTGCGCCGCTCGCTCGACGGCATCCCATCGCAGCATTGGTACCTTATGGTCAACTGTCAACTGGTTGGATGGACGCTCAGTCTGGTCCACGACATCACGATACCCGAGCAGGCTGACAGCGCGCCTCACAAAGCTGCGCGGCATGGACGAAGCAGGGATTGCCTGCTCAAAATTGCCCGTCCAACGGTCATGGCGAGTCATGGTTTCGCACCGCACACAGAAATGATCATTGCTGTCAATGGCCAGTCCGGGACGGCTGTGCGTGCCGCGCTGTAGACCTTGTATACCCGCACCGCCCGCTAACTGTGAGGACTCGACATGGCCGTACTCACAGGCACGACAATGCCACTGTTGATCGCGCAGCACCATGAACACTTTGTACACCTTGGTACTAGTGTTGAAAGTTGCTTCAAATTCTGAGACGTTCATCATAGCAGCGCGACAGCCGTTCCGCCGCAAGTTTAAAGATCATCGGGTCCATCTCATAACCAACGACATGCCGGCCGCGCTCACGGGCCGCGACAACGGTGGTGGCGCTGCCTGCGAACGGATCCAGCACCAAGTCGCCGGGACCGCTGAATAGATCCACAAACTCTCCGATCAACGGCAGCGGTTTCTGCGTCGGATGGATGCGCTGCTGCGGTGACGGCGACTTAACCAAGAACACATTGTGTACCATTCGCCCGTTGAATGCTGTGCCGGGCCGCTTGCCGACTACTAGTGCCTCCCATGCGTTGATCGGCTTGTGCTGATGATTGAACGGGACAGGGTTGGTCTTCTGCCACACCATGGGCCCAACCGCTACGAACCCGTGCGCGGTGAGAATGTCGCAGTATTCGCCTATCTGCGCTTGTGCGCAAAACGTCACCGCCCAGCCCCGCACTTTCGGCAAAACAACCGCCGTCCATGCTTGCGGGTCCACACTGGCATCCCAATCCCCGAAGTGGCCTCGGGGCATGATGAAATCTGATCCGTCCCGGCGCAACCGGCGCGGTATCTGGTTCTCACAGGCATAGCGACGGCTGATCCCGTAAGGCGGGTCGGTCAGAAGCAAGTCCACTGATCCGTCAGCGAGCTTCGCTGTGGCCTCGATCCCGTCGCCCAGGCACAACTCCCATTCCTCGCCCGCCACTCGGTCGATTGTCGGTTGGGCCGGTTCACGGTGACCGGTCTCCAGCAAGTCTAGCACCCCGTCAACATCTGGAGCGGAGATGATCGTCGCAGCACCGGAGACAAGAACGCGGCCCAGCGGACATGACGGGCTGCCGTTGCGGTTGGTGACAAGCTCCACCGTCCAAGCGTTGTCGTCGGGGCTGTAGATCGGCTGGTTGTGTGCCAGCAGCGAGCGATGCTCGGGGAAGCTGCGACCGATCCAGTCGTTCACCACTGCCCGAACCGCGAGCTTGCGGGCATCGGTGAGGATCACGACGCCACCAACTCAGCGCCGGTGCCCGGCACGAAAACTTCCCGGGGAGCCAGCCGCCGCTGAGGTCGCCTCAACACCGATCCATCGCATGACCGCAGATTAGATCACGAGACCGACAGCGCGGCCGCGCCCCACGACCCGCCCCACTCAGGCCAGCCGCCCCGGCGGCGCTACCATCGCACCCCACAACCGGCCCAAACCCGGCACCGCCAGCCAATAGCACCACCAACTGCGTCAGCCCCCGTCTTCGATCGAATGAACTCACCCCGCATCGCTTCCGTCGATCCCGGCTTGGACCGGATGTACAAGGGATGGCCGCCTGGGGCCAGCCCGGCCGACGCTGAAGCCGGCCGGGGGCCGCGGCTGAACCTGTTCGCCAGCGGGTTCCTGTTCCCGGTGGCGACCGTCTCGGCCCCCGCCCTCGACCACAACCTGGCCGTCGTGAGCCGCTTCTGCGCCAACCGAGGCGTCTCGCTGGCCCCGCACGGCAAGACCACCATGTCGCCGGAGATCATCGCCCGCCAGCTCGACGCCGGGGCGTGGGCCGTCACCGCGGCCACCGCCAGCCAGGCTCGGGTGTTCCGAGCCTTCGGAGTCGAGCGGGTGCTGATCGCCCACCAACTCGTCGATCCGGCCGCGGTCCGCTGGGCGTTCGACGAGCTGGCCGCCGACCCTCGGACAGAAATCTTGGCCCTGGTCGACTCGGCCGCCGCGGTGGACGCCATGGAGCGGGCCCTGGCCGGGTGGCCCGAAGGCCGGGCCATCAACGTGCTAGTCGAGCTGGGCGCCAGCCGGGGCCGAACCGGCTGCCGGAGCGTCGACGAGGCGGTGGCAGTGGCGGGCCGGGTGGCGGCGTCGGACCGGCTTCGGCTGGTGGGGACCGAGGCCTACGAGGGGATTCTGCACCGAGACGGCGGCGCCTTCGGAGCCGTCGACGAGCTGCTGAGCGGGCTGCGCGAGCTGGTGCGCCGACTCGACGGCCGGGGAATGTTCGACCATCTCGACGAGATCGTCGTCACCGCCGGGGGCAGCGCCTACCCGGACCGGGTGGTGGCCCTCCTCGGGGGCGAGTGGGCTGCGTCGAAGCCGGTGCGGCTGGTGATCCGGCCCGGCTGCTACGTGACCCACGACTCGCGCCACTACGAAGAGTTCGGCCCGTTCGGAGCCCGGCCGCCGATGGACGGCTGCGAGCGGCTGCGGCCGGCCCTGACCGTTTGGTCCTACGCGGTGTCGCGGCCCGAGCCCGGCTTGGCCCTGCTCGGGTTCGGCAAGCGCGACGCCTCCTATGACGTCGACCTTCCCATACCGACGGTCGTCCGCCGCCACGGCCGGATGAGGCCGATCGCCGGAGAGCTGGAGGTGTTCAGGCTCGACGACCAGCACGCCTACGCCAAGGTGGCGGCCGGTTTCGACCTGGCGGTCGGCGATGTGGTGGGCTGCGGCATCTCCCATCCCTGCACCACATTCGAGCGCTGGCGGGCCATGCCGCTGGTAGACGAGAGCTTCGACGTAATCGGCGCGGTGCGAACGTTCTTCTGACCCCCCCCCCACCTAACCCCCATGGCCAGTCGCCATCAGGCCCGGCCCGGCGGTTCTTCTAAAAGACCTAACATCGCGGCCGTGACATCGGATCTGGCCGGCGTGTTTCCTGTTTTTCAGACCCCGTTTGCCGACGACGACTCCGTGGACGCCGACGTTCTCGAAACCGAGATCGAGTGGATGTACGGCCACGGGATCGACGGGATCGTCATGGCCATGGTGTCGGAGGTGATCCGGCTCTCCGACACCGAGCGCCGAGAGCTGGCCGAGTTGGCCTGCCAGCTCGGGGGGCCCCACGGGCCGGTGGTGGTGAGCGTGGGGGCCGAGAGCACCCCCGTGGCCGTCGGCCTGGCCCAACACGCCGAGGAGGCGGGGGCGGCCGCGGTCATGGCCATCCCGCCCATGTCGGTGGCAGTGGCCGACGACGAGCTGCTCGGCTACTACCGGGCCCTGCTCGACGCCATCGACATCCCGGTGATCGTCCAAGACGCCAGCGGGTATGTGGGCCGGCCCATGTCGATCCGGATGCAAGCCGATCTGCTCGACGCTTACTCCGATCGCGTTCTCTTCAAACCCGAGGCCACCCCGATCGGGCCCCGGCTGACCGAGCTTCGGGAGGCCACCGGCGGCGCGGCCCGGGTGTTCGAGGGCTCGGGGGGCATCTCGCTGGTGGACAGCTACAAACGCGGCATCGTGGGGACCATGCCCGGGGCCGAGGTGTGCTGGGCCATCGTCGCCCTGTGGAGGGCGCTGGCCGCCGGAGACCAAGAGCGGATCGACGCGGTCAACGGCCCGCTGTCGTCGCTGATCTCGCTCCAGACCAGCCTCGACTCGTTCATCGCGGTGGAGAAACACCTGCTGGTCCGCCAAGGCGTGTTCGCCAGCGCCCGGGTGCGGGGCCCGGTCGGGTACCGGCTCGACCCCGAGACCGCCGCCGAGGTGGACCGGCTGTTCGACCTGCTCGGGGCCGCGGCCGGTTGAACTCGGCCGGCTGAGCGCGGGCGGGCCTACTTCGTCTGCCTCCCGACCAGGTCCAGCACGGCGGACACCACCCGATCCGCGGTCGGCAGGTGGGCGTCCTCCAGCGGGGGGCTGAACGGGACCGGCGAGCAGGCCGACGTGACCCTGGCCACCGGGGCCCGGAGCCGGTCGAAGACCGCTTCGGTGACGGTGGCCGCCACCTCCGAGGCCACGCTGCACCGGGGCGGGCTCTCGTCGATCACCACGGCCCGGCCGGTGCGACCCGCCGATTCGGCCAGGGTGTCGACGTCCAGCGGCGACAACGTGCGCAGATCGACGACCTCAGCCGAGATGCCGTGGGCGGATCGGAGCGCCTCGGCCGCCTCGACGGCCATGACAACGCCCGCCGACGCGGCGATCAGGGTCACGTCGTCGCCGGGCTCGACCACCCGGGCCCGGCCGATGGGCAGCTCGTAGTGCTCGGCGGGCAGAGGGCCCTCGGTCCGGTACAGGCTCATGTGCTCGAGCACCACCACCGGTCCGTTCTCGGCCACCGCCCGGGCCATGAGTCCCTTGGCGTCGGCGGGCGTGGCCGGGGCCACCACCTTGAGCCCGGGGATGCCCGCGAAGATCGAGAACAAGGTGTCGGAGTGGTGGCCCCCGGCCCGCAGCCCGGCCCCGACCGCCATTCTCAGCACCACCGGGACGTCGGTCTGGCCGCCGAACATGTAGCGCATCTTGGCGGCCTGGTTGAAGATCTGGTCGAAGCAGTAGGGAGCGAAGCTGGCCCACATCACGTCGATGACGGGCCGCAGGTCGGCCAGGGCGGCCCCGACGCCGGCCCCGACGAAACCGGCCTCGGAGATGGGCGTGTCCCGGACCCGGTCGGGGCCGAACTCCTCGATCAGGCCCTTGGTGGTGCCGAAGGTGCCGCCCATCGCCCCCTCCAGCGGCGGCCCCAGCCCGGCGCCGCCGGCGATGTCCTCGCCGAGGATGATCACCGACGGGTCGCGCCGCATGGCGGAGGCGATGGCCTCGTGTACGGCCAGCAGGTAAGAGCCCTGCCGCTCGGTGGCCGGGGGATCTGAGGCCGGCTCGGGGCCGGGCGGCGGGTCCGACCGGGCGAACCGCTCAACCTGGGCCGGGTCGGGCCACGGCGCCGCCCGCGCCGATTCGTAGGCCCGGTCCAGCTCGGCCACCACCTGCTGCTCGTAGTCGCCGATGTCGATCTCGGCCCGGAGCCGGGCCAGCGGGTCGGCGGTCCGGGCGGCCCGGCGCTGTTCCCGGGAGCGGTACTGCTCGGGGTCGCCGACGTAGTGGCCCCGCACCCGGGTGACCTTGGCCTCGATCAGCGTCGGGCCGCCGCCGGCCCGGGCCTGCTCAACCGCTCGGCCGGCCGCCTCGTGCACGGCGGCGTAGTCGGACCCGTCCACCACCGCACCGTCGATGCCGTAGGCCGCGGCCCGCTCGGCGATGTCGGCCACGCTGGTGGAGTAGGACACCGGCGTCGACTCGGCCCAGCCGTTGTTCTCGCACACGAACACCACCGGCAGGCGCCAGATGGCGGCCAGGTTCAGCGACTCGTGGAAGATCCCCTGGTTGGCGGCGCCGTCGCCGAAGAACGACACCGCCACCCGGCCGTCGGAGAGGACCCGGGCGGCCAGGGCCGCGCCCACGGCCAGCGAGATGCCGCCCCCCACGATGGCGTTGGCCCCGAGGATGCCCCGGGCGAAGTCGGCGATGTGCATCGACCCGCCCCGGCCCCGGCACAGGCCCGTCTCCCGCCCGTACAGCTCGGCCACCATGGGCTCGAAGTCGCAGCCCTTGGCGATGCAGTGGCCGTGGCCCCGGTGGGTGCTGGTGATCATGTCGGCGTCGGTCAGATGGGCGCACACCCCGGCCGCCACCGGCTCCGACCCGTGATAGGTGTGAACGAACCCGGGCATGTCGCCTTTGGCGAACTCCCTCATCACCCGGTCCTCAAACGCCCGGATGCGGGTCATCACCCTCAGCCCCCGCTCGAGGGCCTCCCGGTCGGGGCCGGTCACGGCCCGGCCGCGATCTGGCGGTGCTCGGCTTCGGTGGGGCAGATCACCCCGATGCGGGTGCCGATCGGCGCCTCCAAGCCCGGCTCGGCCTCCCGGTGGAGCCACCCGTCGGTATCGGCCTCGATGTCCATCTCCACCTTCTCGCTCTCAATGACGAAGATGGGTTCCCCGGCGCTCACCCTGGCCCCCTCATCGACCAGCCACTCCACCAAGACCACGTCGCCTTCGTAGATGCCGGTCTTGGGCAGGATGACCTCGTGCTCGGTCACGAGTCGCTTTCTGGCACGTAGCCCTCCAGGGGTTGGACGAGGATCCCCCCGTCCACCGGCAGGAGCACGCCGGTGATGAACGCAGCCATGTCGGAGGCCAAGAACACCACGGCCCGGCCGATCTCGTCGGGCTGGCACAGCCGACCTAGAGGGGTGCGGTCCACGATTCCGGCCCACTGGGCTTCGAGGTCGATGCCGGCGGGCGCGCCCGCGGTGACCAGCTCGATCGCCCCTTCGGTCATGGCCGCGCCGGGGCAGACGGCGTTGACCCTGATCCCGGCCGGGGCCAGTTCCATGGCCAGCGACCGGGTGAGGCCGGCGATGGCGTGTTTGGAGGTCGTGTAGTGGAGCAGCCCCTCAGCCGACGGGGCCAGGGCGTCCACCGAGGCCACGTTGACGATCACCCCGGTCCGGCGGGGTGACATGGTTCGGGCCGCGGCCCGGCTGCACAGGAAGGTCCCGGTGACGTTGACGTCGAGTATGCGGGCCCACTCGTCGCGGGGCATGTCGGTGACGTAGTAGTTCGAGAAGACGCCGGCGTTGTTGACCAGCAGATCAACCGGGCCCCAGCGCTGTGCCACCGAGTCGAACAGCGCGGCCACCGAGTCCTCGTCGGAGACGTCGACCGGGCAGCCGCAGCAGTCGGCGCCGGTGGCGGCCGCGATGCGGACCGCGGTTTCTTCGGCCTGGTCGCCGCGCCTGTCCGCCACCGCCACCCGAGCCCCGGCCTCGGCCAGCCGGCGGGCAATGGCCGCGCCGAACCCCCGAGCCGCACCGGTCACCACCGCCCGGCGCCCGTCGAGCCGCCAAAGTTCGGCCAGCGGTCTCGGCGGCGGCGGCGAAGCCGGCAAGTTTGTCGGGGTCAGCGCCGGTCCCTCTCGTACAACTCAGCCACATAGGGCCGGGCCTTCTCGAAGGGCATCCGGTCGGTCGGCAGCTCGACCGGCCGCCAGGGAACGACCTCGGCCCCGCCTTTGATGACGGCCTTGATCCGCCGCCGGTCGCCGAGCATCCTCACATCGGTGTCGGGGCGGCCGTCGACGATGAGTAGGTCGGCGTATTTGCCGGGGGCGATGGTGCCGATCATCGGCGTGTGCCGGGGGGCGGCCACCGCGGCATCGCGGGTCATGCCCAGGATGGCCCGCATGTCGCTCATCCCCAGATGGCTCACGAACAGCTCCATCTCCCGGGTGTGCCACTCCCCGTAGGGGGTCATGGCGAACCCCGACTCGGACCCGGCGATCAGGGTCGCCCCCTGCTCGTAGGCCTTGGCCAGGATCGACACCGCGGCATCGAGCTCGCGCTGGATGGCGCCCTTGACCGCGGCGGGCATGGTGCCGGCTTCCAGCGAGTTCACCAGCAGGGTCATGGCCGGCAGCAGCGGCGTGCCCGCTTCGATCACCGCCTCCAGCGTGGCCGGGTCCATGTAGGAGGCGTGCATGATCCAGTCGATTCCGGCCGCGGCCGCGTCGGCCACCGACTGGCGGGACCGGGCGTGCATGGCCACCGGCCGGTCCAGCCGGTGGGCCTCGTTCACGGCCAGCTCCAGCTCTTCGAGGCGGAACGCCCCGTACTCGGTGGTGCCGGGGCCGGACCCGGCGATCTTGATTAGATCGACCCCGTCTTTGACCTCGTCGCGGATCTCCGCGATCAGCTCGTCGGGATTGCGGACCAAGGCCCCGAACGACGACTCCTGAATGTCGATCCAGCGGGGCAGCGTGTCGCCGATCCCCTGCTGGGTGGTTATCTGACGGCCCGCCGCCGACATTCTCGGGCCCTGGATCAACCCGGCGTCCACCGCATCGCGCACCGCGGCCGCCACCCCGGTCGGGCCACCGGGGTCGCAGGCGCTGGTGACTCCGGCCAGCAGCACCTTCTCGGCGTTGGCCGCAGCCCGCACCGCCCGATAGGCGGTCGGGGTGTAGATGTACAGCTCCTCCTCGGTTTGGGGCTCGCCGAAGCTGATGTGCATGTGGGCGTCGATGAGGCCGGGCATGACGGTGGACCCGGCCACGTCGGTGACCTCGGCCGGCTGACGGGCCAGATCGGGGGGCAAATCTCGGGCGGGGCCAGCCCAGGCGACCAGCTCGCCGTCGATGACCACGACGGCATCGTCGACCACGGTCTCGTCCGCGCAGGCCAGCAGCCGGGCCCCGGTGATCCGGCGCATCTGCGATTCGGCCCCGGTCATCACGCCGCCACCGGATCAAGCGGGACCAGCGGGAAATATTCGCCGCCGATCGGGTCTCCCATCTCCAGCCCGACTTCGGAGTCGGTGTAGTTGTACTCGTACCGCTGCGCCCCCAGCCAAATCGTCCCGTCGCCTACGTAGCGGATGACGACGGCCCGGCGGGGCCGGTCGCTGTCGTTGGGCCCCGACCCGTGCCACACCAGCGACGAATGGAACGACACTTCCCCGGCCCGCAGCGCAATGACGGCAATCTCCAGCCCCAGCGCCTCGGGGTCTTCGATCCCCTGAACGACAGCAGGGCGCCGTTCCCGCAGGTAAGGGGTTCCCGTCCCGAACGCCACCGGGAGCCGCTCGCCGGTGAGGTGGCTGCCGACCGCCATCGACATGGCTCCGTTGGCCCCGTCGGTGTCGTCCAGCGCGATCCAGGCCGTGACCGCGTTGGGCTGGGCCAGGGGCCAGTACGGCCAGTCCTGGTGCCACTTGAGCTCGCCACCAGAGCGAGGTTCTTTCCACAGGGCGTTGTCCTCCAGGATGCGGACCGCTCCGGCGCCGATGAGCTGGGCGGCCCAGCGGGCGAGCCTCGAATCGAAGACGAACTCGCGGATCCGCGGCTCCACCCGCCAGAGGTTGAACAAGAACTCGACATGGCGACGCGAGCCGGCGACCGCTCCATCGAAGTTGGCCGAGCCGGGATCGGGCTCGTCGGGCCACAGGGACGGGTCCAAGAGGTCGTAGAGCCGGCCCTGCGGCTGCTCGAGGGCGGTCACCTCGTCGATCAGCCACCGCAGCTCGGCCACCTCGTCAGGGCCGAACACCGGGCCCGGGAGCAAATAGCCCCGCTCGTAGAACTCGAGGATCTCCGGCCCGCTCAGCGGGTCCTGGCGCATAACCCGCATGATAATGTTCAGCCGTGGTGGAACACGTGGTGAGGGCGGACACGACCCCGCCGGGCGACTGGTCGGGCACCCCGTTCGGGCACCTCGACATCCGCACGCTGGTAGCCACCGAGCGCCAGCAGTCGGAGATGGTCATGGTCGGGCAGACCATCTACGGCCCCGGCGAGACCCACGAGCACCATCTGCACCCCGACGCCGAAGAGGTGGTGATCGTGATGTCGGGCCGGGGCTGGCACCGGGTCGGGTCGGAGTACTACGACATCGGCCCGGGCGACATCGTCTTCGTGCCCGCCAACGCTCCGCACTCGGCCGGGGCCGATGAGGGCGACGAGCCCATGGTCATCGTCTGGGTCCTGGGCGGGGCCGGGTCCCTGGAGAAGGCGGGCTACGCGGCGGTGCCGGAGCTGCCCAGGGTTCGTTGACCGATGTCGTCGTCAGAGGTCAAGGCGGCGGCCGCGGCAATTCCCGAGCGGCCGAGAAGTCGTTGACCGAACTCTGGCGGCTGACCGCCGGCCAACTCGCCCAGCGTTTCGCCGCCGGAGCGGCCAGCCCGTCAGAAGCCCTGGATTCGGTCTTGGGGCGCATCGCCGCCCGGGACGGCGACATCGGCGCCTTCGCCTGCGTTCTGGAGGAGCAGGCCCGGGCCCGGGCGGTAGAGCTGACCGAGGAACTGGCCCGGGGCCACCGCCGGGGCCCGCTGCACGGGGTGCCGGTGGCGGTCAAGGAGCTGTTCGACGTGAGCGGCGCCCCGAACGACTACGGCTCGGATGTGCTGGCCGGTCGGACCGCCGACGAAGACGCCGAGTGCGTCGGCCGGCTGCGCCGGGCCGGGGCGGTCATCGTGGGCACCACCCGATCGCACGAGTTCGGATGGGGCATCACCACCCAGCACCAGACCCGCGGCAGCGCCAGAAACCCGTGGAACCCGGATCGGGTGCCCGGCGGCTCCAGCGGGGGTTCGGGCGCGGCGGTGGCGGCCGGGATGGTGCCCGCGGCGGTGGGCAGCGACACCGGCGGGTCGATCCGGATCCCGGCCTGCTTCTGCGGCGTCGCCGGGCTGAAGCCTTCGTTCGGGCGGATCGGGCGTACCGGCGGGGTGGCCTTGGCCCCGTCGTTCGACACGGTGGGGGCGCTGGCCCGGTCCATCAGCGATGCGGCCGTTTTGGTCGAGGCCATGAGCGGACCCGACCGGAACGATCCAGCCGCCACGGAGGCTCCCTTCCGGGCTGACGACCGGCTTCCGTCTTCGCTGGCCGGGATCAGAGTGGCGACAGCCCCGGCGCTGATCGACGTCAGCCTCGACGACGGGATCGCCAAGGCATACGGCACCGCCCTCGACTCGCTGGAACGGCTCGGGGCCGAGCTGGTCGAGATCGACCTCCCGCCGGCGGCGGAGATTCTTGAGGCCTTCAGGCCCTTGCAGATGGCCGAGGCCCATCACGTACATCGGTCGATGGGGCTCTTCCCCGACCGGGCCGGCCTCTATGGCGACGATGTGCGCTCCCGGCTGGAGGCCGCGGCCGGCGTCTCCATCGACGATTACCTGTCGGCTCAGCACCAGCGGCGCCGAATCGTCGCTGTATTCGACCAACGGCTCCAAACTGTGGACGCTCTGATCAGCCCCATCTCGGCCGTCAGCCCCAGCCGCATCGACAGCCCCGACGAAGCGGTGCTGAACGGCGAGCGCCGGCCGCTGCGCGACCTGGTGATGCGGTTCACCGTGCCCCAGAACATGACCGGGTTACCGGCCGGGATCGTGCGGGCCGGGTTCGATCCCGACGGCCTGCCCGTGGGCGCCCAGTTGACCGCCGCCCGGGGCCGGGAGAGCACCGTGGTGGCGATCGCCGCCGCTCTGCAAGCCGAGCTGGGACCTATCGGAACCCCGCCCGAGACCGAACGAACCGACGGGAGATAGCCATGCCTTCGGCCCGATGCAACGACATCGACATCTACTACGAGCAGCACGGCCCCGATGACGGGCCGCCGGTGGTGTTCATCCGGGGCACCGGGGCCGACGGCACCCGCTGGATGCCCCAAGTGGAGGCGTACAAGGCCGACGTGGGCTGCGTGATCTTCGACGGCCGCGGGGTGGGCCGCACCGACACCACTCCCCCGCCCTACACCGTGGCCCAGATGGCCGGCGACACCCTCGCCCTGATGGACCAGCTCGACATCGGAGCCGCGCACATCTCCGGCTCGTCGCTGGGCGGGGCCATCGGCCTGCACATGGCCGTGCATAACCCCGAGCGAGTGCTGACCCTGCAACTCCACTCGAGCTGGCTGGCCACCCGGGGCTACGCCGAGTACTCGCTGGGGCTGCTAAAAGACATCCTGGTCGCCGGCGGGACCGACTTCTACTACAAGGCCACCCTCCCGCTGCTGTTCAGCCCCACCTACATGGCCGAGAACTTCGACGCCCTGATGAGAATCCTGGCCCACATGCAGGCCAACCCGGCCACCACCGACGGCCTGGCCGGCCAGATCGAGGCCAACCTCACCCACGACCTGAGCGCGGAGGCCGACCGGGTGCAGGCACCGACCCTGATCACGGTGGGCGAACTCGACTACGTGCTGCCCCCCTCGTGTTCCCGCGAGCTGCACGAGGCCATCGCCGGCTCCGAGCTGGTGGTCTTCTCCGGCTGCGGGCACCTGGTGACGATGGAGAACTCCGAGGACTTCAACCGGGTCACCCTCGACTGGCTCCGCCCCCACCTCTGAAAGCCGCGGCCGTCAAACGGAACCTTCTGGCGGCCTCAGGCTCGCAGGGGCTTGGCCTGTCGGCTTCTGGCGGCCTCAGGCTCGCAGAGCGCCGTCGAGGACCAGCGAGGCGCCGGTCAAGTACTCGGGCGCGTCTAGAGCCAGGAACGCCACCGTCGCCGCCACCTCGGCGGGGTCGGCCAGGCGGCCCATCGGCACCTGGCCGGTTACTTCGGGCCGACGGCCGGTGGCCGCCTCGGTCGCGTCCAGGATCCGCTCGACCATCGGGGAATCGACGTAGCCGGGGCACACCGCGTTGACCGCGATCCGATGCGGCCCCAGCTCCCGGGCCAGCGAGCGGGTGAGCCCCACCACCGCGTGCTTGGAGGCGTGATACGGGCTGGCCAGGGCCCCGCCGGCCAGCCCGGCCCCCGAGGCCAGGTTGACGATCCGGCCCCGACCCCGCCGCTTCATGCCCGGAACGACGGCCTGGCACAGCCAGAACATGGCCATGACGTTGACCTCGAACACCCGGCGCACCTCGTCGGGGTCCAAGTTCTCAACCTCGGCCAGCGGCCCCTCGATCCCGGCCGCGTTCACCAGCCCGTCGACCGCGCCGAACCGGCTGGTCACGGCCTCGACCAGCCCGGCCGCGGCGGCGGGATCGCTCACGTCGGCAGCGAATGCCGCCGCGCCGGGGATCGAAGCAGCCAAGGCCCGGACCGCGGCCTCGTCAACGTCGTTCAGAGCCAGCGGACAGGATCGCTCACCCAGCAGCCTGGCCATGCTCGACCCGAGCCGCCCCGCCGCCCCGGTGATCAGCACCGCCCCAGCCCGCCCGGCGGTCATAGCGATCCGGGGTAGAGTCCGGCACTGAGGCGGCGAAGCAGAGGTCGGTGGTCCACACCGGCCCGGGGAGCGGATGCTCGGAGAAGTTTTAGTAGCATGGGGCCTCTGCGAGATCAGGATATCAAAGATCGCTATCGCCGCGACGGCTATGTAGTCGTTGCCGGTTTGTTTGACGACGCGGACTTGAATCCAATGCGTGATTTCATCAAGGACAAAATCGATCGGTACGCATGCGATCAATATGCCGAAGGCGATCTGTCGTCACTGCATGAGACCGAGCCTTTTGAACGTCGATACGCCGCCATATGCAAAGAACAGGGCATCTTGCCCCGGGATTGGACCTTCGGGTCCTTCGGGCCGGAATTTTACGACCTTTATGTGAACCCGGATGTTCTTCGCATAATCAACGTTATTCTCAGCGGTGAGGTCTCAGTCCTCACTAATCCCTCACTTCGGACGAAGCTTCCCGATAGCCCAATAGCGGCCTTTCCCTGGCATCAGGACAGCCATTACTTTGACATGAGAGAAGTGGGCAAGCAGGAGAAACACACAGCAGATTTGCATATAGTCACCGTATGGGTTCCGCTGGTCTCCGCCACAGTCGAGAACGGTTGTTGTTGGGTGATTCCCGGAAGCCATCACTGGGGTTTATTGGACGGGATACGGGGGGAGGACAGAAACGTTCGAATAGAACAAGATGTCGAAGCTCTCGCAAACCCCGTGCCCGTCCCGCTTGATCCCGGCGGCGCTTTGTTCTTCTCAAATCTCTGCGTCCACGCCAGCAAGCCGAACCGAACCCGGGGCTGCCGCTGGAGCATCGACTTTCGCTACTTCCCGACGCCGACCGGGGCCGCGCTGGACGACCGGCAGCGGCGAGCGGCTCAATTCGTCGAGAACGAGGCTCTCCGAGGCGGAGACGTACCCTTTCCCGTGCTCCCGACCAAAAAACGGCCCGGATGGCCGAAGTGGGAAACCGCCGTCATCGAGCACAGAGCTCGACTGAGCAAGCCCGGGTTATCAATTCGCTAAAGAGAGCGGCCGCCGGAGGAGGCGACCGCCCGAGGGAGGCAACATGAAAACAGTCGAAGCGGAGGTGGCGGTTGCATACAAAGACCCCGACCACTCACACTCACAAAAAGCGAGTTCCGCGTCAATGGTCATAGCACCTGTCGAATTATCCTACATATCCGATTTCGTTCAGCGACTAGCGGAAGTTTTTTACCATAATTTAGATCCCACACAAACCCGTATCAGAACCCAAAATTAGTACAATCCTATCAGCCATTTTCGGTACAACAACCAACAAAAGGCAGCACTCATCATAATGATCATTATTATTGCTGTAATACGCTGCCATTTTAGCTTCCTATTCCTTTCGTGGTATTCAAGGCGGGAAAATAGCTTATAATCTCCATCGATTTTAACTAACAATGGGGTCTCTCTTTCACGCCGGATGTCAAAAAGATTTACACAAAGAAAGGCAATAGTCGACACAAAAAGCAGTACGAAAAATTCAGACAGGAACCCGCTCCATGATGGACCGCTCCATGATGGAGCGGACAGTACAAGTCCTTTCGGCCGTAATAAAAGTCCTAATCCTATTGTCACGATCGCAAAAGTTATCAGTGACAATAACTCCATTATATCTCTACCTTGCTGTTTACTATGCGCTACTGTATCAAGTTGCTTCTCAATAGATAGGAGCAGGGTCTTGTTCGCGTCATTTTGTACAGAGTTGATTCCTGATTGTATCGTATCTCGAACTATATTATAACGGGTTCGCAAATGTATAGGTACTAGCAGTATCTAAATCAGCGAGTTGTTTAAGTATGTCACGACTTATAATACCGTCTTTCACGAGACATTCGCTATTACGAAACAGGCTAAGCATAGTTTCATCTTCCTTATTGATACGTGTGGTTAGACGCGCCAGTCGGAAGCTAAGGATAAGGGCAAAAATAGTGGATGATAAAGCGAGCAAGCCCCAATATTCATCAATTACATACGTCGCCCAAGAACCCATTATTTTATCACGAATGTATATAAATGTTCCGAAAGCCCAAATAGACATTATAAAGGCTGTAAAGCCGAGTCGTACTCCAGGCATTGGTGACAATTGGTATTTTGTTATATCTCTATCTTCGTCAGGCTTTAGTTGTATGAGAACATTAATTGCTAAGGCTAAAGCTCCTCCTGCTATAAAGAGATCAAATCTAGGAACCTCTATGCCATCAATCATGAGCCAAATTATTGCGAGGAAAGGAGCTAGAAAGTTCAATGAATTTACGCCATATTTAGATGTACCGATATTACCAATCCGGAGCAACACTGCTGTTGCCACCCCTACTACAGTGAGAAGCACAGCACCTACCAACACCTTGCCCGAAATAAAGGTCTGATATTGAACACCAGATCGGGCAAACTTAAGCCCTATTGCTAGACTGATTACAGATGTAAAGAGTAAAGAAGAGGCTCTACCTAGGAATGTAAGCCACAATAGTAAGTTGCGATCTGGTGATCCAAGATTTTCTATCTCGTCCTTAGACATAGATTGATCTTTCTCAAGTAGTATTACATACAACTCTTCGCCATAAAATAGTGTATTAGAAACGGAAATACCTGCCAAATATGCTGCAATAAAGGCGAGGGTTATTCCGATAACACCGCTAGAAAAGCCTGAATGAAGAAGTGAAAAAGTGTCATCAATTAATTGGATTCCCAACATAAACAGAAGAGCTACAGCAGCGAGTCCTGATAAAAACATGTGCTCCTTAGATACCGTTGGTGAATCAACGTCGATTTTGGCAATTTTTTTACGACGATATCGGAGCATGCAATATACTAGAAAGACCGGCCAAAGTTCATACACAGTAGTCGATACCGCAGTGGCAACAAGCTGCGTAGACCAAATAAAAATCCCATAGTCTATGGCACCAAAAGCCGCCCGATACAGCCATTTTCTAACTTTGCAATTAAATGCTCTCCTTAGGTTGAACTCAATGGAAGCTGGATGGCCATCCAAAACTTTACGCTTAGTAGCAGCTAATAACAACACTAGAATTAGGACTAACAGTATGCACCATAGGGCATGAAATAAGAAAGGGTTAATATCTGGAGCTGTTTTGTGAATCAATAGAGGTATAAATGAATTAAAAACCGCGCCAAAAAGAATCGCGGAACCTGATCCGAATTGATTAGACCGTCCGGTGTTTATGTCTAATGACCGCATCAGTCGCCAGCGGAGACGACCCGGTCGAGAAGGGCGCCGGGCAGGGGCTGGTAGTCGTGGTGGACGGCTTCGAAGGTGCCCGTGCCGCCGGTCATGGAGCGCAAGTTGATCACGTAGTCGAGGATTTCCGAGGTCGGGACGTGGGCCCGGATCACGCTGGTGCCCGCGATCTCGCCGGGCTCGGTGCCCAGCACTTGGCCCCGGCGGGAGCTGAGGTCGCCGAGCACGTCGCCCTGATGGCTGTCGGGCACTTCGACCCGGATGTCGCTCACCGGCTCGAGGACGGCGCAGCCGACCTGCTCTATCGCCGACTTGAGCGCCAGCGACCCGGCCACCTTGAAGCTCATCTCCGACGAGTCCACCGAGTGGTGCTTGCCGTCGTAGCACACGGCCCTCAGATCGACCATGGGGAACCCGTGCCGGCCGCCGTTGCCCATGGCCTCGGCGATCCCCGCCCCCACCGCGGGGATGAGGCCGCGGGGGATGGCGCCGCCGGTCACCTCGCTATCGAACTCGTACCCGGCGCCGCGGCTCAGCGGCTCAAAGCGGACCATGGCCACCGCGAACTGGCCGTGGCCGCCGCTCTGCTTCTTGAACTTGCTCTCCACGTCGGCCCGGGCGGCCAGGGTCTCCAGATAGGCGACCCGGACCGGCTCGGTCACATAGTCGATCCCCTGGCGCTCCAAGCGGGCCAGCGCCACCCGGATGTGGGCCTCGCCGCCCCCCGACAGCACGGTCTGGCGGGTGTTGGGCTCGTGGCGGACGGTCAGGCTCGGGTCCTCGGTCGACAGCTTGCGCAGGGCCGTGGCCAGCTTGTCCTCCTGGGCCGGCGCCGCTGCTTTGATGGCCACGCCGTACACCGGGACCGGGGGCGGGGTCACCGGGACGGTCAGCGAGTCGTCGTCGGACAGGGTGTCGCCGGTGCGGGTGCCGTCCAGCTTGGTGACGGCCGCGATGTCCCCGGCGCTCACCGCATCCATCGGAGTGTGGTCCGACCCGGTCAGCGAGACCAGATGATGGAGGCGCTCCTTGTCACCAGTGCGGGCGTTGACCAGCGTGTCGTTGGCCCGGACGGTGCCCGACACCACCTTGAGATAGGAGATCTGGCCCAGGAACTCGTCGATCTTGGTCTTGAACACGAAAACCGCCGGACGCCCGGCCGGGTCGGGGGCGATCTCGGCCGGCTCCCCGCCGACCGACGCCGCCCTCGAGCCGATCTCGCCCGGCGCCGGTGCAGCCCGGGCGATGAAGTCGAGCAGGTGATCGACTCCTACGAGGGTGGCCGCCGACCCGCACAGCACGGGAACAAGCGTGCCGTCGCCGACCGCGGCCCGCACCAGCGGCTCAAGCTGCTCGGCCGTGGGCTCGGTCCCCTCCAGGTACTGCTCCAGAAGCTCGTCGTCGGCCTCAATCACGGCCTCGACGAGCTGCTCGTGGTCGGCCTCAGCCTCGTCGGCGAGGAGGTCGGCAACGCCGGAGAGCTCCGCCTCGGCGCCTATCGGCTGCGCCACCGGCACCACGATCGCGCCGAAGCAGTCCTGCAAATCGGCCAAGACGCGGTCGAATGAGGAGTTCTCTCGGTCGAGACCGTTGACGAAGATCATCCGGGCCCGGCCGGCCCGACCGGCCTGGCGCCACAGGACGACATCTCGGGCCTTCACGCCGCCCACGGCGTCGATGACGAACAGAGCCAGGTCGGCGGCGTCCATGCCGCCCGCCGCTTCGCCGGCGAAGTCGGCGTAACCGGGAGTGTCGATGACGTTGACCTTGCGGTCGGCCCAGGCGAACGAGGCGGTGGCCAAGCTCAGGCTCTGATGCCGCTGCCGCTCGATGGGGTCGTAATCGCAAACCGTGGACCCGTCATCCACCCGGCCCGGGCGGCCGATCACGCCGGCCCGGTGCAGCATGGCCTCGGCCAGGGTGGTCTTGCCGTTGCCGTTGCTCCCAACGAGGACAACGTTTCTGATCGACTGCGTCGACACGCTCACTCTCCCTCCATCTCCCAAAGCGGGCTCAGGCGTACGGTAACCCGAGTCAGCTTTCGATGCCGATGCCGGAGAACAAGACCCGGCGACACCGGAGAACTCCGACTCGGCGCCGAGCGGGCCGGGCCGCCGGCACCGTGTCGGCGCTGAAAGCGGTCCTGCAAGTCGGCCAGGACGGGTCGAACGAAGAGTTCTCGCGGTCGAGGCCGTTGACGAAGATCATCCGGGCCCGCCCGGCCCGGCGCATTGCTCCCAACGAGCACGACGTTTCTAATAGATAGCGTTGAGGCTACATACACGACTAGCCAAGCTCATTGTCGTCGCGACGGCGCTCATATTCTTTAGCAGTCACCCGCCACCCTCCACGCCCTTTCTTTTCTTGGTCTGCCCGTTCGACTTTTCCTTGGTCATAAAGCTGGTATAGAAAGCCAGTAGCTATAGCGCTACTCATTTGCGCTACACCAGCTTCGCGATAGATGCCAGCCCGACGACTGATTTTAGCTGGCCTGAGGCCATAGTCCTCTGAATAGGCGTCGCAGAGAACATCTAGGATGGCTTCCTGTAAGTGAAACTCTCCAAGTCGGGTCAGTTGAAGTCGGGTCAGTTGTGAATAGGTGTTGCAGAGAACATCCAGGACGTCTTCCTGTAAGTGAAACTCTCCAAGAAACTCTTTAAGTCGGGTCAGTTGAAGTCGGGTTAGTTGTCGATTCTCTTCGTACGATTCGTGTACCACGATGCCTCCTACCGGTTCTCTAGAGTTCCTATACAAAACCCGAGGCCACCGTAGCCTGTCGCGGCCGCGGCCCCCGGACCAGGCACCAGCGGCAGATCGCCGAGGCACCAGGCCGGGGAGTGGTAGACCGGATCGGCACGAGGGGCCGCGAGTATCCTCGGTGGCGTGTCCAGCACCGCGACGAGCGTTCACGGCCCCACATTGACCGACGCGCGCCGATCGGCGGAAGTCATTGCCGACATGCCCGGCGGGCCGCACGTGCATCGGATCATGCTGTTCGGGTCGGTGGCGCGGGGCGAAGCCGACAATTGCAGTGACATCGACTTGATCGTTCTCGTTGACGATCTCGGCGATTACACGCTCATTGAGCACGGAGGGCGCCAAAGGCTAGAAGGCCGCATGGAGGCGCATGCTGGAACAGCAGTGCCCTATTCAGTGGATGTGCACCTCACCGACCCTCGCGAATGGACCACCCGCGCCGAGCATGTCACTGCATCTTTTGAGGCCAGCCTGGACCGCGATCTGATCACGCTGCTGGATCGGCCAGCGTTCACGCCGCCCGACTGGAGCAAGCCAATGAGCAAACCGGCGACCGACCTAGAGGAAGCAAGCACCAAGCTCGACAACATCAGCGACCATCTCAGCCAGTTGTGCGACAGGATGGGACCGTCAGCCCTGGAAAGGGTCGCCGAGGAAGACTGGATGCGAGACAGGGAGCTGAAGAATCGGCGTCGCTTTGCCTGCGGTCACGCGGCTGACGCCATCGAGATGTCCATCAAAACGGTGATAGCAGTTCACGGCGTGAGCCCAGCGCGTACACACGATCTAGAAGCGTTGATCAAGCAGATCCCCTCCAAACCGCATCGGGATCAGATCACAACAGTGCTCGTAAAGTCTGGCGTAGCCCTCGAGCTGATGTCGGCCTGGCACGTCAAAGCCAACTACGCAAACGATCTCTCAGCACAATGGGAGGACGCCAAGGCGCAAATGCCCTCAATGATCCGAGCCGCCCACGCCATGGCCGTCTACGCCGACACCGTGCACACCGCCGCAGGAGGGCAGTCGTCCGCCCCTGGCGTTCTGACTTTCTGGCTCAACGAACTCAAACTCAAAGCCGCCGAAGGGTTCGGAGTCGACATTTAAGAGCTGGCGGTACGCCAGGCCGGGGGGTGGCACGGGGGCAAGACCGGCGCCGCCGGCAGGCGGCGACGGCGCGCCCGTGACAGGACCCGCCGGCCGGACATGCGCCGAGCGCCAGACGGACTACCGAGATGATCTCAACGGCAGGTCGAGGCCGAAGGCGGCCCTAATCTGGGCATCGACCTCGGCCGGCACATGCTCAGGGTGGTAGGAGGCCAACACCGCCTTGGCGTGCTCGTGCGCCGACTGCAAGGCGTCCTTGGCCCCGGCGTCCAACCAGTTGTCGGGGGTGTCGCGGTCGCCGACCACCGGGTAGACGTAGTCCTTCTCCATGAGGGCCAGGGTCTGCTCGGACCCGAGGAAGTGACCGGGGCCGGCCACCACCTCGGCGATGAGCTCCGCCGACAGGGTCTCCTCGTCCACCTCTATGCCCCTGATGGTCCGGTTGATCCCCCCCAGCATGTCGTTGTCGATCACCAGGGCCTCGAAAGAGCAGCTCAACAGGCTGGCCAGCATCCCGGCCGACTCGTAGACCAGGTTGGCGCCGGCATGGCCGGCCAGGGCCACGTTCAGGCCCTTCTCGTAACCGGCCTGGTTGTCGGGGACCTTGGAGTCGGACATGCCGGCCGCCACCCCCGAGGGCAGCCCTATCCAGTTGAGGATCTGGGCCGCGGCCGCGTTGAGGATCCCCTCCTCGCCCGATCCCCCGCTCATGGCCCCGGTGCGCAGATCCGAGACGAACGGCCACATCCCCATCACGCAGGGGTGCCCGGGCCGCAACAGGTTGACGCCGGTGAGGCCGGCCAGGCATTCGGCCAGGGCCTGGGCCAGCGTCCCGGCCAGGGCGGCCGGGGAAGTGGCACCGGCCTGGCCCGCGGACAGCAGGTTTACGGGCATGCCCGACTCGACTTGGGCCACCATGCACCCGGCCGACTCCTCAGCGAAACGCAGCGGCGGCACCACGAAGGTGTTGTTGGCCGCCACGAAGGGCCGCTTGCGGAACTCGCCCGGGCCGCCCAGGGCCATGTCGAACATCTCGACCGACTCGCGCACGTGGTCGCGGTCGAACCACGACGTGCCGATCGGCTTGGCCGAGCCGGACATGGCCGCGTAGGCGGTGACCAGGTCGAGATCGCGGGCGTCGGTCTGGTCGCGGGCCACCACCGTGCGGACGAAGAAGTGGATGTGGTCGAGGGTGTCCACCAGCCGGGCGCAGTCGTACACGTCAAGGGCGGTGGACTCCCGGAAGGTGTTGGTCACGCAGTCGTGCATGAGCACGGCCGCGCCGGCCGTGCCGAAATGGACCCGGTTCCCGCCCACCTCGATGGAGCGGTCGTCGTCGAATCCGTGCCACACCCATTCGGCGGCGGCGGTCTCGATCGCCCGCTCCACCGTCGGTCGGGGGTAGCGGAGCCGGCCGGCGGAGTCCACCCATCCCCCGGCCCCGGTCACCGCTTCGACGAACTCGGCGATGGGCGAGCCCATGCCCACCTGTTCGAGCAAGTTCAGGGCCGTGTCGAAAACCTGTTGCATCTCGGGCTCGGTCAGGGGCGCGAACCGCCCCCCCGCCATCCCGGGCCGGACCGGGCGCTCGTCAGCGGCCGGCGGAGCCTGACGGGCCGCGATCCGACCGGACCGGCCCCCGGATCGGCGCCGGGTCGGGACCTCGGACATGGCGGCTCCTCTCAGACCGGCCAACGCCGGGTCGGGACCTCGGACATGGCGGCTCCTTCAGGCCCTCAAGGCCCGGTTGCCGGGATCGTACGCCGGTCGGGCCAGCACGGTGGCGGTCCGGCGCTCGCCGAGCAGATCGAGCTCGAAGGTGGAGCCCGGCGCCTCGAAACGGGGGGCCACGTAGACGAAGGCCAGGCTCTGCCCGACGGTGGGGCCGTAGGCGCCGCTGGTGGCGATGCCCATGACCTCCTCGCCGTCGAAAGCCGGCTCATTGCCCCGGACGTCGCTGTCGGCGGCGTCCACCGAGCAGTAGACCAGCACCATCGACAGGGGCTCGGTTTGGTCTCGGCGGGCCAAGGTCGCCTCCTTGCCGATGAAGTCGGTGTCGAAGTCGACGAAGCGCTCCAGGCGGGCCTCGATGGGGGTGATCTCGGTGGTGAGCTCGCTGCCCCAGGCCTTGTACGCCTTTTCGATGCGCATGGCGTTCATGGCATAGGAGCCGAAATGGACCAGCCCGTACGGTTCCGAAGCCGCCACCAAGGCGTCGTAGAGCTCGGCCATCTGATCCATCGGGCAGTGCAGCTCCCAGCCCAGCTCGCCGACGTAGGACACCCTCAGGGCCCGGCACGGCACCCCGGCCACGGTGATCCGCTGGGCCGTGAGCCAGGGGAACGACTGGTTGGAGAGGTCGGCGGCGGTCAGAGGCTGCAGGGCGTCTCGGGCCCGGGGCCCGGTCAGGCCTAGCAGCCCGGTCGAATCGGTGACGTCGGCGACGGCCACGTCACCGCCGGGCTCGGCGTGCTGGACCAGCCAGTCGAGGTCGTGGCTCTGGCCCATGATGGCCGAGCTGAGGTAGAAGTCGTCGGGGCCGAACCGGGTGACGGTCATCTCGCACTCGATGCCGCCCAGCTCGGTGAGCATGTGCACCAGCCGGATCCCGCCGTCGCGGGCTGGCAGCCGGTTGGCCGAGAGCCGGTCCAGGTGAGCGGCCGCGTCGGCGCCGGTCACGGTGAACTTGGCGAAGGCGGTGAGGTCGGCCAGGCCCACCCGCTCCCGCACCCCCCGCACCTCGGCGCCGACCGGGTCGAAGGCGTTGGACCGGCGGAACGAGTACCGCTCGGGGGTGCCGTCGGGCGAGAACCACTGCGGGCGCTCCCAGCCGTAGACCTCCTGCCACTGGGCCCCGAGCCGGTCGAGCCGGTCGTAGATCGGGGTGGTCTTCTGGGGCCGGCCCGCGGCCCGGTACTCGCCCGGGCCCCGGACTTGGTACATCTCGTGGTACTCGTCCCGGGCCTTGGCCAAGGCGAAGGCCGACTTGGGGCCGGTGTGGTCGCCGAACCGGCGGGGGTCCATGCTCCGCACGTTGATCTCGGTCTGGCCGTGCACCATCCACTGGGCCAGGTACTTCCCCGCGCCCGGGCCCTGGGTGATGCCGATGGAGGCCCCGTTGCAGTGCCAGTAGTTGGGCAGGCCCGGCGCCGGGCCCATCAGGTATCCCGAGTCGGGGGTGTGGGTGATGGGGCCCGACACGATCTGCTTGATGCCAGCCGAGGCGAAGGCGGGGATTCGCTGGGCCGCGTAGTCGAGGCACTCCTCCAGCACGTCCAGGTTGGGCGGGGTCAGATGGAAGTGGAGGCCCCAGTCGATCCCGTCCACCCCGTAGGCGGTGGAGTCCCGCATCTCGTAGGGGCCGACCAGCAGACCGTCGATCTCCCGGCGGTAGTAGCAGGAGGCCCGAGGGTCGCGCACCACCGGGGGCTCGTAGCCGAGGTCGATCATGGCCGGCATGGGCTCGGTGACCAGGTACTGGTGGATCACCGAGACGATAGGCACGTCCAAGCCGATCATGGCCCCGAGCTGAGGCGCATAGTGGCCTGCTGCATTCACCACGTGCTCGCACACGATCCGGCCCTGGTCGGTGATCACCTCCCACCGGCCGTCGGGGAGCTGGCTCATGCCCGTGACCAAGGTGTGGCGCTGGATCTGGCTGCCGAGCTGGCGGGCGCCTCTGGCCATGGCGTTGGTGCAGCTTGAGGGATCGGTCCAGCCGTCGTGGGGGGTCCAGAAGCCCAAGGCGACGTCTTCGAGTTCCAGCAGGGGGTGCAGTTCGGCGATCTCGGCCGGGCTGATCAGGTGGGACTCGACCCCGATCTGGGTGAGCATGGCGTGGACATAGCGGTGCCAGTCCACCTCGGCGTCGGTGCGGGCCAGGCGGACGGCGCCGCAGCCGTGCCAGCCCGCCGACAGCCCGGTCTCGGCTTCGAGCCGGGGGTAGAGGGCCACCGCCTCCTGGTGAACCTTGGCCGCGTTCAGGTCGCCGATGAAGTTGGGGATGAGCCCGGCGGCGTGCCAGGTCGAGCCCGAGGTCAGCTCTCCCTTCTCGACCAGGACGGTGTCGGTCCAGCCCTCGTGGGCCAAGAAGTAGAGCAGGCCGACCCCCATGGCCCCCCCGCCGATGATGACGCAGCGGGCTTCTTCGGTCATGGCTGGAGCCCTTCCGCCATCATGATGTCGCGTCCGGCTTCTTCGGTCACGGCCCTCCCTTACATCCGCACCCGCTCACGGCGGGGATCGTAGAACGAGCGAATAGACGGAGTGGCCGGGATGGGGCGGAGGGCCACCTCGATCTCGAAGCGGCCGCCGGCCAGCCAATCCTGGGTCACCCCCGCGGGATGGTCCAGGTAGCCCATGGCCAGGCAGCGGTCCTCGGTGTAGCTCCACATAGCCGACGACACCCGGCCCACGATCTCGCCGTCGCGGCGGATGGGCTCGTCGTGGTAGAGCATCAGATCGGGGTCTTCGAGGCGGAACTGGATCAGCCGTTTGGTCCGGGGTTGATGCCGCTGGGCCTCCAGCGCGGTCCGGCCCGTGAAGTCCGCCGCTTTGTCCCAGCCGATCACGAACCCGAGCCCGGCTTCGATGGGGGTGTCCTCGCCGGTGATGTCGTGGCCCCAGTGCCGGTAGCCGGCTTCGAGGCGCAGCGAGTTCATGGCGTGGTAGCCGGCCAGCGTCAGCCCGTGGGGCTCGCCCGCGGCCACCAAGGCGTCGAAGAGGGCGACGGACTGGTGGCTGGGCACGTACAGCTCCCAGCCCAGCTCCCCCACGTAGCTCATGCGCAGGGCCAGCACCTCGATCCCGGCCGCGGTGACGGTGCGGGCCGCGGCGAACGGGAAGTCCTCGTTGGCCAGCGAATCCGGGGTGATCGAACCCAGCACGGTCCGGGCGGCCGGGCCCATGAGCCCGAGGATGGCCTGTTGGTCGGTGACGTCTTCGATGGCCGCGTCGAAGCCCCGGCAGCCCCGCCGGAGGCGGGCCCAGTCCCGGGTCTCACAGGCGGCCGAGGTCACCACCATGAACTGGTCGGGGCCGAGTCGGGTCACGGTGAGGTCGGCCTCGATCCCGCCCCGGCGGTTGCACCACTGGGTGTAGACCACCCGGCCCGGCTCGACATCGACGGAGGCGACGCTCAGCCGGTCCAGCGCGGCGGCCGCGCCGGGGCCGGTCACGGTGAACTTGGCGAAGGAGGTCTGGTCGAACAGGGCGACGGCGGTGCGGGCCGCCCGACACTCCCGCCCGGCGTTGGCCCACCAGTTCTGGCGGCCGTAGCTGTACTCGTAGACAGGGGCCTGGCCCTCGGCCGCGTACCAGTTGGGGCGCTCCCAGCCCGCCGTCTCCCCGAACACGGCCCCGGCCTCGGCCAGCCGGTCGTGCAGAGGCGACCGCCGCTGGCCCCGGGCGCTCTCGTACTGGCGGAAAGGCCAGTGCATGGCGTAGAGCAGACCGAGGCTCTCGGGGATACGCCGGGCCAGATAGGCCGGATCGGCCTGGAATCCGAAGGCCCGGCTTATGTCCGCCGACGACAGGTCCATGGGCGGGTGCCGGTCGGCGATCCACTCGGCCAGGGCCCACCCGACCCCGCCCGCGGTTTGGATGCCGACGGAGTTGAACCCGGCAGCCACGAAGCACCCGTCGATCTCAGGCGACTCGCCCATGTAGTAGGTGCCGTCGGGGGTGAAGGCCTCGGGACCGTTGAAGAACAACTGAATCCCGCAGTCCCCCAAGGCCGGGACCCGGTGGGCGGCCCGCTCGAAAACGGGGCCCACGTGGTCCCAGTCCTCGGGCAGGGTCCCGAACGAGAAGTCCCGAGGCACCCCCTCGAGGTTCCAGACCTTGCCCCGGGGCTCGAAGAAGCCGGCCATGATCTTGCCGGTCTCCTCCTTGAAGTAGGTGTAGTTGCCGGGATCGCGCAACACCGGGGTGTCGGCGTCCACCCCATCGAGGGGCTCGGTGACCACGTAGAAGTGCTCGCAGGCCTGAACCGGCACGGTCACGCCGATCTGGGCCGCGAGCTGGCGGGTCCACATCCCCGCGGCCAGGACCACGGTTTCGGCCTCGACCGGCCCTTGCTCGGTCTCCACCCCGGTGATCCGGCCGTCCGAGGTCCGCAGCCCGGTAACGGCCACGCCCTCGACGATGGCCGCGCCCCTCATCCGGGCGCCCCGGGCCAGCGACATGGTGGTGTCCACCGGCGAGGTGTGGCCGTCCCGGGGGATGTAGAGGGCCCCGACCAAGTCGTCAGTGCGGATGAGGGGCCACCGTTCCTTCACCTCGTCGAGGTCGATCACCCGGGTCTCGACCCCGACGGCGGCCGCCATCGACGCCCCCCGCAGGATCTCCTCCCAACGCTCGGAGTCGGCGGCCACCGAGATCGAACCCGGAGCCCGGTAGCCGGTGGGCTGGCCGGTCTCGTCGCCCAGTTCCTCGAAGAGTCGAGCCGTGTAGGTGGCCAACTTGGTGAGGCTGTGAGTGGCCTTGAGCTGTGACACCAGGCCAGCCGCGTGCCAGGTCGTGCCCGAGGTGAGGCTGGACTGCTCGATGAGCACCACGTCGGTGATGCCGCGGCGGGCCAGGTGGTAGGCCACGCTGCACCCGACGATCCCGCCGCCCGCGATCACCACTTGGGCTCGATCGGGCAGGCCGGTCGCCATTTCGCACCCTCCGGGCCTGGATGCCGCCCCCGGGCTCGGCGCAGCGCAGACCGCCGTGCAGGATAGCTTCTCACCAATGGGGCCGAACGTTGACCGGGCGGAGAGCCTTCATCGGGTGGGGGTGGCGATGGCGCTCGCCGCGACGGTGTGCTGGGGGATCGGCAACGTCATGGTCCGCCAACCCGACCTGCACTGGCCTCAGCTCGCCTTCTGGAGGATGCTTCTCGGCGCCGGGGTGACCGCCGCCCTTCTGGCCGCCACCCGCCGCCGACTGAGCTGGACCTGCATCCGGGCCTGCTGGCCAGCCGGAGCGGCCCTGGCGGGCTGGATCCTCTGCTACTACCTGGCCCTCCTGTCCACCACGGTCACCGACGCCAGCCTGATCTCATCCTTGCTCCCAGTATTTCTGCTAGGGGTGGCCAAGCGCCGTTTCGGAGAACGGATCTCGCTGTCGCTCGTCGGGATGGTGGCCGCCGCGCTGGCGGGGATAGCCCTAGCGCTGTACGGGTCTTCGGCGGTGCCCTCTTGGAGCCTGCAAGGCGATGGGATGGCCTTGGTGTCGACCCTGCTCTTTGCCCTCCATTTCGCGCTGGCCAAACAAGCCCGGCAGCGGTTCACCGCTCTGGAGTTCCAGACCGCCATCTATGTCGTCGCCTCGGTCATTCTCCTGCCCGTGGAGGTGATCGACGCCAGAGGGTTCGAGATACCCGACCTCGTGGTGTGGGAGTGGATAGCCGCGCTGGTGATCGTGCCCGGCACCGGCCATCTCCTCATGAACTGGGCTCACCGGCACGTCGCGCTCTCGATCACTTCCACCATCACCCTGGCCTCAACGCCGGTGTCGGCCATCGGGGCCGCTCTCTTTTTGGACGAGCCGATCGTAGTGATTCAAGCCGTCGGCTTGGCCGTAACCCTCGTGGCCTTGGCCACCGTGATCGAGATCGACCTGCACCCGGTCGACCATCGCGAACCGGCCTGAGCCCCTTCTCGCCATCGACGGCCACCGGACGGGATCAGAGGACACCCCGGGCGGCGCGAAACCGCTACTGGCAGATCACCATCGGGATGTCGCGGTCGGTGCGGGCCTGGTAGTCGCCGTAGTCGGGCCACCGGGCCACGGCCAGCGGCCACAGCTCGGCCTTTTCGGCCGCGGTGGCGGTGCGGGCCGTCATCTCGCGCACTTGGTCGCGGTCCTGGATCGTCACTGCCGGGTTGGCAGACAGGTTGAGGTACCAGGCGGGATGCCGGGGCGCGCCCCCCATGGAGGCCACCAGCAGGTACCGGGTGCCGACCACGATGCGGATCAGGGGCGTGCGCCGCAGGCAGCCGGTCCGGCGGCCCACGGTGGTGAGGATGATGCACTCGGCACCCTCCCACTCGAACCCGTCGGCCCCACCGGTGGCCAGGTACCGATCCACGTGATCGGCGATCAGCTTCCACGAGCTGGGCCGGTATTGGCGGGCTTCCACTCCCCCGTTCGCAGACCCTCCACCGCCGGTGGACATGGATCCTTACAGGCCCATCTCGTGGTGGGGCGGCGCCTCGAACCGGCCGATGGCGTCAGCCCGGCGGTGGAGCAGGTCAACGGTGGAGTCGAGGTCTCGGGCGATGATGTAGCGGCGTCGGCGGACGCAGTCGACCACAAAGGCGCCCAGTTCGTCGAGGTCGGCCACCGCCACCTTCCGGCCGGACGCGGTTAGCCGGTCCTTCATCTCCTCGAAGGTCATGGAGGCCCGGCCGGTGCCGCCCCGCGTCCGGGCCAGCTCGGGGGGCCGGTTGCGGCCCGCGGTGAACAGGCCGGTGGGCATGAGCCCGCCCGAGGGGTAGAAGACCGAGGCTCTCAGGGCCGTCCGCTCGTTCACCAGCTCGTGGTGGAGGGCCTCGGTGAAGCAACTGACCGCGGCCTTGGAGGAGGCGTACACCGAAGCCCGGGGCACCGGCGCAAACCCGCCGTCCCCCGAGGACGTGTTGATCACCTGACCCGGCAGGCCCGAGGCGATCATGCGGGGAACGAAGGCGGACACGCCGTTGGCCACCCCGAAAACGTTGACGCCGAAACACCACCGCCAGTCGTTGTGCTCCTGTTCCCAGGGCCGACCGCCGCCGCCGGAGGTGACGCCGGCGTTGTTGAACAGCAGGTTGCAACGGCCGTGGACGGCGAACACCTCGGCGGCCAGGCCATCGACGGATTCAGGGTCGCTTACATCGGCGCGGACCCCCGACACCGGGCCCCGGGCGGCCAACTCGTCGGCGGCGGCCGCCAAGGCGGGGGCTTCTATGTCGGCCAGCACCACCGCCGCGCCCGCGTCGAGGAGGGCGCCGGCGATGCCCTTGCCGATGCCGGAGGCGCCGCCGGTGACCACGGCCACCGCCCCTTCGATCTCGAGGTGCTCGGGACCGCTCATCGAGCCCGGCTCGGCCAGGGCCTCGGGGGGGCGCTCATCGGGCCTCGGCTAGTACCGCAGCTCGCAGTTGTACTCTTCCATCCACCAGCGGGCGGTGCGGGTGGCGTCGGGCGGGGTGCGCAGTTCCGGGTCTTGGTGGAGCTGGGCCGGGGTGGGGCCGATCCGGGCCGCGATCTCGGTCAACGAGTCCAGGTCGAGCCCGTAGCACTCCACCGCGTTGAGGCCGAGCAGCTTGCGGGCGTCTTCGATGGACACGTCCCGGAAGTCGTTCTCGAGCCGCTCGACGGTGTGGGGCCAAGACCCCTCGGGGTGGGGGTAGTCGGTCCCCCACATCAGCGCGTCGATGCCGTTGACGTGGCGGCGCCGGATTTCCTCCCGGCTCATGGTGGAGGCCCCGATGAACACGTTGGTCCCGAAGTACTCCGACGGCAGCCGGGAGATGAGGCCCTTCATCCTCGATCCCATCTTCTTGATCTTGTTGCTGGCCCCGAAGTTGACATCGGCCTTCCAGAGCAGGTCGCCCACCCAGTAGGAGCCGCACTCCACCACCGCGTACCGCAGGCCGCCGAACTGGTCGAACTTGCCTGAGAACAGCAACTGCCACAGAGCCCGGTGGGTCCAGAACGGCACCTCGTTCACGTACATGGCCACGTTGTCGCCGTAGCTGGTGAAGTCGGCCTCCCCCGAATGGGTGTGGACCACCATGCCGGTCTCGGCGCAGGCCGCCCAGACCGGGTCGTAGTGGTCGGCGCCGTAGGGCTTGAAGCCGTGCCACATGGTGGGGATCATGATCCCGGCGATACCGGGCTGCCCGGCCACGGCCTCGATCTCGGCCACGGCCTCGCCGACATCGTGGGTTATGGGCACCAGCGCCACCCCGGCCCGGCGGGGCGGGTTGGTGGCGCAGAACTCGACCAGCCAGCGGTTGTGGGCCCGGGCCCCGCCGAAGGCGAGGCGGGGGTCGGTTATCTGCCCGGCGGACAGGCCCGCCCCGAAGGGCGGGGACTCCTGGCCGGTGACCGCGTCTCCGTCGGCGAAGATGACCTCGCCGGCCACGCCGTCGGCGTCGAGTTCCTTGTCCCGCACCTCCGGGTCATAAGCGCCTCGCAGGCCTTCGGCGTTTTGGCCTTCCCACTCCTCAATGAACTCGGCGTTCACCTCCTCGGAGAGCCGCCGGTGCGCATGGCGCTCGGCCACGTAGTCCTCGAACTCGGCGTGCAGCGCCGAGTCGAGATAGGGCCGGTAGTCCTCGCACTGGAGCCCGGCGTGGGTGTCGCTGGAGACTATGACGTAGGGCGCGTTGGACGTGTCCACCGTCTGGTCGGGTATGGCCTGACCCATGGGTTCCCCTCCTCCCCTGGTTGCCGCTGGCCCTACCGTATCCGGGCCGGAACCGGATCAACCTCGCCGGAAGTCAGGCCGGGCCCGGCCCGGCGGTCACCGGGCACCGGGTGGGGGCGGGCCGGCGACGGGGCCGATGAGATCGGGATTCAGCTCGGCCACCGAAGCGGCCCCGCACAGGGCCATGTCCCGTTCCATGCCCGCTCTCAGATGCTCGATCACCCAGTCGACCCCGGCCTCGGATGCCGCGCCCAGGCCGTACAGGTAGGCCCGGCCGGCCATGCAGGCGGTGGCCCCCAGCGCCACCGCCTTCACGATGTCGCCGCCCCGGCGCACCCCGCCGTCGCAGATGATGTCGAGGTCGCCCCCGACCGCGTCCGCCACCGGCGGGACCAGATCGACGACGGCGGGGGCCGAGTCGAGCTGGCGGCCCCCGTGGTTGGACAGGATCACGCCGTCGAGGCCCGCGTCCCGGGCCAGGACGGCGTCAGCGGTGGTCTGGACCCCCTTGACCAGGACCGGGCCGTCCCAGACCCCTTGCAGCCATTCGACGTCGCTCCACGACAGCGACCCGTCGAATTGGCTGTTCACGAACTGGGCCAGGTTGACGGCCGTGGTGCCGTCCAGATCCGAGTGCCCGGCCACCATGGAGAACACGATCGGGTCGGCCCGAACGAACTGCCAGGTCCAGCCGGGATGGCGGATCCCGTCGACGATGGTGTCGAGCCCGAGCTTGGGCGGGAGGGTGAAGCCCCGCCGCACATCCCGCTCCCGCCGGCCGAGAACCACCGAGTCGACGGTGATGCAGAGGGCCTCGAAGCCGCTGTGGGCGGCCCGGTCGAGCATCTCCTTCACCAGCCCCCGGTCCCGCCAGACGTACACCTGGAACCACAAGCGGCCGTCGCTCACCGCCGAGACCTCTTCGGTGGAGCGGGTGCCCAGGGTGGAAAGGGCGTACGGGAGCCCGGCCCGGGCCGCGGCCCGGGCCACAGCCAGCTCGCCCGGCGGGCAGGCGATCCGCGGGAAGCCGGTGGGGGCCAGGATCAGGGGCATGGGGGCCGGCCGCCCGAGGATGGCGGTGCTGGTGTCCACCCGGTCCACGTCCCGCAGGACCCGGGGCCGGTACCTGAGCTCGCGGAAGGCCCGGGTGTTGCGATCGAGAGCCAGCTCGTCCTCGGCGCCGCCGTCGATGTAGTCGAACACGCCTCCCGGCAGGCGCTTGCGGGCGATCCGGCGCAGATCCTCTACCGACGCGGCCCGGGCCAGGCGCCGCTTGGTGGGGCTCAGATGGAAGCGCCGGAACCGAAGGACTGATCGAAGCGTCGACAGCACGACGCGATCCTACCCCTGCCCCCCGGGGCCGGGCCCAGCCGTCCGGCGCCGCTTTCACGGCCCGGCGGCGGATGGCTCCTGCTGTTTCGCCTGCGCTTCCTCGGCCGCCCGGCGCAGCCCGTAGGCCTCCTGCTCCAAGAGCTCGGCCTGCGAGCGCAGCAGCCGGCCGATGGCGGCCAAGTCGAGACCGAGGAAATGGAGCGGCTCCGCCACCTGTCGCCTCAGGGTCTCCCGGCTGGCCGACGCGGCTCGTCCCATCCACACGGCGTCGGTGTGGAGGGCGACGACGGCTTCGGGCCGGGTAGCGAGCAGGGATCGGCGGACTTCGAGCGCGCCCGCCACCCGAAGGCACTGCTCGGCTCGCCGGAAGCGCTCCCGGGCCGCGTCGAACAGCCAGAACGGTGAAGGGGAGAACAGATCGGTCACCTCATGCAATATACATAGAAAATGAATTGAATACAACTTGAATTGATGGGACCGACCCCGCTGGAGGCCGGGGCTTCGCCGGGCGGCGGGGTTACGGTGTCGGCTCGTGACCGCTCCCGCCGCCGAGCCCGGCCTCGTCGACTTCGCCGTCGCCGCCGCCCGCCAGGCCGGGGCTCTCACCCTGGAGCAGTACCAGCGGCCGGATCTGGCCGTGGATCACAAACCCGACGGATCGCCGATCACCGGTGCCGACATTGAGGCGGAGCGGCTGCTGCGCCGGCTCATCGCCAGCCGGTTTCCCGACGACGCCATCCTCGGCGAGGAAGGGGGGTTCGAGGAGGGCGGCCCGGGGACCAGATCGGCGGCGAGCGGGCGGCTCTGGGTGATCGACCCCATCGACGGAACCAAGGCTTTCGCTCAGGGAGTGCCGCTGTTCAGCAACCTGGTGGCGCTGGTCGACGAGCACGGCCCGGCCGTCGGGGTCATCAACCTCCCGGCCCTCGGCGAGTGCGTGTGGGCCGGCCGGGGCCGGGGGGCCTGGTGGAACGGCCGGCCGTGTCGGGTCAGCGAGCGCAGCGCCATCGACGAGAGCTGCCTGTGCACCAGCGGCTTCTCCTACTGGCCCGCTGAGGCGCGGGGGCGCCTGCTGGGATCGGGGGCCAGGGTCAGGACCTGGGGCGACGCCTACGGCTACGCCCTGGTGGCCACCGGCCGGGCCGAGGCCATGATCGATCCGGAATGCTTCGACTGGGATGTGGCCCCGATGGCGGTCATCATCGCCGAGGCCGGCGGCCGGTTCTCAGACCGGACCGGATCGCCCGGCTGGCGCAACGGGTCGGGCGTGGCCACCAACGGCCGCGTCCACGACGAAGTCCTGGCCCTGTTCGCCTGAACTCCGGGCCGGCCAGACAAAGGCGCTCGACGTACGGCTCAGCCCCCGATACCGGGCCAGGCGAATGCGGTCAGGCGAAGGTGGCGAACCCCTCGAAACGGGACGGGCGCAAGCCTTGAGCTGCCAGCGAGGCCAGCAAAGTTCGGGGGTGCTCGATGCCGGCCAGGCCCCGGGCACCGGGTTCAACCCCGCCGGCGGCGGCGTGCAGCACGGCCGCGGCCGCCACCGTGGCCGCGGCCGACGCGGGCCGGGCGCAGGCCCCCAGCACCACCACCTTGCGCTCGGCGCCGCGGCGGCCCCGGACCTCCACCCGGACCGCGCCGATCCCGCCTTCGGGATGGGGCGGGCGCAACATGGGCAGCGGGGCCGTGAACCGGTCCCGACGGGTGGCGGCCAGCCGGGCCGTCACCCGGTTCACCCCGGGAAAGGCCGGCACTAGCAGCAAGGCGTCGGGCAGAGCGGCCCGGTAGCAGTCTCGGCCCGACACCGGGTCGGGGAACCAGCACAGCTCGCGGCCCGAGCCGCCGGGGCGGCGGGCCCATTCCCCGTCCCGCCAGTCCAGAGCCATCCCGCTCAGAGAACGGTGATGCTGGCGGGCGCAGGCCGGGCCGCCGGTGCCGGCCTTGGCCACGTGGATTTCGTCCACCTGGTCGAGTTCGGCTGCGGCGCAGCGGGCCAGAAGGCAACTGAGGCCCGGCATGTAACCGGCCCCCACCACCACCGCCGCCCGGAGGGACCGGGCCCGATGGTCGAGGTCGAGCAGGGCCCGGGTCTCGCCGGGATCGTCGCTGGTGGTCACCACTGTCGCCTCCTCAGCGATGGCCTGGCGGGCGATGCCGAGTTGGGTTCCGCTCGGCGTGGCTACCACCACCGCGTCGGCATCGCTTTCGATGGGCGGGCTCTGGGCGACGGACGCGGCCGGGCCCAGCGAAGACACCACCCATTCCAGCCGCTGCGGGTCGGGGTCGTGAACCGACACCGACTCCACTTCGTCGCTGGCCGCCAGTTTGCGGGCCACCCGGGCGCCGGTGGCGCCCGCGCCGAAGACGGCGACCTTCATTGTCGGGTCAGCCTCGCTCGGCGAAGGCTTCAGCCCCGGTTAGCTCGTCGTCGCCAAGCTCGCGCCAGCCCCCCGACTGGGGAGGAACGGCCCGGCGCCGAACCCGCAGCCGGATGGCGGCCGCCACCGCCATGCCGGTGAGAACGGCCACCAGAGCCCGTCTGATCAAGGCGACCAGTCCTGCACCCACGACGGCCTCCGAGCTCGGCGTATAAATCTCGGCCAAGACCGACCCGCAGCCACGGACCGGCCGGACGCGACCGTGGGGCTAGCTGGAATCGAACCAGCGACCTCACCCTTATCAGGGGTGCGCTCTAACCGGCTGAGCTATAGCCCCGGGACTGCCCACGCTATCGGCGAGAGCGCGGGGCGGCCACCCCTCGCTGAAGCCCCGGCGGCGGGGTCGGAACCGGGGACCGGCCCGCGGGCGGGACGGGAGGGACCGGACGGCTTGGCCGGCGGACCCGCAAGCGGCGGGGCCGGAACCGGGCCGTCTCCTCTTCCACCACTGTCATCCGGATCCCGCCGATGACGTCGCTGATCAGGTTGAACAGCACCGCCATCAAGACGGTGAACCCGGCGGCCACCACCACCAGCACCAGCCCGCCGATGGCCAGGGCCCTGAAGATCTGATCGCCGTTGAGCTCGAACTTCTCGAGAGCGGCCAGCTCGGTTACGAAGTTCTCCAGGTTGCCGACCATGCCCGAACCCACCGCGAAGCTCCACAAGATCCCGCCGGCGATCAACAGGATTGCCCACAGGCAGAGGTAGAAGACGAGTGAGATCTTCAGCACCGACCAAGGCTCGACGTGGCGGATCAGCCGGCGCACTTTGCGGGCTCTGAGTTTTTTGAGCCGCCGCTGGTACAGGAAGTCCCGTCGCGGCGGGGCCGAGCCGCCCGTCGGCGCTAAAGGCAGCGGCCCGGGGAGCGGCGCCGTCGGGGGCGCCTGCACTGGGGGCACCGGCGTCGGGGGCGGCGTCCCCGAGGCCGGTTTCTGGGCCGCAGAGAAGGCTGGAGGCATGGCCGCCGCCGATTTCGGAGAGGGCGGTTTCGGGGCCTGCGGCTTCAGGGAGGCTGGTTTCGGAGAGGCCGGGGCGGTCTCGCTTTTGTCCGATCTAGGAGCTTCGCTCATGACGCCACCCCCGGGGGCTCGTCGCCGCCGCCCGAGTGTAGGCGCGAGCGCTCAACCTCCCGGCCCTCAGCCCGAGTCGAGGGCGACCCAGGTCACCGTTGCTTCGGCCCGGGCCCGCCGCACTACCCGGCCGGCCCGCACCGCCACCGTCACTTGATCCCCGGTCTGGTCGAAGGCCACCAGTTCGGCCCCGTTGGCCTCGGCCAGCTCAGCCGCCGCCGGCCAGCCGCCGGCCGCGGCCGCCAGGGCGGCGGCATCGGCCGCGGTGCGGGCCCGGGCCGCCTCGTCCAGCACTTGGCCCACCTCGACCGCGGCCATGATCAACCCCATCATCATGGCGGCGGCCAGCACCATCAGAGGCGCGGCCTGGCCCGCGTCAGGGCGCCCTCCCCAACCGGTTCGCTTCATTCCGGGCCTCCACGGCTACCTCGGCGGCATCGGGGGAAGGGGGATCGGGTTCAGACGGCGCCGCGTCGCCAGGCTCGGCGCCGCCCAGCTCGGGGGAAAGATCGGACACCGCCTCGACGGCCATGACCCGGTCGCCGGGGTCGGGGCTCATCATCTTCACGCCGGACGCGAACCGGCCCTGGACGGATATGTCGGCCACCGGGGTGCGGATCGTCACCCCGGTGCTGGTGACGGCCAAGGCCTCGTCGCCGGGGTCGACCATCAGCGTGCCCACCACCGGCCCCTTCTCCTCGGTCAGCTTGATGCCGATCACTCCCAGCCCGGCCCGGTGCCTGCAGGGGAACTCCTCAACCGGGGTGCGCTTGCCGTAGCCGAACTCGGTCACATGCAGCAGGGCGGACCCGGGCCGGGCCAGGTCGCAGCCCACCACCCGGTCGCCGTCGTGTTTGAATTTCAGGCCGATCACCCCGGCCGCGGACCGGCCCATGGCCCGGACCTCGGACTCGGCGAACCGGATGGTCTGGCCCAGCCGAGACGACAGCATCACGTCGTGGCGGCCATTGGTGGGCATGACCGCCACCAGCTCGTCGTCGTCTCTCAGCCTCACCGCGATGAGCCCGGCCCGCAGCGACGAGTCGTAGGCGGTGAAGCTCGTCTTCTTCACCCGGCCCCGGGCGGTGGCGAAGAAGAGGTAGCGGTTCGTCTCGTAGTCGCGGGTGTCGATGACGGCCTGGACCCGCTCCCCTTTCTGCAGCGACAGCAGGTTGACGATGGCCGTGCCCCGGCCGGTCCGGGAGGAGACGGGTATCTCGTGGGCCTTCAGGCGGTGGACCCGGCCCCGGTTGGTGAAGAAGAGCAGGTACGAGTGGGCGGTGGTATGGATGAGATGGGTTACCGTGTCCGCTTCCTTCAGCCGGGCGCCGGCCACCCCTCTGCCCCCCCGGCCCTGGGATCGGAACTCCTGGACCGGCACCGTTTTGGCGTATCCCGACGCCGAAATGGTGAACACCAAGTCGTCGTCGTCGATGAGATCCTCGATGTCCACCTCGCCGGGGTCGATCTCCAAGACGGTGCGCCGGGGGGTGGCGAACTTCTCCTTGACCTCCGCCAGCTCGTCGCGGATGACCTGGCGCAGCCGGGCCGGGCTGGCCAGGATGGCTTCCAGCTCGGCGATGAGGGCCCGCTTCTGGTCGGCTTCGGCCACCAGGGAGTCCCGGCCCAGCCGGGTGAGGCGGCCCAACTCCATGTCGAGCACGTAGTTGGCCTGGATTTCGGAGAGCCCGAAGGGCTCGCCCATGAGGGCCCCGCGGGCCTCGGCGCGGTCCTGGCTGGCCCGGATGGCGGCGATCACCTCGTCTATGAGCTCGACGGCGGCGATGAGGCCCTCCAAGACGTGGAGGCGGGCCCGGGATTCGGCCAGGCGATGCTCCGAACGCCGGGTCACCACCTCGATCTGGTGATCGGTGTAGGCGACTAGGGCGTCCCGCAGGGTGAGCGTGCGGGGCACGCCGTCGACTAGGGCCACCAGGTTCACGGTGAAGCTCGACTGCAGGGGCGTCTTCTTCCAGAGGTTGTTGAGCACCACCTCGGGGTTGGCGTCCCGCTTGAGGGTGATGACGAAGCGGGTGTCGTCGCCGGAGGACTCGTCGTTGACGTCGGCGATGCCGTCGAGTTGACGGCTGCCGACCAAGGCGGTGATCTTGCGGGCCACCGCCCCGGCCGACACCTGATAGGGCAGCTCGGTGGCCACCAGCGCGGTGCGGTTGCCGGTTTCGGTCACCTCCACCGCGGCTCGCATCTTCACCGGGCCCCGGCCGGTGCGGTAGGCCGACTCGATGGCGCCTCGCCCCAAGATTCGGGCCCCGGTGGGGAAGTCGGGGCCGGTGATGAAGGCCAGCAAGTCGTCGGTGTCAGCGGAGGGGTGGTCCAGCAGGTGCACGACCGCGTCGATGATCTCGCCCAGGTTGTGGGGCGGGATGTTGGTGGCCATGCCGACGGCGATGCCCTGGCTGCCGTTGACCAGCAGGTTGGGCAGGCGGGCCGGCAGCACCGAGGGCTCGACGAAATCCCCCGAGTAGTTGGCGACGAAATCGACGGTGGACTCGTCGATGCCGGCCAGCATGGACAGGGCCAGCGGATGGAGCCGGCACTCGGTGTAGCGGGCGGCGGCGGGCGGGTCCTCGGGCGAGCCGTAGTTGCCGTGGAAGTCGATCAGCGGGTGGCGCAGCGAGAAGGGCTGGGCCATCCGGGCCAAGGCGTCGTAGATGGCGGAGTCGCCGTGGGGATGGAAGCGGGCCATGACGTCGCCCACCACTCGGGCGCATTTGACGTGGCCCCGGTCCGACCGGAATCCCTGGTCGAACATCGACCACAGGATGCGGCGGTGGACCGGCTTGAGCCCGTCGCGGGCGTCGGGCAGGGCCCGGCTGATGATTACCGACATGGCGTAGTCGATGAACGAGCTCTCCATCTCCTCTTGGATCTCGACGACGGTGACGTCGCCGGAATCAGAAGATTCAGCGTCGGGCTCGGCGGAGGGCGGCGGCGGGTCGGCGGTCACGTTCGCTTCAGAAGTCGAGGTGGCGGACTTCTCGGGCGTGTCTGACGATGAAACCCCGGCGCTCCTCCACATCGTCGCCCATGAGAATCCCGATGATGTCGTCGGCCAGGGCGGCCTGCTCGACCGATACCTGCAGCAGGCTGCGGGTGGCGGCGTCCATGGTCGTGGCCCGCAGCTCCTGCCAGTCCATCTCGCCCAGGCCCTTGAGCCGCTGGAACTCCCGGGTGTAATTGGGTCGAGTGGCCAGGAACTCGTCCTTGGCCGCGTCGTCGGCCAAATACACCGTCTCTTTGGTTGAGACCCGGGTGGAGTAGAGCGGGGGTTGGGCGATGTAGACGTAGCCCCTCTCCACCAAGGCTCGCATCTGGCGGTAGAAGAAGGTGAGCAGCAGGGTGCGGATGTGGCTGCCGTCCACGTCGGCGTCGGCCAGCACGATCACCTTGTGATAGCGGACGGCCTCCCCGTCGAACCCCGATTCCTCGCCGTCGGCCTGGTTGCCGAACCCGGCGCCGATGGCGGTGATCAGCGCCTTGATCTCGGCGTTCTTGAGCATCTTGTCCATGCGGGCTCGCTCGACGTTGAGGATCTTGCCCCTGATCGGGAGGATGGCCTGGGTGGCCGGGTCCCGGGCCCGCACCGCCGATCCGCCCGCCGAGTCGCCCTCGACGATGAACAGCTCCCGCCGGGCCGGGTCGGTGGCGGTGCAGTCCTTGAGCTTGTCGGGCATGCCCGCCCCGTCGAACAGCGACTTGGCCCGGATGGCCCGGCGAGCGTCGACCGCGGCCGCCCGAGCCCGGGCGGCGTTGACGGCCTTGACCGCCATCAGCCGGGCCTCGGCGGGGTGCTCTTCCAGCCACTCGGTCAGCTTCTCGTGGGTGACCCGCTGGACCAGGGAGCGCATGGAGGCGTTCCCGAGCTTGGATTTGGTCTGGCCCTCGAACTGCGGTTCGGAGATCCGGACGCTGACGATGGCGGTCAGGCCCTCTCGAATGTCCTCGCCCTGGAGGTTGGCGTCCTTTTCCTTGAGGTGGCCCCGGGACCGGGCGTAGGCGTTGACGCTTGAGGTGAGCGCGGCCCTAAAGCCCTGCTCGTGCATTCCTCCCTCAAGGGTGGCAATGCCGTTGGCGAAGCTGTGGAGGCCGTCGGTGTGGAAACCGGTGTTCCACTGGAAGGCCACCTCCACGAAATGGGCGATCCCAGCGATGACCTCCGAGCCGGTGTAGTGGCCGACCGTATCGAAGAGCCTCTCTTTGGACTGGTTGAGATGGCTGACGAAATCGACGATGCCGCCGGAGTACTTGAACGCCGTCCATTCGCCCTCGCCGGCACCGAGCGGGCCGTCGCGCCGGTCCCGGCTGCGAATCTCGAGGTCCCGGTTCAGGAACGCCATCATCTGGAACCGTTCCAGCAGGGTCTGGAACCGGAACGTGACGTCGTCGAAGACGGTCGGGTCGGGCCAGAAGCGCACGACGGTCCCGGTTCGGTCCGAGGGGCCGCCGTCGGCTAGGGGCGACTCCAAGTCGCCGCCGCTGACGAAGGACAGGCGATGGACCCGGCCGTCGCGGTGGATGGCCACCTCAACCCGCCGGGACAGGGCGTTGACGACGGACAGTCCCACTCCGTGAAGGCCGCCCGAGACCTTGTACCCGTCCCCTCCGAACTTTCCGCCGGCGTGGAGCATGGTCATGACCACCTCGGCGGCGGGCCGGTCGATCTCGGCGTGGGTGTCGACCGGGATGCCCCGGCCGTCGTCGTCCACCTCACAGGAGCCGTCGGGATGAATCGTCACCTCGATCCGCCCGCAATGCCCGGCCATGGCCTCATCCACGGAGTTGTCGACCACCTCCCACACCAAGTGGTGCAGGCCGGTGGGTCCGGTCGAGCCGATGTACATCCCGGGCCGGCGGCGAATCGCCTCAAGGCCCTCGAGGACGGTGATGTCTTCTGCGCTGTACGTGGATTCGGTGATGGCGGTCACACCACGGGGTCCCTCCGACATGGGGAAGTGCCGGGCTTCGGGCCGCCAGTTTCACGGCCGATAATTTGCAGTGATCTTACCAGCCGGGCGGCGGGGATCGGTGCTTTTTTACCCTCCGATTTCGGTGGCGGCTATCGGCTCTTGCTCACCCGCACGGCGACGGTTCGGAACCGGTCCGACCCGGTCGCCGCGGCCAGCCGCTCCAACAGCTTGGCTTCCAGCCACTGAAGCTCACTGGCCCAAACCGGGTCGTCGGCCGCGATGGTCAGAGTCTCGCCAGCCACCGACACCGGGCGGCAGTGTTCGGCTAGGTCGGGGCCCACGATCTCCGACCAGCGCGAGAAGACGGCGGCCACCGCATCGATGGAGGGCGCCTCCATGGAGGCCAGCAGGCGCTCGAGCGACTCCTCCAGCCGCTTCGGCCCGGAAGGCCCGCTCACGGCCTCTCCGGCGAGCGGGCCGGTCCGTCGAGCAGCAGCACTTGGTCGGCCGAGCAGCCGGGCGGTACCCCCGTGGCCGAGGTCAGGATCTTCTGGCCGTCGGGCAGGGCCAGGGCCAGCGCCCCAGCCCGCCCCGGATCGAGTTCGGAGAACACGTCGTCGAGCAGCAGCACCGGTTTCACCGACCGCCGGGCCCGCACCTCGCCGTCGGCGGCCAGCCTGAGGGCCAGAGCCAGGGATCTCTGCTCGCCCTGGGAGGCATGAGTGCGGGCCGCCAAGCCGTCAATTTCGAAGCTCACGTCGTCGCGATGGGGGCCGACAGTGGTTACTCCCCGCCGCACATCGTCGGATCGGGCCGCGGCCAAGGCTTCGGCCAGAGGCTCCGGCCCCCAAGACGACGCGTAGTCCGCCGAGATCTCAGTGGCCGCCCCCGCCACCACGGCGTAAGCGGCGGCCAGCCGCGGCACCAGCCCGGAAAGAAGCTCTCGGCGCAGGCACCGGAGCTGGTCGCCAGCCGCGGCCAGCTTCGCGTCCCAGACATCGAGAGTGACGGCGATGTCGGGGCTGATCCGGCCCCGGGCCTGGCGCAGCGCAGTGTTGCGCTGGCGCAAGATCCGATCCAAGTCGGCGCGTACGGATTCGCGGGCGGGATGGCAGGCCACCAGCGCCTCGTCCAGCCAGCGGCGGCGGTGGGCCGGGCTGCCCTTGACCAGTTGCAGGTCGTCAGGCGAGAAGACGGTCACGGTCAGAGCCCCAGCCAGCTCTCGGAGGCGAGACACTCGCTGTCGGTTGAGAAGGACCCGGTTCCGGCCGGTCCGGGCGATCTCAATCTCCACCAAGAACTGGCGGCCGTCGTCCGCGGCGATCTCCCCCCGCACTACCGCGGCATCGGTCCCCGACCGAACCAAGGCTTCGTCCGGGACGCCTCTCAGCGAGCCGATGCCAGCCATGAAACCGACCGCCTCCAGCAGGTTCGTCTTTCCTCGGCCGTTAGAACCGAGTACGGCGGTGAGCCCAGGCGTGAAAGTAAACCGAGCCTCCGGATAGCTCCTGAAGTCGGCCAGCGACACCGACTCGACGTTCATGACCCCAACCCGGCCGCGGTCCGGGTTGGATCAGCTCACTCGAACCGGCATCAACAGATACAGGAAGTCCTCGTCGCCGACGGACCGGAGCAAAGCCGGCTTGAGTTCGTCCATGGTCTCCAGTGTTATCTCGGGACCAGTGGTCACCTCGATGCCATCCATGAGGTAGGAAGGGTTGAAGGCCACCGTGAGTTCCTCCCCTTCGTACGCGGCGGCCATGCTCTCTTGGGCCTTGCCCACATCGGCGGTGGCCGCGGTCAGGCTCAACCCGTCGGGGCCCATCGCCATCCGCACCGGAGTGGATTCCTGGGCCAGCAACCGAACCCTTCGGACTGCCTCCAACAGCGCATCCCGCTCGACGGTCAGCTTGTTGGGATGTCCAGTCGGCAACAGACCCCGATAGTTGGGGAAGTCGCCTTCGATAAGCCGGGTGGTCAGGGTGATGTTGCCCACCTCGAAGCTGGCCTCCCGCTCAGCCAGCCGCAGCGACACCTCACCGCTGTCACCGATGATGCGGGCCAGTTCCGCCAGCGCCCGGCCCGGAACCAACACCTTCTGATCCTCGCCTAGGATTGAAGTGCCGGCCAGATCCTTTACCGCCAGCCGATACGAGTCGGTCGACACCAGTCGAAGCCCGCCCGCCTCAGGCACCATCAGAACCCCGGTGAGGATGGGCCGGGCCTCGTCAACCGACGCTGCCGGCACCACCTGGCGCAATGCGGCCCGAAATGAAGCCCCGTCGATGGTCACAGCCGAACCGGCTAGCGACGACCCCGGCTCCTCGGCCGGGATCAAGTTCGGATAATCCTCAGCCGGGATTACCCGAATCGAGAACTCCGTGGATCCAGCCACGATGTTGGCTTCCTCGTCGGCGACCGTCACCTCAACCGCGCCAGAGGGCAAGGCTCTCACCACATCGGCGGTCAGCTTGCTGGGAATCACGGCCACTCCGTCCGCCGAACCAGCCACCTCAATGTTCACCGAGATGGTTAGGTCCAAGTCGCTGCCGGTGACGAGGAGCGCACCGCCGAGCAACTCAAGACGGACACCAGATAGCACCGGCAATGCACCGCCGCGGCTGGTCACCGCTCGGCCCGCGGCTGACATGGCCTCTAGAAGCTTGTCGCGTTCGCATCGGAACTTCATGCCCATGATGTTATTGATCCTTTTTGTTTTTTACCTGATAGTAGACCCAGTAGTAGTTGTGGATTGTGGACGGGGTGGCGTTTGCCCTGCAAACCGGCGGGAAACTGGTTCCGGCACAATCCCCGTCTGCCCACCGCCCGAGCTGTCAGTTCGGGTTGGCGAGTGTTCGTCTGTGGATGGTGGTGGAGCCGTCCAGCTCTTTTCCCCTGCATCTTCACAGAGACTTGTTTACTAGGTTCTGGAGATGCTGGACTTTGTCGAAGATCTGGCGCCGTTCGCCCATGTGTGACTCGATTTTGCGGACGGCATGCATGACGGTGGTGTGGTCGCGGTTGCCGTAGACTCGGCCGATTTCGGGATAGGATAGATTAGTCATGTTGCGGGTGACGTACATGGCGACCTGGCGGGCTTCAACTAATGGTTGGCGACGGCTGCCGCTGATTATCTGCTCCACGGGGAACCCGAAGCCGCTGGATGCTTTCTCCAGAATCGTTTCGGCGGTGATCGGCGGTTTTATGTCCTTGGTCACTAGGTCTACGAGGATTTCGTGGGCCAGTTCCGTAGTGCAGAGTTGCTGAGTCAGGTTGCAATAAGCAGTGGTCTTGATCAGCGCCCCTTCGAGTTCGCGGATTGAGTTGGTGATGTTTTCGGCGATGAAGGTCAGGACTTCGTCGGAGATAATGCTGTTCCTGGCTTTGCGCTTCTTGTGGAGGATAGCCAGCCGGGTCTCCAGGTCTGGATGCTGGATGTCGGTGATGAGACCCCATTTGAACCGGCTCCGCAGCCGGTCCTCAAGGGTCGAGATGGCGTCGGGAGTCCGGTCTGATGACAGCACAATCTGTTTGTGGTTCTGGTGCAGATCGTTGAAAGTGTGGAAGAACTCCTCTTGGAACCCGTGTTTGCCCTCGAGGAATTGGATGTCGTCTATGAGCAACACGTCGTTGCGGCGATAGGCCTGCTTGAACTCGGTCAGGGTCGAGGTGCGGATGGAGTCGACGAACTCGTTGAGGAAGGTCTCGCTGGTGACGTATCGCACCTTGTATTTGGGATAGTGGGCGGCGATGTAATGGGAGATGGCTTGGAGCAGGTGCGTCTTGCCCAGTCCAGAGTCGCCATGAATGAACAGCGGGTTGTAGGATGCGGCCGGAGTCTCGGCCACCGACAGCGCGGCGGCATGGGCGAATCGGTTGGATTTTCCGATCACGAACTGTTCGAAGGTAAACTTCTGATGCAGTAAGGGCGGGGGCTCAGCGGGCTTCACTTCGGCCGCTGGCGGCGTCATGTCGGCCAGATCGACATCGAGTTCATCCCAGCCGGACTCGATCACCACTCGGATCGTCGCGTCGGGGTCGGTTTCCTGGACCGCTTCTTCCATCACTCCGAGGTAACGGGCCTCGATGCGGGTCTTCTGATGTTCGCCGGGCACGGAGATGACCAGCTCGCCGTTGTCGAACGCCACCGCCTTGGTGCTGCTGAACGTGGATTTCCAGACTGCGTCACCCACTTGATCCCGGATGTTGGGGCTGCAAGCAGACCAGAGATTTTCGGCGGTGGGCTCTGCGGTGGGCTCTGCGGTGGGCTCGGCGGTGGGCTCTGCGGTGGGCTCTGCGGTGGGCTCTGCGGTGGGCTCGGCGGTGGGCTCTGCGGTGGGCTCTGCGGTGGGCTCGGCGGTGGGCTCTGCGGTGGGCTCTGCGGTGGGCTCTGCGGTGGGCTCGGCGGTGGGCTCTGCGGTGGGCTCTGCGGTGGGCTCGGCGGTGGGCTCTGCGGTGGGCTCTGCGGTGGGCTCTGCGGTGGGCTCTGCGGTGGGCTCTGCGGTGGGCTCTGCGGTGGGCTCTGCGGTGGGCTCTGTAGTCACGCAACTCGATTCTCTCCACAGCACTGTCCACAGGTGTGAACAACTGCCTGTACTCGAAACGGCGGCCCCCGATCTGGCCGGGCTGGACCACGAGTGGCTCCGCTTCCCGGCTGGCTCGGCGACACGAACGGGTGGAACGTAGCAGTGAAGCGGAGCGCTGCAAGCCGAACCGAGAAAGCGGGCAAAACTCCTGTCCGGGAGACTTTCCAACGGTGAAATCACAGCCTTGTAGGATGAAAGCCGCGCTCCGATTGGCCGCGCAGGCCGGTCTGAGGGCAGCTAGCCCGGGGCCAGGGCTGGTTGTCGCGGGGCCGGTGCGGCCCGTACGGTGGAACGGACCGGCTCGCCGCCATCCACAGCTCCGGCCGCGGGCCGGGCGGCGGCGATGCCGTCGAACCGCTTGGCACCCGGCTGGGGCCGGGGGTTCGAGGAGGAACGATGAAGCGCACATATCAGCCCAATGTTCGCAAAAGGCACGTCAAGCACGGTTTCAGAGTTCGCATGCGGACCCGGGGCGGCCGGGCTGTCATCCGAGCCCGGCGGCGCCGGGGCCGGGCTCGGCTGGCTGCTTGATGATCGAAGGCTTGTCCGGTCGCCGTGCTCTCGAGCGGGTCCGAGCTGGCGGGGTCTCGGCCCGGCGGGGCCCGATCAGGATGACGTACTGCCCGGGCCCGGGCCGCGTCTGCCGGTTCGGCTTTGCCGTGCCCGGTTCGGCGGGATCAGCGGTAGTTCGCAACCGGGCCCGCCGCCGGGTTCAAGCGGTGCTTCGGGATTTGGACCGCGAGGCCGACGGCCTCCCCCGCCCGGGCGACTATTTCGTCGGGGTCGCCGCGCCGCTTGATCGGCTGTCCCCCCTGGAATTGCGAGCCGCCATCGTCGATCTGCTGCGCCGGGTGGGCCGGAGCGCGGCGTGATGATCGTCTCCCGGCCGGTCAGGGCGGGGCTTCGGTGAGCCGGCCGGCTCGGGTCATGGCCTCGGCCGTGCTGGCCTACCAGCGCATAGCCGCGGCCCGACCCTCGGCCTGTCGGTACGTGCCGTCGTGCTCGACCTACGCGCTGGACGCGCTGGCGGCCCATGGCGCCGTCCGCGGCGGCTGGCTGTCCGTGCGTCGGCTGTGCCGGTGCCACCCCTGGGCCGGATCTGGGCTTGACCCAGTGCCCGAAGCCGCGACCGGTCCGCTGGCGGGCGGGAGGCGCTGATGCTTGATTTCCTCTTCGATGTTGTGGCCGGGGTCCTGGCCTGGTTCTACTCGTTGTGGCCGTCTTTCGGGATGTCGATTGTCTTCCTCACGTTGGCGGCGCTGTTGGTCATAACGCCTTTGACGTTGAAGGGCACCAAGTCGATGCTGCAGATGCAGCAGCACCAACCCGAGATTAAGAAGATCCAGACTCAACACCGGGGCGACCCCCAGGCCCGGAACGAGGCCATGATGGCCTTCTACAAGGAAAAGGGCCTCAACCCCATGGGGAGCTGCGTTCCCCTCCTCGCCCAAGCTCCCATATTCATCGTGCTCTACCAGGTTGTTCGCGGGCTGACCCGCCGGACCACCGAGATCGGGACCCAGCTCGGCTTCACCGCCGGGCGGGATTCTGTCGAGGCCTCTCCGGGGGCTACCACCGTTCAGAGAAGCGAACAAACATTCGATCCAGACTTCTTGTCGGTGGACACGCAGCTCTACCAGCGGCTCAACGGGGAGACCGAGATGGTCTCGTGGGGCATAGACTTGTCCAGGAGCGCATCCGAAGCGATGGCTGAAGGAATCTTTCAGGCTCTCCCCTATCTGTTCATGATGCTGATAGTGCTGGTCACGGGCCTCAAGCAGCATCGCCAGATACAGAAACGCCAGGTCGGAACCGCGGGCCAGCCCCCTCAGATGCAAATGATCATGAAGTTCCTGCCCTGGTTCCTGCCGATCATCTCCTATACCTTCCAAGCCGCTCTGGTCGTCTACTTCATCGTCTCCAACCTCTACCGGATCGGGCAGCAGGCCTACATCACCAGAACTCTCTACTCCAAAGAGGACTCCATCGGGGCCATCGTGACCCGGCAGCGGTCGGCGGACCAATCCGAGCCGGACGACGACACGACGCCGGACAAGTCCCGGACTCAGCCCAAGGGCACAGCCACCCCCAAGCGGGACGGGGATCGGGGCCCCAATCGGGGCCCTAGTCGAAGCCCCAAGACCCCGCGCCCGGCCCGAACTCGGACGAGCCGAACCTCGGGCCCGAGCTCGAAGTCGGGGGGTTCGGGCGGCGGCCGCACCGGCAAAGCCCCCACCCGGTCCCGAGGCGGTGGCGGCCGAGTCACCCCGTCGGGAACCAGTCAAGATCGCATGTCCCCGAACCGCAGCAAGAAGAAGCGCAAGCGGCGCTGACCGCAGTTCGGGAACTAGTTGAGGAGAAGGACGCAGCATCATCATGGAATGGGTTGAGACCACAGCGACCACCGTTGAGGTGGCCAAGGATGCGGCCCTTGATCGGCTTGGAATCCACGAAGAGGACGCTGAATTCGAAGTGATCTCAGAAGGCAGGACGGGATGGTTCGGCCGGCAGAAACAGGAAGCGAGGGTCCGGGCCCGGGTCCGGCCGGTCGTTCCCCGGTCGAAGGACGATCGCAATCGAAAACGGGGCGGCGCCGGGCGCCAGCGCCGGTCGGACAGCGCCCGGAAAGCCTCCAGCGCGAACTCGCGAACAGAACGGCCGAAAGATTCAAACAACGATCGTCGTGAGAAGGCAGCATCGAAATCGAAGCCGCCGGGCGATCGCAGAAAGGACAAGAAGATGGATCAAGATCAAAACTCACCTGAGATATCTCTGGCGGAGCAGGCGGACCTGGCCGAGTCTTTTGTGCGAGAACTGGCGGAGACGATGGGGATCACCTTGGAGTTCACCCGACACGAGATGAAGGACGACATCTTGCGCATCGAAGCCGCGGGGCCCGACATCGGCGTGTTGGTCGGCCACGGCGGCGGCACGGCTCAAGCGGTGGACGATCTCGTTCGCACCGTTTTGCAAAGGGCGGGCGGAACCATTCGTGAGGGCAAAATCCGGATCGACATCGGCGGGGTTCGGGCCCGCCGAGCCGAGGCCCTGGAGGGCTTCGCCCGCCGAATTGCCGATGAGGTGACGGAGACCGGGCGAGACATCGCCTTGGAACCGATGGATCGGGTGGACCGCAAAATCGTTCATGACGCGGTGGCCGCGTTGGAAGAGGTGGCCAGCCGCAGCGAGGGGGAAGGGCCGCAACGACGGGTCGTGGTTTTTCCCTCGGCGGAATGACGGCCGGCGATCTGGACACTCTTCTCGATCGAGCGTGGGCTCCGGCCCGCCAGGCCGGAGCTATCGGCTCAGCTTCGACGGCGGAGTTGCGGGCTCATGCCCGCGGCTTTGTTACTCCAGCCTGGCGGATCGGCCGTCCGTTGCGGTTGATTGACATTGGCACCGGAGCGGGGATACCCGGACTGCTGGCCGCGCTGGAGTTGCCGGAATCGCAATGGGTGCTGGCCGATGCCGACGAGCGACGCTGCCGGGCGGCCCGGGCCGCGGTGCGGTCGGTCGGGTTAGAGCAAAGAGTGACCGTAGAACATGTCCGGATTGAGGCCCTGGCCGACCGAGCGGATGCCAGAGAGGGATTCGACGGCGCCACGGCCCGCTCGTTTGGACCGGTGACGGAGTTGGCGGAATGCGGACTGCCGTTGCTGCGGGTGGGCGGCGAGCTGGTGGTTTCGGTGACTGAAGAGACCGAGCGCCATTGGCGGACCCCGGATTTGGAGCGAGCCACCGGATGCGTCTGGGCTCGGAGCTGGCGGACGGCGCATGGAAGATACCTGGCCGTGAAGCGGGCCCGGTCCACACCTGAAGGACTGCCCCGCCGGTCTGCTGCTCGACGCCGGGCACCCTTGATCTGATCTCAGGCGGCTGTGTCCCGCGGAGTGGGGGTTTGGGGTTGGTGAAATATCCCCGCTACCCGTGAGCAGCGTTTGATTTCTTGTTGATCCGCTCCAGCGGGTTGGTGGACCAGATCTTCTGCCGGTGTGAGTTCGGGAAGGCGGTGAAGGCCGGTGCCTCGGCTTTGGCGTCGGCGGCCCGCTCGCCGGTTTTGGGGAACATGGCGGCGAGTTGTTCGGAGACTTGGCCCCGGGCTTCGCGCACCGCGGCGGCGTCGGGTTGGGCGAAGACGGTCCAGAGGATCGCGGCGGCCATGTGCTGCGGGTCCGGGCCACGCGGGGCCAACAGGTCGCGGGCGAAGTACATCCGGCAGCGTTGCCGGGCTGCGCCTTGCAGGGCGCGGTTGGCGGCGGCGGCGAGCCGCGCCCCGGTGAGGCCGCGGTCTCGCCGTGACACGGGGAACTGCTGCCGGAAACCCTCGGTCTCACTGTCGCCGAGGCCGTATCCCAGGTGCCCGCCGCAGCCGTCTTCGGCGACCCCCGAAGCGACGACTATCGCCGTTGACGTCACCGGCGAGAGGCGGTTGCGGACTTTCAGGCAGGCAGCGTCCAAGAAGAGACACGGGAACTCGGCGTGGCCGAGGTGGCGGCTGAGGACGGCCTTGACGGCCTCGTCGCGCTTGGCGCAGGTGCGATGCCTCAGATTTTGGAGATCCCCGAGTCCTCCTGGTACCTTTGACCAGATCATCTACCGGTCGGGTGGACACCACGTTGCCGCAGGGCCTCCACCGCTACTGCGTGCAGGGCCCGGTTGATGCGCCGACGGGGCTCAAGCACCGACGCCAGGAAGCCGCCCTCGCCAGCTTGGGGGATCTTCAGCCCGCGTCGCTGGCTCGGGTGCCCAACAGGCGGGACTGGTGCCCGTTGCGCTCGGGCGCTCGAGCGTCGATGCGCTCATAGCCGGCCGCGCCGTTTCACGTGAAACATTCCACGGCCCTGCCCGGCTGGTCCGGACCGGGTTGAAAATGTTTCACGTGAAACCATCAGGGTGCTACAGTGTCGGCAATGGAGACTATTCCCGGCCTCACGCCTGACTTGGCGCTAGGCGACGCGGAATCGGCCCGAAGCTCGCGGTTGATTGCGGTTGCCAATCAGAAGGGGGGGGTGGGCAAGACGACGACCGCGGTCAACCTCTCGGCTTGCTTCGCCGAAGAGGGGTTCAGAACGCTGCTCGTTGACCTCGACCCCCAAGCCAATGCCACCACGGGGCTGGGAATCAACCCTCGGAACCTCGATTACTCGATGTACGACGTGCTGCTCAACGATTTGGTCATGGACGATGTAATCGAAGCCACCGCCATCCGGGGGCTTCATGTTGCTCCTTCCAGCCTTGATTTGGCCGGGGCCGAGATAGAGTTGGTCACCGCTTTCAACCGGGAGCGGAAACTGCGGCTCGCGCTCGAATCGATCACCGACTCCTATGACATGGTGCTCATCGACTGCCCGCCTTCACTGGGTCTGCTGACCGTGAACGGCCTGACCGCGGCCAAAGAGATAATGGTGCCGATCCAGACCGAGTACTACGCCCTGGAAGGACTTGGTCAGCTCATCCGCAATATTGATTTGGTCAAGCGCAACCTGAATCCCGCCTTGGAGCTGTCCACCATCGTGCTGGTTATGTTCGATGCTAGGACCAAGCTTTCGACTCAAGTGGCCAATGAGGTCCGGGAACATTTCGGAGACAAAGTCTGTCAGCAGATGATACCCCGCAATGTTCGGGTGAGCGAGGCCCCCTCATACGGCCAACCCATCACTATTTTCGATCCGTCGGCTCGAGGGGCCAAGGCGTATAGGGCTTTGGCGAAGGAGGTGCTGGGTGTCGCGTCGTAGTGGACTCGGTAAAGGGCTTGATGCGCTGATTCCCGTCGAACTCAGGGAGCAGAGCGAGGATGCCGTCCTTCGAGACGTACTCCTCGACCAAGTGGTGGCGAATCGGTATCAACCCCGAGATCACTTTGATGAGGAGGCCCTGGGCCAATTGGCCGCCTCCGTTGGCGAAATCGGCGTGCTCCAGCCCATCTTGGTACGCGAGACCGGCGACGGGTACGAGGTCATCGCCGGCGAGCGCCGCCTACGAGCCGCCCGGAAGGCCGGGTTGACCACCATCCCGGCCTTAGTCCGGAGCGCCGAGGGGAGTTCCACGCTTGAAGCGGCGCTGGTGGAGAACCTGCACCGGGAAGACCTCAATGCCCTGGAAGAAGCGGCTGCCTATCGCCAGCTTATGGGTGAGTTCGGGCTGACTCAAGATCAGATCGCGTCCCGAGTCGGCCGATCTCGTTCCGCCATCGCCAACACCATCCGGCTGCTTCAGCTTCCGGTGGCCATACAAAGGCTGATCGTCGAAGGCTTGCTCTCGGCGGGTCACGGCCGGGCCTTACTCACCATTGCCGACGAGGATGATCAGCGCGCTTTGGCCGACGAGATCGTCCGGGATCAACTGACTGTTCGCGAGGTTGAGCAACGCTTGCGGGCTGCTCCCCCCGACGCCGCTGAACTCGATGCCGCCGAGCCTGACGTCGGCGAGAAAGCCTCGCCAGCCGATCTCAGCTCGGTGCCGGATGTCGGGGTCCTCGAACTGGAGGGATTGCTGGCCGCCCGCTTAGACACCCGAGTATCGGTTCATATGGGCAAGGGCCGGGGCCGAATCACCATCGCCTTCGCCGATGTGGACGACCTTGAGCGCATATATCGCTTGATCTCGGTGTGAACCGCAGGCCTGGTTCAGGCCCGGCGGTTCGGTCAGTCGGCCAGTCCGGCTTGGGGCTCTTCTGGGTGGATGCACCAGGACATGACCGCACCGGCCAGGGCCCGGGCGATGGCGGGCGCCCGGGCGACGACGGCGGCACTGGGCCCCAACCGGCACCAGACTGCTGGCATCCTGGTCTCGCGAAGGATGGGCAACTGCATGCCCATGGCCGGTATCGCGTCCGGGAGCAGCGGCTTGAGTTCAGCGGCACACCGGCCGGCCAGGGCCCGACCCCCGACTGATTGGAACTCCTCGGTCGAGAAGTAGGCAATCCGAAGGCTTTCCCGAGCTAGTGTCAGGCCTATGTAGGCGTCGCCGCCGAAAGCGTTGGCGGTCTGAGCCTGATGAGTAAGCGCCGGCGTGCTCAGTGACAGCACGGTGGAGCCTTCGCTTTGCAGCCGCCGGGCCACGGTTTGGGCGATGGCCGGCAACTCGCCCGTGTCCGCGATCACCAACCGCCACCCTTCCACCTGGTTCGGTTGAGTTCTCAGCCATTCGGCCTCGCGCACCTCGACCACGGTGCGCTCCCCCGCGGCCCGGCCGGCCAGCCGGTCCAGCGCGGCCAGCGTTTCCCGGCCGAGCACGCCGTCGGCGATGATCCCCCCGTTGTGCTGAAATTCGCGGACGGCGACCTCGGTGGCCGGCCCGAAGATGCCGTCGAGCCACCCGACGTTGAACCCAAGCTGGCTCAACCGATACTGGAGGGCGGCCACATCGTTGCCCCGCATCATCGGCGATCGGTGATAAAGCATCCGGTCGCCGAGCCGGTGATCGGCTTCGATAAGAGCCCGCCAGGTCACCGGGCCGCATACACCGTCAACGACCAAGTCCCGATCTCGCTGGAACTGCCGGAGAGCCGCTTCAGTGGCGGTCGTGAATTGGCAGTGATCGCCGCCGACCTCGTACCCGACGTTTTCGAGCCGGCGGTGCAGGTCGGCCACTACCGTTCCGGCATCTCCCCGTCTAATGGGAAGCTCCCACCCTTCCATCGGGCCGGGACTTACCCGGTCGGCCCGATCGGCTGACCCCGCTGATCTGCGGCCGCCTAGAGGAACTCCGAGAGGTCTTTCACCAGCGCGGCCTTGGGCTTGGCCCCTACCAGCCGCTTGGCCGGTTTGCCGTCCTGGAACACGATCATGGTGGGAATGCTCATGACCGCGAATCTCTGGGCCACGGCCGGGGCCTCGTCGACGTTGAGCTTGGCCACTTTCAGCTTGCCGGCCTGTTCCTCGGCTATCTCATCGAGGATGGGGGCGATCATCTTGCACGGACCGCACCACTCGGCCCAGAAATCGACGAGCACCGGCTCAGTCGATGCGTTGATCTCTTCGTCGAAAGTCCTGTCGCTGAGGATGATGGGGGATGCGGCCATGATGGTCCTTTCGCCCGGCTGGGCCTGTTCGTCGGGATGATATTGATTACGGGCCGGTCGCGGGTCGGGCTCGTTGTTCCAGATAGCGCTCGGCGTCTATGGCGGCCATGCACCCGGACCCGGCCGCGGTGACGGCCTGGCGATAGTAGTCGTCCTGAACGTCTCCGCAGGCGAACACGCCTTCCACGCCGGTTCGCGTCGAGTTGGCTTCGGTGATGAGGTAGCCGTTCTCCTTCATCTCGAGCTGGCCTTTGAACAGGGAGGTGTTGGGAGTGTGCCCGATGGCGATGAAGCAGCCGGTGACGTCGAGTTGCGATTCGCGGCCGGTCTTGACGTTGCGAATTCCGAGCCCTTCGAGGCGCGACGAGCCGATGTAAGAGTCGACGACGGTGTCCCAACAGAACTCGATTTTGTCGTTGGCAAGAGCTCGGGCCTGCATGATCTTGGAAGCGCGCAGCTCATTGCGGCGGTGAACGACCGTGATCTTTCGGGCAAAACGGCTGAGGAAGGTGGCCTCTTCCATGGCCGAGTCACCGCCACCCACCACGGCGATGTGCTGGTCTCGGAAGAAGAAACCGTCACAGGTGGCGCAGGTGGACAGGCCATGGCCCATGAACTCGAGTTCGCGGGCGAGTCCGAGCATGATCGACTGAGCCCCCGTGGACACAATGATCGTCTCGGCCCGGTGGGTGGGTTCGGGGGTGTCGGGATCTCCGACCCAGATCCCGTACGGCGGGCCGCTCAGCTCGACCCTGGAGGCCCGAACCGTGTCGATCTTGGCGCCGAATCGCAGAGCCTGGGCCCGGAAATGCTGCATCAGGGCCGGGCCCATCACCCCGTCGGGAAAGCCGGGGTAGTTCTCAACGTCGGTGGTGAGCATGAGCTGGCCGCCGGGTTGGTCGCTGGTGGAGCTGGGCTCTCCCTCCAAGACTAAGGGATGCAGATCGGCCCGGGCGGTGTAGATGGCCGCGGTCAACCCCGCCGGGCCCGACCCGATGATCACCACCGGATGCGGCGACTGCGGCTCTGGATCCCGGAGAGGCAGAGACGCTGCCATATCAAACGTTTGTTCAGACAAGCCCGGAGATCGTTCCGTAGAAGACGATCCCGATCACGATGGCAGCATCCACGATCAAAGCCGCGTACACCGGTTTCGCAGAACCGGTCCGGGCCTTCCAGAGCCCGGCCCCGATGACTGTGAGCATGATTCCTACGAACAAATGTGCGGCCCAGGTAGCGGATCCGACTCCGGCGCCGATGGGCAGGTAAGCGTCGGCCAAGCGCACGGCTGCGACGGTCAACAGGATGAGCAGGCCGATGGCGCCGGCGGTGGCCACGAGGCCGTACACCACCGCCCGGACGGCCAGCACCACGTTGCCGGTGGTCTTGTCCTTGACCGCGCTCACGATCTGGACTACCCGGTCGGCGGCCTCGCCCGGCCAGGTTTCGTCGCCGGTCAGCGTGAAGCGGGATCGAGCGGCGGGCTCTTGGTCGGCGGGCTCCTGGTCGGCCATGGCCGGAGCCTATCGGCCGGGCTTATGGGCCGGGCCGCCCGACCGGAGAGGTCACTTCAAGGCTGCGACCTCGGTGCCGCAAGCCGGCTCGGCGGCATAGACCACGAATGGCCCCTCGTCTCCTCCGGTCGTGACCACAGCTAGATCGACGGCGCCGCCCACAGCGGCCTCCGGGCCGGCGTTCAGTTCGGCTCGGGCCTCACTTATGACATCGGCGCCCAGCTCGGCCACTCGCTCGGCGACGGCCTCGGCGCAGGGGCCCGATTCGGTGTAGGGCCCGATGAAGTCATCGCCGGCGGCGATGCGGAGCGCGAGCCGGTCGATCAACTGCTCCAAGCTGCTGACCGGGCCCAAGTCGATCGGCCCCGGATCGACCGGTCCGTCGTCGGTTTCCAGGGCCTCGGCGGGCTCTTCGGCCTCGGGGGCCGGATACATTTCGGTGGTCGGCGCGGCGCTGGCCATGGCGTCGTCGGGGGGTTCAGCGGTTGGTGCCATGGCGTCGTCGGCCATGTCGGCCATTTCGCTTTCGTCGTAAGCGGCCGAGTCGTCATCTCCGTCGGTGACGGCCATTTCGGCTTCGTCGGCGGCGGGCATGTCGTCGGCGCTGGCGTCGCCGGCCGTGTCGTCTGATGCTGATTGGGGCGCGGGGCTGGCCGCGGTCATATCCTCGCGGCCGTCGTCGAGGCGCAACAGGACGGCCATCACGCCCAAGACGACCGCGGCGATCCCGGCCGCGGCGGCCACGGGGATGAACGCCCCCCGGCGCGGCCGGCGGGCGGCGGAGATTGAACGGACCGCCGCCGGTGCGGCCGCGGCCGCGTCGAGGGCGGCCGCCCGCAACCGGTCCCGCTCGGCGGGGGCCAGGGGCGGAACCGGCTCGGCGACGGCGGCCCGGGCTGCGGCCAGTTCGGCGGCCCGGGCCCGGGCCCGGGGGTCGCTCTCTATCCGGGCCGCGTCGGCCGGGTCGGTCTCGCCGTCCAGATAGGCCGAGATCAGATCGTCCTCGTATCGGTGGGAGTCGCTCATGGGGAATGGCTCATGGTTCGTGGGTTGGACGCTGGCCGGGGTGGTGATGGTTCCTGGGTTCAGGGTTCAAAGCCTCAGCCAGCCGGGCCCGGCCTCTGGAGATGCGGGACCTGACCGTGCCGGGGGCCAGATCGAGCACCTCGGCTATCCCGGCGTAGTCGAACCCGGCCACATCTCGCAGCACTACCGGGATTCGGAAATCTTCGGGCAGCCCGGCCAGGGCGGAGTCGATGTCGATTGAGGCCGCGACCGCCTCGGCCAGCTCGGGCCCGGGTTGAGCGGCGCCCCTCCGGCCGCCCCGATTGTCGATGTCGGCCAGGCCGGGCTCAGGTCGCCGCTGTCGCCGCCGGAGCTCGTCGAGGGCGGCGTTGGTGGCGACCCGGTAGGCCCATGTGCTGAACCGGGACCGACGGTCGAAGCGGGGGAGGCCCTTGGCGATGGCGATCAGGGCCTCTTGGGCGGCGTCGAGGCCGTCGGCGTCGTTGCCGGCCAGCCGTCGGCACACGGCGTGGATCCGATCTTGGTGCCGGCGCAGGAGCCGGTCCAGGGCTTCCCGGTCCCCGGACTGCGCGGCCGCCACCAGCGCCCGATCGTCGCGTTGGTCGCGGCTGGCCCGACTCCGGCCGCCCCGGCCCCGGTTCCGACTTCGGCGCCGGCCGTTCGGTCTCAGGCCGAGACCTGGTAGGTGATCCCCATGACGCGAGGCCCAGCGTGAGCCCCCACCACTGGCCCGATCTTCTCGACTCTCACCGAGCCCGAGCCGACGACGGGCTCGATCATCTCCAAGAACAAGTCCAAATCGGGGGCCTCCCCGTGCATCACGGCCACCTTCTCGACCGGGCTGTCGGCCCGGAGGGTGTCTCGCAGCCAGGCCAGGGCCTTGGTGCGGGTGCGCTGGCGGCCGGCTTCGGCCACCTCGCCGTCTTGGAGTTTGATGAGCGGCTTGATCGACAGAATCGACCCGAACATGGCCTGAGCCCCGCCGATGCGTCCGCCCTTTTTGAGGTTCTCGAGGGTGTCGAGGGCCCCGTACAGCCTGCTGCGATCCCGCATTCCGGTCACCGCGTCCACGATGGCCTCGGCGCCGGCCCCGTCGGCGGCCATGGCCCCGGCCTCCAGCACCATGGTGCCCAGCCCGGCGCTCAGCGAGCGGCTGTCAACGATGTGGACGTCGGCTTCGATCCCGGCCGCCGCGGTTCGGGCCGATTGCATGGTGGCCGACACCCCGGCCGACAAGTTGATGCAGACGACGGCGTCGCACCCCTCGTCGAGCTTGCGCCGGAAGGCTTGGTCGAACCGGCCCGGCGCGGCCGCCGCCGTCTCCGGCAGTCGGTCGTCTTCGGCCATCCTCCGGTAGAACTCCTCCACGGAGAGTTCCTCCCGGTCGACCAGCTCGTCGTCGCCGAACCGGATGTTCAGCGGCACGATTTCGATCCCGAGTTCGTCCACCTCGGGGCCTCTCAGGTCACAGGAGCTGTCGGTGACAATGCCTACGGTCACGGAGCCCTCCGCGGAACGCTTGCGGCCTTCGAGCCCTCCCCGAGGCCGGTTTCCGTTCCGGCCACCGTAGCAGCGCCGCCGCCCGGCGCCCGGCGCCGCGGGCGGGCGGTTCTGATCCACCAGGCGGCCAGCCCGGCCCCGGCGGCGGCCAGAACCATCAGGCCCCACCCGGCCAGCCCGGCCGAGCGCACCCGGGCCGTCCCCCGATCGAGGACGATTCCGCCCTCGGGGGTGGTAACGGCCACTCCGACCGCCGATTCGCCCGCCGAGCGGGCTTCGATCCGGATCAGCACCTCGTTGCGGCCCGGGTCCAGTGCCACGAGCTGGCGCCGGCCCTCCGGGAAGTCGAGCCCCTCGGAGCTGAGCTCTAGGGCCACGGTCACCGGAAGGGACTGGCCGTTCACCAGGGTGAGGGGGAGGTCGCCGTCCCGGCCGGTGATGGTGACCCCGCCCCGGCCCATCAGCCTGATGTCTCGCATTCCCGCCGCAGCCTGCCGCTTGACCGCGTCGAGCAGACCGGCTCGCTCGTCGGCGCTGAGGTTGCGGTTGGCGCTGGCGGCCAGAAGATCGCGGAGAGAGGAGGCCGAAGCGCCGTTGGGGGCGATGAGGCTCTCATAAGCCGACAAATGCTGCTCCGCCTCGGCCCGCCGGCTGTTCGCGGCCGCCATTCCGGCCGCTTCGGCCCCGTCCCGTCCGTCCCCGTCCGGGCCGATTGGGCGGTCGGGGGAGAGCGTTTCGAGTAGGGCCCCGGCGGTAAGGGGCTGCAGCAGACCGCTGCCGTCACCGGCGAGGCCGGCGAGGACCGCTTCGACGGCTGGCCCGCTCAGGTCGGGGGGAAGGACCACCACCGGCCCGGTCTCGTCGGCCAGGGCCATCCGCCACAGCTCGGCCAGGAAACGATGGACGCTCAGTTCGACATCGTCTTGGCCGGCCCCGGCGCCCGACGAGGTCAGCAGCGCGGCCAGCACCGGGTCGGCGGCAACGATGGGCAGGCGACTGCCCCCCGGCCCGGCGACAAACCGGGGCTGGCCGGGCCCGGGTCGGGCCGTGTCCGGGAGTCCGCCGTCGATCACGAAGCCGGCCGCGCCGACGCTCGAGGCCAGCCAGGCCGCGGTGGCGGCGGCCTGGTCGGGGCCGATTCGGCTGACCGCGCCGGCTTCAATGCCGACCGCCTCCAGCGCGGCCCGGGCTCGGGCGAAGCCGTCCAACACCACATCGGGCCGCCCGGCGGCCAGCCACGCGGCCACGTCGAGCGGGGTCCAGGGAGCCAGCAGCGCCTCGTGGCCGGCGGCGGCTGCTTGCAGCGCGCCGAGGGCGTCGGTTTCGCCGGTGCGGCCCAGCGCGTCGAAGGTCTCGGGGTCGACGGCGACCGTCACCGGCATTTCGGGCCTCCCGGCCAGCGCCTCGGCCGCGGCCAGAGCCCGTTCCAGGCTGTCGGGGTCGATGCGGGCGCCCGCGTCGGGGGAATGGACGACCGGCACCTCCAAATCGACGACGATCCCCACCGGCATGGGCCCGGCCCCGGCACCGTCGTTGGAGATCATCAGGACATGGGCGCGCAAAACGTCGATCACCGTGCCGCCGGGGGTCAACAACTCGACATCGAGCGGGTGGACGCCGGATCCGAATCCCGGCCCGGGGTCGGGGACGACTAGGGGGATGACACCGGCGGCCGCGTCCGAGCGGCCCGGCTCGACCTCCCATTCGGCCATCGCCGGCGTCCCCGGGCTCGCCCGCAGACCGGCCAGCAGCTCCGAGCGGGTGGTGACCGGTGGCTGGAGGCGGGCCCGGATGGTCAGTCCGCCGGCTTCCCCGATCACCCGCACCGTCACCGTGGCCGGCCCGGCCGCGGTTCGCGGCGTCTGGGCCACGAAGTCGAGCCGAGCCTCTGGCTGAGCCCAGGCCGGCGAACCGCGGCCGGGCCCGGCCCCGACGGCCCCGACGACTACGGCGGCCACGGCGGCCACGGCGGCGGCGGCGAAGGCCGCGGCCAGCCGCCGCCGACCCCGCTGGCCCGTCACCTGGAGTTCCCCATGCTTTCGGCAACGATACGAGGTATCGGCCGACCGGTACGCTCGCCCCATGACCCGCCGGCCGGGCCGCATCGGCGGTCGGGACCTACTGCAAGCGGCCCGCTCGGCGGCTGAGCCGCTGGCCCGCCGCTTCGATGCCGCTGGCCACCGATTGTGGTTGGTGGGCGGCGCGGTCCGGGACGCCGTCGCGGGCCACCAGCGCCAAGTGACCGACCTGGACTGCGCCACCGGCGCTCATCCCGGGCAGGTGAAGGAGCTGGTGGCGGCGGTGGCGGAGGCGGTCTGGGCTCAGGGCGAGCGGTACGGGACCATCGGCTGCGTGATCGGGGAGCGGACGTTCGAGATCACCACCTACCGGACCGAGTGCTACCGAGGCGATTCCCGCAAGCCGGCGGTGGCCTTCGGCGCTGACATAGAAGAGGACCTGGCCCGCCGCGACTTCACCGTCAACGCCATGGCCTGCGACATCCTGACCGGCGCCTTCGTGGACCCCTACGACGGTCGCGGCGACCTGGCGGCCGGCGTGCTGCGCACCCCGCTGGCCCCTCAGGTGTCGTTTCGGGAGGACCCGCTGCGGCTGCTGCGGGCGGCCCGGTTCATCGCCGGCCACGGGCTGGCCCCCGGGCCGGGCCTGACCGACGCCGTCCGAGAACTGGCCGGCCGGCTGGCCATAGTCTCAGCCGAGCGGGTCCGCGACGAGCTGGAGCGGCTGCTGGTGCTGGACGATCCCGGCCCCGGCCTGCGGTTCTTGGCCGCGACCGCGGTGCTGGACTCGGTGCTGCCCGCCTTGGCCAGCGCCGACGTTGAGCAGCTCGGCCGCACGGTGGCCGCGGTCCCGGCCACCCCGGCCGCCCGCTGGGCCGCCCTGCTGGCCGATCACCCCGACTCGGCCGCGGCCCGGCTCCGGGAGCTGCGCGGCTCGGGGGCCTTGATCGAGCGCGTGGACTGGTACCTGTCGGCTCTGGCCGGGTTGAGCCCCCCGCCGCAGGGCGCCCCCGCCTTGCGCCGGGCCGCTCACACGTCGAGGGTCGATCCCGCTGCCATCGAGTTCGTCCGGGCCGTGCGCCGGGCCCGGGGCGAGCCGGTCGCCGACATTGACGCATTCGAGGCCGCTTTGGCCGAACTGCGATCGGTCGAGAGCGTCGACGACCCGAAACCGCCGCTCACCGGCACCGACGTGATGGATCTGCTCGGGCTCGAGCCCGGCCCCGAGGTCGGCCGGGCTCTGGATCACCTGCGCGAGCTGCGGTTCGACCGGGGCCCGCTTAGCCCGGACGAGGCCCGGGCCGAACTGCTTCGCTGGCGGTCCCGGCAGGCCTGATCGGTGCGGAGGCTCAGCCATTTCCACGGGGTGCTGATCGTCATCGCGTCCGGCGTGATCTTCAGCTTCGGCCCGTTGACCCTCAGAGCGACGACCGAGGCGACCGACTGGCAGTTTCTGGCCTACCGGTCCGGCTCGGCCGGTCTGGTGGCCTCGCTCTGGCTGGTGCTGCGCCGCCGCCGCTCCGTCATCTCGGTTTTGCGGTCGGCGGACCCCCGAACCTGGCTGGCCGGAGTGCTGCTCGGCGGGACCATGGTCTGTTTCGTTCTGGCCCTGACCCGGATCACCGTCGCGCCGGTGGCGCTCATGCAGACCGCGGCCCCGATGGTGGCGGCCGGGGCTGGCTGGGTGTTGCTGGCCGAGCGGGTTCGCCCGGCCGCCTGGGCCGCCATCGGCCTCGGCGCCGTCGGGGTGGCCGTCATGCTCGGCGGCAATCTCGGATCGGTGAACACCGCCGGATTGGCGCTGGCCAGCCTGACGCCGGTGGGGCTGGGCTTGTACTCGGTGCTCCTGCGGTCGGCCCCGACCGGCGACCTGCTGGTCCCGATCGTGGTTGCGGGCGTTCTGTCCGGCGGGGCCGGGGCGGTGATGTCGCTGGCCGGTCCGGGCCTCGGCCTGCCGGCCGGCGATGCGCTGATGGGGTTCATTGCCGGCGGGGTGCTGATCGGCCTGGGTCTGCCCCTGTTCAACTACGGCCACCGGCTCGTTCCCGCGGCCGAGATAGAACTCCTGTTGCTGACCGAGGTGGTGCTGGCCCCGCTGTGGGTGTGGATCTGGCCGGGCGAGACTCCTGGCGCCGCCACTCTGGCCGGCGGGGCGCTGTTGTTGGCCTCAGTGGCCGGTCTGGCCCTCACCGCTGAGCGGCTCGAACCGGCCCGGCGGCCGACTCGGCGGGCGCGGCCTCCCCGCCGTCGGTACTCTCGATGACGGTGAAGCCGGGATTCAGCGCTCTCGCCGGCGACGACGGCGCCGAACCAACCGCCGCGGTCGACTACCGCCTGGCCCGGGAGGCGACCTTGCAGGCCTGGCGCTCGGGCCAGCTCAAACGCCACGAGGTGTGCGACGCCCAGCGGGAACTGCATCGCAACGCCGAGTTCTGCGGCCGCCCCACCGAGCGACAGTGCCCGGTGTGCGAGGAGACGGACTTGGTGGAGGTGACCTACGTGTTCGGGTCCCGGCTCCCCAAGCACGGCCGGTGCGTCACCACCCAGGCGGAGATGCAGCGCTTGGAGCGCCGGACCGCCCCCGCCACCGGGTACGAGGTGGAGGTCTGCACCGGCTGCGGCTGGAACCATCTCATCTGGCGCCGGGAGTTGGGCGGCTGAATCCGAGGCCCCGGGCGGCCCGACCGGGCCGCCGCTTCGGGCCGCTACCCTGGTAGCCGCCGCCGGCAGCCTCTGAGCGCCGGACGGAAGGAGAGGCCAGATGAGCAATCTCACCGTGCCCGCTATCCGGGGCCGCAAGGTCCGCAACGGCGACAGCCCCCTGGTGATGGTGACCGCCTACGACGCCCCCGGCGCCCGGTTCGCGTCGGACGCCGGGGCCGACCTCATCCTGGTGGGGGACTCGCTGGCCATGGTCGTGCTCGGTTACGAAGACACCCTGCAGGTGACCGTGGACGATATGGCCCACCATGTGGCCGCGGTGGCCCGGGCCCGGCCCGGTGCCCACGTCACCGGCGACCTGCCCTGGATGAGCTACCACGTCTCGGAGGCGGAGACGGTGCAGAACGCGGCCCGGCTGGTCCGGGCCGGGGCCCAGTCGGTGAAACTCGAGGGCGGCCGCAAGCGTCTGCCCATGATCGAGAAGATCATCGCCGCCGAGATCCCGGTCATGGGCCACATCGGCCTCACCCCCCAATCGCTTCACGCCATGGGCGGCTTCAAGGTCCAAGGCCGACGGTACGAGGCAGCCCGCCAGCTCGTGCAGGCGGCCAAGGCCATCGAGCACGCCGGCTGCTTCGCTCTAGTGGTGGAGGGCGTGCCCGCGCCGGTGGCCGAGCAGGTGACCGAGGCCATCGACATACCCACCATCGGCATCGGGGCCGGGCCCCGCTGCGACGGGCAGGTGCTGGTCTACCACGACTTGCTCGGCCTTCAGGACCGGCTGGCGCCGAAGTTCGTGCGCCGCTACGCCGATCTCGGCGCGGCTTCGGTGGACGCCATCGCCCGCTTCGCCGCCGATGTGCGCTCGGGCGCTTTTCCGGCCGACGCCGAGTCGTACCACCTAACCCCGGACGAAGCGGCCGCCTTCGGGATCTTCGGGCCTGAGCGCTCTGGCGGCTGACCCGGTAGGGGAGGGCCGCCGCCGCCGCTAGCCTGCCCGCGATCGGAGCGCTCGGCCTTCGGGCGTCCTGATCGAGATCGACCCTGCCCCGTGAGGGGCTCCGGCCCCGGCCGGAACCGCAGGGAGGTGGTGCTCGTGAAACGGGCCTACGAACTGATGGTGATAATCGACTCCGACGTCGACGACGCCGGGACGGTGATCGCCAGGGTGGCCGCCCTGATCGCCGACGAGGGCGGAACCGTCGCCTCGACCGACGACTGGGGCCGCCGCAAGTTCGCCTACGAGATTGATCACAAGACCGAAGGCCATTACGTGGTCTGGGAGATCGTGACCTCCACGGCCGGTCTGCCCGTCACTGAGCGGCAACTTCGACTCGCGGACGAGATAGTCCGCCACAAATTGTTCCGGCTGCCCGAGAGCGAAGCCACCCGGCGGGGTCTTCTCGGAGAAGCCGACCCGGCCGCAGTGGCCGGTTGACGATAGGAAAGCTCCCGATGGGATTCGACAACACCGTTACCGTGGCGGGAAACATCACTCGCGACCCCGAACTGCGATTCACGCAGTCGGGCATGGCCGTGACCTCTTTCGGCCTGGCCTGGAACCGCCGCCGCCAAGACCAAGAGGACGAGGTGTCGTTCTTCGACGTCACCTGCTTCCGCCAGCTCGCCGAGAACGTGGCCGAGTCGCTTTACAAAGGGGCCCGGGTCGTCATCTACGGCACGCTTCAGCAGCGGAGCTGGGAGAACGCCGACGGCGACCGGCGCTCGAAGGTGGAAATTCTGGCCGACGACATAGCCCCCAGCCTCAAGTGGGCCACCGTGGAGCTGACCAAGAACGAGTACCGCGGCCACGGCGGCGGGGGCGGACACGGCGGCGGGGGCGGCCACAGCGGCAGAGGCGGAGGGAACCGGCCCGACCGGGGCGAGCGGCCCGACCGGGGCGAGCGGCCCGAGCCCAAGCCGGCCCCGGCCTTCAATTCCAACGAGGAACCCTTCTGATCAGCCGATCCGGGGCCCTTGAACCGAGGAGATCTTGAATGCCCAAGGCCAAGAGGCGGGTTAAGAACAGGGACAACAACCGCCGCGCCAAAAAGAAGGTCAGCGTTCTCACCTCCGAGAGGATCGAGTACGTGGACTGGAAGGACGTCAGCCTGCTTCGCCGGTTCATGTCCGAGCGGGCCAAGATCCGGTCCCGGCGGGTGACGGGCAACAGCGCCCAGCAGCAGAAGCTGGTGGCCGACGCCATCAAGGTCGCTCGGGAGATGGCGCTGGTGGCCTACGCGAACCGGGTCACCACCCAGCGCCAGGGCAAGGACCGGTCGTCCCGGCTGTGGGCCGACACCCCGATGCCCCGCCCGGCCATGCCGCCGCCGGGCGGGACGGCCGATCAGGCGGCCGCAGGCGATGACCCCGAAGCGGCGGTAGACGCCGGGGCCGGTCCCGGCCCGCGGCCGGATTCCGTCGAGGCTTCCTCGGCCGCCGGGGCGCCGGGCGAGCCGCCGTCGGAGGCTGGCCGGCCGTGAAGGTTGTCCTGCGGGCCGACGTGGACGGGCTGGGCCGTCGAGGCGATGTGTGCGAGGTGGCCGACGGCTATGCCCGGAATTACCTGGTTCCCCGAGGTCTGGCCCTGAAGTCGTCCGCGGGGGCCGCCAGCCAGGCCGTGGCCATGCGCCGAGCGGCGGTGGCCCGGGCCGCCGTCGTCTACCAAGACGCGGCCGAGCTGGCTGAGCGGCTGGCGGCGAAGGTGATCGCCGTCTCGGCCAAAGCCGCCGCCGGGGGGCATCTCTACGGGTCGGTCGGCCCCGCCGACATCGCCGCCGCTCTTCAGGCCCAGTCCGGGATAGAAGTCGACCGCCGGTCCTTCGTGCTGGATTCGCCCATCAAAGACGCTGGCACCCACTCGGTGACGTGCCGGCTCCACCCCGAGGTCGAGTTGACCGTGACCGTCGAGGTGGTCCCCGACTGAGCTTCCCCCGGCCCGGTCCGAGGCCCCGGGTCCGGGTCGGCGCCAACTGAGCTTCCCCAATTGAGCTTCCCCGGATGCTGGGCGGGCAGTGTCCACACCCTGTCCCCTTCGGCGGGGGAGAATTGCCCATCAAATCCTCAGGTCTGTCCTCTGGCGCCCCACAGGGCCGGGGGGGCAGGCTCGGAGGCTGTTGACCCGAGGCCGGGAGGCGGCAGGTGAATGGCTGACAGGACTGCGGTTGGAACCGATTCGGATGCCGATTTCCGGCTAAGCGGCCGGTGGACGGCTGGATCCGCCGGGGGAGAAACCGGTTCGTCCGGCCGGGACCGGATGAGAGTCCCGCCGCACAACCTGGAGGCGGAGGAATCGCTGCTGGGGGCGATGCTGTTGTCGCGCGACGCGGTGGGCGACGCCATCGAGGTGACCGAGGCCGAGGAGTTCTACCGGCCCGCCCACCAGCAGGTGTTCGAGGCGGCCCGGCGCCTGTTCACCGCGGGCGACCCGGTGGACGCGGTGACGGTGGCCGAGGAGATGACCCGGGCCGACGGTGCCGCCCTGGAGTCGGTGGGGGGCCTGGACGGGCTGATGGCGCTGGCCGCGGGCACGCCGGCCACCTCCAACGCCGCCGTCTACGGCCGCATCGTCCATGAGAATTTCAGGCTGCGCCGCCTGATCGGCGCCGCAGCCGAGATCGCCGAGGTGGCCTACAGCCGGCCCACCGACGTGGCCAAGACCCTGGACTGGGCCGAGGCGGAGATCTACCGGGTGGCCCAAGACCGCAACAGCGACCAGGCGGTGATGGTGGGTGATCTGCTGGAGGCCACCCTGGACCGCTTGGAGGAGCTGTACGGGTCTGACGGCGGCCCCACCGGCGCCCCGACCGGCTACATCGAGCTGGACAAGCTGACCTCGGGGCTCCAGCCGTCCTCGCTGTACGTGGTGGGGGCCCGGCCCTCAATGGGCAAGACCGCCTTCGCCTTGGGGATGGTGGCCAACGCGGGGGTGCGCCACAGCCTGCCGGTGCTGCTGTTCTCGCTGGAGATGGGACACATGGAGCTCACCCAGCGGCTGTTGTCGTCGGAAGCCCGGGTGGACTCCACCCACATGCGCGACGGCCGGCTCGGCGACGACGACTGGCGGAGGATCAACAGCGCCTTGGGCAAGCTGGCCTCGGCGCCGATCTGGATCGACGACAGCCCCAACGTGACCATCACCCAGATCCGGGCCCGGGCCCGGCGGCTGCGCAGCAAGGTGGGGGCCCTGGCCATGGTGGTGGTGGACTACCTCCAGTTGATGACCGGGCGCATCAGCGCCGAGAACCGCCAAGTAGAGGTGTCGGAGATCTCCCGCGGGCTCAAGATCCTGGCCCGGGAGCTGGAGTGCCCGGTGGTGGCGCTCTCCCAGCTCTCCCGGGCTCTGGAGGTGCGGGCCGACAAGCGCCCCATGCTGGCCGACCTGCGCGAGTCGGGTGCCATCGAGCAGGACGCCGACGTGGTGATGTTCATCTACCGCGACGAGGTCTACAACCCCTCCAACGCCGACACCGCCGGCCTGGCCGAGATCTCGGTGGCCAAGCACCGCAACGGCCCCACCGGCATGGTCCAGTTGGGCTTCCTGCCCCGGTTCGCCAGCTTTCACAACCTCTCTCGACAAAATCCCGGCTGACCCCTTGCCAGGGCCGCTCAGGCCGGGTAAGGTGCCCCGCAAGCCATGGGCCAGTTCTTCGGATCGGTCTCATGCCACGGCTTCTTAGCTGTGCTTCTCGGCGGGCAACGCCCCCCTCCTCCGGCTGGCCAGGCCGGTTGGTCTTCTTCCCTCATCCTCGCCTCTCAGCCGGTTCGCACCCCGGCCAAGCGGCGCTCGGTGCCGACCGAAAGGTGGATCATGCTCTGGTTGCGGTGTTCTCGTCTTGATCGCTTGTGGCGATGGCGGCGGTGGGTTCTGGCTGCGGCCGGGACGGCAGCGACGATGGCCGCGGCAAGTTGCGGAGGCCCGGACCCTGATCCCGACCGGCTCGTGCTGCCGCCCAGCTCGGCCGAGGCTCTCGCCCCCGCTGCCCCCAGCTCGGCGCTGGTTGCGTCGACGACTTCGGAACCGGCCGCGCCGGCCTCGACCACCGTCGAGCGGGCGGTCCCAACCTCGGCCGCCGAAGCCCCCATCATCCTGCAGCCCGAACCCGATCCAGCGCCTACTACCGAACCGGAGCCGGAGCCGGTGTCTTTGGCGGAAGTCGGCGCCGTGCCCGAACCGACCGAAGCGGCTGTCACCGCCTCCCCTGACGACCACGAGCAGCCTGAGCCAGCCCCAGAACCCGAACCGGCCCCAGAGCCGCAGCCTGAGCCTGAGCCTGAGCCGGAGTCTTCGCTGCCGCCGCCGGTGGGGGAGCCGATTCTTCTGGCCGAGAACACCGAGGAGACCTTCATCGACGGCTCCGGCTGGGTCGAAGCCCGCTACCAACCCATCGAGATCGAAGTTGGCACCCAGTTCCGGGCCCCGGATTGGGAGGCCACCAGCATCGTCACTCGCCCTCCTGTCGATCTCGCCCATAACGGCCTGTGGGACATCTACCGCTGCAGTGTTCACAAGGCTTACGGCACTGAAAACGGTTGGGAGTTCGTCACTTACGCCTACCGAGATGACGATGGGCGGTTCCGTCTTGTAGTAGGTAGCGCTCGCCCCGTGGGACCGTGTTGACCCTAGGTAGGGGTCAAAGATCATTACTGGTTATCGCGGCTGTGGTTGGAAGCCTCTTGGCATCTCTGTGGCCCGAGCTAGCCGTCGCAGGCCACGAATCTACTAGAGAGGGTCACACCTGGGAACCCGGTGCCACCCATCTGATATCCGTACCCTATGACGGGAAACATTTCAACAACTGGCAATGCACGAACGCCGCAGGTTGCTTTTGGGACCGCTCGTTCGGCTACGGCGATTACTTCGGCGACTCGTGCCGGATTAGTGGCGGCAACAGGGTCACGCTGGGAGATTGCGGCCATAGGTCGCCTTCCGGGTTCAGATTCTTGACCGGGACTTGCAATGGTCAATCGGGCTGTTCGTCGGAAGTGTCCGCGGCCATTTTTAACGATCCGGGAATTACCGCGGTGATCATCGAGGGCGCCAATAGTTGGCACTACGACGTTTGGCCCAACCCGACTTCGTTCGCGGTGCGGGTTTGCATGGCGTGGGGCGTTGTGGGCGGGGTGGTCGATGCGGCCGGACATCGGGTCGTCAACGGAGCGGCGCAGAACACGGCCCCGCTCTGCGGCCAGTGGGTGCCGAACGACGAGCCCGATCCCGATCCGGAGCCCGATCCTTGTCCGGCGGGGCAGACGCGGGTGGAGGGCGTCTGCAAGGTGTGGTGCACCTACACGGGCACCTATCTGTTGCCGACGGAGGCATGCAAATCTCGGCCTCCGCCGCCGGGCCGGGAGACCCATGTGTGTTACGGGATCACCGCCGGGGAGATTTTCGACAAGGCCGTGGACCAGAACAAGGCCCCGGAGTTCTGGGTGACCGACCGCCGGTTCTTTCCCCGGCTCTGGCCCTCGTCGGTCACCGCCGAGGTGGACCAGGAAGTCAGGGCGGCCGTCTACCGGCCGAGCGACTACGGGACCGGCATCGTCTTCGACGGGCTGGGCGACAGCGGGAATCGCCGGGCCAACTGCGGCAGCGTGCGGGCCCGCCTGATCGGGCTGAGGTGGGAGTTCCGGGGCGGCGGCGACCCGACCGTCGTCAAGGGCGGCCGCGAGATCACCGACTTCAACAACTACAGATGCAACCGCAGCGGCGGCTGGGGTGACTGCACCGGCTCGCTGAAGTTCCGGTTCGCTGAGCCCACCGGGACCGGCGCCGGGTTCGTCGTCACCGCCTACTGGGAGACCAGGGTCAGGCCCCGCAGCGTGACCGGGTCGCTGCCCGAGACGTTCCTGTCCGACACCTCGGCCAGCATCGCCGTGGCCGTGGGTCCCCAGTGCACCCCGGCCCCGCCGCCGGAATCGGCTCCGTTGGTGGCGGCCCGGCTGAGCTGGGAGACCCACTTGGCGGCGAGTTCGGGCTACGAGGCGACCGGCGACGAGCCGTGGCAGTTGCCGTTGTCGCATCCGGGCGCGGAGTCCTTCGTGCTGACGGCCGGGGGCACGCTGTGGCCCGTCCTGACCGGGGATTCCCCGAGCCTGGATGTGGCCGACGCCGGCACCGGGTGCTCGTGGCGGATGGACAAGGTGGTAATCAAGTTCCGGGAGATGCATCCGTGGGTGACCGCGGACACGGAGACGATCAACCGGGTGGACCCAGGACAGTCCGGGCTGACGGCCCGCTGGCGCCGACTGGACCGGTCCGCCCAAGAATTGGTGCGGAGATGGGCCGGCTCAAAGGGCCAGCCCGCCCCGCTGGAGTGCCTGCACCGGTCCCTGCACGGCTCGAACGCCGACCCCGAGCGCCATTGCCGTTGGACCCTGCCCCGGGTCGGGATCTGGCGGTGGACGATGGACGTGCATTACCGCCTCGAGGGTCAGACCGCTGCCGCGGGAACGCTGCGAGTGGGCGAGGGCGCCGAGTGGTTCGTCTCGCCGTCCGACCATGCCGCCCAGCGGCTCACGTTCGCTTTCTAAGGAGGAGATCGGTGTCTAAGCAGGCTTGGAGACTGACGGCGGCGGGTGCCGTGGTGGTGGTGACCGTGGCCGCGGTGCTGCTGGTGGGCCGCGACGCCCCCGATCCGGTGTCCGAGGCGGTGGTGGCCGCCGATCGCTGGCGGGTGGGGAGCGAGCCCGGCCCGTTTGTGACGGTGGCAGTGCCGCAGCCGCTCGCCCCGTTCTTCGTGGCCCCTGAGGAACTAGTGGGGCTGGTGCCGGCTGTGGACGTGGCCGAGGGCACGGTTCTGTCCCCGGCCATGCTGATGCCGGGTCCGGCCCCGCGGGGCCGGGGCACGGTTCCGATGCGGCTGGAGGCGGACGCGTCGCTGTGGCCCGGGCCGGGACCCCGAGCGGGCTTGGCCGCCGTTTTGGCTCCGACGCCCGGCGGGTGCGCGACCGCCGTGCTGGAGCTGGTGGATGTGGCCGAAGGGTCGGTGACGGTGGAGGTGACCCCGGTTCAGGCCGGGTTGCTCGGAAGCGGGGATCTGTTCACATGGCCGGCGCTGGACGGTTCCTGGCCGTTGTGCCCGTCCGGGCCCGCGGCGCCGGCCGTCGGCGCCGATCGGTAAGGAGTGGGTTGGAGATGTTGCTGGCAGTGACCGACGAGCACCTGGATCCGGCGGCGGCGGCCTGGATACGGGCCGCGTTGCGGACCGGGGTGGCGGCCAAGGCGAACGTGGGCCCGGTGGTGGGCTCGGGGCTGGGAGATGAGACGGTGCTGGCGACCAGGGACCGGCCGACCATGGTGATGGTCACCAGCGCCGAGCCGGCGGCCCGGTTGCAGGCCGCGGCGGCGGCCGCGGCCGGGGTGGTGTGGATCACCGCCCGCCTGGACGAGGCGGTCGAGCCCCGGCTGGGGCTCGGCGCCAACGGGTCGGGGGAGATCCCGGTGGCGATGGTGTGTGTGGTCGAAAACGCCGCCGACGCCGAACGGATTGAGGCGGAAGCGGCGGGGCAAGTGGTGTGCGTGCCCGCGGCGCCGTCGCGCCGAGACCGCCGCCGGGTTCGCCGGGTGGGCTCGAGGATGGGCCGGCCCGCGGCAGCGCCGCAGCGGCTGGCGGCCAGCGACGGGGCAGTGGTCAGCCACACCGGAGTTGAAGCCGCCCAGGCCGCTCTGGTGGACCTGATGGCCGAGCAAGGGGTGGAGGAGTTCACCATCCGGGGCGGGCAGAGCCTGATCGTGGAGCACGCCGGCCGGGAGAAAGAGGTGCGGCCCAGCCCGTACCGCACCGATCTGGAGATGGTGGAGGCGGCCCGGTTCCTGGCCGGGTTCTCGGGGGATCGGAGCCAGCGCTTCGACGACCTCGACCCCCGCCTCGACATCAAAATCGGGAACAACTGGCGGCTGCACGCCGAGGGCTTCGTGGTCTCCCCGCCCCACATGGTGCTTCGCTCCAACATGGCGGGCCGCCGGTCCCTGGCTGAGCTGGGCCTGGCCCCCGACGACTTGAACCGGGTCCTGGCCGAAGCGGTGTCGGGGCGGGTGCGGGCCAACGTGGTGGTGGCGGCGTCGATGGGCGGCGGCAAGACCACGCTGTGCCAGGCCCTGCTGGCCACCGTCGACCCGCTCGAGCGGATCGACACCATCGAGGACACGCCCGAGCTGTGCCTGTCCGACTACGGGATCCATCCCAACACCTACGAGCGGCTGACCAGAGACGCCAACAACGACGGGTACGGGCGGCACTCCATGGCCGACCACATCCGCGACGCCAAACGGGCCAACACCTCCAAGCTGGTGGTAGGCGAGGTCCGGGGCGAGGGCACCATGGCCCTGCTGGACGCCATGTCCTCGGGCATCAACGGCTGCTTGGTGACCCTGCACTCGCCGCCCGGCCGGGGGGTGCTGGAGAAGCTGGTGGCCTACGCCTCCTCGGAGGGGGCCGAGCCTGACTACGCCCGCCGCCAGATCGCCATCGCCGTGCACCTGCTGGTATGGCTGGGCCGCAACCGCGCCGGAGGCCGGGTCATCGCCGACGTGACTCAGATCACCGGCCTCGACGAGGCCGCCGGCCGCATCGAGACCCGTTGCCTGTGGACCCTTCGGCCCGACGACCTCCTGGCCTCCCCAGCGCAGCCCCCCGTGGGGCTGGTCAAAGACCTCTACGACTCCGCCGGGGTGGACTCGACCGGCCCGGACCGGGACGGCGTGGGCTCGACTGGCGTGAGTTCGATTGACTTGGGCTCGACTGATGTGGGCTCGACTGGCGTGGCCCGGGTGGCGTGACGGCGAGCGCGGGATTCGGAGCGAGCAAGCCGTGAGCGGGCTGGGCTGGATGATCGTGGCCGCGGGGGCGGCGGTGGCGGTGCTGGCCACCCCGGCCGTGCCCGAGCGCGCCCCTCGGCCTCCGGGCCGGCCCGCGCCCGGGTGGAAGGGTCCGTTGCTGGCCGCCGGCCCGTCGGCGGCGGCGATTGCGGCAGTGCTGGCTGCCACTGGTTCAGCGGCGGCGGCCGCCGCCGCGGGCGCGTCCGCGGCGGTGGGAGCGGCGGCGGCGTCCACCGCGCTGATGTCGCGGCGGGCGGCGAGCGCGGCGGAGGCCATGGCCAAGCTGGCGGTGGTGTTGGTGAACCAAACCACGGTGGCGGCTTCGAGCCCTGAGGCCATAGGCCGGGCGGGGAGGCTGGTGCCGGGCCCGGCCGGTGAAGCGGCCCGCCGGATGGCCGAGGACTGCAAGACGGTGGGGGTGGCCGCCGCCGCGGCCCGGTTCGGGCAACGGGTCGGGCACCCGTCCGGGGCCTGGCTGGGCGACATCCTGGTGGTCTCGGCCAGCACCGGAGCCCGGTGGGGCGACGCCATGGGGGTCCTAGAGCAGGAGACCGCGGCCGCGGCCGTCACCGCCCGCCATTTCCATTCCGAGGTCGCCTCCAAGATGGGGATGTTGGTGGCCACCGTTGCGGTCGGGGCCGGAGTGATCGCCCTGACCGCGGTGGCGGTCCCCGACGTTGGCGTCTGGTTGTTGAGGTCGCCTCAGGGCTCGGCCGCCCTGCTGGGCGCGTCGGTGCTGGCCGGACTGCTGGCCGCCCGGCCCTTGCTGGGGGCCCGGGCTCGGCTCAAGGAGCTGTGATGGCTTGGCTGCTGGCCGCATCGGGAGCGCTGGCCGCGGTGTCGCTGTTGCTGCGCCCCTCGAAGCCCGAGACTCGCTTAGAGGAGCTGGCCGCGGCTGGGTGGTCGCCGCGGGGAGTGACCGCCGCGGCCTGGGCGGTGACCGGAGTCGGGATCGTCCCCGCCTCGGCCGCAACCGCAGCCGTCGCCGGCCCCGATATCGGTCTGGTTGTCGGGGCCGTTGGCCTGATCTGGCTGCCGCGGCTCGCCCCCGCGCTGGTGAGATCGGTGATCCTGGCCGGTTACCGGCATCGCCGCGACATGGTGGCGCTGGCGTGGCTGCGCCGGATACGGCTGCTCTCCGCGGCCGGCCGGCAGCTCGACGCGGCCGCGGTGGTGGCCGCGGCCGAGATCACCGACCCCGGTTTCGACACGGCCAAGGCCGAGATCAACCGGGCTCTGTCCGCCGGCCGGGACCCCCTGGCCGCCATAGCCACCCAACTGGTGGGCTCGCCGGCGGAGACGCTGGTGACGACCCTGGCCGAGGCCAAGCGGTCCGGGGCCGGGGCCACCGAACTTATCGACGGGTTGCTGGACCGCTCGGTCCGGTCCCTTGAAGCCGCTCGCAGGGCTCGGTTCACGGCCCTGGGACGGTCGGTGATGGTGACCGCCAATCTCATCACCGTGGTCGTCTCCGTGATGATCCTGGCCGGGGTCATGCTGACCCTGCCCAGCGTCTAAACGGCCTCGACGCCGATGTGAACCCCCGATCCGAGAAGCGAACAACCGGAAAGGGAGCCTGTTTCGTGGACTCTGCAATCGTGAGAATGATCTTCATCGGTCTGTCGGTGGCCGCCGCGGCCGCGGTGGGAATCCTGCTGTGGGTAATGCTGGGCGAGAACAGCCCCTCGACGGACCGCGACGCCAACATCGAGTGGGCCCGGATCAAAGACGAGGATCTCTGCACCAACCTGCGCGGCACCTGGACTGCGAGCACCAAGACGTGCGCCAAGCCATAGCGGGCATCATCGCCGGCCACTCGGGGGCTCCAAGACATGGACACGGCCATCGGGGTGCTGCGGTTCACGGGGCCGCTGTACGTGCTGATCAGCCTGACCGTGGGGCTGTGGGTGCATCACACCGCCCGGGTGGCCGCCTTTGCCGCGGCTGACGCGGCCGGGCTGGCCTTGGTGGAGTCCCTGCCCGAGGACTGGGACTGCACCACCGGCCATTCCGGCTGGGCTCCGGCGGCGGCCGACGCGGCCGCCGCCGCGGTGGTCCGCACCCGCAAGCTGGGGGCCGTCTACCCGGTGGAGATCGCCGCCGGCGCTGACCAGTCCACCTGCACCGTCACCGTGGCCGTGACCGTCTCGGCCGCCAATGCGGCCGGCGGCCTCGACGCGCAGGGCGTGGCCTGCCGGCCCCGAATCCGGGACACCGATCCGTTGCGGCTGCCCCCCGATTGCGGGCTGAGCCCCGGTGGATGAGTCCGTCTCGCTGCTGGTGCTGCTGCCGGCCATGGTTCTGGCCGTGTTGCTGGTGGACTTCACCGGCCAGACCCAGTTGGCCGCGGGCCGGTCCGCCGCGGTGGCCGAGGCCGCGGCCGGCCAGGTGTTGGACCGTCTGGTTGAAGTCGATGCCGCCCGGGTGACCGACCCGACCGGCCTGTCCGCCGACGTGGCTGGAATGGTGGAGCGGAACGTGTCGATGGGCCTGATCCGGGTCTGCGACCAGACTGACTCCCGATACCGGGTTCACACCCGGGTCTTCGGTTCCTCCGGCCGCGACTGGTCGGCCGGCCAGTCCCCGGCCGGGATCGAGGTGACGGTGACCTGTCCGGTGCCGGTGTCGTCGCTGTTCAACCCGGTGGTGACCCGAAGAGCCATCGGGCTGGCGCCGTGACCGGACCGGTGTCGGCGCCGTCGGTCGGCCAGCCCGCGGCGGGAGGCCGGCGCCGGTGAGCGTCTCGGTGCTGGTGTCGGGGCTGACGCTGTCGGCGGTGCTGCTGGCTTTGGCCCTGGCCGATCACAGCCAGCTTGCCGCGGTCCGAGACTTGGCCGCCGACCGGGCTCGGTCCGCCGCCGCCGATCTGGTCGAAGAGTGCGCAGGCGGCGCCTGTCAGCCGTCGGACGTTCCCGCCGGTTCTTCCGTTTGCCGCACCGGCCGGGTGCTGCGGGTCACCGCTGCCGTCGGCTGGGAGCCCCACCTGTACCGGGGCCTGACCCCGGTCACCGGCGTCCACCTAGTCGACTTGGCCCACCTCGACTCGGCCTTCTTCGATGATCTGAGCCCGCCGGCCTGCTGAGGGCCCGCCGTTGAAGGTCACGCCAAATTCCGGCGCCTGGGTTCAGTCCATTGAGGTGGGTCAGCCGTTGAAGACCACGGTCCGTTCGCCCAAGGGCTGCACCGGCCGGTTGTTGGCCCGGCCGCCGGTGAGGGCCGAGACCCGGTCGATCTGCGCCCGGCCCGCTTCCTGGATGTCCGCCATCACCAGCCACCGCACGTTCTCGCTGCACGGCGGTGTGGTCAACGAGCCCGGATAGCTGTAGTAGGAGTCCTGGGAGGGAAGCAATCCACTGAGATCCAGCGTCGAGTCCGGATGGCTCTCGGCGCCCGCCCGGATGGGCACGGCGTCGATGAACTGCCGCACAGCCGGGTTGACCCGGCCGGTCTCGAACAGAACACCCGCTACCGCCAACTCGCCCGAGGGGCTCTGGTGCACCATGTGCATCTCCATCGGGAAGCTCCGGCCGTCGATGGTGTGCTCGCTCGGAGTGTGGGAGTGGATCTCGATCAAGGTGTACTCGCGGCCCCGCAGCCGGATGCGGCTCTGGCCTTCGGGGTATTTGACTTTGGCGAACAGCCCGGTGTTGGCCGAATGGATCTGTTCGTGGCCGTAGGCGAACGACAGCTCCTCGGCGCCGCCCTCGCCTCTCGCTGCCGAGCCGGTGTCGATGTCCACCGGCGACTGCTCGCCCTCCGCCGAGCAAGCCGCGTAGCCATCGGACATTTCGCCCCAGTTCTCGGGGCCGCGGTTTCCCGAATACCCCCACCGGACCCGGTCATCGGAGCGGCCGCAAGCCGCCAGCAGCACCGCGCCAGCGGCGGCGCCGAACTGGCGGCGGCTGAACTCCCTTCCACCGGCCCAGCTCACCGTCTCCATCGTCTCGACTCCTTCAGAATGCCTGTTCCAGAAGGCGGGCGAGCTGGCTCGGCTCGGCCATGAGGAGGCGACCGTAACAGAGGGCAGGTTCCCTCGACCGGTAGCCTCGCGCCTGGTCGACGGGCATGAGGCGGATACTGGTTACCGGGGCCGGTGGGTTCATCGGCGGTCATCTGGTGCAGCGGCTGGCGGCCGACGGCGACTGGGTGCGAGGGGCGGACATCGCCGAGCCCGCCTACCGCCCGAGCCCGGCTGACGAATTCTTGACCCTAGACCTGCGCGATCCCGAGAACTGCCGAAAGGCCCTGGCCGGGGGGTTCGACGAGGTGTACCAGCTCGCGGCCGACATGGGGGGCATGGAGTTCATCTCGGCGGCCGAGTGCGAGATCATGCGCAATTCGGTGCTGATCAACGCCAACATGGCCGAGGCCGCGGCCGCGGCCGGGGTGGGCCGGTACTTCTTCTCCTCATCGGTGTGCGTCTACCGCGACATGGCCCCCAGCGAGGCAGCCTTGGCCGAGGACGGCGCCTACCCGGCCCGGCCCCACAACGAGTACGGCTGGGAGAAGCTGTACTCCGAGCGGCTCCTGTCGGCCTACGCCCGCCGACGGGGGCTGGAGGCACGCATCGGCCGCTTCGAGAACTGCTACGGGCCCTACGGGACTTGGCGGGGCGGCCGGGAGAAGGCCCCGGCCGCCATCGCCCGCAAGATCGCCGAACTGGCCGGCGACGGCGCCATCGAGGTCTTCGGCGGCGGCCGGACGGTCCGCACTTTTGTTTACGTGGCCGATCTGGTGGAGGCCGTCGTGACCCTGACCCGCTCGGCTGAGACCCGGCCCGCCAACATCGGAACCGACGAGAGAGTGGAGATCGCCGAGCTGGTGCGCATCATCGCCGGCATCGCCGGCAAGCGGGTGGACATCACCGCCGTCGACGGCCCTCTCGGCGTGGCGTCGCGCCACTTCAGCCACGAGCGCATTCGCGCCCTGGGCTGGACCCCCCGCTATGACCTAGCCGCCGGCTTGGCCGAGACCTACCCCTGGATCGCTGAGCAGGTGGCCCGGTGCCGGTCGGCCCGCCCGCCGATCGGATGAGCGGCCGACTGGCCCGGGTCGGCTCGCCCCTGAGCGGCCGATAGGGACCAAGCCGCAGATGTTGGGCGGGGCCGACTTCCTGGCCTGGATGGTGCTGGCCTTGGGCTCGGCCATGGTCGTCGGCAACCTGGTCGCCCTGGTGCGGCCCCCGGCTGCTCGCCGCGACGATTCCGACTTGGAGCGGGCCCCCCTGGCCCGCAGCCTGGTGTTCATCGTCATCGGCGCCGTTGCCGCCGTCTGGGCTTTGGTCACCCTCGTGGCCGGCTGAGTCGGGTGGGTCTTTTCGCTCCGGGTCGAACCGCGGCCGGGGTCGAACCGTAGGATTCGAATCAATGACCGAGCCTGCCATCCGAGCGGCGGCGGAGACCCTTCTCGACCAGCGCCGCCAGCTCACCGCCGGCGATCTGGCCCGCCTGGCTGCGCTGGATGACGAATCGGTGCCGGCGCTGGCCGCGCTGGCCCACGAGGTGCGGCTGGCCTGGGCCGGCCCGGTGGTGGAGATTGAGGGGATCTTGTCGGCCAAGACCGGCGGCTGCCCCGAAGACTGCCACTTCTGCAGCCAGTCGGCCCAGTTCGACACTCAGGTGAAGGCCACCCCGTTCCTCGACACCGACGAGGTTCTGGCCGCGGCGGCCGAGACCGCGGCTCTGGGCGCGACCGAGTTCTGCCTTGTGCTGGCCGTCCGGGGGCCCGACGACCGGATCATGGCCCGCATCGGCGACCTCGTGCCCCTGATCCAGGCCGAGACCGGTCTGAACGTGGCGATTAGCGCGGGCATCCTCACCCGCGACCAGGCCTTGGAGCTGGCCGCATCCGGGGTGCATCGCTACAACCACAACCTGGAGACCAGCCGGTCGTTCTTCCCCCAGGTGGTGACCACCCACAGCTTCGACGAGCGGTTCCGGACCTGCGGCTACGTTCGGGAGGCGGGCATGGAGCTGTGCTGCGGAGTGCTGCTGGGCATGGGCGAGACCGTCGAGCAGCGGCTGGAGCTCATCCAGCAGATCCGGGCTGTCGGGCCCCACGAGGTGCCGGTCAATTTCTTGAACCCCCGGCCTGGCACCCCGCTGCAGGTCCGCCGCCCGGTGGCGGCCCTGGAGGCCATCCGCTGGATCGCCCTGTTCCGCTTGGCTTTGCCCTCGGTGATCCTGCGCTACGCGGGAGGGCGGGAGATCACCCTGCGAGACCTCCAGGCCATGGGGATGACGGCCGGGATCAACGCCCTCATCGTCGGCAACTATCTCACCACCCTGGGCCGAGCCCCCCAGGAGGACCTCACCATGCTGGCCGACCTGCGCATGCCCATCGGGAGCCTGTCGGCCGCGGTGTGACCGGCCCCGGCCCGCTCAGCCCGCCGGGCGCTGGCCGGTCCGCGGTGTGACCGGCTCCGGCCCGCACTGTCCGGGCTGCGGCCGGGTGGAGTGCCCGGGCTGCCTGCCCGGGCTCGACCCGCCCCGCTACTGCCCCCGGTGCGGGGCCTGGCTGGCCGTCGCCGTCAGCCCCAACCGGTGGGAGGCTCGCTGCCGTCGTCATGGCACACTTGGGCCCGTGCCCGACCGGCCCGACGCCCAGTCCTCTGGGGATTCTGGTCTATAGGATGGTTCGATGAAGGCTGTAGGCAGACACAGAGCATCCCATAAGTCTACGGGGTTTGATTGGCATGTCTTAGTATTGTGGATGCTTGGCGGAGTTGGCACGGGCTCCATTATATTGCGGGAAATTAATTATGGTGTGATGGTTGAAGCAGACGGGACATGGTATATATCGTCTGCTCGGAATCTGCTAGAGGGGGAGGGGCTGGTGCTTCTTAATGGGAGCCATTTTACATCTTCTCCGCCGCTATTTTCTTTAGTGATAGCTGGTGTAGGAGCGTTCAACGTTGACGTGGTTACCGCGGCCGCGTATGTGAATGCCATTGCTTTCGGGCTGACCGTCTTGGTAACCGCTATATGGTTGCGGAGTCGCGTGGAATCTCGCCTTCTTGTCCTTTGGGCAGGTTGCGCCTGTGTGTTATCGATTCCGCTGGCCGAGTCCGCCGTGTATGTCATATCGGAGACCTTGTTTATTTTGTTCGTGGTGCTGTCGTTGGTTACTTTAGATCGGTTTCGGAATACATGTAGTTGGTCATCCTTGGTGCTGGCGGCGGTATGGACCGCTCTGGCTTGGTTGACCCGCTATATCGGAGTGACTGTGGTTGTTACGGCGTGGTTGCTAATTTTAATACAAAAGGGTATATCTGCTAAACAGAAACGCAGATATTTTGTCAGTTATTCCATCATTGCTATGACTCCTATTTGTGTATGGATACTACGTAACTATCTTATTTCAGGATTGCTAAGTGGGCGACTCGTTTCAGATGGGTTCTCACCGTTGAGCAGCCTTGATACAGCTCAAACGATATTTATGCAATGGGTGTTCACTAATACCGGTTTTGAGTATTTAAATACGTTGTCTAAAGAGATTTTAGATATCACTATTATAAGAAGCCCTCCCATCACTGCTATACTACTGAAAGCTTCTATCCTGCTCGTGGTGGCTGTCGGTGTCGGGAGTGGGGTTGTATGCCTGCTCCGTAATGGGTATTTACGGAACCGGAAGACGTTGGCCGTATTTGGGACTTTTGTATCAGTTTACGCATTTGGATTGACGATCTTGATATTTATCGCCGATATAAACTTGCCAGATAGGTATTTGGTACCGATGTATATACCAATGTTGGTGAGCGCCATACTGATTCTGAGCGATTTCTCGCGTTCTATCTCACCGCGCTGGCCGGTGAGGTCACTGTTGGTGGTGGGGGGGGGTTTATGCGTTTGGCTTAGCGTACAAATGTCAGCTACTTATAATAACATACGAAAATATCTTGACACTGGAGCCAGGTACTCGTACACGTCTAAACATCAGGCCGATTCTGAAGTTATGAAGTATATTAAGTCCAATCCGCTCAATGGGTTAATATATAGTACAAACCCGGAGCGGACATATTTGTTAACGTATGATCCAGAATATCCCTTTTACCACGAGTTACCGGCCGAAATAAATGACAACTGGCATCGCCGAGAAAGGTGGACTAATGGAGACATAGCGGACGCGTATATTGTGGTATTCTATACGGATATGGGCGTGTGGCCATATGAATTTGGAGATCTGGCAGAATTGCCGGGAATGGAGGTAGTGGCAGTACTAGAAGACGGTACCATACTTAAACGTGCTATAGAGGTTGACAGTAGAGATAGAAAGACAATTTTGGACATTATTTTGGAGGATTCTAAATTTGTCGTACATTCTGACTTTGACGTATATATAAATGAGAGTGAAAACCGACTCGTATATATTCAGAACGAATGTGATGACATAAATACGGAGCTATCGTTCTTTTTACACATTGATCCGACCGAAAAGGCAGACCTTCCTGAGCATCGTCGGCAGTACACTTTTGATAATCTCGATTTCCAATACGGCAGATACGGATTTCGGATTGGCGAACGATGCATTATTCAGCGCAATCTCCCCGACTACGATATGACTGCAATCAGGACCGGCCAATGGATCGAAGGCCAAGGCCATCTTTGGGAAGTGGAGATCCGCCCTTGAATCCCACCGCAGCTAAGCCCGGCGAAACTCCCCCGGAGGAGGGCGCCCCGGCCCGCAGCCGGGTGGAGAGCATCCCCAAGTTCAACACCGACCGCAGCCACTACGGCCCGGCGCTGCGGGACTGGATCGCCCGCCGCTTCCCGGAACGCTCAGCCGTGGCTGTGACCAGCATCGACATTCCGGTGGCCACCGGGTTCTCCAACGAAACAGTCATCTTCGACGCGGCCTGGACCGAGGGCGGCCAGCCCCGGACCGAGCGCTATGTGGGGCGAGTCGAACCCCCCGATGGCGGCGCCTTCCCGGTCCAGACCCCACCGTGCTCGGTGTCGGTGGCGATGCAGTACCGAACCATGGAGGCAGTGGCCGCCTCGGGCGCGGCTCCGGTGCCCCCGCTGGTGGGCTACGAGCCCGACCCCGCCGTTTTGGGCCAGCCCTTCTTCGTGATGGGCTTCGTCGAGGGCCGAGTGCCCGCCGACAACCCCCGCTACAGTGAGAGCGGCTTCGTGGTGGACGAGGCCACGCCCTCCCAGCGGCGGACCATGGTGCAGTCGGGCCTGGAGGCCATGGCCGCCATCCACTCCATCGACTGGCGCTCGGCCGGGCTGGAATGGCTCGACGCCAGCGGCGGCGGCGCCCCCGCCCAAGCCGTCCAGATCGACCTGTACCGCGGCTATGCGGCCACGGCGCTGGCCGGCCGCGACCATCCGGTGCTGGACGCGGCCCTGGACTGGCTGGCCGCCAACGACCCCGGCGACGACCGGGTGGGGCTTTCGTGGGGCGACGCCCGCATCGGCAACATCATCTGGCAGGACTACCACCCGGTCGCGGTCTGCGACTGGGAGGCCGCTGCGCTCTGTCCCACCGAAGCCGACCTGGGCTGGTGGCTGATGTTCGACCGGATGGTCTTCGACGGCCCGGGCCTGCCCCGCCCCGAGGGCTATCCGGACCGGGCCGAGATGATCGCTGGCTACGAGGCGGCCTCGGGCCGGACCTGCCGGGCCGTGGGCTACTGGGAGATGTTCGCGGCCATGCGGTTTTGCGCCATCTTCATCCGGATCGGGGACCGCATGGCCCGATCCGGGCTGCTGGGGGAGGGGGTAAACCCGGCGGTGGGCAACCTGGCCACCGCCGCCCTGGCCGAAAGGCTCGGGATCGACAACCCCACCCCCGACCTGCTGGTCCCCCGCTCCCGCTGACCCGCGGGATGGCGGCCCCCGCCCCCGCTGACCCGCCGGCCCGGCGGTTCTCGGGTCAGTCGGCGAAGCGGCCGGCGGCGGCTTCCCAGTCGATCAGGTGCTCGACGAAGGCGTCGACGTAGGCGGCCCGGTCGTTCTGGTAGTCGAGGTAGTAGGCGTGCTCCCAGACGTCGATGGTCAGCAGCGGGGTCAGGCCGTGGGCTAAGGGCGTGTCGGCGTTGTCGGTGGAGTCGATCCGCAGGCCTGAGCCGTCCTTCACCAGCCACACCCAGCCTGATCCGAACTTGGAGCAGGCGGCCGCGGTCAGCTCCGCCCTGAAGGCGTCGGCCGAGCCGAAATCCCGGTCGAGGGCGGTGGCCAGGGCCCCGCCGGGGTCGCCGCCGCCGTCGGGGCTCATCGAGTGCCAGTAGAAGTCGTGGTTCCAGGCCTGGGCCGCATTGTCGAACAGCGTTCCCGGCGGCGCCGAGGCCGCGATCTCGCCCGGCGTCAAGCCCTCGTAGTCGGTGCCGGCAGTCAGCTTGGCCAGCCGGGCCACGTACCCGGCGTGGTGGCGGCCGTAATGGAAGCTCAGGGTCCGGGCGCTGATGTGGGGGGCCAGGGCGTGCTCGGGGTAGGGGAGCGGAGGGAGGGCGATGGTCACGGCGTCCCGGCTTCGGCCGGCTCTCGGGGCTCTAGGGGGTCGAGCATGTCGTCGGGCACGTACAGGGGGGTGGCCGACTGGCTCCACGTCTTGATCACCTTGCGGGCCTGCTCGAGCTGGTCGGCGGGCAGGGTCTGGGCGATGGAGCGGCCCAGGGCCTCGACGACGGGGATCTCGTCGTCGGCCAGGGCCGGCATCGGTGCCTTGCGGGCCAGGGCCGCGTCGATGTGAGGCGCCAGCCGCTCGGCCTTGGCCCGCTCCCGCTCGGCCTCGGCCTCGGCGAACTCGCCCATGACCGAGCCGGCGAACAGCTTGAGAGACTCGCAGATGTGGTCGTGGCGGTTGTTGCCGCCCTGCTGGATGAAGATCACCTGATCGACCCCGGCCTCGGCGTAGCCCCGAAGCTGGCCGCGAACCTGGTCGGGGGTGCCGATGCCGCTGCGCTCGCCGTGGTCGGGCATCGAGTCCCGCTCGGCCTCATAGGCGGCCCAGACGTCGGTCCGGCCCGGCCGGTGCCGGCCGAAGACGTAGTGGTGGCCGAGCCCGTACCCGAAGAACCGGAAGCCGTCCAGCCCCCGGCGCTTGGCCTCGTCCTCGTCGGGATGCACCGACAGCCCGGTGACCATGGCGATGTTGGCGTTGACCGCGTGGCCGATCGGGACGCACTCGGCGGCCAGTACCCGGTAGTAGTCGTCCACCCACGCCGCCGCCTCGTCGGGGTCGATGAAGGAGAAGGTGAGCGCCCCCATGCCGCACCGGGCCGCCAGCTTGATGGTCTCCCGGTTCGAGCAGGCCACCCACAGCGGCGGGTGGGGCTTCTGCACCGGCTTGGGCACGACGTTGCGGCAGGGCATCGAGAAGTGGCGGCCCTCGTACCCCGGATAAGGGTCCATGACCATCATGTTGCAGCACTGCTCCACCGCCTCGGCCCAGGCCGCCCGCTTGGCCGCGCCGTCCACCCCGAAGCCGCCCAGCTCCAGCACCGACGACGACTCCCCGGTGCCGAAATCGACCCGCCCGTTCGACACCAGGTCCAAAGTGGCGATCCGCTCCGCCACCCGGGCCGGGTGGTTGTAGCCCGGGGGCATCAACACGATGCCGTGACCCAGCCGGATCCGCTCGGTGCGCTGGCTGCAGGCGGCCAGGAACACCTCCGGGGCCGAGGAGTGCGAGTACTCCTCTAGGAAGTGGTGCTCGACCTCCCAGGCGTAGTCGAACCCGAGCCGGTCGGCCAGCTCCACCTGCTCGAGCGCCTCGTCGAGCAGCCTGCGCTCGTCGCCGTCGGCCCAGGGGCGGGGGAGCTGATGCTCGTAGAAGATGCCGAACTTCACGGTGACGACAGCCCCGGTTGGACGGCGGCTTCTCGGGCCGACTGCGACAGTGGTTGGCGGGGATAGGCCAGAGCGAACACCGCCAGCAATCCTAGGTAGCAGATCACGCCCAGCGTCCACACCCGCCGGTATCCGGCCAATGCCGCTTCGGGCCCGTCGGGCCGGCCGAGCAGGGTGAACCCCACCGCGATGGCCACCGCCGACGAAGTCTGGAAGATGGTGGTGCGGCCGGCGCCGCCGGTGGCGTACATTCCGCCCGGCACGTCCCGGAGCGTGGCCCCCGTCAACGGGGCGAAGCAGAGCCCGGCCGACGCCCCTATCAGCAGGCCGCCGACTAAAAGCCGGCCGAGCTGCGGCTCGGCGCCGAGCGCGAACCGGTACCAGGCCATACCGACCGTCCCCGCCGCCGCTCCGGCCATCACAATGGGGGCGTTGCCGATCCGGTCGGCCAGCCTGCCGGCGGGAGGGGAGATGGCGAAGCTCAGGAACGGCCCGGGCGCGATGGCGAGCCCGGTCTGCACCACCGACCACCCCCACCGCTCCTGCACGAAGCTGGGCAGCAGCACCATCATCGAAAAGAAGGCCATGCAGAACAGGAAGGCGCCGGCGTTGCCCACCGTCCAGGACCGGAGCCGGAACAGGCGCACCGGGAACAGCGGTTCGGGATGGCGGAGGCTGCGGACCACGAAGGCCCCGATCAGCGCGGTCCCGGCCCCGAACGCCCCCAGAGTGGCAGCCGATCCCCAGCCCCAAGCCGTGCCTTGGAGCATCCCCAGGATGACGGCGCCCACTCCCACCGAGGCCAGCGGCACGCTTATCACCTCCACCCGTCTGGCCACCATGGCGCCGGTGCTCTCCACCAAGACGCGACGGCCGACGATTATGGCCGCCACCGCCACCGGGATGTTGACCAAAAACACCGACCGCCACCCGAACCCGGCGATGAGCAGCGCCCCCAGGCTGGGCCCCAGCGCGGCCGCCAGTCCGCCCATGGCCCCCCACACCCCGATAGCGAGCTGGTGGCGGGAGCGGGGGAAGGCGGCGAGGGCCAAGGCCAGTCCGGCCGGGAACAGCATGGCTCCGCCGATGGACTGGACGGCCCGGGCCGCGATCAGCACGCCGACGCCGGGAGCCGCGCCCGATCCGATCGATCCCACGATGAAGGCGCCCAGGCCGATGAGGAACAGCCGCCGCCGGCCGTGCCGGTCGGCCAGCCAGCCCGCCACCAGCAGCAGGGCGCCTACCCCCAGGCTGTAGGTGCCGGCCACCCACGACAGCGCCGCCGCCGAGGTCCCGGGGAAGGCGCGCTGGATCTCGGGCAGGGCCAGAGCGATGACCGTGATCTCCATGGCCACCATGAACACCGCGGCCGAGACGGTGACCAGGGTCAGCCAGGCCGAGCGGGGGAGCGGGTCGGCCGGTTCGGTTCGGGGCCTCGGGGTTCGCCGCCGCTGAAACCCCGTCACCGGCTGCGGGACTTCTGGTCTCGCCGGTGCTGGCGCAGGATGCGCTCGGTGTAGCCGTTGGGCTCGGCCCGGGCCGAGAAGACGAGTTCGGCCGCGGCCTGGTAGGGGATGCTGGAGTCAAAGTCGGGGGCCATCGGCTCATAGGCGCTGTCGCCCCGGTTCTGCTGGTCCACCAAATTGGCCATCCGCCGCATCGTCTGGCGAACCTGTTCGGCGGTTATCAGCCCGTGGTGCAGCCAGTTGGCCACATGCTGGCTGGAGATCCTCAGGGTGGCCAGGTCCTCCATCAGCCCGACGTCGTCGATGTCGGGCACGGTGGAGCAGCCGACCCCCTGACCCACCCAGCGGACCACGTACCCGAGCAGGCCCTGGAGGTTGTTGTCGAGTTCCCGCTGGATCTCGGCCGGGCTCAGCTCCCGTCCGGGGTCCAGCGTTGGGATGGCGAGCATGGCCTCGGTCGGGGCCGGGGTCCGGCTGGCGATGCGGCGCTGACGCTCGGCCACGTCCACGGCGAAGTAATGGGTGGCGTGCAGGGTGGCCGCGGTGGGCGACGGCACCCAGGCGGTGGAGGCCCCGGCCAGCGGGTGGGCGATCTTGGCCTTGACCATGGCCGCCATCTCGTTGGGCATGGTCCACATCCCCTTGCCGATCTGGGCCCTTCCCTTCAGGCCGCAGGCCAGCCCGATGTCGACGTTGGAGTCCTCGTAGACGCCGAGCCAGGCCGCCTGGCGCATCTCCGGCTTGGGGACCATCGGGCCGGCTTCCATGTCGGTGTGGATCTCGTCGCCGGTGCGGTCCAGGAACCCGGTGTTGATGAACACCACCCGGCGCCGGGCCCGGTGGATGCACGCCTTGAGCCCCAGCGAGGTGCGGCGCTCCTCGTCCATGATCCCCATCTTCATGGTGTGGCGCTCCAACCCCAGGGCGTCCTCGGTCCGGTCGAACAGCTCGCAGGCCAGCGCCACCTCGTCGGGGCCGTGCATCTTCGGCTTTACCACATAGACCGATCCGGCCCGGGAGTTGCGGGCGGCCCGGCCGTCGATGCGGCCGCGGCCGTCGAGGTCGGCCTTGGCGGCCAGGGCGGTGACCATGGCGTCGAGCATCGTCTCCGGCACGGGCTGGCCGTCGAGGGCGACCGCGTCGGTGCTCAGGTGGGGGCCGACGTGGCGGACCAGCATGAGGCTGCGGCCGGGCCAGACCACCGGCTCGCCGTTCGGGTCGAGGTAGTCGAGGTCGGCGGCCAGGGACCGCTCAACCCGGCGGCCGTCCCGCTCGAAGGTGGTCTCGAGGGTCCCGAGCATCAGCCCCAGCCAGTTGCGGTACACGGCGACCTTGTCGTCGGCGTCCACCGCCGACACCGAGTCCTCGCAGTCCATGATGGCGGTGATCGCCGATTCAAGCCGGATGTCCCGGACGCCGGCGTGGTCGCGTCGGCCCACCGGATGGTCGGGGTCGATGACCAGCTCGCAGCCCAGCCCGTTGAGCCGGAACATGACAGTGGCCGGCCCGGCCGGGTCTCCGGTGTAGCCGGCGAACAGCTCGGGCCGCAGCATCCCAGCGGCGCCGCCGTCGCCGGTGCGGGCCTTCAGCGCACCCCGTTCCACCCGGTACTTCGTCACCCAGGCGTGGCTGGCCTGATCGAGGGCGAAGTGGCGGTCAAGGAAGGCCCGGCCCGCGGCGACGACCCGGTCCCCCCGGATCGGGTTGTAGCTCGGCCCCGGCTCGGCCCCGCCCGCGGCATCGACGGCATCGCTGCCGTACAGGGCGTCATAGAGGCTGTTCCAGCGGGCGTTGGCCGCGTTGAGGGCGTAGCGGGCGTTGTCGAGGGGCACCACCAACTGCGGCCCGGCCACCCCGGCCATCTCGGGATCGACGCCCCAAGTGTCGATCTCCACCTCGGCCGGTTGGTCGCCGAGGTAGCCGATGTCGCACAGGAAGGCGGCGTAGGCCTGCGGGTCGTGGCCCCGGCCTGAGGCCTTCTCGGCTCGGTGCCAGTCGTCGATCTGCTCCTGGAGCCGGTCCCGGCGGGCCAGCAGCTCGGCGTTGCGGGGGCCGAGGTCGGCGACGATGGCCTCGAAGGCCCGCCAGAACCCCTCGGGGTTCAGTCCGGTGCCGACTACGGCCTCGCCGGCCACGAAGTCGTGAAGGGATGGGGCGATGTCGAGCCGGCCTATGCGCATCGGGCCAGGCTAACTACGGCCTAGTCCCGCCGGGCCAGCCGGCCGGCCTGGCCGCTGGCCCAACTCGGTTGGCCGGCCGGGCCTACCATCGGCTCATCCTGATCCTGTTGCGCCACGCCCGCACCCCGGCCAACGCCGAGGGCCTCTTCCAAGGCCGGGCCGACCCCTCCCTGGACGATTTCGGCCGGGGCCAGGCCGCCTTGGTCGGCCGGGCCCTGCTCCGCCGGTGGGCCGTGGACCGGGTTGTCTGCTCGCCCCGGCGGCGGGCCCTGGAGACGGTGAGCGCGGCCGGCCTGGACAGGGCCGGAGTGGCGGTGGACGAACGCTGGCGGGAGATCGACTTCGGCTGCTACGAGGGCCGGCCCATGGAGAGCCAGTCGGGCCTGATGTCGGCCTGGGCCGCCGACGCCGCCTACACCCCGCCCGGCGGGGAGTCGCTGGCCGCCCTGCACCGCCGGGTGGGGGAGGCTCTGGCCGAGCTGGAAGAACCGGCCCGCTCGGCCAATGTGGTGGTGGTCAGCCACGCCACCCCGGTCAAATCGGCGGCGGCCCATCTGCTGGGCGGCGACGCGGCCATGATCATGCGGGCCCGGGTCGGCCTGGCCTCGGTGATCGCCTTCGAGCCGTCGGCCGCCGGGCTGGTTCTGACCGAGTTCAACTGGACGGGACCGCCCGAAGCCGGCCGAACGGCCGGGGAGCGAGCCCGGGCCGAGCCCCCGCCGCCGGGGCGGGGTTAGGCTGGCCCGCGGCTGAGACCGAGCCGAGGACGAAAGCGAGAGGTGGGCCACGGTGATAACGGGAATGAACCATGCCGTTCTCTACGTACGCGACGCCGCCCGGCAGCAGCGGTTCTATTCCGAGGTGCTCGGCTTCACCACCGTGATCGACAGCCCGGGCCGCTTCGTGTTCATGCGGGCCCCGGCCTCGGCCAACCACCACGACATCGCCTTCTTCTCCATCGGCGATTCGGCCGGCCCGTCGGCCGCGGGCCGTCAGACGGTGGGCATGTACCACATCGCCTGGGAGGTGGCCACCCTCGACGAGCTGGCCGCGGTGCGGGAGCGCCTGCTGTCAGCCGGGGCGTTCGTCGGCGCCAGCGACCACGGCGCCAACAAGAGTCTCTACGCCAAGGACCCCGACGGGCTCGAGTTCGAGGTCATGTGGCTGGTCCCGAGCCGGCATTGGGGCGACGAGGAGAACGAGGCCATAATCCGGCCCCTCGACCTCGACGCCGAGCAGGCCCGGTTCGCGGCCGTCGGCTGAGACCGCCCCGACCCTGAAGACCTCGCCATGGCCCTCTCCGCCCAAGACCTCGCCAACCGGTACTGCTACTTCCTCGACGACGACGCCTTCGTCGCCACGGCCCGGCCCGGGTTCCGCCGTCGGGTGGTGACCGGCGGCGACCTCCAGCTCTGCTTCTGGCGCATCGCCGGCGGAGCTTCGGGCTCGGTGCTGCATAACCACGACCACAACGAGCAGCTCGGCATCATCATGCGGGGCCAGCTCGACTTCCGCATCGGCCCCGAGGGCGAAAACGACGAGCGGATCACGCTGAGCGCGGGCGATGTGTACCTGGCCCCCCGCTCGGTGTGGCACGGCGACTCGGTGTTCATCGGCGACGACGAATACGGCGAGTGCTGGATCCTCGACGTGTTCGCCCCCCCTCGGGCCGACCTGGCCCAAGAGGGCTGAGGATGGCCGACTGGCGGCTGGCCGTCGACATCGGGGGGACCTTCACCGACGTGGTGCTCCTCGACGCCGCCACCGGCCGAGTGGCGGTGGACAAGACCCTCACCACCCCCGCCGCGCCCCTGGAGGGGGTCCGCGCTGGGCTGACCGGGCTGCTGGCCAAAGCCGGTGTGGCCCCGGCCGAGATCGAAGCCCCCATCGTCCATGCCACCACCCTGGTCACCAACGCCCTGATCACCGGGGACATCGGCCGGGCCGGCCTGGTCGTCACCACCGGGTTCGCCGACACCCTGCTGATCCGCGACGAGCACCGCTACGACATGTACGACCTCCAGATCGAGTTCCCCGACCCGCCCGTGCCCCGGGACCGCACCTTCGAGATCGACGAGCGCACCACCGCGGCGGGCGAAGTGGTGGCCGCCCCGGCCCCGGAGGACCTGGACGCGCTGGCCGGGCGGCTGGAGCGGGCCGGGGTGGAGTCGGTGGCGGTGTGTCTGCTCAACTCCTACGTCAACCCGGCCAATGAGCAGGCGGTGGCGGCCCGCCTGAGCCGGGCCCTGAGCGTGCCGGTGTGCATCTCGGCGGAGATCTCGCCCCAGATCCGCGAGTACCCCCGCATGATCACCGCGGCCTGCAACGCCGCGGCCATGCCGGTGATCGGCCCCTACCTGGACGAGCTCCAGGGGTGGCTGGCGGCCGAGGGCTTCGGCGGGTCGGTGCTGATGATGCTGTCCAACGGGGGGGTGGTGGCGGCCGACGATGCGGCCCGCGGCCCCATCCGGCTGGTGGAGTCGGGCCCGGCCGCCGGGGCGCTGGCCGGCGCCTGGTTCGCGGCCCGCCTGGGGGAGGACCGGCTGCTGTCCTTCGACATGGGGGGCACCACCGCCAAGGCCTGCCTGATCGAAGGAGGCGAGCCCTCCCTGGTCAACACCTTCGAGGTGGCCCGGATCTACCGATTCAAGAAAGGTTCGGGGTTCCCGGTGTCGGTGCCGTCGGTGGATCTGGTGGAGATCGGCGCGGGCGGCGGCTCGCTGGCCCACCTCGACCAGTTCGGCCTGCTCAAGGTGGGGCCGGAGTCGGCCGGGGCCGACCCGGGCCCGGCCTCCTACGGGCTGGGCGGCGAGATGGCCGCGGTGACCGACGCCGACGTGGTGCTGGGCCTGCTCGACCCGGCTGCCTTCCTGGGCGGCGACATGCCCCTCGACGCCTCCTTGGCCTCGGCGGCCATGTCGGAGCTGGCCCGGGGCTTGGGCTTGCCCGAGATCGACACCGCGGCCGGGATCCACGAGGTGGTCAACCAGAACATGGCCGCCGCCGCCCGGATGCACGGCGTCGAGCAGGGGATTGATCTGCGGGGGGTGACGGTGATCGCCTTCGGCGGGGCCGGCCCGGTCCACGCCTGCGGGGTGGCCGAGTTGCTGGAGAGCGACCGGGTGATCTTCCCGGTCAACGCCAGCGTGCTCTCCGCGTTCGGGACCTTGGTCTCGCCGGTGCGCATCGACTTGGCCCGGTCCATGCCCCGACGCCTCGACTCCGTCGACGCCGCCGAGCGGGACGCCCTGCTGGGCGAGCTGCGCGACGAGGGCCGCCGGGTTCTCTCTTCGGCCGGCGCCGCCCCCGGCGAAGTGCGCTTCCGGTACGGGCTCGACGCCCGCTACCTGGGCCAGGGCAACGAGATCACGCTGTGGGTGGGGGAGGGCGAGTCGTGGCCGGCCTCCGTCTCCGAGGTCGCCGACCGGTTCGAGGCCGAATACCGGCTCATCTACGGCATGGCCATACCCGATGTGGGCGTCGAGGTGGTCACCTGGCGGCTGTCGGCCTACACCGACAAGCCCGACGTGGAGCCCGACCTGCGCACCGCGGCCGGCTCCGGGCCGCCGGAGGCCCGAGGAACCCGGGCAGTGGTGTTCGACCGGGGGGCCGACCCGGTCCCGACCCCGGTGTACTCGCGGAACGCTCTCACCGCCGGGGCCCGGCTGGCCGGACCGGCCGTGGTGGAGGAGCGGGAGACCACCACCGTGATCCGGCCGGGCTGGACGGCCGAGGTGGCCTCCGACGGGAGCATCATCGCCTCCCGGTTCGCAGCCTGAGCCAGGAGGACGACATGGCCGACATGACCGACCGCTGGCCGCCGACCGAGGGAGGCGCACCCCAATGACCGACCGCCGGTTCGACCCCATCGAGCTCGAGATCCTGTGGCAGTCGCTGATCGCCACGGTGAGCGAGCAGGCTCGGGCCTTGCAGCGCACCGCCTTCAGCCCCATCGTGCGGGAGGCCGGCGACTTGGCCAACGCCATGTTCGACCGCCGGGGCCGCATGGTGGCCCAGGCCGTCACCGGCACCCCTGGCCACATCAACAGCCTGGCCATCGGCGCGGCCAAGATGCTCGAGGAGTACCCGGTGGACGAGCTCGAGCCCGGGGACGTGCTGATCACCAACGACCCCTACAAGACGGCCGGGCAGCTCCTCGACGTCACCGTGCTGGTGCCGGCCTGGCGGGCCTCGGCCGACGGATCGCCCCGGCTGATCGCCTTGTTCGGGTCCACCATCCACCACACCGACGTCGGCGGCTACGGCATCGGGGCCGGGGGCCGGGACTGCTTCGAGGAAGGCCTGTGGATTCCCATCTGCAAGCTGATGCGAGCTGGCGAGCGCAACGCCGACGTCTGGCGCTTCATCCTGTCCAACGTCCGCCAGCCCGACCACATGGCCGGTGACCTGCACGCCCAGATGGCCTCGGGCGAGGTGGGGGCCCAGCGGCTGGCCGCCCTGTGCGACGCCTACGGCCTGGCCGACATAGAGGCTCTGGCCGATGAGATCATCGACCGCTCCGAGGCCGCGGTGCGGGCCGACATCGCCGCCCTGGAACCCGGTGTCCACCGGGCCTCCGCCGTGCTCGACCTGGCCGACGGGAGCCGCATCGACGTGGTCTGCTCGCTGGAGGTCGATCCCGCCTCCGGCGAGATCACCGTCGACTACGACGGGTCGAGCGAGGCCAGCGAGTGGGGCATCAACGTGGTGAAGAACTACACCCATGCCTACACCACCTTCACGGTGCGCTCGGTGCTCAACCCCGAGATCCCCAACAACCACGGCAGCCTGGCCCCGATCAAGGTGAAGGCCCCGGAAGGGTCGGTCCTCAACGCGGTGTGCCCTCAGCCGGGCACGGCCCGCCACGTGGTGGGGATGTTCTTGCCCAACGCTCTGCTCAAGGCCTTGGCCCAAGTCAAGCCCGACGCGGTGATGGCCGAAGGAGCGGGAGCGGTGTGGACCATGCAGGTCAACGGCCACCACGACGACGGCAGCCCCTTCATCACCGCCATGTTCACCTACGCGGGCGGGGTGGGGGCCCGCTCGGCCAAGCCGGGCCTGGATGCCTGCTCCTACCCCACCGGCGTCTCGGCCGTGCCCTTGGAGGTGGTGGAGGCGTCGGCCCCGGTGCGGTTCCGGCAGAAGTCGCTGCGGCCCGATTCGGGCGGAGCCGGGGCCCAGCCCGGCGGCTTGGGCCAGGTCATCGAGTTCGAGGTGGCCACGGCCAAGCCCTGGCAGCTCAACGCGGTGACCAGCCGGCTGACCGAGGCCCCCCAAGGGGTGTTCGGCGGCGAGCCAGGCCGGGCCGGGTCGTTCCAGGTGAACGGCGAGCCGGTCACCACCCAGACCCGCATCACCCTCCAGCCCGGCGACGTGGTGAAGCTGGAGCTGCCCGGCGGCGGCGGCTACGGCCCCGCCGACGGCGGCGATGCGGCCGCGGGGGCTGAGAGCGCCGGGGTTCCGGCCGGGGTTGGGGCGGCGGTGCCAGGGGGCCTCCCGGACTAATGGGCTTCACCGGCCCGGTCGCCTTCTCCTCGGTGTGGGAGCGGGCCGTCGAGGCCCGGCCCGACGAAACCTTCCTGATCTTCGAGACCCCGGACGGCGCCGCAGCCGGATGGACCTACGCCGACTTCGACCGCGATGTGGGCCGGGTGGCCGGCACCCTGGCCGCGGCCGGGGCCGAGCCGGGATCGGCGGTGCATCTGGCCCTGGCCAACTCGCCGGCCTTCGTGGCCGTGTGGCTGGCCGCGGTCCGCATGGGGGCGTGGATCGTCCCGTCGGACCCGATGGGCCAGGCCCCCGAGCTGGCCGGCCACCTCGAGCGGACCCGGCCGGCGCTGGGGGTGTGCGCGGCCGCCCGGGCCGATGTCTACCGGGCCGCCTGCGGGGACTTGGCCGTGATCGAGGTGGACGAGGCCGACCCGACCCTGGCCCCGTTCACCGCCGCACCGCCCGCCGGCTACCCCGCCGTCGGGCTGCGGGACCGGGCCGCGGTGATGTTCACCTCGGGCACCACCGGACGGCCCAAGGGGGTGGAGGTCACCCAGGCCAACTACGCCTTCGCGGGCGAGGCCATGGCCGTCGCCGCCGGGCTGGCGCCCGATGACCGCCAGCTCGTGGTGTTGCCCATGTTCCACGCCAACGCCCAGTACTACTCCTTCGCCTCGGCCATCTGGGCCGGGGCCTCGGTGGCGCTGATGCCCGCCTTCTCGGCCAGCCGCTTCCTGGCTCAGGCCGCCCGGCACTCCGCCACCTGCGCCAGCCTGTTCGCCGCCCCCATCCGCATGATCCTGGCCCGGGGCGGCCCGGTCGAGGGCCTGGAGCTGCGCCACTGCTGGTACGCCCAGAACATCTCAGCCGACCAGTACGAGACGGTGTCCGACTGGTTCGGCTGCCGGCCCCGCCAGCTCTACGGCATGACCGAGACCATCCCCGCCGTGCTCACCGAACCGGCCGCCGACCCCGACCCGGCGTCGATGGGCCAAGCCACGCCGGGCTGCGCGGTGGACGTGCAGGACGCCGACGGAGCCTCAGTCGAGGCCGGCCAGGTGGGCGAGGTGGTGGTGGGGGGCGAGCCGGGCCTGACCCTGTTCGCCGGCTACCTCGACGACCCGGCCACCACCTCGGCCAGCTTCCGGGACGGCTGGTTCCGCACCGGGGACCGAGCCGTCCGGGATGCCTCCGGCCGTCACTACTTCGACGGCCGCCACTCCGACGTGTTGAAGGTGGCAGGGGAGAACGTGTCGATCGTCGAGGTCGAGGGCGTCCTGGCCGCCCACGCCCGGGTGCTGGAAGCAGCGGTGGTGGGCCGCCCGGACCCGATCCGAGACGAGGTGCCGGTCGCTTTCGTGGTGGCCGCCGACCCGCCCGACCCGCCCACCCCGGCCGAGCTGGCGGCCTGGTGTGCCGCCCGCTTGGCCAAGGCCAAGCGGCCCGCGGCCATCACCCTGATCGACGAGTTACCCCGCACCAGCGTCGGCAAGATCCGCAAATACCTCCTAGTCGACCAAGCCCGCCTCCCCTAAGACTCCCCCCAAAATGGTCAGGGAGACCAAACCTCGACGATGGCGTCGGTTGAGGTGACGGTGGCCAGCAGCGAGATGGTGTTGCGCATGACCGCTCGTCCGTAGTCGACCGGCAGCCCGACCACAGCGTCGTCGGGCACGACTGCCTGGTAGCCGAGGTCCACCGCCGAGAGGACCAGCCCGGCGATCCCGACGTTCAGCGACACCCCCACGGCCACCACCGTGGTGACCCCGCAGTTGCGCAACACCTGGTCCAAGGCGGTGGACGTGAACGGGGTCAGCCCGTGGAGGCGGGAGATCACGATGTCGGCGGGGGCGGCTTCGAGCTCACCGACAAGCTCGGCGCCCGGTGCCCCGGCGGCCAGGGCCTCGGAGTTGTGGTCCAAGGCGACGGCCAGCAGCTTGCAGTTGCGGGCCGACCCGGCCCCATCGGCCCGGAATTGCGCCGTGCAGTGCACGACCCGGGCTCCGGCCGTCCGGGCCGCTCGGCAGATTCGGGCCGCGTTGGCCACCGTCTGGGTTTCGGCTGCGGCCTCGGCCAGCCCGCCCATGGTGGCCAGATCCCCCACCACCGCCCGCTGCAGCTCCATGGTGAGCACCGCGGTGCGGGTAGGGTCGAGCAGATCGCTTAGACCGGCCCCGGCTCGCTCCCCGCTCATGGCCGTTGGTCTAGACTGCCCGGATGGCCGGCGCAATCGCCATGGTGATCCTGCTGGTGATCGTGTTCCCGGTGCTTGTCATCCTGTCCGGTGCCGTCGTGGCCGCGCTGCTGGGGCATTTCTTGAGAACCAGCGTCGATGAGGCCAACGTCGACGCCGACGGCGCCCCCAACGAGCACCTCGCCCTCTCCCGGTCCGGGCGACCTCAGAACTGACGACCCCAGCGGCCGGTACGGGCCTGTCTGGTCCGGTCTCATCCGGTGGGCCACGCCGGGGGCAGGCCCCGGTCGATCCAGACGGCGGCGGCCACCGCCGCGAACACGGCGTCGCTGCCGTTCACCGGCTCGGCGTCGTCGGCTACGACCGTCACCTCCACTGGCGGCATGGCCGAGGCCCCGAGGATGCCGAAGGACCGCACGGTCAGGTCGTGCACGGTCCCGGCCTCGTCCACGCTCAGCGACTCGTTGGTCACCCACGACAGCGCCATGTGGGCCGCGCCGGTGCAGTACGAGCGCAGCACCGTCTCATCTAGGGGCTGGCCGGCCCGCACTGACACCGCCAGCGACCCGTTCGGGTTAACCGTGGCCTCGGCCCGGCCCCCGGCGGGGGCGACGACCGCCACCGGTCCGACCGCTCCCCGGGCCGCAGCCAGCAGCACCGCCGCCTCCACCCATCCCGCGCCCCGGACGGCGCAGGAGGTGGGCGGCCCGGCCACGTCCACTTCTTCCACCTCCAAGCCGGGGGCGTAGCCTTTGATGACCTCGGCGATGCCCGGGGTGCGGGCCACCCGCACCACCCCGGTTCCGTCGGCCCGCACCCCGGCGCCGACGGGCGGGCGCTTGGGGCCGAGCGCGGCGGCGTCGGGCCTCGACCACAGCGCTCGCACCGGCCGCTGGTGCTCCTCGGCCAGCTTGCGGGCGGCGACCGCCACCGGCGAGTTCTGCTTACCGCCGAAGGCGCCCCCGTTGCCCAGCGGCGACGCCGGTTCGCCCCCCGGTTCGCACCAGGCCGCGTCAGTCTCCAGGTAGCCCGGCTCCACCCAGCTCGTGGACAAGGTGACGTTCCAGTGGCCCGGCGGCGGGGCCAACGGAGGCTCCCAGACCGCGGTGGCCCGGCGGCCCACGCCGCCGCCGGCCGCGGCCCGGGCCTCGGCCACCGTGGCGCCGGTGACCCAGCCCGACCCGTCGACGGCGGGCACGGCCACCAGCGCCCCGGCTGGGGCGGTGTCGTCGGCGAACCCGCCCCGGCCCGCGGCCACATGCGGCCCAGTGGCCTGCGGAGACCGACCCTCGATGGCGGCCCGCCGGTCGGCGGGGCTGCGGTCGGCCTTTTGGCTTGGCTCTGGGTTGGGCCCGGTGTCGGGGTAGGCGCACCAGGCGTCGAGGATCGGCTGCCATCCGGTGCAGCGGCACAGATGCGCGGCCAGCGCCCGGGCGGCGGCGTTCCGGTCGCCGTGATCGGTACCGGCTGCGTCCAGCGCAGCGAACCGGCAGATGATCCCGGGCGTGCAGAACCCGCACTGGCTGGCCCCGGCGTCGGCGAAGGCCCGGGTCCAGCGGTCGCGGATGTCGGGGTCGAGCCCGTCCAGCGTTGTGATCCGCCGCCCCCGCACGCGCCGGGCCGGGGTCACGCAAGCCACCCGAGCCTGCCCGTCCACCAGCACCGTGCAACATCCGCACTGGCCCTGGGGGCTGCAGCCGTCCTTCACCGACCTGATCCGGGCCTGTTCCCTCACCACGTCCAGCAAAGTGGCCCGCGCGTCGTCGACGGTGACGGCCCTGCCGTCGACCACCAGATCAAACCCAGCCTGCGAACCGCCCATCACCGCAGGCTACGAGCCATAGTTGCGGCTCATGAGCCGTCAGGTTGTCTCATTTGTGAGAACTACACCGCATCCTCGACCTCGGCTCGGCCTTTCCGGTTACGACCGAGGCCAGCTCCAGCCTTTACTCTAAATATTTAACAGTAGTTTAGAGTAGCGATAAAACCCCAGGTCAGACCATAATTACAAGCATGTAGTTGTGATAGAGTCTCTAATTGTTGAGTTTCCAGTAAGCGCGCGGATCGTTGGATGACTTACCCACCCGAGAAATAAGGCCCTCCAACTGCAAGACCCGTAGCTGCCGGAGCACAACCGGGCGCGATCGTCCTGTGGCCTCTGCTAAATCGCCGGTGCTGAGCCTGTCCCCTGAGCGGATCAGTCGCATGAGTTCTCGGGCCGGACGCGGCAACCGGTCGTTGAGATCCCGATCCACCGACGTCCAAGAGAGCGTGAGCCGGACACTGCCCGATGTCTGGTGGTATTCGGGATCCACAAGGCCGGCGAGTTTCATCTCGTCGAACATGCGCCGGATGCCTTCTCCGCGCTCCAGTCCGAAGTCGAGTTCCGCACAGGCTCTGGCAATACGGGGATTACGGGCAAAGCGTCTGACCTGAAGTGGGTCGCTGAGATCGAAGATTCCCGGAAACCGACCTGGGCTCTCGATCTCCAGCCGGTCGTCAAAAATTTCCGCCCGGATGTGGTCGCCGCTGTGGCTGTAGGACCGATGCACGACCGCGTTGACCAGCCCTTCGAGCCAGGCGTTCAAAGGCAGCGGCGCGATCGGTTCGAAGCGGCCGCGGTCGGTGAGGGCGCGCCGGGTCGGCAGTTGGTTGAGTACCACTTCGCGGGCTTCGTCGATCATGCGGGGGATGGGCCCTTCGACTCTGACATCGGACAGGAGTTGCTGGCGGGCGCCGACGCCGCGTTCCGATCCGCGGTAGCGCAGCACCCGCACTAATGCCTGAGGGAGCCATTGCTGGGGCTCAGGGGCCAACAGCAGCACTGCGGCGATGGTGACTTGGCCGTCGCGATTGAGCAGCCCGCGGGCGCTGAGCAGTCGCTCAGGGTCGGGATGGGAAAGCTGGTCGGCGTAGTCGCTGAGAAGGCCGCGGTCGAGGTCATCAAGTACTGCCCGGTCGGCCGGGGTGCTCTCGAAGCTCGCTTGCCCCTTGTCGTAGAGCAGTTCCTGTCGCTGCTGGAAGTTCAGCTTGCGGTTCTGGTCGCCGACGCGCAGGTAGACCTCGTCCCGGTTGGTGGCGTGGACCTTGTCAGGGGTCGACTCGACCCTGATCACGACAAGCCGATCCGGGCCACCCTTGGCGGTGATGCAGTCGATGAGCTGGAACTGGCACCGCACGGGCGGGTTGGTGAAATCGACGGCGGCCCGCCGCCAGTCCGTCTGTCGTTTGATTCCAACTGAACCGATGCCTTCAACTGCGCCGTCGTCGCTGAGCCCGATGATGATCGCACCCCCCTCGGCGTTGGCGAAGCCCACGAGCAAGTCGGCGATGGTTTGCCCGTTCACGCCGGCGCTCTTGCGCTCGAGCCACTGGTCCTCGGGGAAGGCGGCCAACGCCTCGCCGACCTCGGCCGGGCTGAGTTGCAGTGCTTGCTCCACAGAGCCGACGGTGGCCATGTCACTACTCCGATCGCCTTGGCCTAGAACACTTGGACAGGCTATCGGCTACTGTAAATATTTAACAGTAGCTGGAAGTAGCGATAAAACCCCAGGTCAGCGGGGTTAGAATATTTAGAGTAGCGTTACAGTAGGGTTTACAGTAGAAACCGGGGCCGCCCGTCGGGCGGATTAGCTGAAGCTTTGGCCGCAGCCGCAGGTGCGCTGGGCGTTGGGGTTGTCGATCGAGAAACCGGCGTCTTGGAGGCTGTTCTTGTAGTCGAGGGTGGCCCCTTCGAGCAGCATGGCCGAGGACTGATCGACCACCACCTCGACCGCACCGAAAGTGGCCTTGCGGTCGCCGTCGCCGAACTCGCTGTCGAAGTACATCTCGTAGGAGAAGCCGGAGCAGCCGCCGGGGCGCACCGCCACCCGCAGAGCGAGGCCCTCCTCGTTCTCGGTCTCGATGAGCTCGGAGACCTTGCTGGCGGCGTTCTCGGTGAGGGTGATCACGATGACCTCCGGATGGGGAAAGATCGTCGGGCGGATGACTCGGGCGGAACCGGCTAGCCGGTTCCGGCTCTCAGCCTACCCACAAACAACCCGAAGGGCCACGGTAGCCTTCGCCGGGTGACGGCCGTCCCGCCCACCGCGGAGGAGGTGACCCGGCTCCTCGAGGGCGTCATCGACCCGGAACTGGGCAGCAACATCGTCGAGCTGGGCATGGCCCGGGGGGTGGCCGTCGAACCGGCCGGGCGGGTGAGGGTGGAGATCGCCCTCACCACCGCGGGCTGCCCGCTGCGGGCCCAGATCCAGCGCGATGTCAAGACCCGGCTGGAGTCGATGCCGGGGGTGACCGGCGTGAAGATCGCCTGGGCCGAGCTCAACCAGGAGGAGAAGGCGGCGGCCATGGCCAAAGCCCGATGGAACGCGTCCGGCAACGCCCCGGCCACCTCCATCCCCCCCGCCACCAAGGTGCTGATGATCGCCAGCGGCAAGGGCGGGGTCGGCAAGTCGTCGGTCACCGTCAACCTGGCCGCGGCCCTGGCCGACGAGGGGTACCGGGTCGGGGTGATGGACGCCGACATCTGGGGGTTCTCGGTGCCTCGGATGCTGGGGGTGGAGGGCGAGCTCCGCTCGCTCGACGGCAAGATCGTCCCGCTGACCCGCCGGATCGGCCCCGGCCGGGTGGATGTGGTGTCGATGGGGTTCCTGGTCGACCGGGAGGACTCGGCGTTGATGTGGCGGGGATTCATGCTCAGCCGGGCTGTGCAGCACTTCTGCGAGGATGTCCGCTGGAGCGACGACCTCGACTACCTGCTCATCGACATGCCCCCCGGCACCGGCGACGTCCAGATGGGACTGGCCCGCCGCCTCCCCCGGGCCGAGATGATCGTGGTCACCACCCCGGCCCTGGCCGCCCAAAAGGTGGCGGCCCGGGTGGTGGACATGGGCCGCAAGAACTACCTACGGGTGGTGGGCGTGATCGAGAACATGTCCGAGCTGGTGACCCCCGCCGGCGAGCGCTACGCCGTGTTCGGCACCGGGGGCGGGGCCCAGTTGGCCGAGGAGGTGGGCGCAGTCCTGCTGGGCCGGATTCCGCTAGAGGCGGCCGTGTCCACCGGCGCCGATCGGGGCGAGCCCGCCGTCTTGGGCGACGGCCCCGCGGCCGAGGCCCTTCGGGCCGTGGCCCGCAAGCTGGCCTCCGAGCACGTGCCCCCGGTGCAGATGGCCGGGTGCAGCGCCCGCATCCTCGACGCGGCCCTAGCCTCCCTCGACGCCGCCGCGGATCAGTAGCTGGCCGGACCCGGCGGGTCCCTCGGGCTGCGCCGGTCCCGGCCATCAGCCGGGTTCTAACCGAAGCCGCCGCGGATCAGCCGTCGAGGTCGATCGGCCCGTAATTGATCTGCAGACGGTGGCGGAACCGTCGCACCAGCATCGTGCGGACGATGATCCGGGTCGGCGGGGCTAGCAGCACCAAGCCGAGGGCGTCGGTGAGGAAGCCCGGCGTGAGCATCAGCGCCCCGGCGACCAGTATCAGCAGCCCGTCGACTAGCTCGTTGCCCGGCATTTGGCCCTGGGCCATCCGCTCTCGGACCCGGTTCAGCACCCACAGGCCCTCCCGGCGCACCAGCCAGGCTCCGACCACCGAAACCAGGATCAGCAGCCCGATGGTCTGAAGGGTGCCGATGCCGACGGCAACCCGCACGATGACGTACAACTCCAAGATCGGCACCCCGATCAGAAGCGCCACCAGCACTATGAGCACGCCGCCATCGTAGGCCCAGCTCCCGGCTGGTCATTGCGGTTGCGGTTCGTCGGGGTCGGGGGTGGCGGCTCGCCAGATTTCGGCGTGGGCGGCCCAAGAGCCGCGTCGGAGCCCGAAGCACGGTCCGGGGTGCAGGTTCTGCTCGGAGGTCAGCCGGCGGGCGGCTTCGGCGAAGGTCCGGTCGGGGTGCGACGACGCGGCCGCTTCGGCGCCGGCGGTTTCGGTGATGGCGGCGTAGCGGCTGGTGAGATCGGCCACCCGGGCCCGTATAGCCGCGACGGTCTCGTCGAACCAGGGCCAGAGCTCTTCGGGCAGGTCTTGCCGGTAGCCGTCGGTGCTGGGTCCTCTGGCCCCGTGGAGGCGGCTGAGTACCTCATCGGGATTCAGCTTCAGCCGGGAGCCGATGGCCCGGTGATCGCCGCTGTGGACGCTCATGGCCTCTATGGCCACAACCGCCCACACCCGGCGGGCGTTGAGCCCGTACTTCAACCGGTGCAGGTCGACGTAACGGCCGGACTTGACCTTGATCCGCAGATGAGGCCCGCTAGGGCCGGTGTCGAATCGGGCCACGAACCCTTCCGTGAGTTCGTCGTGGGAGCCTTCTTCGGTATGGGCGATGATCTCGTCGATGGACCCGAACCGGCGGTCGGCAGCGGCCGGGCCGGGCCATTCGATGGCGTCGAGGGGCAGGTCCGCTCCGGTGCCGATGTCGATGACGGCGAGCAGCACCAGGTCGCGGGTGCTCCCGTAATCGATCAGCACCCGGTTCTCGGGGTAGATCACCTCGAACAGCGGGGTGACGTCTGATCCGAACCGGACCGCGGCGTAGCGTTCGCGCCAGATCTCGGTGGCCTGGCGGGCCTGCGGCGAGTCGAGCCGGCCCCGGGTGGTGATCCTGATCTCGCCGTCGTGTTGGTAGGCGATGCCCAAAGAGCCGTCGAGCTTCTCGGTGACGTGCATGGCGCAGCCGTCGGGAATAGTCGGGGCGTGGGGCTCTTGCACCCCGAAGAACTTGGGGAACGGGCGGGCGACCACCTCGCCCTCGGCGTCCACCACCAGACCCCGGCAAAGGGTGGTGATCTCATCCCAGGTCTCGGAGTAGGTGGCCTTGTTGGTGTAGTTCAGTATCCGCAGACCGCGGTGGCGTCGGTCGGTGACCAGCCCCTCGTCCACGGCCGACTGGAACCGGTCGAGGTCCACCAGATCGGATAAGCGCATACGCCGCACTATAGCCACGGGGGCTGACAGTCAACGAGGGTGCTCACCGCTCGGCTCGACAGGGTTGCCGAGCACGGACGGTACGGGCCGACAGGTCGAGGGCAGGCCGCTCAAATCGTCCGCCGGCACTGGCCGCTCCCGCTTAGCCTGGCTGACGTGACCGGTTCGGAACGCCCGCCCTCGGTGGACCGGCTGGCCCGGTCGCTGGCCGAAACCGGGCTGCCCCATCCGCTGCTAGTCGACGCGGCCCGGGCCGCCATCGCCGCGGGCGACCCCGGCTCGGCCGCGGCCCGGGCCGCCGACGCCGGCCGTCGGCTGCTGGCCCCGGTGATAAACGGCACCGGGGTGCTGCTCCACACCAACCTGGGCCGGGCTCCCCTGGCCTGGACCCAGGAGGCCGCCTACTCGAACCTCGAGTTCGATTTGGCCACCGGTGAACGGGGATCGCGCCAAGCCGCCGCCCCCGCCCTTTTGGCCCGGGCCTGCGGGGCTGAGTCGGCCATCGTGGTGAACAACGGCGCGGCCGCCGTCCTGCTGGTGTTGGCCGGCCTGGCCGAGGGCCGCGACGTGGTGGTGTCCAGGGGCGAACTGGTGGAGATCGGCGGCGGTTTTCGCATCCCCGACGTGATGGCCCGCTCCGGCGCCCGGCTGGTGGAGGTGGGAACCACCAACCGCACCCGCCGAGCCGACTACGCGGCCGCGGTGGCCGACCCGGCCCGGGCCGTGGCCGTCGTGATGAAGGTCCACCAGTCCAACTACCGGATCGTGGGATTCACCGAGGCCCCGCTCACCGCCGAGCTGGCCGACCTCGGGCCTCCGCTGACCGCCGACCTCGGCTCGGGCCTGCTCGACAGCCGGTGCCCGTGGCTGCCGTCCGGCCCGCCGGGATGGCTGGAGGGAGAGCCGGCCGCCCGCCAGACGCTGGCCGCGGGCGCAGCGCTGGTGATCTTCTCCGGCGACAAGCTTCTCGGCGGCCCCCAGGCCGGGATCATCGCTGGCCGGGCCGACTTGGTGGCCGCCTGCGCCCGCCACCCCCTGGCCCGGGCCCTGCGGCCCGGGCCGCTGGTGCTCGGGGCCCTCCAGCAGGTGGCGTTGGCCTACCTGCGGGGCGACGGGGCGGCCATACCGTTCTGGCGCATGGCCGGGCTCACCGTCGAAGACCTCAGAGCCCGCACCGGCGCCTATGAGGGCCTGAGCATCGTCGAGGTGATGTCGGTGCCCGGCGGCGGCACCCTGCCCGGGGTCGAGATCCCGTCGGTGGGGGTGGCCGTGGCCGGAGACCATGCCGAAGCGCTGCGATCCCGGTCGCGGCCCATCATCGCCCGGGTGGCCAACACCGCCACCGTGGTTGATCTGCGCACCATCGACCCGGCCGCCGACGAAGAGGTGGCCGCGGCCCTGCGCAGCCTCGCAGGCTGATGCCTTCGGCCGTCCCCGTCCCTGGCTCTGCCCCCGGCCCCGCCGGCGCTGGCCGCCGATCCGGCTGATGCACGTCGTCGCCACCGCCGGGCACGTCGATCACGGCAAGAGCACCATCGTGCGGGCCTTGACCGGCACCGACCCCGACCGGCTCGACGAAGAGAAGCAGCGAGGCCTCACCATCGATCTCGGGTTCGCGTCGATGACGCTGCCGTCGGGCCGGGGCGTGGCCTTCATCGACGTCCCCGGCCATGTCCGCTTCCTGAAGAACATGTTGGCCGGGGTCAGCGGCGTGGACGCCTGCCTGTTCGCCGTGGCCGCCACCGAGGGCTGGAAGCCTCAGTCCGAGGAGCATCTGCGCATCCTCGAGCTACTCGGCGTCGAGCGAGGCTTGGTAGCGCTCACCAAGACGGGCCAAGCCGACGAGGACCTGATCGAACTGGCCCGCCTCGACGTGGCCGAGCGGACGGCCGGAACCTTCCTGGCCCAAGCCCCGGTGGTGGCGGTCGACGCTGTGGCTGGCATCGGCACCGACGACCTCGTGAAAGCCCTTGACGACCTGCTGGTGGCCACCCCGGCCGCCGCCGATCTCGGCCGTCCGAGGCTGTGGATAGACCGGGTCTTCGCGGCCAAGGGCTCGGGCCCGGTGGTGACGGGCACTCTGACCGGGGGCGAAGTGAGAGTCTCCGATTCGCTGCTGGTGCTCCCGGCCGGGCGCACCGTGCGGGTGCGGGCCATCCAGAGCCTGCACCGGGACTGCGAGCGCATCGGCCCCGGCAACCGGGCGGCCCTGAACCTGGTCGGCGTCGACCACCGCCGGTTGAGCCGGGGCGATGTGTTGGTCGGGCCCGGGCAGTGGCACGCCACCGCCATGGTGGACGCCGAGGTGTCGGTGCTGGCCTCCCTCGACCACCCTCTCACCCGCCGGGGCGCCTACCTGGCCTACGTGGGCTCCGGCGAGCATCCCGTCCGGGTCAGGGTGCTCGGCGCCGATGCCATCGATCCGGGCCGGGCCGGGCCGGTGCGGCTCCACCTCCCCCGGCCGCTGCCCCTGCTGCCCGGCGACCGGTTCATCCTGCGCGAGTCGGGCCGGGCCGAGACGGTGGGCGGGGGGGAGGTGCTCGACGTCGATCCCGTCCTGCCCGCCGCCCGGGCCCGGCCCGACCGGTCGACAGAGAGGGTGGTGGCCGAACGGGGCCGCATCGCCGTCGACCGCCTGGAGCGGCTGACCGGCGTCCGGCGGGCCCCCGACATTGGGGAATGGGCGGTGGACCCCGAGCACCTGGAGGCAACCCGGGCCCGGGTAGCCGCGGCCGTGGCCGCCGCCGGCCCGCTGGGCTTGGACCTGGCCTCGCTGGACGATCTGGAGCGGGCGGTGGCCGCCGGCCTGCCCGGGGTGGCCGTAGACGCGGGCCGGGCCCGATCGGCCGCCGCTCCCGACCCGCTGGCCGGACATCCCTTCGTGGCCGCGGCCGCGGCCACGCCCTTCTCGCCCCCGGCCCCCGCCGGCGTCGACCCGGGCGAACTGCGGGAGCTGGTCCGCCGGGGCGACTTGGTGGAGTCCGGCGGCGTGTACTTCGCGGCCTCAGCCCTGACCGCGGCGGCGGCGGCCTTGGCCGACCTGTTGGCCGCCAAGCCTTCGGGGGTGACGGTGGCCGAGATCCGCGACGCCTGGGGGACGACCCGCAAGTACGCGCTGGGGCTGCTGGCCCGGCTGGACGCCACCGGGGTCACTCGCCGCCGGGACGACCTCCGCATCGCTGGCCCCCGCCTGCCCGGCCGCGATTGATGGCCGGCCCCCGCCTGCCGGGTTGCGACTGACGACCGGCCTCTGCTGGCCGGGCCACGACTGACGACTGGCCCCCGCCCGCCGCAATCCGGAATGAGAAACTTCGACGGTCAGGCCGGTGCGGCGGCCAGCAGCATTTCCCGCCGCTCCGTTTCGTTCAGGCCGCCCCAGATGCCGTGCTGCTCGCGGATGTGCAGCGCGTACTCCAAGCAGTCCGAGCACACCGAGCAGGTCTTGCAGATGGACTTGGCCCGCTCCTCGCGCTGACGCTTCTCCTCGCGCCGTTCGGGGACGGTCGGCGGGAAGAAAATCGAGGCGTGCGGGCCCCGGCAGGCGGCCCGTTTGCGCCACTCGATCGGCTCGTCAGCATCCAGCGCCATGACCCTCCCTAGTGCTAGGGGCCCACAACTAGCAGACGCGACCCCCTGTGGACAAGAGGAAATCCAAAAAAATTTCGATGACGAAGAATTACGAACGGGCCCGGTCCCGGTAGTCCCGGGCCCCGCCCTCGGCCGGTTCGACCTCCAGCATCAGCCCGTCGATGGCCACTACCCGCACCGGTTCGCCGGTCGGTATGGGCGTGGCCCGATTGGCCCGGGCCCGCCACGGGGCGTCCCGGATGATCACCACCCCCTCGGGGCTGATGTCGTCGCGGGCCGTGCCCAGCTCGCCGATCATCCATTCCCGCCCGATGGTCGGCGTCCCGAACCGGGACCGCACCATGATCGGCATGGCCCAGGCCATGCCCAGCCCCAGGCCCCCGATGCCGGCCACCAGGGTGAACCACGGCGCCGGCGTCCCGTCGAACAGGAACAGCGACCCGACCGTCAAACACACCGAGGCGATGACGGTCCAGGCCCGAGGGGCACCGGCTTGGACGTCGATGGCATATCCGACGAAAGCCAAGATCAGCAGACCCACGGCCCAGCCCCGGGCGGGCAGCACCCCCAGCCCGTAGCCGGCTAGCAGGAAGGACACGGCCCCGACTCCGCCGGCGATGCCCACCCCGGCCGTGTACAGCTCCAACACGATCAGCCCGCCCCCGGCGAGCAGCAGCAGGTAGGTCACCGCCGGGGCGGCCACGGTGTGCAGAAGCTGATGGACCAGGGAGAGGTCGTTGAAGCGGACCGGGGTCACCGGCACCCGGACCGGCTCATCGCCGGTGCCCTCGATGGTGGTCTCGAAACCCTCGAGGCCGATCACGAAGTAGCCCAGCGTCGGCGCTTCCCGGGCCAGCTCCAGCTCGATGGCGGCCTCGAAGCCGATGGTGCCGTCGCGCAATAGGTCGTAGGCGTCGTTGAACGGCGCCCCGAACCGCGCCCGGGGCAGAACCTGGTCGCCGAGGTCGCCAATGCGAGAGCCGGGGGCCAGGGCCAAATCGGCCACCACCCCGGCGAGCTGGCCGACGCGCCCGGTGGCCCGAGCTCCCGACGGCCCCACCCACATCGAGACCGGCGTCTCCGACCGGGCGATTCGGTCGGCCAGCTCCGCCATCCGCTGGTCTGACACCACCGCCCCGTCGCTGTCCACTTGCAGCACCAAGCCGATCGACCCCCGCTCGGCGGCCCGGTCGATCGCGGTTTCGATCTCGGCGGCCAGGACCTCGTCGAGGAGGCCGGAGACCTCCATTACGTCCACCGCCGCCTCCTCGGGCGCCTTGTCCTCGGGTGCCTTGTCGCCTTGGGCGTGGGCGGGCTGGGCCAGCCCCCCGAACAGGGACGGCGCCGCCCCGGCCACGGCAATGGCGGCCAGCCCGGCTACTAGGGTGAGGCGGCGTCGGGCCTTCGGCCGCGGCGAGGAGGGGGATGGATCCCGGTCGGTTCTTCGCATCGTCGAGGGTGCTCATAGTTACCGGAAAAGGGGGCACAGGCAAAACCGCGCTGGCGGCCGCCTGCGCCACCGCCGCGGCCCGGCTCGGCCTGTCGGTGCTGCTGGTGGAGGTGGGGGGCCGGTCGGCGGCTGCTCCGATGCTGGGGATCGAAGCCGTCGGCTACGAGCCGACCGCGGCCCGACCCGATCTGGCCGGGGTCGATCTGAAGGCCCGGTCCATCGCCCCCGACGAGGCTCTCATCGAGTGGCTGAGCCGGCACGGCTTCGAGCGGATCGTGAGGCGGATGGCCCGCTCGGGCTTGTTGGAGGTGATCGCCACCGCCACCCCCGGCATAAAGGACCTGCTGGTGCTGGGTCGGGTCCGCAACCTGGAGGAGACCGCCGCCGCCGATGTGATCGTGGTCGACGCCCCCGCGTCCGGCCAGGCCGTCGGCCTGCTGCGGGCCCCGTCCGCCATCGCCGCCACCGCCCGGGGCGGGACTATCCACCGCCAGGCCCGAACCGCCCTGGACATGCTGGGCGACGCTCGCCGGTGCCGGGTGATGCTGGTCACCGTGGCCGAGGAGACCCCGATGAACGAGCTGGTCGAGACCGCCTTCGCGGTGGAAGACGAGGCCGGGGTGGCCCTCGCTCCGGTGGTGGTGAACGCCGCTCTGGACGAGATCGCCGGCCTCGACATTGACGTCGACTCGACTGAGGCCGCAGTCGGGCTGTCCGCCGCGGCCAGGGCCGACCTGCAGGCCGCGGCCGACCTGCGCTCGGCCCGCTGGGCCCGCCAGGAGGCCTGTGTGGCCGATTTGGCCCGGAGGCTTCCGATCCCCCAACTCCGGCTGCCCCGCCTGTTCGCCGCCGGGCTGGGCCCGGCCGAGATCGACCGCCTCGCTGATGCTTTGGCGGCCGGCATCGACGACCTGCCCGAAGCGGCGGCCCCGTGACCGGCCCACCCCCGCCGAGCCGGGCGTCGGGTGGGGGCGGAACCGGCCGGTGCGGCGCGGTGACCGGGTTGTCCACGCTGATAACGCAGCGGCGGGTGCTGGTGTGCTGCGGAGCGGGCGGCGTGGGCAAGACCACCGTGGCCGCTGGGCTGGGGGTGGCCGCCGCTGTGGCCGGGCGCCGGGCGGTGGTGGTGACCATCGACCCGGCCCGCCGGCTGGCCGACGCCATCGGCATCCCCCATCTCGGCAACCAGCCTGCCGAGGTGTTCCGGCCCGAGGACTCCGGCGGGGTGCTGGCCGCCATGATGCTCGACACCAAGGCCACCTTCGACGGCGTGGTCAGCCGGTTCGCCGCCTCGCCCGAACAGGCCGAGGCCATCATCGCCAACCCGTTCTACGGCAATGTCTCCGCCACCCTGTCGGGCACCCAGGACTACATGGCCGTCGAGAAGCTCCTCGACCTGCACGACTCGGGCCTATGGGACCTGATCGTGGTGGACACGCCCCCCACCCGGGACGCCCTGGCCTTCCTGGAGGCGCCCCGCCTGCTGACCCGGCTCCTCGACAACCCGGTCTACCAGATGGTGACCGCTCCCGGCCGGGGCGCCCTCCGGCTGGTCGGCGGCGCCGCCCGAACCGTTCTGCGCCGGTTGTCCAGGGTGGTGGGCGCGGCCGTGGTCGACGACGCGGTCGCCTTCTTCAGAGGCTTCGAGGGCATGGAGCAGGGATTCCGTAACCGAGCCGCCCGGGCCTTGGCCCTGCTCGGCGGCCCTGGCGCCTCCTTCGTGCTGGTGGCCTCGGCCCGGGCCGACGCCCTCGACGAGGCGAGCTGGTTCGCCGACCGGGCGGCCGCGGCCGGGTTCGCCATCGACGCGGTGGTGGTCAACCGGGTCAGTCCCCCCACCCGCCTGTCTCGGGCCGAGGCGGACGAACTGGCCGAGCGGCTATCCGGTGCCGAGCTGGCCGGCCCGGCCCGAGCCCTGGAGGAGCTGGCCGCGGCCGGGGCCGGCGAGCGGACCCGCATCTCCGCCCTAGCCGGGCTGGGCGGCGGCGGCCCGGTCACCGAGGTCCCGCAGTTGGCTTCCGACGTCAGCGACTTGGCCGGGCTCCAAGCGGTGGCCGGGCACCTGGCCGCCCGGCCATGAACGGTCGCCTCAGGCCGGCTCGACGTCGAGGGCGGCCACCGCGTCGGCCAGGGCGCCGCAGACCGGGACGATGCGATTGAAGCCGGTGGTGTGCAGCAGCCGAGTGAGGGTCGAGCCGTCGCAGAACACCGCCACCCGGCCCTCGTTCTCGCGGATCCGCCGGATGCCGCCGATCAACGCGCCCAGCCCGGCCGAGTCCATGAACGGGACCTCGCACAGGTCGATCACCAGCCGGCTCTCGTCGGCCCGCCCGGCCAGCGCTTCCCGGAACTGCGCCACCGTGTAGGCGTCGAGTTCGCCCCGGGGCCGCAGCAGGGCGTAGCGCTCGGCGGCGTTGCGGGCGAAGGTGATCTCCAGCACGACTCGATGGTACCGGCCGGAGCCACCGGGGGACGACCACCCCCGCGGCCGGACCGGAGGGGCCGGCAAGGCCGCCGCCGGGGTACCATCCGGTCGGTGCCCGACGTGTTGCTGGCCACCGACGCCGACTGGCTCGCCGACCAGTGCGGCGCCGCTCTGAGCGGCCGCCATTCGATCCACCGCATCCGTCGGGGAGCCGACGTGATCGGCGCCGTGGCCGAGACGGACCCCGATCTGGTGATCCTCGACCTCCAGATCGGGAACATGGGGGGCATGGCTGCCTGCCTGGCCGTCCGCCAGGAGGAGGGCATGGGCCGCTTGGCCCCCCGGCCGGTGATGATGCTGCTGGACCGCGACGCCGACGAGTTTCTGGCCCGCCACAGCCGGGCCGACTGCTGGCTGGTCAAGCCGGTGGACCCGGTGCGGCTGCTGAGCGCGGTCGATGCCGCCCTGAGCGCCGACCCCGACCCGGCCCCGGCGCCGGTACCCTGAGGTCTGACGCAACGGGCAGTGGCGCAGCTTGGTAGCGCGCCTCGTTCGGGACGAGGAGGTCGTGGGTTCAAATCCCGCCTGCCCGACCACTCCGAGGATGGCGCGGTGACCGCCGGGCGATCCGCCGCTGTGGCCGTCCCGTGACCGCCGGCCCCATTCACCAGTGGGACTGCGGGGAGTACCTGATCTCCACCGACCCGGGCCGCTTCGACGTCGACGCCTTCTACGGCTTCATGAGCGACGCCTATTGGGCCCGGGACCGCAGTCGAGAGGCGACCGCGGCGGCGGTGGCCAACAGCGTGGTGTTCGGCCTGTATGGGCCCGACGGGGCCATGGTGGGGTCGGCCCGGGCCATCACCGACTGCGCCACCTTCGGCTGGGTGTGCGACGTTTATGTCGCCGCGCCGCACCGGGGCCGGGGACTGGGCAAGGCGCTGGTGGCAGCGGTGTGCGAGCACCCCGACTTGGCGGGCGTGAGGCGGCTGACGCTGATCACCCTGGACGCCCACGGGCTGTATGAGGCCCGGGGGTTCACTCCGCTGCAGGCCCCCGAACGGTGGATGGAGCTGCGCCGCCCGCCGCCGTCGGAGGTTTTGCCAGCCCCGCCGCCTCTGTCTCCGCCGCCGACCTGAGCAGGGCCCACACCCGGGCCGGGGTCAGCGGCAGCTCGGTCGGCCAGACCCCGACCGCCCGCCCCACCGCGGCGGCCACCGCGGCTGGCACTGGGTTGAGCGCCCCCTCGCCCGCCCCCTTGGCCCCGTAGGGACCGGCCCCGTCGCCCCGCTCGGCCAGCACCGACGTGATCCGCCGGGGCATGTCGGTGAACCGGGGCACCCGGTACTCGATGAGGTTGGGGTTGGTGAGCTGCTCGCCCTCGTAGACCATCTCCTCCCACAGGGCGATGCCGAGGCCCTGGGTGGCCGCCCCCAGATCCTGGCCCTTCACCAGATCCGGCTCGATGGCGTGCCCCACATCGCCCACCGTCACCAGGTGCTCGACGGTCACCTCGCCGGTGGTCTCGTCCACCGCCACCTCCACCCCCACCGCGCCGATCTCCCAGAACGGGGGCAAAAGGGCGGTCTCGCCGTGGCCCCGGACGACGCCGATCCCCACCGCCTCGCCCGCGTCGGCCCCGAACCACTCCCGGATCACCGCGGCCGGGGCCAAGTCGGCGCCGGCCACCTGGATCGACCCGCCGCCGCTTGTCGCCTCGTCGGGGTCGATCCCGGCCGATTCGGCCGCCATGGCCCGCAGCTTCCGCCACAGATCCTCGCAGGCGGCCTTCACCGCCAAGCCCACCACGGTGGTGGTGCGGCTGGCGCCGGTGGTCCACTCGAAGGGGGTGTAGAGGGTGTCGCTTTGGCCCACGGCCACGGCCGCGGCCGCCACGCCCATCTGGCGGGCGACGATCTGGGCCAAGGCGGTGCGGCTGCCCTGGCCCATCTCGGTGCTGCTGGTGAGCAGGGTGACCGACCCGTCGGCGTGCATCCTCACCTGGGCGGTGGAAATGGGCGAGGCCCCGGCGTCGCTGGCGGTGACGGCCACCGCCCGGCCCCGCCGCACCCCCGGCTCGTGGCCGCGGCCGGCGTGCCGGTCCAGCTCGGCGGCCACCGCGTCGAGGTCGGCGGTCAGATCGGCGTCGAGGCCCCGCTTGCCGGAGATGACGGTTCCGCCCGGTTCCAGCAGGTTGCGGCGGCGCAGCTCTGTCGGGTCGATCCCCAGCCGGTCGGCGGCCATGTCCATGTTCATCTCGCCGGCCAGGGCCCCCTGGGGAGCGCCGAACCCCCGATACGACGAGGCCGGGGTGGTGTTGGTGTACACGGCTGTGCCCCGAACTCGCAGGTTGGGCACCCGGTAGGGGCCGAAGCACCGGTTGACGCTCTTGGTCAGCACCAGAGGGCTGTTGTCGGCGTAGGCCCCGGTGTCGAAGACGATGTCGATGGCCCGGGCGGTGATCCGGCCCTCAGAATCGAACCCGGTCCGCACGGTCACGTGCGCGCCGTCCGCTCGGGTGGTGTGCATGGCCCCCTCCACGTCGGTGTCCACCCGCACCGGCCGCCCGGTGGCCCACGACGCGGCCGCGGCCAGCGGCTCCAGCTTGGTGTAGGACTTCGACCCGTAGCCCCCGCCGATGTAAGGGACCTCCACCCGCACCGCGGCCAAAGGCAGCGAGAAGATCCGGGCCAGCTCCTTGCGCACCATCAGCGGATGCTGGGCGGTGGACACGACGTGCAGGCCGCCGGGCTGCCAGTCGGCCAGGGCGTTGTAGGTCTCCATGGCGTAGCCGTAGACCAGCGGGAAAGCGGCGGAGGTCTCCACCACCGCCTCGGCCGCGGCCAGGGCCGCGTCCACGTCCCCCCAGCCCAGCTCGGCCCGGTGGGCCGCGTTGTCGGTGTCGGCCTTCGGCTTCACGCCCAGAAATCCCCGCTCCGGCCCGGCGTAGGACTCCTCATGGATGAGCGTCTCGGAGGCCAGCGCGTCGGCCGCGGTGGTCAGCGCCTCCAAGTCCTCGTAGTCCACCCACACCCGCTCGGCCGCGTCGGCCGCCTCATGGGGGGTTTCGGCCACCACCGCGGCCACCGGCTCCCCGTAGTAGCGGACCTTGTCTTCGGCCAGGATGGGGTGGTCGCAGACGATGTGGCCGAACCGACGGCCCAGGTCGCCGAGGTCGTCGGCGGTTATCACCCCGATCACCCCCGGTGCCCTGCGGGCTTCGTCGGCGTTGATGGCGACGATGCAGGCGTGGGCCCGGTCGGCCCTCACCACCGCGGCGTGGGCCATGTTCGCCATAGCGGCGTCGCTGGCGTAGCGGGCCCGGCCCGTGACCTTGTCCCAGGCGTCCCGGCGGGGGGGCCTGGCCGGGTCCGGGACGGGTGCGGCCTCGGGCTGGCCGGTCACGGGGCCGTCCGCTCGGCGGCCAGTATGACGGCCGTCTCGATGGGCGCGTAGCCGGTGCAGCGGCACAGGTTGCCGTCCAGCCACTCCCGCACCGCGGCCCGGTCGGGTCGGGGGTCGGCGGCCAGCAGGGCGACGGTCATCATGACGAACCCGGGGGTGCAGTAGCCGCACTGCAGGGCGTTGGCCGCCGCGAACGCCTCCTGCACCGGGTGCAGCTCCCGGCCCTGGGCCAGGCCTTCGACGGTGACCACCTCGGTCCCATCGAGGTCGACGGCCAGCAGGCAGCACGAGCTGGCCGGTGCACCGTCCACCAGCACGGTGCAGGCCCCGCACACCTGGATGCCGCAGCTCACCTTGGTGCCGGTGAGCCCGAGCTGGTCCCGCAGCAGCTCGGCGGCGGTGAGCCGCACCGGGGCCAGCGTCTCGACCCGCCGCCCGTTCAGCCTGAAAGCGATCACCACCGAGGTCGCCGCCGGGGCCGGGCCCTCCCCCTCCGGCGGCCGGGGTTCGGTCACGGGGCTGTCTCCAGCACCGTCCGCAGATGCTCCCGCAGCACCGAGCGCTTGTATTCGGCCGGACCGCACAGGTCGGCGCCGATGTCGAGCCCGGCGGCGAAGTCGTCGAGCCCGGCGGAGTCACCCGCGGCCAGCACGGTGCGCACCGGCCGCTCCACCGCGGCGCCGACGGTGATCTCCCAGCGGTCTTCGGTCACCACGACGGCCACCCCCAGGGTGGGCCGCTCGTAGCTCTGAAGCTTCCAGTACGACATGCCTGCCGGCTCGAACGGCACCGTGACCGACACCAGAATCTCGTCGGCGCTCAGCGAGGTCTCGAACGCACCGATCACCAGCTCGTCGACGGCCAGGGTGCGGGCCCCCCGCCCCGAGCGAACCTCGCTGGTCGCCTGCAGCGCAATCAGCACGCAGGCCAGATCGGAGCGGGGCTCGGCGAAGCAGAGGTTGCCGCCGATGGTGCCGGTGGAGCGGACCCTGGCGTTGCCCACCCGGCCCGCGGCCCGGGCCAGCACGGGAAGATGCCGCCGCACGCCGGGATGCTCGGCGATGCGCCGGTGGGTAACCGCCGCCCCGATCTCGACCGCGCCCGCGTCGGCGTCCACGGCGATGCGCCCCAGGGCCTCGACCCGTTTGAGATCCACCACCGCGGCCGGGCGGCGCAGCCCCAGCCCCATGGCCGGCACCAGCTCGGTCCCGCCCGCGTAGGGCACGTGCTCCGCGTCCACCGAGGCCAGCACCCGGCCTAAATCGTCCGAGCGAACCAGCCCCAGCTCTGGCAACACCCCCATCAGATTCCCGTCAGCCGGCCAGGGCTTCGGCGGCTTGGGCGCAGAAGGCGTCCACCAGCTTGGCGGCCTTGGATCGGATCACCCCGGCGCCCAGGGTGGCCACCCGGCCGGTGATCTCATAGGAACCGCTCAGCCGGATCCGGGTCCGCGCCGGACCCTCTTCGTGTAGCCGGACCGCGGCATCGATCATGATCCGGGACCGGACTTGGCGGTCCTCGCCTCGGGCCCGCACCGCCACCTCCACCGGCTCGTCCATGGTCACCACCTCGATGCCCAGGTCGGCTCGCAGCGCGAAGGGTCCCACCCGGTCCTCCAGCACGGCCTCATAGCGGGCCAGGGGCTCCACCTCGGTGACCGAGTGCAGGATGGGCAGCCACGACGCCACCGTCGGGACCTCCATCAGCCTCTCCCACACCGCGGCCCGGCCCGCCGCGGCGGCGAACTCCCTCTCGACGCTTTCGCGCATCCGGCCCGCCGCTCAGCCCGGTCCCGCCGAATCGGCCCGCATCCGGCCGGTCGTTTCGCCCGCCGCCGACGCCGCTCAGCCCCGCAGGGCGGGCAGCACCTCGCGTCCCAGCAGCTCCACCGAGGCGAACCAGCGGTCGAAGTTCATGCGCAAGTCGAACACCAGGTGCTCCACCCCGACCGCGGCGAAGCGGCCCACCTGCTCCACCACCTCGTCGGGGGTGCCGGCGATGAGCGATCCCTCTATGTCCTCGGCCGTCTCGAACCGGCCCGAGGGGGGTTTGGCCCACCACTTGCCCCGCTTGTTGGCCCAGGCCAGCAACCCGTCCAGGTTCACTCCGGCCCGGGCCAGCTCGCTGGTGGCCGCTATCGAGGTGGGGGGGATGACGGCCACGGTGGGCATGGGCCGCCCGTTGCGGGCGGTCAGCTCCCGCATGGTGGCCGCCCGCTCGGCGATGGTGAGCAGGGTGGTGCGGCCCGGCATCCAGCCGTCGGCGTACTCGGCGGCCAGCCGGGCCGAGCGGGGGGTGGCCCCGCAGTACCAGAACGGCACCGGACGGCCCGGTTTGGGCTCGATGGAGATGTTCTCGAAGGAGTAGACGCCGTCGTCGTGGGTCACGCCGTCCTCGGTGAGCAGGCGGCGCAGGATCTCGGCGTTGGAACGCACCAACTCCACCCGGTCGGCCTCGGCCATGTCGATCACCTCGAACTCGTGGTCGAAAGTCCCGGCCCCGAAGCCCAGCACCACCCGGTCGCCGGCCAGCGTGCACAGGGCGGCCACGGAGATGGCGGTGTGGACCGGGTGGCGGAACGGGATGAGCGAGCCGGTGCCCAGCTCGATCTCGTCGGTGACGGCCCCGATGGCGGTCAGGGTGGTGAGCGCCTCATAGAAGGTGATATCAGACGCCTCCATCTCGGAGTGGGGCTCGAACACCAGGTGGTCGCGCACCCACAGCGAGTCGAAGCCAAAGCTCTCGGCCAGCACCGCCCCGTCCAGTACCGCCCGCCGGCTGGCGTGAGCCCCGAAGTGCGGCATCAACAGTCCGAATCGCATGGTCATAAGGTCACCTCTCAGTTCGCAGTTGCCTCAGGGCTGGGCCGGGCCGGGCCGGCCGGGTCGCTTCACAGCTCACAGGGCCGGTCGGGCCAGGCGGCCCCAGCCCGGCTCGCCCACCACCGTCCGGTCCACGTACACGTCCCGGCCCCGCACCAGGGTGCGGTGGATGCGGCCCTTGGTGACCCGGCCGTCGTAGCAGGTCCAGCCGCACTTGGAGAGCACGGCGTCGGCGGAATGGCGGGTCTGGTCGTTGGGGTCGAAGATCACTAGGTCGGCGTCGTAGCCGGGCCGGATGAACCCCTTGGTCGGCAGGTTGAACTCCCGGGCTGGCTCCTCGGCCACCACCTCGGCCACCCGGGCGAGCGGGATCATGCCGTCCATGGCGCAGTCCAGCAGCAGCGGGTACTGCTCCTGGATACCGGGGGTGCCGGTGTGGCAGGCCCAGCAGTCCTCCCAGCCGATCTCCTTCTCCGCCCGGGTGTGGGGGGCGTGGTCCGACGACAGCATGTTGATGGTGCCGTCGTTGAGGGCCTCCCACACCGCGGCCCGGTGGTGGTCCGGCACCCAGTAGGACAGGGCGTAGGGGCCGAGCCGCTCGATGTCGGCCCAGCGGGACAAGAACAGGGCCCAGTGGTTGACCTCGCAGCTCACCTTCACGCCCCGTTCCCGGGCCCGCCGCACCAGCTCGATCGACCCTTCGGTCTGCATGTGGACGATGTGCAGCTTGGTGCCGGTGGCCTCGGCCATCTGCAGCAGCACGGCGATGGCGCTGTCCCAGATCAGGCCGTTGTGGGTGGCCAGGGTCTGGGCGTAAGCGGCCGGGCTGCGGTCGCCCCGATCCCAGTGGGTCTGCTCGATCACGTCCATGATGGCCTGGTCATGGGGGTGGACCATGAACGGCCGCCCGGTGGGGCCGATGGCCTCGAACATGCGCAGCAGGTGGCCGTGGTCGTGGATGCCGGTGCCGCTCGGGTGCGGGTAGTCCCGGCCGGTGTCCACCACCATGTAGATCTTGTAGGCGGCCACCCCGGCCTCGGCCATGGGCGCCACCTGGTCCAGCTCGCTGGGCACCGGGTTGTGGTTCCAGTCGACGACGCTCTTGGCGTCGTAGAGGTCGAACAGCTCGTCGAGGATCGGGCGGGTTTTGGTGACCGGGTTCAGGTTGGGCATCCCGAACACGGTGGTGACCCCGCCCGCCGCCGCGGCCTGGGTGCAGGTGCTGATGTCCTCCTTGTGGACGTAGCCGGGCTCGCGCAGATGGACGTGGACGTCCACCATCCCCGGCAGCACCCACTTGTCCCGGGCGTCGATCCGCTCGACCGCCTCGGGCAGTTCCAGTACCCCCGGCGCGGCTACGGCTGCGATCCGCTCGCCCGCGATCAGCACGTCGGCTTCTTCGGGGCCCGCGCCGGTTATCACCGTGCCCCCCGCGATCACCCGATCCACGCCGCCGATCATGGCCGACCCCCGCCGGGACGGGACTCTGATCTGCGTGGTGGAGGAGTCGTCCGCCGGGCTGTCGTCATGGCCGGGGGGATTCGACCAGGCGCCGCCGGTCCGGGGCGGGCGCGCCGGTGCGGACCTCCACCGCCCCGCCGTCGAAGTGGGCGCGGTACCAGTCCACCATCTCGGGTATCACCGCGTCGCCGTACTGCTTGTAGGCCGCGTAGTGGGTGGTGTGGCGCTGCATGATGAGTTTCTTGGGCGACCGGGCCCGCTCGTAGAGCCTCTCGGCGTGGTCGGTGGGGGTCACCGCGTCGTCGGCCACGCCGATGATCATGAGCCCGGCCGGGGCCACCTGGTCGACCACGTCGATGGGCTTGTAGGCCATGATCGCCTCGGCGCTGCGCAGCGGCACCGACGACGGGATCCGGTCGTCCACGTCGGCTTTCACGTTGGAGGCCCGCCGCTCGGGGGTGGGGACCATGATCTCCTCCCGGGGATGCACCATTTCCCCCCGCCCGGTCAGCACCCGCTGGCGGCGGTCGGCTTCGAGCCGGTTGAGGAACTCGTACCACTCGTGCTCGCGGCGCATCCGCCGCAGCCAGTCGGTCCCGTCGGCCACCGGCACCTGCGACACCGCCGCCCTCACCCGGCGGTCGGCCGCGGCCAGCAGCACCGCGTTGCCCCCGCCGGTGCCGCCGCTGCCGAAGACGCCGATGTTGTCGGAGTCCACGTCGTCGCGGGTGCACAGGTAGGTCACGGCGTTGATGAGGTCTTCGAGCTGGAGCTGGGGCGACAGCACCCCCCGGTCGCCGCCGCTGGCCCCGAAGCCCCGGTAGTCGAAGATCATCACGTGGTAGCCGGCGGCGGCGAGGGCCTCGTGGTAGGGCAGGTACAACTTGGCGTCCTTGAGCCCGAGCCAGCCCGGCCCTTGCACGATGGCCGGGGCGGGCCCGGCCTCGGCCCCGGCCGACGGCGAGCGCAGCAGCCCGCTCATCTGTGCCCCCTCGCTGAAGAAGGCGACCTCGCTCTCTTTCACGACACTCTCCTCCTGCTTCTCAGCGGCTCGGTTTGAGCCGAGCCGCTGGCCGTCTAATGTATACAGCCAGGGGAGGCGGCCTTCCCGCTCGGGCCCGGGCCCGAGCGGTTGTCGGCACCGAACCGCCGGCTTCAAAACAGCAAGGGGAGCGATATGGCCGAGTTGATGTCACCGCAGGAGCTGAGGGTGGCCTTGGAGGAGGCCTTCTCGGGGACCATGGCCAAGGACGCCTCGTTCAGCCGGGCCTGGGCCACCGGCAAGCTCCACAAGCACCATTTCGTGCACTGGGCCACCAACCACTACCACTACGTGGGGCCTTTTGGCGACTACCTCGGCCTGATGTACGCCAACACCCCCGACCACGCCCGGGACGCCAAGGACTTCCTGCTCCAGAACATGTACGAGGAGGAGCTGAGCGACGACCGCCACACCGATCTGCTCATCCGCTTCGCCGAGGCTTGCGGCGGCACCCGCCAGTATGTGCAGGACCGGCGCAACGCCACCCCGTTCACCAAGGGCCTCCAGGGCTGGATGTACCACGTGTCGGGCACTAAGAGCTTCGTGGTGTCCTCGGCCGCGCTGATCGTGGGCCTGGAGTCGCAGGTCCCGTCCATCTACCGGACCCAGTACCCCACCCTCATCAACAAATACGGGTTCTCCGAGTGGGAGGCCGAGTTCTTCGACCTGCACATCACCTCCGACGAGATCCACGGCGAGCGCGGCTACCAGATCGTGCTGAAGTACGCCGACACCCCCCAGCTCCAGCAGGAGTGCATCGACATCGTGCGGGAGGCGGCCGACATGCGCTTCGCCTACACCAAGGCCCTGTACGAGGCCTACGTCGAGCCCGACCTGGGGCCGTGGGTCGAGGAAGAGGCGCTGGCTGCGGCGTCGCTGGCCGAACCGGAGAAGGTTCTCGTCGGCTGACTGGCGGCTCGCCGGGTCGCCACCGTCCAGCGGGCCGGCCCTAGCGCCCCGGCCAGTTCAGCCCGGTTCAGCGGCTTGGTCCCGTGCCCCGGATCCATTTCAAGACCACCGACCGGTACTACGAGTTCCCCGACGGCGACGAGGTCAACATCCTGCGGGTGTCGATCCGGGCCGACTGCGGCCTGCCTTGGAAGTGCGCCAGCGGCAACTGCGGCACCGACCGGATGGTGATCGAGCAGGGGGCCGAGAACCTCGACCCGCCCCGCCGCCGGGAGCGGGAGCGGTTGGGCGACCTGCTCGACCAGGGCTACCGGCTGGCCTGCCAGACCTACGCCCGAGGCGACGTGACCGTGGCCTGGGACCCCGACCAGGTGGGCCTGGACGAGGAGTCTCGGGCCGGTCAGCGCCTCAAGGCCAAGTGGCTCGGCGCCGCCGACGGCGACTGATGCCCTTCCCAAGCAACCACAACGTATACGCTAGCATTAATAGTAGCTTCTTACATGGCAGTCTTAGTGGTTTTGCCCTTTTACCTTTTTTGCTTATCTCTTCCTGAAATATTAGATTGAATAGTCGAAATCCAATATGAAAAAGATGACAGATCATAAGTACCAAAATTACACACACAAATAGTGCATATATGCACCGAACAGGTATAGCAGGCGTGTACCATGGGTAGGACTGCTCCTTTATTACCCAATTTGCAGGTACTATAGAAAAAAGTAGCCATGAAAGAAAGGCTAAAGAACCCATAGGTATAATATCTAGAATTCCTAGCATGGCCTTTGCCTGCTTTTTAAAGAATTTATAAGACTTAGATTGGATATAAACAGCTAGATAAATAAAGAATGCTAAGCAAAGTATCAAAATTGTCGCGGGTATGATGATAACTACTGGTTGGGAATTTGTAAGAAACAAGATCGAAATAATAACACTAACCCACGATGCAAAATATAAGCTATTGAATCTTCGATATTTTCGGATCCAAGCCGGGTCAATTTGCAGGTCAGATCCGTGCATGTATAAAAGACTAAGAGCTACGATAGCAGAGCTAACTACAGCACCAACTATAATAAGTGGTCCAGTGTTATCCAGCGCTCCGGTTGCTGCTTCAGCCACTTGCAGTAGCAAATTTCCCATTTCGCTCCCTAAACTAGACCCGAGTCCTATTTTGCCATTCGTACTGTTATACTACACCTTCATGCTGATCATAGCAAATAATTTTCAATCGAAGGATGGGGCCTGATGCCGCCGTTTCGAGGCTGGGCCGACTTGGTCGCCGAGGACGACTTGGCCCGGGCGGGCAAGCTGGTGGTCAGCCACGAGCGCCACGAGATCCTGCTGTTATGGAACGACGGCTCGCCGGTGGCGTTGTCCAACATCTGCATCCACCGGGGCCGCAAGCTGAACGAGGGGGTGATGCTTGGGTCCCGGCTGGTGTGCGCCGGCCACCAGTGGGCCTACGAGATCGCCACCGGCTACTGCGCAGCCCGGGACCGCTACCAGCCCCGCTACAACTTGGAAGTGGCCGACGGCCGCATCCGAGTCGAGTTCCCCGCCCGCCGCGGCCCCGCCTGATCCGAGGCCGTCACCTCCACCGCCTCGCTTTCTGCCATGCGCGGCGGTCTGCTACTTCGATCCCGTTCTGAAGGCGTCCAACTCTGCTTGGTGCTCTCTGGCCGCTTCTTTGATCCGGTCGTTGGCGAAGTCCACCAGTCCATAGCCGACGGCTGAGATGACCCCTTCGTCGATGAGCCGCCGCCGGTAGTTGTTGACCAGGTTGGGAGTGGCCCCCAGCCGGGCCGCTACGTCCGCCACTCGGGAAGGGCCGTCATCGGCGGACATGGCCGCCAGGAAATCACGGGACTTGGGGGTCAGCCGATCCCAGATCGGAACTAAGACGTTGGCGGTCATGTCATCGTCCATGTGCTCTATGGCTTGATCCACACCGGCGGCATCTATTGCCGCGCCTTGATGCGTTGCTTCCCAGAGATGGAAACCGAACGACTGAATCGCATAGGGGTACCCGTTGGTGGCCACCGCCGCCCTGCACAACAGGTCGTCATCAAGTCTCATGCCGCCATCGTCCAAAGGCACTGAGATCGCCTGCTTGGCCTCCAGGAGACTCAGATTCAGTATGCGGTGCCGTTTGCATCGCTGGAAGAAGGTGAATCCCTTGTGCGGCAACAGCGTGTGCTCCACATGGGCCAGGCCCGCCCCCAGCAGCGCCACGGGCTTGTCCTGGTCTTTGGCAAGCTGCTGGATGGCCGACGCTATAACGCTCGCGTCTTGGGCCCGCAGGTTGTGAAACTCGTCGACGACCGCCAGCACCCCGGCGCCGCCTTGGGCTGCCACCAAATCGGCCAGTTCCCCGAGCGCTCGCTGCAACCGCCGGCTGGATCGCTGTGGCGCAGGCAGGTTGTCCCAGGATGCCGACAGCGGCCCCGCCTGCAACCCGGAGACAGTGCGCTTGTCGGGGGGTTGTAGAGCGTCGATCTGGTCCAGCGTCACATCCAGCAGCGCTTGATGCAGCGACGCGTCGGCGTTCGGGACCAGCGCATCCGCTTTGCAGGCGACCCATCCCGCCGCCTCGGCTTGTTCGCACGCCTCGAGCAGCAGTGTGGTTTTTCCGGTGCCTCTTGGACCCAGCAGCAGCGAAGCGAACCCGGGATGCTTCGGACCTGCTTGCAGTGCCTTCTGGATCTCGCCCAGGGTCCCATCCCGCCCCACCAAGAATGGCGGGCGGCTGCCGAACGACGGGGTAAACGGATTGGCAGTGTCGTCCATAAAGGCCACTTTACCAGGGAAAAGTATATTGTGGTGTATTTGGTATAGTTCGGACCCGGGTGGCGCGAAATGCACTGTATCCACGCTGACGCGGCGGGTCAATCAGCGTTTGCTCGGAACCTCTGCACGCCCAACTTGGCCAGGTCGATGCGGTCCCGGCCCTCCGCTGGCTCGGGTGGGGCGGTCTCCCCGGTCACCAGGGCGGCGGTGAGCCGGCCCAGGGCTGGGGCCGTTTTGATGCCGTAGCCGCCCTGGCCGGCCAGCCAGAAGAAGCCGGGATGGTCCGGGTCGAACCCGGCCACGGGCACGCCGTCGGGGGTGAAGGTCCGCAGCCCGGCCCAGGTCCGGCGCACCCCCCGCACCCGCAGTTCGGTGGCCGCCTCGATCTCGCTCACCCCCCGGGCGATGTCTTCCACTTCGGGCCGGGCGTCGCCGGGCTCGTCGAGGGTCTCGTCGGCGGGCGAGGCCAGGATCAGCCCGCCGGAGGGCTCGAAGTAGAACCGGCCGGCCACGTCCGCTACCAGGGGCCAGACCGCGGTGTCGAGCCCCGACGGGGGCGGGAAGACGAACACCGACCGCCGCAGCGGCCGCAGCCCCAGTGGTGCCACCCCGGCCAGGGCCGCCACCCGGTCGCACCAGGCTCCGGCCGCGTTCACCACCGTGGCGCAGTCCCAGCGCCGATCCCCGGCGGTTACCCGCCACCGGCCCCGGTGCCGTTCGATGGTTTCGACCGGCGCTTTGAGGTGCAGGGCCGCGCCCCGGTCCCGGCTCCCCCGCAGGTAGCCCTGTAGGAGGGCGTCCACGTCGATGGCCATGGCCCCGGGCTCGTGCAGGCCCGCGGCGATCAAGTCGTCTCTCAGCACGCTCACCAGGTGGCGGCACCCCCCGGCGTCAAGCCGGATTGCCTCGACGCCAGCGCGGGCCGCGTCCCGTTCCTTGGCGTCGAGCAGATCCAGGTCTTCGGAGCGGGCCACCCACAGCACCCCCCGGTCCGACAGCAGCGGCCCGCTGGCGAAGCCGTCTGGGGGCGACGCCAGAAAGGCCCGCCCAGCCGACGCCAGGGCCCGCACTGGTGCCGGTCCGAAAGTCTCGGTGAACAGAGCCGCTGACCGGCCGGTGGCATGAAGTCCCGGCTGGTCTTCCTGCTCCAGGATGACGACGTTGGCGTGTTCGGCCAGGTGCCAGGCCGTGGCCGCCCCGGCAATCCCCGCGCCGATCACCACCACATCGGCGGTCTCCGCCCTAGTCACAGCCGCACCGGCTGGCAGCAAGGCTGGCGGGTAGTCTGGCCGGGTGGCTCCGGCTCTGATCCCGTTCCGCTTGCGGACCCCCTTGCTGGAGTCGGGACGGTCGCACGAGTACCTGGCCGAGGCCGATGGCCTGACCGTGGCCATCAAGTGCTACGCGTCGGGCGGCGAGAACGCCCTTCACGCCCATCCCCTCGAAGACCACACGTTCGTGATCTTGCAGGGTGAGGCGACCTACCGCAACGAGGCGGACGAAGAACTGGTCCTCAGCCGCCACGAAGGGGTGCTGGTCCCGGCTGGCGCGCTGTACTGCTTCGAGAGTTCGGGCGACGAGCCGCTGGTCATGCTGCGGGTGGGGGCGGCCAGCCGAGCCGACAGCTACGAGCGGATCAGCCCCGACGGCGAGCGCATTGAGGCTCGCTCCGCCGCCAACAACTACGAGCCCCCCGTCCCCATCCCCGACGCCTTCTTCGACTGAGCCTTTACCTTGTTCTTTTTAACGACTATCCGATAGGTGAATACGATGCGAAAAAAGGTTCCTGCACTTAAAGTATCTCAGTGGTTATCTGGATGGGAAAAGGCTGATTTCTCTCCTGATAAATTTCGAAGGAAACCACCTGAACAATTTTTCTTATTCTCTATGGAAGCATCTGAACTGAGGCGATTGATTGGGATTCAGCGCCGTTCGTCTAAAGCTGGAACACCACGAAATCAGGATCTTGGGATTCAACGTGCTCACGAAAGAACCAGATCAATTGAGATTGCCGATTATGTCAAATACGGATTTCCTTGGTCCAAACTGAGCCCACGAAAACGTGAAGCTAATGAATATGCGGATCTTATAAAGCCAGGCTGGTTACCGACAGCTATGGTTGTAAATATCCTATTACCTGAAGATGACCGTAAAGGTAAATCAGTTAATACAAAAGACCTAGTAACAGTTGATCTCCAGAACTTTCTAGCTTATATTGAGATACCGGATACAACTGAGTATGGTTGGGAACTCTCTGGGGTTCCGCCAATTGAAATAATCGATGGACAGCATCGACTGTGGGCTTTTGATGAAGAAGTTGAGGGTTATGAAGTTCCGGTTGTTGCGTTTCTAGGGCTAGATAGAAGTTGGCAAGCTTATCTCTTTTACACTATAAATATTTCCCCTAAGAAGATAAACCCTAGCCTAGCTTATGATTTGTATCCGTTGTTGCGTACTGAAGACTGGCTAGAAAAATTTGAAGGGCATTTTGTTTATCGTGAAACAAGAGCTCAGGAACTAACGGAAGCTTTGTGGTCACATGAAGCAAGTCCTTGGTTTAGACGCATAAATATGCTTGGTGAACGTGGTCGAAAGACGGTTACTCAAGCTTCATGGATTAGAAGTTTGTTGGCAACTTTTGTCAAAAGTTGGGAAGGTAAAAGAGTACAAATTGGCGGGCTTTTTGGTGCTCCAGTTGGCCAGGACGAGTTGGTTCTTCCTTGGTCTCGAGCACAACAAGCAGCGTTTCTTATCTATGCGTGGCGAGAGTTTGAGAAGGCAATAGATAAAGTTCAACCTGAGTGGGCAGATGCTTTAAATTCTTCAGAAGATCAAGCAACTAGTAATCCTGGTATGCGATCCGGTTATTCAATGCTAAATTCAGATATGGGAGTGCGAGGATTTCTATATACTTTAAATGATCTATGCTATGTTAAGGTTGAGCAACTTGAATTGCGCTTATGGGAGCAAGAAATTGGTAACTCTGCGACTTCAAATTCAGATATAACTTTGGCACTTGAAAGCCTTAAAGAAATTGCTGTAGCTGAGTTCATTACAACACTTATGGAAACACTTGCCCAGTATGACTGGCGTTCTTCCAATGAACCTAATCTCACACTTGAGGAGCATCAGCTAAAAGGCGAGATTCAGGGGTAGCGGTGGGTATCGTGAGTTGCGTCAGGAGCTTCTTCAGTTTGTTTCCGATTCGGCCGGAGGAAGCTTGGTTGGTGAAGCTGCGAATGAAGTGCTGCATCGACTTGGTATGTCACCGTATGCAACTTAGTAATTCTGACATAGATATATTAAAAGAGGCCTCAACTGAAGGTATCGTTAACCAGTTTAGTAGGATTAAAGCATACAATACGAATGAGCAATGGTTGGATATTGGAAATGTTTATAAGTCTGACCCGGTAACGAGAATCAATTTAGAAAAAGATGGAGAAAAGACAAGAAAGTCTTTACAGCTAGCCGATTACATAGCTGTTTCATCTCCGACGCATCTCTGGGATGGATGGAATTATTTGGGTTTAGCACTTTATTCATATGTATGTGGATATACAGCTAACGCTAAACACCTTGCATATTATGCTGAATTGCGAGTTGCAATGTCACTTCTAGCATCACAGGGCGTCGGGATTTTCAATCGATGTCATTTCGTCGTTGATAAGAACAGCAATGTATATGAGCTAGCCCATATAAGTACGCATGATGCAACTTGGCTATATCTAGAGCAATGGGCTGATGGAGGTGGTTCGAAATATTTTTTGGATCGCGCGCTTCGGGTTCAATCTTACTCTTTTACTGATTGGCTTAGAGCCTTTCCACACGGTGGTGCATTGGCACCGGTTGGCGCTGAACGATTGCTTTCAATGGCGTTTGATCTTCGGTGTATGAAGGAAGACCGTAAGGCTAGGAACGAGGCGAGTTATAGACCGACAGGAATTGTTGTATCCGAGGTTAGAGATCTTAAAGCAGATGTTGAATTTGTCGTTGAATCGATCCGTCTTCTCGAACCGGGAGGTTTGTTAGGAACCTTTGAAATGGATAAATTCATTCTTCGCCAAGTTATTGAGCGTGCCTTTGATAGCGGAAATGAAGATATTAGATCCAAAGTTCATGGGTTAGAAAAGTTTCGTAGTTCTGTCGTAGCTATGGTTGCGAATTTAATGGATAATCCTGATTTACAAAAGAATTTTAGAGAGTTCTTTACTCGTGAGTTGGATGCTGAGGAACCTCGGTTATTAAGGGAGGCAGAAAAACGAAATAATCATAACGATGAAGGCTATCATTTTCAAGTGATTAGTCGCGCAATACTCCTCCTAAGGGTTGCTACCAGCATAGTTCGTGAGATGCTTAAGGATTCAGGTGTAAATCTTGACTCATTAGAATTTTGGTGGCGTGATATTGGGCGTACTCAAGGATTTTGGAAAGCTCCTTTTGAATCAGTAGATAGCTTTCAATTATGGGATGATTTTAGTAGCTATTTGGATGATATTGATCGCTGGATTGATGGTGATCATTGCTCGAGACAGAGCTTACTTATAGATTGTGCTGTCCCATTGACCCAGATAACAGGGTTGGCTAAATTTGCTCTTATAGGACTTGCCCTATAATTATCTTAAAATTTACCGCAGATCACAATCTTCCGCAATTCACATGGACGACGGCTCCTATGGTGGTGGATCCAACAGCTACTCAAAAGCCATAGCTTATGAGGTACTGCCAGTCTTTGCTTCAGGCAAGTTGATCAATGAGAATTGTTTTGGAGCTGAACCATTATCTGAGCTTTGATACATCGGATGTTGTTGGCCACGTGGCATGACATTTGGGTCGGATTCGTGACCCCAGACGGCCCAGTTTCTTTGAGGGTAGCGAGCGAAAATCTCTAAATATGGTCCAGGTGAACATGCTTCAATGATGGCATATTGCTCATCCGGCTTCCTAGAATGTTCGCGCTTGCGAGATTCGATTAGGTTCACTTGGCGGCGACCTGGATCTAAAGTCCGCAGTTTACCGCGAACTCCAAAGAGGATGGCTTCGGTGACATTCCGAAAATAGAAGCCGACCCCCCGTCCGTCTGGTCTGCCGTCCTTCCTGCGCTTTGTCCACACAATCATAGCTTTGTATGTGAAGCCCCAAGCTTCCACTACATGGAGTCCTTCATTGAGGAGCGCGTTAGGAACCCACAAATAACAGTGAGACTTATCCGCCATAAGATCGGTTATGGGAAGCTCTGCAATGTCCTTTAAAGTCATGGTATCGTACCGGGACAGCCGCCGGTGCTCTGGAGCGACCTTGCCCGTGCGGTTCTGGAAGCGCCACGGCGGGTCGGCGAGCAGCGTGCGGAAGGGTTGGCCGCCGAGCGATTCGAGATCGAGGCCGTCGGAGCATTTCGGATGGCTGCTCACGAACCCCTCCTGATCTCGTCAAGCGTTTTGCCGCCGAGTCGCGGAACGCGCCAACGAATCCACCCATCGGCAGACTTGGCGTTCAGCGCCGCCTTGGCTGCACCGGAAGGCGTCGCGTACGGCTTGCCGTCCACGACCACGTTGCCGTGATTGTCCAAAATCCCGTCGATCGGTGCTGCCGATCGACGGTTGATCACAAGTTTCTCGTTCGGGTTGAGGCGTCCGTCAGCGATCAACTCGCGAACGGACTCGGTGCCTGTAGTGCGTGCCACGCTTTCCTCCTTCTTGGTCGGATCTTCGGATCTTCAGATCTAGAGATCTATAGTTCTACTCCAATCGCAGTCGAATCAGGTGGACCCTCGGCCGGGAGGAGAGTCAAGTCAAGGGGTATGACACTCGGTCCGGCGAGAACCGAGAAGGCTGACGCCTGAGTCGAGTGAGAGCGCAGGCCGGATCGGACGGGAAGGGTCACGGCGGCGGAACCGAGCGTGTCCTCGGGGCGAGACGGGCGAGTTCGGCGGCCTTGCCCGTCGTCAGACTGCGGGCGGCGCTTCGGGGACGGGGTGAACCTGACGACTGCCGTGGTGGGCGAGAAGAGGGCTACAGCGGCGGAGGAACCTGGTCACGTCAGGGCTGTTCTGGTGTGACGACCGGGGACGTTGTCTCTGGCGCGTTGAGTTCGGGCGCGGGGCGGTGCCGAGTGGGTACGATCAGGCACATGACTGAACTGGAGGCCGCCCCCGCTATCGCTGAAGAGCAGAAATCGGCGATTCAGATGCCACCCGCGCCGGAGTCTGGCAATCGAAGCCGGTATCAGGCAAATGCTGACGCAGAAGACTACACAGATGGAAGTGAGGAAGACCCTGCTCCAGATCCCGATGGGGATTTTGCCGCAGGTAGATACATACGATATGAAAGTTCGGAAGAGTTCTTGGCGGCATTGAGGGCTCGTATTTAATTGGCAATGTGCCTACACATGATGAGGCGGACGCCTTTATCCGCGATTTCAATAAGCTAACTAAGTCACAGCGTGACCGTTTCTTGTCAGCACTTGAAAACTTCATAGTAGATCTGCTAGTGGTCCGTCGCTGAAATGGTTGGGTCGTGTAGTGTTGTGGGATGACTCGTGTTGTGGAGATGTCGGCTGGGGATCGGGAGGAGTTGGGGCGTCTGGCCCGGTCCGGGGTTGAGCCTCATCGGCGGGTGGCGCCGGCCCGGGCGTTGTTGGCGTTGGCCGACGGGGCTTCGGTGCGGGCGACGGCCAGGGCGCTGGGCTCGCATCAGGACACGGTGCGGCGCTGGCGGGACCGGTTCGCGGTGTCGGGGGTGGCCGGTATTGGGGCGGTGGCGCCGGGGCGGGGTCGCAAGCCCCAGATCCCCGCGGCGACCGTGGAGGCGATCGTGGCCGACACGCTGCACACCGTGCCCGAGGACGGCTCCGCGGCGTGGTCGACGCGGACGATGGCCGCCCGCCACGGCGTGGGCAAAGACACCGTGGCGCGCATCTGGAGGGCGCGGGGCCTGCGGCCCTGGCGCACCGAGACGTTCAAGCTGTCGGGCGACCCCGACTTCGAGGCCAAACTCGTCGACGTGGTGGGCCTGTATATGAACCCGCCCGAGCGGGCCGCGGTGTTCAGCTTCGACGAGAAAACCCAGTGCCAGGCCATAGACCGCACCCAGCCGTCGCTGCCGATGCGCCCGGGCCGAGCCCGCACGATGACCCATGACTACAAACGCCACGGCACCACGGACCTGTTCGCCGCGCTCGACGTCGCCATCGGAGAGGTCCTGCACCAGACCCGACGCCGCCACACCGGACGCGACGTGCTGGCCTTCTTCAAATGGATCGACCTGCACACCCCGCGGCGCCTCGACGTCCACATCGTTTTAGACAACCTCTCAGCCCACAAATCCGAGCCCGTGCGAACCTGGCTCGCGCACCCGAGGCGAAAGCGCTGGCACCTGCACTTCACCCCCACGTCCGCGTCGTGGCTCAACCTCGTCGAAGCCTGGTTCTCGGTGCTCACCCGCAAAGCCCTCGCCGACAACAGCTTCAGTTCCGTAGCCGACCTGACCGAAACCATCGACGCCTGGGCCCACAACTGGAACCACGACCCCAAACCCCTCACCTGGACCCGAACCGCCGACGACATCATCGCCAAAGTCAAACGAGGAAGAGCCGCCCTCACCAAAACCACGACATACCACTAGCTATAGAAACAGGCCAGCGCCAATCCTTTCGTTCAAGCCTGCGAGTGCGCAAAGTACAGGGTTTGAGTGGCGTGTTTGAAATGACTTGGGCCCGTGATGGAAGAGCAACCTTTTCATGGGGCGATGAAGTTATAAAAAGGTTGCCGACATGTGGAATGGCGACGTTGCGGGACTCATGACATCTTCAATCGTCCTTGATCTTGTCGTTTTGGCTGCTCGGGGAAGAGGGAGCGGCGGCGAAGGAAGTTGATCATGGCCTCGTCGAAGCGCCGGGGCTGCTCTAGGGCGCAGGTGTGGCCGGCGTCGTCGATGGTGACGATCTCAACATCGGGAATATGGTCCTTCAACTCCAGGGCCCGGCGGTGGGCGTTGTCGAGGCTGCCGGTGACGATCAGGGTCGGCGCGCTCAAGCCGGTCCAGAAGTCATCGGGGTCCGGCTCTCCCAGGGCTCGGAACATCTCGATGATGGTGGCCACATCGGCGGTGTCGTCGCGCTCCAAGATCGTTTCGATCAGGTAACGGCCCCGCTCGGTGGCACCGAACGCCTCGCTCACCACCTCATAGGCGTGGGTCCGCCGGTAGGCCAGGCCGCTCTCTGAGTAGCCGGCGATCCGCTTGGGGGCGAACTCCTTGCCAGGCGTGTACCCCACCCCCGACAGCACTGTCGCCGCCACCTCTTGGGGCCGGGTCCGGGCCATGTGGACCGCCGTCCAGGCCCCCACCGAGCAACCCACGATGACGACTGGCTCCGGCTCGGCCAACGGCCCCGAACGGCGGTCGAGCGCGGCCCAGCAGGCGTCGGCCACGTCGGTCATGGTCAGCCCGGGCCCCGCCCCCGGCGATCGGCCGTAGCCGGGCAGATCCACGGCGACGGTTCGGTACCAAGTGGAGAAATGGGCCATCTGATACAGCCAGCACGACCAGTCGAGCGGGTTGGGGTGCAGGAACAGCATGGGCGGCCCGGCCGCGCCCACGGCCACCGCGTGCAGGTCCCCGACCGGTTTTCTGAGCAAGCGTTGTCCTATGGCGACAATCTTTGCTCAGAAAACAGAGGCTCGTTGACCAGGCGGGACGAGACCGGACCACAGTGCGATCTACGCTGCGGTCATGGAGAACCTTCCACCACCGCCGCCACCACCGCCAGGTTCGCCGCCTGCACGGCCGTTCGGGTCACAGCCCGGGCCCGCGGCGTCGGGCGCACCGCTCGCCGGCTGGGGCCAACGGCTCGGCGCTTGGCTGATCGACTGGGTGATCCTGGCGCTCGGCGGCCTGTTGGTGCTGATGGCGTTGAGTCAGGTCATCAACGCGCTGCTGGTTATGTTGTCCATGCTCGTCTTCGTGCTGCTCTACTGGGGCGGGCACCTGACCGGCCGGGTCGGGCGAACCCCCGGCAAAGCGGTGCTGAGGTTGAGGGTGGCGTCGGTATCGGACCGTGCGTCCGCCATCGGGTTCGGACGCGGCGTCGGACGCTTCGTTGTCGACGCTGCGATCTCGATAGTGCCGTTCGGGTTTGTGATCGACCACCTGTGGCCGCTGTGGGACGACCAGAACCAGACCCTTCACGACAAGGCGGTCCGCAGCGTCGTCATCTCCGAGAGGTGAGCGACATCCCCGTGACTTGAGCCGACCAGGGTCAGGCGCAGATGCCGATGGCCACAGCGGCGTACACCTTGGCTGCGGCCACTAGGTCGTCCAGCTCGAAATGGCCGGTCCCCTGCACCGCGGCCGAGCCCCGGGGCGGGCCGAAGGTGAGCGAGGGGATTCCCACCGCGTTGAAGATGTTGGTGTCTCGCCACATGGAGGTGTGGGCCACCTGCGGGGGCGGGGTCCGGCCCCCCACCACCTCGCCGTAGGCCCCTTCCACCGCGGCGGCCAGCGGCTCCACCCCGGTGCCTTGCAGACCCGCCTTGGCCATGTAGCACTCCACCTCGGCGGCCGGGTCCACCGAGCGGGCCACTTCCCGAACCTCGGCCACCACCGCGTCCTGGGAGGCGCCGGGCGGGGTGCGCACGTCCATGTACAGCTTGCACACCGGGGAGGACCGGTTGGGCCGGTACGGAACTCCGCCCCGGATGGCGCCCACCTGGGCCTTGGGCCGCACCTCGCCCAGCTCGGACACGTAGGAGTTGCGCTCCTCGTAGTCGATCCCCCACGCCTCCAAGGCGGTGGCCACCGCCGCGCCCTTGACGATGGCGTTGGGGTGATCGGCCAGTTCGGCCGCCCGGATCAGCCGGGGCGTGTACATGTTGCGACCCCGCAGGGTGATCTTGAGGTACACGGCGCCGCACTCGATCCACGACATCGACCAGGCCGTGGTCTCGGCCACCAGGGCGTAGTCGGCCCGCACCCCGTGGTCCACCAGGTGGCGGGTGCCGAAGCCCTTGCCCTCGTAGCTGAGGCCCTGGTACTCGTCCACCGGGGCCATGCCCGTCTCGCCCGCCACCGAGGTGAGGATCACGTCGCCGGCCAGCTCCGCCCCCGCGGAGCGCAGCGCCTTGGCCATCACCATGAACACCGACATGCAGCCCCGGTCGTTGAGCACGGTGTGGCCGAAGAGCCGGTCGCCCTCCCGCCAGGCTCCCACCCGGTTGGGGTCGCTGGACTCCATGAGGTTGTCGTGGTCGGGCCCGCTGATCTCGGTGTCGAGGTGGGCGTTGAAGATCAGGCTGCGGCCGCCCCCGGCGCCGGCCAGGGTGGCCACCACGTTGGAGCGGTCGGGCAAGATCGGCTGCTGGCGGGCCGGCACCCCGTGGCGCTCGTACCAGGCGCTCACCGCGTCGGCCACCGGCTGCTCGTGCCCGCAGGGCCCGTAGGTGTTGCCCAGCTCCAGGCAGGTCTCGGCCAACAGCTCCCGGTCGGCGTCGATGCGCTCGAACACCTGACGGCGAAGATCGGTTCCGGCTGTGGTCATGGGCTGCTCCTGTTTCTGGTTGTTTCTGCTGCGGTTCTAGCCGTCGCGGGCCACCACCACGTCCACGACGGCCGAGCGGCGCTCGTGGCGGACGATCCTCGCCGCCCGGGCCAGCCCCTCGGCCAGCTTGCCCGGCGCGGTGATGGGCCCGATGCCTTCCACCCCTTGAGCCTCGGCCAGGGCGGCGAAGTCGATGCCGGGGTCGTCGAGGTCGATCCCCGGCGAGGGCTCTGGAACCGGACGGCCCCGCAGTCGGGCTACCACCGACTGGTGGAGGCGGTCCTTGCCGTAGGTGCGGTTGTTGACTACCACGAACAGGGCGGCCAGCCGGTGGTGAGCCGCTGTCCACAGCGCGGAGGCGGTGTACAAGAAGTCGCCGTCGGGCTGGAGGTCGATCACCAGAGTGTCGTCGCCGCGGTGGGCCAGGGCCGCCCCGATCGTCGCACCCGGCCCGTAGCCGAGGCCCCCGCCGCCGGAGTAGCCGAGATAGCAGTTGTATTCGGCGAAGGTCCAGGCCCGGCGGGCCCAGCCGCCCAGGGTCCCGTGGGCGAGCTGCCACGGGCCCTCGGCCGTCAGCGGGGCCAGGGCCGCGGCCAGTCCGGCCCGGGTGATCGGCCCGGCCCCTCCGTCGGCGGCCGGCGGTGCCGGGGCGGCCCGGGCCAGATCGGCCTCGATCGCCCGGCGGCGGTCGGCCCGATCACCGGCCCGCTCGGCCACCAGGTCGGCTAGGTCCGGCAGGGCCGCGGCGGTGTCGGCCACCAGCATGAGGTCGCTACCGTCGGGTCCCTCCCGGTCGTTGAAGCCCCGGTGCATGAGCTGGTTGAGGCTCATGCCCACGATGGGCGTCCCCGGCGCCAGCAGGGATCGGGAACCGTGGTGTTCGATGTCGATCTCCGAGACGGCCCACCGCACGTCGCGGAGGTCCAAGGCCACGGCCAGATCGCATCCGGCCAGCAGCTTGCGGTGGCAGTCGGTGCCGTCGAGGGGGTGGTCGGAGGGGAAGTTGTGCCGAGAGCCCAAGTCCACCACCGGGACGGCCAGCGCCTCGGCCAGCCGGATCAGGGCCTCGTACCCGGCCCGGCTGCGGCCTACGAAGTCGGCCAGGATCACCGGCCGCTCGGCAGCCACCAAGCGGTCGGCCAGCTCGGCCAAATCGCCGGGCGGGGCGGTGATCACACCGGGCTCGACCCTCCGTAGCCGGGCCAGGCCGTCGCTGACCGCATCGCTCACCGGCTGCTCCTGCAACAACGCGTCGAGGCCCACGAAAACCGGCCCCTGAGGCGACGTGAGGGCGATCCGGGCCGCTCGCATCAGCGAATCCGCCAGGGCCTCGGCGCTGGTCGGCTCGTCGTCCCACTTGACGTAGTCCCGCACCACCAGGCCGTGGCTGCGGGTGGCGTGCAGCCAGTCGATCCAGGGCCGCCGGCGGGCCGCGTCGCCCGGCCCGGCGCCGCCCAGCACCAGCATGGGCACTAAGTCGGCCCAGGCGTTGAAGATTCCCATCGACCCGTTCTGCAAGCCCACCAGGTCGTGCAGCGCCGCCGCCATCGGCCGGCCCGCGGCCTTGGCGTAGCCGTGGGCGACGGCCACCGCCACCGCCTCGTCGGCGGCCAGGATCAGCTCAGGCCCGTCGAGCTGCACCAAGGAGTCGTGCAGCCCCCTCAGGGTTGCGCCCGGGTTGAGGGCGGCGTACTTGATGCCGAGACGGTCCAAGAGCCGGACCACGATGTCGCTGCCGTAGGTGTTCACTGCGCTCGGCCCCCGATGCCGCGGCAGGCGCTTGTCGCCCGCAGTGGCGCCCGCGGAATTGCCCGCCAACCGCCGAAACGGTATACAGAGCACAGAAGACCGGGCCAGCGAGTCCGGACGCGCCCGGACGAACAGAGCCCGCTCCGGCGCGTCGAGTTCCATCAGGAAGGAGCGGGTGTGCGCGATCAGATGACGATCATCGACACCGATACCCACGTCTGGCCGTCGGTGGAGGTGCTGAAGCGCTACGCCGACGACAAGCTGCTCGGCCGCTGGGACGATGAGCTGGCCCGCTACGAGCGCCGGGTGGAGCTGCCCCTCACCTACGGCGACCCCGACGGGCCCTGGACCAACCTGAGCATCGAGCCCCGGGGCTACCTGCGGGAGATCGGCGAGAAATCCCACCTCGACGAGGAGCTGGGGGCGGGGGGCCGGGCCGCCCTGGAGGGCAAGATCCGGGGCTTGGTCATCACCGAGGACTCGCCCACCGCCAGCGTCGGCCACGACAACGCCACCGGCCGACTGGCCGACATGGACCGCGAAGGGGTGGACGTCCACCTGCTCATCCCCGGAACCTGGCCCCAGTCGGTCACCGTCTGTCCGGTGGACGTGGCCGCCGGGCTGTACGAGGCCTACGCCCGCTACATGACCGACTTCTGCTCCGTCGCCCCCGACCGGCTCAAGAGCCTGCTGCAGGTCACCGGCTGCGACGTGGAGTGGTCGGTGCGCCACATCGCCGCCAACGCCGACGGCCCTTCGGTGTCGGGGGTCATGCTGTCGCTGGCCGAGGGCATGCCCATCGACGACCCCGATCTGGAGCCGATCTGGGCAGCCATGGCCGACGCCGACCTGCCCCTGCTGCACCACTCCTTCTTCTATGAGCCGCCCTACTTCCCCGGTTACCGGGACGTGTGGGACAACATCGTGGTGGCCCGCACCGCCGCCCACCCGTGGGGGGCTCAGCTCCGCTTGGCCTACCTGCTGCTCAGCGGAGTGTTCGACCGCTATCCCAACCTGCGGGTCGGGTTCTCCGAGACCGGGTGCGGCTGGCTCCCGGAGTGGCTGCTGCGCCTCGACGGCCAGTCCAAGCACCTCAAGAGCAAGGGACCGAGGCTGGCCATGGCCCCCTCCGACTACGCCCGGGCCGGCCACGTGTTCTGCGGCATCGAGTTCTACGAGGGCGAGAAGATCTTCGACCACGTCACCAACGTGCTTGGCGACGAGGTGCTCATGTACCAGTCCGACTTCCCCCACGCCCAGTGCCGCTTCCCCGACTCGCCCGGCGTGGCCCTGGGCTGGGACATACCCGACCGCGGCCAGCGGGAGAAGCTGTTCTCGGGCAACGCCTCCCGCTTCCTGCGGATGAACTGACCGACCATCCGAAACCCGGCGGCGGTCCTCGCCCGGCCCCGCCGAACCAGACTAAAGATCGGAACCGACCGAAACCGAACGAGAGCGAGGACGGAACAACGAATGGCTGAACGGGAGCAAGTGCGGCTCCGGGAACGGGACCGCACCGAGGAGGACCGACACCCCTACGAGGTGTTCTTCTCCACCTTCAAAGAGCGCCGGGACCTGGCCAACAACGGCCAAGTGGTGATCAAGGGCAAAGACCTGCCCTGGCAGCAGTCCCGCCAGGGCCGCAGCAAGTACTTCCTGCACATGAAGGCCAAAAACCGGGCCGTGCAGGACTGGATGCTGTTCCAAAAGGACATCCAGACCGAGTCTGGGGCCCACACCCACCAGGGCGGGCTGGTGATCTACGTCACCCGGGGCGCGGGCTACAGCGTCTTCGACGGGGTCGAATACCACTGGAAGCCCGGCGACCTGCTCATTCTGCCGGTCAAGCCCGGCGGCGTCGAGCACCAGCACTTCAACTACGACGACACCCAGAGTTCGCAGTGGATCGCCTTCATCTACATCCCGTTCCTGTTCCAGACCGGCTCGATGCTGGCCCAGGTGAAAGAGCAGTCCAACTGGCGGGAGATGGCGGCCAAAGACCCCGGCGACGACGGTGCCGGCGCTGAGGCTGGCGGCGACGGGGCCGAGGAGGACCCGATCGCCGCCGTCACCCGGATCATCGGCGAGCGGGCGGGGGGCGACGGTGGCTGAGCAGACCCTGTACGACCTCACCTTCGAGGAGGCCCGAGCCGAGCGGGACCGCCGCATCGAGGCCAAGAACCTCATCGGCCGGGAGGAGTGCGAGCCCGAGCTCAACCGGATGGGCACCATGCGGTGGTACCTGCACCCCGGCCTGGAGACGCCCAGCACCCGGGCCCTCTACTTCCACGAGCTGGAGATCCCCCAGGGCTCCAACAGCGGCAAGCTCTACTGCCAGGGCGGCGTCTTGCACTTCGTGCTGGCCGGCCGGGGCCACACCGTGCTCGACGGCAAGGCCCACGAATGGGAGGACGGCGACGCCATCGTCGTCCCCATCAGGGAGTCCGGGGTGACCTACCAGCACTTCAACACCGGGGTGGGGGACGTCCGCATGCTGGTGAGCTGGGCCAACCTCGACTCGGCCATCAGCGCCGAGGGCGGGGTGGCCATGGAGATCCTCGAACCCTGCCCCGAATGGCAGGCCGCCAACCCGGAGGGCTGAATCGCTCCATGGCGGCTGAGGAGGCGGTGGCCGACGACTCACCCGCCCCCGCCGCGGCCGCGGTCGCGGCTGAGGAGGCGGTGGCGGTGGCGGTGGCGGCCCGGCCGGCCCCGTCGGTTGAGCTGGGGTCCTCGGAGGTCAGCCTGGCCGACGGGGTGATGGACCGGCTCGGGATTGCCCCCGGCCAGGCCGTCGCCCTGCGCACCCCCGACCACCAAGCCTGGGCCCGGGTCCGGCCCCACCCCGGCGCCGACGCCCGGCTGGTCCGGCTGGGGCGGATGCTGTGGCCCCAGCTCGGGGTCCGGCCCGGCCAGAGCGTCGCCCTGGCGGCGGCGGGCGACCTGCCCCCGGCCTCCTCGGTGCGGATCACGCCCCCCTACACCCTCACCTTCAACCTCCAGCAGCGGCTCCTGGAGCGGCTGCGCGACGACGGCACCCCGCTGTACCCCGGCAACCGGGTGCTGGCCGAGATCCACCCCGGCGGGGCCGGGATGCTGGTGCGGATCGACCTGGCCGACCCGAACCCGGCCCGCATGGCCGACGACACCGAGGTGGAGCTGCACCGGGCCGACGTGAGCGTCTCCGAGCGGGTCATCACCCTGGCTGACGTGGGCGGCGCCGACGCCATCGTCCGACGGCTGAGAGAGCTGGTGGAGCTGCCCCTGCTGCGGCCCGCCTTCTACCGCCGGCTCGGGGTGCGCCCCCCCAAGGGGGTGCTGCTCCACGGCCCGCCCGGCACCGGCAAGACCCTGATCTGCAAGGCCCTGGGCCACGAGCTGGGGGTCACCGCCTACCGGATGTCGGCCACCGAGCTGGTGGGCAGCGTCCAAGGCGAGACCGAGGCCAACCTGCGCCTGCTGTTCTCCCGGGCCTTGGCCCACGCCCCGGCGCTGGTGATGCTCGACGAGTTCGATGTGATCTCCACCCACCGGGAGCGCCTGGCCTCCCAGAGCGACGTGCGGGCCGCCAGCCAGTTGCTCACCCTGATGGACGGACTGGAGGAGGTGGACGGCCTGATCCTGATGGCCACCACCAACCGCATCCAGGCCATCGACCCCGCCTTCCGCCGGCCCGGCCGGTTCGAGGAAGAGATCTTCGTGGGGCCCCCCGGCGAAGCCGCCCGGGCCGAGATCCTGGCCATCCACACCCGGGAGATGCCCCTGAGCGCCGCCGCGGGCGCCGCCATCGACGACGTGGCCGGCCAGACCGGCGGGTTCGTGGGCGCCGATTTGATGCACCTGGCCCGCTCGGCCGGGCTGGAGGCGGCCGACCGCCTGGCTCGGGGCCGGGAGGGCTTCGAGCTGGCCGACTCGCTGGCCGACGCCGACATCTCCGTGGAGACCGAGGACTTCGAGTCGGCTCTGCGCACCGTGCGGCCCAGCGTGCTGCGCGACGTGGTGACCCGGACCGAGCGGATCACCTGGGACCGCATCGCCGGGCTGGACGACCTCAAGGCCCGCCTGGCCGAGCTGGGCCGGCGGGCGGTGATCGGGGCCGCTGGCCCTGTCGACGGGGGCGACGATGCCGGGGCCGCTGGTGCTCAGGGTGTGCTGGTGTATGGGCCGCCCGGGTCGGGCAAGAGCGCTCTGGTCCACGCCCTAGCCGCTGAGCTGGGGGTGAACTTCGTGGCCATCGAGGGCAGCAAGGTCTACAACCAGTGGTTGGGCGAATCCGAGGAGGCGGTCCGGACCCTGTTCCGCCGGGCGGCCGAGGCCCGGCCGTCGCTGGTGATGCTCGACCATCTTGACGCCCTGGCCCCGGTGCGGGCCACCGACAGCAGCGAGCGGACCGACGAGCGGGTGGTGTCGGCCCTGCTGGCCGCGCTGGACGACGTGATGGCGACCGGGGAGGTCTTCGTGGTCGGCGTGTCCAACCGGCCCGAGCTGATCGACCCGGCCGTGCTGCGCTCGGGTCGGCTCGGGGTCCACTTGGAGGTGCCTGACCCCGATGGGCGCCGCCGGGCCGCGTTGGTGTCGATGCTGGCCGCCGACGGCGGGCTCGGGCTCGATCCCGACCTGGCCGCCGAGCTGGCCGAGGCGACCCGGGGCTGGAGCGCGGCCGATCTGGTGATGATGGTCGGCGAAGCCGTCGCCCGAGCCGGGCTGGAGAACCGGTCCCTGAGCTTCGACGACCTGGCCTCGGCCCTCCCGGCCCTGGCCCGGCTGCCGGCGCGTCCGTGAGCGTCGCCGACCGATCGCCGGTGCCGCGGTGGTGAGGACGGTGGCCCGATCGCTGGTGCCGCGGTGGTGAGGACGGTGGCCCGATCGCTGGTGCCGCGGTGGTGAGGACGGTGGCCCGATCGCTGGTGCCGCGGTGGTGAGGGCCGTGGCCGGGCTGCCGGTGCCGCGGCGGTGAGACCCGCCGGGTCGGGGGAGGTGGCGGCGGGCGCGGCCGGGGTGGCCAGCGGTCATCCGGTGGCGGCCGAAGCCGGGATGGAGGCCCTGGCCGCCGGGGGCAGCGCGGTGGACGCGGCCCTGGCCGCCGCTTTCACCCAGTGGGTGGTCAACGCCCCGCAGTGCGGACCGGGCGGCGAGCTGCTGGCCCTAGTGGCCGGCGCTGGTGCCGTCACCGCCTACGGGGGCTGGTCCCGGATCCCGGCGGCCATCGACCCCGCCGCGCCGCTCACCGACCGGGGGCCTCGGTCGGCGGCGGTGCCGGGGGCGCTGCGGGGGGCCGAGGCGGTGTGGGAGGCCCATGGCCGCCTGAGCTGGCCCGACCTGTTCGCCGCCGCCCTAGCCGCGGCCGACGGCCACGAGATGACCCCTCGCATGAGCGAGGTTTACGCCTTGGTGGTGGCCAAGGGCTTCGGTGAGGCTCTGGACCGGATGCTCGGATCGTCCGAGCCCCCCCGGCCTGGTCAGGCGATCCGGCTGGCCGCTCTGGGCGAGAGCCTGGCCGAGGTGGCGGCTGGCGGGGCCGACGCCTTCTACCTCGGTGCCCTGGGCGACCGGGTGGCTGCCGCCGCCGTCGCCGACGGGGCCTGGCTCCGGCCCCAGGACCTGCCCGGGGTGGAGGCCGTCGTCGCCCCGGCCATTCGCTACGAGTTCGACGACATCGAGGTGTGGGTGTCGCCGCCGCCGAGCTACGCCCCCATCACCCCGGCGCTGCTGGCTGCGGTGGGCCCTGATGACGACCCGGCCGGGAGGGCCTTCGCCGCCGTCCAGGTTCCGCTGATCGAGGAGCGTCTGACCGCCCTGTGCGTCCAGGGCCGAGCCGGCACCACGGTGACGGCCGCGGTCGACGGCGACGGTCTGTCGGTCGTCGTGGTCCACAGTCTGGCCGGCATCCAGTTCGGCTCGGGCTGGGTGGCGGGCGACACCGGCATCGCCCTGTCCAACCGGGTCGGCGCCTCCCGGTCGAACCGGCCCGACCTGCCCGGCGCCCATCCCCGGGGGGGCGAGATCCTGCCCCACACCCTCAGCGCCGCCCACGTGCGCCGCACCGAGCCGGCCCGGGCCCGGTGGATGACCCTGGCCACCTCTGGCGGCGACCGGCAGGTCCAGTGGCTGGCCCAGGCCGTGCAGCGGTTCCGCCGAGGCGAGCCCACCGCCGAGATCGTGTCAGGCTCCCGCTGGTTCGTGTGCCCCGAAGGCGACCGGTTCGGCGTCCCGGACGGGATCGGGCTGCCCTGGTACGCCTACGCCGAGCCCGGCGTCGTGTGGCGCGACGACGCCCGAGTCGCCGGCTACGAGGTGAAGCGGTCCGGCAACGTGGGCGGCGGCATGCAGGTTGTGATCGGCCTCGACGACGGCGCCGTCGAGCTGGGCAGCGACCCCAGAGCGGCCGGCGGCGCCCGAGCCGTGGAGGCGGTCAGAGCGGCCGGGTCGCGGCCTGGCGCGGGGGCGGGTTCGGCCGGAGCCGTCGGCGAGGAGGCTGATTCGTGTATCTCGAGTTGAAGTTCGCCGCCGAGGACTGGGCTGCGGCCACCGTGGAGGCCATGTCCGCCTTCGCGGCCGAGCACCGGGCCGAGCTGCGGGACTGCCAGCGGGCCGCCCGGTTCCCGGCCGAGCTGTACGCCGAGATGGGCCGTCGGGGCTGGGTCGGCCCGTTCACCCCGACTGACGAGGGCGGCAGCGGCTTGGGGGTGGCCGAGTACTGCCTCATCGAGGAGGAGGTGGGCCGGTGCGGGCTGGTCTCGCCCCAGATCTCCATCCAGGGCCAGCGCTGGCTGATCGACTGGGGCACCCCCGAGCAGCGCCGCCGCTACCTGCCGGGGATGGCCCGGGGCGACCTGATTTTCTCGGAGTCGATATCGGAGCCCGGCGTGGGGTCGTCCATGAAGCTCATGGAGTCCACCGCCCGCCGAGACGGCGACGATTGGGTCCTCAACGGGGCCAAGACCCACGTCAACCTGGGACACCAGAGCCACGTGACCCTGGTGTACGCCATCGCCCCCGAGGGCATCACCGCCTTCTTGGTGGACACCGACCTCGACGGCGTGGAGACCCGGCCCACCGACCCCATCGGCCTGCGGCTGATCCCCACCGCCGACGTGGTCCTCACCGATGTGCGGGTGCCGGGCTCGGCGGTTCTGGGCGAAGCGGGCCGGGGCATGGACACCTTCTTCTCCACCTTCAACATGAGCCGGCTGGGCAACGCGTCGGAGCTGATCGGGTTCGGCCGCCGGGCCCTGGCCGACGCCATCGCCTACGGCCGGGACCGCCAGGTCGGCGCTTCGATGGTCACCGACTTCCAGGGGATTCAGTGGACGGTGGCCGACTGCTACGGCGACCTGTACGGGGCGTCGCTGGCCCGGGACCGGGCCGCCAATCTCCACGCCGCCGGGGCCGACGTGGCCCTGGCCACCTCGCTGGCCAAGAAGATGGCCATCGACGCCTCCGAGCACGCGGTCAACGAGGCCTTCGCCCTCACCGGCGGGCACGGTCTGTACACCGACACCGACTACGGCCAACTCCTGCACGACATGAAAGTGCTGCGGGTGGCCGGGGGGTCCTTAGAGGTGTTGCGCAACTACGTCGCCCGCCGGGTGCTGCGCTCCGACGACTACGAGGGCCTCGGGTGAGCGGCCCCGGCTTGGCGTTAGAGGGGGCCGACTCCGACGGCTGGAGGCAGGCGTGAGGAACCTGGCCCAGCTCGTTTTGGACCGGGCCGAGCGGCGGCCCGGCGCCGCCTTCGGCATGGCCGGAACCGGGTTCACCCTCGGTGAGGCCACCGAGCAAGCCGCGGGCGCGGTCGGGGCCCTGGCCGCGGCCGGGGTGGGGGCCGGCAGCCGGGTGGCTGTGGTCGGCGCCACCTCCAACAGCTTCCTGACCGGCTGGCTGGGTTTGGTGCTGGCCGGGGCCGAGCCGGCCCTGATCAACCCGGCCTACCCGGCCGACCTGATCGCCGAGATGCTGGCCCGGCTGGCGCCCGACGCCGTGCTGTGGATCGGCCTCGACCCGGCCCCGGCCGCCGCGTCCGCAGCCGTCCACCTCGACGGCGGCCGCCTCGACCAGGGCGTGTTGCTGGCGTCCGGCGGGCGGGCGGTGAGCGGCCCCGTCCCCGATCCGCTGCCCGGCCTGGGCCGAGACCGCTTGGACGTGGCCGGGTACATGCACACCTCGGGCACCACCGGGGTGCCCAAGTTCTGCGAGCAGACCCACGAGTACTACCTGCGGCTGGGCCGGTTCATCGCCGACTCGATGTGCCTTTCGGACGCCGACACCGTCCTGGCCCCCTTGCCCATGTTCCACATCAACCCCTTGGGCTACGGGGTGGTGGGCGGCCTGACCGGCGGCAGCGGCGTGTTGGGAATGGAGGGGTTCTCGGCTCGGCGGTTCTGGCCCGCGGTGAAGGACTGCGGCGCCACCGTGCTGATCCTGCACGCCCCGCCGGTGGAGATCCTCAAGCGGGCCACCACCGCCGCCGACGCGGCCGGCCACCGGGTGACCCGCATGTTCTACGCCGACCCGGAGTTCCTGGAGACCTTCTCGGTCCCCTTGGGGTTCTCGGCCTACGGCTCCACCGAGGCCGGGGGGCTGTGCCACATCTGGGCCTGGCGGCGGGGCGACCCCTGCGATTCGAGTCGCCTGCCCGAGGGCGCCGCCCGCTACGGCGGCCGGTCCCGCCACGATGTGGAGTGGAGGGTCGACGCCGAGGGGGAGATCGGCGTGCGGGGCGCCGCCCCCGGCGTGCTGTTCAACGGCTATCGGCGGGGCTCGAAGTTGGAGTGCCCCTTCGACCCCGACGGCTGGTTCGCCACTGGCGACCTGGGCCGGACCGACGAGGCCGGGAACCTGGTGTTCATCGAGCGCCGAGCCGAGTCGATCCGGGTCAAGGGCGAGTTCGTGCCCATCGGCTACGTCGAGCAGCGCCTGACCGCAGTCGAGGGCCTCGGCGACCTGGCCGTATGGCGCCGTCGCAGCGAACTGGTGGACGACGAGATCGTCTTGTACGTGACGGCCGCCGCCCCTCTCCCGATGGACCGCATCCGCTCGGCCGCGGCCGAGCTGCCGCCGTTCATGCGGCCGTCGTCGGTGGTGCGGGTGGCGGAGATCCCCCGCGACTCGGGGGTGGGCAAGGTGCGCCGCCGGTTGTTGGCCGACGCTCAGGCCCTGGAGGTGGCCGAGCTGTGATCGACGGGGATGACCTTGGCGGGGGCGGAGCGGTGATCGACGGGATGGTCGACTTCCATGTCCATTCGGCGCCCAGCCTGTCGCCCCGCCACACGCACGATCCCGACACGCTGGAAGAGGCCCGGGCCGCCGGGATCGCCACCTTCGTGCTGAAGGCCCACGAGGGCTCCTCGGCCGAACGGGCTGAGCTGCTGGGGGCCGAGGCGGTGGGCGGTGTGGTGCTGAACTCGCCGGTGGGCGGGGCCAACCCCGACGCGGTGGCGGTGGCCGCCCGGCTCGGGGCCCGGGTGGTGTGGCTGCCCACCATCTCCTCGCCCACCCACGTGGCCGCCTGCGAGCAGCCCGAGCTGGCCGCCCACCGGGGGATCTCGTTTAGAACGGTGCCGGTGGTGGAAGACGGGGCGGTGCGCCGCGAGTGGCTGGAGGTGTTCGACGAAGCGGCCCGCCATCAGATGGTGCTGGCCTCGGGGCATCTGTCCATGGACGAGGCGGTGACCGCCCTGGGCGCGGCCCGGGCTCGGGGGGTGGAGCGCTTGATTGTGAACCATCCGGGCTTGAACTTCCTGGGCTGGCGGGACGAGCACGCCGAGCTTTTCCGGGGGCTGGGGGCCTGCCTGGAGATCGGGGTGTTGGCCGACCTGCTGGCCGGCCCCACCGGCCCGACCACCGAGGACCTGGTGGCGGGCTACCCCCACGAGCTGCTGGTGTTCGGCAGCGACCTTGGCCACCGGGACTATCCGCCCCTCGCCGAAGGCGTCCGGTCTTGGGTCGAGCGTCTCGACCCCATCCTGGGCGACGCTGGCCTGGAGAAGGTGGCCCGCGCCTCAGCCCTGGAGCTCCTAACCCCATGAGGCTGCCCGCCGGTGAATGCCTATCGGAGGGGAACCGGGTGGCCGGAGGAGGCGCGGTGAGCATGGCGGCGGGCCGCGGGGTGAGGCGGGTGGCGGTTCTGCCGGGGGACGGGGTGGGGGCCGAGGTGACGGCCGGGCCCCTGGAGCTGCTAGAGGCCATCGCCGCGGCGGGGCGGATCGAGCTCACCGGGCCCTGGCCGGTCGGGGCCTCGGCCTTCGGCGCCCACGGAACGGGGCTGCCCTCCGAAACCCTCGACGCTTGCGACGCGGCCGACGCCCTGTTCCTGGGGGCCATCGGCGAGCACCCCGGCGTCTCGCTGGAGGACTACCGGCCCGAGAAGGCCATCATCGGACTGCGGGAGCTATACGACCTGCGGGTCAGCATCCGCCCGGTCCGCCGGGTCGAGCACTCCGCCCGTCCGCCGCTGATCGTGTTGCGCAACCTGCTGGGCGGGGCCTATGGAACCGCCGACACCCACGCCGAGAGCGACGGGCAGGCGCCGGCCGCCGACCGGCTGATCCTGACCCCGGACCAGATCGTCGAGCTGGCCGAGTTGGCCTGCGACATGGTGGAGCGGGGCCTGGCCTCCCGGATCATCTCGGTGGACAAGGCCAACCTGCTGGCCACCAGCCGACTGTGGCGCCGGACTACCGGGGCGGTGGCGGCCCGGCGAGGGGCGCCGATTGCCCACACCTACGTGGACCGCATGGCCTACGAGCTGGCCCACGACGACGTGGTGGGCGATGCCGTGATCCTCACCGAGGGCCTCTTCGGCGACATCCTCAGCGACTTGGCCGCGGGCCGGGCCGGGACCATCGCCCTGGTCGGGTCAGCCAGCGTCAACCCCAGTTCGCCGGTGCGGGGCCGCTGCGTCGGGCTGTTCGAGCCCAGCCACGGCTCTGCCCCCCGCCACGCCGGTGCCGGGCGGGTCAACCCCTCCGGGGCCTACATGGCCCTGGTGTCGATGCTGGAGTGGTTCCCCGAGACCGCCGACCTGGCCCCGGCCGTCTCCGACGCCCTGAGCGAGGCACTGCGGGCCGGCCCCTGGACTTACGATCTAGCCCCGGCCGGGTCCGAACCGGCCAGCACCGAGGCCTTCGCGGCCGCGGTCAACCGTCGGGCCCGGCCTCGGCTGGCCGAGCGGCTGTGAGGTCAGCGATGGCGAGCGAGGCGGTTCCGACGAGCGAGACGCTGCGCTTCGACTGGGGAGGTTCCCGATGAGCGAGGTCCTGCATTTCGACGAGCGGCGGATCGCCGAGCTGTGCGACCTGGCCACCGTCACCGACTGGCTGGAGCAGGCCTGGGAGGACCTCGGGCAGGGCCGGGCCGACACCACGCTGCGGGTCCGCGCCGGCACCAAGGAGCTCATGGCCAGCGCCATGTCGGCCACCTGGCCTCGCCACCGGGTGGGCGGGGGCAAGCTGTACCTCACCCATCCCGGCGGGTTCGCCTTCCTGGTGGCGCTGTTCAGCCCGGACGGCGGTCTGCTGGCCACCTTCGACGGGGCCGGGCTGACGGCCACTCGCACCGCGGCCGCCACCGCGGTGGCCCTGCGGCGGCTCAAGCCGCCCCACGCCGGCGTCTGCGCCCTGTTCGGCACCGGCGCCCAGGCCAAGCCCCATGTGCTGGCCTTGGCCCAGGAGTTGGATGTCGTCGACCTGCGGATCTGGGGCCGCAACCAGGCCAAGGCCGAAGCCCTGGCCGCTTGGGCCAACCGCCAGGGCGTCCCGGCCCGGTCCGCCTCCGCCGACGAGGCTGTGGATGGTGCCGGGGTGGTGGTGACGGTGACCGCCAGCTACGAGCCGGTGTTCGACGGCGCCCGGCTGGATGCGGGAGCGCTGGTGTGCGCGGTCGGGTCCACCAAGGCCGACCGCCGGGAGCTGGACGCGACCGCGGTGCGGCGGGCCGGTTTCGTGGTCAGCGACAGCGCTGAGGGGGCCCGCACCGAGGCCGGGGACCTGATCGGGGCCGCGGCTGACGGCGCGTTCGACTGGGACGACTTGGTCGACCTAGCCGATGTGGCCGCGGGCCGGGCCGTCCCGCCCGAGCCGGGCTCGTGCATCGTGTTGTTCGAGTCCCAGGGGGTCGCCCTGCAAGACGTGGTGGCCGCCACCCTCGCCTACCAGCGCGAAGGCCCGGGTTAGCCGCCAGCCGGGACGGGGGCCTCAGGCAGGCGGGATTCGATCCGGCCAATCCGCTCACTCAGCCAGGCCACGTCCTTGCCGAGCGCAGCGACGTCTTTACCGAGCGCTTCCACATCTTTACCGACCGCCTCAATCTGGGCCGTCAGCTCACTCCGCTGCTTGTCGATCATGGCGGTGAGTTCGAGCCGCTGCTTGTCGATCATGGCGGTGAGCTCGAGCCGCTGCTTGTCGATCATGGCGGTGAGTTCGAGCCGCTGTTGGTCGATGCGGTCGTTGGTGGCGTCGATCTTCAAGGACAGGCTGTCGCGGAGAGAGTTCATCGACCTGGTGATCCACCACGGCATGGCCAGCAGCGCGGCGATGCACACGCTCAGCAGGGACACGATGGTGGTCTCCACTCAGCCCTCGGGGATTGGGCGGCGGCCGAAGGACTGCTGGGGCACGCCCCGATAGAGCGAGAAGTGACCCTGGACGCCCCGCCAGGGCCCGCCGAGGCCGTCGCGGATCAGCACGAAGGTGCACCGGCCGGGCCGGTCGAAGGGCTCCTGGTCCTCGGTGAACCCGGTGGAGGCCCAGGTCACCGCCACCGCGGCCATGAGCCGGTCCGGGGAGACGGTGGTCCGCATCCCGGCGCTGTCCAGCCGGAAGTCCTCGATGGTGGGCCACACCCGCCGCCACTGGGCGTCCACGAACTGCTCCACCCCCTCCACCACGTCGCGGAAGGTGCTGAAGCTGATCACGCCGGGGTCCATCATGGCCGCGGCCGCGGCGAACTCGAGGCGGGCCACATGGCCGGAGAAGCGGTCCACCCACTCCCGCAGGGAGCGCTCGTCGCCGGTTTCGGGGATTCCGGGCACGGGCAATATCGTAGGCAGGTTCGGGCCGGCCCCCGGTTCGGGCGCCAGACCGAGCCGGAGAAGGACGCCACGCCCATGACCCTCACCCGATTCGGGTTCCAGATCCCCAGCTTCACCTACCCCGGCGTCGCCGATGCCGACCTCTTCGACACCGTCGCGGCCGCGGCCGCAACCGCCGAGGAGAGCGGGTTCGACTCGCTGTGGGTCATGGACCACTTCCACCAGATCCCGGCCGTGGGTGCCGCCGACGAGCCCATGCTGGAGGCCTACACCCTGCTGGGCGGGCTGGCCGCCCGCACCCGCTCAGCCCGCCTCGGGGCCCTGGTCACCGGGGTGACCTACCGCAACCCGGCCCTGCTGGCCAAGATGGTGACCACCCTCGACGTCGTCTCGGGCGGCCGGGCCGTCTGCGGCTTGGGCGCGGCCTGGTTCGAGGCCGAGCACGCCGCCTACGGCTACCGATTCCCTCCAGTGGCCGAGCGCATGGACCGCTTGGCCGAGGCGGCGCAGATCTGCCGGGCCATGTTCACCGACGGCGAGGCCTCCTTCGAGGGCGGCCGCCACCGAGCCGACGGGGCCCTGAACCGACCCCGGCCCGTCACCCCGGGCGGGCCCCCTATCCTGATCGGCGGCGGGGGCGAGCGCCGGACCCTGAAGGTGGTGGCCGAGCACGCCGACGCCTGCAACGTTTTCGGCGACCCCGAAATCGTGCGCCACAAGATGGCCGTGCTGGACGAGCACTGCCGTCGGGCGGGCCGGGACCCGGCCGAGATCGCCCGGACCCGGCTGGGGGCGCTGGTGCTGGGCGACACCGCGGCCTCCGCCGCCCGGATCGGCGCCGACCTGCGGGCCGCCCGGGGGATGGACATGGCCAAGTACCGGGGCTACGCGGTGGAGGGCGACGCCGACGGGGTGGTGGCCCAGATCCGGGCCCTGTTCGACGCCGGGCTCGACGGGCTGATCTTCAACATGCACGACTCGGCCGACTTGGCCGCCATCGCCGCCGCCGGGTCTTTGCTGACCGACGCCTTCGGCCCCGCCGCCTCCGAAAGCCGGCGGTGACCAAGCCCGAGTCGGAGCCCGGTCAGACCCGAGGCGCCGAGCCGGCCGGAGGCGCCGGCCGCGGAACCGAAGAGCGGCTGCGCCCGGTCCAGTCCATGGTCTCGGCCGTCTCGGCGCAGACGGCGGCCATGATGCCCGCCTTCGCTCTGGGCGCGCTGACGGTGACCATGCGCGACGACCTCGGCATCAGCGAGACCCGCCTCGGCGACGCCGTGGCCTTCTTCTTCCTGCTGGCTGCGGTCACTTCCCCCCACGCCGGCGCCCTCACCGATCGGCTCGGCCCCCGGCGGTCCTTGCACGCGGCCACCGTGCTGAGCGCAGCGTCGGTGCTGGTCATCGCCGCCGTCAGGTCCTACTGGCTGTTGCTGGTCGCCTTGGCCGTCGGCGCCATTGGGCTGACCATCGCCGGACCCGGCACCAAGATCATGGTGGCCCAGGGGGTTCCCGTACACCGCCACGGGCTGGCCTTCGGCATCCAGACCGCGGCCATACCCAGCTCGGTGCTCCTGGCCGGGCTGGCCGTGCCGACCATCGGCCTCACCTTCGGGTGGCGGTGGGCCTTCGCCGCGGCGGCGCTGGTCCCCTTGGTCGGGTTCGCGCTGGCCCCTCCCTATGCGGCCCGCCCCGGTCAGACGATGCGCTCCGAGGGGGCCACCAGGGGGCTCAGCGACATCGACTACGGGCCGCTGAACCTGATCGGGCTGGCCGCGGCGCTGGGATCGGCGGCCTGCACGGTGATGGCCGCCTTCTTCGTCTTAGCCGTCACCGAGGTCGGGATCGACGCGGGCTTGGCCGGATATCTGCTGGCGGCGGGCAGCGGCCTGGTGATCGCCACCCGCATCGGGGCCGGGTGGCTGGCCGACCGCCTGGCCCGCGGCCACCTGAAGGTCGTCTCGGCCATGCTGGCCTTCAGCACCGCCGGCTACCTGGTGGTGGCCACCGGGGCTCCGCTGCTGGTGTCGCTGGGGGGCATCCTCACCCTGGGCTTGGGCTGGGCTTGGACCGGCTTGACCTTCCACACCGTGGTCCGCGCTTACAGCGACTCTCCGGGGGCCGCCACCGGGATGGTCTCGGGCGGCCTCAACGTCGGCGGGGTGGTGGGGCCGTTCGTGTTCGGCCGACTGGCCGACGGCGTCTCTTACGGGTCCGGGTTTGTGGTCATGGCCGGCTTCGCCCTGCTGGCGGCGGTGGCCGCCGACATCGGCCGTCGCCGCTTAGAGCGCATGATTTCGGGGTGAACAGCTCGTGAGCGGGCGGCAGTTGCGGCGACTGCGCCGCGCCGCGCTCCCGGCGCCGGTTGGCGGCCCCGCGTGACCGGTTCGCTGACTTGGTGGCAACTGCGGCGGGCCTGGCTGGCCGGCGGCTACGGCCTGGGCCTCAACATCATGATCAACTTCCTGGCCCCGCTGCGGGCCAGCGAGTTGGGTGCCTCGCTGTTTTGGATCGGGATCATCGTGGGGGTGCCCGCGGTGGGCCCCGCCGTGTTCGGGTTCGCCATCGGGGCGCTGTCGGACCGGCTCGGGGCCCGCCGCACCTTCCAGTTGGCCACGGCCGGGACGGTGGCCACCACCGGGGCCATGGCCCTGGCCGGCCACTGGCAGGTTTTGCTGGTGCTGCAGGTGCTCCACGGGCCGCTGCGGGCCGCGGGCTGGGTGTCGTCGCAGTCCTACATCACCGCCCTTGACGACGACCCGGCCAACCGCATCCGCAACACCAGCCGGTTCGCCTTCGTCACCGCCAGCTCCCGCACGGCGATGCCGCTGGTCGTGGCGGCGGTGGCCGACTGGCTCGGCCTGAGGTTCGCCTTCGTGGCCGTGGCCGCCTACAGCGCGCTGTATTTCCTGCTGGCCCTGTCGCTGGCCGACCGGGGACCAGCGGCCCCGGCTGAGGCGCCAGAGGGGGAGGCCGCGGCCAGGACGGCCGGGTCTGGAACCGCGGCCGATCCGGCCCGCGGCGGGTCGGGTCGAGGCCGGCGCGACGCCATGGACCTGCTCCGCACCCCCGGCATCCAGGTGGTGTTCTTGTTGAGCTTCGCCCGAGTCTGGGCCTCGTCGGTGTTGGTTGCCTTCTATTCGCTGCTGCTGGTGGACCGGGGGCTGTCCAAGACCGTGGCCGGGCTGGTGGTGTCGGCCAACGCGGGCACGGCCATGGTGATGACGCTGCTGGTGACCGGGCTGGCCCGCGCCATGTCCAAGCAGACCCTCACCGCGCTGGGGCTGGCCGCGGGCGCGGTCGGGTTCGCGCTGGTCCCGGCCACGGCTGGCTCGGCGCTGGCTTTCGTCCCGGCCGTGTTGGTCGGGATCGGGGAGGGGTTCAGCCTGCCCCTGCTCATCGCCATCGTGGGCGAGGTGGCCCCGGCCCGGCTCCAGGGCATGGCCATCGGCATGAGGATCGGCGTCAACCAGGGGGCCCAGTTCACCGCGTCCACCCTGATGGGCGTGGTCGCCGGGGCCCTGGGCCTGGCCGCCGGCTTCCCTGTGGCCGGCGCGGTCACCGCCGCCGTGCTGGCCGCGGCCATGGCCCGCCACGCCCTCTCCCGCCCCGGCCGTTCGGGCTAGCCGGGTTCGGGTGCCAGTGCTCGGGATTAGAGTGACCGAAGATGAGCCCGACTCTTGACGAGAGCGCATATCGGGCACGGATATTACACTGTCATATATTCCGACCGTCTTGAGATTCAAAGCCCGGGCAGACTGCCGAATACGGTGACGATAGATAAGATGAAATCAGGAGTGCGGTACGCCCGGAATCAAACGTTGGTCAACGTCATGCGCGACTATGGCTATGTCGAAGCACGGGGGATGGGAATACGCACGAAGGCCATCCCCAGTATGCGGGCCCACAACGGCACTGAGCCGGAGTTCATAGAGGAGGAGAACAGCTTCACCGTGCGGCTCTGGAAGGAGCCGCCCCCTTAGTCACGGGAAGGTCATGGCTGCGGTGCCGGAGCGGAGCGCGGCGATGACGCTGTAGGCGGTCACCATCGACGTCTTGGGGTTCTCGGGCATGGCCCGCCCGGCCATGGTGACGGTCAGCTCCCCGAGCCGTCCGACGGCTTCGATCCGGCCGACGTTGCCGGTCAGGCCCGGATCGGCCACCAGCTCCACCCGGGTCTCATTGAGCCCGAGTCCGGCCAGGGCGACGGTCACGGCCAGGTTGGCGTTCTTGGGGAACCGCCGGGCCGCCTCGGCCGCAGGGCCCGAGTAGATCACCGTCGGCCCGGTCAGCGAGTCGAGGTCGTGGGTCTCTTGGGCCGGGGTGCCCAGCCAGGCTCGGGGCGGCTTCGACGAGGTGTAGAGAACCGAGTCGAGGCCCCTCTCCCTCAGCGCCAGCAGCCCGTCCAGCCCGGCCGTGGCCCCGGCCGGCACCAGCATCCGAGACCCGGCCCGGCCCGCCGTCTCGCACAGGCGGTCGAACAGGGCCCGGTCGGCGAACGCCCCGGTGGAGATCACCATCAGATCCATGCCCCGGGCCAGCACCGCCTCCCCGTGCTCGGCGACCGCCCCCTGCCCGGCGCACTCCACCACCGTCTCGAGCCCGATCTCGCCCAGTTCCGCAACTGACGCCACCACCGCCACCCCGGGCAACGCCGCCCTCGCGGACTCGGCCCGGCCCGGCCGCACCAGCACGGCTCCCACCGGCGTCTCGGCGGCCACAATCCGCCCGATGGCGCCGTACCCGATGAGCGCTACCGGTCCCATCTCGGCAGTCGCGGTCATGGGCGCTTGCTCAGGGGCGGACGGCTTCGGCCAGTCGCTCTAGCTGGTCGGCCTCGGCCATGGTGGGCACGAACGTGTACTCGTCCACCCCGATGGCGGCGAAGTCCCGCACCGCGGCCCGGGCCTGGGCCGCGCTCCGGCAGGCGCCCTCGGCGAACATGCGGGACCGCTCGCCCTGGTAGCCGTAGTAGTCGTACAGGTAGTCCACATCGGACCCCTCGCCTAGGGCGAAGTAGTTCATCACCATCACGTAGGCCTCCCCCTCCCGGCCCGCCTCGGCCCAGGCGGCCCGGACCCGGCCAGCCATCTCGGCCGTCTCGGCTGGCTGGCGGGCCGAGACGCTCCAGCCCACCCCGTGGCGCAGCATCCGGGGTATGGCCACCTCGAGGCTGCCGCCGAAGAAGACGGGGATCCCGCCGGGGTCGGCAGTGGGCAGCGTCGCCGCCCGGTCCCGGCCCTCGGCCGGGCGGCCGGTCCACTCGGAGCGCATGACTTCCAGATCGGCGTCAAGGCGGCGGCCCCTGGTGGTGAATTCGTGGCCGGTGGCCTCATAGTCGTCGGGCCGGCGGCCCACCCCGATGCCCAGCATGAACCGGCCCCCACTGATCCGGTCGATGGAAGCGGCCTGTTTGGCCACCAGCACCGCCCCCCGGGCCGGGGCCAGCAACACATTGGTCCGCAGGCCGATCCGGGTTGTGACGGCCGCGGCCGCGGCCAAGGCGGTGAGCGAGTCGAAGCCGGGCCACACCACCCGGTCGATGGCGGCGAGCGAGTCGAACCCGGCTTCCTCGGCCCGCCGGGCCCAGTCCAGCAGCAGCTCGCCGCTGGTCCCTTTGGTGGTGACGGGCAGACCGATCCCGACCTTCATCGGGCCCCCGCCCCCGCTGCGGTTTCCATGACTTTTCCTTCTCCGGTCGGCCCAGCCGCCGCTTGGCCCGGCGCCTCCGGTGCCGCCAGCCCTCGGGCGGCCAGCTCGGCGGTTAGCTCGGGCACGAACTGCTGCCATTCGCCGATCAGGCCGACGTCGACTTGGTCGAAGATCTCGGCGCCGGGATCGGAGTTGATCGCCATCAGCACCCCGGCGTTGCGGATGCCCACGGTGTGGTTGAACCGACCGCTGGAGCCCACCGCGATCAACAGCCGGGGAGCCACCGAGTGGCCGGTCACCCCGATCTGGCGGCTCCGGGGCACCCACCCCCGGTCGGTGACCCGGCGGGTGGCGCCGATGGCCGCCCCGCCCAGCGCGGCCCGCAGCTCGTCGATCACCGGGTAGCCGTCCGGCTCCACGCCCACGCCCACCGCCACCACCGCCCGGGCCCGGCGCAGCTCGCCGGGGTCGGCGTCGGACCGGGTCGCCGACTCGGTCCGCAGCCGGGCCGGGGCGGGCGGCTCTATCACCGCCGGGCGGGGGTCGGGGGCGGACCGGGGCTGGCGGCGGGCCAGCACTCCCGGCCTCACCGTGGCCATCTGCACCGGCGAGTCCGAATGGATGGGGGCTTCGAGCTGGCCCCCGAAAGCCGGCTTCCAGGCCACCAGCCGCTGATCGGCGTCCACCTCCAGCCCGATGGCGTCGCCGGTGAGGCCCCAGCCTCGGCGGGCGGCGATGATCGAGGCCACCACCCGCCCGGTCCGGGTCCCCTCCACCAGCAGGGCCCAGGGCCGGGCGTGGTCGGCGGCGGCGTCGAGGGCGCTGGCCCACTCCTCGGGCTCGGCCGCGCCGGCTATGGCCAAGGCCCGGTCGGCGCCGAGCGCTCCCAGGCCGGTCGGGGCCGGGTCGGGGGTGACCGCGGTGACGGTCCCCGAGATCCGCCGGGCCAGCTCAGCCGCTTCGCCCAGCAGCTCGGCTCCCGCGCCCGCCTCGGTGAAGAAGCACCAGACCTGCGGCGCCTCCGATCCGTCGTCGTTGGTGGCTGGCGAGGCCGTGTCGCTGGCGCCGCCGACGCTGCTGGCGGTCGGCGGGGAGGCCACTGCGGGGCCGTCGCCTTCGGCGTCGTCGGCGAACGCGCCCAGCTCGGCCAGCCGGTCGATCGCTTCGGCAGCCGTCTCGGCCCTGAGCCCCAGGCGGGCCGCAGATCGGTGGCGCACTGTCCCCACCCGGGTGGGCGACCCGGCCGCTCCCACCTGGTCGGCCCGCAAGCCCAGATCGGCCGCCGCCACCCGGCGGATGCGCTCGGCTGGCACCTGCTCCCGCTGCTCGGGCGGGGCTTTGGACGGGTCGCACAGCCTCTCCGCGGTGGACAGCATCGCCGGGAGTCGCCCGGAGACGATGCGGTAGCCGTCGTCGGTTTCGAGCCGGGCGGTGAAGTCCCGCCCGTCCAGTTCGAAGTGGTGGATGCCGGCCTCGAAGGGCAGGCCCAGCAGCTCGGCCGTCTCGGCCGGGACCTGGCCGGTGTCGGCGTCGAGCGAGTTGAGCCCGGCCAGCACCAAGTCGAAAGGGCCTTCGGCGGCCACCGCCGCGGCCAGGGCCCGGGCGGTGGCCAGGGTGTCGCTGCCGGCGAAGGCCGGGTCGCACAGGTGGACGCCCCGGTGGGCGCCGCAGGCGATCATCTCCCGGAGGGCATCCTCGGCCGCCGGCGGCCCCATGGTGAAGACCACCGCCTCGCCGTCAAGCCCGGCCAGCTCCACCGCCTTGGCGTTGGCCCGTCGGCAGTAGGCGTTGACCTCCAAGGCCACCCCGGTGCGCACCGCCCGCCCGTCCTCCATGCGGAGCTGGGCCGGCGCCGGAATCTGCTTGACCAGCACGGCGATTCTCAAGACGCTCTCCTCCGTTGGCGCGCCGTCCATGTATACCGCGACGGTCGGGTCCGGGTGGCACCGGGCAACCCGCCCGGACCAGGCGGCCGACGCGGAAGCGGGCGATGTCTGGACTCCGGGTAGCGCCGGTGGCTAGGTTGGCCGAGCGTGAGTTCTTCAGACCCCCTCGGCGCCCACGACTGGCATGACGAGGGCTACATCGAGCGCTGGGTCACCGACCAGGCCGCTACCGACGACGAGCGCCGGGCCCACATGCGGCTGTTGGCTGCGGCCATCGCGGCCGACCGCAACGCCCCGATCCGGGTGCTCGACATCGGCGTCGGGTACGGGGCCCTCACCGAGGAGCTGCTGGGCGTGTTCGGCTCGGCCCAAGTAGTAGGGATCGACTTCTCCGAGCCCATGCTGACTCGGGCCCGAGCCGCGCTGGAGCGCTTCGGCGACCAAGTAACCCTGCGGAGCGCCGACCTCCAAGACCCAACCTGGGCCGATGGCCTTGAGCCGGGGTTCGACGCGGCGGTGTCGTCCCAGGCCATCCACAACGTGCGCTACCCCGACCGAATCCGGGCCATCTACGCCGAGATCCTCCCGCTGCTGCGCCCGGGCGGGTGCTTCATGAACCTCGACATTTTCAGCCCGCCGGGCGACCGGTCCTATGCCGCCTACGCCGCGGCCCGGGCCGGCCTCTACCGACCGCCGCCGATCCACCATTTGGGCCACGCCCCGCCCATGCCGCTGCGGGATCACCTCGACTGGCTCGATGAGGCCGGATTCGCCGAGGCCGACGTGCTGATGAAAGACCTGCGCCAAGCTCTCATCGTCGGCTACCGCCCCGACTGAGGCGAACGCCTCGCCATTGTCACGCGCTGGCCTGATTCGACCGGTCTTCAGGCCGAGAAGGTCGCTGACGGCATTGCCCGCGGGTGAATTGTCCGGTCTAGCGCGGCCTCGGGTCAGTAGCCGCGGACGGCGCCGCCGTCGACTCGGATCACCGAGCCGGTGACGAAGCTGGCTCGGGCGCTGCACAAGAAGGCCACCACCGCGGCCAGCTCGTCGGGCTGGCCGAAGCGGCCCAGGGGGATGGAAGCGGCCTGGCGGTCGCGCACCTTGGCCAGCGCAGACCCCTCAGACCGGGCCAGCGCGGTCTGGAACCGCTCTAGGGCCGGAGTCTCGAACTGGCCCGGCACCACCACGTTGACCAGCACCTCCGGGGCCAGTTCGACGGCCAGCGACCGGGCCGCGGCCGCCACCCCGCTGCGGAACACCCCCGACAGGGCCAGCTCGGGGGAGGTCTCCACCACCGACCGGGCGGTGATGAACACCAGCCGCCCGTTGCCCGAGGCCCGCAGGTATCCCGCTGCCGCCCTCGAGATGGCCAGGGCCGGTTTGAGCATGGCCTCGTAGGCCGTCTGCTCGTCGGCGGCGGTCACCTCGGTCATGCCTCCCGGCGTCCCGCCCCCGGTGTTCACCAGGGCGATGTCGAGGCCCCCGAGCTGGTCGGCCGCCTCGTGCACCATGAACTCGGCCCGGCCCGGCTCGGTGATGTCGCCGGTCACGGTCACGGCCCCGGGCAGCGCGGCCGCGGTCTTGGCCGCCGCGTCTTCCCGCCGCCCGACCACCGCCACTCGGGCGCCTTCGGCGGCTAGGGCCTCGGCGATGCTGCGGCCCAGCCCTGAGGTGGAACCGAACACGACCGCCCTCCGATTTTGCAGTCCCAAGTCCATTTCAGGACACAGAATACCGGCGCTTGACGCCCCGGGCAGCAAAGCTGCGACCTCCGCTGCTATCTCCCCCCGCTCGCCCACCAGCCACTCTGTGACTTGGTTCGCTGAAGTGGACGCTAGTTGGAAATTTTTTTAGTGGGCTATAATAGCGTGTTGTCTTTCATAATGAGATGACTTTCATCCTGGGCTTTTTTGTACCGCGACTGATGGTAATAACAATATCGGGTACGGCGATTTGCCGGAGTTCAGACGCCAGTATGGGTTTGATAGTTGGGGTTTCTATTTGAATTCTATTTAAAACGGACGGTGTGTTGACTGATGGCAGGTGTGTGACTAAGGTTGCGGCCCGGCGACTGGGTATCATGTGCTTCGGGATGGCAATCACGGCGCGCTGGGCGTAACATTGGCCGGAGCGCTCCACCGACTTGGGAGGTCGAACATGGGATACGAGCAGGCCGCACGCGACGCCGGAGTGGACTTGGACGTGCCGCTGCTGCGGGCCGGTAACTTCGACACCGTTGCCCAAGTGGGCGACATCCTGTACGTGTCGGGCTCGATCGCCTTGGCTGAAGGCGGCGGCGGGATCACCCATGTCGGCCACCTCGGCGGCGACTTGGGCCTGGAGGCCGGCCAGGCCAGCGCCCGGGGCGCGGCCGCCGCCATCTTGGCCTCGGTCCACCAGCACCTCGGTGGCCTCGACCGGGTGAAGCGGGTGGTGCGCCTCACCGGCTACGTGGCCAGCGACCCCGGCTTCAACGACCAGCCCAAGGTGATCAACGGAGCCAGCGACCTGATGATCAAGGTGTTCGGCCCGGCTGGCCGCCACGCCCGCTCCGCCATCGGGGTGGCCGAACTGCCCCTGGGCGCGTCGGTGGAGGTGGAGGCTATCTTCGAGATCGCCTCAGACTGAGACGGCGCACTGAACCCGACAACTGACCGCAACCAAGACAACCAACCGTCATCCGACAACGAAAGGTACAACCACCGAAATGGCCGATCATGTGACCAGCGTCTCCACCATCACCCTCGACGGGGCCAAGCTCGTCGCCGACACCGCCCTGGACACCGCCCGGGACCACGGCTTGGCCGTGTGCGTCGCCGTGGTCAACGCCACCGGCAACCTGGTGCTGGTCCACCGCATGGACGGCGTGGTGGAGATCGCCTTGGAGAACGCCATCGCCAAGGCCAACGCGGCCATCACCTTCAAGCGCGACACCGGCGCCCTGTCCGACTACTTCCAGCAGGACAACTCGCTCGGGCCGCCCATGACCTCCCGGCCCCACATCCTGGCTGTCGAGGGCGGCGAGCCGCTCAAGACCTCCGCCGGGACCGTGGTGGGAGCGCTGGGCATCTCCGGGGCCAAGCACGCCGAAGACGTGGTGTGCTCGAAGGCCGCGGCCGAGGCCTTTGCCGCCGCGAGCTGACGCCGCCCGCCCGAGACCCCGCAGCCGCTCAGCCGATTCGACCAGGGAGCCCCATGACCGAGAACCACGACGATCACGCCAACCCGATCCTGGCCGACCTGCCCGAGGGCTCGTTCGCCTTCCACTACACCCTGCAGGCCAAGCCGGGCCGGGCCGAAGAGTTCAAGGAAGCCTTCGAGCAGTGGGACCACAGCGACCAGAACATCGTGCACACCACGCCCGGCATCGTGCACGAGGGGGTCCTCTACCAGAGCGAAGACGACCCGCACCGCTTCTATCTGATCGGCGTCTGGAACCACCGGGAGAACCACCGCAACGTGGTGGCCCGGCTCCTGGAGATGCGCCCGGCCTGGATGGACCTGCTCACCGCCGACATCGTCCCCGAGTACTGCCGGATCATCGGCTGACCGGCTGACCCCAAGCCGACCGCCGACCCGCAGGGCGATATAGAGAAGAGCCCCCAGATGCCCGCCCCCGCTCCCGTCCCCGCTGACTTCGACCTCGACCAGAAGTACACGCGGGAGCGGGGCCGGATCCTGCTGACCGGCATCCAGGCCCTGGTCCGGCTCCCGCTCGATCAGCACCGGGCCGACCGGGCCCGGGGTCTGCGCACCGCCACCTTCATCTCCGGTTACCAGGGATCGCCGCTGGGCACGTTCGACATGACCATCGAGCGGAACCTGAAGCTGATGAGCGACCACGACGTGGTGTGGGTGCCGGGCGTGAACGAGGACTTGGCCGCCACCGCGGTGTGGGGCAGCCAGGAGCCGCTGCTGGGCCCGCTGGACCGCCACGACGGCGTGCTGGGCATGTGGTACGGCAAAGGCCCCGGGGTCGACCGCTGCGGCGACGCCTTCAAGCACGCCAACTTCAAGGGCGTCGCCCCCAACGGCGGGGTGCTGGCCCTGGCCGGCGACGACCCCATGGCCAAGTCGTCCACCCTGCCCACCCACACCGAGCCGACCTTCTACGACGCCCAGATGCCGATCCTGTACCCCGGCTCGGTGCAGGAGATACTCGACCTCGGGCTCCACGGCTTCGCCCTGTCCCGCTACTCGGGCTTGTGGGTCGGCTTCAAGGTGGTCACCACCATGGCCGACGCCTTGGCCACCGCCGAGGTCGCCCCCGACCGGGTGGTCCCGGCCGAGCCCGAGCTGGTCATCGGCGGCCAGCGGTGGCGCCACGTCCAGCAGCCCGGTCTGGTCACCCCCATCAGCTTGGGCTTGGAGGCCGAGATCGCCTACGGGCGCCTGGAGGCGGCCAAGGCCTACGCCGCCGCCAATCGGCTCAACCGCATCAGCGGGGCCCGCTCCGACGCCTGGCTCGGCATCGTGGCCGCCGGCCGCACTTTCCACGAGCTGAAGCAGGCCCTGGCCGACCTCGGCCTCGACGACGGCGAGCTGAACCGCCGCGGCGTCCGGCTGCTGCAGGTGGGGATGGTGTGGCCCCTGGAGCCCGAAATCGTGGCCGAGCTGGCCCGGGGCCTCGACGAGATTTTGGTGGTGGACGAGAAGCGGGCCTTCATGGAGCTGTTCGTGCGGGACGTCCTCTACGGCCGCCCCGACGCCCCTCGCATCGTGGGCAAGCACGACGAGAGCGGCCGCCGCCTGGTCCCCGCCGACGGCGAGCTCACCGCCGACCGGATCGCCCCCGTGGTGGCCGCCCGGCTCCGCAACCGGCTGACGCTGCCGGTGATGGAGGCCCGGCTGGCCCTCATCGAGGAGGCCTCCAAAGCGGCCGGGGCCGAGGTGGATCGCACCCCCTACTTCTGTAGCGGCTGCCCCCACAGCCGCTCCACCGTCGTGCCCGAAGGCTCGATCGCCACCGGGGGAGTGGGCTGCCACGCCATGGCCCTGTGGATCGACGACCGGGCCCTCACCATCCACCAGATGGGCGGCGAGGGGGCCACCTGGATCGGCCGGGCCCCCTTCACCGACCGGTCCCACCTGTTCCAGAACCTGGGCGACGGCACCCTGTTCCACTCCGGCAGCCTGGCCGTGCGGGCCGCGGTGGCCGCCGGCGTCAACCTCACCTACAAGATCCTCTACAACGGGGCGGTGGCCATGACCGGGGGCCAGCCCGTGGCCGGGGCCATGGGCGTGCCCGAGCTGGCCGCGGCGATGGCCGCCGAGGGCGCGTCCCGGATCATCGTGTGCAGCGACGACCCCGACCGGTTCGACGGCGCTGGCGCTGGCGCCGGGTCGGGCTCGGGCCTCCCCGCCGGCGCCGACATCTGGTCCCGGGACCGGCTGGAGGAGGCCCAGCTCGCCCTGCGCGACACCCCGGGCGTGACCGTCCTCATCTACGACCAGCGCTGCGCGGCCGAGAAGCGAAGGGACCGCAAGCGGGGCGTGATCCCCACTCCCGCCAAGCGGATCTTCATCAACGAGGCGGTCTGCGAGGGCTGCGGCGACTGCGGGGTCAAGAGCCACTGCCTGTCGGTCCAGCCCGTGGACACCGAGTTCGGCCCCAAGACCCGGATACATCAGTCGTCGTGCAACTTCGACTACACCTGCGTGGAGGGCGACTGCCCGTCGTTCATCGAAGTCACCACCGAGCCCCGGGCCGAGCCCCGGCTCCGCCCGGCCCCCCCGCCGCCGCCCGCCGAGATCCCCGAGCCGGTCCGCCCGGCCGTGCCCGCCTCCGGGTTCTCCGTGTTCATGGCCGGGATGGGCGGCACCGGCGTGGTCACCGCCAGCCAGGTGCTGGCCACTGCCGCCCTGTTGGAAGGGCTCGAGATCTCGGGACTGGACCAGACCGGGCTAAGCCAGAAGGGCGGCCCTGTGGTCTCGCACCTGCGCTTGTTCGACGGCCCCGCCGGAGGGTCCAACTACATCGGCGCCGGGCTGGCCGACTGCTATGTGGGCTTCGACCTGTTGGTGGCGGCCAACCCCCGCAACCTGGCCCGGGCCGCCCCCGAGCGCACCCTGGCCGCGGTGTCCACCAGCCGGGTGCCCACCGGCGAGATGGTGGCCCACCCCGACGAGGCCTACCCCGACGCCGACGACCTGCTCTTGGCCATCGACCGGGTCACCCGCAAGGACGACAACGTCCGCCTCGATGCGGTCGGGCTGGCCGAGAGCCTGTTCGGCGATCACATGCAGGCCAACTTCTTGACCCTGGGGGCCGCCTATCAGGCCGGGGGTGTGCCCGTGCCCGCCGAGGCCATCGGGCGGGCTATCGAGATCAACGGCGTGGCCGTTGCCGCTAACCGGGCCGCTTTCGACTGGGGCCGCGCCTTGGTGGCTGCCCCTGAGGCGGTGCGGGCCTCGGCGCCCGTCGAAGCGGCCGGGGCCTCGGCGGCGGTCTCGTCCCGTCGGGCCGCAGCCAAGGCCCGGCGCCTGATCGGGCGGTCGGGCTTGGTCGGTCCCACCGCCGACCTGGCCGAGCGCCGGGCCGCCGATCTGGTCGACTACCAGTCACCCGCGCTGGCCGCCCGCTACGTCGAGTTCGTGGCCCGGGTCGCTCGACGCGAGCAGGAGGCGATGGGCCCGGGCGCCGCCGATCTGACCGAGGCGGTGGCCTTCTACCTGTACAAGCTGATGGCCTACAAGGACGAGTACGAGGTGGCCCGGCTCCATCTCCGGCCCGAGACCGACGCGGCGATAAGGGCCGCCTTCGGCGACGACGCGGCCGGATACCGCTTGCTGCTGCACCCGCCGTTCCTGCGGGCTCTGGGACTGAAGCGCAAGCTGGGGTTCGGCCCCCGCTGGCGGCCGGCGCTGAAGCTGCTGCGGGCCGGGCGGCGGCTGCGCGGCACCCGGCTCGACCCGTTCGGCGCCGCTGCTGTGCGCCGCCTGGAGCGGGCCCTGGTGGACGAGTACCGGGCCATCGTCGAAGCCGAACTGGACGGCCTGGACCCCGCCGGCTACGACCGGGCTATCAGCTTGGCCCGCACCCCCGACCTGATCCGGGGCTACGAGGAGATCAAGCTGGCCAACGTCGAGCGGTTCCGGGAGGCGGTGCGGGCCATCCGCAGCCCGGCGGCCGTGCCGGTGGAGTTGAGCCCCAAGCCAACCGAGTGACCGCCCGCCGCCGGGTCAGTCGGCCTCGGTGATGGTCACTGATTGGATGGTCACGGCTTTGGCGGGGCGGTCGTTGCGGCCGGTCTTCACCTTCTGCATGGCGTCCACCACGTCTAGGCCGGCCACCACCTGGCCGAACAGCGAGTACTGCGGCGGCAGCCTCGTCCCCGCCGGGCCGCTGACGATGAAGAACTGGCTGCCGTTGGTGTCGGGCCCGGCGTTGGCCATGGCCACAGACCCGATCTCGTAGCGGCCCGGCTTGGGCAGCTCGTCGGCGAAGCGGTAGCCGGGCCCGCCCCGCCCGGTGCCGTCCGGGTCGCCGCCCTGGCACATGAAGTCCTTGATGATCCGGTGGAAGATCACCCCGTCGTAGTAGTGGTACCGGGCCAGCACCACGAAGTTGTTGACAGTTCGGGGCGCGGCGATCGGGTCCAGGGCGATGGCAAGCGACCCCATGGAGGTCTCCATGGCCGCGGTGTAGCGCCGAGCCGGGTCGATGCACATGGGCGGCGGCTCGCCGAACTTGCGGCGGGCGGGGCTGGACCCGTCGGCGGCGGGGCAGGGGGTGGGGGCCACGGTGGCGCTCCTTCGCGGCAGCAGGCAGGGACCGGGCGACCCTAACCGGGCCGCCGACCGGAGCCGGTGAATATCATCGCCGGGTGCCCAACGATTCCGCCGCGGGGGAGGACCCCGCCAGCCAGCCCGCCGCTTCCGCCGGCCCCGACCCCGGGCGGCGGCGGATCACCGAGGCCCTCGACCTCGACGTCGCTGCCCGGCGCTGGGTCTGCAACCGGTGCGGCCGCGACCTGGGCCCGGCCGACCGCAGCTACAAGGAGGGGTGCCTGCTGTACGACCGGGACCCCCAACAGATCCACGTCCCCTTCGACCCCCCCACCGAGTTCGGGTTCAGCCCCCACCCGGACTGGTGCCGGATCGTCGAGGTCTACTGCCCGGGCTGCGCGGTGATGTTCGATGTCGAGTACCTGCCGCCCGGCCATCCCGTCACCCGCGACATAGAGCTGGACCTCGATGCCATCGGCTGACCTCCCGCCCCCGCACGCCTCACCCGCCCCATCCGGCCCGGCTACCCCGAACCTGCTCGACGTGGACATCGGGGGCACCTTCACCGACGCCTTCGTGGTGCTGGGAGGCCGTCAGGCCACCGGCAAGTCGCCCACCACCCACGCCGACCTCTCCGACGGCATGTTCGCGGCCATCGGCGAAGCGGCCCGCCGGCTCGGCCGCCAGCCCGCCGACGCCTTCGCCGCCGCCGATGTGGTCAAGTACTCCACCACGGTGGGCACCAACGCCCTGATCGAGCGCACCGGCCCCAAAGTGGGGCTCATCACCACCGCGGGCCAAGAGGACACCATCCACGTGGCCCGGTCCCGGTCCTGGGCCGACGGGATGCCCTTGGAGGTGCAGATCGACCGCACCCGGGCCCGCCGCCCCGACGACTTGGTGCCCCGCTCGTTGCGGGTCGGGGTCCGCGAGCGGGTCGACTGCTTCGGGACGGTGCTGATGCCACTGAGCGCCGACGACGTGCTGGCCGCGGTCGATCACCTGGTTCGCCAGGGGGTGCGGGCCATCGCCGTCTGCCTCACCTGGTCGTTCATGAACCCCGCCCACGAGCAGCAGATACGGGAGATCGTCCGGGACGAGTACCCCGACTCCGTCCTGGGCCGGTGCCCGGTGCTGCTGTCCTCGGAGGTGGCCCCCAAGCTCGACGAGTACCGGCGCAGCATCACCACCATCCTCAGCGCCTTTTTGGCCCCCGACACCGAGGAGCACGTGATCGACCTCGGCCACCGGCTCCGCTCGGCCGGCTGCCGCAAGCCGCTGCTGGTGGCCCGCAACATCGGGGGAGTGGCCTCGGCCAGCCGGACCACCGCCCTGCACCTGCTGGGCAGCGGCCCGGTGGCCGGCCTGGCTGGCGCGGCCCGCATGGCCTCCGACTACGGGCTGGACCGGGTGATAACCGCCGACATGGGCGGCACCAGCTTCGACGTGGGCCTGGTGCTCGACGGCCAGGACCGCAACTACGAGTTCGACCCGGTGATCGACCGGTGGCGGGTCCACCTGCCCGTCATCGCCAACTACTCCATCGGGGCCGGCGGGGGCTCCGTCGCCTTCGTCACCGACGCGGGCGAGCTGCGGGTGGGGCCCCGCAGCGCCGGGTCGATGCCCGGCCCGGCCTGCTACGCCCAGGGGGGGACCGAGCCCACCGTGACCGACGCCGACGTGGTGCTGGGCTACATCGACCCCGACTATTTCTTGGGCGGGGCCATGCCGCTGAGCCGGCGGCTGGCCGAGCGGGCCCTGCGCCGCCGGATCGCCGACCCGCTCGGCATTGACGCCACCGAGGCCGCCCTGCGGGTCCGCCGGCTGATCGACGGGGTCATGGGCCAGGAGATCTACCGCCAGACCGCCTTGGAGGGCCACGACCCCCGAGACTTCACCATGTTCGCCTTCGGCGGGGCTGGCCCGGTCCACGCCGCCGACGTGGCCGCTTACAGCGATGTGGAGACGGTGGCCACCTTCCCCCACGGCAGCGAGCTCAACGCCTACGGCGTGGCCACCATGCCGGTGATGCAGACCTACGAGCGCACCCGGATGATCGAGCTGTTCGACGGCGAGGCCCACACCGACGCGGCCGGCGCCTTCAACGAGATGGTGGACGGGCTGGTGGAGCTGGCCGAGCGGGACATGGCCGAGGAGGGGTTCGGCGCCGGCTCGGTGGCGCTGCGCCTGGAGCTAGACATGAGCTACGGCGGCCAGCACCACACGGTCCGACTCGAGTCGCCCCGGATGCGCTTGGGCGGCCTCGCGGATGTCGCCGCGGTGTGCGACGCCTTCAACGCCGTCTTCGCCGACGCCTACGGGGCCGGCTCCATCCACCCCTACGGCGGGATACTGGTGCAGTTGTTCCGGCTGGTGGCCTCGGCGTCGGGCTCGCAGCTCACCGACCGGCCCCGGCTGGCGGCCGCGCCAGCAGCGGCGGCGGCTGGCGGGGAGAACCGGCCCGAGGCCCGGGAAGTGTGCTGGCCCGGCTCAGGCCCGGCCCTCACCCCGGTGTACGAGCGGGGCCGTCTGCCGGTCGGGTTCTCGACCGAGGGCCCGGCCCTAGTGTCCGACGTCGACACCACCGTGGCCGTGCCCGGCGGCTGGCACTACGAACTGGACGACCACCGCACCGGCTGGCTGACCCGCACCGGAGCCCGCCCGTGACCGGGCCGGGAGCCCGGGCCGTCGGCGGCCGGGCCCGTGACCGGATCGCCGGGGGCCGGCTGTGACTGCGGTCCGGACACCGAACCTGCTCGACGTGGCCGGCATGGGCCTAGCCGAGCGGGTGGCCCGGTTCGGGCGGCCGCTGATGAAGCCCGGGCCCGGCCTCGATCCCGAGGTGCTGCACCGGGAGGTGCTGGAGACCCCCACCGAGCTGGAGCTGGCCGGCGCCGACCGGCTCGACCCGGTCGACCTGGAGATCTTCCTCCACAAGCTCGACTCGATGATCGACGACGGCCGCGACGTGTGCAAGTACCTGAGCATGGCCGAGATGCTCCAGGCCGGCGACCTGGGCGTGGGCGTGTTCACCGCCAAAGGCGACCTGGCTGGCATGTCCACCGGGGTGCTTTTGCACGCCCTGCTGCACTACGGCCCGGTCAAGTACGTGCTCAAGCACTACGTGGACGACCCGACGGTGGGGCTGGCCGACGGCGACATCTTCTTCTTCAACGACCCCGACGCGGGCGGGGTCCACACCTACGACCACTTCCTGATGATGCCGGTGTTCTGGGAGTCGGAGCTGCTGGCCTGGGTGGCCTGCGGCGGCCACCAGGGCGAGACCGGGTCCCGGTCGCCGGGGGGCTGGTCGCCTGAGATCGGCAGCCGCTACGAGGAGGGCCTCCACATCACCCCGCTGCGGGTGGGCCGCAACTTCGAGTTCCAGACCGACCACCTGGAGTTCCTGCTGAACTCGGTGCGCACCCCCCGGCAGAACTCGCTGGACATGAAGGCCCGGCTGGCGGTGTGCGTGAGGCTGCGCCAGCAGTTGCTGCGGGAGACGGAGCGCCGGGGAGCCGATTTCGTGGCCGCCGGGCTCCGCCAGTCGATCAAAATCTCGGCCGGGCTGGCCCGCCGCCGCATCGCCAGCCTCAACGACGGCGTCTATCGGTCGGTGGTGTTCCTGGACACCATCGGCATCGACGACGGGCTCATCCGCCTGCCGGTCGAGATCCACAAGCGGGGCGAGGAGCTGGTCATCGACTTGGCCGGGGCCTCGCCCGAGCCGGGCATCGGCCCGTTCCATCTGCGCTGGCATCTGGCCCGGGCGGCCAGCGCCGCCGCTTTGTTCCCCACCGTGTTCCGGGGCCTGCGCTGGTCGATCGGGCTGTTCGACCCGGTGAAGCTGACCGCCCCGCCCAGCATCGTGAACGCCCCCAGCCGGGACTCCGGAACCGGCTCGGGCAGCCACACCGGCCGGGTGGTGGTGCAGGGCCTGCTGCTGGCGGCCATGCGGATGCTGCACGACAGCCCCCACCGGGCCGGGGTGGTGGCCCCGTTCGCCGAGAACCTTCTGCTCATCGGGTTCGGCGGCACCGGCCAGTACGGCAACCCCATCGCCGGGGGCCCGGCCAACGGCAACGCCACCGGCCAGGGGGCCCGCTTCGACCTCGACGGCGAGCACAGCGCCGGCTTCTTCTGGGCCATGGTGGTGGACTGCCCCGGCCCCGAGGAGCAGGAGCGGAAGTTCCCGTGGGTGTACCTGTTCCGCAACCGCTTCGACCGGGACGTGTGCGGCCTGGGTCGGCACCGGGGCGGGGTGGGCCTCACCGACTGCTTCGTGATCCACGGCACCGAGGGCCTGCGCTTCAACTCGGTGGGCACCGGCAGCCGGTTCACCAAGAACTACGGCCTGTTCGGGGGCTACTCGGGGGCGTCGCAGCCCCGCATCGTGGTCCGGGGCTCCGACGCCAAGGCTCTCATGGCCGCCGGGGCCGCCGACCTGCCCATGAGCGTGCGGGAGCTGGCCGACCGGCGCCGGATATCGGGCCGCTACGAGTTCGGCCACCCCAACATCGAGGGGGAGAGCTGCTCCGACGGCGACGTGTTCGTGCTGGCCCGGGGCTCCGGCGGCGGCTACGGCGACGTGTTGGAGCGAGACCCCGCCGCGGTGCTCGACGACATCGCCGCCGGCGTGACCTCCACCGAGTTGGCCGTCCGGCTCTACGGGGTGGTGCTGACCGAGGGCCGTGACCGGGTGGACGAGGCCGCCACCGCGGCCCGGCGGGCCGAGATCCGAGCCGAGCGGCTGCGCCTGGGCCGGCCCTATGACGAGTTCGTGGCCGACTGGTCTCAGCGGCGGCCCCCGCCCGAGGCGCTGCGCCACTACGGCGACTACCCGATCCCGACCCAGCTCATCGACGACCGCGACTGCCCCGACCCCCGGGAACAGGGCTGATGGCCCGGCGGTCGGCGGCCGGGGCCCGGTGGCGAGGGGCCGGGGCCGGATGAGCCCGACGGCAGCGCCGGTCGGCCGGGATTTCCGGCCGGGATTTCGGGGCTCTGGCCCCGTGAGGCTGGTGGCGGTGGCGGCCCCGGAGGTGTTCGCCGCGGCCCTCAACCGGCAGTGGCCCGACGACCTCGACGGCCGGGTTCGCTGCCTCGACGAGGGGGCCCGGGCCCTGGGCTTGGCCCTGAGCTGCGCTCCGTGGTCGCCAGCCGCCGAAGATGAGGCCCTGGCCGCCGAGCTCGGTCTTGGCTCGGCCTCGGCGGCGGTGCCGGGGTTGGCCTCGGACGCCCTCGCCGCTGGCGGCGGCCGGGCTGGCCCTACTCCGGTCGCGGCCCCGGCGCTCGACCAACTCGACGCGGCGGCGGCCGGGCTGGCCGGCACTCCGGCCGCCCTTCCGGTGCTGGGTGCAGTCTCGGGCCCGGTGGCCTGGGGTGCCCGGATCGGCGGCGACCCCGAAGAGTCCCTTGACGCCGCCTCGGACCTGGCTGCGGCCCGCATCCGGGCTATGCACGCCTGTGGGGCCGAGCGGGTGATCGTGGTCGAGGCCGGGCCTTTTGATCTCGATCCCGACCTAGCCGCCGAAGTTCACCGGCCGATCCTGCGAGCCGCCGACCATCTCCGCATGAGCGTTTCATTGGTCATGGCCTCCGCCGCGGGCGGCGATCCGGCCCGGCTCGGGTATGAGCGCTGGGTCTCTCCCAAAGGGTGCTCCGAGGGTCTGGCCTTCCTGCCCGCGGGCGTCTTCGAGTCGCCCGCCGCCTTGAGCCGCGGCCTCGACGAGCGCCGGGGCGAGCTGGCCGGGGCGGCCGAAGCGATCACCGCCCCTCTCGGGCCGGCCGCCGACCCCGCCGCGGTGCGGGCCGCGGCCGCCCGGCTGGCCGATGTCTGTTGGGAGGGGCCGGGATGACCTGGTCGGTGGGCATGGACATGGGCGGCACCTTCACCGACGGGTACTTCTCCGACGGCCGCCGGGCGGCCATGGCCAAGGTCCCCACCTCCCACTTCGACCTGACCCGGTCGGTGATGGCCTGTCTGGGCGAGGGCGCCCGCCGCTTCGACCTGGACTTGGAGGACTTCCTGGCCTCGGTCGGGGTGCTGCGGCTGGCCACCACCATCGGCACCAACTCCGTGGTCACCGGCGCCGGCGACCTGGTGGGGCTGATGGTGGAGGCCGGGGCGGAGTCGTCGTTGTACGGCCCGGTCGAGTTGGCCCCGGCCCTGGGCGTCTTTGTCCGCCCCGACCAGGTGGCGGCCGTGCCCGCCTCCGGCCGATATGAGGGAGAGAGCGAGGGCGAGGGCGAGGCGCCAGCCGTCGGGGCGGCCTCGGCGCCCGACGAGGCGGTGCTGGGGCTGTGCCGCGACTTGGTGCAGCAGGGCGTGCGCCAAGTGGTGGTTAGCCTGCGCCGCGAGCGCCGGGCCGACGAGGAGCGGCTGCGGGAGCTGGTCCGGGACCGCTACCCGGCCCACTATCTGAGGTCGATACCGCTCACCCTGGGCTCGGAGGTGGCCGACGTCGACGACGACGAACTGCGCACCGCCACCGCCGTCCTCAACGCCTACCTGAGCCGGTCGATGGCCAAGCTGCTGTACCGCACCGAGGGGCTGCTTCAGCAGGCCGGGCTGACCGTCCCGCTGCTGGCCGTCCACTCCGACGGGTCGTGCGCCCGGACGGCCCGGACCACCGCCATCAGCACCTACAGCTCGGGCCCGGCCGCCGGTCTGGGCTTGGTGGCCGCGGAGGCCTCCGTCCGGGGCGACGAGACCGCGGTCGGGTTCGACATGGGCGGCACCACCCTGGACTTGGGGCTGGTCCGCGGCGGCGCCTACGCGGTGGCCGAGACTCCCGAGATCCGGGGCGTGAGGGTCTCGCTGCCCGTGCCCGGGGTGGTGTCGGTCGGCTTGGGCGGGTCCTCCATCGCCGCGGTGGACTCGGCGGGGGCGGTGACGGTGGGACCGGCCAGCGCCGGGGCCGTGCCCGGGCCGGCCGCCTTCGCCCGGGGCGGCGCCGAAGCGACCCTCACCGACGCCGACGCTGCGCTGGGCTTCTTGGCCGATGGGGCGACCCTGGTCGGCGACATCGTCTTAGACGCGGGGCTAGCCCGGTCCGCCCTGGCCGCCTTGGATGGCGGAGACCCGGTGGAGGCGGCCCGGCGAGTCCGCTCGGCTGCTCACCGGCAGGCCGCGGCGGCGCTCGAAGATCTGCTGGCCTCGGCCGGCGTCGACCCGGCCGAGGCCGTCCTCTACGCCTTCGGCGGCGCAGGCGGGCTGCACGCCGGGCCTGTCGCCGACCTGGCCGGGATCACCAGGGTGCGGTCGTTCGTCCACGGCGGGGTCTTCAGCGCCCGGGGGGTGGCCGGCGCGCCCCTGCGGCAGGTCTACCGGGCCTCGGTCGGGCCCGGCGAAACCCCCGGGGATGTGGCCGACCGACTGACGGCCCGGGCCCGGCTCGACCTCGAAGCCGAGCGCCTGCCCGCCGACGAGGCCCGGATCGCCGTCGTTTCCGGCAACGGCCGGGTAGAGGTGTCATCGCACCTCGACCCGCCTTCCGCTCCGCCCGGGGCCGCCGGGCCGGGCCAAGTCGAGCCTCCCGCCCCGCCGGCCAGCCCGGAGTCGTCTTCGTCGGTGCAGCGGCGGGAGGTGTGGTGGGGCGCCGAGCCCGAGCCCACCGCGGTGGTCGATCTGGCCGCCCTGGCGCCCGGCCAGGCGATCGACGGGCCGGCGCTGATCGAGGGGTGGGGGGCCGTCCACGCCGTCCCGCCCGGCTGGACCGCCCGCCGCCAAGACGACGACAGCCTCCTGTGGGAGCGGTTGCCGTGACCGGCGAGTCCAACCCCAGCCCCAATTCCCGGCGGCGGGAGCGACCCCGGTGAGCGTGCTCGACGACATCGCCGTCGTCGGGGTGGCCGAGACCGAGATCGGCAAGCTGCCGGGCCGCAGCGCCATCCAACTCCAAGCCGAAGCGGCCGTGGCCGCGGTGGCCGACGCCGGCCTGGCCAAAGCCGACATCGACGCCGTCTTCTCATTCTCCGGCTACTCCCAGGCCATGATGCTGCACGCCGCCCGAGTGGCGGAGTACCTGGGGCTGCGGCCCGAGCTGGCCGTGGTCACCGACGTGGGCGGCCCCGGCACCCACCACGCCGCCCTGTTGAACGCGGCCGCCGCCATTGACGCTGGCATGTGTACCGCCGCCCTGTGCGCCTACGGCGAGAACGGCATCTCCATCCGGCGGGCGGGCCGGGGCCGGGCCCCCGGCACCCTCACCGGGGGCGAGGACTTCGAAGCCCCCTACGGGCAGATCGCCATGATCACCGGCTACGCCCTGTTCGCCCAGCGCCACATGCACCTTTACGGCACCACCAGCGAGCAGCTCGGCGCGGTGGCGGTGGCCTCCCGCCATCACGCCTCCCTCAACGACAACGCCCACAAGCGTCACCCCATCACCCTGGCCGACCACCAGGCCTCGCCCATGATCTCCTCGCCTCTGCGCCGCCTCGACTGCTCGCTGATCTCCGACGCGGGCGGTGCCTTCGTGGTCACCTCGGTTGATCGGGCCCGCGCCCTGGGCCGGCCCTTCGCCCGGGTGCTCGGCTACGGCGCGGCCGTCACCCACCACATCCCGTCCCAGGCCCCCGACCTCGATTCCCTCGGCGGCCCGACCGCGGCGGCCCGGGCCTTCGAGCGGGCCGGGCTGCGCGGGGCCGACGCCGACGCCGTCTACATCCACGACGCCTGCACCTTCAGCGTGGTGGCCGGGGTGGAGGCCCTGGGCCTGTGCGGCCCCGGCGAGGGCGGCCCCTACGCCGCCTCGGGCGCCCTGGGGTTGGGCTCGGCCCACCCGGTGAACCTGCACGGCGGGATGCTCTCCCACGGCCACGCCGGCGGGGTGTTCCACCTCCTCGACGCCGTCCGCCAGCTCCGGGGCGCGGCCGGCCGCCGCCAGGTGGAGGGGGCCGAGGTGGCGGTGGTCCACGGCAACGGCGGCGTCTTCTCCGCCTTCTCCACCATGGTCCTGGGCCGGGAGGACCCGTGAGCCCGGCGGAATCTGGCAAGCCCAGGCCGGACCTCGGCGACGCGGTGGCTGCTCCCTACTGGGAGGCGGCCCGCCGGGGCGAGCTGGCCCTGCCCCGCTGCGACGCCTGCGGTTTGGTCTTCGCCTACCCCCGGCGGTTCTGCCCCGGCTGCTGGTGCGGCGAGCGCACCTGGCAGACGATGGGCGGCGGGGGCCGTCTGTGGTCCTTCACCGAGGTGCACGTCGCCTTCTACGACGACACCTGGGCCGGCGACGTCCCCTACGTGGTGGCCGTGGTCGAGCTGGACGAGGGCCCTCGCCTGCTGGCCAACCTGATCGACTCCGACCCGGCCCGGCTGCGCATCGGCGCCCGGGTCCGGGTGACCTTCGTCGACCGGGACGAGAACCTGACTCTGCCCGCCTTCAAGCTGGCGCCGTGACCGGCGGCCGGTTCGAGGATCTGTGGTCGCTGTGTCGGCGACGGGCTGAGGAGCACCCCGATCGGGTTGTGCTCGACTTCGACGGCCGCCTGTTCACTTGGGCCGAGCTGACGGCCGCGGCCGAGGCCTGCGCCGGGGGCTTGGCCGCGGCCGGGGTCGGCCCCGGAGACGTGGTCTGCCACATGTCGCCCAACCACGAAGAGGTGCCGGTGACCATGCTGGCGCTGCTGCGCCTCGGGGCGGTGGAGTGCCCGGTCAACGCCGGGCTCAAAGGACCCCAGCTCGCCCACGTGCTCGGCCACTCCGGGGCCCGGGTCCTGATCGTCGACGGTTCGCTGGCCGATCGGGCCGCCGAGCAACTCCCGGCGGTCAGCGGACTGGAGACGGTGGTGCGGCGGGGTCCGGGCCCGTCGCCGCCGGGGGTGGCCGTCTTGGACTACGACGAGTTGCGCCGCCGCGGTGGCCCGGTCCCGCCGTTCGCCCCGCCCCGGCCCGGCGACCCGATGAACATCGTCTACACCTCCGGCACCACCGGCCCGGCCAAAGGGGCGGTGCTGCCCCAGGCTTTCCCCGTCGAGCAGGCCCGCATCAAGATCGAGCAGTGGGGCCTGACCGCGGATGACGTCATGTTCTCGGCCCTGCCCCTGTACCACGTGAACGCCCGCTTCTCCACCCTGGGCACGGCCCTGGTCGTGGACGGCCGGGCCGCCTTGTTGTCCCGGTTCTCGGCTCGGGCCTTCTGGGGCGAGGCGAAGCGCTCGGGTGCCACCGAGGTCGGGGTGGTGGGGGCTATGTCGTCGATGCTGTTGAACCAGCCCCCGGCGCCGGGCGACCGCGATCACCGGGTGCGGATGATGCACGGCGCGGCCGGGATTCCCATGGACCGCCGGGCCGAGTTCGAGGACCGGTTCGGGCTGCGGCTGGTCACCGGGTTCGCCATGACCGAGACCGGGCACTTCTCCACCACCGGACCCTCCGACCCCATGCGCTACCGGGCCTCGGGCCGGCCGGTGCCCCAGTTCGAGGTGGCGGTGGTGGACGCCGACGGCCACGAGGTGCCCGCCGGAGAGGTGGGCGAGTTGGTGGTGCGGCCCCGAGTGTCGGGGGTGATGATGACCGGCTATCACCGCCAGCCCGAAGCCACCCTGGCCGCCTTCCGGAACCTGTGGTTCCACACCGGCGATCTGGCCGCCATCGCCGACGACGGCTACATCCGCTGGGTGGACCGGCTAAAGGACGCCATCCGCCGCCGAGGGGAGATGATCTCCTCCACCGAGGTGGAGCGAGCCGTGTCCGGCTTCGCCGGGGTGGCCGATTGCGCTGCGGTAGGGGTTCCCTCCGAGCTGGGCGAAGAAGACGTGAAGATAGCGGTGGTCCTCGAGCCGGGCTGCGTCATTGACCCGGCCGAATTGGCCCGTTTCTGCCGGGAGATACTGCCCGATTTCAGCGTCCCCCGCTACCTAGAAATCCTCGACGAACTCCCCCGAGGCCCCACCCACAAAGTCCTCAAACACCTCCTCCGCCACGCCACTGGCCCAACCGTGGTCGATCTGCTATAACACCGGTATTCGGCTGATGGGAGGCTGACAGTGGGATTCTCTGCGAAGATGGCTGGGTTGTCAGCGGTGCTGGCCGCCCCGGCGTTTGTCCTGCTTCTATCTGCTGTGCCCGCCCAAGCTCAGACCGGCTCGCCGTGTGACTCCGAGGCGGTTGTTCCCGCTGGCCAGGATGCCCTGAGAGCTGACTGCGAAGCTTTGTGGGATTTCTACACCCAACTCGATGACCCCGGCACCCTAGATGACGCGGGCGATGGCCAATGGGGACCGAACAACCCCCTTTCATCCTGGCAGGGCGTGACGGTCAATCCAAAGTCCGGGCTTGTAAGCGCATTGGATCTCAAGCGCAGCGATTTAGCCGGGCCGATCTCGCCCGCACTGGGTCAACTCACCGGGCTCACCTTGTTGGATCTGCGTGAGAATGGTTTGTCTGGTCCTATTCCGTCTGAGTTGGGTCAGCTCACCGGGCTCACTGTTTTGTATTTGTGGGATAACGATTTGTCTGGTCCTATTCCGTCTGAGTTGGGTCAACTCACCGAGCTAACTTATTTGAGTTTGTCGCGTAATGGTTTGTCTGGTTCTATTCCGTCTGAGTTGGGTCGGATTTCTGGGCTGATTTGGTTGGCTTTGTCGCGTAATGGTTTGTCTGGTTCTATTCCGTCTGAGTTGGGTCAACTCACTGAACTCACTCAATTGTATTTGTGGGATAATGGTTTGTCTGGTTCTATTCCGTCTGAGTTGGGTCAACTCACTGAACTGACTCATTTAGATCTGGCGGTTAATGGTTTGTCTGGTTCTATTCCGTCTGAGTTGGGTCGGCTCACTGCGCTGACATCTCTGTATCTCAACGGTAATCAGTTGTCTGGTTCTATCCCGTCTGAGTTGGGACAGATGACCGCGCTGACATCCCTGAGTCTTAGAGATAATCAGTTGTCTGGTTCTATTCCGTCTGAGTTGGGTCGGCTCACTGCGCTGACAGAGCTGCGTCTCTACGGTAATCGGTTGACTGGTTCTATTCCGTCTGAGTTGGGACAGATGACCGCGCTAAAAGTTCTTCGCCTTGAGCGTAATGGTTTGTCTGGTTCTATTCCGTCTGAGTTGGGTCGGCTCACTGCGCTGACATCTCTGAGTCTTAGAGATAATCAGTTGTCTGGTTCTATTCCGTCTGAGTTGGGTCGGCTCACTGCGCTGACATCTCTGTATCTCAACGGTAATCAGTTGTCTGGTTCTATCCCGTCTGAGTTGGGACAGATGACCGCGCTGACATCCCTGAGTCTTAGAGATAATCAGTTGTCTGGTTCTATTCCGTCTGAGTTGGGTCGGCTCACTGCGCTGACAGAGCTGCGTCTCTACGGTAATCAGTTGTCTGGTTCTATTCCGTCTGAGTTGGGACAGATGACCGCGCTAAAAGTTCTTCGCCTTGAGCGTAATGGTTTGTCTGGTTCTATTCCGTCTGAGTTGGGTCGGCTCACTGCGCTGACATCTCTGTATCTCAACGGTAATCAGTTGTCTGGTTCTATCCCGTCTGAGTTGGGGCAGATGACCGCGCTGACATCTCTGAGTCTTAGAGATAATCAGTTGTCTGGTTTTATTCCGTCTGAGTTGGGTCGGCTCACTGCGCTGACAGAGCTGCGTCTCTACGGTAATCAGTTGTCTGGTTTTATTCCGTCTGAGTTGGGGCAGTTGACCGCGCTAAAAGTTCTTCGCCTTGAGCGTAATGCTTTGTCTGGTTCTATTCCGTCTGAGTTGGGTCGGCTCACTGCACTGACAGAGTTGCGTCTCTACGGTAATGCTTTGTCGGGGCGTTTGCCGTCTGGGTTGAGCCGGTTTGATCCCTATAGTCGGGGTCCGATGGGCCTCATTGACGGTACCGAGTCGCATCGGGAGTTCACGTTGAGCAGCGAGGTTTGGGATGTGTGGCTTTGCGACACGCCCGACGGGGATATTATCCGGGATTCGGATGAGGCGGTGGTGTTGCTGAACCGGGAGGTCACTCCGTATTATCGTTGGCTGTCCAGTGATCGCTACCAGCCCGGGTTCCGTTACGTCGGCAGAATTGACGGGCCTCACCTGGTTGGATGTGCCGAGGCGGTCAGAGCAGAACGCAAAGCGGTGTCGTCGGACAATCGGTTTGTGGTCATAGACGACACCGATGGTCGCGCTGGCTGGGCTAGCTCAGGTAAGGAAGGATCCGTTCAAATTGTTGGGCTGCATTTACCGATTATTATTCATGAGATCGGGCATGCTCTAGGGTTTCCACATTCTTATGGAGGCCTCATAAACTGGGAGTTAGATCGTTCCTTCGGAGGGCGCATATCGCGCATGGCCGGAGACGTGTACGAATATGATAACCCGATGGATCAGATGAGCGGAAATCGCGAATATAATGCGGCGACTATCGCGGTGAATCGTTACGCGGCCGGGTGGATTGATCCGGTCAATGTTGCCATTCACCCTCAGGGCAAGGCCCACACGTATGTGCTGCGGCCCCCGGGGTTCGGGGGCACTCAGATGTTGGTTTTGCGGGATCCGCGGTTCGGGGTGATGATCACGCTGGGGGCACGGGTCGCCAAAGGCTACGATTCAGACATCCCCAAAGAAGGAGTAGAAGCATACAAAGTGGATCAGTTCACCCGGCGGACCCAGCAGACCCCGCCCCCTGAGCTGATTGGCATCACCGGCGAGAACCTCGACGATGAGACGAAGGCCGGGTTGACGCAGCATGTTCATTCGGTTGGCGATGTGTTCGAGGTGGGCACGGCGACGGTTGAGGTGCTGGAGCGGACTGGTGACAGGTTCAGGGTTCGGGTGGTCGATTCGGCGGAGTCGGTCTTCGCCGGGCGGTTCTCCGACGAGGACGGCAGCGCTCATGAGAGCAACATCGAGGCCGTCGCCGCTCGGGGTGTCACGGTGGGCTGCAGCCCGACCTATCCGGATCGGTTCTGCCCGGATCGGGTGGTGACCCGAGCCCAGATGATGGCTTTTCTGGCCCGGGCCTTGGGGGTGGAGGGCGCCGCGAGCTTGACGAGCCGTTTTGGCGATGTGTCCGGCGGGGCCTGGTACTCGCCTTACCTTGAGCGGTTGGCTGATTTGGGGGTGGCCGAGCCCTACGAGGACGGCACCTTCCGGCCCTCCGAACCCCTCACCCGCCGTGACATGGCCGTGTTCCTCGCCCGCGCTTTCTCGCACATCTCGGCGGCGGCCGAGCCGGCCGGGGCGTTCGAAGATGTGCCCGCCGCCGCTCCCGGCGCGGCCGAGGTGGAGGCCGTCCTCGCCGCCGGGGTCACCCGGGGGTGCTCGGCCGAGCCCATGCGCTACTGCCCCGACCGCTCGGTCACCCGAGCCCAGATGGCCTCCTTCCTGGCCCGAGCCCTCCAGGGCGCCCCATAGCCGGGCTGAGGCCCGCACCCTCGCCCGGTGGCGGCCTTGGCATGGCGGCGGCGGGGCTGTTGTAGTATCCGGCGTTCGCAGGACATGGGCGATTCCCGCTAGGGGGCTGCGTTGCTTCGATGGCTGATCCGGCGCGTCATCGCCGCTGCCTTGGTCGTTTTCGTGGTCACCTCGCTGGTGTTCGTGCTGACCCACGTGTTCACCGACCCGGCCGCGGTGTCGCTGCCCCTGGAGGCGTCTGAGGAGCTGCGGGAGGCCCGCCGGGAGCAGCTCGGGCTCAAGCGCCCGCTGATCGAACAGTACGGCGAGTTCGCCTTCGGGCTGGTCACCGGCGACCTGGGCGAGTCGTTCTGGCAGCAGCGGCCCGCCTCGGAGATAGTGCGCGAGCGCCTGCCCGCCACGCTCAAGCTGGTGGGCGGATCGGTGGTGGTCACCGTGATCTTGGCCGTGCCCCTGGGAATGCTGGCCGCCTGGCGGGAGAGAAAGTTCCCCGACCACGCTGTGCTGGGCTTCTCCATGGCCTTCATCAGCGCTCCGCCCTTCTGGATCGGCTATCTGCTGATCATCGTCTTCGCCGTCCAGCTCGACTGGGTGCCCACCTTCGGTTCCCGGGGTTGGACGTCGATCATCCTGCCGTCGGTGGCGGTCGGGCTGGCCAGCGCCGGTCGGCTGGCCCAGATGATACGCCGGGCCATCGTCGAGGAGCTGCGCCAGCCCTACGCGGTGACCGCCCAATCCCGGGGGTTCTCCCGCTCCTACACCATCACCCACCACGTCTTCCGCAACGTGGCCTCCAACTTCGTGACCTTCACCGGCTGGGAGATGACCCGCATGTTCACCGGCTACACGGTGGTGATCGAGGTGGTGTTCTCCTGGCCCGGCGTGGGCCTGATGGCCTTCAATGCCATCGAGCAGAAGGACCTGATCCTGCTCCAGGCCGGGGTGGTGGTGCTGGCCGGGCTGGTGGTGTTCACCAACCTGGCCATCGACGTCCTCCGCCGGACCATCGATCCCAGGGTGGAGCTGCGGTGAGTCCCCCGACCGGGAAGACTCCCGCCGTGAACCCCCCGACCGTGACCGATCCCGCCGCCCCTGCCACCCACTCCGGCCTCGATCCCGGCGCCGACTCAGGAGAGGCCCGGACCCTGGCCGACCTACGCCGGCACCTGCTCAAGTCCAAAGCGGGCATGGCCGGGGTGGCCATCACCGGGCTCTTCGCCCTGACGGCCATCGTCGGGCCGTGGATCCCGTTCATCGCCGACCCGGCCCAGCAGAGCCTGCCCGACCGCCTCAAGCCGCCGGTGGGCTGGGGGGGCACCTGGGCCCACCCCCTCGGCACCGACCAGCTCGGCCGAGACCTGCTGGCCCGGCTCATCGACGGGGCCCGCATCTCGCTGCTGGTCGGCCTGGCCGCGGTGGGCCTGGCCGCGCTGATCGGAACGCTGCTGGGCTTGGTGGCCGGCTACTTCGGGGGCTGGGCCGACACCGTCATCAGCTCGGTGGCCGACGTCCAGATGGCCTTTCCGGGGGTGCTGGCCGGGCTGATATTCGTTCTCGCCTTCGGTCCCAGCGTCTGGATCGTCATCGCCGTCATCGCCATGTCGGGGTGGATGGTGTTCACCCGGGTCACCCGGAGTCTGGTGTTCACGCTGCGGACGTCGCTGTTCGTGGAGGCGTCGGAGATGAGCGGCGCCGGATCGCCCCGGATCATGCGCCGGCACCTGCTGCCCAACCTGGTGAGCTCGCTCATCACCCTGATCGTGCTGGAGCTGGCCGCCGCCATCCTGTCGGAGTCGGCCTTCTCGTTCCTCGGCTTCGGGGTCCAGCCCCCCCAATCCTCGTGGGGCCTGATGATCGAGCAGGGCAGGGACTACATCACCCATGCCTGGTGGGTGGTGACCTTCGCCGGGATGGCCATAGCCGTGGCCGTTCTCGGGGTCAACCTGCTGTCGCTGTGGCTCCAGTCCTTCAACGACGTGGCCGAGCGCGAGCAGATCATCCTCGACCGGCCCGGCATGTGACATGACCGCCGCCGCTCCCGCCCCCACCCCCGCCCCGGAAACCGTCGCCGCCAGTGCCGGCCCCGCCGACGACGCTTCGAACCGGCTGCTGGAGATAGCCGACCTCACCGTCGGGTTCCCCACCCGGGACGGGACCGTCCACGGGGTCGACCGCCTGACCCTCAACGTCGGCTCCCACGAGCGCCTGGGCGTGGTCGGCGAGTCGGGCTCGGGCAAGAGCGTGATGGGGCTGGCCATCTTGGGCATGGTGCTGCCGCCCGGGCGGTTCATGGGCGGCTCGGTGCGCTGGAAGGGCCAGAACATGCTCGACCCGGCCGTGGCCGAGCGGGTCCGGGGCCGCGAGGTGGCCATGATCTTCCAAGACCCGATGGTGTCGCTCAACCCGCTCAAGACGGTGGGGGCCCAGTTGCGGGAGCTGCTCCGCCGCCGGGCCGGGCTCCGGGGCCGGGCGGTGCGGGCCCGCTGCATAGAGCTGCTCGACATGGTGGGCATCGCCAACCCGGCCGAGCGGCTCCGGGCCTATGCCTTTGAGCTGTCCGGCGGCATGCGCCAGCGGGTGATGATCGCCACCGCCCTGGCCTGCAACCCGGAGCTGCTGATCGCCGACGAGCCCACCACCGGGCTGGACGTCACCATCCAGGACCAGGTGCTCACCCTGCTGCACGACCTGTCCACCGAGCTGGGGGTGTCGGTGCTGATGATCACCCACGACCTGGGGGTGGTGGCCCAGTTCTGCGACCGGGTGCAGGTGATGTACGCGGGCCGCATCGTCGAGCGGGCCCCCATCGCCGACGTGTTCGCCGAGCCCCAGCACCCGTACTCGCTGGGGCTGCTGCGGTCGGTGCCCCGGGTGGACCGCGACGACGAGGAGCTGGAGGGGATACCAGGCGAGCCTCTGGACCGGGCCCGGCTCCCGTCCGGCTGCGCCTTCGAGCCCCGCTGCCCCGAGTCCGGCGACCGCTGCGGGCAGGCCCCGCCGGATCTGGCGAAGATCACCGACCGCCGGTGGGTGGCCTGCTTCAACCGCTCCGCTCCCCCCAGCTAGGCCGGATGGAAGGCGTGGCCCGATGCCCCGTTGTCGGGCGGCCGCGCCCGCGGCCCTTCTCGCCGCCGTGGCCGTGATCCCGCTGCTGGCGGCCTCCCCCTCCCGGGCCCAGACCGGCTCGCCGTGTGATTCCGAGACGATGGGTCCCGCCGGCCAACCCGGCCTGCGAGCCGACTGCGAGGCCCTGTGGGACTTCTACACCGGCCTCGACGACGTCGGCGCCTTAGACGACCCCGGCCCCGGCGCATGGGGTGTCGGCGCGGCTCTCGATTCCTGGCGGGGCGTGACCGTCGGCCCGATCTCGGGCCGGGTGATCGCTCTGGACCTATACGGCCAGGACTTGGCCGGGGCCGTCTCGCCCGGACTGGGCCGGTTGACCGAGCTGGTCAGCCTGGGCCTCGGCGACAACGCCCTGTCAGGGCCCATCCCGGCCGAGCTGGGCAAGCTGACCGATCTGGTCGTCTTGAACCTCGGCGGCAACCGCTTGTCCGGGGCCATCCCGGCCGAGTTGGGCCGGCTCGTCGATCTCGTCCGGTTGAGTCTTTACGACAACGATCTGACCGGGCCCATACCCCCTGAGCTGGGCAACATCGCAAATCTCGTCGAGTTCGAATACTACGGCAACCGGTTCGAAGGGCCGTGGCCTTCAAAGCTGAGCCGCTTCAACCCGTATCTGTCAGACCCCCTGGGCCTGATCTCCAACATCGAAACCTATCGCCAGCACAGCTTGACCGATGAGACTTGGGATGTGTGGCATTGCGAAACCCCGGTCGGGGATGTGCCTCTGGATTCCGACGTGATCACGGCGTTGTTCAACGCCAAGCTCACTCCGTACTTCCGCTGGCTGTCCAACAGCCGCTACCAGCCCCGGTTCCGCCATGTCGGCACGGTGACCGGCACCGACATGTTCGAGTGCGCGCAGAAAGCGGACGACAAGGCCGCCGATGGAGGGTCGGGCAACCGCCGCCTGATCGTGGCCGATGAGGACAACGGCTTGGGGGTGTTCGAGGGGTCGTCGGTCATGGTGGCGGCCAGCACCGTCTCTTTGACGCAGACCGGCTCCGGCTCGCCCGAGTTGGACTTTCAGTCGCAGTGGCTTTCGATCGTCGCCCATGAGATGGGCCACGCCGTGGGGTTCCTGCATTCCTTCGGCGGGAACGTGCTCGAGACGTTCGACTTCGTGCATCAGGGCGAGACTTTTGTGCCGCAGGGCAGCGTGAGCGAGTACGACAACCCGATGGACATCATGAGCAACCTCGGGCATCTCGGCGCCACCATCGCGGTCAACCGCTACGCGGCCGGTTGGATCGACCCGGCCGATGTGGCCGTGCATCCCGGCGGGAAGGCCCGTGCCTACGAGTTGAAGGCGCCGGGGTTCGACGGCGCCCAGATGCTGGTTCTGCCCAGTGGAGATTTCGGCGTGTTCACTACGGTGAGCGCCCGGATCGCCACCGGCTACGACTCTGCCATCCCCAAGGAGGGAGTAGAGGTGTACAAGGTGAGGCACCGAGTGAGGGAATGGTGGAATCGGCCGTTCCCGCCCGCGGCGAGGGGCAGCACGTACCTCGACTGGACTCACCACGTCCATTCGGTCGGCGAATCCTTCGAGGCGGGCGGGGCGACCGTCGAGGTTCTGAAACGGTCGGGCGACGGCTTCACCGTTCGGGTAACCGGCGGCGGAGAGGCAGCCGTGGCTCCGCCCCCGGCCTTCGCCGGGCGGTTCTCCGACGACGACTCCAGCACGCACGAGGCCAATATCGAGATCATCGCCGCCCGGGGCATAACGGTGGGCTGCAGCTCGACCCGACCCGACCGGTTCTGCCCCAACCGGCCGGTCACCAGAGCCCAGATGATGGCTTTCCTGGACCGGGCTCTGGGCCTCTCCGGCGCCGACTCTGGCCCCGCCGCCCGGGCCGCTTCGGTGCCGCCGGGCCGCTTCGCCGATGTGCCCGCCGGCGCCTGGTACCGGCCCCACTTGGAGCGGCTGGCCGCGCTCGGCGTGGCCGAACCCTACGAGGACGGGACCTTCCGGCCCTCCGAGCCCCTGACCCGGCGCGACATGGCCGTGTTCTTGGCCCGGGCCTTCCCGGGCATCTCGGCGGTCGCCGAACCGGCCGGGGCGTTCACCGACGTTCCCGCGGCCGCCCCGGCCGCGGCCGAGGTGGAGGGCGTCTTCGCGGCCGGGGTCACCCGGGGGTGCTCGGCCCGGCCCATGCGGTACTGCCCCGACCGCTCCGTCACCCGGGCCCAGATGGCCTCGTTCTTGGCCCGAGCCCTGCGATCCGACCGCCCTGCCCCCGAGTCCAGCCCGACAGGATCATCGTGACCGACGCCCAGAACCCCCCGGCCCCGGCCCCCGCCCCCGCCGCCGACGACGCCGACGACGCTGGCGGCGGCGGACGGCCCGTCGCCGACGGCCCCATCGTGGAGGGCCGGGGTCTCACCGTCCACTTCTACAAGCGGGTGGGCAGCCGCCGCCGCACCGTTCACGCCCTCGACGATTTCGACATCGCGGTGGGCCCCGGCGAGACGGTGGGGCTGGTGGGCGAGTCCGGCTGCGGCAAGTCCACCGCGGGCCGGGCCCTGCTCGGGGCCGTCCGCCCCACCGCCGGGCGGGTCCTGTTCCAGGGGGAGGACGTCACCGACCTGTCCCGAGCCCGCTGGCGGGCCATGCGCAAGCACGTGCAGATGATCTTCCAGGACCCGTACTCGGCCCTCAACCCCAAGCGCAAAATCGGCGAGAGCGTCGCCGAGCCCTATCTGGTGCACACCCGGCTCCGGGGCCGGGAGCTGGAGTCGGCCGTCATCGAGCTGCTGGAGATGGTGGGGCTGCCCGCGGGGGCGGCGGGCAAGTACCCCCACGCCTTCTCGGGGGGCCAGCGCCAGCGGGCGGTCATCGCCCGGGCCCTGGCCCTGCGGCCGGGATTCGTGGTGGCCGACGAGGCCACCTCGGCTCTGGACGTGTCCATCCAGGCCCAGATCGTGAACCTGATGGTGGAGCTGCAGGCCGAGTTCGGCCTGTCGTACCTGTTCATCTCCCACAACCTGGCCGTGATCCGCCACATCTCGGACCGGGTGGCCATCATGTATCTGGGTCGGCTGGTGGAGATCGGCGCCCGGTCCGACATCTACGAGAACGCCACCCACCCCTACACCCGGGCGCTGCTGTCGTCCGTCCCGGTGCCGGACCCGGCCAGCCGCACCGCCCACATCCCCCTCACCGGCGACCTGCCCAGCCCCATGGACCCGCCGAAGGGGTGCCGGTTCAACACCCGGTGCCCGGTGGCGGTGGATCAGTGCTTCACCGACCGGCCCCCGCTGGAGGAGCGCTCGCCGGGCCACTCGGTTGCCTGCTGGGTGAATTGAGCCCCCCAGACTCGGGTCCCGGCCCCGCCGCCGGGCCGGAGCCCCTTGCCGGGCGGCGGTGGGTTCCCTTCGGCTACCTGTTCGCTCTGTACTTCATCTTGGGCGGGTCCGAGACGATGATCTCGCCGCTGTTCCCGCTGGTGCGGGTCGACCTCGGCCTGGAGGAGTTCCACCAGGCCGCCATCCTGGCCGCGGTGGCCGCGGGCATCGCCTCCTTCAACGTCATCGGCGGCGCGGCCAGCCGCTGGCTCACCGACCGGGCCCTGGTGCGCTCGGCCGCTGCCTGTCTGGCCGCGGGCATGGTCCTGTCCGGGGCGGCGCCGTCGTTCTGGCCGCTGCTGGCCGGCCAGGCCCTCCTCGGCGTCGCCTTCGGCATCTTCTTCCCGCCCGCGCTGGCTGTGGTGGCCCGCCTGTACCCCGGCGTGGTGGGCAAGGCCATAGCCGCCTACGGGCTGGCCTACTCCTTCGGGCTGGCCGCGGCCGCCCTCACCGGCAACGTGGGCGCCGGCAACTGGCGCTGGGTCTTCTACGCCTGCGCCCTGCCCGCGTTGGTGGCCGTGGTGTGGACGCCGGGCTGGCCCGAGCCCGACCGCGACCCCGCCCTGCCCCCGCTTTGGGCCCAGATCCGCCAGTACGCCGGGATGCGGGTGCTGCGCCTGTCCGGGCTAGCCAGCTTCGGCGGCGTGTCCATGCACTACGTGGTGATCGGCTTCGCCCCTGTCTACTTCGTGGACCGGGGTATCCACCTCGGGCTGACGGTGAGCCTGATGGCGGCTGGCCGGTTGCTGTCGGCCGGGGTGAAGCTGGTGGGCGGCGCCCTGTACGACCGCTACGGCGGGCTGTGGACGGCCCGGCTCATGATGCTGGTCACCTCGGGCCTGGGGCTGCCCATGCTGCTGGCCCCGCCCCGATGGGGGGTATGGCTGCTGGCGGCATTCGTGGGGATCGCCGTCTCGGTGCTGCCGGTGGCCAACGCCATGCTGGTGGGGGCCCTGCCCCCCCAGTCCGGCTGGGGCATCGGCGTCTTCCGGGCCGCCCTGCTGGGCTCGGCCGCGGTGCTGTCGGGGGTGGTCAGCCTGCTGCTGCGCTGGCTTCCCCTGGAGACGCTGATGCTGGCCTCCCTGTCGCTGCCGCTGCTGGTAGCCGCCGCCACCCACGCCGCCATGCCCCGCCAGAACTGACGAGAAGAAGCCCGGTCAGCCATCTGGGTAGGGTGGGGCCATGGCCATGACCGCGACCTTGGCCCGGCCAGCGCCGCCAACGCTAGAAGACGCCCGGGTTGCCGCCGCGGTGGCCGTAGACAGGGGCGCGGGGATGGTGATGTTGTTCGGTTCGGTCGCCCGCGGCCAGGCCACCGCCGACAGCGACATAGATCTGATCGTGGTCTTTGATGATCTGGGCTGCTACCGCGACCGCTACGACATCAAGAAGGAAATCGACGCCGCGGCCAGCGCCGCGACCGGCTACGACGTCCGCGCCCATGTCACCGACCGGGCCGAGTGGCGGAAACGATCCACCGAGGTGACAGCGTCGTTCGAGGCCAGCCTGGGTGGCGATCTGATCAGCCTCCACGAGGCGACGCCGGAGACGGACATCAACTGGGGGAAGAAGATCAAATTGCCAGACGGCAACCTGAAAGAAGCCGAAACCAGATTCCGTGATGTGGTCATCCACATCTCAGGCACCGCTCGATGGCTATTGCCCAACGAGTCAGAAATAGAGTCCGGTGACGAACGGGAGCGCCTAGACCGGATGCGGAGATTGTGCGGCGAATCGGGACGCGCCGTGGAACCGGCCGTCAAAACGCTAATAGCCTTGGGCGGTGCCTCACCCGAGCGCACGCACTCGATAGCGGCGTTGCTGGGCCAGATGCCGGATCGGGCGCTCGCCGGACAGGTCGAGAAACTGCTCACCCGACGGGGCGCGCTGACCCTTGCGCAGATTTCCGACTGGCACATGAAAAGCAACTACTCCGACGATGTCGAAATCCAATGGGCTGAAGCGGAAAGCCAGAAGACGGCGATGGTCGCGGCGGCGACAGGGTGCGCCCAGATGGCGCGTGACCGCTATGTCGCGGCGGGCGGAGACGACACGAAGCTGCTGAAAACGCTGGATCGCAACTTCGGGTACATCGAACGGGACGCTCCGGCGGCGCTGTCCTTCTAGGCGGGCGGATCGCTGACGATGAGGACAGACGAGAGGACGTCGCCGCCCTGTTGCGTACCCATCACCAACGACGTCCCCGGGTTTTCTGAGCAAAGATTGTCGCTATACGACAACGGATGCTCAGAAAACCCGTACTGTTTGTCGGTTCCGAACTGAGAGGAGACACCAGTGACCACGCTCATCACCGGGGCCGGGATGATCGGCTCGCTGGCCGCGGCCCGGATCATCGCCGAGCGAGACGAGAGGCCCGTGCTCTACGACGTGGCCTTCAGCACCGCCAACCTAGCCGAGCGCCTTGACCTCGACCGGGTGACGCTCGTAAAGGGCGACATCGGCGATATAGGCGACCTGGTTGCCGCCATCTACGCCCACGGGGTGGACCGCATCATCCACACCGCGTCGCTGCTCACCCGGGACGTCATCCCCCGGCCGGTGGCCGGAGTGAGGGTCAACCTGATGGGCACCCTCAGCGTGCTGGAAGCGGCCCGCCTGGCCGACGTCGAAAGGGTGGTCTTCTGCAGCTCCACGGCGGTCACCCTGGGCCGCCGCTCGGTGCGCCCCGAAGACGACACCGTCGAGAACTTCTCCCTCAACGTGGTCAGCGAGTACCCGCCGTCGCTGTACGCCTCCATGAAGCTGGCCTCGGAGTGGCTATGCCACAACTACCGCGACTCCTACGGGGTGGAGACCGCCTCGGTGCGCTTCGGCGGCGTCTTCGGCCCCTGGCACGGGGTGCCCGGCGGCGGCCCCTCCAAGCTGCTCAAGCAGCTCATCGAGTGCGCCCACGGCGGCGCCGTGTACCGCATCGCCGAGCCCGACCTCGGCCGCCAGGGCATGGACTACACCTACTCCCCCGACGGCGCCCAGGCCGTGGTGCGGGCCGCCTACGCCGCCGACGTGTCCAACCGGGTGTACAACGCCTCCATGGGCGAACTCCACACCATCCAGGAGATCATCGACCTGATCGAGCAGGCCGCGGGCCGTCCCATCGCCCTGGAGATCACCCAGGAGGACTCGATGACCAAGTACGGCAACCCCACCAGCCCCTTGGACCTGTCGAAGTCGAGGCGCGACCTCGGCTACGAGGTGGAGTTCCCCATGGGCGCGGCCGTGGCCGACTATCTCGGCTGGCTGGCCCGGACCTCCGCCGGCGGGGTCTGAGCATGGAAGCCCCGGGCGCGGAAGCCCCTAGCGGGACCGGCCCGGCGAACCGGGTCATCGACGCCGACGGCCACGTGCAGGAGGACTCCACCGAGATCCTCGAGTACCTGCCCGAGGCCTACCGGGAGATGGCCCTGGAGACGCCCCGCAGCGTGGGCCTGATCCCGCCGGTGGTCGGCCTGTTCCCCCCGCTGGACCACGTCCACACCAGCTTCCGCCACTCGGTGGCCAGCTTCAACCGCAAGGGCAAGGTGCGGGCCCCGCAGTGGCGGGAGTTCCTCGACGAGGTCGGGATCGAGCGGGCCGTGCTGTACCCCACCGCGGGCCTGTCGGTGGGCCGGATCAACTACCCCGAGGTGGCCGTGGCCCTGTGCCGGGCCTACAACGACTGGCTCCACGACACCTTCATGGCCGCCGATCCCCGCCTGTGCGGCATGGCCCTGCTGCCGCTGCAGATCCCCGAAGCGGCGGTGGACGAGCTGCGCCGCGCCGTCGGGCGGGGGTTCAAGGGGGCGATGCTGCCCTCCAACGGGCTCAAGGGCCATCTCGGGTCCCGCGAGTACTGGCCGGTGTACGCCGAGGCCGAGAAGCTGGGCTGCTGTTTGTCCGTTCACGGCGGCTGCCACATCGGCTGGGGGATCGACCACCTCGACGTGTGGCCCATCATCCACGCCCTGGGCCACCCCTGGGGCCAGATGATCGCCTTGGCCGGCATCGTCGGCAACGGCATCCTCGACCGCCACCCCGGCCTGCGGGTGGCGTTCCTGGAAGGCGGGGTCAACTGGTTCGTCACCTGCCTGGAGCGCTTCGACAACTCCTGGGCCGCCTTCAGCCAGCACGACCCCGACGGCCGGTTCCCCGCCATCGGCGAGGGCCGGGCCGGCGACTACCTGCTGGGCCACGTCGAGGCCGGGCGTATCTTCATCGGCTGCGAGGGCGACGAGCTGGGCCTGGCCCGCTTCGTGGAGCTGGCCGGCAGCCGTCCGCTGGTGTTCTCGTCGGACTTCCCCCACGAGGTCACCGCCGCCACTTGCCGGGCCGAGATCGACGAGCTGGTCGAGAACCCGGGCCTGTCGCCGGCCGACAAGGCGGCGATCCTGGCCGGCAACGCCGAGCGCCTCTACCGCTTCTGACCCACACTGATGACATGAACGATTCAGCCCCACAACCCCGCGATGAACGAGTCCTGGCGGCCGAGGCGGCCGCTTTGGAGGCCGACGAGGACGATCGGGCCGAGATGCTGCGGGTGGCCGAGATCATGGAGAGCCTGCGTGAGCCCGGGTAACGAGCGCGGCTCGGTGCGGTCGTGGGCGGTGGATGCGGTCGAATCGGGCGCGCTCGACCAGGCCCGGCACACGGCCCGGGCCCGGGGCGTGGTGCCGCCGGTGGCGATCATGCCCGACGCCCACGTCGGCATCGGGGCCTGCATCGGGTCGGTGGTGGTCACCGACGGGACGATCATCCCCGCCGCGGTCGGGGTGGACATCGGCTGCGGCATCTCCGGCGACTGCCTCGACCTCACCGCCGACCAGCTTCCCGACGATCTCGGCCCGGTGCTGTCGGAGTTCTCGGCCGCCGTGCCGGTCATGCGCTTCGACGAGCGGCGCCGGGGCCGGGGCCGGGGGCAGAGCCGGGGGCCGGCGCAGAGCTGGCTGGACGAGAACCCCGTGCCGTCGGACAAGTCCCTCACCGCGCTGGCCGCCGCCCAGATCGGGACGCTCGGACGCGGCAACCACTTCTTGGAGCTGTCGCACGGCCGGGACGACCACGTGTGGCTGGTGGTGCACTCGGGCTCGCGGGGCCCCGGCAACCGCCTGGCCACGGCCCACATCAAGACGGCCGAGGCCCTCGACCAGGGCGCGCCCCGCGACCTGGCCGCCCTCAGCGCGGGCGCTCCGGAGTTCGACGCCTACGTGGCCGACATGGTTTGGTGCCAGCAGTTCGCGTACGTGTCGCGCGACGCCATCCTCGACGCCGTCCGCCGGGCGCTGCAGAAGGCGACCGGCATCCGGGCCAGAGTCACCGAGCGCATCCGTTGCCATCACAATTACGCGGAAACCGAGGCCGTCGGCGGCGCCGACCGGTGGGTGACCCGCAAGGGGGCGATCCGGGCCCGCCGGGGTGACAAGGGGATCATCGCCGGCTCCATGGGGACATCGACGTTCGTGGTTGAGGGGCTGGGCAACCTCGACTCCTATGAGTCGGCGGCCCACGGCGCGGGCCGCGACAAGTCGCGGCGACAGGCCCGCATCGAGGGCAACGTCGAGGAGTTCAAGGCGGCCATGAAAGGCCGGGTCTGGCAGGAGGCCCACGCTGGCAAGCTCCTAGACGAGGCGCCGTCCGCTTACAAGGACATCCACTCGGTGATGGCGCTCCAAGCCGACCTGTGCCGCGTCGCCGACGAGCTGACCGCCCTGGTGAACTACAAGGGCACCTAGCCCGAGCCGCTTCAGAGCAGCGACTGCTGTTTGATCTCGGGCAGGCCGGGGCCCCACAGCCCGGCTATGGGCACGGCTTCTATGCCGCGGTCGAGTTGGAACCGGTGACGACCGGTGTGGAACAGGACGCCGCCCTCGAACCGGTCCTCGGCCACCTCGTCCCGGAACCAGACCAGATGACGGGCGTCGGCCCGGGAGGGGGCGCTGCTGGCTTTGATCTCGAACCCGATGAGCCCCAGACCCCGCTGGGCCACTACATCGACCTCATGGTCGCCGTTGGCGGTACGCAGGTGGTAAAGCGTCACGTTCCCAGACGCCTCCGCCTCCACCCGGAGTTGGGCCGTCACGAACGTATCGATGAAACGACCTCGCAGGTCCTCGTCCCTCAAGACATCGTCGGCGCCGAGCCCGGCTGCAGCGGCGGCTAGGCCGGTATCGGTGAAGTGGCGTTTGACCCGTTCGGTGATCAGCCGCTTTCGGGGCTTTTCGGCCCAAGGCGGAAGCTCGTCCACGATCCCCATGGCTTCTAACGCGTTCAAGTAGCCGTCGGCGGTTCGGTGGTCGATGCCGCCGGGTTTTGCGATGGTGGACTGCGGGGCAACCCCGGCGGTGTTGAGCGCGTAAAAGCGCAAGTAGGAGCGGAACTTGCGCGGGTCCCTCCGGCGCCCGACCGGAGGATCGAACGTAGCTAGGTCGCGGCTGACGACGGCGTCAACGTAGGCGCGAAGCCTGCGGGCCCGCTCCTGTTCGGAGCCGATGACCGTCACGTCCGGCAACCCGCTTGCCAGGGCCATCTCGAGGTAGTCGCGCAGTCCGGGAGGGGACTCCGGGACGCTGAACCGGGCCTGTTCGTCGTCCCAGCGGTTGAACAGCGGCATAGCTTCGGCCGAGCCGAACCGCTCGCGCCCGGCCAGACCCCACATGCGCAAGTGCACTAGGCGGCCGGTGCCGGGCCAAGTGTCGGCGAGCAGGTCGTTGCGGGCTGAACCGGTGATCACGAACGGCCCGGTTCCCGTTTTCTCGTCGATCGCTCGCTTCACCGTCCAGAGGATTTCGGGGAAGAGCTGCCACTCGTCGATCAGCAGCGGGTACCGGCCGGTCGTGATGGCCGCGATCGGGTCAGCGCTGGCCGCGGCACGGTCGCCCGGGTCGCTGAGATGGAGCTGTGACCGGGCGACCTCGGCCCCCGTCCTGGTCTTGCCGACTCCTCGAGGACCGGTGAGGAGTACGCCCAAGTGGGTTCTCAGGATGTCCCGTAGCGCTAGCAGGGGGGTTGGTGTAGTGCTAGCAGGGGGGTTGGTGTAGCGCCCCCCTCACAGCTCGTAGGGGATCTGGCGGGGGCCGGGGTGGTCGTAGACGCGGCCGGTGTCGGGATCGAAACGCCGGTGGGCGAATCTCCCCACCCGAGCGCTGCGCACCATCACCGCCACCGTCCGCTCGGTCTCGGCCTGCTCGGCGTGGAACGTCCAAGGCGGCACCAGGTCGACCTGGCTGGCCGCCAGGGTGAACCGCCCGTCTGGCTCGAGTGCGGGGTTCTCACCGTCGGCAAGCTCCGACCCGACCGGACCCCGGTAGCGCAGGATGGTCTCGGTTCCCTCCAACAGCCCGTAAGCCACCCAGGCGTGGCCGTGGTCGTGGATCGGGGTCCGGCCGGTCTCGTCCTTGACCAGCCCGTTGACCACGAACCCGAAGTCGGGGTCCTCGTAGAACAGGAGGTTGGTGTAGCGGCGGTTGGCCCGGTCGTGGCTGGTGGGCCAGTCGCCGGCCGCGGCCCGCAGCTCCGGGTCGGCCAGCGCCGCCTGCAGGACCTCCCCGACTTGGCCCCAGCGCGACTGCTCGTCCGAGCCATCGCCGTAGATGCCTCGAACGGCCCCGACGATCCGGTCAAGCACCCGAGCCGCGCTCATCCGGCTGCGTTGGCGAAGATTTCGCGGCCTCTGCGCATGCGCCGCTCGTGCAGTTCGGGATCCGCGAGCGCCTTGAGGTGCAAGCCGTCGTCGTGGTCGTCGTAGGGCTCAAGGCGCACCCGCAACCCAGTACCGGCGTTGTCGAGAATCCGGACGAGTTCGCCAACCGGTGGACGGAGTTCGCCGGACTCGATCCGGTCTAGGTCGGCCTCCCTGATGCCTGCCGCGGCCGCGTACTGATGAGCGGTCACGCCGGCGGCCGTCCGGGCGGAACGCACCACCAGCGCAGCCCAGCCACCGCCGTCAGTGCGGGTCGGTCCGGTGCCAAACTGACGGCCCGGCGCTGGGTCCCGACCGTCCCAGTCGGGCTGTGCCCCTGGCGGCGGACCCGGCAGCGCCCCGCCCAACTCGTCGCGCAACCGGCTCAGGGCAGTCAGCTTCGCCCGGAGCCGCTCGACCTCGTCACGGTCGGCGCCCGCTCCGCGGTAATGGCCGGTGGGCTTATGAGGCCCGGCCCGTATTTCGAGTCCGATGGCGTTGACGATGCGATCGACGGTGTCGAGCGTCGGGTCCAGATCGCCGGCCTCAATGGAGCGCACCAACGCTTTTGCGCATCCCGCGGCGTCGGCCAGCTCCGCCGGGGTGATCCCCAGCACGGCCCGGGCGGTGCTCAGCACACCAGCCGCCGGTGACGCCCTGTCGCCGCCCCGGGATGCGGTGGTCGGCATCACATCCGAGGGTACCCGGTCTGTGCTCATGGCCGGATCACGGCCTTGACCGGGTACATGCCGTCGATCTCGCCGCCCACGGCCCGGATGCACAGTTCGGTGTCGTCGAGGCCGAAGGTGTGGCTGACCATCGAGGCCACGTCGAAGCCGGTGGCCTCCACCAGCGCCATGGTGGCCTCCAGCGCGGTGCTGCCGGCCGTGAACGCCCCCTGGAGGCGGATCTCGTTCCAGACCAGGGCGTCGATCTCCACCGGCACCCGGCGGCCGCCGCCGGTGAGCCCGGCCAGCACCAGGGTGCCCCGGCGCCGCAGCGCCGCCACCGAGGAGGCCAGGGCGTCGGGGCTGCCGCTCACGTCCACCACCACGTCGGCCATGGCCCCGCCGGTGAAGTCGGCCACCGCCTCAACCACGTCGTCGGCGTCGGCGTCGATCACCGCGTCCGCCCCCCAGGCCCGGCACAGGGCCAGCCGGTCGGCGTCGGCGGCAGCGCCGCTGACCAAAACCCGGGCGGCGCCGGCGCAGCGGGCGGCCCAGGTGCAGGCCAGACCCTGCTGGCCCGGCCCCTGGATCAGCACGGTGTCGCCGAAAGTGGCCCCGCCGTGCAGCACCGCCCACTGGTAGCCGTTGGCCATCACCGACCCGCACAGCACCGCGGCCTCGTCGCTGAGGCCGTCGCCCACCTTGAACAGCATGGCGTCGGGGTTCACGTACAGGTAATCGGCCAGGCCCCCGAACAGGTGGGGCGGGTCGGCGGCGCTGGTCCGGCTGCCGTAGGCGGTGCGCCGCGGGCAGAACCGGGGCGCCCCGGCCCGGCAGTCCCGGCAGTGGCCGCAGCCCCGCGAGCCCTTGAGGACCACCCGGTCCCCCTCGGCCACCCCGTGGATGCGGGCCGCCTCCGACCCCAGCCGCTCGATCCGGCCGAAGATCTCGTGGCCCAGGATCACCGGGTAGGGCATGTCGATCCGGCCCCGGTAGTACTTCACGTCGGTGCCGCAGACCCCGCCCAGGCCGATCCGCATCAAGGCGCCGTCGGGGGCCACCTCGGGGATCGGGTACTCCCTTATCTCGAGGCGCTCCGGCCCCACCAGCGTGGCTGCTCGTGCCGTGGTCATGCGTCCCTCTCCCGCCGATCGTCGATAAGGCGGCCCACCACCGTCATCACGACCGCGGCCGCCACCATGAAAACTACCGTGACCCCCCAGGCCCAGCCGTAGGAGGCGTTGTCGGCCACCAGGCCGAACACCAGCGGCCCGCTCACCGCCCCGGTGTAGCTGCCGGTCATGGTGATCCCGGTGGCCGCGCCCGGCGCCGACGGGTTGGCCCGCACCACGGCCAGGTGGTAGAGGCTGGGCCAGGCGAAGGCCGAGGCGAAGGCGAACGGCACCGCTGCGATCAGCACCAGCGACGAGCCCGTGGCCAGCCCCCCGAACGACGCCGCCGCGACCAAAAACATCACGGTGAGCGTGTTCCAGGCGCCGATGGTGCCCCGGTCGGCCATCACTCCCAGGACCAAGCGGACGGCGATGCCGACCAGGCTGCCCGCGCCCAGCAGGATCCCGGCCATCGCCTCGTCTATGCCGGTCCCGACGCTGGACACCACGAAGAAACCGCTGAGCGAGCCCGACCCGGCCGCGGCCAGACCGGTGGCGGTGGCCAGCGCGGCCAGCAACCGGGTCGGCACGTCGGGCCGGGCCGGAGCTGCGTCTGCCGGAGGCCCGTCTGCCGACGCCGGGGCCGCGTCCGCCGCTTCGGCCGCCGGCCGGGCAGAAGACCCCGCTTGCGGCACCCCCGCCGGCCTCGGCGGCACCGGCGGCACGTAGGCCGAGGCGGCCAGGGCCAGCAGGGTCCCGACCACGAAGGCCCAGCTCCAGCCGACGGTCAGGCCCAGGGCGGGCACGGCCAGCCCGCCCAGCAGGGCCGCGGCCGGGATGCCCGACTTCTGGATGCCGATGGCCAGACCCTGACGGCCGGGTTGGACGCCCCGGGCGATGTAGAGGTTGGTGGCGGGCTGGGCGAGGGCGTTGGCCAGCCCGGCCAGGCCCACCAGCCCGGTCAGGATGGCCCACGAACCGGCCACCGCCCCGGTGGCCAGCAGCACCCCGGCGGTGGCCAGGGCGGTGAACCGCAGCGCGGCCCGGGGCCCGACCCGCTCCACGATCCGGCCCGACAGGACCGATCCCAGCGCCCCGGCCAAGTAGAACGAGCCGATGGTCAGCCCCAGCGCCGCGTCGTCGAAACCCAGATCGTCCTGGATCTGCACGGCCAGCCCGCTGGACAGCAGCGGAGACAGGTTGGTCACCGCGGTGACGACCAGAGCCGCGGCCACCAGCCCGCCGAATCCGACCGTCGGACCGGCCCCGGCGCCCGGGGAGGAGAGCGGCCCCTGGCCGGGTCCGAAACGACCGGGGACTCTCAAGCGCACCTCTCGTTGGACCCTTCCGACCCGCGGCAATATCGTACCCGCACCGCCAAGGCTCCCCCGGAGGTACCCAAGTGACGCTGATACCCAACCGTGTGACCGTCGGCGACAGCGAAGAGGTCGGCATCCTGATCGGCGGCGAGGTCGTCGCCGGGTCTGGCCCCGAGGAGAAGCTCCTCAGCCGCACCGACGGCAGCGTCTTGGCCGTGCTGCGCTCGGCCGGCCCGGCCGACGTGAGGGCCGCCTACCAGACGGCGGCCGAGGCCGCGCCCCGCTGGGCCGGGCTGGGCCCGGCCGCCCGGGCCGAGGTGCTGCACCGGGCCGCGGCGCTGTTCCGGTCCCGGGCCGGCGAGCTGGCCCCGGTCATGTCGGCCGACATGGGCAAGCCGGTCTCGGAGGCCAAAGTCGAGGTGGCCAAAGGGGCGGCCGTGCTCGATTACTACGCCGAGCTCGGCTACCGGCGCCTGGGCGCCACCTACCGCACCGATTTCGACGAGGACATATTCACCGTCATCGAACCCCTCGGAACGGTGGCGCTGATCACCCCCTGGAACTTCCCGTTCACCATCCCCATCCGCAAGCTGTCGGCCGCCCTGGCCGCGGGCAACGCCGTGGTCTTCAAGCCGTCCACCAACGCCGGCATCACCGGGATGCTGATCGCTGCCACCCTGCTCGACGCCGGCCTCGAACCCGGCGCCCTCTCCGCGGCCGTCGGCCGCAGCTCGGTCATCGAAAAGGAGCTGCTGGAGGCTCCCGAGCTCGACGGCGTGAGCCTCACCGGCTCCTACGAGGCTGCGGTGGCCATCCGCCGCCGGCTGCGGATGGAGGTCCCCTTCCAGGCCGAGCTGGGAGGCAAGAACACGCTGGTGGTCTGGGCCGACGCCGACCTGGACAAGGCCATCGCCATCATCGGCGCCTCCAGCTTCCGCAACAACGGCCAGATATGCACCGCGGCCGGCCGGGTCTTGGTCCACGACGCGGTGTACGACCGGCTCCTGGAGCGGCTGTCCGACCAGGTGGAGGGCATGGCCGACGCCGACGGCCCCGACGAGCTGGGCATCCTGGTGTCGGACCGGGAGTCCGAGCGCATAGAGGAGTACGTGATCGCCGCCGCAGACCAGGCCGAGCAAGTGGTCAGGCCCTCGGGCTGGCGGGAGGGCCGATTCGCCCCGGCGCTGCTGGTGGAGCCCGAGCCCGGCCCGCTGACCACCGAGGAGATCTTCGGCCCGGTCGTCACCTACGAGCGGGTGCGCGACATCGACGAGGCGGTGGACAAGGCCAACGCCACCGCCTTCGGCCTCACCTCGGGCATCGTGACCGCCGACATCGCCGTGGCCCGCCGGTTCTGGCAGGGTTCCCGGGCTGGCACGGTGAAGGTGAACTCGCCCCTCACCGGGGTCCCGTTCCACGTTCCCTTCGAGGGCTACGGGCACTCCGGGGCGGGCTGGGCCGAGGGCGGCGAGTCGTCTTTGGACTTCTTCACCCGCACCAAGACCGTCTACGTGCGGTCTTGACTGGCGGCGCCGTACGGTTGGCTGGCCCGAACAGGAGGTAGGCAGATGCTTGGTCCGAGCGAGTACCGGAGCGCTCTCGAAGCGGCCCGGGACGAGTGGCACTCGAAGAACCACTCGTTCTTCAAGATGTGGGCCGCGGGCGAGCTGCCCAAGGAGGCCATGAGGGCCTACTGCCAGCAGCACTACAACTTCGTGAGCAACGCCTCCCGGTACTCCGGGATCATGTACGGGCTCTGCGACTGGCCTGACGCCCGGGTCCTGCTCCTGGAGAACCTCAACGAGGAAGAGGACCCGGTCGAGCGCCACGTCGACAAGCTCTCGAAGTTCGGCATGGCTCTGGGGATGAGCATCGAGGAGGGCCGCTCGGCCCCGGATCTGCCCACTACCGCCGCGCTCAAGGACTTCATCGTCAACACGCTGATGATGAAGAGCGTCCTGGAGGGCATCGCGGTGCTGACCATCGGGCTGGAGTCCCAGGTGCCCGACCTGTACCGGCCTCTCGTGCCCGCCCTGCGGGATGTCTACGGCTTCACCGACAACGAGATCGAGTTCTTCCTGCTGCACATCACCGCCGACGTCGAGCACGGCGACGCCGGTTTTGAGATCGTGGTCAGGCACTCCACCGACGAGCGCAGCCAGCGCGACGCCCTCGCCGCCGTTCGCCAGGCCGCCATGAAGCGGTGGTTCTACATGGACGGCCTCTGGCTCCAGTACGTCGAGGGCCGCCAGTGGTACCCCGAGCCGGCCGCGGCGAGCTGACCGAGCCGCCCCCGCCCCCGCCTCCACCCTCGTCCCCCGGCGCCGAGGAGCGACACCGTGGCCCTGCTTGACCTGCTGGACCTGCCCCGCCGGCCCGACACCCCCGAGGAGGCGCCCCTGTGGATCGGCGGCCGGGAGACCGCCGCTGCCGACGGCGCCGTCCATGATGACGTCAACCCGGCCACGGCCGCGGTGCTGGCCCGGGTCCATCGGGCCGGCGGGGCCGACGTGGACCGGGCGGTGGAGGCGGCCCGAGCCGCCCAGCCGGCCTGGGCGGCCATGGGCTTGGCCGAGCGGGCGGCCCGGCTGGCCGAGCTGGGCCGGCGGGTGACCGCCGAGGCGGAACGGCTCGGCCTGCTCGACGCCCGCGACGGGGGTACCGCGGTGGGGTCCATGACCGCCAGCGCGGCCAAGGGCGGCAAGTTCCTCCAGACCATCGCCGGGGTGGCCCCCGAGCTGCACGGCCGCACCATCCCGGCCACCCCCGCCGGGCTGCATTTCACCGAGCCCGCGCCCTGGGGCGTGGTGGGCGCGGTCTGCGCCTACAACCACCCCACCCTGTTCGCCTGCATGAAGATCGCCCCGGCCCTGGCTGCGGGCAACGCGGTGGTGCTCAAGCCGGCCGAGCAGACCCCGCTGTCGCCGCTGGTCGTCGCCTCGCTGGCCTCCGACCTGCTGCCCGCCGGGGTGCTCAGCGTCGTGAGCGGCGGGGCCGAAACCGGCGCGGCCCTGGTCGCCCACCGCGACGTTCCCCGCATCTCGTTCACCGGGTCGCTGCCCACCGGGCTGGCCGTGCAGGCCGCGGCCGGGTCCTCGGGGGTGCTCAAGAGCGTCACCCTCGAGCTCGGGGGCAAGAACCCCATCGTGATCTTCGGCGACGTGGACCCCGCCACGGCTGCGGCCGCGGTGGTGAAGGGCTCCAACTTCGCCCGGGTGGGCGGCCAGAGCTGCGGGGCCACCAGCCGGTTGCTGATCCACGCCTCCATCGCCGAGGAGGTGGTGGCCCGGGTGGTGGAACAGACCGAGACCATCCGCATCGGCATGCCCGACGACCCGGCCACCGACATGGGCTGCATGGTGTCGCACGCCCACCGCGACCGGATCCTCGGCTATGTCCGCACCGGCTTGGCCGAGGGCGGCAACCTCCGCACCGGCGGCGAGCCCCCTGACGACCCCGCCTTGGCCGCCGGGGCCTTCGTGCGCCCGGCCGTCTTCGACTCGGTCGACCACGGCGCCACCCTGGCCGCCGACGAGATCTTCGGCCCGGTGCTGGCCGTCACTGCCTGGACCGACCCGGCCCGGGCCGTCGAGATGGCCAACGACACCCCCTACGGCCTCACCGCCAGCATCTGGTGCAACGACATCGACCGGGCCCTGCACGCGGCCCGCTCCATCGACGCCGGCTACGTCTGGGTGAACGATGTGGAGGTGCGCTATCCGGGGGTGCCCTTCGGCGGCTGGAAGCAGTCCGGCATCGGCAAGGAGCTGGGGCTGGTCGACGACATCGTCAGCCACACCCGGTCCAAGGCCATCAGCGTCAGCGTCCGCCCGAGCCGGTAGCCCGCCGGCCCGTGCCCGTCCTCCGCCCGAGCCGGTAGCCCGCCGGTCGGCCATGGTTATCCGGCTAGGGCGGGACAGCGCCGCGCAGTACGCGGCCGCCTTCTTGTTCTCGGTCTCGCTGGGCATGATCCTGGTCGCCTACCCCCTGTACGTCACCGAGCAGGGCCAGTCCAAGACCATGGCCGGGCTGCTGCTGGGGCTGTCGGCCGCGGTGCAGGTGGTCACCCGGTGGGGGCTCGGGTCGATCATGCGCCTGGTCGGCCAGACCGCGGTGATCTCCGCCGCGGCCGCGCTCATGGCCGCGGCCGCCGGCCTGCTGGCCGTCTCGGGCAGCCTGACCGCCCTGGGGGTCTCGGCGGCCATCCAGGGCGTGGCCCGGGCCTTCTTCTGGACCGGCAACCAGGTCCACATCGTGCGGTCGGACCGGGCGACCTCGGTGGGCATCGCCAACCTCAACATGATGGCCACGGTGGCCATGCTGGTCGGCCCCGTGCTCGGCGGCGTCTTGGCGGAGCGCTCGTTTCCGGCCGCGTTCGCAGCGGCCGCGGCCGTGGTGCTGGTGGGGCTGGTCCCCACCCTGCTGCTCGACCGGATGCCCCCCTTCGAGCGGGTGGGCGGGCACGGCTACGGGAGCCTGCTGCGCCGGGCCGGGGTGAGGCTCGGGGTATGGGCCAGCATCGCGGTCGGGCTGTGGCGGGGCCTGTTGAGCTCCTATGTGGTGATCGGGCTCCAGAACCACGGCACCGGCGAGACGGCCATCGGGGTGGTGGTGGCCGTGGCCAACGCCTCGGCCATCGTCGGCGGGTACTGGGCCACCCGGGTACCCGGTGCCCGTGTGGCGGCCAGCACGGCCTGGTGGTCGGCGGTCACCGTCGCCGCCACCGTGGGGGTGGGCTTCGACCTGAACGTGGGGGTGGTCACCGCCCTGTTGGTGGTTGGCGGCGCGGCCGTGGGGCTCATCCAGGTCCACGCCATCACCGCGGTGAGCGAGGCCGTGCCCCCCGGCCTGCGGGGCGACGCCGTCACCCTGGCCGGGGTGGCCCGGGGCGTCACCTTGTCGGGCGCCCCGCTGGGGGTGGCCGGGCTGCTGCTGGTGATCGGCCTGGGCCCGGCCGTGCTGGCGGTGACCGTGGCGCTGGTGGCCCCGGCCGTCTTCTTCAGCGCCCGCCAATCCCTTTCTCAATCCCCTTCTTGAGCCGGTCCGGGCTTTCCGGCCGGGCCCTCGAATGGGCTGAAGCGAGCCGCGCCGTATACGGTCTATTTGCAGGTGGCCGGTATTCCCTATACCGTGCCGCTCTGGCTAGCCGATCGGCTGGTCTCATAACCGTATAGCTCTACCTGTGGGGGGGACATCAAGAGATGTCGAAGCGTCTTTCATTAACGAGCCGGCTGCTGGCCGCGCTCTTCGCTTTCGCTCTGGTTGCCGCGGCTTGCGGCGGCGATGACGACGGCGACACCAGTGGCGGCGACACTACGCCGGCCGCCGATTCCGGGTCGGACAGCGATTCCGGATCCGCCGACGGCGACAGCGAAACGTCGTCCACCGACGGCGAGGAGATGACCGAGATGGAGGACCCGATCTCGATCACCCTGGCCATCGACTCCGAGCCCACCACCCTGGATCCCCAGATCACCCAGGACGGCGGCATGCGCCGGGTCATGGAGAACGTCTACGAGCGCCTCATCGAGCACGACCTCGACGACCCGTCGATCCTGTTGCCGAGGCTGGCGGCTGAGCTGCCCACGCTCATCGACGACGTCACCTGGGAGGTCAAGATCCGCCAGGGCGTGACCTTCCACAACGGGGAGGCCTTCAACGCTCAGGCGGCCAAGTTCGCCATCGACCGGGAGCTGGATCCCGACTTCGGCTCCGAGCTGCTGGGTCAGATCAACACCATCACCGGCGTCGAGGTGATGGACGACTACACGATCCGCATCACCACCGGGGGGCCCGACCCGATCCTGCCGTCCCGGCTCTACATGATCCAGATGGTGCCGCCCGACTTCACCCAGAACAGCGACATCGCCCGCGAAGCCGTCGGCACCGGCCCCTACAAGATGGTGGAGTGGAGCCCGGGCCAGCACTTCGACTTGGAACGCAACGAGGACTACTGGGGCCCCGAGCCGCAGATCGACAACGTGCGGTTCGTGTTCATCGACGAGAGCCAGGGCCGGGTGGCGGCGCTGCAGGCCGGCGACGTCCACATGGCCACCAACATCAACCCCGAGTCGGCTCTGGACGTGCCCGAGCTCATCACCCGCGAGGGTCTGGAGTACCCGTACCTGCGGATGAAGAACTACGAGGGCCCGCTGCAGTCCAAGGAACTGCGCCAGGCCATCGCCCATGCCCTGAACATCGACGACTACATCGAGTTCATCTACCTGGGCCAGGCGGCCAAGGTGAACTGCCAGGCGCTCGGCTCGGGCGTGTTCGGCTACAACCCGGATCTGCGGGACTACCCCTACGACCCCGAACGGGCCCGGGAACTGGTGGCCCAGTCCGGCTACGACGGTTCCGAGATCTCCTTGGTGGCCCCGACCGGCCGCTGGCTCAAGTTCGAAGAGCTGTCCGAGGCGGTCCGGTCCGACATGGAGGCCATCGGCCTCGAAATCGACTTCCAGCTCGTCGCCTTCGATCCCTGGCTGCAGGCCTTCCTGGTTCCGTTCGGCGAGGGCCAGGAGGAGATCCTGATGTCGTCCACCTCCAACGAGATTCAGGACGCCGACCGGCTGTCCTCGCTCATCGGCAGCGGGGCCCGGGTGTCCTCCTACGACAACGACGAGCTCGAGGCGGCCATGACCGAGGCCCGGACCACCCTCGACCTCGACGTGCGCCGCCAGCGGTACCAGGAAGTCCTGGCCGCCAACTGCGAGGACGTCGGCATCCTGCCGGTCCTGACCTTCCTCGACATCTACGGCGGCGCTGAGAACCTCGAATGGACGCCGCGCTACGACGGCACCGCCCGAGTGGAGGACATGCGTCTGAACTGACCGGCCGGCCGCAGAAAGGCCGCACGGGAAGCAATCCCTTCGGACTGCGCAGGAGCACGGCTCTCGGGTCGTGCTCCTGCGCCGTTCTGGGGGTGTGCCCGGGCCCGGCCCGCCGAGCTGGCTGGCATGTCTAGAGGAGAAGCTGGGAGCGACCGAGCCGTGTACCCGTGGGACGATGTGATACCCGAAGCCGACCGGCAGCGGTACCAGGCCGCCGGGTACGGCAGCGAGTACCGGCCCATCACCGCCGGGGCCCGTCCGGCGGTGATCGTGGTGGACATGACCCGGGAGTTCGTGGACGGCCGCTGGCCCACCGGGCATTCCGAGACCGGGTATCCGGCCGTGGCCGCCAACGCCCGGCTGCTGGAGGCGGCCCGGGCGCTGGGCCTGCCCGTCTTCTTCACCAAGCTCTACGAGGACCCCGCCCATGTGCCCTCCCCGGCCCAGAAGGGCCGGTGGAAGACCAAGGGCCGCCGTCCGCCCGATCCGGGCCTGCCCCCCGGGGACGTGATCGTCGAGGATCTGGCCCCGCAGCCGGGCGAGACCGTCATCTACAAGCACCACAAGCCGAGCGGGTTCTTCGGCACCGAGCTGGCCGCCCTGCTGCTCTATGAAGGGGCCGACACCGCGGTCGTCACCGGCATGACCACCAGCGGGTGCGTCCGGGCCACCGCGGTGGACGCCTTCCAGTACAACCTCGACGTGGTGATCCCCTTCGAGTGCGTGGCCGATCGCAGCCAGATCTCCCACAAGGTCAACTTGTTGGACCTGCACATGAAGTACGCCGACGTGGCCCCCTTGGACCAGGTGATCGACTACCTGAGGTCCACCGCGGAACCATGAGCGCCAAGCTTCGACACATCGCCATCTCGGTGCCCGACGTGGCCGCGGCTCAGGCCTTTTTCGAGGAGGCCTTCGGCATGACCAAGGCCGGCGATGCCGGGCGGGGCGTGTACATGACCGACGGGGTGATGAACGTGGCCCTGCTCGACTTCTCCGACGACCCCGTGCCCGGGATCGAGCCCGGCCACGAGCGGTTCCTGGGCCTGTACCACTTCGGGATGTGGGTCGAGGACTTCGACGAGGCGGTCGAGCGGGCTGAGCGGGCGGGCGCGGCCTTCGTGCGGGGCCGCAAGCCCGACGAACCCAACCGGTACTACGAGGTCAAGTACCGGACCCCCGACGGGGTGGTGTTCGACATCACCTCATCGGGCTGGGTCGGGGCGGTGCGCGACCCCGGCTCGGCCGATTGAGCGGCGCCGACGATCCGGTCCTGGTGGCCGGGGCCGGGCCGGTGGGCTTGGTTCTGGCCCTGTCGCTGGCTCAACGCGGCCACCGGGTGACCGTGGTCGAGAAGCTGGTCGACCTCGGCGATCAGGTCCGTCGGGCTGGCACCGTCCACGCCGCCACCCTGGAGATGCTTGACGACCTAGGCCTGTACGAGCGGCTGGCCCCCCAGGGCCTGATCGCGCCGCTGGTGCACTACTGGGACCGCAGCCTCGACGAGCCCATCGCCGTCTTCGACCATGCTGTGCTGGCCGGCGACACCCGCTTCCCCTATGCGCTGCAGTGCGACCGGCTCAAGATCGTCCTCGAAGCGCTGAAGATGGCCTCAGACGACGACCTCATCACCGTGCACACCGGTGCCGAGCTAGCCGGGTTCGCCCAGGGCGGCGACGGCGTCGAGGCCGCGGTGCGCCGGGCCGACGGCGCCGAGGACCGGTTGCGGGGCGCTTATCTGGTGAGCTGCGAGGGGGCTCACAGCCTGGTCCGCAAAGAGCTGGGCATCGGCTTCGAGGGGTTCGCCTTCCCGGACCGCACCATGACCTTGAGCGTGGCCTTCGACTACGACCTGATCCGGCCCTACGGGTACCGCAACTACATCCTCGACCCCGACGAGTGGGCCAACCTGTTCAAGTGGACCGACTTCTGGCGGGTGGTGCTCCCCGCCGACCCCGCCGCCGACCCCGACTCGCTCCTCGACGACGAGGCGGTCGAGGCCGCCCTGCAGCGCTTCCATCCCCGCTCGGCGCCCTACGAGGTGGTCTCCAAATCGCTCTACACCGTCCATCAGCGGGTGGCCGAGTCGTTCCGGGCCGGACGGGTGCTGCTGGCCGGCGACGCCGCCCACGTCAACAGCCCCATCGGGGCCATGGGCATGAACAGCGGCATCCACGACGCGGTGAACCTGGCCGCCAAGCTGTCGGCGGTGCTCAGGGGCGAGGCCGGCGCCGACCTGCTCGACCGCTACAGCCGCCAGCGCCGCCACGCCGCGGTGGCCCACGTGCAGGCCATCACCATCCGCAACAAGAAGCTCATGGCCGAAGCCGACCCGGCGACGCGCCGCCGCAACCGCGACGAGCTGAGGCAGGCCGCGGCCGACCCGGCCCGGGCCCGGGAGCACCTGCTGAGGGCCTCGCTGATTCAAAGCGTCCGCGACGCCGAGCAGGTGGCCTGATGCTGAAGGAGCAGATGGCCCGGGGCGAGGCCGCGCTGGGGCTGATCGTGCGGGCGGTGCGATCCCCCCGGATCGTGCCCATCGCCGTCGCCTCCGGCCACGACTTTCTGTTCGTCGACACCCAGCACGGCGTGTTCGACCTTGAGACCGTGGAATCCATCGCCGCGGCTGCGGCCCCCTCCGGGCTGGCCGTGCTGGTCCGGGTGGGCGGGTCCGACGACGGCGACATCGGCCGCCTGCTCGACTGCGGCGCCACCGGCATCGTGGTCCCCGACGTGGAGACGGCCGAGCAGGCCGCCGAGGCGGTGCGCCGGTGCCGGTTCCCGCCGCTCGGCCGGCGCTCCGTGGTGGGCGGCGGCCCCTTGTTCGGGCCCGGGCCGAAGCCCGGCCTGTCCCCGGCCGAGGCCATGGCCGCGGCGGACGAGGCCACGGTGGTGGCCTGCATGATCGAGAGCCTCACCGGCCTGGCCAACCTCGACGAGATCGCCGCGGTGGACGGGGTGGACGTGATCCACGTGGGCTGCAACGACTTGGCGGCCGACATGGGCATCCCCGGGGCCTACACCGACGCCCGCATCGTCGAGGCCATCTCCTCGGTGGTGGAGGCGTGCCGCCGCCGGGGTCGGTTCGCGGGGCTGGGCGGCGACCGGGACCCGGCCCGCCAGGCAGGCTGGGCGAAAGCCGGCGTGCGGTTTCTAACCACCCACAGCGACGCCGGCTACCTGACCGAGGCGGCCCGGGCCAAGGCCGCCGACCTGCGGTATCGCATCTCCGCCGATGGCTGAGGGGCCCGAAGCCCGCACCCGGCGCCGAGCCGATGGCTGAAGCGCCCGGCCTGCGGGATCGGCTGGGGGCCATGGGGTTCAGCCTCCCGGCCCCCCGCCGGTTCCCCAGCCCCAACCGCCGGGGGTGCGTGCAGGTGGGGAATGTGGCCTTCCTGTCCGGGCACGGCCCCCATCACGACGGCATGGACATCGTCCGGGCGGGCAAGCTGGGCCCCGACCTCACCGTGGAGCAGGGATACCGGGCCGCTCAGGCCGCGGCCCTGGCCATGCTGGCCACCCTCGATCAGTTTTTGGGCGACCTGGACCGGGTCGAGCGGGTGGTCCGCCTGCTGGGCATGGTGAACTGCGCCCCCGACTTCGAGCGGATGCCCCAGGTCATCGACGGGGCCTCCGACCTGTTCTTCGAGCTGTTCGGCCCCGAGCGGGGCTGTCACGCCCGGGCCGCGGTGGGTATGGCCAGCCTGCCCCGCAACCAGCCGGTGGAGATCAGCGGCGAGTTCCAGATCCGCTAGATCTACCCTCTCGCCACCCTCCAGAGATCCGCTAGAAGAGGTCTTCCTGGCAGCTCAAGGCTTCGCCCTCGTCGATCTGGCCGGCGTCGGCGCCGGGGATCTGATCGGCTATCACCTGGCCGTAGGTGGGGTAGCAGGCCCGGTCGACATGGCTGTCGGGGTCCCAGAGCCGGGCCCGCACCAGGGCCTTGGCGCAGTGCAGGAAGGCCTCCTCCACCGTGACCTTCAGCCCCGACAGCGGCATCCGGCCCTTGATGGCCAGCGGCGCCAGCAGATCCGGATCGGTGACGATCTCGGCGACGCCGTTGACCCGCAGGGTCTCGTCCATGCCCGGCACGAAGAACAGCAGGCCCACATGGGGGCGCTCCACCAGGTTCTGCAGGGTGTCCACCTGGCGGTTGCCCGGCCGGTCGGGCAGCACCAGGGTCTTGGGGTCCGGCACCGCGGCCAGCGACCCCGGGGGGTCTCCCCGGGGCGAGGCGTCGGCCCGGCCGTCGGCCCGGGCCGAGCTGATGACGTAGAACGGGGAGAGGGCGATGAAGTCCCGGCAGTGGCCGTCGAGATGGTCCAGCACCTTCAGCTCGGCCCGAGCGTTGGGCGGAGGGTAAACGGTGCGCAGTTCCGCCATGTCGGTCACGGCCATGACGAGCCCCCTTGTCGGAATCGGGTGCGGCTTCTACTCTGGATGCTAACCGCCGGACGATTCCCGTAACCGGGGCAGCAGCTCTTCGGCCGTCCGTTCAAGCTGGCCCCGCTGGTCCAGGGAGGCCAGCACGCATTGGAACGAGGTGGCGCCCGCTTCGGCGTAGGCGATCAGCCGCCGGGCGCAGGCCTCGGCCGGGCCGCACACCAGCCACCGGTCCACGCTGGAGTCGTCCATGGGCCGGCGGTGATAGCTCTCCAAGAAGGCGGCCCCCTCGGCCCGAGCCGCGGCCGGGTCGTCGGCCACCAGCAGGAAGAGGTTGACCCTGACGTCGAAGGCCGCCGGCAGTTCGCGCCCGATCTGCTCCGCCTCGGCGCCGATGGACTGGTGCCCTGCCCTCAGCTCGGCGGGGGTGGCCATGCCGGTGATCCAGCCGTCGCCTAGCCGGGCCACCCGGTCCCAGCGGCCGGTGAACGTGCCGGCCCGCGACTCGTCGAAGGTGTCGTTGGGCCCGTAGCCCCGCTGGGGGGCCACGTACACCCCGGCCGCCATCAGCACCGGCGGGCCCGGCCGCTGGGCCGGGCGGAGGCCGATGGTCACGTCGTCCAGGCGGTAGATCCGGCCTTCGAAATCAACTCCGTCGCCGGCCCAAAGGGCCTTGATCGCCTCGACCGACTCCTCGAAGGCCCGGGCCCGCCGCCTCCGGTCCAGCCCGACCAGGGCCAGCTCGGCGTCCACCAGCTCGGGGGGTCCGGTGCCCAGGCCCACCCCCATGGCCGTCCGGCCCCCGCTCAGCGTGTCCAGGGTGGCCCACTCCTGGGCCAGCAAGACCGGGTGGCGCAGGTGGGGCTGCAGTATCCCGGTGCTCAGCCCCACCGTCTCGGTGGCGGCGGCCACCGCGGCCAGGGTCACCACCGGCGACCAGCGGGGCTTGGCCAGCACGCTGTCGCCCACCGACACGAAGTCGAACCCGAGCTTCTCGGCCCGGCGGGCCAAGTCGATGAGGTCGCCGAGGCCGAAGCGGTCGCCCCCGAACACCGCGGCCCGGTTGTTGACGTAGACCCCGACCGCCGGGCTCACCGGCTCAGGGGCTTCATCGGTTCGGGGGGCTCACGGGCTCGGGGGAATCCCCGGCTGCGTCCAAGGCGAAGATCCCGGGATCGACCCGGTGGGCCAAGTCCAGCTCCCATTCGATATAGCGCTCCATGGCCTGGCGCCGCCCCTCCGGCCGATGGTAGGGCTTGACCCACTCGTCGTCGTCGGGCTCGACCAGAAAGACCGGGTCGGCGGCGGTCAGCTCCCGGCCCGACGCCAGCCACCCGGCGTTGCCTCCGGCCAGCCACCCGGCCCGGTGCCCCAGCTTGGCCGCGTCGGCCGCCGCGAACCGGGCCAGCTCGCCGTCGGTGGAGGTGAAGACCAGACGCGGCCGATCCATTCCCTCCAGCGCCTCAGCCAGGCGGGGCCGGGAGGCGTGGACGCTGCCGGGGATGTGCCCGGCCCGGTAGGAGGCGCCGGGACTGCAGTCGACCACTGCCATCTGACCCTGTCCCAGCTCCAGCTCCGCCTCGCCGCTGGAGACGATCTCGACCGGTCCGGGCTCGACCAGCCGCCGGGGCCGGTCCGGGCCCCGGGCCAGCCAGCGGCCCCGGTTGGCGTCGGGGAGGGCCCAGGCGTCGCGGCCCATGAGCCGGAGCCAGTGGGCGGTGATCAGGGCCTGCGCGCCGTCGGAGTCGGCCACCACGATCCGGGCCGAGGGAATGGCCGTGTAGGCGGTGATCTCCTGGAGGAGCTGGCCGCCGGGCGCCGAGGCGAAGCCGGGCCGGTGGCCGCTTTCGTAGCTGGCGGGGGAGCTGATGTCGAACAGGTAGGTGGTGCGGTGGCCGTCGGCCCGCCAGCGGGCCAGGTCGGCTTCGGAGACCACGGGCCCGCCCCGGTCGCGGGCCAGCTTCCGGGCCAGCTCCCCGGCCTTCCGCTCGGCGGCGGAGCTGACGGCCGCGGTCGGTTCGGAGGGTTCGCCAGCGTCCAGCTCGCCGCCGGCCAGCTCCCATCCCATCGTCCCGTTCTCGAGGGCGAAGACCCGGCGGTCGAGCCCGGCGTCGATCAGGGTCTGGGCCCCGATGATGGACCGGGTCCGGCCCGCGCAGCTCACCACCACCGGGGCGTCGGGGTCGGGGTCCATCTCCAGCACCCGGGCCAGAAGTTCGGTTCCGGGCCCGTGGGCGGCACCGGGGACATGGCGGGCCCGGTACTCGGGCTCGGGCCGGCAGTCCACCAGGGCCACCGGCCGTCCCCGGTCGGTCAGCTCCCGCAGTTCGGAGGGGCCGAGCATGGGCGTGGCCCGGCGGCGGGCCACGTGCTCGCCGAAAGCCTTGGCCAGGGGGTGCATGCCGTCATGGACCGGCCGCCCGGCTTCAGCCCACCCGTCCACTCCTCCGGCCAGGACGGCGACGTTGGCGTAACCGCCCCGGCGGATGAGGTGGGCGGCCCGGTGGGCGGCTCGGTCGGTGTCGCCCACCACCACCACCCTGGCGTCCCGCCGGGGCAGCAGGCCGGGGGCCCGCAGTTCCAGCTCTGAGGCGGGGGCGGGACACGATCCGGGCACGTGGCCCCGGGCGTGGGCGCCCAGCTCGCGGGTGTCGAGCACGGCCAGTTCGGTGCCGTCGTCGGCCATGGCCGCCAGCTCGTCGGGGGTCACCACCGCGGTGCGCAGCTCGGGCCGGCCCATGAAGGGCCGCTCGGGCCCCCCGTCCGGCCGCTCGAAGTAGACCCGTCCGGCCAGCCGGTCCAGGGGGTAGCCGTATAGGTGCAGGTGCATGGACAGGCCCTCGTCGAGCACCCGGATGGCGTGGAAGGCGTCGCCCATCAGACCGCCCGCCTCCCCCCGGCGCAGGGTGCGCTCCTCTCGGCGCTCCAGCTTGCCCCGGCCGGGGTCGCGGCCGTCGTCGGTGCGCTCGAAGTACTCGTTGTGCTCGGCCCCCCGGACTCCGGCTATGACCGACCAGGTGCGGTGATCGTGCGGGGGCTGGTACTTGCCGGGCCGCCCGGCCGAGGCATAGAGGCCGAGCCGACCGTCGGGATCGACGCTGAGTTCGTAGATGGTGAAGCTGGAACCGGCCTCCACCGGGAAGGCGTCGTCCTCGAACAGGCCGTCGGCCAGGGCCAGCTCGGCCAGCACCGGCTTTGTCGCCTCGATCAGCTCGACGGAGGGGCCGAGGGTGTCTCGCAGCCCTCGGATGGCCTTCAGCGCGGCTTGGACTGTCTCGTGCCTGCGCTCCATCAGCGACTTCTCGCCCACAGCCCCCTCCCGTTCAGACCTCAGAGCAGGCCCCGCCCGATGCCGCCGTCCACGGAGATGGACTGGCCGGTCAGGTAGCTGGCCCGGTCCGAGGCGGCGAAGACTACGGCTTGGGCGATCTCGTCCGGCTCGGCGAAGCGCCCGAGCGGGATCTCGGCCGCGAACTCCTCCAGCACCGCCTCGGGGGTGCGGCCCCGCTCGGCGGCCATGCGCTGGGCCCGGTCCAGCCACAGCCGGGTGCGGGTCCGGCCCGGGCTGATGGCGTTGACCCGGATGCCCCGGCCGGCCAGCTCGTGGGAGAGGGTCTTGACCAAGGCCAGCAGGCCCGCCTTGTGGACGTTGGAGACCACCTGGTTGGCGTAGGGCATCTTGGCCCCGGCCGCGCCCAGCAGCACTATCGCCGGCGACCGGCCCGCTTCCAGGCTCGGCAGCAGGGCCCGGACGGCGCGGACCGGCCCGACCACGTTCAGGTCGTAGTTGTCTCGCCAGTCCCGGTCGCCGAAGGAGTCGAACGCGCCCCGGATGCTGCTGCCCACCGCCACGATCAGCACGTCCAAGCCCCGGCCCTCGTAGCGGCGGGCCAGCCGGTTTTCGGCGTCGTCGGCGGTGACGTCGATGGGGAACTGCTCCACTTCGGTGCCCGCGGCCTCGGCGATGGCTTGCGCGGCCTGTCGGAGCCGGTCGGGGTCCCGGGCGGCGATGGTGACGACCGCGCCCTCGGAGGCCAGCAGCCGGGCCGAGGCCAGCCCGATCCCGGCCGAGCCCCCCACCACCAGGGCCCGGCGCCCCGCCAGCCCCAGATCCACAGCCGCTACCGCCCCGATCCGGGCCCGGCGGCCGGACCGGGTTCGTCGTCCCAGGTGGTCGTGTCGGGGCTGTCGGAGTCATAGGCGATCACTTGGACGTCGAACCCGGCGCCGTCGCCCACCAGAGCTGAGCGGGCCCGGGCCGCGGGCAGGTCGTGGGGCTCGGAGCGGCTGGCCCAACCCTGATCCACCAGGTGCCGGTGGGCCTGGTCGGGGTCGTCGGAGCGCAGGGCCAGATGGGCGAACACCGGCCGCTGGCCGGTGCTGGCCTCGATCAGCTCCAGCTTCGCGCCGGTGCCGTCCCCCATCATCACGATCCGCTGCCCGGTGCGGTGGCGGGCCCCGACCCGCAGCACCCGCAGCCCCAGAGCCTCCAGGCGGGCGACCCGCTCATCAAGGTCGGCCACCTCCAAGGCCACGTGGTCGATGATCATCCGGTCCTCGCTTCCGCCGTCGCCCGGTCGGTGCTCAGCTTGCCCGGGTTGAGCAGCCCTTTGGGGTCGGTTCGCTGCTTGAACCGGCGGAGGGCGGCCGGGTCGGCGAACAAGCCCTGCTCGTCGAGATAGAAGGTGTGGGGGTTCTGGTAGGTCACGCCGATCCCGTCGCAGAAATCGAGCAGCTCGTCGAGGCCGTCGCGCCCGTCCACCATCCCCACCAGCGGCGCGAAGACCACGCCCTGCCCCGGCTGCCGGTAGCGCTCCCTCAGCCACTCAGACCGTATGTACTTCAGCTCCACCAAGCACCGGTCGCCGAACCGGCCCTTGATCTCCAGAAGCTGCTCGACGGGTCGGACCGGGTCTAGGTAGCAGTGCAAGAACGCGGCCCGCGCGAACAGCTTTTTCACCCACAGCATGCGGTGGCCGTAGACCATGTAGCCCAGAGTGGGCCGGCGGTCGGCCCCCAGCCCCGACCACGGGATCACCCGGCTCCCCCGGCCCCGGGCCAGGGAGCCGACGGCCCCGGCCGTGTCGCTGGCCACGATGGCCAGCACTAGGGCTTCGCTGGCCTCGGCGTCGCCGCTGAGGGCGGTGAAGGCCGGGGTGAGCGCTGGCTCCTGGGCCGCGGCCACCCGCACGTGATCGACCCGGTCGGCCAGGTCGGCCACGAACCGGGCCGCCTCCTCGAACCGGCTGAAGGCGGCCATCAGCTCCACCCACGGGCGGGCCGGGACCAGCCGGAAGGTCACGTCGGTGATGATGCCGGTGGTCCCGTAGGCGTGCAGCACCGGCTCCACCGAATCCCGGTCGAGGGCCAGCAGGCGGGGCTCGGCTTCGCAGGTCATGACGGTGGCGCCGGTGATGTTGCCGTCCCAGATCGTGCCCCATGTCGAGCTTCCCAGCCCCACATGGCCGCCGGCCACCCATCCGGCCGCGGTGGCCGAGGCGTAGGTGGTGGTGACCACGGGCAGCTCCAGCCCTGCCGCTCGGGCGTCGTCGTCGATCCGCCCGAGGACGGCCCCGGCCTCGACCGTGACCCGGCCGCCTCCGCCGGCATCGTCGGCGATGACCTTCCCCCGGCGGTTGAGGCGGCTCAGCTCGACGACCAGCCCGCCGTGCAGGGGTATGGACTGGCCGAAGTTCGACGTGCCCGCGCCCAGCATGGTGATCGGCGCGTCGCCGCGGTAGGCGGCTGCCACCACTCGGGCGAGCTGGTCGGTGTTGGCCGGGCTCACAACCGCCTCCACATCCAGGGCGCTGCCGACGGTGGCAGAGGCCAGGGCGCCGATGTGCTCGGACAGGACCGGGGACAGCCACGAGTTGTCCCGCAGCCGCCGCCCGATGACGGCCGGATCGGTCTCCAGGCCGCCGGGCCCGACGATCTCGGCCAGCTCAGCCGTCAGCGCCGATGCCATCGCCTCTCCCTTCCCGAGCCCCCGGGCCGATCCCGGTTGCGGGGCCCGGGCGCCGGGCCCTGCATAATCGGGGACGGACTGCGCCGAGTCAAGGAGAGAGCCCGATGACCACTCTGATCACCGGCATCGGGCTGGTCGGGACCGCCTTCGCCCAGCACGCCCTCCGCCGGGGCGAGAAGCTGGTCTTCTTCGACCTCCACCCCAGAGCCGACTACCTGCGCCGGCGGCTGGGCCCCGACCACGGGGCTGCGGTCGTCCGCGCCGACGTCCGGGACCTGCCCGCGCTGGTGGCCGCCGCGTCCGACTGCGGCGCCGACACCGTGGTTCACACCGCGGGGTTGATCGCCGACCGGGTCTCGGACCCGCTCTACACCGGCCTGGAAGTGAACGTGGGCGGGACCATCAACGTGGCTGAGGCCGTCCGGCTGGCCGGGGTGCAGCGGCTGGTCCACATCAGCAGCTTCGCCGTCTACGACCGGCGGCGCTCGCCGGTCGGCCCGGTCGCCGAAGACCACCCCCGGGGCCCGGGCCGGGCCTACGGCAACTCCAAGGTGATCAAGGAGCTGGTGGTCGAGAGCTACCGGATCGACTACGGCTTCGAGTTGGTCACGCTGCGCCCGGCCAACACCTACGGCTACGGCCACTTCGCCGGGGGATCGGGCGGGGCCAAGATCCAGAACCTGCTCACCGCCGGGCTCCGGGGCACAACCGCCCGGGTCCTCCAAGAGCACACCATGGACTTCGAGTACGTGTACGGGCGGGACGTGGGGCGGGCCATCGACCTCGCCGCCACCGCGGAGGTGGGTCCGCAAACCGTCTTCAACGTCGGCACCGGGGTGGTGACCTCCTTCGACGAGCTGGTCGAGGCCGCTCGCCGGGTCTGCGGCCGACTGGAGGTGGAGGTGGTCCCCGGCCGGCCCCCGGCGGTGTCGGCCGCCGACCCGCTCGATCTGACCCGGGCTCGGACTGAGCTGGGCTGGGTGCCGGAATACGATTTGGAGGCCGGGCTCCGCCACTACGCCGCCGAGCTGGAGTCGGTCCTGGAGGAGGGCGCATGATTCATCGAGCCGTTGCGCCCGCCGAGTTCTTTAGCCCCGAAGCGGCGCTGGGAGAGGAGAGCCCATGATTGATCTGCTGGTGAAGAACGCCGACTACATGATCACCATGAACGGCGACCGGGAGGTGGTGCGCGACGGCGCCCTGGCCGTCGACGGCGGCCGGATCGCCGCCGCGGGCAAGACGGCGGCGGTGACGGCCCGGTTCAGCGAGGCGGCCCGGACCATCGACGCCCGGGGCCGCCTGGTCACGCCCGGCTTCATCGACAACCACCAACACCTGGCCCCGTTCTTCGTGCGCGGCCTCGGCGACGACGTGCCGCTGCGGGTCTTCCTCCACGACCGCTGCTACCCGATGGAGGCCGGCCTCACCGAAGAGGAGGCCTACCTGGCCGCCATGTGCGCCCTGCTGGAGTCGGTCCGCCATGGCACCACCACCGTGTGCGACCCCGGCTCGCAGAACCCCGAGCCGTCGGTGCGGGCGGTATCCGATGTGGGGGCTCGGGCCGTGCTCACCCGTTCGCTCACCGACATGGCCGGGGGCCGGGCCATGCCCGGCACCTTCGACTCCACCACCGACGACGCCATCGAGTCCGGAACCGATTTCGTGGAGTCGCATCACGGGGCGGCCGAGGGGCGGATCCGGGCCTGGTTCTCGCTGCGCACCGAGCGCATGGTCTCGGACCGCCTGTGCCGGTCGGTCAGCGAGCTGGCCGCCGAGCACGGCACCGGCATCGTGTCCCACATGATCTCCAACCGCGACTCAGTCGAGCACCACCAGCGGGTCTTCGACGGCGAGCGCCCCATCGAGCGCTACGACCGCAACGGCGTCCTCGGCCCGAACCTGCAGCTCGTCCACTGCCATTTCCTGGAGCCCGACGAGTGTGATCTGCTGGCCGAGCGGGATGTGAAGGTGTCGATGTGCCCCACCGCCAGCGCTGTGTTCGGCTGGGGCGGGCTGCACCGGGCCACCCACCTGAAGCTGCTGGAGCGGGGGGTGACGGTGGGGGTGGGCAGCGACATAGGGGCCTGTTCGCACACCGTGGACATCCTGCGTATCGCCCAGTACTTCCGGGTCTACCGCGACGTCTTCGAGGACGCCTCGCTGATGCCGGCCGAGACCATCCTGGAGCATCTGACCATCGACGGGGCTCGCTCCGTCCTGTGGGACGACGAGATCGGCTCGCTGGAGGCGGGCAAGCGGGCCGACTTCCTGCTCTTCGACCTGGACCGGCCCGAGTGGGTGCCGCTGCACAACCCGGTGTCCAACCTGGCCCACGGGGCCAGCGGCGATTCGGTGGAGACGGTGGTCATCGACGGCCGGGTGGTGATGGAGGGGGGAGAGCTGGTGCTCGTCGATGCCGGCGAGATCATGGCCGAAGGCCGGCGGGCGGCCGCGGCCGCGGCTGATCGCCTGGGCCTGAGCCCCTTCGCTGGCCCCCGCTGGCCGGTGGTGTGACTCCATGGCAGCGATGAAATGGGTTCTTAGACCGGGTCCTGCTCCACTACTACGAGGCCACCGACCCGGGCCCGGGCCTGGGTGGACGCCACCGTGGCCCGCTTCGGGGGCATCGACGTGCTGGTGAACAACGCCGGCCTAATCCACCGCCACGGCCTGGAAGACTTGGACGAGGACTCCCTGGACGAGATGTAGGCGGTCACAACACGGCCTCGGTCTCGGAACTGCTGGTGACTTGTATGCCGGAGATCTGGACGTAACCGAGAGCTTCGGGCCGATGTTTGGATTCGTGCCCAAGGCGGCTCAGAGCACGTGGCGGATGAAGATCGAGACGGCGGCGGCGACGGCGAAGACCAAGACGGCGGGCCGGATGAAGGCCTGTTTCAGGTGGGGGGCGATCTTCGACGAGATCCCCAGTCCGATCAGCGGGCTCGGCATCAACACGGCGGCCAAGCCCAGTTCGGTTGGGCCCAATTTGCCGACGAGGACCAAGGCCGCGATCGAGATGAACGACCCGACTGCCTGCACCGCGGCCAGCGAGGACCGGATCTCCGGCCCCGAGCTCCGCTGGTAGGCCAAGGCGATGGGCGGCCCGCCCACCCCCACCGAAGTGCCCATGAACCCCGACGCCACCCCCGCCCCCAGCACAACGCCCGGAGTGGGGTTGACCCGCAGCCCGGCAGCGCTGAGCCCGGTGGCCAGCAAGAGTGCGGCCACGAACAGGACGGCCAGCCCCCGCTGGGTCAGCGCGGTGATCGCCATCGCCCCCAGCACGGTGCCCGGAACCCGGCCCAGAATGCCCCAGGCCGCGCCCCGGCCGTCAACGGCGCGGTGATCCCGCCAGAACAGCAAGGCCGCGACCACCGCTCCCATGCACAGAAACGAACCGGGGATGAGCCGAGGATCGACCAAGATCAGGACCGGAGCCGCGATCAGCCCCAGCCCGAAACCCAGCGATCCGTGCAGGACACTGGCGACGAACATGGCCGCGGCCGCTATGGCGATCTCCGCTAGCTCCAGGTTGAGGATCATCTAGTTCACTCTTGGCCGATAAGTGCCTCATCGATCCAAATGGGGGGTAGTTCGTCGCCTACCCGGAGGTATTGTCCGGTTCTTATGCGGAGTATATCGTAATTTGGCAGGTTGATTTGAATGACGCACTTGTCGTCAAACCGCAAACCGTTGCTGCTATCGAAGCTAAAATCGAAATTGTCGAATCTAGATCCAGATTCTCTGCGGTAGTCTGATAGGTCATTGATATCGGTGGGTGTCACGTGCAACAAAAAATCTGGATCGATGCTCTCAACGTCGCATTCTTCTCGCACATAGATCAAAAGATTCTTGTCTTCGTCTAGGTACACATTAAAGACATTACTGATAATCGGAGTATCGTCGCTAACAGATTCATACACTGAAAGAAACTCCTGTTCCCAGCTGGTAGAAACCCAAGGCCAGATAAACGCGAATGCAGTGATCAGAACCACGAATACAGTGAGGGTGATTCGCCAGTCCAACATGTTGAATAACCTCCGACTGCTAACTAGCTAAATTTGTCATGAGCAGAGACTGCTCGATGATGGGAAGTATATCTTACTAGCTGCTGATCTAGCTTGCAACCGCGGCCAGCATGGTCCGTCGATGCTCAGCCCGATGCCCAGCCAGGTACGCGGCTCTGGTCCGCACCCGCCGTGCTGACCCGGACCGCCTCGAACTGGTCCGCGGCCTGCCCATCGGCGGGGGGCGAGCCCATCAGCCCCATCGGGATCGACATGGCCGTCAGGCCACCCCGGCGTGGAGGATGTGCTGCCAGGGACCCGAGCGGTAGCAGGATCCTGACGAGTTTTTCGACGTCGACGGGCACCAACTCACCGGGCTGGTCTTTCTGGTAGCGCCGCACTGGCGGCCGCCGCTGCCGGACTCGGTCTCCGATATCGACGCGGCTAGACTGGCGGCGCGCAGGATCGACGGCACCCTGGACGTGATACAATCTCTATGTCTCTATGTATTTTTCACTAGATGTCAGTTCGCGTGATGCAGGCGGGCCGCCGAGGGCGGTGTGGTGTCGGTGGCAGTTGTAGTCGTAGATCCAGCGTTTGAGGCGGATCACCCATGGTCCACCCAGATACCTATTCTAGTGAGGGGCTACAAGCCCTAGATTCCCTCGGCTATGTATTTTTTCCACTAGACTCAACGGCCTCAAACCCGGCTCACTTCGCGGGAAAGACTTTCTTCTATCGCTAACTCTTGTGACCTTGGCGTTTCTAGGTGCAGTACATGTTTTGATTCGTTCCTTTTACCAAGGCCCTGACTTCAATCATTTTGACTCCTTGATCTATGTATCTATGGCAGATAGTTTGGTATCTGGAGAGGGTATTACTAGTTACTCAGGGTATCGCTCAGAACTTTGGACGCCTTTCTACCCTATCACCATAGCTTTCATCGGATTATTTGGAATAGATTTGATCACCAGGTATATGGGTATTACGGTTATATTGACTGCGGCTATCTGAATTCTTATAGGCGTGCGATTGCCGCTTTCCAGAAGGTTGAAATACGCGGCTATCTACTGCTCTATCTCGTTAGTTCCATTGACAATTTGGATGATCCGTAACTGGCTAATTACCGGATATCTTACAGGTGATCGGCCAAGTAGGTCAAGAACTATTACGCTAGCCGATATGTTGAGTCAAATTGTGATGTCTTCTATTTTTGGACTTTCCCCAAAGACACACCCCTTCAACAGGTGGTTAGAGTTGGTCTGGTGGTAGCGGTTGGCTTGATAGCGGTTGGCATAATTTTGTCAGGTAAAAAATTTGGATTCGGTAAAGTTTTGGGTCCAACTCTTCCCTTCGCCCTGTTTATAGTAGTTTACCTGCTAGTCTTTATGATAGTTTTTCCTTCCGCAACTTTGAGTATCGTTGGTGAAAGCTGTTTGTCTTGGATTCAAAAGATCAGAGAATCCGATGATCGACCTTATTTAGTATATTTTCAGGAAATTCGGGGAAGAATTACCGAATCCTGCAACCCTGCAGAATTGGAATCCCACTCAAATGATCTAGAGCTTGTGACCCGGACATTCGATGGCGTGGTGTACAGGGTAGCGGCGCGACCTTGAATCCTGCATAGTGAGCGACCGCTCGGGCGGGATCGCGTGGCAGACTGCGCCGATGCGGATCTGCGTAGTCGGGGCTGGAGCCATCGGCGGCTTGCTCGCGGCCCGGCTCTCGACGGCGGGCCACGAGGTGAGCGTGGTAGCCCGCGGCGATCATCTGGCCGCCATCCGCCGGTCCGGACTCGAGCTAGTGGAGATCGACGGTGCCCGCACTGTTGCTCCCGGCATCGCTGCTTCCGCCGACTTTTCGGCTTTGGGTGCCCACGATGCGGTGATCTTGGCTCTGAAGGCTCACCAAATCGCGGCCGTAGCCGGCGAGTTAGAGAGCCTGTGCCGCCCCGACGCCATGATCGTGCCGGTGCAGAACGGCATCCCCTGGTGGTACTTCGAGCGCCACGGCGGGCCCCACGACGGCCGCCGGCTGGCCAGCCTCGACCCCGACGGGGTGCTGAAGGCATCGATACCGGCCGAGCGGATCGTGGCTTGCATTGCTTACCCAGCCGCGGCCAGGATCGGGCCCGGCGTCATCGCCCACATCGAGGGGGACCGGTTCCCGGTGGGCGAGATCGACGGCACCCGCTCGGACCGGGCCGGTGCGCTGGCCGCCGCCCTGAGCGAAGCTGGCTTCAAGTCCCGGGTGCTCACCGACATCCGGTCCCACCTTTGGGTCAAGGCCTGGGGAAACCTGGCCTTCAACCCGATCAGCGCCCTGACCGGGTCCACCCTGAGTCAGATGTGCAGTGCTCCGCTCGCCCGAGAGCTGGCCGCGACCGTGATGGCCGAGGCCGGTGAGATCGCCGAAGCCCTGGGCGTGCGGATCAGATTCACCATCGAGCAGCGCATCGAAGGCGCGGCCCAAGTGGGCGAGCACAAGACTTCCATGCTCCAAGACGTCGAGGCTGGCCGGCCCATGGAGATCGACCCCTTGGTGGGAGTGTTCGCCGAACTGGGCCGGCTCACCGGGGTCGCCACCCCGGCCATATCGGCTGTATACGCGCTGGTGTCTCTGCTCAACGACCGCATCGTCGGGGATTCGTGACCTCGGGCCGGGAGGTCGGTTCTTGACTTCGGTCGCCACGCTCGCGGACCTGCTGGTCGCCGGAGACGACGAGGAACCGGCCGTCGTCACCGCCGGGGGCGCAGTCCTCTCCCATGGCCGCCTCCGGGCCGAGACGGCCCGGCTGGCGAAGCGCCTCCGGGCTTTGGGACTGGGACCCGGCGACCGCGTCGCCATCGTGTTGGACAACGGCCCGGAGATGGCCATCGCCTTTCTGGCCGCGGCCGCCGCTGGCGCCGCAGCTCCGCTCAACCCCCGCTACCGCGCCGAAGAACTCGGGTTCTACATGGGCGATCTCGGCGTCCGGGTGCTGATCACCGGTCCTGAGGGCTCGGTCGGCGCGGCCGCGGCCCGCCAAGCCGTCTCCGGGTTGGAGTCCGTGACCCTGGCCACTCTCACCGGGCCTTTCAACCGGCTGGAGCTAGAACTGGAAACCCGGAACGCGCTCCCCCCGGCGGCGGCCCGCTACGCCGAACCCGGCGCAGACGGGGGCCTCGAAGGTGACGGAGAACCCGGCGTAGACAGGGCCCCCGACGATGTGGCTCTGGTACTGCACACGTCCGGCACCACGTCCAGGCCCAAGATCGTGCCCATCCGCCACCGCAACCTGGCCCGGTCGGCGGTCAACATCGCCGGGTCGCTGGCCATGACCGCCCGCGACCGGTCGCTGAACGTCATGCCGCTGTTCCACATTCACGGCCTGCTGGCCGGCCTGCTGGCCCCGCTGTCGGCGGGTGGGTCGGTAATCTGCACCGAGGGGTTCGATGCCTTCCGGTTCTTCTCCTGGCTCGAGACCCTCCGGCCCACCTACTACACGGCGGTGCCCACCATGCACCAGATGGTGCTGTCTCGCTCTGCGGGCCACCGGTCGATGGCCCGCGACTGCGGGCTCCGCTTCGTTCGCTCGTCGTCGGCGTCGTTGCCCGCCCCTGTTCTCGATGAGCTGAAGGAACTTTTCGGGGTGCCGGTGATCGAGGCATACGGCATGACCGAGGCCACCCACCAGATGTGCGCCAACCCGCTGCCGCCGGCGGTGGCCAAGGCCCGTTCGGTGGGCGTCCCCACCGGCGTCGAGTTGGCCGTGCTCGACGACCTGGGTCGGCCGGTGCCGACGGGGCAGCGAGGTGAGGTGGCGGTCCGGGGGCCGACGGTGATCGATGGCTACGAGAACAACCCCGAAGCCGATCGGGCCGCTTTCGCGTCGGGGTGGTTCCGCACCGGCGACGAGGGCTGCGTCGACGCCGACGGCTATCTGTTCCTCACCGGCCGGCTCAAGGAGCAGATCAACCGGGGCGGCGAGAAAATATCGCCCTTGGAGGTGGACGAGGTTCTGCTGGGCCACGAGGCGGTGGCCGAGGCCGTGACCTTCGCCGTGCCCCATCCCAAGCTGGGCGAGGAGGTGGCGGCCGCCGTCGTCACCGTCGATGGCGCCTCGGTGACGGAGCGCGAGTTGCGCCGGTTCCTGTCGGAGTCCTTGGCTGCCTTCAAGGTCCCCCGCCGAGTGCTGTTATTGAATGAGCTGCCCAAGGGCCCGACCGGCAAGCTCCAGCGCATCGACTTGGCCGGGCGTCTAGGCCTCGCACCTTGAGATGAATCTTTGCTGATTCATCCAGCCTGATCCTAGCCGACGGCTGCTTCTGCTCGCCAGATATTGATGTACTGATCACCTATGATCCACCCAGATACCGATTCTAGTGGCCCATTGCTGGCGCTAAATACTCCCTCTCGGCCCGACCAAGACCAAGACGCTCCCCACAGCGTGAACAGGCCCTAGTTTTTGGACGTTGGACCAATGAGCAGAATTTCTGGTAAGGATCACCCATGAGCGATTTCAACCCGAGCCGCTTCGATACCATCCGGGTGGACTTCGACGGCCATGTCTGCCGGGTGACGCTGGACCGGCCCGAAGCGCTGCACGCCTTCGACGAGCGCATGCAGGACGAGCTGCGCCAAACCTGGCGGGCCCTGCGCAGCATCGACGAGGTCCGGGCCGTCGTCCTCGGCGCCACCGGGGACCGGGCCTTCTGCACGGGCGTGGACCGCCGCCGCCCGATGGCGGCGTTGGAGCCCGACGGGTCCGGGCTGTACGGGACCTCGAACGACTACATGTACGACGACCCCGGCGGCGATCTCGGCCCCAAGGCTTGCGACCTGTGGAAGCCGGTGGTGGCCGCGGTCAACGGGATGTGCTGCGGCGGGGCCTTCTACCTGATTGCCGAGTGCGATGTCATCGTGGCCGCCGAGGGCGCCACTTTCTTCGACCCGCACGTCACCTACGGCATGGCCGCCGTCTACGAGCCGATGAAGATGGCCCAACGGATGCCCCTGGGCGAGATCCTGCGCCTCACCCTGCTGGGGAGCCACGAGCGGATGTCGGCCGCCACCGCCCTGCGGGTCGGGCTGGTGTCGGAGGTGGTCCCCCTCGACGAACTGGAAGCCGCGGCCGGGTGGCTGGCCACCACCATCGCCTCCCAGCCCCCCCGGGCCGTGCAGGGCAGCCTGCGGGCCATCTGGGCCGCCAACGACCTGGGCCGCCTCGACGCCCTGGCGATGGCCCCGGCCGTCCTCGCCGCTGGCACCAGCCCCGAGGACTTGGCCGAGGGCCAGGCCGCGTTCGAGAGCGGCCGCCGGATCAGCCCTCGGCTGCGCTGAGGGATGCAGAGGAGTAGATTGCGCTCCGGCAACCTGTCGACCACCCGTGAGGGGGCGCCACCGTGACCACGCCTTATCCCAACACGCTGATCTTCGTCGATTTCCCCACCGACGAGCCCGAGCGAGCGGCCGAGTTCTACCGCAACGTGTTCGGCTGGGAGGTCGAGCCCCGGCCCGAGGGTTCGTTCTACCGGATCGTCCCCGGCCAGAACTTCAAGCTGCCCGACGGCACGCAGGGCCCCACCGGCAACCTCCACCTCGGCATCACCAACGTGGCCAACCGGCGCCCCCATCCTGATGCGGCCGGGCTGGTCCCCCGGCATCTCAGCCGAGACGGCCACACCGTGCGGATCTGGATACTGGTGTCCGGCGACGACGACATGGACGCCATCTCCGACCGGGCTGCGGCCAACGGCGCCACCGAGTTGTGGCGGCACCACTACTTCGCCGAGTTCAACGGCTTCAACAACGCCTTCCAGGACCCGTGGGGCAACACGCTGGTGCTGTGGACCTATGGCGGCGACGAGCCGAAGGTCCCCGACGGCTGGACCCAGGAGTGAGCCCCGTGCCCGACGACGTCTACGACATCCATCCCCCCTCTCCCCGCTGGACCCACGTCGCCCTGCGGGTCACCGACATCGACGCCACCATCGACTGGTACACCGCCCACACCCCGTTGAAGCTGCTCGACCGGCGCGAGGAAGTGACGGGGTACGGGGCCTGGCTCGGTCACGACGACTCGCCCGACAAGCCCTTCATCTTGGTGCTGGCCCAGTTCTTCCCCGAGCACGACCCGTTCAAGGACTCGCCCATCGCCACCCTGGCCCCCTTCGCCCACCTCGGGGTGGAGCTCACCAGCCGGGAGGAGCTGGACGCGGCCGCGGCCGCAGCCGAGGCGGCCGGGTGCCTGGCCATGCCGCCCACCGACATGCCCCCGCCCATCGGCTACATCTGCATGCTGCGCGACCCCAACGGCAACATGATCGAGCTCAGCTACGACCAAGGCGTCTACGCCTACGCCCAAAGGGTGATGAGCTGAGCGGTTTTCCGGGCCTGCGGGTCGCTGGCCGCGCCCGACCCGGGAGGCGATTGAGCTGAGCGCCGATCCGGCCGCGGTGGCCGCGTCGTATTTGGCCTCGTTCTCCTCGGGGAACCCGGCGGTCATAGCCGCCCACGTCAGCGACGATTTTGTCAACGAGCACACCAGCGCCCTGGGCGACCCGTGCCGGACCAGGGCCGTCTACGCCGAGCGCTTGGCCGGGTTCTTGGACCGCTTCACCGGCCTCAGCTACGAACCGGAAGAGATCTTGGTGGACGGCGACCGGGTGGCGGCCGCTTACGTGATGCGGGCCCGCTGCGAGGGCCGGCCTTTCGAGATCAGGGGCGTGTTCAGAATGACGATCGCCGACGGGCTGATAACCCACCGCACCGACTACTTCGACAGCTTGAGTTTTCTCCGTCAGACTGGTCAGGCCTGAGGGTCTTTGCCCGTCTCGGCGTCGGGCTCGGTCAGGGCTGAGGGCCTCGGAACGCGGCCGCGACCTCGGCCGAGAACCGCTCGATCGTCTCAAGGGCGGCTTCCTCGGGCCCGAGATTGAAGTCGGGGATCACCAGCTCGTCGGTTCCGGCGGCGGCGTATTCGGCCACCTGCTCTGCGATCTGGGCCGCTGTGCCCACCATCCGGGGCCGGTCGAAAGGCTGGGCCCGCAGCTCGGCCGCGGCCCTCTCCGAGTCGCAGAGGAACAGCATCAGCGCCGCCGACCGCTGCATCTCGGCCGGGTCCCGGCTGGCCTGCTCGCAGAGCCGGTCGATCAGGGCGTTGTAGTGCCGCATCTCGCCGGGCGTACACCACCCGTTCCACTCGTGGGCGTAGCGGACCGCGGCGGGGATGGTCCGCCGCTCGCCGGTGCCGCCGATCATGAGGGGAAGCGGGTCCTGCACCGGCTTGGGGGCCAGCGGTGCCCCCGACAGCCGGTAGTGGGCGCCGTCGAAGTCGGTGCGCTCGTCGGCGAACAGGCCGGTGATCATCGCGCAGGCCTCCTCCAGCCGGTCGGCCCGGTCGCTGGCGGCGCCGTAATCGAGGCCGTAGCGCCGGTGCTCGTTCTCCTGCCAGCCCGCGCCCAGGCCGAGCACGAGCCGGCCCCCGCTGATGTGGTCGACGGTGGCGGCCTGCTTGGCCAGCACCGCCGGGTGCCGGTAGGTGTTGCCGGTGACCATGGCCCCGAGCCGGACTCTGGGCACCGCCGCGGCCAGAGCGGCCAACAGCGACCAGCACTCATGGATGGGGAGCAGCTCCGGGTCGATCCCGGCCGGCTCGTGGCCGTAACCCTCCTCGGGGGGCATGAAGTGGTCGGGCACCCAGATCCCGTCCCAGCCGCAGGCCTCCGCCGCCCGGGCCGAGGCCAGGATGCGGTCCCAGTCGTTGCCGTTCGATATCCAGAATCCGAATCGCATAACCCGATTGTTTAGCTTCCGACCAGCCTTGTCGCTGGCCCGAAGTTCTAGCCTCTGGCCGTCATGACCGCCCACTCGACGCTCTGATCGCCGTGGACCCATCGGGTGACGAGCGGGCCGGGGCCGAGCGAGCCGGGGCTGAGCGCTATACCCACGGCTACCACGAGGCCGTCGTGCAGTCTTACGTCCGGCGCACGGCCGAAGACTGCGCCGCCTACCTGCTGCCCCGGCTGCGGCCCGACGCGGCCGTCTTGGACCTGGGCTGCGGCCCGGGCACCATCACCGTCGGTCTGGCCCGCCGGGCCGGCCGAGTGGTCGGCGTGGACGCCTCGGCTGAGATGGTGGACCGGGCCCGCGGTCACGCCGCCGATCTCGGAGTGGCCAACGTTGGCTTTGAGGCGGGTTCGGCCTACGACCTGCGCTGGGACGACGGCAGCTTCGACGTGGTCCACGCCCATCAGGTCCTCCAGCACTTGGCCGATCCGGTCCGGGCTTTGCGCGAGGCTCGGCGGGTGCTGGCGCCCGGCGGGCTGGTGGCGGTGCGCGACGCCGACTACGAGACGATGGTGCACGCCCCGGTCGAGCCCGAGATCGAGCGCTGGCGCCGGCTCTACCTCCGGGTGGCGGCCGCCAACGGCGGCGAGGCCCGGGCCGGTCGCTTCCTGCCGGCATGGGTGGCCGAGGCCGGTTTCGCCGATCCGGCGGTCACCGCCAGCGCCACCGTCTACGCCGATGCGCCCGGCCGGGCTTTCTGGGGCGAGCTGTGGGCGGTGAGGGTGGTCGAGAGCGACTTCGCCGACCACGCCACCTCCGGCGGCTTCGCCACCCGGGCCGAGTTGGCCGCCATGGCTGCCGCCTTCCGCCGCTGGGCCGCCCGCCCCCACGGCTTCTGGGCTTTCCTGCACACCGAAGTGCTCGCCACCCGCCCGCCCTAACCCGCCGCAGCCCGCTTCCCTTCGAAGGTAGTAGTTTGAGGGGGGTACTTCCCGACACTGAGGCAATGCAATGACCGTGCCCATGCTCAAAAGGCTGCTCCTGAGACGCTTTCGAAGTTTCCCGGCGGCGGTGGTCGAGTTCGACAACCCGACTTTCTTGGTCGGTCAGAACGGTGCCGGCAAAAGCAACCTAGCCGATGCCTTTGCTTTTCTCTCCGAAGCCATGAATTCTCCACTGTCTAATGTATTCGAACGACGGGCAGGCTTTGCAGCCGTTGTCAATCGTCGTTCACCAAAGGGTCGTCCGTCTAACTTGGGATTGAGGGTGGATCTTTCTAACCTGGATGAGGTGACGAGATCTGCTCAATATGCGTTCGAATTAAAATACTTCAAAGGCTATGGCTTCAAAATTGTACGGGAACGGTGCCTCTTGCATCGGGAAGATGGCTCCATAAGATTCAATCGCAACGAAAAAGGTTTTACTAGCAATGTGAAATCACTGAGCCCCCCCTTAGTACCGAATGCCTTAGCCCTGCCATTGATCGGAGGAGATGCCCGATTTCAGCCGGTGTGGGATTTTCTATCTCGCATGCACATCTATCGTATAGATCCGGCTATGTTGCGAAGAATGCAAGACCCAGATAGTGGAGTTCCATTGCGTTCAGATGGTAGTAATGTTACTAGCGTCCTTCGCGAAATTCGGCAAAAACCAAATGATTGGAAGACTTTTTTAGTCCTTCTTAAGAGTATTGTTCCCGGAACAGCCGACGTAAATTCAAAGGAATATGGCAATAAGCTTGCTCTTGAATTGACTCAAAAGTGGACAAATTCAGAACGCATAAAGTTTGAAGCGTACAATCTATCCGATGGTACGCTCCGATCGATGGGGTTGTTAACAGCAGTCTTCCAACACCCGCGTCCATCGATTCTCGTGATTGAGGAGCCGGAAGCAACGATACACCCTGGAGCACTGGGTGCTGTTCTCGATCTATTGTATTATGCCAAAGATTTTATGCAGGTGATTGCGACTACTCATAGCCCGGATCTTCTGGACGCCAAATGGATAAATGATGGTCATCTGAGGATCGTAAATTGGGAGGATGGAGTATCAAAAATTAACCCCGTCTCTGAAGCAGTCCGTGGGATAATAAGGGACCATTTGATGGAAGCGGGCGAACTGATGCGATCAAATGCTTTGACGGCGGCTTCGGCTGAACACACTCTAGTTAGGAGGAACAATTCGTACATCAATGATCCAAGTAAAGTGCCGTTATTTGGGTAGGAGTTCAAATGAAAATCTACCCAATTGTTGAAGGACAAAGCGAGGTTGCTGCAGTACCCGAGCTGTTACGGCGCTTAATTGTTGAATCGCAAATTTGGGAAGTTGAGATAGGCCGTCCGATCAGGCAATCGCGCGGCAAATTAGTTCAGCAAGCTGGACTGGAACAGGCCATCAAAGTTGCGCTGCGACAACCCGGTTGTGGTGCGGTGCTTGTAATGTTTGATGGAGATGAAGATTGTCCGGCTGAGTTGGGTCCAACGGTACAGCAGTGGGCTGTGTCAGCGTCAGGTAATGTACCTTGCGAAGTTGTCATACCTCACCGAGAATATGAAGCATGGTTTCTAGCTACGATCGAGTCTCTGCGAGAATTCTCAGACATCAAAGATGATGCCGAACCTCATCCGAATCCCGAAGAGCCAGGGGGTGCCAAAGGACAATTGAAGGCGAGAATGAATGCTGGCTGCAGCTACGTTCCGACAGAACATCAGCCGGCTTTCAGTTCGGCGTTCTCTTTGGCCGACGCTTACGCCAGATGTCGGTCTTTTCGGAAGCTGACCAGTGCGTTCGGCGCGTTGTTGATGGCGAACGGGTACGACATTGATCCCTGGCCGCCGGCGGACTGGGTTGAAGGCTCGGAGTGAGGGGGGTCAGCGGCAGCGGTCGATGACCGCGCCGAAGCCGTCGATGGTCTCCATCAGGCCCTGGGCCATTGACGGCCGCAGCACCGCCACCAGGTTGAGGCTGGCGCTGGTGAACCCCAGACCGGTCACCGCGGCGATCTGCTCGGGGATCTCGGCGGGCGCGCCCACCACCGCGTAGCGCCGGATCCACTCGTCGTCGACCAGGTCGAACAGCTCGGGCGGGTCGTAGCGGTCGATGTCGAAGTACCAGCCCCGGGCCCGGGCCAGAGCGGCGTCGATGGCGGCCAGCCGGTCGGGGTCCATCTCGGCCGGCCGGATGATGGCCAGATAATGGGCCACGTAGCGCACCACCGACCGGCGGGCCAGGTCGCCGTCGTCTGACACGCACAGGGTGAGCCGGGGGGCGACGTCGATGTCGTCCGCCGACCGGCCCGCCCGGGCCGCGCCCTCGGCCAGCCAGCCCCGGTACCAGCCGGCCAGCTCCGGGGTGAAGTGGCGGGCCCCGACCAGGGCGATGTCGGCCAGCTCGCCGGCGAGCTGCATCACCTGGCGGCTGCGGGTGCCGATGGAGATGGGCACCGGCGCCTCGGGGGGCCTCACCAGCCCGGCCCCGTCGATGGGGAACATCTCGCCGTCGAGCTCCACCGTCTCGCCGGCCAGCAGCCCCCTGATCCCGATCACGGCCTCCCGCAGGGCCCGGACCGGTCGGGGGTAGTCGATGCGCAGGTCTTCGAGGCCCGCGCCCACGCCGATGCCCAAGAACATGCGGCCCCCCGACAGCTCCTGAAGGGTGGCCAGGGTCCCGGCCAGCACGGCCGGGTGGCGGGTGTAGGGATTGGTGACCATGGCGCCGATCCCGATCCGCTCGGTGGCCCGGGCGATCAGAGCCTGCAGCACGAAGCAGTCGGGCCAGAAGACCACGTCGGACACCCCGAGCCGGTCGAACCCGACCTGCTCGCAGCGCACGGCCAGCTCCACCGCCTCGGCCGGGCCCATGCCCGGGGTGATCTCGGCTTCCAGGGTGGTCATGGGGCCGCCGCCGTGGTCATGGGCCGTCGGAGGCCGTGGCGCCGAGAGATCACAGCACCGGGAACTTGGCCTTGTCGGGCAGGCCGGACCGGGCGGTTATGGACTCGCCCGCCTCCTGGCAGCGGGCGTACAGCTCCTCCTCGTCCACGGTGGTCATCCGGCCTGCGTCCACCACCTTGGCCCCGTCCACGAACACGGTGTGAACGCCCCGGCCGTCGGCCGACCACACGAGCTGGTTCATCACGTTGAGCAGCGGCCGCCACTCGGGCCGGTCGGTGTCGTGCAGCACCACGTCGGCCTTCTTGCCCGGCGTCAGCGAGCCGATCTGGTCGGTCATCCTCATGGTGCGGGCCCCGCCCAGGGTGGCCATCTCATAGGCCTTCTCGGCCGGGAACATCTGCGGGTCCATGCGGGCGTCCTTGAACAGCCCGGCCACCAGATAGGTGGCCCGGTGCATGTCGGCGTAGTTGGAGGCGTTGTTGCCGTCTATGCCGATGCTCACGTTGATGCCCCGCATGACCATCTCGGGGATCTTGCCGATCTGGGTGACCCCGTAGCCGACTTTGAGGGCGGTGGTGGGGCAGTGCTCCACCGAGCAGCCGGACTGGGCCATCACGTCGAGTTCGCTGTCGTCGACGTGTACGCAGTGGGTCATGGCCGTGTCGGCGCCGAGCACGCCCAGCTCGCCGAGGTGGATCATGGGCCGCTGCCCGAACTCGGCGATGAATCCGTCGGGGTCGAGCCGGGCCGGGCTCATGTGGAAGTTCAGGCCCACGCCGTGATGGTCGGCCGCCGTCCGGGCCGCCTGCCACAGCGGGTCCGAGCAGGTGGTGTGGCCCACCACCATCGACCAGGCCCCGAGCCGGCCTCCGGCGGTGCCGGCGAACCGCTCGATGGTGTCGTTGAGGCTGGCTATGGCCGCGTCGGTGTCGGACCGGTACACGTCGGGCTCGGGGGGCAGGTCCCAGATCCACTTGCCGATGCGGCCCCGGATGCCGATCTCCACCAGCCCGTCCATCACCTCGTCGGTGAAGCGGATGGTGCCGGCCTCCAGGAAGGTGGTGGTGCCCGACTTGAGCATCTCCACCGACGCCAACTGGGCCGAGAGCCGCTCCTCGGCCGCGGTGTACACCGAGTACAGCGGGCACAGCCACATGAAGACGTTCTCCTCGAAGGAGGTGTCGTCGGGGACGTAGCCCCGGGTCAGCGGCTCGCCGGTGATGTGGATGTGGGTGTTGACGAGGCCGGGGGTGACCACGAAGCGGTCGCCGCCCACCGTCTCGGCCGCCTCGTAGGCGGCTTCGAGCTCCGACGCCTTGCCCACGGCCACGATCTCGCCGCCCCGCAGGGCCACCGCCCCGTGGCGGATGATGTCGCGGGTCTCGTTCATGGTGACGACGTACCAGCCCTTGACGAGGGTGTCGATGCGTTCGGTCATGGTCTGCTCCTGGGTTTGGCGGCAACGTAGGCGAACTGGAAGCCGATGGGCTCGATGAGGCGCACGGCCTCGAACCCGGCGTCGGCCAGCCAGGCCGCGGCCTGGCGGCTGGCGATGGGGAACCCGTTGACGGTGCTGGTCATCATGGTCAGGCCCATGAGCACGGCGTGGGGGTTGGCCTTGAGCTGGTCCACGAAGTAGTCGGCCAGCACCACCCGGCCCTCCGGCCGCAAGGCCCCATAGGCCCGGTCGATGAGGCGGCGGGCGCCGGCGGGGCCCTCGGTGCGGCAGACGTGGCCCAGCACGACGATGTCGTAGCCGCCGTCCTCGATGTCGATGGCGTGATAGTCGCCCGGCCGGAACTGGCAGCGGTCGGCCACGCCGTGCTCGGCCGCCTTGGCTCGGGCTATATCGATCACCCCGTCGAGGTCGTTGATCACGGCCCGCCCGTCGCCGCAGGCTTCGAGCATGGCTATCGACCAGGGGGCCCCGCCCGCGCCCAAGTCGAGGATGCGGGGGGCTCTCATCCGGCTGTAGCCGATCTTGAGGTCGGCCCGGGCGGCGCTGCGCCACACGGTGGTGAAGGTGCCTTGGGTCAGCGGCCGGTAGAAGGCGGCCGGGTCGTCGTCGATGGGGGCGGCGGGCCGGCCGGTCCGGACGGTGTCGGCCAGGCGGGTCCAGTTCCCGACCGGGCCGGGGGCCACCGGTACCAGTTCGGCCATTGAGGCCGGGCCGTCGCGGGTGAGGTAGCGCCGGGCGGTGTCGTTGAGCCCGTAGGTGCCGCCGGTCCTCTCCAGCAGGCCCATGGCCGTCACCGAGTCGAGCAGCGACTCCAGATGGGGTTCGGACGCGCCCAGCCTGCGGGCCAGGTCGGCGGCGGTGACGAGGCTTTGGCTGCCGCCGGGGCTGTTGCCGGTGACCGGGCCTTCGTCTGCCGCGGCCAGGGCGTCGAACAGGCCGAGTTCGAGCGCGGCGGCCAGCGCGTAGTACCGGCCCAGGCCCTCGATGGCGGCCCACACCGGGGCGGCGGCCGGGGGCCTGTGGTCGGTCCAGGGCCGCCCGGCCCGGGCCATGGTGTGGGTCTTCTTCAGCTCCGGGTAGGGCGGGTCGCGCGGCTGGCTCAAGTGCTGTCACCTGGCTCGGGTTTGAGGCGGGTTTTGGGCTGCGATGGGATTCGGGCTGCGGGCAGGGCGACCGGGCCGGCCGGGGGCTACGGGCGCAGGAGGATCTTGCCGAAGAAGTCGCTGTCGAGCATCTTCTGCTGAGCGGCGGCCGCTTCGGCCAGGGGGTACTGCGAGTCGATGACGGCCCGCATCTCGCCGGAGGCGAGGCCGGCGCAGAAGGTGTCCCACAGCGGGCCCATCTCGTCGGGCCGGTAGGGGTCGGACCCGATGATGGAGAGGCCGTTGTGGAACAGGTGGCCCAGCGAGGCGATGGTGGCCTCGTCGCCGGAGGCGTTGCCGCAGTTGACGAGGCGGCCCCCGATGGCCAGCGAGAACAGCGACTGGGGGAACAGGGCCGTGCCCACGTGGTCGAACACCATGTCGACGCCCCGGCCGCCGGTCACCTCCATGGCCCAGCCGGTCACGTCGCCGGTGCGGTTGTTGAGCACGTGGTCGGCGCCGATCTCCGTGGCCCGCTCGCATTTGGCGTCGGTTCCGGCGGTGGCCAGCACCGTGGCCCCGGCGTGCTTGGCGAGCTGGATCCCGGCCACCGAGACCCCCGACCCGGCCGCGTGGATCATCACCGTCTCGTCGGCGGCCAGGCCGCCGGTGGCGAACAGGGCGTGGCCCGCGGTCAGCCACACCGTCGGGAAAGTGGCCGCCTCCTCCAACGACACGTGGTCGGGCACCTGGTAGCAATGCGAGGCCGGGACCAGGCACCTCTCGGCATAGCCCCCGTCGAGGATGCCGCCCAGAATCCCCAGATCCCCGTAGAGGTCGCCCATGCCGGCCAGCTTCGAGTCGTCGCGCACCCCGGCCATGGACGGGTCGACCACCACCCGGTCGCCCGGCTGCCACTCGGCGACGGCGGCGCCGACGACGGCCACGGTGCCGGCGATGTCCATCCCCGCGATGTGGGGCAGGGTGAAGCCGTCCATGTGGTACCAGCCGTTGCGCTGCAGCACGTCGAGGCGGTTTAGGGCGGTGGCGGCCACGTCCACCACCACGTCACCGGGGCCGGGGACCGGGTCGGGCACATCGGTGTACTCGAGCACCTCGGGCCCGCCGATCCGGTGATAGAGCATCGCTTTCATCTGCGCCTCCCGGGCGGTGTCGTCTCGGTCGTCGTCTTGGTCATCGTCTCGGCCGCTTCCGCCGCGGGCGGCGGGCCCGCTTATCCGGCTATCCGGCGGCTCGCATCCCTACCATGACGGTGGAGGTTTCCACCACCCAGTCCGCCTCGGCCCTCAGGTCCTGGCTGGGCGTGTCCACCAAGACCCCCGACCCCTGGGGCGTGCTCCGGGTCATGGACACCGAGGCGGTGTAGGTCTCGTCGATCCGGCTGGGCACGGCCTGGATCCGCCCGTCGGGCGCCGGGGCGACCAGCAGCGCCACCTCGCCCCTGAGGCTGCCGTCTCTGAAGGACTGCAGCACAACCCATTCGGCGTCCTGATTGATCTGGTCGCCGCGCTGCTGCTCGGCCACGTTCACGTCCAGGCTGGCCGGCGTGACCGTGGTGTAGCTAGCGGTGAGCACCGGACCGGCCGGGCCCTCCTCCAGACCCCGGGCCTGGAAGGCGATCTCCAGCAGCGGAAGCCTCTGATCGCCGGCCCAACCGCTGATGTCGGGACGGCTCGGGCGGCGGGTCAGGGTCCAGCGCCCGCGTGGCCCGGACATGTCTATGTCGATGGGCGGGAACCCGTATCGCAGCGGCGGCGGCACCGCGACCTGATCCGCGGCGAACCGCATTCCCAGCTCCTCCAGGATGTCGGTCAGGTCGGGCTCGTCGGTGGGCTCGGGCTGGGGGGTGCTGGCGATGCACTCCTCGCCTATGGCCAAAAAGGTGGACGACACCACGGGCAGGTCTTCGGCCGCCGCGGCCGCGGCCTCGGGCGGGTCGGCGTCGAGCCGGGTGACTCGGGACGTGTAGGTGACAACGGACGCGGCGCCCGCGTCGGGGTCCTCGGGCGCGGCGACCTCCACGATGGACTCCAAGTCCATGTCCAGCCGGGTGGTGGCGGCCTCGTCCGACAGGTTCAGGTTGCCGGTCTGCTTCAGCGTGATCGACAGGCTGGTCCGGTAGTCGTACCGGTCGCCCGGTCGGAGCAGGCACCCGATCTGGGCCGGGAACGTCACCGGCTCGGCGTCGGTGTAGCGCCCGCTGAAGGAGCTGAGCAGCACCGGCATCGAGATGGCCGGGGCAGTCGTGGCGGTGGCGGGGGCGGGTTCGGGGGCCGCGGGCGGCGATGTGCCGCCTCCCCCGCAGCCGGAGGCGACGATCCCGGCCGCCAGCGCGGCCGCAGCTCCTCGGGCTGCGAGGCGAGACTTCATCTCGATCCCTGTCCTCAGCCGCCGGTCCCGATCGCGCCGTCCGGTCGGTCAGAAGCCGATGGATTCGTCGATGAACTCGTTGGTGAAGAGCTGATCGGCGGTCAGGTCGGGGGCGACTTCCATGCCCGCGGCGCGCATGTCGTCGATCACCTGTTGGATGCGGGCCTCCTCCATGTTGCCCACGGTGTCGTCGGGGCCGTTGCCGACTAGGCCGTAATCCCGCATGGCCTGCACCCCGAAGTCGGCGTTCCCGAGTTCGTACACCCAGAAGTCCTGGTACTGCTGCACCGCGTCCACGATGATGGCGTTGGTCCGCTCGGGGTCGGAGGCGTAGCTCACCACCGCCTGCTGGACGACCGGGACCAGCCTCTCCAGGCAGGGCCGCAGCTCTTCGAGATCGCCGGGCCGGATGCCCAGCGTCTGGGCGTAGACCTGGAAACCGGCGTCGTGGAGGAGCTGGAAGGCCACCGGCTTGCCCCACTCCGGGAGGACCTGCTCGTAGGTGTAGGGCTCCGACGAGGCGAAGCCCTGTTGGGCGATGGCGCCACCTTCGCTCACGAATCGGGCGGGCGAGCCGTTGTAGGAGGGGTCGACTTGATCGCGGGACCAGAGCCCCTGGGCTATGAACACCTCCGGGAAGGTCCATCCGGCGAACACGTTGACGGTGATGCCGGCCTCGCCGAGGTCGGCGAGGGTTTCGACGTCGGGGTAGGTGGCCGGGTCCCACATGATTATCTGCGGGTTGATCTCCAGCGTGGCCACCACCGATGTCAGCGGGGTGGCACCCCAGTTGTTGACCTGCTGGTCGGTGGCCGCGTACCCGAGGTGGATCGACTGGTCGGTGGCCATCCACTGGGACGGCGGGGCGAAGCCGATGGCCGGGCCGCCGGTGCGCACCTCCCAGTCGATGCCCAGGTCCTGGCCGTCCAGGGTCATCGGCCCCCGCACCACCTTGTTCTCGGCGTCGACGAAGTAGTTGGCGCCCACCAGCTCGTACAGGGCGCCGTGCTCGGCCTCGGGGAACCAGTCGGTCTGAACCACCAGCGGGTCGGGGCACACGCCCGACAGGTTCATGCTGGCGTCGTCGGTGGTGATCGAAGCAACTGTCGTGGTCGGAGCGGTTGTGGTCGGAGCGGTTGTGGCCGGAGGGGCGGCGGCCGGGGCGTCGGTCTCGGTCTGGCTGTCGCCGCCCCCCAACAGGGCGACCGCCGCCAGTCCGACGATGCCGACGAGGCCGACCGCCACCGCGACGCGGCCCAGCAGCAGACCTATCGGGTGCATCCTGGCCCGTACACGATCGCCCTCAACCGATTGCCCGAGTGCCGGACGGGCTCAGCCGTGGCCCTCGTCGGGGGTGGCGCCCCATTGGATCACCTGCACCAGGTTGCCGTCGGGGTCGGACACGGTGCCGATGAGCCCGAAGGGCATCTGCTCGACCTCCCGGACCCAGGTGACGCCCTGGCCCTTGAGATGGGACTCGAGCCCGCGGCAGTCGCCGACGTCGAGGTTCAGGATGAGGCGGTGCCCGTCCTGGTTGGGCCCCGACACCTCGCTGTGCTCCTCGATGAAGAGCTGGACGCCGCCGAAGACGAAGGCCCCCATCTCGTTCTCCTCGGGCCCGAAGCAGGCCCGGTACCAGTCCTTCATGGCGTCGGCCTGCGACGACCCGACCAGAATGCTGCCGAGATTCGGTGCTGCCATCGGTTTCCCCCTTGGGTTCGTGGGTTCGTGGGTTGAAGGCCCTGACCGTACGCCGTCCCGGCCAACCGGTCAACCCCGCCTCCGGTGCCTGGGCCCAACCTCACTCATCCTCGCTATGTAGTCACGGGGCATGTTCCAAGCGTGGTCGGTGGGATAGTCTGCAACTCGTGTTCCTGCCCCGACGGTTCCATAATCAGGACTTGTACGGGTCCTATAGATGAGACTTCCACCTCTATTTCGTAGCCGTCGGATGCCCACTCGATTTGAACACCACCCTCAGATGTAGGCACTACATCTGGCCTAGGGGTTGTCTCAGTGATAACAGCATCTAGCACGATTAAGGCGAGGTAAAAAGGGTTGGCCCCAAGGGGGCGGGAGCGGGCTCGGTCGGTGCAACTAGGGTTGGGGGCCGATGGGCAGGATCGACGCGGTTGAGGCTTTGGGGTTCACCTTTGACCATGGCCGCGAGCCGCTGGCGTACTGCCTGGTGCGGGTGGTTATCGACGATGGGGTCGTGGGCTGGGGCGAAGCTTGCGACAGCTTCGGTTGCACTTACGCGTCGGTGGTCGAGGCCGCGGTGGCCGATGCGCTGGCCCCGCTGCTGGTGGGCGAGGAGCTTGACCGCCTCGACCGGCTCGTCCACAAGATGCGGAGTTGGACTCGCCGCCGGCTCGGCCACCAATGGGTGGCGGCCCAGGCCATAAGCGGCGTCGAGCTGGCGCTGTGGGACGCCTGGGGCAAGGTCCGGGGCCGCCCGGTGGCCGAACTGCTGGGCGGCTCGCCCGAACTAGCGCCGGTGTCGGTCTATGCCTCCAGCGTCTTCTTAGAGGAGGGGCCGGCCGACTGGCACCTCGGCCTGCTCGAACCGCTGCTGAGCGCCGGGGTGCGGGCGGTCAAGCTGAGGATCGGAGTGGACTGGGAGGCCGACCTGGAGACCCTGGCCGCCGTGCGGGGCGGGCTCGGCTCCGAGGTGGCGGTGATGATCGACGGCAATGAGAACTACACCGTGTCCACCGCCCTGGCCATCGCTGAGCGCTTGGCTGCCCTGGGGGTCGAGTGGTTCGAGGAGCCGGTGCTCCAGGAGGACCACCGAGCCATGGAGGAGGTGGCGGCCCGGTCGTCGGCGCCGATCGCCTACGGGGAGCACATGTTCGGGCTGGCCGAGTTCGCCGAGGCGATCCGGCGGGGATGGGCCGGGGTCCTCCAGCCCGACGCCGCCACCTGCGGGGGGCTGTCCGAAGCCATGCGCATCGCCGCCGCGGCCGGTGAGGCCGGGGTCCGGGTGGTGCCCCACACCGCCTCGGGCCCGGTGGCGTTGGCCGCCAACCTGCACTTGGCGGCGGCCTCGTCCGCGGTCGATCTGCTCGAATACCCGTACCCGCTGGCCGAGTGCTGGGCCGCGGTGGCCCCGGATTGCCCGCTCGGCCCCGACCGGGTGTCCGGCGGTGCCCTGAGCCCCCCGCCCGGACCGGGCCTGGGGGTCGAGATCGACTTGGAGGCGGTGCGGGCCCGCCCTTATGTGCCGCCGCCGCCCCGGACCGGCCCCTCGGAGCGGTTCACGGGCACCGTCTGAGACAAGGAGCAACCCATGACCGACACCATTTCGCCCCCCGAGGCCGCCGCCCCCGAGTCGGCTCCGCCCCCCTCGCCGACTTCGCCGCCCGAGTCGGTGTGGACCCACGTCGCCCTGCCGGTCCGCAACCTCGACGAGACCCTGGCCTTCTACGCCAAGTACACGACGCTGGAGAACATCCACGAGCGCACCGACTCCGAGACCGGCCTGCGCAGCGTGTGGCTGGCCAACCCCGGCGACCGGACCGAGCAGGCGGCCCGGTTCGTGCTGGTGCTGATCGAGGGAAAGCTGCCCACCCAGATCACCGGCGACATCAAGGAGGAGTACGGGTTCCTCACCTCGATCTCCCATCTAGGGATCTCACTCAACTCCCGGGCCGAGGTGGACGAGATCGCGGCCATGGCCGCTGAGGACGGAATCCTGGTGCTCGGCCCCATGTACCGCAACCCGGTGGTGGGCTACATCTGCCTCATCACCGACCCCGACGGCAACAACGTCGAGTTCTCCGTGGAGCAGGTCCTGGGCTGACCCGGCCTCATCCGACGGTAAGCCACTCCTGTCCGCACTGGCGACGGCTATTAGGAAGTTTGCATTCACAATGTGAATGCTATGCTGTCTATATGCGTCTTAGTGGGAGGACGGCGTGGCTACTTGGGAACCCAAACTGGAGGACTTCCAACGAGTCTTCAGCGAGCAAAACCCGTGGCATCGTGACGGCGAGGTCCCGTCGGTCCTAGCCCATCCGGTCGAGCGACCCCTGGCCGGGATCCTCTGGAAGCGACTGGTAGACGACAAGCCGCGCCGCTTCCAGTTGATCCTCGGCCCTCGCCGGGTCGGCAAGACCACGGTCCTCTACCAGACCGTCAGGCGCCTTTTGGAGGCCGGGGTGGAGCCGGGGAGAATCTGGTGGCTACGGCTCGACCACCCACTGTTGCTTCAGGCGGACCTCGGCACTCAGGTCCGAGCCGTGCTCGACTCCTGCGACGCGACGGCCGAGCGCCCGGCGTACCTGATGCTCGACGAGCTGGTGTACGCCAAGGATTGGGACCTGTGGCTCAAGACCTTCTACGACGAGCGCTGGCCGGTGCGGATCGCCGCCACCTCGAGTGCCACCGCCGCTCTGCGAGACCGCCGGGTGGAGAGCGGTGTCGGCCGCTGGGAGGAGCAGCACCTCGGCCCCTACCTCCTCCCGGAGTTCTTGGAACTGATGGGTCTGAAGCGGGCGATCCCCATCGGGGCAACCCTGGCTGACACCCTTCGCGGCCTTTCTGCCGGCCACCGGGCCGGGGAGGACTTCCGAGCGGCGCACCTGCTGCTGACGATGGTCGGCGGATTCCCGGAACTGCTCGCCTCCGCCGCCCGAGCCGACCCGGACGAAACCACCCTGAAGGATCAGATCCTCGAGTCGCAGCGGGTGCTGCGCGGCGACGCGGTCGAGCGCGCCGTCTACAAGGACATCCCCCAGTCGTTCAGAGTCTCCAACCCGATGGAACTAGAGCGGCTCCTCTACGTACTCGCGGGCCAGTTCACCAGGCTCTTAAGTCCCTCCAAGATCTGCGGCGAACTCGGGATGTCCCAGCCCACCTTCGACCGCTATCTGTCGTACCTGGAGCGGGCCTTCTTGGTGTTCACGCTTCCGAACTACTCGGGCCGTGAAGCCAATGTCCAGAAGCGGGGCCGCAAGCTGTATTTCGCCGACGGCGCGGTCCGCAACGCCGCGCTGCATCGAGGCCTGGCCCCGCTTGATGACCCGGCCGAACTCGGCCTGCTCCTCGAGAACCTTGTCGCCGCCTCTCTGCGGTCGCTGGCCGTTCTGTCGGGATGCCGCCTCCACCACTGGCGCGACGCCAACCGCGAGGTGGACTTGGTCTTGGACCACCCGACTGAACCCCTGGCCTTCGAGATCGCCTCGTCCCCCAGCCACAGCCGCGCCGGGCTCCGAGCCCTGATCGAACGCCACCCGAGATTCGAGGGCCGCGCCTACCTGGTGGCCCCCCAGGCTCCGGTGGTCCACCCCAAGTCGAGCAGTTCGGGTGTCGGCTCGCTGCTCTTGGATGACCTGCTGCTCGCCGTCGGCGCCCAAGCCCACCAAGCTCTACACTAAAACTTGCAAAAACAATAAAGAAAGAAAAAGGTTTGTAATTTGGCATCGCAGAACCCGTTCTCGCCCACGTTCGGCGCTTCCCCGCTGGTGCTGGCCGGGCGCGACGACATCCTCGATGACATCGACGACGCGCTGGCCGTCGGCCCGACGCACCCCGACTACACCGCACTGTTCATCGGCGTCCGCGGTGCCGGTAAGACTGCGATGTTGAACGCGGTCGAGGATCTGGCTCGCCAACGGGGATGGCTGACGATTTCAGACACGGCGGCGCCGGCCGGGCTTCTCGAGCGACTCGCCAACGCCGCCGCCCGGCTTCTGAGCGAGCACGAGCCCCCGCCTCCGGCTCGGCGCCTCAAGAAGGTGGCTGTGTCCGGGGTCGGCAGTGTCGAGTTCCAGCAAGTGCCCGAAGCCGAGCGTTCACATGAGCTCCGGTCCCTGCTTGCCGCCCTCGGCGACCGCCTCGCTGATAACGAGACTGGTTTGATGATCACCCTCGACGAGCTACAGAGCGGAGTTCTCGACGAGATTCGGGAGTTCGGCACCGTGGTGCAACACGTCACCCGCCGCGAGGGGCGTCCAGTCGCATTCGCCGGGGCAGCATTGCCCCAGATCGAAGACACGATGCTGTCCGATGACGCCGCGACGTTCCTCCAACGATGCTCGCGGCGCGACATCGGGCGGCTTGACCTTCCAGCGACGAGAGCCGCCATCGCCGGCCCGCTTGAAGAGCGCGGTGCCGCCATCGATCCCCGGGCCTTGGAGGAGGCGGTGGCGGCCACCTCCGGGTACGCGTTCATGATTCAACTCGTCGGGTTCCACGCTTGGAAGGCCGCTCACGATCCCTTGTCGGGCATCACCGCCGAAGAGGTGGCCATTGGGATCGCCGAAGCCGAGCAACGCATCAGCCGACTGGTGCTCGCCCCGACGTTGAGGGGATTGTCGAATGTGGACCGGCGGTTCCTTGTCGCCATGGCCCGTGACGACGAGGCGTCCGAACTGGCGACCGTCGCCGCCCGGCTCGGAGTCGGCGTCAACTACGCCGGCGTCTACCGGCGTCGTTTGATCAAGGCAGGCATGATCGTCCCCGTCGGCAAAGGCCGCGTGGACTTCGCCCACCACGCCGCCCGAGCCTGGCTCCGGGACGAACCCGCATACGCGGCTGCCGTCTTCCCACGAGTTGGCGCTCACTCATACCCCAAAGTGGGAGACGAGCAGGCCGATCACACATAAAATCGCTCCTCCCATCATCCAGGCCACACCCGTTCCAAGATGGGTAAGACGTGCTGCATTGGTGTTGTGTCCCGTTGGTACGAGCTTGGCATAGTCGCGGGCCAGGTATCTACGCAAACCTGTTGGTTCTTTCGTGAGTAAGAGGGCATCACTTAGACCCAATCGAGCCTTTGCTCCAATGAGAGCACCCATGATGGCTGTACCCCAGGCCACCATAAGAGATCCAGCTATGAATGTGACACGAGCTAGTAGGTTATCCTGACTAAGATTATCAAAAAGATTAGTATAAAGAAACAGTAAAGATGCAATTCCAATGGACAGCAGAGTACTTGCCCTTCTGGCTACGAACTGCAATTGGGTGAACTGTATTTCTAGTTGTCTTCGGCCTTCTTCAATAGCCAAGGTCCAATCATCTTCATTCCAAGATTTGATTCCTTCCCCGATGTCAGCCGGATGGATCTTTTCATCCTCGTAGATTTTTATACGGTAACGGCTTAGTACCGTAATCACGAAGGCTGCATGATTATTCCACTTGCGGCTTTTCTTGGTTTGCTTATTAGGCGGCATGCCTAGAGCGGATTTGGGATTGTTTGTCATGATTCACAACTGAGAAAGTTGACGATGTGATCGGTGACGGGATCGGCAACACTTGCTGGCAGGAACATCCACTGTCCGGCCGGGTTTAAGTCGATGAACATAGGCGGACCTTCCATAGGAACGAGCCAGTCTTGACTCGAAAATCCTACATCCAACTCAGCGGCCAGTTGTACGGCTTGAGCCCCAACTTCGGGTGACTTGTGTAGAACCCAAGCATTGTGAGCTTCTTCGGCAGCTCGCCAGTCAAGAGGCCAGCAGTCGGCTTCGAGTGCTGCCGTCCTCACTGTAATGCCTGCCGTGACGACTCGCAGGTGTCTGCGAACTTCGATTCTTTTCTGAGCAATGAAAGGAGCATCCCCGAAGTCACCTGTAGTGAAGATATCATTAGTTAACAGCGTTGTGTGAACGGTCTGGGGTTGTCCTTCTGAGTTAACGAAAGCACCGGTTGCGAGCGGTTTGAGAACAACGTCGTTTCCAAGCGCGCGGCGGATTTTGAGAGGGTCTGCAGATATGATCGTCGGAGGTGTCGCTATCCCGACTCGGAGAGCGATGGCTAATTGACGAATTCGATCCTCGGCCGCTTGAAGCGTATCAATACTCGTTAACCATTTGCGATTTCCGTGGCGAGCTATTGCCGCCACGAGCTGCACCCGGGTTCGCAGTGAAACATCCGCAACAGACCCGACGAGATCGCCAGTCGTCCACCGACTCGGCGCTACTCTGCGCAACCAGCCCCGACTTTCCATGTCAATGGCCTTTCCATCGATCACAAGTTTGTCTGGGGAAAGTGAGTAGCCAGCTTCAACCAGAGAGTCTGCGTCGAAGATGACCGGCTCGATTTTGCGTTCTCGGAGCCTTTCAGCAATTGTATACAGGTGAGTGTCCGATTCGCTACCTATTAGCAACGGACACGGGGGCATTATAGCAAAGTCAGAAGAGTGTCGTCCTCGTCAAAGGTCTCGGCTGCTGCCCGAGTCTCGGCTGTACCGTAATCCATTACTGATGGCAGCAGAGTGTCATCGTCAAAGGTTTCTCGCGTGAAGGTTGCTACGGTCCCCGAATCGTGCCCAGCGCGAGATACGGGTTTGCCGAGCAGCTCAAACAGGTTTATCTTTCTCACAATGTACCTCCTAACTCCTACAGGGTATCACAAAACTCTATGTTTAGCAATACCTAATTTTTGAATAACTATGTTATGCAGCCTCAACATATATTCTGCCGCTTCTAAAATGTCGAGAAATTGGACCGGTTCTTATGGGGATAGTTGGCTGCCATCCTAGCCTTTCCATTTTAACTCTTATGACATGTCCAACAGTTTTACGGAATGGATCTCCTTCTGAACTATAGAGGATATCAACTAGTGGGGGTTCATCAAAGATGTGGATAATACCCTCAAGAGCAGGAAGACCATGCCTGGAGGCATCAATCAGCCTTTGTTCATTATCGGAATCGTTAATTAGCACGAATAATCGAGTGAAAGTTGGAGCATTCCTGTCGATTACAGTACGATATAGTTGATTTTTGAAGTCGTCTGTACGGATTTCAGTCATAGACAGTGATTATATCTCACTGGAAGTAGGACCGGACTGGGTCGCCGAGGATGGGGACGACGGTGGCGCGGTCCAGGTAGCGGTTGCCGTGCTCGCAGGAGGTTTCCGGGGCGAACAGGCAGGCGTGGCAGGCGGCGGCGTGGAGGGCGTCGGACTGCTCGCCGGCGTGATGGTCGGCGCACATCGGGTCGGTCGAGCAGAGCCGCCCCCGGCGCAGGGCTTCCCGTAGCGTCGCCGACAGCCGGGCCGGGTCGGCCAGGGCCACCAAACCGCCGAGGGTGCCCTCGCTGTCGGGGGAGGCGGTGTAGAGCAGCACCCCGGCCATGGGCTCGCCCTGCGAGTCGTCGGTGGTCCGGCAGTAGAGGCGCTCCCGGATCGACGCGGTCGAGTAGCCGGAGTCAATCGCCACCTGGTGGATCAGCATGTGCGCCAGTGTGTGCACGAGCACAAACCGGCCCCTAGGTGTCGCCATCGGCTGCAGGCCGCGCCGGCGCCTCCAGGCCTGGTGGGCCGCCGCCAACTCCCGGTAGCGCCTGCTCGCCTCGAACTCCTCCTCCCACTGCTCGACTCTGGCTTCGGGCAGCCGGATGAGAATGCCTTCGCCCAGCGTCTCGGCCGACGGGAGCCAGTTGCTCGGCTCCGCCCAGATCGGCGCGAAGCGCTCCACGCGCTCCACGCTGCTGACATCGCCCGGCCCGTCGATGCGGGTGAAGCCGCAGAGCGCGATCACTTCGCGCAGGCGATCCACCGCCACCGGGCTGTCCAGCGTCTTGGCGAACCCGTTCGGAACTCGAAGGTGCCGCACCTTGAAATGATCCGACTCCACGGGAACAGGGGAGGTCATGGCCGCCCACTCGGGGCCCCGAAGGTCGCTGTGGGCGTGGTCTGCGCCGTCGCTGACGCCGTGATCGTCGCGCCGGTCGGTGATCGCCGTCCAAACGTCGTCTGGGTCGAAGTGCAGCAGCCAGCGCAACTGCTGCTCGCCCCGGCCCCTTTCGAGTCGCCTGACGATCACGTCGAATTCGTAGCGGTTATCGATGTCCTCGAGATCGTCCCAGAACTCCTCCACTTTCTGATCGATCCTCTCGGTCTCGGTGGGGATGGTCAGAGCCGACCGCGACACCGCGAACCAGGAGTTGGACGCCCCCAACAGCAAGGCCCGGGTGGGCTGGTTGCAGACGGGATCGAACCGTTGCAGATGGGGGTGGCGGCCCCGGCACCGGGGCAGATGCTCCCAGTCTTTGAGGCCGAAGGCGTCTTGGACTATCCGATCCGACCCGCATGTCTTGCACACCACCCTCACATCGGTGGCCCGGTTGGCCATGCCCACTTCCTTTAACTCCAAAATTGCCGCGCCGCCGCCCGGGCACCGGTCGCCCCGATGCACGTACTCGACCCAGGGGAAGTCGTCGAGATGGCCGTGCGGGCAGGCCACCATGAAGCGGGCGGGCACGGCGGAGGGCTTGTAGCCGTGGCAGTTGTTGTGGAAATACCGAGCCCGGTCCGGCCGGTAGTGCGGAACGTAGAGCGTGAACCGCCTCTGATCGACGGGGGCCAAGAGGTCGCAGCGGGTGCAGCGGAGCCAGCGGGGGAAGGGATGAACCGGGATGCCGACCCGGGCCCAATAGTCCATTGCGCTGGCGGTCTCGTTCTCCCAGGGCGGGGTGCGGAACTCCGAGACCTGAGAACAGCCGGGTATGGCCCGCACCGCCCCGATCAGCCGAGGCTCGCGGATCCGCTCAGTCTGGGCCAGGTCCCAATCGCCTATCCCGGCAACCACCACCGACATGCCCGGCAGGTCCACCACCGCGCCCGGCCCGTAGGTGTGGATCAACTGCGACGGCCGGACGCCGCCGACCCGCCGCGACTCGAACCGCTCCCTCTGGCTGCTCATGGGCTCTGACTCAAGGCCTCGTCGGCGGCGATGGCCTGCTCGACCTCCTCGTCGGCGGCAGTCTCGGCCTGCGGTCTCCGGGACTCGGGCCCGGGCTTAGGTTGGCCGATGACGAAGCCCGGCTGATCGCCGGCCTCGTAGGTCGGGTCCTCCTCGATGATTTGCAGATTCACCTGCACTTCGGTGTCGCGCAGCGAGTTGGGGCAGGTCCACTCGGTCCAGTCGCCCGCCTCGGGCTTGCTCAGGAAGCCCACGTCGTTGGCGGTGCGCTGCTGGTAGGAGAGGTTCGGCCGCCTCAGGGCCTCCTGCTCCCAAGCGTCCAGTCGCCGGTCCGCCAGGCTCTGCACTAGGTCCCCGGCCGCCGGATCGCCGCCCACCGCCTCGGCCCGGGCGACGAGGTCGGCGACGTGGGCCTTGATGCGCCGGTCGCGGCGTTGGTCGCCCAGGGCCCGGGCCCGGTCGTTCGGGTTCCAGTCCTCGTCGCCGTGCCGCACCCCGGCCACCAACACCCCGGTCAGCCCCTTGTCGAGGGCCCGCTCGGAGAACGGCGTGACTGAAAGCGGCTCGACGTGGCGGTGGAAGGTGGCGTGATAGTGGGAGAAGGACTCGTAGTAGGACAGGTCGCGGGGCCGGGCCCAGTTGAAGAGCGTTATCACCAGGCCCGGTCCATCGGCGGTCCGGCCCACCCGGGAGGTGGCCTGGATGTACTCGGCGGTGGCCTTGGGCTGGCCGACCACGATCATCGCCCCCAGCCGGGGCACGTCGACGCCCACTGAGATCATGTTGGTGGCCAACAGCAGGTCCACCGGGCGGTCCCCGGACTCCTTCGGCCGGGCCGGGTCGTGGGCGGTGAAGAGGCGGCGCAAGATCCGCTTGATGTCGTCGGCTGATACTCGCGAGGTGAGTTCTTCGAGATCGACCGACGGCCGGTTGGCCAGGCCGGTGGTGAACCGGGTCCGCCGGAGCTTGGTTCGCAGCTCGTCCTCGGCCATGCGCCTCATGCCGGCCAGCTCGCGGACCGCGTTGAAGTAGCCGACCGCGGTCATCCACGGGTCAATCCGCCCGCCCTCGGCTTTGAGTTCGTCGTACATCGCCTGAGCGGCGGCCATCAGCGTGGCGAAGACCCGCAACTCCACCTGCTTGAGCCGCTCCCCGTGGCCGCAAACCCCGATGTGCATCCTCCCCGGCGACTCGTCGCTCGGTGCCGTCTGTTCGGCGAAGAATGAGCGGTGCACGTCGAGCACCGGCGGCGGGAACACCCGCAGGTCTCTCCAGAAGACCGACCAAGTCTGCTGGCGGGCCCGCCGGATGGTGGCGGTGGAGGCCACCACCTTGGGCCGCACCGGCTTCCCCTCGTATTTCCAGGTGGCGAGGCGGTCGATGGCCGTCTCGTAGAGCCCGGCCATGGTCCCGAGTGGCCCGGTCACCAAGTGCATCTCGTCTTGAAGGATGAGGTCGGGGGGCCGCAGCCGGGTGACGCCTGTCGTTCGGGCCGCCGGGAGGCCCTGGGCGGCGGTGTGGGCGTCGCGTTCCATCCAGTGCCCGCGGTGGGAGCGGTCGAGATCGGGGTTGCGGTAGCCGTGGCGCTCGCAGCGGCGCTCGACCCGGCCGAACAGGTTGGACAGGGCGCCGTTCCAGGGCAACTGGGCGAACTTGTCGATGGTGGCGATCACCAGGGCCGGGAGCAGCCGGTAGATCTGCGAGTCGACGGTGACTACGGGTATTCCCTCGCCGGGGGCGCCGGCCGGTGTGAACGGGCACTCCCGAAGCTCACCGCAGAACACCAGGAAGCGGGCGGCGGCTGCGTCGTACTGGCAGTCGTTGCGGGGGTTGAGCAGCCGCCCGCACCAGGGGCAGTCGCTCAATTGGAGGGGCGAGGACGAGGCCTGCCCCCGCCGGCTGCCGAGGCGCTGGCTCTGCACCCACTCCTCGGCGTCTTTGTCCTGATTGGGGGTTACCGCGCCGCCGACCCACATCCCCAGCCGGAAAGGCGTGCCTTCGTAGCGCCGGTCGTGCTCGGCCCGGCGCCGGCGCAGCAGCTCGGCCGCGCACATCAGGGTGGCCGCCCGTTGGAACTGCTGGGCGGTCAACAGCCGCAGGGTGTAGCGCATCAGCACGGCCACGCCGTCGGCGCCGTCCACCGCGTCGGCGCCGCCGCCCACCACGCCCTGCAGGCGGCGCATGGCCATCGTGTAAGCGACCAGGCCCAGGTAGGCCTCGGTCTTGCCGCCCCCGGTGGGGAAGAACAACAGGTCGGCCAGGGCGGTGCCCGGCCGCCGGTCGGTATGGCCGGGGTCGGTCAGCGACGGCAGGCAGAGCAGCACGAAGGCGAGCTGGAACGGCCGCCACGAGCGGTTCTCGGCCATGTCGGCGGCGGTCACGGCCTCGGACAGCGACAGGTCCGGGTCGGATCGGCGCTTTGCGATGGCGACGGTGTGGACCCGCTGCTTCCACATGGCCTGGTTGGCGAACCGGAAGGCGTCGAGCGCGTCGGCGTCGCCGCAGACCAGCTCGATGCCGTCCCGCACGGCGTCGGCCACCTCGCGGGCTTCGTTGAGGGAGGCCCGCGCCGCGCCTTCGTGGCCTGCGAGGCTGGCTTCGGGGTCGGCGATGCGCTCGGCTTCGGTGTCGAGCCAGCTCCGGTAGCCGTCGGCTAGCGGCAGCAGAGCCTGCTTGAGCAAGCTGGGCTCCAGCTCAGACAGCGCCTTCATGTCGGTGACCAGGCCAGCGAGCTGGGGCACCGTTTCGGGCTCGGGGGCGGCAGTGCTCCACACCTCGTGGCGGGGCAGCACCGCGGTGCCCACCCGAGCGGCTCGGTGCCCGCTGGACTGGCCGGTGCCGTCTGGGCTGGCTTCGTCCCAATCGACGCCGACCCCGTGGCCCACGGCCAGCTCGACCCGATCCCGGTACTGCATGTTGAGGATCGACCATTCGGCTCGCTCGGTCTCAGGCACGCTCGCGGCCGAGTCCAGAACCGCCTCCCGGCCCAGGAACACGGCCCGGCCGTCGGGCTCGGTCAAGTCGAGCTGGACCTGGAACAGCCAGCGGGAGTCTTTGTTGCGCTCGGCTTGGTCCTGCTCGTTGGACAGGAACACCGTGACCAGCCAGCAGCCGGACTCCATCCTGGCCCGGCCACTCAGCCGCACTCCTTCACCGTTGATGTCGATGGGCCCGATCGGTCCTTCGCTGATCTTGATTGGAATGAAGTAATCCTGGGGCCAGCGCTGCCACACCGAGGCTCGCGACCCGTCGGGATGATCCTCGAACTGGCGGCCGTAGCGGCCCCACCGGCACCGGGCCACCAGCGCGGTCACATCGGGCTGCACCACGGTGGTGAGCCCGATTGACGACGGCCACAGCATCCGCTGGGCGGTGCGGCCGTCTTGGAGCCCGGGGTTGGGGTTCCCGTCCTCTTGGCCGATGTCGTCGTTTCGCTCCGGGTCGTTGTTGGCGTTGGTGCCCGCCGGGGCGAGCATCCCCACCAGGTAGCGGTCCCGCACCCGGCCCGGCGGCGACCAGGTTTCGTCGGGGCGCTGGTAGCCGCGGATCACCTCGTGCTCGCCGTCGAGCGGACCGAGCAGATCGTTCTCGACCCGGCGGATGAGTTCTCCCCGGGTCCTGCGAGGGGTGACAGCCCAATCGGGGAGGATCGCGCCGTTGTCGGAAGAGTCGTCGCGGCCGGTCATGGGTCCTGCTCCCCGTCTGGATCGATCTCGGGCTGGGATTGGCGCGGTTTGTGGTGCGAATTGGCTGGCCGGGCCGGTTGGCGCGCTGGCGGTTGGGTTGGTGGCGTGATGTTAGCGCTGTGGGTGGCTGGGCGGTTCTGAGCAGATTTTCGGGCGCGACTGGACGACCGTCATAGCTAACCGGCGGGTCGAAGTCTAGAGGACAGTGCCCATGCCGGTCGCTGGCTAGCGGCTTGTGATCCCTTGCCCTTGCAATCTGCGGCCCGGCGGGCTAACCTACACATCAGTCGTAGGGGGTCTGCTTGGTGCCCACAGATTGGCGGAGAAGGAAACGGGTGGTTCAAATGCCGTATTTCTCTTTCCAGCGCACACCGATATCTGATACATGCGAATGCCATGCGCCCTCTTGATGCCAGCGTCAAATCCCAGTTGAGTTGGTATCTTCGTCGCATTGAAGAGACCTTGGAGGCAGACGCGGTTGCATTCGTCAGTCCGATCCTTTCTGGACTAGATCGTAGCTTGCTAGACGCAATAGAAGCTATCGAAGATAAAGGGAACTCCATCGCAGTAATCCTAGATACTCCAGGAGGCATCGTCGAGGTGGTTGAACGGATGGTGACAACGCTACGGTCTAACTATGAAAATGTGACAGTCATCGTACCAGATCAGGCCATGTCTGCTGGCACTATATTTGCACTTAGCGCCGACCGAATTATGATGGACTATTTCTCGTGTCTAGGCCCCATAGATCCTCAGATTGTGAAGGATGGTAAACTGATTCCTGCCTTGTCATATTTGGCTCAATTTGCAAGATTGATGGCCAAGGGCAACACGCTCACTACTGCTGAGTATGCTCTTCTAAACAAATTAGACCTTGGCGAATTGTATCAGTTTGAACAGGCGCGGGAACTGTCTGTAGAACTCTTGGTAAAATGGTTATCTAAATACAAATTTAAGGGGTGGATAAAAACGGAAACGCGCGGTCTGAAGGTAACTAATAAAATGAAAGAAAATCGGGCACGAAAGATCGCAGACTTGCTGAATGATACTGAACGATGGCATTCTCACGAGCGAGGTATAGACATCAAAACGCTACAAAGAGAGGTCGGATTGAAGATTGATGATCTAGCTGATGTCCCAGAATTACGTGAAAATACACGACTATACTGTGATTTGCTAAAGGATTATATGGGACGTGAAGAGAATTATTCGGTTGTACACTCAAGGGGGTATTTCTAGCATGACTAGCAACCCGCACATTTCGCTGCCGGATCTAGATAAAAAGCTATGCCAGAATCCTAAGATCAACGTATCTATTGTGGCCACATACGAAAGACTCGAACGGGATCTTAAGAAACTTGGTGTAGAAATCAAGTCGGGCTATAATATTGAACCGGCCTTCGGGCTGCTCTCAACTAGAATTCACAATCGTAACCGTTCCAAGAGATCGCAGGACGCACGCCCGAGTTATCAGTGACAGATAGCTAGTGTTGAGGTTGTTGGGATAGCTCCAGTCTGCTTGAGCGGGTTTTGCATGATGGCTCGGACGATGCTTTCTGGCGTCGGATATCGGTTCGGTTAGTTTTAGATACGGCACGGCGGCCGGGTTGGTCTTGATCATGGGTCCTGCTCCCCGTCTGGTTCGTCTGGTTCGCTCTCGGGCTCGGTGTCGGTTGTCATGTCCTCGGCCGGATCATCGGAGGGGGCGAACAACCCGCCGAGGTCCGTGTTGGTGGTTGCGACCCGGTTATCGTGCAGGCCCGCGGCCACCTCGACCCGGTAACAATCGCGGTTGAGTTCGAGCAGGCGGTCGAGGATCTCGTCGGCCGCTTCGGGAGCGAACGTGTAGCGGACTCCGGCACCGCGAACAGTATGGAAGCCGTGGTCGAGATTGAGGTCGTCCCAGTCGTAAGCCGCTCGGACGGCATGATCGAGGTCACGATGCAGGGCGCGCATCTGCCGGATGGGCTGATCTTGGTTGGTGGGGTCGTGGATGCGGTTGTAAAGGGTTGTAAGCCCGATCCATTCGTTGACCATCAATTGGCGGCGAAACTCGTCCATATTTCGCGCCGTGTCGTTGACTGCGTCGGAATAAGGCGGTTGTACAAATGTCTCAAACACATCTGAAGGCGTGTAACGAGTGTCTGTTCTCATTGAAGAGGCATACCGGACAACCCAGCGGAAGTGAAAGCCACTTGACAGAACCCCGAGGTGAAAGTCGTCATCGTAAGCGAAGACAATGGTAGTGACCGACAACACTTGTCCGGTCGGGACGAACACTGGCATGACAGTCTTGCTAACCTGTGAAATAGCTATAATGCGATCAAGGTTTGAGATAGCACTGTACAGTGTAGAAGCACGCGCACCATATTGCCACCAATAATCACGTCTTGTTCTTACGTTATTTGTAGACCGTTGCGGTCGGACTTTTCTTTCCACGATGCCGAAACACTCTGGGTACTGGCGAGCTTTCTCTTCAGGCCAGTCGAAGAAGTTAATAACCCACCGAGGCGCTGATTGTGTTGGTGACTGATTAAGATCTTCACCGCCCAGGTAAGGGAATAGGATATCTTCGTTGTAAGGGTCATTGTTGATAAAGGTTTGAGCCTCTTCGGGAGTTATAATAAATCCCTCACCTAAAATAATGCTCCCTTGAAACGATTGATCAGCATTACAGGCAAGCCGCTGTTTGCGCCAGCCAGATCTACTGATCGGGTATAGCATTTCATCGATACCGTTCACGATCCGACCATCAAGAATTGATTGACCCTGCCACTCATCGGCACTGATCCAACACTTAGCGATCTCAAGAGAGGTCTGACCGGGCCAGCCAACTGACGACACAGCTCGGTGAATCCTCCAACCAGCGTCGACAAGCTGACTCAAACCGACTCTACTAGTGTCCCCCTGAGCGATGGTGTTAGTGGCCAGATAGCCCAAGGACTTGGCTAGCTTGGTGGCGTTGAGGAAGAAATAGGCAACGAGATCAGCGGAGCCTCTGGTGCCATCAGCTATCCATTGGACCAGATAGTCTCGATAGTCAGAGCCTGCCGCTCCGGTGATCTTTTGGCCACCGATGAAAGGTGGGTTGCCGACCATGGCGTCGAATCGACTTACCTGTTGATCGGTTCGAGCGAACACCTCGGGGAACGCGGTCGGCCAGTGCAGAGGTCGGCGCGACGGCGCGGCAGCCGGTCTGGCCGCGTCGAGGCGTTGCCGAGCCCGTTGGTGTACTCGTTCCAGCACGCTGGCCTCGCTAACAGTGCCGAGTGAAGTTAGAAGCTCACCGATAGCGTCCAAGTCGGTATCTGATACCTCGGTGAGCCGCCTGGCCGGGTTGCTTTCTCCGGCAGTTGTGAGGGCAGCTCCAGAGAGCAGATCGGCGATCGCCGCGAGCACGGCGAGCTTTTGTTCACTGCTCCGGTTCAGCTCGGCCTTGCGGGTCACGTCGGCCAACGAGTGGGATGGCAACTCTTGCACCTGAGTGCGCAGGTCGAGCGCTTCATCTAGAAGTTCTTCGAGACGGGAGATGGCGTCGCGGCCGTCGATGAATCCGGCGAAACTGCGGGAGTGATCCCGGCCGGTGGCCGGGTCGAAGTGGAGGTGGCGGAGCTGGTCGAAGCTCCAGATGCCCAGGAGGGAGTCTCCCGGTTTGATGGCGTGGTCGAGGAAGCTGAAGGGGCGATCCTTGGCTACGGTGGTGAGCCACATCGACAGCTTGGCCATCTCCACGGCCATCGGGTTGCGGTCCACTCCGTAGCAGCAGCGCTCGGCCACCAGCCGCCGGGCTCATAGACATGGCCGATCTGCTCCACATCGACCTGCCGGTAGGAGAGGCGGCGGGTGTCGGTGACGCCGGACGCCGATCGGAACCGCAACGTCAGCAAGGCGTCGAGCATGGCCAGAACGTCGAGGTCGGTGACGGGGATCGGCGTTCCCGGGCCATTGCGCCATTCCGAACCCCGGCCCTCCAGGAACGGAAACCGGTCGGGGTCGAAGAGGGCACCGCCGTAGGCGGGCATGACGAAATGGTGGGTGAGGTGATGGTGCTGCACGCCCGAATGCACGGCCCGGGCGGTGGCCAGCAGGCGGTGCCAGGCCGTTGATCTGGTCTCAAGGGCTTCAGGGTTGTCCTGCCGCCCGGCTTGGAGTTCTTCACGGAGCATCCGCACGGCGTAGAGCCTCTGATAGTCGAGGTCGTCCACCGGCAGCAGGCCGGATTCCTCGGCCCTCAACAGGAAGACCAGCCTCATCATCACCGTCACCGCGGCTTCGTACACCTCATGGGGCCCGACGCCTTCGAGCAGAGCTCCTTCCCGGTCGAGATTGGCCCGGGAGATGGCGTTCACCAGCAGCTCGACCGCTTGGCGCACCTGGGTTCCGAGCTGGTTGGTGATGTCGGCCTGGGAGTCCACGGACTCGGCCAGCAGGGCCGAGGGTGTATCGCCGGGCTCGGCCGCAGTGAAGCGCCGGGCGTGGAGCATCGAGATGAACGAGCTGAGCAGGACGGGCTCGGAGGCGAACTCCGAGGCCCGCCAAGTCCCCCAACCGGTGGGGGTCTCTTTGTCGCGGGCGTGGACCAGCGTCAGATAGTCGCTGTCGGTCACCAAGGCGAGCGGAACGCCAAAATGACGGCAGGCCAGCGCGGCTCGCTGCACATGGGTGGCCGACCAGTTGTCGCCCCGGGGGCTGGCGAACGGCGACGTTCTCGCCGACAGCACGAACACCAGCACTCGGGGCTCCGGCGGTGGCGGGTCTTCGCCGTCGGGTTCGAAGTCGAAGCCGACCGGTGCCGCGGCCTTAGGGCAATGAGCACCGCTGGGCACGATGATCACGTCATGACTGATGACCCCGGAGGCCAAATCATTTGGCAACTCGGAACTGGTCACGTAAGAACGGCCCCAGCCGAGGGCGTCGCGCAACAGCCAGTTCAGGTAATCGGTCCAATCAGAGGTCTCGCGAGCGTCGGACCATCTGATCTTGTGCTCGGCGCGCGCTTCCTCCGAGGTCGGGTCCAGTCCCTGCGGGAAGGCCCGCTTGACCACGGGCAACGAGAACCACGGCGGTTCGGGGGCGGCGAGGTTGAGCCAGTCCTCGTGCTGGACCGCCGCCCGGCCGCTGGTCGGCCTCGCCACCTACCGCTCCCGGGCCGGTACCAGCAGCTCCACCGCCACCGGGAACCATTTGATATTCCGAACCTGGTAACGCTGGTGCAGATTCTCGATCTCGATGGCGATGTCGCCGTCGATCCGTTCGATGCGATTGCGCAGAGCGGTGATGTCGGTCTCGAATCTCTGGCGCTCCTCAGGGTCGAACAAGGGCAACTGCTCGAACAGAGAACCCGACTCGATCTGTTCGAGGTGCCTGATGATCGAGGTCTTCAGATCGTTCAGGGTGCCGTGGAGCCGTTCCGCCTCCCGGTCGCGCTTGTCGTCCATGCGGCGCTCCCGCTGGCCTCGGATCTCGCCAGCCCTGGTTTTCAGCGCCTTTTTGAGCGCGGGCCGGACTCGGGGCCACTGGCCCGCGTAGCGATCCCGGACGTGATCGGGAGGCGTGTCGTCGTAGGCGGCCGCCGCTGCGGTCCGGGTCTCTCCGACATTGAGGCGGCCCTGGCGGCCGCCCACCCGAACCGCGGCTGGCTCGATCACCTCGTCGAGGACCGACCCGTCCGCGCCGTTGACCACTACCCGGGCGTGAGCCACGGCCACCGGCTCGGGTACTTCCGCGTAACGAACCGCCACCCGGTTGATGCTCCGATCGACGGCCGCCCCCCACACCTGGGCTCGAAGGGTTCGCAGGCAGCGGGCGACGAAGGGATGACCGACGTGCAGGTAGGCAACGTCTTGATGACCCTGGGCCACGGAGGGATCGAAGGTGACCGGGCGCCGCCGGTCGACGACCTCGTCGTGGAGGCCGACCAGGGTCTCGCCCCAAGTGCCGGTGAGGTCCTGCACCTCGTGAACCGGAACCGGGCCGTCGGGCCGTTCGAGGCGAGCGGGCAGCAGCGGTGGCTGGCCCGCCACTCTCAGCCCGATCCGCACGGCCCGTTCGATGGCGTCAGGGGTCATGTCCAGCTCGGCCACGCTGGCCTGGAATCGCTCGCGGACCTTGCCCATCTCGGCCTCGAACTCATGCTCCAGGCGTCTGAGGTCCACCCGGGCCTGGTCCCGCCGGGTGGTGATCAGATCGTCGATGTCGAGGTTGTCGTTGCCCTGGCGGAGCATTCGGGCCTCTATGCGCTCGGCCAGCACCGGCGACACCGCGCCCAGGTCGTCGCGGATGTCGTCCACTTTCTGCGCCACCCGGAGCAGGAAGGTGTGGTCGTAGCCGATGGTTTCGGCGGTGCCGGTCGGGCCGTCCTCCGGCGCTCCGGCGAAATGGTGGATCTCGACGTGAGGGCTCTTCTGGCCGTGGCGGTCGACTCGGCCGTTGCGCTGCTCCATCCGGTTGGGGTTGAACGGGATCTCGACGTGAACCAGCCGGTGGCACTGCATATGGAGGTCGATCCCCTCGGAGGCCGCGTCGGTGGCCAACAGGATGCGGACCTTGGTCTCGGCCGGGTTGTAGTTGAACTCCCGGATGATCCGCTCTCGATCTTCGGTTGGGAGGCTGCCGTGGAACATCTCCACCCGATCCCGCATCGGCGGCCGATCCGGGTGCTCGGCAGTGAGCATCTCGTGCAGATAGTTCAGCGTCGCCCGGTACTCGGTGAAGACGATCACCCGCTCGTTGTTCCAGGTTCCGTTCGGGTAACAGATCTCGCCGATCCAGTCGAGCAGCTTCTTGGTCTTGGTGTCGAGGCGGCGGTAGTTCGCGTCCGCCCTGACTCTGAGATCTTCGAGGACCCGGCGGGGTGCCCGGTAGGTGAGCGCCCGGGCCCGCATCCGGGCCAGCAGCACTTCATCGTTGGCGTCGGGGGCGGGCAGAGCTGAGGCGGCAACGGCCAGCGCCTCGTGGACGAGCTCGTCGAGCACGGCGTCGTCTTCGACCTCGGCGTCGAGGGCGGCCGCGGCCTCTTCGATGGCCTGGGCCGAGGCTCGTCGGGCTGAGGCCCGGTTCATGGTCTGGATGTGCTGATCCAGGGTGTACTTGAAGGCCATGGGGGAGGAGAGCAGCCGCTTCTTCAGCAGCAACGCGATGAACCGAGCCGCGGTCCGCTCGGCCTGGTCGGAGGAAGTGGCCCGCCGGGCCCCGGCGTACTCGTCGAGCAGTCCGAACATCTCCCGCTCGTTCTCGCTGAAATCGACCTCAATGGCCCGGATGCTGCGCTTGGGCAGACGCGAGCCGGCCTCGGGCAGCAGCCTGCGCAAATGCGACTTCAGCCGCCGGACCATCACCGCGTCCCGCTCGCGGTCGGTGACCGGTACCCCCTTGGCGAAGCGGTTGGGGTCGAGGAGTTCCAGAAGCGACTGGAACGACTCGGGGTAGCCGTTGTGGGGGGTGGCGGTGAGGAACAGCCGGTGCTCGAAGTGCGGGGCCAGCTCGCGCACCGCCTTGGTGCGCAGCGAGTCCTTGGCGTAGCGGCCCACCGCCGCCGGGGCGATCTGATGGGCCTCGTCCACGATCAGCAGGTCGAAGGCGCGGGGGTAGATGTTCGGATCGGGCGGCAGGAACTCGTGGAACCAGCGCATCTGGGAGTCGAACTTCACCCACTCCATCGACACGATGATCCGGGGGTGCGACCGGAACGGGTTCACCGCCACGCCCCGCTCGCGCCGAAGCTGCCGGACGTAGTCGGTGTCGATCACCTCGAAGCCCAGCCCGAACTTCTCGCCCATCTCGCTCTTCCACTTGCCGCACAGGCTGGGCGGGCAGATGACCAGGATCTTCTTCACCTGGTTGCGCAAAACCAGCTCTTCGGCGATCAGGCCGGCTTCGATGGTCTTGCCCAGCCCGACGTCATCGGCGATGAGCATCGTCACCCGAGGCATGGTCAGCGCTTTGACCAGCGGCAGGAGCTGGTAGTCCTCGATGTCGATCCCGGCCCGGAAAGGGGCCTGGAAAGCCGAGGGATCGGCGGAGGCCACCGCGCCCCAGCGCACCGCGTCTAGGAAGGCGGAGAAGGTCTCGGCGTCGTCCAGGCCCTTGGCCGGGTCGGGCAGGGCAGACTGATGCTTGATCTTGGTGCCGGGCTCCACCTCCCAGTACACGGTGAGCGGGTCCGGGCTCCCTTTGTCGTCGACGGGGACGAGCCCGACGGCGTGATGGACCGGCGGCGCGCCGATGGCCATCGGCCCAGCGGGCACGGGGTCGGAGGCAACGACCGACTCGACCACCCAGAGTCGGTCCCGCACCCGGACCAGGTTCCCCTGCTTGGGCACGGCGACGGCTCGGGGCGTCTCGACGAGGGCCATCGTCGGTTGCGAGGGCTTGGCTGGGACGGGCGGTTAGGCGTTCTTCTCGGAGGCGGACCCGGGGACGTAGGTGCCCTTGTTGCGCCACAGGACCACCTCGTTGCCCCACGGGTCCCGGAAGGCGGCGTGGCGGGCGTCGAACTCCTCCCAGTACACCTCGTCCCACATCTTGGCCGCGCCCATCTCCATGGCTTCGGCCAGCTTGGCCGGAGGGTCGTCGACCATCACGTAGATCCGGGGCACCGGGCCGGTGACCGGCTCGGGCTCGAGGTGGATGCCCAGGTTGGGCTTCACCCCCGGCAGCACCTCGTGGAACTCACCGGCCGGGCGGCGCTTGTACTTCCAGTCGAACAGCTTCTCGTAGAACTGCGACGTGGCTTCGGGGTCGGGGGTGGGCAGATCCACGAAGATCAGCGGGTTCACCATGCGGGGGTTCTCCTTTGGGTGCAGGGGGCGGTTCGGTCCTTTGCCGGGTCTCAGCCCTTTGTCAGTCGGGCCGCGGCGGCGTCGCCGGCCTCGATGAAGCGGCGGTAGGCGTCACGGTAGGCCGGGTCGGGCTCGGGGTCGATCCGGTGCATGGGCGGCAGGGGCCACGAGTCCATGTCGGCGGCGCCGATCCCGTCCCACCAGCCCACCGCCGCCCCCGCGGCCAGGGCGCACCCCCGGGCCGAGAGCTGGTCGGGCCGCTCCGGCGCCTCCACCGGCACTTCCAGCACCGAGGCCTTTATCCGACCCCACAGCCTGCTCAGGGCGGGCGAGCCCCCCGTGCCCAGCACCTCCAAGGCGATCCCGGACGCCTCCAAGCCCTCGCAGATGTGGCGCAGCCCGTAGGCCGCGCCCTCCAGCACCGCCCGGGCCACCTCGGCCGCCCCGGTCTCGAAGCTCAGCCCGTGGATCTCGCCTCGCAGCCGGGGCTCCCAGCGGGGGGCCCGCTCGCCGTCGTGGTAGGGGAGCACCAGCACCCCGCCCGCCCCCGGCGGCACCGCCTCGGCCCGCTCCAGCAGATCGGCCACGGACAGGCCCGACAGCGCCGACCACCACTCCAGCAGCTCGCCGTGGCCGTTCACCGGCCCGCCCACCACCTCCACTCCGGCCACGATGCCGTGGAACCCCACCACCTCGGGGGGCCGGTCGGCCGCGGCCACCGCCACCCCCACCCCGCCGGTGCGCCCGCCCGGGTCGTGGCCCCGGCCCGGTGTGCCCAGGCCCCCGGCCCAGAAGCTCATGTAGGCGTCGTTGGACCCGCTCACCAGCGGCGTCCCCGCCGCCAGCCCCAGCGATCCGTCGGCGTGGCCGATCACGACGCCCACCCCCACCGGCCGGCCGTAGCCGGGGATCGGGCCTTCGTCGGACCACAGGCCCTGCACGTCTCCGGCCCCGAGGCGGCGCAGGGCCCAGTCCCAGCTCTGGGCCGGGACGATCTCTCGACCCAGCTCGGCTTCCAAGAAATCGCGCTGGGCCAGGTGCTGGCCGATCCGGGCCTGCCCGTTGCCGGCCGGGTGCTGGCAGGTGACGGCCATCTCGTGGCTCATCGGCACCGTGGTGGGGCTTTGGCCGCCCACCCCCACCGCAGCGATGTCGAACCCGCCGCCGACCGCGCCCAGGGCCCGGCCCAACCCGGCCAGCCAGGCCTCGGGGTCGGCCCGGCCCGGCGGCCAGGAGTCGGCCCCGTCGAAGCGCTGGCGGGTCCAGGCCCTCACCTGGCCGCCGCGGTCCACGGCCACGGCCCGGACCCCGCTGCTGCCCAGGTCCACGCCGATCACGACGACGGTGGCCATGGCGACTGCGGGGCGGTCAGCGGGCCGGCATCAGCCGACCGGCGCCCGACTCCGATGCACCTGGGGAGAAACGGCCGGCATCAGCCGACCAGCACCCGGTACACGGGGGAGGAGGAGGCCAGATCCATGGCGACGGCCACGTCGGCCAGCCCGTAGCGGGCGGTGACCAGCCGGTCGAGGTCGGGGGCCAGCACCCCCGAGCGCAGCAGCCCGGCCGCGGTCTGCCAATCCGAGGGCTCCTGGCTGTAGACCCCGATGACCGACAGCTCGTGGTGGTGGATGCGGTCCACCGGAACCGAGGCGGTGACCTCGGCGGGGAAGGCCCCGTACAGCACCACCGACCCGCCGTCGTCGCACAGGTCCAGGGCTGCCTCCACCGTGCCGGGCACCCCGGCGGTCACGAACACCACGTCGTGGCCGCCCGTCCAGCCGTTGGGGCCGCCGAGTTCGTCGGGGGCGACCGCCCGGTCGGCCCCGGCGTCGATCGCCTCGGCCCGACGGGCCTCGCTCGGGTCCACGAACCCCACCGAGGCCGCTCCCCAGGCCCGGCACACGGCCTGATGCAGCCGGCCCATGTAGCCGGCGCCGATCACCGCCACCCGGTCGCCGGATCGGAACCCGCTCAGCCGCACCGAGTGGACCACGCAGGCCAGCGGCTCGCCCATGGTGGCGTGCTCCACCGGGATCTCGCCCACCGCGAAGGTCTGGGCCGCGGCCACCCGCACCGCCTCCGACAACCCCGCCCCCATGGATATGGTGCCGTCGCTCAGGGCCCCGCCCTGGGGCTGCTTGCACAAAGCGCTGCGCCCTCGCCGGCACATGCGGCAGGTGCCGCAGCGGGTCAGCAGATCCATGGTGACCAGATCGCCGATTTGGGGCGACCCGTCCAGGGCGGCCGCGGCCTCGCCCGCCTCCACCACCCGTCCAGCCGCCTCGTGGCCCGGCGCCACCGGGTAGATCCGCTTGGTGCCCGAGAACAGCCGCCGCTCCATGGTGCACAGGCCACAGGCGGCCACCTCCACCACCACGTCGTCGGGTCCAGGCCGGGGCCGGGGCTCGTCGCGCAGCTCGACCGAGCCCGGACCGGTGACGACGGCGACCTTCATGCTTCCTCCCGGCCGGTGACGACGGCGACCTTCATGCTTCCTCCCGGCCGGTGACGACGGCGACCACAGTGCGGGCGACCCTAGCCGGGCTCGTCCACCGGAGTTCCCTCCGGCCGACGGCAAGGAGCCCGATTCGGGCGCGGCCCGGGCCTCGCGGTGGGCGATGACGGCCGTGCCGGCCACGGTGGCCAGCTCGAAGGCTTGGATTTCATGGATCAGTTATTCGGTAGATCGTGGCCTCAGGTGTCTGGACTATAGGTTCCAAATACGGCGATAATTTTGGCTCCAATTCTGCAATTGGACAAGTTTTTACCCAGTTCTTGTTGAAGTATACGATGTAGGTAGGGTCTGATGTCAAACCTTTAACCCAGGCCAAGCAACCCCTGTCTTGGTCAGGATAGTGTGGAATAAACGGCACGAGCCTTTGCCGCTCAAAGGCGAACCAATAGATTGCGGCGCTCTCGTTGCTATAAATCTGGCCATCTATAGGATTCTCTCTTAAATATCTTATCATCTCTGTGTCGGAGGTGTACCCATGTATATGGTTCTCAGCATCATCTGCTAAAGCCGCAGAGGTAGTCCATAGATTCATTCGTGAAGCGGTGACGATACTGCTAAAGAGACCAATTAATATAAAACAAATGGTGGTCCAACTCATGAAGGCTAGTCGTCGGGCACTGCTATATAGAAGCCGGTCCAGCCCTACTATTATCACCAACAGAACTGGTATATATGCAGGAGCTAAATATCGGGGCAGTATGCGTATTGACTCTACTAAAGAAGTCATTGCAAGGATTGGTAAATATATTATAACGAATAGACTAAAGGGTAGAGCCAACTTCCAGCTAATCGGCTCTCTAAACTCCTCCCCCTTCTCAAAGACACCCCTCCGGCATGGGTGGGGCCTCAAATAGGAGACAATTTCGATGCGATATAAACGGCAGAATAACAGTAATCCTATAAGTAACGATGCAACTATACTGATAACTACCCATGTGTTATAGTTCCATGCTTGGCGAATCCACAACCACTGATATCCAATATCATAAATTTCATGTAATCTATCAGGTAGTTTACTCATCAAGTTATTTATCAGTCCACCCTCTCTTTCTTCATAAATGTAACCATCACCTACTCGTCTCTGACCAAAAAGAGTACCGGAAGTTAGATAGTTTCTAGTTACCCAAGCTGTCAGGGGTGTTGACGATATGGCCGTGTAGAAGGCTACAGATTTTAATTTATCATATAGTATTGAGAAGCCTGGACGTACTAGTATTATGATAATCCCGGTCAATATAACTACAACCCCGAGGTAGCGCGTTGTTGCCGCGAGAGCGCTGAAGCCTGCCGACCAAGCCAGGGTGGGCCAAGATCGGTCTGGTGATTTGAGAAATGAACTCATCTTTACCAAGGCTAGCAACGTAAATAAGATGAACAGGGTATCGGTTCTTAACCACGACGGTTCTGAACTCAATGGAATAGCTGACACCAGAGCTATAGCTGATATCACTACTAAGAATGGGTTCCTTATATGGCGGTTTAGCCAGTGATAAGTAACCCATAGAATAATACCGAATCCAATAATATTAACGACCCTCCCTGCATCTACGGGATCAATTCCGAGCCAGGCAAAGACGGCCAGGAGCAAAGGGAAAAGAGGTGGCTTTAAAATGTACGTAGCCTGACTGTAAGTTAGGAAACCGTTCCCAGCAGCCAAGTTTTCTGCCACTGAAACATACGACACGCTGTCTACAGTTATATTCGGTCCGTAGTTGGAGGTACGGATGTAAAGATGAGCTACACCTAGTAGGATCATCAACACTTGGAATATGTAAATGACCGAACCCTGATGACGAGTCCGTGCAAGCCATGAACGCCAATTACGGTGAAGAATCACAGGATTAGATAAGCCCTAATGGCAGTCGATGTGGGGCCAGAGACGGGGAATCTCCAGGCCAGCTCGGGCCAGCAGCGACCGTTGGGCCTCGACGGCCCGGTCCCGCAAGTCGTCTAAATCCACGGTGACGCACACCCCGTCGCGCACCACCGGGCGGCCCGCCACCACCACATCGCGCACCGACCGGCCGTCGGTGCCCCATACGAGCTGCAAAACCGTCTCGCCCCGGGGTGTCCAGGAGATTGAGGAGGTGTCGTGGACCACCAGGTCGGCTTGCTTGCCCGGCGCGATGGAGCCGATCCGGTCGCCCATCCCGATGGCGGCTGCCCCGGCCACGGTGGCCAGCTCGAAGGCGGTGTGGGCGCCGAAGCGCTCCGGGTCCACCCTGGCGTCGCGGGCGATCCCGGCCGCCAGCGCGGCGGCTCGCAGGATGTCGCAGGTGTCGCCGGCGTTGGAGGCGTCGCAGCCCAGCGCCACTCGGCCCCCCCGCTCGGTGATCTCGGCGTGGCGGCCCTGGCCGGTCACCCCCTGGCCCAGCCGCAGGTAGGCCCACGGGCAGTAGGCGACGGCGGTTCCGGTGGCGAGCACCAACTCCACCTCGGCGTCGTCCAGCCACACCCCGTGGCCGATCAGCAGATGGGGGCCGAGCACCCCTAGGGCGTCCAGGTGAACCAGGGGCCGCCGCCCGGTGCGGGCCAAGTAGCGCTCCGGGTCCGACGAGGTGGGCGACATGTGCATAGTCAGGCCCGTGCCCCGGTCACGGGCCAGATCGGCCGCCCCGTCCAGCAGCTCGTCGGAGGCCAGGTCGTGGCCCACCAGCGTCACCCACCCCTCCACCAGCCCGCCCGGGGGGTGGGCGTCGAGTACCGCGGCCTGGCGGGCCAGCACCTCGTCGGCTCCGGCGGCGAACGGGCCCTGCTCGATGTCCCAGCCCCAGGTGCCCATGGTGCCCCTGATCCCGGCTGCCTCCATGCCGGCCACGGCCCGGTCGGGATGGGCGACGGTGCCGGCTTCCACCACGGTGGTCACCCCGTTGGCGAGGTTCTCCACCGACGACAGCAGCGCGGAGAGTTCGTCGTCGTCGCCGGTGTGGGCCCCGTGGGCCGGAACCGACCACTCGAAGATGGAGGCGCCCGGGGGCAGCAGGTCGGGGATGCAGCTCCGGATCAGCGGGTCGCCGGTGAGGTGCTGGTGGGCGTTGACCATCCCCGGGGTGACCACACACCCCGCGGCGTCGATCACCGCCGCGCCCCGGTGGCGGGCGGCCAGCTCGGCGGCGGACCCGACCTCGGTGATCACCTGGCCGCGAACGGCCACCGCCCCGCCCACCAGTACCTCTCGGCGGGGGTTCATGGTGACCACGTCGCCGCCGACGATCAACAGGTCGGCCCCGTTCGGCCTCCCCCCGGCGGGTGCGGGACCGGCCTCGCCCCGGTTCGCCTCGATGGCGGGGCCGTCGGCGTTCGAGTCGTCCACGACCGGAGCATAGGCCCCGGCCTGCGTGCCAGAATCCGCCCCATGACTGCCGACACCGTTGACACCTCCACCGACACCGCTAGCGCTGGCGCTGGCGCCGACCGGATCGAACCGGCCTGGATCTCGTCGGACCCCTACCGCCAGCTCATCGACGGCGCCGAGCGGGGCGACGGCCCGACCCGCCCGGTGCTGGACCCGTCCACCGGGGCCGAGCCCGCCGCCTGGCTGGAGGCGACCCCGGCCGAGGTGGGCGCGGCGGTGGCCGCCGCCCGCCGGTCCTTCGACTCCGGGGTGTGGGCCCGGGCCTCCAACCCGGCCCGGGCCGAGGTGCTGGAGGCGGCCGCGGCCCGCATCCGGGCCGACGCCGACCGCTTGGCCGCCCTGGAGGCCCTTGACACCGGCAAGGCGGTGGGCGGGGCCCTGATCTTCGACGTCCACGAGGCCGCCACCGCTTTCGCTTGCGCGGCCGGGGCGGCCCGCGACCTGCACGGCGACGTGCGCCGGGGGGCGTTCCCGCCCCTGCTGCTGCCCGGCGGCGGCCCCGACCTGTGGAACCTGCGGCTGCCCGAGCCGGCCGGGGTGGTGGCCGAGCTGCTCCCCTGGAACGGGCCGCTCATGACCGGCAGCCAGCGCATCGCCGCCGCCTTGGCCGCCGGGTGTTCGGTCGTGGCCAAGCCGCCTGAGGAGGCTGTGGTCACCCTGGTCGAGTTGGGCCGCATTCTGGCCGAGTGCGGGCTGCCCGACGGCGTGCTCAACATCGTGTTGGGTCCGGGTGAGACGGTGGGCGAGCAGCTCGTGGCCGACCCCCGGGTCGATCTGGTGAGCCTCACCGGCAGCCCCGAGACCGGCCGGCGGGTGATGGGCCTGGCCGCCGCCAACCTCACCCCGGTTCACCTGGAGCTGGGGGGCAAGGCCCCGGTGGTCGTCTTCGCCGACGCCGACCTAGACCAGGCCGCCCAGTGGGCCATGATGGCCGCCTTCGTAAACATGGGCGAGGTGTGCGTGGCCGGCAGCCGCCTGCTGGTGCAGCGGCCCGTCTACGAGCAGGTCACCGAGGCGGTGGCGGCCATGTCGGCCGGGCTGCCCATCGGCGACGCCCTGCACCCCGACACCTTCATCGGTCCCCTGGTGAACCCGGCCCACGCCGACCGGGTGAGGGGCTTCATCGACGGCGCCGTCGGCGACGGCACCGCCTCGCTCGTCGGGGCCGGGCGGGTGCCCGAGGGCCTGCCTTCGAGTTTCGTGGCCCCCACCGTGCTGGGCCGGGTGCAGCGGGGCTCGACCCTGGAGCAGACCGAGGTGTTCGGGCCGGTGCTGGCCGCCCTGGCCTTCGACGACGACGACGAGGCCCTGGCCATCGCCAACGGCACCCCCTACGGGCTCAACGCCGCGGTGTTCACCGCCGACATGGGCCGGGCCCTGCGGATGGCCCAGGAACTGGACGTGGGCGAGGTCACCGTCAACCACCACTTCTCGGCCGACATGAACGGGGGCCGGGGCGAGCCCCGCAAAGCCAGCGGCTTCGCCCGCACCGGGGTGGAGGCCTATACCCGGGTCAAGTCGGTGGCGCTGGTGGCCCGCCCGTCGCTGGGCCAGGGCGGGTGACATCGACGGGATCAGGGCCATCGCCCGGAGCGCCGGGGCGGGGCGGGTGACGGGCGCGGGCGGGCCCGTCCGTCGCCGGACGGTGATGCCGCGGGGGCGGGGCGGGTGATCCTGCAGCCGGGCCGGGGCCGCATCAACAGCGACAACTACCTGCCGGTTGATCCGGGAACGAGCTGCTGGGGGTGGTGGCCGAGCCGGGCCGCCGAGCCGGTGATGGCCGTGGACGACGGGGCCGTGGTCACCGTCGACACCCTGTCGCACGAGGGGATCATGGAGGACCAGGGCCGGGACCCGGTCGGGTTCTTCGGCGCGCACGGGGTGGAGCGGTCGGCGGTGCTCGCCGACGCCGTGGCTTTCGCCGATGAGGCCGACCACCGTTACGGGATCGACGGCGCCCACGTGGTTACCGGGCCGATCAAGGTTCGGGGGGCCGAGCCGGGGGACCTGCTACGGGTGGACGTGCTGGGCGCGGCCATGCGGGTGCCTTACGGGGTGACCTCCAACCGGCACGGGCTGGGGGCCCTGCCCGGCGAGATGCCCAACGGCGCCGAGCCGGCCTCGGCGGTGGCCTGGAGCGCCGGCCACGGCACGGTCTCGGTGTTCACCTCGGTGGAGGGCGCCGGGGTGGAGGCCGCCGCGGTGCTGCGCTACCGGCCCGAGGGCTCCGGTGTCGAGCGGGAGGAGCGGGAGATCCGATATCCGGTGGCGCCGTTTTTGGGGATGATGGGGGTGGCTCCAGACGCCGACGGCCCGGTGCCGTCTCGCCCGCCGGGCCGCCACGGCGGCAACCTGGACGTGAAGTGGCTGACCGCGGGTGCCGCGCTGTATGTGCCGGTGCAGGTTCCGGGGGCCTTGTTCGCGGTGGGCGACCCCCACTTCGCCCAGGGCAACGGCGAGGTGGCGTTGACTGCCCTGGAGGGTTCGCTGCGGGCCGATCTGCGTTTGTCGGTGCTGCGGAGCCCAGAGGCCCGGCGGGCGGTCGGGCTGATCGACAATCCTTTCGTTGAGACTGACAAGCACTGGATCCCGATCGGGCTCCACACCGACCTAGACGAGGCCATGCGAGGCGCGGTGCGGGAGGCTCTGCGGTTCTGCCGGACCCGGCTGGCCCTGCCCGCCCACATCGCCTACGCCTATTTGAGCGCGGCGGCCGACTTCGAGGTCACCCAGGTGGTCAACGAAGTGAAGGGCGTCCACTGCCGGATCCGCAAACGCGACTTCTCCGGCTGCTAAAATATGAAGGCTGCTCTCGGAACTGATAGCTCGTAATCGAAGAATCACCCGGATCTTCCAGCTCTAAATGATCCAACTGTCACCGCCGATCGCCCCCGAAATTGAGCCCAGCGTCAAAGGGCTAACAGCGCTGATAAACACGCGTGTTGGGTCCGGGGCGCTTCGTCAGGTGGTGGCTGGCATGCCTCCACCGTAGCGACGGCCCCGCCGTCTCACCCCTAACCGCGGCCCGTCCGCCTCGGGGCGGCCCGGCCGCCTTCGGGGGTGACTGTCACAGGGGGTGGTTACGGTTTCGATCACGGTTTCATGGACCTCTCGGCCGGGCCGGCCGGCGGGGTCCGTCACTTCCCCGGACCGACTCGCCGGCTGCGGCCGGCCCGCAAGTCGATGCTGGTCCCGTTGGGGCCTTTGTGAGGGGAGGACGCCGTGTTCGACCGGTTTGCAACCGAACTGAACGCCCTGGACCCGTCGGTGATGGGTCCTGCTGGGCGGCGCGACGCCGCGGTCGGGGTGAAACGGGTGCGGGCCGCGCTGGACGCCTTCGAAGCCCGGCTGCTGAAGGCGGCGGCCGATCGGTCGGCCGACGGCTGCGCCAAGACCGGGATCGAGCTGATGCGGACCGCGGGCGGCTGCTCCCAGCGCGAGGCCCGCCGCCGGTCTCACCGGGCCGAGGCTCTGGCCGAGATGCCCGCGGTGGCCGGGGCGCTGGCCGAGGGGGCCATCACCGCCGAACACGCCGACGCCTTGGTCCGAGCCGCCCAGGCCACTTCGGCCGAGGCGGTGGACGCCGACCCGAGCCTGCTGGAGCGGGCCAAGTCGATGCCCGCTGACCTGGCCGCCCGAGAGGTGACCGACTGGACCTGCCGCCACCAGTCAATGGAAGACCGCGAGGCCAAGTTCCGCCGCCAGCGGGCCATGCGCAGCCACCGGGCTTGGATCGGCGGCGACGGCATGGTCAACTTCCGCACCCGCTTGGACCCTGTGACCGGCGCCCAGGCTCGGGCCGTCTTCGACGACATCTCCAACCGGCTGTACCAACTCGACGGCGGCCGTGATGGGAAGCCGGATCAGGCCCGCACCTGGGATCAGCGCAACGCCGACGCCTTCGCCGCTGCTTTGGGCATAAACCCCGTCCCCGGCTCGGGCCACAACGGTGGCGAGTTCAGCGGCATCGGTCAGCATCCTGCCGCCAAGCCCGTGAGCAAAGACCCCAGCCGTGAGACCGCCGCCCCCGCCGGCCGGGACACTCCAGCTCTGAGCCTGCGCAACCAGATCCTGGTTATCGCCCACAGCGACGCCATCACTGGCGCCGACCCCCTCGCCCGCTGCGAAATCCCCGGCGCCGGTCCAATACCGAGTTCCGAGCTTGAGCGCCTGGCCTGCCAAGCCGACATATTCGGAGCGCTTTTCTCCCGCGACGGCCTTCCCCTGTGGCACGGCCGCCGGGTTCGAACCGTCTCACCTCAGCAATGGCGGATGCTCGTGGCCCGAGACCGCGGTTGTGTCCTCTGCGCGGCCAGCCCGTCCTACTGCCACGCCCACCACATCGTGGCCTGGACCGCCCCTTCCAAAGGCCCCACCGACATCGACAACCTCGCCCTGGTCTGCAACCGGCACCACCACCACATTCATCAACACGACCTCACCCTCACCCGCGGTCCTGACGGTCAATGGACTGCCGGCGCTCTCGGCCAACCGCGGACCGCAGGCGCCCGCCGTCGACCAGACAGAACCTCGGCGGGCAACAGCCGAATACCGGCTGTGGGTCTAGAGGCCTGACATGCCTGAGATGGTGCTTGAGTCCATGATCCCGGCCAGGGGCGGATAGCCCATCAGCACCATGAAGGCGCCGCCGATGAGGGCCAGAGGCGCCCCCATCTTCTCGCTGGAGGAGGCCGCGGCCGCGTCGGCTTCGAACATGGCCTTGGACCGGGCCGACTCGACTTGGGCCAGGATCGTCCGGCGGGACTCCGCCCCGGTGGTGCCGGCCAGCTCCAGTGCGGCGCAGAACGGGTCCAGGAACCGCAGCCGGCGGGCGTCGGCCATGGTGCGCAGCCCCGTCCACGGGGGCTCGCCCCGGGCGGCCGACACCCGCAGCGCCTCCTGGAGGGTCACGAACACCGGCTGCTCGCTGTAGGAGGCGGCCTTGACCAGCGCGGCGAACGTGTCGGAGCCAGCCGTGACCAATTGGCCAGCCAGCTCCAGCCACGACTCGGTCACCTGCTGGAAGTAGAGCCGCTCCTTGTCGGCCTCGGTGCGCAGCATGGAGTCGGGCAGCCACCATCCCAGCCCGGCCCCCACGGCGCCGACCAGTGCCAGGGCCGGGGTGGGGACGGCCAACCCGAACAGCGACAAGAACAGCCCGAACCCGACGGCTACGGCCAGGCCCAGCACCAGCCCGGCCGCCTTGGCCAGGGCGTGCACCTCCAGGGACCGGCCCACCATCAGCGCGTCCTGCACCAGCTCGGCTTTCTTTTGCAGGTTTCGCTGGATCAGCTCTTTCAAGCCCCGGGACTGCTTGGTGCCATCGGCGGGCCGGGCTGCGGCCGGGTTGGCGGGCTGGCTTTCGTTGGGCTCGGGTCGGACCGCGAACGCCCATATGACCAAGAACAGCCCCAGTCCTACGGCCGCGCCCAGAGCCAGCACCGCCGAGGTCACGAGCGCCACCCCACGTTTTGGATCTCGCTCTTGGCCCCGCCCGCGCTCTTGGCCTTGCCCTTGGCCTTGGCCGCACCCTGGCCGGGGCTGGCGCTAGCGCCGACGCCGGCACCGGCGGGAGCGTCGATCTCAAGCAGTCGGATGGGCGTGCCCGACTCCGACAGCTTCAGCACCCAGAAGATGCTGCCCGCCATCAGTCCGCCCACGCCCATCAGCACGGCTTGGCCGGTGACGGTGCCGAACGGCTCGAAGAACCCCCGGTTCACGACGGCCAGCAGCGCCACCACCACGAACGTGACCAGCAGGATGGACACCACCTGGGTCCAGGCCCGGCTGTTGGCCACCTCGTTGCGCCGCCGCATGTCCACCTCGGCCCGCATGGCCCGGGCCGCGCTCTCGAACGCCTCGGTCACCCGGGCGCCGGAGTCCCAGGCGATGCGAAGGCCCAGCACCAGCCGGTCGGCGTAGGGGGAGCGCATCTCCGAGGCGAACCACTCCATGGCCGCGGGCAGCCCCAGGGTGCGGGCCATGGCCGCCATGTTCATCACCGCCGGGCGCAGCAGGGCCGGCGCGTTGTCGGCCGACAGGGTCACCGCCTCGAACAGCGAGCCGCTGGCCCCGACCAGGTCGCGGATCTGCTCGGTCCACTGCGAGTAGGCCTCGATCTCCTCGGTGGCCCGGCGCCGCCGTTTCGGCGCCTGCGCTATCTGCGGCCCGGCCCAGCCAGCCACCACGCCGATCAGCGCCGCCGCGTACCAGCGGGTGAGCAGCCACGCCACCAGGCCCAGCCCAAGGCTCAGCGCTATCTGCATCGTGTTGTCGGCCCGCTTGGTGGCCTGGGCCGATCGGGGCCCCTTGGCCTTGAACTTCTTGAGCTTCAGCGGTGCTTTCCGGGTCGGCGGCGGCTTGCGGGTGAAGCCGACCACGACCGCGAAGAGGCCAATCCCCAACGCCGCCCCCAGCAGGACGACGACTGGCCCGATCACTCGACCCGCCTTTCGCGGCGGGGAATGTTGGTTACGTCGGCGATGTCGGCGGGGTTGGCCATGAGCGAGGCCGTCTCTCGGACCGGCGCGGGCTGGGGGGCGCCTGGCTCGGGCGGGTGGGCCGTTGTGGGCCCGGGCCCGGGCTGTGGTGCGCCGGGCCCGGGTTGAGCGATCGGTACCACTGGCGCGGCGGGCGCGGGCCCTCTGATGGGCTGGGGCGCCGGTTGAGTCGGGCGGGCAGGAGGCGCGGCGGGTTGAACGGGTGCTGGTCGGGCCGGTTGGGGGGCTGCGGCGGCCGTGGGTTGTGTGGGTGCTGGTCGGGCTGGTTGGGGGGCCGTCGCGGCGGCGGGTTGTGTGGGTGCTGGTCGGGCTGGTTGGGGGGCTGCCGCGGCGGCGGGTTGTGTGGGTGCTGGTCGGGCTGGTTGGGGGGCTGCCGCGGCGGCGGGTTGTGTGGGTGCTGGTCGGGCTGGTTGGGGGGCTGCCGCGGCGGCGGGTTGTGTGGGTGCTGGTCGGGCTGGTTGGGGGGCTGCCGCGGCGGCGGGTTGTGTGGGTGCTGGGCGGGCTGGTTGGGGGGCTGCCGCGGCGGCGGGTTGTGTGGGTGCTGGGCGGGCTGGTTGGGGGGCGGTGCCTGTCGTGGGTTGGGCGGGCGGAACCGAAGGGCGGATCGGGGCCATCGGGTCCGGGGTCTGGTAGGGCAGTCCCGGCGGGGCCGCCGCGGGCTGGCGGGCCGGTGCCGGTACCTGGGGCTGGACTCGATGTAGGGCCGGGGCGGCCGCCGGTCGGGCTGGTGCTGTTGGAGCGGTGGCGGCAGGTTGGGCGGGTGCTGGTCGGGCCGGTTGAGGGGCCGCCGCTGGTCGGGTTGGTTGAGGGGCTGCCGCGGCCGCGGGTTGGGCGGGTGCTGGTCGGGCCGGGGCGGCCGCCGGTCCAACGGGCGCTGGTCGGGCTGGTTGAGGGGCCGTCGCGGCCGCGGGCTGGGCGGGTGCCGGTCTAGCCGGTTGAGAGGCCGGCGGGCCCAGCTCGGCCGGGTCGAAGCCCGAAACCAACAGCCGGGCCAGGGTCTCGCCCCCCGGCGCGAACGGCCGGGTGTAGACGGCGGTGCCGGCGGGGCCGGGGGCGAACACCTCCGAGGTGATCACCTCCCCGTCGGCGAAGCCGGTCACCTCCCGGATGGAGGTAACAGCCCGGCGCCCGTCGGGGAGCTTCTTGATGTACACCAGCAGGTGCAGGACCTCGGCGATCTCGCGCAGCACCGAGTCGGGGGTGGGGGCGTCGGGGGAGCGCTGCGCGTAGATGAGGATCTTGTTGATGGCGGCCTGGGTGCTGCCCGCGTGGATCGTGCCCACCGAGCCGTCGTTGCCGATGCCCATGGCCTGCAGGAGCTGCATCACCTCGCCGCCCCGCACCTCGCCCACGATCACCCGGTCCGGCGACATCCGCAGGGCGGCCTTGGCCAAGTCGTACATCGAGATCTCGCCCGTTCCCTCGGTGTTGGAGGTGCGGGTCTCCAGGGCCAGGGTGCGCTCGTGCAGGCCGGAAGTCCCCAGGTGCAGCTCGAGGGTGTCCTCGATGGTCACCAGCAGCTCGCTCTGGGGCACCTCCGACAGCAGCGACCGCAGCAGCGTGGTCTTGCCCGCGCCCGTGCCCCCCACCACCAGCAGGTTGGCCGGGTTGGGGGGGCGCACCGCCGCCTCTAGGACCGTCCTGATCTGAGGGGTGATCGTCCCCTTCTTTTCAAGCTCCCCCAGCGAGGCCGAGAGCATCCGGTGGCGGCGGATGACCACCGAGGTGCGCTCGGCCACCGAGGTGATGGCGAACAGCCGGTGGCCCGAGGCCAGCCTCAGGTCCAGGATGGGCGACGCCGTGTCGAACCGCCGGGAGGTGTGGCCGGCGGTGGCGGCCAGATGGCGGATCAGGGTGACCAGCTCGGGCTCGCTGGAGGCCACGGGCGGGCCGGGGATGCGGTTGCCGTCGGCCAGGGACAAGACCACGTTGTTGTGGCCGAGGATGTGGATGTTCTCCACGTCGGGCCGGTCTAGCAGGGGGTTCAGGGCGCCGCCGCCCATGAGACCCCGGACTCGGGCCAAGAAGTCCCGCCGGTCCTCGACGGTGAACTGGTGCCGGCCCGTGATCAGGGCGGTGGTGTTGTGCTCTTGGAGGATGCCCTCGGCGATAGTCATGAGCTGGCGGTCGATGACGTCGGCGGGGAGCTTCTGGCGCTCCATGTCGAGGTACCGCTCGAGCAGCAGCTCGTGGTTGGCGTTGAAGAGGTTGAAGCCCGAGCTGATGTCGGTCATGCCTGAAGTCCCGAGGTCGCGGCCCTCAGGAGGAGATACCTCTGCGTTCGGTGGCCTTCTTGTGGCCGCCGGTCTGGCTGTGCATCCTGGCCGCCAAGTCCCGGAACGACCCCGAGGGCGGGATGTCCGGAGGCTCCGGCGCCGGTTCGGGGATCGGTGGGGGCTGAACCGGGGGAGCGGCCGCCTGGGCCGGGTACGGGGCCGGCGGGTACCCCGGCCCGGCTGGCGCGGGCGGCGCGGTTGGGGTCTGGTAGGGCGGGGCCTCCGGTTGAGGGGCGGGGGTCTGGTAGGGCTGGGGCTGGGTGCCGGGCGGGTATGCCGTCGGCGGGGCCGGGTACGCCGCCGGGGCTTCGGGCTGCGGCGCGGGCGGGGTCTGATAGGGCTGGGGCGCCGGGGCCGGGTACGCCGCGGCGGGCTCGGGCTGCGGGGCTGGAGTCTGGTACGCCGCGGGGGGCTCGGGCTGGGGCGCGGGCGGGGTCTGATAGGGCTCGGGTTGGGGCTCTGGGGCCGGGTACGCCGCGGGGGCCTCGGGCTGCGGGGCCGGAGCTTCGGGTTGGGGCTCTGGGGTCTGGTATGCCGCGGGGGGTTCGGGTTGTGGCTCTGGGGTCTGGTATGCCGCTGGAGCTTCGGGGTACGCCGCCGGAGCTTCGGGCTGCGGGGCTGGCATAACCGGCGGGGCCGGAGCCGCCGCGGCCAGCGGCGGGGCGGGGAGCGGGCGGGGCCGGACGGAGGGGTCGGGCGCGGCCAGGGGCCACAACTGGTCGGCCACCGCATTCAGGCTGGACCGCCACTTCTTGGTTTTTCGCTTGGCCTTGTCCAAGAACACCGAAAGATCCACGGCCGTCTCGGGCGAACTCTCGATGGTGCCGCACAACTCCAGACCGCACTTCTGGGGGAAGTCGGCCGGGCTCCACAGCGGCTTGCCGATGGTCACCACGCACCCGCTAGCCGGCCCGACGGACCCGCCCGAGTCGGCGAAGGCGCTGGCGAGGTTCTCGAGGTTGGACATCGAGCTGCCCGAGTCGCCCCTAACCACCACCGCCACTCCGGCCGCGCTGGCCAGCCACTTCTCGGTGAAGGGACCCGAGCCGACTCGCCCGGCGTCCACCACCACCGCCATGTCGTTCTCGGAGACGTCCCGCAGCTCCTCGGCCCTCTCCGCGAAGGATTCGATGATCGCCCGGGTGCTCGACGGGCACGGCATGACGTGCAGGTTCGTGAACAGGATGTCCTGGGAATGGTCGACCAGATCGCCCTTGCGGATCGGTGAGCCGGAGGCGACGAAGGAGGCCGCTCCGGGCGTGAACTGGATGCCCAGGTTGCGACTCATCGACCCGCCCGCGGGGTCGGCTTCCAGCAGCAGCACCTCGCGGCCCGAAGAGGCCCAATTGGCGGCCACATGGATGGCCGTGGTGGACGCGCCAGGCGAGCCGGGCACGCCATAGACGATCAGCACGCTATTATTGTACGGGCTCGGCGCCTGATCCGGTTTCGGCGGCGGGCCCTCCGGCCTCGCCCGGCGCTCCCGTCGATCCGGTCAGCCACCTTTCATAGACGTCGCTCAAAGACTCTAGGGAGATGCCGAAGCCGAGCTTCCAGATCCGGCGGTCGGAAGAACCGTTGAACCGATCCACGATGTCGTGGATGGCCAGAGCCTCCTCCGGGGTCACGATGTAGATGAGCTGGCCGTCGAGCACGAAGTCGAGGGTCAAGACGCCGATCAGCCCGTAGGCGCCCTCCCCGAGCGGGTCGCCGTCCGGGCCGGAAGGAGCGGCCTCGCGGCCGAACAGGGCCAGCTTGTCGCCGGCCGCCATCCCTCCGAAGGGCACTTCGTCCGCCGGCAGGCCGACCTCGATGATGACTTTGTCGGTCTCGTCCTCACTCGACAGGGGCGGGGTCTGGAACATCCCCTCGGTCACGATGGTCCCGGCCGGGATGGAGCCGGTGGCCCACCGGCCGACGAGGGCGTCCAGCCGGTTCACTCCCAGAGCCGACGCCTGACCCACGTTGGCCTCCACCGCGGTGAAGTCCCCGACCGACACCAAGTCCCAGCGCTGGATGTCCCGGGCCGCCACCAAGACCTGCTGGCGGTCGTCCACCGACATCAGGACGTACCAGAACCCAAACACGGCCCCGACGATCAGCAGGACGCCGATCAGCAGCAGCCCGCCGCGCACCCCGTCCTGCTTCTTTTGGGCCTTGCCGGGGATGCTGACCTGGCGTTGCTGGTGGGGGGCCGGGGTGATCACCGGCCGCTTTCTGGGGTTGGAAACGTCCGACATCGGCTCTGAGGATCGGCTGCTCTGCGGATCGGCGGCGGTGAGCGCCCGGGACTGAGCGGTGCCCCGGGCAGCGCCCCCAGCCTACCGGGTCCCGCTCTGATCCCGCCGGACAGCCCTCCGCCGGAACTTGCCCGGCCGGGAAAACTTACCTGCCTGGTTTTGTGAGCAAGGATTGTCGCTGTAGGACAACGGATGCTCAGAAAAACTTGCCCGCCTGGTTTTGTGAGCAAGGATTGTCGCTATAGGACAACGGATGCTCAGAAAAACTTGCCGGGATCGACTGGCCGGGTCGGCGGCTAGGGGCGGGCGGCGGTGATCTCGGCCGGGTTCGCGCTGGCCGCCCTGGCCGCGTGGGCCGGCGCGGGCGTGTGGCTGTCGGTGATCGACTGGCGCACCCGGCTCCTGCCCACCCGGATGATCTGGGCCGCGGCCGGGGCGGTGTGGGCCTTGTACTCGGTGGCCTCGTTGATCGAGTCCGACCCGACCGGGCTGATCGGCGCGGCGACCGGCGGGCTCGGGTGCGGGGCGGCGCTGGCCGCGGTGCACTTCGCCCACCCGCCGTCGCTGGGCTTCGGCGACGTGCGCCTCGGGGTGCTCAACGGCCTGGTGTGCGGCTGGTGGGGATGGCAGGCGGCGCTGGTCGGGCTGGCCGTCGGGTTCGTGCTGGCGCTGCCCCAGGCCGTTTGGACCCTGATCCGCGAGGACGCCCGGACCGGCAAGCCCCTCGGCCCCTACCTGGTGGCCGGCTCGGCGGTGGTGGTGGCCAGGCAGGCTGCGACCGGCGGCCTGGTCCCGTTCGCCTGACTGCGAGGTCAGTGCTCGGCCAACCGGGCCGCCGCGGCCCGGGAGCGCCCGTCCACCAGATTGGTCCGAAGGGAGATCTCCCGATGGCGGGCCCGGGCCGGATGCACGACCCCGGCGAGGATGTCGGCGGCGGGGTCGATCCGCCGCAGGTCCGGCATGTTGATGAACCCGTCGAAGGGCTGCGAGCGAGACCGGGACCACAGGGAGTCGGCGGGCGGGTCGATCAGGACACAACCCGCCACCGGGCCGGCCGGCGCCGCGGCCACCACGCAGGCCCGGTTCTCGGCCGCCCGCTCGGCCAGCATCAAGTCCACGTCGGCGGGCTCGGCCGGCTGGTGGCACACCGCCACCACCGCCGCCCCGGACACCGCGGCCAGCCGGGCCACCTCGGGCAGGCGGATGTCGTCGCCCACTACCACCGCTAGCCGGCCCCAGGGCAGATCCGCGGTCAACAGCCCGTCGCCGCTGGCCCGGGCCCACGGCAGTCTCGGCGACTCGTGGAGCTGGGGCTGCTCCAGCAGGACCCCCGAGGCGCCGAGCGCCATCCCCACGTGGCGGTCGCCGTCGCGGCGGGTGAAGACGACCGTCACCCCCTCGGGTATGCGAGCGGGCGGATCGGCCAACTCGGGCATGACCACCAGCCGGGGCCGACCCTCCGCCGCCGGAGCCTTCAGCGCCACGGCCGCGCCCGGCGGGCCGGTGACCGCGGCAGCGGCCAGGGTCTCGGACGCTCCAGCCAGCGCCACGGCCGCGCTGGGCGGACCTGCGGCGGCGGCGGTGCCGGGCGAGTCGAGCGAGGCGGTGACCGCGGCGGCTGCTCCGGCCGGGCCCGGCGGGCCGGTGACCGCCGCGGCCGGGCCCGGCGGGCTGGTGACGGCGGCGGCGGTCAGGGTCTCGGCCGGGCTGGCGGGCGGGTCGGCGCCGGGTTCGGCCAAGGGGGCGTAGAGGTCGGGCCGCCGGACCGGCGCCGGGCGGGCCGCCCGCACTCGGGCCACCTCGGCCAAGTCGATGGCCGCGCTCACCACGGCGCGGCCACCTCGGGGCGCCTTGGCCAGCACCGCGCCGTCGGGGGCCACGATCTGACTCTCCCCCGCCCCGTGCAAGGCGGCGGCGCCGACGCCCAGGGCGGCGGCTAAATCGTCGATCCGGTCGGCGGGCACCAGCGGCCCCACCTTGTTGGCGGCCACCGCGAATACCTGATTCTCAGCCGCCCGCACCGGCACGTGCAGCGCGGCCTCGTCGAGGGCGAACGAGTTGAGGCTGTTGGTGAGCAGGACCGCACCCTGCACGGCCAGCGCCCTGGGCACCTCGCAGGTCACCCCGTCCATGCACGAGTACATGCCGACGATCCCCAGGGGCGTCTCGACCACGGGGGCCACGTTGGGCCCCGGCCGCAGGTAGGCCCGCTCGTTGCCCATCAGCGTCTGCTTGTCGGCCTGGGCCGCCACCCGACCGGCGGGATCGAGGAGCAGGTTGGTGATGGTCACCCCGCCGGGCCGCCGGACGGTGACGGTGAGAACGACGTAGACGGCCCGGTCCCGGGCCCGCCGGGCGCAGGCGGTCACGAACGGCCCGTCGAGATCGACCGCCACCCGGCGGCAGTGCTCGGCGTCGTCGTAGACGGAGAGGTGGTTGCAGAGTTCGGGCAGGACGATGAGCTGCGCGCCGGCGTCGGCGGCCTCGTCGATCATCTCCAGGCAGACGGCCAGGTTCTCCTCGACGTCGGCGGACGTGGCGAACTGGGCCGCGGCGACGATCGCCTCGGTCACCGCCCGGTCACCGGGTCACCGGCGAACCGCCACTGGGTCGCGGCGACGATCGCCTCGGTCACCGCCCGGTCACCGCCCGATCACCGGGTCACCGGCGAACCGCCCCCGGGCCGCGGCGACGATCGCCTCGGTCACCGCCTGGTCACCGGGTCACTCCCGCTCCGGCGGGGCGCCGAGCTTGCGGGACAGCGCCTTGGCCGCGGCCACCAGCTCGGCGGCCGCGGCCGCCACCTCCGACTTGAACCGCTGGAGCGGGCCGCACAGGCTGAGCACCGCCACCGGTCGGAGCTGGTCGTCCAGCAGCGGGGCGGCCACCGAGCCCGCGCCAGGCTGGCGCTCCCCCAGTGAAACCGCGAACCCCTGCTCGCGGATCCGGTCCAGCTCCCGGCGCAGCTCGGACGGGTTGACGATGGTGGCCTCGGTGAGCGCGGCCAGCGGCGCCTCGACGTGTCGGCGGCGCTCGTCGGCGGGCAGCCAGGCCAGGAAGGCCTTGGACGAGGCGCCGGCGTGGAGCGGGAACGACGAGCCGATCTCCACCGTCATCCTCACTTCCCGGTTGGGGGTGACCTGATCGACGTAAACCCGCCGGCCGTTGTGCAGGATGGACAGCGTCGACGTCTCGTCGGTGGCCCGGACCAAGTCCCGCATCGTGTCCAGCGCCAGGGCCCGGACGTCGAGCTGCGAGCGGTAGGCGGCGGCCAACTCCAACACGGCCGGGCCCAGCGAGTAGAGCCGGGTGCCGGCGTCCAGGGCCACCAGGTCGCGCTGGACCAGCGATGTGAGGATGCGGTGGACCACGGCCTTGGAGATGCCCAGCTCGGAGGCGATCTCGGTCACCCCCCGGCGGGGGTTGCCCCCGGCGAGGCAGAACAAGACGTCGCTGGCCCGCTCCACCGAGGCGACGCCCCGCCCGGCCGGAGCGCCCGGCGCGTTCTCCGCCTGCGTGCCCACCTCCGCACCTCCCGCTTCTCGGGGGCCGCCTCTCGGGGCCGCCTCTGGGGGCCACTTCTCCGGTTCTCCCCGGGGCGATTGTAAACACTGTTCCGCTCAACGAAACAGCGTTTACGGAACGGCGTTTACAATTCGGCCCGTGAACCCGAGCCCCCCGGAGACTACGACGACTCCGGTCCGGTCCGGCCCCCTGGCCGACCTGCGGGTCTTGGACTGCTCCACCATGCTGGCCGGTCCGCTCGCCTGCCAGATGCTGGCCGACTACGGGGCCGACGTGATCAAGATCGAGCACCCGACCCGGGGCGACAGCCTGCGGGGCCACGGCCGCCAGAAGGACGGCCACGGGCTGTGGTGGAAGATGGTGAGCCGCAACAAGCGCTGCGTCGGCCTCTACCTGGGCGACCCCGCCGCCGCGGCCGTGTTCATCGAGATGGCCGCCACCGCCGACGTCGTGGTCGAGAACTTCAGGCCCGGCACCCTGGAACGGTGGGGACTGGGCTGGGACCGGCTCCGGGAGGCCAACCCCGGCCTGATCCTGTGCCGGGTGACCGGGTTCGGCCAGGACGGCCCCTACGCCTCCCGGCCCGCCTTCGGCACGCTGATAGAGGCCATGAGCGGGTTCGCGGCCATGACCGGCGAACCCGGCGGCCCCCCGGTGCTCCCCCCGCTGGGGCTGGCCGACAGCATCGCCGGGTTCGCGGCCGCGGCCGCCGTGCTCATGGCCCTGCGGCACCGCGACGCCGGCGGCGGCGGACAGGTGGTGGACCTCAGCATCTTCGAGCCGATGGCCACCGCCCTCGGCCCGCCCGTGCTGGTGTACGACCAGTTCGGCGAGGTCCCCCGCCGGCTGGGCAACCGCTCGGCCAACAACGCCCCCCGCAACACCTACCGGACCGCCGACGGGTCATGGGTGGCGGTATCGGCCAGCGCCGAGCCGGTGGCCGAGCGGGCCTTGGGGCTGGTCGGGCGGCCCGACTTGGCGGCCCAGCCGTGGTTCGCCACCGGCGCCGGGCGGGCCGCCCACGGCGACGAGATCGACGCGGCCATGGCCGCTTGGATCGGGGCGCGTTCCCTCGGCGAGGTGATCGCCGCCTTCGGGGCGGCCGAGGTGGCCGTCGCCCCCGTCTACGACGCCGCCGACTACGTGGCCGACCCGCAGGTGGCCCACCGAGAGGCGGTGGTGGCCGTGCCCGACGAGGAACTCGGCCCGCTGCGCATGCAGAACGTGGCCTTCCGGCTGTCGGAGACGCCGGGGGCGATCCGCCACACCGGGCGGCGGCTGGGGGCCGACACCGACGAGGTGCTCGACGAGCTGGGCATCGCCCCCGAAGTGGTGGCCGAACTGCGAGACCGGCGGGTTCTGGCGTGACCGGGGGTCGGGCGTCGGACCCTGCGGGTTCTGGTGTGACTGCGGGCCGTTCGTCGGCGCAGCGGCGCCTGTTGGAGTTGGTGGCCGGGGCCCGGGTGTTCGACTTAGGCCGGCCCCTGCGCAACGGCATGGCCCAGTCGCCCAACCACCCGGCCTTCCGCCACTGCCTGGACCGCCGCCACGGCGACCGGGTCCGGGCCGACGGGGGCTCGGCTGCCGCCGACCTGATCAGCCTCGGCTGCCATGTCGGCACCCATGTGGACGCGCTGGCCCACGTGAGCCACCAGGGCCGGCTCCACGGCGGTGCCGACGCCTTCGAAGCCCAGTCCGGGGGAGTCTTCGAGTCGCTCGGCATCCACCGGCTCGCGCCGTTCGCGGGCCGGGGCGTGCTCCTCGACGCCGCCGCCCATCTCGGGCTGGACTGCTGCCCCGGCGGCTACGAGATCGGCCCCGGCGACCTCGAGGCCGCGGCCGAGGCCCAGGGCACCCCCCTCGAGCCGGGCGACGCGGTGCTGATCCGCACCGGCTGGGGCCGCTGGGCCGACGACCCGGCCCGCTACCTGGGCCGCGACACCGGCGTGCCCGGCGTGGGGGAGGAGGGGGCCCGCTGGCTGGCCGACCGGGGGGCCCGGCTGGCCGGGTCCGACACCATCGCCTTCGAGGTGATCGCCCCCGGCGCGGGCCACGCCCGGCTGCCGGCCCACCGGGTGCTGCTGGTGGAGGCCGGGGTCAACATCGTCGAGGCGCTGGAGTTGGAGGAGTTGAGCCGCTCCGGATGCCGGGAGTTCCTGTTCGTGCTGGCCCACCTCAACGTCCACGGCGCCACTGGGGCCCCGGCCCGCCCCTTGGCCATTGTCGCCGCCGATAGCGGCCCGTGACCCGGCTCGCCCCGGCCGCCCCCGGTTCGGTTCTGTGACCGCCGTTCGGGCCGGTGGCCCCCGGCGCGGCTCTGTGACCCGGCTCGGGCCGGCCGCCCCCGGTTCGGCTACATGACCCGGCTCGGGCCGGTGGCCCCCGGCGTGGTTCTGTGACCGCCGAGACCGTTCTGGGCGCGCTGGGGCGGATGGCCGCTGGGCCGATGCCCGCAGAGTTGCTGGCCGCCATGGGCAACCGGGTCCTCGACATCGCCGGTATCGCCGTGCGGGCCACCGCCCTCGACACCAGCCGGGCCGTGGCCGGCTTCGTCCTGGACCAAGGGGGCCGGCCCGTCTCCAGCGCGGTCGGCGTGCCCGAGAAGCTGCCCGCCGCCGAGGCCGCCTTCGTGAACGGGGTGCTGGCCCACTCGCTGGACTTCGACGACACCCACCTCCCGTCGATCCTGCACCCCAGCGCCTCGGTGGCGCCCGCTGCGCTGGCCACCGCCGAAAGCGTCGGGGCTTCTGGCGCCGAGACCCTGGCCGCTATCGCCGCGGGTATCGAGGTGTGCGTCCGCCTCGGGATGGGGGGATTCGACCCCGACGCCCGCCAGTCGGTGTTCTTCGAGCGGGGCCAGCACGCCACCTCCATCTGCGGGGCGGTGGGCAGCGCGGCCGCCTCGGCCCGGGCCCGGGGCGCGGGGGCGGGCGGCACGGCTGAGGCCATGGCCGTGGCCTGCTCCATGGCCAGCGGGATACTGGAGACCAACCGGACGGGTGGCACGGCCAAGCGGCTGCACTGCGGGTGGGCGGCCCGGGTCGGGGTGGTGGCCGCCGACCTGGCCGGCCGGGGCCTGACTGGCGCTCCCACCGCGGCGGAGGGCCGGTTCGGGCTGCTGAGGGCCTTCCTGGGCGATGAGGCCCGGATCGACGCGGTCACCGACGGCCTCGGTCACCGCTGGCATGCCGCGGAGGTGTTCTACAAGCCCTATCCGGCCAATCACTTCACCCATGCCGGCATTGACGCCGCCTTGGCCCTGCGGGACCGGGGGCTGCGGCCCGAGGAGGTGGCGTCGGCCACCCTGGCCGTCGCCCCGCCCACGGTGCGCACTATCGGGGAGCCGATAGAGGCCAAGCGGGCCCCCCGCACCGGCTACGAGGCCCAGTTCAGCGGCCCCTACGCGGTGGCGGCCGCGCTGTGCGGCGGCGGAGGGCTGGGGGTGGGCCTCGACGATTTCACCGACGAGGAGGCCCGCCAGCCCCGGCGGCGGGAGCTGATGGCTCGGATCGAGGTGGTCGGCGACCCGGCCCTGCTGAAGATCTACCCGTATCAGTTCCCGGCGGTGCTGACCGTGGACACGGTGGACGGCTTGCGGCTGGTGGAGGAGCGCCGGACCAACCGGGGCGGGCCGGAGCGGCCGCTGACCCCCGCCGACTTGGCCGCCAAGTTCGCCGCCAACACCGACGGCCTCTGCCCCCCGGCCCGCCGCGACGAACTGGCCGAGCGGATCGCCGCCCTGGGCGCGGCCGACGCCGACGGGGTCGCTGCCCTCATGGCCCGGCTGCGCCGATCCGGCGACCCCCAGATGTGTACTCCGCTGCCGAAGTCTCTAGCTGCGGGCGCTCCGGGGCCGGGGTCTTCCCCCGCTGCGGGCGGCCCGCAGCCGGGGTCTCCCGTCACGGGCGGCCCTGGGACGGGCCCATGACCGCGGGCCGGGCCGGGCTGGACCCGGTGACCCTGGCCGTGCTGCAGGGGCGGTTCGAGCAGTTGGTGGACGAGATGGACGCCACCCTGTTCCGGTCGGCCTTCAACCCGATCATCGCCGAGGCCCACGACGCCTCCCACGCCATCCACCACCCGGTTACCGGGGCCACCCTGGTGCAGGGCGCCTCCGGCCTGCCCGTCTTCGCCGGGGCGCTGGCCGGGGCGGCGGCGTTGGCCATCGATGCGGCCGCCGCCTCCGGCGGCCCCGCCCCCGGCGACGTGTGGGTCTTCAACGACCCGTACCGGGGCGGCACCCACCTCAACGACATGAAGCTGGTGGAGCCCTACTTCTGCGGCGAAGAGCTCTTCTGCTGGCTGGCGTCGGTGGGGCACTACACCGACGTGGGGGGCGCCGTCCCCGGCAACTACAACCCCTCGGCCACCGAGAGCCCCCAAGAGGGCGTGCTGATCCCGCCCATGAAGCTGCGCCACCGGGGCGAGCTGCGAACCGACGTGGTGGACCTGATCCGCAGCATCGGCCGGGTGCCCACCGACGCCTACGGCGACCTCAACGCCCAGCTCAACGCCTTGGACCTGGGCCGGCGGCGGCTGGGAGAGGTGATCGGCGAATACGGCGCCCCGACGGTGGCCGCCGCCTTCGCCGAGCTGACGGACCGGGCCGCCCGGCTGATGCGGGCCGGCATCGCCTCGGTGCCCGACGGGACCTACGCGGCCGAGGACTTTCTGGACAACGACGGCATCGCCGACGAGCCCATACCGATCACCCTGGAGCTGCGAGTCAGCGGCGAGAACATGGCCATGGACTTCTCCGGCACCTCGGCGGCGGTGGCCGGGCCGGTGAACATCTCCGCGGTCACGGCCCGGGCCGCCTGCTACGTGGCCCTCAAGCACCTCTTCGCCGACGTGCCCGCCAACTCGGGCTGCCTGGAGCCCGTCGAGATCATCATCCCCGCCGGCTCGCTGCTCGACGCGGCCTGGCCCCGTCCGGTGGGGGGGTACACCGAGACCATCCTGCGGGTCATGGACGTGATCTTTAGGGCGGTGGCCGAGGCCGCGCCCGAGCGGTCCAACGGCTGCTCCTACGGCACTATCAACGCCCTGTCGGTGGCCGGGCGCCGCCCCGACGGCCGGCGCTGGGTGATGTTCACCTTCTACGGGGGCGGGCTGGGGGGCAGCCCGGTGAGCGACGGGCTCAACCACGGCAACGCCCCCCTGTCCACCGCCACCATCCCCCCGGTGGAGATCCTCGAGGCCGCCTACCCCGTCCGTTACACCAAATGGGCCCTGCGGCCCGACTCGGGGGGGCCGGGCCGGTTTCGGGGCGGGCTCGGCGCCGAATACGAGATCGAGCTGCTGGCCGAGGCCGCCGAGGCCTTCGCCTTCGCCGACCGGGGCCGCTTCGCCCCCCGGGGAGTGGCCGGCGGCGGACCGGCCGCCTGCAACCGGGTGGCCTTCGACGCCCCCGGCGGCGCAGTGGAGGTGCCGCTGGTGTCCAAGATCACCGGCGTCGAGTTGGAGCGGGGGAGCCGGATCCGCATCTGGAGCCCCGGCGGCGGCGGCTACGGGGACCCGGCCGACCGGGACCCGGCCGCCCTGGCCCGGGACCTCCGCCTCGGCTACGCCACCCCCGACCACGTCCGGCGGGCCTACGGCGCCGACCCGGCCGAGCTGGACGCCTTATGACCGGCCTCATGACCGGAGGGTCGGCGACCGCCCTGCGAACCGAGCTGGACGCCTTATGACCGGCCTCATGACCTCCGGCGGCGGCCCCGTGAACCAAGACCCGTGACCGGAGATTCCCCGGCCGAGGGCTCGGCGACTGGGCTGGGCGCAGTGGTGGCGGGCATCGACGTCGGGGGCACCTTCACCGACGTCTGCGTACTGGACGAGCGCACCGGCCGGATCGGCGTGTCCAAGTCGCCCTCCACCCGGGGCCGGGAAGCCGACGGCTTCATGAGGGGGCTGCTCGGGGGGCTGGAGGGGGCCGATGGCGGCCTGGGCGCGGTGGTCGCCATCGTGCACGGCACCACCGTGGGCACCAATGCCCTGCTTGAGCGCAAGCTGGCCCCGGTCGGGCTGATCACCACCGAGGGATTCCGAGACGTGCTGGAGATGCGCCGGCGCGACCGCCCCCGCACTTGGGGCCTGTGGGGCGATTTCGAGCCGGTCGTGCCCCGGGACCGCCGCCTGGAGGTGGCCGAGCGGGTTCTGGCCGACGGGACGGTGCTGGTGGAGGTCGACCCGGCCGAGGCGGCCGAAGCGGCCCGGACCCTGCTCGAAGCCGGGGCCGAGGCCTGCTGCGTGGCCTTTCTGAACTCCTACGCCAACCCGGCCAACGAAATCCGGGCCCTCGAAGCGGTAAAGCGGGTCTGGCCCAACCCCCACATCGCCGCCGCCTCGTCGGTCCTTTCCGAGATCCGCGAGTTCGAGCGCACCTCGACCGTGGCCCTCAACGCCGGTCTGCAGCCGGTGGTGGGCGGCTACCTGGCCGCCTTGGAGGCCGCGCTGGCCGGCGGGGGCTTCGGCGGGCGCTTCTTCCTGGTCCAGTCCAACGGCGGGGTGATGACCGCGGCCGCGGCCCGGGCCCTGCCGGTGCGCACCGCCCTGGGCGGCCCGGCCGCGGGGGTGATCGCCTGCTCCGAGCTGGCCCGGGCCGCGGGCTACGACAACGTGATCACCTGCGACATGGGCGGCACCAGCTTCGACGTGGCCGTGGTGAACGCCGGGCGCACCGTGACCAGCGCCCAGGCCGCCATCGATTTCGGGCTGGTGATCCGGACCCCGATGATCGAGATCACCACCATCGGGGCCGGGGGCGGCTCCATCGCCCGGGTGGACGCGGGCGGGCTGCTGCGGGTGGGACCGGAGTCGGCCGGGTCGGCGCCCGGTCCGGCCTGCTACTCCGCCGGCGGCGACCGGCCCACGGTCACCGACGCCCACTTGGTGCTGGGCCGCATCAACGGCCAGTCGCCCATCGGCGGGCTCGACCCCCTGGACGCGGCCGCAGCCCGGGCCGCCATCGCCGATCAGGTGGCCGGGCCGCTGGGGCTGGGGGTGGAGGAGGCGGCCGAAGCCATCGTCGAGGTGGCCACCAGCTCCATGGCCGGGGCCATCCGGCTGGTCTCGGTGGAGCGGGGGCTGGACCCGGCCCGGTTCGCGGCCATGACCTTCGGGGGGGCGGGGGCGCTGCACGCCTGTCGACTGGTGGCCGAGGTCGGCCTTCAGGGCGCGGTGATCCCCCGCCATCCGGGCGTGGTCAGCGCCTACGGCTGCCTGATCGCCGACTTCGGCCACGACCTGGTGCAGACCGTGAACCTGGACGTGGCCTCCATCGATCCCGACGGCCTAACCGAGCGGCTGCGCTCGGCCGAGGAGCGGACCCTGCGGTTCTTGGCCGACACCGGTCTGGCTCTGGATGAGCCGTCGGTGCGCCACGAGTTCGACATGGCCTACGAGGGCCAGACCCACACCATCGCGGTGGACGCCTCCGGCCTTGAGAACCCGGGGCCCGAAAGCGTCCAGGCCGCCTTCGACCGGGCCTACGCCGCCGCCTACGGGCGGACCCTGGACGGCGTGGCCGCCCGGCTGCTGTCGGTGCGCACCGCGGTGGTGGGCCGCCGCCCCCGCATCGACCCCCGGGCCTTCGCCCCCCCTTCGGCAGCGGCGGAGGCGGCGGCCCGGCCCGGCGGCGGGCCGCGGCGGACCCGGCCGGTGTATCTCGACGGCGAGTGGGTCGACGTGGCGGTGCTGGCCCGGCTCGACCTGCGGGCGGGCGAGACGGTGGCCGGACCGGCCGTGCTGGAGCAGCCCGACGCCACCATCGTGGTAGAGCCTGGCTTCGCGGGCCGGGTCGACGAACTCGGCAACCTGGTGCTGGAGCAGCCGGGCCGGTGACCCGGGCGGGCCGGTGACCGGGCGGCCTGCGGGTTCGGGCCGGGCCGGTGACCGGGCGGTGAGCGCGGCCGCCATACTTGGGGCATGACCGATGCGCCCGGCCCCGAAGCCGCCAATGTCGATGCTGTTGCCGTTACCGATGCCGATGGCGCCGGGGGGCCCGCCGAGGCCGAGGTGGCCCGGGCCCACCGGTCCCTGGGGCTGATCGCCGAGATCGCCGACCGGACCGTCTACGACCACGCCGTCGAGCGGTTCCGGGCCGCCGGGATCGCCCTGCCCGCCTTCGCCGAGCTGCGCGACCCCTCCACCATCCCCGCGGCCCGGCTTCGGGGGCTGGCCGGGGTGGACCGCAACCAGCCCGACGCCCGCAACCTGTTCCGGGTCCACTGGTTCGGCCGCCTCGACGGCAGCGGCCCCCACCCCGTCCCCGACCACATCGAGCTGCCCCCCGCCATGACCGGCGTGGACGCCCCCATCGTGCTGGCCCTGGGCAACCGCTTCCCGATGATCCGGGCCCACAAAGTGCTGGCCGCCTACGCCTGCCTGGCCCCCCGGCTGGTCACCGGCCGCTTCGACCCCACCGCGCAGCGGGCGGTGTGGCCCTCCACCGGCAACTACGCCCGGGGCGGGGTGGCCATCAGCCGGATCATGAGATGCCGGGGGGTGGCCGTGCTGCCCGCGGGCATGAGCCGTGCCCGCTTCGACTGGCTGGAGAAGTGGACGCTGGACCCGGAGCGCGACATCGTGCGGACGCCGGGCACCGAGTCCAACGTCAAGGAGATCTACGACGCCTGCCACGAGCTGGCCGCCGACCCTCAAAACGTCATCGTCAACCAGTTCTCCGAGTTCGCCAACCACCTCGGCCACTACTGCGTCACCGGCCCGGCCCTGGAGCGGCTCTTCGAGCATCTGGCCGCGGGCCGGCCCGGCGCCCGGCTGGCCGCCTTCGTGTCGGCCTCGGGCTCGGCCGGGACCCTGGGCGCGGGCGACTACCTCAAGGAGCGCTGCGGGTCCCGCATCGTGGCCGCCGAGGCCCTGGAGTGCCCGACCCTGCTGGAGAACGGCTACGGCGAGCACAACATCCAGGGCATCGGCGACAAGCACGTGCCGCTGATCCACAACGCCATGAACACCGACGACGTGGTGGCGGTGAGCGACCGGTCCACCGACGCCCTCGACGCCCTGTTCAACACCCCGGCCGGGCGGGCTCATCTGACCGAGCGGGTGGGGATCTCCCCCGAGCTGGCCGCCTCGCTCGCCCACCTGGGCTACTCCTCGTCGTGCAACCTGCTGGCCGCCATTGCCGTGGCCCGGACCCACGGCTTCGGCCCCGACGACGTAATCGCCACCGTGGCCACCGACGGCGCCGAGCTGTACGACGCCGAGCGCGACGCCTACATCGCCCGCCGGCACCCCGGCGGCTACGACGACGCCGCGGCGGCTGCCGACTTCGACCGGGAGCTGGCCGCGGGCGGGGGGGCCCGTCATCTGGCCTGCGCCCCCGCCGACCGGCGCCGCATCTTCAACCTCGGCTACTACACCTGGGTCGAACAGCAGGGGATCGGCTTCGAGGACTTCGAGATCCGCCGCCAGCCGCGGTTCTGGACTCAGATGCGCCACTTCATCGATGACTGGGACGAGATGATCGCCGAGTTCAACGACCGGGCCGGCACCCGCCGGGACGATTGACCCGGACCGGCCTCGGCGACCGGGCGGAACCGGGGTGACCTCCGCCTTCGAGGGTTCGGCGTCGGGGAGTTCGGCGTCCGAGCGATCCACTTTCCAGCGTTACGCCCGGCGCCTGGAGGCTCACCGACTGGTCGAGCGGGGGGCGATCACCGAGTCTGAGCTGATCGATGCCGTCGATGCCATCGATGCCGCCGTGGCCATCGTCGATGGCCGCGGGTTTGAGGTCACCCCCTTCGCCCCTCGCCCGGAGCTGGCCTCAGCCGTCGGCCTGGACCCGTCCGTTGAGCTGTGGGTGAAGGACGAGACCGGCAACGTGTCGGGCACCCACAAGGCCCGCCACCTCTTCGGCGCCGCCCTGGCCCACCGGCTGGCCGCCGCGCCCCCCGAAGCCCCCGCCGCTCACGCCGACCTTGAGGCTTCCCACGATTCCGACGCCTTTGTCGACTCCGGGGCCTCCCGCGGTCCTGAGGCCCCTTACGCCATCGCGAGCTGCGGCAACGCCGCGCTGGCCGCGGCGGTGCTGGCCCGGGCGGTGGACCGGGCCCTGGACGTGTTCGTGCCGGTCTGGGCCAATCCGGCCGTGGTGGAGCGCATAACCGAGTTGGGGGGCCGGGTGGTGCGCTGCCCCCGCTCCGAGGGCGTGCTCGGCGACCCGGCCCATCACGCCATGAGGGCCGCCGTCGAGGCCGGGGCCGTGCCCTTCTCGTGCCAGGGCCCCGACACCCCGGCCGCCATCGACGGGGCCCGGACCCTGGCCTACGAGATAGCCGACTCCCTGGCCGCCGCCGACCATCCCGACCCGGCCCGGCTCGACCGGGTCTTCGTGCAGGTCGGCGGCGGGGCCCTGGCCACCGCGCTGGTGACCGGCCTGGCCGCCTCGGAGGGCCTGGGCCGCCTGCCCGCGATTCACGCCGTGCAGCCGGAGGGCAACCATCCCCTGGTCCGGGCCTGGGACCGGGTGACGGCCGAGATCACCGGCGGCCCGGCCCCGGCCGACAACCGGGCCCGGTCGGCGGCCGCCGCCGGGCTGGGGAAGCTGGGCGACGAGGCGGTCCGGGCGGTGATGGCCCGCTTGGCCGCTGACCCGCAGCGGTACATGACGCCGTGGGAGACCGAGCCCGTCTCCTACGCCACCGGCATCCTCGACGACATCGCCTACGACTGGACGGCGGTGGTGGAGGCCATGCTGCGGTCCGGCGGGCATCCCGTGGTAGCCGGTGAGGACGACCTGCGCCGGGCCCACCGCCTGGCCCGCCTCCACACCGGCATCGACGTGTGCCCCACCGGCGCAGCCGGCCTCGGCGGCCTGCTCGCCCTACTGGCCGCCGGCCCGGGCGCTGGCGGGTCAGGCACCACCGGGTCAGACGCCGCGGCCGGGTCAGACACCGACGGGTCAGGCGGCCCGGCCGTCAGACCCGGCGAGCGGGTGGTGGTGCTGTTCACCGGCCGTCTGCGCCCCGGCGACCCCGATCCGCTGGGGTAAGGGCTCAGGTTTCTGCGGCGGCGGCGCCGACGGCGGCGACCGCTCGGCGGACCTCCTCGACCGCGGCGGCCAGATCGGGTAGCTCGGCCTCGGTAGCGCCTTCGGGGCGCAGGAACCCGAACACCACCCGGGCCACCGGCTCGCCGGTGACGGCGGCGACCGCGGCCGCGTAGCCCGCGCCCTGCAGGCGGTAGCGGTCGAGCAGGGCGGCCACGCCGTCTTCGCTGTCGACGCGGTCGGTCTTCCAGTCCACCACCACCAGCCGCCCGTCGGGGCCCCGGTAGAGCAGATCGATGTAGCCCTCCACCAGTCTGCCGCCGACGGGCGCGGCCACCCACAGCTCCCGCCAATGCTGGCCCGCGGCCGCGGTCCGGGCCGTCTCGGTGGCCAGTCCGGCTCGGGCCAGCCGGGCCACGTCCCGGTGCCGGGAACCCACCCCTTCGGCCGCGGCCTGGGTTCGGGCCAGCTCGTCGAGGCCCTCGCCGGTGGCCAGGTCCACCGTCTGGAGCACGGCGTGGACGGCCCGCCCCACCGCCGTGCCGTAGCGCCCCTTCTTCCAGGGCGGGAGCTCGAGGTCGGGCTCGTCCTTGTCCAAGCCGGGGTCGCTGGCGCCGGGGGTGCCGTCGTCGGTGGTCCAGCGGGCCAGCCCGGTGGCCGACACCGCCTCGGGCACCGAGGCCCGGGCCAGGGCCCGATCCCGCTCGGCCAGCCAGGCGGCCCGGTCCGGCAACGGCTCGGGGTCTGGCTCCGGCTTGGCCGGCGCCGCCTCAGCCCGGGCCGCCGGGGGCTCAGAGGCGCCGTTCAACCCGACGGCTCCGGCTCCGGCCGCCCCGGTCTCGGCCAGAATCGACGCCGCCGTCCGGCGTTTGGTCTCGGCCCGGCGGGTCAGGCTGACGATGAGATGGTCCCGGGCCCGGGTGCAGGCCACGTACAGCAGCCGAAGCCGCTCGTGCTCGTCCATCTGCTCGTCGATGGGCTGCCACTGCTCGAAGCCGCCGGACTCCACGCCGGCCCGGAGTCGGATGGCCGGGGGGCGTCCGGGCGGGAAGGCGACGGTCGGCCCCCGGGCGGGCCGGGCCAACTGGGTGGTCAGGCCCGAGACCACGGTCACGGGGAACTCGAGGCCCTTGGCCCCGTGGACGGTGAGGATGCGCACGCTGTCGTCGTCGGTCTCGGGGAGCACGGTCTCGGTCACCCGGGCGTTCTCGGCCCCCTGGAGCCGGGCCCATTCCAAGTAGCCGCGCAGATCGGCCCCGCCCGCGTCGGCCCAGGCCCGGGCCTGATCGACCAGAAACCGCAGCCGCCTCCATGAGTCGCGGGGCCGGCCCGCCGCCACCGCTGTCTCCAGCGCCCCCCGATCCCGCAGCAGCTTCTCCAGCAGCATGGGCGGGCTGGTCCACCGCCGGGCCTTGTGCAGCTCCCGCAGGTGGGCCAGGCCGTCAGCCACCGGATGGCCCGCGTGTTCGGATACGTCGGCGTACAGCGAGAACCGGCCCCCGAGGCCGAGCCGCCAGTGGGCCAGGTCGTCGTCGCCGCAGCCGTACAGCGGCGAGCGCAGGGCGGCCACCGCGGCCAGCTCGTCGGTGGGGTCGTCCGCCGCGGTCAGAGCCATCAGCGCGTCCCGCACTTCCCTGGTGGCGTACACCAGCGACGAGGTTTCCATCCGGTAGGAGATCCCGGCCGCCTCCAGGGCCGCCTCCAGGGCGGGCAGGCTGGTGCGGGCCGGCACCAGGATGGCCACGTCGCCGGCCCGGGCCGGCCGCCAACTCGGCCGGTCGGCGTCGCCGTCGTCCACTTCCCAGCCCTCGTCCAGGACGGCGGCCACCGCGGCGGCCACCGAATCGGCCTCCCTTTGGCGAAGCTCGTCGGCCTTGAGGTCTTCTTCGATGGATTTGGCGCCGACCACGGCCACGGCCGGGCCCCGGCCCCCCGAAGGTCGCCGGGCCCGCAGGGGCTCGTACTCGGGCTGGCTCCCTTCGACGGGGGCGATGAGCCGGCCGAAGACGGCGTTGACCCAGTCGATGACGCCTGGGACGGACCGGAAGTTGGTGACCAGGGCGGCGCGGTCTTCGAACCGGGCCCGGGCCCGCAGGTACATGGCGATGTCGGCTCGCCGGAACCGATAGATCGACTGCTTGGGGTCGCCGACGAAGAAGAGCCGGCCCGGATCGGTGTCGAGTTCGTACCACGGGGCGCCGCCCACATCGGGTTGGCCGCAGCCGAGCAGGACGGCCAGGTCGATCTGGACCGGGTCGGTGTCCTGGAACTCGTCCAGCAGGAGATGGCGGTAACGCCGCCGGAGCGCCGCCCGCACCGCCGGGCCGTGCTCCGGGTGGCGCAGCAGCCGCCGGGCCCGCACCAGCAGGTCGTGGTATTCGAGCCGCCCCGAGGTCTGGCGGTCGTCCGCCGCCTTCAGGGTGAAGGCGGCCAGCCGGGCCGCCAGATGCTCCAGCGCGGCCTGGTTGGCCGCTTCGACCAGGTCGCGGGTCGCCTCGGTGAGATCCTTCAACTGCTGGTGGGCTTCGGCCTTGTCGATTGGGCCGGCCCAGTTCGCCGCCGCGCCGAGATTGCCGAACTTCTCCGCCCCCAGGGCTATGACCGCCTCCAGCCGGTCGATCTCTTCGTCGGCGGCGAGCCGTTCCCGGTAGGGCTCGAGTTCGCCGATCCTCCGGCTGAGCGAGTCGACGGGGCCGGTGCAGTCATCGGGCAGCGCCAGCGCTCCGGCCACCGCGGCCCGCACCGGTCCGGCGTCCACGGGTGGCGGTACCGGGGCGTCGAGCGGGATGCCGGTCTCCACCAAGTCCCAGTTGTCGTCGAGTTGCACGGCCAGTTTGCGCAGGTGGTCCAGCCGCACCCTGCTCGCCTCCAGTATCAGCAGCGACCGGCCCGCCTCGGGGTCCTCCAGCAGGCGCTCGACGAAACCCTGCCAGCGCCGGTCCATCTCAATCCCCGAGCCGATCTCGTCCATCACCTCCACCCCGGGCGGGAGGCCGGCCTCGACCGGGTGCTCGCCGAGGATCCGCAGCGCGAAGGAGTGGAGGGTGCCGACCGCGGCCCCGTCGAGCTGCTGCAGCGCCGCCGTGGCCGAACTCCGATCGGGATCGCCGAGATCGGCCTCGATCGACTCCAGGCGCCGGCGGATGCGGTCCCGCAGCTCCGTGGCCGCCTTCTCGGTGAAGGTGATGGCCACGATGCTCTCCATGGGGATCCCGGACCGGATCAGCAGCTCCACCCGGTCGACCAGGGCCCGGGTCTTGCCCGACCCGGCCCCGGCCTCCACGAACAGGGTGCGGTCCAGATCCGAGGCGATCATGTCTCGGACGGCCTGATCGGCCAGGGGCTCAGCCTCAGCCTCGCCGGGAGCGCCGACGGACTCGGCGATCGGGTCGTTCTTGTCGTTCACGGCTCAGAGGGGTGGTCGAGGCTCTTGAGGAGGTCCGGCTCGGCCACGGCCAGGTAGGGCCGCAGGTCGGGGTCGGCCAGCTTGCGCGTCCAGTCGCTCCACTGGTCGCGAGTGCCCAACCCGTCGGGGTCGCAGAACCAGCAGGGGACGAACGGCCGCCACTTCAGGTCGGCGGGATGAGGCGGGTACAGCCCGGCGGCGATGCCGTCGACCACCGCCCCCACCGTTTCGAGCACCCGGTCCCGAACCTCATCGGTGACGTCATAGCCCCGGTGCTTGAACCCCCCTTTGGCCGACACGAACCAGTAGTCGGCCCTGATCGGGGCTCCGGGCTGGTCCTGGATGGCCCGGATGGCCTCGGCGTAGAGGACGAGTTGGAGGCGCCGCCCCCCCATGCTCGGGTTCTCCGGGCTCAGCTTCTCATAGCTCCGATCGGAGCCCGTCTTGTAGTCGATCACCGCCAGACCCCCTTCCTCGGTGGCGTCGACCCGGTCGATGGACCCGCGGAGCCGGATGGCCCGGCCCCCGCCGATCTCGACGGCCACCGCGTCCTGGTCCGAGCCGGGCTGGCCGAACCCGAGCTCGGCCGCCACCGGAGTCGACTTGACTCCGGCCCTCGTCTTGTCCGCCCGCCTCTGGTCGCCGGCCCGCCTCTGGTCGTCGTGGCCGATGAAGGCGTCGAGGTCGTCGAGCAGTCGCTGCCGGTCGCGGCCCCAGTACAGGGGCCGTCCGGTCAGACCCCGGGCCTCGAAGCGGTCGCACTCCTCGGCCCCGATCTCCCGCAGCCGCCGCCGGGCCTCGGGGGGCCAGGGCGCGCCCAGGGCCCCGATGGCGCTCGCTTCCAACATCTCGTCGATCCAGCGTTTGAGTACGAGGTGGACTAAGTGGCCCCGGGTCAGGGCGCTGATTCGATAATCGGCGTCGGGATCCTCCACCGCGTCCACGCCCAGCACGTGGCGCACGAAGTAAGCGTGGGGGCACTCGGCCCATTTCTCCAGCCGGGTGGCCGAGACGGCGCCGCCTTCGCCGACGGGGTCGGGGAGGACCGCGCCCCGCAGGTCGCCGTCGGCCAAGTTGCCGTCGAAGCGGGTGAGTCGGTTGGACCCCCGGCCCCGCCGCAGCTCGATCCCCCGCCGCAGCTCGACCCGCTGCCGCACCGAGTCGATGGCCCATCCGCCCGAACGGGCGCCGGATCGGTGCCGGCTGAGTCGCCGGTCGTGATGGTCGAGCAGGGCCCGCATGTCGTACTCCTGAACGTGGGCCGGGAAGCCCGTCCGCCTCAGCCCGGCCACGAAAGACGGCACCTCGGTGAGCCAAGGGCCCGAAACCCGCCCCAGATCCTCGGTGCCGGGCCGGCGGCCGTCGATGGCCTCGGCCGCGTCCAGCAGCCAGCGGCTGGGGATCAGCGGCGCCGACCGCCGCAGATCGCCGCGGGGGTGCAGCAACAGCACGCGTCGGGCCCCGGCCGCCACCGCCAGCAGGGCCCGGTGGTCGTCGCCGTGATCGGACCGCCGGGGCAGGTCGGCCCCGGCCGCGGCCCGCTCCCGGTCGGGCAGCAGCGCGTCGTCGCGGCGGCGGGCCGGGAAAACCCCCTCGGCCATCCCGCACACCACCGCCAAGTCCAGATCCAGCCCGAGGGCGAAGCCGACCGGGCCCACCAGCACCCCGGCGCCGAACCGCCCGCGCCGGCCCGGATCGGCGACCAGCTCGGTCTGCAGAGCCTGGCGGAACGCTTCCACCGACGGCTGGTCGTCGATGCCGTCCAGCTCGCTCAGCCGGTCGACGGCGGCCTCTACTTCCCGGGCGTGGCGCTGCTCCTCGTCGGGCCAGCGCCGCCGGGTCTCCGGGCCGCCCAGATAGCCGCGGACCAGCCCGCGGCACCACCGGCCCAGCTCCCGCCAGCTCCGGGCCTCGGCCCCGGCGTCGAGATCGACGCCGAGTTGCTGAACGAAGGCGGCCAGCGCCCGGGCTTCGCCGGCCCGGCGCCGGCGCCGCTCCGCCCACCCGGCCCGCTCCTCGTCGTCGATCATCTCGTCGGCCTCGGCCTCGAGCTCGTCGGCCCAACGACCCAGACGGCTCGTCCACTGCTCCGCCCCCGCTATCACCCCGGCGGCCCGGGCCGCTCGCTCCCAGGCCGCGGCGGGCGCCGTCCGACGGTCGGCCCGGACCACCCCCGACGCCAGCCAGGCGGTTACGTCCGACCGGGACATGCGGTTGTCTTTCAGGGCCAGCATGGCCAGCAGCGACTGGCCCAGCCGCGAGGTCTCAGCCGTTTGCACCGCCGCCCCGCACCACTCGATCCCGGCGGAGTCCAAGGCGTCGCCCACCAGCCGGGCGTAGGGGTCGGCCGACCCGTACACGACGGCGCAGCGGCCCAGGCTCGCGCTGGCCCGAACCGCCTCCAGCACCGCCCGCACCCCGTGGCGGACCTCGTCGTCGGGGTCGGAGACGCTGATGGCCCGCACCCCGGGTCGCTCGCCGCCCGCGGCGTCGAAGGCGCTGTCGGCCCGCACCGCGTGGCACCCGCCGTCCGCGGCGTCGGAGGCAGTGGTGGCTCGCGCTTCGCCGCCGCCGGAGAAGACGCCGCCTCCCGCCGCCTCGGCTGCCTCGAAGACCGGGATCGGGTCGGGCCTCAGGTCCAGCCGGCCCAGCGAGGACTTCACCGCCGCGTCGGCGTCGTCCGCCCCGGTCTTGCCGGCGATCACCGTCAGGGCCGTGCGCCCGGCCACGGCGTTGAGCAGCCGGGCCTGACCCGCCGTGAGCCGCTGGGGCAAAAAGACGATCACCGGCCCCAGTTCCGCCAGCGGTGCCGAACCGGCGGCCAACTCCTTCACCGCTGCCGCGATCAGGTCCTGCTCGTCGTGGAACCGGGCGGCCAGGCCGTCTCTGACGGCGCGGTGGATCCGCACCACGTCGCTGGCCCGCTCGGAGGCGGCGGTCAGCCGGTCCAGCCCCGGCCGGGGAACTTCGGAGAGTTCCCGGTGGGCCCCCACCAGGGCCCTCTCGGTGGCCGGGTGGCCTTCCACCCCGGCGAAATAGCCGGGTTCGGTCCGCAGGATCGAGCGCACCCGGGCCGCTATCACCGATGTGGACAGCGGCCGCCGCCCCCCGGCCGCCATCGCCGCCGCCCCCAGCATCCCGGCCAGCCGGTAGGGGGTGGCGAAGGCCACCGCCGCGATGCCCCGGCGCCGGGCCAGGGCCCGCCGGGCCCCCAGGCCCACGTAGTTGCTGGGCACCACCACCGTCACCGGGGCCAGCCGGTCATCGGCCTGGGCCCGGTCCACCGCCGTGGCCAGAGCCTCATGGGCCGCCGGGCCGTAGCCGGTGACGACGATGGGGGGCTTCGGCGGGGCGGCGTCGGCGTCGGTCATGACAGAGCGTCCTGGGCGGGTTCGGTGAGTCGTATGGTCGGAGCCAACAGTAAGAATGGGGTGTGACAGTGGGAGCGGGGATGTGAGCGACCCCGGCCGGACCCTCGACCGGGCCGAGCTGGCCGCGGCGGCCGGGGTGCCTGTATTCATAGCCGATCTGGTGATCGGTGCCGGCCTGATCACCCCGGTCGAGGGTGCCCCGGCCGACCCGGACGGGATCGAGCGGTTCGACCCCGCTGCCGTCGAGATGCTGGCCGCGGCCCGGACCCTGGTGGACGAGGGGGTGGCGGTCGAGGAACTGGCCGCCCTGGCCATGCGCCACGCCACCCACGTCGAGGGCGTCATCGACGACGCCATTGAGCTCTTCGAACGCGGCCGCGGCCGGACCGGCCGGGACCAGTCGGGGCTGAGCGCCACCCTGCACCGGCTCGCCCCGGTGGTGGCCGACTTGGTGGCCAAGCACTTCGAGAAAACCCTGGTGAACCGGGCCTTGAACCGGGCCGGGTCCGGGGGCACCGCGGCCGGCGCCGTGGTGGTGTGCTCCCGCCGCCTCGACCGGCGGGTGGACCCGCTGGCCGTCTACTCCTCCGCTGCCGACTTCCACCGCAGCCTGTGGCTCCGCCCCGACGCCGGGGCCGGGATGGCCGCGGTGGGCGCGGTGGAGGTGTTGGCGCCGTCCGGCCCGGACCGGTTCTCGGCCGCCTCGGCGGCCAGGGCCGTGCTGGCTGCCCGGGTCCGCCGCCACGGCCCGGCGTCGGCCCCGGCCCCGGTGTTGGTCGGCGGGTTCTCGTTCCGCCCCGGCCCCGACGGAAGGCTTCCGGACTGGACCGGCTTCGGGGACTGTCGGCTGGTGCTGCCCGAGCTGACGGTGATCGACCAGCCCGACGGGACCTGGGTGCAGAAGGCGGCCCGGGTCGGCCCCGGCGGCGACGAACCGGCCGCGGTGGCCGCCCTAGACCGGGAGCTGGCCGCCATGGACTTCTCGCCGGGCTCGGTGGCCGCCGCCGCGGAGGCCCCGCCGTCCCCGTCCCCGGCGGGCGACCCGTCCCCGGCTCCGGCCCCGGATGACGGTGGCGGGTCGGCCCCAGTCGGCGGCGGGCTGTCCCCGTCCCCGGCGGGCGACCCGTCCCCGGCTCCGGCTCGAGCCGCCGATGACCCGGCCTACCTGGAGCTGGTGGCCGAGGGGATCGGCGCGGTGGGCCGGGGAGAGCTGAACAAAGTGGTGTGCGCCCGGATGCTGGCCCTCGCCCCCGGCCCCGGGGAGGCCGCCGTGCTGGAGGGCCTGCGGCGCCGCAACCCCAACTGCGCCGTGTTCGCCTTCACCGCCGGGGCCGTCACCTTCCTGGGGGCCACCCCCGAGGAACTGGCAATCCTGGACGGGCACCGGCTTTCCACCTCGGCCGTGGCCGGGACCGCCCCCCGGGACGCCGACGCCGCCGAGGACGCCCGGCTGGCGGACGAACTGCGGGCATCGGCCAAGGAGCGGGCCGAGCACCGGTTCGTGGTGGAGGCCATCACCGCCGGGCTCGAGGGCCTGGGCCTGGTGGACCCGACCCCGACCGAGCCCGAGATCCTGGCCCTGGCCAACCTCCAGCACCTCCGCACCCCCATCACCTCCCGGGTGCGGCAGCGGTCCGGGGGGGTCAACGACATGGACGTGCTCCGGGTGGCCGGGGTGCTGCACCCGACCCCGGCCACCGGCGGTGCCCCCCTCGACGCCGCTTTGGCCTTCATCGACGGCCGCGAGCCCTTCGACCGGGGCTGGTACGCGGCCCCGGTGGGCTGGTGCGACCTGGACGGCAACGGCGAGCTGCGGGTGGCGCTGCGGTCGATGCTGGCCACCGACGACGGCCTGCGCCTGTTCGCCGGGGCCGGGGTGGTGGCCGGCTCCACCCCCGAGGGGGAACTGGCCGAGACCTCGGTCAAGCTCCAGGCCCTGCTGGACGCGCTCGCCGGTCTGGACGGGTCGGGTGGCGGCTCGGAATGAGCGACCCCGCCTACGCCACGGTGGCCGCCTTCGCGGCCCGCCTGGCCGCCCTGGGAGTGACCGACGCCGTCGTCAGCCCCGGGTCGCGGTCGGCGCCGTTGGCCCTGTGCCTCCACGCCCGGCTGCGGACCTGGGTGCAGATCGACGAGCGGTCGGCCGGTTTCTTCGCCCTGGGGCTGGGCCGGGCCACGGGCCGGCCGGCCGTGCTGGTATGCACGTCGGGCACGGCTGCGGCCAACTACCTGCCGGCCGTGGTTGAGGCCCATCACGGCGGGGTTCCCCTCATCGCCTGTACTGCCGACCGCCCCCCCGAGCGGCGGGGCTGGGGCGAGCCCCAGACCATCGACCAAGTCGGTCTGTACCGGCCAGCCGGGCGCTGGGACTGCGACCTGCCTGTCCCGGACCGGTCCACGGTCGCGGCCGCGCCGGGCTGGGCCGAGACCGCCTTCGCCGCCGCCGCCGGGCCCGACCCCGGCCCGGTCCATCTCAACTGGCCCTTCCGCGAGCCCCTCGAGCCCGCCGCCGCCGGCCCCTGGCTTTCCGAGGATTCCGAGGCGCCCGGGGCCGACCGAGATGCCGGAGCTTCCGAGGTCTCTGGGGCCGACCGGGATGCCGGAGACTCCGAGGCGCCCGATTCCGGCCGACCCGGCTCACCCCATGCTGACTCTGCCCGCCCCCCGGCCGGGCCCGAGCATCGAGAACTGGCCGAGCTGATCACGAGTTGCGACCGGGGGGTGGTGGTGGCTGGCCCCTGGCCCGCCGGCGGGCTCGATGCCGAGCGGGCCTGGGCCGGAGCCGCGGCTGGCCTGGCCGCTCGGGCGGGCTGGCCCCTCATCGGCGAGCCGATCGCCCACGTCCGGGGCCTGAGCCGCACCGGGGCCTGCGTGGTCACCGCCGCCGACCACCTCCTGAGCGACGAGACCCTCGGCGACGAGATGCGGCCCGACGCCGTCGTCATGGTCGGCCGGACCCCCACCACCAAGCCGGTGCGGCTCTGGCTGGAGCGGACCCGGCCCGACCACGTGGTCCTGATCGACCCTGAGGGTCGCTGGGGCCGAGCCGACTTCGCCCTTCGGCTCACCGGCCACGTCTCGGCCCCGGTAGACCGGCTCGCCCTCGGCCCGGCCGCCGATCCCGAGCCGAGCGGCCGGCTCCGCCCCGTCACCGCTGAGCCGACCCCCGAGCCGAGCGGCCGGCTCCGCCCCGTCACCGCTGAGCCGACCCCCGAGCCGAGCGACCGCCGCCGCCGTTGGCTGGCCGCCTGGGAGCGCCTCGAATCCGAGGCCCGGGCAGCCCTGGACCGGGGGATCGGCAAACAACCGCTGCTGTCGGCCCGGACGGCCCGGGTTTTGGTCGCCTCGCTGCCGGCCGGGTCGGTGCTGCTGGCCTCCAACTCGCTGCCGGTGCGGGACCTCGACGCCTTCGTGCCCGACACCGCCGCCGTCACCGTCGTCGGCAACCGGGGCGCCTCGGGGATAGACGGGGTCGTCTCCACCGCCCTGGGCCTGGCCGCGGCCGACCCCGACCGGCCCGTCGCCCTGTACACCGGCGACCTGGCCCTGCTGCATGACCTGTCCGGGTTGGCCGCGGCGGCCCGGCTCGGCCTGCACCTCACCATCGTGTGCGTCGATAACGGCGGGGGCGGGATCTTCTCGCTTCTGCCGGTGGCTGACCGCATCGACCCCGCCCACTTCGACGCCTTGTTCCGCACCCCCTCCGGCGTCTCCTTCGAGGATCTGCACGGGTTCGCCGGCATCCGGGTCCGGCGGGCCGAGGAGGCCGAAGCCCTGGCCGCCACTGTCCGAGCGGCCGCGGCCGCCCGGGCGCCGGGGGTGGACCTGGTGGTGGTACCGGTTGACGGCGACGCCGACGCGGCCCAGCGCCGGACTCTGACCGCAGCCGTGGTCCGAGCGGCCAGAGCTGGCCGTGGGTCAGGCCCGACCGGGTTGGCCCGACCCGGCCGCGAGTCAGGTCCCGACCGGGTTGGCCCACCTCCAGCCCCGGCCCCACCTCCAACCCCGGCCCCGAATCGGGCCGCGGCGGCCGGACCGGGTGACGGCCGGTGACGGCGGTCCCGACCAGGGTGGCCGCCGCTGGCGTCGCCCTCGCCGTCGACTCTTGGGGCTCAGGACCGCCGGTGGTGGTGCTGCACGGCTTCACCGGGTCGGCCGCAGCCATGGCCCCTCTTACTTCGCGGCTGGAGGACCTCACCGTGATCGCCCCCGACTTGGTCGGCCACGGCCGCTCGGAGTCGCCCTCCGACCCGGCCCGCTACACGGTGCCGGCCATGGCCGACCAGGCGCTGGCCGCGGCCGCCGCCCTGGGCCATCGCCGGGTTCACCTGCTCGGGTACTCGATGGGGGGCCGGGTGGCGCTGGCCGCGGCCTGCCGGGCCCCGGACCGGGTGCGGTCGCTCACCGTCATCGGCGCCACCGCCGGCATCGCCGACCCCGAGCTGCGCCGCCGGCGGATCGAGGCCGACCGGGCCCGGGCCAACCTGATCTCCACCGATCTCGCCGCCTTCGTGGACCAGTGGATGAGCGCCCCGCTGCTGGCCGGCCAGGCCCGGCTGGGCCCCGACCACCTCCGGGCCGCCCGGGCCCAGCGGCTGGCCTCCGACCCGGCCGGGCTGGCCCTGTCCCTGCGGATGGGCGGCGCCGGGGCCATGGCCGCGCTGCACGACCAACTCCGGCGCTACCGAGCGCCCGCCCACATCGTGGCCGGCGCCGACGACGCCAAGTTCTGCGCCCTGGCCGACGAGCTGGCCGCTCTGCTGCCCCGGGCCGCGGTCACCCTCATCGACGGGGCCGGCCACGCCGCCCATCTGGAACAGCCCGAGGCTGTTGCCGCGGCCGTCGCCGCCTTCCTGGCCTCCGCCTGATCCAAGCGATTGAGTTCGGCATGGACGAGGAAGCATTCGCCGGTGAACCCGTCGTGAGCGGGCTGCGGGTGGAGCTGGCGCCGTTTTGGCTGCCGCTGCGGGCGCCGCTGGTCACCGGCCGGGCCACCGTCGCCCACCGGGCCGGGGTGCTGGTGAAGCTGACCGACGGCGACCACGCCGGCTGGGGGGAGGCATCCCCGCTGCCCGGCTGGTCCCGCACCACCCTGGCCGCCGTCGTCGTCGACCTGGCCCAGGCCCGTTTCGAGATCGCCGACGGCGGGGCGCCGGCCCTGGCCTCGGCCATCGACGCCCTGGCCCGATCGCCCCAGGCTCGGGCCGGCCTGGCCGGGGCCTGGGCCGACCTGCGGGCCCGGCGGAACGGCATCCCCCTGGCCCGCGAGCTGGCCCCCGATCCGGCCCCGGCCGTGGCCGTCAACGCCCTGGTCGCCGCCGCCGACCCCGACGGGGTGGAGGCGCAGGCCGCCGCCGCCGTCGCCGCCGGCCACGCCTGCGTCAAGCTCAAAGTGGCAAGGGCCGATCCCGCCACCGACGCCGACCGGGTGCGGGCCGCCCGCTCCGGGCTCGGGACCGGCCCCGAGCTGCGCCTCGACGCCAACGGGGCCTGGGACCGCCCCACCGCGCTGAAGGTCCTGCGGGCGGTCGAGCCGCTGAGCGTCTCCTACTGCGAGGAGCCGGTGGCCGGCATCGAGGCCATGGCCTCCCTGAGCCGGGAGACGGCCGTGGGGGTGGCCGCCGACGAGTCGATACGCAACCACATCGACGCCGACCGGGCCCTCGGCCTGGGCCTGAGCGTCCTGATCGTCAAGCCCCAGGCCCTGGGCGGACCGGACGCGGCCATGAGCGTGGCCGCCCTGGCCGCCGCCGCCGGGGCCCGGGCGGTGGTCACCTCCTTCGCCGACTCGGCCGTGGGCCTGGCCCACGCCCTGCATGTGGCCGCCGCCGCGGACCAGGGCCGGGGCGAGGCCCACGGCCTGGCCACCGCCTCGCTGCTGGCCCAGGACACTGCCGCGCCCCCCGCCGTCGTCGCCGGCCGGATGGAGCTGCCCGCCGGCGAGGGCCTGGGCCTGGAGCCCTCAGTCGGTCGCCTGCTCTAGGGCTCTACGGCACCGGTCCCTTCGGCGGCCGGTTGCCCGGTTGCCACACCTAGTCCCCGAGGGTCTGCTTCCTCTCGAGGATCCGCCTCACCGCCGCCCTGGCTTCGTCCAGGTTCTCCACGAAGTGCTCGGCGGGAACCCGCCGGAAGACGCCGAAGCCCGCCATGACCTCGGCGGGCATCCCCTGCAGGCCCATCACGATGCACTCGGTGTTCTCCTCCGCGGCGATGTCGATCATCTGCTCCACCACCATGGCCGCGCTGTCGTCCATATAGACGGTTTCGGAGAAGTCGAGGATGACGATCTCGTGATCCTCGATGTCGGTGCCTATCGACTCGACCAGCTTGTTGGAGGACGCGACCGAGAAGTTCCCTCTGAGCTTGATCAGGCCGGCTCGGGCCGAGAAGGCCTCGTCTTCGTCGCCCTCTCCCGGCTCTTCCTGCCCGGTGCTGGCCCCGTCGTCATCGAGGAAGCTTCGGTCCAGCAGCGGCGCCGATATCACGCTGTCGAGCTGCAGGCTCTCCATCTGCCGGGCGCTGGTCATCCCCGCCACGATCAGGCCCATCGCCACCGCGGCGACGACGTCGACGAACACCGTGAGTCCCATGGTGATCAACATCACCGTGAGATGGATTTTCTGGATGTGGCGGCATCGAACGATGAACCGCCAGTCGATGGAATCCCAGCCCACTTTCACCAGGATGCCGGCTATGGCCGCGTGGGGAACCGACTCGATGAATCGGCTCAGCTCTACTATCACTCCTACGATGACCAGGGCCCGCACCAACCCCGAAACCCGTGTCCGCCCGCCGGACCGCAGGTTTGTCATCGTTTCCATGGTGGATCCGGCGCCGGGCAGACCTCCGACCAACCCGGCCACGGTGTTCCCGACCCCCTGGCCCAGGAGTTCCCTGTCCGGGTTGTGGCGGACGCCGGTCATGGCGTCGGTGGTCAGGGAAGTGACCAGGCTGTCTATGGAGCCGAGCAGCGCCAGAACCATCGCCGGCTGCAGCGAGCCCACCACCGAGTCGACGGAGAGGTCCGGCAGCAGCCGATCGGGCCAACCGATTTCCAGGGGGCCGATGACGGGCTCGCCGGTCAGCCACATCTCGCCCACGAAGGCTCCGACCACGATGGCGACCAGGTAGCCGGGTATGTAACTGTCCAGGCGGCGGGGCCAGGCCACGGCCACCAGCAGCGTCAGGATGGCGACCAAAAACCCGTTCATATTGAAATTCGCCGCCGCGTTCGGAAGGGCTCGCAACGCTCCCCTCACCCCGCCCTCGACCACCGGCTCTCCCAGGAAGGGCAGGATGTTGATGATGATGATGATGATGCCGATTCCGGACATGAACCCGGATATGACCGAGTACGGCGTGTAAGCGATGAAACGGCCGGCTCGCGACAGGCCCAGTATGACCTGTATCAGCCCCGCCATGATAATTATGGTGAGTACCGCGCATACATTTTCATCCTGGCTGACATAGATGGCGGCTATGGCCACGGCCATAGGGCCGGTGGGTCCCGACATCTGACCCGGCGTCCCTCCGATCAGCGCGGCCAGGCACCCCAGCGCTATCAGCCCGTACACGCCGGCGCTCGCCCCCAGACCCGAAGTCACGCCGAAGGCCAGCGCCAGCGGCAGGCTCACCACCGCGGTGATGGTGCCGCCGTAGAGATCACCTCTGAGGGTTTTCAGGTCGTAGGACATGGCCTCCGACTACACCCGACGGCGACAGCCGCCTCTTGGAGCGGCCGACGCGAAGACCCTCCGGGCGGGGGAGAGATCGACCTCAACTGTCACCAACGGCCCATCCTAAACGACTTCGGGGCCCGGGCAAGCTCCTAAGGTAGGTGCTCGTGTGCGGGATCGTCGCCATCCTCCGCCGGCCGGCGGGTCGCCCGCCCCCCAGTGCCGCCGAGGTGATCGGCTCGATCCCCGGCCCCGATCCGCTGACCGGTCCCGACCCGGCCTCGGAGTTGGCCCGGACCGCGGCCGGGCTGGCCCGGGCCGACGCCCTCCTCGGGGGCGTGCCCGGGCTGAGGCTGATGCTCTCGGACCGTTCCCTGGCCGCCGCCCTCGATCACCGGCTCGGCGCCTTAGCCGAGGCGATCGCCGAGATCGAAGCCCGCCTCGACGCCGGGGACATCACCGCCGGAACCGCCGAACTGGAGCGGCTCAACCACGATCTGATCGGGGTCCGCGACGGCATCTGGGCCCTGCGCCGGGATCGCCTGGAGTCGGCCCGCTCGGTGCGCGGCCTCATCGGCGCCGCCCGCTCCGAGGCGGTCGTGACCGCCGGCCTGTCCGTCCATCAGGCCCTGGCCGCCCTCGACCGCCTCGAGGTCCGGGGCCGCGACTCGGCCGGGCTGCACCTGCTCGTCCGCGGCCACGGCCTGGAACTCGACGACCCGGCCGTCGCCTCCGCCGTCGAGGCCCGGAGCCGGGACCGAGACTTCGGCTCCGGCTCGGTCCGCCTGGCCGACGGGATGTTGAGCTTCGTGTACAAGACGGCGGCCGAGATCGGCAATCTGGGCGACAACACCGCCGCGCTGCGAGCCGCCATCGGAGACGACGAGCTGCTGGCCGCGGCCCTGGCCGGAGACGAGGCCCGGACCTTGGTGCTGGCCCACACCCGCTGGGCCTCGGTCGGCATCATCTCCGAGCCCAACGCCCACCCCCTCAACAGCGAGCTGATCGGCCCGCCCGGCGGCTGGGGCGACGACCCGGCCGCCGCTCCCTACGTGGTCGGGGCGGTCAACGGCGACATCGACAACTACGCCGACCTCATGGTCGCCGAGGAGATGGCGCCGTCGCCGGCCATCACCACCGACTCCAAGGCCATGCCCGCGCTGATGAGCCGCCGCCTGGCCGCCGGCCTGCCCGCCGTCGAGGCCTTCCGGCGCACCGTGGCCTCCTTCGAGGGCTCGGTGGCCGCCGCCGCCTGCACGACCGCCGCCCCCGGCCGCCTCCAGCTCGCCCTCCGGGGCAGCGGCCAGGCCCTCTACGTCGGTCTGGCCGAGGACGCCTACGTGGTGGCCAGCGAGCCCTACGGACTGGTCGAGGCCACCGACCGCTACCTCCGCATGGACGGCGAAACCTCCGGCAACCCCGACAACCCCAGCGCCGGACGGGGCCAAGTCGTCGAACTCGACGAGGACTCGGCCGGGGAACTGGAGGGCGTCTCCCGCTGGTCCTACGACTCCACCGATCTGCCGGTGGCCGGCGCCGACGCCGTCCGGGCCTCGATCACCACCCGAGACATCGACCGGGGCGACCACCCCCACTACCTGCTCAAGGAGCTCACCCAGGCCCCGGACTCGTTTCGCAAGACCCTGCGGGGCAAGATCGTCGACACCGCCGCCGGCCCCCGGGTGTCGCTCGGCCCCGAGATCCTCCCCGATCGGGTCAAACAGGGGCTGCGCTCCGGATCGGTGAACCGGGTGCTGGCCGTGGGCCAGGGCACCGCGGCCGTGGCCTGCGAAAGCCTGGCCGCCGTCCTGGACGCCCTGGCCGGCCGCGCCGTCACCGCCTTGGCTCTGCCCGCCACCGAGCTGTCGGGCTTCGGCCTGCGCTGGGACATGTCCGACACCGTCGTGATCGCCATATCCCAGTCGGGCACCACCACCGACACCAACCGCACCGTCGATCTGGTGAGGGACCGGGGGGCGGCGGTGGTCGCCATCGTCAACCGCCGCAACAGCGACTTGACCGAGCGGGCCGACGGGGTGCTCTACACCTCCGACGGCCGCGACGTGGAGATGAGCGTCGCCTCCACCAAGGCCTTCTACTCCCAGATCGCCGCCGGGCTGCTGCTGGCCGCGGCCGTCGCCGAGGAGGTGGCCGGCGGTGCCGGGGCCGAGGAGCGGGCCCGGCTCCTCGACGCGGTCCGGGCCCTGCCCGCTGCTCTGGAGGAGGTGCTGGAGACCAGGGGCGCCATCGGCGAGGCGGCCCGCCGGTTCGCCCCTTCCCGCCGCCACTGGGCGGTGGTGGGCAGCGGGTCCAACCGGATCGCCGCCCGCGAGATCCGAATCAAGCTCTCGGAGCTGTGCTACAAGTCGATCTCCAGCGACGCCATCGAGGACAAGAAACACATCGACTTGTCGTCGGAGCCGCTGGTGCTGGTGTGCGCGGCGGGCCTGACCGGCTCCACCGCCACCGACGCGGCCAAGGAGGTGGCCATCTTCCGGGCCCACAAGGCGGCCCCGATCGTGGTGGCCGACATAGGCGAGGAGCGCTTCGACGCCGCCCTGGCCGTGCTCGGCGTCCCCGCCACCGACCCTCGGCTCTCGTTCGTGCCCGCGGCCATGGTCGGGCACCTCTTCGGCTACGAGGCGGCCCTGGCCATTGACGCCCAGGCCCGGCCCTTGCGCGAAGCCCACCGGGCGCTGGAGCGGGCCGCGGCCCGGCCCGGAGCCACCAGCGAGGAGGTCATGGCCGAGATCGCCCCGGCGGTGGGGCGGGCCGCGGCCGCCTTCTCCGACGGCCTGCGCCGAGGCGACTACAACGGCCACCTCGAGGCCTCCACCGCGGTGCGAGTCTCCACCGCCCTGCGCTACGCCCTGGGCCGCACCCCCCTGGACGGCTACCAGTTGGAGCTGGGCAAGGTGGGCACCCCGACCGCGGTGATAGAGGACTTGGCCGCCGCCCTCGCTCTGGGCATCGCCGAGCTGTCCCGCCCCATCGACGCCATCCGCCACCAGGCCAAGACGGTGACGGTGGGGATCTCCCGCTCCGACCAGGCGCTGCTGCAGGCCCGGCTGGCCCGGGCCGTCATCGACGCCGGCGCCCCCCGGGACCAGCTCGCCTGGTCGGTCCTGCGGACCCTGGCCGACCTCGACCCGGCCGTGGCCGCCGTGGTCGGCCACACCCGCTACCGGGTCGAGAGCCTCGAAGTCGGCGACGACGAGGCCCGGCTGGTGGTGGTGGACCGGGGCGGCATCTCGGTGAGCATCACCTCCCGGGCCGACCGGACCCCCGACCTGATCGGCACCAAGCACCTGGTGGCCGTCGAGCGCCAGGTGCTGGTGGCCACCGGCCGCCGCGACGGCCGCACCGTGGTGCTGGTGCCCGAGGTCAAGAACGGCGTGACCACCGGGATCACCCTGCTGCACGTCGCCTTCGCCGAGCGCCTGTCGGTGGACGCCGCCCGGGGGGTGCTGCAGGGGTACCGCAACCGCTACTCGGAACTGCGCGACGCCGTCACCGAGACCGAGCCCTCCTTCCGGGAAGATCTGCTGGCCGCCATCGCCCCGGTGAAGCTGCTGACCGAGCCGGTGTCGGACCTGGCCGACCGCTGGCGGGTCGCTTCGCCGTGATGGTCGGGACCGTGGCGGCGGGCCCGCGGTGATCGGCGTCGTTGTCGTGGCGGCGGGCCCGCGGTGATCGGCATTGGTGCCGACTTGGTCGACATCGACCGGTTCCGAGCCGTCATGACCCGGACCCCGACCGTGGTCGAGCGGCTGTTCACCGCCGGCGAGCGGGCTTACGCCGACCGGACCGCCGACCCCGCCCCCCGCCTGGCCGCCCGGTTCGCGGCCAAGGAGGCCGCCCTCAAAGCGCTCGGCCTGGGGCTTGGCGGCATGGCCATGGCCCAGATCGAGGTGGTCCGGGCCGACGACGGCCGTCCCGATCTGGTGCTGCACGGCCGGGCCCGGTCGGTGGCCCGGGCCCGGGGCGTGGGGCGCTGGCTGGTGACCATCTCCCACACCGACCGCCTGGCCCAGGCCACCGTGGTGGCCCTCCCGCAGTGATTCCCGTCGTCACCCCGGCTCAGATGGCCGCCATCGACGCGGCCGCCCCCGAGCCGGTCGAGACGCTCATTGAGCGGGCTGGCGCGGCTGTGGCCCGGGCCGGGCTGGACCTGCTGGGCGGGGCCTACGGCCGCCGGGCGGTGGTGCTGGCCGGCCCCGGCCACAACGGTGACGACGGCCGGGCCGCGGCGGCCCGCCTGCGCCGCCGGGGGGTGAGGGTCCGCGTCGTCGACGCGGTGGCCTCGGCCCGGACCGGCGCGACGCTGCCCCCCGCCGACTTGTACATCGACGCCGCTTTCGGCACCGGCCTGTCCCGGCCCTACTCGCCCCCGCCGCGCTCGACCCCGGCCGCCCCGGTGCTGGCCGTGGACATCCCCAGCGGCCTCGACGGCCTCACCGGCGCCCAGCTCGGCCGATCGGCCAGATCCGAGGTGTGGGCCGCGGCGGACGCCGTCGCGGTCGCGCCTAGGGCCGGTCCTGAATGCTCGGCCCCGTCGGTGTGGGCCGCGGCGCGCACCGTCACCTTCGCCGCGCTCAAACCCGGCCTGCTGTTCGGGGCCGGCCCGGCCCTCTGCGGGGAGGTGGAGGTGGCCGACATCGGCCTCGACCCCGCCGTCGAGCCCGCCTGTCACCTGATGACCGACGCCGACGCCGCGCCGCTGCCCGCCGGGACGAACGCCACCCACAAGTGGCGCAGCGCGGTGCTGGTGGCGGCCGGCTCGCCCGGCATGGCCGGCGCCGCCGCCCTGACCTGCGCCGCCGCCCTGCGCAGCGGGGCCCGGATGGTTCATCTGTGCGCCCCCGAGCCGGTGGCGGCCCGGGCCCCGGCGGAGGTCGTGGCCTCGGCGCCGCCGCTGAACGTGGCCGTCGAGCGCTTCCACGCCGCCGCGGTCGGGCCGGGCCTGGGCGCGGGCGAGGAGGCCGCGGCCCGGCTGGCCGAGGTGCTGGACCTGCCGATCCCGGCGGTGGTGGACGCCGACGGGCTGAGGCTGCTGGCCCGGCCCGAGCTGGCCGCCCGCCTGCGCCGCCGGGCCGCGCCCACCGTGCTCACCCCCCACGACGGCGAGCTGGCCGCCCTGACCGGGGCGGGGCCCGGGCCGGACCGGATCGCCGCCGTCCGGGCCGCCGCCGCCGAAACCGGGGCGGTGGTGCTCCTCAAGGGCGGGCCGACGGCGGTGGCCGACCCCGGCGGCCGGGTGCTGATCGCCGCGGCGGGCGACGCCCGGCTGGCCACCGCCGGTGCCGGTGACGTGCTCACCGGCATGATCGCCGCCCGTCTGGCCGCCTTCGCCCCCGTCGCCGCCGCCGATGTGGCCCGGCGGACCGCCGAGGCCGCCCACCTCCACGGCCGAGCCGGGGCCGCGTCCGGCCCCCGCCCGGTCGCCGGGGATTTGGTGGCTGCTTTGGCCGGCTTGGCCGGGATGTGACGCGGTGCGGCCCAGCCTGATTCGCGTCCGCCCCGCCGCCATCGAGGCCAACGCCGCCCGTTTGGCCGCCTTGGCCCCCGGTGCCGCTCTCTGCGCCGTGGTCAAGGCCGGCGGCTACGGCCACGGCGCCGCGACCGCCGCCACCGCCGCTCTGGCCGGGGGAGCGTCCTGGCTGGCGGTGGCCACCGCCGCCGAGGCGGACGAGCTGGCTTCCGCCGTCGCGGGTGGCCCCCCCGTGCTGGTGCTGTCCGAGCTTGACCCCGACGACGCGGCCCAGGCCGCGTCCACTCTGCCCCCGTCGGTGCGTTTCACTGTCGCCACCCCAGCCGGGGTGGAAGCGCTGGCCGCCCGCCCGGGCCTCGCCGGTCCCCGCCCCGAGACCGAGGCGCCGGCCGCCCGCCCGGGCCCCGCCGGCCGTCAGCCCCGGCCGGTTCATCTCAAGATCGACACCGGCATGCACCGCATGGGTGCCGCCCCCGGCGACCTGGCCGGCGTGGTCGCCGCGCTCAGCCGGGCCGCCGCGGCCGGGTCGGTGCGGCTCGAGGGGGTCTGGACCCATCTGGCCGCCGCCGACGACCCCGGCGACCCCTTCACCGCCACCCAGTTGACCCGATTCGACGCCGCCCTGGCCGAGCTGGGCCGCCTCGGTGCCTTCTCCGGCCCGGGGCCGTTCGTGACCCACGCCGCCAACTCGGCCGGGCTGCTGGCCCACCCCCGATCCCACCGAGAGATGGCAAGGGTCGGCATCGCCGCCTACGGCGTCGCCCCCGCCCCCGCTCTGGCCGACCGGGTGCGGCTGGAGCCGGCCCTGGAGCTGGTGTCGCGGGTGACGGCGGTGCGCTCCGTGGCCCCCGGCGAGAGCGTCTCCTACGGCCGCTCGTGGTACGCGCCGGGGCTCGTCCGGGTGGCGACGGCGCCCATCGGCTACGCCGACGGGGTCAGGCGGGACAGCGGCGCGGCCGGGGTCGAGGTCCTGATCCGGGGCCGCCGCCGCCGGATCCTGGGCCGGGTCACCATGGACCAGCTCATGGTGGCCGTCGGCGGCGAGGTGGCCGTCGGCGACGAGGTGGTGCTCATCGGCGCCCAGGGCGACGAGCGGGTGACCGTCGACGAGGTGGCCGGGCGGCTGGGAACCATCGCCTACGAAGTGCTGGTGGGCCTAGGCCCCCGCCTCCCCCGAATCGTGAAATGACCCCGCCCGTGCCGATCGGCGTGGTCGGGGTGGAGGTCGGGCACTGGACCGATTCCGAGGCCCGCACCGGGTGCACCGTGGTGGTTCTCCCGCCCGGCTCGGTCGCCTCCGGCGAGGTGAGGGGCGGGGCCCCGGCCACCCGGGAGTTCGCTCTGCTGGCCCCCGAGCGGCTGGTCGCCGGGGTCGATGCCGTGGTGCTGGCCGGCGGGTCGGCCTTCGGGCTGGCCGCCTGCGACGGGGTCATGGACGTGCTCGAAGCTGAAGGCCGGGGCTTCCCCACTCCGCACGGGCCGGTGCCCATCGTGGTGGGCATGGCCCTGTACGACCTGGGGGTGGGCGACCCGGCCGTGCGCCCCGGCGCTGCTGCCGGCCGAGCCGCCGCGGCCAACCGGTCCCCGGCCCCGCCGACGGGCCGGGTCGGGGCCGGGGCCGGGGCCACCGTGTCCAAGTGGCGGGGGAGGGAGCGAGCCGCCGCCGCTGGTCTGGGCCTGGCCACCGTCCGCCGGGGCGACTTGGCCGTCGCCGCCCTGGTGGCCGCCAACGCGGCCGGCGACCCCGACCCCGGCTCGCTGGCCGAGATAACGGCCGGGTCTTTCGCCGGCTGGCCCGAGTCCCCGCCCCCCGACGCCCTGGCCAACACCTCTCTGGCCGTGGTGGTCACCAACGCCGCGCTGGACAAGACCGGCTGCTTCTGGGTGGCCCAGGGCGGCCAGGACGGCCTGGCCCGGTCCTTCGTGCCCGCCCACGCCCGCATCGACGGCGACGCGGTGGTGGCCGCCGCCACCGGCGAAGTCGAAGCCGCCGTCGACGACGTGCGCCTGCTGGCGGTGGCCGCAGTGGCCGCGGCCTGCCGAAACGCCGTCGGAGGGTGACTGACCCCGGCGATGCTGCCGGAACATCGTCGTCGGTACCATCGGGGGAGTGATCTCCTGTGTCACCCGAGGTGCGGCCGAGACCCGCTCGCTGGGCGCGGCCGTGGCCGCCGTGGCCGCTCCCGGCGACCTGATCGTGCTGGCCGGCGACCTGGGCGCGGGCAAGACCGCCCTCGTCCAGGGCTTCGCCGCCGCCCTCGGCGTCGCCCGGCCGGTGACCAGCCCCACCTTCGTGCTGGCCAACCGCTATGTGGGCCGGATGGTGGTCAACCATCTCGACGCCTATCGCCTGAACGGGATGGCCGAGGCTCGCGACCTGGGCTTGCCCGAGCTCCTCGACGACGGCGTGACCCTGGTGGAGTGGGGCGATGTCATCTCGGCCGCCCTCCCGGCCTCCCGGCTCGAGATCGCCCTCGGCTTCGGCGCCGGCCCCGACGACCGGTCCGTCGTCCTGACCCCGTGGGGCCCGTCCTGGCTCGAGCGCCGAGCCGCCCTGGGCCGCGCCGTGCAGACCTGGCGGGCACCCGTTCGGGCCGGGGGCGCCCCGGCCGAGCCGGAGCCGGCGTGCTGATCCTGGGGATCGAGTCGGCCACCGCCTCCACCGGATGCGCGGTCGGCGACCGCAGCGGGGTCCGGGCCTCGGTCCGGGCCGCCGGGGACCGCCGCCACGCCGAGATGCTCGCTCCCCAGATCTCCGCGGTGTGCGAGCTGGCCGGCGTGAGCCTGCGCGATGTGGCCGCCGTGGCCGTGGACGTGGGCCCCGGCCTCTACACCGGCCTGCGGGTGGGGGTGACCACGGCCATGACCATCGCCTCCGCCCTGAGGGTGAACATGGTCGGGGTGACCAGCCTGGACTTGGTCGCCTTCCCGGTCCGCCACACCAGCCGCTCGATCACCGCGGTGATCGACGCCCGCCGGGGCGAGGTGTTCTGCGCCCGCTACCGGCCGGTGCCGGGCGGGGTCCAGCGGGTCTCCGAGCCGGCCGTGTCCTCCCCCGAGGCGGTGGCCGCCGAGATCATGGCCGCCGCCGGCGAGGAACTGGTGGTAGGGGATGGGGCGGTGAGGTACCGCTCGGTGTTCGATCCGATCCGCGGCGCCGAGATCGCCGACCGGGGATTCGCCTGCCCCTCGGCTGAGTCGCTGGTGCATCTCGCCTGCGCCCGAGCCCTGAGAGAGGAGCACGTGCCGCCCGAGGAGATCCGTCCCCTGTACCTGCGCCGCCCCGACGCCGAGGCCAAATGGCCCGCCGCCGCCGGCGCCCCAACCCCGGCGTCGGGCCCGTGACCCCGCCGCCCCCGTCCTCCCTGATCGGCGCTCCCGCTATGGCCGCGCCGCCCCCGATAGTCGGCGACAACGCTCTGGTGCTGGGCATCGAGACGTCCTGTGACGAGACCGCGGCCGCGGTGGTGGCCGGGGGCGGCCGCCGGGTGCTGTCGTCGGTGGTGTCGAGCCAGATCGACCTCCACGCCCGCTACGGCGGGGTGGTGCCCGAGATCGCGGGCCGGGCCCACGTCGAGCTGATGCTGCCGGTGGTGACCGAGGCCGTCGTCACCGCCGGGGTGGCCGACGACGACGTGGCCGCGGTGGCCGCCACCTGCGGCCCCGGCCTGGTGGGGGCGCTGCTGGTGGGGGTGTCGGCGGCCAAGGCCCTGGCCCTGGTTTGGTCGGTGCCCTTCGTGGCCGTCAACCACCTCGAAGCCCACCTCCACGCCGCCTTCCTCGACGAGCCCGACATCGAGCTGCCGGTGGTGGTGATCCTGGTGTCGGGCGGCCACACCATGCTGGTGCTGATGACCGACCGGCTGCGGTTCCGGGTGCTGGGGGAGACCCTCGACGACGCCGCCGGCGAAGCCTTCGACAAGGTGGCCCGCTTCCTGGGGCTCGGCTACCCGGGCGGCCCCGCCATCGACCGCCTGGCCACCGCCGGCGATCCCGACGCCATCGCCTTCCCCCGGCCCATGCTCGACGACGGCTGGGACTTCTCCTTCAGCGGCCTGAAGACGGCGGTGATCAACCACGTCCGCCGCCACCAGGCCGCCGACCCTGCCGACGTGGCCGCCTCCTTTCAAGAGGCGGTGGCCGACGTCCTGGTGGCCAAGGCCCGCCGGGCTGCGGCCGCCTGCGGGGCCCGGGGCCTGTGCCTGGCCGGAGGGGTGGCGGCCAACACCCGGCTGCGGGAGCTGGTGCTCGACGCCGGGATGGCCGACGGGCTGGAGACCTACCTGCCCAGCCCGGCCATGTGCACCGACAACGCGGCCATGGTGGCCGCGGCCGGTTGGTGGCGGCTCCGAGCCGACGGCCCCTCGCCGCTGGACGCGGGCGCCGACCCGTCCCTGCGCCTGCCCGGCTGCTGAGCCCGGCCGAACTGCCGGCCGCCGGCCGGGTGCCGACCCGCCCCTGCTGAACTGCCGCCCTGCCGACCGGCGCCGCCGTCGCCCCGGCCGAACTGCCGGCCGCGTGTTGTCTGATCCGGTCGCGGGTCTTATCGTTAGCACTCGGCTTAGTCGAGTGCTAACGCCTTCGCCTAAAGCCTTCGTACCGAAAGTTCCGTCAACAGCCAAAACGAGTCCGGAGGACCAATGAACCTGAACCCCCTCGAGGATCGCATCGTCGTACGCCCCGGCGATGCCGAGGAGACCACCGCCAGCGGTCTCGTCATTCCCGACACCGCCAAAGAGAAGCCCCAGCAGGGCGAGGTTCTGGCCGTCGGCCCCGGCCGCCGGTCGGACCAGACCGGCGAGATCATCCCCGTCGACGTCTCGGTGGGCGACACGGTCGTGTACTCGAAGTACGGCGGCACCGAGATCACCGTGGAGGGCGAGGACCTGCTGATCCTCAACGCCCGCGACGTGCTGGCCACCCTCGCCTGACGCGCCGATGCCCAAGATCCTCAAATTCGACGACCAAGCCCGCCGGGGCCTCGAGGCGGGCGTCAACAAGCTCGCCGACGCCGTCAAGGTGACCCTGGGCCCCAAGGGCCGCAACGTGGTGCTCGACAAGAAGTTCGGAGCCCCCACCATCACCAACGACGGGGTGTCCATCGCCCGCGAGGTCGAACTGGACGACAACTTCGAGAACATGGGCGTGCAGCTCGTGAAGGAAGTCGCCACCAAGACCAACGACGTCGCCGGCGACGGCACCACCACCGCCACCGTCCTGGCCCAGGCCCTGGTGCGCGAGGGCCTGCGCAACGTAGCCGCCGGCGCCAACCCCATGTCCCTCAAGCGGGGCATGGACAAGGCGGTGGCCGCCGCGGTGGACTCGCTGGCCGACCAGGCCGTGCCGGTGTCCACCGACAAGGAGAAGGTGCAATCGGTGGCGGCCATATCCGCCGCCGACGCGTCGGTGGGCGAGACCCTGGCCGAGGCCTTCGACAAGGTGGGCAAGGACGGGGTGATCACCGTCGAGGAGAGCAACACCTTCGGCATGGACCTCGACTTCGTCGAGGGCATGCAGTTCGACAAGGGCTTCCTGTCCCCGTACTTCGTCACCGACCCGGAGCGCCAGGAGGCCGTGCTGGAGAACCCCTACGTCCTGTTGAACCAGGGCAAGATCTCCAGCGTCCAAGACCTGCTCCCCGTGCTCGAGAAGGTCATGCAGTCGGGCAAGCCGCTGCTGATCATCGCCGAGGACGTGGAGGGCGAGGCCCTGGCCACGCTGGTGGTCAACAAGATCCGGGGCACCTTCAGCTCGGTGGCGGTGAAGGCGCCGGGCTTCGGCGAGCGCCGCAAGGCGATGCTCCAGGACATGGCCATCCTCACCGGGGGCCAGGTCGTGGCCGAGGAGGTCGGCCTGAAGCTTGACTCGATCGACCTGTCGCTGATGGGCTCGGCCCGCAAGGTGGTGGTGAGCAAGGACGACACCACCATCGTCGAGGGCGCGGGCAGCGCCGCCGACGTCGACGGCCGGGTCAGCCAGATCAAGACCGAGATCGACAACACCGACTCCGACTGGGACCGGGAGAAGCTCCAAGAGCGGCTGGCCAAGCTGGCCGGCGGGGTGGCCGTGGTCCAGGTGGGGGCGGCCACCGAGATCGAGCTCAAGGAGAAGAAGCACCGGATCGAGGACGCCATATCGGCCACCCGGGCCGCCATCGAGGAGGGCATCGTCGCCGGCGGCGGCACCGCCCTGATCCGGGCCCGGTCCGCGGTGGAGTCCGCGGCGGGCTCGCTGTCCGGCGACGAGGCCACCGGCGCCCGCATCATCCACAAGTCCCTGACCGCCCCCACCCGGCTGATCGCCGTGAACGCGGGCCACGAGGGGGCCATCGTGGTGCGCGAGGTCGAGGAGGCCTCGGGCACCGTCGGATTCGACGCCATCACCGGCGAGATGACCGATCTGGTCGCGGCCGGGGTGATCGACCCGGTGAAGGTGACCCGGGCCGCCCTGCAGAACGCGGCCTCCATCGCCGGGCTGATGCTCACCACCGAGGTGCTGGTCGCCGACAAGCCCGAGGAGACGCCCCCCGCTCCCGCCGGCGGCGGCGACCCGATGGGCGGCATGGGCGGCATGGGCGGCATGATGTAGCCACCGGCCGTGGTCGGCCCCCGGGCTTCCGGGCCCGGCGGGCCGACCGGCCCGGGGGTGATATGACCGGTCGGGTTCGGCGCGGGACCTAGCCTCACCGGGGTGGATCGCCCGTTCGGTGAGGTCTTGGCCCCGGCTCTGCCGCTGACCCCGGACTCGCCGGTCAAGCCCCAGGTCATTCCCCGCCCCGTCGGGGCCAGGGCCGGCGGCCCGCCGCCTTGGGCCGAGCTGCCCGCCCCCCGGCTCCGGCCGTCCATGGCCCGGATCGTCGAGGCGGTCGAAGCGATGGCCCTTATGGCCCCGCCGGCTGATATGGCCCCACCGGCGGATTTGGCCCCGCCGGCCGACCCCGGCCTAAGCCCCCCGGCCGGACCGGTCTCGCCCTCCGCGGTGCTGGTACCCCTGTACGAGCGCGACGGCCGGCCCTGGCTGGTGCTCACCCGACGGGCTTCGCATCTCCGCAATCACGCCCGCGAGGTGGCCTTCCCCGGCGGCCGCCGCGAGCCCGCCGACGCCGACCTGTGGGCCACCGCCCTGAGGGAGGCGTCCGAGGAGATCGGGCTCGCCCCCGACCGGGTGCGGCCGATCGGGGGCCTGGAGAGCTTCACGACGGTCACATCCCGGGCCTGGGTGCACCCCTTCGTCGGCCTGATCGACGAGCCCCCCGCGCTGGTGCCGGACCCGGCCGAGGTGGAGTCGATCCTTCACGTGGAGGTCTCCAAGCTGCTGAGCCCCGAAGTTTGGCGCGAGGAGATCTGGCGGCTGGACGGTGCCGAGCGGGCCATGGCCTTTTTCGAGCTCGACGGCGACACGGTGTGGGGGATGACCGCTTCCGTCCTGCGCCGGTTCCTGACGGTGGTCACCGGAACCGCTGGCGCCGCCAATGGGAGCAGCCGATGAGCGGTTCTCCGGCCGGCCGGGCGCCGGGGCCTGAGCCCGAGTCCCCGACCTCCCGATGAGCAGCCAACCGACCGGCGGGGTGCTGGTGGTCGACTTCGGCGCCCAGTACGCCCAGTTGATCGCTCGCCGGGTCCGCGAGGCCGGGGTCTACAGCGAGATCGTCCCGCCCTCCATCACCCCAGCCGATGTCATCGCCCGCGGCCCGGCCGGGATCATCCTCAGCGGCGGCCCGGCCTCGGTGAACGTGGCCGGCGCCCCTCGGATCGACCCGGCCCTGTACGGGCTGGGCGTGCCCGTGCTCGGCATCTGCTACGGCGCCCAGCTAATGGCCGACCAGCTCGGCGGTGCCGTCGGCCGCAACGCCAGGGGCGAGTACGGCCGCACCGCTCTGGCTGTGCAGTCGGGGGGCGGGGAACTGCTGAAGGGCCTGCCCGCCGAGCACCCGGTGTGGATGAGCCATTTCGACGCCGTGGTGGCCGCCCCTTCCGGCGCCGTCGTCACCGCCGCCACCGCCGACTCGCCCGTAGCCGCCTTCGAGTTGTCGGACCGCACCCTCTTCGCCGTGCAGTTCCATCCCGAGGTGGTGCACTCTCCTCACGGCCAAGAGGTGATCGAGCGGTTCCTAACCGTCTGCTGCGGGGGCTGGCGCACGTGGACGACCGGCTCCATCGTCAACGCCGCGGTTGACGAGGTCCGGGCCCGGGTCGGGCCGGGTCGGGCCATCTGCGGCCTCTCCGGCGGCGTCGACTCGGCCGTGGCCGCGGTGCTGGTCCATCGGGCCATCGGCGACCGGCTGACCTGCGTGTTCGTCGACACCGGCCTGATGCGCCAAGGCGAGGGCGCCCAGGTGTCCGAGACGTTCCGCCGCCATTTGGGGATCGAGCTGGTGGAGGTGGACGCGGCCGACCGGTTCCTGGCCGCCCTGGAGGGGGTCACCGAGCCCGAGGCCAAGCGCAAGGCCATCGGCGAGGTGTTCGTCCGCACCTTCGAGCAGGCCCGCGACCAGGTCGCGGCCGGCCGCGGCGACCCGGCCCGGTTCTTGGTGCAGGGCACGCTGTACCCGGATGTGATCGAGTCGGGCACCGCCCACGCCGCGGTCATCAAGAGCCACCACAACGTGGGGGGCCTACCCGGCGACATGGACTTCGAGTTGGTGGAGCCGCTCCGGCTGCTGTTCAAGGACGAGGTGCGGGCGGTGGGGGCCGAGCTGGGCCTGCCCGACGAGATCGTGTGGCGCCAGCCCTTCCCCGGCCCGGGCCTGGCGGTGCGCATCATCGGCGAGGTCACCCGCGACAAACTGGAGACGCTGCGGCGCGCCGACGCCGTCGTGATCGAGGAGCTGCGGTCCGCCGGGCTGGAGCGGGAGATCTGGCAGTCGTTCGCGGTGCTGCCCGACATCCGCACGGTGGGGGTGATGGGCGACGAGCGCACCTACGGCCGGGCCGTGGTGGTTCGGGCCGTCACCGGCGCCGACGCCATGACCGCCGACTGGGCCCGCCTGCCCCACGACGTGCTGGAGGCCATCAGCAGCAAGCTGATCAACGAGGTCCCCGGCGTCAACCGGGTGGTCTACGACATCACCTCCAAGCCCCCCGGCACCATCGAATGGGAGTAGCCGGATAACGAGCGTCAGGGCAGCGGGAGCGCGATCTTGTGCCAGACCTCATGCTGTAAAAGTTGGTTGGAGATTGTTCGCAGCAGCGCGGGCAAACCGAGATCTCTGGGGTCCACCACGAAGCACACGTTGTACGTAGCGGAAGCGCCGGGCAACAGCTCGACTGTCTCGATATAGGTGGTTCCCGCGCAATCCTGGGATTCTTCGTAGCTTCTATTCTTGACGAAGAGGGTGTGGTCCATATCCAAGAACGGACTGCCGACTGCCTTTCCAGCGTACTCCACGTAGGCCAATATGGATATAGGAGCTTTGCCCGCCTCTGGAGCCAAGAAGCTAGCCCAACCGACCCGGGCGACCGGTCCGGCGGTGACTCTCCAGTCCCCTACCGCGGCAAGGCAATGCGGCTCGGTGGGGAACGATTGCGTGGCTCTTGTGCAGTTGGCGGTCGGATCCGGCGTCGCCGCGAGGCGGTCGGTTCCGCCTCGCAGGAAGGTGGCCAGGTCCGCTCTGGTCGAGCCTTCGGGGAAGGCCCGGCCGATCACGGTGACGATCTGCTCTTGGGTGATGGCCCGGTCCGGCTTGAACGTGCCGTCGCCGTACCCCTGGAACCATCCCTGCTCGACTGCGTACTCGACGTCGCCTCGCTGCGGATGGTCGTTGGGCAGATCGCTGAACGACGACGCGGCGGCCACTGCGATGCTTGCCGCCGCCAGTATGAGTGCCGCGGCGATCGAGAAGTGCTTCCACACTCGCCTCATTCGCTTCCCCCCTCTCTCCGGGTTGCCCTCCTTTCTACCCAAAAGCGTGACCGAGCGCGGCCCGACACCGGTTCGGCGGGTCGGGGGCGGCGAGCGCCCCCCAGCCAGCCGGCCGGTGGCGGCGTGGGCGGCGAGCGCCTCCACAGCCCGCCGGCCGGTGGTCGGGCCGCTCAGATTTTCTCGGCCCAGGGCTTGACACCCGAGCTGCCGGTATGTACACTGTTGGGATATCCCAGTTATTTGAGTGCTAACTCGGTCAGGCGAGTTGGCCGACTGAGAATGAAGGGAGCCCATCTGATGACTGCCGGCAGCCTGGCCACTTTGATCGGCACCTTCGTGGCCGTACTGACAGTCGGATGGTCTGTGATCTGGTCGCTGCTGCGTCGATACCTCGACGCCAGGTTTGAAACCACCGATGTCAAGTTGGATGCATTGGAGACCAAGATGGACACCAAGTTGGATGCGCTGGAGACCAAAATGGGCGCGAAGTTGGATGCACTGGAGACCAAGATGAGCGCGAAATTGGATGCCGGATTTAAAGCCGTAGAATTCAAATTTGAATCCGTAGACACCAAGTTTAAAGCTATAGACACTAAGTTTGATGCGGTGGACGCCAAGTTCGAAACTCTATCTCGACAAATGGACGACAATAACCGTACCGTCATGCACGCCATCACGAAAATCGCAGAAGACCAGCGCCAAACCCAGACTCTGCTTACACAATTGTTGGTAGCAAAAAACGTAGCGATACCAGATACCAACTAAATATCGACTGACAATCGCCCATCCCGGCACCGGGTGGCGCTGCGCCAGATATATATCTGGCGCAGCGTACCCGATGTTGGTCTGTCGTTCAGGGTTTAGGCATCACAACTTTGTGCCAGACTTCATATGTTGGAAACAAGCCGGAAGTTGTTCTCAACAGTGCTGGCGAACCAAGGTCGCTATCGTCTACTACGAAACAAATAGTGTAGGTGGTGGAAGCGCCGGGCAGTAACTCGGCGGCATCAAAGTAGGTGTCGTCGGCGCAATCCGTGGACACATCGTAGCCCTTGCCCTTCACGAATAGGGTATAATCCGTATTCCAGAACGGATTGCCAACCTCGCTACCAGCGTATTCTGCGTAGGCCGACGCGGTTATAGGTGCCTGGTCCGGCTCTGGGGTGGAGAATTGATCCCAACTTGTCCTAGTAACAGGTCCGGCGGTGACTATCCAGTCCCCGGCCGTGGCACGGCATTTTGTTTCGGTAGGGGATGATTGTGTGGCTTCAGTGCAGCCGCCGGCTGCGTCAGGCACCGCGGCGAGGCGGTCGGACCCGCCCCGCAGGAAGGTGGCCAGGTCCGCTCTCGTCGAACCCTCCGGGAAGGCCCGGCCGATCACGGTGACGATCTGCTTTTGGGTGATGGCCCGGTCCGGCTTGAAGGTGCCGTCGCCGTACCCCTGGAACCATCCCTGCTCGACCGCGTGCTCGATGTCGTCTCGCTGCGGATGGTTATTCGCCACATCGCTGAACGATGACGAGGCCGCCACCGCGACGCTCGCCGCCGCCAGCACGGCCGCCGCGGTGATCACCGCGTATTTCCATAGTTTCTTCATTGGTTTCCTCTTCTCTCTGGAGTGTCCTCCTTTCTACTCAGGGGGTGTGACAGCGCCGGGCGGCGCGGCTTCGGCCAGCATCTGGTCCAAGTCGCCTCCCGGCAGATACATGGCGCACGACCACCGCCCGAAACCGCCGTGGGCGTTGACGGCCCGCACCCAGTCCTCCAGGTATTTCTCCTTGGAGCGATCGATGTCGAGCGGGTCGCCCTTGACCTCCAGCACCAGCATCCGCTCGCCGCCGGGCCGGCCCCCGCCCGCCAGCCGGACGATGAAGTCGGGGATGTAGCGCCGGGGCACCCCGCCGTGCAGGTAGGCCACCTCGAAGCCGAGGTGGTCGTTCTTCACCCAGGCCTCCACCCGGTCGCTGTCGTCCAGACGCCGGGCCACGTGCTCCTCCAGCGACGAGTCGTACACGCAGCGGTTGATGTGGCTCTTGGCCGCCGGGCCGTTGGGCTTGCCCGTCCACCAGCGGTCCATGTCGGCGGTGGACAGGATGGGCCGCTCGACGTCGAACACCGGCTCGATCCCCTCCACGTTGGCCGACCGGACGGCCCCGGCCACATGGCGGACGATCTCCTGGCGGTGCTGCTCCACCAGCACCCGCCGATCGACGCCGGCCGGCCCCCGCAGCCGCCGGTCGTCCCCGACGAAGCCCTCCAGCAGCTTCATGAGCTGCACGCACAGCACGGCCCGGTTGCCCGTCGGCAGCCCGTCCCGCAACTGTCCGTACAACTCCTCGGCCGCCTCGAACAGCAGGCTCTGCAGGCGCCGGGGCTCGGGGTCAATGTCGTGGGTCCGGGTCTCGTCGGCCCGGCCCTGGATGCTCTCGGCCAGAACCGCCCGGGTCGGCAGCGGCCCGCCCAATATCAGCGGCTCGACCCCGGTCAGGTCCAGCGACAGCTCGGGCCGCACGGTGTGCTCCACCCGCACCACGTTGGGGAACGAGATCTCCAGGTCGGCTTGGTCGGGGTCAGGGCGGATCTCGGTCTTGGGCTGAGGGGGAAGCGGAACCGAAGGGCCGTGGTCCTCGGCGGGCAGGAAGGCGAACGGCACCCCGAAGATGTTGACGAACTCCGGTTCGAACAGGCCGTCGCCGCCGATTTCGTAGGAAGTGCGGCGCAGGCCCCGCCCGATCACCTGCTCGCACAGCAACTGGCTGGTGAAGGCCCGCAGCCCCATGATGTGGGTGACGGTCTTGGCGTCCCAGCCCTCCGACAGCATGGCCACCGAGATCACGTGGCGGATCGCCTCACCGGGCCGGCCCTCCACGCCCACCGTATCCACCTGCCGGCGCAGCATCTCCGCCGCCTCGTTGCGGGTCGGCCCCCGGCCTCGCCCGCCCCCGGCCCGGCCTCGCCCGGCCCCGGTCTCGTCGCCCAGCCCCGGCCCGGACCCGCCGCCGCTATCCCCGGGGCCGGGGCCGGCCGGGTCGGCTATCGGCGTCTCCGACTGCTCGGCCTTGGCCAGCACCTTGGAGTCGACGTGCAGGGTCAGCTCCGGCGAACACAGCTCAGCGACGCCCAGATGCCCGCGGTCGAAGGCGTGCTTGACGCGGGCCGCGGTCTCAGTGCGGTTCGTCACCGAGATCATCACCGGCGGCACCGGATGGCCAGCCTTACGCCACTCCTCGAACGCGACCGCCCAGTCGTGGCCCAGCAGCCGGTAGGCGGCCCGCACCAAGTCCGGCAGCGGCTCGGTCTCCGCCGCCCGGCGATTCAGGTCGCCCTTCACCGAGTTGTCGTCGTAGATGTGGTACATGCGCGACCGGTAGGTCCTGGGGTCCACCCCGGCGTCGTCTCGCACCACCACCCGAGGCGTCTTCACCAGCCCCGACTCGATGGCGTCGTTGAGCCCGAAGTCGCTCACCACCCACCCGAAGAGCCGCTCGCCGCCCTCGCCTCGCCCGCCCCGCCTTGCGCCTCGCCCCGCGCCGCCCTTCCGCCCCCGGCCCGACGGGATGAACGGGGTGGCGGTGAAGTCGTGGCAGGTCAGGATGCCCCGCACCCGGTGGATGCGGTCCAGGCCGTCCACCCACTTGGTGGCCTCCTCCAGATCGGCCTTGTCGAACTCGGTGGTCGACGCCTCCGGCGGCACCCGCCAGGCGTGGTGGGCCTCGTCGTTGATCACCAGCAGGTTGCGGGCCCGGGCCATGCCACCCAGCACGTCGCGAATCCAAGCCTCGTCGCTGCGGGGGCCCCGCTTGTCCACCCCTCGGCGCCGGGCGACCCGCTCGGCGTCGTCGGTCTGCAGAACATGCCAGTTGCGCACCTCCACCCGGCCCTGGCGCAGCTTGTCCCGATGGACGGCCGGGACGATGCGGAACTCCTCGTAGTAGTTGTCGGGGTGCTGGGGGTCGAGCACCGCCAGGCGGCTGCGCACGGTGAGGCCGGGGGCGATCACCAGCACGTGGCGCGACCAGCGGGCGTCGTTGGGGTAGGCCGCCTTGTTGCAGATGTGCCAGGCCGCCAGCATGGCCATGACCACCGTCTTGCCCGCCCCGGTGGCCATCTTCGAGCAGATGCGCGAGAACGGGCTGCCGTCGGAGGGGATGTCGATGCCGGTCCGGGCGTCCTCGGGGGCCTCCTTCAGCCAGATCAGGGTCTCGGCCGCCTCCATCTGGCAGAAGAACAGCCTGCGGTTCTCGAACCCGTCCCGGTCCCTCCAGTGCTCCAACAGCCGCTTGGTCACCCCGGTGACGCCCGGATAGCCGGCCTCTCGCCACTCCCGGACCCGGCCCCGGAGCCGTTTGGCCAGCTCCAGGGGCTCGAAGCCGCCACGGTCGTCGTGGTCGTCGAGCAGGCGGCGGCCCAGACCCTGCCCGGACGCCCCCGGCCCCGACATGAGATAGCCAGCCGGGCGACGGCCCTCGGCCAGGGCGAACCCGGCCCCGGCGCCGCCGTAGCTCCAGTGGCGCTCGGGCTCCTCGTAGGGGGAGTTGACGATGAGCTTGTCGATGCGCCCCGGCTCCGGGCTCACTCCAACTCCACGATCCGGAGGCTTTCGACGCCGCGAGTGTCGACGATCTTGACCGCGGCCCGCCGGTTGCCGCCCGCCTCGAAGGGCAGCGACACCGTGCCGGCGTAGGCGGACATCAGCCTTTCGTCGAGGCTGGCCTTCAGGGCCCGGGCCAGCTTGACCCAGCCCCCCTTGCGGCCGTCGGAGGGGAAGAACACCTGGTGGGGGAACAGGCTGCGGCCGTCGTAGTCGGTGTCGAGCATCCACACCGCGATCTCCTCGGCGTCGCCGGACACGTGCTCGCCGGTGGAGACGTCGAAGTAGTCGAAGCCCAGCACCTCCACCCGGTATCGGCCGTCGTCGAGCCGGGTCGCCTCCACCTCGGGCTGGCCCACCAGCCAGAAGCTCTCGTTGGCGGTGCGGCCCCCCTTGAGGTCGTCGGTCTGCAGGTCGCTGTTCATCTCGACCCGCAGCAACTCCACCCCGGGCCAGACGGTCTCGTCGATGTCCTTGGCCGCCTCGGGGTCGAACTGGAAGGCGGCGAACACCACCAAGCCGGGCTCGGGCACCAGGGTGCGGGCCTGCTCGATGGCCAACTCCACCCGGCGCGGCTCCAGGGGGGCGTGCTCGGGGCCGAAGGCCACCGCCACCCGGCGCAACCCCGGCTCGGCCTCGCCCACCGCGTGCAGGTGCGGGTTGGCCAGCGGCTCCAACCGGGTGAAGGCGATGCGCTGGCCCCACTTAGCCCGGACCCCGGCCGCCTTCAGCTCGTCGATCCACTGCGTGTGCCGGGCCGTCTCGCCGGTGCGGGCCACCGAGTTGTCGGCGGCCGGCCCGGCGCCGGGGGGCGGCTCGCCTCCCGTGTCACCCTCGGCGGCGAGGTCGCCGAGCGGGGCGTCGAAGCTCAAGACGGTGGGAGCGGGCACCGCCTCCACCGTGAACGGCCCGGTGACCCGGTGCTTGGCCCGGTTCCTCTCCGGCCGGTCGTACAGGACGGTGTGCTGGGGCGGTTCGTCGTAGGCCAGCGAAGCGGCCGACACTTTGGGGACCTTCTCGTACACGAAGCCGCTGACCACCCCCTCGTCCGGGTGAGCCAGGGTGTAGTAGTCGAAGGTGGCGGTCATGAGCCGCTGCCGGGCCAGCGCCAGCGCCACCCGGGACGTGTCGCAGGTAATCCAGCGCCGTCCCCACTGCTCGGCCACATACGCCGTGGTCCCACTGCCGCAAGTGGGGTCAAAAACCAAGTCCCCCGGATCAGAGGTCATCAGCAGGCAGCGCTGGACCACGCTGTTGGCTGTCTGCACCACGTAACGCTTGTCGTGTGGATACATCTTGCGGTGCCAGATGTTGTTAATTTGGCGGCCGGGTACTTCGTTCTCGTACCACTTCCACTGCAGTGACGCAGTCGGATTGGCCGAGTACAATCTTCCTAGTTGTGCCAGATGGTCAAGTCCCTCAGATGACACACTCCAATGGAGTGTGTCAGGGCAGGAATAGATTCGACCTTCCCACCGATATGAATCGGATCGACCGGTCGTTGAACGACCTTGTGAGAACAGACCCTGACTCCTGAAGAGGCGCGAGCCCACTGGAAGATATTCGTCGGGGTCGAATCGTTCCTCAGACCTGAGTTTACGCGGTGGTTGTCCGGGAGTCTCCACCATCACATAAGAGCTGAAATGTTCGACGACCCCAGCCCTGTCCAGTTGTTCGTATAGCTGGTGATATTTGATTCGGGTCTTGTCCTTGGCGTACCAGAGCAGATAGTCACCGATCTCGGGTAAATACTTAGTTGAACTAGAACTGGCCGTGGCGAATGTGATGGTGGCCATCCGGTTTTTGGCACCGAATATCTCGTCCATCACTAGGGCTACTCGGTGGACGTTTTCGTCGCCGATTTGCACGAAACAGCTTCCCGATTCGGCCATCAGCTCCCGAGCTAAGGACAGTCGGTCCCTCAGGTAGCTCAGGTACGAGTGGATGCCGAGTTCCCAGGTGTCCCGGAAGGCTCGTATCGTCTCTGGCTCGCCGGATAGATGGGTGCCCTTGCCGTCGGTCACCTCCCGCTTGTTGGTGAAGGGCTGGAAGTTGGAGCCGTATTTGATCCCATAGGGCGGGTCGATGTAGACGGTCTGCACGTCGCCGCCCATGCCCTCCTTGTGGAGCAGGCTGTTCATCACCAGCAGGCTGTCGCCTGCGATGAGCCGGTTGCTCCAGTTGTGGGCGTGCCGGTAGAACTCGATGGCCTGGCGCAGCGGCGGGTTCTCGCCGGGCTGCTCGAACAGCGACCCCTGGCCCGGGTCGGCGTCGGGCCTGCGCACCGCCTCGATGATGCTGCGCGGGTCGATCCGCTCGTGCCCGTGCAGCGAGACGGTGGGGACCTCGAACGAGTTGCGCTCGACCTTTTCAGCCCAGATCAGCTTCGGGTCGAGATGCGGGTCGTGGGGTTCAGAGCTGGAGAGAGACGATTCTGGCGGGCCAGAAATCTCTCTCTCTCTCTCTCTCTCTCTCTCTCTCTTGCCCGAGCCCCGCTGCCCGCGACCCCCGGCGTCACGTGCCGGTAGCTCTGCGCTTGGCCGTCAGGATCGGTCCGGGCCGTCACCAGGCCCACCGGCGGGTTGTTGACGCGCTCTGTGCCCGCGTGGTCGTAGCTGCCGATCGGCTTGCCCGCTCTCCGCGGCCCTGACCCCTTCGCCATGCCCCGTCGCCCTTCTCGCCGAATCTCGCCCGACTCTACCGACGGGGGTGTGACAGCGCCCGGGCTCAGCCTGGCCCGAGTCGGTCCAGCAGCGCCTTGACCGCGTCCCGCAGGATCAGCACCACCGACCCCAGGTTGGCGGCGAACTGCTCGGGGGTGGGCGCCGGGTCGTCCACCAGGTCGCTTATCACCTTCAGCGCCGTCACCGGGACCTCGTTGAGCCGGGCCACCCAGGCCACCGCGGCTGCCTCCATCTCCTTCACCTCGGCCCCGCTGGCCGCGATCGCCTCGGCGTCGGCGGTCGACTCGTCCAGCGAGTCCCCGGTGGTGACGATCCCGCTGCGCATCCCCAACTCGGCCGCCGTCGCCCGCAGGTCGGCCACCGGGTGCTCGCCCCGCCCGAAGGCGTCGAAGCCCCCCAAGGGGATGCGCCGGTCGTGGCAGACGATGCGGGGCCAGGCCACATACACGTGGCCCACCTCGGCGCCGCTGCGGCGGTAGCCCCCGGCCGTGCCCGCGCTCACCACCAGGTCGGGGGCGTGGGCCGAGACGGCCACCTGGGTCGCCAGGGCCGCGGCCTGGGTGCCGATGCAGTCCACCCCGGTGAAGGGGTCGGTCCCGCCCACGGCCACCATCAGCTCCAGCCCGGCCTCGTAGGCGGAGTACAGCTTGCAGGGCAGGGCCGCAGCCCAGGCCGGAGCGTCGGCGGGCCGGGCCCCGACTGCTTCCAGCAACGGCTCGGCCTCGGCTTCCATGGCCATGACCACCGCCACCCGCTTGAAGTCCATCGCCGCTCAGCCTAGGTTCCGCACCGCCCGAATGCCGCAGTGGCAGGCCCGGTCAGTTGCCGGTTAAGCGCTCCACCACCGGGGCCATGGACTCGGCCGAGCCGATGGTGCCGTGGGAGAAGGTGATATAGGAGATGCCCCAGCGCTCCCGCCAGCGCTCGAGGGTGGCGCAGCACTCATCGACGGTGCCGATCAGTGCGTGGGGCGTGGCCAGCCCCTGCTCGGTGGTGAGCCCGAAACCCGGGGCCAGGGCGCTGGTTATGGCGTAACGGTCGCTGTCGATCATCGCCACCTGCACCAGGGTTTGGATCTCGATGTCGTCGAAGCGGGGCCCGGCCGCGTCCCGGATGACGGCCAGCTTCCCGTCGGTGGCCTCGGCCGTGGCCGTCGACCCCACCCGCCGGTCGACGACGCCGGCCCGCAGGCAGGCGTTGAGGCCCACGATGTCGGCCCGCCGGGCGGCCAGGGTCAAGATCCGGGGACCGCCGCCGCCCACCACCAGCGGCGGGCGAGGGCGCTGCTGGGGCTTGGGCCGAGAGTCGAGCCCGGTGATCCAATAATGGCTGCCATGGAAGTCGAAGGGGCCGTCGGCGAAGCAGCCCTCCAGCACCGAGATGGCCTCGTCCAGCCGGTCGATGCGGGTGCCGGGCCGGTCCATCCTGATGCCGCCCTCCTGGTAGTCGGTGATCAGCCACCCCGCGCCCATGCCCACTTCGAGCCTTCCGGCCGACATCCGGTCGAGCGTGGCCAGCTCTTTGGCCAACACGGCCGGGTGGCGGAAGTCGTTGGCCAGCACCATGGCCGTGACCTTCACCTTGGAGGTGGCCGCCGCCATCGCCGCCAGGCCCACCAGCGGCCCGCATTGCTCGCGGAGGTGATCGGTCAGCGAGACGCCGCTGTAGCCGAGGTCCTCGGCCCGCTTGGCTTCGGACGCCAACAGGTGGGGATCGGTGACCATTCCGAGCTGAAGGGAGAACCGGAACGGCCGAGCCATTAAATCAGGCTACCCCCCCGGGGGGGGGGGGCGTCGCTGCCCTGCTCTGGCCATGAGATCACGCTACTGGTCCCGGGGGGGGGGGGGGGGGGGGGGGCAACGTTGCTGCCCCTGCTGATTCTCCCGATCCGGTTGGAACCGGGCCCGGCCCGCCGCTGCGGCGTCCCAGTCTGCAACCGGCCCGCCGGTAGGGTGGCGCCGATGCCGGAATCGACGACGCGAACCATCCCGGAATCGCCGCCGCCCGTGCCGATCCTCGAACCGATCTCCAATCCGCCGCTGGCATCCTCCCTGCTGGAGGGCCTGAACCCGCCCCAGCGAGACGCCGTTACCCATGTCGGCGGCCCTCTGCTGGTGGTGGCCGGGGCTGGCTCGGGCAAGACCCGGGTGCTGACCCACCGCATCGCCCATCTCATCGACGGCCACGGCCTGTCCCCCTTCGACATCCTGGCCATCACCTTCACCAACAAGGCGGCCACCGAGATGAGGGAGCGGGTGGGCCGCCTGGTCGGGCCGGTGGCCGAGCGCATGTGGGTGTCGACGTTCCACAGCGCCTGCGTGCGGATGCTGCGCCGCGACGCCGACCGGCTCGGGTTCCCGTCCCGGTTCTCGATCTACGACCAAGCCGACTCGGTCCGGCTCTGCAACTACGTGATCCGCGACCTGGACCTCGATCACCGCCGGTTCCCGCCCCGCTCGGTCCACGCCGTCATCTCCGCGGCCAAGAACGACGGCGCCGACCCGGCCGGCTACGCCGAGCGGGCGGCCAACGTCTTCGAGCGGCGCATCGCCGGGGTGTTCGAGGAGTACCAGCGGCGCCTGGCCGCGGCGGGGGCCATGGACTTCGACGACCTGCTCGGCCACACCGTGGCCCTGCTGCGCACCCATCCCGACGTGCTCGCAAGCTGGCGGGAGCGGTTCGCCCAGATCCTGGTGGACGAGTACCAGGACACCAACCGGGTCCAGAACGACCTGGTGATCCTGCTGTCCGCCGAGCACCGGCAGGTGACCGTGGTCGGTGACGCCGACCAGTCCATATACGCCTTCCGGGGAGCCGACCGGCGCAACATCTTGGAGTTCGAGGCCGCCTTTCCCGACGCCACCGTGGTGTACCTGGAGCAGAACTACCGCAGCACCCAGACCATCCTCGACGCCGCCAACGCCGTCATCTCCCAAAACGCGGGCCGGCTGCCCAAGGACCTGTGGACCGACATGGGCTCGGGGGTGCGGATCGTCAGCTACCACGCCGACGACGAGATCGACGAGGCCCGCTACGTGGCCGACCGGCTCGAGCACCTGCACCACGGCGATCAGATGCGCTGGGGCGACTTGGCCGTTTTCTACCGCACCAACGCCCAGTCCCGGCCGCTGGAGGAGCGCCTGGTGGACCGGGGCATCCCCTACCAGCTCGTGGGCGGCGTCCGGTTCTACGACCGCCGGGAGGTCAAGGACGCCGTCGCCTACCTGAAGGCGGTGGCCTACCCGGCCGACGAGGTGAGCGTCCGGCGGGTCCTGAACACGCCCAAGCGGGGGGTGGGCGACTCCTCGGTGGCCAAGATCGACGCCTTCGCCGCCGCCGAGGGGATCACCTTCACCGAGGGGCTGCGCCGCTGCGCCGAGGCCGGGGTGTCGGGGCGGGCCGCGGCCGGCATCGACGCCTTCCTGGGGTTGATCGACGAGGTGACGGCCCTGGAAGCAGGTCCGGCCCGCATCCTCTCGGAGGTCCTGGACCGGTCGGGGTACCGGGCCGAGCTGGAGGCTCAGGACACCATCGAGTCCGAGGGCCGCCTGGAGAACCTGGACGAACTCATCGGGGTGGCTCAGGAGTTCGACACCGTCGACGAGCTGATCGAGCGGTCGGCCCTGGTGGCTGACACCGACTCCCTGGCCGACGACGACTCCAAGGTCACGCTGATGACCCTGCACTCGGCCAAGGGCCTGGAGTACCCGGCCGTGTTCCTGATGGGCATGGAGGACGGGGTGTTCCCCCACATCCGGGCCCTGGGCGAGCCCGCCGAGCTGGAGGAGGAGCGCCGGCTGGCCTACGTGGGCATCACCCGGGCCATGCGGCGCCTGACCCTCACCCACGCCTGGAGCCGGATGCTGCACGGGCACCGGCAGTACAACCCGCCCAGCCGGTTCCTCAAGGAGATCCCCGTCGAGCTGGTGGAGGAGACGGGCGACGGCCTAGCCGACCGGTCCTACCGCCGCCGTCGCCGAGCCGAGCCGGACGCCAGCCGCCCGATGGACGGGGGCCGCCGCCCCCTCGACGCCGACCGGGTGGCGGCCAACCGGGAGCGGATCGTGGACGGCGCGGTGGCCGCCGCCCGCCGCCCCGCCCCCCCGAGCCCCTCAGGCGCCGACCGGCTCGGCCTGAAGATCGGCGACGACGTGCGCCACTCCCAGTGGGGCGAGGGCGTGATCACCGACATCGAAGGCGCCGGCGACGAGGCCCAGGCCTCGGTGAACTTCCCGTCGGTGGGCGAGAAGCGCCTGCTGCTGTCCTGGGCCCCCTTGGAGAAGCTCTAGCCCGGCCCGGTCGGACTTGCGCCCAGACCGGCCAGCCAGTCGGTCAGCGCTCGGAAACCGCAGTCAGTCGCGGATGGCGATGCGGATGCGCTTGTTGGCCTTGCCCTTTGACTCGGTCTTGGTCACCTCGAAGCGGCCCACCTCGCCGGTGGACGGCACGTGGGTGCCGCCGTCGGCCTGCTTGTCGAGGCCCACGATGTCCACCACCCGGATCTCAGTGACCGACTCGGGGATGAGGTTGACCTTGGTGCGGATCAGGTCGTCGTCGGCCAGGGCCCGAGCCCGGGGCAGGAACGACACCTTGATGGGTCGGTCGGCGGCGATCTCGGCGTTGACCAGCTCGGTCACCCGCGGGGCGAACCCGTCGGGCAGCGGCCCGAACTCGAAGTCCATCCGGGCCGACAGGGGCTCCATGTTGCCGCCGGTCACCGCTTTGCCCCATTCGTTCCAGATCACGCCGCAGAGGATGTGCAGCGCGGTGTGGGTGCGCATCAGCGCATGGCGCCGGTCCCAGTCGAGCGTGCCGGTAACCCCGGCCCCCACCTCGGGGGCGCCGCCGGAGACGGTGTGCCAAACCACGTCGTGGCCCCGAACGTCGGTGACGGCGGCCGACCCGCCGTCCCATTCCAGGGTGCCGGTGTCGTGGGGCTGCCCGCCCCCGGTGGCGTAGAAGGCGGTGGCGTCGAGCGCCACCCGGCCCTCGTCGTCCACCGCAATCACCGTGGCGTCGAACTCCCGCAACTGGGCGTCCCGCAGGTACAGACGGTCAGTGGTCATCGGTGGCCTCCTCTCCTGCCCGGCCTCCCCATGGCCCGGCCTCCTCGCCGCCGCTCACAAGAGTGCCAGGGTAGGCGGAGGCGGCAGCCCCGGACAGTGGACCGGCCCGCAGATCCCACAGGCCTCAACCGACCACGGCGTCCGCTTCAGGCACTTCATCAGTTTCTTGTGGTTCGGCCAATCCGACGATTCGGGGTGAAAGTGTCGTCCGACGACCAGCGGTCCCACCACTTGAGCGCCCGCTTCCTCGAGAACCCGGTATGCCCCGAAGATGGATCGTCCCGAGGTGAAGGTGTCATCGAAGAGCAGCACTCGCTGCCCGGCGATCGAACGGGCTGCAATGAAATGAGTAAGGTTGTCGGGCCTGGTCCGACACGCCAGCGGATTTTGCCAGCCCTTGAAGCGGCGGAGTTGGTTTACGATGGCGCGAAGCGCATCCCGATTACTTGTCGTGGAAGGAACGGTGGCTACTTGATTGAAAGGGCCGCCGAGACAGTCCAAATGGTGCCGGAGGAATAATTCCAACAAGGCAGCCAGACGCCGCGTGAAGAGTCTCCTCTCGTCGGCGTTGCCGTCCTTGTACCGGCGAAGATGGCGGTGAAGGAACTCGCCGTGGGCTGACATCGAGATCGCCAGGACCCGAACATCGCGTCGGTGTCGATGTTCTTCGCAGCTTCGACAATCCTCGAAGCCCTCCCTGACTCCGGTGCGGCATACAGAACAGACTCCGGGCTGAATCGCCGGGATCGGGATCAGCCCCGGTCTCAACAGTTCGAGGTAATACCGAGGATCTGGCCGGTTCACGGGAGGAAACTGTCAGAAGAGGGCGTCGCTCGTTAAGTCGAATTCGAGACCGGCTACGGCCATGATGGTGCTGGCATCGGTGGCGGTGGTCACTAGGCCGTTCTCTTCGGCCAAGGCCGCCGCCCAGGGTTGATCGGTCACCAGGGACTCGACCAGGAAGACCCGCTTGCCGTGGGCGATGGCCGCTTCGGCCTGGTGCCTGGCGCCCGACGACTCGCTGGCCTCCACCACGATGGTCCCCAGCGACAATCCCGAGGAGGTGATGTTGCGGGCCGGGAAGGCCCACCGCCCGGTTGTGACGCCGGGCAAGAACTGGGACACGCACGCCCCCCGGTTCTTGACGGCCCGGGCCAGCTCCCGGTTCTCCCGCGGGTATACGTGGTCGATGGTGGTGCCGTACACGGCGATGGTGCGCCCGCCGGCGTTGAGGGCGGCCGCGTGGGCGGCGGCGTCTATCCCCCGGGCCAGCCCGGAGACGATGGTCACCCCCCGGTTCGCCAGCTCGCCGGCCAGGTGCCCGGCCAGAGCGAGGCCGTCTTCCGTGGCGTCGCGGGTACCGACCACCGAGACGGAACGGCGGTCGGCTTCGGTCAGCTCGCCCTGCACGAACAGCAATGGCGGACGATCGTGGGTGAGGGCCAGGTTGGTGGGGTAGACCTCGTCGAAGCAGGCCAGAACCGAGACCCCTTGACCGGCCAGGCGCTCCAGTTCCCTTCGCCAGTGCTCGACGCGGTCAGCCCGGCGGCTGGCTTCCCTCAATCCATCCAGGAGCCATTTCCGGTCCTCGGGCTCCATCAGGGTGCCGTCGGGGTCCAGAGCGATCTCGTCGAGCGCCCAAGCGAACCGCCGGGCCGAATACCCGTTCATGGACCGGGCCAGCACTTCGCCTACGGCTAGCAGCAGGGCCCGGTCGCAGAGCAGGCGCTCGGGCCCGAAACCGCCCACTGATGCCGAGTCCTCCACCATGGCCCCGACCCTAGATCACGGCTGTGACAGTCCCCGGCCAATCCCAGCAGGTAACCCCGAGGGACGAATGCCCCGAGATCCCGTCAATCCGACGCCTCACCCCGGCTCGGGGCGGCCCATCTGGGCGCGGACCGTCTCGGTCGGCGGGTTGGTGAGGGTGCGCCGCTGCCAGTTGGCGCCGTCCACCACCAGGGTGCAGCCGGTGATGAACCGCCCGTAGGGGGAGGCCAGGAAGGTGGCGGCCCAGCCCAGCTCCCGGGGATGCCCCACCCGCAGCGCGGGCTGGCGGGCGTCCAGTTCCTGGCTGCGGCTCAGATTGGCGGCGATGGCTTCGGGCATGTCCTCGTGGGGCATCAGCCCCGGCACTAGGCAGTTGACGCCGATGCCGTAGGGCCCCCACTCCACCGCCAGGGTCTCGGTCAGGCTCTTCACCCCCGCCTTGGCCGCGGCTGAGTGGGCGAAGCCGGGCCCGCCGGTCCAGGCGTAGCTCGCCCCGATGTTGACGATCGACCCCGCCGTGCCCGCGGCCAGGTGCCGCCGGGCGAACTCCCGGCAGCAGAAGAACGTGCCGTTGAGGGTGATGTCCACCACCGCCCTCCACCCGTTCGGCGACAGCTCGTCGGCCGGGACCGGGAAGTTGGCGGCCGCGTTGTTTACCAGCACGGCGGGCGGCCCCGGTCCGAACCGCTCGCCGGCCGCGTCGAACAGAGCCTCGATCTGCTCGGGGTCTCGGATGTCGCAGGCGACGGCCAACACCTCGGCCCCCAGCTCGGCCATGGCCGATGCGCCCGCGGCCAGGTGCTCGGCCCGGCGGGAGGCGATCACCATCGCCGCTCCCAGCCGGGCGAACTCGGCGGCGACGGCCTTGCCCAGCCCCGTGCCCCCGCCGGTCACCAGCACCGTCTGGCCGGCGAAGGCCCCCGGCTTCAGTGCCGTCTCGCCCTCCGCCGGCGGCCCGGGGATGCCGACCGCCGCGGCACTCCCCGCAGCCCCCGCCTCTCGGCCCGTCTCGGACTTCGCCACAGGACCCCTCTGGCCCTCTTCGCCGCTCACCTCACGACCCCCGGTAGTCGGGCTGGCGCCCCTCGGCCCGGGCCGCCCGCATCTCGGCGAAGTCGTCGGACCGGTTCAAAAACGTCTGGTAGAAGAGCTCGTCCTCCATTGACGCCCGCACCGCGGGCCGGCTCAGATGCGAGATCACCCGGCGGGCCAGCTTCACCGTCACCATCGGCGCTTCGGCGACGGCCTCGGCCATCTGCCGCACCACGCCGTCGAGTTCGTCGAGGGGCACGATCCGAGAGATGATCCCGTGGCCGAGCGCCTCGTCGGCCCCCATGGTCCGGCCGGTGAGCACCATGTCGGCTACCACCCCCGGCCCGCACATCCCGTGGAGCACGCTCACGCCGCCGGTGTCGGGGATCACCCCGTAGCCCACTTCGGGCAGCCGGAACCGGGTGTCGGACGCGCCCACCCGCACGTCGCACATCAAGGCCCGCTGGAACGACCCGCCCATCACCCAGCCCTTGAGGGCCACGATGACCGGGGCCTCGATCTCCCAGAGCTGCTGGATGCCCCGATGGCCTCTGGTCATCAGCTCGTGGTGGGTGAGCCCGGACCGGTTCTGCCCGATCGAGCCCACATCTCGCCCCGAGGACCACGACTTGCCCTCGCCCCGCCAGATCACCGCCCGGACCCCCGAAGCGGCCCTCAGCTCGGCTAAGGCGGCGAAGAGCTGCCCGTCCATGTCGTCGTCGAAGGCGTTGTGCTTGTCGGGGTTGTCGTTGGTGATGGTGGCGATGGGTCCGTCGATGTCGAGATGGACCTGTCCGGCCATGTCGGGCTCCTTTGCTGTCGAAAGCGGCCTCACGCAGAGAGGTTTACGTCGAGGGTGGTTTACGTTTAGGGTTGTCCTTCCGTCGGGCGGGGGGCGTTGATGTCCACCCGGACGTCGCCGTCTGCGACCGTGACCGGGAAGTGAACCAGGCCGGTGCCTCTGGAGTCGACGACATCGTCGGGGTCACAGGAGCTGACGAAGTGCCCGTCGCCGTCTTCGTCGGTGCCCTCGAAGCGCCCGTCGCCGTCCTCGTCGCCGCCTTCGACGGCGCGGCCGCCGTCGTCCTCGCCGGCGGCCCCGGCCCCAGCCCCGGAGTCCGCCCCGGGGCCGGGCCGCCACTCGAAGAAGCAGCGGCGGTCCTGACCGGTTCGGCGGGCCTCGAAGGCCAGCCAGCCCGAGTCCGGATCGGTCCCGAGGTGCTGGAGGATGATGTCGCGGCTCCCGCCGGCCACGTCGGGGAACAGCACCGGACCCCCCTCGGCGATCTCGGCGCTGATCCGGGCCGCGTCCAGGTCGCGGAAGTCCCGGTCGCCGAGCCGCACCTCAACCTGCCTGGACGGCCCGGCCAGCCACACCACCGCCGCCACCAGCACCAGCCCGGCCGCCACCCCGGCCGCGCCCATGACAAAGGCCCGGCGGGCGTTGAACTGCGATCTGCGGGCTATGGGCACGATTACTTCCGACGACGGCGATTACTCCTAGTATCGCCCGAGCCTGAGGCGACGGCCCCGATCCGCTGCCCCCGGCCCCAGTCCCGCCAAAATCCGTCCCGCCAATATCCGAACCGGAGGGCCTCTTGGATCTCTTCGAGCATCAGGGCAAAGAGCTCCTAGCCGACTACGGGCTGCCGGTGCCCCCCGGCGCGGTCGCCCTCTCCGTCGATGAGGCAGTGGAAGCGGCCCGCCGCCTGTGCCCCCCGGTGGCGGTCAAGGCCCAAGTCCACACCGGGGGCCGGGGCAAGGCCGGCGGGGTGAAGCTGGCCGCCGACCTCGACGAGGTGAGAACCCACGCCAAAGCCATCCTCGGCCTCGACATCTCCGGCCACACCGTGGGGCGGCTGCTGATCGAGAAGGCGTCCGACATCGCCGAGGAGTACTACGCCAGCTTCACCCTGGACCGCTCGGCCCGCCGCCACCTGGGCATGCTGTCGGCCCAGGGCGGAGTCGAGATAGAGGCGGTGGCCGAAGCCGACCCCGATGCCATCGCCCGGATCTGGATCGACCCGGTCGAGGGCCTCGCCGAGCCCGCCTGCCGGGCCTGGGTCGAAGCCGCCGCCCTCCCCGCCGAGATCGCCCCCGCCGCCGCCGAGGTCCTGTCCCAGCTCTACCGGGCCTATGCCGACGCCGACGCCGACCTGATCGAGGTCAACCCGCTGATCCGCACCGCCGACGGCCGGATCGCCGTGCTCGACGCCAAGGTCACCCTCGACGCCAACAGCGCCTACCGCCACCCCGGCTACGCCGCCTACGACGACACCCAGCCCCGCGACGAGCGGGAGCGAGCCGCCCGGGCCAGGGGCCTCCAGTACGTCGGGCTGGACGGATCGGTCGGCGTCATCGCCAACGGCGCCGGCCTGGCCATGAGCACCGTCGACGTGGTCAACCAGGTGGGCGGCCGCCCCGCCAACTTCCTCGACATCGGGGGCGGCGCCAACGCCTCGGTCATGGCCGCCGCTCTGGAGGTGATCAACAACGACCCGGCCGTGCGCTCCATCCTGGTCAACATCTTCGGCGGCATCACCCGGGGCGAAGAGGTGGCCAACGGCATCCTCGAGGCCCTCCAGCGGGTGACGATCGAGGCCCCCATCGTGATCCGCCTCGACGGCACCAACGCGGCCGAGGGCCGGACTCTGCTCGAGCCTCGCCTCGACCACCGGCTGATGATGGAGCCGACCATGCTCGACGCCGCCCGCCGGGCCGTGGAACTGGCCGACGGAGCCAGCCCGCCCGTGCCCGCCGAGTCCGCCACGCCGCCCGAGTCCGCCGCGCCCGCCAGCCAGCCCGAGTCAGCCATGCCGCCCGAGCCCGCCATGCCGCCCGAGTCCGCCGCGCCTGCCCCCAGCGAACCCGGAGGACCCTGGTGAGCATCTTCGTGGACTCCGACACCCGGGTCGTCTACCAGGGCCTCACCGGGTCCCAAGGCCGCTATTACGGCCTGCTCAACCGGGACTACGGCACCCAGGTCGTGGCCGGCACCAACCCCCGCAAAGCCGGCGCCGACGTGGACGGGGTGCCGATCTTCGCCACCGTGGCCGAGGCGGTGGAAGCCGCCGGCGCCACCGCAAGCTGCATCTTCGTGCCCGCCCCCGGCGTGCGCGACGCGGTGCTGGAGGCGGCCGCCGGCGGCGTCGGGCTGATCATCGCCATCACCGAGGGAGTGCCGGCCCACGACGAGGCCTACGTGTACAACCGGCTGCGCCGGGACCACCCGGACGTGCGCCTGATCGGCCCCAACTGCCCCGGCGCCATCAGCCCGGGCCAGTGCAACATCGGCATCACCGCCGGCCACATCGCCCTCCCCGGCGGGCCGGTGGGGATCGTCAGCCGCTCGGGCACCCTCACCTACCAGGCCCTCTACGAGCTCAAGCAGCAGGGGATCGGGGTCACCACCTGCGTCGGCATCGGCGGCGACCCGGTGCCGGGCACCAGCTTCGTCGACTGCCTGGAGGCCTTCGAGAACGACCCCGAGACCGAGGCGGTGATGATGATCGGCGAGATCGGGGGTTCGGCCGAGGAGGAGGCGGCTGAGTTCATCGAGCGGTCTATGACCAAGCCGGTGGTGGCCTACGTGGCCGGGGTGACCGCCCCCCCGGGCAAGAAGATGGGCCACGCCGGGGCCATCGTCTCGGGGGGCCGGGGCACGGCTGCGGCCAAGATAGAGGCCTTGGAGCGGGCCGGGGCCCGGGTGGGCTCCAACCCCACCGAGGCCGGCCGGCTGATGGCCGAGACCGTGGCCTGAGGGACCCCGGCCCGACGGTGACCTGAGATCGCGGCCCGAGAACCGTGACCCCGAAGAGCCCGGCCCCGGACTCGGGCCTAACAGAGTTGGACGCTGGTCCGGCCCCGACCCGGCGGGCGCTGATCTCGGTCTCCGATAAGACCGGGCTGGTCGATTTCGCCCGAGGCCTGGACCGGCTCGGCTGGGCGCTGATCGCCAGCCGGGGCACGGCCGGGGCGCTGGCCGCCGCCGGCCTGGCCGTTACCGACGCCGCCGACCACACCGGGTCGCCGCCCATGCTCGGCCACCGGGTGGTGACCCTGCACCCCCGCCTCCACGGCGGCATCCTGGCCGACCGGGACGACCCGGCCCACCGGGCCGATCTCGAAGCCCACGGCATCGATCCCATCGACTTGGTGGTGGTGAACCTCTACCCGTTCGCCGACCGGCCCGGGCCGGAGACCATCGATGTGGGCGGCCCGGCCCTGGTGCGGGCCGCGGCCAAGAACTGCGCCGATGTGGGGGTGGTGACCGACCCCGCCGACTACGCCGGGGTTCTGGCCGAGCTGGAGGCGACCGGCGAGCTGTCCGCCGCCACCCGTAGCCAGCTTGCCCGGCGAGCCTTCGCCCTCACTGCCGCCTACGACGCCGCCATCGCCGCCTGGCTGGACGAAACCGACCCCGGCGAGACCAGCGCCGACCCCGCCCCGCCCCCCGACCCCGCCCCCGGCGAGACCCGCCCCGACGCCGCCCCCGCCCCCGGCCCGACCCTCAGCCCGACCCGCGCCGACCCCGGCCCCGACGGCGCCTTCCCGCCCGCCATCGGCTTGACCCTGGAGCGGGCCTCGGAGCTGCGCTACGGCGAGAACCCCCATCAGCGGGCCGCCCGCTACCGCCGCCCCGGCCGTCCCGGCTTCTGGGACGGCGTGGTCCAGCACGGCGGCTTGGCCCTCGGCTACCTCAACCTGCTCGACGCTGCCGCGGCCTGGGGCCTAGTGCAGGACCTGGGCCCCGACCCGGCCGCGGTCATCGTCAAGCACGCCAACCCCTGCGGCGCGGCCGCCGCCGCCACCCTGGCCTCCGCCTACGACCGGGCCTATCGCTGCGACCCCCGCAGCGCCTTCGGCGGTATCGTGGCCGCCAACCGGGTCATCGACTCCGCGGTCGCCGAGGCCATGGCCGCCGCCGCCCAGGCCGACGTGGTGATCGCCCCCGGATACGCCCCCGGCGCGGTCGAGCGGCTGACCGCCCGCCGCCAGAACACCCGGCTCCTCCAAGCCCCCGCCGACTGCCAACCCCCGCCAGCCCCGGTGTCACCCCCGCTGGCCCCGCTGGCCCCGCCCGCCCCGGTGTCAGCCCCGCCCGGCCCGGCTCCCGATTCGGTCCAACCCCCGCCCGGCCCGAGCACAGTCGTCCGGTCCCTGGGCCCCGACGGCGCCGACCTGCTGGTGCAGGACGCCCCCCGCTTCGACTCCGACCCGGCCGACTGGACGGTGGTCACCGCCCGCCGCCCCACCGAATCCGAGCTGGCCGACGCCGTCTTCGCCTGGCGGGTCTGCGCCCACACCGCCTCCAACGCCGTGGTCTTGGCCCGCGACCGCACCGCCTGGGGGATCGGGGCCGGCCAGCAGAACCGGGTGGAGGCCGGGCTTCTGGCCGCGGCCCGGGCCCGGGGCCGGGCCGCCGGGGGGGCCTGCGCCAGCGACGGCTTCTACCCCTTCGGCGACGGCATCGAGGCCGCAGCCGACGCCGGGGCGGCCGTCGTGGTCCAGCCCGGCGGGTCGGTGAACGACGAGACCGTGATCGCCGCCGCCGACCGGCTCGGCCTGGCCATGGTGTTCACCGGCGAGCGCCAGTTCCGGCACTGATCATGCCCCCGCCGCCAACCCCGTCAACCCCGTCAACCCCGTCAACCCCGCCAACCCCGTCATCGGCCCCCCCATCCCTACAGGACCGGGTCCAGCGCATCGCCCGGCGCCGCAGCTCCCGGTGGGTTTACCGGGCCACCCGCCGGACCGTGCATCTGACCCTGTACCCCTACCTGCGGGTGCAGCGCCGCGGCACCGAGCACCTCGACGTCGATGGCCCGGTCATCGTGGCCCCCGTGCACCGGTCCAACCTCGACGCCCCCCTGGTGTCGGTGGCCGGGCGGATGCCCATGCGGTTCCTGGCCAAGCAGTCGCTGTTCGACAACCGCGCCTTCGGCGGGTTCCTCGCCGCCGTGGGGGCGTTCCCGGTGCGCCGGGGCGGCGTCGACCGGGAGGCGCTGCGGGTCGCGGCCGAGATCCTCGCCGCCGGCGAGAAGCTGCTGGTGTTCCCCGAGGGGTGGCGGGGCTCGGGCCCGAAGGTGCAGGGGGTCTTCGCCGGCGTGAGCTGGCTGGCCTTCAAGACCGGCGCCGTCGTCGTGCCGGTGGGCGTGGCCGGCACCGAGGCGGCCATGCCCCCCGGGGCCCGGTTCCCGAGACGGGTTCGGGCGGCCGTCGTGGTCGGCCCCCCCATCGCCCCGCCCGCGGCCCCGGCGACCGCCGGCCGGGCGAGCCGCGTCGAGCGGTCCCGCTATTCCGAGATGCTGACCGCCCGCCTCCAGGCCGTCTTCGACGAGGCCCAGGCCCTGATCGCCGACCCCTGACCCGCCGCCGAACCCGGCTGGCCCCGACCTGCTGGCCTGGTCCGATTAGAGACCTCCCCCGAGCCCCAGTTAGCCTCAAACGAATGGCCGAGACCATCACCTTGGGCCCCGACGGCGAACTCAACGTGCCCGACGAGCCGGTCATCCCCTATATAGAGGGCGACGGCATCGGCGTCGACATCTGGCCCGCGGCCCGGTCGGTGCTGGACGCGGCCGCGGCCCGCCACGGCCGCCGCATCGCCTGGAAGGAGGTGCTGGCCGGCCAGAAGGGCTACGACGAGACCGGCGAATGGCTGCCGGCCGAGACTGTCGAGGCCTTCCGCAGCCACCTCATCGGGATCAAAGGCCCGCTGGCCACCCCGGTGGGGGGCGGCATCCGCAGCCTCAACGTCGCCATCCGCCGCATCCTCGACCTGTACGTGTGCCTGCGCCCGGTGCGCTGGCTCGCCGGTGTCCCCTCCCCGGTGAAGGAGCCCCACCTGGTGGACATGGTGATCTTCCGGGAGAACACCGAGGACATATACACCGGCCTGGAGGCGGCCTCCGGCTCCCCCGAGGCGGCCCGGCTGATCGAGCTGTTGGCCGACGCCTTCGGCTGGGAGATCCGCCCCGACGCCGGGCTGGGGATCAAGCCGGTGTCGAAGTTCGGCTCCCAGCGCCTGCAGCGGGCCGCCCTGGACTACGCGGTGCGCCGGGGCCGCCGCCGCATCCACTGGGTTCACAAGGGCAACATCATGAAGTTCACCGAGGGCGCCTTCCGCACCTGGGGATACGAGCTGGTGCGAGAGGAGTACTCCGACGTGGCGGTGGGCTACCACGACTGCGGCGGCGACCCCGGCGACCGCATCCTGGTGTCCGACGTCATCACCGATATCGCCCTCCAGCAGGTGCTGACCCGCCCCGACTCCTTCGACGTGATCGCCACCATGAACCTCAACGGCGATTACCTGTCCGACGCCCTGGCCGCCCAGGTCGGCGGGATCGGGATCGCCCCGGGGGCCAACATCAACTACGTCACCGGCTGCGGCGTGTTCGAGGCCACCCACGGAACCGCTCCCAAGTACGCGGGCCAAGACCGGGTCAACCCCTCGTCGCTGCTGCTGTCGGGGGTGCTGATGTTCGAGCACCTGGGCTGGCAGGAGGCGGCCGACGACATAACCGCCGCGGTCGAGGCCACCGTCGGCGATCAGATCGTCACCTACGACTTCGCCCGCCTGATGAACGGCGTCACCGAGGTCAAGTGCTCGGAGTTCGCCGCCGCGGTGATCGACCGGCTCTGACCGCCGCCGCCGCAGGCCCGGCCCCGAGGCTCACCCGCCGACCCTGACCGCACTCAGGGCGAATCGAACAGCCTCACCGTGAACCGCTCGTGGGCCTCGACCAACTCGGGGTCGGTGCCGTTGTGCTCCCGCATTCCCCTCACGATCTTGCGGGGCACCCCCAGCCCCATGTGCTCCACGTAGCCGTAGTCGCGCATCACGTCCTTGAGCATCGGGTTGCGGGCCGTCCTCACCCCGGCCCGCATCGCCTCCGGGGTTACCCCGTTGGCCAGCCGCCCCGGCGACACCACCTCCAGCCGGTCCGAGTAGACGACCAACTCGACGTCGGTGCCCGACAGCAGGTAGTCGCGGTGGATCAGCGCGTTGACGACCGCCTCCCGGACCACTTCGTCGGGGTAGGTCCGCCGCTCCACCCGCCGGGCCCCGTCCTCCAGCGTGGCCGTGACCCGGGTGTTGCGCCGCACGAAGCTCACCGCCTCCTCCACCAGCCCCGGCTCGGCCAGCTTCCCGGCTTGGGTCAGCAGCGGCACCATCGGCCCCCGCAGCCCGGCCCGCTCGACCGCGGCGTAGTCCTTCTCGGTGCCGGGTAGCGCCACCGCATCGATCCCGGCCTGGGGCAGGAACCGGTTGGGGTCCCGCCCGAACAGCAGCATCCCCGCCACCGTCGCCGCACCGTCGGCCATCACCTCGGTCAACTCCAGCAGGTCCCCCCACGCCGAGCCGTCGTCGTCCTCGGGAACCTCCTGCTGGCGCACCCGGCCGAAGTAGTCCCGCAGCCGCCGTTCGTCCAAGCACTCGAAGTCCGCCCCCGACAGAGGCCGCGGCTCAACGCTCAGCACCCCCCGCTGCTCGAACAGCCGGGCCAACTCCTCGCTCGACAGCTCCCGGCTCTGCGACCCGACCCGCCCGTAGTAGGTGCGCCGGTTGTTGTGCCAGTGGCATTGCGTCTCCGCGCCCCTCAGCACCCTGACACAGGCCACGTGCCTGCCCTCCTCTACGTTTTTCACCACCTCGAAGAACGGCACGATGCCGGGCCGTATCTTGTCCCGGCAGGCGGTCATCACCCATTCTTCGAGCCGGTCGCGGACGATCCCCGAGACGCGGCCGTCGTCCTCGACGCCGAGCAGCACCATCCCGCCTTCGAAGTTGGCGAAGGCCACCAGTTCTTTGGCCAGATCGTGGTTGGCGATGCCGTCGCGCTTGAACTCCACGCCGGAGTTCTCGCCGTTGCGGATGATCTCGAGGAGTTGGTCGCGTGTGAGCATGTGAGCGTTCCCGGCCGCGGGCGTTCCTGCCGCCACAGATTAGGGTTGCGGCCCGGCTGGCGTTAGGAGGCCGGCGATAAGAGGGGAGTGAACTTGTCAGAGCCCGGTCCGCCCGCGAGGAGATTCGACGGCAAGGTCGCCATCGTCACCGGCGCCGGCCAGGGCATCGGCGAGGCCTACGCCCGCCACCTGGCCCGCCTCGGCGCTCAGGTCGTCGCCGCCGACATCAACGAAGACAACGGCCGGCAAGTGGCGGCCGACATCGCCGCCGAGGGAGGCGCCGCCGTCTTCACCCCGGTGGACGTGGCCGACCCGGCCTCGGCCGAGGCCATGGCCGCGGCGGCCGTCAACGCCTGCGGCGGCATCGACTACCTGGTCAACAACGCCGCCGTCTACCACGGGATGCGCATCGAGGGCCTCACCACCGTGGACCTCGACTACTTCCACCGGTTCATGGCCGTCAACCTCTACGGCGCCTTGTACTGCACCCGGGCCGTGGTCGGCCCCATGGCCGAGCGGGGCGGCGGCGCCATCGTCAACCAGTCGTCCACCGCGGCCTGGATGCCGGTCAGCTTCTACTACGGCCTGGCCAAGCTGGGCCTCAACGGCCTCACCGCCAGCCTGGCCATGGAGCTCGGCGGCCGCAACATCCGGGTCAACGCCATCGCCCCCGGGCCGATCGACACCGAGGCCACCCGCATGGTGCTGCCCCCCGACGCCCAAGGCGCCATGACCAGCACCCTGGCCCTCAAGCGCATGGGCACCCCCGCCGACCTGGTCGGCGCCCTGGAGTTCCTGCTGTCCGACGACGCAGCCTGGCTGACCGGCCAGATCATCAGCGTGGACGGCCTCCAGGTCACCCGGGTCTGACGGCCGGGTTCTCACCGCGGACAGCGCCGGGGCGCATCGGGCCGTGTGGCGCGGCGAGCGGCTCCTGATCGACGGCGACCTGGTCCCCGCCGCCGGCGGCCGCACCTACGAGAACGTCGACCCCGCCACCGGGGAGGTGCTGGGGACGGCCGCCGACGCCAACACCGCCGACGCCGACGCCGCGGTGGCCGCGGCCCGGCAGGCCTTCGACGCCACCGGATGGCCCACCGACCACGCCTTCCGGTCCCGCTGCCTGCGCCAGCTCCATCAGGCCCTGCTCGACCGTCTGGAGGACCTGAGGGCCTTGGTCGTGGCTGAGGCGGGCGCCCCGGTCCTGCTCACCCGGGCCGGACCCCAGCTCGACATCCCGGTCGAAATGGTGGCCTGGGTGGCCGACCTGCTCGACTCCTACCAGTGGTCCCGCGACCTGGGAGTGGCCGAGATCATGGGCGGGCGGCACCGCCGCTGGGTGGAGAGGGAGCCGGCCGGGGTGGTGGCGGCCATCACCCCCTACAACTTCCCGATCCAGATCAACCTGGCCAAGCTGGCCCCGGCTCTGGCCGCCGGCTGCACGGTCGTGCTCAAAGGGGCGCCCGAAACGCCCTGGTCGGCGCTGGCCCTAGGCGAGCTGATCGCGGCCGAGACCGAGATCCCGCCCGGCGTGGTCAACGTCCTCACCGGGTCCGGCCCCGAGACCGGCCGGGCCCTCACCGCCCACCCCGACGTCGACATGATCAGCTTCACCGGCTCCACTCCGACCGGGAGGCAGGTCATGGCCGCGGCCGCCCCCACCGTGAAGAAGGTGTTCCTGGAGCTGGGCGGCAAGGGCCCGTGCGTGATCCTCGACGACGCCGACCTCAAAGAGGCCGTGACCTTCGCCGCGGCCTCGGTGTGCGTCCACGCCGGCCAGGGGTGCGCCATCACCACCCGGATGCTGGTGCCGGCCGACCGTCACGACGAGGCAGTGGAGCGGGCCGCGGCCGTCCTCGAGCGCGTCCCCTACGGCGATCCCGCCGATGAGTCCAACCTGATGGGCCCGCTCATCAGCGAGGCCCAGCGGAGCCGGGTCGAGTCGCTGGTGGAGGCGGCCGCAGCCTCCGGCGCCACCGTGGTGACCGGCGGCAGCCGGCCCGAGCACCTGCGGCGCGGGTTCTTCTACCGGCCCACCCTGCTGTCGGGGGTGGGCGAGGCCGACGCCATCGCCCAAGAGGAGGTCTTCGGCCCGGTCCTGGCCGTACTGGCCCACCGCGGCGACGACGATGCCGTCCGCATGGCCAACAACTCCCTCTACGGGCTGGCGGGCGCGGTGTTCAGCGCCGACCCCGAGCGGGCCCGGACCGCGGCCCGGGCCATCCGCTCGGGCGCCGTCAGCGTCAACGGCGGCATCTACTATGGCCCCGACGCCCCCTTCGGGGGGTACAAGCAGTCGGGCACAGGCCGGGAGATGGGCGTGGCCGGGTTCGAGGAGTTCCTGGAGATGAAGACGCTGGCCGAGCCGGCCGAGTGACCCCGACCGACCATCCCGTCCGGCCTCCCTCCCGAGCGGGCCGAGTGAGCATGACCCGGCGGGGGTTTCGCCTGATCATGCGCTCGGTGCGGGCCCATACGTGGCCCCACGCCGTCGCCATCGGGGGGGCCACCGGCTATGTGGCCGCCACCGTGGCCGGGGCCTGGATGCTGGGCTGGATCACCGACCGGGTCATCGTCGCCTCCTTCGAGGACCGCCCCGACGCCCGCGCCCTGGTGGTGGCCGGGGCCGGGATCATCGGGTTCTCGGCCGCCACCGGTGCCTCGGTGGTGGTCCGGCGCTGGTTCCTGTCCATGGCCGAGCTGCGCACCCAGCGGGACTGGCGCCGCCAGCTCCTGCACCACTACCTCGACGCCCCGATCAGCTTCCACCGGGACCGGCCGGCCGGCGAGCTGCTGGCCCACGCCGACGCCGACGTGCAGACCGCCACCATGGTGCTCAAGCCGCTGGCCTTCTCGTTGAGCGTGGTGCTGCTGGCCGGGGTGGCCTTGGTCATGCTGCTGTTCGTTCACCCGCTGCTGGCGCTGATCGCCGCGGTGCTGTTCCCGGCTCTGGCCGTCATCAGCCGGACCTACACCCGCCGGGTGGAGGCCCCCTCGGCCGTGGTCCAGCGCCGGGTTGGCGAAGTATCGGCGGTGGCCCACGAAAGCTTCGACGGCGCCTTGGTGGTGAAGACCCTGGGCCGGGAGCGGGCCGAGATCGAGCGGCTCCGGGCCGCGTCGGAACTGCTGCGGGTCGAGCGGGTCCGGGTGGGCCGCATGCGGGGGACCTTCGAGCCCCTCATCGACGCCCTTCCCACTGTCGGCACCATCATGCTGGTGCTGGTCGGGGCCTGGCTGGTGGACCAGGGCTCGGCCACGCCCGGCGACTTGGTCCTGGCCGCCACGCTGTTCTCCCTGCTGGCCCTGCCCTTGAGGGTGGTCGGGTTCTTCTTGGAGGAGATGCCCCGGTCGGTGGTCTCCCTGGACCGCATCGACCGGGTGATGGCCGCTCCGGCCGCAGCCGGCCCCGCTCCGGCGGTCTCGCCTGACTCCGCGCCTCCGGTCCCGGCTGACTTGGCCTCGGGCCCGCTGGCGGTGGAGATCGAGGACCTAGTGGTGAGCCACGCCGGCCACCGGGTGCTCGACGGGGTGAACCTGGCGGTGGCGCCGGGCGAGACGGTGGCCTTGGTCGGCGCCACCGGCGCCGGCAAGTCCACTCTGCTGGAGGCCGTCGCCGGTCTGGTCGGGCCGGACCGGGGGTCGATCCGCCTCGGCGGCGTTCCCCGCTCGGAGATCGACCCGGACGAGCTGCATCGGGCCGTGGCCCTGGTGTTCCAGGAGACCTTCCTCTTCGCCGGATCGGTGGCCGAGAACGTGGCCGGCCCGGAGGACCCCGACGGCCAGGGCGGCGCTTACCCCGGCCCGGAGGCGGTGGCGGCCGCCCTGGGGATCGCCCACGCCGACGGGTTCGTCGCCGACCTGGCCGGTGAGACCGCCGCCGCGGTGGGCGAACGGGGCATCACCTTGTCGGGCGGCCAGCGCCAGCGGCTCGCCCTGGCCCGGGCCCTGGCCCGGTCGCCCCGCCTGCTGATGCTCGACGACGCCACCAGCGCGGTGGACCCTCGGGTCGAGAGCGAGATCATCGCCGACCTCCGGGCCGGGTACGCCTCCACCCTTTTGATCGTGGCCCACCGGTCCTCCACCATCGCCGGCGCCGACCGGGTGATCTACCTCGACCGGGGCCGGGTGGCGGCCTCGGGAACCCATGCCGAACTGCTGGCCCGCTCCGACTACCGGGCCCTGGTCACCGCCTACGAGACCCAAGGCGCCTGAAGATGCCCGACGGGCTCGACCCGAGCCGCCCCGGCCCCGAAGCCGCCGCCTTCGCCCCCGACGCCGCCCCTGACGTCTTTGCCCCTGAAGCTGCCCCCGAAGCCCGGGCCCTGGAAGTGCTGCGCCGGGGTCTGGCGGTCAGCCCCGAACTGCGGCGGGGGATCGGCGTCACCGCGGCCATGGCCCTGCTGGCCGCCCTGGGCCGCCTGATCATTCCCATCCTGGTCCAGCTCGTGCTCGACCACGGGGTGCTGGGGCCCGCCGGCTACCGGCCCGACGTGGTCTGGGCCCTGGCCGGTGTGGCCTTGGTGGTGGCCGCGGCGGTCATGGTCGCCAGCCGCACCGCCTATATCCGCCTGATCGAAACGGCCGAGGGGGTGCTGCTCGGTCTGCGGGTGAAGGCCTTCGAGCACATCCACCGCCTGAGCCTGGCCGACCACGCCGACTCCCGCCGGGGCGTTCTGGTGGCCCGGGTCACCAGCGACATCGAGACCCTGGCCCAGTTCATTCAATGGGGGGCCATCACCTGGATCGTCGACGTCGCCCTGATCGTGGGCACCCTGGCCGTGATGGCCGTCTATAGCTGGCAGCTCACCGTGCTGGTGGTGCTGGTGCACCTGCCGCTACTGCCGTTCCTGCGCTGGGCCCAGCGCAGCCAGCTCCGGGCCTACTCGGTGGTGCGGGACCGGGTGGCCCACACCATGGGCCTCACCAGCGAGGCGGTGGGCGGGGCCCCGGTCATCCGCTCCTACGGGTACACCGAGCCGGTCCGGGGCCGCCTCGACCGGTCGGTGGACGGCCAGTACCGGTCCCAGCTCCGGGCCCAGATCTGGTTCGTGATCATGCTCCCCGCCGTCGACCTGGTCTCGTCGGTTTCGCTGTTCGCCGCCGTCGGGGTCGGGGTCTGGTGGGCCGGCGGCGTCGGGGTCGGCGTGGGCGAGCTGGTGGCCTTCGTGTTCTTGGTCCGGCTCCTGCTCACCCCGGTGGCTCAGCTCGGCGAGGTCCTCGACCGCACCCAGACCGCGCTGGCCGGCTGGTGGAAGGTCCTCAAGGTGTTCGACGTGCCGGTGGAGATGACCGAGCCCGATCCTGGCCGCAAGCTGCCTCCCGGCCCGCTGGCCGTCCAGTTCCATGATGTCCGCTTCGCCTACCGCACCGGCGGGGAGGTGCTGCACGGGATCGACGTGGCCGTGCCCGGCGGCGCCCACGTGGCCGTGGTCGGCGAGACCGGCTCGGGCAAGACCACCTTCGCCCGGCTGATCACCCGCTTGGCCGACCCCGCCGCGGGCACGGTCCGGGTCGGCGGGGTGGACTTGGCCGAGGTGGCCCCCGACGAGCGCCGCCGGCGGATACGAATGGTCCCCCAGGACGGTTTCCTGTTCGACACCACCGTCGAGCAGAACATCCGGTTCGGACGGCCCGACGCCACCGCCGCCGACGCGGCCGCCGCCATCGAAGAGCTGGGCCTTCAGACCTGGGTCGACGGCCTGGTCGACGGCCTGGACACGGTGGTGGGGGAGCGGGGCGGGCGGCTCTCGGTGGGGGAGCGCCAGCTCGTGGCCCTGGCCCGGGCCCAGGTCGCCGACCCCGGCCTGCTGGTGCTGGACGAGGCCACGTCCTCGGTGGACCCCGAGACCGAGCAGGCCCTGGCCGCCGCCCTGGCCCGGCTGGCCGTGGGCCGGACCCTGATCTCGGTCGCCCACCGCCTGAGCACCGCCGAGCGGGCCGATCTGGTGCTGGTGTTCGATGGCGGCCGGATCGTCGAGCAGGGCCCCCACGACTGGCTGGTGGCGGCCGGCGGCGTCTACCAGCGGCTCCACCGCTCCTGGGAGTCAGCCGCCGCCGGCTCGGGCCCGCCGGCCCCCGGCTGACCCGGCCGGGATCTCGGCCCGCCGACCCCCGGCTGACCCGGCCGAAACCACCGGCTGGTACCGTCCGGGCATGACCACCAAACCCGTGAGGGTGGCCGTCACCGGCGCGGCCGGCCAGATCGGCTACAGCCTCCTGTTCCGCATCGCCTCGGGCTCGATGCTGGGCCCGGATCGGCCCGTGATCCTGAAGCTGCTGGAGATCCCGCCGGCCATGGACGCCCTGGCCGGGGTGGCCATGGAGCTCGACGACTGCGCTTTCCCCCTGCTGGCCGGAACCGTGACCACCGACGACCCGGCCGAGGCCTTCTCCGGTGCCGACATCGCCCTGCTGGTGGGGTCGCGGCCCCGAACTAAGGGCATGGAGCGCCGCGACCTGCTGGAGGCGAACGGCGCCATCTTCACCGCCCAGGGCCGGGCTCTGGACGCCTGCGCCGCCGATGGCGTGCGGGTGCTGGTGGTGGGCAATCCGGCCAACACCAACGCCCTGATCGCCATGAGCAACGCGCCCGGCATCCCCCGGGAGCGGTTCACGGCCATGACCCGCCTCGACCACAACCGGGCCAAGGCCCAGCTCGCCGCCCGGCTCGGCGTCGGCGTCGCCGCCATCACCCGGATGACCATCTGGGGCAACCACTCGGCCACCCAGTACCCCGACCTGTTCCGCTGCCGGGTCGGCGGCCGCACCGCCGCCGAGGCGGTGAACGACCCCGACTGGATCGCCGACGCCTTCATCCCCGCCGTCCAGCAGCGAGGGGCCGCCATCATCGAGGCCCGGGGCGCATCCTCGGCCGCGTCGGCGGCCAACGCCGCGGTGGACCATATGCGGGACTGGACGTCGGGCACCCCGGCCGGTGACTGGGTGTCGATGGCCGTCGCCTCCGACGGAAGCTACGGGGTGCCCGACGGGCTCATCGCGTCGTTTCCGGTCATCTGCTCCGGCGGCGGCTACTCGATCGTGAGCGGCCTGGGCATCGACGACTTTTCCCGAGAGCGGATGGAAGCCTCGGTGGCCGAGCTGGTCGCCGAGCGTGACACCGTGGCCGCTCTGGGCCTCCTAAACCCCTGACGCCCCCTGGGGGCTCACGGCCCGGCCCGGGGGGTCACACCCCCGAAACTGTGTGGTAGCTTGAAGGCATGCAGTGGGTACCAACGCTGGTCACCTCGGCCGGGGTGGTCTTGGCCATGGTCTCGCTCGGCTGGCAGGTGTACTCCAAAATCGACTCGAAAATCGACGCGCTGCGCGAGGAGATGCAAACCGGGTTCCGGGAGGTCAACCGACAATTCCTAGAGGTCAACCGACAATTCCAAGAGGTCAACCGACAATTCCGGGAGGCCGACGAGCGATTCGACAAGCGATTTGTGGAAATGATGACGGCCATGGGTTCAGTGTCCGAACGCGTGGCGGCGGTCGAAGCCCGCTCAGAACGCCAAGACAAAACGGTCGACCTGCTCCAAGCGTCCGCCCTCGGCCTGTCCACCAAGTCAGAAGACCCAGACCGAGCGGAAAAAACGCAACGCCGTGCGGCTACAGACCCCGCCGCGGCGGAGCGTATGCCAGCCACCACCTGACGAAGCGCCCGGACCCGACACGCGTGTTATCGGCGGTGTTGGCGCGACAACCGGGAACCGAACCTTAACCACCCCCTGTGATAGTCAACGCCCGCAGCCCCTCCAGGGATCGCATCTAGCCCGGTGGCGTGCCCGAACTGCCCGAGATAGTCGCCCACGCCGTCCCCTGGGGGCTCACGGCCCGGCCTGGCCCCACTGCCTGGGGCTGACCCGACCCGACCGCCCCGACCCGGCCGCCTGGGGGCTCACGGCCCGGCCCTGGGGGTCACTGGTGACCTCGACGGACCGCCGGTCGCCCAGCGGCCGTCGGGGCCTCGGGTGAGGGTGAGCCGGTGCTGGTGGATGTGACGGTGGTGTCGGTTGCAGACCATCACCAGGTTGTCGATGTCGGTGGGACCCCGGGCCGGAGCGGTCCATGCCACGATGTGGTGGGCGTGGCAGTAGCCGGGGCTGGCGCCGCAGAGAACACAGCCGCGGTCCCGGGCCGCGAGCGCCCGCCATTGCTGGGGAGACACCGTCCGCAGCCGCCGTCCGTGCCACACGGGCAGCCCGTCGCCGTCGAACAGCACCCCGAAAATCTCGGCCTCGCAAGCCAGGCGTTCGAGTTCAGATCTGGGGATAGGGCCGGTGCCGGGGATCTCGCAGCGGGCGCCGGGTTCGGCGCCGGTGATGGTGCCAGTGTGGGCGATGACGGTGATCTGGTTGCGCAGGCTCAGATCGAACCGGTCCCGGCCGCGGGCTTGCCGCTCGTCCCGGCCTAAAGCGTTGGCCCCGGCCCCGAAGGCGGGCCCCGCCTCCGCGCCCACCGCGATGGCGATGGCGTCGGCGTTGCGCTGATCCCAGGTGCGCACCTGATCGGGCTTGCCCTCACGGCCTCCGTCCATTCGGTAGAGACGGTTGGAGATGTCGTCGATGACCGCTTTGATCTGGGCGCCGATCACCGGGTCGAACCGACCCTTGGAGTTGACTGTGCCGTCGGGGTCTATCCACATGCGGTGGCTGCGCCTCTCGCGCTGGCGGCGGAACCTGGCTTCGCGGTCCTCCGCCGACTGGTGAAGGTGGGTCCAGTCGGTTACTTCACGGGCGGCCAAGTCGGCTGGCCGCGACTTGACCCTTTCCAACAGTTCCAAGTCGGTTTCCACGGTCTCGGCCGAGGTGGCCTCGGCTGCTCTCACCAGGGCATCGGCGTGCTCGGAGGTGATGACGCCCTCAGCCAGCGCCCTCGCCGTCGCTGGCATCTCGGCCAGCGCTCCAGCCCGGCGGATCCGCCTGCGGGCCTCACGATGCGAGCAGCCGCTGTTCGCCCGCATCAACTCGGCGCTGACCGGGCCCGAGCCGTCTCCGGCCAGGGCCTCCACGGCCGTGATGGCCCGAGCCTCCAGGGCATCCAGACGAGCCCGGATCTGGCCGATTCTGGAGATCAGCTCGCCCAGGCCGGCCCGACCCAGGCCCGACACCTCAACGGACGCCAGTGCGGTCTTGACGATTTCAAGCACAACCCCGCTCCCGTCTCCGAGAAACCGGTCGAATCCAGGCCGGCCCAGTGCCGGCGAGTCGGTCCGGGGAAGTGACGGAACCCCGCCGGCCACCCGGCCGAAAGGGTCCATGAACCGTGAACCGAACCTTAACCACCCCCTGTGACAGTCAACGCCCGCAGCCCCTCCAGGGATCGCATCTAGCCTGGTGGCGTGCCCGAACTGCCCGAGATAGTGGCCCACGCCGAGCGCTTGGGCCGGGCTTTCGCCGGGGCCGAGCTGGCCCGCTTCGCCCCTCTGCACCCCACCGCCCTCAAGACCTTCGATCCCCGCCCCGACTCGGCTGCGGGCCGAAAGCTCACCGGCGCCGGCCACCGGGGCAAGTACCTCTACCTGCACTTCGGCGAGCTCACCTTCGTGGTCCATCTCATGCAGGGCGGCCGCCTGCGCCCCCACGATCCGCCCGCTCCCGCCCCCGCCAACCCCGCCCCCGACCCGAGCACCGCCCCCGGCCCGAGCCCCTCCACCTCCAAGCCCCCGGCAAAGAAAGCCGCCAAACCCCGAGGCGGCATGGCCCGGTGGTCGTTCGCCGACGGCCGGGACCTGCTGCTCACCGAGGCCGGCACCGAGCGCCGGGCCGGGGTCTGGCTGGTGCGGGGCGACCCCGAGGGCCAGGAGCCGGTGGCCCGCCTCGGCCCCGACGCCGACCGGATCGACCGCGACGAACTGGCCCGGGCCCTGGCCGCCACCAGCGAGCGCGTCCACGGATACTTGCGGGACCAGTCCCGCCTGGCCGGCATCGGCCGCCTGCTGGCCAACGAGATCCTCCACGAGGCCCGGATCTCGCCCTTCGCCAACACGGCCAAGCTCGACGGCGCCCGGATCGACCGCCTCCACCAAGCCATGACCGCCGTCATCGCCCGGGGACTGGCCCACGAGCGGACCCGATCAGAGATGGGCAAGTCAGCCGACCGGCCCAGCAACGTCCACCACCGCATCGGCCGGCCCTGCGCGGCCTGCGGCGACGAGGTGCGCTCGGTGAGCTACCGCCGCTACGTGGTGGCCTACTGCCCGACCTGCCAGACCGGCGGCAAGGTGCTGGCCGACAACACCACCAGCCGATTCCTCAAGTAACCGGCCCGCCCCGCCCGCCCCGCCGCCAGCGGCCGATCCCCCGACCGACCCCCCCGACCCCATCCGCCGCCCCGCCCACCCCTCGCCGCCGCAGCTACACTCCGGGCCATGCTCGAAACCGGATCGTCGGCCCCCCACTTCGAGGCGCCGGACCAGAACGGCGCCGCCGTCAAGCTGTCGGACTACCGGGGCCGGTGGGTGGTCCTGTGGTGGTACCCCAAGGCGTCCACGCCCGGTTGAACGATCCAGGGCCGGGGGTTCCGTGATCGAACCCCAGAGTTCGAAGCGGCCAACGCCGCAGTGGTCGGCGCCTCCTTCGACACTGTCGCAGAGCAAAAGGATTTCGCCGCCGCCGAGGGCTTTCCCTATCCGCTGATCAGCGACCCCGACCGGGCCATCGGCCGTGCCTATGAAGCCGAGCGGGACGAGGGCGAGGACTACGCCGACTACCCCCGCCGTATCACCTATCTGATCGACCCCGACGGCATGATCGCCGAGACATACGACATGGACGGACGAGATCTCGAAGCCCACGCCTCCGAGGTGCTGGCCGCCATCGCCGAGCGCTCCTGATCCGTCCATCCCGACCGGGCGAATCGAACCCTCCCCTGACCCGGCCGAGCCGCGACCCGGTGGTTCGGTAATCTGTCTGCCATGCCCGCAGCCCCGGTCGCCCACCCGTGGCGTCGCATTGCCGCCTTGAGCGAAGCCGACTTGAGCGCTACCGACAACCACCTTCCCGCGCTGATGGCGGCCTGGGAGGATGCCCGAGCCGATCTGAGCGACCGCCAAGTCGAAGACTTCAACCAGCACCTGAACCGCGAGTGGGCGATTGAGACCGGGATCATCGAGGGCCTCTACACCCTGGACAGGGGAATAACCAAGACTTTGATCGAGCGGGGCATAGAAGCTTCGCTGATCCCGTCGAGCGCCACCGACAAGTCACCCCACTTGGTCGTCGATTTCCTCCGCAGCCACGCTGAGGCGATTGATTGGCTGTTCGATATCACGCGACTCGAGCGGCCACTGTCCCCATCGGTGGTCTGCGAGCTTCATGCCCTGCTGACCCGAGCCCAGGAACACTTCGAAGGCGTCGATCAGTTCGGACGGCTGAACCGCTCGAAGCTGGAGCACGGCCGGTACAAGCAACTACCCAACAACCCGACCCGCTCGGACGGTTCGGTGCACGAGTACTGCCCTCCCATGCAGGTCGGGCCGCAGATGGACGAACTCATCAAAATGCACTCCGAACACCTCCGTCGAGAGGTTCCGGCTTCGGTGGCGGCGGCCTGGCTGCACCACCGGTTCACCCAGATCCATCCTTTCCAGGACGGCAACGGCCGGGTGGCGCGGGCCTTGGCCACCCTGGTTTTCATCGAGGCCGGGCTCTTCCCGCTGGTCGTGAACCGCGACGACCGCCCGGCCTACATCGACGCCCTCGAAGAGGCCGACGCCGGTTCTCTGGCCGCCCTGATCCGCCTGTTTGAGCGCATCGAGCAAAGATGGCTGCTGCGAGCCGTGAGCATCGCCCGCGAGGTACAGCAGGAGGCCCATCGGGTCGACCAGATGGTGGCAGCCATCGCCGATCAGTTCAGCGCCCGTCACCTGGATCTACGGGCCGAACTGGAACAGGTCAAAGACACCGCCGACCGCCTTCACTCCTTGGCCCATGATCGGCTTGTCGATCTTAAAGATCAACTCAAAAAAGCGATCCAAGCCAGCTCCACGAAAATGCGAATCTTCGTGGACGAAGGACGCAGCACAGACCACCCGAAGCGAAGCTGGCACCACTATCAGGTGATCGAGACGGCTAGACACTTTGATTATTACGCGAACTTCCGAGACCACCAGTCGTGGGTTCGCCTTGGGTTCAACACGGAGAACGGACGCTCGGAGATCCTGCTCTCATTCCATGCGGTCGGGTACGACTTTCGAGGCGTGGTGGCCGCTGCAATGTGCTTCTACAAACGTCCCCAGAGCGGGGATGACTCTGAGCGCTTAGTAACCGGGCACCGCTCGGTTGGCACTGGACCGTTTCAAGTCAACCACAAGGAGGCCGCGGAGTCAGCCGAGCGGCGTTTCGAAGCTTGGCTGGAAGAAGCGCTGCTCGAAGGGCTCGATCACTGGCGCCGAGGCGAGTGATCGAGCCCTGCCCCCTCTTCGTCGCCGGCCTCCGTCCGCCGCCAGCCCGTCGGCCCGCCCCACCCCGTCGGCCCGCCCCACCCCGTCGGCCCGGCCCGGCCCGTCAGCCCGGAGCGTCCAGCCCGGCCGTGCGCCCCCTGATCGCGGCCGTCGCCTCGCCTAGGGCCTCGAGCGCGGCCCGGGCCCCCGTGAGCAGGCCGGCGTCGCCGTCCAGCCGCAACTGACCCTCCAGGAACAGGCGTTGGGCCGAGCCCTCGCCGGCCGCGATCCACCGGGCCGTCTCCCGGTCCGTGCTGAACACCAGCCGGCCCGGCCCGGCCCGGCCCGGCCCGGCCGCCGCCGCCGCCCGCCCCCGATCGATGGCCAGATGCCAAACGAAAACCGACCCGTCGGGGCAGGCGACGTTCTGTTCGATGACCAAGGTCACCTCGGGGTCCACTCGCACCTCCGCCACCGCCGCCCCGAGCAGCCCGACCCACTCCTCGGTCAGGAACTCGACCGCGTCCATCCCACCGAAGCCTGCAACTCGATCCCGGTAGCCTCCGGGCCGTGGAGCTGATCATCGTCCGCCACGGGCGCCCGGTCCGCCAAGAGGTGCCCGAGGGCCGATCGGCCGATCCGGACCTGTCCGAGCTGGGCCGCCGACAAGCCGAGGCCACCGCCGAATTCCTGGTCTCCGAGGGCATAGACCACATCGCCTCCTCCTCCATGCTGCGGGCCGCCAGCACCGCCGCCCCCCTGGCCGAACGACTGGCCAAACCCGTCGAAACCCTCGATGACCTGCGCGAGTCCGACCACCGGTCGAACATCTACGTGCCCGTCGAGGAGATGACCCGCGACGACCCGGTCCTGGCCCTCTACTCCCGGGACAACATCCACGACAGCATCTTCCCCCAGGGCTACGAGGAGTTCAAAGGCCGGGTGACCCGAGGCTTCGAGCATCTGATCGGCGCCAACCGGTCCAAGACGGTGGCCGTGTTCTGTCACGCCATGGTCACCGCCGTGTACCTCCAGTTGGTGCTCGGGATCGCCGACCCCTTCAAGGTCACGGTCGACTACTGCGGTATCAGCCGGGTGTTGGCCTCGAGTACCGGGAAGCGCAGCGTCCAATCGGTGAACGAGACCTTCCACGTCCGCCATCTCCTAGAGCGCTGAGCCCGGTGTTCACCCTGGTGGTGATGGCGGCCGGGATCGGGTCCCGGTTCGGCGGGACCAAGCAACTGGCCGCCGTGGGCCCCGACGGCGAGGCCTTCCTCGACTTCGCCATGGCCGACGCCGCCGCGGCCGGTGCCGCCAAGGCCGTGCTGGTGGTCCGCGCTGATATAGAAGGAGACGTCCGCCGCCACGTCGAGGCCCGTCAGGCCCACCAGCCTCCCGAGATCGCCTACGTCTGCCAGGACCGCTGCGCCCCTCCCCGCTCCAAGCCCTGGGGAACGGCCCACGCCGTCTTGGCCGCCGCCGGCGCCGTGACCGGCCCGTTCGTGGTCTGCAACGCCGACGACTACTACGGCCCGGCTGGCTTCTCAGCCCTAGCCGAGGGGATCGGGGATCTGGCCCCCGACCGGGCCGTCCTGTGCGGGTTCCGCCTCGACCGCACCCTGCCGGCTGAGGGCGCGGTGAGCCGAGGCATCTGCACCGTCTCCGAAGGACGGCTCCTCCGCCTGGTCGAACACCACGGCATCGCCCGCGCCCGATCCGCCCCCGACCCGGGCCGACCCGCGCCCGCCCAAGGCCCCGCCCCCGACACCGCCCGACCCGCCCCCACCCCCGACACCGCCCGATCCGCCCCCGACACCGACACCGGCGAGATCACCGCCGCCGATCCCCCCGTCACCTTGTCGGGTGCCGCCATCGCCTCCATGAACCTGTGGGCCTTCCCGCCCGCCGCCTTCGGTTGGCTAGAAGAAGGGTTCGCCCGGTTCCTGGCCGCCCACCGCCGAGATGAGAGCGTCGAGTACCTGCTGCCTGCCGCGGTGGCCGAGAACCTTGAGTCCGGTTCGCTGACCGTGGACGTGGTGACCACCGACGAGACCTGGGTGGGGGTGACCAACCCCGCCGACCTGCACCCGGCCCGGGCCGCCATCACCGCCCTGCGCCGCTCCTGAAACCCCGCCCCACCCCGCCCGAAACCGCGCTCCTGAAACCCCGCCCCACCCCGCCCGAAACCGCGCCCTGAATCCCCGCCGGGAAACCCCCCGAAAACGGCATCTGCCGATACGACTCGACAGCGCCGCCGCCACGCGGCAGGATGGGGGCTCCGAAGAACCGTCGACAAAATCACAGGGGGAGCCCATGTCGCTCGTGACCCTGACCGTGAACGGGGAGGGGCGGAGCCTCGACGTGGAGCCGCGCACGCTGCTGGTCCATGCGCTGCGCGACCACCTCGGGCTCACCGGCACCAACATCGGCTGCGATTCCAGTAGCTGCGGTGCCTGCACCGTCCTCGTCGACGGTCTTTCCGCCAAGTCCTGCACCATGCTGGCCGTCCAGGCCGACGGGGCCGAGATCACCACCATCGAGGGGGTGGCCGAACCCGACGGCACGCTGAACTCGGTCCAGCAGGCCTTCCACGAATGCCACGCCCTCCAGTGCGGCTACTGCACGCCGGGCATGGTGATGGCGGCCATGTCCCTCATCGACGAGTACCCCGACCTCGACGAAGCCGGCGTCCGCTCCGGCCTGGAGGGCAACCTCTGCCGCTGCACCGGCTACCAGAACATCGTGGACGCCGTCCTCCAAGCCGCCGCCACCGCCGCCACCGCCAACGCCCCCGCCGGGAGCACTCCATGACCGCCACCGCCACCGCCGAAGCCGAAGCCCCCGCCCCCACCGCCAAAGCAACCCACTTCGGTTCCCGCCGCCTGCGCCGGGAGGACCCGGCCCTGCTCACCGGCGAGGCCCGGTTCGTCGACGACCTGCACCTGCCCGGCGCCCTGTGGCTGGGCGTGGTCCGCTCCACCGAGGCCCACGCCGTCATACACGGCATCGACACCGACGCCGCCCTGCGCATAGAGGGCGTCACCGAGGTGCTAACCGGCGCCGACTTGGCCCCCCTGTGGGGCGGCGCCGCCCTGCCCTGCGCCTGGCCCGTCACCGACGACATGCACAACCCGCCCCACCTGCCCGTCGCCGTCGGCGAGGCCAAGTACGCGGGCGACGCCGTGGCCGTGGTCCTGGCCACCTCCCGCTACGCGGCCGCCGACGGCGCCGCCGCCGTGGCCGTCGACTACGAGCCCAAGCCCGCCGCCATCGACCTGGCCTCCGCCGCCGAGCCCGACAGCCCCCTGGTGCACGAGTCGCTGGGCACCAACGCCTCCTACACCTGGGAGCTCACCCCCGACCCCGACGCCGTAGAGAAAGCCTTCGCCGAGGCCGAACACGTCATAGAGGAGCGCTTCATCCAGCAGCGCCTGATCCCCGCGGCCATGGAGCCCCGGGGGGTGGCGGCCGTGCCCTCGCCGGCCGGCGGCGAGCTCACCCTCTACTCGGCCACCCAGATCCCCCACATCCTCAAGGTGATGACCGCCGTCACCCTGGGCATAGGCGAGAACAAGCTGCGGGTGGTGGCCCCGGCCGTGGGCGGCGGCTTCGGGTCCAAGCTCAACGTCTACGCCGAGGAGATCATCTGCAGCGCCCTGGCCCTCCGCAAGGGCGTGCCCGTCCGCTGGACCGAGTCCCGCAGCGAGGCCGCCTTGGCCACCATCCAGGGCCGGGGCCAGGTGCAGGACATCGCCTTGGCCGCCGACGCCGACGGCCGGGTCAAGGCTGTGAAGGCCAGGCTCCTGGCCGACATGGGCGCCTATCTGCAGCTCGTCACCCCCGGCATCCCGCTGCTGGGGGCCTTCCTGTACCACGGCTGCTACGACATCGGGCACTACTCCTTCGTCTGCACCGGGGTGTTCACCAACAAGACCCCCACCGACGCCTACCGGGGGGCGGGCCGCCCCGAGGCCACCTACGCCATCGAGCGGGCCATGGACTCGTTGGCCGCGGCCACCGGCCTCACCCCCGAGGAGGTCAGGGCCCGCAATTTCATTTCCGCCGACGCCTTCCCTTACACCTCCTGCGCCGGGCTGATCTTCGACAGCGGCGACTACCACGCCGTGCTGGATCGGGCCATGGCCCTGGCCGACCTCGACGCCCGCCGGGCCGACCAGGCCCGCCGCCGGGCCGAGCAAAACCCCCGCCAACTCGGGATCGGCTTCTCCAGCTACGTGGAGATGTGCGGGCTGGCCCCCAGCCGGGTGCTGGCCTCGCTCAACTACGGGGCCGGGGGCTGGGAGGCGGCCACGGTGCGGGTCCTGCCCACCGCCAAGGTGCAGGTGGTCACCGGGGCCACCCCCCACGGCCAGGGCCACGAGACGGCCTGGTCGATGATCGTGGCCGACCGGCTCGGCATCGACCCCGACGACGTGGAGGTGCTGCATTCGGACACCGCGGTGAGCCCCACCGGCATGGACACCTACGGGTCTCGCTCCCTGGCCGTGGGCGGCACCGCCATTTATATGGCCACCGAGCGGGTGCTGGACAAGGCCCGGGTCATCGCCGCCCACCGCCTCGAGGCCAGCCCCGAGGATCTGGAGTACGTGGACGGGTCTTTCCGGGTGAGGGGCACCCCGGCCAGCTCGGTGGCCTTCGGCGAGATCGCCTTCGCCGCCTTCACCGCCCATGATCTGCCCGACGGGGTGGAGCCCAACCTGGAGGCCCACGCCACCTACGACCCGCCCAACTTCACCTTCCCCAACGGCACTCACGTGGCCACCGTGGAGGTGGACACCGAGACCGGCGCGGTGGAGGTGGTGGACTACGCGGCCGTGGACGACTGCGGCCGCCAGGTGAACCCGCTGATCGTCGAGGGCCAGATTCACGGCGGCATCCTCCAGGGCGCGGCCCAGGCCCTCTACGAGGACGCCGTCTACACCGACGACGGCCAGTTGGCCACCGCCAGCCTGGTCGACTACCTGGTGCCGTCTGCGGCCGAGGCCCCCCGGTACCGGCTCGACAGCCACGTCTCGCCTAGCCCCACCAACCCGATGGGGGTGAAGGGGATCGGCGAGGCCGGCACCATCGCGGCCACCCCGGCCGTGATCAACGCCATCGTGGACGCGCTGCGCCCCTTGGGCGTGACCGATGTGGAGATGCCGGCCTCGCCTCAAACCGTGTGGCGGGCCATTGAAACGGCCCGAGGCCGAGGAGGTGCGTCATGATCCCTGCCGCCTTCGATTACGAGGTGGCCGATTCGGCCGCCCACGCAGTGGAGCTGCTGAGCCGCGGCGGCGACGAGGCCAAGCTCCTGGCCGGGGGCCACAGCCTCATTCCCATGATGCGCTACCGGCTGGCCACCCCTTCGGTGCTGGTGGACGTGGGTCGCCTCGACGACCTGCGCTACATCGAGCGCCGCAACGGCGCCGTGGCCGTCGGGGCTCTCACCCGCCATAGCGAGCTGGAGCACTCCGGGGTGCTGGCCGAGCACTGCCCGCTGCTGGCCGCGGTGGCCGCCGAGGTGGGCGATCCGGCCGTGCGCCACCGGGGCACGCTGGGCGGCACGCTGGCCCACGCCGACCCGGCTTCGGACCTGCCCGCGGCCGTGCTGGCCCTGGGGGGCACGCTGGTGGCCCGCGGCCCCGGCGGCGACCGGGAGATCGCCGCCGCCGACTTCTTCACCGGCTGGTTCGAATCCGCGCTGGCCCCCGACGAGATGCTGGTGGAGGTGCGGGTCCCGGCCTCGACCGGGGGCTGGAACTACCAGAAGTTCAACCGCCGGGCCCAGGACTGGGCCATCGTCGGGGTGGCCGTGGCCGACGGCGGCTCGGGCGTCGCCTTGGTGAACATGGGGTCCACGCCGATTCGGGCCGCCGCCGTGGAACAGGCCCTGGCCGACGGTGCCACCGCCGCCGACGCCGCCGCTCTGGCCGCCGAGGGCCTCGATCCGCCCGCCGACCTGAACGCCGACGCCGACTTCCGCCGCCACTTGGCCCGGGTCCTCACCCGCCGGGCCCTGACCGCCGCCGGAGTGCCCTGAGCCCAACGACCCGACCCACCTGCGCCGCACCCGCATCCGCCATCCAAAGGCTGTGAGGTTGCAGACCCTAGACTGAAAGGCTACGATGGTGATCGTGGACGTAGCCCTCTTCGGACTGGTCGGCGCTTTGGCCGTGGCCATGATCACCCTGTCCTGGCGCGTCCCCCGAGCCATCTCCGAATCGAACGCCCAGCTCAACTACAAGATCGACACCGCCGTCGCCCAGATCAACACCAAGATCGACACCTCGAACGCCCAGCTCAACACCAAGATCGACACCGCCGTCGCCCAGCTCCACACCAAGATCGACACCACGGCCGCCCAGCTCCACACCAAGATCGACGACACCAACGCCATGCTCGCCGACGTGCGGGAGCGAGTGGCCTATCTGGAGGGCGGCGCCGGCCCCTACCTCAGGCGGATTGATCCCCCGTCATGATGCCGACGCCACTGCGAACCCTCGACGCCTCTGCCCGCGGCGCCGTGAAGCTAGGCTGGTCAGTATGGACGTAGCCCTCCTCGTAGCCCTCAGCATTATGACGGCGATCGCAGTCGTGATGTCGTGGCGAATGCCCAACGCCATCCGCAAGGCGGCCAACGAAGCCCTCGAGAAAAGCAAAACCCTTCAACAAGAAGCGCTGAGCGAAGCCGTCAACAGTCCTCAACAAGAAGGCTGAGCGGCCCGCCGGGCCCCGCCGGGCGGTAGTGCCCGGCGCCGAGGTCGTAGTATCCGGGGCCCGTATGTCGTGGATCGGTCGCATCCCGTCCCGCCTGCGGTCGGGTTGGACCGCCGCCGTCGCCCTCGCCGCGGTCGTCCTGATCATGTGGCTGCCCGACTTGAACCTCCCCCTGGGCGACAGCGACGACGGCCGCATCCTGGCCCGCTACGGGCTCCAGGCCCGCAACTACTGGGAGCTGGGCCCCTCCGAATCTGACTTCGGAGCCCGGGTCGCCCCCTTCATAAGGTCCGACTTCGGGGTCGAACCCGGCGAAACCCCCCCCGACGCCGCCGTCACCTACGCCCACCACCCGCCCCTGCAGGTGTTCGTCACCGTCGCCTCCTTCGGCCTGCTCGGCGACAACCTCGCCGCCCTGCGGCTGGCCGGTTTCGTCATCGGGGCCGCCACCGTGGTGTTCCTGGCCGCCCTGCTGCGGGGCCGGGGGCTGGAGTGGGGCCCGATCCTGCTGGCTCTGGCCGCCATGGCCGCCACCGGCTTCTTCTATATATATGGCCGTCTCGGGGTCGGCTTCTCGCTGGTGGTGGCGGCCGTCGCCCTAACAGCCCGCCTCCACGACGCCGCCCCCCGCCCGTCCCGCAAACTGCTCGCCGCCGGCGCGGCCGTCGCCGCCTTGGCCGCCATGCAGTCGTGGATCGCCATGGGTGCCGTGGGCCTGCTGGTGCTGTGGTTGTGGACCGTGGCCGGGGCCAAGTCGGCCGCGCTGCGCTGGGTGGCGGCCGGGGCCCTGGCCGGGGCGGCCGTCGCCGCCGTATGGCTGCTCAACGCCGCCAGCCCGGCCGAGCTGAGCGATCAGGTGGCCACCCGCACCGACCCGTCGGTGGGCGGTTTCGGCGACTTCCTCTCCCGCCAGTGGCGCTTCGCCTCGGATTTCACCCCGGCCTGGTTGCGCTGGCTGGTCGCCCCGGCCCTCATCGCCGGGCTGGCCGACCGCCGGACCCGCATGGCCACCGCCGTCACCCTGGCCGTGGCCGCGGCCTGGACCTTCGGCCTTCGCCAGGGGGCCTGGGTCCACCGGCTGTGGAACTTCCCGTGGCTGGCCCCGGTGACCATCGGCCTGGCCGCCCTGGCCGACGCGGCCGGTCGCCTGATCCGGGGCCGCCTCGCTCTGGCCGCCGGGGCGGTGGCCGCCGCCGTCATCGCCGTCACCGCGTTCCAAATGGTCACCGGCCCGGTTCGCGACGACTACCTGACCGATCCGGCCGCGGCCGGGTCCGTCGTCGAAGCGGCCGGGCCCGGCCTCGCCCCGGGCCGGTTCTGGGTCGCCGGCGGGATAACTACTCCCCGGTGGGCGTCCTACTATTTGGACGTGCCGGTGTGGACGCTCACCCAGCCCCGCCTCGACGACTTGGCCCCCGCCGACATGGTGCTGGTCCGCCCCGACCGCCCGCCCGTCTTTCTCGCCGACCGGATTCCGACCCGCCCCGTCCCCGGCGAGATCGCCGAGGGCCGCTACCGGCTGATCCCGGCCCAGGCTCTGATCGAGACGGCGTCCGGGTGACCAAGCCCCCAGCCGATCGGGGCGCCGCCCAGGCGACCAAGCCCCAAGCGACCAAGCCCCAAGCTGCTGAGCCGCCGCCTGCCCGGGTTCGGGGCAACGACTGGACCACCCTGGCCGTCCCACCTCCCGCTGACTGGACCCCCGAGCGCTCGGTCACCGTGGTGGTGCCTTACTACCAGGCCCCCGAGGCGCTGGCCCTCACCCTGGCCGCGCTGGAGGGCCAGACCTATCCGCGGGACCTGTTCGAGGTGGTGGTGGTGGACGACGGCTCCGACCCGCCCCTGGCCCCCGTCTGCGACAGCCCGCTGGCCGTGCGGGTGGTGCATCAGCCCGACCGCGGCTTCGGCCTGGCCCGGGCCCGCAATACCGGGGCCCGGGCCGCCGAGGGCGAGATCCTGGCTTTCCTCGACTGCGACATGATGCCCGAGGCCGGTTGGCTGGCCGCCCACGCCCGTTGGCACCACGCCGCCTCCGACGTGTTGTCCATCGGCTTCCGGGCCCATGTGGAGGCGGTCGATCTGGACCCCGCCGCCGTGCGGTCCCGGCCCGGATCGCTGGCCGACCTGTTCGAGGGCCGCCCCGTCGAGCGGCCCGAGTGGATCGATTTCCACATGGCCCGCACCGCCGACCTCACCGCTTGGTCTGAGGACTTGTTCCGGGTGGTGACCGGCGGCAACTTCGGCATCTCCCGGCGGTTCTACGATCTCGTCGGCGGTTTCGACGAGACTTTCACCCAGTGGGGGGCTGAGGACATCGAGTTCGGCTTCCGGGCTTTCACCCGGGGCGGGGTGCTCGTGCCGGTGCGGGACGCCTTTTGCTGGCATCAGGGCCCGGGGGCCGCGCCCAGCCCCGCCGAGCAGTCCAGCCTCGATCTCCAGCACGCCAAGATCGCCCACCTGATCGCCCACAGCGGCTTCCGCCGGGATCGGGCCGGCCGCAGCTTCGCCGTGCCCCAGTATGTGGTCAGCGTGCGACCGGGGCCTTTGGAGGCGGTTTTCCAGACGACGGAGCAGGTGCTGGCCTCCGGGATCCACGACTTGGTGGTCTGGGTGGAGGCCGCCCCCGGAGCTGACCGCCCCGGCCCCCCCGGCCCCGACGGCCTGACCGTCGACGAGCGCGAGTGGTTGCACCGCCAGTTCGGGCCCGATCCCCGGGTGCGGTTCGGCCCGGCCGGCGGTGCCCTGGACTGCTTCCCATACGCCTCCTTCCACGTGGCCGTTCCCGCCGGGGTCCCCGTCAAGTATTCGCTGCTCCGCCGGATGCGCTGGTCCCTGGGTTCGGCCGATCTCGCCGTGGCCCGGCTCGGCGACGGGTCGGAGGCGAGCATCGCCCGCACCCGGGCCCTGCATCGGGCCCGCCGGTGCCGCCTGGCCGTAGCCGACGTGGGGCGCGTGAGGGAGATGTCGCCCGCCGGGCTGGGGCTGGCTTCCGGGGCCAGGTCGGTGCTGGTCCATCTCCTGACCCGTCGCTATGCCCGGTTCCTGCCCAGCGGGCTGAAGTTCTGGGCTCTGGGGTCCAAGTCCGTGAACCATCACGAGGTGCGCTGGCTGGCCAAGCTGGCCCAGCGGCTGGCCCGGATCCGCCGGCCCGAGGACCTGAGGCTGTTCCTGCTCTGGGTCGGGTTCGCCGTCAAGTGGCGGATCGTCCGCCGCCGCCGCAAGGCCCTGCCCGATTCGCTGAGCCGCCCGCCCCGTCCGCCCCGTTCGGCCGACCCCTCCGACCCGGCCGCCTCGCCCGCCGCCCCGGTGCCACCCCGGCCCTCGGTCCCCGCCTTCGATCTCACCGCCGTCAACCCCGTCGGCTGGACCCCCGACTTCGACGAGGCCGTGGTGTCGCTGGGCCCGCCCGAGCTGCTTCCCCCCGCCGCCGCGGCCGGCGCGGCCGTGAAGCGCCGCCGCCCGGCCGACGGTCCCGCCGATCTACGCCGGGCCCGCTGCGTCGTCGATATCGCCGCCTATCACGACGGACCCATCGAACGGGCCGCCGCTCTGGCCGAGCTGGCCGCGACCGGGGTGGTCGTGTACCTGGCCGCCGCCGACCCCTCCGAGGCCCGCGCCCCCGCCCCCGGCCCCGGCCTGCGGGAGTGCCTGGGCCCGGAGTTGCACGATCTGATGGCCGGTGCCGCCGCCGAAGCGCTCTCCGCCGCTGGCCGCCGGCGCGAGCTCATCAGCATCCGCATGCGCCGGGCCGCCCTGCGCGGCCACTCGCGCCAGGCCCGCGCCCCCGCCCCCGGCCTCGTCGCCACCCGGCCGTCCTGGCCGCCCGAGGTGTCGGTGCTGCTGCCCACCCGGCGGCCGGACATGCTGGCCGGCGCCCTGGCCAACGTGGCCCGCCAGACCTACCCCCGCCTGGAGCTGGTGCTGGCCGTCCACGGCGACGGCTTCGAGCCGGGCCGGGTCTCCGAGCTGGCCGCCGGGCTCGACTGCCCGGTCCGGGTGGTGCCGGTCGCCGCCGAGGCCCCCCTGGGCCGGGTGCTCGACGAGGCCGCCGCCGCCGCCTCGGGGATGCTGCTCACCAAGTTCGACGACGACGACCTCTACGGCGCCGAGCACGTGTGGGACTTGGTGCTGGCCCGCGAGTATTCCCGGGCCGAGCTGGTGGCCAAGGGGGCCGAGTACGTCTACCTGGCCGCCTCCGACGTGACCGTCCACCGCTTCGGCGGCAAGGGCGAGCGGTTCTCCCGCCGCCCCACCATCGCCGGCGGGACCATGATGATGGCCGCCTCCGACCTGGCCGCCGCCGGGGGCTGGCAGCCGCTGCCCGCCCGCGTAGACGAAGCCCTGATCAAAGCCGTCGACCGGACCGGGGGCCGGATCTACCGAACCCACGGCGCTGGCTACGTCCTCGTCCGCCACACCTTCGGCCACACCTGGCCCGCCGCCGACGACTACTTCCTGGCCCAAGCCGACTTGGTCCGCCCCGGCCGCTGCCCGGCCCTGGCCGATGTCGACGTCGATGCCTGAGCCCGGCCCGCGGCGCCCTTGCCCGGTCGAAGGTTCGAGGGTAGTTGCCTTGTCACCGGCGCCTTGTTACAGTTGCCCCCGATGTGTTGGCCCCGAGTCATTGGCGGTCGGCATGTCGTTCGTCACACATTGACCTGAAGGTGTGGTAGCGTTGGGTTACCATGTTCGGCCAGAGGCCAATCTAGGGAAGGAGGGGCACATGCCCCAGCCAGAGGGGCACCTGCCCCAGGTAGTCAAGAAAAGGGAGGGCCCCATGCCCGAACTGAGGAAGCGGCGTTCGCACCTGGCCCTGCTGGGTGTGTTCGCCATGGTGGCTTCTACTCTCGCGGTCGGAGCCTCGTCGGCTACGGCGGCCGCGGGCAATGCAGAGGCCGCGGCCGGTTTCTCGGCCTGCGTCGGTCCTGCCATGGCCGATGGCGGCTTCACCGATGTGGCCGCTGGCAGCACCCATGAAGCTGCCATCAACTGCATCGCCTACTACGGGATCACCAAGGGCACGACGGCCACGACGTTCGCGCCCACCCAGACCATCTCCCGCTGGCAGTTGGCGGTGATGTTGCAGCGGGCCGCCGGCCCGGCCAACGTCGACCTGCCCGATGCCCAGAGCCAGGGCTTCACCGACATCTCCGAGATGAGCTCTTCGTTCCAGGACGCCATCAACCAGATGGCCGCCCTCGGCGTCATGACCGGCACCTCGGCCACGACCTTCGATCCCAGTGGGATCGTGTCTCGGGCCACCATCGTCGAGGCTCTGGCCGGGTTCCTCACCAGAACCACGCCCGGTCCCGGCGGCAATGTCCTCTCCCGCGACGTCAACGGCCGCTACACCGTGAAGGATGGCACCGGCGCCAACGCCATGACCTTCACCGTGGACGAGAGCTTCCGCGACATCGGCGGGGTGCCCTTTGCCTCCTATGAGGCCATTCGCGCTCTGGCCGAGATGGGCGTGGTCTCGGGCCGCAGCGACGGAACCTTCGGTCCCGCCGTGTCGGTCACCCGAGCCCAGGCTGCTTCCTTCATCACCCGGGCGCTGGCTCACACCAACGTCCGTCCCGCCGGCCTAACCGTCCAGGCCAAGGATGCGGCCGTGGCTACCGACGCGGATGTTGAACTCTCCATCTCGTTGCGGGGCAACGACTTCGCTGTCATAGACAGCGCTTCGGTCGACATTTTCAAGCACACCGTCGCGAACGCGGCCCGCGCCTTCAACACCGACGGAACCTGCACGAGCAACACCGTTGTTCTGACCACCCAAGCGGCCGGTGCCAGCGCCTGCCTGATGGAATTGGGCGACGAAGTCACCGAGCCCGACGGCAACCTCACGGTCCAAGTCGACCCCATCACGGAGCCTTCGACCTTCTGGGTTTGGAGTGGCGATGTCGGCGACAAGCTGGACTGGGACGACTCCGGTTTGTCCAGGGACAACACCGTCGCCTCCAATGCCGCTTCGGTCACGGTGGGCACCATCACGGTGCCGAGCACAGCCATGGTGTCGCTCAGCATTCCCAAGGATGCCCAAGACGGGAAGACCGCCCGCTACGGCACCTCGGTGACCGTGACGATCCAGCTCTTGGACAGCAAGAACATGCCCATCGGGGTCTCCGGCATGTCCTATCAGTGGTCCGCCATCGGCCTGCACGACCCGACCGGCAATGACCGGGTGATCCCCGGCATCGGGACCAGGGTGGTTACCACCGACTCCAACGGTCGAGCCTCTTTCACCCTCACCCAGGCCGATCCGGACACGGACGCGACTCGGGATCGCGGCAGCGACAATGACGACGCCAACGACCTGACCACTTGGAGCTACACCATCACTCCGGCGGGCAGCGCCTCCGGTGGCGCGTCCACCGGCCTTGTGCCCAATGCGGGCATTGAGTTCTCGGTCGCCGCTAATGGCACCGGAACGGGCGATGTGGTCTTCGATGATGACCCAAGCTCAGAAGAGAAGGTGACCATCGAGTTGCAGCGGTCTTGGACCCAGCTTCCTGCTGGTGCTACCGCTGGCACCCGTTTGGGAGTGGGCGTGACCGGCAAGGTCGTCGACCAGTACGGCAACGCCATGCGGGGCGCCCCGATCTACTTCGACGTCGACGGCGATCCAGGGTTCGGCTGTGAAACTCTCGTCGGCACCTCCCCCACCTCCGCCTGTATGACCGTTGGGACCGGGGATGCCACCATCGATGAGGCCACCAAGGCGATCGGCGGCACCACCAGGCGTGTCACCCGGTCCAACGGCACCAACCGGGTCACCGCTGCATTCATAACCGGTACTTCCGGTGCGATATTCAGGGCTACCTACATCGTGGCGTCCGATCTCAGTGGTGACGGGACCATCACGGACAACGAGATGGACGAAGCCATCCACTACTGGGCTTCAGGGCCGATTGGCTTCAATCCGGAGACCGGTGTAGGAACCCCGCAAATTGGTAGCTTCAGCAGGATCCTGCTGCTGGATCTGGCCAACAACGCCATAATCAGAGCAGGCGCCGGTAACGCTAATACGGATGGTGTCAATGTGTACACCTACACCGACGACACCCGCTTCCGGTGGTTCGAGGCCGATGATGGTGCTACCCCCCAAACACCCAGTGCCCTAGGTGAGAAGTGGATAGCCACCGCTGACTTCGAGGCCAGGTGGGGCCGTTACCTTAACTGGTGTAATGGCCCGCTTGGCATGAGCTTCAACTGTCCTACCTGGGGGCACACCGGAGCCACAGCGGAGATCAACAACTACAACACCAAGAACGGACCGATCGTCCTGACGGTTTCCATCAACTCGGCGGCCAATTCGCTCTTCGACCCGCCCTCGGGCTGAGTCGGATTGACCTGAAGAACGCCGGTATCCAACCCCCGGCGTAACCCAACCCAACCCGGGAGGCCCCCGGCTCCGGCCGGGGGCCTCCCGCGTCCCCCCCCTCATCCGGTTTCCCCCTTCTGGTTTCCCCTGCGGTCCCGGTAGGTTGCGGGCATGGCCGATCTTCCCCAGACCGTCACCCGCACCGCTGCCGCCGGGATGGTCTCCACCATCGACCACGCCGCCACTTCCGTCGGCGTCGACCTGCTGCGCCGGGGCGGTTCCGCCGCCGATGCCGCCGTGGGTGCCAACGCCGTGCTGGCTGTCACCTCCCCCCACGCCTGTGGTCCCGGCGGCGATGTGTGGGCCCTGGTGCATGACTCCACCGGCCCTCCGGTCGCCCTGAACGCGGCCGGGTTCGCCGGTTCTGGCGCCGACGCCGGTCGCCTCCGGGCCCAGGGCCACCACCGCATCCCGCTGCGGGGCCATGTCGCCTCCGTCACCGTGCCCGGCGCCGTGGACGGCTGGCTGGCCCTGCACGAGCGCTACGGCCGCCTGCCCCTGGCCGAGGTCCTGGCCGAAGCCATCCGCATGGCCTCCGACGGGTTCGCCGCCTCCCCCCATCTGGCCGACCGGGCCCCCGAGGTGGCCGAGGTGGCCGGCAACACCGACATCCCCGCCGACCTGCAGCCCGGCGGGGTCGTCCGCCGCCCCGGCACCGCCCGAACCCTCGAAGCCATCGCCGCCCACGGCCGGGACGGCTTCTACGGAGGCGAGTTCGGCCAAGCCCTGCTCGAGCTCGGAGCCGGGGAGTACTCGCCCGCCGACCTCGACACCCCCATCGCCCGCTGGGTCGAGCCGGTGCGGGCCCCCGCCTTCGGCTGCGACCTGTGGACCGTCCCCCCGCCGTCGCAGGGCTACCTCACCCTGGCCGGGGCCTGGATCGCCGACGCCCTTCCCCTGGTGGGTGCCGACCTTCCCCCCGGTGCCGCCGCTGACGCCCTTCCCCTGGTGGGCGCCGACCTTGACGCCGACGGCCTGCCCCTCGGCCCCCCCGGCGCCGCCGCTGACGGCCGCTGGGCCCACCTGCTGGTGGAGGCGGCCTCGGCCGCCGCCTACGACCGGCACCGGGTGCTGCACGAAGGGGCCGAGGGCCGGGTCTTGGTCCATCCCGCCCGACTCGCCCCCCGCCGCGCCGCCATCGACCCCACCCGGGCCGCCAACCTCGCCCCCCCGGCCCCCCCTGGCGCCACCGGGAGACCCGGCGGTGGTGTCGCCGCCCCCGGCGACACCACCTACCTGTGCGCCGTGGACGCCGACCGCGCCGGCGTCTCCCTCATCAACTCCAACGCCAGCGGCTTTGGCGCCCATCTGGTGGCCGGCGCCACCGGCATCTTCCTCCACGACCGAGGCATCGGCTTCAGCCTCGAGCCGGGCCACCCCGCTCTCTACGCCCCCGGCCGCCGCCCTCCCCACACCCTGGCCCCGGCCCTGGTCACCCGGCCCGACGGCGCCCTGCGCCTGGTGCTGGGCACCATGGGCGGCGACTCCCAGCCCCAGATCCTGCTTCAGCTCCTGCACCGCATCCTGAAGCTGGGCCAGTCTCCCGGCACCGCCGTCAGCGCCGGGCGCTGGGTGCTGGCCCCCGACGGCGATGCCGACGGCTTCTCCACCTGGCTGCCCGGACACGGCCGCAAGGTGCTCATCGAGGACCCGGCCTCGGGCTGGGCCTCCGAGCTGGCCGCCCTGGGCCATGTCGTCGAGGTCGCCCCCGCCGCCGGCTTCGGCCACGCCCACGTGATCGAGTCGACCGCCGCCGGCACCCTGGCCGGCGCCGCCGACCCCCGCTCCCTCATCGGCACCGCCGCCGGCCTCTAACTCAGGGCGTCGGGCCGCCGCGGCGGCCCTGGCCCGGGCGCCCGCCCGCCTCCTCGCCGGCCTCTGACCCGGATGCCCGCCCGCCCCCGGCCCCGGTCCCTCATCGGCATCGCCGCCGGCCTCTGACCCGGGCGCCGGGCCGCCGCCACGCCCCTGGCCCGGCCCGTCGGCTCGTTGCCGCGTAGCATCGGCGCCGTGCCCGCCCGCCCCCTCGCCGGCCTCCGGGTGATCGACCTCGCCGTCGACCTCGGCGAGCTGTGCGGCCGGCTCCTGTCCGACCTGGGCGCCGAGGTGGTGAAAGTCGAGCCGCCGTCCGGCTCGCCCAGCCGCCGCCTCCCGCCCCTCGACGGCGACCACTCCCTGTTCTTCACCATGCGCAACTGCGGCAAGCTCAGCGCCGTCGTCGATCTGACCTCCGCCGCCGGCCCCGAGCGGCTGCATGAGCTGCTGGCTTCCGCCGACGTGGTGATCGACTCAGCCGAGCCTGGGACTTGGGCCGCGGCCGGGCTCGACGGCTTGGAGGCCGAAGCCGTAGCCGCCCGCCATCGGGATTTGGTGGTGGTATCGATCACCGCCTACGGCCGGACCGGCCCCTACGCCGGCCGGGACGTGTGCGGGTCGGTGATCGACGCCACCTCCGGCCTGTGCTGGAAGGCCGGCCTGCCCGAGCGAGAGCCGCTCATGCCCCCCGGCAACCTCTCCGGCGACACCGCCTCGCTCATCGGGGCCTTCGCCGCCGTCTGCGCCCTGATCCAACGGGCGGGCGGCCGCCCCGGCCAGCTCATCGACGTCTCCGCCAACGAGGCCGCGGCCCAGATCACCGACTGGTCGATGTCGAATGTGTCCCGCACCATCGCCTCCGGGCGCCAGCCCACCGAGATCCGGGCCGGGACCGGGCCCGTCTACCCGCTGCTGGCCACCCGGGACGGCTGGGTGCGCCTGGTGGTGCTGAGCCGCCGCCAGTGGCACGCCGTCCGGGCCTGGCTGGGCGAGCCCGACTACCTCCAGGACCCCGAGTACGACTCCTTCATCTCCCGGCTGATGATCGCCGACGCCGTGCTGAACCCGCTGTATGAGGAGCTGTTCTCCGCCATGACCTCCGAGGAGGTGGCGACCGAGGCCCAGCGCCGGGGGATCGTGGCCACCCCCGTGCTCGACCCTGCTGCCGTGGTGGCCAACCGCCATCTCGATCAGCGGGGCGCCTTCGACCGGGTGCCGCTGTCGGTGGGCGGGGTGATGAGCCTGCCGTCGGGCTGGTTCGAGTTCGACGGCCACCGGGTCGGCCCCACCGGCCGCCCCCCCCATCTAGGCCAGCACACCGCCAAGGTGTTCGCCTCCCTCACCGCCCGCCCCCCCGCCCCGCCGCCGGCCAGCCCCGTTTCGGCCCCCGACCCCGGCCCGGCCCCGCCCCTGGCCGGCGTCCGGGTGGCCGACTTCGGCCACGGCGGGGTCGGGGTGGAAGCCGGCCGGATGCTGGCCGAGTACGGCGCCGACGTGATCAAGGTGGAGAGCCGCTCCTACCCCGATTTCATCCGGGTCATCCTGGGCGGCGAGATGTCGCCGTCGTTCGCCTCGTCGTCGAGGTCCAAGCGCAGCCTGGGCGTGAACGCCAAGACCGACGAGGGCCGCCAAGTGCTCTACCACCTGGTGCGCTCCGCCGACGTGGTGATCGAGAACGGCTCCGTCGGTGCCATGGCCGGCCTCGGGCTCGGCTACCGCGTCCTGTCGGAGGTGAACCCCGACCTGGTGATGGTGTCGAGCCAGCTCATGGGCTCGCACGGCCCGTGGTCCCGGTGGCTGGGGTACGGCCCCAACAGCCAGGCCGCCGGGGGCCTGACCCATCTGTGGAGCTACCGGGAATCAGAGCGCCCCGCCGGGGCTCAGTCCATCTTCCCCGATCACTGGGCCGGCCGGATGTGCGCCCTGGTGGCGGTGGCCGGGTTGCTGGGCCGTCGCCGGGGGGTTATGCCCGCCGTCGGTCACGCCGAGGTGTGCCAGGTGGAGCAGGTGGTGGGGGTGCTGGGCGACCTGCTGGCCCTGGAGTCGCTGCGCCCCGGCTCGGTCGGGCCTCGGGGCAACCGCCGCGACCGGGGCGTTCCCTGGGGGCTGTTCCGGTGTGCCGGCGATGACCAGTGGGCGGCCGTGTGCTGCCGGGATGACGGCGAGTGGCGGCGGCTGGCCGCCCTGATCTGCTTCGACGCCGAGGACCTGGGCTCGGTGGCGGCCCGCCGGGGACGGGAGGACGAGGTGGAGGCGGCCGTGTCGGCCTGGACCGCCGGCCTCGACAAGTATGCGGTGACCGATGCCTGCCTGGCCGCCGGCGTGCCCGCCGGCCCGATGCTCACTTCCGCCGAGCAGCTCTCCGACCCCCACCTGGCCGCCCGCGGCTACCTGGTGGAGCTGGACCAGCCCCCCATCGGCCCTATGACCTTCGAGGGCGCCGCCTTTCGGGCCACCGGCATGACCGGCCCCGACATCCGCCCCGCCCCCGGCCTAGGCCAACACACCCGCGAGATCGCCGCCGAACTAGGCCTCCCCCCCGAAGCCATCGAAGCCATGATCGCCCAAGGCACCCTAGAACCTGCCCCCCCACCCCCCTGACCTGGCTCCGGGTTTTGTGCTGTTTCATAGTAAACTGGGTTACATGGTCGCCGTTCAGTTGTCTCGGGCATCCGCACCGCCCACACCAGAAGAAGAAGCGCGACGCGGCGAACTGAAGCGGCCGCCGACGATGAACGACGCCCGGGCCGCCGCGACCGCGGTCGTCGAGCGAGTGTCGGGAGTCGTGAAGATCGGCCTGTTCGGCTCTGTGGCCCGGGGCAACCCGAGGCCGCACAGCGACATCGACCTGCTCGTGGTCGTGAAGGACTTGGACTACCGGGTGGATCGCCCGCGGCTGGCCGGCGAGGTCCGCAGCGCCGCCCGCCGCGCTACGCCGTTCCCAGTCGGCGTCGTGCTCACCGACGTGACCGAATGGGCGCGGCGGTCGTCTCTGCGAACCACCATGGAACGAGAAATCTCAAGGGGTCTGCTCACGCTCTACGACAACGGCGGCGAACGCCGTTTGTCCGTTGCATGGGAGAAGGCCATGGAGAAAGCCTCTACGGATCTGGGCGAGGCGTATGTTCGGCTGGGCGAGGCGGCGGCCGCATACCGGGGGGCGCTGAGATGGCTGTCGCCGAGTTCTGCCGAGAACAAGGCCCGGCGTTCCCGGGACCGCTTTCACGCCGTCTATCTGGCGGACAGGCATCGAAGCCTGTTGGCCGATCTGGACATGGTGCTGGAGACTTCCCTCAAGGCGATGCATCACGCGTCGGGGGAATCGGCGCCTGATCGGACCCACAAGCTGTCCGTCCTGGTGAATGGCCTCCCGCCCACCCCGGAGCGCTCGCGTGCACTCGAGATCCTGAACCCCCTGCGCGTCGAGTCCCTGCCGCCCGCCCACCGCGGCCCCGACGACTTGGAGGAAGTCTTCACCAACTGGCGCATCCACGGCACCTACTCCAGCGCCAGCCTCGCCTCGCTGTATCTCCCACCTGAACGCGTGGACGCCTACCTAGCTGCCGCCGATCAGATCACCGTTTTGACGCTGGAAGTGCTGGCCGAGCGATCCGAAGGCGGAGTCTTGGAGAACAGGCGGGAAGTGGTCATGCACCGCGCCGCGTTCACAGCCATGCGCAAGGCGTGGTCGCGGTACGACGCCGCCACCGGCCGCCGGCGCCGGTTGGGCCGGTCCAAAGGCAGATCGGCGGGGCTGCCGCTTGGTGCCCGCCGCCCCGGCCCCTGACATCCCGCTGAAAGTGCTTGCAAATGGTTGGTTCTTCGGTTCTACAATGTCGGTGTACCCCGCATCAGGCGCTTGAGGCTCCTAGTGTGCGTTAGGCGCTTAGGCTACGGCCGAACGCCACATCCTACGGCCGCCCCGACGGGGCGGCCGTAGCTGCGTTTCGCAGGCAGTGCCTCTACGGCGATTCTTCGATCTTTCGCCACGCGAGAGAAATCGGCGGCTTTATTTTGAAAGATTGTGCAATCTTGCCCGTTGGATTGCCAGAATGCTCAGAATCCTGTGGGGGGTTGCGGACGGTGCCTCGTTCTGGAGAGGTGAACGTGTCCGACTGGATCGGAGTGCCTCTACGGCGATTCTTCGATCTTTCGCCACGCGAGAGAAATCGGCGGCTTTATTTTGAAAGATTGTGCAATCTTGCCCGTTGGATTGTGCAATTTGCCCTATTGGAAGCCCTCTGAAGCCTTTCGAGGGAAAAGATTGTATAATCTTGACCCTGTGGCTAGCGTTCCCGAGTTCGACAGCATCCCGGCGCAGCTTGAGGAGTTGTCGTTCTGGGAGTTGTTCGGTCGCATTGAGCACGAACGTCTCGACTTCAAGCGCGGCGTGCCCGATGACATCCTGGAGACGATCCCTGCCATGGCGATGACCGACGGCGGGTTGCTCGTGCATGGCGTCGACTCCTCCGGCCGGATCACCGGATGCCCGCTCTCCCAGAACACCCAAGATCGCATCACCCGTTACTCCAATGAGTGTGATGTCACGGTGCGGGTGGGGACCGTCTCCGTCGACGGCATTGAGTTGACGATCACGTCAGTGCCTGAGGTCAGGGGTCGCATCGTCACTACCCCAGATGGAAGATTGCTGAGACGCGTTGGTGGTGACTGCCAGCCACTGCGCGGTGATTCGCTCACCCGCTTCGTGAGGCAGCGAACAGAGCGCTCTGGCGAAGAGGAGTTCGTCCGAGGCTTCGATCCGTCGATGATCGACCTCCGGGCTCTTGATGAAGCACTAAATGCTGGCGGCAGGCCGAAGGCCGAAGAGGCTGACATCGTCAGAGCGCTCGCTGATTTCAAGGTGGCGGCTCAAACCGAGCCCCAGGCGACTCCGAGTGTGATGACGGCCGGTCTGGTGCTTTTCGGCGACAAGCCTGACAGCGTCATCCCGGGCGCACGGGTGCAGTTAGTTCGGCGAGCGGGGATCGGGCCTGGGCCTGGTCCGGCTTCGGCCAGGAAGGAATGCACGGGCCCGCTCAGAAAGATCTTCGACTGCTGTATGGATTTCGTCGCTGACCACACTCACCGGCACGAAATCGTGATCGGAAAGCCGCGCGAGTCTTTGCCCGAGTATCCCGTGGCCGTGCTCCGCGAGGCGGTGCTGAACGCTCTGGCCCACCGCGACTACGGACTCGTCGGCGCGACGATTGACATAACTGTTTGGGACGACCGCGTTGAGGTCCGCAGTCCCGGTCCGCTGCCCGGACACATCACCGTGGAGAACATGCGCAACGATCACTACAGCCGCAACCCCAAAATCATGGGAGTGCTCAAGATCATGAAGTTCGTCGAAGAATTCGGCGAAGGGATCGACCGCATGCACAGCGAGATGGAAGCTCGGCTGATGGAACCCCCGATCTTCGATGCGACCCCCGATTCAGTGACGGTCACGCTGCGCAACGCATCCATGGCCTCCGCCGAGGATCAAGCGTGGCTGATGACATTGGGTTCCGAACCGTTGACGGCTGACGAGCGCCGTACGCTGCTCCTCGCCCGCAGCGAGAGGTTCGTAACGCCGCGTAGGCTGAAACGACTCCTTGGCGAATCCGATGTCAACCGGTTGCTGTCAGGGGCGGTGGCCAAGGGATTGCTGGTGCGCACCGGCGAGCGAGGCGGTTCAAGGTACGAGCTGTCCCCCGAGGTGGTGCTCCGAGCCGGATCGACCGGAATCGCAGCGCGAAGCCGGGTGAAACAGACGCTGATTGACGAGATGCAACGCCGAGGCAGCATCTCAACGGCTGAAGGCGTGGAACTGGTCAGCGAACCCGTTGCTGTGGTCCGCGACTTGTTGAACGGACTCGTCGAGGAAGATTTGGCCCGGGCTGAGGGCCGGACCCGAGCTCGCCGCTACTACCCCATCTGAACGCGGAGTTCCACGGCTCCACCGCCGGGGTTGATCGATGTGCCCCTACGGCGATTCTTCGATCTTTCGCCACGCGAGGGAAATCAGCGGCTTTATTTTGAAAGATTGTGCAATCTTGCCCGTTGGATTGCCAGAAGGCTCAGAATCCTGTGGGGGGTTGCGGACGGTGCCTCGTTCTGGAGAGGTGAACGCGTCCGAGGCAGTGTCCCGCTGAGTGGTGGGCTTTGGGGTAGCCGCTGGGTCACAGGGCCTTGTCCCGCTCTCAGAGAGAAGCATCGGGTTGAAGCACGGCTTGAGCAATCTCCCAGGCGTTGGTGCTCGGGTTTGAATTCGGCGGTGAGCCGCCGCCTTCGTGGCGACTGTCCAACGCGATGGCTCTCCGGCGAGCTTCTTCGATGGCTTCAAGGAGCAACGGTATAGCTTCAGGCCGGATTTTCTTATCATCCATAAGGCCGAGTTCTTGGCACTTCCTTTGCAAGTCGTGTCGATCTATGTATGCGGTCTGATCTTGTTCGTGCAGTAGCAGCCAAAGCTCGAAGCAGGGGTTCGATATTGCCGTGCGAATGCCACTGTCTCTGGCCTCTTGTATAGCGCTCTTGAAGTGAGGATGTTCATCCCTATCAAACACGCACCAGATCTCATCGAAATCAGGAGCACCCATTCGGTGTCCGGCTTGTTTGTTTCGCTTGGTGTGTTGACGGGCACGGCCGACGAGCGACAGCGGTACCATGCCCGATTCGGCAAAGTCGATCTTGATCTGCTGGTTCTGTCTCTCCAAGATCTTGAGGTAATCACGCTCCGTGACTCTGCCTTCGGTTAACACTCGGATGACTCGACGTGTCTCACGGGGCGAGATAGTTCTTCTGGGATGGCTTCCCGGTGGTTTGCGCTTCACAAATCTAATGACTCGAAATCGCGAGGATAGCCCTCTGAGCCGAGGGACGGATTTCGTCCAGCGCTATGAGTTAGCCGACTGCGCCGAGTTGATCGAGCGAAGTCCTCTGGATCGAGGAATGGAACCCCGCCGTACCTTCCCTGGAGATAGCGACGCTGCAAGGCCTCGTCGCGCCGAGGCTTGTAGTCGGCCAACTGGAAGAGTTTCGTCGCTCCGGAGTAGTCCTTCTCGGTGAGCCAGATCTGATCGCGTTCAAGGAAGCGTGCTTCGCTGTCCCCGAGGATCGTGATATCGTGTGAGTTGAAGATGAGCTGCGCGCACCGATGATTGGTCAGCGGGTCTTGAAATAGACCGACTAGGCACCGGACGAGATGCGGATGCAGGCTCGCGTCAAGCTCATCAGCCAGTAGAACGTCCCCACGATCAAGGGCATCGAGTACCGGCCCGATCAGGCCGACCCAAACCAGGGTGCCCTCGGACTCGTCTTGAGGTTCGAACACGACATCGTCGCCGTCGCCCCGGTGAACCAGGCGGACGAACTCGGCCACGACGAACTCGTCGTCATCGGGTGTGTCGGGGTCGCCTTTGACCCCACGGAGAATCCGCAGCGCCTTCCGCATCCGGTCAGTTAAGTCCGAGTCAACGGGCGCTCGCTCTAAGTTTGAGAGCCCCAGATCAGCGGCCAGCAGCAATTCGAGCACTCGAAAGCGGTGGCCGTCCGACTCCAGCATGTGGGCGGTGTGGGCGGCGCGCATGCCCCGCGTCGTGGAGTCGGCGAGGAGGAGGTTCCGCTGGAACCATCGGAAGAGAGGGCCGATCTCTTCGTCCGCCGCCGCTCCGGCGACGGACAGAACTAGGGCGTTCTCCCGCACCAGCCTGCGCAGCGACTTGCCGGCCGCCCTGAAGCGCGGGCCGAACTCGACGCCGTTCTCGCCGCGGTGGAACACCAGCGCCTGTCTGCCCTTGGGGAAGTAGTAGGCGTACTCTTGCAGCACTCGGTCATCGTCGACCTCGAATCCGTACTGCCACCGGACCTCGCGCAATATGAGATCGATGTCGAACCGCGACGGGCGATCCCGCGAGCTGGCGTCGAGCAGGAAGGGCCTGCGAAATACGCCGCTTCCCTCTCCCCCCTGACTGAACGAGCCCATTACCAAGTACCGCATGTCGGCGAGCGCCCGAAGGATCGTCGTTTTGCCGGACGCGTTGGCGCCGAACACGCCGGCCGCGGGAAGCACGCGGACGGGTCGCGCCGCGGCCGTGGGGAGGTCCCGCACGACTTCCTCGGCTGACATTTGGGCGGCGAGGAGAGACAGATGCACCTCGTCGCGGTACGAACGCACATTGTCCGCAGTGAACGACAGCAGGGCGCTCAGCGGACTCAGCCCCGGAATTTCGGTCTTCATAGCCGTATTATTGCAGGAAACCCTCACAAAAGCAAATCTAACGACAAGAATCACCGCTGGAGGTTCTAGCCGCGGCCCCGGCGACAGTCGTCCGGCCCCCGCGGCTTTGGGTTCCTGCGTTTTAGAACATCATTGAATATAGTTAGTTATACTGAATACATGCCACGATTGGTTACAAGGATCGACGCCGAACTGGAGTCCCAGATTGCCGATCTCGTCGCCGCTGGAGTCGTCAGCTCTCGCTCCGACGCGGTTCGTTGCGGTTTGCGGGTGCTGATCGACCAGCACAGACGCCACATGACCGGGGAAGCCATCGTGCAGGGCTACTTGAAACATCCCCAAACCGAGGAAGAGCTGGCGTGGGCCCACGACAGCGCCACGGCCATGATTGAGGGGGAGCCCTGGTGACACCGGAGGCTGCAGGGCGAGCGGAGATCTGCATGGACGCTGGGGCGCGACACAGCCAAAGCGCTGGGACGAACTGGTAGCCCGCGGCCCCAGACCGAGGGGCTGCGCGAAGCCCTGACCCAAGCCGTGGACACTGGCGGCGGCGATATTCACATCAGAACGATGGTTCCACTTCATCGACGAAGGCACCGAGGAGCACGACCGGTCAAGTAAGCCTCCGTGCAGAGGAACCGCCAGAACCCGAAGCTCAGTTCGGCGATCACTCTGTCGTGGGACTCCTCCTCGTTGCGCAGGGATCGCTCTCGAGCCGTTTTGATGATGGACCAGGCTTTGGCTCTGTGCTTTCCTGAGAACAGTTGCCGCCGGTGATACCACGCCATTGGCCATCTCTGAGACCTCCCGTAGGCGACGAGCGCTCTGTCGACCGCATTGCGGAAGATGACTTCTAGGCGACCGAGATCTTCGTGTAGCGATGCTCCAACCCGCGCGTTCCAGTCGTAGAGGCTGATCGCCACAGCCACATCGCCGCCAGCGGCCTTCAAGTACGGATCAATCCTGGCTGCCGTGAGTCTCTCAACGAGGATTTGAGGGTTGAACGTTGACATGGCGCGCCGATTGCCTTATAGTGCCTTCTTGAAAGCCCCGGAACCGTCCCTGCCTTCGGGCAAACGGCCGGGGTTACGCCCTTCTAGCCGCAGACTGCGCCGCGACAGCGCGCAGGAGGGTGCCTCACGGCGGCCCGCCCGGCCCGGCCCATTCATTGCGCCGCGCCGCGATCTCATCAGCGGCCCGTTCTCGTTGAGAAACCCGTGCGGCGCTTCTTGACCGACCAGACCTTTCTCCCATCGACTGTCATCTCGCGATCCATTCAGTTTCGATCCCTTTGAGGATTGTACGCGCGGGCACCGCTGGTCAGGGCTGACCGGGATCGCCGCCTCGGTCTGCGGCACACTCGCCCAGACCCGCCCGGCCCGGGGCATGGACGGTGACAGCAGGGTGGCACCGGCTGTTGCGGCCGGAGGCGGCGTGTCATCGGCCCGCAGACCCGCCAGACGCCGGGCTGAGCCGGGGCGAGCAGTCCGGCCCCGACGCGCGAGTCCAATCTGCCTCAGCCGGCTTCGCTGTGGGTCACGGGGGCTTCGCCCATCCACTCCCGCAGGGTGTTCTTCAGCTTCGTCTGCTGGATGAACAGGTCGTGCTCCACCGCGACGGACCCGGCGGCCGGCCGGTGCTCATCGTGACTCGCAGCAAAGTCGTGCCGGTGCAGGGTTTGCGCTACTGGGGCTGAGACGGCGCGACCTGGATGGCACTGTGGTCATATCTAAGGGCTTATGCTATTGAATCAGCTCAAATGATCAAGGAAGGAGGCACCACAGATGAAGAAGCGGGACAAGAAAACTAAGAAGAACAAGAAGAACCAGAAAACTAACCAGTACGAAGGATTGAGCAACCAGGGCATATACAAACCCGGTCCATGGCCGGAAGGCAAACGGCCAGACCTGGTTAATCACCCTATGCCTGGGCGTATCCCTGCGGGGTGGCCTCACGGGAAGCCGGTTGAAGTTCTCAAGTTCCAGACGGAAGAGGCGGCCTCAGACAAGACCCCTTAACCAGCCGACGATCTGGTCGTAGTCCAGGCCGCCAGAGCCAAGCGCTGCGAGAGCAGTCGCCGAAGAACGCGGACGGCTGCCGCTCACATAACCCTCCCCTCTGTGGCAGAATCAGAAAGGGTCATCGGCGTGTCCTCCTTGATGAGTGGGTGATTGTTCTCGCCGAGGATCACGTCGATGACCCCCCTAGCGGTGGGACCCCCCGGCGGCTACCCCAAAGCCCACCACTCAGCGGGACACTGCCTTTTGCTGGACGCTGGGCCCGCTCGCAGATCTTGCAAAAAGGTTGAAAGTCGACTACCTTTCTCGTTGACGAGAGGCACGGAGCACCCGTCTACGTGGGGCGACCCAAGTACCCAGCTTGCTGGTTTCAGGCGGTCCGGCCTCTCGTCTCGCTTCTAGCACTGATTGCTGGTGCGCTAGTCGAGCGGGTTGTGCTCCGCTTCGGGTACCTGCTACTTTTTTGTGTAGACGAGAGGCGCGGGTAGCCGTCCACCTGGGGAAACCCAAGTACCTGGCTCTACTGGAGTCGGCTTCAGACGGTCCGGCCTCTCGTCTCGCGTTCTAGCTGACGCGCCTCAGCCGGCTTCGCTGTGGGTCACGGGCGCTTCGCCCATCCACTCCCGCAGGGTGTTCTTCAGCTTCGTCTGCTGGATGAACAGGTCGTGCTCCACTGCGGCGGACCCAGCGGCCTGGGGGGCTTTGAGGTAGAAGCTCAGCCACTCCTGCACCCCCGACTCGCCAGCTCGGGCGGCCAGGTCCATGAACAGGGCCAAGTCCAGCACGATAGGGGCGGCCAGGATCGAGTCTCGGCACAAGAAATCGACCTTGATCTGCATCGGATACCCCAGCCACCCGAAGATGTCGATGCTGTCCCAGCCCTCCTTGTCGTCGCCCCGGGGCGGGTAGTAGTTGATGCGCACCACATGGTCGATCTTGCCGTACAGATCGGGGTAGACGCCGGGCTGGAGGATGGTGTCGAGCACGCCCAGCTTCGACACCTCCTTGCTCCGGAAGTTCTCGGGGGCGTCGAGCACCTCGCCGTCCCGGTTGCCCAGGATGTTGGTGGAATACCAGCCCCGCAGCCCCAGCATCCGGGCCTTGAAACCCGGTGCCAGCATGGTCTTCATCAAGGTCTGACCGGTCTTGAAGTCCTTGCCGGCGATGGGCACGCCCCGGGCCTCGGCCAGCTCTACCATGCAGGGCAGATCCACGGTCAGGTTGGGGGCACCGTTGGCGAAGGGCACCTCGCTCTGCAGGGCCGCGTAGGCGTAGATCTGGCTGGGGGCGATGCCGGGATCGTCCGCCCTCAGCCCGGCCTCGAAAGCGGCCGCCGACTGATGCACCCCCGACGGCTCCGAGAACGCCTCGGTGGACCCGCACCACACCATCACCAGCCGGTCGCAGCCGTGGCGGCCCCGGAAGTCCTCGATGTCGGCCATCAAGGCCTGGGCCTGCTCCCACTTAGAGGCGACGGCTTTGACCCGCACCCCCTCCAGCCTCGACACCCAGGCCCGGTCGAAGACGGCGCCCATGGCCACCACCCCCTCCAGCTCGGCCGATATGGCCCCCAAGTCCTTGTCGGCCAGCACGCCGCAGGTGCGGGCCGCCTCCATGGCGTTGGCCGAGATGGGGTCCCACCCGCCGAACACCAAGTCGTCGAGGCCGGCCAGGGGGACGAAGTCGCGGATGAGGGGGTTGCGGCCCTCCGAGCGGGCCCCCAGCCGGATGTGGGCCATCTGGCTGACCGAGCCGATGGGCGGGGCCAGGCCCCGCCGGGCCGCCATCACGCCGGCGATGAAGGTGGACGCCACTGCGCCCAGGCCCGGGGTGAGCACGCCGAGCCGGCCCGCGGCGGGGGAGATGAATCTTGCTTCTGTCATGGCTATGACCGTAAGCGTTCGCGCAGAGATTCCATGAACGATTAAGGAAATCCGAATTATTATGCGGACCGTGGCCTCGCACCCGCCATCTTCTCCGGCCCCTCGAAGCCCGCTCGTCGCTGACTCGTCGCCAGCCTCACCGGTCGCCCCGACCAGCCCGACCGCCCCGCTCGTCGCTGACTCGTCGCCGGCCTCACCGGCCGGCCTTCCCGACCTGTCCATCCGCCAGCTCGAATACCTGGTGGCGGTGAGCGAGGCACCCACCTTCGCCCTGGCCGCCCGCCGCACCGGGGTCAGCGCATCGGCTCTGTCGCAGGGCCTGGCCGAGCTGGAGCACCGGCTCGGGGTTCCCCTGTTCGACCGGGACGGCCGTCGCCGGGTGCTGCGCCCCGAGGCTCGGCCCGTGCTCGACCACGCCCGCCAGGTGGTCGCCCTCACCGGCGACCTGGCCCGCTGGGCCGAGCGGACCCGCACCGGCCGGGAGGGCCTGCTCCGGGTCGGGATGATCGACGCCGTCGCCGTCCACCACCACTCACAGACCCTGCGCCGGTTCCGCGACGACCACCCCGGCCTGCGGCTCCTGCTCCGCGTCGCCCCGTCTCGGGACCTGCTGGCTGAGCTGGCCGCGGGGGCCCTCGACTTGGCCGTGTGCGTAGAGCCCCCCGCCTCGGTCCGGGGGGTGTGGACCGAGCCGCTCATGGCCGAGGCGCTGGCCGTCTACTGCCCCGGCGGCCGGCGGGCCGGGCCGCCTGAGACCTGGGGACCGTGGGTGCTGTTCCCGCCCGACTCCCACACCCGGACCATCGCCGAGGCCGCCCTGCGGGAGGCCGGGGCGCCCCTGGAGGTAGTGGCCGAATCGCACCAGCCCGAGGTGCTGCGGGAGATGGTCGGGCTCGGCCTGGGTTGGACGGTGCTGCCCACCGTTCAGGCCGAGTCGGGCCCCCGCCCCCTGGCCCGGGCCCGCCGTCTCGGGACCCGCAAACTGGTGGCGGCCGGCCGTATCGGGGCGGCCGCTAGCCCGGCCGGCCGCGAGATGCTGCGGGTCCTGCGGGATCCCCGAAGTTCTGCGTAAGGTCAGTGCGGCAAGCGACCGCGCCGAAGCCGACCCCCCGAAACCGAAGCCGACACCCTGAGGCCGACACTCGAAGGGAGAGCCCCATGAGCAAGGCAGCCTCCGCCTACGAGACGCTGAAGACCCAGGAAGGCCAAGAACAAGGCTGCGGCGATTGGCTGGAGATCGACCAGGAGATGATCGACGCCTTCGCCGATTGCACCTTCGACCACCAGTTCATCCACGTCGACCCCGCCCGGGCCGCGGCCGAGACCCCCTTCGGCGGCACCATCGCCCACGGCCTGCTCACCCTGTCGATGCTCCCGCACCTCACCCGGACCCTCCCCGCCGCCGATGGGCCGCTCGACGGGGTGGTCATGGGGATCAACTACGGCTTCGACCGGGTGCGCTTCGTCCATCCCGTCAACAGCGGCCGCCGGGTCCGGGCCCGGGCCGCGGTGAAGTCGGTGGAGCTGAAGGGATCGGCCGTCAACCAGATCCGCACCATCACCGTGGAGATCGACGGCGCCGACAAGCCGGCCCTGGTGGCCGACTGGGTCACCCGGATCGTGTTCGAGTCATGATCCCCGACCGGGTGACCCGGATCGTGTTCGAGTCATGATCCCCGACCGGACCCTCCGGCCCGGGTCAGAGTCATGAACACCCATCCGGTGCGGGTGGGAAGCTGCCTGTTCACCATGGTCGACCCGGTCCGGGGCCACGAGGTGGACTACAACCGCTGGTACGAGCGAGACCACTTCTACGCCGGCTGCATGGTGGGCCCGTGGCTGTTCGCCGGCCGCCGCTGGGTGGCCACCCGGGATCTGAAGGACCTGCGCTTCCCGGCCGACTCGCCGCTGGCCGCGCCCGTCGGCACCGGGTCCTATCTGGCCGTCTACTGGGTCCACGAGGGCCACCACGACGAGCACTTCGCCTGGTCCATCAACCAGGTGGTCGGCCTGTACAAGTCGGGGCGGGGCTTCCAGCACCGGGTCCACGCCCACACCGCGCTGCTGCACGAGCCCTGGTTCTGCTACCGCGACGACGACCCCGTGCCCGTCGAGCTGGCCCTGGACCACCCCTACCGGGGTCTGGCCGTGGTGGCGGTGGACCCGGCCGGCGGCTCGGGCCCGGCCGGCGTCGGCGGGTTGGAAGACCACCTGCGGGCCGAGGCCCTGCCCGAGCTCATGGACTCCTCGGCCGTGGCCTCCATGGTGTCCTGGAGCTATGTCGCCCCGGCCTCCGGCGCCACCGACCGGGCCCCCATGGACTTGGGCACTCCGCCCGGGCCCCCTGAGCGCCGGGTGCAGTTGTTCTTCTTGGAGGACGACCCGGCCGAGGTCTGGCCCCGGTTCCGGGACTACGGGGCCGGGCTGGCTGCCGCCGGCCGCGGTGAGGTCGTGTTCGCCGCCGGTTTCCGGCCCACCGTCGTGGGCACCGACACCTACACCGACCGCCTCTGGTGACCCGCCCCGCCCGCTGGCTCCGGCCGCCGGAGACGCCCGTCGGCCTCGCCGCCCGCGGCGCCCGGCCGCCGGAGAGGACGTCCCGTCGCCGGCTCCGGCCGCCGTCGGCCGCCGCGGCGGCGCTGGTCGCCGTGCTGGTGGCCGGGTCCTGCGGCACGAGCCGCAGCAACGTGGAGGTGCCCGCGGCCGAGCCCGACCGCGGCGGCGAAGAGTCCCCGGACCCGGTTTCCGCCCCCGCAGACCCAGCCGGAGACCGAGACGCCGGCTCGGCCCCCACTGAGGACTCCGCCCCGTCCGACGCCGCCCCGCCCGCCCGCCCGCCCGCCGTCCCGGCCGAGATCGCCCAGACCGACTGCCCCCCCGGACTGGCCGCCGCCGACTTGGCCTGCGCCCTGGCTACCGTGCCCGTCGACTGGGGCGACCCCGCCGGGGATACTGTCGAGATCAGCCTGGCCGTCCTCCCCGGCACCGACGGCGAAGCGGGCGGCCCGCCGCTGGTCATCCTCCAGGGCGGGCCGGGGTCGGCCAGCACCGAATTCCGCTTCTTTTACGACCGCCAGCCCTACCCCCAGGTTTTCATCGACCAACGGGGCACCGGTTTCGGCTCAGCCGATTTCGACTGTCCCGAGATCAACGAGGTCCTGTCCGAGGCCTTGGCCGCGACCGGTGAAGAGGCCGGAGCGCTGGTGCAGACCGCCTACCGGGCCTGCGGGGACCGTCTGGGCGGTCATCCGGTTCTGGCCCACACCAACTCCGCCGCCCACGCCGCCGACGTGGCCTCGGTCATGGCCGGGCTCGGGCACGATCGCTGGTTCGTCTACGGCGTCAGCTACGGCACGACCATCGCCTTGGAGCTGGTGCGGGCCGGGCCGGCGGGGCTGGCCGGAGCCGTGCTCGACGGCGTCTACCCGCCCGACCTCGACGTGGACCGGTCCCTGGCGGCCTCGGCCGAGTCGTCGCTGCGGGAACTGGACGCCGCCTGCGCCGCCAAGCCGGTCTGCCGGGACATCCTCGCCGACGTGGACGCAACTCTGGCCGAGCTGATGGCCCGCCTCGAGGACCGGCCCCTGGTCGTGACCGTGGACGCGTCCCGGAACGGGCTGGGCTCCGAGATCGAGGTTCTGATCGACGAGGCCACTCTGGCCCAGATGGTGTTCCTGCTCCTCTACGACCCGGTGTCCATCGGGACCGTGCCGGGGATGCTGGCCGGCCTCAACCGGGGCGACGGGGCCGTTGCCGCCCGGCTGGGGCAAGACATTGTGGAGATCTCGATCATCGATTCTTTCTTCAACTCCGAGGGCACTTACCTGGCCGTGCAGTGCGCCGAGCGCCTGCCCCTGGCGTCGGGGGTGCCCGAAGACCTCGGCGCCTACGAGGCCGCCGTCGCCGGTTCGGGCCTAGCCGAGCTGTGCGCCGGCTGGGACCTGCCCTCGTCGCCGCCCCCGGACGGCCCCGTCGCCAGCGACCTGCCGGTGCTGCTGCTGGCCGGCCGGTTCGACCCCATAACCCCGCCCCGGCTGGCCGAGCAGGCCGCGGCCGGGCTGTCGAGTTCCACCGTGGTGGTCCGCGACGGCGCCAGCCACGGGATATGGCCTGCCGACCCTTGCGTGGCCGCCATCGTCGGGGCTTTCCTGGGGGACCCGGCTGCCGACCTCGACGTTTCCTGCACCGCCACCCCAGCCCCAATCACCTGGAAGAACCCATGAGTTTTTCTGAGCAAGAAATGTCGCATAGGCGACAATCGATGCTCAGAAAAACCAGTGAAGGGAGCGAGCTGTGAGCACTGGGATATTGGCCGGCCGGACGGTGCTGGTGGCAGGTGCCGGCCCGGGCCTGGGCCGAAGCTGCGCCCGGCTGGCCCACCGGGACGGGGCCAACGTGGTGGTGATGGCCCGCAACGCTGGCCGGCTGGCCGAACTGGCCGCCGAAATCGACCCCGCCGGGGAGCGGGTGTCGGCCTGTCCCGGCGACATAACCGACCAGGACGCCTGCCGGGCCGCGGCCGCCCACGCCGCCGAGCGGTTCGGCGCTCTGCACGCCGTGGTCAACGTGGCCGCCCTCGACAGCCGGTTCGGCCCCTTCGACCGGCTCGACGACGATGACTGGAGGGCCAACCTGGAGGTGAACGTGATCGGGGCCGTTCACGTGGTGCGGGCCGCGGCGCCGCTGATGGCCGACGCCGGGGGCGGGTCGATCGTGCTGATCGGCTCGCAGGCCTCGCTGCGGCCGGTGGCGGCCCTGCCCCAGAGCCCCTACGGCGCGGCCAAGGCCGCGCTGTTGTCGGTGGCCCGGGACCTGGCCGCCGAACTCGGCCCCTCGGGCATCCGGGTCAACACGGTGATCTCGTCGTGGATGTGGGGCCCCAACGTGGAGCTGTACTGCCAGTGGCAGGCCGGCGAGCGGGGCATCGACTCCGCCGAGGTCAAGGCCGAGATTGAGCAGAGCATGGCCCTGCGGGAGATGCCAACCGACGCCGACGTGGCCGAGGCCGCCGTCTTCTTGGCCTCCGAGCGGGCCCGCATGATCACCGGCCAAACCCTGGTGGTAAACGCCGGCGAGTTCTTCCCCGTCGCCTGACTGGGGCTACCGTCTGAAGCTGAGGAGGACCGATGGCGTCCAAAGAAGATCTCCCTACTTACAAGGATCTGATGCTGCCGGTGCTGCAGGCTGTCGACCGCCTTGGCGGGTCTGCCACCAGCCGCCAGATACAAGAGGCCGTGGTCGAGGCACTCGCTCCTTCTGAGGACTTGTTGGCGCTCACCTACCCGACCCGGGGAGGGGACGAATCGATATATCTGGACCGCCTCGGCTGGGCTCGCTCGGCCTGCAAGCACACCGGTGTGCTCGAGAGCCCTAGGCGGAGTCTCTATCTGGTGACCGATCTCGGACGCGAGATCTTGGATATGGGAACTAAGGATGCGGCGCTGCGTCTGGCGGATCTCGAACGTGAGACACTGCGCGCCAGGCGTGATAAAGCCGCCGCCGAAAAGTCGGCGAGTGATGACAGCACTGCTGGCGGGACAGCGGTGCCGAGTGACGACGATGCCGAGGAAGCGCAGACACCGACTGACGATGAGGAACCCGAAGAATGGAAGCAGGCTCTGCTCACACGACTCCATCGCTTGTCACCGGAAGGGTTCGAACGCTTCGTTCTGTATCTGCTGCGGAACTACGACCTTGAACTAAGGCATGTCGGTCAGTCCGGCGACCGCGGCATTGACGGAATCGGCACGGCGCCGATGAGCCCGGTGCTATCGGCCACGGTGGCGGTGCAAGTGAAGCGTCACGACCCGTCTAAGAACCTCGGGCGCGACGTCGTGGCGCTGTTTCAGCGGGATGCGGCCGCGGCTGGTGCTGAGCGGGCCATCCTGGTCACGTTGGGGGGCTACACCGCCGCGGCGAGGGAGGCGTCCCAGGTAACGACCCCCACGGTCGATCTCATCGATGGCGCTCGGCTCTGCGATCTCGCTCTGGAGAAGCAGGTCGGCGTGCAAGAAGTCCCCCAGGTAAATCTGCAATGGTTCGACCGCTTTGAGCCTCGTGACTTCCTCGGTCGCGAGCACTGAAGCTCGCCCCGGTCGGTAAAAGAGGAGCAACCATGACTAGAACGACCAACTATGAATCACTCCAAGATATTCAGGATTTTATGGAAGCGAAGCGAGCGGCGGAACGATCGTTGATCGCGCCGTACGAAGACCCGCGGGAGTTCGGTCGGCGTATTGCTGTCGAGATCTTCGAGAAGTACGTGAAGGAATCAGACGGTCAGGAATCAAGCGAAAGCGAGGCTGACTGATCTCAACTTCTGAATCGTTCCGTGGAACGAGACCCCTGGTCGACGAGGCTTGTTTCAGTCGGGTGAGGTGACCTCTCGGAGCTGGGCGGCGGCGCCGGGGCCCATTTCAACGGCAGCCCAGATCGGTCTGTCGGGTCCGAGCATGGCGGCCAGGGCCCGGGCACCGGCGCTTCCGGGGTTGGGGAGATCGGTAGTGAGCAGCACTAGCTGCGGCTGGTTGGACTTGCCCGTCTCTGCGAAGTGCAACACCGCGGCCTTGCCGAGGGCCTTCCACAGGGTGTCGGTGCGGCGGAGGCCGGCCCGTTGGGTGATCGTGAACGCCCCGGACACGTCGAACCGCCACCAGTAGCCCGCTCGACTCTGGGCCTCGAAGTTGATCTCCACCCCGCCTGGCCCTTTGACGTCGGAGCGGATGTCGGTGAAGCCGGCTTCCTCCAAGATTCGCCGGGCTATGTCCTTGGCTTTCTTCCCCTCACGGCTGGCCCGGGACTGAAAGTCCTCGGAAGGAGCATCCCTGTTGGCCGCAGCAGCATCGAAGCTGCCGTCGAAGTCGAGGGACATCTCGCCGCTCCCCGAGCACCGATCGCCCGCCGGGGGAGTGGCGCCGTTTCTCTCGACTTCCAGGCGCCGGCGCTCCTCGGCCACCCGCTGCTCGGCTGCTTCGACATAGCCCGCGTCGGTGTCGAAACCGACGTAGTGGCGACCGGTGCGCACCGCGGCCACCGCGGTGGAGCCGACTCCCATGAACGGGTCCAGCACCAAGTCCCTCTCGTAAGTGTACAACTCGATCAGGCGCTGGGGCAACTCCACCGGGAACGGGGCCGGGTGGCCCACCCTCTGGGCCGACTCGGCCGGGATCTCCCACACGTCGGTGGTGGCTTCCATGAACTCGTCGGCTGAGATCGACCCCTTCGACGGCTGGCCGGCGGCGGCCCGCGCCCGAGGGCTCATCGCCCGGTCGAAGCGGCCCTTGGAGGCGATCACCACCCGCTCGGTCAGGTCCCGCAGCACCGGGTTGGCCGGGCTGGCGAAAGACCCCCAGGCGCAGTTGCCCCCCGCGCCTCTGGCCTTAAGCCAGATCACCTCGCCCCGCAGCAGCAGGCCCAGCCGGTTGGACAGGATGTCGATCACATCCGCGGACAAAGACCGGTACGGCTTGCGGCCCAGGTTGGCCACGTTCACCGCCATCCGGCCCCCCGGCTCCAGCTTGCGGACGCACTCGGCGAACACGTCGGTCAGCATCTCCAAGTACTCGACGTAGGAGCCGGGAACCCCATCTGAGCCCAAGTCCGCCTCGTAGGCCTTGCCCGCGAAGTACGGCGGCGAGGTCACCATCAGAGCCACCGAGTCGTCGGCTACGTCCCCGCAGCCGTCCATGTCCCGGGCGTCGCCTGTCCATATCCGATCCAGACAGGCCGGCTTGGCGACGGTGCCGTTCTCGTCGATAAGCGGCGCGGTGAAGCGGTTGTAGAACGCCGACGAGTCGTGGCCTTCGCGCCGTCCCACCCCGAAGCTCGATGTGGAGGTGGCCTGGCGTCGGCGCTCGGGGCCGCTCACGCCCGGCACCCTAATGCTCCTTGCCCTTGGCGGCCGCTCTCGGGCCGCCCGTCCCGGCTGGATCGGTTGGCGCGACCGGGCCGCCAACCTACCGTCACCCTGTGACCGTGATCCGGCTCCGCGGCGTGGTCGTCGTGCTGGGCCGCTACCCGGCCCTGGCCGGTGCCGATCTCGACGTAGAGGCCCGACAGACCGTTCTGGTGCAGGGCCCCAACGGCGCCGGCAAGTCGACGCTGCTGAGGCTGTGCGCCGGCCTGCACCCGCTGCGGGCCGGCACCGCCGAAGTGCTCGGCTGCGATCTCGGTGCCGAGCGGCCCGCCGTGCGGGGCCGGGTCGGCCTGCTCGGCCACGACACCGCCCTCTACGACGACCTGACCGTCACCGAGAACCTGGAGCTGTGGGCCCGGGCCGCCCGGCTGCCCGTCGCCGAGGTGCCCGAGGCGCTGGACCGGCTGGGCTTGGAGTCCCGGCTGCGGTCCGTGCCGGTGGGCCGGCTCTCGGCCGGGCAGCGCCGTCGCACCGCCTTGGCCGCCATCGCCCTCCGCCGGCCCGAGCTGTGGCTCCTGGACGAGCCCCACGCCGGGCTCGACCGGCCCGCCCGGCGGATCGTGGACGAGCTGATCGTCGAGGCCGCCGCCTCCGGCGCCACCGTGGTGCTCTCCTCCCACGAGCCCGGCCGAGCCGCCGGGCTGGCCGCCCGCACCGTCACCATGACCGGGGGGACAGTGACCGCCGATGCGGCCTGACCCCGCCCCCGACCCCGGTCGGCCCACCCCCGCCCCGCCCGCCGCCGGCCCCGCCGCCCGCCCCAGCCCCGCCGCCGCGTCCCGCGTCCTCGAAACCTGGCGGGACGCTGCGCTGGTGGCGGACAAGGACCTGCGAGTCGAATGGCGCTCGCGGGCGACCCTGGGACAGGTCGTGCCCTTCGCCGGGCTGGTGTTGATCCTGTTCGGGTTCGCCCTCGACGCCCATCGGCCCACGCTGCGGCTGGCCGCGCCCGGGCTCTTCTGGCTCACCGCGCTGTTCGTGACCGTGGTGGCCGCTCAGCGCTCCACCGCCGCCGAGGCCGCCGACTCGTCCCGGCGGATGCTGCTGCTGGCCGGCGTCCATCCCGGCGCCGTCTTCGCCGGCAAGGCCGCGGCGGTGGCCGTGCAGATCCTGGCGGTGGAGCTGGTCATGGTGGCCGGGGTGCTGGTGTTCTACGGCGTCCGAATCGAATCGATCCCGCTGATAGCCGCCACCTGCCTGGCGGCCACGGCCGGGCTGGCCGCCGCCGGCAGCCTGCTGGCCGCCCTGGTGGCCGGCTCTAGGGCCCGGGAGACCATCCTGCCCGTCCTGTTGATGCCCGTGGCCGCTCCGGTGCTCATCGCCGCCGCCCGGGCCTTCGACGCCGCCCTGGGCTCGGCCGCCGTCAACGGCTGGAGGTGGCTGGGCCTGTTGGCGGTGTTCTCGGTAGTTAACGTCATGCTGGGAGTTGGGGCCTACGGCCCACTGGCCGAGGAGGTCTGAGGTGAGTGATCCCGAGGCGAAAAAACCCACCACCGGGTCGCTCACAACCCGCTGGCTCGGACTGGCCGTGCTGGCGGGGACGGCGGCCGTGGCCCTGCTCGGGTTGCTGGCCGCCCCCGCTGACGACGTGCAGCTCGACGCGGTGCGCATCATCTTCGTCCATGTGCCCGTGGCCATCGGCGCCTACGTCGCCTTCGGGCTCACCGCGGTCGGCTCGCTGATGTGGCTGTGGCGCCGCTCGGCGTGGTGGGACGTGACCGCCCACGCCGCCGCCGAGATCGGGGTGCTGCTGTGCGGGCTCACCCTGGCCACTGGGATGCTCTGGGGCCGCCCCACCTGGGGCACCTACTGGGAGTGGGGCGACGTGCGGCTGGTCACCACCCTGATCCTGTTCCTGATCATGGTCGGCTACCTGTCGGTGCGGTCCCTGGGCGGCGACGAGGCGGCTTCCACCCGAGCCGCGGTGGTCGGGCTGGTGGGGGCGGTCAACCTGCCCATCGTCAACCAGTCGGTCAACTGGTGGTCGGACCGCACCCTGCACCAGCAGTCGTCGCTGACCGACGGCAAGCTGGAGAACCTGACCCTGTTCACCGTGTTCCTGGCCATCGTGGTGACCGTTCTGGCCGGGCTGTGGATGATGATCCACCGATTTCGCATCGGCTGGCTGGAGCGGGAGCTGCGAGCCGCCGATCTCGACGCCGCCATCGAGGCCCGCCGCTCCGAAGCCGCCGCAGCCGCCGATCTCGACGCCGACCCCGAGATTGCCGCCCCCGAGGCGGCCCGGAACCGGCCATGACCCACCTGGGCTACGTCCTGGGGGCCTGGGGCCTGGTGCTGGGAGCCGGGGCCCTCTACGCCATCCGTCTGGTGCGCCGGGGTCGCAAGCTGGCGGCCCGAGTACCGGCCAGCCGCCGACGCTGGATGTCGGCCCCCGATCGATGATCGGCCTCCGGTCCCGGAAGTCGGCGCCCGGCCGGCGATGACCGCCGCCCCCCGCCGCCCGACGTCGGCCCCCAGCCGGTGATGACCGCCGCTCCCCGTCGCCCGACGTCGGCCCCCGATCGGTGATGACGACCCTCGAGCCTCGGCCGCCGCGACCCTCCTCCCGGCCGGTCCGCTCGGACCGCCGCCGTCTGGTGTCGCTGGCGGTGATCGTGGCCGTGGCCGCCGCCGTGACCTGGCTGGTCGCCAACCTGCTCGGTGACGCCTCCCTGTTCTTCTACAACGCCGACGAGGCCGTCGAGCGCCGGGACGAGCTCGGCTCGGAGCGCTTCCGGGTCCAGGGAACCCCCGTGGCCGGCACCATCGCCGAGACCTTCCTCGACGACGCCCCAGCCCTGGCCTTCACCATCGGCTTCGAGGGCGCGCTCGTCGACGTGGTCCACACCGGCGACCCCCGGGAGTTGTTCCAGCCCGGTGTGCCGGTGGTGCTGGAGGGGGGGTGGCGGCTGGGCCCGGCCCCCGTCGACGAGCCCGCCCGGGCCGCCCTGGCCGCCGCCGACGGCTGGTACTTCGCCTCGGATCGGATGCTGGTCAAGCACGACAACGACTACCGCAACCGCGACGACTACGAGGAGCGCGTCGACGAAGCCGAACAGGGCACCGACGCCGCGTCGGAGCCCGCCCGTCCCGCCGCCGCTGAGCCCGCCGCTGCCGTCCGCCCCGCCGCCGCTGAGGGCACCACCGCCGCCCGGCCCGCCGCTACTGAGGGTGCCTCCGCCCGTCCCACCGTCACCCAACCCGCCGCTGCTGAGGGCGCTACCGCCGCTCGGCCCCCCGCCACCCCTGGCCCGCCCGACCTGACGGACCCGGCTGCGTGAGCAACGCCACCCTCGGCGCCGCCGCCGTCACCGCCGGCTTGGCCGCCGCGGCCGGCGGGGTGCTGGTGACCGGGCTGGGTCTGGCCCGGATTATCCCCGGCTGGCTCCGGCCCGCCCGGGCCCTGATGGCGGCCATGGCCGTCGCCGCGGCCGCCGCCTTCGCGGTGATGGAGCGGGCCCTGATCACCCGCGACTTCACGGTCAAATACGTGGCCGACAACGGCTCCTCGGCCACCCCCGCCGTCTTCAACTTCGCCACCCTGTGGGGGGCCCTGGAAGGATCGATCCTGCTGTGGACCCTGGTGCTGTGCGGCTTCGCCGTCGCGGTGGCGCTGCGGTTCCGGTCCCGGGGGGCCGACCCAACCATGGGCTGGGCCCTGCTGGTGCTGTTCGCCGTGTCCGCCTTCTTCTTCGCGCTCATGGCCGGCCCGGCCTCGCCCTTCGTCGGGTTCGACCCGCCCGCCGGCTACGACGGCCCCGGCCCCAACCCCCTGCTCCAGAACCACATCCTCATGGCCTTCCACCCGCCCGTGCTGTACCTCGGCTACGTGGGCTTCACCGTGCCCTTCGCCTTCGTCATCGCCGCCCTGGCCACCGGCCGCCTGGACGGGGACTGGCTGGCCGCCGCCCGCCGCTGGACGCTGGTGTCCTGGGGCTTTCTGTCCCTGGGCATCGTGCTCGGCGCCTGGTGGAGCTACGAGACCCTGGGCTGGGGCGGCTACTGGGCCTGGGACCCGGTGGAGAACGCCTCCTTTTTGCCCTGGCTAACCGGCACCGCCTACCTGCACTCGGCCGTGGCCCAAGAGCGCCGGGGCCTGCTGCGGGTGTGGAACCTCTCGCTGGTGGTGGCCACCTTCTCGCTCACCATCCTCGGCACCTTCATCACCCGCTCGGGGGTGCTCGACTCGGTCCACTCCTTCACCGAGTCACCCATCGGCCCGGCCATCGGCGGCTTCTTCGCCGTGGTGGTGGTGGCGTCGCTGGGGCTCATCGCCTGGCGGGGCGACGAGCTGCGATCCCCGAGACGCATCGGCTCGCCGATGTCGCGCGAGGGCGCCTTCCTGGCCAACAACGTGGCTTTCACCGTCTTCGCCTTCATCGTCTTGTTGGGCACCGTCTTCCCGCTGGTGGTCGAGGCCATCGACGGCCGCACCGTCTCGGTGGGCAACCCCTACTTCGACCGCATGACCCGGCCGGTAGGGCTGGCCCTGCTGTTCTTGATGGCGGTGGGGCCGGTGCTGCCCTGGGGCCGGGCCCGGGCCGAGACGCTGAGCCGGCGGCTCCTGGCTCCGGCTTGGATCGGGGCCGGGGCCATCGCCGCCGCGGTGGTGGCCGGGGCCCGGGGCTGGGCTCCGCTGTTGGCCTTCGGGCTGGGCGGGCTGGCCGCCGGGTCGGCGGTACTCCGCTTGGCCCCGGCCGTGCGCCGGCACAAATGGCGGGGGCTGGTGGGCCGGGCCAACGGCGGGATGGTCGTCCACCTCGGGGTGGTGCTCGTGGCCGTGGCCTTCGCTGCCAGCCAGTCCTACGTCCGCCAGGGCGAGTTCGAGCTGGCCCCGGGCCAGACCGCGGAGATGGCCGGCCACGAGATCGCCTTTGTCGGCTCCGAGATGGTCGAGTACTCCAACCGCCTCGAGCGGGTCGCCCAGGTCCGGGTGGACGGGGCCGGCCCCTACGGTCCGGCTCTGGCCTCCTACCCGTTCGCGTCCCGCACCATCGGTATCCCGTCGGTGCGCTCCACCCTCTATGACGACGTGGCCCTGTCGGTGTTGTCGTTCCCCGAAGGCGCCGCCGACCGGGTGATTCTCAGGGTGACGGTGCAGCCCTTGGTGGCCTGGCTGTGGATCGGGGGGATTGTGGTGGCAGCCGGCGCCGCCCTGGCGCTGGTGCCGACCCGTCCCCGCCGGGGGAGAGAGCGGGACTCCGAGCCCGAGCCTGCGCTGGCCGCCCCGGCCCCGACCGGCCCATGACGACGACGCCCCCGCCCCCGGCACCCTCCCCGCCCGCGGCGGCCGCCCCGCCCCTCCCGGCGTCCCCGGCCCCGACCGGCCCATGACCCGCCGAGTGGCGGCCTGGGTGGCCGTGCCGGTGGCGGTGGCCGCGGTCCTGCTGACCGTGCTGCTGGTCACCCGGGATCCGGCCGCCGAGCGTCGGGCCCGCAGCCCTGTCGTCGGGGGCCTGGCCCCGGCCATCGTCGGCACGGCCACCGACGGCGAGCCCTTCGACCTCGACGATCTGCGAGGCCGGTGGGTGGTGGTCAACTTCTTCTCCACTTTCTGCGTGCCGTGCATCGTCGAGCACCCCGAGTTGGTGGCCTTCAGCCGCAGCCACGACGCCACCGGCAACGCCGCGGTGGTGTCGGTGGTGTTCGACGACACTGCCGCCAACGTCGCTGCCTTCTTCGAGGAGAACGGGGGCGATTGGCCGGTGATCGCCGACAACAGCGGCCGGACGGCCGTCGCCTACGGGGTGACCGGGGTGCCCGAGTCGTATTTGGTGGCGCCGTCGGGCCTGGTGGTTTGGAAGTACCTGGGCGGGGTCACCGCGGCCGGCCTCGACTCCGTAATCGCCCAGTTTTCCCGATCGTGAGCAGGCGGACGATGACCAGGCGATGGTGACCAGGCGGACGGTGAGCAGGCGGACGATGACCAGGCGGGCCTGGAGCTGGGCCGCGGCGGCCGCGGTGGCCGCCGGCGCCTACCTGTACGGCGCCGTCGCCCCCGAACCGCCCCGCACCAACGCCGACCGGGCCCACGCCCTGGCCCGGGGCTTCGCCTGCCCGGTGTGCGCCGGCCAGTCCGTGGCCGAGAGCGACGTGCCCGTGGCCCGCGAGATCCGCCGCCAGATCGGAATCTGGGTCGACGAGGGGCGCAGCGACGGCTACATCCGCGACGAGCTGGTCGCCGCCTACGACATCGACATCGACTACAACCCCTCCGGCGCCGGACTCACCGGCCTGGTGTGGATACTGCCGGTCGCGGCCGGGGTGGGGACAGCGGGAGTCTTGGTGGTGATGTTCCACCGCCGCCGGGCCGCCGCCGTCGCCGCTTCCGCCGAGCCGATCGAGGCCATCGCGGCCGCCGGTCTGGCCGAGCCCGCCGCCGAGCCGGGCGAGGCCGCCGTCGCCGCTACCGCCGAGCCGGACGAGGCCATCGCGCCCGCCCTCGCTTCCGCCGACAAGGCGCCTGCCGCGCCGGGCCGAAGCCGGCTCGGCTTGGCCGTGACCGCGGCCGTGATCGCGGTGGCCGCGGTGGCCGCCGGGGTGCTGGTGGCCCGGTATTCGGGCAGCCGCGCCGCTGGCGATTCGATCACCGGGGAGATCCGCCGCACCTCCCGGGAGCTGCTGTTCGAGGCCCAGCAGACCGTGGTCGCGGGCGACATCGCGGCCGCCATCGCCATCTACGACGAGGTGCTCGAAAGCCGGCCCTCCAGCGTCGAGGCGCTCACCTACCGGGGCTGGCTCACCGCCCGGTCGGGCGACCTCGCCGGCGCCGTCGCCTACCTGGAGGAGGCCATCGGGATCGACCCGGCCTACCCCGACGCCCGACTGTTCCGCTCGATAGTGGCCATCGACTCCGGCGAAACCGAGCGGGCCGCGGCCGAGCTGGCCCTATTCGACGCCTCCGACCCCCCCGACTTCGCCCAGTCGCTCATCGACGCAGCCCAGCTCCGGCCCCGCATCCTGAGGGCCCAGGAGGAGGAGGCGCTGGCCGCGGTGGAGGCCGAACGGGCCGGGACCGGGGCGAACGGCGCCGGGCCGGTCGCCTTCGCGGCCACCTCGCTGACCGTCCGGCAGGTGGCCCTGGCCGCCGAGCGCTTAGCCGCCGAGAGCCGTCTGCTCGATGCGGTGAGGCTGTTCGACTGGGTGCTCGAATCCCGCCCCGACGACGCCGAGGCCCTCACCGGGCGGGGATGGCTGGTGGCCCGCACCGGCGACCCCGAGCTGCTCGCGGCCGGCGTCGCCCATCTCGACCGGGCCCTCGAACTCGATCCCGCCCACCCGTCCGCCCTCGTCTACCGGGCCTTCGCCCGAAACCAGCAGGGCGACCCCGAGGCGGCCCGGGCCGACCTGGCCGCCTTCGACGCCCTCGAAACCCAGCCCGCCGATCTCGTGCGCCTCATAGACCACTTCAACCTGCGCCAAGCCCTGGGCTAGAACCCCGCCCGGCCCGGGGACAAACGTCGGCGGTCGTCACCGCTAGAACCCCGCCCGCCCGGGGACAAACGTCGGCGGTCGTCACCGCTAGAACCCCGCCCGGTCTGGGGCTGAAACTCCCGACCCTCTAGAGTGAAGCGCCATGCGCACGGGGGTGTTCCTGTTCGGCGGGGTCGAGATGGACGATGCCGGCGCCGGCCCCCCGGCCCCGGTGGACCGCCGCTACGGGCCCAAGGAGATCTGGCGCACCACCGAGCGGATCATCGACATGGGGGTGGCGGCGGACCGGCTCGGCTTCGACTCCTACTGGCTGACCGAGCACCACTTCCAGTACGAGGGCTACGAGGTGATCCCCAACGGGATCCTGGCGGGTGCCATCTTGGCCGAGCGCACCGAGAGCATCCGGATCGGGATGGCCTTCAACGTCGTCCCCCAGTGGCACCCGCTGCGGCTGGCCGAGGACTTCGCCACCCTGCACAACGTCTCGGGCGGGCGGGCCATCCTCGGCGTGGGCCGGGGCACGGTGCCCCGGGAGGCCGAGACGCTCGGCACCGTGATCGGCAGCTTCGACAACCCCGACCGAGCCGCGGCCGACGAGCTCAACCGCCGGCAGTTCGACGAGGCCATGGACGTCATCCGCCTGGCCCTGGACTCCGAGGCGTTCTCGTTCCACGGCCAGTTCTACGACATCCCGCCGCCGGGCCTGCCCGACCGGGGCGGCTTCGTCGAGGAGATGACGCTGGTGCCCCGGCCCCTTCACCCCTATGAGATCTGGCAGGCCGTCACCTCGCCCCCCACCCTCGAGCAGGTCCCCCGGCGGGGCTGGGGAGGGGTGTTCTGGAACAACCACTACCGCTTCGTGAAGGCCCGCTGGGAGCGCTTCGCCGAGATCTACGCGGCCGCCCACGGCCGAGAGCTGGAGCGGGGCGAGCACCGCCAGCTCGTGCTCAACATCCGCATCGACGACAGCCGCGAGGCGGCGGTGGCGTCGGTGCGCGACGGCCACGACGAGTTCTGGAAGTTCCTCGGCCCCTACGGCTGGAGCAAGGGGTACATGGGCCCCGACGGCAAGCCCGCGCCGGCCGGGCTGATCCCCACCCTGGAGCAGTCGCTGGAGCAGAAGACCTGGCTGGCGGGCACGGCCTCCGACGTGGCCGAGGGCATCGCCGCCTACGACGAGCAGATCGGGCTGGAGAACCTGCTGCTGTTCCCGGCCATGCCCGGCGACCGCTACGAGTTCGTGGAGGAGCAGCTTCACCGCATCGCCGACGAGCTGATGCCCCTGCTGCCGGGCCCCTGACCGCGGGCCCTGAGCGGAACGGCCCGGCGACGGCATGGAGACGACCGTGGTCCACTACCACCCGGTGGACACCAGCTACAGCGCGGCGCTGTGCCGGGCCGTGTGCGACGGGCTGGAACGCCGCGGGGCGCCCTATCGGCTGATCGAGCTTCACCGGGGCGAGACCGCGGACAGGTCCCGGCTGGCCGCCACCGAGCACCTGATCGTGGTCTACCCCACCTGGTGGGGCGGTCTGCCCGCCCGGCTCCTCGACTGGCTCCAAAAAACGCTGGGCCCCGACATCGACGGCCCGCCCCCGCCCGCTGCCCCTGGTCGGGCAGACGACAACGGCCCATCCCCGCCCGCCGGGCCCGGCGGCGCTGCCGCCCGCCCGTCGTCGGCGCTGGGCCGGGTGCGCCGCCTCACCGTGGTGGCCACCCACGGGTCGGGGCGGCTCAAGAACACGATCCAGGGCGAACCGGGCCGCAAGCTGTGGGAGCGGACGGTCCTGGCCCTGTGCGCGCCGGGCGTCGCCTTCGAGTGGGTGGCTCTGTACGACCTCGACCGCCTCGACCGAGCCGGTCTGGAGCGCTTCGTCGCCGCCGCCCGCGCCGCCGTGTCCGACGCCGCCGGGGCGGAGGCGCCCGGCCCTACCAGCTCCGCAGGGCCCGCCCGATCCGGTCGGCGCCGGCGCCGGTGGCCCCGGCGCCGGTGGGCAGCGAAACGAACGTGACCCGGCACCGGGAGTGACTGCACAGGCGCATGGTCCGCACCGTGGTCCGCCTGCCCCCGTCCCGGGCCCTCATCCGGGCCAGGTGGCCGTGAGGGCTGGTGGTGACCGAGCCGACCCGGCGGATGTTGGCCATGCCCCGCCTGATCCGGTTGTTCCGGTCGAACACAAACCCCACGCCGGGCACCATCGTCCGCTCCAACCAGCCCTTGAGCCGGGCCGGAACGGTGAAGGCGACGGTCGGGTAGCAGAACAGCAGCCCGCCGGCCCGGCGGAGGCGGTCTACCGAGTCCCGCACGTCGTCGGAGACGATGGGCTCCTCGGAGTGGTAGGCGGCGTGCTCGGCCGCCGACATGAACTGATCGGTCCCCGACAGGTCCAGCCGGTCCACCTCGTGGCCCCGGTCGCGCAGGGCGTCCATCGCGGTGACGACCACGGCCCGGTCCGGGTCGTCGGGATCGTAGGCGTCGAGCAGGAGCACCCGCATCGGAGCCGGAGGGTAGCGCCGGAACTATCCACCGCTAGAGTTGCCCGGTGCCCGGCCGGGTCGGGCGCGTCCGAGGAGCGACACAGGGGGTAACGGCTGGTGGCGATCACAACGACGATGAGCACTCTGTCCTTCGACGGCATCGGGATGGTCTTCCCCGACGGCACCGAGGCGCTGACCGACATCAGCTTCACCGTCGACAAGGGCGAGTTCGTCACCGTGGTCGGCCCCTCGGGGTGCGGGAAGTCCACCCTGCTGCGGATCGCCTCGGGCCTGCTGGAGCCCACGTCCGGCGCGGTGGCCGTGGACCGGGACCGGCTCGGCTACGTCTTCCAGGACCCCACCCTGCTGCCGTGGCGCACCGTCCGCAAGAACATCGAGCTGCTGCCCGAACTGCACGGCGTCGGCAAGGCCGAACGCCGACGGCTCGCCCTCGACACCATCGAGCTGGTCGGCCTGACCGGGTTCGAGAACCACTACCCCAAGTCGCTGTCCGGCGGCATGAGGATGCGGGCCTCGCTGGCCCGCACCCTCACCCTCAAGCCGCCGGTGTTCCTGTTCGACGAGCCCTTCGGCGCCGTCGACCAGATCACCCGCGAGCGTCTCAACGAGGAGACCCAGCAGCTCTTCCAACACGAGGGCTTCGCCGGACTGTTCATCACCCACTCCATCGCCGAGGCGGTGTTCATGAGCACCCGGGTGCTGGTGATGTCGGCCCGGCCCGGCCGGATCATCGCCGGCTTCGAAGTGCCCTTCGGCTACCCCCGTCGCCCGGAGCTAAGGTTCGACCCGGAGTTCGCCCTGCTCAGCGGCGATGTCTCCCAAGCCCTGCGAGGTTCGTACTCATGACGACCACCCCCGACGTCGCTGACTACACCCCCGCGGCCGCCCCGGCCCCAGAGATGCCCGACCTCGGCGATCCTGACTCGAGCGGGGAGGACTCCGCCCTCGACCCCTCCGCCCCGCCGAGCGCCTCCAAGCGGATCAGGGTGGCCGATCTGCCCCGCATGGTGCTGCCCCCGATGCTGCTGGGCGGGGCCCTGATCACCTTCTGGTACTACATCACCCGGATAGTGCTGGACGAGACCCGGCGCTTCCTGCTGCCCTACCCCCACGACGTGTTGCAGGTCGGGTTCTTGGAGTGGGACAAGTTCAGCATCATCCTGAAGGCCCTTGGGTCGAGCGCCAAGGTGGCCGGGATCGGCTTGGCCATCGCCATCACCATCGGGATGCTGTTGGCCATGTTGATGAGCCAGGCCAAGATATTCGAGCGGGCCCTGTTCCCGTTCATGGTCACCGTCCAGGCCATCCCCATCTTGGCCATCGTGCCGTTGATCTCGTTCTGGTGGGGCACCGGCCAGCCGTCCCGGGTGATCGTGTGCGTCATCATCTCGCTGTTTCCCATCCTCATGAACACCCTGTTCGGCCTGCAATCGGCCGAGCGGGGCATGCACGACTTGTTCACGCTCCACCACGCTGGCCGCCTCACCCGGCTGCGAAAGCTCATGTTCCCGGCCGCCCTGCCCGCCGTCTTCGCCGGGCTGCGCATCTCGGCCGGGCTGTCGGTGATCGGCGCCATCGTCGGCGACTTCTTCTTCGGCCGGGGCGAGATCGGCATCGGGCAGCGCATCCGGCGCTATGCCTTTCAGCTCGACGGCGAGGAGCTGCTGACCGCGGTCATCATGTCCTCGGTGCTGGGCGTGGTCGTCTTCTGGACGTTCGGGTTGATCCAGAAGCTGGTCATCGGCAAGTGGTACGAGCCCCAAGCCATCAGCGGCTGAAGGAGAAGGGGTGTACCTTGTTGAGGCCGGACCGCACCGGCAATCGGCTCTCTTAACTTCGGATCAAGCGCCCCCGAGGCCTTGACCGGTTTGTCTCACAGAGGAGGGACCCACATGAGAACCAGAACCTGGACCGGGTTGATCGCTGTTTTGGCGGCCTTCGGCCTTATTGCCGCGGCCTGCGGCGATGACGACGGCGGCACCGAGACGGCGCCGACCACCACCGCGGCGGCGTCCAGCGGCGGCGACAGCGGCGGCGACGATGACACCCCGGCGCCGACCACCGCCGCGGCTCCGGCCGACGATGGCGACGAGATGGCCGACGACGGCGACGACGGCGACGCCATGATGGTGGCCACTGATCTGTCGGAGGTGTGCCCCAGTCCGCTGGTGGTCCAGACCGACTGGTTCCCCGAGTCCGAGCACGGCGCCATGTACGAGCTGATCGGCGACGACTACATCGTCGACGTCGAGAACAAGATCGTGCGGGGGACGATGGTGCTGGGCGGCCAGGACCTGGGCATCGAGTGGGAGGTCCGCACCGGCGGACCGGCCATCGGCTTCGCGGCGGTGTCGCAGTGGATGGCCACCGACGACTCGATCCATCTCGGCTATGGGTCCACCGACCAGTTGGTCAACCACTGGGGCTCGGCTCCGCTGATGTCGGTGGTGGCCCCGCTGGAGAAGAACCCGCAGATGGTCATGTGGGACCCGGCCACCTACCCCGACGTCAACGGCCTCGCCGATCTCGGCGCCGCCGGGATCACCATCAACGTGTTCGGGGGCGGGACCTTCCCCGAGGTGTTCATCGCCCAGGGAATGTGGTCCCGCGATCAGGTGGACCCGTCCTACAACGGCTCGCCTGCCCGGTTCGTGGCCGAGAACGGTGCCATCGCCCAGCAGGGCTTCGCCTCCTCGGAGGTGTACACCTACGAGCACATCTACGAGCAGTGGGGCAAGCCGGTGGCGTTCCAGCTTCTGCACGACGCCGGGTTCGAGATCTACTCCCAGACCATCGCGGTGCGCCCCGATGAACTCGAGGGTATGAGGTCCTGCCTGGAGAAGGTGGTCCCGATCATCCAGCAGGCGGTCGTCGACTTCGAGGCCGCTCCCGAGCGGGCCAACGCCATCATCGTGGACGCGGTGGAGAGGTACCAAGACTTCTGGGTGTACCAGCCTGATCTGGCCGAGTTCTCGGTGCAGGCCCAGCGCGACTTCGGCCTGATCGGCAACGGCCCCGACGACATCGTGGGCAACATGGTGGAGTCTCGCATCCAGCAGGTGATCGACGACATGCGCGCCGCGGGGATGGACGTCGATCCCGACCTGACCGCCAGCGATCTCTTCACCAACGAGTTCATCGACGAGAGCATCGGCTTCTAACCCCAGCCGATCCAACCAGAACCAACTCGGGGGCCGGCGCTCAAGCGCCGGCCCCCGGCCGTTTAACCCTCGAAAGGCTCGTAAGGCCCGCCGGCGTCGATGCGGGCGGCCAGGAAGTCCCCGGCCGTGACCGGCCCGTAGCGGCGGGGCCGCTCGGCGGTGACGCAGCTCCCGACGGGCTCGATGACGGTGGCCGGGTCGGGGTTGACGAAGAACGGGACCGAGAACCGGTCCCGTTCCGGCGCCACCACCCGGTGGAGGGTCGAGCGGTACCGGTCGTTGGTCCAGAGGGCCAGCATGTCGCCCAGGTTCACCACCAGGTGGTCGGCCGGCGCCGTCAGCGGCGTCCAGTCGCCGCCGCGGGGCTTCACCTCCAGGCCTCCGGTGCCGTCGGTGGCCAACAGGGTGATGGCCCCGTAGTCGGTGTGGGCTTCGGACAGAACCGGCCGCGGCCCGGCGCCGGAGGACGCGGCCGGGTAGTGGATGAGCCGCAGCCGGCACTGGGGGCGGACCATGCGGGCCGCGAAGAAGCCCGCCTCGGCGCCCAGGGCCGCGGTCAGGGCCCGCAAGATCCCGGCCGCCGTCTCCAAGGCGGCCCGCTGGTAGCCGCGCATCGCCTCGGCGAACCCGGCCACCTCCGGCCACGGGACCTCGTCGGCCAGCCCCATGTCGAGGTGCTCGAAGGAGTTGGCCGCCCTCTCCGGGTCCAGCGCCTGGTCGGCCAGGGGCACGAACCCGTACCGGTTGACCCGCGGCACCCGCTCCTTGTCGGGCTGAGGCAGGGCGAAGAAAGCCCGGGCTGCCTCGAACACGGCGGCCATCGGGCCGTCTAGGCCGTGGCCTGTGACCGCGAAGAAGCCGGTGTCGCAACAGGCCGCGTCAAGGGCCCCGACGACCGCCCCGGCTTTCGCCCCGTCCGGCTCGGCCCGCAAGGCGGCGATGTCGATCACCGGCAGGTCGAGGCTCAAGGCCCCGCCCCCCGAGCGGCGGGCCGGCCGGCGCGCCGTATCGGCATGCCCCTCAGAGTAATTGCGAGCGGCGGGTCAGCGGCCAGTAACGGCGGGGCATCAGATGGTCTCGCATCCGGGCCGCGACCTCGTCAGCCTCGGCCAGCAGCTCGGCCTCGTCAACGGCCAGCACCCGGCCCTCGTCCACCGCCAGCCTCCCGTTCACCAGCACGCTCTTGACGTCGGTTCCAGCGCCGTAGCGCATCAGGGCTCCGACCGGGTTGTACCGGGGCGACAGCCGCGGGTTCTCGCCGTCGAACACGGCCACATCGGCCGCCTTGCCCGGCTCCAGCGACCCGATCTCGTGCTCCCACAGCAGGGCCCGGGCCCCGTCGATGGTGGCCATGTCGAAGGCGTCCTCGGCGGTGAACCCGACCGGGTCGTACATGGGGATGCCCGCGGCCTGCCCGTGCATCAGATAGGCGATCCGGGCCACGGCCAAGATGTCGTTGATGACCGTGTCGCAGCCCAGGCCCACGGTGACCCCGGCGGCCCGCATGGCCACCACGTCGGTGACGGCGGAGACGATGTCGGTGCACACCACCGGCGCGTGGGCCAGCTTGGCCCCGGCGGAGGCCAGCAGCCCGATCTCCCGGGCGGTGGTCAGCATGGCGTGGATGGCCAGGAACCGCGGCCCCAGCGCGCCGATCTGGGCCAGGTGCTCGATGGGGCGGCGGCCGAACAGCGAGACCGACAGCTCGATCTCCTCGCGGTCCCGGTTGATGTGGGTCATCACCGCGGTGTCGTGGCGCTCGGCCAGCTCCCTGGCGGCCAGGAACATCTCGTCGCTCACCGACGGAACGCTGGGAGCGTGGATGTAGGGCCGCACCTGCCCGTCGCCCCGCGGTCCCCACCGGGTGAGGAACTCGTCGATGTGGGCGATGTTCTCTTCTCGGCGCACCGGATCGTCGGAGTACTCCGAGCGGCCCTCGATCTGCTCGTAGTTGCTGGCCAGGCGGGACCGGCGGTCGCGCTGGCCGACGGCCAGGGCGCACCGGATCCCCATCTCGAGCGCGGTCTCGCCCACCGCGTCCTCGTGCTCGGGGGTGCCGGTGGTGTCGGTGGTGGTGGTGACCCCGGCCCGCAGCAGGTTGGCCATGGTGACCCGGGCGCTGGTTTTCAGCCCCTCGACCCCGAGCACGTCCTCGGCCGGGATGTAGATCCGGGTGATGTTGGGCAGATCCTCGAAGGCCAGCCCCCGCACCAGGGCCTGGGCCATGTGGTTATGGGTGTCGATGAGGCCCGGGACCACCAGGTCGCGGGGCCCGCCCAGCCGGGTCCGGCCGGTGAAGGCGGCCTCCACCTCGGCTCGGGGCCCGACCGAGGCGATGCGGCCGCCGTCCACCGCCACCGCCCCGTCGAGGAACACCCGCCGCCGGGGGTCGGCGGTTATCACCGTGCCGACGATGACGAAATCGACCGCTTCGCCCATTCGAGCCCCTTTTCGGTCAGGCCGTCCCGATCGGTTCAGCCGGGGCTAGAAGCCGATGCTCTCGTCGATGAACTCGTTGGTGGCGATGTCCTCGAACCGCAGCCCGGGAGTGACGTCGAACCCGGCCGCGGTGATCTTGTCGATCACCTCGTTGATCCGGTCCTCGTCCATGTTGCCCACGATGCCGTCGGGCCCGTTGCCGATCAGGCCCAGATCCTTCTGGGTCTGCACCGAGAAGTCGGCCAGGCCCGGGCTGTACTCCCAGAAGCTGTCGATGGTCTCGACCGCGTCGATGATGATGGCGTTGGCCCGGGCCGGGTCGGCGGCGAAGTCCAGCACCGACTGCTGGACGATGGGCACGAACCGCTCCAGGCAGGGCCGCAGCGCCTCCAGGTTGTCCTTGCGGACCGCCAGGGTCTGGGAGTAGAGGCGCAGGCCGGCGTCGTGGATCAACTCGAAGGCGATCGGCTTGGCCCACTCCTCGTAGGCGATCTCGTAGCTGTAGGGGGACTCCGACGCGAAGCCCTGCTGGGCTATGGCGCCCTCCTCGGCGATGAACCGGGTCGGCGAGCCGTTGTAGGACGGGTCGATCTGGTCGGCCGACAGCACCCCCTCGTTCACGAACACGTCGATGAAGGTCCCGCCGCCGAAGACGTTGACCACGATCCCCTTCTCGCCGAGGTCGGCGATGGAGGACACGTCGGGATAGGTCTCGGGGTCCCACTGGATGATCTGGGGGTTCTTCTCCAGCGGGGCCACCACCGCAATCGTCGGGGTGTCGTCGCCCAAGATGATCGACCCGTCGGTGCTGATGTAGGCCAGGTGTATCTCCCGGTCGATGTACATCTGGACCGACCCGGAGGCGAACCCGATGGCCGGGCCCCCGGCCCTGATCTCTATGTCGATCCCGGTGTCGGTGTCGCCGATTATCAGGCTGCCGGTGGTGACCTGGTTGCTGGCGTCGATGGTGTAGTCGGAGGCGACCATTTGATACATGGCGCCGTGCTCAGACTCGGGGAACCAGTCGGTCTGGATTATCAGCGGGCTCGGGCACACCTCGGAGAGATCCTTCGACATCATGTCGTTACTAGCCATGTCGGCGTCGGCCATGTCGTCCTCGGTCATGCCCTCGTCGTCGGCTATGGCGTCGTCGTCGGTCATGCCTTCGTCGCCGGTGGCCATGTCGTCGTCGACCACGTTCTCGTCGGCCATGCCCTCGGCGTCGTCCATGTCGCCGCTGGCCGGCTTCATGGTCGTGGTCGTGGTCGGCGTCGTCGTATCGGTATCGTCGTCCCCGCACGCGGCCGCCAGCAGAACCAGCGCCGACAGCGCGCCCAGTGCCTTGACCCATGCCGATGCTCTCATCCTCGTTCCCTCCCGAGTTCTCCGGAGGCGCTGAACGTGCCCCTCACTGATCTTGATAGCATCAACAACCCGAAGGCGCAACCGCCCGCTGCCGCCGACTCGGCCCGGGCCCGCCGTCTCGGCGCCAAGATCCGGTCGCTGCGCAAAGCAGGCGGCCTCACCCTGGTCGAGTTGGCCCGCCTGACCGGCCTGTCGCACCCGTTCCTGTCCCAGATCGAGCGGGGCCGGGCCCGCCCCTCCATGAACTCGCTGCACCGGATCTCCGAGGCGCTCGGCACCAACGCCTCGCGGCTGCTGGCCGGGTCGGAGGACACCCGCGAGGCCGCGGTGGTGCGGGCGTCCGACACCGGTCCGATCGCGGCCAACGAGCTGGGGGAGGCGGACGGGGTGGTGCGGGTGGTCGTCCCCGAGGCCAGCCCCTTCCAAGTCGTCGAGTTCACCGGGGCGCCGGGCGCTTTCAGGGACTACTGGGTCCACGACGGGTTCGAGACGGTCTATGTGATCTCCGGCGCGGTCGAGATCGATCTAGACGGTGAGATCTTCCGGCTGGGGCCCGGCGACTCCATCTCCTACGACACCAGCCGCCCGCATCGGCTCCGGGCCGCCGCGCCCGATGAGGTGAAACTGCTGATCATCGAGACCTCCCCCCGGTTCGCCGGCGCCGAGTCCCGGCCCTGATCGAATCCCCGGGGTCCCCGGGGCTGCTCAGGCGAACAGCCGGGTGTGCTGGCGGCTGGAGGCCACCGGCCGGCCCCGGCGCCAGACGCGCCGCGACATTCCGGCGTCGGCCACGGCGGCCCTCACCGACGGGGCGTCGATGGCCAGGAAGTCGGCCGGGTCGCCCGGCTGGAAGTGGACCGGGGCCAGGCCCATGGCTCGGCGGGCTCCGTTGGACACCATGTCGTAGGCGGCCTCGGGGGACTGGTGAGCGGCCATCACCAGCAGCGCGGCCGTCTCCAGCGGGTCGCTGCGGCCCACCAGGTTGAACGGGTCCTGCACGTTGTCGGCGCCGGCCGCCACCAGGGCCCCGGCCCGCTGGAGGGCATCGACAGCGGTCAGCCCCCGGGGAGTGGCGGCGGGGTGGTCGCGGCCCTGCAGGTACAGGTTGGTCTGGGGCAGGGTGATGACGGCGATGTCCGCGGCGGCGGCCTCCGCCGCCACCGCGGCCTGGATTTCGGGCGGCGCCATGCCCAGGCTCACGCAGTGGCTGGCCGCCACCGGGTGCTCGAACCCGGTGCGCTGCACGGCCCGGGCCATGTCCCGCAGGTTCAGCATCTCCGGGTCCAGGGTCTCGTCGGTGTGCAGATCGACGGGCAAACCGGCGTCGCGGGCCGCGGCGAAGGCGACTTCCATGGCGCCTACCGGGTCCGGGTCGAGGTGGGGGACGCCCCCCACCACGTCCACGCCCGCCTCCAAAGCCGCGCCCAGCACGGCGCGTCCCTCGGCCCCGTCGGTCCCGGCCATGGGCTTGCCGGTGAGGGCCACGATCTGGAGATCGACCAGCCCTTCGAACCGGCGGCGCACCTCCCGCAGGGCCTGCACCCCGGATACCCCCGCCTCCGGGGTGGTGTTCACGTGGGAGCGGATGGCGGTGACCCCGTGGACGATCAGCAGCTCCACCGCGGCCGCGGCCCTCTCGATCATGTTCTCCTCGGTGAGCCGGCCGTCGGCCGCGGCCGTCGTCCAGGCCTCGATGGCGCCGGCCAGGTCGCCTCTGGGGTTGGGGATGGCCTCGGCGGTGAGGGCCTTGTCGAGATGGGCGTGGGGCTCGGCCGGGGCTGGCAGCAGCAGCCAGCCGTCGAGGTCGTCGCGGTCGAACCCGGCCGGAACCGGCGAACCGGCTGCGGCCACCGCGGCGATCGCCCCGCCGCGGACGTGTACGTCCACGGTCCGGCCGTCGGCCAGCCGGGCGTTGCGCAACATCCGGCCCTCGCCGTCGCTCCCCGGTCGTTCGGCCGCGGTCCCCATTCGTCCGTCTGCTCCCGGTCGTTCTGTCACAGAGTCAGATCATAAGCTCCGGGCATGAGCGAGATTCACGACCTGCGCAGCTACATAGACGCCCTGGAGGCGGCCGGGCAGCTCGCCCGGGTGAAAGCGCCGGTGGGGCTGGAGCACGAGCTGGCCGATGTGGCCGCCTCGCTGGCCCGCACCGACACCGGCGCCGGGCTGTTCGAGAACGTCGTCGGCGCCGACTGGCCGATCTTCTGCGGGGGGGTCACCTCGCACCGGCGAGCCGCGGTGGCGCTGGGGTGCCGGCCCGATGAGATCGTCGACGTCATGGACCGGGTGCTGGAGGTGGCCAACGGGATCGCCCCGGTGCCGGTGGACGCCGCCGCCTGGCACGACAACTGCGTCGCCGGCCCCGAGCTGGACACGGCCGTGCTGCCCGTCCCCACCCACAGCCGCGGCGACGGCGGCGCCTTCATCACCGGGGCGGTGACCGTGGCGACCGACCCGATCTCGGGTCGGGGCAACCTTGGCTACAACCGCATGCTGCGGCTGGGACCCCGCCGGTTCGGGTTCAACGTGAACGAGTGGCGGGACGTGGGCACCTTCTGGAAGTCCCGGCCCGACCCCGACGCCCCCTTCCCCATCGCGCTGGCCATCGGCTTGGACCCGGCCGTCATGATCGCGGCCGGGGTGAAGACGCCGGTGGACGAGCTGCTCATCGCCGGCGCCATCCGGGGCCGGGGCGTCGAGGTGTGCCGGGGCCGCACCGTGGACGTGGCCGTGCCCGCCGCGGCCGAGATCGTGGTCGAGGGCCATCTGCACCCGGCCCGCCGCCAGTCGGAGGGCCCGCTGGCCGAGTTCCACGGCTACCACGGCGAGCCTTGGAACAGCCCCACCCTGGAGGTGACCTGCATCTCCTGGCGCGACGACCCCGTCTACCAAACCATCATCCCGGGCTGGTACGAACACGTCTACATCGGCAACGTGCTGCCCCGGGAGCCGCTGCTGCGCCGGTTCGTGCGCCATCTCGACCCCACCGCCGACGTCCACATCCCCCCCTACGCCAACGGCTTCCTGGCCGTGATCCGCATCGACCGGGACAACCCCGGCACCCCCAAGAACCTGGCCATGGCCGCCCTGTCCGCCCACATCAACATCCGCAACGTGATCGTGGTGGACCGAGACGTCGACATCCACGAGCCCTCGGAGATCCAGTGGGCCCTCACCAACCGGGTCCACTGGGGTGACGACGTGTTCACGGTGCCCGGGGCCCAGGGCCATGAGATGGACCCGGTGGCCGACCAGCGGGGCGTGGGGACCAAGGTCGGCATCGACGCCACCTACAAGCGGGAGCGCCGCGAGTACGGCGAGCGGGTGTCCTACCCGGCGGTGGACCTCAGCGCCTACCTGAGCTGACGAGCAGGCCCGGGGCGGGGATGGCCCGGGCGGGGGTGCCGGGGTCAGCCGAACAGGGCGGCGATGCCCTCGATCCGCTCGGCCGCCCCGTCGCCTCCCAGCACCGACACCTGGAACTCGTCGATGCCGTGGGTGCCCATGAGCGCTCGCAGCTCGGCCGCCGCCTCCCGCGGCGAGCCGACCACGCAAAAATGGGCCACCCACTCCTCTTTCACCAAGGGCGCGGCCTCGGCCGGCCCCCCCGCGGCCAGCGCCTCCCGGATGGCGGCGGCGTCGGCGCCGGTCATGCCGATCATCTGCTGCACTCTCGGCGGGGAGTCCAGGAGCCGGAAGGACAACTGGCGGCGGCTCTCTTCCAGCTCGGCGTCGTCGGTGACCACCAGAGTGCAGTACGTGACCAGGAAGGGCCGCCCCGAGCGGACGGCCGCGCCCGCCCTCAACGCGGCGGTCGCCTCGCCGATCAGCTCTTTGTGGACGTAGCTGAGGATGAAGCCGTCAGCGATCTCGGCCCCCAGGGCGGTCATCTTTGGCCCCCGCCCGGCCAGGATGATCTCGATCCCGTCCCGGCCGTAGCCGAGGCGGGCCCCCCGGAAGGAGACCGGGCTGCCGGGTTCGGTGGTCACCGTCTCGCCCGCGAACAGCCGCCGCAGAGCGGTCGCCGTCTCCCGCACCGCCGCCACCGGCCGGGGCCGCTCGAGGGCCAGGGGGCCGAGGGTCAGTCCGCCGCCCGCGCCCAGGCCGAGGAAGGCCCGGCCCTCGCTCATCTCGTCGAGGGTGGCTATGGCGGTGGCGGTGGCCCCGGGATGGCGGACGTAGGGGTTGGTGATGCCCGGCCCGAGCCGTATCGAGCCGGTGCGGGCGGCGATGGCGGCCAGGGTCACGTACACGTCTCGGGTGGCTAGGCCTTCGTCGTATACCCAGCACCGGCGGTAGCCGCGCCGCTCGGCTAGCGCGGCCAACTCGACCACCTCGGCGATGGGCCGCTCCGGCATGATGTTGACGCTGGCGGGGATGGTCATGCCGCACTTCCGTGCCGGTCACGGGCCACTGCGTCGGCCGCGTTGCGGCCCGACGCCCCGAACACCCCGGCGCCGGGGAAGGTGCCCGCCCCGCACAGGTACAGGCCCGGCAGCGGGGTCCGGTACCGGGTCAGCTCCCGGGGGCGGCCGATCAGCGCCTGAAGCCGCGACCCGCTGTAGGACGGGGTGTGGCCCCGGGCCATGGCCATCTCCCGCTCGTAGCGGTCCGGGGTCATAGCCCGCCAGTCCACCACGCCGCCCAGTCCGTCACCCTCTACCAAGCTGGCCCACATCTCGAGCCATCTTCGGGGCTCGCTCGACTTTTCCCACCCGCCGGCCAGCGAGTAAGGCGTGTACAGCACCTCGATGCTGAGCACGTGGCGGCCGGTGCCGTTGCCCATGTCGGGGTCGAGCACCGAGGGCACGTTGGCGTACATGGTCGGCCGGCTCGCCACCCGGCCCTCGGCTCGCAGTTCGTGGGCCTCGATCAGCTCCTTCAGGTCGGGCAGGACCAGCATGGTGGGGCTGCAGATGTCCAGTGCGCCGTGGAGGCTCTCCAGCCGCTCGGCCGTCCGGTAGCGGGGCGGGGCTGATAGCACCGCGTCGATCTTGGACTCATACCCCTCGCCGGGGCGGCGCTGCCGCCAGCGCCGGGCCATCCGCCGGGCCGCAGTCGGGGCGTCGCCGTCGAGCCACTCCACCATGACCGGCCGGGGGTCGCAGGCCGCCACCACCGTTGCCGCGGCCAGCTCGTCGCCGTCGGCCAGCCGCACCCCGGCCACCCGGCCGTCGCGTACCAGCAGCCTCTGTACCGAGGCACCGCAGCGGACCCGGCCCCCGGCCGCCTCGAAGCTGGCCCGGACCGCTTCGGTGAGGGCGCCGCTGCCGCCCCGGGGCCGCCCCAGCCTCACCAGGTGGCGGTTGGCGTAGGCCACCGCGGCCAGGCCCGTGCCCGGGGCGTCGGGCCTCATGCCCCACACGGTGGGGCCGGTGGTGATGGCGGGCATGGCCAGGTGCCAGTCGTCGAAGTACTCGGATAAGACGGCCAGGGCGCTGGTCCGGCTCCAGGCCATGAGCCGTCGGGCCGCCCGGGCTCCGCCGCGCGCGGCGCGGGCCAGGAAGCGGCCCGCCGAGGGCGGGGTCCGGGCCATCTCCAGGGCCAGTTCGGCCACCGGCATGGCGTCTTTCAGGTAGCGGCGATAGGCGTCGACCTGGCTGGGGTGGGAGCGGGCCAGCCCGTCCAGCATCCGCTCGGCCTCATGGAAGAAGACCAGTGGCTCGGCTCCGTCGTGGAACAGGCTGATCCCGGCGACTTCGGGTTCGAGGTACTCCAGCCCGTGGCCGGCCAAGTCCAGCTCGTCGGCGATGGGCATGGCCCGGATCAGGGTGTGGTCGCAGTTGCAGACGTTGAACCGGACCCCGAAGTCCTCCACGGTGGCCGCGCAGCCCCCCACGTGGTTTTGGGCCTCCACCACCAGGGTATCGATGCCCGAGCGGGCCAGGTAGGCGGCGCAGATCAGCCCGTTGTGCCCCCCACCCGCCACAATCACGTCCGCGCCGCCCACAGCAAAATCCTAGTTTTATGTTTTGAAAATGAGGCTGTGTGGTGTGGGCTTGACTCTGCGTCTGCTCGGTCAGGATACCCATGGCGTCGAGGCCGGCCCTTCGCCGGGCCGGAGGCGACTACAGGGCGAAGCCGTCGAGCACCTGCTTGAGGGCGTCGGCGTCCTCGGAGCCGACCACCACCCGGGAGTTGGTGGCCACGTAGACCAAGTCGAGGTTGATCCCGGCCTCGGCGATCCGGGTGGCCAGAGTGGCTAGCTCGCCCGGCCGGTCCTGGGCCTGCACCACCACCACCTCGCGCTCCCGGGTGATGGCGGTGTTGGTGATGGCCAGCGCCCGCCGCACCGGCTCGCTGTGGGGCACCAAGATGTGGAGTTCGGCCCTGGCCCCGGTGCCGATGCAGGTGGCGGCGGAGATGTTCACGCCCGCGTCACTGATGGCGGTGGCCACTTTGGCCAGCTCCCCCGGCTGGTTGTCCAGCTCGATCACCAGGTTTTTGGCCACTGTTGACATCGGATCGGTCCCTCTCGTCGCGGTTGGCGGAGCCCGGAACCGGCGCCGTTCGCCGCCCCGAGATCTCAGCCGCCGAGTGTAAGTGCCATCGGCGGTGATGTGAAATGGTGACCGTCATGGATCCGATACCCATCGAGACGGCCATCGCGGGCGGCCTGCTGGGAGTGGCCGCCGGCGACGCCCTGGGCACCACCGTGGAGCACCTGGCCCCCGAGGAAATCCGCCGCCGTCTCGGCGTCCACCGAGAGATCGTCGGCGGGGGCCCGTTCGGCCGCCGGCCCGGCCAGGGCACCGACGACACCGACCTCACCTGGGCCGTGGTCGCCGGCTACCTCGAAACCGGAGGCGGCGACAGCCTTGACTGCCTCGACCGCATCGCCCGGGCCTTCCTGGAATGGTTCGACATCGCACCCTCCAGCATCGGCCACACCACCTTCCGGGCCCTGTCTGAGCTCCGGGCCGGCGGCGACCCGACCGCCTCCGGCCTCACCGCCGAGAGCTCGTGCGGCAACGGCTCGCTGATGCGGGCCCTGCCCACCGCCCTGATCCGGGCCGACCCCGGCCGGCGCCGGCGCGAGAGCGAGCTGATCTCAGCCGTCACCCACGCCCATCGCCGGTGCACCGACAGTTGCGTCGCCTACAACGAGATCGCCGCCGCCCTGATAAACGGGGCCGCCGCGCCCGCGGCCATTGCCGCCGCGGCCGACCTCGACCTGGACCCGGCGGTCGCCGCCGCCTTGGAGACGCCGGCCGATCGGCCCGTCGCCGAGCTGAGCACCAGCGGCTACGTGATCGACAGCCTGGCCTGCGCGGTCTGGGCCGTCCAGCAGCCCGGAACCCTGGAGTCGGTCTTGGTGGACCTGGTGAACCGGGGGGATGACGCCGACACCGTCGGAGCCATCGCCGGGGGGCTTCTGGGCATCGTTTGCGGCCCGGCCGGCATCCCGACCCGCTGGAAGGACCGGCTCGAGTACACTTACCGGCTTACTGGGGCCGCGTCCGAGATCGCCCGGATCAGGGCCGCCCGGTGACCGCCGAGTCATGACCGCCGAATCATCGCTCAAGTTCCTGCGAACCCGCCGTCTGCTCGTCGGGGTATCCGTGCCGACGCGTCGTCTGCTCGCCGTGGTTGCCCTGCTCGGGCTGGTCGCCGCGGCCTGCGGAGGGGGTGACGACGAGTCTGTTGAGTCCGATGAGCCCGAGGCTTCGGGCTTGCGGGTGGCGGCGGTGCTGCCTAGCGCCCGCGACGACTACGCCTTTAGCCAGTCGATGGCCGAAGCGCTCGGACAGATGCAGGATGGCGGTCTGATCGGCGAGGTCGCGCTGTCGGAGAGCCTCTTCGTGGTGGAGGAAGCGGGCGCGGCCCTGCGGGACTACGCCGAAGCCGGCTACGACCTGGTGATCGCCCACGGCGTGCAGTACGGCCCCTTCGTGGAGGAGATCGCCCCCGACTTCCCCGCTACCGCCTTTGCCTGGGGGCCGGAGGAGGAGACCTTCGGGCTCGACAACGTCTCGTCCTACACCTCGGCCGTCGACCAGGGGGCCTACGCCATGGGGTTGATGGCCGCGGCTTTGGCCGACGGGGCTGACGTGGGCATCGTCGGCCCGGTCGAGGCGGCCAACACCCGGCGCTACGTAGACGGGTTCGCCGCCGGCGTGGCCGCCGGGGGCGGGTCGGCCCGGTCCGTCTACATCGACTCGTTTTCCGATGTCGAGCGGGCGGCCGAGGCGGCCCGCTCTTTCATCGATGGTGGGGCCGCCGTGCTCACCGGCACCGCCCAGATAACCGTTGGCGCCATCGGCGTGGCCGACAAGCGCGGCGTTGCCTGGTTCGGCACCGAATCCAACCAGACCTCCGTCGCCCCCGACGTGGTGGTAGTCAGCCAGGTGTACCGGTGGGAGAAGGTGCTGGAGGACTTGGTCGCCGAGATCACCGCGGGCCGCCTCGGCGGGTTCACCTACGAGATCGACTTCGCCAACGGCGGCCTGGAACTCGAGTACAACGACGCCTACGACCTCGACCCTGCCGTCCGCCGCCTCGGCGACGAAGCCGTGGCCGGCATCATCGACGGCTCGATCTCCACCGGTGCCGTCCCGCAAGACCACTGACTCTCGCGATTTCTCCATAGACAACAGTTCGCATAGGTCAACTGCCGGCTCAAGTAACCGATCCGAATTCGAAGCTCAACTGTTCAAGATCGGAATGGACGGCCGAACCTCCGATGAAATCGGCTATCGCTTGACGATGAATGGTAAGGACATTTGATTCCTCTCCATTGGTTGAGTGAGCCCGCCAGGCACCTGAAATAGATATGAACGCGCTGACTGTACCGTCCTTGCCAGTACTTCCCCGTTTCACAAACACGAAATCATCGAAGGAGAATTGGCGCGCTACTTCAGGGGAATGAGTATTGATAATCACTTGTCGCAGGGGATTGTCAAGTGCTACCGGTTCGTCGACATCGACCGCGTAGTCGCGCAACAGCTCCACCAGGTTCGCCACCCGGGAGGGATGGATTCCGTTCTCGGGCTCCTCGATGCACAGAACGGCTCGATCCTGCACGTCCACTAACATCAGGGCCAAAGCGATGTACCGGAGCGTGCCGTCTGAGAGGGATCGGCTGTACAGCCAGTTGTCCACTCCCGGCACTCGGGCTCGGAGGGCGAGCTGGTTCCGAGCCTCATCGACATGGACTTCCAGCTCTTCGATGTCCGAGTTGAGCTGGCGGAGCCGGTAAAGGATTTCCGCGATCGCGTCGCCGTTGTTGTTTTCCCTCATCAAAGCGTGGAGCGTGGCCGGCATGTGGCTCCCGGAAGCGGAGACGTGAGCGGGGGCCGACCGAGGGTCGGGGGTCCTCATCGTGCTCGGCTCCAAGTGCAGGACTCGCCAGGAGGACATCTCCCGTTTGGCGGCCAGCACAGTTGGATAGTCGAAGGTCCTGGTTCCGCCCACCACCGTCAGCGGCGAGCTGCCCACCGGCGAGGGGCGCCCTCGGCTGCCCCCGTCGCCGTGGAGCATGATCCGGTCCTCCTCGGTGGAGATGAGCGGGCCGCCTCTTCGATGGCCCGAGGCCACCGAGGCCTTGAACTCGTTGGACGTGGCGAATCCGATGAATTTCTTATAGTCGCCCAGTTTGGCGTGGGTCAGATGCTCGTGCGACACCAGCAGACGGTCGGACTCCGGGGAGTACCTCAGCCCCAAGGTGTAGGTGAGGAGGGTGATGCTTGGCTTGGCGGAGGAGCCGAAGTCGTCGGTGACCTCCGGCGGCACCACCATGTCGGCGGACAGCTCGATCTTCCGGTGCGGATCCCGGCCGAACACCAAGTCGAGGGGCGAGTAGCCGCCGTCGCTGGTGCGCCTGATGTCGGCCGCGGCTTCGGAGATGTCATGCTCGGCCAGGGCGCTGAGGAAGTGGATGGCGTCGAACAGGTTGCTCTTGCCCACCCCGTTGTGGCCGATCAGGCAGGTGACCGGCCCGAAGCGAACCCGAGCCTCCCGGATGCTCTTGAAATTCTTGACCGACAACGCCACCAGCATCAATGCACCTCAGTGTCCGGCGGTCTCAAAGATACGCCCAGACCTGCTTGGTCATAGATGCGCCCTTATGGCTTCGGTGTGGCCGCAAACGACCAGGCGCACCCGGGATGGCCTCGGACACGGCCCCGAAGACCACCGAGGCTAATCTGGCCTCGGCCGCCCCGCGGCCTTCGACGGCCTCGATCCGAGGAGGAAGCCGTGGAGTCGACCCAGACCCTCGATTCGCTTGAGACGGTCGAAGCGGACCGAGACGGCCGCGGCGCCGCTGGCAGCGCTGGCTCGCTCGGCGATGACGATCACGTCGGCGGTGCCGGCCCGGCTGACGATGATCACGTCATCGACGAGTTGCTGGTCGAGGAGATCTCGATCGACGGCATGTGCGGTGTCTACTGACCGCCGCCTCCCGCCCGCCGGCGCCGTCCGCTGATCGGGTCGTGGCCTTCGACCCCGGGCGCCCCTACCGCCTCCACGAGCAGGTTGTCCTGAGGCCCGAGCCCTTCGGGGCGCTGGCCTACCACCACGGCAACCGCCGGCTGAGCTTCGTGCGGTCGCCCGAGCTGGTGCATCTGGTCCGGATGCTGGACCGACACCCGAGCGCCAGGGCCGCCTTCGACGCCTGCGCCATAGAGGGCCGCCGCTGGCCGTCCTTCGAGCGGGCGCTGGACGCCCTGGCGGCCTCCGAAGTCCTGGTGGCCCGGTGATCGGAGCCGAAACCGCCGAGCGGCTCAAGCAGGGCCTCGACGCCCCCATCTGCCTCACCTGGGAGTTCACTTACGCCTGCAACCTCCAGTGCGTCCACTGCCTGTCGTCGTCGGGCCGGCGCGACCCCCGAGAGCTCTCCACGGCCGAAGCCGAGCAGGTGATCGACGAGTTGGCGGCCCTGCAGGTCTTCTACATCAACATCGGCGGCGGCGAACCCACCCTCCGGCCCGACTTCTGGGAGTTGGTCTCCTGCGCCGTCGACCGCGGCATCGGGGTGAAGTTCTCCACCAACGGCTCCCGCATCGACGGGGCCGCGGCCCGCCGGCTGGCCGCCGCCGACTACATCGACGTCCAAGTCTCCATCGACGGGGCCGACGCCGTCACCAACGACGCCGTCCGGGGCGCCGGGTCGTTCGCCGCCGCCCTGGCCGCCATGGACCACCTGAACCGGGCCGGCTTCGAAGGGTTCAAGATCAGCGTGGTGGCCACCCGCCACAACGTCGGCCAGCTCGACGCCCTCGAAGCGCTGGCCGCCCGCTACCAGGCCCAACTCCGGCTGACCCGGCTGCGGCCCTCGGGCCGGGGGGCCCGCACTTGGTCCGAGCTGCGCCCCACCGCCGAGCAGCAGGTTGAGCTGCACCGCTGGCTCCTAGACCGGCCCGAGGTGCTCACCGGCGACTCTTTCTTCCACCTGTCGGCCTTGGGCGAGCCGCTGCCGGGCCTCAACCTGTGCGGGGCGGGCCGGGTGGTCTGTTTGATCGATCCGGTCGGCGATGTGTACGCCTGCCCCTTCGTGCTCCACGACCGCTTCCGGGCCGGGTCGGTGCGGGACCGGGGCGGGTTCGCCCATCTCTGGCGCCATTCCGAGCTCTTTGCCGAGCTGCGCCGGCCTCAGTCGGCGGGGGCGTGCGCGTCGTGCGGCCAGTACGACGCCTGCGGCGGCGGCTGCATGGCGGCCAAGTTCTTCACCGGCCTGCCCACCGACGGGCCCGACCCCGAATGCGTGAAGGGCCACGGCGCCGCCCTTTTGGCCCAGGCCCCGACCCGGCCCCGGGCCGGGATCGACCACTCCCGGCGGGTGCCCGTCGCCTTCCTGGGTCGCCGCTGACCGGTCCCGTGGACCGGCCGGCTGTGCTCGCCCCCGCCCTCGTCCCCGGCCGCGGCGGCCGTCGCCCCCGACCGTGAACGCGAACCGGCCAGTCGCGCTCGTCACCGGGGCAGCCAGGGGGATCGGAGCCGCGGCCGCGGCCGCCCTGGCCGCCGACGGCTGGTACGTGGTCGCGGTTGATGCCGTCGGCGCCGGGCCTGAGGTCTCTTACCCACTGCCCACCGAGGCCGACCTGGACGCGGTGGTGGCGGGCCTGGACGGCCGGGCCGAAGGCCACGTTGCCGACGTGCGGGACCAGCGGGCGTTGGACGCCGTCGCCGCCACCGCCGCGAATCGCCACGGCCGTCTCGACGCCTTGGTGGCCGCGGCCGGCGTGGTCACGGGCGGGCGTCGCCTTTGGGAAGTCGACGATCGCGAGTGGGACACCGTGATCGGCACGGACCTCACCGGCGCTTGGCGCAGCGTCAGAGCGGTCGTCCCCCACATTCTGGCCTCCCCCGGCCCCGGCCGGGTGGTGGTGGTGGGATCGGCGGCCGGCTCGCTGGGCCTGCCCGGCATGGGCCCCTACGCGGCGGCCAAGCACGGCGTCGTCGGCTTGGTCCGCTCTCTGGCCGCCGACTTGGCCGGCACCGCCGTCACCGCCAACGCGGTGGCGCCGGGCACCACCGCCACCGTCATCGCGGAGGCTTCGGCCGCCTTCTACGGGCTGGAGGGGGCCGCCGACTTGGTAGTCCACCAAGAGCCGCTGGGCCGGCTGGTGGAGCCCCACGAGGTGGCGGCCGCCGTCTGTTGGCTGTGCTCGCCCGCCGCGGCTGCCGTCACCGGCGCGGTGGTGGCAGTGGACGGCGGCCTGACCGCCACCCCCTAAACTGGCCCCCCACCGGTTTTCTGAGCATCGGTTGTCGCTATAGGACAATCTTTGCTCAGAAAAACCTAAGAGGGGGAAAATGTGAGGACTCGGGCGGCCGTTCTGCGAGAGCCCAACACGGCCTGGAGCGTCGAGGAGATAGAGCTGGACCCGCCCGAGGCCGGCGAGGTCTTGGTCAGGACCACGGCCGCGGGCATGTGCCACTCCGACGAGCACATCTTCGACGGCACCCTGCCCGCGCCCCTGCCCACGGTGGGCGGCCACGAGGGTGCCGGGGTGGTGACAGAGCTGGGGGAGGGCGTCACCGAGTTGGCCGTGGGCGACCAGATCTCAGTCTCGTTCATACCCTCGTGCGGGCGCTGCCGCTGGTGCGCGGCCGGCCAGCAGTACATCTGCGACCGGGGCATGCACCTCATGTCGCCGGGCATGATGCCGCCGGGCGGGTTCCGCCACCACGACGCCGACGGCAACGACCTCACTCCCATGCTCAAGCTGGGCACCTTCGCCGAGCACATGGTGCTCAACGTCGACTCGACCATAAAGATCGACCCCGACATCCCCCCCATACCGGCCGCCCTGGTGAGTTGCGGAGTGACCACCGGCTTCGGGTCGGTGGTCAACCGGGCCGAGATCACTGCAGGCGAGACCGTGGTGGTGGTCGGCTGCGGGGGTCTGGGCAGCGCGGCGGTCCAGGCCGCCCGGGTGGCCGGGGCCCGCAACATCGTCGGGGTGGACCCGGTGGAGCTCAAGCGGGAGGCGGCGGGCCGGTTCGGGGCCACCCACACCGCCTCCTCCATGGAGGAGGCCGCCGAGATCGTCAAGTCCATCACCAACGGGGTGATGGCCGACGGGGTGATCCTCACCCCCTCGGTGATGCACGGCGAGATGCTGGCCCCGGCCCAGTTCCTGGCCCGCAAGGGCGGCCGGATCGTGGTGACTGCCATAGCCCCGATCGAGCAGATGGACGTGCAGCTCAACTTGTTCGAGCTGGCCATGATGAACAAGGAGATCCGGGGCACCATCTTCGGCTCCGGCAGCCCCCGCCGAGACATCCCCCATCTGCTCGGGATGTACCAGGCCGGCCAGCTCCAGCTCGACGAGATGGTCACCCGCACCTACACGCTCGACGAGGTCAACCAGGGCTACCAGGACATGCGGGACGGCAAGAACATTCGTGGCGCCATCGTCTTCGACTGACCGGCCCGGGCCCGTCGAAGCCCCCGAGTCGTACTTGACGGTTTGAGAAGAGCCGGTTTAAGGTACTGCCGAAGTTAGTAGTAGAGAGGCCGTTTCCATGAGCACCGACAAGTCCCAAAAAGGCAAGAAGCAGAACCCCGGAGGCCGAGGGGATCAGACACACCGATACCCGGGAATTCACGGCATCGGGAAGTCTATGCCTCCTAAGCAGCGAAAATTCTGACCGCTCAGGCCGCCCGTAGCGCCCCGCTACGGGATCGGGCCATTGGCGACCCGGAGCCACTCGGCCGCCGTCTTGTTGCCGTATAGCCGGACCGCTTCACGGGCGGCCTCCACGGTCTGACGGACCCTGGCCTGGTCGGGTCCCACCGTGGACGGCCCCAGCGCCATACCCGGCGCGGTGGCCGCTGTCCTCGACTGAAGGTGCTGCAGCCGCGGCAAGCGGTGCCGCGCAGGAGCGATTGCGCCCCTCGCCCCGGCTGGCCGGCCGGGCCGGGCCGAGGGCGTTCTTGTACGATGCGGCCCTCCGCTGCCGCACCGAGGAGGTCGCCGTGAAGGTCCCGTTGACGATACGAGATCACCTCGACCGGGCCCGGGTGGTCTACCCCGATCGGGTCGCCTTCGTCGACGAGCCCGACCAGCCCGCCCCGTCCATGGGTGAGGTCACCTTCGCCCGAATGGGCGAGCTGGCCGACGCCATGGGTGCCGGCCTCGACCGGCTCGGAGTGAGTTTCGGGGCCCGGGTGGCGATGGTGTCGCACAACGCCGGCCGCCTGCTCACCTGCTTCTGGGGGGTCAGCGGCAACGGCCGGATCTTCGTGCCCGTCAACTTCCGCCTCGGCCCCGACGAGGTGGCCTACATCGTCGAGCACTGCGGCGCGGAGGTGGTCCTCGTCGATCCCGAGCTGGCCGACGGCTTGGGCCCCATGCCGGGCCGCCGCACCTTCGTGCTCGGCCCCGACAGCGACGAGGCCATCTACGACCACGACCGGCCGCCCGCGCCCTGGGCCCCCGACGAGGACGCCACCGCCGTCATCAACTACACGTCGGGCACCACGGCCCGGCCCAAGGGGGTGCAGCAGACCCACCGGAGCCTGTGGCTGAACGCGGCGGTCTTCGGCTGGCAGGCGTCGGTGAGCGACCGGGACTGCTACCTGCACACCCTGCCCATGTTCCACTGCAACGGCTGGGGCATGCCCTATGCCCTGGTGGCCATGGGGGCCCGCCAGATCGTGCTGCGCAAGGTGGACGGCGCCGAGATCCTGCGCCGGGTCGAAGAGCACGGCGTCACCTTGATGTGCGGCGCCCCGGCCGTGGCCGCCGCCGTCCTCGACGCGGCCTCATCGTGGGCCGGCCCCGTGCCCGGCGCGGGCCGGACCCGCATCGTGGTGGCCGGCGCCCCCCCGCCCACCCGCACCATCGAGCGGATCGAAACCGAGCTGGGCTGGGAGTTCATCCAGATCTACGGCCTCACCGAGACCTGCCCGGTGCTCACCATGAACCGGGGCCGGGCTGAGTGGGACCACCTCACGCCGCCGGAGCGGGCCCGCAAGCTCTCCCGCCAGGGCGCCCCCGCGCTGGGCGTGGCCATGGACTTGGGCGACGACGGGGAGCTGCTGGCCCGCACCAACCACGTCCTGGAGGGCTACTGGGAGCAGCCGAAGGCCACCGCCGAGGCCGTCGTGGACGGATGGTTCCGCACCGGCGACGGCGGCTACGTCGACGACGAGGGCTACTACGCCATCACCGACCGCAAGAAGGACGTGATCATCTCCGGCGGCGAGAACGTGTCGTCGATCGAGGTGGAGGACGCGTTGTTCTCCCATCCGGCGGTGGCCGAGGTGGCGGTGATCGGCGTGCCCGACCCCAAATGGGGCGAGACGGTCAAAGCCCTGGTGGTGGCCGCCCCGGGTGCCGAGGTCACCGAGCGGGAGCTGATTGACCACTGCCGGGAGCGGATCGCCCACTACAAGTGCCCCACCTCGGTGGAGCTCCGCTCGGAGCTGGCCCGGACCGCCACCGGCAAGCTCCAGAAGTTCAAACTGCGGGCGCCCTACTGGGAAGGGATCGAAAAAGCGGTCAACTGAGGACCGCCGTCGCCACTCAGGATCGGTCAACTCGAGGATCGACTGATGGCGCCTGAGCCGGCGGTGGCCGGTCGGAGGCTCCGGCCCGACGCCTCTCTCCGCCGCCGCGACCGGGGCCGGGTGCTGGCGGGCGGCTCGCCGACGCGGATCTTCCGGCTCACCGCGGCCGGCGCCGATCGGGTGGACGGCTGGCTCCGGGGCGAGCGGGTGGGCCGGGGCCGGGCCGAGTCGGCGTTGGCCGCCCGGCTGGTGGACGCGGCCATGCTCCATCCGGTGGTCGAACCCGCCCCCTTGGACGACGTGACCGTGGTGGTGCCGGTGCGCGACGACCCGGCCGGATTGGAGAGGCTGCTGGCCGGTCTGGAGCGGGCCGTGCCGGTGATCGTCAGCGACGACGGATCGGCCGACCCCGCCGCGACGGCCGCGGCCGCCGACCGCCACGGCGCCGCTGTGGTGATCCGGCCCGCCGGTGGCGGCTCCGATGCCGATCCGCCGGCCGGTCGCCGCGGCCGCGGCCCCGCCGCGGCCCGCAACGCCGGACTGGCTGAGGTGACCACCGGGGCGGTGGCTTTCGTGGACGCCGACGCGACCGTCACCCCCGCGGCCCTCGCCGTCCTGGCGGGCCACCTGGCCGATCCGGCCGTGGCCGCGGCCGCCCCCCGGGTTCGCAGCCGGATCGACGAGCCCGGCCTCCTGGCCTTCTACGAGTCGGTCCACTCGCCGCTGGATCTCGGCGCCGAGCCCTCGCCGGTGGGGCCGGACCGCCGGGTCCGCTACGTGCCGGCCGCGGCGCTGATGGTGCGCACGGCCGCGGCCCGAGCCGTCGGCGGGTTCGACGCCGCCCTCGGTTGGGGAGAGGACGTCGACTTCATCTGGCGGCTGACGGCCGCGGGCCACACCGTCCGCTACGACCCGGCCGCGGTGGCCTGGCACCGGCCCCGGCCGAGCTGGTCGGCCTGGTTTGAGCAGAGGCGCCGATACGGGGCCTCCGCGCCGGAGCTGGCCCGCCGCCACGGTCGGGCGGCGGCCGCGGCCCGCTGCCCTCCTTGGAGTCTCGGGGTCTGGGGCGCCGCGGCCTGCGGTCACCCCCTGGTGGGGGCCGCCCTGGCCGCGTGCTCGGCCGCGGCGCTGGCCCGCAGGCTCCGGTCCCGGTCGGTTCCCGGCTGGCCCCGGCTGGCCGTGGAACTGGCCTTCCGCTCCCACCTCCGGGCTGGGACCGGGCTGGCCCGGGCCCTGACGCGGGCCTGGTGGCCCGCGGCGGCGGCCGCGGCCGGGCTCTGCCCCGGGGCGCGCCGGGCCGTGGTCGCCGCCGCGGTGGCCCCGGCTCTGGCCCACTGGGCGCGATCCCCGAAGCCGGCCGGCCCGGCGGTCGCCGTCGGTCTGCGGATGGCAGACGACCTCGCCTACGGGCTGGGCCTCTGGGAGGCCATGCTGGCCCGGCCCCGCCCCGGCGCCGGGGCGATTGGACTGGACCTGGCTTGGGCCGATCGGACCGGTGCCGCCGTCGGCGATGGCTCCGATCCGACCGACGCGGCCCACGTCGGTGCGGCTACGGTCGGCCGGTCATGAGCTTGGACACCGCGGCCGTCGGCCACTTGGTGGCGCGGGCCCGCCAAGACGTCGAGTCCGGCCTGCTTCCGGCTGCGCAGCTCGCCTTGGCCCACAAGGGCGAGATCGTGGTGTCGGAGGCCTTCGGCGACTGCACCCCGGCCAGCCGGTTCCACATGTACTCGTCGGTGAAGCCCGCGGTGGCCCTCACCGCCTTGGAGCTGGCCGCGGCGGGCGCTTTCGACATTGAGGCCCCGGTGGCCGACGTGCTGGCCGGCTTCGGGGCCAACGGCAAGGGCGGCATCACCGTGTCGCAGGTGATGCTGCACGCTGGCGGGTTCCCCCACGCCCCCCTGCGGGTTGAGGCCTGGGCCGACCGCCCGGCCCGGCTGGAGTCGTACCGGCGTTGGCGCACCGCCTGGGCGCCGGGGACCGGCTTCGAGTACCACGCCACGTCGGCCCACTGGGTGCTGGCCGACGTGATCGCCGAGGTGACCGGGCGCCACCACCGAGACGTGATAGCCGAGCGCCTGCTCGAACCGGCCGGATGCCAGAACTGGCTCGCCCTCGATCCGGCCGGCTCGTTCGAGGTGATGGACACCGTGCCGGTCGGGTCCGAGCCCGACTTGGAAGAACTGGCCCGGGCCCTGGGGGTGGACGAGTTCCCCGAGACCGAGGTGACCATGGAGGCGCTGACCGCCTTCAACCACCCGGCCCTGCGGGCCGCGGCTAACCCGGGCGGGGGTGGGATGGCCACCGCCGCCGACCTGGCCCGCTGGTACCAGGCGGTGCTGGGCAACCAGGACGGGCTCCTGCGCCCCGAGGTCCGCCGGGACGCCATGACCGTGCGCCAGAACCACCCCGACTGGCTCGGCGTCCCGGTCAACCGGTCCCGCGTCTTCGTGCTGGCCGGGGCGGACGGACGGGCCAACTTCCGCGGGTTCGGGCACGGGGCCTCGCCCGAGGCGTTCGGCCACGGCGGGGCCAAGGGCCAGATCGGCTGGGCCGACCCGGCCACCGGTGCCTCCTTCGCCTACTTCACCAACGGGCTCGACCGCGACGATCTCGCCCTGGGCCGCCGGTCGGTCGGCATCTCCACCCGGGCCGCGGCCTGCATACGCCCCGATTGACCACCGGACCCTGATGGCGGTTGGGATCGCCGGGCTGGTGTGGCATCATGGCCAACCCGGCGCCCGAGCGCCGACCGCTCCCTTAGCTCAGCCGGCAGAGCGTCTCCATGGTAAGGAGAAGGTCGTCAGTTCGATTCTGACAGGGAGCTCCAGCGGAGCCGATCAAGTTCCGCTTCCGTCCCGGCGACGTAGCTCAGTAGGTAAGAGCGCTCGACTCATAATCGAGAGGTCGACAGTTCAAGTCTGTCCGTCGCTACCGGTTCGGTTCCTGACCGGTTCGGTTTCTGACCGGTTCGGTTCCTGAATCCTTCTGGTACCCTGAGGCGCTGCCCAGGGGCGTGGCTCAATTGGTAGAGCACCGGTCTCCAAAACCGGCGGTTGGGGGTTCGAGTCCCTCCGCCCCTGCCCATCCCGAACCCCGACCGGCGGGGCCGTGACCGCCGTGACCGTTGCGAGGTGAGCCGATCGTGGCCATGAACCGACAGCAGAAGCGGATGCTCCAGCACTCGGGAGATCTCGACGCCGAGGGCGAGCCGGTATTCACCGCCCGTAAGCAGCAGTCGTCCGGCCGGGAGCGCACCCCGCCGGTGCAGTTCCTGCGCGAGGTACGCGGCGAACTCCGCAAGGTGGTGTGGCCGAGCCGCTCCGAGACGATCAACTACTCCATCGTGGTGCTCGTGACCGTGGTGGTGCTCACCGCGGTGATCTACGGCTTGGACTGGGTGTTCTCCACCTTCATTCTCGAGCTCTTCGACTCCTGAGGCCGACATGACCGACACGACCGACATCGTTGAAGCGGCGCCCGCAGATAAAGCCGCGGCCCCCGCAGAAGCCGTCGCCGGGGAGGGCTCCGAGGGGGCGACCGGCGACTCGCTGATGACTGAGGACGATCTGTTCGGCCCCGGGGAAGAGGAGGAGGTGCCGGCCCCGGTCAGCCCCTTCGACCGGCCCGGGCGCTGGTTCGTGGTTCACACCCAGTCGGGCTACGAGAACAAAGTGAAACAGAACCTCGAGGCCCGCACCGCGTCGATGAACATGGAGGACCGGATCCACGAGGTGGTCATCCCGATGCGGGACGAGCCCGAGTTCAAAGGCGGCAAGAAGGTCATCTCCTCCAAGAAGCTGTTCCCGGGCTATCTCCTGGTGCGCTGCGACCACGACGACGAAGCCTGGCAAATGATCCGCAACACGCCCGGCGTCACCGGCTTCGTGAACCAGAACGGCAAGCCGTCGCCGCTGCGCCGCCGCGACGTCGAAACCTTCCTCGGCTTGGACGCCGACCGGTCCCGGGAGGCGTCGAAGCGCTTGAAGCCCATCTTCCAGTTCGGCATGGGCGAGACGGTGCGGGTCAAAGAGGGACCCTTCGCCGATTTCTCCGGCCAGATCATCGAGATCAACGAGGATCAGCTCAAGGTGAAGGTCCTCGTCAACATCTTCGGGCGAGAGACCCCCGTCGAGCTCGAGTTCGCGCAGGTGGCCCGCCTGTAGCCGGCCCCCCGACCGAGGTTGCGGCTGCGCCCGCCCGCGGCCACACTGCTAAGCCCGTCCCCCGTCCTCCGACCCAGGAAGCGCCCCTCATGGCCCGCAAGCCGGTCGCCGCTGTCGTCAAGATCCAGATCCCGGCCGGTCAGGCGTCGCCGGCGCCGCCGGTGGGCACCGCGCTCGGCCCCCATGGGGTGGCCATCATGGACTTCTGCCGGGACTACAACGCCCGGACCGAGGACAAGCGGGGCCAGATCGTCCCGGTGGAGATAACCGTCTTCGAGGATCGGTCTTTCACCTTCATCACCAAGACTCCGCCGACTTCGTTCCTGATCCGCCAGGCGGCCGGGCTGGAGAAGGCGGCGGCCGAGCCGGGCCGGGAGTCGGCCGGCGCCATCACCGACGACCAGGTGGAGCAGATCGCGCTGGTCAAGATGCCCGATCTCAACGCCAACGACCTGGCGGCGGCCAAGGCCCAAATCGAGGGCACGGCCCGTTCCATGGGCGTGCAGGTCGACTGAGCCCGGCTTTAGGGCCGCCGAGGAACCCCATGAAGAAGAGAAGCAAGAAGTACGCCGACGGGTTGAAGAGCTACGACCGCCATCGGCTCCACACCGACTCCGAGGCCATGGAGATGGTGAAGGGCCTGGCGTCCGGGAAGTTCGACGAGACGATCGACGTGGTGGTGCGCCTCGGGGTCGACCCCCGCAAGGCCGATCAGATGCTGCGGGGCACCGTGGACCTGCCGTCGGGCACGGGCAAAGAAGTCCGGGTGGCCGTGTTCGCGCAAGGCGAGGCGGCCGCGGCCGCCCGCGACGCGGGTGCCGATCACGTGGGCAGCGACGATCTCGCCGCCGAGGTTCAGGCGGGCATGATGGACTTCGACGTGGCCGTCGCCACCCCCGACATGATGCCCGCGGTGGGCAGGCTGGGCAGGCTGCTCGGCCCCCGCGGGCTCATGCCCAACCCCAAGTCGGGGACGGTGACCGATGACGTGGCCCGGACCGTGGCCGGGTTCAAGGGCGGCAAGGTGGGTTACCGCACCGACCGCTTCGCCAACGTGCACGTCTCCATCGGCAAGGCCTCCTTCGAGCCCGACGCGCTGGTGAAGAACCTGCGGGCGGTGGTGGCCGAACTGGAACGGGCCAAGCCGGCCGCGGCCAAGGGCAAGTACGTGAAGAAGGTCGTGGTGAGCTCCTCTATGGGGCCGGGCGTGCGAGTCGACCCCGCGGGTGTCGGTTCGGCCGACTGACCGTTACCCTTCCGCGGCAACGAACGCTGACCGAAGACATCCGGTGCGCCCCCCGAGGGTGCCAATGGGCCGCCCAGCCCGCCGGACGAGGAAGGTGAAATGGGAGACCCGAGACCGGAGAAAGTCGCTGTCGTCGCCGAGGTCCGCGACCGGCTGACCCGCAGCGACGCCGCTCTGCTCACCGAGTACCGGGGTCTGGACGTGGCGGCCATGGCCGAGCTGCGGCGCTCGCTGAGGGCCGTCGGCGGCGAGTACAAGATCTACAAGAACACGCTGGTGCGCCTGGCCGTCCGGGAGATGGGCCTGGAGATCGACGACCTGCTGACCGGCCCCACCGCCATCGCCTTCGTGGGCGAGTCGCCCGACGGCGAGCCCGGCGACGCCGCCGCCGTGGCCAAGGCTCTGCGCGACTACTCCCGGACCCGCAATGATCTGGTGCTGAAGGGCGGGGTGCTGTCCGGACGGACCCTTGACGCCGACGGGCTGCGGGCTCTGGCCGACCTTCCGCCGCGTCAGGTTTTGCTGGCCCAGGTGGCCGGGGCCTTCGCCGCCCCCCTGGCCGGGCTAGCCCGGTTGCTGGGGGCCCTGCCCCGCAACTTCGCCTACGGGCTGCAGGCCCTGATCGACCGGGTCGGCCCCTCCGACGAGCCCGAGCCGACCGATGAGACCGAGTCGGAGGCTTCCGACGAGCCCGAGCCGACCGATGAGACCGAGTCGGAGGCTTCCGACGAGCCCGAGCCGACCGATGAGACCGAAACAGAGGAGACCTGACCGATGACCACTAAGGAAGAGATTCTCGACGCCATCTCCGGCATGACCGTGCTGGAGCTGAGCGAGCTGCTCAAGGAGTTCGAGGAGCGCTTCGACGTGACTGCCGCGGCTCCGGCCGCGGTGGCCGTCGCGGCCGCCCCCGTCGAGGGCGACGGGGCCGTTGAGGAGGAGAAGACCTCCTTCGACGTGGTGCTGACCGGGCCCGGCCAGAAGAAGATCCAGGTGATCAAGGAGGTGCGCAGCCTCACGTCGCTGGGTCTCAAGGAAGCCAAGGAACTGGTGGACAGCGCCCCCAAGGCGGTGCTGGAAGGCGTGTCCAAGGACGAGGCCGACAAGGCCAAGCAGACGCTTGAAGCCGCCGGCGGCGCGGTGGAACTGGCCTAGATCTGGGGGCCTAGATCTGGGACTGCTGGTAGCGCTCTATGCCGATGTCGTCGATCAGGGACTGCTGAGTCTCGATCCAGTCGAGGTGCAACTCCTCGCCCACCAGAAGGTGCTCTAGGAGCTCCCGGGTGCCGGAATCGCCCTTCTCCAGGCACAGCGCCACGCCGCGCCGGTAGCGGGCGATAGCCGCTTCCTCCATCTCGCGGTCGAGCTGAAGCTGCTCCGCCACCGTCTCGCCGATGCGCACGCGGCCGATTCTTTGCATGTTGGGCATGCCTTCGAGCAGGATGACCCGCTCGATCAGTTTCTCGGCGTCCTGCATCTCTTCGATGGACTCCTGGCGGTAGCGGCTGCCGAGCCGCTCGTAGCCCCAGTTCTGGCAGAGCTTGGCGTGGGCGAAGTACTGGTTGACGGCGGTGATCTCCGCGGTGAGGGCCTCATTGAGGAACTCGATGATGTTCGGGTCGCCTTGCATGGCACCGAGCCTAACAGGTCGCTCTCTGGCTGCTTCTGACGCCGACTCGGTGCTGGGCCACCAGCGCCTCGACGGCGGCTCGGCAGCTCCCGCAGTCGCGGCCGGCGCCGCACTTGAACATCACGTCGCGGCCGGTGGCGCACTCGCCGATCAGAGCCCGGATGCGGGCGTCGCTGATGGCGAAGCAGTGACAGACGATCATCGGATTCTCGAGCCGCGAACGGTCTCTGCACCACCTTTCACACTTCACACTCAGTTCACACTCAGTTCACACTCAGTGTCAAGCGTAGTTAACTACCGCAATTCTGGTCGCCGATCAAGTCCGGGGCAGGATGTCAGTCTTCGACGACGTGGGCGGCGAACTGGCGCAGGGACCGCCGCCATCGAGCGCGGTCGAGGGATCCGTCCGGGCCGATGGCCGAGGCCGCCGCCGATCCCATGGCCAACATGTGGTGGAGGTTGTCGAGAACTCCGAGGCCCTGGCGGCCGAGGGTGATCACGCGGTCCTGCTCTGCCGCCCAACGGTCGACGATGGCGCGGGCCGTTCTCCCGGCCCGGTCGTAGACCGGATACACCGATGCAAGGCGCCTGGTCTCGGTCGCGATGGGGGTCGGGTCGGGCAGCCCGACCTGGCGTAGTTCCTCGATTACCAGCGCTTCGAGGTCTCCGGTCGAGGCGGTCCAGATCTCATCGCCCTTGTCGCATGGCAGCTCGGCGCACAGCACCGTCTGCCCGTTCGGATCGTCGCCGGACCGATAGTTCTTGGGCTCCGAAAGCCGGCTGGTGAACATTCCGGCCTCTGGGAAGTAGTGGGTGTTGAACGGGGTGTACTGGTCGCGGGGAACTACCAGGTAGACGAAGGTCATGGCCCGGACCCGCAGGCGGCCGACCGCTTCGGTCACTTCGGCGAGAGGCGGGGGGTCGAGGGCCGCGACCAGGGCGGGCAGCGGCATGGTCGACAAGACCGAGTCGGCCGCAACGACGGTCCCGGCGCTCATCGCCTCGATCCGCTCTCCCCGTTCGGCTAGCCGCTCGACCCGCTGGGAGAGGCGGAGATCGACGCCGGCCTCGACGGCGGCCTCGCTCAACCGTTCGCAGATCTGGCCGTAGCCGCGGCGGGGGTAGAAGAACCTCTGACCCTCGGGCCGTCGGGCCCGCCGCGCCTTGGCCATGACTTGGAGGGGAGAGCGCATCGGCACCCGGCGGTCGGCCAACTCGCCAGTCAGCTCGGCCGCGTCGATGCCGTAGAGCTTGCGGGCGTAGGGCGCGTAGAACTCGCAGGCCACCGTAGGGCCCAAACGAGCCGCCACCGTCGCTTGGAAGGAATCGCCCCGAGGGGAGCGCAGCGGTCCCAGAACCGTGTCCAGCCCGATGCGGAGAGCGAACGCCGGCGGGAGGTTTCGAGCGGTGTCGAGGAAGCGCAGAGGGAAGCCGACCCAGCGGCCCTGCAGACGGATCCGCCCGCGGCGCACCCGGGTCTGCAGATCGTCTCCCAGCAAGGCCCGCAGGTGATCCAGGTACTCGGGCGGGGTAGCGGGGTGAAGCCGGTGGGACCCGAAGTCGACCCGCTGGCCGGCCACTTCGAAGCTTCCCGCCATGCCGCCCACCGCGTCGGCGGCTTCCAGGACGGTGACGTGATGGCCGGACTCCGACGCCGACAGCGCGGCCATGAGGCCGGCCGGTCCAGCGCCGATCACGACGATCTCGCTCATGTCACCGGGCTGGCATCGACGATGCCCGCCAGCGCCACAGACTGATCCCCCCGACCACGAAAATTCCGACCCACAATGCGGTCAGCACCATATCGCCGGTGCTGTAGACCCGGTGATCGGGGAGGGCTCGACGCCAAAGGCCGTACCAGGGATTGGCGGTCTCTTCGAAGTCGACCACCAAGGTCCGACGGCCGGTCGAGGCCTCGAACACGAGCCACAGCCAAGTGGCCAGGCCGAGCCCGGCCCCGGTGACGATCGTCGCCAGCCGGCGCCCGCCCCGGTCGGCCCCGACCGCGATGGCCGCCACGGCCAGGGGGAGGACGGGCACGACCTGGCGTCCGGGCCACCACCAGCCGTGCATGGTCAGGGCCGCCCACGTGGCCGTGGCCCATCCGGCGCCGACCGCGGCCAGCAGCACCCCCCGGCCCGGCCGCCCAGCCCGAGCCATCCTCACCAGCGCGAAGGGGAGCGCGATATAGGCTGGATTCCAAGCGATCAGACCGAAGCTGCGGTCTACCAGCAGCCCGATCAGGCGCCGGGACCGGCCGAGATAGCTCGGGTCGTCGCCGATCACGAGCAGATCGCTGGCGATGAAGTGGTCCCCGGCGGCATAGACCGTCCACCCGCCGTAGATCCGTCGATGGACGACGACGTACGCCAGCCCGGCCGCGGCTAGAACCGCGCCCGCCAGAACGGCCCGGCCGCGTTCAGCGGCCCAGGCCCTCCACAAAACAGTGACGGCGATCACGGCGGCTATCGGCGCGTACTTGACCGACAGCCAGGGAAGCGCGACCACCGCGGCCACCCCGACCCACGGCCACCGCCGATCGGCGGGTCCGGTCGCCGCGGCGACGCCGAGCACCACGCACGCCGCCGCGGGCATGGCGGGGTAGACCTGGGTGGCGTAGGAGGTGAGAGGAGGGGCGGCGAAGAATCCGCCTACCACCCAGGTAGCGGTATTGAGCCCGGCACCCAGGCGCCGGACCGCGAGATGAAGGGCGGCGGCGGCGGTCAACCCGGCCATGGCGCTGAGCGCGATTTTGGCCCCCGCCCAGCCCCCGATTCGCATCGGGACGGCCAGCAGCAGGGGCAGGAGCGGATCGTGGGGGCTGAGCCGCTGGCCGCCCTCGTTCAGATCCATTGTCTGGGGGTTCAGCCCGACCTCGTGGAAGGGGCGGAATCGCTCGTCGTCGAGTTCGTCGCTTATGTCGAGGTCGAGATCCTCCCCCAGGCTCAAAGCGGTGAGGAGGTATTGGGGCTCGTCGGAGGTGACCCGGGCGCCGTGGGTGGCTCGGGCACCGAGCGCGACCAGGCCGACCAGAAAGGTCGCCGCGGCCACCAGCGCCATGCGGCGACCCAGCCCGTCGGCCGGGGTCACTGATTGAGGATCCCGCTCGTCTCGATGATCTCGGTGGTCTCCTCGAAGCCGCCCCCGAGGGCGTCGAAATCGACCGAGCCGATTTCGAGGGCAGTCAGGGGGGGCAGCAGGTCGACTGGTTCGACCCCCCCGGCCAGGGGGTACTCGAAGGTCTCCTCGGTGAAGTAGGTCTGGACTGGCTCAGATAGCAGGTAGGAGAGCAGTTCCTCGGCCTCTTCGACCCGGTCGCTGGCCGCGGTGACCGTGGCCGCGGTGATGATCAGAAGCGACCCGATGTCGTGGTCGGCCAAGTCGTGGTTGAGGGCTCGGTGGTCGTCGCCCCGGGCGGCCGCCTCTTGGTAGTTGTAGTAGTGGTTAACTAGGCCGACTTCGATCTCGCCCCGTCCGGCCGCTTCCACGATGGATCGGTTGTTGGGGTAGTAGCGGGCGTCATTGGCCACCATGTCGCGGAGCCACCGGGCGGCTACGTCGGTGTCGTATTGGTCTCTGAAAACCGTGAACCAGTCGATGAAAGAGCCGTTGGTGGCGGGGATGGCCACTTTGCCCCGCCACCGTTCGTTGGTGAGGTCGAAGACCGAATCGGGAAGATCTTCGGGGTCGACCAAGTCGATGTTGTAGACGAGGACCCGCTTGCGGCCCGAGAAGCCGATCCAGGTGCCGTGAGCCGACCTGTTCTCCTCCGACACCAGGTTGAGGACGGAGGCGCCGATCGGTTGGAGCAGGCCCCGGGCCTCGAGGAAGCCGACCGGGCCGGGAGAGCGGCTGAGGAAGACGTCGGCCCTGGTGCGGTCGCCCTCCTCGCCGGTCAGCAGCGCCAACTGCGTCGAACTGCCCCATCGCACCGCCACGTCGATGCCGGTCTCGCAGGCGAAGGCTTCCAGCACCGGCCCGATCAGGTTCTCGGTGCGGCCCGAGTAAACTATGATCTCTCTTTCGGCCCGCTGGGCGCACTCGCCGCCGTAGATCCGGGCCGCGGCTCCGCTGAGGGTTCCGGGGCCGTTGCCGCCGCAGGCCGTGACGAGCAGCAGGGCGCACAGGAGGGGAGACAGGAATCGATGGGACATGGACGATGACGATACCGATACTCCACCGCTTTTGTAAGGCTACCCTAACAACCTAGTGTGTACAGTGTGAACGTCCTCCCTCGGGCCAGAGAGCGCTTCTCCGTCCGGGTTCTCGCCGCGGCCGGGTTCGGCGCCGGACTGGTGGCCGTGGTGATGGTGGTTGGCTTGATCGACTTTGCCGCCCTCGGCCGAGCGGTGCGGCGGGCGGGCCAGGAGCCTCTCGGGGTGGCGGTGGCCACGGCCGCTTTCGGGTTCGCCTTCGGGCTGCGGGCTCTGGCCTGGTGCCGGGTGCTGCGGGGCCTCTCGTTCCGGCACTCGCTGGCCGGGATCCATCTGGCCCTGGGCGCCAACCACGTGCTGCCGTTCCGGCTGGGTGAGCCGATGCGGGTGGTCAGCGCCGTTCGTCGGGGCGGGACGGGACTCGAAGCCACGGTCGCCTCGACGGTCGCCCTCCGGGCCGCCGACATCCTCGCCGTCGTCGGGCTGGGCTTGGTCATGGCGCCGAGCGTTTTCTCCGAGTTCCTGGGTCGGGCCGGCTGGGCCCTGCTGATCCTGACGGCAATGGCCGCCGCGGCCGGCTGGTGCTGGCTGGGCACAATGGCCCGACGCCGCGCCGACGTCGCCCTTCCCGGCCCCGGCGTCGTGGGGCTGTCCGTCGTCGCCTGGCTGGCCGAGTCGATTCTGGTGTGGCAGGTGTCTCGATGGGCCGGCTTGGAGGTGTCGTGGGCTGATGCGGTGCTGGTGACCGCGGCTGCCGTGGCCGCGCAGGTCGCGGCCGTCGCGCCGGGCGGGTTCGGAACCTACGAGGCGGCCGCGGTCGCGGCCTATGTCGCTCTGGGACACGACGCCCGCGCCGCGCTGGTGGCTGCGGTGGGGGCGCACGTGTTGAAGACCGCCTATTCCGTCGTCGTCGGCGCCGTCGCCGTCTTGGTGCCGACCCCTTCCCTGCTGGGACGGTTGCGGCTGAAGCAGTCCGCCCGGGCGCCTGCGGCGGTAGCCGTCGGCGCAGGCGCGGCGGAGGGCCCGCCTGCCGATGCCCCGATCCTGTTCTTCATGCCAGCCCACAACGAGGAATCCACGATCGGGTCGTGCGTGGGCCGCGTCCCCGGCGCGGTCCTCGGCCATCCGGTTGAGGTTCTGGTGGTCGACGACGGCTCCACGGACGACACCGCGGCCCGGGCCGCGGCCGCTGGCGCCGAGGTGCTGTCCCTGCCTGAGAACCGGGGTCTGGGCGCGGCGGTTCGGATCGGCCTCGCCGCTGGTGCCGACCGGGCCGCGGCCGCGGTGGCCTTCTGCGACGCCGACGGCGAATACAGGCCCGAGGGTCTCGCCGACCTGGTCGGCCCGATCCTGGGGGGCGAGGCCGACTATGTCGTCGGCAGCCGCTTCCTCGGGCGCATAGACCGCATGTCGGCTCATCGTCGAGTGGGCAACGTCGTGCTCACCCGGGCACTGTCGATCGTCGCCCGGCGCCGGATCAGCGACGGCCAAAGCGGCTTCCGGGCCTTCTCAGCCGAGGCGGCCGGTCGCGCCGAGATCATCCACGACTACAACTACGCCCAAGTCCTCACCCTCGATCTACTGGCCAAGGGGTACCGCTACCTCGAGGTACCGATCAGCTATCACTTCCGCACGGCGGGCGAGAGCTTCGTCAAGCTCGGGCGCTACCTGCGCTATGTGGTCCCTGCCGTTTACCGCGAGATCAACGGGAAATGACGATGCCGCGTCGAAACAGGCTTCTCCTAATCGGCGCTGTCACCGCTCTCGGGCTGATCGCGGCGGCCTGCGGCGAGGACGAGGGCGCCCGGGTTCGAGAGATCGGCGCCGCCGATGATTCCGGGTCGGCCAGTGCTACGGCCTCGGCCAGTGCTACGGCCTCGGCCAGTGCTTCTGGGTCGGCCAGTGCTTCGGCCTCGGCTTCGGCCCCTTCGGGCGGCAGTGCCGCCGCGGCTGGCGACGGCGGCTACCGGTACGCCTCCAACGTCGACAGCCACCGCTTGGTGGTGGCCGACATCTGCGGCATCGGCGATCTGCTCGACGCCGGCGACTTCGACTCGGCGGCCGCCCTCTACCGGGACGGCCGCAACTCGGTCAAGAACGACGGGTCGGTCCGCTCCATCGGGGGCTTCGCCTCCCGCGACGACCGCGCCCACGGCCTTGACGACTACTACGGGACCCCCGCCCCCCTCGACGACTTCATCAGCGCCGCCCTCGTCGGCGCCGGCGCCTTCGAGGGCGAGACCGATGCGGTCCGGGCCCAGGGCGCGGAGAAGGGCATCCAGAACCAGGCCATGGTGGCCTGATTAATCCACGAGCTCAACACCGCCGTCGACAAGGCCGAAGCCGGCGACTTCGACCCGGCCTCCGGCGCGGTCCACAACTGGGACGAAGGCTGGGCCTTCTTCCACGGGGCCGAGCCCGGGTGCGCCCCCTACGCCACCGGTGACAAGCAGGCCGCCAACTTCGGCACCACCGGCGCGGACGGCGAGACGGCCCGGGCCAACGAAGCCATCCTGGCCGCCATGATCGCGGGGCGAGACGCCCTTCTGGGCTCCGACGCGGCCACCGCAAAGGCGGCCGCGGCCGAGGTGATGCGCAACCTGGTCATCACCTATAGCCAGGCCGCCATTGGCTACGCCGCCCGCATCGAAGGAGACCTGGCCGTCGGCGACGCGGCCAAGGCCCGCGAGCACCAAGCTGAGGGGCTCGCGTTCTGGCGGGTGATCGAAGCATGGGTCGTGCCCGCCGGCGCCGACGGCGACGCCATCAACGCCATCTTCGCTTGGCCAACGAGCCGGGCGCCAACGGCTTCGGCGGCGAGGTGCGGGCCGCGCTCCAACCGGCGCTTGATGCTCTCGGCATCAGCGGCGCCGACATCGGCGAGCTGCAGTAGACCGCGATGTGACCACCGGGGTGCCGGCGAGATTTGTTCGCCCTCGGCGTTGGTCGGACGGCGGCGGCCCGGTAGCCTCCCTCTCACCGTGGTCGTCTGTGCGCGTGATGTGAGGATTGCTCTCTTGACCACGCGCGCCCGAACGACTTTGTGACGTCCTTGCCGGTCGGCCCCCAACTCCCCAGGAGCCCCAGTGACTGCACGCGCCGCTTCACGCGAACGCTACTCGTTCGGCACTCTCACCGAGATGCTCGAGCTGCCCGACCTCATCGCCATCCAGCGCGACAGCTTCAAGCGGCTGCTGGACGAGGGCCTCACCCAGACCTTCCGTGACATCTCGCCCATAAAAGACTTCTCCGAGACCCTCCAGCTCGAGCTGGAGTTCGATCCCGACGACGAGGATCTGCATGTGCCGGAGAAATTCACGGTGGAGGAGTGCAAAGAGAAGGACATGACCTACTCCGCGCCCATCTTCGTGCGGGCCCGGTTCATGAATGCCAACACCGGCGAGATCAAGGAGCAGACGGTCTTCATGGGCGACTTCCCCATGATGACCGACCAGGGCACGTTCATCATCAACGGCACCGAGCGGGTGGTGGTCTCCCAGTTGGTCCGGTCGCCCGGCGTGATCTTCCAGCCCGGCGAGAGGTTCAGACTCCGCAACCTGTCAAAGCACCAGCTCGTCACCGCCACCATCCACCCCTACCGGGGCGAGTGGATGGAGTTGGACGTCGAGCAAAAGCCGGGCAAGGACGTCACCGCCGGGGCCCGGGTGGCCCGCAAGCGGCGCCTGAGCCTGTTCGTCCTGCTGAGGGCGCTGGGCTACGACGAGCAGAACGAGCCCGGCTTCCTGCCCCGTTTCGTGGAGTACTTCGACTTCCTCCAAGGCCAGTGGGAGAAGACCTGCGACGTCGCCCCCACCCAAGAAGACGCCCTGCTAGAGATCTACAAGCGGGCCCGGCCGGGCGAGCCGGCCACGGTAGAGGCGGCCCGGGCCTACTTCCGCAACGCTTTCTTCGAGCCCCGCCGCTACGACCTGGGTCCGGTCGGACGGCACAAGTTGAACCGCAAACTCGGGCCCGAACTCGACTTCGTCCAAGAGAAGTTCGGCATTGAGCTGGACCGGTCCGACCCAAAGGTGCTGTCGCGCTGCGAGGTACTGGCCACGGCCACCTACCTGCTCAACCTGGCCAAGGTCGAGCCCGGCTACGGGCTCGACGACCAGGACAACTTCGCCAACCGGCGGATCCGCAGCGTGGGCGAGCTCATCCAGAACCAGGTCCGCATCGGCCTGTCCCGTATGGAGCGGGTGGTGCGCGAGCGCATGACCACCCAGGACGTGGAGGCCATCACCCCCCAGACGCTCATCAACATCCGCCCGGTCGTGGCCTCTATCAAAGAGTTCTTCGGGACCTCCCAGCTCTCGCAGTTCATGGACCAGGTCAACCCCCTGTCCGGGCTCACCCACCGCCGCCGGCTCTCGGCCCTCGGCCCGGGCGGTCTGAGCCGGGAGCGGGCCGGTTTCGAGGTGCGCGACGTCCACTTCTCCCACTACGGGCGGATGTGCCCGATCGAGACCCCCGAGGGCCCCAACATCGGGCTGATCGGCGGTCTGGCCTCCTACGCCCGGGTCAACCGGTTCGGCTTCATCGAGTCGCCCTACCGGAGGGTCACCGACGGCCGGGTCACCGACGAGATCGTGTATCTGGCCGCGGACGACGAGGAGGAGTACGTGGTCGCCCAGGCCAACGCCCCCATCGATGCCGAGGGTCGCTTCATCAACCCCCGGGTGTTGGTCCGCCGCTCGCCCCAGGCCGCCTCCATCCGGGATCTGGGCCTGCAGCTCGAGCGGGAGGTGTTCTTCGGGGCCACCACCGAGATCTCCTACATTCCCCCCGACGAGGTCCAGTTGATGGATGTCTCGCCCAAGCAGATCGTCTCGGTGGCCACCGCCTTGATCCCGTTCCTGGAGCACGACGACGCCAACCGGGCCCTGATGGGGGCCAACATGCAGCGCCAGGCCGTGCCCCTGCTGCAGGCCGAGGCCCCCTACATCGGCACCGGGATCGAGGCCCGGGCCGCCCGGGACGCGGCCGACATGATCATCGCCGCCGAGAACGGCAAGGTGGTCGAACTCGACGGCGACCGCATGGTGGTCGAGTACGCCAAGTCAGGCCGCCGGGACATGAGGCTCAAGAAGTTCCAGCGTTCCAACCAGGACACCTGCGTCAGCCAGCGGCCCCTGGTGCGCCGGGGCGGCCGGTTCAAGAAGGGCGAGGTCCTGGCCGACGGGCCCTCCACGGTGAACGGCGAACTGGCCCTGGGCAAGAACCTGCTCGTCGCCTTCATGCCCTGGGAGGGCTACAACTTCGAGGACGCCATCATCTTGTCGGAGCGGCTCGTTCGCGACGACGTGCTCACCTCGATCCACATCCATGAGCACGAGATCGACGCCCGCGACACCAAGCTGGGCGCCGAGGAGATCACTCGGGACATCCCCAACCTCTCCGACGACATCTTGGCCGACCTCGACTCCAGGGGCATCATCAGAGTGGGGGCCGAGGTCGGTCCCGGCGATGTGCTAGTGGGCAAGGTCACGCCCAAGGGAGAGACGGAGCTGACCCCCGAGGAGCGCCTGCTGCGGGCCATCTTCGGCGAAAAGGCCCGCGAAGTTCGCGACACTTCGCTGAAGGTGCCCCACGGCGAGGGCGGCAAGGTCATCGACGTCAAGGTGTTCGATCGCGACCAGGCCCACGAGCTGCCGCCCGGTGTCAACCAGCTCGTGCGGGTCTACGTGGCCCAGAAGCGCAAGATCAGCGCGGGCGACAAGCTGGCCGGCCGCCACGGCAACAAAGGCGTCATCTCCCGGATACTCCCGGTGGAGGACATGCCCTTCACCGCCGACGGCACCCCCGTCGACATCATCCTCAGCCCCTTGGGGGTGCCGTCGCGCATGAACGTGGGCCAGGTGCTCGAAGCCCACCTCGGCTACTGCGCCCGGTGGGGCTGGAACGTCGACGGCGAACAGGTGGGCGCCGATCCCGTCGCCGGCGCCGCGGGCAAGACCCGGATCACCACCCCGCCGGCCGTGTTCGTCTCCACCCCGGTGTTCGACGGCGCCAAGTGGGATGAGAAGGAGCAGGCCGGCGGCCACCCGACCATCGTCGAGATCCTCGAGAACCTCAACCCCGAGTCCCCGCGGGGCGAGCGGCTCATCGGCACCGACGGCAAGCAGACTCTGTACAACGGCCGCACCGGCGAGCCCTACGACAACCCGGTGATGACCGGCTACGTCTACATGCTCAAGCTGGCCCATCTCGTCGATGACAAGATCCACGCCCGCTCTACCGGCCCCTACTCGATGATCACCCAGCAGCCGCTGGGGGGCAAGGCCCAGTTCGGGGGCCAGCGCTTCGGTGAGATGGAGGTGTGGGCCCTCGAGGCCTACGGAGCGGCCTACTGCCTCCAGGAGCTGCTCACCATCAAGTCCGACGACGTGCTGGGCCGGGCCCGGGTCTACGAGGCGATCGTCAAGGGGGAGAACGTCCCCGAACCCGGCATCCCTGAGAGTTTCAAAGTGCTCATCAAGGAGATGCAGTCACTGTGCCTCAACGTCGAGGTCCTGTCCCGCAGCGGCGAGGAGATCGAGATGCGCGAGCTGGACGAGGAGACCTTCCGCACCGTGGAAGAGCTGGGAATCGATCTGCAGCGCCCCGAGCGGGGCAGCGACGAGGAAGACGCCGCCCGCGCCGCGGCCCGAGCCTGAAGGGGCGGAACCGACCATGCTCGACGTCAACGATTTCAGCAACCTGAAGATCGGGCTCGCCACCGCCGACTCCATCCGGACCTGGTCCAACGGTGAGGTCAAAAAGCCCGAGACCATCAACTACCGGACGCTCAAGCCCGAGAAGGACGGCCTCTTCTGCGAGAAGATCTTCGGCCCGACCCGGGACTGGGAGTGCGCCTGCGGCAAGTACAAGCGGGTGCGGTTCAAGGGCATAATCTGCGAGCGCTGCCAGGTGGAGGTGACCCGCTCGAAGGTGCGCCGCGAGCGCATGGGCCACGTGGAGCTGGCCGCGCCCGCCGTGCACATCTGGTATCTGCGGGGCACCCGCTCCTGGCTCGCCTACCTGCTCACCGGCACCGAGCCCCGGGAGGAGCTGAAGGCCAAGCAGATCGAGAGGGTCATCTACTTCGCGGCCAGCTTGGTGATCTCCGTAGACGCCGAGAGGCGCGACGTCGATCTCCCCAGGCTCGAAGCCGAGGTCCGCGAGGAGCGCGATGCCATCGCCGAGGACCTCGAAGCCGAACTGGCCCGGCGCTCCGAGCAGCTCGAGGCCGAGCTGGCCTCGGCCGAGAAGGCCGAGGCCCGGGAGGCCGAGCTGAAAGCCCTGCGGCGCCAGGCCGAGAAGGATCTGGCCGAGATCCGCGAGCAGTTCGAGTTCGAGGCCGAGACGCTCGACCGGGTCTGGGAGGAGTTCAAGGGCCTGTACCGCCGCCAGGTCATCGAGGACGAGATGCTGTGGCGCGAACTGGAGGACCGCTGGGGCGAGTATTTCGAGGGGGGCATGGGCGCCGCCGCCATCGCCCGGCTAATCGACAGCCTCGACTTCGACGACGAGGAGAGAAAGCTGCGGGCCCAGATCGACCCGACCGAGGGCAAGCGGCCGCTTTCGGTCCAGCGCAAGCAGAAGGCGATCAAGCGGCTTCGGGTCGTGACCTCCTTCAACCGCCGGGACGAGCACGGGCGCCGGGTCAACGACCCTCGGGCCATGGTGCTCGACGTGGTCCCGGTGATCCCCCCCGAGCTGAGGCCGATGGTGCAGCTCGACGGAGGCCGTTTCGCCACCTCGGACCTCAACGACTTGTACCGACGGGTCATCAACCGCAACAACCGGCTCAAGCGCCTGCTCGACTTGGGGGCCCCCGAGATCATCGTCAACAACGAGAAGCGGATGCTCCAGGAGGCGGTGGACGCCCTGTTCGACAACGGCCGGCGGGGCCGCCCGGTCACCGGTCCGGGCAACCGGCCCCTCAAGTCCCTGTCGGACATGCTCAAGGGCAAGCAGGGCCGGTTCCGCCAGAACCTGCTGGGCAAGCGGGTCGACTACTCGGGCCGGTCGGTCATCGTCGTCGGCCCCACCCTGCGGTTCCACCAGTGCGGCCTGCCCAAGATCATGGCCCTGGAGCTGTTCAAGCCCTTCGTGATGAAGCGCCTGGTCGAGACCGAGCTGGCCCCCAACATCAAGTCGGCCAAGCGCATGGTGGAGCGCCGCCGCCCCCAGGTCTGGGACGTGCTGGAGGAGGTGATCCGGGAGCATCCGGTGCTGTTGAACCGGGCGCCGACCCTGCACCGGCTCGGCATCCAGGCCTTCGAGCCGGTGCTGGTCGAGGGCAAGGCGATCCAGATCCACCCGCTGGTGTGCACCGCCTTCAACGCCGACTTCGACGGCGATCAGATGGCCGTCCACCTGCCGCTGTCGGCCGAGGCCCAGGCCGAGGCCCGGGTGCTGATGCTGTCGGCCAACAACGTTTTGAGCCCGGCTCACGGCCGCCCGCTGGTGGCCCCCACCCAGGACATGATCATCGGCGCCTTCTACCTCACCGAGATGATCGAGGGCGCGGCTGGCGCCGGGCGAGCCTTCCGGGACGCCAACGAGGTGCGGGCCGCGGTCGAGGAGGGCGCCCTGGCCCTGCACGCGCCCATCCAGTTCCGCGTCCCCGACCTGATGAGGGCGCCGGCCAACGGCGAGGCGGCGGTGTACGAGCCGACCACCCCGGGCCGGGTCATCTTCAACCAGGCCCTGCCCGCAGGGTTCGCCTACGTCAACGCCACCGTCGGCCAGAGGGAGATGAACGAGATGGTCGACACCCTGGCCCGGGAGTTCTCCAACAACGAGGTGGCCCGCAGCCTCGACGCGGTGAAGGACCTCTGCTTCGAGTACGCCACCCGGTCGGGCCTGACCATCTCGATGGACGACGTGCGCACCCCTCCCCAAAAGACCGAGATCCTCGACCGGCACGAAAAGAAGGCCGACCGGATCGAGCAGCAGTTCCGCCGGGGCATCATCACCGACGGCGAGCGCCGCCAGATGGAGGTGGAGGTCTGGTCGGAGGCCACCCAGGAGGTCACCAACCGGATGAAGGAGGTCCTCGAGGCCGATGCCTTCAACCCCGTCAACCTGATGGTGGGCTCGGGGGCCCGGGGGAACATGATGCAGATCCGCCAGATCGCGGGCATGCGGGGTCTGGTGGCCAACCCCCGCGGCGACATGATCCCCCGCCCCGTCAAGAGCAACTTCCGGGAGGGCCTGAAGATGCTCGAGTACTTCATCTCCACGCCCGGGGCCCGCAAGGGCCTGGTGGACACCGCCCTGCGGACCGCCGACTCGGGTTACCTGACCCGCCGGTTGGTGGACGTGGCCCAAGAGCTCATCATCAACGACGAGGACCCCTTCACCTCCGGCGCCCCGGTCAAGGGCATCTGGATCGACGACGTCATCGCCGACACGCCGAAGAAGCGGACCCACCTCGAAACCCGCCTGTTCGGGCGGGTGCTCAGCCACGACGTGGCCCTGTCCACCGGGGAGACCATCGCCGCGGGCACCCTGGTGGGCGACGCCGAGCTGGCCGCCCTGCGCGACGACCCCGAGGTGACCAGGGTGCGGGTGCTGTCGCCGCTCACCGACGACTCCCGGTTCGGGCTCTCGGCCGCCTCCTACGGCATGTCGCTGGCCACCGGCAAGATGATCGAGCAGGGCGAGGCGGTGGGCGTGATCGCGGCCCAGTCGATCGGCGAGCCCGGCACTCAGTTGACCATGCGGACCTTCCACACCGGCGGCGTGGCCGGGGCCCAGGACATCGCCGGCGGCCTGCCCCGGGTGGTCGAGCTGTTCGAGGCCCGCACCCCCAAGGGCAAGGCCACCCTGGCCCGCAGCTCGGGCGTAGTCCGAGTGGGCGAGGACGACGGCCGGGGCCGGGAGGTGACGGTGGTGGCCGACGACGGCGCCACCGAGACCCACACCATCGTCGCGGGCGCCCGCCTGGCGGTGGCCGACGGCGACGAGGTCCAAGCCGGGGCCGCCCTGGTCGAGGGGGCCCGCGACCCCAAGGAGCTGCTGGAGATCTTCGGCGCCCGCGAGACCCAGTTGCACTTGGTGAAGGAGGTGCAGAGGGTGTACCGGGACCAAGGAGTGTCCATCCACGACAAGCACATCGAGCTGATCGTCCGCCAGATGACCAAATGGGTCACCATTGAGGACCCTGGAGACACCGATTTCCTGCCCGACGAGCGGGTAGAGCAGAAGAAGTTCCGGGAAGCCAACGACCGGGTCACCGCCTCCGGCGGCCAGCGGGCCAGCGGGCGGCCCGGGATCATAGGCATCACCAAGGCCTCGCTTGAATCCGATTCATGGCTGTCGCGCGCCTCCTTCCAAGAGACCACCCGGGTGCTTACCGAGGCCGCCATCGAATCGAGCAGCGACACGCTGCTCGGCCTCAAGGAGAACATCATCATCGGCAAGCTGATCCCGGCCGGCACCGGGATGCCCCGCTACCGCAACATCGAGACGGTCGCCCCCGAATTCGAGCCGATGGAGTACTACACGTCCGAAGACTCCGAGCCCGACCTAGCCGATTGGCTGGCCGATCGGACCGAGGCCATGGCCGCGGCCGACGCCCTCGGCTACCCGAGGGACGAAACGGCCTAGCCTGCTCGTATGCTTTCGGGCCGGCCCGGCGAATCGGGCCCCGGCCCGCCCCGACGGCAGGAACCCCTACGACAGGAACGCTGTGCCCACCATCCAGCAACTGGTCCGCAAGGGCCGTCAGTCCAAGCGCCGGAAGGAATCGACCCCCGCCCTCGGCGGCGCGCCCCAGCGCCGGGGAGTGTGCACCCGCGTCTACACCGCCACTCCCAAGAAGCCGAACTCGGCCCTGCGCAAGGTGGCCAGGGTGAGGCTCACCAGCGGAGTGGAGATCACCGCCTACATACCGGGCGAGGGCCACAATCTCCAAGAGCACTCGATAGTGCTGGTGCGGGGCGGCCGGGTGAGAGATCTGCCCGGAGTCCGCTACAAGGTGGTGAGGGGCGCGCTGGACACCTCGGGCGTCCGCGAGCGTAAGAAGGCCCGCAGCCGCTACGGCGTCAAGAGGGAGTCCTGACGTGGCCCGCAAGGGACCGGCAGCCCGCCGGGAACTCCAGCCCGACCCGATCCACAAGTCGGTGCTCGTCACCCAGTTCGTCAACAAGGTGCTCGTCCGGGGCAAGCGCACCCTGGCCGAGCGGATCGTGCACGGGGCCCTCGACATCGTCGGATCCAAGACCGGGACCGAGCCGGTCGGCGTCCTCAAGCGGGCCGTCGATAACGTCCGGCCCCAGCTCGAGGTGCGCAGCCGGCGGGTGGGCGGCGCCACCTACCAGGTCCCGGTAGAAGTGCGCCCCCGCCGGGCCACCACCCTGGCCGTGCGCTGGATTGTCGGCTACGCCCGGAACCGTCGGGAGCGCACCATGGAAGAGCGGCTGGCCAACGAGATAATGGACGCTGCCAACGAGATAGGCGCCTCGGTCAAGCGCCGCGAGGACCTCCAAAAGATGGCCGAGTCGAACAAGGCGTTCGCCCACTACCGCTGGTAGGCGCGGCCGGGGGCGGCGCCCGTCGCCGCCTTCAGGCCCGCCGCGGCCGGCCGCGGGCCGAGTCCCGCGGCGTGACAGGCATTTGAGGATCGCAGAAGAGATGGCTGACAACCGTTATCCGCTTGAGCGGACGCGCAACATCGGGATCATGGCCCACATCGACGCGGGCAAGACCACCACCACCGAGCGGATCCTCTACTACACGGGCCGCAACTACAAGATCGGCGAGGTCCACGACGGGGCCGCCACCATGGATTGGATGGACCAGGAGCAGGAGCGGGGCATCACCATCACCTCCGCGGCCACCCACTGCATCTGGAACGACCACCGCATCAACATCATCGACACCCCCGGCCACGTCGACTTCACCATCGAGGTCGAGCGCTCGCTGCGGGTCTTGGACGGCGCGGTGGCCGTCTTCGACGGGGTGGCCGGGGTGGAACCCCAGACCGAGACGGTGTGGCGCCAGGCCGACCGCTACGGCGTGCCCCGCATGTGCTTCGTCAACAAGATGGACCGCACCGGCGCCGACTTCCATCACGTGCTGGACACGATCGTCCAGCGCCTCACCGCCGACGCCGTCGTCGTCCAGTTGCCCATCGGGGCCGAGTCCGGCTACCGGGGGGTGGTCGACCTGGTGCAGATGAAGGCTCTGACCTGGAGCGGCGACGACCTGGGCGCCACCTGGGCCACCGCGGACGTGCCCGCGGAGATGGCCGACGAGGCCGAGCTGTACCGCCACGATCTGCTCGAGAAGCTCTCAGACCACGACGAGGGGATCCTCGAGAAGTTCCTCGACGACGACGAGATCTCCGAAGCCGAGATCAAGGCGGCCATTCGCCGGGCCACCGTCGCCGGCGATCTGATCCCGGTCCTCAACGGCACCGCCTTCAAGAACAAGGGGGTGCAGCCGCTGCTGGACGCAGTGATCGACTACCTGCCGTCTCCGCTGGACGTGGCCGCCGTCGTCGGCCGCGACCCCTCCTCGGGGGCCGAGACCACCCGGCGGCCCTGCGCCGCCGAGCCTTTCGCCGCGCTGGCCTTCAAGATCATGACCGATCCCCACGTCGGCAAGCTCACCTACTTCCGGGTCTACAGCGGCGCCCTGGGCAAGGGGGGCCAAGTGCTCAACACCCGGACCGGGGCCAAGGAGCGGGTGGGCCGCATACTGGAGATGCACGCCAACGACCGGGTCGACCTTGACGCCATCGGCCCCGGCGACATCGCGGCCGCGGTCGGCATCAAGGAATGCCGCACCGGCGACACTCTGTGCCACCCGGCCCGGCCCATCGTCTTGGAAAGCCTCGATTACCCCGACCCGGTGATCGACGTGGCGGTGGAGCCCCGCTCCAAGGCCGACCAGGACAAGATGTCCAAGGCCCTGCAGGCGCTGTCCGAGGAGGACCCGACCTTCAGGGTTCGCACCGACGCCGAGACGGCCCAGACCATCATCGCGGGCATGGGCGAGCTGCACCTAGAGGTCTTGGTCGAGCGCATGACCCGCGAGTTCAACGTCTCCGCCAACGTGGGCAAGCCCCAGGTCGCCTACCGGGAGACGATCACCAGGCCGGTGATCGGCCACACTTACGCCCACCGCAAGCAGACGGGGGGCTCCGGCCAGTTCGCGGTGGTGAAGGCCACGCTCGAGCCCAACCCCGGCGGCGAGTACACCTTCGACTCCACCGTCACCGGCGGCGCCATTCCCAAGGAGTTCGTCAAGCCGGTCGGCGACGGCATCCGGGAGGCCATGAGCAACGGGGTGCTGGCCGGGTTCCCGACCGTGGACGTCAAGGTCACGCTCACCGACGGCCGCAGCCACGACGTCGATTCGTCGGAGCTGGCCTTCAAGATCGCGGGCAGCGCCTGGTTCCGCGAGGCGGCGGCCCGGGCCAAGCCCATCCTGCTGGAGCCGGTCATGGCCGTCGAGATCGTCACCCCCGACGACTACCTCGGCGATGTGGTGGGCGACCTGAACGCCCGCCGGGGCCAGGTGCAGGGCACCGAGCAGCGGGGCGCCAATCGGGTCGTCGACGCGTTGGTGCCGTTGTCGGAGATGTTCGGGTACAGTACCGATCTGCGTTCGCGCACCCAGGGGCGGGCCACGTACACGATGCATTTCGACTCGTACAGGCCCACGCCTGCCAACGTCCAGGAAGAGATCGTGGCCCGCGCCCGCGGCAAATGACTGGCGCAGCCACCGGACCGATAACCACAACCAAGGACCAGGAGCCGAGAGGGTAGGAAATGGCCAAGGAGACGTTCCAGCGGACCAAGCCCCACGTCAATGTGGGGACGATGGGTCACATCGACCACGGCAAGACCACGCTGACCGCCGCCATCACCAGAGTGCTGGCCGATCATGTCGAGGGCACGCACTTCACCGAGTTCGACAAGATCGACAACGCTCCCGAGGAGCGGAAGCGGGGCATCACCATCAACGTGGCCCACGTGGAGTACGAGACCGACAACCGGCACTACGCCCATGTCGACATGCCCGGTCACGCCGACTACATCAAGAACATGATCACCGGGGCGGCCCAGGTGGACGGGGCCATCCTGGTGGTGTCGGCCGCCGACGGCCCCATGCCCCAGACCCGCGAGCACGTGCTGCTGGCCCGCCAGGTCGGGGTGCCCAAGATCGTGGTCGCCCTCAACAAGGTGGACATGGTCGATGATCCCGAGCTGCTCGAGATCGTGGACATGGAGGTGCGGGACCTCCTCAACGAGTACGACTTCCCCGGCGACGACACGCCCATCGTCAACATTTCGGCCCTCAAGGCCCTCGACGGCGACGCCGGGTCCTCCGAGGGGGTCATGGAGCTCATGGCCCAAGTCGACGAGTACATCCCGACCCCCCAGCGGGACGTGGACAAGCCCTTCCTGATGCCCATCGAGGACGTCTTCTCCATCACCGGGCGGGGCACGGTGGTGACCGGCCGGGTGGAGCAGGGGGTGGTGAACACCGGCGACGAGGTCGAGATCGTCGGCATCCGCGATACCCGCAAGACCATCTGCACCGGGGTGGAGATGTTCCGCAAGATCCTGGACCGGGGCGAGGCCGGCGACAACATCGGCGCCCTGCTGCGCGGGGTCGGCAAGACCGAGGTGCAGCGGGGCCAGGTGCTGGCCGCGCCCCGCAGCATCACTCCCCACACCGAGTTCGAGGCTCAGGTGTACGTGCTGAGCAAGGACGAGGGGGGCCGCCACAGCCCGTTCTTCTCGAACTACCGGCCCCAGTTCTACTTCCGCACCACCGACGTGACCGGCACCATCACCCTGCCCGAGGGGGTCGAGATGTGCCTGCCCGGAGACAACACCGAGATGCGGGTGGAGCTCATCAGCCCCATAGCCATGGACGAGGGACTGCGCTTCGCCATCCGCGAGGGGGGCCGCACCGTTGGCGCCGGCTCGGTAATCAAGATCATCAAGTGATCTGGATTCGCCGAGCCGCCGGAGCGATGGGGTAGGGGCGCCGAGACATGGCCGCCGGGCAGCGGATCCGCATCCGTCTCAAGGCTTACGACCACGAGATCATCGACCAGTCGACCAAGAAGATCGTCGAGACGGTCAAGCGCACCCGGGCCGAGCTGCGGGGGCCCATCCCGCTGCCCACCGAGAAGCACCGCTACACCGTGGTTCGGTCGCCCTTCAAGGACAAGGACTCGCGGGAGCACTTCGAGATGCGCATCCACAAGCGCCTGCTCGACATCCTCGATCCGTCCCCCAAGACGGTCGACTCGCTCCAGCGCCTCGACTTGCCCGCGGGCGTCGACATCGAGCTGAAGATCCAACAGGCCCGCCCGGCCAAGTCCGACTGAGAGCCGGACCGGCTGCTTCAGCCGTCCGGGCCTAGCCGTCCGGGCCTGGGCCCGGCGCCTTTGCTGTCTTTGCCTCTGACTGCTCGACCCGCAGTGACGAGACGAAGGCCTGCACGGTGGCGGCAAAGGGCAGGGCCAGCAGCGCACCCACGATCCCCATAAGGGCGGACCCGGCGATGACGGCGCCGAAGGCGACGGCCACGTGGATCTCCATGGTGTGGGCGGTGATCCGGGGGGAGAGCAGATAGTTCTCGACCTGCTGGTAGACGAAGATCGTTATCAGCACCCACAGGCCGGTGAGGGGCTGGGCCAGCAGGGCGATGAGAACGGGGAGAGCGCCGGCGATGTAGGTCCCGATCACCGGGATGAACTGGGAGATGACCCCCACCCAAAGCGCCAGGGGCAGCGGGAAGGGCACATCCAGCAAGATGAACAAGATCCAGTGGAACAGAGCCGAGATCACGGCCAGCACGGTGCGGGAATAGATGTAGCCGCCCGTCTTGTCCATGGCCAGATCCCAGATCTCCAGCACCATGTCGCGGCGGCGTTCGTTGAGGAACGAGCACACCACCCGGCGGACCTTGGGCCCCTCCGCCACCAGGTAGAAGGTGAACAGGGCCACGGTGAAGACTTGGAAGATCAGTCCGAAGATCGCGGCGCTGGCGTTGAGCACGTTGCCCGCCACCCGGGTGGCCAGGCTCTGCACGTTGCCGCCGGTGAGGAACTGCTCTTGCAGTTGGTCGAATTCGATGTCGGCGTTGAAGGTGTCGTTGACCCAGGTCTCGATGTCGTCGAGGTAGCCCGGGACCTCGTCCACGAAATCGTTGATCTGGGTGGCCAGAGCCGTGCCGATGGCGGTGGAGAAGCCGGCCAGGGCGGCCAGGATGACGAGGAACACGATCAGGGTGCCCAGGCCCCGCCTGATGCCGCGCCGGGCCATCCGGTTGACCGCTGGCTCGATGGCGAAGGACAGGAACAGCGAGATCACCAGCATGATGATCAGGGACCGCAGGGACCGCAGGGCCCCCATCCCGTAGTAGACGACCAAGCCCCCACCCCAGAACAGCAGGATGGACCGCTTGACCAGCTTCGCCACCGAATCGATCCCCCTGGGATCGGCCCCGGTCTCGGGCGAGGCGTTATCGCCAGCGGCGGGGGGCGATGCCATCGGGCCGACCGTAGCAGGCGACCGGCGGCGGCCGGGGCGGGCCCGGGTGGTTGGGGCCGGTCCGGCTCGCTGGTACATTGGCCGGTCGCATCCGAAGTCCGCTCAGGCCCGAGGGAACCGTGCGGCACAATCGAGCATCGCTCCGCCGGGCTCGCCCGAGCGGAGCGTTCGCGTGAGCGGCCGCTCACGCGAGAGGGGCGACGAGACGAGCCATGGCCACCAAGGCGATCGTGGGCACCAAGATCGGGATGACCCAGGTCTGGGACGACGACAACCGGGTCGTTCCCGTCACCGTGCTGTCCGTCTCCCCCTGCCGGGTGGTTCAGATCAAGACCCCCGAGAGCGACGGCTACAGCGCCATCCAGGTCACCTTCGGGACCCGGGACCCGTCCCGGCTCACCCGGCCCGAGGCCGGCCACTTCGACGGGGCCGGGGTCCCCCCGGGTCGCAAGGTCCTCGAGCTTCGCCTCGACGACGTGAGCGAATACGCCGTGGGCCAGCAGATCGGCGCCGACCTGTGGGCCTCGGGCGAGAAGGTGGACGTGACCGCGGTGTCCAAGGGCCGGGGGTTCACCGGGGTCATGAAGCGGCACGGCTTCAAGGGGCAGCCCGCCGGCCACGGCGCCCACAAGGTCCACCGCAAGCCGGGAGCGATCGGCCAGTGCGCCACCCCCTCCCGGGTCTTCAAGGGCAAGAAGCTTCCGGGCCGCTCCGGCGCGGCCAGGGTGACCACGCTCAATCTGGAGGTGGTCAAGTCCGACTTCGAGGCTGAGGTGATGCTGGTCAGGGGTTCGGTGCCCGGGCCGGCTGGCGGGACCGTCGTGGTCCGCGACGCGGTGAAGGCCGCCTGATGAGCTCGGTGGCGGTTCTGGCCCCCACCGGCGAGCCGGTGGGCGAGGCAGTCCTCGACCGCGGCCTCTTCGGGATCGAGCCCAACGTCGCGGTGATGCATCAGGTGGTCGCCGCCCAGCTCGCGGCCCGCCGGGCTGGAACCCACTCCACCAAGACCCGAGCCGAGGTGGCTGGAGGAGGGGCCAAGCCCTGGCGCCAGAAGGGCACGGGCCGGGCCCGCCACGGGTCCATCCGCTCGCCGCAGTGGCGGGGCGGGGGCGTGGCCCACGGCCCCAAGCCCCGCGACTATCGCCAGCGGACCCCCAAGAAGATGAAGCGCCTGGCCCTGGCCTCGGCCCTGTCGGACCGGGCCGCGGCCGGCCGGGTCATCGTCGTGGACCGCTGGCGGTTCGAGTCGCCCCGAACGGCCGAGGGCCGGGCCGCGCTGGCCGCACTCGGGGCCGAGGGCAAGGTTCTAGTGGTGCTGGGCGATGCCGACGAGACGGCCTGGAAGAGCTTCCGCAACCTGGCGTCGGTCCACTGCCTGCACGCCGACGAGCTGAACACCTACGACGTGCTCGACAGCGATGTCGTCGTGTTCACCAGCGACACCCTTCCGGGCCGGCCGCAGGCCGAGGACTCCGAGGCCGACGGTGCCTGACCGCCGAGATGTCGTCATCCGTTGGGGGTGCCCCGGTGCGTGATCACCGAGACGTCGTCGTCCGTTGGGTGGGCCCCGGTGCGTGATCACCGAGATGTCGTCATCCGCCCCGTCGTGTCCGAGAAGTCCTACGGGCTGATGGCCGACAACGTCTACACCTTCGTGGTGGCCCCGGACTCGACCAAGCCCGAAATCCGCGACGCGGTCGAGTCCATCTTCGAAGTCACCGTGGTGAAGGTCAACACCCTGCACCGCAAGCCCAAGCGCCGCCGCGACCGCCGCACCAACCGGTGGGGCCGGCGGCCGGGCCAGAAGCGAGCCCTCGTCACCCTCTCCGAGGGCGACTCGATCGACCTGTTCGAGATCTGACCATGGCCATCCGCAAACGCAAGCCGTCGAGCCCCGGGCGCCGCTTCCAAACGGTGCCCGACTTCTCCGAGATCTCCCGGAGCAAGCCCGAGCGGAGCCTGCTGGTCAAGCAGTCGTCCACCGGCGGCCGCGACAACCAGGGCCGCAAGACGGCCCGCCACCGCGGCGGCGGCCACAAGCAGCGCTACCGGCGCATCGATTTCGCCCGCAAGAAGGACGGCGTGCCGGCCACGGTGGCCGCGGTTGAGTACGACCCCAACCGCACCTGCCGCATCGCCCTGCTCCATTACCACGACGGGGAGAAGCGCTACATCCTCGCCCCCCGGGGAGTGGAGGCCGGCGACGTCTTGATGTCGGGCCAGGGCAGCGAGATACGGCCCGGCAATGCCATGGAGCTGCGCTACGTCCCGGTGGGCGCCACGGTGCACAACGTGGAGTTGAAACCCGGCGCCGGCGGCAAGCTGGCCCGCAGCGCCGGGGCCAGCGTCCAACTCGTGGCCAAGGAGGGCGACTTCGCCACCCTGCGCCTGCCCAGCACTGAGATGCGCCGAGTGCCCATCGGCTGTCGGGCCACCCTCGGAGAGGTCGGCAACGCCGAGCACGAGCTGGTCAAACTGGGCAAGGCCGGGCGCAACCGCTGGAAGGGCGTGAAGCCCCAGACTCGGGGAGTGGCCATGAACCCGGTCGACCACCCCTTGGGCGGCGGCGAGGGCAAGTCTTCGGGCGGCCGCCACCCGGTGTCGCCCTGGGGCCGACCCGAGGGCCGGACCCGGGCCCGCAACAAGAGTTCCGACAAGCTGATCGTGCGACGGCGCCGTAAGCGCGGGTCGCGGAGGTAGAACATGCCGCGCAGTCTCAAGAAGGGCCCGTTCGTCGACGATCATCTGCTGAGGAAGGTCGACGAACTCAACGAGAAGAACGAGAAGAAGGTCATCAAGACTTGGTCTCGACGGTCCACCATCATCCCCGACATGGTCGGTCACACCCTGGCCGTGCACGACGGCCGCAAGCACGTCCCCGTCTACGTCACCGAGACCATGGTCGGCCACAAACTGGGCGAGTTCGCTCCCACCCGCACTTTCCGATTCCACGCCGGCCAGGAGAGAGGGGCCCGGCGCTGATGGCCGGAACGAAGACCAACGAGCGGCCCGGCACTAGGGCCCGGGCCAGCTACGTGCGGTCCTCCCCGTACAAAGCCCGAGTCGTTCTCGACCAGATCCGGGGCAAGAGCTACGCCGAGGCGCTGGAGATCCTGGACTTCTCCGAGCGGGACGTGGCCGTCCCCATTCGCAAGGTCGTCGACTCGGCCGTGGCCAACGCCGAGCACAACGACGGCCTCGACGCCGAAGAGCTCTACGTCTCGGCCTGCTACGCCGACGAGGGGCCCACGCTCAAGCGGTGGCGGCCCCGGGCCCGGGGCCGGGCCACCCAGATCCGCAAGCGGTCCTGCCACATCACCGTGATCGTCAGCCGCTACGACGACGAGGCCCTAGAGGAGTTCAGAGCCCGGGCCGCGGCCGGCCGGGGCCGCACCGCCTCCGACGCCGAGGCCCGCCGCCGCCGGGTTGCCCGCTCCCGCCCGGCCTCCGGCGACGAGCAGGCCGTCGGCGAGGAGTCATCCGATGACGAGGCGAGGGAAGCCTGATGGGTCAGAAAGTCAACCCCTACGGGTTCCGCCTCGGCGTCACCACCGAGTGGAAGAGCCGGTGGTTCGCCAGCCGAGCCGATTACGCCTCCAACGTCATCGAGGACTGGCAGATCCGGGACTTCTTGATGACCGAGCTCCCGCACGCGGCCATCAGCCGGGTCGAGGTGGAGCGCACCCGCGACCGGCTGCGGGTGGACGTGCACACGGCCCGCCCCGGCATCGTCATCGGCCGCCGGGGCAGCGAGGCCGACCGGCTCCGGGCCGGCCTGACCAAGATCAGCGGCAACCCCAAGGTGCAACTCAACATCCAGGAGATAAAGCAGCCTGAGCTGGACGCGGCCCTGATCGCGCAGGGCGTGGCCGATCAGCTCGCCGGCCGGGTCGCCTTCCGGCGGGCCATGAAGCGAGCGGTGCAGAACGCCCAGAAGGCCGGGGCCCTGGGGATCCGGGTCCAGTGCTCGGGCCGCCTCGGCGGCTCGGAGATGGCCCGCACCGAGTGGTACCGCGAGGGGCGGGTGCCGTTGCACACCCTGAGGGCCGACGTCGACTACGGCTTCCGGGAGGCCCGCACCACCTACGGCCGCATCGGGGTGAAGGTCTGGCTCTACAAGGGCGACATCCTGCCCTACCGGACCGTCTCGGAGGACAAGGCCGAGAAGGAGGCGGCCATGGCCGTGGGCGAGACCTCGGGGCCCGGGGCTCGGCCCCGGCGGATCGTGTCGTCCTCGGCGGCCCGGCGCCGCGACGCGGGCGACGACATCGACGAAGAGCCGGCCCCGCTCATCAAGGAAGCCGACCCCGAGTTCGAGAAGCTGCTCGACGAGGAGGCGGCCATCGAGGCGTTCACCCGCGAGCACCACGAGACGCCCCATTTCCGCCCGGGCGACGACTGATCGGGGTTCAGCCATGTTGATGCCGCGCAAGGTCCAGCACCGCAAGCACCATCGGGGCCGCACCAAGGGGGTCTCCAAGGGCCGGACCGAGGTCACCTTCGGCGACTACGGGATCCAGGCCCTGGAGCCGGGGTGGATCACCTCGCGCCAGATCGAGGCGGCCCGGGTGGCCATGACCCGCCACATCAAGCGGGGCGGCAAGGTCTGGATCAACATCTTCCCCGACAAGCCCGTCACCCAGAAGCCGGCCGAGACCCGCATGGGGTCGGGCAAGGGCAACCCCGAGCACTGGGTGGCGGTGGTCCGCCCCGGCCGGATCTTGTTCGAGTTGTCGTACCACGACGAGCCCATCGCCCGGGCCGCCATCGCCCGGGCCATCCAGAAGCTGCCGGTCAAGGCCCGGTTCGTTAGCCGGGAGGCGAGCTAGATGGCCCGAGCCAAAATCCTGACCGACCTCGAGGTCTCCGACCTGGCCGAGCGGCTGGCCGACACCAAGATCGAGCTGTTCAACCTCCGCTTCCAGCACGCCACCGGCCAGCTCGACAACACCGCCCGCATCGGCCAGGTGAAGAAGGAAGTGGCCCGGGTGCTCACCGAGTTGAGGGCCCGCGAGATCGAGTCGACCGGGAGCGCCGATGACTGAGGAAACCCCCCGATCCGGCGCCGCCCGGCGCAGATCCCCCAAGGCCCGCGAGGGGCTGGTGGTGTCCAACGGCATGGACAAGACGGCCATCGTCGCCGCCGTCGACCGGGTCCGCCACCGCCGCTACGGCAAGACCGTGCGCCGGACCACCCGGTTGGTGGTCCACGATGAGAACAACGAGCTCAACCTGGGCGACCGAGTCCGCGTCTCCGAGACCCGGCCCCTGTCCAAGACCAAGCGGTGGCGCCTGGTGGAGATACTGGAGCGGGCCCGGTGATCCAGCAAGAGTCGAGGCTGCGGGTGGCCGACAACTCCGGGGCCAAAGAGGTCCTGTGCATCAAGGTCCTCGGCGGCTCCAAGCGCCGCTACGCGTCGATAGGCGACGTGTTCGTGGCCACGGTCAAAGACGCCATCCCCGGCGCCGGGGTGAAGAAGGGCGATCTGGTTCGCTGCGTCGTGGTGCGCACCCGCAAGGAGCGGCGCCGCCCCGACGGGAGCTACATCCGCTTCGACGAGAACGCGGCCGTGCTGATCAACGAGCAGCGCCAGCCCCGCGGCACCCGCATCTTCGGCCCGGTGGGCCGCGAGTTGCGGGACAAGCAGTTCATGCGCATCGTGTCGCTGGCCCCGGAGGTCCTCTAGATGGCCGGCAAGCGCAATCGCCGCTCGATGAGGGCCAAGGCCGTCAAGCGCAAGGGCCGCTCGATGAAGATCGTCAAGGGCGACCGGGTGGTGGTGCTGTCGGGCCAGGACAAGGGCGCGGTGGGCTCGGTCGAGCGGACTCTGCCCGAGCAGGGAAGGGTGATCGTCGAAGGCGTCAACGTGGCCCGCAAGCACCAGGCCCCCACCCGCCAGGCCCAGCAGGGCGGGATCATCGACAAGGCCATGCCGGTGGACGCCTCGAACGTGGCCGTGGTGAGCCCCACCGACGGCAAGCCGACCAGGGTCGGCTACCGCTTCACCCCCGAGGGCCGCAAGGTGCGGATCTGCAAGCGCACCGGAGCCGACCTGTGACGGCCGCGGCGACGACGGCCTACACCCCCCGGCTCCGGGCCCGGTTCGAAGCCGAGATCAAGCCGGCGCTGCTGGCCGACCTCGGTCTCGACAACGCCATGATGGCGCCCAGGCTCGACAAGATCGTGCTCAACATGGGGGTGGGCGACGCCATCGGCCAGGCCCGGCTCCTGGAGGGCGCGACGGCCGACATGGAGGCCATCGCCGGCCAGAAGCCGGTCATAACCCGGGCCAAGCGCCCGCTGGCCAGCTTCAAGCTGCGGGCGGGCATGGCCATCGGGTGCAAGGTCACCCTGAGGGGCGACCGCATGTACGAGTTCCTCGATCGACTGATAACGCTGGCCATTCCCCGCATCCGGGACTTCCGCGGGCTGTCGCCCCGATCCTTCGACGGCGGCGGCAACTACACCTTCGGAGTGACCGAGCAGCTCATATTCCCCGAGATCGACTACGACACCGTCGACGCCACCCGGGGCATGGACATCACCATCGTCACCACCGCTTCGTCGGATGGGGCGGGCCGGGCGCTGCTGACGGCATTCGGCTTCCCGTTCCGGCCCGAAGAAGGAGGGAATTAACCGGACATGGCCAAGAAGGCTTTGAAGGAAAAGCAGCGCCGCACCCCCAAGTTCAAGGTGCGGGCCTATACCCGGTGCCGCCGGTGCGGCCGGCCCCGCTCGGTGTACCGGAGGTTCTCCCTCTGCCGCATCTGCCTGCGCGACCTCGCCCACGCCGGCGAGCTGCCGGGCGTCAAGAAGGCGAGCTGGTGAGGTGACTCCAAGATGACCATGACCGACCCGATCGCCGACATGCTCACCCGCATTCGCAACGCCAACACGGCCATGCACGACGAGGTCTCGATGCCCTCCTCCGGCCAGAAGCGGGCTCTGGCCGAAGTGCTGAAGCGAGAGGGCTACATCACCTCTTTCACCGAGGAGAGCAACGGCCCGCGGCCCGGCCGGACCCTGACCATCGAGATGAAGTACTCGCCCGAGCGGGACCGCGTCATCACCGGGCTTCGGCGGGTGTCCAAGCCCGGTCTGCGCATCTACCGCAAGCGCAGTGAGATTCCCAGGGTTCAGGGCGGTCTGGGCGTGGCCGTGGTCTCCACCAGCCGGGGCCTGATGAGCGACCGCGAGGCGAGGAAGAACCGCATGGGCGGCGAGATCCTCTGCTTCGTGTGGTGAGGGGGCGGCCGTGAGCCGAGTGGGCGGCGCCCCCATCGCCGTGCCTAGCGGCGTGGAGGTCGCCATAAGCGGCCGAACCGTCACGGTCGAGGGGGCCAAGGGCAAGCTGCGGCGCGACCTCCCGGATCCCATCACCGCCCGCTTGGCCGACGACGTCTTGTACTTGGAGCGGCCCGACGAGGCCAAGCGGACCAAGTCGCTCCACGGCCTGGCCCGGTCGCTGGTGCAGAACATGGTGATCGGGGTGAGCGAGGGGTTCGTGAAGGAGCTTCGGATACAGGGGGTCGGGTACCGGGCCCACTCCAAGGGCCCGGGATCCATCGAGTTGGCGCTCGGGTTCAGCCATCCGGTGCTGATCACCGCTCCCGATGGAGTGGAGCTGGAGGTGCCCAACCAGACCCGGATCCTGGTGAAGGGGATCGACAAGCAGGTGGTCGGCCAGGTGGCGGCCGACATCCGCAAGTGGCGTAAGCCCGAGCCCTACAAGGGCAAGGGAATCCGCTACGCCGACGAGCGGGTGGTCCGCAAGGCCGGGAAGGCGGCCAAATGACGACGGGACGGGCCGCCAAGCGCCGCACCGGGCGGCTCCGCCGCCATCGGCGGGTGCGCAAGAGCGTTCGGGGCACCCCCGAGAGGCCCCGCCTGTCGGTGTTTCGCTCCAGCCGTCACATGGTCGCGCAGGTCATCGACGACACCGCCGGCGTCACCCTGGTGTCGGCGTCCACGCTCGAACCCGACCTGAGGGCGGCCAACGGCGGCAACGGCGGCAACGTGGCCGCGGCGGCCGGCGTCGGTACGGTGGTGGCCGAACGGGCCTTCAAGGTCGGCATCTCGGCGGTGGTGTTCGACCGGGGCGGCTACCGCTACCACGGCCGGGTGGCCGCGTTGGCCGAGGCCGCCCGCCAAGCCGGACTGGAGTTCTAGTGGCAGATGAAACCCCCGCCCCCGAGAGCCAGTTGCGCGAGTCGCGGGTCATCAATATCAATCGGGTGGCCAAGGTCGTCAAAGGCGGCCGCCGGTTCTCCTTCACCGCCTTGGTGGTGATCGGCGACGGCGCCGGCCGGGTGGGCCTGGGCTACGGCAAGGCCAAGGAGGTGCCGCTGGCCATCCAGAAGGGCACCGAGGAAGCCAAGCGCAACCTGTTCTCGGTGCCGATGGCGGGCAGCACCGTGGTGCATCCGGTGATCGGGACCATGGGCGCGGGGCGGGTGCTGATCAAGCCGGCCGCCCCCGGCACCGGCGTCATCGCCGGCGGCGCCGCCCGGGCCATCATGGAGGAGGCGGGCATCGGCGATGTGCTCTGCAAGTCCCTGGGCTCGCCCAACCACATCAACGTGGCCAGGGCCACCATCTCCGGCCTCCAGGCTCTGCGCCGCCCCGACGAGGTCGCCCGCCTGAGAGGCCTCGATCCCGAAGAGCTATTGCCCGCGGGCCTGTGGACCGCCTACAAGCAGACCATGCGGTCTAGATCCGGCCCGACGTCCGCCCCCGCGGCCGAGGCAGTGTGATGGAGCTGGTGGTCACCCAGATCCGCTCGGCCATCGGGACCAAGCCCAAGCAGCGGGGCACGCTGCGGGCGCTCGGCTTGGGCCGCGTCGGCAAGCAGAACCGGTTGCCAGACCGTCCCGAGATCCGGGGGATGATCCAAAGGGTGCCCCATCTCGTGCGGGTCGAGGAGGCAGACCGATGATCGGGTCCCGCGGCTGGCTGCGGGTCGAGGAGGCAGACCGATGATCAAGCTTCACGATCTGCGCTCCAACTCGGGGTCGCGCCGGTCGGCCAAGAGAGTGGGCCGCGGCATCGGCGGCAAGGGCGGCAAGACCGCGGGCCGGGGCACCAAGGGCCAGCGGGCCCGAAGCAAGGTTCCGGTCGGCTTCGAGGGCGGCCAGATGCCCTTGGTCCAGCGGGTGCCCAAGTGGCGGGGTTTCACCAACCCGTTCCGGGTGGAGTACCAGGCCGTCAACCTCGACACCATCGACGCCTCCGGCCTCGACGAGATCTCGCCTGAGATCCTGCACGCCAGGGGTTTGGTGTCAAAGGGGGCGCTGGTCAAAGTGCTGGGCCGGGGCCGCATCGGCCGAGCGGTCGAGGTGAGGGCCCACGCGGTGTCGGCTGCGGCCGCCGAGGCCATCGCCGAAGCGGGGGGCAGCGTCGAGATCGTGGCCAAGCCGTGGGGCGACCGCCGACCCGCCCACGGAAGCTACAACCAGCACACCAACCGCTGAGAACGGGGGCAGGCCGTGCTGAACCGCGTGCTCAACATGTTCCGCATACCGGATCTGCGGAACAAGATCCTGTTCACCCTGGCCATGATCGGCGTCTATCGCCTGGGCGCCTTCATCCCCGCTCCCGGCGTCGACATCGACGCGGTGCAGCTCCTGCGGGACCAAGCCAACTCGGTGGGCGGGATACTCGGCTTCGTGCAGTTGTTCTCGGGCGGGGCCCTGACCCAGTTCGCCATCTTCGCCCTGGGCATCATGCCCTACATCACGGCCTCGATCATCATGCAGGTTCTCGGCGTGGTCATCCCCCGCATAGAGCAGTGGCAGCAGCAGGGGGCGGTCGGCCAGCGCAAGATCACCCAGTGGACTCGCTACCTGACCGTCGGCATCGCCTTGGTGCAGTCCACCAGCTTCGCCTTCCTGTTCCACAGCGGGGCCCTGGTCGGGGGGATCGACCTGCTCCCCAACTTCACCGTGTGGACCGTGTTCGTGGTGGTCCTCACCCTCACCACCGGCACTGCCCTGCTGATGTGGATGGGCGAGCTCATCACCCAGAGGGGCATCGGCAACGGCATGTCGTTGCTCATCTTCGCCAGCGTGGTGTCGACGCTGCCGGCCCAGTTCACCGCCGTTCACACCAACAACGGCGTCAACGCCCTCATCGGCTTCCTGCTGGTGGCGCTGGCGCTGATGGTGGCCATCGTCTTCGTCGAGCAGGGCCAGCGTCGCATACCGGTGCAGTTCGCCAAGCGGGTGGTCGGACGGCGCATGTACGGCGGCCAGAGCACCTACATCCCGCTCAAGGTCAACCAGTCGGGGGTGATCCCCATCATCTTCGCCAGCTCGGTTCTGTACCTTCCCACGCTGATCGGCGCGGCCATGCCCTCGGGGGGCATCGGCGGCAGCATCCAGGGGTTCATCCAGGATCACCTGACCACGCCGACCAGCCCGGTGTACCTGTTCTTCTTCGGGTTGATGATCATCGGCTTCGCCTACTTCTACACGGCCATCACCTTCGATCCGGCCAAGCAGGCCGACACCATCCGCAAGCAGGGCGGCTTCATTCCCGGCATCCGGCCGGGGCCCCAGACCGAGCGCTACCTGGGCCGGATCCTGTCCCGCATCACCTTCCCCGGCGCGCTGTTCATCGCCGCGGTGGCCCTGGTGCCCTCCATCCTCATCGCACTCACCATCGGCACCGACGTGGGCGCGGGGGCGGGCGGCGGCGCCGGGGGGTTCGCCTTCGGGGGCATCTCGCTGCTCATCGCCGTCGGCGTGGCGCTGGAGACCATGAAACAGATCGACAGCCAGTTGATGATGCGCAACTACGAGGGCTTCCTCAAGTGAGCCGGTCCTGGGCGGCGCGCCGGGGCAAGTGCTTCCGCCGGTGAGCTTGAGGCTGAAAGGGCCCGACCGCGAAGGCCGCCTCGAATAGATGGCGCCTCTGCGCATGGTCGTATTGGGCCGCCAGGGCTCGGGGAAGGGGACCCAGTCGGCCCGTTTGGTCGATGCCTACGGGTGCGTTCACGTGTCCACCGGCGACGTGCTGCGGGCGGCGGTCGCCGAGGGCTCCGAGCTGGGCCGCGAGGCCGAGGCGGTCATAGCCGCCGGGGGGCTGGTGGGCGACGAGATCATGAACGGGATCGTCCGCGAGCGGCTGGGCCGCGCCGACGTCGCGGCTGGGGGCGTGTTGCTTGACGGCTACCCCCGCACCGCCGACCAGGCCGACGCCTTGGAATCGACCCTGGCCGGTTTGGGCCAGACCCTCACCGCGGCCGTCAACCTCGACGTGCCCATCGAAGAGGTGAAGACCCGGATGATGGATCGGGGCCGCTCCGACGACACCGCCGAGGCCATCTCCCGGCGCTTGGCCCTGTACGAGGAGCAGACCGCGCCGCTTCTGGAGTGGTTCCGCCGCCGCGGCCTGCTGGTGACCGTGGACGGCCTCGGAACCCCCGACGAGGTGTTCGACCGGTTGACGGCGGTCGTGAGCGACCGCCTCAGATGAGCCGGGTTGGACCGGGTCCGGGCCGTTGGTAGCGTTGTCGTTCGGTCTTGGGCCAGTGCCATCGCGCGCTGACTGCGGGGCCGCCCACAGGAGGATCGACACTGCCGAAGCCCAAAGAAGACGCGATCGTGCTGGAGGGAACGGTGACGGAATCCCTCCCCAACGCAATGTTCCGGGTCGAACTCGAGAACGGCCACGAGTTACTGGCCCACATCTCGGGAAAGATGCGCATGCACTACATCCGGATCCTGCCCGGCGACCGCGTCCAAGTCGAGCTGACGCCGTACGACCTCCAGCGGGGCCGTATCACCTATCGCTACAAGTGAGCGCTCGGCTCTCCGGAACCGGGTGCCGTGATCATCAGTGGCCGCCGGGCGGCCCGGAGGGTGCCGTGAAGGTCCGACCCAGCGTGAAGAAGATCTGTGACAAGTGCAAGGTCATCAGGCGCCACGGCCGCGTCAGGGTGATCTGCGACAACCCCCGCCACAAGCAGAGGCAGGGCTGACGTGGCTCGCATCTCCGGCGTCGACATCCCCCGGGAGAAGCGGGTCGAGGTGTCGCTCACCTACATCTTCGGCATCGGGCGCACCACTTCCCGCCAAGTGTGCGAGAGCACCGGCATCAACCCAAACACCAGGGTGCGGAATCTGACCGACGACGAAGTGGCCAAGATACGGGGCTACATCGACGCCACCCTCCGGGTCGAGGGCGATCTGCGCCGCGAGGTGTCCCAGGACGTCAAGCGCAAGATGGAGATCGGTTGCTATCAGGGCCTGCGCCATCGCCGGGGCCTGCCGGTGAGGGGCCAGCGAACCCACACCAACGCCCGCACCCGCAAGGGACCGAAGAAGACGGTGGCCGGGAAGAAGAAGGTCAAGAAGTAAATGGCCAAGCAACCGGCCCGGGGCCGTCGTCCCCGCAAGCGCGAGCGCAAGAACGTGACCCACGGCGTGGCCCACATAAAGAGCTCGTTCAACAACACCATCATCGCCATCACCGATCTGAGCGGGAATGTGATCTCGTGGGCCTCGGCCGGCAACGTCGGTTTCAAGGGCTCGCGCAAGTCGACCCCGTTCGCGGCCCAGATGGCGGCCGAGCAAGTGGCCCGCAAGGCCATGGAGCACGGCATACGCCGGGTCGACGTGCAGGTCAAGGGGCCCGGCTCCGGCCGCGAGACGGCCATCCGGTCGCTGCAGGGCATCGGCATCGAGGTCACCGGCATCAAGGACGTAACGCCTGTGCCCCACAACGGCTGCCGCCCGCCCAAGCGGAGAAGGGTCTGAGATGTCGCGCTACACCGGTCCCAGGGCTCGGATCTCGCGCCGGCTCAACACCAACATCTGGGGCACGAAGGGCGAGATCACCGCTTTGGACCGGCGGCCTTACCCGCCGGGCGAGCACGGCCGCTCCCGCCGCCGGGGCTCGGTGTCGGAGTATTTGGTGCAGCTTCAGGAGAAGCAGAAGGCCCGCTACACCTACGGGCTCACCGAGCGCCAGTTCCGCAACCTCTTCGCCGAGGCCAGCCGGCGCCAGGGCGTCACCGGCGAGAACATGCTTCGCTTCCTCGAGCTGCGACTCGACAACACCGTGTACCGGGCAGGCTGGGGCGCGACCAGGCCCCAGGCCCGGCAGCTCGTCAACCACGGCCACGTGAACGTCAACGGCCGGCGGGTGACCATCCCGAGCTATCGGCTCCGCAAGGGCGACGTGATCGAGCTCCGCCCCAAGATCCGCGAGTCGGTCACGGTCCAGTGGAACCTGGACGTGCTCGACCGCACCCCCCCGGCCTGGCTCGACCCGGGCGAGGACAAGCTCCGAATGACGGTGCGAGAACTGCCCCTTCGCGAGCAGATCGACGTGCCTGTGCGCGAGCACCTCATCGTCGAGCTGTATTCCAAGTAGCAGATTCCAGCCCACTCAGCGGAGGAGCGCCAATGCTCGTAATCCAGCGTCCGACGGTCGAAGTCATCGACGACGCCGGCCCCAACCGGCGCCAGTTCGCCATCGGTCCGCTCGAGCCCGGCTTCGGCCACACCATAGGCAACTCGCTCCGTCGGACTCTGCTGTCGTCGATACCGGGCGCGGCCGTCACCGAGGTTCGCTTCGACGACGCTCTGCACGAGTTCGACACTCTGCCCGGCGTGACCGAAGACATCACCGACATCATCTTGAACCTCAAGGACTTGATCTTGGTGGTTCACCGTCGCGAACCGGTGACGATGCGCCTGGACGCCAAGGGTCCGGGCGACGTGACCGCCCGCGACATCCAAACCGTCGCCGGCGTCGAGATCAAAAACCCCGGCCTGCACCTCGCCACCCTCAACGACAAGGGCCGGCTCGGGATCGACATCACCGCCGGCCGGGGCCGGGGCTACGTGTCGGCCGAGCGCAACAAGACCAGCACGGCCATCGGCGTGATCCCGGTCGACTCGATCTACTCGCCCGTGCGGCGGGTCGCCTTCTCGGTGGAGGACACCCGAGTGGAGCAGTCCACCGACTACGACCGCCTCCTGCTCGAGGTGGAGACCGACGGCTCCATCGCCCCCGAGGAGGCTCTGGCCTCGGCTGGCGCCACCCTGCGGGCCCTGGTCCAGTTGGTCGAAGCCATCAGCGACAAGCCGCAGGGACTGGAGTTGGGGGAGTCCCGGCACGAGGCCATGGGCGGGCCGGACCTGAACCTCTCCATCGACGAACTGGAACTCACCGAGCGGCCCAGCAACTGCCTCAAGCGGGTCCAGATCGAGACGCTGGGCGACCTGCTGTCCAAGAGCGAGGAAGAACTGCTGGCCATCACCAATTTCGGCCAGAAGAGCCTGGACGAGGTCAACAACCGACTGGACGAGCTCGGCCTGTCGTTGCAGCGAGAGGGCTGAGGAGCGCAGGCCGCCATGCCCCGACCTCGCAAGGGCCGCCGTTTCGGGGGCGACAGCCAGCACCAGAAGCTGATGATGGCCAACCTGGTGGCCTCGCTGATCGCGGCCGAGGCCATCGTCACCACCGAGGCCAAGGCCAAGGCCATGCGCCCCATCGCCGAGCGGATGATCACCAAGGCCAAGCGGGGCGGCGTTCACAACCATCGCCTGGTGGTGGGCTTCCTCGGCGACCGGGAGATGGCGTCCAAGCTCTTCGACGAGATCGGGCCCCGCTATGAAGACCGGCCCGGCGGGTACACCCGAATCGTGAAGCTCGGCCCCCGCCACGGCGACAACGCCCCCATGGCCCGCATCGAGCTGGTGTAGCCGCCTCGGGTATGGACCCGATCCGCCGGCCGGACCCGCCGCCGCCGGGCCGGGTCCGCATGGCGATGACCGTGTCCTACAACGGGGCCCCGTTCTGCGGGTTCGCCCGCAACGAAGGGGTGCCCACCGTGGCCGGCGCCCTCTCCGAGGCCCTGGGCCGGGTGCTGGGCCACGGGGTGGACTTGGCCTGCGCCGGCCGCACCGATCGGGGGGTGCACGCCCGGGGCCAGGTGGTCTCCTTCGACGCGGCCGAAGAGCGCGCCGACCCGGCCCGGCTGGCGCGGTCGGTGAACCGCATCTGCGGGCCCGACATCGCGGCGCGCGACGCCCGGGTGGTCGGCGGCGACTTCGACGCCCGGCTGTCGTGTGTGAGCCGGGTGTACCGGTATCGGATACTCGCCTCGCCGGTTCCCGACCCGCTGCGCGCCGCGGCATCGTGGCACGTCGAGCGCCCTCTGGACCTCAGGGCCATGCGGGTGGCGTCGGATCGGCTGCTGGGCACCCACGACTTCGCGTCGTTCTGCCGCCGGAACCGATCCCGGCCCGACGAGGCGCTGGTCCGCACCGTTCACCGAGCCGAATGGCGGCGGCAAGACGACCTCCTGGTATTCGAGATTGAGGCCCGGTCTTTCTGCCACCAGATGGTCCGCTCGCTAATCGGCACCCTGGTCGCGGTGGGATCGGCCCGCCTGCGGGCGGCCGACCTGGGGGCCGTCATCCGAGCCCGGGACCGCAACGCCGCCCCCTCCCCCGCACCCCCCCAAGGCCTGATCCTGTGGAAGGCCCGCTACCACGACTACTGACCGGCTGGTGGATGGAAGCGGCCGGGACGGACCGCCGCCGTCGATGGGAGAGTGAGCGACCTCGAGTTGCGAGATTTTAATAAAGTAAATGCGGTTTAGTGATTTCTACTAAACCGTGTTTACTTCAAAAAAATCGCCGCTCAGCGGGGGGCCACTGACCCGAGCCGCACTCGGCGGCGGCCTGGCCCGCTGACACGAGCAGGTCGGTGAGATCCTTGGTCAGGCCTGGGGTTATGGATGGCGGTGGCGGATGGGGGGCACGGTGAGATCGGGGATGGTTCGTTTCAGGTGGCGGTCGAAGTGGGGGACGGTGAAAGCGGCGTCGCCGTGTTGAGGTTGGTAGAGCAGGCCTTTCTCGATCAGCTTGGACCGGATGGTTCCGCATTGCTGGGTGGTTCGGTCCAGCATTCTGGCTACGGCGGCGGCCCGCTGCGGTCCGGGGCCGAGTTCGGCCATTGCCCGCAGGTACGCCCGCTGGAGTTCGGTGGTGCGGTCGAGTCTGACTCGGAAGAAGTTGGTGTCTAGCTTTTCTTCCACGACCAGGCGCGCCTGTTCTGCGTCGCTTGCGGTCACACGGGGCGCGTCGGCCAGATTCCACGCGGCTTGGCCGAACTCCTGGATGAAGTACGGGAATCCCTCGGTGAACTCGAGCCCCACCTCGATCGCCCCGTCGAGGAACTCGAGGCCCAACTCGGCCGCCGGTTGGCTCAGCGCCAATCGGGCCTCGTCGTCGTTCAGCGAGTCGATGCCGGGAAACCGGAAGAGCCGCTCGGAGTAGGACTTGGCCTCGCCGGCCAGGGCTGGGAGCTGGGGCAGTCCGGCGGCTACGAGCACGAGGGGCAGGGATCGCTGAACGGTCTTGTGGATGGCGACGATAAGCGCCTCGAACTGGGAGGTCTCGAGGAGCTGGATCTCGTCGAGCAACAGGATTACTCCGGTTTGGTGTTCCGAGGCGGCCTCGCCGAGGCTGACCATGAGGTCTTGCACGTCGGCGTCGAGGAAGCCGCTGTCTGCGTGCCCTTCCAGGGCGTCGACTTCGAATCCCACGGTGAGCCGACCGTCCGGGTCGATGCCCATGCTGAATGATCGGAGAATTCGAGCTGCCCTCCGGGCTCGTTCGCCCCAGCGCTGCCGAGGAGCAATGCTCAGCAAGGCCCGCCGGGATTCGCGGGCGAGTTCCAGGCGAAATCGGTCGTCGTCGTGTTTCGCGGCCTCCATCTCAATGGCCACCCAATCGCGGTCGGCGGCGATGCGGCCGAACTCGGTGAGCAGCACCGTCTTGCCCACTCCGCGCAGCCCGGTGATGATCATGGACTGCTCGGTCCGCCCCGCCCGGAGACGATCCAACAACACCTCGAACGCCTCCATCTCGCCCCGGCGTCCGACCAGCACCGGGGGCATGGCCCCGGCATTGGGCGTGTAGGGGTTCCGACGTGGATCCATGGCATCCTCCCGAAATACCGAGCGTTTTACTTTTGTAACGGTAGTTTAGTGATTTCTACTAAACCCTGTTTACTTCAAAAATCGCCGGCTCAGAGGTTCTGGCGCTGGAGGAACTGGTCGAAGAGGGGGACGGTGAAGGCGGTGTCGCCGTGGGTGGGGCTGTAGATCATCCCCTTGGCGATCAGGTTGGACCGGCGGGGGGCCACTGATTGGACTTTGGCGCCCAACTCGGAGGCGATGTCACCAGACCGGTGGGGGCCAGGGCCCAGTCGGGCCATGGCCACCAGGTACTGCTTGTTGCCGGTCTCCCTCAGTGGTGTTCGCTGCACGAATCCGGTGAGTGAGCGGATTGTAGGATCGGGGTCGATGGAGTCCGGCATCACCGCGGCGGAGCGCTGGGCCCGGGATCTGGCCGCCTGGGCCGTTCCCCCCGAGATCCTGGAATCGGCCCCGCGCCGGCCCTTCGTCTTTATGCCGGAGATGTTCGTCGCCCCCGAGCCCGGGACCTTCGAGCTGTCACTGTCCAACCGGCGGGCCTCAGAGGCACTCGACGGCGGCGGCTCGGTCCTCGACGTGGGCTGCGGCGGGGGAGCGGCCGCCTTCGCGGTGGCCCCGCCGGCCACAGAGGTAATCGGAACCGACCGCCAGTCCGACATGCTGAACCAGTTCTCGGCCACGGCCTGCAACCGGGGAGTGGCCGCGTCGGTGTACGCCGGGTCGTGGCCGGAGATAGCCGCCGAGGTGCCGGCCGCCGACGTGGTGGTGTGTCACAACGTCTTGTACAACGCGGGCGACATCGTCGGCTTCGTCGCCGCGCTGAACGATCACGCCCGCCGCCGGGTGGTGATCGAGATAACGCCCAAGCACCCCCAGGACCGCCGCCGGGCGCTGTGGCGCCACTTCTGGAACCTGGAGCGGCCTCACGAGCCCACCGCCACCACCGCAGTCGAGGCCATAGGCGAAGCCGGCATCGCCGTCAACGTGGAGGAGTCGATCCTGCCCGCCGACCGCCTCGCCTCTCGGCCCCGGCACCTGGAGGCGGCCTACTGGTGCCGCCAGTTGTGCCTCCCCCTCGAGCGGGAGCCCGAGTGCGAGGTGCTCGCAGCCGAAACCCCCTTCACCGGCGAGCGAGTCACCCTGTGGTGGGATATGAACCGGTAATCGTGAGGTTCGGGTGCGGTTCGGAGGCGGCGGCTCTAGCCTTATTCGTCGGCTTGATCCCGCCGCCGCCCGAGGAACCGCCTTGCCCACTTACAGCCCCAAAGCCAGCCAGATCGAGCGGTCGTGGCACCTCGTCGACGCCGACGGCTTGGTGCTGGGCCGGCTGGCGACCGAGGTGGCCGGGCTGCTGCGAGGCAAGCACAAGCCGATCTACGCCCCCCACCTCGACACCGGTGATCACGTGGTGATCGTCAACGCGGCCAAAGTGACGCTCACCGCGGGCAAGGCCCGAAAGAAGATGGTCTACCGCCACTCCGGCTATCCCGGCGGACTGCGCAGCCAGACCTATGCGGACAAACTGAACCGGCAGCCGGAGCAGGCCCTGCGCGACACCATCCGGGGGATGCTGCCCAAGACCCGCCTGGGCCGGGCCCAGATCCGCAAGCTCAAGGTGTACGCCGGCCCCACTCATCCCCACCAGGCCCAGAACCCGCAGCCCTACGCCATCGACCGGGCCCGGGCCCGGGTCTGAGGCCGGTAGAGGATCGTTCGCCGTGGTCGCCCCGCTCGTGCAAGCCACCGGACGGCGCAAGCGTTCCGTGGCCCGCATCCGGATCCGGCCCGGCACTGGGCAGGTGTCCGTCAACGGGCGGCCGGTGGACGAGTACTTCCCGTCCCGCACCCAGCGGATGCGCCTTTTGGAGCCGCTGGAAGTAGCCGAGGCAGCCGAGCGTTACGACGTCGACGCCACCATCCACGGCGGCGGCGTGAGCGGACAGGCCGGGGCGCTGCGGCTGGGCATCGCTCGAGGCCTGGTCGAGATCGACCCCGAACGGCGCGACACTCTCAAGAAGGGCGGGTACCTGACCCGCGACCCCCGAAAGAAGGAATCCAAGAAGTACGGCCTCAAGAAGGCCCGCAAGGCGCCCCAGTACAGCAAGCGCTGAGCCCGGGCCGGGCGCGGTGGGAGAGGCGATCGGCCGGCGGTGACGGCGTGGTCAGGAGCAGGCGGGCGTCGGCGGTGACGGCGCGTGATCGGGTTCGGCGGCTGGCGGTGACGGCGTGGTGTTGAAGTTCGGAACCGACGGGGTGCGCGGCGACGCCCGCGCCGATCTGACGGTTGAGGCGGCGGAGAGACTCGGCCGGGCCGGCGCTGAAATCCTCGGCGGCGACCGGTTCGCGGTGGGGCGAGACCCCCGAGCCTCCGGTCCGGCCTTAGCCGAGGCGGTCCACCGAGGGGTGGCGGCCGCCGGCGGCTCGTCCACCGACCTCGGGGTCCTGCCCACTCCGGCCGTAGCCCGCTGGTGCGCGGAGGAGAACGTGGCCGGGGCCATGGTGTCGGCCTCTCACAACCCCTGGTTCGACAACGGGGTTAAGTTCTTCGGTCCCGGCGGGCTCAAGCTCGACGATGCCGCCCAGGCCCGAGTCCAGGCCCGCTTTGAGGCCGCAGGCATCGGTTTCGGTCCCGGCGGCCGGGCCGCGGAGGTCCGTTCTGAAGCCGAGGCGGCCCGTCGGCGCCATATCGACGCGGTGGCGGCCAGCATCGGGTGCCGGGACCTGGGCGGGTTGAGCGTGGTGGTCGACGGGGCCAACGGGGCCGCCTCGGCCGTCGGGCCCGAATGCCTGCGCAGGCTGGGGGCGTCGGTGCGGGAGCTGAACACCTCCCCCGACGGCCGCAACATCAACGAGGGATGCGGCTCCACCCATCCCGAGGGTCTTCGGGCCGCGGTGGTCGAGTCGGCGGCCGACGCCGGGGTGGCCTTCGACGGCGACGCCGACCGGGTCGTGGCCGTCGACAACGCCGGGAACCTGGTGGACGGCGATCAGATCATCGCCGTGTGCGCCCTCGACCGCCGCCGCCGGGGCACCCTGCCCGGCCCGGGCGTGGTGATCACGATCATGGCCAACGGCGGGCTTCGCCGGGCCATGGCCGCCGAAGGCATCGAGGTGGTCGAAACCGCCATCGGCGACCGGCGCGTGCTGGAGATGCTCGACCGGCGGGGGCTGGCCCTGGGGGGCGAGCAGTCGGGGCACGTGATCTTCCGGGATCTGGCCACCACCGGCGATGGCCTGCTCACCGCCGTGCAGTTGCTGGACGCCCTCAAGCGCTCGGGGCTGGATCTGGCCAACCTGGCCGCCGCGGCCATGACCCGGCGCCCTCAGGTGCTCGCCGATGTCCGCCTTGAGGCCCCGGCGGGCGGCCTGGAGGCCCGGCTGGCCCCGGCGGCGGCCGCCGCCGCCGAGCGCCTGGCCGGTGCCGGCCGGGTGCTGGTGCGGCCGTCGGGAACCGAGCCGGTGGTGCGGATCATGGTGGAGGCCGACGACCATTCAACCGCCCGGGCAGAAGCCGACCGGCTGGTCTCAGAGATCGCCACCGCCCTGTCCTGATCGCCGGGTCCTGGCCGCCGGGTGCGGTTTCAGGTCACTGCCGCGCCGCCGCCGGCCCGGCCGCTGCGGGTTCGGGAGTGGTCGGCCCACCAGGACCAGGCCATCACCACGATGAAGCCCGCCGCGGCCAAGGCGGTGGGCCCGAGCCATTCGTCGGCCGCGGGCCAGGCCAGCTCGGTGCCGGCCGTGGACTCCTCCGGGTGGCGGTCGATCACGCCGACGCCGTCGGGCCAAGGCCACAGCACCCTCAGGGACCCGATCATTAGCCCGATCAGAACGGCCATGACCCGATCGTGGGCCCGCTCCAGCAGGCGGCCCAGCAGCGACGAGAACAGCGCCAGCCCCACCACGGCCCCCAAGGCCAAGGCCGCGGCCTTGGCGTAGTGGCGCTCGTCGATGGCGGTGATGGCCGGGCTGTACATGCCGATCATCAACAGCAGGAACGAGCCGCTGATGCCGGGCAGGATCATGGCGCACACCGCCACCATGCCCGCCCCGGCGAAGACCCACGGAGAGGGATCGGCGATCGGTCCCGCCTGCAGGCCCAGACCGGCGAAGACGACGGCGGCCACCGCCATCGCGATCATCGGGTCGGTCCAGCGGGGGGCCCGGATCATCCGAGCCGCCACCACGATCGATCCTGCCACTAGGCCCGCGAACAGGCCGGCCATCTCGGCGGGGTTGGTCCGAAGCTGGGTTTCGATCACCGAGGCCAGGGCCACCACCGCGGCCATGATCCCGGCCAGCAGCGGGACGAGGAAGAGCCAATCGAGGTCCCGAACCCGGCGCCAAGACCCCCGCCAGTCGCCGGTCACCAGCGAGCCCAGGGCCCGGGCCCCGGCCCTGACCACCTCCACCAGGCGCTCGTAGATGCCCAGCACCAGGGCCACGGTGCCCCCGGACACGCCGGGCACCACATCCGCCGCGCCCATCACGAACCCGCGCAGCACCTGGGCGCCCGCCCGGCCCATCGTCGATCTCTCAGCCCTCACGAATGCACCTTCAGGGACAGGAACTGGATCGGCAGCTCGATCAGACGCACCGGGCCGTGAGCTATCTCGCCGTGGATCTGCATGGTGTCGCCTGGCCGCAGGACATACCGCTTGGCTCCGTAGCCGTACTCTATGACGCCCTCGACGACGTACAGGAACTCCACGCCGCCGTGCTGGAACACCGGGAACACCTCGTCGGCCTTGGTGAGGGTCACCAGCACCGGCTCTATGACCCGAACCGGTCCTCTCAGCGACCCCAAGTCCTGATAGCGGCTGCCGTCCCTCGAGCCTTGATGGGCGATGTCGAGGCCCTCCCCGGCCGGCACGATCACCGCGTCATGCTCTTCGTCGAGGCCGCGGAAGAAGGCGGTGAGGGGGACCCCGGCCGCGTTGGCCAGACCGGTCAGGGTATTGAGGCTCGGCGAGGTCTGGCCGTTCTCGATCTTGGACAGCATCCCCAGCGACAGCCCGGCCGCGTCGGCGAATCGCTCCAAGGTGAGCCCCAAGCCAGTCCGCAGGTCCCGGACCCGCTCGCCCACCACCCGGCAGACGTCGTCGGTGGCGAGCCGGTCGCCCGCCTCGGGACCGGGTCCGCCCGATTCGGCGGCGGGGTGCTCGGCCAAGCCGGGTCCGCCCATCTGGGTTCGGACTGCGTTGTGGCCAGCCCGGGCGGCGGGCGCTCCGGTCAGAACAGGGTCAGGTACTGGTCGATCTCGGCCGGGGTTACCTGGTGGTGGTGGGCCATGAACTCCTCCCGCTTGACCAGCGCGTAGTAGTCGCGGTAGGGCCCGTGGGGGGTCATGCCCAGCCCGTTGCCCAGCACGTCGTCGGCGACCAGGTTGTCGGCCGCGTGCAGAAGCGTGGGCGGCAGCATCTTTATGCCCCGGGCCGCGATCTCGGAGGCCGAGAGGGTGAAGAGGTTGGCGGTGTTGGGCTCGCCCGGGTCCATCTCGTTGTCGATCCCGTCGAGGCCGCAGGCCAACACCGCGGCCAGCGCGAGATAGGGGTTGGCGGCGCCGTCGGCTAGCCGAAACTCGATGCGGTCCGGCTCGGGCACGCGGATCATATGGGTGCGGTTGTTGCCGCCGTAGGCGGCGTAAGCTGGCGCCCAGGTCGCCCCGGAGGAGGGCGCGCTCACCCCCATGCGCTTGTAGGAGTTGACGATCGGGCAGACGACGGCCACTAAGGCCTCGGCGTGGGCCAGCAGTCCGGCTGTGAACTGGTAGGCCAACTCGCTCAGCCCCAGGCCTTTGGAGTCGGCGCCGCCCGTCGCCGGGAACAGGGGCTCGTCGCCATCTGCGGTCCACAGGCTCATGTGGGCGTGGAGCCCGTTGCCGGTCTTGTTGGCGAAAGGCTTGGGCATGAAGGTGGCGTACCGCCCGTCCCGCTGGGCCAGGGTGTGGACCATCAGCCGGAACAGGATCAGGCGGTCGGCGGTGGTCATGGCGTCGGAGTACTTCCAGTTCTGCTCGTACTGGCCGTTGGCGTCCTCGTGGTCGTTGGCGTAGTTGGACCAGCCCATGGCGTTGAGATGCTTGGACACCGTGGTGAGGTGGGGCAGCATCCGGGTCAGCCCCCGGGCGTCGTAGCAGGGCAGGGGGTTGTCGTCGCGTTCGTCGGCCACCCTGATCTCGCCGTTTTCGCCCCGCACCACCAGCGAGTACTCGGCCTCGAATCCGGCCTTGAGCACCATGTTGCGGGCGGCCAGCGCCTCCAGCGCGTTGCGAAGGATCACCCGGGGGGCGTAGGGCCACGGCTCGCCCTCTACGGTCGGGTCGCACTGCATGGCCGCCACGTTGGGCTGCCACGGCAACTGGGTGTAGGAGGCCGGGTCGGGCAAGGCCAGTATGTCGGGGCTGGACGCGTCCTGACCGATGGGCCCGGCCGCGAATCCGGCGAACCCGGCGCCGTCGGCCATGAGCCCGTCGAGAGCCTCGACCGGCACCAGCTTGGCGCACGGCTTGCCGTGCATCTCCACGAACATGGCGTAGATGAACTCCACGCCGTCCGCCTCGACCCGCGACCGGATCTCCTCTGCTGAGCCCACGGCGACCTCCTTGATGCCTTCCTTGGGGTTGCCTTTCCCGGCGATTACTGCTAAGAAAGAGCTTTCACTAGCGGTAAAGTGCAACATTAGCACCCCTGCCGTCCGGGCGCGACCCGCGCCGCCCGGGTTCGACCTGATCGGAAGCGACACATGTGCGGAATAGTGGGGCTTTTTCTCAAGACTGAGAAATACCGGCCCCGGCTGGGCCAGTTCACCGCCCGCATGCTGCACGAGATGCGCGAACGGGGCCCCGACAGCGCCGGGTTCGCCGTCTACGACCGGGGCGCCGAGGGCCTCACCCGGATCACGGTGCTGGCCGAGGGGGCCCGGCCCGACTGGGGCGCGGCCGCGGCCGGCCTCGAGGCCGTCCTCGGGGCCGAGGTGTCGGTGAGGCCCGTGCGGGACCACGCCGTGCTCGAGACCGCGGGCGACGGCCGCCGGGCCCGCCGTTGGCTGATCGAGAACGACCCCGACATCGACGTATTGAGCTACGGGTCCCAGATCGAGATCTACAAGTCGGTCGGCGACCCCGACTTGGTGGTCGAGCGCTACGACCTCGAGTCGCGCTCGGGGACCCACGCCATCGCCCACACCCGGATGGCCACCGAGTCGGCGGTCACCACCAACGGATCGCACCCCTTCGCCACCGGCGCCGACACCTGCCTGGTCCACAACGGGTCCCTGTCCAACCACAACCAGCTCCGGGCCCGGCTCGAGCGCGTCGGCGAGAGCTTCCAGACCGAGAACGACTCCGAGGTGGCGGCCGGGTTCCTGTCGTGGCGGCTGCGAGAGGGCGACACCCTCACCGAGGCGCTGGAGCGGGCCCTGGCCGAGTTGGACGGGTTCTTCACCTTCGCCATCGGCATCGCCGACGGCTTCGCCATCCTGCGCGACCCCATCGCCTGCAAGCCGGCCGTGGTGGCCGAGACCGACGACTGGGTGGCGATGTCGTCGGAGTACCGGGCCATCGCCCAGCTCCCCGACGTCGGCCACGCCGAGGTGTGGACGCCGGCGCCGGGCCGCATCTACACCTGGAGCCTGGCCGCGTGAGCCCGGCCGCCGACGAGGCTCCGCCCGATCCGAGCTCAGCCGTCGCCGTCACCGTCGATCTGGGCGAGACGTCGAGGCGGGAGCTCAACCGGATGCTCCACCAGGCGCAAGCAGGGTCGTTCCGGGTCCTGAACCCCCGGGGCGCCCACGGGCTGGCCTGCGGCCTCGACGCCCGCGTAAGCGTCGAGATCGAAGGCTCGGTGGGCTACTACTGCGCGGGGATGAACAAACAGGGGTCGGTCTCGGTCAACGGCAACGCCGGCACCGGCTTGGCCGAGAACATCATGTCGGGGACGGTGAGGATCACCGGCAGCGCCACCATGTCGGCCGGGGCCACCGGCTGCGGCGGGCTGGTGGTGATCGAGGGCGACGCCGGCTCCCGGTGCGGCATCTCCATGAAGGGCGTCGACATCGTGGTGGGCGGCAGCGTGGGCCACATGAGCGCCTTCATGGCCCAGGCCGGCAACCTGGTGGTCCTGGGCGACGCCGGGGCCGACCTGGGCGACTCCATCTATGAGGCCCGGCTGTTCGTGCGGGGCGATGTGGAGAGCCTCGGCTCCGACGCGGTCCAAAAGGAGATGCGCCCCGAGCACGTCGCGGCCCTGGCCCGGCTGCTCGACGCGGCCGGGATGGAGGCCGACCCCGGCGACTTCCGCCGGTACGGGTCGGCCCGCGGCCTCTACAACTTCCACATCGACGACATCGACGCCGAGCTGAGCGCGCGCCGGGAGGCATCATGACCGACGACGGCGCCTGGCAGCTTCGGGAGTCCTACACCTTCGACCGCAACGTGATCGCGGAGATCCGCCGGGCCGCCAACACCGGCATCTACCGCATCCGGGGCTGGGGGGCCAAGCGCCGGCTCCCCATCCTCGACGACCTGGTGTTTCTGGGCGCGTCCATGTCGCGCTATCCCCTAGAGGGGTACCGCGAGTCGTGCGGCACCGACGTGGTGATCGGCGCCGAGCGGGCGGCCCGGCCCGTTCGGCTGGACATCCCGGTGACCATCGCCGGCATGAGCTTCGGCTCGCTGTCCCATCAGGCCAAGGAGGCCCTGGGCCGGGGGGCCAGCGCCATGGGCACCTCCACCACCACCGGCGACGGCGGCATGACCTCCGAGGAGCGGGAGCACTCCTCGACGCTGGTCTACCAGTACCTCCCGTCCCGGTACGGCATGAACCCCGACGACCTGCGCCGGGCCGACGCCATCGAGGTGGTGGTCGGCCAGGGGGCCAAACCGGGCGGAGGCGGGATGCTGCTGGGCCAGAAGATCACCGAGCGGGTGGGGGAGATGCGCACCCTGCCGGTGGGCATCGACCAGCGGTCGGCCTGCCGCCATCCCGACTGGACCGGCCCCGACGACCTCCAGATCAAGATCCAAGAGCTGCGCGAGATCGTGGACTGGCAGGTTCCGATCTACGTCAAGGTGGGCGCGGCCCGTCCCTTCTACGACACCGCTTTGGCGGTCAAGGCCGGCGCCGACGCGGTGGTGGTGGACGGCATGCAGGGCGGCACCGCCGCCACCCAGGAGGTGTTCATCGAGCACGTGGGCATCCCCACCATCGCGGCCATACCCGAGGCGGTCCGGGCCCTCAGGGATCTCGGCGTGCACCGGGGGGAGGTCAAGCTCATCGCCGCCGGGGGCATCCGCTCCGGCGCGGACGTGGCCAAGGCCCTGGCCTTGGGGGCCGACGCCGCCTCGATCGGCACGGCTGCCCTGATCGCCATCGGCGACAACGACCCCGGCTACGACGACGAGTACCGGCGCCTGGGCTCGGCCGCCGGCTTCTGGGACGACTTCCAAGACGGCACCGACCCGGCCGGCATCACCACCCAGGACCCGAGTCTGTCGGCCCGCCTCGACCCGGTGATCGGGGGCCGCCGCCTGGCCAACTACCTGCAGGTGCTGACCCTGGAGACTCAGACCATCGCCCGGGCCTGCGGGAAGTCCCACGTCTCCAACCTCGAGCCCGAGGACCTGGCCGCCCTGACCGTGGAGGCCGCGGCCATGGCCAAAGTGCCGGTGGCCGGCACCGGCTGGATCCCCGGAGCCTGACCGCAAAGGCGGCCGGCTGAGATCGGATCGCCTCGCCCGCCTCGCCGGGTTGGGCTGGTTACCGGGTAATCGCCAACCGCGCTCAGACCGTCACCGCGACGGCGAATTCCCAGCCCGCGTCCACTAGGGCATCGAAGAGGTACTGGCCGAAGGAGCGGTCGCAGGCGATCAGGTAGGAGCGGGTGCCGGAGGCGTCGTTGCGGACGATGTCGCAGGTGACCCTGGCCACCGTGGCTGACGCGGCCGCGCCGTCGGGGGTCATGTCGTCGCTCCAGTCCAGGCTGCACACTTTCTCCAGCGCCGAGGCCGCGCTGTCGCCGGTCAGGCAGAACAAGGCCCGGCTGTGGGTGTGGATGACCACGCTGTGAAAACCGTCCAGGCCGAGGCCGTCCACGAAGGCCTGAGCGGCGGCGATGGGCCCGATCAGCATCCACTCGCCCGGCCGCTGCCCGCACACCAGCACGTCGCCGACGGTGACGCTGGCGCCGAATCCCACTCCCACCCGGTCCGCCGCCTCGGGGTCGGCTCGCAGGATGGTCTTGCCGGTGGAGGAGAGGTCGCTCAGGGTCAGGGGCGGCCCCCCGGCATCGCCGAGCGGACTGGGCTTGAGGAAGTCGTAGGTCTTGGTGACCGGGCTCTCGAACGGGATGTCAGCCACGGAGGCGCTCTCCCTCGGGGTCGAAGTGGGCGTGATGGGCCATCACCTTCGCCGTCACCCGCCGCCCGTCCACCAGAAGCACCGTGAGTTCCGAGTCGGGGGCGGCCGCCTCCGGCAGCACCTGACCCAGGCAGATCGAGCGTTCGAGGGTGGGCGACATCCGCGACGAGGTGATGCGGCCGATCGTCTGGTTGGTTCCCGGCCGCACAATCTGGGCCGCCTCCTCGGGCACCACTTGCGGGTCGGTGGGCTGGATGGCGACGATGACTGGGGCGCCGTCGCCTTCGAGAGCCCAGGCCAGCTCGGGCTTGCCCGCGAAGTCGTCCTTTTCCAGCTTGACCAGCCGCCCCAGGCCGGTGGCTGGCGCCTTGGTGAGCCCGTCGGTGTCCTGGCCCACGATGAAGTGGCCCTTCTCGAGGCGCATGATGCGCTGGGCCTCCAGCCCGAACGGCTTGATCCCCAGGTCTTGGCCCGCGTCCAGCAGGGACTCCCACACGTGCAGGCCGTAGCCGGCCGGGATGTGGAGCTCGTAGGAGAGCTCCCCGGTGAAGCCGATGCGCCACACGAAGCATTTCTCGACCCCGGCGACGGTGCCGGTGCGAGCCCTCATGTATCCGAAGTCCTCGGGGGCCAGCGACACGTCGCTCACCAGCCTGTTCAGCAGGGTGCGCGACTTGGGGCCGGCCACGTTGATGCTGGTGTAGCCGGTGGTCGTGGGGATGACGTGAACCCGCCAGTCGGGATGCTCAGTCTGGAGCCAGTTCTCCAGCCACTCCCACACCGTGCTGCCCCCCGCGGTGGTGACGGTCATGAAGTAACGCTCTTCTTCGAGCCGCCCGGTCACCCCGTCGTCGAAAATCACGCCGTCCTCGGCGCACATGACGCCGTAGCGGACCGACCCGATGGCCAGCTTCGTCCAGTTGTTGATGTAGACCAGGTTCAGCAGCTTGGGCACGTCGGGGCCCCGCAGGTCGAGCCCGCCCAGCGGGGTGACGTCGATGATGCCGACGTTGCGGCGGGTGTTGAGCACCTCTTCGGCCGGGTCGCCGTAGTGGTCGGGGCGCACCCACTGGCCGGCCAGGATCGGGGTCTCGGTGGAGCCCTCCGTGCCGTCGGCCACCTCGTCGCCGACGGATATTCCCGGCCCGGTCATGGTCGGGACCGCGCCTTGGGCCTCGTGCCAGGGCTGGATGGAGGACTCCCGCACCGGCTCGAAGATCCGGCCGGCCAGGGCCCCCAGGGTGACCGGCGCGTACGGCGGGCGCCACACGGTGGTGCCCACCTCGGCGATGGTCTCGCCCCGGGCCTCGGCCAGCACCGCCACCGTGTTGACCGTTTCCAGCTTGCCCTGGGCCGGCCCCATGGTGGCGGTGGTGTAGCGCTTGAGCAGCTCGACCGAGTCGTACCCCTCCGCGGCCGCCCCCATCAGGTCCTTGGACCCGACGTCCTCGGAGAAATCGACGATGCCGTGGGTGCTCGACCGGAACAAGGCCGGGTGGGGGTCTCGGCCCAGCGGGGTGCGGTCGTCGGCCGGCCAGTCCGGCTCGGGGCCCTCTGGCGGCACAGCCCGGGCGGTGGCGGCCCGCAGGCGGTGGGCGGTGACCGCGGCCCGCTGGGCCGCCAGGCGGCCGGTGGCCCGGGCGTGCTCGACGAGCTGTTCGACGGTGCCGTCCCCGGCGATGCCGCCCGCGGCCAGCACGTTGCCGATCGGCTCGGAGGGGAAGAACCGAGCCGCGGCCTCGTCGTAGACGGGGCGGTCTCCGGCCATGTTGAACAGGGTGGTGGGCGCGGTCCAGCCGACGGCGGTGACCAGCAGGTCGCAGTCCAGGCGGGCGCCGTCGGCCAGCTCCGCGCCCCGGACCGACTTGGACCCGCCCCGAGCCCGCACGATGCCCTGCCCCCGGCGGGCGTCGATCACCCCGGCCACCTCCACCCCGACCCGTTCCAGGTCGGCGGCAGCGGCGTCGCCGTCGGCGTTGGCGGTGAACACCGCGGCGACGGCGCCCGGGGAGACCGCGTACATGTTGACGAACCGGCGCACCGCGCCCGAGGTCATGACGCCGGGCTTGTCGTTGCCGGCGAAGACGTAGGGGCGCTCGATGAGGCCGGGCGCCACCACCAGCGTCTTGGCCCGGGCCTTGATCAGCCGCTCTACCGAGATGGGGTGGCTGCGCTGGACGATGGCCGTCCAGTTGTCGTCGTAGCGGCCGGTGACGGTGGAGTCGGTCAGGATCTCCACGCCCGCGGCCGCCGCCTCGTCGGCCAGCTCCGCGGCCAGGGCCCGGTCGGCGTCGCTGCCCCACAGCAGGTGGCCGCCGAGGCGGTGGTGGTTCTCCACCAGCATCACCCTGGCCCCGGCTCGGGCCGCGGCTGCGGCCGCAGCCATCCCGGCCGGCCCGCCCCCGGCCACCACCACGTCGGGATGGGCGTAGCGCTTGTCGTGGTAGTCGTGGGGGGTGTCGAGGGCGACCCGGCCCCCGGGGGCGAAGGTGGACAGCACCCTCTGGTAGAGCGGCCACAGCCTCTGGGGCCGCATGAAGGTCTTGTAGTAGAAGCCGGCGGTGAGGAACCGTCCGGCCAGGGAGTTGGCCGACTTGAAGTCGTGATCCACCGAGGGCCACACGTTCTGGGGCTCGACAACCATGCCCGGCTTGAGGAGCTGGTGGGCCGAGCGCACGTTGGGGTCGTCGCCCACCTGGACCAGCCCGTTGGGGTCCCAGAAGTCGTTGGTCATGTAGCCCCGGGGCCGGTGGTACTTCATCGACCGGGAGACGATCCGCACGCCGTTGGCCGCCAGGGCCGAGGCGATGGTGTCGCCCGCGAATCCCGACATGGCCCGGCCCCGCCAGGTGAAGTCGATCCGGTCCGAGCGGTCGATCACCTCGCCCGGCTGGGGGGGCAGCCGGCTCACGTCTGGCCCTCGGCTTGGTCGGTCGGGCCGGGGCGGCGGCTCACGCCTCTTCTCCGTCGGCTTCGGCGGCGGGCAAGGGCGGATCGGCGAACCGGTTGGCCGCGGTGTCGCGCTCGAGGACGAAATACTGGCGGCAGCCGGAGCGGCAGTACCAGGTCTCCCGCAGCCGCCCGGCCGGGTTGTCCTTCATGTAGAGGTAGTCGCGCCATTCCTCGGGGGTGGCGGCGTTGGGATCGGGCCGGGCCTTGGCCTCGCCGACGTAGCTGAAGTCGGCGGCGTTGCGGGGGCCGCAGTTGGGGCAGGGGACGAGCAGCATCTCCGCTCCTTAGTGGCCCACCGCGGCCGCGCCCTTCTCGCCGACCAGCGTGCCTGCATGGAACCGGTCCAGGGAGAAGGGCGCGATCATCTCGGGGGTGGTCCCGGTGGCGACGGCCTCGGCCATCTGCTCGCCCGACACCGGGGCGGCCTTGAAGCCGTAGGTGCCCCACCCGACGTCGCACAGGAACCCGTCCACGCCGGTGAAGCCCATCACCGGCGAGTAGTCGGGGGTCATGTCGCACAGCCCCGACCATTGGCGCAGCAGGCGCATCTTGGAGATGCCGGGCATGAGCTCGAGCACGTGCCCGGCCAACTCCTCGGTGAACTCCAGCGAGCCGGTGATGCCGTAGTTGTTGTAGGGGTCCACCGAGGCTCCGAACACCAGCTCGCCCCGGTCGGTCTGGCTCACGTAGACGTGCAGCGACCCCGACACCACCACGGTGGGTAAGAACACCTTCACCGGCTCGGTGACCGCGGCCTGGAGCGGGCGGGTGCTGATGGGCAGCTTCACCCCGGCCATGTCTGAGATCAGACTGGCCCAGCCCGCGGTGCAGTTGACCACCGTCGGGGTGGAGATGCGGCCCCGGCTGGTGACGACGCCGGTGACCCGGCCGCCCGGGCCCTTCCCGTCGGGGCCGTCGCCCCCGGTTACCTCGATGTCGGTGACCTCGGTCTGCTGGTGCATCTCGACCCCTAGGTGGTCGGCGGCCCGGGCGTAGCCCCACACCACCGCGTCGTGGCGGACGATGCCCCCGGGGGGGTGGTACAAGGCGCCGAGGATGGGGAAGCGGGGATGGCTGGAGGTGTCGAGGCTGGGGGCCAGCTTCTTGATCTCGTCGGGGCCGATCACGCTGGAGTCGATGCCCTGGAGCTTGTTCACCTCAGCCCGCCAGCGCATGGTCCGCAGGGCCGAGTCGGTGTGGGCCAGGGTCAGGTGGCCCCGCTCGGAGAACATGACGTTGATGTTCAGGTCGGCGGACATGGTGTTGTAGAGCTGCAGCGAGCGGTCGTAGAAGGCGACGCCCTCGGGGGTGAGGTAGTTGGACCGCACGATGGCGGTGTTGCGGCCCGAGCCCCCGCTGCCCAGGTAGGCCTTGTCCAGCACGGCCACGTCGGTGATGCCGTGGTTGGCGGCCAGGTAGTAGGCGGTGGCCAGCCCGTGGACGCCGCCGCCGACGATCACCACATCGTAGGAGTTCCGCAGCGGCACGTCCCGCCACACCCGGGGCCAGGGACGCCCCCGGAGCCCCCTGGCGATCAGCCCGGCCGCGGAATACCGAGGTGGTCGCCGCTTCACAGCCGCCCATTCTAGCGGCCTACGGCGCGCTGCCCTGGTGCACCAGCTCCCCCGGCGCCGATCTCTCATAGCGGCGGATGACCCGCCCGGTCGGGCGGTCGATGCGGTCCAGCCGGTTCAGCCCGTGGCGGCGAAGGACCCGCCACACCGTCGATGCTGGCACCCCGGTGCGCGCCGACAAGTACACCGGGCCCCGCTTGGTGCTGCGCCGCAGCCGGCAGATCCGCTCCTCGGTCTTCGCGTCGGTGCGCCGAGGAGACCGGCGATGCCGCGAGCTGCGGTCCGCCGACCGCGATCGCCGTGCTCAACCCAGCGGCCCCACCACTTCGCGACCGTGCCCCGCGACAGCTTCATCTGGCGGGCCACTTCGGCCTGGGGCTCCCCCGCGGCCACCCGCTGGACCAGCAGCAGCCGCCCCGCGGGAGTCAAACGTGCATTAGCGTGCGACATCGAGCCTCCTGTGCTCGTGGGTTGGTACAACACCACACTCGCACAGGGGGCTCACCCCATCGCGCTGCTACCAACCTCTATGCCCAGAACAGCTAGGACGATCTTTGGGCTGGCGCTGTTTGAGCGCACCACCTGACGGGTCGACCTCAACAACTCCAAGCGGCTGCTGTTACCCCGCTGGCTACCGGGCCGTCGATGATCCGGGCGTGACGTAACTGTCATGGTATGACTGTCCTCGCGATTTGACAGGTCTTCCTGAAAGTGGTACATTGGTCCCAAAGACGAAAACTGAGGTTCCCCGACCTCCCCAATTCCCAAAGGAATTACCATGAGTTTTGTAGTACTGACTCATCCTTTTCACGCTATCCCGCCGATTCGACGACCCGCCTTGTCAAAGACCGGGATGGCGTTGGTTTCTGTGGTAGCTGTAATTGCCACTGCACTCGCTATAACACCTGATAGATCCAACTCACCGCAAGTGGCTGAGTTTATGGTTCATTGGGTCAATGGACAAATCTCTGGAATCACTGAATCAACAAAGGCTGAGGTTGTGACTGGGGTAGATCTAACCGTGCTAGAGCATGAGCGCAGCGTACAAGCCCTGTTTGAGGTTGCTAATCCAAAGTCGCCTACCTTATATCGATTTGAGAACGCAGTCCCCGCTAAACACTCTGGAATTATTCAGAAAGACGGGTCAGTATCTATAGTGGATACTGTCGGCAACCATGTAGGGGTTATCGCTGCTCCTTGGGCTTATGATTCTAATGGTACTGCTGTCTCAACATACTATAAGGTTGATGGCACTACACTGATTCAGACTGTTGAGCACTCCCAATCAAATGCTTACCCTATCATAGCTGACCCCAATTGGTTTGATGTTGCAGCCGTAGCAGCAGCATTTACCGTAACCGCTGCTGGTTGTATAGGATCAGCAGGTGCACTCTGTATTGCAGGCCTGGCGGTATCATATGTGTCTGGAATGCGCATGGCAACAGCCATTTTGGAGGAGAAGCGTAGACCGTTTACCAATCATACACCTGGTTGTAACGCTTATACTATTCGCTCTGGCGCATGTAGACCTTCATGGGGGTAAGTACTTCAAAGCACGCGCGCAGATGAAGCGTGCGCCATGAGCTTTGATGAATCTTAATTCCACCTAAGAGCTGCTGGCGATGTGTGAGGCGGTGGGGAAGCGGGTCTGGAAGTTCCGCCAGGGCTTGGGCTTGATCATGGCCCGGTTCTCGGACCGGGCTGGCATCTCGATCGGGCCGCTGTCTAAGATCGAGCACGTCTGGACCGCGCCCACCCTGGTCCACTTGGCCAACGCGGATGGGTGCCGGTCACGCCCTGTTCCGCGGACTCGACTAGGAGCACGACATCGTCATTGTCCGCTAGGGGGCGAAGGCACCGAGATCCTCCACGAGGGCAGCAGGCCGAGCCGCCAGTACCTGGACCTCGGCAGCCTCCGGGAGTCGAACCGGATCGTGGAGTCGAGATGACCACTCTCACTCAGCACGGCGACACTTTCCCGCTGTACCAGCACCCCGGTGTGGAATTCATCTCCCGTGCTGGAGGGGTCGATGGAGTCGGCTACGGCGCCAAGCGCCATACACTCAATAACGGTGACACCATGCAGATCCCCACGGCGAAGTGGCCCACGACCACACTGACATCGTCGACGTCCCGGTGAAGGGTCCTGTCCGTCAAGGTCTACCCGGCGAGCGAGCAGCGAAGCGAGTAAGCGAAGAATCGTGAACGCAAAGATGAGACAATGGGCCTGCTGATCCTGGCCGGGGATGCGAGGCGGAGCATCGTGCTGTGGGCTCTACTGGCCGTGGCCATGGCGCTCACGCTCTGGGAGTGTCGGGAGCGGGGCTACCGGGCCAAGATCACGCTGTGGTGGGTGACGTTCGTGGCCATCACCCACGTGATCGGTTACCTCATCCTCCGCTTCTTCGTCAGCCCCTCGCGCCGCGACTGACCGCCGGCGAGCCCACGAACCACGGACAGGAACGCAACCATGCCCGAGCCCGAATCCCGCAACCTGTTCGACCGGCTCAAGGTCATGCCCCGGCAGACGAAGCTACTGGTGGCCGTTGGCGCCGTGCTGGCTGTTTCTCTTGTCTTCTTCCGAAGCTGCTCGGGTGTGGAGATCTCTGAAGAGGACGCGGTGGCGACCGCCCGGGCCGAGATCGACTTCAAGCCCGAGCGGACCGAGGCCCGAGTGCTGCGTCAGGGCTTCCCCACCCGCCCGGTCTGGGTGGTGGTTTTCACTGTCAAGGACCCCGAGGGCGGGCGCGACGACTTCCTCCGCTACGCCGCGGTCAGGGTGGATGCCAGTACCGGCGAGTTGCTCGATGTGGAGATCAGCGAACCCGACGGCAGCTAGGTGAGTTCTTAATTTTAAGTTAGGGGTCGGAGGTTTGGTTTAGAGGTGGGTCCAGACGCAGTCTGAGATGCGGACGTCTGAGGTGTTCGGATGGCTTCTCGTTTGGTCTACCGTTGTCGAAGTAACGCTGGGTTAGAGGCTCTGCCTTCGGTGAGGATGTCGGCTGCGACCAGGGGCCGACGCCGCAGATCTGGGTCCAAGTAGTGCCGGTGGCGGTGACGGCGGCGAGGTCACCGATCTGGTGGTTCAGTTCCGAGATCGCATGAATATGGCACCGGGTGATCCGGGGCACGAGTGTCGGGTCGCCACGCAGTTGGCGGTGGATGGCTTCAAGTGCACTGGCGGAGCTGAGCCAGGTGGGGATCTTGCGGTAGTCCGCAGCGGATCTATTCGAGGTCACCGTGGAGTGATTGATGTGTTGGTTGCGGGCCTTATGTCAGTTCACGGTAGAGCACCACACGGGCGTGGCTCCGCCGGGCCGGGGCGGCGGCAGGTCGCTCTCGGGTGCCGATGCGGGCGATCAACAAGGCGTCAGTCGGGTCGCCTTGCTCTGGTGCATTGGCCCCGCCGGGCGTGCGCGGTCCTCTGGGACGGGACTTCGACTGCTTCGAGCCCGGACGCGGCCATCCACTCGACAGTCAACCTACACTAGCTCTTGGCAATTGCACAACAAACTAGCACCTACCCTCGCAACGTTCTTGGTAGCTTTAATCTTTATAAAGGAAGCTCTTGACAGCTATTTGCTATCGTGTTACAGTAGTGGATCATCAACCAACGGTAGCTAGTAGCTACCATGAAGGAGTGCTGGATCATGAACCCGCTAGTCTTAGCTGGAACTACGGTTCCATACGTTCCAAGACCGTTACCTTTCGATAAACTGGTCACAGCACTAGTAGCTGCGATGGTAATAATAACAACCGCAGTCTCCGTATCACCCAATGTAACGGAGACCCAGTCGATGCAAACCGCTGTATTTACTGTACAGTGGGTGGCAGATCAACCTGTGGGAATCACAGAATCTGGCGATATCAAGACCCTTGGAGTGGATTTTGATGTTCTCAAACATGAAGGAGGTGTCCAGGCTCTATTCAGGATAGCTGACGCCGAATCACCCGTTCTTTATCAGTTTAATAACTCTATCCCAATCGGACACACTGGACATATCCAGGCAGACGGCTCTGTCGTAATAATGGATACAGCAGGCAACAATGCTGGTATGATCGCTGCACCGTGGGCCTATGATGCTAACGGGATAGCAGTCCCAACACACTACAAAATAAATGGTACTACACTCATCCAAGCCGTAGAACACCACGGTGCTACCTATCCTGTTGTAGCAGACCCCTGGATCCTAGTCCCTTACTATATTTATCGAGCGTATCAGATATGTAGCGCAGTCCACTGCATTCCGGTCACTGTCGCTGTTTTAAGCTATGCATGGCAATACAGCACGAGTGGTGATGGCGGTAGTGGTGGTAGACCAACTAACACATGTAACATGAGAAATAGGACCGGATGCTAAGAAATTCGTGCGTCCTCTTAGTGCTCAAGGCAGTGTCCCGCTGAGTGGTGGGCTTTGGGGTAGCCGCCGGGGGGTCCACCGCTAGGGGGGTCATCGGCGTGATCCTCGGTGAGAAGTACTGACCTACTCATCGAGGAGGACACGCCGATGACCCTTTCTGGGTCTGCCACAGAGGAGCTGTGGGAGGTCTTTCGCGCCGGGGGCGGCGCGGAGTTGGTGCGCGACGCGGCGCGCTTGGTGCTCGGGAGCTGATCGAGGCCGAGGCGGCCAAGGCGATCGGCGCGGCCCGCTATGAGCGCAGCGACGCTCGGGTGACCGAGCGCAACGGGCACCGGTCCCGTGTGTTGGCCACCCGGGCCGGCGACGTGGAGCTGAAGATCCCCAAGCTGCGCAGAGGCTCGTTCATGCCCTCGGTGCTCGAGCCCCGGCGGCGCATTGACAAGGCCCTGCACGCGGTGGTGATGGAGGCCTACGTCAACGGGGTGTCCACCCGCTCGGTCGACGATCTGGCAGCGGCGCTGGGGGTGGACTCGGGGATCTCCAAGTCCGAGGTGTCTCGCATCTGCGCCGAGCTCGACGAGGCCGTCGAGGCCTTCAGAGGCCGCCCCCTCGGCCACGCCGAGTTCCCGTATCTCTTCTTGGACGTTGCCTATCTCAAGGTCCGCAACAGCCTCTCGCAGGTGACGTCGATGGCGATGGTCGTCGCTTCGGGGGTCACCGAAGACGGCCGCCGCGAGATCCTGGGCTGTGACATCGGCGACAGCGAGACCGAGGGCTTCTGGCAGCAGTTCCTCGCCTCGCTTCGAGACCGCGGCCTCAACGGGGTGCGGCTGGTCACCGCCGACGCCCACCGCGGCCTCAACGCCGCCGCGGACCGGACCCTGCAGGGCGCGGCCCGTCAGCGCTGCCGGGTGCACTTCGCCCGCAACTTGTCAGCCGCGTGCCCCGGACCCACCAGCACATGGCCGCCGCGATTTTGCGGACCGTCTTCGCCCAGCCCGACGCCTCCGCGGTTCGCGACGCCTGGGACCAGGTCTCCGGACAGCTCGCCGGCCTGTTCCCCAGAACCGGCGAGCTGACCGCCGCCGCCAAAGCCGAGGTCCTGGCCTTCACTGCCTTCCCCGAGGCCCACTGGCAGAAGATCTGGTCGACCAACCCGCTGGAGCGGATCAACAAAGAGATCAAACGCCGCTCACGAGTAGTGGGCATATGACCTGACGAGGCCGCCGCCGTGCGCCTCGTCGGCGCCATCCTCGCCGACCTGCACGACGAGTGGCAAGCCACCGACCGGCGCTACCTCTCCGAGCACTCCATGACCCATCCGACAACCGCCCGATACCATCGCTACCGCCGAACTCACAGTCGGCAACCAACACCGAGGACCAACCCTAAACCCCCACCACTTGATGGGACACTGCCCGAGCTGCGGTCCGCCAGCCCGCAATCACCGTGCTCGACCCAGCGCCGCCACCACTTCGCGACCGTGCCCCGCGACAGCCCCATGAGCATCCCCCCTGATCTTGGAGACGTCGTCTAAGAGGGGGCGCTATGTCTGAGATGCGACGCAAGTACGACCCGGAGTTCAAAGCGGGTGCTGTGCGGATCGTCAGGGAGACTCGCAGACCGGTCGCTGAGATCGCGCGCGAGCTGGGGATCGGCGAGGGCACGCTGGGCAACTGGGTCCGCACCGACCGCGTCGAGCGCGGCGAGGCGGAGGGGCTGACCGCGGACGAACGGTCTGAGCTGGTCCGGCTGCGGCGGCGCTGCCGCCGAGCTGGAGACGCAGCGCGATGTCCTCAAACGATCAGTGGTCCTTTGGGTCAAGGAGGCGACGCGATGAGCACGGCGTCGTTCATCGCCTCCCAAAGGACCGACCACGGCGTCGCGTGCGCGCTGTCGTGCCGGGCGCTGGGAGTGCCGTACTCGACGTTGTGCGCCCGGCTCAACCGCAAGCTCAACCGCGCCCCGGGGCCGGCGCAGCGCCGCCGGGCCGGCGTCGACGCCGCCATCAAGGCGAGCTTCGACGCCTCCGCCGGTACCTACGGGTCGCCGAGGGTGCCAGCGGACTTGCGCGCCGACGGCTGGCGGGTGTCGAAGAAGACCGTGGAGGCCTCGATGGCCCGCCAGGGGCTGCAGGGGCGCCGCCCCAAGCGCCGCCGGGGCCTGACCCGCCCCGACAGCCGCGCCCGGCCCGCGCCTGACCTTTTGCGCCGCGATTTCAGCGCCGATCGGGCCGACCAGAAATGGGTCGGAGACTTCAAACAGATCGACACCGGCGAGGGCCCGGTGTTCCTGGGGACCGTCGAGGACCTGTTCTCTCGGCGCCTGCTCGGCTTCGCGCTGTCTGACCGCCACCCGACCTCGGAACTGGCCCAGGCAGCCATAAACATGGCCGTCGCCACCCGGGGCGGCGACGTGGCCGGGGTGATCTTCCACACCGACAACCGAACCCAATACAGCGCCGGAGCCTTCGCCGCGGCCTGCGCCAGGCTCGGGATCCGCCAATCGATGGGCCGGGCCGGCTGCGCCCTGGACAACGCCGCGGCCGAGTCGTTCTTCTCGACCCCCCAACACGAACGTCTCTCACGAAGCGACTACGCCACCCGCGCCCAGGCCGCCGAGACGTCGCCGCCTGGATCGACCAGTGGTACAACCGCCGCCGCCGCCACTCCAGCACCGACATGCTCTCACCGATAGATTACGAACTAGCCAACGCGGCATAAACCAACCCTCCAAAATCAGGGGGGAAGCTCACGTCTTCTTCCGGGTTGCTCGGGTGTTGAGATCTCCGAGGAGGACACGGTGGGGCGACCGCCCGGGCCGAGATCGATTTCGAGCCCGAGCGGACCGAGGCCCGGGTGCTGCGCCAGGGCATCCCCACCCGCCCGGTCTGGGTGGGGGTGTTCACCGTCCGGGGCCCCGAGGGCGGGCGCGACGACTTCCCTCCGTCCATGCCGCGGTCAGGGTGGACGCCCGCACCGGCGAGATGCTCGGGGTGGAGGTCAGCGAACCCGACAGCGGCTCGCCCGGCGACTGGCCTGCCCGCACGGCCGGGTGTCTGCGGGGGACAGCCCGCCCGCCCTCGGTGACGGCCGCGGCGGTTGGCTTGCACGCCTCGGCCGACTTTGCTACGGTTGCGCCGTCCGAGCCGAACGGCCGGATCTCTTGATGAAGAACTGGGGGTGAGTCAATGGACACTTCCGTAGTGTTCACGGAGGCTTACTACTTCTTCACCGTCGCCATCATGTGGCTGCTGCACGTGGGGTTCATGACCTACGAAGCCGGCGTCAGCCGCCGAAAGAACATTATGTCGACGGCGATGAAGAACATCATGACCATCGCCGTGGTCACGCCGACCTTCTACTACCTCGGCTGGTGGGTCTACTTCTGCATGCAAGAAGGCCTGCTACCAACCACTACGGCCGACGGGGCCGGGAACGCTGGTGCCGACGCCTACCTCTGCGGCGACGGCTACGGCCTTCCGTGGAACGGCTCCATGGGGCCGAACCTCGGGGACAACATCACTGGGGTGTTCTGGGCCGCCTTCGTGCTGTTCTCCTGGACCACCGGGTCGATCATGTCGGGCTCGGTGCTGGAGCGCATCCGCATCTCGGCCTATCTGTGGCTGACCGCCCTCATGGGCGGCTTGGTCTGGGTGGTCGCCGCGGCCTGGGGCTGGAGCTACGGCGGCTGGCTCACCACCCACTTCGGCTACCACGACTTCGCCGCCTCCGGCGTGGTCCACGGCATCGCCGGCATCTTCGCCTTGGGGGTGCTGTTCAACCTGGGCCCGAGGATCGGAAAGTACGACAAGGACGGAGGCGTGCGGGCGTTCAAGCCCCACAACCTGCATCTCACCCTGATGGGGCTGATGATCATCTTCACCGCCTTCTACGCCTTCTACGCCGCTTGCCTGGCCATCTTTGCTGGCACCACGCCCGGCTGGGGCAACATCTACGTAAGCCCGGCCACGTTGTCGGCCATCACCTTCACCATCACCATGGGCTTCGCAGGCGGCTTCGCAGGCGGCTACGTCTTCGCCAAGGGCGACCCGTTCTGGACCCTCTCCGGCGGCTTGGCCGGCGTGGTGGCCGTCTCGGCCGGGGCCGACATCTACAACCCGTCCCTGGTGCTGCTGCTCGCCTTCTTCTCGGCCGGGCTCGCCTACCACGCGGGCAACTGGATTGAGCGCAAGGCCCGTATCGACGACGCGGTCGGCGCGGTGGCCGTCCACGGCGTGATGGGAATGTGGGGAGTCATGCTGGTCGGCATCTTCGCAACCGGCTATCCCACCGGCGGCTACTTACTCGACGGCTATGCCGGAGTTGAGACCTCGTTCCTCGGCCAGCTCGTGGGCGTAGCCACCCTGTTCCCGCTGGCCTTCCTCACCGGCTACATCGGCTCCTGGATCCTCAAGAAGCTGAACCTGCTGAGGGTTCCACCCGCAGTGGAGATCGAGGGCCTCGACATGGCCGAGTTCCAGACCGACTTCTACCCCGAGTTCGGTCGGGCCGAAGAGCCCATCGTCCACGCCGACGGCTCGGAGGAGAGTTCCGAAGCCACCCTGCGATCGGCCTACGCCGACAACCGCTAGTCCAGTGTCCGCCTCGTGGCTCCAGCTCGTCTTCGCCATCGTCTGCATGTACGCGGTGGTCGCCGCCGCCGGGTACTGGGGGCAGCGAAGGCGGGCGGGCCAGAGGCGTAAGAACGTGGATACCGATCCACAGAAAAGGAAGTAACGAACATGGGTAAAGGACTCAACGCAGTACTGGTCGGGATAACGGCGATCATCGCTGCGATGCTGGTCATGCTGGGGATCTACGGCATCTTCGCCGGCAGCTTCCCCTACGACAGTTGGGATGCCGCCCTAGCAGCCGCCGATGGCGTCGCCGGGTATTTCACCTTCGGCCCCGGCGACAACAGCAACACGGTGATCATCACCGTGCTCGCCATCGTCCTGTCGGTGACCGCGGCGGTCATGGTGACCAAGCGCGAGGACGATCTGCTCAACGAGGCGGCCGAGCGGCTCGCCGACAAGTACGACTCGAACGGTTAGGAGGCTGGCATGGCTGGCAAGCAAATCGAGTTCCAGGGCAAGCAGGGCCACGACAAGAGCGTGGAGATGGGGGTGTTGGTCTTCTCCGTCGTCTGCATCCTCTTCACCATCATCTGCATCCTCGTCGTCTGACATCAGGCCGACCACCTCGATGGGGGCCGGTGCCGCGCTTGGACGGCGCGGCGCCGGCCCGGCATCGGGCTGAGGGTGCGTCGTGATCGTCACTCGCAAGCGCGTGGCTCAGTTGGCCGCGGCCGCCATAGTCGCAGCCATGTTCCTGCCCTGGGAAACAGGGGCCGGGGCTGTGCGGGGTTTAGATGTCGACGAGGGCCGGATCGCCTTGGTCGTCGCTCTGGTCACCATCGTGCTGATCCAGATCGGGTGGCGCCCGGCGTGGATGGGCGCCGGTTTCGCCTTGGCCATCGTCGGGCGGCGGCTGCTGACCACCTTGGGCGACGACCCGGGGCCGGGGACCGGGCTGTGGATGGCCGCCGCCGCCGCTTTGGCCGCCACCGCCCTGCTGTTCGTCGACATGTTCACGACCATCGACCGCCGCCCGCCTGAATCCAGCGGTGACGGCTGAGACTGCGCCCGCCGCCCGGCCCCGGCTGCTGCAGCCGGGACTGTGGCTGCTCAACCCCGGTACCGAGCGGTACCGGGTCACCGGGGGAGGGGCTGTTGCGTTGGCTCTCGACGCCGGCGACCGGATCGAGATCACCGACCCCGAGGGCCGTCAGCCCTGCGAGCTGATCGCCTTCGACGCGACTGGGGCCGGCGACCCCGGCCTGCTGGGCGCCGCCCCCGCGCCGGGATCGGCCCAGGGGGCCCGGATGATCCTGTCGGCTCCGCTGACCGACGCCCGCCGAGTAAGGGCTGGCCTGGAGCGGCGGGGCATCGACTTGGCCGGGGCCCGCCCGGCCCGGGTGTTCCCGCCCGACGCGCCCCCCGGCGCCACCGCCGAATTCACCGCCCAGGCCCCGGCGTCGGTGGTGGTGGCCGCCCCCGGCGGGCCGATGGCCGTCGAGGGCGGAGACCCGCCCACCGACCTCATCGTCTACGTCCACCGCTGCGAGCCGCCCGAACCCGGCCAGGCCTTCCTGCCCGCCCCGCTGGCCGACCCGACCCAGGACTTCACCGTCCTGAGGGCCACCGCCTCCGCTTATGAGGTGGCCAAGGGCGACTACTTCCAGGTGGTCGACATCGAGGGTCGCGAGTGCTCCGACTTCCAGTGCTTCGCCGTCGCCGACCTGGACCGAGACTGGGCCGACTGCCTCGACCCCACTGTCACCCGCACCCTGATGGGCTCGGCCTGCCCCGCCCCCGGCCTGTACTCGAAGTTCTACAACGCCGACATGCGACCCTTGGCGGAGGTGGTGCAGGACACCGTCGGCCGCCACGACACCTTCAACACCGCCTGCACCGCCCGCTACTACGAGGAGATGGGCTTCCCGGGCCACGCCAACTGCACCGACAACATCAACCGGGTCTGGGCCCCCTACGGGGTGGCCCCCCGGCGGGGCTGGGCGGCGGTCAACTTCTTCTACAACACCTACCTCGACGACTCCAACCAGATCTTCTTCGACGAGCCCTGGTCCCGGCCCGGCGACTACGTGCTGCTGCGGGCCCTGGAAGACCTGGTGTGCGTGTCCACCGCCTGCCCCTGCGACATCGACCCGGCCAACGGGTGGAACCCGACCGACATCCAGGTTCGCGTCTACCCCGGCGCGAACATGTTCAAGAAAGCGACCGCGTTCCGCATGACCCCCGACTCGGAGGCCGAGCTCACCAAGGAGACCGGCTTCCACCCCCGCACCTCCCGGCTCACCCGCAACTTCGACGAGTACAACGGCTACTGGCTGGCCGGCGCCTACACCGGCCACGGCGCCGTCGCCGAGTACTGGGCCTGCCGGCAGGCCGCCGCGGTCATCGACCTGTCTCCGCTGCGCAAATACGAGGTGTCGGGCCCCGACGCCGAGCTGCTGCTGCAGACCTGCGTCACCCGAGACGTCCGCCGGCTCTCCGACGGCCAGGTCGTCTACACCGCCATGTGTTATGACACCGGCGGGATGATCGACGACGGCACGGTCTTCCGGTTGAGCCGCCAGAACTTCCGCTGGATCGGCGGAAGCGACGCCAGCGGGCTGTGGCTCCGCCGCCAGGCCCAAGAGCGGGGGCTGCGGGCCTGGGTGAAGGACTCCACCGACCAGCTCCACAACCTCCAGGTCCAGGGGCCGAACAGCCGCCGGATTCTCTCCGAGATCGTCTGGACCCGGCCCGACCAGCCCGCCGTGGCCGAACTGGGGTGGTTCCGGTTCGCCATCGCCCGCATCGGCGGCCACGACGGGACGCCCCTGCTCGTCTCCCGCACCGGCTACACCGGCGAGCTGGGGTTCGAGGTGTTCTGCCACCCCGCCGACGCCCCGGCGGTGTGGGACGCCATCTTCTCCGCCGGCCAGTCCTGCGGGCTGGCGCCGATGGGCCTGGAAGCGCTCGACGTGCTGCGCATCGAGGCCGGCCTGATCTTCGCCGGCCACGAGTTCTGCGACCAGACCGACCCGTTCGAGGCCGGCATCGGCTTCACCGTCCCGCTGGTGTCCAAGCAGGACGACTTCATCGGCCGCGACGCCCTAGTGCGGCGCAAACAGAGCCCTCAGCGCCGCTTGGTCGGGCTGGAGCTGGAGGGGGGCGAGCCGGGGGTGCTCGACGACGGCGTCTACGTCGGTCGGGCTCAGGTGGGCTCGGTCACCAGCGGCGCCATCTCGCCGGTGCTGGGCGGCCGCAACATCGCCTTGGCCCGGGTAGCGGTGGAGCACGCCGAGATCGGCGCCGAGGTGGAGGTGGGCAAGATCGACGGCCACCAGAAGCGCATCCCCGCCGCCGTGGTCCGGTTCCCGTTCTACGACCCCGACAAAACGAGGGTCCGCGACCTGCCGCACTAGGGTTTCAGCCACTTGCAAGAGACGTTCAACCCAGGGGGATTTCGGAGATGACACGGGTAGCGATCATCGGCGCCGGACCGTGCGGTCTGTCGCAATTGCACGCCTTCGCCAGCGACTCATCGGCCCGGCCCGGCGCCGTCGGCGGGCCCGAGTTGGTCTGCTACGAGAAGCAGAGCGACTGGGGCGGGCTGTGGAACTACACCTGGCGCACCGGCTTGGACGAGAACGGCGAGCCCTGCCACGGCAGCATGTACCGCTACCTGTGGTCCAACGGCCCCAAGGAGTGCCTGGAGTTCGCCGACTATTCCTTCGAGGAGCACTTCGGCCGGTCGGTGGGCTCGTTCCCGCCCCGGGCCGTGCTCTTCGACTACATCAAGGGTCGGGCCGAGCGCAGCGGCATCAAGGATCTGATCCGCTTCAACCACGCGGTGCGCAGCGTGAGCCGCTCCGACGCCGGCCGGTTCACGGTGACGACCCACGACTACGGCGCCGGGTCCGCGGTCAGCGAGGATTTCGACTACGTGGTGGTGGCCAGCGGCCACTTCTCCACCCCCAACATGCCCCACTACCCCGGCTATGAGACCTTCGGGGGCACGCTGATGCACGCCCATGACTTCCGCGACGCCGTGCAGTTCACCGACCGGGACGTGCTGGTGATCGGGTCGAGCTACTCGGCCGAGGACATCGCCTCGCAGTGCTGGAAATACGGGGCCCGGTCGGTCGTGTGCTCGTCCCGCAGCGGCCCGATGGGGTTCGACTGGCCCGAGGGGATCGTCGAGAAGCCCATCCTCACCCGAGTGGAGGGGCGAACCGTGCACTTCGCCGACGGCGACTCCGCCGAGGTGGACGCCATCATCTCCTGCACTGGCTACCTGCACCACTTCCCGTTCATGGACGACGAGCTGCGGCTGACAACCGCCAACCGGCTGGCCACGTCCATGCTGTACCGGGGGGTGGTGTTCCAGCCCGAGAACCGGGTGATGTACCTGGGGATGCAGGACCAGTGGTACACGTTCAACATGTTCGACGCCCAGGCCTGGTACGCCCGCGACGTGATCTTGGGCCGCATCACCCTCCCCGGCGCCGACGAGCAGGCCCGCTGGATCGCCGAGCGGCAGGCGGCCGAGGACGCCATCGAAGACGACTACCAGGCCATCGACTTCCAGGGCGCCTACACCCAGGACCTGGTGGACCAGACCGACTATCCCGACTTCAACACGCCGCTGGTCAACCGGATGTTCCACGACTGGAAGAAGCACAAGAAGCAGTCGATCATGGGCTACCGCGACCACGGCCACACCTCGCCGGTCACCGGTGCGCAGGCGCCGGTGCACCACCCGCCGTGGGCTCACGCCATGGACGACTCGCTGGAGGCTTATCTGGGCGAGGGGGCCTGACCCCTTCGAGGGAGTCCGAGCCGCTCGGCGCTCCGGCCGGCCGGGGGTCGCCGTGGACGACGTGATCATCGTCGGCGGCGGGATCGGCGGGTTCACCCTGGCGCTGATGCTGCACCAGCGGGGTATCGGCGCCCGGGTCTACGAGGCCGCCCCCGCCATCGAGCCCATCGGGGTGGGGATCAGCCTGCTGCCCCACGCGGGCAAGGAGATGGGTCGGCTGGGCCTCCTCGACGATCTGGCCGCGGTGGCCATCACCACCAAGGAGTCGTGCTTCTTCAACCGGTTCGGGCAGCTCGTCTACTCCGAGCCGGTGGGCCGATGGGCCGGCTATGACTGGCCCCAGTTCCAGATCCACCGGGGCGACCTGCAGCAGGTGCTGCACGAGGCCTTCGCCGCCCGGGTCCCCGACGGGGCCGAGCGGGTGGCGGTCGGGCATCGCTGCGTGGGGTTCGACCAGGACGACGGCGGCGCAGTGGCCCATTTCGTCGACCCGGCCGGCCGGGAGCTGCCCCCGGCCCGGGGCTCGGCGGTGATCGGCTGCGACGGGATCGGCTCGGTGGTCCGCCGCCGGCTTTTTCCCGACGAGGGCCCGCCCGTCTACTCCGGCGTGAACATGTGGCGGGGCGCGGCGGTGTGGGACCGGTTCCTCAGCGGGGCCACCTACCTGCGGGCGGGCTGGCTGACCGTCGGGAAGATGGTGATCTACCCGATCCGCGACAACGTGGACGGGCGGGGCTGCCAGCTCGTGAACTGGGTGGCCGAGGTGCAGACCGACCGCTGCAACGAGCAGGACTGGAACCACGTCGGCCGCCTGGACGACTTCTATCCCGTGTTCGCCGACTGGACCTTCGACTGGCTCGACGTGGCCGGGCTGATCCGAGCCACCGAGCAGATCCTCGAGTACCCGATGGTGGACCGCGACCCGCTGCCCCGGTGGAGCCACGGCCGGGTCACCCTGCTGGGCGACGCCGCTCACCCCATGTACCCCCGGGGCTCCAACGGCGCAGGCCAGGCCATCCTCGACGCCCGGGCCCTGGCCGACTGCCTCGCCGCGTCGTCGTCGAGCGTGGTCGAGGCCCTGGCGGCCTACGAAGACCGGCGGCTGGGGGCCACCGCGGCCGTGGTGCGGGCCAGCCGGTCCGCGCCCCCCGACGTGATCCTCCAGAAAGTCCACGAGCGCACCGGCGACCGGCCCTTCGAGCGCATCTCCGACGTGATCACCCCCGAAGAGATGGCCGCCCTATCCGACCGCTACAAACGGGTGGCCGGCTACGACCGCGCCTCCCTGTCCTCCGAAGCCCGGTGACTCGGCTGGGGGTGATGTGATGGCGACGGCTGATGTGGTGGTGGTGGGGGCCGGGGTCATGGGGGCGAGCATCGCCTTCCAGTTGGCCCGGTCCGGGGTCCGGGTGACGGTGATCGACGAGCGCCCGCCGGTGGGAGGCATCTCCGGGAGGACCTTCGGCCAGATCCGCCAGCACTACTCCAACGAGCTACTGGTGCGGATGGCCCGGCGCGGCTTCGAGGTGATCGACGGCTGGCGGGACGAGGTCGGCGTCGGCGACCCCGGCTACGCCCGGCTCGGCTACTTGCTGCTGGTGGCCACCGATCAGATCGACGCCCTGCGTGGCAACGTCGAGCTGGGCCGGGGCTGCGGCGTCGACACCCGGTTCGTGACCGCGGACGAGATCGCCGCCATCGAGCCGCTGCTGGTAGCCGACGGCCTGGCCGGAGGGGCCTACGAACCCGACGGGGGCTACATCGACGTCACCCGGATGGTGCTGAGCTGGCTGACCGCGGCCCAGATCCAGGGGGCCCGGCTCCTGAGCGGCGTCCGGGTGACGGCGCTGCGGACCGCCGGAGGGGCGGTGGCCGGGGTGGCCACCACGGCCGGCAACATCGACGCTCCCGCGGTGGTGACCGCCACCGGGGCGTGGGGGCGCGAACTCTTAGACCCTCTCGGCGTGGAAGTGCCGCTGGGACGGCTCCGGCTGGACATGGCCACCTTGGAGATCGAGGCGGGCCGGCCCCAGATGCAGTGTTGCGTGACCGACGGCAACTCCAACGTCGTGGTCCGCCCCGACATGGGCCGGCGGGTGGTGGCCGTCGCCTACCCCGACGACATGCCCGCGGTGGACGATCCGCTGGCGCCGGGCGCCGACGAGGACCACCGGGCCCACTTGGACCGGCTGGATGCGGCCTTCGCGGCCCGGATGCCGACCATGCGCCGGGCCAGGGTGATCGGCCACGTCAGCGGGGCTTACGACGTGACCCCCGACTACCACCCCGTCATCGGCTGGGCGCCCGGGATCTCCGGGCTGTTCCTGGCCTTGGGGTTCTCGGGCCACGGGCTGAAGCTGTCGCCCACCGTCGGCGAGGTCGTGTCGGCCATGGTGCTCGGCCAAGAGCCGGCCTTCGACCTGCACGAACTGCGCCCCGAGCGCTTCGACGAAGGCGACCTCATGTTCTGCGCCTACGGCCCCGGAGCCCGGGCCTGACTAAGGAGGGTTCAGCCGGTCCCCCGCCTTCAGCCGTCGCCGACTGTTAGCCCGCCTTCCGAACGACTGCATGGCCATCTCGCACGAGCTTGATGATTGAGCGGTTCTCGCTGAGGTTCTCCCCTACGCCCACGACCAGCTCTTGGCCGACAGCGCCAGCCAGCTTCTCTAATGTCTCCAGGGTCGGTCGAGTCCCGCCACCCTCCATGCGGGCGACCGCAGACTGGGTGGTGCCCATTCGCTCAGCCATCTCGGCCTGGGTCAGACCGGCCTCGGCCCGAAGTCGGTGCACAAGCTCTCGGAACTCGCTGATGCGAGCCTCGTCTTCAAAGGCACGCCGCGCCATTTCAGAGCGTGGCTTCTTGATGTCCTTCCAGTTCGTTCGCTCAGCCATCGTTAGTGGATCAGTTGTGTGCCCGGGCCTGATTACGGAGGGTTCAGCCGATCCCAGGACAAACCCGGGGGCCAATCGTGGGGTTGGCCGGGCAGGTCGGCGTCGAGGCGGTGGTAGTCGCTGGCCTCGGCGGTGAACAGGGCGAAAGCGGTGGTGAGGCCGGTGGGCGGGTCCAGTGTCCCGGCCGCCACCGCCATCATCTCGGGCCGGCCGGTCGAGCGCCAGAACAGGCTGCCGCCGCAGTTCGAGCAGAAGCCGTAGGACACCGTCGGCTCCTCGTCGGGGGTCCACCACCGCAGCGCCCCGCCGTCGTCGTCAATCGCCAGATCGGCCTCCGCGGTGCGGGTGCCGGCCATGAAGTGACCGGTCCAGCGCCGGCAGCGATGGCAATGGCAGTTGATCACCGGGCGGAGCGGTCCGTTGAGGGTGAACCGCACCCGCCCGCACGCGCACCGCCCGGTCACAGTCATAAGCTAGCCCCCTTTCCCAAGAGTTTATTGGGTCGTGCCGCTGGATGACTCACTGCAATGGAGCGATTCTACCAGGCGGCTCTAAGCGTTTTGCCAGATCCCAGGCTTCTCGCAACTCCGCTTGACGAAGTGAGGCCCACTCAATCACCAAACCATGGGCTCGCGGGGGAAGGTACCCATGCAGAATGGCCAAACTGTTGACTCCTACCGTTGCTTCATTGCCACCATAAGATGCATGAAAATGGGGCGGTTCATGATCATCAAAATACATGCGTATGATAATTCCGTAGAACCGACACAGTTCAGGCATTGTCAAGCAGGAGCCGTGCCCTTGGCATCAACTCTTCTATAGATTTACCTGTGAGCTGCATGTAAATGGCATCCGGGCAGAGTTCTAATTCCTCCCCCCAGGCAATCCCTCCAGTCGGAGTTATATGGACTGTCTCAAAGAAAGCGCGGTTGCTCCAAGATTTGAAAACACCGCGGTTTGCTAAGTGTGACAGGTCGACTAGCCCAGCAGTACCGTCTGTATATCGCAGCCATATCTGGTACTCACTTCGCGGCTCTACCTCGGTTGGTCGGATCATCTCTACTTGTTTCGCTCTTAGGAAGGCCTAGTCATTACGGGTATTACCGGCTCTCGCCTTCAGCAAGTTTGGCCCTGGCCATGTCGGTCAGCTCCAGGGGAACGGGCTGTTGGAGACCGGGTGGAGTTCGCCTCGGGCGTAGCGGCTGTATCGGAACGGCTCCAGCAGCGGTTGGGGCTCGCCCAGCAGTTCCTTGGCCACCAGGGCTCCGACGCCGATCATCTTGTAGCCATGGTTGGAGTCGGCGATGAAGTAGACGTTCTCGGCGAAGGTGTCGAACACCGGGAAGCTGTCGGGAGTGAAGCTGCCGATCCCGCCCGAGGGCTCGGTGCTCATGAGATGGGCCTTGCCCTCGAAGCGCTTGTGGCAGAAGGCCAGGGCCGCGGCCCAGGTGCGGTGGAAGTCGGCCCCCACCACGAAGTCGGGCGAGTCGGGGCCGTAGGGGTCCACCGCCACCTCGTGGCCGGGCTTTTCCACCCGGTAGGGCATGTAGCCGCCCTGCACCCCCCCGAAGTTGAAGTCGGGCTTGTAGTAGATGCCCCACGGGCCCTCGGTCACCAGCCCGGCCTCGTCGTGCAGAGGAGCGTCGGTGTCGATGTGCACCACCGGGGGGAGGTTGCCGTCGTTGTCGGTCAGATAGCCGGGGTCCACCTCCAGGGTGCCCTCCTGGAGGGCCCAGTAGGTCCAAGTCGGCGTCTCGTGGAGTTTGCCGTCGGCCCCCAGCACCCCGGTGGCGGCGGGCAGGTCGAGCATGGCCCACTGGCTCTGCACCCACGGGCCGGTGGCCACGATTACCTGCTCGCAGGCGATGGCCCCCTGGTCGGTGACCACCGCGGTGACTGCCCCAGAGGCGTCGCGCTCGAAGCCCCGCTGCACCACACCGGTGACCAAGCGGACCCCCTCGGCCTCAGCCTTGGCCCACAGGCCCTTCAGCGACGCCATGTTGTTGGCGTAACCGCCCCGGTGCTCGTGGAGCACGCTGGTGATGCCCCGGGCCTGCCAGTCGTCGAAGACGCCCCGCATGTAGGCGGCCGAGGCGGCTTCGCCCTCCACGAAGGTGGAGCGGTAGCCGATGGCCTGCTGCTGCTCGTGGATGGAGGCCACATCCGCGTGCATGCCCTCGTGGCTGATCTGCATATACCCCACCGGGTGGTAGGAGAACGCCTCGGGGTCGCTGTCCCAGACGCCCACCGAGTGGGCCATCAGCTCCCGCATGGCGGGCTGGAAATAGTTGTTGCGGATGACTCCGCAGGCGATGCCCGACGCGCCCGCGCCGATGCCGGTCTTGTCGACGATCACGACGTCGGCGCCCGAGCCCCGCCCCGAGGCTCTGAGCCCGGCGGCCAGATGCCAGGCCGTTGAGAGGCCGTGGATGCCGGCCCCGACGATGGCGTATTTAGCGGCGATGAGCGGTTTGGTCATCCGAAACCCCCTGACGACTCCGGATTGCTGGTTCACTCGAACCTGACGACTGGAAACAGTTTGGCCTGAAACCCCCGGCGATCTTGGAACCTGCTAATGGGCGGCTGGGGGTTCCCAGCCCTCCAGCACCGGCGGCTTCCAGTCGGTCCCGACCGTGCGGGGCTCGCCGACCCAGGGGCCGAGATCGACCTGCTCGTACTTGCAGTGGACGTCTTTGAGGATGATGCCGTAGGAGTTGCCCTCCATCAGGTGCTTGACCAGCACCTTGCGGGCCATCTCGTTCTCCCGGCCCTCGGGGATGTCGAAGTAGATCTTGATGAAGGAGTTGGAGTACCGGTCGAAGACGGCGGGCACTCCGTCCTCCTCGAGCAGCTCGATGTCCTCGAGCCAGTTGATGTCATCTCCGGGGGTGGCGGCCAGCAGGTCGATGCCTTCCACCAGCGACATGTCGCTCTGGTAGTCGAACCGCTTGCCCGCGAGCTGCTCGGCGTCGATGGCCACCGTCCGGGCGCCGGTGTCGGATCGGGGTGCGGTCGTCTCGGACATCTCAGATTGCTCCCGTCGTCTCTGGCCCGTCCGTCATCTCAGGCGCCGTCGGGGGACTGCTTGGCCAGCAGCTCCCGCATCTCGGCCAGGGCCCGCTCCTCGGTTACGCCGGGGATGTAGGTGGTGCCGGCCAGAGGGACCTTGGCCATGGCCGACGCCTCGTAGGTGAGGGCGGCCAAGTCCTCGGGCTCCAGGGAGTGGATGTCGGTCTTGCCGCAGGCTCGGGCCAGCATCTGCACTTCCATGGTGAGGGTGATGAGGAAGTTGTAGACCCGCATGGCCGCCTCGTCCACGTCCAGCCGCTTGCGCAGCTCCACGTCTTGGGTGGCCACCCCCACCGGGCAGCGCCCGGTGTGGCAGTGGTAGCACTGCCCGGCCGGCACCCCGACCGTGCCCTCGTAGTCGGTGACGCCGGGGATCTCCTTGTTGCAGTTGAGGGCCATGAGGGCGGCGGTGCCGATGGCCACTCCCTTGGCCCCCAGGGCCAGGCACTTGGCCACGTCGCCGCCGTTGCGGATGCCGCCGGCCACCACCAAGTCGATGTCGTCGGCCAGGCCCACGTCCTCTAAGGCCCGGCGGGCCTCGGGGATGGCGGCCATGAGCGGGATGCCGGTCTCCTCGGTGGCCAGGTGGGGGCCGGCGCCGGTGCCGCCCTCGGCTCCGTCCAGGTAGATGGTGTCGGGGCCGCACTTGGCGGCCATGCGGACGTCGTCGTACACCCGGGCCGAGCCCAGCTTGAGCTGGATCGGGACCTGATAGTCGGTGGCCTCCCGGATCTCCTGGATCTTCAGCGACAGGTCGTCGGGGCCGAGCCAGTCCGGGTGGCGGGCCGGGGACCGCTGGTCGATCCCGGCGGGCAGGGACCGCATCTCGGCCACCTGCTCGGTCACCTTCTGGCCCATCAGGTGGCCGCCCAGCCCCACCTTGCAGCCCTGGCCGATGAAGAACTCCACCGCGTCGGCCAGCATCAGATGGTGGGGGTTGAAGCCGTAGCGGCTCTGGATGACCTGGTAGAACCACTTGGTGGACAGGTCCCGCTCGGGCGGGATCATGCCGCCCTCGCCCGAGCAGGTGGCGGTGCCGGCCATGGAGGCCCCCTTGGCCAGCGCCATCTTGGCCTCGATGGACAGTGCCCCGAAGCTCATGCCGGTGATGTAGACGGGGATGTCGAGCTCCAGGGGCTTGCGGGCGAACCGGGCCCCCAGCACCGTTTTGGTCTCGCACTTCTCCCGGTAGCCCTCGATCACAAACCGGGTGAGGGTGCCGGGTAGAAAGACCAGCTCGTCCCAGTGGGGGATCTTCTTGAAGATCGAGAAGCCCCGCATCCGGTAGCGGCCCAGCTCGGACTTCACGTGGATGTCGTTGATGACCGTGGGGGTGAAGATCTGGCTCTGCCCCAGCCGGTCGGTGTTGGCGTTGACCAGCGCCGCGTCCTGGGCGTCCTGGGTGGCGGCGCTCTTTTGTTGCGTCATCGGGGCCTCCTAGATGACCAGCTTGCGCTCGGACGGCTCGAGGCTGTCGTAGTTGTGGAGCTGCTTGCCGCACACGAACTTCTGGAACTCAGGCGGCGGCCCCAGCCCGTAGATCCGGAACTTGCGCTCCACCACCTCGGCGTCGGCGTCGGTCCATTCGCCGGGGACGCAGTCGATTCCCAGCGAGGCCACCCGGCCGGCCACATAGAGGGTCCCGTCGTACATGGAGTCGCCGAGCCCGTTGCCGGCGTTGCCGCAGATGATCTGGCGGCCCCGCTGCATCATGAACCCGGTGTTGATCCCCACCGAGCCGGTCACGATGATGGTGCCGCCCTTCTGGTCGATGCCGGTGCGGGCCCCGACGTCGCCTTTGACCACTAGGTCGCCGCCCCGCAGGGCGGCCCCGGTGAGCGATCCGGCGCTGCGCTCCACCACGATGCTGCCCGACATCATGTTCTCGGCGCACGACCACCCGACCCGGCCGTCGATGCGCACCTCCGGGCCGTCTATGAGGCCGCAGGCGAACCAGCCCGGCGAGCCCTCGAAGGTGATCTGGCAGCGCTTGAGGATGCCGACGGCCAGAGAGTGCTTGGAGCCGGGGTTGACGACGGTGACGTCGGCGATGCCCTCGCCGTAGATGAGGCGGCGCAGCTCCAGGTTGATCTGGCGGGTGGTGAGGTCGGTGGCGTCGATGCGGGCCCGGCCGCCGTCGATTTCGGCCGTGCCGGGCGCTTCGGCGTCGGGCTCGGCCAGGCCCCTGGCGTCGTAGCTGATGCCGGTCTTGGACCCGGCGCTCACGCCGGCCATCCCGGCACCTCCTCCACTTGCGCGGCGCCTGCGCTCACGCTGGCCGTACCAGTGCTCACACCTGCCACACCAGCACCTCCCGCTCGTAGGGGTCGCGGGTCTCCACCTCGCGGCCGATCAGGGCCCGGATGGCGATCTCCTCGGTGGCGACGGCCACCAGCGGGTCCGACTCGAACAGCACCAGCGGCTTGGCTGCCATCTCGTCCTTGGCCACGCCCAGCTCCGAGCCGGTCACGCACACGTAGGTGAACACGCCGTCGAAGTCGTCGAGGCTGGTCTTCATGGCCGTTTCCAGCGGGGCGCCGCCGGACATCTTCTCGGCCAGGTACACGGCGATGATCTCGGAGTCGCACTCGGACTGGAACCGGTGGCCGGCCCGCTCCAGCCGGCGCCGCCACTGGTGGTAGTTGGTGAGCTGCCCGTTGTGCACCACGGCCACGTCGGCGAAGGGGTAGGCCCAGTAGGGGTGGGCGCTGGCCAAGTCCACGTCGGACTCGGTGGCCATGCGCACATGGCCGATGCCGTGGGTGCCGGTGAAGCCCCCCAGCCGATACTGGCCCCCGACGGTCTCGGCGTCGCCGAGGTCTTTGACGATCTCCAGCGAGCTGCCCAAAGACAGGACCTCGCAGCCGGGCACGTCCTCGAGGTAGTCGGCCAGCGGCTTCATCTCGCCGCCGTAGCGGATGGTGGCCCGGAAGGCGTAGCCGGTCTCGCTCACCATGGTGGCCACGTCGGCGCCGATCTTGGCCAGGCGGGACTCCACCTCGGCCCGGCCCCGCTCCAGGCGCTCCTCGAAGTCCAGCCCCGTGACCTCGTTGGGCTCGGCCAGGACGAAGCGGATGACCACCATGTCGTCGGCCGGCCCGTAGAGGGCGTAGCCGGTGGAGTCGGGACCCCGGTGCTTCATGGACTGGAGCATGCGGGTGAGCTCGGTCCCGATGTCGGCGGGGCCGTCTCGGTGGATGACGCCGGCTATGCCGCACATGGCTGCCTCCTGTTTGACTCGGGTCGCTCGGGCTGGCCGGTCTGGGCGGTTTGGCTGGGACGGCTGGTCATGGCAGGACGTCCAGGTACTCCTCCACGTCCCAGTCCGACACGGTGGCCAGGAAGCGCTCCCACTCGTCGCGCTTGTAGTGCTCGAACACGGTCCACATCTCGCCGGGCATGGCGCTGCGCACCACATCGTCGTTCCGCAGGGCCTCGAGCGCCTCGCCCAGGCTCAGGGGGACCTTCTCCACCTTCTTGTCGGCGGCGATGGCCTCGTAGATGTTGCGCTCCTCGGGCAGGCCCGGGTCGAGGTTGCGGTCGAGCCCGTCGTCCATGGCCTTGAGCAGGGCGGCGAACGACAGGTACGGGTTCACCGCGGAGTCCACCGACCGGTACTCGAACCGGCCCGGGGCGCTGACCCGCAGGGCGGTGGTGCGGTTCTGGAACCCCCAGTCGGCGTACACCGGGGCCCAGAACCCGGTGTCCCACAGCCGGCGGTAGGAGTTCACGGTGGGGGCGGTGATGCAGGTCATGGCCCGGACGTGCTCGAGGATGCCGCCGATGGCCTTCATCCCCACCGGTCCCGGCAACTGCGGGTTGTCGCCTTCGGGCATGAACTTGTTGTCGTCGCCGGCCCACAGCGAGATGTTGTGGTGACAGCCGTTGGCCGACACTCCCATGAACGGCTTGGGCATGAAGCACGGGAAGGCGCCCAGCTCCCGGCCCACCTGCTTGCACACCTGCCGGTAGGTGGTGAGGCGGTCGGCGGTGTGCTCGGCCCGGTCGAAGTTGAAGTTCAGCTCGAGCTGGCCGGGGGCGTCCTCGTGGTCGCCCTGGACCATGTCGAGGCCCATGGCCTCGCAGTACTCGACCACTTTGTGGATGAGGGGCTGGAGTTCGGCGAACTGGTCGATGTGGTAGCAGTTCGGCTTGGTCATGCCCTCAACGGTGGGCTTGCCGTCGGCGTCGGTCTTGAGCCACATCATCTCGGGCTCGGTGCCGGCCCGCAGGTGCAGGCCGTGCTTGGCCTCGAACTCGGCGTGGATGCGCTTGAGGTTGCCCCGGCAGTCGGAGGTGAGGTAGGCGCCGCCGTCCACCTCCTCCTCGCGGCCCCTGAACAGGGTGCAGAACACCCGGGCCGTCTTGGGGTCCCAGGGCAGCGCCATGAAGGTCTCGGGCTCGGCGATGCCGACCAGTTCCCTGGCCTCGGGGCCGTAGCCGATGTAGTTGCCGAGGCGGTCGATGAACAGGTTGGCGGTGGACCCGTACACGAGCTGGAATCCCTTGCGGGCGATCAGGCCGAAGTGCTTGGCCGGGATGCCCTTGCCCATGATCCGGCCCGTCACCGAGATGAACTGGCAGTACAGGTACTGGATGCCGTCCTTCTTGATCTTGGCCTCGATCTCTTGGACTTGACGCTCGCGGCCTTCTGCTTCCAGGAACCGCTCGAGATCTGTGGCCATGAATCCCCCTATGAAACTCGCTGGCTCTTGTCGCCGGGCCCTGCGCCCGGTGCCTTCGCACCCTACCGATTCGGCGGCGATCCTCGCCAATGGTTCACGGTAGCAGACTTACTCCGAGTAAAACTGTTTTCCTCTAGTGATAGGTCAGGCCGACTGGGCCAGCACTACCATCGGCTCGTGGGCTTGGTGGACGACGATGCCGCGGCTCGGTTCGCGGCCGACGGGCTCGTGGCGGTGGCGGACGGGCTGATTGATCCGGCGATGATCGAGCCGCTGCAGGCCCGCTTCGAGGCCCTGTTCGCCGGCGACTTCGAGACCGGGACGCCTCCCGACGAGGTGAACTGGCAGCAGCAGACGGGGGACCCGTCGCTGACCCGCCAGATATGCAACGCCTGGAAGGCGGACCGGACGGTGGCTTCGGCGGTGCTGGCCCCGGAGGTGGGTGAGGCCCTGGCCCGGCTAGGCGGCTGGTCCGGGGCCCGCCTGATCCAAGACAACGTCTTGTGGAAGCCGCCCGGGGGTCGGCCGCTGGGCTTTCACCGCGACAACGCCTACTCGCGGTGGTTCACGCCCGTCGACATGCTCACCTGCTGGATTGCCCTAGACGATGTCACCGCCGAGTCGGGGGCCATGGAACTGGTCCGGGGCTCGCACCGGTGGCCCCCCAGCTTCGAGCCCGAGGTTGAGTTCCACGGCCCGGCCGACTACCGGTGCCCGGTGGCGGGCTCCGAGGACGACATCGTGGCCGTCGAGGTGGCTGCGGGCGGGGGCTCGTTCCACCACGGCTGGACCTGGCACGGATCGGGCCCCAACCGGACCCGGTCCCATCGCCGGGCCCTGGTGATCCACGCCGCCCCGGTCGAGGCCCGCTTCGACCCCGCCCACCTCGACGAGGGGATGGGCCCCGTCTACCACCGCTACCGCCCCCCCGGCGACGACACCATGCCTGACAAACATTTTCCCATCATTTGGGCATCTTGCCACCGTGGTCGTCATCGAGGCTGAGATCCGGGCGCTCAGCAGTAGACTCGGCTTCGACGATTCGCCAGGAGACGTAGCATGACCGATGAACCGCTCCGAGCAACCGAAGCAGCAAAACGGCTGGGAATCACCACCAAGGAACTGCTTGTTCTCATAAACGAGCGGAGAATCGGCTATGTGATGCAAGGTGGAATCGCTCACGTGCCAGTGTCTGCTCTTGACAAATACCGGACTCTGACGAATACCAGACCTTGAGGACCTTGAGGGTGCCTAAAGCCCAGGGGTTGGTGTGGCCCCGCCGGGCCGTTCCCTTTGATAGCGCCCCACCGGCGGCTGCGGCGCAGCTCAATCACCCGGGTCCGCTTGGCCTCGGGCGTGCGCCAGGGACAGCTCCGGGGCCGGCTGGACCGGACAAACAGAGTATGCCGCCAGCGAGCCGGCCCCGCCCGCTACGGCTGTAAAAGAAGGCCCCGCCGAAGCGGCAGCGACAAGCGCTGCCGTCAGCGGGGGGGTAAACCAACTATAGCGGTATCACTATCACCTGTCAACCGCTCTGTTCGCCACGGCAGGCGTGTTCGTAGTCGTGCGGGCCGAGCATGTGACGATGGCTGATGAATGACTTGGGGCCGAGGCGGCGGTCTCCGTATGACCAGGCGGCGGTCTCGCAGACCGCGCCGAGCCGGTAGGCCCCGGCCAGCGCCGGCAAGAGGTCAGAGTCGCCCGAGAACAGCACCACCACATCGAGGCCGTGTTCGGCCCTTGCCAACATCACCTCGGCGGCGGCCCTAGCTGTTCTGGATCAGGCCGGGGGGTGGTGGTCGGATTCGTCGCCGGTGTGGACGAAGACGGTGTCTAAGTGCCTCACTTCGTGGCGCAGGGTGTGGCCGACCTCGTGGCCGATGGCGTGGCCCTCGGTCAAGGTGAGCTGCCCGTTTACGGCGATGGCGATGTCGGCCCGCAGTCGGTGTCCCGTCCACCGGACCTGGCAGCCGGTGACCCTGACGACGCCGGGCACCGAGCCGGCTATGTCTTCCACCTGCTGGACCAGCTCCGGGTCCACCGCGTCCATGATCCGCCGGTAGATGTCTCGGGCCGCGGTCCACAGGATCGAGAAGATGGCGATCGACACCATAAGGCCGATGATCGGGTCGGCCCGCTCCCATCCGAGCCAGACCAGCACCGCGGCCAGCGTCACCGCCAGCGAGGTGAACCCGTCCACCCGGGCGTGCAGACCGTCGGCCACCAAGGCGGCCGACCCGATGCGCCGGCCGGTCCGGACCCGGTACACCGCCGCCCACTCGTTGCCGATGAAGCCGATGATCCCGGTCGCGAACAGCACCCCGACCGCCTCCAGGGGCCGGGGATTGGTCAGGCGGTCTATGGCCTGGTAGCCGGCGACGACGGCCGAGACGGTGATCACCAGCACCACAAAAAGACCGGCGAGGTCCTCAGCTCTGTTGTAGCCGTAGGTGTACCGGCGGGTGGGAGGCCGCCGTCCCAGCCGGAAGGCGATGAACAGCGGGATGGCGGTGGAGGCGTCGGCGAAGTTGTGAATGGTGTCGGCCAGCAGCGCTATCGAGCCTGTGATGTAAACCACGAACGCCTGCGCCACCGCCACCGCCATCAGGACGCTGAAGGAGATGACCAGCGTCCTGATCCCCTCCTTGCTGCTCTCGAGGGCGTCGTCGATCGAGTTGCCGTGATCGTGGCCGTGCACCCGCAAAACGCTACTACTAGCGGTCCCGGCGATCGCCGCGGCGGCGGCCGCGACGTCGACCATAAACGTCGAGGGGGATCATGTCCGCGCCGTCGGGTTCGAGGGCGTGCCCAAGCCGGCGCGGCCGGGCGGCCCGACCCGAACGGCGGAGAAGATCGAGTGGATCCGAGCGGGTGCCGGCGAGCGATTCGACCAGATCGGTGGCGGCGACAGCCGCCCGGTTCGGCGTCGAGCTGGTAGTTGAGCGCTTGCGCGGTGCCTAAGGGCGTAGAGGCTGGCGGGTCCGGTAGGTAGCGCAGCGCCAGAGCCATTCGACCGGGCCGTACCGGAAGCGGTCCAGCCACGCCTGCGACCACCAGAGCTGCAGTGCCCACACCGCTACCACGAAGACGGCGATCGAGGTGCGGGTCAGCTCGACGGCGCCGAACAGGCCGCCCAGCACGATCAGGCCGAGGGCGGTCTGGGTCAGGTAATTGGTCAGCGCCATCCGCCCGACGGCCCGGACCCGCAGCCTCAGCCACAGCCTTAGCCGGGAGTCGCCGGATGCTTTGGCCCGGCCGTTCCAGAGCGTGATCAGCGCCAAGTAACCCAGGACTATCGGGACGGTCGCCACCGTGTTGGGCGCCGATCCGGCCAGAGCCACGTCGGCGGAGAAGCCAGACGCAGCCACGATCGCCAGCCCCAGCGCCGACAACGGCAGCCCGACGCCGAGGCCGATCAGCGCCATCCGCCGGTAGAAGCCGGGGCTGCGGGCGCCGTCGAGAACCCCCGACCGGTACAGCGCGGCCCCGATCAGCATCATCCCGAGGGCTCGGACGAAGACGTCGTAGAAGAACCAGGACCCGACCGCCGCCGACTTGGTGCCGGAGGCCAGCCAGTAGCCGCCGATCTGGTTGATCGGGTCGTCGACGGTGGTCTGAGCCCAGACGGCGGCCCCGGCGGCCGAGAGGACCAGCAGCGTCCCCGCCGCTATCAGGACAGCCGGGGGCCGCCTGCGCAGGGCGATCACCAGCGGGGCGCACAGGGCGTAGAGCACCAATACGTCGCCGTCCCAGGCCGCCATGTGGGCGATGCCGATGGCCAGCAGCAGCAGGTTGCGCCACAGGCTGAGCCAGACCGGCCGGCGGGCCTTGGCCGCGGCCCGGTCGGCGAACAGCACGATCCCGGCCCCGAACAGCAGCGAGAACAGCCCCATGAACTTCTGGTCGAAGAGGATCTCGCCCGCCCCGCCGATGAACCAGTCGAGCCAGGTGTTAGAGCCGGCCGCCTCGAGATTGAAGTACCCGTCGGGTATGCCGTAGGCGACCGCGTTCATGGTGAGGATCCCGAGCACGGCCACGCCCCGCACCGCGTCGAGGTTGGTGATCCGCTCGCCTGCCTCCACCGGCCCCGACCGCTTGCCGCCGATCACGGGCCCTGCTCAGCCGCCCACGAAGATCAGCTCGGACTGGCCGTCGGCCACCTCGGTGAGGATCTCCGCCAGGGTTCGGAACGTCCCGCCGATCTCCGCCGCCGCCTGCTCGGTCACCTCACGGGCGCCGCTGGAGAACGGTCAAAAAGAGACCTGGAAGGCGGCCTCGGCCCCCCCGGCCACCTTCGCCCGGATGTCTCGGCCCAAGTCGGTGTCGGGCAGCACGCCGGGGTCGGTCACCGTCACTGCCTCCCCGGCCAGGCGGACCTCGGCCTCCAGTCCGCTGCCGGCGGCCACGCCGGCGAAGTGATAGGCCCGGAACAGCCCACCGGGGTCGGCCGCCGGGTCGGAGGTGGTGAAGAAGATCAGCTTTCGCCGGGCCATGCCGGGCCTTTCGTCGTCGGGTAGGTCGCTCGGGGCGGGTGCCTCAAGAGGGGTCGGTCAGATCGGGTGGGTCGCTCGGGCCGCGGCCAGCAGAACCCGAGTCTCCTCTTGGGCCGGGTCGGTCAGGATCTGCTCGGTCGGGCCGTCCTCGATGATACGCCCCTCCTTTAGCACGACGATCCGGTCGGCGACGCGGCGGGCCAGGGCCAGGTCGTGGGTGATGAACACCAGCGTGGCCCCCACCGCCTGCTGGACCTCGAGAATCTGGGCGGTCACCGTCGCCCGCAGGGAAGCGTCGAGCATGGAGGCGGGCTCGTCGGCCAGGATCAGCTCGGGGGCGGCGACCAGGGTCCGGGCCAGGGCCACCCGCTGGCGCTGGCCGCCGCTGAGCGTGCCCGGGCGCCGGTGCAGGAAATCGGCGGCCGGGTGCAGGCCGAGCACTTCAAGGGCTTCGGTGGCCCGGCCGACCCGGTGGCGGCGAGGGGCGCCCGCGATGGCCAGCGGCTCGGCCACCAGGTCGGCGACCCGCATGCCGGGGTGGAGCGAGTCGTAGGGGTCTTGGAAGACGGTCTGGACCCGGCGCCGCACCCGCCGCAGCTCGCGCCTCGACAAGGCGGCCAGGGTTTGGCCGACCACCTCGACCGTTCCGGCGGCGGGGGGCACCAGCCCGGTGGCCAGGCGGGCGACGGTGCTCTTGCCCGCGCCGCTGCGCCCGACCAGGGCCACCCGCTCTTGAGACTCGACAGCCAGATCCACGCCGTCGAGGGCCACCACCGGCGCCGACCCGGCCCGGCGGGGCGAGTAGACGACCCGGACCCTCCGCAGGCGCAGGGTGGTCATCGGGCCTCCTCGCCCGGGCCTGTCTCAGGTTCGCCCTGGGCTGGCTGCGGGTCAGGCATCGGTGCCTCCAGCCCGCCGAAGGCGGTGAGCAGCTTCTTGGTGTGGGGGTGGCGGGGTCGGCTCAGCACCGTTGCCGTCGGGCCGCTTTCCACGATGCGCCCGGAACCCATGACGGCCAAGTCGTCTGCCCGGGACGCCACCAGCGGCAGGTCGTGGGAGATGAGCCAGACGTCGAGTCCCAGGTCGGCGCGCAGGTCGTCGAGCAGATCCAGGACGGCCTGCTGGGTGACGACGTCGAGGCCGGTGGTGGGCTCGTCGGCGATCAGCAGCCCCGGCCGGTTGACGACGGCCATGGCCATCACCGCTCGCTGCCGCTGGCCGCCGCTGAGCTCGTGGGGGAAGGCCCGGTGGCGGCCCTCGGGGATCCCGACCCGGGCCAGCATGTCGGCCGCCGCCCCGGCCGGGTCCGGCGCCGCCCCCAGCGCCGCGGCCTCGGCTACCTGGCTCAGCACCGTCATGGTCGGGTCGAGCGCGCTCATGGCGGCCTGGGGGACGATGGCCACCTCCCGGCCCCGGACCCGCTGCAGCCCGGCCCGGCCCAGTCGCCGCAGGTCCGTCTCGCCCATCATCAGCGCCTCGCATCGGATCCGCCCCGGCCGGGGCACCAGGCCGATTACGGCCAAGCCGAGCGTGGACTTGCCCGAGCCCGACTCTCCGACCAGCCCCAGCAGCCGCCCCCGGCCGATCCGCAGATCCGCCTCCCGCACCGCCGGCGTGCCGTCGAAATCGACGGACAGGCCGCGGACGTCCAGCGCCACCCCCGGAGGGCACGGCTCGGGGGGCTCCTTCGGGAGACGGCGCCGGACCGGCCGCTGCCAGCCGTGGCTGACGAGCTGGGGGTCGGCCACCTCCTCGGCGGCGAAGCCCACGAAGGCCAGCCCGACGATCAGCACCGTCAGGGCCGCGCCCGGCGGGACGACCCACCACAGCCAGGCGTCGGTGAGGATGGCGCTGCCGTTGTTGGCGAAATACAGGGTGGAGCCCCAGCTCACCCGGCCGGGGTCGCCCAGACCCAAAAAGGCGACACCGGACTGCACTATCACCGCCACCGCCGCGGCCCGCACGAACTGCGACGACAGTAAAGGGGCCAGACGGCGGAGGATGTGGACGACGAGGATGCGAACCGGGCCGGCCCCCATGGCCTCGGCGGCCACGACGTGGCCCAACTCCCGGATCTTGAGCACCTGGCTCCGGAGCAGCCGGGCGGGCCGGGACCACAGCACGCCGGCGATCAGCACGATCAGCACTTCGAGGCCCCGGCCGAAGTAGGTGGCCAGCACCAGCACCAGCACCAGGAAGGGCAGCGACAGGGTCAGATCGACGGCCCGCATGATGGCCGCGTCCACCCACCCGCCTCGCCATCCCGCCACCAGCGCGGCCGCCGTTCCCGCCGCGGTGGCCGCGGTGGCCGCCACCAAGCCCACCAGCAGCGAGACCCGGGCCCCGAAGACCAGTTGGGCCCACAGGTCCCGGCCCAGGTCGTCGGTTCCCAGCGGGTGGTCGGCCGAGGGCCGCTCGTAGGGGGCGCCGCTGGCCCGGTCGGGGGGATGGGCGGCCAGAAGGTCGGCGAACACCGCCGCGCCGATGACCAGCGCCAGCATCACCGCCCCGGCGGCGGCCAGGGCCCGGGTGGAGGGACGCAGCGCCGCCCACCAGCTCGTTGGCGCGATCATCGGGCGCCGCGGCGGTTGGCCTGCGCGGTCATCGGGCGCCGGGGCGGCGGACTCGGGGGTCGAACAAGGGGTAGAGGAGATCGGCGGCCAGGTTGGCCAGGACGGCCACCAGCGACAGCAGCAAGAAGACGGCCTGCAAAACCGGGTAGTCCCGGGCCCGGACCGCGGCGAAGGCCAGCGAGCCCAGACCGGGGTAGGAGAAGACCGTCTCCACTACGGTGGCCGCGCCCACCAGAGTCGAGAATCCCAGCAGGGCGGCGGTGGAGACCGGGATCATGGCGTTGCGGCGGGCGTGGCCCCGGACCGAGCGGTCGCTCAGCCCCTTGGCCCGAGCCATGAAGACGTAATCCTCGCCCAGCTCGGAGATCATGGCCGAGCGGGCCACCACGAACACCGAGGCCACCCCGACCAGGGTCAGGGTGATGGCCGGCAGCGCCAGCCGCTGCCCGACGTCGGCCATCCAGGCCCAGCCCGTCAGGTCGTCGGGGGCCACCGCGCCGTAGACCGGGAACCAGCCAAGCCGGACGGAGAACACCATCAGCAGCATCAGGCCTACGAAGAAGGCGGGGAGCGCGTCCACGGCCAGCACGCCGGTGAGGATCCCCACGTCGCGGCGCGACCCCCGCCGCCAGCCGGCCGCGAACCCCAGCGCAACCCCGGCGAGGGTGGAGGCGGCCACGGCCGTGCCCACCAGCAGCAGCGACCAGCCCAGACGGCCCGCCACCACCTCGGCCACCGGGCGGCCGTCGATCACCGAGATCCCCAGGTCGCCCCGGATCAGGTTGCCCAGGTAGCTGGCGAACTGCCGCGGCCACGACCCGTCCAAGTCGAACCGCTCCAGCACGGCCTGGCGCCAGGCGGGATCGACCGGGCCGGACTCGGGCGGGGCCAGGTAATCGACGGGATCGCCCGGGGCCAGGCGGGGCAGGGCGAAGTTCACCACCGCCGCGGCCAGCACCACGATCAGGTACTGGGCCCCGAGCCGGGCCCACCGGGGCGCCGGTCCTCTCGGGCCGCGCCTCGGTATGGGCGCGGTCACCGGGTCAGTCCTCGACGGTGCCGACGCGGCTCCTCCGTCGGGCCAGGCCGTAACCCAACGCGCCGATCACCGCCAGCACGGCCACTGTGATGGCCGCTGTCGCGCCGCCGCTCAGGCCGTCGCCGTCGCTGGCGGGGGCGACCGGCTCGGCCCCGGCGCTGCCGGGGTCGGTGTCGTCGGGCGGGGCCGCGGGCGTCTCGTCCGCCGCCGGGGTCGGCTCGCTTTCCGCCGCCTCGGGCTCGGCCGCCGCCGGGGCCTCGGTCTCGGCTGTCTCATCGGCCGGTTCCGGCTCGGACTCGGCCGCGACCGCGGCGGCCCCGTTGGCGTAAGGTGCCAGGAACGAGCGCTTGGTGAACACGCCGTGGCCGGGATCGCTGATCCAGCCGTCGTAGGCCTCCGGCCGGTAGCCCCAGCGGCCGTCGGGGTAGTACAGCACCACGGCCGGGGCCTCCTCGGCGAAGATCTCCTGGGCCTGGCGGATCAGCGGGAGCTTGGTCTCCACCGGCTCGCCCAGGGCCTGGTCGAGGACGGCGTCGAAGGCCGGGTTGGCGTAGCCGCTGAAGACCCCGCCGACGCCGCGCCCGGGCGTGTGGAAAAAGAAGAAAAGGTGCTCGGGGTCGGCGTGGGCGTGGGACTCGAAGACGGCGATGAACATCTCGACCGCGGGCGGGCCGTCGGGGCCGGGGCGGCGGGCCGCAGTGATGGCCGGGCCGTCGAGGGGCTCCACCGTGATGTCCACCCCGACGGCCGACAACTGCTCGGCCACCAGCTCCCCGGAGCGGATCTGGGGCGGGGCGGCCGCGTTCACCAGCAGGGTGAAGGCCAGCGGGGCCCCGTCGGGGGTCCGGCGGATGCCGTCGCCGCCGACCGCGTACCCGGCTTCGTCCAGCATGGCCGCGGCCGCGGCCGGGTCGAACCGGTGGCCGCCGACCGGATGGGCCCAGGGCGAGTCGGGGTGGGTCCAGGTGTCGTTGCCGGGGCGGCCGAGCCCGCCCTCGACGGTGTCGACGATGGCCTGGACGTCGATGGCCGCGCTCAGGGCCCGGCGCACCGCCGGGTCCCTCAAGACGGGCTTGCGGGTGTTGAACATCAAATACAGCGACTGCATGCGGCTGCCCCGGACGACGGCCAGGTCCTCGGCCTCCTCGATCTGGCCCACCAGGGGGGCGGGCAGGTTGCGGGTCACGAAGTCCAGCTCCCCGGTCCGCAGGCCGGCGAAGGCGGCCTGGGCGTCGGCCACCACCGGCATGATCAGGGTGTCGACCAGAGGAGGGCCGAGGAAGTAGTCGTCGTTGGCCTCCAGCCGGTACGACACGCCGGGGTTGTAGTCGGTCATCCGGAACGGGCCGGTGCCGACCGGGAGCGAGACGGCGTCGGCTCGCGGATTCTCGATCCCCTCCCAGACGTGGCGGGGCAGGATGGGGAGGTCGCCGCCGGGCAGCAAAGTGAAGGTGGCCACCGGCTCGGCAAAGGTCAGCTCCACGGTTGAGTCGTCGATCACGGTCGCCGACTCGAAAACGGGGTGGTCGTAGACGTGATGGCCGTAGCGGCCGGGGCCGCCGTCGTCGGCGAAGTACTGGAAGGTGAAGGCCACGTCGTCGGCGGCGAACGGCTCGCCGTCGTGCCACCTCACCCCGTCGCGCAGGGTGACGGTCCAGGTCCGGTAGTCGTCGGAGGGCTCGGCGCCCACGGCCAGCCACGGCTCGGGATCGAGGCGGCTCTGGGACCAGAACAGCGTGTCGTACACCAGCATGGTGAAGTCATGGGTGATCGGCAGGGCCTGGGGAACGATGAACGGATTGAGGTTCTTCTCGGCTGCGTGCAGACCGACCCGGACCACCACCTCGTCATCGCTCTGGGCGGTGGCCGGCGGTGCCAGGGCGGAAGCGAGAAAGGCCGTGGCCGCCCCCGCGGCGACGAGGAGCCTCGATTTGGACATGGCCGGGCAGGGTAGCTACCGATGGCTGATCCAGGTGACGCCGGGCAGATCGTCGAATGCCGACGTATCCGCGGTCACGACGGTTCGTTTGGTGGCTCGTGCCGTCGCGGCGATCATGAGATCATGGGCCCCCCCTGGGCCTGCCGGCCCGCCGAACGGCGACCAGCAACTGGGCGTACTCAGCGGCGACTGTGTAGTCGTAACTGATGACGGGGATCGCGTCCATGATCGCCTCCACGTACTCTCGGCGGCGGACTCGGTGGCGCTCGTTCGCCAAATTGACGCCCACCAAGAGTTCGGCGACGGTGATTGCAGCCATGGCGATGTCATCGGCGTCTCGAACGACTTCGTCCAGATTTTGGTCCGAGCGCTCGGCATCAATGAGGAAGGTTGTGTCAGCGAGCAGAAGACTCATGTTCGGTGATCGATCATGATCATCTCCCGGACTTCTGCCAGTTGGCCGGCCCACTGCTTGTCGGGGCGCCGGTCGCGGAGAAGGGCCTTGACATCGGTGCCCGAACCCCGAGATACCGGCGCGATGCGGGCCACTGCCTTGCCGCGGCGAATAACCGTGAAATCATCCCCTTCATGTTCGACCGCATCTAAAAGACTCGAAAATCCTCTAGCGGCGTCGGTGGCGCTTATCTCGTGCATGAAATCAGATTATCAGATCTTCGTGCCGCGCCGTCGATGCGTTCCGTTTCTTCGGCGTTGACAGGCTGGCGGGCTCGCCGCGTGGTAGCAAAGTTCCATGCGGCTTTTGGTTTTTCAGCATGTCGACTGCGAGCACCCGGGCAAGCTCCGGGACTTCCTGCGGGACGACGGGGTGGAGTGGGACGCGGTGGAGCTCGACGAGGGCGAGCCGATCCCCGACTTGGAGGACTACGACGCCCTGTGGGTGATGGGCGGCCCCATGGACGTGTGGGACACCGACGAGCACCCGTGGCTGGTGCCGGAGAAAGAGGCCATCCGCCGCTGGGTGCGCGAGCTCGAGCGGCCCTTCCTGGGGGTGTGCCTGGGGCATCAGTTGCTGGCCGACGCCCTCGGCGGCGCTTGCGGACTCCAGCGCCCGCCCGAGATCGGGGTGCTGGAGGTGGAGCTCACCGCCGAGGGCCTCGCCGACCCGATCTTCGAGGGGATGGCCGAGCGCGGCCACGCCCTGCAGTGGCACTCGGTGTGCGTGGAGCAGCCCCCCGCCGGGGCGGTGGTGCTGGCCGGCTCGCCGCTGTGCGAGGTGCAGGCCATGCGGGTGGGGCCCCGGGCCTGGTCGATGCAGTACCACGTGGAGGCGGAGCCGGACACGGTGGCCAACTGGGCCGCCATCGACGCCTACCGCGCCGCCCTGGAGGCCGCCCTCGGCCCCGGCGCGGCCGAGGGCCTGGCCGCCGAGGTGGACCGCCGCATCGACGCCTTCACCGCCGACGCCGAGCGCCTCTACCGCAACTTCATGGCCGCCGTGCCCGCCTACGGCTAGGTGCCGATCGAGAGCATCCAGCCCGTCTACGCGCCTACAATGACCGTCGTGACTGAAACCGCCATCTCAGGCCACTTCGATGACGGCTACGACGACACCGAGTGGAAAGCGTCGCTGGAACGGTTCCTCGCGTTGCGAGGCCGCCACCCCGAACTTGGCGACTCTTTGGAGCGCTCTCGTCGAGCCGAGATTGAGGCCGATTACCCCGATGTTGAACCCGTAGGCCAGCCTCTGCCTGCCCGCGAGTTCTCCCCGATCCAACTGTAGGTGTCAGACGAGCCGGTAGTGCTCGACGCCTGGCCGGTCATCGAGCACTTCAAGGGTGGTGAGCCTGCAGCCTCCGAGCTGGCCGATCTTCTAGTGCGCAACCGGGGCCGCCCTCCGGTCATGAGCGCGGTCAATTTCACTGAGGTGTGCGCGGAGCTGGCTGGCCGGGTCGGCCCTGTCGCCACTATGCAGGCAGCCGACGACCTCCGTCGCCTGGTGTCGGTACGGCCCCCCGACCACCGCATAGCGCAGACCGCCTCCTGGCTCAAGCACGCCTACTACATGGCACTCGGCGACACCTACGCCGCCGCCACCGCCATCAGTCTCGACGCCGAACTATGGACCGGCGATCCCGAACTGCTTTGCGCCGACTGCATCTGGCAAGTGCGAGATTTACGCCCCTTTGATGTCCGCGTCCGCCGCCAACCCGCAACCGCACGCAAGAAAACCGGCCGCCGACCCGCGACGCTGAACGATCTCAACAACGAGCAACTCGTCGCGCTCATTGACGCCGTCCTTGAGCGCTCTGGAAGCTGGCCCCACGGAGGTCGCTCAGATAGATGAGAGACATGGCCGCCTTTATTGCCGGGATGCCCAAGGCCGAGCTGCACATGCACATTGAGGGGGTGCTGGAGCCGGAGCTGAAGTTCGCCATGGCCGCCCGCAATGGGCTGGAGCTGCCCCATGCCACGGTGGAGGAGGTGCGGGCCTCCTACGACTTCGACGACTTGGCGTCCTTCCTGGTCGCCCGCTACGAGGGCGACACCGTGCTGGTGACCGAGGCCGACTTCTTCGATCTGGCCATGGCCTACTTCGAGACGGCGGCGGCCGAGAACCTGATCTACGCCGAGATCTTCTTCGACCCTCAGGCCCACACCGCCAGGGGGGTGGCCTTCTCGACGGTGATCGAGGGGCTGCGGCGGGCCCAAGAAGACGCGGCCGCCCGGCTGGGCGTCGACTCGCAGCTCATCATGTGCTTCCTGCGCGATCTCAGCGCCTCCTCCGCGGCCGAGGCGCTCGAGCAGGCCGAGCCCTACCGGGACTGGATCGCCGGGGTGGGCCTCGACTCCGACGAGAAAAACAACCCGCCGGTCAAGTTCAAAGGCGTCTTCGAGGCCGCGGCCCGCCAGGGCTACCGGCTGACCATGCACTGCGACGTCGACCAGGAGAACTCGGTGCGCCACATCTGGCAGGCCCTCGACGAGATCGGCGTGGAGCGCATCGACCACGGGGTCAACAGCCTCGAGGACCCGGCTTTGGTGCGGGAGCTGGTCGCCCGGCAGACGGCCCTCACCTTGTGTCCGATCTCGAACCGCTATGTGGTGGGCGACAGCCGGTCGGCCGAGGCCAAGCGCATGCTCGACCTTCAGATGCGGCCCACCGTCAACTCCGACGATCCCGCCTACTTCGCCGGCTACATGAACGCCAACCTCGAAGTTGCGGCCGCCGACGGGGGCCTGACCGCCGAGGAGGTGGTGAAGCTGACCGGCAACGCCTTCGCCGCGAGCTGGGCCCCCGAGGCCGCCAAGCAGTCCTACCTCGACCGCCTCGACGCCTATGTCACCGACCGCCCCGCCCCATAGGTTCCTCTGCGCGGTCGATGACCGCGGCGGCGACAAGACGCAACCCCGTCATCGTGTGGTGAAAATCGACTGTGTCGACCGTGTCGATGCAGATCACGATCTCGTCGAGTCCGAGAGATTCTGTCGAGTCGTGCATCCATTGGCGGAGGCCGTCCACCGGGCCGACGTAAGAATGGAGCCAGTGGTCGATCTCGTGGCGCAATACGGCGGGATCCATTCCGATCTCGCTGGCCCGGCTGTCGATGGCGGCGTGACGTTCGTCGTCGCCGCCGACCGGATGGTCGGTCAGCAGAACCGTGCACAGTCGGCTCATCACTATGTCGCTGCCGATGCGGCCGTGTTCGTCGGCGCCTAGGCGGATGGCCTCGGCGATCTCAACGGCGCCGGCGTTATCAGCCGAGAGCAGGTTGACGCGGTCGGCGTGGCGAGCGGCCAGTCTTACCATGGCGGGGCCCTGAGCGGCGATCAGGATCTCGGGTCCGGTGGGCCGGTGCGGCTTCGGCTCACAGACGCCGCCGTTTATGGAGTAGAACTCGCCCTCGAAGTCGGTGCGTGGTCTGGTCCACATCGATCGGAGGATCTCCAGTTCCTCGGACAGCATGGCGACCCGGCGACGGGGTGCGGGGAACTCCTGGCCCAGGGAACGCTGCTGTTCGGGGGCGTTTCCAGCGCCCATCCCGACGATCAGCCGACCGTTGCTGATCAGGTCGGCGGTGGCGGTGATCTTGGCGAACAGGCCCGGATGGCGCCGCCCGGCGGGCGAGACGAGCGATCCGAGTAGAAGGCGTCTGGTGCGCATCGCCATCGCCGGCAGCATCGTCCACGGCTCGAACGTGCCCACATCGACGTCGGCTTGGTGAGCGAAGAGGTCGTCGCCTATGTATGCGGCGTGGAAGCCGAGAGATTCGATCTCGGCGACTGCGTCCAGGTACTCCCGTGCGGTCCACCCCCACCCCACCAACAGAACAGACGTGAGCATTTCAGGGACTTCCGTCGTTATGAGGGCTCGAGCCCGGGTCGGCACCGGGCCGCTCCGCGGCAACGTTCTGGCTGTCGGCGGCTAAGAGGTCGTCGAGCACCCGATTGGTGAACAAATAATGGGGCTTATCCCAAAAAGGGGCGTAAAAACCTTGGTCGCGCCCCGGAGACCGGCGATTCTGCTGGATTGCCTCGATCACCGCGGTGTCTTCGGCCGCCGCAGTGGCAAAGAGATCATCGGCGGCCCGCCTCTGGGGTAGGCCGGCGGGACCGGCCGCCTCGGTCCGCACCAGAGTCGCCCCCGTTACTCGGGTCTGATCCACGCGCTCGGGGAACTGGATGATCGGAGCGATCAAGGTGTCCATCACGGCCAGAGAGAGGTTGGGATAGAGCTGAAGGAAAAACCCCCGCTCCGGCCGATGGCCGCGGCCGAGATGAGGGATATCAATGGTCGGGTATGTCTGGGCAACGTCAGCCTCCCGGTATCCGAATCCGAACAGGTTGCCGCGGGCGACGACCTCGAATTTCGGCGTGCCATCGACGCTTACCCGGGGGATGTCCGGCGATGCCGCGTACAACTCGTGGGTGAAGGACTCATGGAGGATGTTGAGGCAGTCGTTCTCGGCGAAGGTCTTCCAGTTCGCGGCCGGCAACGACTCGAAGATCTCGATCTGGCCGGCCTCATCGGTCGTCGCTCTCAGATCCTCCAGATCGAACTCATAGAGGAGTTCTTTCAGCGGTTCGACGTGGGCGGCCAGAGTCGTCGGGGTTGAGAACAAGTTGACGAACAAGACGCCGAGGTGAACGCCGCAGGCAACCTCGGTCAGGGCGCGGTGCTGGTGGGGAACCGTGTCGAATCCGTTGCCGAAGCGACCAGCCCAGTATGGCGCATCAAGGAGTCGGCCCTTGAGATCGTAGCGCCAACCGTGATATGTGACCCGCAGTTCCGAGGTACCCCGAAACGGGGCCATGGCCACGGGACAGCCGTCGTAAGGGCACACGTTGTGAAACGTGCGTATCCGATGGTCGAGGCCTCTGACCGCCACGAGGGGGATGCCCCAGACGTCGATGGGCAACCCGTCGCCGGGATCGGGGATCTGATCGGCGAAGCAGGCCGCTAGCCAGTTGCGCTCGGCGATCCGGCTCCTCTCCCACTCGAAGAAATCGGGAGATGTGAACGCCCGACGGGGCAAGGTGCGGGCCAGTTCAATGGGCTGGCGGATCGATCCGACCTCCTTGGCGGTGAGCTTGAACGCGGCCTTGTTCATCAGGCCCCCTCCTCGGGGTCGATGCGGAACCCGTACCAGACGTTGAGTTCAGCTAGACGGCCGCGATCTTCGGTCAGGTCGACCTGGAGAAGATCCAGCGCGCCGCCGATGACGTAGCCGCCGCTTTCGGGGAAGGCGAGGCCGGTCCAGCTTTCCCAGTCGCTGACCGATCCTTCGAACCGCATTGGCTCCCGACACACCCCCAAGCGCGCCGCTCCTTCGAGGACCTGGGTTCGTATCCATGGATCGAAGGGGGTGCCGTCGGACCGGGCCCAGTCAATGTACCGCTCGAACGGAACAGTCGGGTAGCGGCTTTTGAGTGTCGGCCGGATCGGGGCGATCAGATGGGATAGGCCGTGCTCCTTGCAAAGGCGCCGGCCTTCGGTGAGGGCGGTCGAGGCCAAACCCCGGCCCTGGTGAGAGGTTGCCACCGCCACCTGGATCCCGCACAGAGCTGTCGGCTCTCTACCCTCGCGGCGATGGCGCAGGCTGCGGGTGAGGACCTCGTGTTCGCTGTCGGGCAGATCCTCCACCGAACCGTCCCAGACGAAGGGAACTGTGTTGAACACGCCGGCTAGTTGGTCAGTGTCTGGATCCAGCAGATAAAGCTGAAAGTCACTGAACTCAGTCAGTATCTGGGGCCAACATCCGTTCCAGATAGGGTCGTGCAACATGAACTCTGGGAAGGCGTCCGATTCCATATGCTCAAACTCGGTGAGCAGATCAGGACGCTGAGAATGGGTGACGACTTTCATTCCCGGATTGCTCCTTACGTCTTATCCCGACGGTGCAGATACCCCGATGTTATCTCTCGCAGACGCTGTTCACCGAATATCTCGCCGTGACCGGGTAGAACTGTCTGGACGGAGATCTCAGTCAAGCGGCGCATAGTGTCGATATATTCGCCTATATCGCTTCCGGCTAGCTCGTCTAGTAGCGGACCGTCGTACACGGCGTCGCCGGAGAAGAAAAGCCCTTCACGAGATTCGTAGAGACCGATGCTGCCAGGGGAGTGGCCGGGCAGGTGGAGCACTTCAAAGGCGCGGTCGCCTAGGTCGATAACATCGCCTTCGCGCAGCAGCCGGGTCGGTACTGCCGGGTGATGGGGGAGTGAGTCGAGGTTGAATCCGTGGTGAGGAACGGCGGTTAGAAAGCAGTCGGGCAGTTCGTATCCGGCTGCTCGCATATGATCGCTCTCCTGGATATCGAGATCGGCAGCCCACAGGCTTGCCAGATCCGGTTCCGAAGTATCTGGGTCGACCAATCCTGCTTCCCGCTCGTGCAACCACCGACTTGGAAACTCATGCCACCCCCCGACGTGGTCGGCGTGAGTGTGGGTGAGCACCACGACCGGTTCGTGCCCCGAGGTGATGTCCAGTTGCGGGAGCAGCGGCGCTACGCCGAGACCGGAGTCGATGACAAGATCGCGACGCTTCCCCCGGACATGCCAGACGTTGCAGCGCAGCAGCTCCGTGACCCAGGGCTCGCGCAAAAGGGTGATGTCGGGACTTATCCGGCTCTGCGCCCACCACGTTGGAGCAACGGGCAGGGGGGTGGGACTCATGTCTGGCTCTCCGCTGGGAGGAATTCGGGGCATGTTCGATCGTTTCCTCCCAAGTAAGCGGCGTCGAGGCGGCCTCGATCAGCGAGAAGATCATCGGCCGGGCCCGAGAGGACCAGATCGCCGTGGTTCAACACGTAGGCCCGGTCGCTGTAGGCCAGCGACATTTCGGCGTACTGCTCGACGAGCAGCATTCCTGCCCCCATCTCGTCTACGAAGCGCCGCACCACCGGCAGGAGTTGCGAGAAGAGGATCGGTGCCAATCCAAGTGAAAGCTCGTCGATCAGCATCAGTCTCGGCCGGGCCAGGATGGCTCGGCTCAGCACGACCATCTGCTGCTCGCCGCCAGACAACAGGGCCCCCTTCCGGTCCATCAGCGGTTCGAGTGCCGGGAAGTAATCCAGCGCCCGGTGGAAATCGACTTTTCCCCGTCGCGTGGCCAGAAGCAAGTTCTCGCGCACTGTGAGTTGGCCGAGGATGCCCCGACCCTCGGGAACGTGGGCCAGTCCGCGGCGCGCCACTTTGTGAGCCCTGCGCAGCTTCGGCACGGGGCCGCCCAGTACCGTCACGCTCCCCCCGTGGCGCTCGACCAGTCCCGACACGGCTCGAAGGGTGGTGGTCTTTCCGGCGCCGTTCGGGCCGAGCAGCGCCACCAGCTCACCGGCGGACACAGTAAGGGTCAGGCCCCGGACCACCGAGACGCCGTTGTAACCGGCGTACAGGTTGTCGACTTGAAGCAGCGGGGGGTTCATGTCACCTGCGCCGCCTCGCCCAGGTAGGCCTCGCCAACCCGGGGGTCGTGACGGATTTCAGTCGGGGTGCCGTTGGCAATGACTACCCCAAACTCGAGGACTTGGATGCGATCGCACACCGACAGAACCAGATCCATGTCGTGATCGACGAGCAGCAGGGTGGATCCGCCGTCGATCATGGCCCGCAGTCGGTCCCCGAGCCATGCCGTCTCTTTGCGGTCAAGGCCTGAAGCCGGCTCATCGAGGAGCACGATCCGCGATCGGGCCACAACCGCCCGAGCGATGCCGACCAGTTTGCGCTGTCCGAGGGACAGATCCCGAGGCAAGCGCTCGCGAACCCCGGTCAAGTCGAACTGCTCCAGCACCTCGTCGACCCGGTCGCTGCGATCGCGCTTCCACATCCCTTTGACGGCTCGGCGCAGAGTCAACGACCGGCTGGCCACGGCCAGGTTGGCCGACACATCGATGTCATCGAACAACTCGAGCGACTGCCAAGTGCGGGTGAGCCCTAGTTGGGCTAGGGCGTGAGGCGGCATACCGGTGACGTCTGCGCCATCGAGCAGGACTTGACCGGTTGTGTTCGACGGAAGGAAGCCTGTCACCGCGTCGATGAACGTCGTTTTCCCGGCCCCGTTGGGTCCGATCAACCCGGTCAACTCCCCTTTGGCGCAGGTGATGTCCACTCCGGCCAGAGCCGTGACCCCGCCGAACGTCACCTTCAGATCTCGGCTCTCGAGCACGGCGCGGGTCATGAGACCATCTCCGTCCTGGCGATCGGTGGTCGGGCCTGTCCCAACATTCTCCGCAGTCTTGCCGCCATGAAACGGTTGAATCGCCTCGTGGACCCAGCGATCCCGTCGGCATCGAGAGCGAGTTCGGCGATGAGGAATGTCCCGGCGATGTAGGTCTCGTACCGGCCCAGGATGATGAACTCCTCGCCGACCACCGTGCCGATTCCGGCGCCGACCAGAGTGCCGGTCCACAGCGCTCCGCTCACCGTGCTGATGCCCCCCAGATACGCGTAGGCGACCAGCACCAGGGAAGCGACGAAGCCGAAGGTGTCGGGGCGGAACGATCCGAGCTGTCCCGCTTTGAGAGCTCCGGCCGCCCCGGCGATGGCGGCGCTCAGCGTGAAAGCCGCGAGCTTGATGCGGGCGACGTTCACTCCGGCGGCGGCCGCGGCCCTCTCGTTCGCCCTCACGGCCAGCATGTGCTCACCCGTCGGGCTCCGGCGCAATCGGGCCACAAAGAGGCAGGCGGCCGCGGTCACAGCCAATATGAAGACGCCCACTGCCGGTGATGGCCACTTGTCGTCGCCTAAGGGAAACGCCGAGGCAAACCCGAACTCGATCCCGAAGATCTCCGGCGCGTCGGCAGTCGCTATGCCCGACGTCCCGAACCAGCCGTCTCGGCGGAACAGGACCGCTTCGATGGCTATTCCCGCCCCCAAGGTGACTATGGCCAAACTAGGACCGCGGGAGCGGAGGGCCAGCAGCCCCACCAGGAATCCGAAGCCCGCGGCGGTGATGACGGCCAGCGGGTAGCCGAGCAGGAAGGGGATGCCACCCTCCGCCACGTACGAGCCGAGCCCGAAAGCGGCAATGCCCGCCAGCGCCACTTGGGCCAGTGAGATCTGGCCGACAAACCCCGTGGCCACGACCAGACTCAGCGCCAGCATGACCCCGATCATCGAGTTGTTGAGCCCATTGCGGTACTCGAATGGAAGCCAGACGACGGCAGCCAGCATCGCTATGAGGAACAGGATGACGGCCAGCGGACGAATCCGATCGGCATAGGCCAGCGGCAGCCTCTCGGCCCGGATCGCCCCCCGACCCGGTATCACGTCTCCCCTCACCACCATGACCGCCGCGATCAGCACTAGGGGGAGGATCTCCGAGAGATCCAGATCAGGAACCCAACTCTGGCGCTGCTCCAGGATGAAGATCAAGCTCTGGACCATTCCGATGGCGACGCCTACCAGAGCCGAGGCCCAGAAAGACGAGAAGGCCCCGACCATGGCGGCGGCGACAGCCGGAACGATCAGCAGCGTCATCCGAGCAGGTGTCACTCCGGTGATGGGCGCCACCAGAATGCCCACTCCGCCGGCAATCATGCTGGCGGTGATCCAACTCACCGCGGCCTGAAAATCGGCCGAGTAGCCGAGCAGGGTGGCGGTCTCTTCGTTCTCGGCCGCGGCTCGGGTGGCGATCCCGAAGCGCGTGAACCGGAATGCAGCCCACAGCACGAAGGTGACGATCAACAGAAGCGCCAGCAGCAGAAAGCGGTCGCGGGGGATGTCGGCGCCCAGCACGGTGACCGGTTCATCGGGCAGCAAGGGCTCAGCCTGCTTCGGCCGCGACCCGAATCTCAGCACGACGATGGCTTGAAGGGTCAGCAGGATGCCGATAGAAGCCACGACCTTGGCGGTGGCCGGTGCATAGCGAAGCGGCCGGAACACGAGGAAGTGCGCGGCGAACCCGAGGAGAACGGAGGTGGCTATGGCGATGGCGGCGGCCATGCCCACCGAAGTCCCGTCTCCGATGTGGATCACGGTCGGGATGTCCGGCGCGTCTAGGTTGGCCCCGAACCAGTTGGCGATCCCGGCCCCCATAGCCAGAGGGTTGGGCAGTGGGGGAATGGGGTACTCGCCGTTCTGGTGCATCTCTACGAACACGTAGGTGACGTAGGTGGCGATGGCGCCGTGGCCGAAATTGATGACGCCCGAGGCCCGGAAGCTGAGCGTCAACCCGACGGCCAACGCCCCGATGATCACACCGGTGCCGATGCCGATCAGCAGGAATTGGATGTAAATGCTCACCGACCTGGCCTGCAGGCCGCGGCAATACCTCTCACATCAACGTTCACAACAGGGGTTCGAATGCCGAGAAGTCGACGGGTGTCACTCCTTCCTGTCTCATGGAGGTGCCATCGACCTCGAGCACGACGAGGCTTGACACGCAGGCGCCCGGGAACGGGTCCGGGCCCGGGCACGAGATGTCCGCATACCAGCCGAGGCTGATGTCGGATCGGCTCAATGCCTGGTTGACGGCTTCACGGGACAGATTGTCGTACCCAACGTCGGCAAGCGCCTCATGCACGGCAAGAGTGCTGGCCATGCCCCAGCCGGCCAGTCCGTACAACTCGGCTTCGTCGGACCCGTAAGTGTCGATGATGCGCTGGCCCTCAAGAATCTCGGCACTGGCTCCAGACGGATCTGCGGGCAGGGCGCTGGCGCCGAAAACCAGCCAGCCATCAAGAGCGCCGGTGGAGACCGAGTCTTCGAGAGCGCAAGTGTCTACCGTCAGCACGGTTGTCGTCACCGAGAGCGCCGTGAAGGCATCGGCTATCGGGGCGCACTGGGAGCCGTCGATGACTGTGAACACGACATCGACGTCGGCGGCGCCAGAAGCGGTGACGACGCCTACGAAGTCGGCCTGCTCGAAACCGGCGGGCGTCGGGGCTTGAACCTCCATGCCCGCTTCCTGCGCGAAAATCATCGCGGCATCGCATGCTTCGAGGAAGAAGGGGTCGTCGAGACAGATGATGGCTATCGACTCGGCGCCGAGTGAGTCGGCGGCGTAGTCGACCGGGCCTTGGGCTATGCCCAGGAAACCGGGATCGAAAATCCACTCGGTGTCTCGCTGCCAGTCATCGGGAAGGTTGGCCAGCGCCAGCAGCGGAAGCCCGGCCGCCACGGTGACTTCCGCGGCTTCATTGGAAGAGAAGCTGCTGGTCATCATCACATGGATGCTGTCGTCGTTCGCGAACTGCTGGGCGCAGGCCACCGCACCTTCAGGGCCATCGCCTGAGGTGCAGACCTCGAGTTCAAGCGGATGGCCGTCGACTCCGCCCAGTTCTGCGTTTATGTAGGCGACGGCGGCCTCCGCGGCCCGGCGGGCCTCGATGATCGAGAAGAGTTCTTCCTCTTGGGAGTCGAAGCCGACTCTCACCGGTTCCAGGTCCAGATCCGTTGAACCGGTGTCGCCGTCATCCCCGCAGGAGACGGCGATCAACGCTAGGACTGCCAGAGCCACGACCACGGAATGAGTTCGGTTCTTGACGCGCTTCATGCTGTTCCTCCCACGAATATCTTTCGTTCAATCGAATGATTGGGTACTATAGCGGTGAGGTTCTTCATGTCAAGCGACTCGCTCAACCGCCGAACTAATCGCGTGGGCCGCCCCCGGGCCGACGGTCGCGTCGTTGTCGAGGGAGACGTCGCGGAACAGATTCTTGAAGCCGCGGCGGGACTGTTCGCCCGCCAGGGCTACACCGCGACCTCGACCCGCCAAATCGCGGCTGCGGTCGGGCTTAGGCAAGGTTCGCTGAGCCACTATTTCGCACGAAAGAAGGACATTCTCACCGAGTTGCTCGACCGCACCGTCGAGCCTGCGCTCTCAGCCGTCGATGGGCTCGGTTCAGAGTTCCCGCCCGAGACTCGGCTCTGGCTGCTGCTCTCCACCGACTGTGCCATTCTGACCGCTGGCGAACAGAACCTCGCTGGTCTCATGCTGCTTCCAGAGGTCCGAAGCGATGAGTTCGGCCGGTTCTGGGCCCGGCGGCAGCAACTCAAGGATCGCTACCGGGACATAATCGCCGCGGGGATTCGTTCTGGGGCTCTGGCCCGTAACGACGTGACACTGGCCGTCGACGCCACATTCGGTCTGGTCGAGAGCCTGGTCAACTGGTTCGATCGGGACGGTGATGTCGCCGCCTCGGACGCAGCGCGCCATGTCGCCCGGGCGGCGCTGGCCGGGGTCTTGGCCGATCCCGCTCGCATCGACCAGGTCATAGCCGCCGCAGAAAGCGGTGCGCCGGAGATTGCCGCGGCACCGATTGATTGAAGCCGAATATGGAGAAGCCGAATATGGAAAGGAAGAGTGGCTGGTGACGAGAATGCCGAAGCTGGATGTGTACGTCCTTCCCGTGGACCGGTCGTGGCTGGAAGTGCGCCGTATGGTTACCCGGGCCGAGGATCTCGGCTTCCACACTGCATGGATCCATGACAATGTCGTGGGTCCGGTGCCGTGGAAGGCGGATGCGCCGGTGTATGACGCGTGGAGCGTTCTTGGCGCCCTCGGCGAAGCAACCTCCCGGATCAGGCTTGGGCCTCTGGTCACCCCGATGGGCCGCCGCCACCCGAGCGTGTTCGCCAAGATGACGGCATCCTTCGACAACACCAGCGGCGGACGGCTCGACCTGGGAATGGGCCCCGGCGATGAACCGCGCCAGCACGAGCCGTGGGGCCAGCGCTTCCCCCCGCCGGGGAAGCGGATTTCGATCTTGAACGAAGAGATCGAGATCATCAAGCGCCTGTGGACCGAGGACGACGTCACCTACGAGGGTGAGCATTACCAGCTTCGAGGTGCGGGGCTGGCGCCCAAACCCGTGCAGAAACCGCATCCGCCGATCTGGATCGGTCTCGTGTTCGGTCGCAGGGTCATGCCCCGTTTGGCGGCCCGGCATGCCGACGGCGTCAACTTCTACGCCAAGCATGACGATGATGTGTCCGCCACCATCGCCCAGGTCCGCTCCTTGTGCGCCGAGGCGGGGCGGGACCCCGCAGTGCTGAGGTTCTCGCGGTGCATCTCGGTGTGGGTGACCGACGCCGATGCCGACATCGGCGCCGAGTTCGACCGGCTCGCCGACTGGTACGGCACCGGGCGCGATTACCTGGAGGACTACGCAGCCAACTACGAGCGGATGATCGTGGGCCCGCCCGAGGTGATCGCGGCCGAACTGGTCGGGCAGGCAGAGCTCGGGATCGACCAGATCATCTTCAATTCCATCCTGGGCCCCGGACCCGCCTACGCCGAGGTGCCCGTCGTTGAGGGCATCCTCGCCGCCTGGGAAAGACTTGCTACTGAGGTTCGCCCCAAGATGGAAGACGTCCTGGATCTGGATCGGAGCAGACCAGGTTCGATGTCAAGGTAACGCGAACGGGCCGGGTACCGGCCCGGCGGGGCTCAGCCGGCCACCATCCCTATGGCGGCGACCCCTTCCCGGCGCTTGAGCAGATCGACGGTCCGGGCGTGGATCTCGGTCAGGGCCTCGGACTCGTCGAGGCCGCAGATCCGGCCGTCGGCCACGCACGGCCTGCCCTGCACCCACACATCCCGCACGTCGCCGGCCCGGCCCGCGAACACCAGGTTCCACAGGATCGGGTCGTGGCCCTCGGCCCGGGCCAGAGGCAGCAGGTGGGGCTGCCACAGGTCCACCGTGATCAGGTCGGCCTGCTTGCCCACCTCGATCGAGCCGATCTCGTCGCCGGCCCCCAGCAGCCGGGCCCCGTCGATGGTGGCCATCCGGATCGCCTCGGCCGCGCTGACGGCGGTGGCGTCGAGCCGGGTCACCTTCTGCAGCAGCGAGCCGATCTTCATGCACTCCCACATGCTCACCGAGTTGTTGGAGATGCCCCCGTCGGTGCCCAACCCCACCGTCACCCCGCGGCGGCGGAACTCCTCTAAGGGGGCGGTGCCGCCGGCCAGCTTCATGTTGCTCACCGGGCAGTGGGCCACCCCGGTGCCGGTTTCGGCCAGCACCTCGATCTCGGCGTCGTCGAGCCACACGCAGTGGGCCAGCACCGAGCCGGGCCGGAGGATGCCCCGCTCGGCGAAGACGTGGACCGGGCGGCCGCCGAATAGCTCGACCACCACCTCCACCTCTTCTTGCTGCTCGCTGGTGTGGGTGTGGATGTTCACCCCGTAGCGGTCGGCCAGGTCGGCCGCGGCCCTGAACATCTCCTCGGAGCAGTAGGTGATGTGCTCGAGGCCCAGCCACACCTTCACCCGGCCGTCGCTGGTGTCGTGGCGGTCACAGATGAGCTGCTCGCTGGTCTCGAGGGTCTCGAAGAATGCCTTGGTCGGGTGGTCGGCGGCATAGGGCACCAAATGCACCCGCATGCCCAGCCGGTCGGCGGCCTCAGCCCCCTTGTGCCCGAACCGGTACATGTCCATGACGGTGGTGGTGCCCCCCTTGAGTGCCTCCATGTAGGACACCAGGTACCCGCAGTAGGCGTCGTCGGGGGTGAGCACCTGATGCTCGCGCTGATACTCGGGCAGCCAGTCCATGAGCTGGGCGTTCTCGGAGTAGCCCTTCAGCAGGCTCGAATGGCTGTGCACGTCGATCAGCCCCGGCAGCACGGCCAGGCGGCCCCGGCCGTCGATCACCGTCGCCGCATCGGGAACCTCAACCGTGCTGCTGGGGCCGACCGCGGCGATCACGCCGTCGGCGAAGACCACCGTCCCGGGGTTGAAGGAGCTGAACCCGTCGTCCGCGCAGTAGATGACGGCGTCGGTGATGGCGGTCGCGCCGCCCCCGGGGGTCTGATCGTTCATCGTTGCCTCCCCCCGATGCGCTCCCGCCGCGCACGGTAGCCGATGATGCTCTAGCGTTCGCGGCGCGGAGGCTGCCCCGCGCCGCCAGAAGGAGGAACCGGATGGAAGCAGTTCTGGGGGCCAGGTCGGGAACCGCCTACGGCGAGGGCTGGGTCCGCAGCGCCTGCACCATCTGCATGAACCGCTGCGGGATCTTGGCCCATGTCAACGAGGACGAGACGGTGGACAAGATCGTCGGGGACCCCGACAACCCCCACAACCACGGCCGGACCTGCGCCAAGGGCGACGCCGGCTTCGAGGGCCTGAGCGACCCCGACCGGATCACCGTCCCGCTGCGCCGCACCAACCCCGAGCGGGGGATCGGGATCGACCCGGGCTGGGCGCCGATCACCTGGGACGAGGCCTTGGATGCCATCGCCGACAAGCTCCGCGAGACCATCGCGGATGACCCCGAGAAGATCCTCTACACCAGCTTCGACATATTCCACCTGCGGGGGGCGCTGGCCGCCTCGTGGGTCACCGGCCTGGGGATGCCGGGCTATTCCACCTGGTCGGCGGCCATCTTCTGCGGCAACAACGTCCACGGCATCGCCTACATGAACCAGAACGCCTTCGAGGGGACGCCCGACCCGGTGTACAGCCGCTACATCTTGAACTTCGGCGCCCAGTTCGGCTCCGTCGTCCACTACGACACCATGCACGCCACCCGGTCGCTGTCCGAGCGCCGGTCCGAGGTTCAGATGGTGTCGATCGACCCGGTGTGCAGCGCCGCGGCCGCGGCCGCCGACGAATGGGTCCCCATCCGCCCCGGCACCGACGCCGCCCTGATCCTGGGCATGGTCGACCAGCTCGTCAACGAGCTGGGGATCTACGACGCCGAGTTCCTCCGCAACTTCACCAACGCCGCCTATCTGGTGGGCGACGACGGCCGCTATGTCCGCGAGCCCGGAGGCCCCCGGCCGCTGGTGTGGGACGAGCGCAACGGCGCCCAGCCCTTCGACGCCGGGACGGCGGGCGCGGCGCTGACCGGGACCTATGAGGTGAACGGCGTCCGGGCCCGGCCCGGCTTCCAGGTGCTGGCCGATCACGTCCGCTCTTACACCCCCGAATACGTCGAGTCGATCACCACCGTCCCGGCCGCCACCGTCCGCCGGCTGGCCCGGGAGTTCGGGGAGGCGGCCCGCATCGGCGAGACCATCGAGATCGACGGCACAGAACTGCCGTACCGGCCGGCCACCGCCATCTGGTACCGGGGCCTGTCGGCCCACAAGCACTCCATGCTCAACGGCTTAGCCGTGATCCTGTTGCCCACCCTGGTGGGCGGGCTCGACGTGCCCGGGGGCCTGCTCGGCGATCCGTGGGGGCTGATGGGCAAGGTGAAGGACCGGACCTACACGGCCACGGCCAGCCCCGAAGGCCTCATCTCCCAGGGGTTCATCGGCGGGGGCCGGGTGGGCGGCCTCTACCCGCCCCGGGAGGTGAAAGCCCCCCGGACCACGGAGATGTTCGAGCTGATGCCGTGCGCCCCCTACGGCACCGTCTTCTCCCTGCTCAACTCCGAGCAGCCCGACCTGTTCGGGGCACCGCCGTTCCCGTCGATGATGATCAACTTCCAGTCCAACATGATGAAGACCTCCGGCCCCCCCGAAGTGGTGGAGCGGTTCGTCAAGCGGATCCCGTTCATCGTCTCCATCAGCCGTCGGTTCGAGGAGACGACCATGATGGCCGACATCGTGCTCCCCGACCTGCACTATCTGGAGCGCCTGACCCCGTTCGTGTTCCAGCATCTGACCTCGGGCGACGGGCGGCACTCGGTGTACGGGGCCAAGCCGGCGGTGGCCTCGAGCATTGAGGGCCCGGTGCCGGGCGAGCCCTACGTGGACGCCATGCAGATCTACCTGGAGCTGGCCCGCCGCAGTGGCCGGTTGCCCCAGGTTCACGAGGCGTTCAACAACATCGCCAAGATGCGCGGCGAATACCGGCTCGACCCCGACGGCCATTACTCCTACTTCGAGATCTGCGACCGGTGGCTCAAGAACACTTTCGGCGCCGACAAGGGCCTCGACTGGCACCTGAGCGACGGGCTGTGGACCGACGACAAGACCGTGGAGGAGAAATACCCCCGGCCGTTTTTCGATGCTCGGGCCCAGATCTACTTCGAGTTCATGCTGAAGGCCCGGGCGGATCTGGAAGCCACTGTCGCCGAGCTGGGCATCGAGTGGGAGACCGATGACTACCAGACCCTCCCGGACTGGAAGCCCGGGCCCGCTTATGGGCGCACCGCTCCCCACGACCTGTTCGTCATCAACATGAAGGTGCCCAACCACGCCCTGTCCCACACCCACAAGAACTCGATCCTCAGCACCCTCTCCAACCGCCACAACGACCTGAAGTCGGTGTGGATCAACCCCGTCACCGCGGCCGGGCGGGGCATCTCCAACGGGGATCGGGTGGAGATCGTGACCGCGCAGGGCCGCCGGCAGACGGCCGCGGCCCGGGTCACGCAGCTCGTCCACCCCGAGGTGCTGGCCACCCAGGGCTGCGGCGGGGGCTGGACCAAGGGCAGCGCCGGCGACGAGGTGAACTTCAACGCCTTGTTGAACATCGACGCCGACCACATCGACTTCGTCTCGGGCGCGCTCGACTCGGCCATCGCCGCCGATGTCCGCAAGGTCGGCGCCGGGGGCTCGGCGTGACCCGGCGGCGGGCCGTGACCCGCTGGGGCTCCGGGGGTGGTCGGTTGTGACCCGGTGGGGGATGGTCATCGACGCCGAGCGCTGCGTCGGGTGCCAGGCCTGCACCGTGGCCTGCAAGACCGAGAACCAGTCGCCCTACGACGCCTGGTATGCGCCCGTCGTCGAGTGGGAGGCGGGGGAGTACCCCGACGCCACGCTCAACTACCTCCCGACGCTGTGCAACCACTGCGAGGACGCGCCGTGCGTGACCGCCTGCCCGTCGGGGGCGCTCAAGCGGCGAGACGACGGGATCGTGATGGCCGACGAAGACGTGTGCATCGGCTCCCGGGCCTGCATGGCCGCCTGCCCCTACGGGGCGATCCACTTCCACGACGGCCGGGCCGCGGTGTCGGGCGGCGGCCCCGAGCCGAGCGTCCCCGAGCGCTACGCCCACCAGCGGCACGTGGCCGGGGCGGTGTCCAAGTGCACCTACTGCGCGCACCGGATCGACTACGGGACCGAGAACGGCCTGGAGGTGGGGGTCCACCCCCTGGCCACCCCGGCCTGCGTGGTCACCTGCCCGGCCGAGTGCCGGATCTTCGGCGACCTCGACGACCCCGACAGCAACGTCAGCCGGTACCTGGCCGACAAGGGCCCGGAGCAGGTGCTGCGCCCCGACGCCAAGACCGGCCCCAGCACCCGCTACGTGGGGCTGCCGTGAGGATGGGGCTGGCGGGGGCGCCGGGCCCCCGGCCCGTGGGGCTGCCGTGAGCGGCCGGGGTGCCTCGCGGCCCCAGAACGCCTTTATGGACCAGTTCGACCTGGAGCCCCGCACCCAGCGGGTCTGGGACCTCAACCACGCCGTGTGGTTCACCCTCATGGGGCTCGGCGGCGGGGTGTTCCTGGCCGGGCGGGGCCTGAACCTCACCGACGGCCTCGGCTCTTTGTTGGGGGTGCCGACGGTGGATGTGGTCAGCTTCGTCGCCATAGCCGTCGGCGGGGTGATCCTGGTGGCCGACCTGGGGCGGCCGCTGCAGTTCTGGCGGGCCTTCGCCAACGTGCGCACGAGCTGGATTAGCTGGGGGGCCTGGTCCGACCTGGTCTTTTTGACCGTGGCCGGTCTGCTGGTGCTGCCCGGGCTGCGTCTCGGGGACGCCCGGCCGTTCGAGGGGCTGGGCTGGGACCCCCACGGGGGCGACGGCGCCGGACTGGCCCTGGAGATCGCGGCGGGCGCGGCCGCGGTGGTGGTGATGACCTACGCCGGGGCGGTGCTGGCCCGGCCCCGCTCCATCCCCTACTGGAGCTCGCCCGCCGTGCCCGTCCAGTTCTTCTTGTCGTCGTCGGCCACGTCGGTGGCGGTGGTGCTGGCGCTGGAGGTGATGGCCGGCGTGGCCGTCACCGCAGGCCAGATGGTTCTGCTCGGCTTGCTGGCGACCGCTCTGGCGGTGGCGGTGGTCGCCCATCTGCTCACCGGCGCCAACGTCCCCGGCAAGAGGGAGAGCCTCGAGCGGCTTCTGCGGGGCCGCTACCGCTGCGTCTTCGTCGACGTGGTGCTGGTGGCGGGCACGGTGGCCCCGGCGCTTCTGGGGTTCGTCGGGGCGGCGGCCGGGGGCCTTCGGGGGGCGCTGGCGGTGGTCTGTTTGGTTCTGCTGCTGCCGGGCGGGTTCCTGCTCCGGCTGATCACCCTGCGGGTCGGCATCTTCCCGCCGGTGCACCTTCCCGGCGGGCTGGCGATGAAGGCCGCCGGGGCTCGCCGATGACGGGGGCTGAGGCGTGGCCCTGACCACGGCCGCGCTGGACGCCGCCCACCAGGGCCTGAAAGCCGCGGGCATCGACTTCGTGTCGGGCCTGCCCGACGGCTGGCAGCGCAACCTTCACGAACGAGTCGAGTTCGATCCCGACATCCGCTATGTGCCGGTGTGCAACGAGGGGGTCGGGTTCTCGATCTGCGCCGGGGCCTGGCTGGGGGGCCGGAAGCCGGCGTTGGTGATGGAGAACAGCGGGCTGCGGGTGGCGTCGGAGTACATCGCCCGCATCTCGCTGGGGACCGGGGTGCCGGTGACCCTGGTGTGCTCGTACCGGGGCGATGTGGGCGAGACTGAGCACTGGGGCATCCCCCACGGGATCGTGGCCGAGCCGCTGCTCGGAGCGCTGCGGATCAAGTACCTGGTGGTGCGCCAAGTTTCCGAGCTGGCCCCGTCCATCGTGCGGGCTAAGCGGACGGCCGAGGCCCAGCTCCACCCGACCGCCGTGCTCGTCTCCGGCGACTGCGTCTGGGAGGACTGAGGGTGGCCCTGGACCGCTTCGAGTGGCTGGGCAGGCTGGCCCGGCGCTTGCCCGACGACTGCCTGGTGATGTCCACCTACATCGGGGCGGTGTCCTTCGAGTGGGCCAACCACACCGAGGAGCACCACCGCACCGCCCACCTGGGCCAGATGGGCGACGTGATCGGCATGGCCGTGGGCCTGGCCCTGGCCCTGCCCCACCGCCGGATCGTCGCCCTCGACGGCGACGGCTCGGTGCTCATGGAGCTGGGCCAGTTGGTGGCCATGGGCGAGCACCGGCCCGACAATCTGGTCGTGTTCGTGGTGGACAACGGCGTCTACGAGTCGATCGGCTGGAGCGGCCGCGGCCGGAGGCCCACCGCCACTGCCGGCCGGGTGGACCTAGCCGCGGTGGCGGCCGGGTGCGGCGTGCCCCACACGGCCGACGTGGCCGACGACGAGCACCTCGACGCCGAGATCGACTTGGCCTTCTCCCGCCGGGTCTGCAGCTTCGTCAACGTGCGGACCGCCCCGGGCCGCTCCCACGTCCGCCCCCGCCGCACCGACGGCATCGAGGACAAGTACCGCTTCGTCCGCTACGTCGAGCGCCTGGAGAACATCTGGGTAACCGGCGTCCCCCCGCAAGACATCGCCCTAATGGAGGACCGCAAGAGCTAGCTAGCTCGGCCGCGCTCTCCCGGCAGGAAGATGCTAGTGCGCCGAACCGAACCGGTCCTTCTGGGACAACCGCGCCGCCGCTGCGCGCAAGGCAAACCCTACCGCACGGGCGCGTCCGGCGAGTTTTCTCATTAATGAGAGATTTTTCTCATCAACTGAGAGTTTTCTCTTAAGCGCTGGTAGCCTGAGTCCATGGGCCACAACCGTGCTAGCAACCCGTTCACCCCGGATTTCGGGCAGACCCCGGCACATCTGGCCGGACGCGGGAAGACGCTGACCGAGATTGAGTCGCACTTCGCAGTCGGGCCGCGGGCACCGGGTTTCACCACGCTGCTCATCGGGCCGCGCGGCACTGGCAAGACGGCACTGTTGAACGCGTTGGTCGAGTCCTGTCGCTCTGAGGGGTGGGTGATCGTGTCGGTGGACGCCGGCACGCCCGGCATCCACGACAGGATCGGGATGGTGCTGGACTGGCTAGAACATCCAGACCGGACCGGGTTGGGAACAGTCCAGGACTGGGGACGGGGCCGGGAGCTGATCGGGGCCGGGTTCTTCGGGCTCAGCGCCAGATGGGAGATCGCCGCAGCCCCTCCGCGGATGGACAACCGGCACCGTCTGGCGTATCTCGCGTCCCAGGCGGGCGAGCACGACACGAGCGTGCTGCTGTGCGTAGACGAGATCCACGCCGGGGATCAGCAGGAGATGCGCAGGCTGGGCGACGACATCCAGCACATCACCAAACGGGAATCTCTGCCGCTGGCGTTCCTCGGGGCCGGTCTGGGCGACATCTACCGCGGGCTGCTGTCGGGGACGAAAATGACTTTCTTCCATCGCTGCCATCGGCTAGAGGTGGGGTTGCTGACCCCGGCCCAGGCCGTGAACGGCGTCCGCTGCACGGTCCGGGCCGCCGGGGCCGACGCCGGCGCGCGGGAGTTGGCGCCCATCCTTGATCGGGGAGACATCACTCCCTTCCACATGCAGGTGATCGGCTCGCATCTGTGGGATCTGTCCGGGTTGCCGGATTCGCCCGCCGGGGAATGGGAGACGGCCAAGTCCGTCGAACTGGCCGACGCGGAGATGATGAACAAAGTCCACCGGACCGCCTGGTACGACCTGCCGGTCCCGTGCCGGCGACTGCTGGCGGAGTTGCGGCAAGCGGGCGGCGCCGGGGTTTCGACGCGGGACTTGAAACAGTCGACCGGGCTGGCCGCGGCGGTGATGTCCCATGCCCGGCGGTGGCTGCAATTCGGCGGTTACATCCTGCAGCCGTCACCACGTCAGATCACCCTCACCGGCCTGATGCCGGACGCGGCCATCGAGCGCCTAGCCGAGGAAGACGAAGAAGTCTGGGCCGCCGGCGAAGACGCCGACGAGACCACGAACGGCCGGCCCGCCGACCCGATGCGATGCGGGAAACCCATGTCCAGAGTCCCCGGCCGTTGCACGCTGAGACTAGGCCACGCCGGAGGATGCCGCCGATAGGCAGTGTCCCTCTGATCAGTCTCGCACCGGGCTCGGTCCGATGGCTACCACCACCTCGTGGCCGGGGGCTTCGGGTTCGTCGTCGATGATCTCGTCCGGGAAGCCGGGGGCTCGCAGCTCGGTGCCGATGGCCTCTTCCAGGCGGCGCACCACCATGGGGCTGAGGGCTCGGGGGCCGTAGCGGCGGGCGGCGTCGTCGAACACCGAGCCGATCACCGGGGCCACGTCCAGATCGACGGCGGCCCGCTCGGCCAGCTCCAGGAACAGGCCCATGTCCTTTTGCACCAGGTCCATGGTGAAACCGATGTCGTAGGAGCCGTTGAGGATGACCTGGCTCTCGGTCTCATGCACGAAGGAGTTGCCCGACGAGATGCGGATGGCCTCGTAGGCGGTGGTGAGGTCCATCCCGGCCCGGCGGGCCACGGCGAAGGCCTCGCCCAGGGCGGCCAGGTTGACCGACGCCAGGTAGTTGGTCACCACCTTGAGCACCGACGCCGAGCCCAGCGCCCCGGTGTGCAGGATGCGCCGGCCCATCATCTTCAGCACGGGCAGCACCCGGTCGAAAGCCTCCCTGGTTCCGCCGCAGAAGATGGAGATGTTGCCGGTGGCGGCCCGGTGGCACCCGCCCGACACCGGGCAGTCCACGGCCATGGCCCCTCGGGCCTGGGCCAGCGCCCCCAGCCGCAGCACCTCGTCGCGGTCGGTGGTGGACATCTCCATCCAGACTGCGCCGGGGCTCAGCCCGGCGAGAACCCCGTCGTCGCCCTCCATCACCTGAGCGCAAACGGCGGGGGAAGGCAGACAGGTGACGACCACCCCGCACCGTTCGGCCAGCGCCCGGGGAGTGGCCGCCGCGGCCGCCCCCCGGTCGGTGAACGACCGCACCCGCTTCTCGTCGAGGTCGCGCACCACCAGGTCGGCTCCGTTGCGCAGCAGGCTCCCGGCCAGCTTGCCCCCCACGTTGCCCAGTCCGATGAACCCGATCACCGCGTCGCTCATGGCCGCCCCCCGGACCCGTGTGTTTGTGATACAAGTAATCTATAGGTATGACACTGTGGAGTTTCCGAGTTGATGATGCGGAGGCCGTCGAAACCCAGCGCTGGGCGGAGCGGCTTGGTCTGAGCCGGTCAGAGTTGATTCGTGACGCTTTGCACCGTCACTTGGCCATGCTTGCGTCCCAGTCGGAGCCCGATCGGTATGACGCTGAGCCGCTGACGTCCGATGAGTTGGCGCTGGCGCAGATCGCGGATTGGGGACCAGCCGAGGATTGGTCGGATTGGGCCGATGCAGCGGGGTGAGATCTGGTTCGCGTCCGTTCCCGGGGGAGATCGCCCGGTGCTGGTGCTGACCCGCGATCCGGTTGCCGATCGGATCGGCTCGGTTGTGGTTGCGGCACTGACACGGACCCGCCGGGGGCTGGTGTCGGAGTTGGCCCTCACTTCTGCCACCGACGGCTTGCCCTCGGACTCTGTGGTCAGCTTCGACAACATCCACACGATCCCCCGCAGCTCACTGCGGCGGCGGGTAGTGAAGCTCAGCCCAGCGCGCATCGAACAGAGCTGCCGCTGTCTCCGCAACGCGTTAGGCTGCTGAATTTGAAATGTGGTTAAAATCTCATCGATGACCACTGCCAATGCGATTAGAAGGTCGAAGTCAGTCAAAGCCGATTTGGTGTCGGTGTGCAGTGCACCTCGGTACAGACGTGGGTCCCATGCCGAGCTACCTCACATCGTGAAGTTAGGCCGATAGCTGATGTCTGATAGCAGATGTCACGCCATCCATTTTAGTGATAAGGGCCACCATCGTAGTCAGGTTTATTCCTAACTCGGCTCTTGGAGGCGCAGTTCCAGGGTGCGGAGCAGGGTGGCTAGGTGCTGGCGGTCCTCGGCGCTGAGGACGGCTAGCAGCTCGGCCTCTTGGGCCAGGTGGACTTCGATCAGGTGGTCGATCAGCTCCAAGCCCTCGGGAGACAACTGGGCGAACATCACCCGGCGGTCCTCGGGGTCGCTGACCCGCTTCACCAGGTTCAGCTTCTCGAGCTGGTCCAGGCGGCCGGTCATGCCGCCGGAGGTGAGCATGGTGACCAGGGCCAGCGCCGACGGCTTGGCCCGGTAGGGGAAGCCGAGACGGCGCAGCGCGGCCAGCACGTCGAACAGGCCGAGGGTGAGCCCGTGGGCGGCGAAGAACCGGCCCAGCCGGTCCTCGAGCATCCGGTCGATGATGGCGATGCGGCCGAACACGCCGATGGGCGACGGGTCGAGATCGGGTCGCTCCCGGCCCCAGTGGTCCAGGATCTCATCGACCCGGCCGGCCCGGTCGGCGGCGGTCACCGTCTGGCCGTCGCTGTGGTCGGCGGCGGTCACCGTCTGGCCGTCGCTGTGGTCGGCGGCGGTCACGGCCTGGCCCCCGACTCCAGGTCGGCCAGCACCGAGGCGAGGGTGTCGATCACCCGGTCGACCATGGCCTCGTCGAAGATCAGCGGCGGGTAGACACCCAGATGATCGGCCTGGGCCCGCACCAGCACACCCTGCTGATAGGCCCGCTCGGCCGCCTCGGCGGCCAGGCGCACCGCTGCGCCCGGTGGGTCGTCGATCAGCTCCACCGCGGCCAGCATCCCCTCGCCCCGCACCTCGGCTACCAGCGGGGAGGCGGCCAGCTCGCCCGCCCGGCGCTGCAGATGGGCGCCCACGGCCTTGGCGTTGGCCACTAGGCCCTCGCGCTCAAGGATGGAGATCACCTCCAGCCCGGCCGCGCAGGCGGCGGGGTGGCCCGAGTAGGTGTAGCCGTGCATCAGCTCGATGGCCCCGCCGGGGTCCACGAACTCCGAGTGAACCCGCTCCGAGGCCACCGCCGCCCCCATCGGCACGTAGGCCGAGGTGAGGCCCTTGGCCGTGGTCATGATGTCGGCGGCCACGCCGTAGCGGTGGCCGCCGAACCAGTGCCCCAGGCGGCCCCACCCGCACACCACCTCGTCGAGGATCAACAGCACGTCGGCGGCGTCGCACCGTTCGCGGACCTGCCGCAGGTAGGGCTCGGGCGGGGGGTGCACGCCCCCCGCGGCCTGCACTGGCTCCATAATCACCGCCGCCACCGTGGCCGGGTCCCGGCGGTCCAGCTCGGCGGCCAGGGCGTCGATGTCGTGGGCCGGCACCTGGCTGCACCCGGCCATCAGCGGCCCGAAGCCGGCTCGGTTCTCGTCCAGTCCGCCCACCGACAGTCCGCCGAAGTTCATCCCGTGATAGGCCCGGCGCAGGGAGACGAACCCGGTCTTGGCGGTGAGGCCCCGGCGGCGCCAGTAGGCCCGAGCCATCTTGAGCGCGGTCTCCACCGCCTCCGAGCCCGAGTTGGTGAAGAAAACGTGGTTCAGGTCGCCCGGCGTGCGCTCCGCCACCGCCCGGGCCAGTCGCTCGGCCGGCTCGTGGCGGTAGCCGAACAGGCAGTAGTACTCCAGCGTCGAGAGCTGGCGCCGCACCGCCTCGGCGATCTCGGCCCGGCCGTGGCCCACGATGGCGCAGGCCACCCCGCCCGCGGTGGCATCCAGCAAGCGGCGGCCCTCCGAGTCGGTCACCTCCGCGCCCCGGCCCTCGACCAGCAGGCGCGTCGGCGGCCCGCCCGCCGGGGTAAACGGCAGCCACAGCGGCCCCGAGGACGGGCCCGCCGCCGGGTCGGAACGCGAACCGGTCACCGGCGAGTCGTTGGCGGCCGCGCCGCCGCTCGGCCCGGTCATCGGCTGGACCCGGCCGCTTCGACCCGGCGGGAGTCGCGCCACTCGATCAGGCCGGCCAGCTCGTCGATCCGGTAGTCGGGGCCGTTGCGCACCAAGATCAGATGGTCCGCCCCCGCGGCCGCGTAGTCGTCGCAGGCGCCGGGGCTGACCGGCTCGAAGAGCGCCACCGTGCGCTCGATCTCGGCCGGGTTCCGCCCGGCCCGCTCGCAGTGCTCATCGAGCACCGCGTTGAGCCGGGCGACCTCATCCGGGGACCCCCAGCCGTTCCACATGTCGGCGTGGCGGGCGCACACCGCCAGGGTCAGCTTCTCGCCCAGGCCGCCGATCAACAGCGGCAGCGGTCCGACCGGCGGCGGGTCGAGTCGCCGAAGCCGCCGCTTCAGCCGCACGACGGCCGCCTCCAGCTCGCCGATCCGGTCCGGCCCCGACGGCATCGGGTAGCCGTACTCGAGGTAGTCGCGCTCCAGCCACCCGGCCCCCAGGCCGAGCACCAGCCGTCCCCCCGAGGCGTGATCGACGGTCCGGGCCATGTCGGCCAACAGATCCGGGTTGCGGTAGCCGTAGCACGACACCAGGGTCCCGATCCGGGCCTTGGTGGTGACCTGGCTCACTGCGGCCAGCGTCGTCCAGCACTCGAAGCTCGACCCGTCCGGGTCGCCGTCGAGGGGATAGAAGTGGTCGAAGGTCCACAGAGAGTCGGCGCCGAGCCGATCGGCTTCGGCCCAAGCCGTTCGCATGGCGGCCCAAGAGGCGTGGTTGGGGCGTATCTGAGCCCCGACCCCGACCGGGCCGGTCACGCCCGCTCCTCGGTCGCCGCGGCGGTGGCGGACAGTCCGGTGATGAGCGACACGACGTGCTGGCCGTCGGTGGCGGAGGCGTCGAGCACGTCTACCAGCTCGCCCCGGCGCATCACCGCGATCCGGTCGGCCAGCCGGAACACCTGGTCGAGGTTGTGGCTCACCACGATCATGGTCATGCCCCGCTCCCGCAGGCCGCTGACGATCTCCTCCACCTTGGCCGTCTCGGCCACGCCCAGGGCCGCGGTGGGCTCGTCCATCAGGATCACCTCGCTGCCCCAGTTGACCGCCCGGGCGATGGCCACCCCTTGGCGCTGGCCCCCCGACAGGCCCTCCACCGGGATCCGGACGCTGGGGATGCGCACGTCGAGGCCCCGGATGATCCGGGTGGCGTCGCGGCGCATCGACCGGTGGCGCATGAAGGTGAGCAGGCTCCGGCCCCGGGTCTGCTCGCGGCCCATGAACAGGTTCTCGGTGGCGTTTAGATTGTCGGCCAGCGCCAGGTCCTGGTAGACGGTCTCGATCCCGGCCGAGCGGGCGTCGTCGGGGGAGCGGAACCGCACCGACGCCCCGTTGACCTCGATGGTCCCGCCGTCGGGGTGCTCGGCCCCAGCGATGATCCGCAGCAGGGTGCTCTTGCCCGCGCCGTTGTCGCCGACCACCGCGGTGATGGTGTTGCGGGGGAAGCCGCAGGTGACCCCGGCCAGCGCCACCACCCCGCCGTAGCGCTTGCGAACACCCTCCACCCGTAGCACCTCGCCGCCTGCTGGTGTCTCGGCGGCGGCTGGACGGCTGGCGGTCTGGCCTCCGCCGCCTGCCGGCGCCGGGACCTTCATCTCGTTCATGTTGTCGCCTCCTGGCCGGCTCGGAGCTGATCGAGCAGGTAGCTGGGGGTGATTGGGACCCGGTCGATGCGCGCGCCCAGCTCGAAGAGCGCGTCCTCCACCGCGTTGGCGATGGCGGCCGGGGGCGGGATGGCGCCCGCCTCGCCCACGCCCTTGATGCCCAGGGGGTTGAGCGGCGAGGGCGTCTCGAGGTGGTCGATGACCAGCCGGGGCGACTCGCAGGCGCTCGGGACCGCGTAGTCGGCCAGGCTCGGGTTGAGGGGCTGGCCGTCGTCGCCGTAGCGCACCTCCTCATACAGCGCGGCCCCGACGCCCTGGGCCACCCCCCCGGTTATCTGGCCCTCGACGATGTCGGGGTCGAGCATCGGCCCGCAGTCGTGGACCACCGCGTAGTCCAGCACCTCCACCTCGCCCAGCTCGGGGTCCACCGCCACCCGGGCCAGGTGGTAGCCGTTGGCGAAGGTGACGGCGGAGGGCGACCAGTAGGACTGGGCCTCCAGGCCGGTCCCGCGGCGGCGGGCGTGGCGCCCGCCCGGGCCGAAGGCGGGGGCCAGATCGGCCAGGGCCACCGACCGGCTCGGGGCGCCGACGGCCCGCACCTCGCCCCCGGCCAGCTCCAGATCGGCGGGGGCGATCTCCCAGTCGTCGGCCACCGCGGCCAGAATGCGCTCCCGCAGCTCGGCACAGGCCTCGGCGATGGCGCTGCCGGCCACCACCGCACTGCGGCTGGCCAGGGTGCCCCAGCCGTAGGGCACGGCGTCGGTGTCGCCGGTCGTCACCTTCACCGTGGATGCCGCTACGCCCAGGGCCCCGGCCGCCAGCCGCCCGAACACGGTCTCGTGGCCCTGGCCCTGGGGGCAGGCCCCCACCGCCACGGTCACCCCGCCGGTCTCGTCGATGCGCACCAGGGCCCCCTCGAAGGGGCCGACCCCGGTGCCCTCGACGTAGCCGGCCACGCCCACGCCCAGGTGCCGGCCCCGCTCGTCGAGGGCCCCGCCCCGCTGTCGGTCGTCCGGCCCGGCGCCGCCCAGCGCCACCGCCCGCTCGAAGGCGGCCGGGTAGTCGCCGCTGTCGTAGACCACCGGGTTGCCGTCGCGGTAGCTGATGCCCACCTCGTAGGGCATGGCCGCGGCCGGGATCAGGTTGCGCCGCCGCAGCTCGAAGGGGTCGATCCCCGCGGCCCGGGCGGCGGCGTCGAGGATGCGCTCCATGGCGAACACCGCCTCGGGCCGCCCCGCCCCCCTATAGGGCGACAGCGGCGCCTTGTTGGTGACCACCGCGGTGGCGGTCACCTCCAGCGCCGGCACCTCGTAGCACCCGCACAGATGGGCGATGGTGTTGTAGGGCTGCACCACCCCCAGCGGGTTGGCCGCCCCGCAGTCCACCAGGATGTGGTCGCGCAGCCCCAGTATCCGGCCGTCGCCGTCGAGGGCGACGGCGATGTCGTGGATCTGGTCGCGGGAGTGGATGGCGCTGGTGAGGTGCTCCCAGCGGGTCTCGATCCACTTCACCGGCCGGCGCAGATCCAGGGCGCACATCCCGCACAGCATCTCCTCGGCGTAGGGGATGGCCTTGCAGCCGAACCCGCCGCCGACGTCGGGGGCAACCACCCGGATGCGCCCCGCGGCCAGACCCAGGGCGTCGGCCAAAAAGGTGCGCAGCGGGTGCGGTATCTGAGTGGACGACCACATGGTCAGCCGCTCGGTGCGGACGTCGTAGGCGGCCATCACCCCCCGGGGCTCGATCGGGTTGGCCGACACCCGCCCGGAGTGAAGCCGCCGGCGGGCGACGGTGGCCGCGGCCGCGAAGGCGGCGTCGGCGTCGCCCTTGCCCACCCGCAGCTCCAGGCACCGGTTGTCGGGCCAGGCGTCGTACAGCCGGGGGGCGTCCGGGGCCAGGGCCCGATGGGGGTCGACCACCGGCTCTAGCTCGGTGATCTCCACCGCCACCCGCTCCAAGGCGTCGGCCAGCACGTAGCGGTCCTCGGCCGCCACCACGGCCAGGATCTCGCCCACATGGCGCACCCGGTCGGTCGCCACCGGCGGGCGGTTCTCCCGGCGGATGAACGAGCCGTCGGGGCCCAGGGCCTCGAAAAGCCGGGGCTCGAACACGCCTCCGTCGGCCTTGGACGGGGCCATGGCCGGCAGCCGGTCGGCCAAGTCGGCGCCGCTGTAGGCCGCGGCCACCCCACCCATCCCCCGGGCGGCGCTGGCATCGACCCGGCGGACGGCGCCGTGGGCGACCTGGCTGCGCACGAAGCCGACGTGGAGCAGGCCGGGGGCGTCGAGATCGTCGGTGTAGCGGCTGTCGCCCCGCAGGAACCGCTCGCTGGTCATCGGCGGGGCCCGCCGCCCGCGCTCATCCGCCGGGCCTCGCCGTCATCGGCCGACCTCGGTGGCCCAGTGGGCATCAAGAGCGCCTGCCGACCTCGGTGGCCCAGTAGTCCCATTGGGCGTCGACGTATTCGCGCCGGCTCAGCCCGACGGTGAGCGACTCGTCGTTGAGCTCTGAGCCCGGTATCACCCGGGGCTCGCCGATCCCCTCCACCATGAGCTGCAGCCGGGCCGAGCGCTCCAGGTTGACCGCGCTCACCGTCGCCTCCTGGATCGACCCGCCGGTCACCACCGCGCCGTGGCCCTTGAGCAGCACCGCTGAGTGCTCGCCCAGGGCGGCGGCCAGGTCGCGGCCCAGCTCGGGGGTGTCGATCTGCACCGCCGACTCGTAGACGGGCACGCCGTCGGCGAACTGGGTGCACAGGTTCCAGATGGGCAGGATCGGGCGGCCGGCGATGGAGAAGGCGATGCAGCCCATCGGGTGGGCGTGCACCACCGCGTTCACGTCCGGCCGGGCCCGGTAGATCTCGGTGTGGATGAATCGCTCTCCGGGCGCGCTGCGGTCCTCGCCCAGGTCATCGTCGGCCACCGCGCCGTCGAGGTCGACGAGGATCACGTCGTCGGCGCCGGTGGCGGCCAGATCCGATACGTGGTCGCGGGTGTGGCCCAGGATGGCCACCAGCTCGGTGCCGGGCACTCGGGCGCTGGGATGCCCGAACGGCCCGATCAGGCGCTCCTTGGTCAGGATCTTGGTGGCGACGGCCACTTTGCCGCGCAGGTCGTCGTAACTCACGGCTGGGTGCCGATCACATCGATGTCGAGCATGTGCAGGGCCTTGGTGCGGGTGTAGCTCTGCAGCGACTCCATAGAGCCCTCCGAGCCGATCCCGGAGTCCTTGTAGCCCCCGAAGGGCGTCTCCAGGAAGTGCTGGCCCCTCCCGTTGATCCACACGCAGCCCGCCTCCACTGCCCGGGCGGCGTCCAGGGCCCAGTCCAGCCGGCGGGTGATGATGTTGGCGGTCAGCCCCAGCGGCGTGGCGTTGGCCAGCCGCATCAGCTCGTCGCGGTCCCGCCAGGTCAGCACCGACAGCACCGGCCCGAAGATCTCCTCGGCGGCGATCCGGTGGCGGGCCTCGACCCGGTCGAACAGGGTCGGGGCCAGGTAGAAGCCGCCGCCGGGGGCCGATTCGGGGCGCCCGCCGCCGCAGACCAGCCGAGCCCCTTGGTCGCGGCCTGCGGCCACGTAGCCGCTCACCGCGTCGAGCTGAGCCTTTGACACCAGCGGCCCCATGGTGGTGGCCGAGTCCAAGGGGTCGCCCACGGTGATATGGGCCAGCCGGGCCTCCAGCGCCTCGACCACCGCCCCGTGGAGGTCGGCGGGGACGAACAGCCGCGAGGTGGAGCCGCACGACTGGCCTTGCGACGACTCGAAGTTCATGCCCATCACCGCCTGCTCGGCCACATAGGCCGGGTCGGCGTCGGGGAAGACCAGCAGCGGGTTTTTGCCCCCCAGCTCGGCGGTGACGTGCTTGAGCACCCCGCTGGCCGCGGCGGCGCCCATCACCTTCAGCCCGGTCTCGCGCCGGCCGGTGAAGCCGATGCGGCGGACGCCGGGATGCTCCACCAGAGCCGCGCCGGTGGTGGCCCCGTCCCCGGTCAGCACCGTGAGCACTCCGGCGGGGAGCACCTCGGCGGCCAGGTAGGCGACCTCCAGCGGCGAGACGGGGGTCTGGTCGGGCGCCTTGACCACCACCGTGTTGCCCGCGGCCAGCGGCGCGGCGGCGTGGTAGACGGTGAACATGAGCGGGTGATTGAACGGCAGGATGCGGGCCACCACCCCGTAGGGCTCCCGCAGGGTCATGTGCAGCCCCCCGGCCGACGCGGGCAGGGTCTTGCCGTGCAACTCCCGGGCGATGCCCGCGAAGTAGTCGAGCGAGTCGGCGGCGTAGGCCAGGTCGTTGCGCATGGCGGCCAGCGGGTTGCCCGAGTCCAGGGCGTCGATGCGGGCCAGCCGCTCGGCGTCGGCCCGCAGGGCGTCGGCCCACCGGCGCAGGGCCCGGCCCCGCTCCGCCGCCCCCAGCCCGGCCCACTCCGGCTGGGCCGCGGCTGCGGCCCGCACCGCCCGGTCCGCGGCCTCGGGGCCGGCCAACGGCACCCGGGCCACGGTTTCGCCGGTGCCCGGCGCCACCGCGTCCATGGCCTCTCCGTCGGAGGCGGTCAGCCAGTCGTCGCCGATCCGCAGCGGGTAGGCGTCCCGCAGTTCGGCCTGGGCCAGGGTCATGGCGCTCTCCTTTGGGGGTCGGTCATCGAGGGACGGTCATCGAGTGGGGGTCATTGGCGGTCGGTCAGCTTGGGGTCGATCACCGGTTTGATCTCGCGGCCCGCGGCCATGGCGTCGAGGGCCTCGCCCACCCGCTCCAGCGGGTAAGTCTCCGAGGCCATGGCCCTGGAGAAGCCGAAGCGCTGGCCGTGGCGCTCCAGGAAGCACAGGGCGTCGCGGAAGTGGGAGATGTCGGCCGACAGGGTGGACGCCACCGTGATCTGGCGGACCTTCAGGCCGGTGGTGTCCACCGGGACCAACTCCCCGTGGGCTTGGCCGATGACCATGAGGGTGCCGCCCTTGCGGACCATCTCGACGCCCTCGCTGAAGGCGCCGGGGGGCCCGGCGCACTCCAGCACCAAGTCCGCGCCCCGCCCGGACGTGAGCTGCCTCACCGCCTCCACCCGCTCGGCCGGGCTGGTGCCGTCGATGTCTATCCGGGCGGTCAGGCCCCACGACTCGGCCGCGGCCAGCCGGTTGGCGGGGGCCCCGATCAGGACAGTCTGGTGGGCGCCGGCGGCCGTCGCCGCAGCCGCGGCGTACAGCCCGACCGGCCCGGCTCCGAGCACCACCGCGGTGTGGCCGAAGCGGATGGGGGGCAGCCGGTCGAGGGCGTGCATCACCGTGCGCAGCGCGCAGGTGGACGACGAGGCCAGCGCCGGGCTCACCCCGCCGGGCACCCGCAGCACCCGGCTCGCGGCGGCCACGTGCAGGTAGCGGCTGAACGTGCCGTTGAGCCGGCCGCCGTAGGGACCCCAGCCGTAGCCCATGGTGTTGGCGCACAGGGTGGGCTGGCGGGCGACCGCGCAGTAGTAGCAGGCGCCGCACCAGTTGTGAGCCCACACGATCAGGTCGCCGAGGGCCAGCGGGGCTCCGGCCGCGTCGGCCCGGGCGCCCGGGCCGAGTTCGACGATCCGGCCGCATCCCTCGTGGCCCATCACCAGCGGCAGCCGGGCCAAGCGGGCGAAAGTGCCCCGGGCGATGTGGACATCGGTGCCGCACACCGTGGCCGCCTCCACCTCCACCAAGATCTCGCCCGGCCCGGGCGGGGCCGCCTCCAGCTCCGCCAGGCGGGGCCCGGCGCCGTAGTCCTCCAGCAGGACCGCGGGTCCGGACCGGCTCACGGCCCGTCCCCTTCAGCCGGGCCGTCACCGGGCGGGCGCCGCCAGATCGGGCCGCGCTCGGTCACCGGGTCGAGCAGGCCCTCGTCGATCCACCCGACGTACTCGTAGGGGTCGAAGCTGCGGGCCTCCTGGCCGGGGTAGCCGATCTGGTCCCGCACCTCCGGCGACAGGTAGTAGGCCGCGGCCGCGCACACGGTGAGGGCGGCGTAAGCCTCCTCGTCCACGCTCAGATAGCGGGCCAGATTCTCGAGCGAGAACGAATCGCCCAGGTCGCGCAAGGCCCGGCCCAAGGGCTCGGCCAAATCGGGCCGGGCTTCGAGCACCTCGTCGAGCCCCGGCCCCGGCACCCCGGCCCGCCCGGCCGAGGGCATGGTGTCGGTGCCCGGCAGCATCACCTCGGCCATCCGGCCGAAGGCGGCCCGCTCGGCCTCGCCGACCATCTCCTCGGCGCCCGTCACCGGCCCGGCCCCGATGCCCGTCACCGGGCCTGGCCCGGTGCCCGCGCTCACCGGTGCCTCCGGCCCGGCCCCGGCGCTCACGCCGGCACCTTCTGGTTGCGGCGGTTGGCCACCAGCCGGTCGGCGGCCCGCAGGGCCAGGGCGCTGATGGTGCTGGTCGGGTTCACGCCCGAGGAGGTTACGAACACGCTGCCGTCCACCACGTACAGGTTGGCGGCGTCGTGGGCCCGCTGGTCGCAGTCCACCACCGAGGCGGCCGGGTCGTCGCCCATGCGGGCCGTGCCCATCAGATGCCACCCGGCGTAGCGCAGCGGCCCGGCGCTGGTGACCTCAACTGCCCCCGACGCCTGCAGCGACTCGGCCGCCCGGGCCATCTGGAACTCGGCCAGGCGCTTCGAGTTCTCGCTGTAGCGGTAGCGGATGCGGGGGGCCGGCACCCCGTCGCCGTCGGTCAGGTCGGGGTCGAGGTCCACCCGGTTGGCTTCCTCGGGCAGGTCCTCGCAGAAGATGGCCCAAGTGGCGCCCCGCCCAAAGGTCCGGGCCATCAGCTCGTGGTGCTCAACCCCCCACACCTCCTGGCCGGCCCGCATGGGCAGGACGTGGTTGAGCGGGCCGCCCACCGGCGACAGGGCCCACTTGGCCCCCCGCACGAACCCCCGGGACTCGTCGGTCTCGTAGAACTGGTAGCTGGTGATGCTGGCCCCGAACTGGCCCTGCCAGGTCTCCAGCGACTCGTCGAACCAACCGGTGACCACCGCGAACGGGTGCATCATCAGCCGCTTGCCCACCAGGCCGCTCGAGTTGGCCAGCCCGTCGGGGCAGACCCGGTCGTCGGCCGACAGCAGCAGCAGCCGGGCCGTTCCCACCGAGTTGGCGGCCAGGATCACCACGCCGGCGGGCTGGTGGTGCTCGACGCCGGCCCGGTCGACCCACACCGCGCCGGTGGCCAGCCCGGCCGGGTTGACGGTGATCCGGCGCACCCGGGCCCCGACCACCAGCCGGGCCCCGGCCGCGGTGGCCTTGGGCCAGTGGGTCAGGTCGGTGGAGGCCTTGGCCCCCTCGGCGCAGCCCGAGGTGCACACCCCCCGCTGCACGCAGCGCCGCCGGCCGTCGTAGGGCGCGGACAGGATGGCGTTGGGCTCGGGCCACCAGTGCCAGCCCAGCCGGTTGTGGCCCTCGGCCACCCGCCGGCCCGCCTTGCCCAGCGGCAGCGGCGGCAGCGGGTAGTCGACGCCGTCGGGGTGGGCGGGGTCGCCGCCGAGGCCGGACACGCCGATCTGGCGGTCGATCTCGTCGTAGTAGGGGGCCAGCTCGAAGTAGTCGATGGGCCAGTCGTCGGCCACTCCGTCGAGGCTGCGGACCCGGAAGTCGCTGGGGAGCATCCGGGGCCAGGTCCCGGCGTAGATCACCGCGCTGCCGCCCACCGCGTTGAACATCAGCGGGGTGATGTCGGACTCGTCCTCGTTGACCGGGTAGTCGGCGGCCAGGCCGCGCACGTTGGGGCTGGCCGACCAGCGTTGCCGGATGGCCAGCTCCCAATCGCGCTCGGCGCCCCTGAAGTCGCCGCGGTCGGGCCAGTCGCCCTGTTCGAGGCACACCACCGAGAAGCCCCGCTCGCTCAGGTGGCGGGCCACGACCCCGCCGGACGCGCCGGCGCCGATGATCAGCGCGTCGGCGGGGTCGGGCACCGCTCTAGTTGCGACGTCCCGGCGGCGGCCGGCGGACGGTCAGCGCAGGTCCGCGTTGGACATGCCCACTATCTCGTCCTCGTCCACCAGCAGGGTGGGGGCCTGGATGAAGTAGTCCGCGCCGGTGCTGCCGGTGGTGAGGAACTGGTGGGCGATGGTGGCGGTCTGGAAGCCCCAGGCGTAGCCGCGCAGGGCGATGGTGGCGTCCACGCCGTTGCCGGCCCGGATCTGGTCGAACACGTCGGGTTCGCCGTCAGTGCCGGTGATGAGGATCTCGGCGTGGTCGATGCCGGCCTCGTTCACGGCCTGGGCCGCGCCGAGGGCCAGGGCGTCGGAGTCGGCCCAGATGGCCCTCAGGTCGGGGTTGGCGGTCAGGGCGTCCTGGGCCAGCCGCAGGCCCTCCTCCTGGGTGAACGACTGGGCGCTCTGGTTGAACACCAGGTCGATGCCCGGGTTCTCCTCCATGACGGCCTCGAATCCCTCGCGCCGCTTCTCCACGTACTCGGAGGCGCCGGGGCCGCCGATGCGGGCCAGCATCCCCGAGCCGCCCATCTTCTCGATCATCCACTCGGTCTGGGCCCGGCCTTCATCGTCCCAGTTGGTGCCGATGAAGCCGATCTCCAGCGACTCGTCCTGCACCCGGTCGCCGGTGGACAGGATGGGGATGCCCGCCTCCGCCGCCGTCCGGTAGGCGGGGATCAGAGCCTCGCGGTCGCCGGGAGAGGCGATGATCAAATCGACGCCCTTGGTGACGAAGTCCTCGATCTGCGCCACCTGGTCCTCCATCACGTAGGCGGCGTCGGCGGCCTCGAAGTTCCAGCAGCTCTGGGCGCCGAAGTCGCGCAGCCCGGCCTCGAGGTCGCGGAAGTAGAGGATGAACGTGGCCAGGTTGGCGTAGGCCACGTCATAGGTCTCGGCGCAGCCCCCCTCCGGCTCCGGCTCGGGCTCCGGCTCGGGCGCGGGCGCGGCCGTGGTCGGGGCCGCGGTGGTAGTGGCCGCCGGGGCCGTTGTGTCGTCGTCGTCTCCTCCGCATGACGCGGCCACCAAGGCGATGACGGTGAGCGCCGCCAGGAGCCTGGCGATGGGCTTTGCTTTCATTGGTTTCCCTCCATGGGGCTTGTTGGTCGATCTTGGGGGCTTTGTTCGGGGCCTGCCGGACCGTCTCGGCCGGCCGATGCGGCTGACGAAGTCCGGCCGGGCAGGGAGCTGGTCAAGCGCAGCACCCGGGTGCGGACCAGGTTGGAGGTCATGGCCAGCATGAACACCAGCCCCAGCCACACGTCTTGCATGTTGGACGAGACGCTGAGCAGGTTGAGGCTGTTGCGGATCACGCCGATGAGGAGCACCCCGGCCACGGTGCGGGGGATCGAGCCCCGCCCGCCGAACAGGTTGGTGCCGCCCAGCACCACCGCGGCCACGGCGAACAGCTCGGTGAGCTGGGCCGCGTTGGGCTGGCCCGACTCCACCCGGCCCAGCAGCGTGAAACCGGCCAGCACCACCGCCACCCCGCCGGCCAAGAACACCCCCAGGCGCACCCGGGTGACGTGGACCCCGGCCCGCCGGGCCGCTTCGGCGTTGCCGCCCACCGCGTAGACGTGGAAGCCGAAGCGGGTGTAGCGCAGCATGGCGTGGTAGGCGATCCCGGCCGCCAGGGCCACCCACACCGGCATCCGCAGCCCGATTATCTCGTAGGACCAGAAGTCGCCCCAGCTCTCGGGCAGCCCGCCGACGGTGTTGCCCGCGGTGATCTCCCGGGCGATGCCCCGGGCCATCACCAGCATTCCCAGCGTGGTGATGAACGACGGGACCCGCAGCACCGCGCTCACGAACCCGTTGAACAAGCCGACGGCCGCCCCGGTGACCAGCCCGGCGACCAGGCCGACCCATATGTTTTGGTTGCGGACCATCACCTCGGCGGTGACCACGCCGACTAGGGCGATCACCGAGCCCTGGGACAGGTCGAGTTCGGCCGCGACGATCACCACGGTCATGCCGAAGGCGGCGATGGCCAAGAACGAGGTCTGCAGCAGGATGTTCTCGAGGTTGCGGGAGGTGAGGAAAACGTCGGAGTTGAAGGTCATGTAGACGCCGATGAGCACGATCAGCAGGGGCGCGAAGCCGGCGTCGAGGACCCATGGCAGGAGGCGGTTGACCCAGTGGTCCTCGCGGGTGGTGCTCACCGCGGTCTGGCTCACCGTCGCCTCCAGCGCCTCATCGGCTCAGCCCGCTGCCGTTGCCGCGCTGGCCGCGGCCGGCTGGCGGTGGCGGCGGTGGCGGGCCACACCGGAGGCGACGTGGTCCACCAGGGCGTCGAGATAGGCGCGCCCGGCTTCGGGGTTGGCGCCGGTGGGGTCGCCGATGACCCCGTTGGGCGACAGGGCCGCCATTCCCCGGCTGCGCAGCGTCTGGCCGGCGGCGGCGGCCGGACCGATCCAGCCCGGCTCGGCCGCGGCCTCCCTCACCAGGTCGGGCCGCAGCAGGCACATGATGCTGGTCTCGAAGTGCCCGGCGTGGGTGCCGACCCGTTCGGGGTCGAGCCCCATATCGACGGCCGCGGCGTGTACGGCTTGGCGCTGGGCTGGCCAGTCGGCGAAGGAGACGACCCGGCCGCCGTACGCCTCGGCCAGCCGCCGCTCGGCCTCGGCCATCGAGCCGGCGTTGCCGGCGTGGCCGGTGACCACGTAGGCGCAGCGGAAGCCGTGGTCGAGCAGCGAGGCGACCACGTTCACCTGGATCTCGGCCATCGTCTCGGCCGCCACCGAGGCGGTGCCGGCGAAGCCCAGGTGATGGGGGGAGACGCCCACCGGCAGGCACGGCGCCACCGCGCAGTCCCCGGAGCGGGCCGCGGCCTCGGCGGCCAGGGCCTCGGCGATGATCTGGTCGGTGGACAGGGGCAGGTGCGGGCCGTGCTGCTCGAGGGCGCCCAGGGGGACGATCACATCCAGCGGGCCGTCGGCCAGGCGCCGCTCGACCTCGCCGGTGGTCAGCGCGGCCAGCGCCGGCGCCTCCGGGGTGGGCTCGGGGTGCCGAAGGCCCGGTTCAGGCTCAGGTGTGGGCCAGGGCATCGTCGAGGTAGGTGGGCTTCTGGGGGCGGCCCGCGCCGATCACCACCTGCACCAGCGAGTCGGTGTCGGTGTGGTTGCGCAGCCCGTGCATCACCCCGGCCGGGGCGCAGATCATCTCCCGCTCGCCGAGGACGGTCTCGAGGATGGTGCCGTCGTCGTGCTCCCACCAGGCGGTGAGCTCGCCCTTGAGCACGAAGAACACCTCCTCCACCTCGTGGGCGTGCGACGGGGCCACCCCTCCGGGGGGCATGATCATCACCGACAGGGTGAAGTGGTTGGCCTGGATCGTGCCCGGCTCGAAGTGCTTGCCGGTGATGCTGGCCCCCACCATGCGCACATGGGACCGCTTGTAGATCGGGTCCAGCTCCCCCTGGCGGGCGAAGGGCTCCCAGTCGGGCTCCTTGGCCTCGAAGCGCTGAATGTGCTCGTCGAAGTCCTGCTTGGTGAAGCGACTGGCCAAGGCGGCCTCCCTCTCTTGAGGCTGCGACCCGTCCACTTGTCACAGCCGCAAGAATATTAGCGCCAAGACAACCCGCCGGTAAACCTTGTAGGTTGGGCTCGCATGAACACGGGCCAAGAGCCGCGGGTTGTCTCCGGCCTCGAGGGGGTGCTGGCCTGCGGATCGTCCGTCTGCTTCATCGACGGGCCGGCGGGCACGCTGCTGTACCGGGGCTACGAGATAGGCGACTTCGTGGAGGAGGCGGCCTTTTTGGACGTCGCCTGGCTCCTCTGGCACGGGGACTGGCCCACCGCAGCCGAGAGCGCCCGGTTCGCGGCCGCCGTGACCGCCCACCGGGCCCTGCCCCCGGCGGTGGCCGAATACCTGGCCGGCGCGCCGATGGCCACCGCCAACCCCATGGCCGTCGTGCGGACGGCCGTTTCCATGCTCGGGGCCGACGACCCGTCCGCCGACGATCTGTCCGCCGCCGCCGTCACCGCCAAGGCGACGGCGCTTTTGGGGCTCCTCCCCACGGTCGTGGCCGCCATGTCGCGGCTGACCCGCTTCCAAGAGCCGGTGGCGCCCGACCCGGACCTCGACCACGCCGCCAACTTCGGTTACATGCTCACCGGCCAGCGCCCCGCGGCCCGGGCCGCCCACGCGCTGAACGCCGCTCTCAACACCTACGCCGAGCACGAGCTGAACGCCTCGACGTTCGCGGCCCGGACCACCGTCGGCACGCTGTCGGACTACTACTCGGCCGTCGTGTCCGCCATCGGCGCGGTGAAGGGGTCGTTGCACGGCGGCGCGGTGGACGACGCCATGGGCGTGTTCGCCGAGATCGGCGCCCCCGAAGGCGTGGCCGGGTTCGCGGCCGCCGCCCTGGAGGCCAGGCGCAAGGTGCCCGGGTTCGGCCACCGGGTGTATAGGACCCGCGACCCGCGGGCCGCGGCGATGGATCGGCTGGCCGGCGAGCTGGGCGCCGCGGCCGGCGAGCCGGAGTGGCACGACATCGCCACCGGCCTGGAGCGGGAGCTCAAGGAGCGCAAGGGGCTGAACGCCAACGTCGACTACTACTCGGCGCTGGTCCTGCACCACCTCGGGTTCCCGCTCAAGATGTTCACCAGCTTCATCGTCACCAGCCGGGTGGCGGGATGGACGGCGCACATCCTCGAGCAGTACGCCGACAACCGCCTCATTCGCCCCCGGTCGCTCTACCAAGGCCCCGCGGCCCGGCCGTACCCGCCGGACTGACGGACTGACCGTGGACCGCCCGGTGCCGGCGTCGTTCTGGCGGGGCGGCACCAGCCGCGCCGTGCTGTTCCTGGAATCCGACCTCGCCGGCTACGACCCAGATCAGGTCGAGGCCGTCATCCTCGCCGCGCTGGGCAGCCCCGACCCCGGCGGCCGGCAGGTGGACGGCCTCGGGGGCGGCTCTTCGTCGCTGAGCAAGGCGGCCATCGTCGGCGCTGCCCCCGCCGGCTCGGCGGCCGATGTCGCCTTCCGGTTCGCCCAGGTGGAGGTGGCCGCGCCCCGGGTGGACTTCACCGGCAACTGCGGGAACATCTCAGCCGCCATCGGACCGTTCGCCCTCGAAGCCGGGCTCGTCGCCGCCCGCGGCCATCCCGCCGACGGGCCCGTTGATGTGGATTTGCCCGTCGATGGGCCTGTTGATGTGACGGTGCTCAGCCTGAACACCGGCCAGCGATATCGGGCCCGGGTGCCGACCCGGTCCGGCCGCTACGAGCCGGCCGGCGACTTCTGCGTCCCGGGCGTTCCCGGCCGCGGATCGAGGATCGCCATCGAGTACATCGATCCCGCCGGCTCGGCCGGGCGGGGACCCTTTCCGACCGGCGCCGCCCGGGAGGAGATCGACATCGGCGGCGGCGGGCCCGTGGTCGCGTCGATCGTCGATGTGGGCAACCCGGTCGTCTTCGTGGAGGCCGCCGCCCTGGGGGTCGACATCGCCGCTTCCCCCGCCGAGATCGACGCCGACCGCGGCCTCCACTATCGGCTCGAACGGGTGCGCCGAGAGGCGGCGGTGCGGATCGGCGTGGCCGGATCGGCTGAGGAGGCGGCGGGGTGCCCCACCATCCCGAAGGTGGCGATGGTCGGCCCTCCCGCCCCCGGCGCGGCCCCACGCCCAGAGGTTCCAGCCGAGACCGCGGGCGAGGCGACGATGGTCGCCGCCCCCGCCCCCTACGCGGCCGATGGCGGCCGGCCGGCGCCGGCGGAGGGCATCGACGTGGTCGTGAGGCTGGTTTCGATGGGCCGGGCCCATCAGACCGTCGCCGTCACCGGGGCCATGGCCGCGGCGGCGGCCGCCGCGCTGCCGGGCACCGTGGTGGCCGAAGCCGCCGGCGCAGCCGAAGATGGCGCGACCGGAGACGGGCCGCAGCCGGTCCGGACGGTGCGGATCGGCCACCCCGCCGGGGTGCTGGAAGTCGGCGTCGAGGTCGGGCCCGGCCCCGACGGGCAATGGCAGGTCCCCCGGGTGACGGTCGACCGGACCGCCCGGGAGATCATGCGCGGCTCCGTGTGCGTCCCGGAGTCCTACCTGGCCGGCCAGGCCTGGTTCGCCGGTTCGGGCCGCCGGTGAGTCGGGGCGGCTTCGGGTCGCTGGCTGCCCTGGACACCGCGGCCGGCGCGGTGGGGTTCCATCGCATCGCCCGGGCGGAGGAGCTGGGCCTGGGCGCCGTCGACCGGCTGCCGGTGAGCCTTAAGGTGCTCTTGGAGGGCTCGCTGCGCCGGGCCGAGACCGGCTTTTCCACCGAGGCCGACGTCGCCACCCTGGCCGCCTGGCCCGACCGCCCCCACCCGGCCCGGGCGGTGGCCTTTCGCCCCGATCGCCTGATCCTTCAAGACTTCACCGGCATCCCCGCGCTCATCGGGCTGGCCGCCATGCGCTCCGGCCTGCGCCGCCGCGGCGGGGATCCCTCCACGGTCAACCCGGTCGTGCCCACGGACCTGGTCATAGACCACTCGCTGCAGGTGGACGCGGCGGGAACCAGAGGCGCGCTGGCGGTCAACCTGGCCATGGAGTACGAGCGCAACGCCGAGCGCTTCGAGTTCGCCCGGTGGGCCGAGCAGGCGTTCGCCAACCTGCGGGTCGTCCCGCCCGGCAAGGGGATCGTCCACCAAGTCAACATGGAGTTCCTCGCCTCGGTGGTGACGGTGGCCGACGGCGCCGGCGAGCCCGTCGCCCACCCGGACACCCTGGTGGGCACGGACTCGCACACGACCATGATCGGCGGGATGGGCGTCCTCGGCTGGGGCGTCGGGGGCATCGAGGCCGAGGCCGCCATGCTGGGCGAGCCGATCCCGGTGGTCGTCCCCGAGGTTGTCGGCGTCCGGCTCTCGGGAGCCCCGAGGCCTGGCGCCACCGGCGCCGATCTGGTGCTGACCATCACCCGGCGGCTCCGGTCCTTCGGCGTCGTCGGCGCCTTCGTCGAGTTCTGCGGCCCCGGCCTGGACAGCCTCCCGCTGCCGGACCGGGCGACCATCGCCAACATGGCGCCCGAGTACGGCGCCACCGTCGGCCACTTCGCCGTCGACGACGAGACGCTGCGCTACCTCCGCCGGACCGGCCGACGGCCCGCCCATGTCGATCTGGTCGAGCGGTACTGCCGGGCCCAGGGGATGTTCCGGGCCCCGGGCTCGCCGGAGCCGGTCTTCAGCCGGGTGGTGAACATCGACCTCGGCGCGGTCGAGCCGGTGGTCTCCGGGCCGAGCCGCCCCCAGGAGACGCGGACGCTGTCCGAGGTCCCGACCTCGTTCCGCGAAGCGCTGGCCGCCCGCCGCAGCCAGAGGCCCCGACCGGCTGGGCCGCAGTCTCTGGACGGGGTTATAACGGCCGCCCGCCGCAGCCAGAGGCCCCGACCGGCCGCGGCGGCCGGGCGGCGGGACGGCGATGTCGCCATCGCCGCCATCACAAGCTGTGCCCACACGGCGAACCCGGCGGCGATGATTGGGGCCGGCCTGTTGGCCCGCAACGCCGTCGAGCGGGGCCTGTCCGTGCCCGCCCACGTCAAAACGAGCCTGGCCCCCGGCTCGCCGGTGGTGGCCGACTACCTGGCCCGGGCGGGCCTGCTGCCGTTCTTGGAGGAGCTGGGCTTCGCCGTCGTCGGCTACGGATGCACGACCTGCGCCGGCGGGGGCGGCCCGATCGCCCCCGCCCTGGAGGCCGCGGTGGAGCGAGACGATCTGATGGCAGCCGCCGTGCTCTCCGGCAACCGCAACTTCGAGGGCCGGATCCATCCGCACTGCCGGCTCGCCTATCTGGCGTCCCCGCCGCTGGTGGTGGCCTACGCCCTGGCCGGGACCGTGGACGTCGACATCGGAGCCGAGCCGCTCGGGTTCGACCCGGCCGGGGCTCCGGTGCTGCTCTCGGACCTGTGGCCCGCCGACGCCGAGATCGAGCACCTGGCGGCCGAGGCCATCGAGCCGAGCCTGTTCGAGGCCCGCCGCCGGGCCGTCTTCGCCGGCGACGAGCGGTGGCGCTCGCTGGGGGCCGAAGCGCCGGCGCTGCCCCACTGGGACCCGTCCTCGACCTATGTCTCAGAGCCGCCCTTCGTCGCCTCCGGCGCCCCGGCGCCGCCGCCCGCGGCCGACATCGCCGGGGCCCGCTGTCTGCTGCTGCTCGGCGACCAGATAACCACCGACCACATATCGCCGGCTGGCGCCATCGCCCCGGACAGCCCGGCCGGCCGGCATCTCATCGCCCAGGGGGTTCCACCGGAGCGGTTCAGCATCCTCGGCGCCCGGCGGGGGAACCACGAGGTGATGGTGCGGGCCACGTTCGCCAACCCCCGCTTGCGCAACGAGCTGGCCCCGGACCGCGAGGGCGGCTGGACCGTGCACCACCCGACCGGCGAGGCGGTCACCGTGTTCGAGGCCGCGCAGCGGTACCGGATGGCGGGCACGCCGCTGATCGTGTTGGCCGGGGCCGACTACGGCGCCGGGTCGTCGCGGGACTGGGCGGCCAAGGGCCCGGCGCTGCTGGGGGTTCGGGCGGTGGTGGCCTCGGGCTTCGAGCGGCTCCATCGGCTCAACCTCATTGCCATGGGCGTGCTCCCGCTTCAGTTCGAGCCAAAGGGAGGCTGGAGGGAGAGCGGCCTGTCGGGGCGCGAGCGGTTCGATGTGACCGGTCTGGCGGCCGGGCTCGCTCCGGGGGCGGCGCTCACCCTGTCGGCTGCGTCGGAGGACGGTTCCCGGCGGGATTTCACCGTGACCGCCCGCCTCGACAGCGACGAGGAGGTCGCCTACTACCGCCACGGGGGGATCATCCCCCTCGTCTTCCGCCGACTGCTGCGCAGCGGTGCCGGCCCCGGCCCCGGTTAGCACGGCGGCGCTGGGTGCCCGTCCTCCTCCCGCCCGGCCGCGAGCCGGAAAGTGAGACACACTCTTTGGAACCCCGACGGGAGGCCCGTTCTGTGCCCGAGAAACTATTGCCCACCGCGGTCGTGGGCAGCTACCCGCAGCCGGACTGGCTGATCGACCGCTCGAACCTCAAGACCCGCCTCCCTCCCCGGATTCGGGCCACAGAGATCTGGCGGATCGCCCCCGAGTGGCTGGAGCAGGCTCAGGACGACGCCACCATCGTGGCCATCTGCGACATGGAGCGGGCGGGCATCGACATCGTCACCGACGGCGAGATCCGGCGCGAGAGCTACTCCAACCGGGTCGCCACCGCCCTGGGCGGCATCGACACCGAGAACCACGGCTTGGCCATGGATCGGACCGGCCAGCCCAATCCGGTGCCCCGGATAGTTGGCAAGATCACCCGGAGGGAGCCGATCGGGGTGCGCGATGTGGAGCTGCTGCGGGCCAACAGCGACCGCACCATCAAGATCACGCTGCCCGGGCCGTTCACCATGACCCAGCAGGCCCAGGACGATTTCTACGGCGACGAGCGGGCGGCGGCGTCGGACTACGCCCGGGCGGTCAACCAGGAGATCAGAGACCTGTTCGACGCCGGAGCCGACGTGGTGCAGCTCGACGAGCCGTACATGCAGGCCAAGCACGAGAAAGCCTCGCGGTACGCCGTAGACGTGGTGAACGAGGCCCTCGACGGCGTCTCCGGGACGACGGCCCTGCACATGTGCTTCGGGTACGCGGCGATCCACGAGTGGAGGGGCATCGGCAAGCCCGACGCCTACTCGTTTTTGCCCGAGCTCAACGACAGCATCGTCGACCAAATCTCTATCGAAGCGGCGCAGCCCCAGCTCGACCTCGAAATCCTCCGCCAGTTGCCCGACAAGACGATCATCCTCGGCGTCATCGACAACGGCGACCCCGAAGTGGAGACGCCGGAGATCGTCGCCGACCGCATCCGCGGCGCCCTCCAGCACGTGTCCGCCGATCGGCTAATCCCCGCCCCCGACTGCGGCATGAAGTACATGCCCCGCCACATCGCCTTCGGCAAGCTCTCAGCCTTGGCCCGGGGCGCAGCCATCGTGCGCCAAGAGATCGCAAGCTAAGCACCAGCGCGGCCCGCGATGGCCCCGCTTTGGGATCAATCCCAGCGGCGGCTCTTGTAGTCCTCCATGTCGTCCCCGTGCATCTGCTTGGTGGCATTGCCGACCCGCACCCAAAACTCGGAGGGAGTGCCGCCGCCTGAAAGGGATTTAGCGAAGACTGGTCGGCTAGACGCTCCCACGTGGACCACGCAGATCTCCTTGCCGTCCACCTCGTCGAAGGCAATGCGAACGATTCCTGCCGTCGGGCATGACAGCGAGTTGTCGAGGTGCTGCCGGAGCCAGAGTTCGTAGCCGTCCTTGTTCGGCTTGTTGCCCAGAGTCCGATAGTCCTGGCCGAGTCCGATTATCTGCCCGTCGTCTTCGACTCCGATGAGGAGCATTCCTCCGCCTTCGGCGTTCATGAACCCGCAGACCGTCTTGACGATGATGTGCTCCATCTTCGGGTCTTTTGAGCCGGTACGCAGACTAAATCGCCCTGTAGATTTGAATTCCAGGCCCTGCGTTTCACCCGAGGCGATCATGTCGCGGATGGAGAGTTCCGATTCGATTGAATCTCCTTCGTCCCACAGCCGCTTGAACCCAGCGCGAACCACGTCGGCAATCCGACTGCGTCGCCGCTGGAGGAAGTCGCTGTACTCTATCCGCTCCCAACCATAAAAAAGAGCGTGCCAATACATCTGCCGTTGGAGTTCGCTAGGGGAGAGCCGGTTGGACATCTCTGGCCAGTAGTCGGCGGGATCGTTCCTGCCGATTTTGACATTAGTGGGCCAATCTACGAATGCCATATTTGCGATGGCATTTACTTGCCTAGTGCCAGTCACTCCCAGATCCGACAGGTGCTTTTTCGGGAACAAGTGATGACGTTCAATCGATCGAGGAGCCGTAACGGCAGGGTCTAAAAGATCTTTGATCCTCATGTTGCTGAACAGTAGGTTAGCATCCAACAAGTTCAAGGCTGCCCAATATGCGGATAGAGCCGGTGACCGCGACGAAGATGTATCTAGTAGACTTGGCAGTGAAATGTCCCAATAGTCATTGGTGAATTTCGTTTGGATGATTTTGTCCAGCGTCTCGCAGAATGCTTTTCCGTCAGTTGAACCGATGTCTCTAATGCGGCCCAGATCTGATTCAATCTGACTTTCAGGAGAACTCGTGTATCGTCCTGTGGTATGGGACATGAAGAACCATCTACTTATGACACCTCGAAGTTCGATGGAGTTCAGTCGGAAATCGCGCCGCCCGATTAGCCACATGAGGTAAGTGTAGATGATGGCGTTTTCTGAAGTAATCATGCGGTGTCCACGGAATCCGGCTGCGGTCAAACATTTCATGAACTCGTGCCAGTTGGTAAGGTGGAGCACCTCATCTAGGGCGCTTTTGAGAGAGTCAAACTGTTCATCGCGTCTTGCGGCGCTGAACTCTCTGGTATTGAGATCTTTGCCACGAAGGATGTTATAGACATGCTCAAGCCGGCCTCGTCGGAAGGCTAAACCTACTCCGGCACGAAGCAACTGTTCTGGTGCCGGATCCAAGAAAGAGTTCTTTGGTGACGGTCCAGTAACTGATGGATCAATGGCTTCTCGGCAGAATTGTTCAAGTTCTCGGCGCCCTTTTTCCCAGTGAACTGACATCAGAGTGAGAATGAAATCGGACTGCTTGAGCTGCACGCCCTGAGAGTTGACCCGGACGAAGATTTCCGCTATTTGTTCCTCATTGGCGCGTGATCCGAGTTCAATGACTTGGAATCGAAACTCTCGCAGGTCTCTCACTCGGTCGATCCGGTCTTCGAGTTGATCCATTTCTTCGTTAGTAAGCTCATCGGCTCTGCTCTCATTCAACTGAGCCAAAAAATCGCGGATCACTGACTTGTAACGACCTTCCCACAAGACGGTGATGTCGGGGATGAATTCGGGGTCTCGTTTGATAGCAGCATCGGCTACTTCGAAAGTTTCATCGTCAGGCCTGAAAGCTATTGATATTCTTCTCTCATCAAAATTCTTGGTGACAATTTTCTGCCCGGTTATCACCGCAAACAGTGATGTAAGCCGTTGCTGACCATCCACGATCAACAACTTTGCGACTCGTTGCTCGCTGTCGGTGTCGATCTGACGCGTGGTCACATCGGCTCCGGTCTCCCAGAAGAGCAGAGTACCAACCGGAAAGCCGCGATACATGGAATCGAACAATTCCCGAACCTTGGAGTGCGACCACACAAAGGGCCGTTGAATGTCAGGTAATGCGAGGTTACCGTGCCTGATTTCCTCAATCAGATGCGTGAGCGAGTATCCGGTGTCACGATAAAGAGTCGGCATCATCAAACTCCTTCGGGTGGAACGGCGAGGGATTGTACTACCTAATATTCTGAACCGTCCAATCCGGTTTGGGCCCATTCGCCAAAGCGGTGCCGGTTCGGTCAACCCATGAGAAGCCGGTAAGCGGTCCGACCTCTTGCGGCCGTGTCATCGGGGAGGCTCCTCCACGCGCGGTGATCGACGTCGGCTAGCCCATGCCTTGCCCGCAATCGTTTTCGATCCTTCGCTGTCATCTCTTCTCTCGTCGCCAGCGGGTCGTCCAAGAGGCTGAGCAGCAGGGCCAGATCGAGGAGTTGGGCGTCGGGCAGATCGTCGACGGCGACCGCCGCGGCCTTGCAGACGATGGCTCCGAGCAGCGAGGGACGCGGCACGAGACCGCTCGAATCTCCGAAGACGACCGGCAGATACTCGCTGCGATTCAACGCCTGAGTGCCTCCGGGGACCTGGATCGTCTGGCTGGCGGAGTCGTCGTCAGATCGGTTCGAGGGCCGAGACCCTCGGGGGCGAGCACGTCGTCCACTGGGCAGGATGCAGGTGGGCCAACTCGATCAGCGTGGACCAGAGTTCGTCGTCGTGGCCGGGCAGCGGTCGCAGCCGGACCGGTTCTCGGTTTAGGACCGGCCAGGGCATCACGGCTGGCTCAGCAGCGACACTGCGAGGCGCTTGGACCGATCGTCGCTCGCGTCGAGCAGATCGAGGGCCACCACGAGGATCGGAGCCACCTCTTCGTCGGGCCGGAAGGGCCAGACTTCGTCCTCGACGGCCTTGAGCACGACGTTGGGCCGCTCCGGCCCCTCGATGAGAGCGAATCTCCGAGTGACATCCGCGATGTCTGACTCGGGCATGTAGGCCTCATATCCGCCGATGGCGATGAGGTCGAGGCCGTGCTCGCCGGTGGCGCTCAGGCCGGTGCGAACGGCTCGGGCCGGTCCGGGGAGCTTGTCGAGCACGGAGGGATGCCCGTAGAAGCGCCGGGTCGCGGCCCGGGTCCGCAGACGCTCAGCAAGAGGTAAAAGGCCCGACGCCAGGCGTCGGCGCGCCCGCGATTGGGCCACGGCGGAGCCTTCAATCTCGCGGCCGTCGGCCAAGGCGAGGACGTTCCATGCCGACGCGGCCTTCCACGGCCGGCCGGCGCGGCCACCGCGGTCGGCGACCAAGTCGAGAGCGGCGCGGTCGACCGCCCACACCCTGCCGATCCGGCTGCCTCGCAGAGTTCCGCTGGCCAGCATCTGGCGCACACGCCTCTGGCTGACGCCCAGTTCAGCCGCCGCATCGGCCACCCCGACCACTTGCATTTCATAATACTACCACATAGAGACTAATTATGATGCAGGCGCAGTCTCATGCCAGCTCTAAGGGCCCCCGCAAATATCGTTTGCGGTGTTCTCGCTGCTTAGTCGGCCTTGTCGCGGATCCAGTCCCGGGCGATCGGGTGGGCAAAATTGATCCGGCCCTTGCCGGCGGCGACCACCATGCCGGCTTTGATCAGCCGCCGCCGGTAGACGCCGGCGTACTTGACGTTGACTCCGAGCCGGGCGGCTATATCAGCGAGTTTGGACGAACCGTCGTCGCCGGTCATTGCCGTGAGAAACCTTCGATCCCCATCAGACAGTCCTCGCCATGTCGGATCAAGCACGAGCCGACCGATGCGCCGTTCGGCTTCGCTGATCCCCTCTGCCGCCTCTTGAGCGGTGATGCCCGCCGAGGGATCGGCCGCAGCCTTCCAGGTGTGGAACCCGACGAGCTGGACCATGAACGCGTATCCACCGGTGGCCGCGACTGCTTCTTCCAGGGCCCGGGAGTCGATGGCGGCGCCGCGCTGCTCGACGGGCCCGACGATGGCGGCGTTCGTGGCCCGGGGATCGAGCCGGCCGATGTCGTACCTTGAGCACCGCTGAAGGAACGTCGCGGCGCTGTCGGACAGGAGCGTGTCCTCGATCTGGGGGAGCGCGGCACCGGCGAACGCAACCGGGCGTTGTTCGCGCCTGGTGACGTGCTGCACCACCGCGCCGAATTCCCGGATCTCGTCGAGGTCGCCGCTTTGTAGCTCGTCGAGGGTGATCATGAGGCCGGTGCCGTTCTCGGCGAGACGATCACCTAGATCAGAGAGCACCATGCGAAGGTCTCGGGCCACATCGACTGTCGGTGCCGATTCGAGTTCAAGGCCGAACCCGCCAACGGTCAAGCTCCTGAGACGTCGGCTCAGCCCAGCGCTTCCGCCACTGTTCAGAAGCTCCGCCGCGGCGCGGGTGAGACGGGGCAGAAGTCCGCCTGCCGTCGCGTCGTTCGAGAGCGTCAGCCATCCTCGGCTGCGGGCCAAATCCTCGACCGCGTTCAAAGTCACGGTCTTACCGGCGCCGCGAATTCCAACGAACAGAGTGGTGTAGTCGGGGTGTGTCGGCCCGGTGGCCAGAGCGTCCTCGATGTTGTCGAGTATGTCGTCGCGTCCGGCCAGCACCGGCGGCGAGGCGCCGAACGTTGGGGAGAACGGATTCCGCGAAGCCATGTCTCCCGCTCCTTTAGTTTGCTTTATCCTTTTTGATTTCTTTAGTGTAGCCGGGCTGGGGAGACTCTGACGGAGGGGATGAAGAAGGACCGGCCGGGACCGGCACATGAAAGAACCCAGGCCGAGCAGTGCTCTGACCTGGGCTTTTTGGTGGCGGGGGAAGGATTTGAACCTCCGACCTTTGGGTTATGAGCCCAACGAGCTACCAGACTGCTCCACCCCGCACCCCGAACCTAGCGCCAAAGCCACTCAAGTCACAACCTCCACGAAGAACTCACGGAGAACTCCAGGCCCCTCGGGCGCGGGGCAGCAACCTCGGGGCCGTCCGTCAGGCAGGCGACTCGGCTGCTTGTAGGTCCTTGAGAGTCTTGTTGTCGCTGGTCTTCCATTCCGTTAGGCCGTTGGCGGTACGGCCGAGTAGTGCCCCCGCGGCCGTCGACGGTGACGAGAACTCGTGATCCTCAGTGAGGCGTAGGTGGCCGCCCTCTTCGACGAGGAGCCCTCCTTGGCGCAGCGCTTCTCTAACTCGGTCGATAGTGTGACCTTTTAGCGACGGCACTTGTTCCACTCGACCGAGTGAGTCTGCGAAAACGAGGAAACCGTCGGCGGTCTCAATTCCCTTGGCCTCGGTGTCCTTGCCGCGAAGGTACAGAGGAAGCGGAGCCGATGGCTGTTCATCGGACTGGCGGAAAGCTGCCGCGCCTGGTTTCTGGAAGACCTGCACGCCAAGCACGGGGTAGATGAGCAGCATCTCGTTGAGGAAGGTCTCGGCTTCGGCGGTGTCTGGCTCCGACAGTGTTGGCCTCGACCCTGCATTGGCGTTTTCCGTCTCGGCCCGGTTTGCCTCGGCTGCCAGTTCGATCAGTCGAGCTTCCAGGTATCGGATGTGGGCCTTGTTGAGATTGTTGTCCTTACTAGTGAAGACGATGACCCGGTTCCAGAATTCCTTGTTCCGATGGTGGGCGTCGAGGCGGTCGGGGAGGTTGTCAGTTTCGCCGATGTAGATCTGACTCGCCTTGAGTTCCGACTCGCTGGGACCGATCAGCAGATAGACGCCCGTGCCTTTGAGGTCCGAACGGGACCGCAGATCCCGGAAGCGAGTCCGGGGTGCCATGAGTGCCTTGCCCGTCCAGTTGCTCTTTTCGGCCACCCAGACACCGTTGGCGCTCCCATCAGCGAGAAAGATCCTGATGGATGCCCCGAGCGGGCTTGGTATATCGCTCATGGCCTGATCATAAGGCAGCGTGGGACTTGTAAGGTCACACTGCCGGGGCTCGCAGCGCCCGGCCATCAGACGGAGGAGGGGAGCAAACCGTGACTCGCATGACACCGAGTGAGGCGTTCGTGGAGACGATGGTGGCCCACGGCGTCGACACCATCTTCGGCATCATGGGCAGCGCCTTCATGGACGCCATGGACATCTTCGAGCCGGCCGGGATCGAGTTCGTGCCCGTGGTCCACGAGCAGGGCGCGGCCCACATGGCCGACGGGTTCGCCCGGGTCAGCGGCCGCCACGGGGTGGTGATCGGCCAGAACGGGCCGGGCATCTCCAACTGCGTCACCGCCGTGGCCGCCGCCTTCTGGGCCCACAGCCCGGTGGTGGTCGTCACCCCCGAGGCGGGAACCATGGGGATCGGCCTCGGCGGCTTCCAGGAGGCCAACCAGCTCCCCATGTTCGAGGAGTTCACCAAATACCAGGGCCACGTCAACAACGAGCGCCGCATGGCCGAGATCACCGCCCGCTGCTTCGACCGGGCCCTCTCCGAGATCGGCCCCACCCAGCTCAACATCCCCAGGGACCGCTTCTACGGCGAGATCGACGTGGAGATCCCCGAACCCCAGCGCATCGAGCGGGGCCCGGGCGGGTCCGCCGCCCTCGATGAGGCCGCCGACCTGCTGGCCAAAGCCGCCTTCCCGGTCATGATCTCCGGCGGGGGAGTGGTGATGGGCGACGCCACCGCCGACGCCGTCGAGCTGGCCGAGCGGCTGGGCTGCCCGGTGGTCAACAGCTACCTGCACAACGACTCCTTCCCGGCCAGCCACCCCCAGTGGTGCGGACCCCTCGGCTACCAGGGGTCCAAGGCGGCCATGAAGCTGCTGGCCCGGGCCGACGCGGTGCTGGCCCTCGGCACCCGCCTCGGCCCCTTCGGCACCCTGCCCCAGCACGGCCTGGACTACTGGCCCGCCGCCGCCCGCATCATCCAGGTGGACGCCGACTCCAAGATGCTGGGCCTGGTGCGGCCGATCGACGTGGGCATCTTCGGCGACGCCGGGGCCGCGGCCCGGGCCCTGACCGAGCGGCTCCGGGGCCGGGAGCTGGCCGGCGACGCCACCCGGCCCGAGCGGGCCGCCGCCATCGCGGCCGAGAAGACGGCCTGGGAGGCCGAGCTCGACGACTGGACCGAGGAGACCGACGACTTCAGCGTCGACATGATCAAGCAGGCCGCGGCCGAGCCCGGGAACTGGCTGCACCCCCGCCAGGCGCTGCGGGAACTGGAGAGGGCCATGCCCCCCCGGGCGATGGTGTCCACCGACATCGGCAACATCAACTCGGTGGCCAACAGCTACCTGCGCTTCGAGGAGCCCCGGTCGTTCTTGGCCGCCATGAGCTGGGGCAACTGCGGCTACGCCCTGCCCGCCGCCATCGGGGCCAAGAAGGCCGCCCCCGACCGCCCGGCCGTGGCCTACGCTGGCGACGGGGCCTGGGCCATGAGCATGGTGGAGGTGATGACCGCGGTCCGCCACTCCATCCCGGTCACCGCCGTGGTGTTCCACAACCGCCAGTGGGGGGCGGAGAAGAAGAACCAGGTCGACTTCTACGACCGCCGGTTCGTGGCTGGCGAGCTCGACGGGGGCGAGGACTGGTCGGCGCTGGCCCGGGCCATGGGCGCCGATGGGGTGCGGGTGGACGACCTCGACGACGTCGGCCCGGCGCTGACCCGGGCCATCGACGCCCAGATGAACGCGGGCCGCACCACCGTCATCGAGGTGATGTGCACCAAAGAGCTGGGCGACCCCTTCCGCCGCGACGCCCTGAGCCGCCCCGTGCGCCTACTCCCCAAATACGCCGACTACACCTAGCGGCTACAGTTCTTCGAGGCTATGTCAGAACGGGGGATGGCCTAAGAACCTAAGAAACGGAGGGGTGATGCGATCCAGCAATCGATCGAGACGGGTACTTCAGTTGTTTGCATTGCTCGCCGCCGCGGCTCTCGTCGCCGCGGCGTGCGGCGATGGCGACGACGAGTCGAGCGGGTCCGGCGCCGAGCCCGATACCGGTGCCGCCGAGCCCGCTGCCGACAGCGAGCCCGCCGCCGAGCCCCCGGCGGAACCCGCGGCCGAGCCGTACCGGGTCGCTTTGTTGATCCCCGGCACCAGCGATGACGCATCGTGGTCGAACGCCTGGGCTGACGGCGCCGCGGCCGCCGATGCCGGCAACGACGATGTCGTCGTGGAGATCGTCGAAGCCCTCCCGGAGGTCGATGACTTCATCCAGCAGGGCGGAGCGTTCGCCGGCGACGGGTACGACCTGATCCTGATGGCCGACGGGCGGATGGTCGATGCCGCCCGCACGGTCGCCGAGCAATTCCCCGGGACCATCGTGTGCCAGATGCCGCACCAGCCGGAGTCCACCGACGGCAACCCGGACAACCTTTGCTACGTCGACATCGCTCAGCACCACGCCAACTTCTTCACCGGGGTGATCGCGGCGCTTGTCTCCGACACGGGTCGGGTCGCCTCGATCAACGGCTTCGGCTTTCCGGGCCTGACCCGCCAGCCCGAGACCTTCCACCTCGGGGCCCGCTGCGTGAATCCCGACATCGAGTTCAGCCAGCAGTACATAAACACCTGGACCGACACCGCGGCCGCCAAAGCCGCGGCCCAGGCCGAGATCGCGTCGGGCGCCGACGTCATCATGGCCGCCACCGATCAGGCCGTGCTTGGGGTGATTTCCGCGGCGCAAGAAGCCGAAGGCACAGTCTGGGTGATCCCGTCCTACTACGACAGCTTCGAGGTCGCCCCCGATGTCGTGCTGACCTCCGCCGTTCACGGGCTCCAAGACGTGGCGGCCGCGCTGATCGATCAGGGCCTCAACGGCCAGATCCCAACCGCCGCGTTCATCGACTTCACCGCCCAGAACACCCCTGGGATCTCCGCCGCCCCCCTGTACGACAACGCTGGGGCCTTGGACGCTGAGGGCAAGGCCGTGTTCGACGAGCTTGAAGCCAAGGTTCGCAGCGGGGAGATAATGATTCCCGATGAGACCGTGGGCGACAATCCGGTCGGCGTCGAGGGCGCCGGCGGTGAGATCGGCTTGGCGGCGATCGGCTGCGGGTAGCGGCGAATCAGCTCGGTCATGTCGATGGCCTAGCTGAGCGCCGAACTCTGTGGAACAGCCGAACCCGAAGCCTGCTCTGGCCCTTCGCGGGATCTGGAAGCGGTTCGGGGCGGTAACCGCCAACGCCTCCATCGACTTGGAGGTTCACTCCGGCGAAGTCCACATCGTTCTGGGCGAGAACGGGGCCGGCAAATCGACCCTCATGAACATCGCGTTCGGCCACATGCAACCCGACGCTGGCGAGATCGAGATCGAGGGCCGGCCCACCCGCCTGACGTCGCCGGCCGACGCCATCGCCCGGGGCATCGGCATGGTCCACCAGCACTTCGCGCTCGTGCCGGCGTTCACGGTGGCGGAGAATGTCTTGCTCGGCTCCCGCTCCGCCCGCGCCGGCATGCTCGACCGCAAGGGAATAGTCGACGAAGTGAGCGAGGTAAGCGCCCGCTTCGGCGTGCCGGTGGATCCCTCGGCGGTCGTGCGGGACCTGCCGGTGGACGAGCGCCAGCGCGTCGAGATCCTCAAGGCCCTGCATCGCGACGCGCGCATTCTCATCCTGGACGAGCCCACCGCCCTGCTGGGGGTGCGCCAGATCGCCGTCCTGCTCGAGATCATCGACCGGCTGCGGGACGACGGGCGCGCCATCGTGCTGGTGACGCACAAGCTGGGCGAGGTCATGGAGATCGCCGACCGGGTGTCGGTCATCCGGCGGGGCCGCAAACAGGTGGAGCTGGCCCGAGGCGAGTTCGATCAGCAGGTGCTCGCCAAGGCGATGACCGGCCAGTTGATCGTCGATGACATCTCCCGGTCGGCCGGGCGCGATGAGCCCGAGGTCGTCTTGGAGTGCCGCGACTTGACCGTGCCCGAGCCGTCGTCGGGGCCGCCGGTGAGGGGTCTGAACCTGCGGGTGCGGGCGGGAGAGGTGCTGGGGATCGCCGGGGTGGAGGGCAACGGCCAGCGGGCGCTGATCGACGGCCTGACCGGGTCGGCGCGCTGCGAGGGCGCCATCCGGCTGAACGGCGAAGACATTGCCAACGCCCTGCCGCGCCGGTTGCGCCGCTGCGGCGTGAGCATCATCCCCGAGGATCGCCAGGGACGCGGCCTCGTGCCCGACATGACCCTGGCCGAGAATCTCGCCCTCGTCGATCTGCTCGCGCCGCCGGACGACGCCCCGCGATTCGTGTCGTGGAGGCGGGTCAGGGCCGAGGCCAAGGAGCTTCTCGAAGCCTTCGACGTCCGGCCCCCCGATCCCGACCTGCCGGCCTCCGCGCTCTCGGGGGGCAACCAGCAGAAGGTGGTGCTGGCCCGGGAGCTCTCGCGCCGGCCCCGGCTGGTGGTGGCGGACAACCCGTCATGGGGCCTCGACGTGGGCGCCATCGGCTATGTCCACCGGAGGCTCGTCGCCGCTCGCAACGACGGAGCGGCCATCGTCTTGGTGTCCCACGACCTCGACGAGCTGATGAAGCTGTCCGACCGGATAATCGTGGTGTATCGGGGCGAGATATCGCTCGAGTCGTCGAGAGCCGACGTCAGCCTCGACGACATCGGCCTGGCCATGGCCGGCGCGCGGCGGTGAGCAGCCGCCTCGCGGCAGTGGGGGGCCGCCTCGCTTCCCGTTCCGGCGCGAGAACCCTGATGACCCTCGCCGCCGGGCTGGCGGTCATGGCCGTCGTCATCGGGGCGCTCGGAAAGAACCCGCTGCAAGCCGCAGGCGCCGTCGTGGACGGGTCTTTGGGCAACAGCTTCGGGATCGGTCAGACCGTCCAGATCTGGACGATCCTCATCCTCGCCGGTCTGGCGTCGGCCATCCCGTTCTCGGCCCGGCTGTGGAACATCGGGGGTCAGGGCCAGATGTATCTGGGGGCGATGGCCGCGGCCGGCTTCGGCATCACGCTGCCCGCAAGCTGGCCCGGCGCGGTCCTGGTTCCGCTCATACTCGGGGCGTCGACCGCGGCCGGGGCCGGCTGGGGGTGGCTCCCGGCGTGGATCCGCAACCGATACGGCGCCAGCGAGATCGTCACCTCGCTGATGCTCAACTTCGTCGCGGTGCTGGGCGCCGCTTACATCATCCGGGATGCCTGGCCGCAAGGGTTCGCCCAGCAGACCGAATCGGTCTCCGACAACGCTCGGCTGCCTGTGCTGATCGACTCCCTCCGGGCCGACATCTCGATCGTGCTAGCCGTCGCGGCTGCCCTCGGCCTGTGGATCCTGATGACGCGGACTCGACTCGGCTTCGCCGTCCGGGCGCTCGGAGCGAACCGGGCCGCGGCGCTGCTGTCCGGCGTCAGCGAGGGGGCGGTCGCCTCCGCGGCCTTCGCCCTGGGCGGCGCGGCCGCCGGCCTGGCGGGCGGAGTGTTCGTCCTGGGCGTCCACGGCGCGCTGTTGAACGGGTTCTCGGCCGGGTTGGCGTTCCTGGGGATCGCCGTGGCCCTCGCGGCCCGGCTGAACCCGCTGAGCGTGATCCCGGTCGCGGCGCTGTTCGCCATCCTGCGCGTCGGCAGCAACAACCTTCAGGCCGGGGCGGGCCTGTCGCCGGCCACCGGCGACGTGCTCATCGCCATCTTCGTGATCATGTTGATGGTCGTCGGGGTGATCCGCTTCAGCTACGGAGAACTCGTCGATGGTTAGCGAACTGGTCCTGATCACCTTCTTCGTGACGTCGCTTCAGTTGATGGTGCCGATCCTGTTCGCGTCCCTCGGCGAGATCCTGGTCGAGCGAAGCGGAGTGCTGAACGTGGGCATAGAGGGGGTCATGCTCATCGGCGCGTTCACGACGGCCCTGGTCGGCATCGAGTCCGGCAGCGTGGGGCTGGCCCTGCTGGCCGGCTTCGGGTCGGGCCTGCTGTGCGGAGTGGCGCTGTCCGCGCTGTACGTCCGGATCGGGACCGACCAAGTGGTCACCGGGCTGATGTTCAACATCTTGGCGATCGGGCTGACCTCGCTGCTGCGCGACCAGCTCATCGGCGGGCAGGTCGGGCCCATCCTGCGCGGGATCTCCGTTCCCGGGCTCAGCCGGGTCAGGTTCGTCGGCGACGTTCTCGCCCAGCAGAACGCGCTCTTGTGGGCGGGGATCGCACTGACCCCGGTCGTGGCGGTGGCGCTGTACCGCACCTGGTGGGGCCTGCAGGTGCGGGCCGCGGGCGAGCGACCCGGCGCACTCGCCGCCAGCGGCTACGACGTCTGGCGCACGCGCTATGCGGCCGTGATCCTCGGCTGCGGGCTCAGCGCTCTGGGCGGGACGGCGCTGGTGCTGTCGTCGTCGGGCGGTTTCGTCCCCAACATGGTGGCCGGCCGGGGCTTCATCGCGCTGGGCGTGGTCGTGCTGGCGAGGTGGCGCCCTGGGATCGCGCTGCTGGGGGCGGCCGTCTTCGGTCTGGCGCAGAGCCTGCAGTTCCTGGCATCGCAGATCGACGCGCTGGCGGGCGTCCCCCGCGAGCTCTGGCTGGCCGCGCCCTACGTTGCCACTATTTTCGTTGTCGTCTTCTCGCTCCAGAGCCGGTACCCGGCTGCGGTTGGCGTCCCCTACAAGCCCGGAACAGCCTCTCAACACTGATCGACCAGGAGAATCGAGGAGGGTGAGAAATGACCTTCAGCTACGTACACGGAGACCGGATGCCGCTGCCCGACGACGGCAGCTTCGCGGAGTTCTTGGACCCGTCGGTCTCCGCGGTGGTCTCGGTCGACATGCACCGGGGCCATCTGGAGGACTCGCCCGAATGCCCCTGCCCCGCGCCGCGGGCCAGGACGATCGTGGCGCCAATCGACGGGTTCCACGAACAGGCGCGCAAGCTGGGGGTGCGGGTGATCCACGTGCGGTCGGTTCTGCGAGCCGGGGGCGAGGACGACACCCGAGGCCATCTCAGCGCATGGCGCCTCACGTTCCCCCGGTTCGTGGGCGACATCCCCAATGCCGCCGAGCACGCCCTCGAGGGCTCGCGCTGGACCGAGTTCGCAACCAGGGTCGAACCCGAGGATCTCATCGTGAGCGGCAAGAAGCGCCTGTCGCCGTTCTTCGCCACCGACCTCGAGATGCTGCTCAGGAACCTGCGCGTCAGGACCGTCGTTCTCAACGGCGGAATGACCGATTGCTGCATCATCAATGCGGCCTTCGATGCCGCGAACCGCGACTTCCGCGTCGTCGTGCCGCTCGATCTGGTCGCGGGCACCAGCGACGAGCTCGAAGACGCCGCCCTCAAGATGATCTCCATTCATCTCGGCGTCGTGATCGACTCCGAAGAGCTGACAGAAGCCTGGCAGGCCGCCCGGCAACCGACATGACCGGTTGAGCCGGTCGGGCCCTCAGCGGATCACGGCTTGGAGTTCGTAGACGTCGAGGCGGATCGACTCGGGGAAGCTGAACGAGCTGTGGGGCCGCCAGGCCGGGTCGTCGCTGGAGCGCCAGTCGATGTCCCAGGTTGCGGTCACGGTCGCGTCCAGGCCTTCCGGGCCGGAGGCGTGGGCGAGCACCTTGGTGCACTTCGAGGTCTGCTGGTCGCCGGTCCGGTCCGGGTCCCAGCCCGTGGCCGCGTCGTCGGTGCACTCCAGCTCGCCTTCGGACCCGAAGTCCCAGGTCACGTCCCGGAACCGGGCCCGCACCGTGGCCCAGGTGCTGCCGGCCTGGGCCGACACCTCCGCGTAGTGCAGCTTGCTGGTCACCGCGAACCAGGTCTCCACCCCCACGAGCTGGCGGCCCGGCGGGGCGATGACGGGCCGGGGCCTCTCCAGCCCCAGCAGGCCGACGGCGTACTCGGCCACCTCCCATCCGGCCACCGCGTCGCCCGGGATCTTCTCCGACGACTCGTACACCACCCGCCGGGGGTAGCCCCTCACGTACGGGTTGCCGTCCTCGGCGTAGCGGCACGACAGCACGTACAGGTTCCCCTCCACCGGGTTCCAAACCGGCGCCGGCGGGGCGTCGGAGGACTCCCAGCCCTCCTCGTAGCGGAGGTAGACGCACAGCACCACCCGCCCGACGGGGGTGGTCGATCCCGGCCGCAGCACCGGCTGAAGCGACCGGCGCTCGCCCGCGGTGACGCAGAACCCGGCCACTTCCGCGCACTCATACACCGACGTCTCGCCCTCGACGACCTCGCCTCCGCCGTCCCCTCCGTTCCCGGCTTCGGAGGCCGCGGGCTCGCCGGGCGCCGACACCGGGGCCGACGCCGACAGGAGTGGGCTGGCCGCCGGAAGTGACGGGACGGCGGCCCAGCCCGGGCCCAGAGCCTCAACGCACCCCGAGCCGACCAGCGCGGCAGCCAGAGCGCCCGCCAACGCCCGCCCAACCGCTGATCTTGCTGCCTTCTCGATAATTTTCATGCATGGAAACTAACCGAGAGACATCCAGAATGCAACAGGCAAACCGAAAAAGATTCCGGGCCGTCGCCCCGCCCCATCGCCCCGGGCCCCGGGGCGGAGGGGGTCAGTCGCTGCCGGTGGTCAGCTCCATGCCGATCTGCTCTTTGATCTGGTCGAGGCGGGCCCGGGCCTCGCTGTTGCGGGCCGCGGCCTCGATCTCGGCCATGCTGGCCTCCGCGCTGCCCTCGCCTTCGGTCAGCTCGGCGACGCCCTTGGCCTTGGCGTAGCGGGCCTCGATCTTGTCGCGCACCTCGTTGAAGGTGGGCACGTCGCCGCCCACCGACTCCGACAGGGTGGTCATGGCCTTGTTGACCTGCTCCTGCATCCGGGTCTGGTCGAGCTGGCTCAGCAGCTTCTGGCGCTCGCTGAGCTTCTCCTGGAGGCCCTGGGCGTTCTGGGCCACGGCCGCCTTGGCCTGGTCGGCGGCCTCGGAGGCCTGGAAGTGCAGCGACTTGAGGCTCTCGATCTCCTGCTCGAGGGTGATCAGCCGGCCCGCGAACTGCTCGGCCGCGTTCATGTAGGACTCGGCCTTGGCCCCGTCGCCGTCGCCGGCCTCCTGCTCGGCCATCACCACGGCCTGGCGGGCGTGGCGGTTCACCTTCTCCAGTTCCTCGATGGCCCGGTTGAGGCGCATCTCGGTCTGCTTCTGGTTGGCGATGACGTTGGCGGCCTGGTCCTTGAGCCGCCGGTGCTGCTCGTGGGCCTCGCCGATGGCCTGCTCGAGCTGCACCTTGGGGTCGGCGGTCTCGTCGAACCGGCCGCCGAGCTTGGCCGTCAGGTACTTCCAGCGGCGGGTCAGGTACTTCCACATGGCTTGCTCCCGGGTCGCTTGGGACTCGCCCCCGGGACGGCGCACGGCCCGCCCCCGGGGATCGAGCGGCCCGCCGACTCTACCGCCGCGTGAACCGGCGGACCGGCCCGAGGATCAGTTCGGCCTCCCGAACCCCGCAGGCGGAGGCGACGAGGGTGTAGGCGGCCACCGCCGCCGTGCCCACCGCGGCGGCCGCCAACAGCACCGGCCCACCCCCGACCAGAAGCTTCACCGCCGCGGCCGCCGCCAAGGCAGCGCCGAAGGGCCCGGCCAGCCCCAGCAGAGCCGAGCCCGTCCCGGCCGCCCCGGGTGCGGAGCGCCCCACCCGCCGGGCCAGCAGGGCCAGCTCCACCCAGGCGGCCACCGCCGAACCGGCGGCCAGACCCGCCGCCCCCAGCCGCACCAGGCCCGGCGCCGTCCTGACGGCCTCGGGCAAAGCCCAGGCCAGCCCCAAGGCATCGGCCGCCCCGATCAGGCCGTCGGGGCCCACCATCACCCGGTCGAGCGGGAACATCAACAACGTGCCCACGCCCACCGCCACCGCCACCCGGACCACCGCGATCCGGGCCGGGCCGGCCACGTCGCCCAGGGCGTAGCTGGCGTTCTGGAGCACCCGGCTCATCCCCACGGCGGGCAGACCCACGGCGTAGGCCCCGATGGCGCACCACACCACCACCGTGTCGGCGGAGGTGAACTCCCCGCCCTCGAACAGCACCCCCACCACCAAGTCGCCGGCCACCAGATAGACGGCGGCCGCCAGAGCCATCCAGAACACCACCCGGCGGACCCCCAGCCGGGCCCGCCGGGCCAGCGAGTCCGGGTCGGAGGCCAGCCGGGACATCTCCGGCAGCTCGGCCGCGGCCACGCTCATGGCGAACAGGCTCACCGGCAGGGTGTAGAGGATCTGGGCCCGGAACAGCGCGGCCACCGCCCCCGCGGCCAGCAGCGAGGCCAGCACCAGGTCGAGATAGGCCGAGAGCTGCACCACCCCCCGGCCCAGCACCGCCGGCCCGAACCGGCGGCGCACCTCCCGCACCCCGCGGTGGCGCCACGCCAACGAGAGCCGCAGCCCCCGGGCCAGCCGCAGGGTGAGCGGCAACTGCACTAGCAACTGGAGCAATCCGCCAACGGTCACGCCCCAGGCCATGGCCCGGGCGGTGTCGTCGAGCTCGAAGGCCAGCAGCCCCGCGGTCACCAAGGCGGCGATCTGGGCCGCGTTCCACGCCACCGGGGCCACGTAGGACAGAAAGAACCGGCGATGGCTGTTGAGGACCCCCAGGCACCACGCCGACAGCACCGCGAAGCCCATCCCCAGGGCGGTGACCCGGGTGAGGGACACGGCCAGCTCGAATCGGTCGTCGCTCAGCCCGGGGGCCAGCACGAAGGTGATGGGCCGGGCCAGGGCCATTATCAACAGCACCCCGGCGCCGACCACCACCATGAGCGAGGCCGCCACCGCCCCCGCCACCCGGCCCGCCTCGTGACGGCCCTTGTCGTCGCCTTGGCCCAGCAGCTTGCTGTACACCGGCACCAGCGAGGCCGACAGCACCCCCTCCCCCAGCAGGTTCTGGAGCAGGTTGGGTATGCGCATCGCCACCGCGAAAGCGTCGGCCGCGCCGGTGTTGCCCAGCAGCCGGGAAGCCACCATCTCCCGCACCAGCCCGGCCGACCGGCTCGCGAAGATGCCCAGCGCTACCGCGCCGGAGCCCGACGCCGGGCGGGGCTGATCGGCGTTCACGTCACCCGAACAGTAGCCCTGAACACGAACCGGTAGCCTCAACCCCGTGACCGCCCCCGCCACCATCACCCCCGTGCCGGAGCTGGCCGCCCGGGCCAAGGCCGCTTCCCGGCTGGTGGGTGTGGCCTCCACCCCGGCCCGCAACGACGCCCTGACCGCCGCGGCCGACCTGCTGGTGGCCCATGCCGAGCAGATCTGCGAAGCCAACGCCGCCGATGTGGCCCGGGCCGGCGCCGAGGGCACTCCGGCCCATCTCATCGACCGGCTCCGCCTCTCGCCGGCCCGAGTCGAGGCCATGGCCGGCGGCCTGGCCCAGGTCGCGGCCTGGCCCGACCCCCTCGGTCAGGTGACCGACGGCTGGACCCGTCCCAACGGGCTGCGGATCGAGCGGGTGCGGGCCCCCCTGGGCGTGGTGGCCGTCATCTACGAGAGCCGCCCCAACGTCACCTCCGACGCGGCCGGCCTGTGCCTCAAGTCGGGCAACGCCGCCTTCCTGCGGGGCTCGTCGTCGGCCATGGAGTCCAACCGGGCCATAACCGCGGTGATGCGAGAGGCCCTCGACAAGGTCGGCCTGCCCCCCGACGGGGTGGTGCTGGTGGAGGACGCCTCCCGGGCGGCGGCGGTGGAGTTCATGCGCCAGCGCGACTTCGTCGACTGCCTGATCCCCAGGGGCGGACCGTCGCTCATCCAGTCCGTGCTCGACAACGCCACCGTGCCCTACGTCATCGACGGGGCGGGCAACTGCCACGCCTACGTGGACGCGGCCGCCGACCTGGACATGGCCCTGGGCATCGTGGTCAACGGCAAGACCCAGCGCCCGTCGGTGTGCAACGCCCTGGAGTCGCTGGTGATCCACTCGCAAGCGGCCGCCGACTTCCTGCCCGGGGCCGCGGCCGCGCTGGATGGGGTGGAGCTGGTGGGCGACGAGCGGGCCCGGGCCCTGGTTCCGTCCATGGGGGCGGCCTCCGACGCCGACTACGCCACCGAGTACCTCGACCTGAAGATGTCGGTGAAGGTGGTGGACTCGCTGTCCGAGGCCATCGGCCACATCAACGCCACCGGCACCGGCCACTCCGAGGTGATCGTCACCGGCGACCTGGCCGCCGCCGAGCGGTTCGCCCGGGAGGTGGACGCGGCGGTGGTGCTGGTGAACGCCTCGTCGCGCTTCGTGGACGGCGAGGAGTTCGGGTTCGGGGCCGAGATCGGCATCAGCACCCAGAAGCTGCACGCCCGGGGCCCGCTGGGGCTGGAGCAGCTCACCACCCTGAAGTTCGTGGTGCGCGGCGACGGTCAGCTCCGCGGCTGACATGCCGCCCCGGTTCGCCGACGCGGCCGCCGTCCGAGCCGGGCTGGCCGCCGTCGACTACCTCTGCGACGATCCCATCGCCGGGGTCGTGTATCTGGCCGACCGCCTGGAGAAGCCGGTGTTGGTGGAGGGCCCGGCCGGCACCGGCAAAACCCAGCTCGCCAAGAGCGTGGCCGAAGCCACCGGCAGCCGCCTGATCCGCCTCCAGTGCTATGAGGGGCTGGACGAGGCCAAGGCCCTCTACGAGTGGAACTACAAGAAGCAGCTCCTGCGCATCCAGGCCGAGCGGGGGTCGGAGCGGTCCTGGGACGGCATCTCCGACGACATCTTCTCCGACGAGTTCCTGCTGGCCCGGCCGCTGCTGGAGGCCATCCGGGCCACCGACCCGGTGGTGCTGCTCATCGACGAGGTGGACCGGGTGGAGGTGGAGACCGAGGCCTTGTTGCTGGAGCTGCTCAGCGACTATCAGGTGTCGATCCCCGAGCTGGGCACGCTGGAGGCCAACCAGGTGCCGCTGGTGTTCTTGACCTCCAACAGCACCCGGGAGCTGAGCGAGGCGCTCAAGCGCCGGTGCCTGTACCTGCACATCGACTACCCCGACGTGGAGCGCGAGAAGCAGATCGTGCTCACCAAGGTGCCCGGCATAGCCGAGAGCCTGGCCGACCAGGTGGCCAGAGTGGTGCGCTCCATCCGCCGGCTCGACCTGAAGAAGTCGCCGTCGGTGTCGGAAACCCTCGACTGGGCCCGGACCCTGGTGCTGCTGGGAGCCGACCGCATCGACGCCGAGCTGGCCGTCCAAACCGCCAACATCCTGCTGAAGTACCAGAGCGACATCGCCAAGGCGGCCAAGGAGCTGGCTGCCGCCGACGGGGTGTCGCCCGACCTGAGCCCGGCCGCCGCCGCGGCCGGGTGACGCCCCGGCTGTGACCGCGGCGACCGCCGCTGGCGGGTGACGGCCCGGCTGTGACCGCGGCGACCGCCGCCGGCGCCCCGGCCGGGGCGGGCGACCGGCTGCTGGGGCTGCTCAACGGCTTCATCGCCGAGCTGCGGGCGGCCGGCATCCCGACCAGCCTCACTGAGAGCCTCGACGCCATGGAGGCGGTCAAACACGTCCCCATACAGGACCGGGAGACCTTCAAGCACGCGCTGGCCGCCACCCTGGTGAAGAACCAGTCGCACTGGCGGGCCTTCGAGACGGTGTTCGAGGTGTACTTCTCCCTGAGGGGCCCCGAATACGCCCTCGACGCCGCCGACGGCCCCGGCGACCCCGACGACGAGGGCCTGCTCGACGGGCCGGGCGACGGCGCCGGCGCGGGCGACGCCCTGACCCCCGAGGACCTGGCCGAGATGCTGTACCGGGCCCTGATGTCCGGCGACGGGGCCATGATGCGGGCCGCGGCCCGCCAGTCGGTGCGCCGCTACGGGGGCATGGAGCCGGGCCGGCCGGTGGGCGGCACCTACTACCTGTACCGCACGCTGCGCAACCTGGACCTCGACGGGGTGCTGGAGCGCCTGCTGCGCCAGGCCCAGGACGCCTCCGGCTCGGCCTCGGCCCCCCTGGACCAGCGGCTGCGCCGCGACGAGTACGAGCACCGGATCGAGCGGCTCAAGAAGGAGATCGAGGCCGAGATCCGCCGCCGCTTGGTGGCCGACCGGGGGATCGAGGCCATGGCCCGCACGCTGCGCAAGCCCCTGCCCGAGGACGTGGACTTCATGCACGCCTCCCGGGAGGAGATGATCGACCTGCGCAAGGCCATCCACCCCCTCACCCGCAAGCTGGCGGTGCGCCTGGCCCGCAAGCGCCGCCACCGCCGCCGGGGGCCGCTGGACTTCCGCTCCACCGTGCGCCACTCGCTGTCCTACGGCGGGGTGCCGGCCGAGCCGAAGTTCCGCCATCCCCGGCCCCACAAGCCCGAGATCATGGTGGTGGCCGACGTCTCGGGCTCGGTGGCTGCCTTCGCCCGGTTTACCCTGCAGCTCGTCTACGCCATATCCAGCCAGTTCTCCAAGGTCCGGTCCTTCGCTTTCATCGACGGACTCGACGAGGTGACCCGTTTCTTCGAGGGGACCGATGACGTGGGCGAGGCCGTACACCGGGTCAACGCCGAGGCCGACGTGGTGTGGGTGGACGGCCACTCCGACTACGGCCACGCCCTGGGGGTGTTCTGGGGCCGCTACGGTGCCGACGTCGGCCCCCGGACCACAGTGATGATCCTGGGCGACGCCCGCAACAACTACCACGCGGCCGAGAGCTGGATCGTCAAGGCCATCTCAGACAAGGCCCGCCAGGTGTACTGGCTCAACCCCGAGCCTCGCAGCTACTGGGACACCGGCGACTCGATCGTGAGCCAGTACGCCGGGTTCTGCGACGGCGTGTTCGAGGTCCGCAACCTGCGCCAGCTCTCCGCCTTCGTCGACCACCTGGCCTGACCGGCCCGCAGACCTCAGACCTAAGACCGGCCGGGGAGCCCGCTCCGGCCGCCTCAGGCGGGATCAGCGGCGGGACTGGAGCAGCTCGGCCACCTGGAAGGCCAGGTCGACGGACTGGCGGCCGTTGAGGCGGGGATCGCACATGGTCTCGTAGGCCTGGTCCAGGTCGTCGTCGCCGATCTGGTCGGACCCGCCCAGGCACTCGGTGACGGCGTCGCCGGTCAGCTCGACGTGAACACCCCCAGGCCAGGTCCCGGCCTGCTCGTGGGCGGCGAAGAAGCCGGTGATCTCGGTGACCACGTCGTCGAAGTGGCGGGTCTTGCGCCCGGTGGCCGACGTGTAGGTGTTGCCGTGCATCGGGTCGCACACCCAGGCCACGGCGTGGCCCTCGTCGCGCACCGCGGCCAGCAGCGGCGGCAGCAGGTCGCCCACCCGGCTGGCCCCCAGCCGGGTTATGAGGGTGAGCCGGCCCGGCGTCCGGTCGGGGTTGAGGGCCTCGCAGATCCCGAGCACCTCATCGACGCCGGCGGTGGGGCCGATCTTGCACCCCAGCGGGTTGAGCACCCCCCGGAGGAACTCCACGTGGGCGCCGTCGAGCTGGCGGGTCCGCTCGCCGACCCACAGCATGTGGGCCGAGCAGTCGTACCACTGGCCGGTGAGGGAGTCCTGGCGGGTCAGGGCCTCCTCGTAGTCGAGCACCAGCGCCTCATGGCTGGTGTACAGCTCCACCTCTTGGATCTGGGGCGCCACCGCGCCGGTGATGCCGCAGGCGGTCATGAACCGCAGGGCCCGGTCGATCTCGTCGGCCATGGCGCTGTAGCGCTGCCCGGCCGGGCTGGAGGCCACGAACTCCCGGTTCCAGTTCGACACCCGAGCCAGGTCGGCGTACCCGCCCCGGGTGAAGGCCCGCAGCAGGTTCAGGGTGGACGCGGCCCGGTGGTAGGCGGTCAGCAGGCGGTTGGGGTCGTGGGCCCGCTCGGCGTCGGTGAAGCCGATGTCGTTGACCATGTGGCCCAAAAACGACGGGAGCTCGGTGTCGCCGACGGTCTCGGTGGGGCTGGAGCGGGGCTTGGCGAACTGCCCCGCGATCCGGCCCACCTTCACCACCGGCATGCCGCCCGAGTAGGTCAGCACTATGGCCATCTGCAGGATCACCCGCAGCCGGTCGCGGATGGAGTCGGCCGAGGAGTCGAAGGACTCGGCGCAGTCGCCGGCCTGCAGCAGAAAGGCCTCCCCGGCCGCGACCCGGCCCAGGTGCTCGGTCAGGGACCGGGCCTCGCCCGCGAACACCAGGGGCGGCAGGTCGCGCAGGGACTTCACCGCCCGGTCGCGTTCGGCCGGGTCGGGCCAGGCCGGCTGGTGGAGGGCCGGCCTGGCCCGCCAGGACTCCGGCGACCAGTACGAGGCGGTCACGGCTTCGGCCTCAGGCCGCGTCGACGGTCTCGGCCAGGCTCAGGGTCTCGGCGTGGTCGCGGACGCTGCTGATGGCCCGCTTCACCAGCCGCCGGGCCGCCTCGGCGGTGACGCCGAGTTCTTCGCCGACCTCGCGGTACGAGCGCTTGCGCCCGTCGATCAGGCCGAAGCGCTGCTCGACCGCGTACTTGGCCCGGGGCTCGAGGATGTCGAGAAGGCCGGTGACCATCTCCTCCTCGGCCTTGGCCATGACCTCGACCTCAGGGCCGGGACCGGCGTCGGGCAGCAGGTCGATGAGCTCGTTGGAGTCGTCGTCGCCGATGGTGCGGTCCAGCGAGGTCGGGGTGGTGAGCCGGTGCAGGCGGGCGTGCTCGTCGTCGAGTTCGTCGCCGTCGCCCGACACCTGGCGCAGGGCGGCCCTCAGGCTGGCCGAGCGGTCCCCGGGCAGGCGCACCAGGCTGGCCTTCTGGTCGAGGGCCCGGCCGATGGCCTGACGGATCCAGAAGGTGGCGTAGGTGGAGAACTTGAAGCCCTTGCGCCAGTCGAACTTGTCGACGGCGTGCTCGAGCCCGAGGTTGCCCTCCTGGATAAGGTCCAGCAGCTCCATCCCGGGCGGCAGGGGGTAGCGGCGGGCCACGCTCACCACCAGGCGGAGGTTGGCCCGGATGAACCGGTCCTTGGCCGCCTCGGCGTTGCGGATGGCCTTGTTGATGTCGCGGCCTCTCTCGCCCTGCTCCTTGCGCTGCCGGGCTTCTACGCCGCGCTCGATGGTCTGCGACAGCTCGCGCTCCTCTTGGGCGTTGAGCAGCGCCACCGCGCCGATTTCGTTCAGGTATTGTCCGACTGAGTCGCTCATGGTTTCTCGCTCTCGGGAAAAGCCGTCGGCGCGGCTCTCCCGTTCTTTTGGATTGCTTGGGGGATTCGGGGTACCGGGTGCACGCTTTCCCCAGGGCGTGCCACTCCAGCCCGCTGTGTCCATTAAACACCATTTCGCTCGGCTTGTCATCCGATTTCTTCGGGTTTCTTCAGATTTCTCAAAAAACGGCGGCCTGCTCTCGGTTTCGGCCGCCCGGACTTACAATCCGGCGGTGCCCGATGAAGCCGCCGCGCGCCTGGGGGTTCTCGGCGGCACGTTCGATCCGCCGCACCTGGGGCATTTGGCCGCGGCCCTCGAAGTGCGGGCCAAGCTGGGGCTGGACGAGGTGCTGATGGTGGTGGCCAACGACCCGTGGCAGAAGTCGCCGCTGCGCCCCGTCACCCCGGCTGAGCTGCGACTGGCCATGGTGGAGGCGGCCGTGGCGGGCTGCCGCGGGCTGACGGCCAGCAGCATCGAGATCGACCGGGGAGGCGAGAGCCTCACCGCCGATACTCTGGCCCGGCTGCGCGCCGACCGCCCGGGCGTCGAGTTGTTCCTGGTGGTCGGCTCGGACGCGGCCGAGGGGCTCGATGGCTGGAAGCGATGCGAAGAGGTGAGGGCCCTGGCCACCACCGTGGTCGTTGACCGGGGAGGGCGCGAAGGGGGCCGGCCGCCCGGCGACTGGCCCGCGGTGGTGGTGGAGGCGCCGAGGCTGGAGATCTCGTCGCGGGACCTGCGGGCCCGGTTCGCCGAGGGCCGCCCGGTGGCCGCCCTGGTTCCGCCCGGGGTGATCGAGGTGGTCTCCGCCCACGGGCTGTACCGGAGCAGCCCGTGACCGAAGCGGAGCGGCCGCGGGCCCGACGCCGGGCCCGGCGGCGCCCCGCCCCTCGGGCCCACCCTTTCTGGAGGTTCGGGTTTCCCGTGATCGTGGTGGCGGCCGGGGTGGCGGTGCTGCTGTTGAGCCAGGGCGGGGCCCGCACCGTGCTCGACAGCACCGCCGGCGAGGTGGTGGACGTGGTTCAGCGGCCCGACGAGCCCGGATACGAGGTGTTCGTGCAGCCGACCCCGACGCTGCTGGTGGCCCACACCCACGACGGCGTCCTCACCGGCGTCACCTTCATGGCCCAGACCGACTTCGAGAGGGGCGGGGCCGCCATCCTCCTGCCGGCCGATCTCATCGTCTTCTACGACGAGGGGGCCGATCGCGGCGGCGAGGCCGCGGGCCGAGGGGCGAGCGGGGGCGACGAAGCCGGCGCCGCCGAAGCCGGCGGCGATCCCCCGGGCCAGCTCCTATCGCTGGCCTGGGCCGAGGGGGGGCTGGCTCGGGTGGAGTTCTTGGCTGAGAACCTGTTCGGCTTCGGCTTCGGCGAGGTGATCGAGCTCACCACCGACCAACTGACCACCGTCATCGGGCCGGTTGCGCCCCTTCCCTACCTGCTGGCCGACGATCTCGCCGTCCGCACCGGGATCGGCGTCACCACTTGGCTGCCCGCGGGCCGGCTGGAACTCGACGCCGCCACTGCCGCCCGGGTCTACGGGTTCCGCAACCCCGACGAGGCCGACGTCAACCGGGTGGAGCGCCAGCGGGCTATGTGGACGGCGTGGCTGGCCTCCATCGCCCGGGCCGACGACCCCGGCGCGGTGGTGCTGCCGTTCCGGGACGGGGTGTGGCCGTTCCTGGGGTCGCTGGGGCTCGGATCCGGGGTGGTGGAGACGGCGCCGGTGCAGCCAGTCGTGCTCGACCCGGGCCAGGCGCCGCTGTATGTCCTCGACGACGAGGGCTCGGCGTGGATGGCGGCCAAGGCCCTCGAGCTGGTACCGTGGCCCATCCCGGCGAAATCATTCGTGCGTCCGACGGTAAGGCTCCTCGACGGCATCGGGGATCCGTCCGTCCGAGACGATCTGGTGGGCGACATCGTCGCCGCCGGGGGGGCGGTGACGGTGGTCGGCAATGCCGGGGAGTTCGGGGTGGCCCGCACCGTGGTGGCCTACCACCGGGCTGAGATGGATTCGGCCGCGGCCGACCTCGCCGGCCTGCTCGGCGTGGAGCCGGTGCTGCTGGACAACCCCGACCCGCCCACCGACGTCACCATCACCATTGGCCTCGACCAGGTGGTGTCGTGACGCCGGAGACCGCCTCGGCCGGGTCGGCGGACTCGGCTGAATCCATGAGGTGGGCGCTGGCGGCGGCGGCCGCGGCCGACGACAAGAAGGGGATCGACACCCTGGTCATCGACGTGGGCGCCGTGATCTCGGTGACCGACGCGTTCGTGATCACCCACGGCGCCAACCCGCGTCAGGTGCGAGCCGTGGTGGAGGGAGTGGAAGCCGGGGTGAAGGCCGCGGGCGGCCCGGCGCTGGTGCGCACCGAGGGCGCCGACGGCCGCCAGTGGGTGCTGCTCGACTACGGCTGCTTCGTGGTCCACGTCTTCGACGCCGAGACCCGCCGCTTCTACCAGCTCGAACGGCTCTGGGCCGACTGCCCGGTCGTCGACCGGCAGGCCGGGGCCGTCCTCACCCGGACCTGACCGACTCGCCCGCCCGGTTCGGTGGCGGGCTGGCACCACGGCTCGCATGGTCAGGTCTCATGAGGCCCCTCGCGGTGGTCGTGGCCTTGGCACTGGCCGTCGTCGGCGTCGGTTGCTCGGGCGACGACAGTGAGCTGACCACGACGGCCGGGGCCCGGCCGGCGGTCACGGAACCCCAGGCGGAGACGGCCGGGGAGACTTCGACGTCCGATACGGCGCCGCCTGCGACTGAACCTTCGGATGCGGCGGCGCCGCCCACCACAGAGTCAGAAGAACCGCCGTCTACGACGGAGCCCACCCCCACGACGGAGCCCTCGCCCGACCCTGAGCCGGGGGAGGAGTCGCCGGACCCGCCCGACCCTGAGCCGGGGGAGGAGTCGCCGGACCCGGCGGTGCCGGAGGAGCCCACCTCCACGACGAAGCCTTCGCCCGACCCTGAGCCGGGGGAGGAGTCGCCGGACCCGCCCGAGCCCACCCCTACGACGGAGCCTTCGCCCGACCCTGAGCCGGGGGAGGAGTCGCCAGACCCGACGGAGCCGGGAAGAGAACCGCCGCCGCCCACAACGGAGCCCGACCCCGAGCCGGAGTCGAAGGGCGAGCCGGAGTCCAAAGGTACGGAGGAGGAGCCTAAGACGGAGCCGGAGTCGAAGTCCGGCACGGGGACGGGGTCCAAGGGTGAGCCGGAGTCGAAGTCCGGCACCGAGGGCGAGTCGAAGGGTGGTGCCGAGGGGGAGTCGAAGGACGGTACGGAGGTGCCGGGGTCCAAGGGTGGTACCGAGGGGGAGTCCGGCAACGAGGGGGAGTCCAGGACTGAGCCTCCGACGACGACCGAGCCGAAGACGGAACCACCTAAGGAGACGGAGCCGGACCCGGACCCGACGACCGAGCCGCCTACCGCACCCCCAACGACCGAGCCGCAGACGGAACCGCCGCCAGCGGAAAAGGAGCCGAAGAAGGAGTGAGCGCCAGCCGACTCTTCTGTGGAGCTAAGGGGAATTGAACCCCTGACCTCTTCCATGCCATGGAAGCGCTCTACCAACTGAGCTATAGCCCCGCGGCCAGCGAGTCTAGCGGCTCGTGCCGCCACTTGGGCCGCCTTGACTTTTTTGGACGACTGGGGTAACCTGAAATTCCAGGAGATTTACTGTCGTGATATTAACAAACGAGCAGATTTTGTGGAAGCTGGCCGTGGGGGGGGAAGGGGCATGTCAGTCGTTCATTCTAGTAGTAGCGTGTTCGGGCACGAATGTTCTGTAATCTAGAAATGGGGAGAAGCTGGTGAGCACATTGAATGTTAGCAGTTTCGTATGACTGAGCAAGTGGATATAACTACTGATCAAGATATTGAGCGTTTAGTCCAGTTACCTAAGAAGATTCAATCTAAGACGCCTGTTAAAGGCTATCGAGAAGTTCATTGGCATAAACGTTGTGATCTGGAGTTACATGCTACGCTAGATAAACGTGTAACTTTTTCGATATTTATTCGTCAGAGCATTAAGTTTCCTGAAAATTTCTCCATTGGGCTTCGTTATAAAACGGACGATAAAACGCTTGGAACTATTACACTTGTCCGTTACAACGGGCCACATGGGACACCTAGTCACTGTAATAATCATCACTACAGGTATCATATTCATCGTATAACCGTTGCTGAGATTGAATCCGGCAGTATAGAGCCTCAAGAGAGTTCTAAAGAGATCACTACTCGGTACGGAACCTTTGAGGAAGCTATCGCCGTGTTTTTCAATGATGTCAGAGTATCTAACTGGAATCAGTATTTTCCAGATCAAAGGAGCTTGTTCAATGGATATGAGTAGTCTCAAATCTAAATTGGAGGGTTCGTTAGTACAAGACCTATATGAACGCCGTTCAAATATTTATCAGCTAATCGTCCCTATACATCATGAAGATGGGGATATAGTAGACGTTTATTTGGAGGAAAGTCCCCTAGGAAATGGACATATCCGTATCTGTGATTTTGGACTGACCCTAATGCGCCTTTCCTATACATTCGAAATAGGCACTAGTACGCGCCAACGGATTTTAGATAGTATCCTTATCAATAATGGCGTCAAGAATGATAATGGTAACTTATATCTTGACACTCCAATTGACCTCCTCTGTGAAAGGGTTCTTCAGTTCGCCGGGTGTGTACAAAAAATATGTAGTATGCGTTATTGGAATAGGGATATTGTGCGCAGTACGTTTTACGAGGATTTGAAAATCTATGTTACTACAGAGTTGGAACAGTTCTCCCCTATGCCTGATATATCCCCTCTGGTGGATTATTCTATTATCAGCGTAGATTGGACTTTAACTATCAACAATCGGTCTCTGTACATCTATGGGGTTACAGGCAACGACAAGGCTAAAGGAGTAGCCATTTCTTTATTAGAGTTACATAAACGACGTCTGCAATTTATAAGTATGGTAGTTCATGAAGATTTTGAAAATTTGGGATCAAAAGAAATTACCTATCTCACGAAAAATGCTGACACCCAGTATCCTACTTTGGAAGATTTTAAGGAAACGAGTATTCAAGATATTGAACGGTTAGTGCCCGCTTGATAATTTAAGTCTTTTTTGCCATTAGTGCAGGATATTCTGAACAAAAACAGGAAGTGACTAGTGGAGCTAAGGGGAATTGAACCCCTGACCTCTTCCATGCCATGGAAGCGCTCTACCAACTGAGCTATAGCCCCGAGCCGCGGCGCTGAGCCCCGCGGCCGGCAAGTCTAATAGACCGGGCCGCCGTTCATCTCACCGTCCACGCCGTTCACCCGGCGGCGCCCTGGTCGCGCAGGAACCGCTCCACCTCGGCGGCCAGGTCCTCGCCCGAGGGCAACTGGTCCACCATGGCGCCGGTCTCGTCCATGCGCCGCTCCAGCTCGGCCACCATCTCCTGGTGGGAATCCTCGGCCGCCACCAGCTCGTCGAGGCGGCTCCGGGTGGTGATGGCCCGCTCGGCCAGAGGCCCGGGGTCGAGCTCCAAGCCTGCCGCGTCGGCCAGCCCCTCGATCAGGGCCACCGAGGCGGCCGGGTAGGGGGCGGTCGACACGTAGTGGGGAACCTGGGCCCACAACCCCAGGGTGGGGATGCCGGCCTCGGCCAGGGCTACCTCCAGCACCGACTCCACCCCGGCCGGGACGTCCAAGGTGGCCGGCGGCCCGCCGGGCTTGGCCAGCTCGGCCGACGAGGCCGTGGTCGACAGCCGGGGCGGCCGGGTGTGGGGCACCGGCGCGGGATAGGCGCCCAGCCCCACCATGATGGATACCTGCCGGCCGGTGGCGTAGTCCACGACGGCCTCGGCGAAAGCCCGCCAGTTGTGGTCGGGCTCGGCGCCGTGCAGGAACAAGACGTCGGAGTCCTTGTCGTCCCGGCCGGACGCGAACTCGATCGTGGGCCACTCCAAGCCGGTGTTGACCCCCTCGACCAAGTGCATGATCGGCCGCCGGGCCCGGTGGTCGAGCAGCCACTCGGTGTCGAAGCGGGCCACCGCTGTCGCCTCGGCCGCTTGGACAGCCCGGGCCATGGCCGCCGCGGCCGAGCCCCCGGCGTCGAACCACCCCTCGAAGTGCACGACCATGGCCGGCTGGTGGAGATCGACCTGCCGCAGCACGGTGAGCAGGTCGGCGGGGTCGGCGCTGCGGGCCATGCCCCCAGAAGACCACAACCGACCCGGCGCCGTCGAACCCGGCTCTGGTTTTCCACAGGTGCCGGGCCGAGTGGCCCTCCCTCGGGGCTGGCGGGTGCGCTGGCCGGCCGGCGGTCGGCTACGTTGCAGCCCGGCATGACCGACGTGACCGACGCCACGTTCGAGGCCGCGGTGGTGGAGCGGTCCCGCACCGTTCCCGTCGTGGTCGACCTGTGGGCCGAGTGGTGCGGGCCGTGCCGCCAGCTCGGGCCCATCCTCGAGAAGGTGGTGGCGTCCACCCGGGGCCAAGTCGAGCTGGCCAAGGTGGACATCGACAAGAACCCCGGCGTGGCCCAGGCGTTCCGGGTCCAGTCGATACCGGCCGTGTACGCCATGAAGGACGGCCAGGTGGTGGACGGGTTCATGGGCGCCCAAGGCGAGGCCGCCGTCCGCGACTTCGTCGAGAAGCTGGTGGAGGCCCCGCCCCTCACCGAGGTCGAGCGGCTGGTGGCCGCCGGCGACGAGGCGTCGCTGCGGGCCGCCCTGGAGATCGAGCCCGACGACGAGGCGGCCAACGCCGCCCTGGCCGGCCTGCTCATCGACCGCGGCCGGTCCGAGGAGGCGATCGAGCTGCTGGAGCGCATCCCCGCCACCCCCGAGATGCGCAGGCTGCTGGCCCTGGCCCGCACCGGAGCGCCCGGTGACGACGTGGAGGCCGAGCTGGCCGGGCTGCTGGGGTCGGTGAAGCACGACGAGGACACCCGGCAGCGGTTCGTGGACCTGCTGGAGGTCCTCGGCCCCGAAGACCCCCGCACCGCGGCCTGGCGCAAGCGGCTCTCCGCGGCCCTGTTCTGATCGCCCCGGCCCCCGAAGCCTGACGGACTCCCGATCCGGGCCGGTCCGCCGCGGCGGGTCTGGCCTCCTGGGCTCTGATCGGGCGGGCCGCCGACGGCGGGTCCGAGCCCGGTAGGCTCCGGGCCCGGCCGGTGGCGGCCTGATCGCTGCCAGCCGTTGCTTCCCCCCTGTGATCTCGTCGGCTGAGACGAAGGGGGGCGGGGTTGGCCCCGGAGCCCGAACAGCTCGAACAGCACCCGACCCGGCTCACTCTCGACGGGCTGGCCGACCGGCTCGGCGTCTCGGTGAGGGCGGTGGTGATCGGCGCCGTGGCCGTGGCCGCGGCCGGCGCGGGCGGATGGTGGGCTCTGCGGCCGCCGCCCGCCCCCGACATCGAGGCCGTCCTGCCCAGGGTCGGGGAGGTCCACATCCCCTCCATCCCGCCGCCGGCCGCTCCGGCCCCCTCCGTCATCCGCGTCCACGTGACCGGCGCCGTGGCCAAGCCCGACGTCGTGTACGAGTTCGACGACGGCGCCCTGGTGATCGACGCGGTGGCCGCGGCCGGTGGGTTCACCGCCGCCGCCGACCGGTCCCGGCTCAACCTGGCCCAGACCCTTGACGACGGTGCCCGCCTGTGGGTCCCGGCCCAGGGCGAGGTCGACGAGCCCGCCGTGGTGAACCCCGAGCCCCCGGAGCCGACCGGCTCGGGAGACTCGGCGGCCGGCGGCCGAGCCTGCGTCGACGTCAACGAGGCCGGCGCCGCCGCCCTGGAGGCGCTGCCCGGCATCGGCCCGGTGAAGGCCGCCGACATCGTCGCCCACCGGGATCGGCTGGGCCCTTTCGCCGCCCTCGACGGCCTGGCGGCCGTGACCGGCATCGGCCCGGTGACTGTCGAGCGCCTCCGGTCTTCCGCCCACGCGGGGGCCGGTTGCCAGCCCGACTCCTGAGGGGTGCGGCCGGGTGCGGTTCTCTCCGACCGGCCCGCTCGGCCGTCTCTTCGAGAGCGAAGCGCAGCCGTACGGGGCCGCGGTCGGGGCGGCGCTGGGGGCGTGGCTGCTGGCCCCGGTTCCCTGGCCGGTGGCGCTGGCCGCGGCGGCGGTGTGGATGTGGCGGCCCGGGCCGGTCACCGTCGGCGCCGCCTTCCTGGCCGCGGCCAGCCTGCTCGGAGTCCGAGCCGAGGCCGGGCTGGTCGCGCCCGGTGCCGGTCCGGTCCAGGGTTGGGTGACCCTGCTCGACGATCCCCGGCCCCTGGGGCCGAGGGGGGTGCGGGCCACCGTCGGGCATCAGGGCAAGCGGGTGGAGGCCACTGCCCACGGGCGGGCGGCCCGCCGCTTCGACGACGCCCTCGCCGGCGAGCGGGTCGAGATCACCGGCACCCTGCGGGCCACGGACGAGGCCGACCACTGGCGGCGCTACCGCCATGTCGTCGCCGAGATGACGGTCACTGCCGTGGGTGACCGGGCTCCGGCCGCGCCCCTGCCCGGGCTGGCCAACCGGATCCGCCGCCTGCTCGCTTCTGGCGCGTCCGGGTTGGGCGACGACGACCGGTCGCTGTTCACCGGGATGGTGTTCGGGGACGACCGCGACCAGTCCCCCCGGCTGGCCGACGACTTCCGGGCCGCCGGGTTGGGCCATGTGCTGGTGGTGTCGGGCCAGAACGTTGCCTTCGTGCTGGCCCTGGCCGCCCCGCTGGCCGCCCGGCTCCGCCCCGGGACCAGGCTGGTGGCCCTGGGGGCCGTGCTCGGCGTGTTCGCCATGATCACCCGCTTCGAGCCCTCGGTGCTGCGGGCCGTGGCCATGGCCGCCGCCGCCGTCTTCAGCGCGGCGCTGGGCCGGCCCCTGCAGGGTCTGCGCACCCTGGCCTGGGCAGTGGCCGTCGTGCTGGTGATCGACCCGTTCGTGCTGAAGGTTTTGGCCTTTCAGCTCTCGGTGTGCGCCACCGCGGGCATCCTGGTGCTGGCGCCCCCCATCGCCGCCTCGCTGCCCGGCCCCCACCCGCTGCGGCTAGCGGTGGCCACCACGGCCGGGGCCCAGGTGGCGGTGATGCCGCTGCTGGTGGCCACCTTCGGGTCGGTGCCGGTGGCTTCGCTGCCGGCCAACGTGGTGGCCGCCCCGGCCGCGGGCCCGGTGATGATGTGGGGCCTGACCGGCGGGGCGGCGGCCGGGATGCTGGGCGGCTGGGCGGCCTGGCTGATACATCGGCCCACCGCGGCCGCCCTGTGGTGGGTGCGCACGATGGCGTCGGCCGCGGCCCTGGCCCCGCCCGCGGCAATAGGAGCGGCGGGCGGACTGGCGGTCGGGGCTGGCGTCTTGTTGGCCTTGAGATCCCAGCGCCCGGTCCGGCTGGCCGGGGTCATCGTGGTGGTGGGCACGCTGGGGTGGAGCGTGGTCGCGGCCCCGGTCCCGCCCGAGGGGTGGTCGGAGGCGCAGGGCGCGTCGGTGTTCGGCCACGACGGCGCCGTGGTGGTGGTGCTGGACGACCCCTGGTCGCCCCGGCGGCTGCTGGAGTCGCTGCGGACGGCCGGGGTCCGCCGAATCGCCTTGGCCGTGGCCGCCCGGGGCGGGTCCCGCGACGCCCACGCCGTGATGGCTCTGGTCGACCGCTACGGCCCGATGCCGGTGATGGCCCCGCCCGGCCACCGGGTCCCTCACGCCCGCACCACCGAGGCCGGGTCGGTCATCGCCGCCGACGGGCTGCTGGTGGAGGTGACCGGCCACCACCCCGAGCTGACGGTCCAGATCCGCCCAAGCGGTCACGCCCGCCGAAGCCGGTCGAGAAAAGATTTAACCCCGGCCGTTTGCCGAAGCAGGGACGGTTCCGGGGCTTTGACAATGACTATAAGGCCTTGGTGAGAGTGATGTCAACATTCGATCACCGGGTCATCGCCGATCGGCTCACGAGAGGCAGGCTCGCCTCTTATTTGGGTGCCGCCGGTGGCGACATCCGAGCGGCGATCGAACTCTATGACTGGAACGCGATGGTCGGGGCTTCGTTCCTTGAGGACCTCGGCCGCCTCGAAGTCGTCTTCCGCAATGCGGTTGACGATGCTCTCATCGCCTACGGCACCGCTCAGGGTTGGCCAGAGGTGTGGCATCGCCGCCGCCAGCTCTTTCGGGGCGAGCACGGACCCCAAGCCCGAACTTGGGCCAACATCGAGATCGCCCGGCAACGAGCCACTGGTCAGCGTGGTCATCAGGAGGTCCACGGCAAAGTGATTGCTGAACTGAATTTCGGATTCTGGAGATTCCTTTGCACCAAGTCGTACCTGACCTCGCTGTGGGTGCCAGCCATAGCCGCGGCCTTTCCGCAACACCCCAGAACAGGCTGCCCTCGCCAAGTTCGAGCGGATATTGAGGGCCGGATGCGTCGCCTGTACTTCCTGCGCAACCGCATCGCCCATCACGAGCCGATCCACCAGAGAAACTTGGCACGCGATCACGCCGAGATGCTTGAACTCATCGGGTGGATTTGCCCGGATTGCTGCGCCTGGGCTGGGGCGGTCAGCCGCACGCCGGGCGTCATCGGGGCGCGGCCGGTGAGCTGACCGGGGGCCGCTCCGGGCCGGCTGGTGAGGGGCCGGTAGATTCGCCGCGGTGCTGATGGGGGCTGCGAAACTTCAGATCGTCGTAGGGGACGCCCCGGTCCTGGTGTCTGAGGCTGTCACCGCCTTGGTGAGCGAGCTGGTGGGGACGGGCGACCGGGGCCTGATGGTGGAGCAGCTCACCGAGGCCGACCTGCGGGACCCCGACGGGGACTGGACGCTGGCCCCGCTGGTGACCGCGGCCCGAACCCCTCCGTTCCTCACCGACCGGCGGGTGGTGGTTGGCCGCCACCTGGCCCGGTTCAGCCGCAAGCTCCACTACGCCGCCCTGGTGGAACTGCTGGCCGAGGACCTGCCCACCACCGACTTGGTGCTGGCCTGGGAACGGGGGATCGACCCCAAGATGGAGGGCCGCTTCCCCGCCCTGCCCAAGGCGCTGAGGGAGGCGGTAGAGGCGGCCGGGGGCCGGGTGGTGGATGTGATGCCGCCTGCCAGGGCCCGAGAGGCGGGGGAGTGGCTCCGGGACCACCTGGCCCTGTCGAGCCTGGACTTCGACCGGGGCGCCACCGCCGCCGTCGCCGACTTGCTCGGCGAGGACCGCAGCCGGGTGGTGGGGCTGGTCCGCACCCTGGAGGGCGTGCTCGGTGCCGGGGCGACCGTCACCGCCGCCGACGTGGCCGCCCTGGGGGAGCGGGCCGGGGCGGTGGTGCCCTGGGAGCTCGACGACGCCATCGACCGGGGCGACATCGCTGGCGCGCTGGAGACGCTGGGGCGCTTGCTGCCGTCGCGGCACCCGTTCCAGCTCGTGTCCTCGCTGCACAACCGCTACCAGCGGATGCTGCGCCTCGACGGGGCCGGCCCCCTCGACGAGAAGGCCGCTGCCGGCCTGTTGGGCATGAGGGGCTCCACGTTCCCGGCCCGCAAGCTGCTGAACCAGACCCGCCGGCTGGGCTCGGAGAGGGTGGCCCGGGCCATACGCCTGCTGGCCGAAGCCGACCTGGCCCTCCGGGGGACCCTGGACTGGCCCGACGAGCTGGTGCTGGAGGTGCTGGTGGCCCGCCTGGCCGCCCTCTCGAATCGCTGAGAACCGGCCCCCGCGGCCTCCGAGGGACCCGCGTGGAGTTGCTCGCCCAAGCCGACCGGCCGCGCCCCGCCCCTGAGAACTACTGGGGGAACTACTGGGCGGCGATCCGCCTCATCAGGCGGCTCTTGCGGCGGGCGGCGGTGTTCTTGTGGAGCACGCCCTTCTGGGCCGCCTTGTCGATGGAGGCGACGGCCACCCGGAGCTTCTCATCGGCCTCGTCGGGCCCGGCGGCCAGGGCCGACTTGGTGCGGGTGTTGATCTCCGAGCGGACCATCTTGTTGCGCAGGCGGCGTTTCTCGTTCTGCCGGTTGCGCTTCATCTGGGACTTGATGTTGGCCACGGGCTCCACCTGCGATGACTACCGGCGACGGGATGCGAGCCCGAGGGTACCGGGAGTCTCGGGGGTTCCGGCGCCGGTCGGTACCCTGAGGCGTCCCCCGACCGCTGTGAGCCCATGGATCCCGACCGCATCCGCAACACGTCGATCATCGCTCACATCGACCACGGCAAGTCCACCCTGGCCGACCGGATGCTGGAGCTCACCGGCGCGGTCGAGGCCCGCCAGATGCGCGAGCAGTTCCTCGACTCCATGGATTTGGAGCGGGAGCGGGGCATAACCATCAAGCTCCAGTCGGTGCGGCTGCGCTGGCGGGACCACGTGGTCAACCTCATCGACACCCCCGGCCACGTCGACTTCAGCTACGAGGTGAGCCGCTCCCTGGCCGCCTGCGAGTCGGTGATCTTGGTGGTGGACGCGGCCCAGGGCATCGAGGCCCAGACCCTGGCCAACTGCTACCTGGCCCTCGAGAACGACCTGGCGATCGTGGCCGCCCTCAACAAGATCGACCTGCCCGCGGCCGACCCCGACCGGTACGCGGCCGAGATCGAGCAGGTGCTCGGCCTGCCCGCCGCCGAGATCCTGCACATCTCGGCTAAGACCGGCGCCGGCGTCGCCGAGCTGCTCGACGCGGTGATCGAGCGCACCCCGCCCCCGTCCGGCTCGGCCGACGCCCCGCTGCAGGGGCTGATCTTCGACTCCCACTTCGACCAGTACCGGGGGGTGGTGTCGTCGGTGCGGGTGATGAACGGGGTGTTGGCCGCCGGGGCCCGGCTGCGGTTCATGCAGGCCGGCGCGGTCCACAGCGCCGACGAGATCGGGGTGCGCACCCCGGACCACGCGCCGGTGGACGCCCTCGGGCCGGGCGAGGCCGGCTACCTCATCGCCGGGATCAAAGACGTGGGCCAGGCCCGCTCGGGCGAGACGGTCACCGAGGACCGCCGCCCCGCGCCCGGGCCGCTGGCTGGCTATCGGGAGCCCAAGCCGATGGTCTTCTCCGGGCTCTACCCCATTGACGGCGACGAGCTGCCCCAGCTCCGAGAGGCGCTGGAAAGGCTCCGGCTCAACGACGCCGGGTTCACCTACGAGCCCGAGTCGTCGGGCGCGCTCGGCTTCGGGTTCCGGTGCGGCTTCTTGGGCCTGCTGCATATGGAGATCGTCCGGGAGCGCCTCGAGCGCGAGTTCGACCTGTCCCTCATCTCCACCGCTCCCTCGGTGGAGTACCGGGTCACCGTCCGGGGCGGCGGGGCCGAGGTGGTGTCCAACCCCTCCGAGATGCCGCCCGCGGCCGAGATCGAGTCGGTGGCCGAGCCCTACCTGGCGGCCAGCGTCATCGCCCCCAGCCGCCACACCGGGGTGGTCATGGAGCTGTGCCAGAGCCGCCGCGGCGACTTCGGCCAGATGCGGTACCTGTCGCCCGAGCGGGTGGAGCTGAGCTACCGCCTGCCCTTGGCCGAGGTGGTGGTGGACTTCTTCGACCAGCTCAAGAGCCGGACCCAGGGATACGCCAGCCTCGACTACGAGCCGGACGGCTACGCCCCCGCCGACCTGGTGAAGGTGGACGTGCTGCTGCAGGGCGAGCCGGTGGACGCCTTCTCGATGATCGTGCACCGCGACAAGGCCTACGGCTACGGGCGGGCCATGACCGCCAAGCTGGCCGAGCTGATCCCCCGCCAGCAGTTCGAGGTGCCCATCCAGGCCGCGATCGGCGGCCGGATCATCGCCCGGGAGACGGTCAAGGCCTACCGCAAGGACGTGACCGCCAAGCTCTACGGCGGCGACGTGACCCGCAAGCGCAAGCTGTTGGAGAAGCAGAAGGCGGGCAAGAGGCGCATGAAGAGCATCGGCCGGGTCGACATACCCCAGGAGGCGTTCGTGTCGGCTCTGACCCTCGACTGACCCCGAACCGGCCAGGGTTATCATCACAAGATGCTCGACGACCGCAAGGCCGCCATCCTCCAGGCCGTCGTGCAGGAGTACATAGCCACGGCCCTGCCGGTGGGCTCGGGCCGCATCGTGGACTGGCCGGGCGTGGAGATCTCCTCGGCCACCGTTCGCAACGAGATGGCCGCCCTCGAGAAGCAGGGCTACCTGGCCCAGCCCCACACCAGCGCCGGCCGGGTGCCGACCGACAAGGGCTATCGCTTCTTCGTCGACCTGGTCCGGCAGCGGACCCCGGCCCTGGCCGCGGCCGACCATCGGCAGGTCCGGGACTTCTTCGCCTCCGCCCACGGCGAGGTCGAGTCGATGCTGAGCCACACCACCGAGCTGCTGTCGGCCCTCACCCAGTGGACTGGCGTGGTGGTCGGCCCCAGCTCGGAGTCGGCCACGGTGCGCTCGGTGCAGCTCGTCGACCTATCCAGCCACGTGCTGCTGCTGGTGGCGGTGCTGTCCAACGGGGTGATCGAGAAGCACGCCCTGGAAGTGGAGGACCGACTGACGCCGGGGGCGCTGGCCGCCGCCTCCGACCGGCTGGCCCGGGCGGTGGTCGGCCGGTCTCCCGGCGATCTCGACGATTTCGGGCCCGGCCTCTCCGACCCGCTGGCCGCCGCCGCGGTCCAGGCCCTGCGGTCGTCTAGCTCCGGGCACGAGATGTTCGTCGGGGGGGCGTCGAAGCTGGCCGCGGCCTTCGACGCGGTGGAGCCGGTCCGGGCCGCCCTCGGCTTGCTCGAGCAGCAGCTCGCGGTCATCTCGCTCATCCGGGAGGTGCTCGACCGGGGCCAGCGGGTGGCCATAGGGGAGGAGACTGGCCTGATGCCCCTGGCCGAATGCTCGCTGGTGCTGGCCCCCTACGAGGTGAGGGGCGAGGACGCGGGCACGATCGGCGTGCTCGGCCCCACCCGGATGGACTACCACCAGGCCCTGTCGGTGGTGGCGGTGGTGAGCCGGCGCCTGGGGGCGGCGCTCAGCGAGGACTGACGTGGCCGACCATTACGAGACGCTCGGGGTGTCCGCCGACGCCACCGACGAGGAGATCAAGCGGGCCTACCGCAAGCTGGCCCGCCGCTACCACCCCGACGCCAACCCCGGCGACGGCACGGCCGAGGCCCGCTTCAAGGAGATCGCCGCCTCCTACGAGGTGCTGTCAGACTCGGAGCGGCGGTCCCTGTACGACCGGTTCGGCACCGACGACCCCAACGCGGCCCGGATGGCCGATCCCTTCGCCGGGGGGCTGGGCGACATCTTCGAAGCCTTCTTCGGCCAGGGCTCGCCGTTCGGGCGGGGCGACAGCGGGCCTCCGGGGCCGCCCCGGGGCGAGGATCTCCAAGCCCACGTCGACCTGGATCTGGCCGACGTCGTCTTCGGCTCCGAGCGGGAGGTGACGGTGCGCACCGCGGTGCGCTGCGAGGACTGCGACGGGACCGGGGCCGAGGCGGGCACCGCCCCGGTTCGGTGCCCCGAGTGCGCCGGGTCGGGCCAGGTCCGCCGGGTGCGGCAGTCCCTGCTGGGCCAGATGGTGACCGCCTCGGCCTGCGACCGGTGCGCCGGGTCGGGCCAGGCCATCGAGCGGCCCTGCCGCCAGTGCGACTCGCAGGGCCGGACCGTCGAGTCGCGCACCTACCAGGTGGAGGTGCCGGCCGGGGTGGACGACGGGGCCACGCTGCGCCTCACCGGCCGGGGGGCGGCCGGGCCCCGGGGCGGCCCCAACGGCGACCTCTACGTCCACACCCGGGTGCGGCCCCACCCCGTGTTCCGCCGGGACGGCCGCCACTTGGTGCATGAACTGCACATCCCGTTCACCCAGGCCGCGCTGGGGGCCAAGCTGTCCTACGAGACCCTCGACGGGGTCGAGGAGCTGGCCATCCCCCGAGGCTCCGAGACGGGCACGGAGTTCCGGATGCGGGGCCGGGGCGTGCCCCAGATCCGGGGCCGGGGCCGGGGCGACCTGCTGATTCGGCTGATGGTGGACGTTCCCGACGACCTCACCCCCGAGCAGGAACAGCTAGTCCGCCGGTTGGCCGAGCTTCGGGGCGAGCCGGTGGCCGACCCCGACGACGGCCTGCTGAGCCGGATCCGCTCCGCCTTCCGGTGACCCGACCGGGTCCGAGGCTGGGCGGCTCGGGCCGGCGGCCGGTGACCCGGCCGGAGCTGGTGCCTGGGCCGGACGGCTCGGGTAGCCCGTGACCGGCAGGCCGACGGCTCCCGACGGCTGGGGCGGCCCGCACGCGCTGGTGACCGACGTCGACGACCCCGAGTTGAGCCGGGCCGATCGCCACCACTTGGAGCGGGTCCTGCGGCTGGCGGCTGGCGACGCCCTCACCGTGGGCGACGGGGCCGGGGGGTGGCGGCCCTGCCGGTTCGGGCCCCGGCTGGAGCCGACCGGCCCGGCGGCGCGTGCGCCCGCCCCCGAGCCCGCTCTGACCGTCGGGTTCGCCCTGGTCAAGGGGGCCAGGCCCGATCTGGTGGTGCAGAAGCTGACCGAGTTGGGCGTCGACCGGGTGCTCGCCTTCCGGGCCGACCGGTCGGTGGTGCGGTGGGACGAGGCCCAGGCCGCCCGGGCCGTCCAGCGCTGGCGGCGGGTGGCCCGGGCGTCGGTGATGCAGTGCCGGCGGCTGTGGCTGCCCGCCATCGAGGAGGTCGCCGACTTCGACGGGCTCGATCTCGCCGGCGCGGTCATGGCCGTGCCCGGCGGCCGGAGCCTGGGACCGGGCGAGAACGCGGTGTTGATCGGCCCCGAGGGCGGCTGGACCGCTCGGGAGCTGTCGTCGGGGCCGCCCCAGGTGGGCCTGGGGCCTCACGTGATGCGGTCGGAGACGGCGGCCATGGCGGCCGGGGCCCTGCTCGCCGCCCGCCGAGCCAACTGCCTCCCCGGCTGAGTCGGTTCCGGGCTGGCGGGGCCTTCGACCCTTCGGGTGCCTCAGATCTTCGGGCGGCGGGGCCCGCTATTCGGGCAGTTCGAGGACCTGGCCCGGGTGGATGAGGTCGGGGTCGTCGCCCACGATGTGGCGGTTGGCCTCTATGAGGCGCTCCCAGTAGGAGCGCACCGATTCGTCGTCGGCGCGGCCGGTGCGGTCGGCCACCGTCTCCGCCGCGATGGCCCACAGATGATCGCCGGCCTCGACCGTCCACATCTCCGCGCCGGGGTGGTGGGCGCCGGCCTCGGCGGTTGTTGGCGCCGGGGCCCGGCTCGGGCCGATGTCAGCGACGATGAGACCGGCACCCGCCGGGGCTGGCCGGGACCGCATCGGCCCTGGGTCGGCGGCGGTGAGGGCTGCGCCGCCCGGGTCGGGTCCCAGGTCGGCGGCGGTGAGGGCTGCGCCGCCCGGGTCGGGTCCCAGGTCGGCGATGGTGAGGGCTGCGCCGCCCGGGTCGGGTCCCAGGTCGGCGATGGTGAGGGCTGCGCCGCCCGGGTCGGGGCCCGGCGGCGCGGCGGCCGGGCCGGTGTCGGTGACGGTGAGCAGCGGGCCCGGGCGCGCTGCCGCTTCCGCCGGCGTCGACAGAGCCGCCACCAGGCTGCCTCCGATCAAGAGCCTCATCAGACCGGGCCGGGCCGCCAGCTTGCTCAGGCTCACGGTCCACCGCCAGCGGGTCAGGGCCCCCAGCAGGGCCACCGAGCCGACTAGGGCCAAGTAGCCGGCGCCAATCAGCCCGCCTAGGCGCATCGCCGAGAAGGCGGCGACCGCGGGCCCCCGGTCGGTCCACCACGATCCGAGCCGGCCCGGGTCGCCTACCGGCGGGAGGGGCAGGGCCGTTCCGGCCGCCATAAGCGCGCCGCCCGCGATGAGGGCCAATGCCACCGCGGCGGCTGCTCGCCGGGCGTTCACGAGTGACCGCCCGAGGCGAGCAGGTGCGATCGGGTCGTGGTGTGGACGCGGAGCCGGTCGCAGGCGCCGGGCCCGTCGCCCCTTTCGAGTTCGACCCCGATCAGGTCGTCGACCACCCGGCGGGTGGAGGCGTCTGACTCCGAGATGGTCGCGCCCGGCGGGGGCCACTGGTCGAACAGCGCCACTTGGCCGGTGTCGGGCCGGGCGATGGCGGGAGTGGCCACGCCGTCGCAGTCCCAGTCCCCGATCACCACCAAGTCGTCGGGTTGGCCTATGGCATAGCGGCGCCCGTCCCGGTCGTGTATGAGGCCGGCCTCCGCCCCGGCGGGGTCGGGTGCCCCGGTGGCGGCCCGGTCTGGCCCGGCGGGGTCGGGTGCCCCGGTGGCGGCCCGGTCTGGCCCGGCGGGGTCGGGTGCCCCGGTGGCGGCCCGGTCTGGCCCGGCGGGGTCGGGCGTCCCGGCGGTGCTCTGGCCTGCCTCGGCGGAGTCGGAGGTCTCAGCGGTCCTCTCGCCCGGTTCGGCGGCGGGGGCGTCTGCCATTCCCGCCAGCCCAAACGGCTGGTCGGCTGATCCCGGCGGTCGGCTGCGGCTTTCACCGGCGGCGGTGACGGCCGCGGGCGGTCCGGTCGGATCGTGGCCGCCGGCCGACCCGCCGAGAACGCCGGTGAACACTACGGCCATGACCGCCAGCCCCGCCGCGGTGGCCGGCAGCGCCCGCCGCCGGGGCCGGGGGCCGGGATCGGGCTGCTTGTCGGAGCGCAGGTCCTGACCGGGCTGGCCCCCCTTGGGCTTCGGGTCAGAGCCGCCGACCAGCCGGTCCAGCCGCCGGGCCAACTCCCGGGCCCCGAGCCGCCCGGCCCGGGTCGAAGCGGCCAGGTCGGCCAGCTTGTCGGTCACCGGGCCGGGGACGAGGGCCTCGTCCCACACCAGGTCGGCCAAGGCGACCAGATCCTCCCGCCGGTGCTCGGGCCCGGCGTCGCCGCTGCGGCTGAAGCTGCACAGCACCGGCCGGTCGCCGCTGCCGTGGAGGACGTGGCTGCCGTCGAGATTGCGGTGGGCTATCCCGATGTCGTGCAGGTCGGCCACCACCGCGGCCAGCGCTGCTCCCGCGCTGGCTCTGTCGTCCGGGTCGGTGAAGGGTCGGGTCGCCCAGTTGTCGGAGCCGACGAACTCGGTGTGCAGCGCCGCGGCTCCGTCGTCGCCCCGGCGCAGGTCGATGATCTCGACCACGCCAGGATGGCTCAGCTTGCGGAGGATCCCGGCTTCCCGCTCGATCTCGCTGGCCCGCTCGGCCGCCGCCTGCTTGACGGCGATCAGCCGATCCTCGGACCGGCTGATGGTCACCGACGCCATGTCTGGGGCCTGATGTAGCTCATCTATATTAGAATATATTGTTACATACTGATAATCAATAGCTGGGGCCGGAAATTTTCAGCGGCCCGGGCTCGGGGTCCGGGGGCGGTATCGTTGGCCGGTGTCTGGCCCCCGCCTCGTCGCCGTGGCCTGTGGGTCGCCGGCCGAGCGGGCCGGCCTGATCCCCGGCGACGAGATCCTCGCCGTGAACGGCGAGGTCCCCCGCGACGTGATCCGCTGGCAGCTCCTCACCGACGGGGTCGAGGCGAGGATGGCCGTGAAGCGCGGCGGGTCCGACTTGGAGGTCGTGGTGGCCAAAGGCGACGGGGAGCCGCTCGGGGCCGAGCTGGACGCGGCCGTGTTCGACCGGGTGCAGACCTGCGACAACCACTGCGAGTTCTGCTTCATCCACCAGCTCCCCAAGGGGATGCGGCGGTCGCTGTACCTCAAGGACGACGACTACCGGCTCTCCTTCTTGTACGGGAACTTCACCACCCTCACCCGGTTCACCGAGCTGGACTTCGAGCGGGTGGTCACCGAGAGGCTGTCGCCGCTGCACGTGTCGATCCACGCCACCGACCCCGAGATCCGAGCCCAGATCCTGCAGAACCGGCGAGGCGCCGTCTCCCTGCGGTGGCTGAAGCTGCTGCTCGAAGCGGGGATCGAGATACACGGGCAGGTGGTGGTTTGCCCGGGCGTGAATGACGGCGAGGTGCTGGCCGACACCTTCGCCGGGGTGCTCGAGCGGTTCCCGGGGCTTCGCACGGTGTGCGTGGTGCCCCTGGGGGTGTCCCGGTTCAACCGGCAGCCTCGGATGCGGCCCCACACTCGGTCCGAGGCGGCGGCGGTGATCGACCTGGTGGCCGAGTGGCAGGGGGTGTTCGGCGAGGCCCTGGGCCGGCGCATGGTGTTCGCGGCCGACGAGTACTACGTCATGTGCGGCCGCGGGTTCCCGCCGGCCGACCACTACGAGGGGTTCGAGATGCACGAGGACGGGATCGGCATGGCCCGCACCCTCGAGCTCGAGTTCGCCGGGGCGGCCGAGTCGGTCACCGCTCCCCGGTCCGGCTTCTTCGGCTGGGTCGACGGCGCCCCCGCCGACGGATACCGGGCCCCTCGCCAGGATTCACCGGCCGCGGTGGTGGCCTCGGTGGCCGACGGCGGCGGGGCCGAGACCAGTGAAGCGGGCCACCGAGGGCTGGTGCCGGCCGCGGTGGCCGTCGGCGGCGGGACCGGAGAGGCGCCGGTGCGGCTGCGGTCCGGCCGCCGGGCCCCCGCCGCGGTGCTGACCGGCACTCTGGGGGCGCCGGTCGTCGGGCCGGTCGTGGCCGCCCTGGGCCGCGACGACGTGCGGGTGGTGCCGGTGGAGAACCGGTTCTTCGGCGGGAACATCGGCGTCACCGGCCTCATGGTGGGCGAGGACCTGGCCCGCGTCCTGGCGGCCGAGCCGGCCGGCCACCGTTACCTGCTGCCCGACGTGTGCCTCAGCCGGGGCCGGTTCCTCGACGGCACGACCCCGGCCGACCTGCCCCGGCCGGTGGAGGTGGTCCCCACCCACGGCCGGGCCCTCCGGGCCGCCCTGACCGGGCCGTGACCAACCCGACGACGGCGGCGGGGTCGGTGCCCGAGGAGGCCAGGGCTGGGACGGCGGGGTCGATGCCCGAGGAGGCCAGGGCTGGGACGGCGGTGCCCGAGGAGGCCGGGTCGGCCGCGCCATCCTCGGGGTCCGAGGCCGTCGCCGGGGTGGTGGCCGTGATCGGCCGCCCCAACGTCGGCAAGTCCACGCTGGTGAACCGCATCCTGGGCCGCCGAGAGGCCATCGTGCAGGAGCGGCCGGGGGTCACCCGGGACCGCAAGGCGGTGACGGCCGAGTGGCTCGGCCATCGGTTCACGCTGGTGGACACCGGCGGGTGGATGGCGTCGGCTGCCGGCCTCGACGGCCAGGTGAGCGCCCAGGCCGAGCGGGCGGTTCGCGACGCCGACGCGGTCCTGTTCGTGGTAGACGCCACCGTCGGACCCACCTCAGATGACGAGACGGTGGCCCGGCTGCTGCACCGGGCTGGCCCGCCGGTGCTGCTGGTGGCCAACAAAGTCGACGGCCCGAGCCGCGAGAACGGGGCCTGGGAGCTGCTGGGCTTCGGCTTCGGAGACCCCTATCCGGTCAGCGCCCTGCACGGCCGCGGCACCGGGGACCTGCTCGACGCGCTGGTCGCCCTGCTGCCGGACCCGGCGCCCGGCCCGACTGGCGGCCTCGAAGCCACCCGGCCCGGCGAGGTCCCCCGAGGCGACGATTTCACCCGGCCCGGCGGGGCGCTCTTGTCGGTGGCGATCGTGGGTCGCCCCAACGCAGGGAAATCGACGCTGTTCAACCGGCTGATCGGCGAAGACCGGTCCATCGTGCACGACCAGCCCGGCACCACCCGGGACGCCATCGACACCAGCGTCGCCACCCAGTGGGGTCCGGTGAGGTTCGTGGACACGGCCGGGATGCGTCGCCGGGCCCGCATCGACACCGCCACCGAGTACTACTCGCTGGTGAGGGCCCTGAGGGCGGTGGACGACTCCGACGTGGCCCTGCTGGTCATCGACTCGTCCGTCGGGGTCACCCACCAAGACCAGCGCCTGGCGGAGCGGGTGGACGCGGCTGGCTGCCCGGTGGTGGTCGTGCTCAACAAGTGGGACCTGATCGGCACCGAGGCCCGGCTGAAGCTGGGCGCTGAGAGAGAGGACAAGCTCGGCTTCCTGGGCCGGCCGCTGGTGCTGCGGGTCTCGGCCCTCACCGGCAAGGGCGTAGGCCGCCTGTGGCCGTCGCTGCGAACGGTGGTGGAGGCTTACCGCACCCGGGTCCCGACCCGGCGGGTGAACGAGGTGGTGCGGGCCGCCCAGTCTGCCCAGCCCGCCCCGGCCGGAGCCCGGATCCTCTACGCCGTCCAAGGGGCCAGCGACCCCCCCACCTTCACCCTGTTCACCAACCGCGACCTGCCCCGCCCGTACCTGCGCTATGTGGAGCGCAGGCTCCGAGAAGATCTGGACCTGGGCCCGACGGCGGTGAAGCTCCGGGTCCGCCGCCGGAGCTGAGGAGGCCGCGCCCGCCGCCGGGGGGTGCCTCTCGGCTTCCCGCCCACTGGGTACCATTGTCCACAGGCCGACCAGTCGAGAGGGGAGGGAGACTGGATGAGAGTCATCGTCTTGGGCGCCCTCGCCGTGCTGTGCCTGGCCACGGCCATCGTTCACGCCCGCTCGGCCCGGCTCCGGTGGCGGGTGGTCCGGCTCATCGACACCGACGACGCTGAAGATGTGGAGGCCCACTCTCTGGCCTTCGCCTCCTACCGCAAGGAACTCCATACGGCCCTCGTCTATTTGCTGCTGGGCGGGGCCGCCGGTCTAGTGGCCCGGGTCGACCACCCCAACATCTCCGCCGTCTTCGGGGTGATGGCCGTCCCGGCCCTGGTGTCGCTGTGGTGGTCGCGCTCGTCGTTGCGGGAGGCCCGGATGGCCCGCAACCGCTACGACATAGAGCGGCGGGCCCAGCAGGCGCTCGAGCAGGAGCAGTTGGCCCCCAAGGCTTGGGCGGCCCGGCTGGCCCCCGAGGAGGTACCCGACTTCGCCGGCTTCGAGATCGGCCGGGTCTATCAGGCCGGCTCGGGCCTCATGGCCGGCGACTTCTTCGACGTCTACCGGGTCGGTCTCAACCGGGTGGCCGCCGTCATCGGCGACGTGGCCGGCCACGGCATCGAGTCGTCGATCACCGCCTTCCAGGCCAAGTACCTGCTGAGGGTGTTCCTGCGCCAGTTCCGGGACCCGGCCCAGGCCCTCGAGGAACTCAACGAGCAGCTCTCCGCTGGCGACCGCAACGAGGAGTTCATATCGGCCTGCGTGGTGGTGTTGGACACCGAGGCCGGCACTCTCCGCTACTGCTCGGCCGGCCACCCGGCCGCCTTTTTGTTCCAGGCCGACGGGGTGGCCCCGCTGCGCTCGACCGGCCCCCTGCTCATGCTCGACCCGACCGCCGGCTACTTCTCGAAAGAGATCCCGCTGGTGCGCGACGACCTGCTGGTCATGTACACCGACGGCTTGGCCGAGGCCCGGTCCGGGCCTCAGATCTTCGGAGAGGGCCGGATCGTCAAGGCGGTCGAGCGGGACCTCGATGCCAGCCCCGACGTCTTGTGCAAGATGCTGCTCGACGCGGCCAAGGACTTCGCGGGCGGGTCTATCAACGACGACACCGCCATCATGGCCATCCGCCGGGACTGAGGGCCGCCTTGGACTGAGGGCCAGTCGCGGCCGACTCCTCTGATCCAAGCCCGGCCCCCTGCTGGCCTACTCTGGCGGCCGTGCCCTGGTGCCAGCCCTGCCAGCGCTACCTGGCCCCCAGCGCCATGAGCCCCGACGGTTGCTGCCCGTCGTGCGGCGCCGCGGTGGAGGCGGGGCCTTTCGCCGCCTCCGCCCCGCCCGCAGCCGCCGCCTCGCGGGTCCCTTGGCACTTCTGGATCCTGCTGGCGCTGGCCGTGGCGTATTTGGGCTGGCGGGCCGTCCAAGGCGTGGCCCTGCTGCTGTGACGGCCTGGGCCGCTCGCATGCTGATCCGACCGGATGGCCAGGCCGCGGACACGCGCTGCCCGTAGGTGCGCCCGTAAGTGTGCGCGGGGTGCGCACCCGGTGCCGCGGCCGCTAGCCTCGGCTTGTCACGGGCTGTGGCGCAGTTTGGTTAGCGCGTCGGTCTGGGGGACCGAAGGTCGGGAGTTCAAATCTCCCCAGCCCGACAAACAAAAGCCTTCGCTATTCCTCGACTGACTGCGACGACCAGATCCGCTTCAATGGAAGATTGGCGCGAAGGTCCTCGCTCAGTTTGTCGTAGTTGCGTAGCACGGCTTCGAGCAGATTGTCGGCGTCCCATAGTCGTATCTGGAAGAATTGATTGCGCAATTCCCTGCGGGCAGCCGTGTTGGCGCCGCCCCAGGCAACGAGCAAGGCCTGTTCTGCGCCGTGTGTGGTCAGGACGCCTTGCAGTTCCCGAACGATGTTGACGCCGACTGACGACTGGCCGGACTTGACTTGCACGATCAGGCGAGGGCTGTCCAATCCGAGAGGACCACGACCGGCGAATATGTCTATGCCACCGTCGGGTCCAGCAGGTGAAACCTGAGTGAAAAATCCCTCGGCTTCAAGAACCCCGGCCACTAGATCACTTAGCCGATGGCCGGCGAAACGCTCGGAGATCAAGGCTTGGATTTGGTCTTGACCGAGGCGCTCTAGATCGAAGTCCGATGCGGAGGAGTCGGTCACGTCTGTTACTTCGGGGGAGTCGGTCACGTTGGTGTCGCTGTCCGCGGCTCCGTCGTCGGGCTTGATCCACGCGCCAGGATCCTCACCCTTCAAGAGCAGTTGGTGGAGGCGCCGAGCCCCGTCGTTGCGTTTTATCGAACAGAGGGCCAGAGCCGAGCCGAGTGAGTACAGAAGATCCTGTCTGACGGCTGTCCGCGGTACGTCAGTGCGCTTCCAGTTCACTGACACGACATGGCGAACGCCCGGTTCGGCGTCGTTCCCTCTATACCGGTACCCTTCCGTCACTATCCCCAGCGCGATCTGAGAAGTCCTCTTGCGCGGCAGGACCACCAAGTCGCCACGGCGCACTTGTCCCCGCAGAGCCCATAGCTGAGTTACGTAGTTGGTGAGCTGCATTTTCTTCTTGGCGGCCCAGGGAGCCTCTCTGCGAATGATTTTTTCAATATCATCGCGGCTTGAGGCCTCTGACAGGTCGGGAAGTTCATCCCAACCCAAGGAAGCAATGCCCTGTTCGATAACGAGGTCTTCAAACTCCCCTGCGCCGCCTGCTCTGATGAGCCATGCGACCGGGGCCGCAGTCTGCTCTGGGTCTGTCATCGATTGTTCTCCCGTGAGTTCACTTCCAGCGGCGTGAACCGCCTGAGCATCCTAGCCTAAGGCCGCGGAAGGGGCTACCCAGTTCCGCAGGAACCGGTCCCGCCGCAGGGCCAGCAGCACCTTGCCGTGCCCGTGAAGCCCACGTCATACCAACGCTTGCATCGAGTTCCGCCAGCGTTACGGATGCCTCAGTCGGGTCGCGGTCGTCATCGGCTGCGGGCCCGCAAGTCGCGGGCTCTACCCTTTCGGTACCTTCTGACCTCACTACTAACCCATGCTATCGGATGTCGAAAATGGCGTTGTCAGCGGTGACCATAGTTAGCGCTACGATTTTCTTTTCTTGACAGTTGAATGCTCCTTTACCTCTGAGTTCCATTTGTTGGTGCGAATCACCGCGCCTACCGATGTAATGAAAATGTGCTTCCGATCCGGCTTTCCCAACGCCGCCAGTGTAGTTGTATTCGAATACTTCCAAACTAAAGGTCTCTCCTTGTTTGATCTGCTTGATAGCTGCCTCTATCTGAAGTTCAACAGTTGATAAATCATATTGACTGAAATCACGGGGATGATAACGGTCATCTCTAACTGCTTCTGGATAGATTACGAACTCGTAGAAGTTGGCCTCTTTCGATCCAACGTGGTTGCGAGCTGCTACCGCATCTAGAAATGAGTCCAACTACTATTGCAATCAAAACGTAATTGTAGACACTGGTTAGCATGGTCCACTCTCACCTATTGGGAGTCGAATTTGAGTTGGCGGGAGGCGGTAGCGGCCAGGCGGCGGACGTGGTGGATGATCTCGCGGCGGGCGCCGTCCATGCGGTCGCTCGGTCCGGCCACGCTGAGGGCCGCGACCACGTTGTGGCCGGCGTCCCGCAGGGGGGCGGCCACGGACACCACGCCCAGCTCCGACTCGTGGCGGTTCTCGGCGAAGCCGTTTTGGCGGATCGACGCCAGCTCGGCCTCCAGCGCGGCGCGGTCGGTGATGGTGTGGGTGGTCTTGGGGGGCAGTTCCCAGTCCCGCAGGAGCCGGTCGCGTCGCGGGGCGGGCAGGTGGGCCAGCAGCACCTTGCCGGTGCCCGTGCAGTGGGCGTCCATCCGCCGGCCGAGCTGGGCGAAGAGCCGGAGGCTGTGGGGGCTGTCGAGCCGCTCGACGTACACGACCTGGCGTCCGTCGAGGACCCCGGCCTGCACGGTCTCGTTGGTCAGGTGCCGCAGCTCGGTCATGGGCATGAGCACGGCCTCGTGCAGCGTGCGGTGGGTGGGGATGGCCGAGGCCAGATCGAAGACCGTGTTGGCCAGCCGGTAGGCCCGGGTGGAGTCGACCTGTTCGAGGAGCCCCTCGTCGCGCAGGGTGGAGAGGATGCGATGGGCGGACGAGGTGGACAGGCCGAGGCGCTCGGCCAGCGCGGCCACGCCCCAGGTGGGCTCGGTCGGGGTGAAGGCTTTCAGCGCCCGGGCCGCCGCCGCGACCGACGCCAGGCGATTCGACGGCACGAAACCCCACCCTACCCCGCGCTGTCCCTCCATGCGGGATCATACGCCCGGGGTCAACCGCGGGTCGTAGCGTGACCGAGGTGCCGTTCGATTCCGATGCCGTTGCCGCCGAGCTGTCCGAGGCCGAGCGGGCGGCCGCGCCGGTGCCGCTGCTCACCGGCCGCTGGCCCGACCTCACCTGGGCCGACGCCCGGGCGGTGGCCACCGCCCGCGACCGGTTGCGCCGCCGAGCCGGCCAGGCCCAGATCGGCTACAAGCTCGGGTGGACCTCGGCGGCCATGCGAGAGGCGCTGGGCATCGACCGCCCCAACTGGGGAACCCTGTGGGACACCCACCGGATCGACGACGGAGCGGTCGATCTCGGCGAGCTGATCCACCCCAAGGTCGAGCCCGAGCTGGTGTACCGCGGCCCGGGCGGGCTCGGTCCCGACGCGACCGCTGAGGATGTCGCCGAATCAGGCGGCGAATGGGCCCTCGGTCTGGAGATCGTCGATCCCCGCTTTCCCAGCTACGACTTCGACTGGCTCGACAACACCGCCGACAACTCGTCGGCTGCCCGGGTGGTCATCGGTGAGTTCCGACCGCTGGCCGAACCGGCTGAGGCCGCGGTGGCGTTCGATGCGGGCGGCGAGCCGCGGGCCGGAACCGGCAGCAACGCCATGGGCGACCCCTGCGAGGCGGTGGCCTGGCTGGCCCGGTCCCTGGCCGCCGAAGGTGCCTCGCTGGCCCCGGGCGACATCGTCTTCACCGGCGGTCTCGCCGCTCCCTTCGACCTCGAGGCCGGTGCCGTTTACACGCTGGGCTCGCTCGCGCTGGGAACGCTGACCCTGCGCGTCGAGGGCTGATCGGCGGCCGGGCTCAGCGGCGGAGACCGAGCCGCTCCGCCACCTTGGACCAGCTTCCGTCGGCGTCGGCGATGTCGAACCACATGGCCTGTATGCCCACGGCCTCGGCGCCGGCGATGTTGACGGGCTGGTCGTCCACAAACAGCACGGCGTTGCCTTCGACGCCCAGTTCCTCCAGCGCCCACCGGTAGGCGGCCGGGTCGGGCTTGAAGATCCCGGTGGAGGAGCAGTCGAGCACCCGGTCCACCGTTTGGAGGAGCTCTATGGACTCCACCCAGTCGAGGCCGTGGAAGGCGATGAGGTCGTTGGAGAAAACGGAGACCCCCAGCCCCGCCTGTCGGGCGGCCGATACGACTTCTAGACAGCCGGGGCGGATCAGCTCCGGGCGCGCCGGATAGAACAGGAGGCGCATGTAGCTCCGGACGTCGAGTTCCCGGCCCCCCAGGCGGCCGACCTCCTCGGCCCGGAGTGCCCAGTACTCGCGCTCGGTCAAGCCCTCCCCGGCCGCCATCTTCGTCCACATCGGGTCGGTTTCGGGATCGATCGGGCCAAGCCAGTCCAGCGTCCCCGCCGGCAGCCCCAGCGACGACTCGGCGACGTGATGGAGTTCGACCGGGTTCAGAAGGCAGACGCCCCCGAAGTCGAGCAGCAGCGTGGTGATGCCGTTGTCGGTCACGGTGCCGTCTCCGTCCGCTCGTGGGCCGGTCCGATCTTGTCGCGCCGAAGCCGCGTCTGGCGTCTGAATCCCTCCATGCGGGATATAGGATGACAGGCTGGTTGCGCTGTGATGGACTGCCCCCCAATGGGGGTACTGCGTCTGAGCCATGTGGACATAACCGCGCCCGACTTGGAGCTGGCCGTCGCCTACTACACCGAGGTGCTCGGCCTCGAGGTCACCGAGCGGACCGACGACCGGGTGTTCCTGAAGTGCTGGGACGAGCGCGATCACCACTGCCTGGCCATCCGGGAGGCGCCCCGGGTGGGCATCGACCGCTTCGCCTTCAAGGTGGACGGCCCGGGCGACCTCGAGCATTTCGAGGCCAGGGCCGCGGCGGCCGGGGCGGCGGTGGAGCGGATCTCGGCCGGTGAGGAGGTCGGCCAGGGCGAGTCCATCCGCTTCGAGCTCCCGTCGGGCCATGAGATGGAGCTGGTCCACCGAGTGGAGAAGGTGGGAGGGCGGCTCCCGCTGCTCAACCCGCCGCCGATAGTCCCTGATCTGGTCGGGATCGCCCCGCCCCGCATCGACCACATCCTGGTCCACGCCGAGGAGGTGCCCGAGGCGGCCCGGTTCTTCCGGGAAGTGCTCGATTTCCGGCTCACCGAACAGCTCCTCGACGGCGGCGGGCACCAGACCATCGCCTTCCTCGAGCGGTCGGCCAAGCCCCACGACATCGCCTTCGTGCAGGGCCCCAACGGCGCGCTGCACCATTTCGCCTTCTGGCTCGACGACTGGGACCACGTCCGGCGGGCCGCCGACCTGCTGGCCTACCACGGGGTGTCCATCGATGTCGGCCCCACCCGCCACGGCCTGACTCGGGGCAACACCATCTACTTCTTCGACCCGATGGGCACCCGCAACGAGGTCTTCTCGGGGGGGTACCGGCCCGACCCGGACTTCCCCACCATCACCTGGACCGAGGACCGGGCCGGGCGGGCCGTGTTCTACTACGAGGGCGTGCTGAACCGCCGGTTCGCCACCGTGCACACCTAGGAGACGGGCGCGGGGGAGATGGGCGCGGCGGGAGAGGGCATCATCCGGCTGTCGCACGTCGACGTGCGGGTCCCCGACTTGGAGCTGGCCCTGGCCTACTACGCCGAGGTGGTGGGGCTCGTCGTCACCGGCCGCGACGGCGAGAGGGCCTATCTCAAGGGGTGGGACGAGCACCAGCACCACTCGCTGATCCTCTCGGCCGCCCCCACCTACGGGCTGAACAGCCTGGGCTTCAAGGTCGGCTCGCTCGAAGAGCTCGACCGCCTGGCCCGCCGGGTGGCTGGCGCCGGCCTCGACGCGGCCCGCTTCCATCCCGGCGAGCTGTACCCCGCCTCGGGGACGGTGGTGCGCTTCGAGGCCCCCAGCGGTCATCTGATCGACCTGGAGACCGGGATGCGCCAGGTCGGCAACGGCCTGCCCCAGCTCAACCCGCCGCCCGCCCCCGCCGACCTGGTCGGGATCGCCCCGCCCCGCATCGACCACGTCTTCTTGCTATGCGAGGACGTGGACCAGATCACCCGGTTCTTCGCCGAGGTCCTCGAGTTCCGGTTGACCGAGCAGATCCTGGCCGACGACGGCCATCAGCTCGCCACCTTCTTGGAGCGCGACCACTCGCCCCACGACATCGCCTTCCTCACCGGGCCGCAGGGCGGGTTCCACCACGTGGCCTACTGGGTGGACGAGTGGAACGACCTGCGCCGGGCCGCCGACGCCTGCGCCTACCACGGGGTGACCATCGACGCCGGCCCGACCCGCCACGGCGCCACCCGAGGGTGCGGGCTCTACTTCTTCGACCCGGCCGGCAACCGCAACGAGGTGTTCACCGGCGGCTACTGGTTCGACCCCGACGACGAGCCCACCACGTGGACCGAATCCGAGATGGGCCGGGCCGTGTTCACCTACCGGGGCCAGGTCGACCAAAGCTTCATGAGCGTGCACTCATGACCGAGACCGGCCGTCAGCGCCTGAGCGCGGACTCGTGACCGGGACCGGCCGTCAGCGTGTGAGCGTGGACTCGTGACCGGGACCACCGTGAACCCCGGCGGCGGCCAGCCGATCGACCGGATCGAGGCCCCGCTGTATCTGGCCCGGTTCCGCCGTCGGCAGGCCGAGGCCGATGAGACCGGTGAGGTCGCTCCAGCGACGCCCGCGGGGCCCAACGGCGCCGACGACCCGGCCGCCCCCTTATACCTGAAGCGGTTCCGGAGCCGAGCCGCCGTCGGCGCCGCCCCGGCCCCCGACGGCCCGCTGTGGTCCCGGGCCGGTCTCGGCGTGCAGCAGGCCCTCACCGAGGACAACCGCAACAAGGAGATCTCCGCCCCGCCCGCCGCGGCCCGGGCGCTGCTCAACGACGTGTATCTGATCCGCCACGGCGAGACGCAGGGCTACTCGACCGACTCGGGCCTCACCCCCCAGGGGGCCTGGCAGGCCCACACCTACGGCCGGACGCTGGCCAAGCGGGTCAAGCCCCAAGAGACGGTGGTGTTCCGCCACGCCGCTACCGCCCGGGCGGCCGAGACCGCCCACCACATCCGGCGGGGCCTGCTCGACGGCCTCGAGCAGTACGAGAAGGACATAACCGTCGTCGATCCCGAGCCCGCCCACGAGTTCCGCAACTTCGGGTTCGTCGCCCCCGACGGCATCAAGGACGTGACCGCGGCCTTCCGCGAGTACCACGCCCTGCTCGAAGGCCACGAGCGGACCGCCCGGGGCGACCGGCCGCTGTGGCTGGTGGAGATGGACCGGTTCTGGAGGACCCAGCAGGGCGGCGGCGATCCCATCCAGCACTGGCTCACCGTGCCGCTGCTGCACTTCGAGCCGCCGAGCATGGCGGTGCGCCGGTTCTGGGCCGGGATCCTCCGGCTGGCGGGCGAATACCCGGGGGCCCGGCTGGCCATCGCCACCCACTCCGGCTGCATCCGCGCCTTCGCGGTGGCCGCGCTCGGGTACGACCCCGGCGAGCCCTACAACACCGAGCACGTCCGGGTGAAGCTGCTGGGCGACCGCCCCGGTGCCGGCCCCTCCGGCGACGGCTCTTCAGGCGACCACCCCAACGGCGACGCCCCGCCCGGCGGTGGCGGGCGCGACGCCACCGTCGCCTACCGCAACCGGGTCCAAGAGGTGAAGGTCCCGCCGGTGGACCGCCTCCCGACCTGGGGCGTCGCCGACCGCTACTCGGGGCTCGAACCCGAGGGCCGGCCCCGATGAGGGAGCGGATGCGAGCATGTGCGAAGCCTGCCCGATCGTCGACTGGGAGCGGGAGCTGCCCACCATCCGCTCGTTCACCGCATCGAGCGTGGACGCCGAGATGACCGACCACATCGTCTGGTTCGACCGCTACGACCGAGACGCCCACCAGTCGGTCGTGGGCGGCAAGAACGCCAGCCTCGGCGAGATGATGATGGCCGGCCTTCCCGTGGCCCCCGGCTTCGCCGTCGTCATCGGCGCCTACCAGCAGATCTGGGCCGACCGCTCGCTGGTTACCGACGTGAACTCGCTGCTGCGGTCCATCGACCACGACGACGCAGTCGCCAACCGGGCCGTCTCGCAGCAGATCCGCGACCGGATCGAGAGCGTCGAGGTCCCCGCCGGAGTCGCCTCGGAGATCGCCTCTGCCTACCGGGCCCTAGGCGAGCACTGCGGCGTCACCGACCTTCCCGTCGCCGTCCGCTCTTCGGCCACCGCCGAAGACCTGCCCGACGCGTCCTTCGCCGGCCAGCAGGACACCTTCTTGTCGATCACCGGCGTCGACGCGGTGCTCACCCATGTGCGCCGGTGCTGGTCGTCGCTGTTCACCGACCGGGCCATCGCCTACCGGCACACCATGGGGCACATGCGCGCCTCCATCGCCATGTCGGTCGGGGTGCAGAAGATGGTGGACCCGATCGCCTCCGGCGTGGCCTTCACCCTGAACCCCACCACCGGCGACCGGTCTCAGGTGGCCATCGACGCCTCTTGGGGGCTGGGGGAGGCGGTGGTGGCGGGCGAGGTGACCCCCGACAACTTCCTGGTCGACAAGGTGCTGCGCCAGGTGATCTCGCGGGAGATATCCGACAAGGGCGTCGAGTACCGGATGACCGCCGACGGCGCAGTGTCAAAGGCCGAGATCGAAGGCCCCCGGCGGACGGTGGCGTCGGTCACCGACGAGCAGCTCGTGGCCGTGGCCATGCTGGCCCGCCGGGCCGAGAAGCACTACGGCTGCCCCCAGGACGTGGAATGGGCCATAGACCGGCACCTCCCCGACGGGGAGAACGTGGTGATGCTGCAGAGCCGGCCCGAGACCGTCTGGTCGCAGAAGCCGGCCCGGCCGGTGACGTCGGGCCCGGTCAGCTCGCTCGACTCGATCGTGTCGACGCTGCTGTCGCCGCTGGCCGCGCCGCAGAGCCGATCCCAGCCGACCGACCAACCGACCGAATCAATCGCAAGGCAACAGCCAGAAGGAGGCCCATCGTGACCGCTGACAAGTTCCCCAGCCCGTTCGAGCTGGAGTGCCCGGAGGGCGCCGAGGGATGGGAGGAGCTGTACAGCCCTTCGGTCTCTTTCGGCGAGGCCCGCCGGGACTATGAGGACAACCGCTTCTGGTTCTGGGACTCGATGCACTGGGGCCACGCCATGACGCCCTGGGACGCCGTCTTCTTCGAGATCGCCATCGCCTCGCTGAGCCAGATGAACAGCCGCCACTATCGGATCCCCCCCGCCGACGGCGTCGACTTCCGCATCTTGAACGGCTACGCCTACCTCTCGCCGGTGGGAGTGGAACCCTCGCTCATCGAGGCCCGGGTCCCGCAGTTCATGGAGCGGGCCGGCTTCTACTTCCAGAACTGGGACGACCTGTACGAGAGGTGGCTGGTGAAGGTCAAGGACACCATCGCCGAGATCGAGGCCATCGACTTCTCGCCGCTGCCCGAGATGGAGGAGCTGTCGGTGGTGACCGACGGCGTCGGCTACGGCTCCGGCTACGAGCTGACCGTCGCCTACAACCGCTACAAGGACCTGATCCTCAAGGCGTGGAACTACCACTTCGAGTTCCTCAACCTGGGGTACGCGGCCTACCTGGACTACTTCGGGTTCTGCAAGCAGGCCTTCCCGTCCATCCCCGACCTGGCCATCGCCAAGATGGTGGCCGGCGTCGAGGTCGACCTGTTCCGCCCCAACGAGGAGCTCAAGGCGCTGGCCCAAAAGGCCATCGACCTGGGGATCGCCCGGGCTTTCGACGACCCCGACGCCGTCTCCTTGACCGGCGAGGCCGGGGCCGAGTTCCAGCGGGCGTGGGACGCGGCCGCCGACCCGTGGTTCAACTTCACCTCGGGCAACGGCTTCTACCACTTCGACGAGATCTGGCGCGACAACCCGGCCGTGCCCTACGCGTTCATCCGCGACTACATCGCCCGGATCGAAGCGGGCGAGGACATCTCCCGCCCGATAGAGGCCATACGGGCCGAGCGCGACCGCATCGTCGAGGAGTACCGCGACCTGCTCGGAACCGACGAGGACCGCCAGGCGTTCGACTCGAAGCTCGGGCTGGCCCGGGTGGTGTTCCCCTACGTGGAGAACCACAACTTCTACATCGAGCACTGGACCATGTCCACCGCCTGGCGCAAGATCAAGGAGCTGGGCGCCACCCTGGCCAAAGACGGCCTCCTCGGCGCCGACGACGACATCTTGTTCCTGCGCCGCGAGGAGGTGGACGAGGTCCTGTGGGACTACTACGTCAACTGGGCGGTCAACTCCCCGACGGTGTCGGCGGCCCACTGGGGCCCGATCATCGAGCGGCGGCGGGGCATCCACGAGAAGCTCTCAGCCTGGTCGGCCCCCAAGGCGCTGGGCGAGCCGCCGGAGGTCATCACCGAGCCCTTCACCATCATGCTGTGGGGCATCACCAGCGAGTCGGTCAACACCTGGCTGGGCGCGGGCGGCGACGAGGGCGACCTCAAGGGGATGGCCGCGTCGCCCGGCGTGGTCGAGGGCCCCGCCCGGCTGGTGTTCACGCCCGACGACGTCGGCGAGCTCTGCGACGGCGAGATCCTGGTCGCCCCCATCACCGCGCCGAGCTGGGCCCCGGTGTTCCCCAAGATCCAGGCCTGCGTGACCGACATCGGCGGCATGATGAGCCACGCCGCCATCGTGTGCCGCGAGTACGGGGTGCCCGCCGTCACCGGCACCGGGTTCGCCACCAACATGATCTCAACCGGCGACCGCATCCGGGTGGACGGGTCATCGGGCACAGTCACCATCCTCGGGTAGCGAGACCGGGAGCGAAGAGACAGCAATGAGGAGTCAGGAGGCAGCGAGGTGCTGACCCAATCAGAGAACGACGCCCTCACCCGGGTCGGGCCCGGCGCCCCGATGGGGAAGGTGCTCCGCTGCTACTGGTACCCGGTGGCGTTCGTGCGCCAGCTCGACGAGTTCCCGGTTCGCCGGGTACGCCTGCTCGGCGAGGACTGGGCCGTGTTCAAGACCCCGGCGGGGTCCTACGGCATCGTCGATGAGCGGTGCCCCCACCGGGGGGCCTCGCTGGTCTACGGCATGGTCGAGGACGGCGGGCTCCGCTGCGGCTACCACGGCTGGAAGTTCGACACCGCCGGCCGGTGCGTCGACATCCTGGCCGAGCCGGACTCCTCCCCCAAGTTCCGGGAGGGCTGCGGGGTTCGCTCCGGCCGAGCCGCCGAGCTCGGCGGCATGGTGTGGGCCTATGTCGGGGACGACCCCGCCCCCGAGCTGCCCCGCTACGAGGCCTACGTGATGGACGGGGTGCGCGACATCGGCCATTCGGTGCTGCCGTGCAACTGGCTCCAGATCATGGAGAACTCGGTGGACCCCTATCACGTCGAGGCGCTGCACGGGAACTATTTCGAGTTCATCGCCCGGATGCAGGGCACGCCGATGCCCGAGTCGTTCACCGCCAACAAGCACGCCAAGGTGGCCTTCGACCCCTTCGAGCACGGCATCATCAAGCGCCGCCTGCTCGAGGGCCAGCCCGAGGACAGCGACGACTGGACCATCGGCCATCCCTTGGTCTTTCCCTACAAGATGTGGGTCGGCGGCAACGGGGTGTACCAGATGCAGATCCGGGTGCCGATCGACGACACCCACACCTGGGCCGTCTTCTACACCGTCCACGCCCCCGACGGCGCCGAGATCGGTGCCGATCCCCCCATCGTCGACTACGAGTACCAGTGGCTCGACGACGACGGCCGCCACATCGTCGACTACATCGAGGGCCAGGACATCATGGCCTGGGTGACTCAGGGCCGCATCGCCGACCGCACCGTCGAGAAGATCACCCGCAGCGACGTCGGCGTGCTGGCCTGCCGCCGCATGTTCCGCGAAGCGATCGAGGCGGTGGAGGCGGGCCGCGACCCCGTGGCGGTGGTGAGGGAGCCCCACGACGTGATCAAGCTGCCGCTGGAGCGGTCGAAGTTCGGCCGCGGGGCCCAGTTCGCGGTGGACTGGATAAACGACGGGTCGATGAGGTACTCCCCGATAGCCGAGGAGATGAAGCAGCTCCACCTCGATGCGGCCAGCCGCCGCCAAGAGCTGGCGCCGGCGTGACCGGAGTCGACCACTCCGGGTGGGCGGACTATCTCCTCGGCGCGGTCGACGATCGGCGGGAGGTGGCGGCCATCGCCGCCCAGATCGACGGGGGGCTCTCCATCGAGGACGGCTACGCCATTCAGGCCGCCCTCCTCGAGAAGCACCTGGCCCGGGGCGACGGGGTGGCCGGGGCCAAGCTGGGCCTCACCTCCGCGGCCAAGCAGAAGCAGATGGGTGTTTCCGAGCCCTGCTACGGGTGGGTGCTGGAGAGCTCGGTGGCCCGGGCTTCGGGCGGGGCCGCGGTCGATGTGGCGGTGGGCGAGCTGATCCATCCCCGGGCCGAGCCGGAGCTGATCTTCGTCTTGGGCGAGGATCTGGCCGGGCCGGGGGTGACCGCGTCCGATGTGCTCGACGCCACCGCCGCGGTGGTCGGGGGAATCGAGTTGATCGACTCCCGGTACGAGGCGTTCTCGTTCACCCTGGCCGACGTGATCGCCGACAACACCTCGGCTGCCCGGATGGTGGTCGGCGCCGACGGGATCGGCCCCCGCGACGCCGACCTGACCACGCTCGGCTGCCTGTTCGAGGTGGACGGGCAGATCACCGGCACCGCCACCGGCGCGGCGCTGCTGGGGGACCCGGCCGCCTGTGTGGCCATGCTGGCCAACCACTTGGGCCGCGAGGGCCAGGCCCTTCGGGAGGGGTGGATCATCCCGGCCGGGGCGCCGTGCGACGCCCAGCGGTTAGCCGCCGGGGGGCGGGCCTCGGCCCGGTACTCTCATCTGGGGGCCGTGGCGGTGAGAGGGGTGTGAGATGCCGCTGGTGAACGTGCACATGTCCAAGGGCCGGACGCCGGAGCAGAAGAAGGCGCTGATGGAGGCCATCACCGAGGTGATGTGCACTCACGCCGCCGCCCCCCGCGAATCGGTGAGGGTGTGGATCACCGAGATGGAGGCCGCCGACTTCATGGCCGGCGGGGAGCTGCTCTCCCACAAGAAGGCCCGACTGGCCGCTGAAGCCGCGGAAAGAGAATCCGCAGAGCGGGAGCAGAGCCGATGACGGACGCTTCGACGCTGGAGAGGGCGGCCGCCGCGCTGCGCGACGCGGCGGCCAGTCGGACGCCGTGCCGCCCGGTGCGGGAGATGGTGGGCACCGGCGACGACATCGACGTCGGGTACGCGGTGCAGGCCATCAACGTCGAGCGCGACATCGCCGCCGGGCGGCGGGTGGCGGGCCGCAAAATCGGGGTCACGTCCAAGGCGGTGATGGAGCAGGTCGGCGTCGATCAGCCCGACTACGGGACCTTGTTCGCCGACATGGAGTACGGCGACGGCGTGCCCATCGAGCCGGGCCTGCTGCTGCAGCCCCGGGCCGAGGCCGAGGTGGCGCTGGTGCTCGACCGCGACCTCACCCACGAAGTGCACACCTTCAGCGACATCATCCGAGCGGTGGCGTACGCCCTGGCCTCCATCGAGGTGGTGGACAGCCGCGTCGCCGACTGGGACATCCGCATTGTCGACACCATTGCCGACAACGCGAGCTGCGGCCTGTACGTGCTCGGCGGCCGACCGGTCCCCCTGGCCGACGTGGATCTGCGCACCATCTTGATGTCGATGTCGATCAACGGCGAGGAGGTCTCGACCGGAACCGGCGCCGCCTGCCTGGGCCATCCCCTGAACGCGGCCAGGTGGCTGGCCGACACCATGGTGGCCCGGGGGACGCCCCTGCGGGCCGGCGACGTGGTGATGACCGGCGCCCTCGGCCCGATGCGCCCCCTCCGCCCCGGCGACGCCGTCGAGGCTTCCTTCGGCGCCCTCGGAACGGTGACCACCAGCCTCGAGCCCGACTGACCTCGATACCCGAGCCCCCGTCCCGCCAGCCGCGGGTCCTGTCACAAAGCGTTTGCTCCCCCTCGGGTGCTCGCGTCCCCCGGCCGGCGGGTCCTGTCACGGGGGCGGTCGTCGCCGCAAGCGGCGCCGACGCTGGCCCCCGTGCCACCCCCCGGCCTAGCGGGGCGGTGTCCCGAGGCCGCCGTCGATGTGGGCGATCTCGGCGCGTAACCCGTGCCACCTCCCGGCCTGGCGGGGCGGTGTCCCGGGGCCGCCGTCGATGTGGGCGATTTCGGCGCGTAGCCCGTGCCACCTCCCGGCCTGGCGGGGCGGTGTCCCGGGGCCCGGGTTTCTCCGGGTTGCCTTGGTTCGTTCTAGTTGGCTGGTCAGGTGTTGAAGAGGGCGGGGGCGGTTAGCGGGGGCGGGTCGGGGCCGTTGGTGGGGTGGGCTGACCTGGGGCGGTTTGAGGTGGGGCTGGTTCGGGCTCGGGTTGGCTGCGGCTGGCGGCTTGGTCGCGGCTGGCGGGCATCTCGAGGGTTTTGATCTTGAGGGTGTTGGCGGTTGGGCGGGGTTTGGGGGTCGGGGGGCTTGAGGGCGGGTTTGCCGTTTTGGTGGGTGACTTGCCAGTGGTGGTCGTGGATGTTGTGGTGGCAGCGCCAGCAGACGAGCACGAGGTTTTCGATGTCGGTTCGGCGGGATTGGGCGTAGGGGATGATGTGGTGGGCTTGGCAGCGGCTGGGTTCGGTGCCGCAGCCGATGCAGCCGCCGTCGCGGGCGATGAGGGCTCGCCATTGTTTGGTGGTGGCGGTGCGGACGGTGGCGCCGTGGTAGAGGGGTTTGCCGTTGGCGAAGATGAGCCCGGTGAGTTGGGCGTCGCAGGCGATGCGCTGCAGCACTTCCGGGGGAATGGGGCCGGTGCCGGGGATCTCGCAGCGCCCGGAGGGATTGTCTCCGGTTAGGACGCCGATATCGGCCACGGCGATGATCTCGGCCTTGGGCCGCCCGCCCGAGTCGCCGCGGCCCTTAGCCCCCGCTTCGCCTGAGGTGAGCAGGTCGAGGGCGTCGGCCCGGAGCTGATCCCAGGACCGGGGCTCCTCGTCGCCGCCCGGCCCGTCGCCGGTGTCTGAGGCAGTGCCGGTGCGGGCCGATTGTTGGTCTTGGCGTCGGAGTTCTTCGGCGGTGCCCTCCAAGCGGTTACAGATGCGGGTGCCGGTCTCGGGGTCCAACAGGCCATCGAGGCGCACCATGCCGTCTTGTTGCTTCCAGGTCCGCAGGTACCGGCGGCGGCGCTTGTTCAACCAGTCCTCATGGCCACAGTCGGCCTGGTGGCGCTGAGTCCAAGTCCCGACTTCGCGGGCGAACCGGTCCGGCGGCAGCTCCCGAGCCATGGCCAACAGGTTGGAGGCGGAGTCCACCGCCTCGGGAGCGGTTCGCTTGGCGGCGTCGGCCAAGCGCTCGGCGTTGGCCAAAGGCACCTCCCCGGCCTCCACCGCCGAGCGCAGCCCGGGCATCTCATCGAGAACCTCAGCCGCGCCCAGACTGCGGCGGGCCTGGAACTTCGACTTGCCGGCCCGGTCGCGCAGCACCGAGGCCCCACCATCGCCATGGCCCTCGCGCGACGAGATCAACCGAGCCGCGTCAGTCTGCAGCGCCGCCACCTTGGCCTCCCACGACCGGCTAGCTGCGACCAAATCCTTCAATCGGGCCACCGGCAACTCCCCCGACCGGGCCGCCTCCAGCAGCCAGCCCAGCCCCTCTTCAACGCATCCGACCTTCTCAGTGAACATATGATCACTATACAACAGAGGTGAGACAATCACACCCCAATACCTGAGATAACTCAGAAATATTTTAAAAGATCAGCAGTGGGCCAGCGTCGAAAGCTAGGCCGGGGGGTGGCACGGGGGTCAGCGTCGGCGCCGCTTGCGGCGACGACCGCCCCCGTGACAGGACCCGCCGGCCGGGGGGCGCGAGCACCCAAGGGGGAGCAAACGCTTGTGACAGGACCCGCCAGCCGGGGGACGCAAGCGCCCAAGGGGGAGCAAACTGCTACAGACCGAGTTCGGCCCGGACCGCATCCCAAGAGCGACGTGGATCAGACGCGTCGAAATGCAGAACGGCGGCTCCGGCGCTTTGCGCGCCCCGGACGTTGTCGAGCGAGTCGTCGACGACGAGGGTGCGGTCGGCCGAGACCCGTTGGGCGAGCATCACCCGCTCGAAGGCCCGCCGGTCCGGCTTGGTTATCGCCGAGTCGGCCAAAGAGATGGTGCCGTCGGCGGCGGCGAGCAGCGGCGTGGCCTCGATGGTCGCCTCGGGGAGGTCGTTGCTGAGGACGACGACGGCGATCCCGGCCGCCCGGGCCGACCGGATCACCGACTCCGCCCACCGATGCACCGGCACCGCTGCGCTGGCGTAGTCGGCCATACGGGCCAGATCACCGAGCGGCGCAGTGCAGACCCCCACGAAGTCCAAGATGAGCAGCTCATACCTGGAGTTCATCTTCGAAGATCGCCAAGTCGATGGGACGGGGGGTCGTTCAGTCAGGTCGCCGAGCTAGCCCGGTTCGGAGGGCTTGATCAGGGCTTCGATGCGGCGGTTGGCGGCCTTGCCCTCCATGGTGATGTTGTCCGCCACCGGAAGGGACCCGCCGAAGCCCTGGGCGGTCAGGCGGGCGGGGTCGATCCCGGCTTCGGTCAAGTAGTCCACCACCGCCTCGGCCCGTTGCTGACTCAGCCGGACGTTGTCCTCGGGAGAGCCGTCGGTGTCGGTGTGGCCGGCGATGAGCACCGCAGCGGCGCTCTCCCCCAGGACTCCGGCCAGGGCGTCCAGGGTGGCCAGCGACTCGGGGTCGATGACGGTGCTGGCGCTGGCGAACGTGATCGGGCTGCGGGCCAGCACCGAGCTGACGGCGTTCTGGAGGACCAGGTCTTCGTCGGTGACGTAGGCCAGTTCGTTCGGCTCCTCCTCCGGCTCGACCTCGACCTCGCCCTCGTCGATCAGCAGGCGGTTGTCGATGCGGAAGTCGACGCCCACCACCGAGCGGGCCACCGATTCGGCCGCGACCCGCTCGGTGGGCGTGGCCACGGTTCCGATCAGGGTCACGGTCCCGTCCGCCACCCTCACGACGATTCCGAAGCCGGCCCGGGCCTCGGCCGCCCGCACCGCCACCAGGGCCTCGGTCTCGTCGGCGGGTGCCGGCGCGGTCTCGGCGGGGGGCAGCTCCTCGCCGCCCACGATCGTCCCCACCGCCAATAGCAGCGCCAGCACAGCCGCCCCGATGATGACCCGCCGGTTGAGGAGGAGCCCGAGCAGGCCCCGCCGCCGGTCGCGGTGCTGGTCCCATTGCACCGGCCGATAGACGTTGCCGAGTTGGCGGAGTGGATCGGTCACCGCTCCTCCGAGACGACCATCCCGATGTTCGACCGCGACCGTAGCCGTACCGGCTGGCTTCTGACCGGGCCGGCCGACGGGGTGGGGGATGCGGCCGCGGGATCGGGTCTGTTTAGGGGGAGCGAACCAGCGCTTACTCCAAGAGTCGGATTAGGCCGGTGCCGGGGCGGGCCCGGCCTATCGCAGCCGGGTCGTGGCCGGAGGACTTCAGAGCCTGCACCGCCGCCTGAACCTCGCCCTCCGGCACCCCGAACAGCAGGCCCCCCGAGGTCTGGGCGTCGGCCAGCAGCGTGATCGTCGTGTCGTCCACCGCGCCGGGGTCGAGCCATTGCGACGCCCAGGCCCGGTTGCGGTCGGTGCCGCCGGGCACGGCTCCGGCCTGGGCCAAGTCCCGGGCTCCGGCGATTACCGGCACCGCGCTGGCGTCGATCTCCAAGTCCACCCCCGACGCCTGGGCCATGCGGGCGGCGTGGCCCAGCAGACCGAACCCGGTCACGTCGGTGGCCCCGGCCGCCCCGGCCGCCAGGGCCGCCAGGGCCGCCTCCCGGTTGGACCGGGTCATCACCTCTGTCGCCCGGGCCACGGCCGCCTCGGGGGCCGAGCCCTGCTTGAGGGCGGTGGCGATCACGCCGATGCCCAGCGGCTTGGACAGGATGAGCTGGTCGCCGGGGCGGATGCCGGCGCTGGTGAGCATCCGGTTCGGATCGACCTCGCCCACCACCGCCATCCCGTATTTGGGCTCGGGATCGTCGACGGTGTGGCCCCCGGCGACCGCGAAACCGTCCGCCCGGGCCGCGTCGTTGCCGCCGGCCAACACCTCGGCCAGCAGGTCGCGGGACAGCTCGGCGGTGTTCCAGGCCACCAGGTTCAGGGCCAGCAGGGGTCTGGCCCCCATGGCGTAGACGTCCGACACCGCGTTGGTGGCCGCGATCCGGCCCCAGGTCCGGGCGTCGTCCACCACCGGGGTGATGAAGTCGGCGGTGACCACCAGGGCCCGGCGGTCGTCGAGCCGCCAGACGGCGGCGTCGTCGCCGTCAGCGGCGCCGATCAGCAACTCGGGGGCTTCGGGAGGGGTCAGGCCGCGCAGCACGTGCGCCAGCTCGCCGGGGGCGAGCTTGCTGCCTCAACCGGCGCCGTGGCTGAACTGGGTGAGTCGTCGCCCCATGCTCCCACCCCCTTGCGCGCTCGGTCGGCCCGGCCAGGCTACCGGGGCCTCCCGGGCAGACCGGTGAAGCCCCGGAGCGAGCCCCGGGCCCGCGCTCCCGGCGTGGTCGGCGAGCCCCGGGCTGGTGCCCCGGCGAGCCCCGGGCTGGCGCCCCGGCGAGCCCCGGACCGGCCGGAGGCGGGCCGGTAGGGTGCGGCTGTGGCCGTTGATCCCCGGCTGAGCACCCGGGCCACCGCCCTCTTCGGCGTCGATTACCCGGTGGTGCAGACCGGCATGGGCTGGGTGGCCGGGCCTTCTTTGGTGGCGGGCACGGCCGAGGCCGGCGGCCTGGGCATCCTGGCCGCGGCCACCATGTCCCTCGACGAGATGGCCCGGGCCATCCAGGAGGTGCGGTCCCGCACGGACAGGCCCTTCGGGGTGAACCTGCGCACCGACGCCGCCGACGCGGCCGAGCGGGTCGACCACCTGATCCGGGCCGGGGTCAGGGTGGCCAGCTTCGCCCAGGCTCCCCGCCGGGACATGGTGGACCGGCTCAGGGACGCCGGGGTGGCGGTGATGCCCACCGTCGGGGCCCGCCGCCACGCCGAGAAGGTGGCCGCCTACGGCGTGGACGCGGTGCTGTGCCAGGGCCGCGAGGGCGGCGGCCACACCGGGGCGGTGCCCACGTCGCTGCTGCTGCCCCAGGTGCTCGACGCCGTGGACGTGCCGGTGATCGCAGCCGGGGGCTTCCACGACGGCCGGGGCCTGGCCGCGGCCCTGGCCTGGGGGGCCGACGGCATCGCCATGGGCACCCGCTTCCTGCTGACCGCCGACTCCAAGGTGCCCGACGCGGTGAAGCAGGTCTACCTGGCCACCGGAGTGGGCGGCACCGTCGTCTCCCGAAGCGTCGACGGGGTGCCCCAGCGGCTGATCCGCACCGAGACGGTGGACCGGCTGGAGCGGGCCCGGCTGGCCCGTCTGCCCCGAGCGGTGCGGCAGGCCTGGCGGTTCCGCCGGATCACCGGCCTGGGCGTCGGGGCCATGATCCGCGAGGGCTTGGCCCTGAGGCGCAACCAGGGCCTGACCTGGAGCCAGACGGTCATGGCCGCCAACGCCCCCATGCTCACCCGGGCCAGCATGGTGGACGGCGACGTAGAGGCCGGGGTGCTGCCCACCGGCCAGTGCGCGGGCGTGGTCGAGGACCTGCCCACCTGCGCCGAACTCCTTCAGCGGGTGGCGGCCGAGGCCGTCGCCGCGCTGGACCGGGTGGCCCGCTAGCCTGACCGCCGGTCAGCTCGAGCGAAGTCCGGTTCGAATCCGGCACTGTCCCGCAACGGTGAAGCCCCTCTAGGGGATGAGTCCGGTCGCCTCCGGTTGATCGTCCGTCGAACCGATTCCTCGAGGAAGGGACGGCTCGTGCGGTGGGTCCTCCCACATGCTCGTGCCCGGCCCCGAGCAGAAGGAGAACCCATGAAGACCCGCCGGTTCCGGCTGCCTCCGAGCCTGGTCGCCCTGACGGCGGCGGCGCTGCTGGCCTCCGGGTGCGGCGACGACTCCGGCTCCCGAGTCGAGCCCGCCGCCGCGCCGACCACGACTGCCGCGCCGACCACCACTGAGGCCGAGCCGTCTGAGCCGGGGCCGGGGCGGATCGTGTCGATATCGCCTACCGCCACCGAGATGCTCTTCGCCATCGGGGCCGGCGATCTGGTGGTGGCGGTCGACGTCTTGTCCGACTACCCGGAGTCGGCGCCGGTGACCCAACTGGACGGGTTCAACCCCAACGTCGAGGCCATCGCTGGCTACGAGCCCGATCTGGTGGTGATGAGCTACGACCCCGGCGACGTGGTGGCCGGCCTGGCCGCGCTGGGCGTCGAGAGCCTGGTGCAGTCGGCGGCCTTCAGCCTCGACGACGTCTACGCCCAGATCGGCGGGCTGGGCACGGCCGCCGGGCGCCGGGACGAAGCCGAGGCCCTGGCCGCCGAGATGCGGACCGCCATCGATGACTTGGTGGCCGGTGCGGCCGCCGCCGGCGCTGGGCTGACCTACTACCACGAGCTGGACAGCTCCTACTACTCGGTGACGGCCTCCACCTTCGTGGGCGGCATCTACTCCCTGTTCGGCCTGGAGAACATCGCCGATGCGGCCGACCCCGACGGCAGCGCCTTCGGCTACCCCCAGCTCAGCGACGAGTACATCATCGACGCCGACCCCGACCTGATCTTCTTGGCCGACACCGTCTGCTGCGGCCAGGACGCCTCCACCGCGGCGGCCCGGCCCGGCTGGGACGGGCTGTCGGCCGTGGCCAACGGCAACGTCGTCGAGTTGGACGACGACATCGCCTCGCGCTGGGGGCCGCGCCTGGTTGATTTCGTGGCCGCCATAGCCGCCGCGCTAAACGGCGCGGCCGGGCCGGCCTGAACCGGCTCGGGCGCGGGGCAGCCCCAGCAGAGGCGGCGAGCGGCGGCATGGCCCGGGACCGGCCCGGATAGATGGCGGCGGCGAGCGGCGGCATGGCCCGGGGCGCCCGCCTGACCCCGGCCGCAGCCGCGGCCGGGCTGGTGGCCGTGCTGGCCGCGGCCGGGGCCGGGCTGACCGTCGGACCGGTCGACATCGCCGCCGACCGGGTGGCGCTGCAATTGCTTGACCTGATCCCGGGCCTGGACGCCGACAGCGGGCTGAGCCCGAGCCGGGCCGCCATCGTCACCGAGATACGGCTGCCCCGGGTGGTGCTGGGCCTGCTGGTGGGGTCCACCCTGGCCCTGGCCGGCGCCGCCTACCAGGGCGCCTTCCGCAACCCGCTGGCCGACCCCTACCTCCTCGGGGTGGCGGCCGGGGCCGGGCTGGCCGCCACCCTGGCCATCACCCGGGGCCTCGGCGACGGCGCGGGCTGGCTCGACCCGGTGCCCCTGGCCGCCTTCGCCGGGGCCCTGGTGGCGGTGGGGGCCTCGTATGCGGCCGGCCACCTCGGGGGCCGGTCCACCGTCTCGCTGGTGCTGGCCGGGGTGGCGGTGGCCAGCTTCCTGACCGCCTGCCAGACCTACGTGCTGCAGGCCAACACCGACGCCATCCGCGAGGTCTACGCCTGGATACTGGGCCGGGTGGCCACCTCGGGGTGGGCGGAGGTGAGCCTGATCGCCCCCTACTTCCTGCTCACCGTGATCGTGGTGATCCGCTACCGACGGGCCCTCGACGTGCTGGCCGTCGGTGATGAAGAGGCCTCGGCCCTGGGCCTGGACCCGCGCCGGGTCCGCCTGATCGTGGTGACGGTGGCCTCTTTGGGCGCAGCCGCGGCGGTGGCCGTCACCGGGCTGATCGGCTTCGTCGGGATCATCGTCCCCCACACCGTGCGCCTGGTCTTCGGCCCCAGCCACCGGGTGCTGCTGCCCCTCACCGTGGTCTTCGGCGGGGCCTTTATGGTGGCGGCCGACCTGGCCGCCCGCACCGTGTTGGCCCCGGCCGAGCTGCCCATCGGGGTGGTGACCGCCTTCATAGGGGCGCCGTTCTTCGTGCTGGTCCTGCGCTCGAGCCGACGGGAGGTCTGGTGATCGGGCCGGCGGGCGCCGCGGCCGGCACCGGGCCGGGGGCGAGTGGCGGCGGGCCGAAGGGCGCCGCGGCCGAGCCTGCGGCCATCGCCATCGCCGGGCTCTCGGTCCGCTTGGGGACGGCCACGGTGTTGGACCGGCTCGATTTGGAGGTGGCCGCCGGGGAGTGGCTCAACGTCATCGGGCCCAACGGGGCGGGCAAGACCACCTTGCTGAGGGCGATTCTGGGCTCGGCGCCCTTCACCGGCGCCGTCCGGGTCGCCGGCTTGGCCGACCGCCGCCCCGCCGCTCGGGCCCGGATGTTGGCCTACGTGCCCCAGACCCCGGTCATGCCCGCCGGGATGGCGGTGATCGACTACGTACTGCTGGGCCGTACCCCCCACCGGGGGGTTTTCGCCGGCGACAGCGCCCGCGACCTGAAGGTGGCCGGGGAGGTGCTCGACCGGCTGGACCTGGGCCCGCTGGCCGGCCGCGAGCTGCGGTCCCTGTCGGGCGGGGAGCGCCAACGGGCCGTGCTGGCCCGGGCCCTGGCCCAGCAGGCCCCGGTCCTGCTGTTGGACGAGCCGACCACGGCCCTCGATCTCGGCCACCAGCAGGACGTCCTCGAGCTGGTGGAGGAGCTGCGGCGCGAGGCCGGGCTCACCGTCGTCGCCACCCTGCACGACCTGACCCTGGCCGCCCGCTACGGCGACCGAGTCGCCCTGCTGGCCAGCGGCCGCATCGTCGAGCGGGGCGACCCGGCCCGGGTGCTGACCCCCGATACCATCGCCGAGCACTTCGACGCCCGGGTCCGGGTGATCGAGGACGTTCACGGGCCCGTCATCGTGCCGGTGGCCCGCAACCTCAGGGAGAGACCGTGACCCCGCCCCCCGCCCCGTCCCCCGACTCCGCCCCGTCCCCCGACCCGGATGCCTCCTCCTCCGACCCGAGTTCGCCGCCCACCGAGGACCCCCGCCCGGGGGGGATGCGCACAGCCCGGAGCCTGGTGCTGGTCAACACCGGGGAGGGCAAGGGCAAATCGACGGCCGCATTCGGGGTGGCTCTGCGGGCCCGGGCCCGGTCCTGGCCGGTGGCGGTGATCCAGTTCCTCAAGTCCGACGAGTGGGTCACCGGCGAGCAGCTCATGGCCGAGAGCCTCGGCATCGACTTCTGGTCGCTGGGGGAGGGCTTCACCTGGGACAGCGCCGACTTGGGCCGGGATCAAGCCGTCGCTGCCGAGGCCTGGCGCCACGGCCGGGCGGTGATCTCCGCCGGGGAGCATCGCCTGGTGGTGCTCGACGAGATCACCTACCCGGTGAACTGGGGCTGGATCGACACCGGCGAGGTGGCCGAGGCCGTCCGCAGCCGCCCCCCCGGCGTCTCGGTGGTCATGACCGGCCGGGACGCCCCGGGCTGGATGGTCGATCTGGCCGACACGGTGACGGAGATGCGCAAGGTCAAACACCCCTACGATTCAGGAGTGGTGGCCAAGAAGGGCATCGACTTCTAAACGGACGGACCTCCGGGCCCCGACGGCATCGACTTTGAGAGGCGGCGGGCTTAGCGATGTGCGGAAGGTACGTGTCGGCCACGCCCCCCGACGACCTGGCCCGGTACTTCGGGGCCGCTCCCCCCGAGCCCGAGGCCCGGCTGGCGCCCAACCACAACGTGGCCCCCACCCAGGCCGTGTACGCCGTCTTCGAGAGCGACGGCCGCCGCCTCATCGACGCCTTCCGCTGGGGGCTGGTGCCGTTCTGGGCCAAGACCCCCGGCATCGGCTCGCGGATGATCAACGCCCGGTCCGAAACCCTGGCCGCCAGCAACGCCTACCGGCGGCCTTTCGCCCGGCGGCGCTGTCTCGTCCCGGCCGACGGCTTCTACGAATGGACCCGGCCGCCCGGCGCCGAGCGCAAGCAGCCCGTGTTCGTCAGCCGGGCCGACGGCGAGCCCTTCGCCTTGGCCGGCCTGTGGGAGGTCTGGAAAGACCGGGACGGCGCCGACGACGACGAGGCGCCCCTGGAGCTGTACTCGTGCACCATCGTCACCGGCCGCCCCAACTCCAAGATGGCCGAGTTCCACGACCGGATGCCGGTGATCCTGCCGCCCAGCGCCTGGGACTCGTGGCTGGACCGCGACAACCGCGACACCGGTGAGCTGGAACGGCTTCTGGTCCCGGCCCCCAGCGGCCTGCTGCGCATCCACCCGGTGTCTCGGGAGGTGAACAACGTCCGCAACAACGGCCCCCACCTCATCGACGAGGTCGAGTGGGACGAGCAGCCCTCGTTAGGGGGGTAACGCTTGAGAGAACAGGGCTGGCGGCGCTCACGGGGTGCTCAGGCGTGTCCGACGCCGATGTTACGGTGACCTCCCGGCTTCGGCATGGAGTGATTCAAGGCATGGCGCGTACTTCGGAGAAGGCGTTCAACGGGCTGCTCGCGCAGGCATTGGACCGAAGGCACCCGCGCTGGGACGCGAACGCGGAGCAGACGGGGGTGGTCGCCGGCTCCGCGGGCCGATCCCCCGACATAGTGGTCACACCCCACGGAGGCGCCGTCGGAACCCCGGTGGTGATTGAGACGGAATATGCCCCGGCTCGGACGGTGGAGTCCGACGCCGAGCGGCGCCTCGGTCTGGTGCTGGCCGATTCGGGCCGGGCCGTGGAGCAGGTGGTGGCGTTGTCGGCGCCGGCGGCGTTGCGGGAGGTGAACCAGCGGGATCTGCCTGATGCCATCAAGGGCGCCGAGTACCGGTATCGGCTGGTGACCCGCCACGGCGACGATGAGAGCGTGGCGTGGTTCCCGGAGTCGGGGTGGCTCACCGGGTCGGTCGACGACCTAGCCGGGTTGTGTGAACAGATAGCAACCAACGAACTGGTGATACAAAAAGCTGCCGACGAGATGGAGCTAACTGTATCCGCAGTCAGCCGGACGCTCACCGAAGCGGTCGCAACCACCCCGCATGTGCTGGATGATATAGCTGAGTCGCTGCACTTGGATCCATCAGCGCAAACTACCCGAATCGGCGTGACAATGATCGCCAACGCCTTGGTGTTCCAGTTGTCTATAGAGGGAGACACCGACCCCGAGACCGGATGGCGGGTTCCCGGACCCAACCAGAATGACACGCAAGCTAAGGTGTTAGAGAACTGGAAGAAGATTCTCGATATCAACTACTGGCCGATCTTTTATACAGCTTATGAAGTGCTCGACAATATGCCCCAGGTTGTGGCCCAGACCGTTGTGCTGCCTGCGCTGACACGGATGGCACAGTCATTAGCCGGGTACGGTGCCGTGTCCACATCGGACATGGCCGGGCAGATGTTCGGCAAGCTGATAGCGGACCGCAAGTTCCTGGCCACCTTCTACACTCGGCGAGAGTCATCCCGGCTGCTGGCGGAGCTGGCCGTGGCGCGTATGCCGGTCGATGATTGGTCGGATCAGGAGCGGGTCGGTTCGCTGAAGGTCGCCGACCTGGCGTGCGGTACCGGGGCGCTGTTGGCCGCTGCCTACGACCGGATCGCGTCTAGGGTGCGCAGAGCCGGCGCCGACGACGAAGACCTGCATCCGGCCATGATGGAGAATGTTATGGTCGGCGCGGACATCATGCCCGCCGCAGTGCATCTCACCTGCACGTCGCTGTCGGCGCTGCACCCGCGGAAATGGTATAAGCGGTCCGGGGTGCATCTGATGCCCTACGGCAAGGTCGAAGTCAAAGAAGAAAGAGGTGCCCAGATCCGGATCGGGTCGCTGGAGCTTCTGCAGCAGTACTACCAGCAGACGAATTACCTGGATACGGGTGATGTGACTGTCATGCCCTCCGAGGATACGAAGGACGAGAAAAACCAGAAGGACGGGAAGGTCAAGGCGTGGTCGGTGGTTGTTCACGACGCCGCCGATCTGGTGATAATGAACCCGCCGTTCACCCGGCCCACCAACCACAAGACGGCCGCCGCTCAGGGCGTCCCCGTTCCGTCGTTTGCCGGGTTCGGCACCGACGACGATGAGCAGAGACTCATGGCGGCCCGGCTCGAAGAGCTTAGCCCGGACCGATCGGTGGGACATGGCAACGTCGGGCTGGCATCCAACTTCCTCGATCTAGCTCATAAGAAGATCAAACCGGGTGGGACTATCGCGTTTGTGCTGCCGCTGACGGTGGTGTCGGGAGCCGACTGGGCCAAAGCAAGGAAGCTCCTAACCGAGCATTATAAGGACATCTGCGTGGTGTCCATTCATCGGCTTGGGACTACAGATGCAGCGTTCTCAGCCGATACTGGGATGGCCGAAGCGCTGATCATCGCCACTCGGCGAAAACAAGGGGAACCGCAGACTGACAAAGCCTTATGGATAACATTGAAGAGCCGACCGGCCAACCCAGTGGAAGCCGTCGAAGTGGCCCATAGTATCGCAGCCCTTAGCCAAGAAAAAAGCTCCAAAGGGCCTCTATATATAGGTGACACTGAGGCTGGCAGCTTCGCCTATACCAGCCTCCATGGAGGTGCTGGCCATGTCGGTCTGATCGAGTCCGGCCTAGCCGACTGCGGCGAGGCCATGACCGCGGGACGCTTGTGGCTGCCCCGTTTGCACAACATGCCGGGAGCCGTTCTGGTCAATCTGAAGGAGCTGGGCGACCGCGGCCCGTACCACCTCGACATTCGGGCCCGGCCGCCCCGCGGCCCGTTCGACGTAGAGAAAACGACGGCATGGAAGGCGGCCGAGTACCCGATGCTGTGGGCTCACAACGCTGGTCGCGAAACCCGTCTAGTCGTTGAACCGGACCGCAAAGGCAAGGTTCGAGACGGCATGGGTGTCAAGGCCAAGAAGATCTGGGACACCCGGTCGCGGCTGCATTTCACTCTTGATTTCCAGCTCAACTCGCAGCCTCTTGCCGCGTGCTTTACGCCGATCCAGTGCATCGGCGGCCGGGCGTGGCCCAGCTTCATATTGCAGAAACCGGAATGGGAGCCCGCGGTTCTGTCCTGGGCCAACACCACGCTGGGGCTGGTCGCGTTCTGGTGGCTCGGCTCCCGCCAGCAGCTAGGGCGGGCGGTGCTGACGATCACCCGAATCCCGGATCTCCCGGTCTTGGACCCCCGCACCTTGACCGCGGCCCAGCTAGACCAAGCCCAAGCCGTCTTCGACCGGTTCAAGGACGAAGAGTTCCTGCCCGCCAACGAGACCTACCGCGACCCGACCCGCATAGCGCTCGACCGTGCCGTCCTGATCGACGTGCTCGGATTGCACCGCGTCGCCGCCGTCGACGAGAACGAGATCATGGAATCGATGGACGTTCTGCGCGAGCAATGGTGCCGGGAGCCGTCGGTTCACGGCGGCAAGCACACCCAGCCCTCGCAGAGCTGATCCGGCGAGCCCGCGGCCCCGTGGGCCTCGATAGGCCCGGAGCGGCCGAGGGGCGCTCTCAGTCCTGCGAGGGCCAGAGGGGCTGGTTGATCTCGAAGCCGACCGGAGCGCCCCAGGAGTTGCGATAGGCCACCTCGTGGGCGGGCCGGCGCCGGGCGACGCCCCAGGCGCCGGTGGGGTAGCCCAGGGGCACGCAGGCGGCCATCTTCCAGCCCTGGTCGCGGGGGACGCCGAGCAGGTCGGGGACGGCGTCACCCTTGAAGGCCAGCACGGTGGTGAGCGACGAGCCCACGCCCTCGGCCCTGGCCGCCAGCATGGCGCTCCACACCGCGGGGTAGATCGACCCTCCGGTGGTGTCGCCCCGGTGGAAGGCGAACAGGAACAGGGGGTAGCCGGCGAAGTGGTCGGCGGCGTGCTCCACCGAGGCCACCATGGCCAGGGTGGCCCGGCTCTCGGGAAGATCCGGGTCGGCCCGGGCCGATTCCACCCGGGCCTTGTAGATGGTGGCCCAGAGCTGGTCGATGCACTGGCGGTACAGGGGCCCGAGGGCGGACCGGGCAGCGGGGTCGTCGACCAGCACGAAGCGCCAGTTCTGGGCGTTGCCCCCCGACGGGGCCCGCACCGCCGCGTCCAGAATCCGGGCCTGGACCTCCGGCGGTATGGGGTCGGGCCGGACCCGCCGCATGGCCCGGGTGGTGTAGAGGGCCTCGTAGACGTCCATTGCTCGGTTCCTGTTCTGGAGGCACCCCGTCGAAGCCAGGGAGCTGGTCAGCCCCGCTCCAGCTCGGCTCTCAGCCTCTCGGCCAGCTCGTCGAGGTCGTCGGGGTCGGGGTCGGGGTCGGCTTGGGCGAAGTCGAGGTGCTGCATCCCTTCCATCGGCACCACGTGGACATGGACGTGGGGCACCTCGAAGCCGGCGATCATCAGACCCACCCTCCCCGGGGACAGCACCTTCTGCTGGGCCGCGGCCACCCGGTGGGCCACCCGGGTGAGATGGCCGACCGCGTCTGGATCGAGGTCCACCCAGTGGTCGATCTCGGCTCGGGGCACCACCAGCACATGGCCCCGGTTGAGGGGCCGGACGTCGAGGAAGGCGACGCAGGCGTCGTCGTTCCACACCATCCGGGCCGGGATCTCGCCGGCCATTATGCGGGTGAAGATGGAGGCCATGGCCGGATCGTAGACCGACCGAGCCCGACCGTAGGCTCCGGGGCATGGGTGCCGCCTCTGACCCCCGGCCCCCGGGCCTGTTCGAGGACCGGATCTGGACGGTGCCCAACCTGATCTCGCTGGCCCGGCTGGCCTGCGTGCCGTGGTTCCTGTGGCTCCTGTTCGCCCAGCACGACCGCTGGGGGGCGGCCCTGGTATGGGGCGCGGTGGGCGCCACCGACTGGCTGGACGGGTGGTGGGCCCGCCGCTTCGGCTCGGTCAGCGAGCTGGGCAAGCTGCTCGACCCGACCGCCGACCGGGTCGTGCTCATCGTCGGCGTGTTCGCGGTCGGGTTCGACGGCTCGGTGCCCTGGTGGCTGGTGATCGCCGCCGGGCTGCGGGAGGTGCTGGTGGCCGGGTTCGCCCTGGCGCTGGGCGCTTTGGGGGCCCGGCGGATCGACGTCACCTGGTGGGGCAAGTGCGCCACCTTCGGGCTCTACTTCTCGTTCCCGCTGCTGCTGGCCGGCGCCTCCGACGTGGCCGTCGCCGGCGGGTTCCGGGTGGCGGGATGGGTGTGCGCGGTTCCGTCGCTGGCTCTCAGCTACCTCTCGGCCGTCCAGTACGCGCCGCTCGGCCTGCGGGCCCTGCGGGAGGGCCGGGCCGAGAGGGGCTGACCGCTCCGAATGGCCCGGAATGGCCCGGAATCGCCCGGTGCGGACGCCATCGCTGGCCCCGGCCCGTGACTGGCCGGTGAGATCGGAGTAAGTTTCATCCCATGCACGTGCCCGAGAACCTGCGCTACTCCCCCGACCACGAATGGGCCCTGGTGGACGGCGACGCCGTGAGGGTGGGGATCACCGACTACGCCCAGGACGCGCTGGGCGATGTGGTGTACGTCGACCTTCCCGAGGTGGGCGCCCGGCTGGACCAGGGGTCGCCGTTCGGCGAGGTGGAATCGACGAAATCGGTGTCGGATCTCTACGCCCCGGTGGCCGGGACGGTGACCGAGGTCAACCAGGATCTGGTTGACGCTCCCGAGCGGCTCAACGAGGACCCCTACGGCGAAGGCTGGATCTGCGTGATAGCCCCCGACGACCTCAGCCAGGTTGGCAACATGCTCGACCCGGGCACCTACCGGTCCCTGATCGAGGGCTGAACCGCGGTGACGGCCGACGTCGACCGGTCGGGGTTCGGTCCCCGCGACGGCCTCTTCGTGGTCACCCAGGGGGCCAAGGCCGGGGCCCGCTACGCCCTCGACGCCGACCTCGTCTCGGTGGGCCGGCACCCCCGCAGCGACATCTTCCTCGACGACATCACCGTGTCCCGGCTTCACGCCGAGGTCAGCCGGGACGAGGCCCGTTACCGGATCCGCGATGTGGGGTCGCTCAACGGCACCTATCTGAACCGCGAACTGGTGGACAGCGCCGAGCTCAGCGAGGGCGACGAGGTGCAGATCGGTAAGTTCAAGCTCGTGTTCGTTCACGGATCGGCCGATGAGTAGCCCGCCGAGCCGAAGCCATTACTCGATCGGCGAGGTGGTCTCGCTGCTGGGCGACGAGCACCCCGATCTCACCATCTCCAAGATCCGGTTCTTGGAGAACGAGGGGCTGATCGAGCCGGAGCGGACCCCGTCGGGCTACCGGAGGTTCTATCAGGGCGACGTGGAGCGCCTCCGCTGGATACTCACCCAGCAGCGCGATCACCAGATGCCGCTGAAGGTGATCCGGCGAAAGATCCAGGAGTGGGGGGCCGTTTCGGCTTCCGAGCCGGCCGGCGGCGCCGACCGGGTCGACGAGTCCGGTCCGGTCCCCCGGAGCGCCGACGGCTCGTCGGCGGTGGAGGGGTCGGTCAGCCTCACCACGGCCGAGCTGTCGGCCGCGGCCAACGCCAGCGCCGAGCTGATAGGGGCGCTGGCCCGGTTCGGGCTGATCAGAGGCCGCGAAACCGCGACGGGAACCGTCTTCGACCACGAGGCCCTCATCGTGGCCCGAGCGGCCAGCGCCTTCGCCGAGCGGGGAGTGGAGGCCCGCCACCTGCGCATGTACAAGATCGCGGTCGAGCGGGAGTCGGGCCTGTACGAGCAGATCTTGGCCCCGATGATCCTCCGGGGCCGGAGCGAGGAAGCCGGCGCGGAGCTGTCCGAGCTGGTGAATTTGGCCGAGACCATCCGGCGGTCTCTGCTGCGCCGCATCCTCGGGCCCCGCCTCGGCTGAGAGGCCCGTGGCTTCGGGCGTCGGCCCCAGGGTGCTGGTGTCGGCCCGCCAGATCGACGCCATCGTCGAGCGGCTGGCGGCCGAGATGTCGGCCCGGTACTCCGACGGGGTGGTGCTGGTGGGGGTGCTGCGGGGCAGCGTGCTATTCCTCGCCGACTTGGTCCGGTCCATGGACGCCGACGTCCACGTCGATTTCCTGGCCATCACCCCCTACACCCGGGGCACGGGCCGGGTCCGGCTGCTGAAGGACCTCGACACCGACGTCGCCGGCCGGGACGTGGTGATCGTCGAGGACATAGTCGACACCGGGCTCACCGTCGCCTTCCTCCGGTCGGAGCTGGAGCGGCGCTCGCCCCGCTCGGTGGCGGTGTGCACCCTGCTGGACCGCCCGGCCCGGCGGGTGGTGCCGGTGCCGCTCGAATACGTGGGGGCCGAAGTCCCCGACGCATTCGTGATCGGCTACGGCCTCGACTACGAGGGCCGCTACCGCAACCTGCGGCTGGTGGCCGCGGCCGACCCCGACCTGCTCGCCGCCGATCCCGACGTGTACGTGAGCGGCCTCCACGGACGCAGCCGCCCCCCGATTGGCGTGCGCTCGCCGATCGGGTCCGCTTAGGCTGGGCCCGTGCAGGAGATGGAGCTGCTCGGAGTGCGGGTGGAGCTGCCCTCCAACGCGCCCATCGTGCTGCTCCGGGAATGCTCGGACGCGGCCCGGCTGCTTCCCATATTCATCGGGGCCCCGGAGGCGACCGCCATCGCCTTGGCCCTAGAGGGGGTGACCCCGCCTCGGCCCATGACCCACGATTTGCTGCGCCAAGTGCTCGAAGAGCTCTCCGCCGACCTCGACCGGATCGTCGTCACCGAGCTGAGGGACCGAACCTTCTACGCCGAACTGCACTTGGTGCGCGACGGGGAGAAGATCGTCGTGTCCAGCCGGCCCTCGGACGCCATCGCCTTGGCCGCTAGGTGTGGGACGCCCATCTACGCCAGCGAGGCGGTGATCGACGAGGCGGGCTACACCGAGGGCGCGGCCGACGACGGTGAGCGGGCCGAAGAGGTGGTCGAGCAGTTCAAGGAGTTCATCGACTCCGTCTCCCCCGAGGATTTCGTCGCCGACTGACAGCCCGGTTCTTGACCCCCGGCCGGCTGGAGCGTAGAGTTGTCCACACTTCACAGCCGCGTAATTCCGGTTGTGTGATCTTTATATTCGACCAGTCGGGGGAGACAAGCCCTAATGAAGAGCACCGAACGGGCCCGCACCGAGTTGGCCCGCGGGTTCAGCACCCAGCGCACCGCCGAGATCGTGGGCGTCACCTACCGCCAGCTCGACTACTGGGCCCGCACCGACTTGGTGAAGCCCTCGCTGGTCACCGCCTCCGGCAGCGGCAGCCGCCGCCTCTACAGCTACCGCGACCTGCTGGAGCTGAAGGTGATCAAGAACCTGCTCGACAACGGGATCCGCCTGGAGCAGATCCGCAAGATCTTCCTGTACCTGCGCGACGACCTGGGCACCGACGTCTCCACCGCCCAGCTTGTCATCAGCGGGACCGCCTCGGTGGTGGTCCACACCGGCGACGAGATCATCGAGCTGCTCAAGAAGGGCCAGACCGCCCTCAACGTGCTGTCGCTGGCCGGGGTGAAGGAGCAGGTCGACGCGGCCATCGTCAGCCTGTTTCCCGAGCCCGAGCCTGAACCCGACTCCGACGACCGTCCCCGGGCGGTGGGCCAGCTCTGAGTTCCCGGCTCTGAAGCCGAGAGCGTTCGGGGTCGAGATCATGGGCTTCGCTCACCCGTCGGAGCAGGTAATGGCCGACCTGCTCGACTACTACGGGATCCGCTGGGAGTACGAGCCCCGAACCTTCGTGCTGGAAACCGACGCCGACGGCAACATCGCCAGCGGTTTCACGCCCGATTTCTATCTCCCCGACTTCGACTCCTACCTGGAGCTCACCACCCTGCGCCCGCCCACCCGCAAGCACCGCAAGCTGCGCAGGCTGCGGGACCTGTATCCCGACGTGAAGGTGTGCCTGCTCGACCGGCGCGACATCGCCTGGATCAGCCACAAGTACGGCATCGCCGTCGCCGCCTGAGGTGCCCGAACCGGTGAGCGACCGCCGGTCGCCGCTTCACTCGGCCCATGTGGCGGCCGGGGCCAAGATGGTCCCTTTCGGGGGCTGGGAGATGCCCCTGCACTACGAGACCGGGACCCTGGCCGAGCATCTGGCCTGCCGGTCGGGGGCGGTCGCCTTCGACGTGTCGCACCTGGGAACGGTGCGGGTGACCGGCTCGGGGGCGCTGGGCTCGCTGCAGCGGGCCTTCACCAACGACTTGGAGCGGGTGGGCCCGGGCCGGGCCCAGTACACCCACCTGCTCGACCCCGCCGACGCCTCGGTGACCGACGACATCATCGTGTGGTGGACCGGGCCCGAGCATTTCGAGGTGATGCCCAACGCGTCGAACACCGACCGGGTCCTCGCCGCCCTGCGGACCGGCTCGAGCGACTGCGGGGTGGCCGACGTCACCGCCGACCGGGCCGTCATCGCCGTGCAGGGCCCGGCCGCCCGCGACCGGCTGAGGCCGCTGAGCCCCGAGGCGGCCGCGGTGGGGCGGTTCCGGGTGGCCGCCGCCGGAGTGGCCGGGGCCGAGGCGACAGTGGCCGGCACCGGCTACACCGGCGAGGACGGGGTGGAGATGGCGGTGCCGGCCGATCAGGCCGCCGGCGTGTGGCAGGCCCTGGTCTCCGCCGGGATCGCCCCGGCCGGTCTCGGAGCCCGCGACACGCTGCGACTGGAGGCCGGCCTGCCCCTGCACGGCCACGAGCTGGGGCCCGGCATCACGTCGCGGCAGGCCGGCATGGGATGGGTGGTGCGCTTCGACAAGGGCGACTTCCGGGGCCGGGAGGCGGCTTGGGTCGAACGGGAGAGAGGCCCGAGCCGGGTGCTGAGAGGGCTGGTGGCCAAGGACCGGCGCCCGCCCCGGCAGGGTTGCGCCGTTCGCCGGAACGGCGCCGAAGTCGGCGTCGTCACCAGCGGCAACTTCTCGCCGGTGCTGGGCCGGGGCATCGCCTTGGCCCTGATGGCGCCGGAGACGAACGCCGGGGACGAGGTGGCCATCGACGTGCGGGGCCGGGATCTGGCCGCGGTGGTGGCCGACCCTCCCTTCCACCGCCGGTAGGGGCCGCCCTCCCCCTTTTTGCCCTTTTTGGTCGTCGCGGGCGGGAGGGCCGGGCTCTCAGGGCCGCTCGGGGAGGGGGGGCAGCACGTCGACGGCTCGCTGGCGGAGCCAGTGGTCGGCCAGCACCAGCAGGACCATGGCCTCCACCATGGGAACGGCCCGGGGCAGCACGCAGGGGTCGTGGCGGCCCCGGGCGGCCAGGGTGGTCGGATCGCCGGCCCGGGTGACGGTGCGCTGCTGGCCGGCCACGGTGGCGGTGGGCTTGAACGCCACCCGCACCGCGATGTCGGCGCCGTTGGAGATGCCGCCCTGGACCCCGCCGGAGCGGTTGGCCGCGGTGCGGACCCGGCCTCCGTCGGCTTCGAAGGGGTCGTTGTGGGCCAGGCCGGTGAGGCGGGTCCCGGCGAAGCCGCTGCCGATCTCGAAGCCCTTGGCCGCGGGCAGCGACAGCAGCGCCCCAGCCAGATCGGCCTCCAGCTTGTGGAACACCGGCTCGCCCAGGCCGGCCGGCACGGCCCGGGCCACGGCCTGCACCACCCCTCCCAGCGAGTCGCCGTCGCGCCGGGCCTGCTCTATGGCGGCGGCCATTGCGACGGCCGCGTCGGGGTCGGGGCAGCGGGTGGGGCCGGCCTCCACCTCGGCTCTGCTCACCGCGGCCTCATCGACGGCGGCGTCGATGTCGTGCACGGCCTGCACCCAGCCCAGCACCTCCACCCCGGCTGCGTCGGCCAGCAGCTTGCGGGCCACCGCGCCCGCCGCCACCCGGCCCACGGTCTCGCGGGCCGAGGCCCGGCCCCCGCCGGCCCAGTTGCGAAACCCGTACTTGGCGTCGTAGGTGAAGTCGGCGTGCGACGGCCGGTAGACGTCGCGGAGGTGCTCGTAGGCGCCGGTGTCGGCGTCGGTGTTGCGGACCAGCACCGCGATGGGGGTGCCGGTGGTGTAGCCGCCGAAGACGCCGGAGAGGATCTCGGCCCGGTCCGACTCGTCGCGCTGGGTTGTCAGCGCGCTCTGACCGGGGCGGCGGCGGTCGAGGTCGGCTTGGAGGTCGGCCTCGCCCAGGGCCAGCCGGGGCGGGCAGCCGTCGATGACCGCGCCCACGCCGCCGCCGTGGGACTCCCCGAAGGTGGTGACCCGGAACAGGGCTCCGAAGGTGCTGGTCATGGCGTCGAGCATACGGTGCCGGGCCGGGCGCTCAGAGTTCCAGCAGGGCCTGTTCCACCACCTCGCTCAGGGCGGGATGGATGTAGTACTGGCCGCGGGCCATCTCGTCGGCGGTCAGGTCGAAGTGCATGCCCTGGACGAGCTGCTGGATGAGCGTCGAGGCCTGGGGGCCGATGATGTGGGCCCCCAGGAGTCGGCGGGTCCCGGCGTCGGCGATCACCTTCACCGCGCTGTCGGCGTCCTCCATGGCCCAGCCGTAGGCGGCCGCGCCGTAGGGCTGTAGGTGGCTCACGTACTCGAGGCCCCGGTTGCGGCAGTCCCGCTCGGTGAGCCCGACGCTGGCGATCTGAGGGTTTCCGAACACGGCGTGGGGGATGAAGCGGTGGTCGACGGCGATCGGGTCGTCGGGGTTGGTCAGGTTGTGGCGCACCACCCGGGCCTCGTGGTTGGCCACGTGTTTGAGCTGAACCGGGTTGGAGATGTCGCCCAGGGCCCACACCCCCTCGAGGCTGGTCCGGCAGTGCCGGTCGGTGACCACGTATCCGGATCCGTCCACCTCGATGCCCGCGGCGGCCACATTGAGGGTGTCGCTGTTGGGGACGCGGCCCGCGGCCACCAGCAGCTCATCGCCCCGGATGAGGCGGCGGACCGGGCCCCGGTCGCCTTCGCTGACGACCTCCAGTTCGAACCCGCCGCCCACCCGGACGGCCGATGTCACCCGGGTATGGGTCATCACCTCGAACCGGCGCCGGTAGGCCTCGGTGAACCGGGACCTGATGTCGTCGTCCTCGTTGCGCAGGAAGCCATCGCCCCGGATGACGAAGGCGACCTCGGACCCGAAGGCGCCCAGCACGCCCCCCAGCTCGGCCGCGATGTAGCCGCCCCCCAGGACGATCAGCCGCTCGGGACGGGTTTCGAGGCGCATGATGGTGTCGGAGGTGTGGTAGCCGCAGCTTTCCAGCCCGGCGATGTCGGGCCGGGCCGGGCGGGCCCCGGCCGCGATCACGATGCGGTCGGCGGTCACGACCTCGCCGTCCACTTCCACCCGTCTGGGGCCGATGAAACGGGCCGCGCCCTCGTACACGGTCACGTTGGGCCCGTCTATGCGGTACTGGCGCCCGGCCGCGGCGATGGGGTCGATGCGGCCGAAGATCCGGTCCCGGATGGCGGCCCAGTCGGCGCCGTCGAACCGGGTGGCCACCCCCAGCCGGGGGCCGGACGAGGCCAACTCGGCCAGCTCGGCCGCATAGACGTACATCTTCGACGGTATGCACCCCACGTTGAGGCAGGTGCCGCCGAACAGGCTCCGCTCGATGACGGCGATCTCCCAGCCGTCGTGTTCAGGGCCGATGACCGAGTTGCCCGACCCGGTCCCGATGACGATCAGGTCAAAGCGCCGCAATCTCTGCCGTCGGCGCCGCCCGCGGGAGCGAACCCCAGGCGCTCCCTGACCAGGTAGAGCGGGCGCCGTTTCACTTCGAAGTAGATGCGGCCCAGGTATTCGCCGATGATGCCGAGGAAGAGGAGTTGGACGCCGCCGACGAATAGGACGGCTACGAAGAGCATGGCCCAGCCGGAGACCCAGGCGTCGGTTGAGAGACGAACGACAAGGGCGTAGACGATGCCCGCAAGCGCCAACGCAGAGGTCAGAAGGCCGCTCCAGATGCACAGGCGCAGCGGCTTTACGGAGAACGAGAGTATGCCGTCGGCGGCTAAGCCGATCAGCTTCTTCAGCGGATACTTCGTCTCCCCTTTGAACCGCACCGGCCGTTGGTAGGTGACGGCATCCTGACGGAAGCCTACCCAGGCTATCATGCCCCGCAGAAAGCGCTGGTGCTCGGGCATGATCCGCAAGGCGTCCACCACGGCGCGGTCCATCAGCCCGAAATCACCGGTGTGGGGCGGAATAGAGACCTGGCTGAGTCGGTTGAAAAGACGATTGAAGACGCGGCCCGTCCAGAGCTTGAACCAGGTCTCGCCTTCGCGCCTTGTGCGCTGCCCGTGCACGATGTCGGCGCCTTGCTGCCAGCGGTCCAGCATTTCGGGTATGACTTCGGGAGGGTCTTGGAGATCGGCGTCCATGATGACGACGGCGTCGCCGACCGCGCTTTCCAGGCCAGTGGTCGAGGCGATCTGTTGTCCGAAATTGCGAGACAGGGAGACGACCCTCACCCGCTGATCAACCTGCTGGAGTTCCCGCAGAATGTCCAGCGTGGCGTCGCCACTGCCGTCGTCCACGTAAATGGCCTCGAAGTCGAGCCCGGAGACTTCCTCAAGGGCGGCGGTGAGGCGGCGATGGGTCTCGCGCAGGACCGACTCCTCGTTGAAGCAGGGAATGACGACCGACAGGAGAGAAAGGCTGCGGGCGTCGTCGGGAGGGGGGGACATGAACGCTGAATCGTCTCCTGGCTCGCGAGGCATCCTATAACCGGCCGGTCAGGCGCCGGTGAAGTCGGGCGGGCGCTTCTCCTTGAACGCCTTGGGGCCCTCCTTGGCGTCTTCGGAGTCGAACACGGCCCGGCCGTAGTCCCACTCGTGGGCGATGGCCTGCTCCAGCTCCATGCCGTCGCACTCGTGCAGGGTTCGGGTTATGGCGGCCACGGCCAGCGGTCCGTTGGCCGCCACCGCATGGGCGATCTCCACGGCCTTGTCCAGGGCCGTCCCGTCGTCCACCACATGGCCGATCAGCCCGATCCGCAGGGCCTCGGCCGCGGTCAGGTGTTTGCCGGTGAGCAGGATCTCGGCGGCCTGGGTGTAGGGGATCTGGCGGGGAAGGCGCACCGCGGAGCCTCCCAGCGGGTACAGCGACCAGCGAACCTCGCTCACCCCGAAGCGGGCCGACCGGCCCGCCACCCGGATCTCCATGGCCTGGAGGATCTCGGTGCCGCCGGCGATGGCCACCCCCTCCACCGCGGCCACGATGGGCTTGGTGGGCCGGTAGTGGCGGAACAGGCCCCGGTAGACGATGTCGGGGTCGTCGGCCATGCGGGCCCGGATGTCGAGCGGGTCGCGGTCGCCGCCGTCGCCGGCCATGGCCCGCAGATCGGCGCCGGCGCAGAAGTTGCCGCCCGCGCCGGTCACCACGATGCAGCGCACGCCGGGGTCGCTCGACGCCTCCTCGTAGGCGTCGACCATCCGGATCAGCATGGCCCCGGTCAGGGCGTTCATCCGCTGGGGCCGGTTCATGGTGACGACCATCACCGGGCCGTCCCGTTCGACGATGGCGTCGGGCATCGGCTCCCCGCCGAGTTCGGGCCGCTCAGCCGCCGCCGTCGCCAGCCGCGTACTCTTCGACGGACGGGCAACTGCAGACGAGGTTGCGGTCGCCGTAGGCGCCGTCGATGCGGCTCACCGGCGACCAGTACTTGTCCTCGCGCTGCCAGGCCTCCGGGTAGGCGGCCTCGGTCCGGGTGTAGGGGTGGGCCCACTCGTCGGCGGCGACGTCGACGGAGGTGTGAGGGGCGTTGGCCAAGGGATTGTCGTCGGCCGGCCACTCGCCCCGCCCCACCCGGTCGGCCTCGGCCCGAATGGCGAGCATGGCGTCGCAGAACCGGTCCAGCTCGGCCTTGCCCTCCGACTCGGTGGGCTCGATCATCAGCGTCCCCGCCACCGGGAACGACATGGTGGGGGCGTGGAACCCGTAGTCGATGAGCCGCTTGGCCAGGTCGTCGACGGTGACGCCCGTCTCGTTGCGGAGCCCCCGCACGTCGATGATGCACTCGTGGGCCACGAACCCCTCGGCCCCGGTGTACAGGATCGGGTAGGCCTCCTGGAGTCGGGCCGCCACGTAGTTGGCGTTGAGGATGGCCACCTCGGTGGCCCGCCGGAGCCCTTCGGCCCCCATCATGTGTATGTACATCCAGGGTATGGCCAGTATCCCGGCCGAGCCCCAGGGGGCGGCCGCCACCGGCCCCGGCCCGGTGGGCGGCCCGGCCACCGGGGCCAGGGGATGGTTGGGCAGGAACGGGACCAGGTGCTCGGCCACGCCGATGGGCCCGACCCCCGGCCCGCCGCCGCCGTGGGGGATGCAGAAGGTCTTGTGCAGGTTGATGTGGCCCACGTCGGATCCGAACCGGCCGGGGCGGGCCAGGCCGACCATGGCGTTGAGGTTGGCGCCGTCGAGGTAGACCTGCCCGCCGTGCTCGTGGACGATGTCGCAGATGTGGCGCACCGCGGTCTCGAACACCCCGTGGGTGGAGGGGTAGGTGATCATCAGGGCGGCCAGCTCGTCGCTGTGGTCGACGGCCTTGCGCTTCAGGTCGTCCACGTCGACGTTGCCCATGTCGTCGCAGTCCACCACCACCACCCGCATGCCGGCCATCACCGCGCTGGCCGCGTTGGTGCCGTGGGCCGAGGCCGGGATCAAACACACCGTGCGGCCCGGCTCGCCCCGGCTCCGGTGGTAGGCCCGAATGGCCAGCAGCCCGGCCAGCTCGCCCTGGGCCCCGCTGTTGGGCTGCAGGGACACGGCCGCGTAGCCGGTTATCTCGGCCAGCCAGCGCTCGAGCTGGTCGATCATGAGCTGATAGCCCGCGGTCTGGTCCAGCGGGGCGAAGGGGTGGATGTCGGCCAGCTCGGGCCAGCTCACCGGCTCCATCTCGATGGCGGCGTTGAGCTTCATGGTGCACGAGCCGAGCGGGATCATCGAGCGGTCCAGGGCGATGTCGCGGTTCACCAGCCGGCGCATGTAGCGCACCAGCTCGGTCTCGCTGCGGCAGGCCGAGAAGATGGGATGCGACACCGGCGGCGTGGTCCGCCGGTAGGGCTCGGGCCGGGGATCGGAGACGGCGGCGTCGAGGGCGTCCACGTCGGCCGCGGCCCCGAAGGCCCTCCACACCGTCTCCACCTCGACCCGGGTGGTGGTCTCGTCCAGGCTGGCCGCCACCGTGTCGGCGTCGACCCGGCGCAGGTTCACGCCCTCGGCCAGGGCCAGGGCGATCACCTTGTCGGCCCGGCCGGCCACCCGGGCGCACACCGTGTCGAAGAAATGGTCGTGCACCACCTCGATGCCGCTGTCGCGCAGCCCCTGAGCCAGGATGGCGGCCAGGCGGTTGACCCGGCGGGCGATGGTGGCCAGGCCCTCGGGGCCGTAGTGGACGGCGTACATCGACGCCATCACCGCCAGCAGCACTTGGGAGGTGCAGATGTTCGACGTGGCCTTCTCGCGGCGTATGTGCTGCTCCCGGGTCTGCAGAGCCAGCCGCAGGGCGGGCCGCCCGGCCGCGTCCACCGACACCCCCACCAGCCGCCCCGGCAGCGACCGTCGGTACTCCTCCCGCACGGCCATGTAGGCGGCGTGGGGCCCGCCGAAGCTCATGGGCACGCCGAAGCGCTGGGTCGACCCCACCACCACGTCGGCCCCCATCTCGCCGGGCGGGGTCAGAACGCACAGGGCCAGCGGGTCGGCGGCCACGGCCACCAGCGCGCCGGCGGCGTGGGCCCGCTCGATGACGGCCCGCAGGTCGCCGATGGCGCCGGTGGTGCCGGGGTACTGGACCAGCAGGCCGAAAGCGCCGTCGAGGTCGGCGGCGGTCGGGTCGCCGACGGTGACCTCCAGGCCCACCGGCTCGGCCCGGGCGGCCACCACCGCGATGGTCTGGGGGTGGCAGTCGGCGTCCACCACCAGGCGGTCGCCCCGGCGCCCCCGGCTCACCCGGTGCATCAGGGTCATGGCCTCGGCCGCGGCGGTGGCCTCGTCCAGCAGGGAGGCGTTGGCGATGTCCATGGCCGTCAGCTCGGCCACCATGGTCTGGAAGTTGAGCAGCGCCTCTAGGCGGCCCTGGGAGATCTCGGGCTGGTAGGGGGTGTAGGCCGTGTACCAGCCGGGGTTCTCGAAGACATTGCGGCGGATCACCGCCGGGGTGATGGTCTGGTGGTAGCCCATCCCGATCATCGACACCGCTCGGCGGTTGGCCCGGGCCATGGCCCACAGCTCGTCGTAGTCGGTCTGGCGGGGGCCGAGCCAGGGCAGGTCGAGCGGCTCGCGCTGGCGGACGTCGTCGGGCACGGTGCGGTCGATCAGCTCGTCCATGCTGGCCACCCCGACCGCGGCCAGCATCTCGTCGATCTCGGCGGTGGTGGGGCCGATGTGGCGGCCCTGGAAGTCTCGCCGGGCCCGCAGGTCGTCCAGAGTGAGTCGAGCGTCAGCCATGGCCGGAGGCGATGCTAACAGCCGCTCGGCGGGCCAAGGCCGTCAGGTCGAGTCGATCCGGTCCGGCGGGGCCTGGCGGTCAGCCGAACAGGTCGAGTCGATCCGGTCCGGCGGGGCCTCGCCGTCAGTCGAACAGGTCGCCCCGCTCGGTCAGCCCGAGCTGGGGGAACGGCCCGAAGAACCCGTGCTCGTACAGGCCGTAGCCCTCTTGGGGGCCGCGGGCGGGATCGTCGTAGGCGAACCGGGCCACCGAGTCGACCAGGCCGTACTGGGCCAGCCTCCGGATCTCGTCCACGGAGAAGGTGAGGGCCTGGACCACGAGCTGCTCGCCCTGCCACATGCCGTGGCGCCAGTCCTCGTCGATCCCGTACCCGGTGCCGATGCTGACGAAGTTGGCCAGCAGGGGGGTGGCCGCCATCTCGAAGGGCCCGTCGGGTCCGTCCGGGAAGGCGATGGCGGAGCCGGCCAGGAGTCGGGTGCCGGCGATGGTTTCGTGGCGCCATTCGGGCCGCCCCAGCCAGTCGGGGGGCCGGTGAGGGTCCGACCACACCCGCACCGCCTCTTCCAGCGCCCGGGTGCCGTCGGGCTTCTCGTGGCACATGTAGACGATGGAGTGGTCGCCGAAGTCGGCTGGCATGTAGTTCCACATCCCGGCCATGGTCGGGGTGGTGAGGCGGATGCCATCGGGCTGCTTCTCGCCCACCGGCCGCACCCCCCAGGACCGGTCCCGGCTCCCGCCGCAGCGGTCGGGCGTCACCGCCGTCTCGGCGCCGTCGATGGCCAGGGTCCCCTCCCACCGGCCGAGCTGGGCGAACCGCTGGGTGTCGAAGATCACCGTCCCCCGGCTCCGCAGGTACTGGCGGGGCTCCTCGAACGCCTCGATGGCGCCGGTCCAGGTCACGTCCATGGCCACCCCGGACTCGTTGGGCTCGATCACCACCCGCAGCTTGCGCAAGGGCTCGATCACCTCGACCCGGATGGGGCCCACCGAGACGTCGGAGCGGTCCTCCAGGGGCCGGCTGGCCCTCACGATCCGCTGGGTTCTGGCCTGGGCGACGGCGCAGAAGGCGTCGGTCACCCCCAGGTTGGGGTACTGGCCCAGCCCCATGACCGCGAAGTACTCGTCCGACGACGGGTGCAGGTTGAAGTAGTAGCGGTCGTAGAAGTTGCGGTCCGAGGTGGCCGGATGGCGGACGTACTCGGGGGCCTGATGGACCGGGTAGTCGTCGAAGGAGGACACGGAGGATGACACGGGCGCGACGGTAGCGGACTCAGGGCGCAGTCCACCGCCGAGCAGGACGCGACATGGCCGGGGGGCGTAGCCTGGGCCGGTGGCCAAGACCCGGGCGCCGGCCGTGGAGGGGCTGTTCACCCTCGACGAGCAAGAGCCCCGCCTCATCGGGGGCCGGGTCCCCGGCACCGGGTCGTACTTCTTCCCCCGCCACCTCGCCGGGGCCGACCCGTCAGTCGGCCCCGTTGCCCTCGAGGAGGTGCTGCTGAGCCGCCGGGGCCGGGTCTGGTCCTACACCACCAGCCACTACCAGCCGCCGCCGCCCTTCGTCCCGGCCGCCGAGAAGTTCGAGCCCATCACCATCGCCGCGGTGGAGCTGGAGAAAGAGAAGATGGTGGTGCTGGGCCAGTGCCCGGCCGGGGTGACCCCCGACGACTTGGAGGTCGGCATGGAGATGGAGCTGATGCTCGACGTCTTGTACTCCGACGACGACTGCGACTACCTGGTCTACAAATGGCGCCCAGTCGAGGTTTCCCCGTGACCGGCCGGCGGGTCCTGGCGCCGGCCCGGCGCTGAGAGTCAACTCGGGGGCTGGTGATGGACGAGATCGCGGTGCTGGGGGTGGGGATGCACCCGTGGGGGAAGTGGGGGCGCAACTTCGTCGAGTACGGGGTGGCGGCCGCCCGCGACGCTCTGGCCGACGCCGGGGTGGACTACTCGGAAATCTCCTTCGTGTCCGGCGCGGTCACGGTGCGCTGCGGGTATCCGGGCTACGTGGCCGGCTCTACCTTCGCCCGGGCCCTGGGGTTCACCGGCGCCCAGTTGGCCAGCAGCTACGCGGCCTGCGCCTCGGGGTCCTCGGCCCTGCAGACGGCCCGGGGCCAGATCCTGTCAGGGGCGTGCGACGTGGCCCTGGTGGTGGGGGCCGACACCACCCCCAAGGGCTTTCTGGCCCCCAACACCGGCGACCGGCCCGACGACATCGACTGGCTGCGCTTCCGCCTGGTCGGGGCCACCAACCCGGTGTACTTCGGGCTCCACGCCCGGCGCCGCATGGAACTCCACGGCGCCACCACCGACGACTTCGCCATGGTAAAGGTGAAGAACTCCCGCCACAGCGCGGCCAACCCCCGGGCCCGGTTCACCAAGGAGTTCGGGCTGGACGACGTGCGGGCCAGCCCGGTGGTGTCGGACCCGCTCCGGCTCCTCGACATCTGCACCACCTCCGACGGGGGGGCGGCCTTGGTGGTGTCGTCGCTCGACTACGCCCGGTCCCGGGGCTGCGCCGACCCGGTGCGGGTGGCGGCCGTGGCCACCGTGTCGCCTTCCCATCCCGACCCGATCATCGACCTGCCCTACCTGGCCGCCGACTCGGTTCCGCCCGGTGCCGAGCCCGGCCCTGCGTTCAAGGAGTCGATCGGAGCCCGCGTGTACGCCGAGGCCGGGCTCGGCCCCGACGACGTGGACGTGGCCGAGGTGTACGACCTGTCCACGGCCATGGAGCTGGACTGGTACGAGCAGCTCGGGTTCTGCGGGCCGGGCCAGGCCGAGCGCCTGCTGCGCGACGGCGACACCGCGGTGGGCGGCCGCCTCCCGGTCAACCCCAGCGGCGGCCTGGGCGCCTTCGGCGAGGCGGTTCCGGCCCAGGCCATCGCCCAGGTGTGCGAGCTCGCCTGGCAGCTCAGGGGCCAGGCCGGCGACCGCCAAGTGGACGGCGCCAGGGTGGGCATCAGCGCCAACCAGGGGCTGTTCGGCCACGGCTCGGCGGTGATCGTTCGCCGCTGAATCCTGAGCGTTTACTTGAAATGCTTGACTTACGGCCCCGGAGCTAGTCGCATTGAGTCCCGGAGATGCGGCCGGAGAGCCGCCCGAGAGGAGCAATGGCATGAAGAAACGCGAGCTCGTCAACGCGATGGCCCTTCGGGCCGGCGTGAGCCAGGCCGACGCCGAGCGGTGCCTCGGCGCCTTTTTGGACACCGTCTGCTTGGAGGTCTCCAGCGGCAACGAGGTCAACGTGACCGGCTACATGAAGTTCTCGCCGGTCGATCGGGCGGCTCGGACCGGACGCAACCCCCGCACCGGCGAGACCATCGCGGTGCCGGCCAGCCGGGCGGTGAAGATCCAGGTGGGGGCTAAGCTCAAGGAGGCGGTCAAGGGCTGACCGCCCCGGCCGTGGGCCCGTCCGCACCCCGACCGGCCGACGTAATCCCGCACCGCCGCCCGTTCCTGTTCGTGGACGAGGTGACGGAGCTGGTGCCCGGCCGGCGGGCCTCGGGCCGCTGGCGCCTCACCGGCGAGGAGGACTTCTTCGCTGGCCACTTCCCGGGCCGGCCCACCCTGCCCGGGGTCCTCATGTGCGAGGCCATCGCCCAGCTCGGGGCGGTGGCCGTGCTCAGCGACCCGCGCTACGCCGGGCGCCTGCCCCTGTTCGGCGGGATCGACAAGGCCCGGTTCCGCCGTCAGGCCACACCGGGCGACACCCTCGAGCTCGGCATCGAGATGACCCGGCTGTCGGCCCGGGCCGGTCGGGGTCGCGGCGAGGCCAGGGTCCACGGCGCCCTTGCCGCGGAGTGCGAGCTGTTGTTCGTGATCGCCGACGACCCCGGCTGAACCTGCTCCTTCGGCTGGCCTGGCTAGTTGTGACTGTTAGGCCGGCCCTATCACCAGGGTGCCGTTGTGGCCCCCGAAGCCGAAGGAGTTGGAGATGGACGGGCCCGGCGTCCAGGCCATGGGCTCGCCCGTCACCACTCGGATGGGGGCCAGCTCCGGGTCGAGCTGGCGCAGCCCGGCCGTGGGCTGTATCAGGCGCTTCTGCATGGCCAGGAGCACGGCCGCCGCCTCCAAGGCCCCGGCCGCGCCCAGGCCGTGGCCGGTGATCCCCTTGGTGGAGGTGACCAGCGGGCCCGGCGAGGTGCCGAACACCTTGGCCAGCGCCTCCGCCTCGGCTGCGTCGTTGAGGTCGGTGGAGGTCCCGTGGGCGTTGACGTGGATGATGTCGGCGGGTTGCAGGCCCGCGTCCTCCAGCGCCAGCTCCATGCAGTAGACGGCGCCGTTGCCGCCGGGGGCGGGGGCGGTGATGTGGTGGGCGTCGGCGGTGGAGGCCGAGCCCAGGATCTCGCCCAGGATGGCGGCCCCCCGGGCCTGGGCCATCTCCCATTCCTCGAGCACGAGCACGGCTGCGCCCTCGGTCATGACGAAGCCGTCCCGGTCGATGTCGAAGGGCCGGCTCACCCCGCTGGTGGAGAGCGCGGTCATGTTGGTGAACCCGGCGGTGGCCGTCGGGGTGAACGGCGCCTCCGAGCCGCCGGCTGCCACCATGTCGCAGCGGCCCGTCGAGATGAGCCGGGCCGCGTTGCCGATGGCGTGGGTGCCAGCCGCGCAGGCGGTGGCCACGTTCTCGCACGGCCCCATCCACCCGTACTTCATCGACAGGGTGGCCGACCCGGCGTTGGCCATCATCATCGGCACCAAGAACGGCGACACCCGGTTGGGGCCCTTGGAGTTCAGCACCCCGATCTGGTTCTCCAAGGTGGTGATGCCGCCCACGCCGGTGCCGATCATGGTGCCGCACCGGGCCGGGTTGGCCTGGATCTCACCGGCCTGGGCCAAGGCCTCGGCGGTGGCGGCCACCACGTACTGGACGTAGGGGTCGGCCCGGCGGGCCTCCTTGGGGCTGTCGAAGTAGGGGGCCGGGTCGAAGTCGGCGATCCGGCGGTCTCCCACCGGGGCCGGCCCGCACAACCCGTCGAAATAGGCTTCGGTGCCGATTCCGGCCGAGGAGACGACCCCCAGGCCGGTGACCGCCACCCGCCGCTGGATCATCCCAGCTTCGAGGTGATCAGCTCGTAGGCGGACTGGACGGTGGTCACACCCTCCAGCTCGTCCTCGTCGACGTTCACGTCGAATTCCTCCTCCAGCGCCATCACCAACTCGACCAAGTCGAGGCTGTCGGCATCGAGGTCGTCGGCGAAGCTGGCCTCGGGCACTACGTCGTCCTCTTCGACGGCCAGCACCTCGACGGTGCACTTCTTGAAGCGCTCGAAGTTGTCGTCACTCACTGTCGCCTTCTCCATTTCGACGTCGGGACTGGCGGACCCCTTCAGGCTACTTCAGCCGATGGACAGGCCGCCGTCCACGGTGAGCACCGTACCGGTGACGTAGCCGGCGTCCTCCGATGCCAGGAACTCCACTGCCGCGGCTATCTCGTCGGGGGCGCCGACCCGGCCCAGCGGGACCCGGTCCACGATGGCCGCGAGCTGCCCGGCGCCCAGGGCTCCGAGCATGTCGGTGTCGATGGCCCCGGGGGCGATGGCGTTGACGGTTATGCCCCGGGACGCCAGCTCCTTGGCCAGCGAGCGGGCCAGGCCCACCACCCCGGCCTTGGCCGCGGCGTAGTTGACCTGGCCGGCCTGGCCCGCCAGCCCCGATACCGACGAGATGAAGACCATCCGCCCCCACCGGCCCCGCATCATGCCCCTCATGACCCGGCGGGCCACCCGGAATCCGCCGGCGAGGTTGACGTCCACCACGGCGGCGAAGTCGTCGTCGGACATTCGCACTGCCAGCCCGTCGCGGGTGGCGCCCGCGTTGGCCACCAGGATCTCCACCGGCCCCAGCGAGTCCTCGACCTCGCTGACCGCCTCGTCCACCGAGTCGGTGTCGGTGACGTCGCCGCGGACGGCCAGAAGCCCCTCGGCGCCGGGAGGCGGCTCGGTCCGGTAGGTGACGGCCACCCGGCGCCCGGCCCGCTGTAGCCGCCGGGCCGCGGCCAGCCCGATGCCGCGGTTGCCCCCGGTGACCAGGGCAACCCGGGGGGTCGCCTCCCCGCCGGTCACCGGCCTACCGCCGTCGGGTCCCGAGCGGTGCCGGGAGTCGGGCCATGTTAGGACACCCTCAGCCAGGCGATGGGCTGGCTGGCCGACACTCTCTCCCCTTCAAGGGCCAGCACCCCCACGAGCTCGCCGGCGAAGGGGCTGCGCACCTCCTGGCTGCCGACGTGTCCGATCAGGTGGCCCACGCCGATCCCGGTGCCGGCCTCGACGCCGTCGGCCACCGAGAAAAGGCCGGCAGCGGGGGAGACCACCAGCCGCTCGGTGGCGAAGAGGTGCTCGCCCTCCAGCGGCTCGGGCCGGACCTCGGGCTGGGGGGCCAGCGCCTCCAGCAGCCCGTCCAAGTCGCCGGGCCCGGACACGCTCAGCAGCCGGGCCCCTCTCAGCGCCCGTTTGGCCAGGCCGGTGAGCACCTTGCCCGGCCCCAACTCCACGAAGGTGGTGAAGCCGGCCCGCTCCAGCACCCCCAGCGTCTGGCGCCACCGGACCGGGTTGGTGAGTTGCGCGCTCAGCAGGTCGGGCCAGTCGGCGCCCCGGCTGTGCTCGGCCGCGTCCACGTTGGCGATCACCATTCCGACGGGGTTCCGGAACTCGACCCGGTCGATGGCCTTGGCCAGGCGGTCCTGGGCCGGGGCCATAAGCGGGGTGTGGAAGCCCCCCCCGACCGGCAGGACTATGGCCCGCTTGGCCCCCATCTGGATGGCGATGGCGATGGCCTTGTCGATGGCGTCGGTGGTGCCGGCGATGACGACCTGGCCGGGACCGTTGTGGTTGGCCAGCCAGACGTCGCCCCCGGTCCGGCTGCAGGCGATCCGGACGTCGTCATCGTCGAGGCCCAAGACGGCGGCCATGGCCCCCTCTCGCTCGTCGGCCGCGGCCTGCATGGCGTTGCCCCGCTCGGTCACCAGCCGGACCGCGCTGGCGAAGTCGAGCACCCCGGCCGCGGTGAGGGCGGAGTACTCGCCCAGGCTGTGGCCGGCGTGACCGGCCCCGTCCACCCCGAGGCGGACGACGGCGTCGAGGGCGATCATCGAGGTCACGAAGGTGGCGATCTGGCTGTTGCGGGTCTGGGTCAGCTCTTCGGCCCCGGCGTCCAACAACAGGCGGGCCACGTCGCGGTCGGAGGCCTCGGAGGCTTCTTCCACCAGTTCCCAGGAGGGATGGTCGGCCCAGGCCCGGCCCATCTGCGGTTTTTGAGAGCCCTGGCCCGGGTAGGTGAACACGATCATCGGCGGACGATCCCGGTTCGGCGCCGGTCGGTGGGCATGGGGGATAAGGCTAGGCTGATCGGCGGCCCGGTCAACCGCGCCGACCGGCCCGGATGGCGGAACTTGGCAGACGCAGCGGACTCAAAATCCGCCGCCCGAAAGGGCGTGAGGGTTCGAATCCCTCTCCGGGCACGCTCCTAGAATGCGGCCATGAGCCGGGACCGGATCGAGCACCGCCTGCGCGACGTCGGCCGCAGGCTGAGCGGTCTCCGCGAGGATCTGCGCATTACCGAGGAGCAGCTCGCCCCGCTGGTCGGCGAGGCCGAGGACTCCCGCATCCGGGCCCTGGTGTCGGAGACCCCGCTGGCCGAGCGCGAGCACCGCGAGGCGGGTCGCCACGCCGAGCGCTTGCAGCGCCACCGCGACGACCTCCTGGAGCGCATAGCCCGGCTCGAATCCGACCAGGACAGCCTGCTCGACCAGCTTGGTGAGTCTTGATGTCTGAGCCTGTTCGACCAGCTCGCCGAGCCGTGATGTCCGAGTCGTGATGTCTGAGCCCCCCGATCAGCCGGGCGCGGACTCGGCCTCCCGGAGGCGGGTTCGGGTAGTCGTGGCCGAGGACGAGGCCATCATCCGCCTCGACTTGGCCGAGACCCTGCGAGCCGAGGGCTACGACGTGGTGGCCGACACCGGCCGGGGCGACGAGGCGGTGGAGCTGGTGGCCGAGCACCGGCCCGATGTGGCCATCCTCGACGTGAAGATGCCGGGCTTGGACGGCATAGAGGCCACCCGAGCCATCGCCTCAGAGCGCCGGGCCGCGGTGGTGATCCTCACCGCCTTCAGCCAGCGGGACCTGATCGAGGCCGCCCGGGAGGCGGGGGCGATGGCCTATCTGGTGAAGCCCTACCAGCCCGACGACCTAGTGCCGGCGGTGGAGCTGGCCCTGGCCCGGTTCAGGGAGTTCCGGGCCCTGGAGGGCCAGGTGGCCGACCTGGCCGACCGGCTGGAGGTCCGCAAGCTGGTGGACCAGGCCAAGGGCAAGCTGATGGACGAGCACGCCATGAGCGAGCAGGACGCCTTCTCGTTCATCCAGTCCACGGCCATGTCGCAGCGCCGAACCATGCGGGACGTGAGCCGCGACGTCCTCGACGGTGCCGTCGGGCCCTGACCTAGGGTGAGGTCAAGATGCCGGGTTTAAAGCCTGTTCGCGTGCTGCCGATCCTTTTGGCGGCATTGTTGTCAGCCACTGCTTGTAGCTCCTCCGGGGAGCTAGCCGACCCGCCCGGGACTAGCCCGGAAACTCCAGCAGTAGTGGTGGAGCCGCAGCCTTCCCCAGCCGCAACCGTCCCCCGGTATGAAGACGATGGCGACGATGACCGGTATGAGGACGACGGCGACGATGACCGCTATGAGGACGACGAGGACGATGACCGCTATGAGGACGATGGCGACGATGACCGCTATGAGGACGATGGCGACGATGACCGCTATGAGGACGACGAGGACGACGACCGGTACGAGGACGATGACCGCTATGAGGACGACGAGGACGATGACCGCTATGAGGACGATGGCGACGATGACCGGTATGAGGACGATGAGGACGACGACCGGTACGAGGACGACGACCGGTACGAGGACGACGAGGACGACGACCGGTACGAGGACGACGGCGACCGGTAGGCCCTCGGCGTCCAGCGGGACCCGGAGGCGTTGACGACCTAGATTCACGCCGTGACCACGGTGATGCTCGTCGACGGCAACTCGCTCGCCTACCGCGCCTTTTACGCCCTGCCCACCGACATGGCCACCGCGTCGGGCCAAGTCACCAACGCCGTCTTCGGGTTCACCTCCATGCTGATCAATCTGTGGCGGGACCACCGGCCCGATCGGATCGCGGTGGCCTTCGACCGGCCCGAGCCCACCTTCCGCCACCAGCGGGTGGCTACCTACAAGGCCAACCGCTCGGCCGCCCCCGACATCTTGCGCCAGCAGATGGGCCTGGTCCGCGAGGTCATCGACGCGCTGGCCCTGCCCACCCTGGAGCTGGCTGGCTACGAGGCCGACGACGTGATCGCCACCCTGGCCACCGAGGGACGCGACGCGGGCTGGGACGTGATCATCGTCACTGGCGACCGGGACGCCTACCAGCTCGTGGAGGACCCCCACGTCAAGGTCCTCTACAACCGGCGGGGGGTGTCGGACTACGCGCTCTACGACGAGGCCGGGATCGCTAAGCGCACCGGCGTGGCCCCGGCCCGCTACGTCGAGTACGCCGCCCTGCGGGGGGATCCCAGCGACAATCTGCCCGGCGTGGAGGGGGTGGGCGACAAGACGGCGGCCCGGCTGGTGAACGAGCACGGCAGCCTCGACGCCCTCTTCGCCGGCCTCGACTCCCTGAGCCCCAAGCTCCGCCAGAACCTGGGCGCAGCCGAGGCCCACGTGCGGACCAACGCCGAGGTGATGACGCTGGTGCGCGACGTCCCGCTGGAAGCTCCGCTGGTCGATCTGGCCGTCGGCGAAATCGACCGCGACGCGGTGCGCAAGCTCTTCGACTTCCTCGAGTTCCGCTCGCTGCACGACCGGCTGGCCGAGGTGCTCGGCGACGCCCCCTCGGCCCCGGCTGCCGTGCTGGAGGCCGAAGTCGCGGTGTTCGAGACCGCGGCGGAGGCCGCGGCCGGGCTGCGGGCCGCGGCTGGCTGCTCTGGCGACCTGCTGGCTGTGGCGGCGGCCGCGGGCGGGCTCGGCGAGGGGTTCGCCTTCGTCGTCGATTCCGCCGGGGGCCGGGTCGGGTTCGTGCCCGGGCGTCTCCTTGACGGCGACGGTGGCGACGACAGCGATGACGGCGACATGGCCGCGGCCCTGGCTGCGGTGTTCGGCCCCGGCGGCCCGCCGGTGGCCATGCACGGGGCCAAGCCGTTCTTGCGCGAGCTGGTCGACCGGGGGGTCGATCCGGTGAGCCTGCGCCTCGACACCATGCTGGCCGCCTACCTGCTCGACCCCTCCGGCGACCGCTACGACCTAGCCGAGATGCTGCCCCGCTTCACCGGTCTGGAGCTGCCCGGGTCGGACTCGCCCTCGGGCCAGCTCGACTTCGACCTCGACGCCGCGGCCGCTACTCCGGCCACCGAGGCCGGAAGGGCCGCGCTGGCGGTGGACCGGCTGGCCGCGCCCTTGCGGGAGGCTCTGGCCGCCCAGGGCCTGGCCGTCCTCAACGACGACGTCGAGGCCCCTCTGGTGCGGGTGCTGGCCCGCATGGAGCACGTCGGCATCGGCGTCGACCCCGGCGCGCTGGCTCGCATCCGCGACGAGCTGGCCGCCGAGACCGAGCAGATGCGGGCCGCGGTGATCGCCGCCGCCGGCCGCGAGTTCAACGTCAACTCCCCCAAGCAGCTCCGGGAGGTGCTCTTCGACGAGCTGGGGCTCACCCCCTTGAAGCGGACAAAGACCGGCTACTCCACCGACGCCCAGTCCCTGGAGAGGCTCCGGGGCGCCCACCCGATCATCGAGCTCCTGCTCGACTACCGGGAGCTGGAGAAACTCCGATCCACCTACGGCGAGGGCCTGCTGGCCGAGGTGGGCCCCGGCGACCGCATAAGGGCCACCTTCAACCAGACCGTGGCCCGGACCGGCCGGCTCAGCTCCGACGCCCCCAACCTGCACAACATCCCGGTCCGGTCCGAGCGGGGCCGGGTGTTCCGCACCGCCTTCGTCGCCCCCGAGGGCCGCCGCCTGCTGGTGGCCGACTACGACCAGATCGAGCTGCGCTGCATAGCCCACCTGGCTGACGATCCGGGGCTGATCGCCGCCTTCGAGGCCGGCGACGACATCCACACCGCCACCGCCGCCCGGGTGTTCGATCTGGACCCGGCCGAAGTGGGGGTGGAGCAGCGGTCGAAGGCGAAGATGATCTCCTACGGGCTGGCCTACGGCATGGAGGCCTATGGGCTGGCCCAGCGCCTCAACATCGCCACCGAGGAGGCGGCGGTGATCCTCGGCGCCTACTTCGAGGCCTTCCCGGCCGTGCGCGCCTACATGGACCGCACCGTGGCCGAGGCCCGCCGCCGGGGCTACACCGAGACCCTGTTCGGCCGCCGCCGCCAGATCCCCGAACTGGCCAGCCAGAACGCCCGCATCCGCCAGGCCGGCGAGCGCCAGGCCATGAACGCCGGCATCCAGGGCTTGGCCGCCGACATCTTCAAGGTGGCCCTGGTGCGGCTCGACGACGCCCTCGAGGCGGGCGGCCTGGCCTCCCGGATCGTGCTGCAGGTCCACGACGAGATCATCGTCGAGTCGCCCGCCGCCGAGGTCGGCACCGCCTCGGAGCTGGCCCGCGCCGTCATGGGCGGCGCCTTCGAGCTGAAAGTCCCGCTGGAGGTCGATCTGCAGGTGGCCGCCACCTGGGCCGGCGCCAAGGGATGACGAGCTCGGGGGGTTGAAAGGCGGGGATGAGAGAGACGGAGGGGGAGGAGCCGCGGGACAGCCGGGCCGGTAGCCTCTGCGAGTTGCCACCCCGACCGGGCCGCCGCGCCGCGTCCCTTTGACCCCAGATCGAGAACCGCCGTGACCGACACCGCCGAACTGACCCAGACCGTCCCGATGGGGACGTTCGCCGAGGACGGGACCTACATCCCCCGCCTGATCGTCGACGACGACCTCGACGGGATCGACTTGGATGAGGCCTACACCTCCTCGATGGTGCTGGTGGAGGACGGCCAGATCGTCGAGGGAACGGTCATGCGGGTGGACCGGGACGAGGCTCTCATCGACATCGGCTACAAGTCCGAGGGTGTGATCCCCGCCCGCGAGCTTTCCATCCGCAACGACATCGACCCTTCCGAGGTGGTGGCGGTGGGCGAGGTCGTCGAGGCGCTGGTGATCACCCGGGAGGACAAGGACGGCCGGCTGGTCCTGTCCAAGAAGCGGGCCCAGTACGAGCGGGCCTGGAACCGGATCGAGAGCATCAAAGAATCCGGCGGCATGGTCAAAGGCCCGGTCATCGAGGTGGTGAAGGGCGGCCTTATCGTCGACATCGGACTGCGGGGCTTCTTGCCCGCCTCTCTGGTGGAGCTGCGCCGGGTCCGGGATCTCCAGCCCTACGTCAACCGGGAGCTCGAGGCCAAGATCATCGAGCTGGACAAGAACCGCAACAACGTGGTGCTCAGCCGCCGGGCCTGGCTGGAGGAGGCCCAGCGGGAGCTGCGCGAGGCGTTCTTGGACAACCTCAAGCCCGGCGAGGTCCGCCGGGGCACGGTGTCGTCGGTGGTGAACTTCGGCGCCTTCGTGGATCTCGGCGGCATGGACGGCTTGGTGCACGTCTCGGAGCTGTCGTGGAAGCACGTCGACCATCCGGGCTCGGTGGTGGCCGTCGGCGACGAGATCGAGGTGCAGGTGCTCGAGGTGGACTTGGACCGGGAGCGGATCAGCCTGTCGCTCAAGGCCACCCAGCAAGACCCGTGGCAGGACTTCGCGGCCAGCCACCGGGTGGGCGAGCTGGTGTACGGGCGGATCACCAAGCTGGTGCCCTTCGGGGCGTTCGTGCAGGTGGGCGACGGCATCGAGGGTCTCGTCCACATATCGGAGATGTCGGCCCACCACGTCGAGCTGCCCGAGCAGGTGGTGACCCCCAGCGAGGAGCTGTGGGTGAAGATCATCGACTTGGACCTGAAGCGCCGGCGCATCAGCTTGTCGATCAAGCAGGCGGCCGAGGGCGGGGTGGTCGCGGCCGAGTACCAGGAGCACTTCGGCGACCACGCCTACGACGAGGAGGGCAACTACATAGGGGCCGAGATAGGGGCTGAGATAGGGGTCGAGTCGTCCGCCTCCGAGGGCCAGCAGGCCTGGGAGGAGTACTACGCGGCCGAGGGCGAGGTCGGCGGCGAGGAGCCCGGCGGGGCGCCGGTTGCCGAAGAGGCTGCTGTTGCCGGGGAGCCCTTTGCCGAAGAGGCCGCTGGGGCGCCGGCCCAAAACGACCCCTCCGGGAGCCCCTGAGTCTTCGGCTGGCGCGGGCGGCGGGGCCGTGACCGCCTCTGTCGTTCGCCAGCCGTGGTAGAGGTCGCGCTCACCGGCGGGATTGGCGGGCGGCCGACCCGCTGGTCGTCGAGTACCTGGGGCTCGTGGTAGAGGTCGCGCTCACCGGCGGGATCGGCGCGGGCAAGTCCACCGTCTCGGCTGCCCTGGCGCAGCGGGGGGCGGTGCTGATCGACGCCGACGAGATCGGGCGCGAAGTCCAGCGGCCCGGCGGCGCCGTGTTCGCGGCCATGGTGCAGCGGTGGGGCGAGGCTGTGGTGGCCGCCGACGGGGCCCTGGATCGGGCCGCGGTGGCGGCCATCGCGTTCGCCGACCAGGCCGAGCTGGCCGCCCTCAACGCCATCGTCCACCCGGCTATCGGCGCCGAGATGGCGGCCCGGCGGCGGGCGGTCTCCGGTGCCGAGGTGGTGGTGCTCGACGTCCCCCTGCTGGTGCGGCCGGACGGCCGGATGGTCCCCGAGATCGCCGCCGGGGTGGCCGGGGTGGTGGTGGTGGACGCCGAGGAGGAGGTGGCGATCGGCCGGCTGGTGGAGCAGCGGGGCTTCTCCGAGGGCGACGCCCGGGCCCGGATAGCCCGCCAGGCCAGCCGAGAGGCCCGGTTGGCGGTGGCCGACTTCGTGATCGACAACTCCGGGTCCTGGTCCCAACTCGAAGCCCAGGTGAGCGCCTGTTGGGACTGGATCCACTCACTGCCCCCGCCCACCCCCAGCTAAGACCGCGCCCTGGCTGCTGGATCGCGAGCAAGCCACTGCCGTTCGTCCCGGCCGGCGGGTCCTGTCACGGGGGCGGTCGTCGCCGCAAGCGGCGCCGACGCTAACCCCCGTGCCACCCCCCGGCCTGGCGCGCTGGCCACTAGGTCCGGGATCGCCGTGGTCCCGGCTGGGATCACCAGCTTGTGCCACTTCCCGGCTTGGCGCGCTGGCCACTGGGTCTGGGATTGCCGTGGTCCCGGCTGGGATCACCAGCTTGTGCCACTTCCCGGCTTGGCGCGCTGGCCACCAAGCCCCCCTCCCGGCCGGGCTGGTCAGGGTCCGGCTCGGATGCTTGCCGGTGATCTGGCTGCCCGGGCTGGCGGGATGTGGCCATTGGGGCTGGCGGGGGCTCGGTCGGTGGCTCTTCGGGCGGGGCGGGGGGCTCGTTGCCGGTCGGGGGTGTGGACAGCCCAACTGCCGTCGGGGGCTCGGGTGAGGGTGAGGTTGTGCTGGTGGAGGTGGTGGTGATGGCGGTTGCAGACCAGTACCAGGTTGTCGATGTCGGTGGGGCCTTCGGCGGGGGCGGTCCAGGCCACGATGTGGTGGGCGTGGCAGTAGGAGGGGCTGGTGCCGCAGAGGACGCAGCCCCGGTCTCGGGCGACGAGTGCTCGCCATTGTTGGGGTGAAACGGTTCTGGTCCGCCGGCCGTGCCATAGGGGCAGGCCGTTGCCGTTGAAGAGGATTCCGAATAGGTCTGAGTCGCAGGCGAGGCGCTCTAACTCGGATCGGGGTATGGGGCCGGTGCCGGGGATTTCGCAGCGGGCGTCGGGGTCGGCGCCGGTGATGGCGTCGGTGTGGGCGACGACGAGGATCTGGTTGCGCAAGCTGGGGGGCTTGCCCCGGCCGGCGGGTTGGGGTTTGTCCCGGCCGGCGGTCTTGCCGTCGGTGTTGGGGGTGGGGATCAGGCCTAGGGCGGCGGTGAAGGCGTCGGCGTTGCGCTGGTCCCAAGTGCGGATCTTGTCGCCTCCGTCTCGGCCTCCGTCGGCTTGGTAGAGGCGGTTGGCGGCGTCGTCGATGATGGCTTTGACGCCGGCGCCGGTTACGGGGTCGAGGCGGGCGCGGGAGTTGAACATGCCGTCGGCGTCGATCCACATTCGGTGGCTGCGTATGGCTCGCTGGCGGCGGAACTTTTCCTCGAGGTCCTCGGCGGACTGACGGCGGGTGGTCCAGTCGGTGACCTCCCGGGCGGCCAGGTCGGCGGGCAGCGACTTGGCCCTTTCCAGCAGGGCCGAGTCGGTGTCCACCGTCTCCGTTGAGGTGGCTTTGGCGGCCTGAACCAGGGCGTCGGCGTGCTCGGAGGTGATGTCGCCCTCGGCCAGCGCGCCGGCCACCGCGGGCATCTCGGCCAGGGCCTCGGCTCGTCGGGCCCGACGGCGGGCCTCGCGCTGGGAGCAGCCGCCCGCGGCCCGGATCAGCTCGGCCCCGGCCGCGCCGCCGTCGAAGGCCCGGTTCGCGGCGGTCAGCAGCCGGGCCTCGTAAGCGTCGAGGGCCGAGCGGGCCCGTTTGACCCAGCCCGCGGCCTCGTCCAGCCCGGTCCGTCCCAACCCCCCGACGTCAGAGGAGTTCAGCGCTTTGGTGAAGGTCTTGAATGCTTCGAACACGACGCACTTCCTCACAAAGCCCGACCCCCGAAGGGGCCTGGGGTAGAACCTGGGGCCAGCCGAGGCCGGCGATTCACCGGTCCGGGGAAGTGCCAGAACCCGCCGACGACTCCGCCGATGAGGTTCCGTGACCGGCAACGACAATGTACCAGATCCCCTGTGACAGTCCAACATCCGTTCGCAAAAATTCACCCACTACCAGCAAAAAGTCCCTGAGTCCGTCCCCTCATCCAGCCCGTCCCGGAGCGAGGACCGCCGCTACTGTGAGGCGATGGCGCCGGTAACAGTCGCAGCGGCGCGCCGCGCCTTCGAGGTGGTCTCCTCGTTCGAACCGGCCGGCGACCAGCCCGCCGCCATCGAGGCCCTGGCCTCCGGGGTGGTCCGGGGCGACCGCTTCCAAACCCTGCTGGGCATCACCGGCTCGGGCAAGAGCGCCACCGTCGCCTGGACCATCGAGCGGGTGCAGCGGCCCACGCTGGTGCTGGCCCCCAACAAGTCGCTGGCCGCCCAGCTCGCCAACGAGCTGCGGGAACTGTTCCCCGGCAACCGGGTGGAGTACTTCGTCAGCTACTACGACTACTACCAGCCCGAGGCGTACATGCCCTCCAGCGACACCTATATAGAGAAGGACTCCTCGGTCAACGACGAGATCGACCGGCTGCGCCATTCGGCCACCTCGGCCCTGCTGACCCGGCGGGACACCATCGTGGTGGCGTCGGTGTCGGCCATCTACGGGCTGGGCTCGCCCGAGGAGTACGAGACCCAGCTCTTGGTGCTGAATCAGGGGACCGAGCACGACCAGCGGTCGATCCTGCGGCGGCTGGTGGACCTCCAGTACGAGCGCAACGACATGAACCTCACCCGGGGCCGGTTCCGGGTGCGGGGCGACACCATCGAGATCCACCCCGCCTATGAGGAGACGGTGGTGCGGGTGGAGATGTTCGGTGACGAGATCGAGCGGATCACCGTGGTGGACCCCCTCACCGGGGAGCGCCTCGACACCCTGGAGGACCTAGTGGTGTTCCCGGCCACCCACTACGCCACCAGCCCCGAGCGGATGCAGGAGGCGGTGGTCAGGATCGAGGTCGAGCTAGCCGACCGGCTAGCCCTCTTCGAGCGGGAGGGGAAGCTGCTGGAGGCCCAGCGGCTGCGGATGCGCACCGAGTACGACCTGGAGATGATGCAGGAACTGGGTTACTGCAACGGCATCGAGAACTACTCGGCCCCCATCGACGGCCGATCCCCCGGCGAGGCCCCCTACACGCTGCTCGACTACTTCCCCGACGATTTCTTGATGGTGATCGACGAGTCCCACGTGGCCGTGCCCCAGCTCCACGGCCAGTACGAGGGCGACCGCAGCCGCAAGCAAACCCTCATCGAGCACGGGTTCCGGCTGCCCTCGGCCGCCGACAACCGGCCTTTGCGCTTCGACGAGGTGATGGAGCGGTTCAACCAGGTGGTGTTCATGTCGGCCACCCCCGGCCGCTACGAGCTGGAGGTTTCGGCCCAGGTGGTGGAGCAGATCGTGCGCCCCACCGGGCTGGTGGACCCGGAGGTGGTGGTGAAGCCGACCAAGGGCCAGATCGACGACCTGCAGGAGCTGATCGCCGAGCGGGTGGGGCGGGACCATCGGGTGCTGGTCACCACCCTCACCAAGAAGATGGCCGAGGACCTAACCGACTACCTGCTGGAGCTGGGCCTGCGGGTGCGCTACCTGCACAGCGAGGTGGACACCGTGCAGCGGATCGAGATCCTGCGGGACCTGCGCCTGGGCGAGTTCGATGTGCTGGTGGGCATCAACCTGCTGCGGGAGGGCCTGGACCTGCCCGAGGTGTCGCTGGTGGCCATCCTCGACGCCGACAAGGAGGGGTTTCTGCGCAGCGAGACCTCGCTGATCCAGACCATCGGCCGGGCGGCCCGCAACGTGGACGGCCAAGTGGTGATGTACGCCGATCAGGTGACCGACTCCATGCAGCGGGCCATATCGGAGACCATGCGCCGCCGCCGGCTCCAGCAGGCCTACAACGCCGAGCACGGCATCGACCCTCGGACGGTGCGCAAGGCGGTCACCGACATCTTGTCCCTCATCCGCCCCGAACGGGAGACCGCCCCGGTGCCCGCCAACGCTGGCGAGCTGGGGGCCCGCCGCCGGGAAGCGGCCCGGGACCTGGGCGACCTGCCCGACGCCGAACTGGGGCGGCTGATCTTCTCTCTTGAAGAGGAGATGCGCGAAGCCGCCGCCGGCCTGCGCTTCGAGTACGCGGCCCGCCTCCGCGACGAAGTGAAGGACCTGAGGCGAGAGCTGCGAGAGATGGCCTGATCCGGGCCCGGCTGGCCAGCCCGCGGGCCGACCCACATCGGCAGGGTAGATTGCTTGCCGTGACTGTTGCCGAAGAGCGGCTTGCCCGCCCGCCAACTCTCGAAGACGCCCGCGTCGCCGCTCGGGCGGTGGCAGATCAAGTGCCGGGAGTCGTCCAGGTCGGCGTTTTTGGATCGGTCGCCCGCGGTGAAGCGACTTGTGACAGCGATATTGATCTGCTCGTGATTCTGGAGGATATTGAATACGAAAACCGGGCGCGTATAGCAGGAGGAAATCTGTACAGCGTCGCATCTCAGGCGACAGATTGTCCCGTTGGGATAGTAGTGACTGATGTGCATGAGTGGGCCGCCAGATCTCAATTAGCTACATGTTTTGAAACTTCCATAGTGGATGATTTAGTGACGTTCTACCATTCGCCTAAGCGGGTCAATGTCAACAGGGAGAAACCCATGGACCGACCCATATCTGATCTAGATGAGGCCTATGTTAGGCTAGGCGAAGCTGCTGATGCTTACGAGGGAGCTATAAGCGCATATATCCCTAACCGCTACGAGAAAATCGCATACCAAGATCATGACACCGCTGTACACGAAGTATTTCAGTTCAATCGTTACCGTCGTCTTGTAGTACAAATGGATTTAGTGTTAGAAATATCCCTGAAAGCCTTGCACCACGCTTTAGGCGATACTTCTCCACATAAGACCCACAAGTTGTCGGTGTTGCTTGACCACCTGCCGGACGCTCCAGAGACTCGCCAAGCGAAGGACATAGTTTCCAACCTCAAAGTAGATAAGCTGCCACCTGAAGCCTATGATGAGGCTGATGTAGATGAAGTCTATACCAACTGGCGAATCCATGGTAGCTACGACATGAGCAGTGTAGCGGCTGACTACCTACCTTCGAATCGGGTAGTTGCTTACATGGATGCTGCCGATCAAGTCACAGAAATTTTATTGGGTGTTTTGGCAGCAAGATCACCTGGTAGTGTGTTGAAATCTCATTCGGATGTCACAAAACACTCTGTCATGTTAAAAAATATGCGTCAGATTCGCGAACTATATGATTTAGTAACAGGAAATCGCATATGCTAAACGCAGCGGTGCCACAATGCAGCGTGGCTTCCACCTCGGTGCTCGACCGGCTTGAGGCGGCCTTCTCGAAGCACCGCGATGCACTGCTGGCCAGCGACGCCGGGCGCTGGGCTCTGTTCGTGCAGCCGACCGACCGGCGCCGCCGGCCCGAGTTCGTGGGCTGTTTCGACATCGAGACGGAGGCCTGCGCGGCCGGCTTTCGGAGCCCGATCGGCAGGCGCTTCTTGGTCAAGGCGGTGTTGGAGGAGGATCCGGTGATCAGCGTTCCGTGGGCGGTTCCGGCCGATCAGCCCTTAGAATCTCTAGCGAATCCTCAGAGCCGGGGAACCAGCATCTAGGTCCTAACGTCTAATTCGCAAACAGGTGACGTGGGAGGGCCGTCGTCATGGAATGCTCCGCCTTTGGAAGAACAATCCTCACTTGCAGATTCTTGCGAATGTTCATCGCGGCCACGGCGGCGCTTGCAGCGTCTGCCGTGGCTGCTTGCTCGGGGACCGGTCCCGCCCTTGACCCTGATGCCAGGATCACCGGCTCCATGCCCTCAGGCGAGGTTGGTGATCCTGAGTCCGACCCTGCCGTCACCGGTGGGACTGAGGTCGCAATTGCCGATGAGTACGATGCCGCAGTTCCTTGCTCGTCGGCGAACGTGTCCCCATCCACCGAAGCCGCTTCGTCGGTGCCGGGCCCGTCCGGCGCTGGTGCCTTCGAGGCTGGTCCTAGCATTTCCTTCGCCACTGAGCGGGACAGAGACACGGAGATCGTGGTAGTGGGTGCGGACGGTTCGGATCCGGTTTGGCTCACTGACAACGGCTTACCGGACGAGGATCCTGTGTGGTCGCCTGACGGTACTCGCATCGCCTACGCCAGCGACCCAGGCGATGGCTATGAGATCGTGGTCATGGATGCAGATGGCTCCAATCCGATTTGGCTCACTGACAATAGCTTCCAAGACAGCGATCCGGTGTGGTCTCCTGATGGGACTCACATCGCCTACACCAGAGATTTAGATGGTGACTCATACAACCATGTCTTCGTCCTTTTCGTGACGGACGCCGACGGTGCCAACCAAGCGTGGATCACCAACGACGGACATGATCCGGTGTGGTCGCCTGACGGCACCCGCATAGCCTATGTCAGCTCTGATCTCGCAATTTTTGTGGCTGACGTAGATGGCACAGAGATTCTGCGGCTTGCTGCCGGTGGAGGGCCGGTGTGGTCGCCTGATGGGACCCGCATTGCCTACACCAGCCGCGGAATTCTTGTTATGGACGCTGATGGCGACAACCGAGTGCGGCTCACCAACGACGGATATGATCCGGTGTGGTCGCCTGACGGTACCCGCATAGCTTATATCGATGAATGGCGCGATAACGGCTGGTATAACAACAGCAACACCACTGGTCATGATGGTGGTGGTCTCACTGGTCTTGTTGGTGGCCGCGGTGCTAGCCAACGATACATCCGGCCCTTATGGGACTCTCCTCCACCTCTACGAATTGACATCTTCGTGATAGATGCAGATGGCACCAATCGGGTGCAGCTCACCGGCACCCGTATCCCTAAAGAAAATCTAGCATGGTCACCTAATGGTGACCTCATTCTTTTTTCTACATGGAATCCCGATGAAATCTTTGTGATGAGTGCTGACGGCACGAATCTATGTAGTCTGTCTGATGGCGGCCGCGATCCGGCATGGTCGCCGAGTGGTGATAGCATCATTTATTCTCGCAGCGGCTACACGGACCGACGCGATATGGGTTTCGACCGATACGTGATCAATATTGACGGCACCAACCGGAGAAAACTTCTTGACAGCGGTGCAGATGCAGTATGGTCACCCGACGGAAGTCGTATCGCCTATACCGGTCCCGGCTATGAGATCTTCGTAGCCCACGCCGATGGCTCAAATATTCGCCAGCTCACGGAAATGGTCCAGTATTTTCCCGACAATTATAGGCCCTTGTGGTCGCCTGACGGAAGTCGTATCGCCTACATCAGTTCGAGTGATGAAAGTTCCCCTGAGATTTATGTTATGAAGGCTGATGGCTCTGATCAGACGCAAATCACCCATAAAGATTGGGTTGCACAAATGGCTTGGTCGCCCGATAGTGCTCATATTGCTTACTCTGTTTCTCAATCTTTTGGACCTCTTGGACCCGGAATATTCATGATCAACGCTGATGGTACTGGTAAGGTGCAGCTCACCCATGGTGCTGAGTGGGGGGCATGGTGCCCGGCTTGGTCGCCTGACGGAACTAGCATCGCCTTCTATGCCGACGGAGATGTTCATGTAGTGACCGCTGATGGTTCCGATCAAGGGCAGCTCACAGAAGACGGTGAGAACGGATGCCCGGCTTGGTCGCCTGACGGAACTAGCATCGCCTTCAGCAGCGAACGTGACGGCGACTGGGAGATATTCGTGATGGACGCTGACGGGTACGATCGGGTGCGACTCACCGAGAACGGTGCCGGTCCGGTGTGGTCGCCTGACGGTGCTCTCATCGCCTTCAGCAGCGAACGTGACGGCGACTGGGAGATATTCGTGATGAATGCTGACGGTACCGATCAGGTGCAGCTCACTCACAACAACGCTACAGACGTGGGTCCGGTATGGCTCCCAAGCGTGGATCAATAAGCCTTGAACGAGCCTATGTCGCGGCGTACAAGCCGACGTTTTGACGACGCCACACGGGCGCTGTCTGTCGACCTGCCGGTGGTCCACACGACCCCGGAGGCGGCGAAGCAGGCGGAGCTGACTGCGGCGATGAAGGGTTAGGTTTCTCGCATGAGCGGGTCGGGCGGCGACAGGGGCGGCGGGGATCTGTTCATCGTCGACAACAGCGTCTCGGGGTGGACGGGGCTGGAGTATCTGAGCCAGTGGACCGATCTGGCTCGGTCCTTCGACATCGCCACCGGGTTCTTCGAGATCGGCGCCCTGTTGGCGTTGGACGGCCGGTGGCAGCAACTCGACAAGATCCGCCTGCTGATGGGCGACGAGGTGTCGCTGCGGACCCGGCAGGTGTTCGCCGAGGCACTGAAACAGCGGATCGGCCGCCTCGACGGCAGCCTCGAACACGAGAAGGACGCCAAACCCGTTCCTGGAGGGGGTGGAGGCGATCACCGAGGCCATCGCCGCTGGCCGGATCGAGTGCCGGGTCTACCGGAGGGACAAGTTCCACGCTAAGGCCTACATCACCCACGCCAAGTTCGATGTGGTGGGGGCGCAGGCGCTGGTGGGGTCCAGCAACTTCACCCGGGCCGGGCTCACCAAGAACGTCGAGCTCAACATCCAGGTGCAGAGCGGCCGGGAGGTGGCCCAGCTCCAGGACTGGTTCGAGGCGCACTGGGACCAAGCCGAAGACGTGAGCGCCGAGGTGCTCAAGACCATCTCCCGCCACACCGCCGAGTTCACGCCCTTCGAGATCTACGCCAGGGCCCTTCACGAGTTCTTCCGGGGCCGGGAGCTGACCGCGGGGGAGTGGGACGAGTCCCGGTCCAGGATGTTCGACCGCCTCGACCAGTACCAGAAGGAGGCCTACTGGTCGCTGATGAAGATCGCCCGCCAGCACGGCGGGGCCTTCCTGTGCGACGGGGTGGGGCTGGGCAAAACCTTCGTGGGGCTGATGCTGATCGAGCGGCTGGTGCTGCGGGACTGGCTGCCCCACATCGGCGGCGTGGGCGGCGGCGCCGACTTCTCCAACCTGACCGTGTTCAGCCACACCGACCTCAGCCGCCCCGGCGACTTCCCGGAGCGGTTCGAACGGGTCGGGGAACTGGCGAAATGAAGATCTTGCCGCCATCACCTATGACTGGGACCCCGAAGAGCTGGGCATTCCCGCCGACCGGCTCAGCGACCTCCGGCGACTTCAGCAGATGCGCCTCCTCACCGCGGACCAGCCCTGGGGCGTGTTCTCCTGGAGTTCGCCGGGTCGAGGCTGCCAATCACCCAGATGCGCCGCCTGCTCGGATCGCTCGTCAAGAAGAAGCGGGTGACTGGCGACGCGAGAAGGTGCCTTGATGACTGCTATTCATCGTCATCACCGGCGTCGACGATTCGATGCAACTTCATCCCATCAGAAAAGGAGATAATACAATGCCTGAAAAACCGAAGAAATTAACTACACTGGCCGTCTCATCTGTGCTGGCTCTCTCATCTTGCGCTCTGCGAGGCGCACAGCCACCGAGTGATTGCGAGATATTCTTAGACCAGTACGAGCGTGTGTTGCGCACAGGCTTGGCGCAAAAGGACGAAAACCATTACCTGGAAGCAGCAGTGACCGTAGCAGAGCGAGAGCTGACACGGCTGGAATGCACTCCAGCCGAATGGGCACGGCTCGACAAGTTCAGACAACACATCGAAGCAGAATAATGGGCAGCTCATACCTGTACGGCACAGATCGTTGGACCCAGACCGAAGAACTCTTGCGCCTCCTCGCCATCCTCGAGCATACTGTTGAAGTCACTCCTATTGCTGCTCAACTCTTAGAAGAAATTGTTTCCGGTCCACTCATCCTCGCAAAGGATCTACCTCAACCAACAGATGCCCAATACAAATCTCTCAGGATATAGCTACCGTGTCTGGTTCTTTGAATGACCTAACGGATGAAGGTGCGTCGTGCGATCTTGCCATGTACGGTTTTGTCATGGATAGCGCAGTGAGCAAGCGGTCCAGCTTCATGTTCGCGCTTCCCAGCGTTTGGGAGGGAATCGCCCGAACGTTTGACCTGGCGGGCGACTACGACGAGTACAACGGGCTCTGGGAAGGCTCCGAATCCGACGCGGCCGCCCTGCATCAAGACTGGTGCGCTGTAGGCGATGCCCTCCGCGAGGCGATTGCGATCGCCGGTTACCGGCCCCGATAATCAGCTACTCTCCCAGTTCTGGGACGTGGCAGGTCCCTAATGCGCGGCTACGCCGTTCGCTCTGATGCTGCCTGCTCATCGCCCCGATTTGCTGATTCGACCTAGCAGGGTCAGGCCGCGGCGTGGCTGTGTTCCAGCCAGCGGCGCACGCCTTGGGTCGGGTGCTGGCTGATGGCGAGCAGAGCGTCTTGGATGCCGGAGGCGAGGCCGGCAGTGTGCAGGCGGAACGCCATCAACGCGTCGGAGGGCCGCCTGCACGCGGTCGGGGCTGAACTGCGGTCGCTTCACGGAGCCGTCGGTGCTCACGTTGATCACGTTGACGCCGCTGACTTTCTCGACCGCGTTCACGGCTGACAGCACCGCCTCGCCGAAGCTGTCGGCCTCTCGTATGAAGGCGAGGTACTGAAGGTCCTCGACCCGGCCGACCGTGGCGTCGTCACAGCCCGAGTCGAGCAGCGTTTTTAGGTTCTCGTCGGATTGCAGGTCTTCACCGACCGCGACGACGGTGAATGTGTAGGTAGGCATGTCAAAGAACACTCCTGGGTCTTGTGTTCAGTGTGGCAGATTCGCCGCCCGCTGGTGCCTGCGTGCCGCGATGCTCCTCGAACAGGCGGGCGACCTGCCGCGGGGCTGATTTGGCGAACGTGTGTTCTTGGCCTCCGCCGGTGGCTAGAGTGTCGCCGTGGCTGACCGACTCGTCGTCTCTGGGGCCCGGGAGCACAACCTGCGAGATGTGGATCTGGACCTGCCTCGGGACCGGCTGATCGTCTTCACTGGCATTTCGGGGTCGGGCAAGAGTTCGCTGGCCTTCGACACCATCTACGCCGAGGGCCAGCGGCGCTACGTGGAGTCGCTGTCGGCCTACGCCCGCCAGTTCCTGGGCCAGATGGACAAGCCCGACGTCGACTTCATCGAAGGCCTGTCGCCAGCCATCTCCATCGACCAGAAGAGCGCCTCCCGCAACCCCCGGTCCACCGTCGGCACCGTCACCGAGGTCTACGACTACCTGCGCCTGCTCTACGCCCGCATCGGCGTCCCCCACGACCCCGAGACCGGGGAGCGCCTCATCCGCCAGACCCCCCAGCAGATCGTGGACCGCATCCTGGCCATGCCCGAGGGCACCCGGTTCCAAGTGCTGGCCCCGGTGGTGCGGGGCCGCAAGGGCACCTACGACACCCTGCTCGACGACTTGGCCGCCCAGGGGTTCGCCCGGGCCGTCGTGGACGGCGACCTGATCGAACTGGGAGCGGAGAACCGGCTCGACCTGGCCCGCTACGAGATGCACGACATCAGCGTGGTGGTGGACCGGCTGGTGCTGCGGCCCGGCCTGGAGCGCCGGCTCACCGACTCGGTGGAGACCGCCCTGCGCCTGGCCAACGGGGTGGCCGAGATCGAAATCGTCGGCCCCCGCCCGGACCCCGCTGGCCCCGCCGACACCCCCGCCCCCGCCCTCGCCTCCGCCCTCGCCTCCGGCGACAACCCCCGCACCACCAAGATCGTGTTCAGCCAGCACCTGTCCCGGCCCTCCGACGGCAAGTCGTTCGAGGAGCTGGCCCCCCGCAACTTCTCCTTCAACTCCCCCTACGGGGCCTGCTCTCACTGCGACGGGCTGGGCACCGTCTTCGAGGTCGACCCCGAGCTCGTCGTCCCCGACCCCGACGCCACCATTGCCCGGGGGGCCATCTCGCCCTGGGCCGGAAACCGGTCCCGGTACTACTCCCGGCTGGTGGAGGCGGTCTGCGACACCTACGACATCCCCCAAGACGAGCCCTGGCGCTCCCTCACCGCCCGGGAGAAGAACCTGCTGCTCTACGGCCGGGGAGTGAAGGGCCGGATCGAGGTCCGCTACCGCAACCGCTTCAACCGGGTCCGCGTCTACCACCCCCAGTTCGAGGGCGTGGTCCCCTACCTGATGCGCCGCCACGAGGAGTCCGAGAGCGACGCGGCCCGAGACCAGATCGAGGGCTACATGCGCCAGGTGCCCTGCCCCGACTGCGGCGGGGCCCGGCTCAACCCCATGTCGCTGGCCGTCACCATCGGCGGCTACGGCATCCACGAGCTGTGCGCCATGTCCATAGCCGAGGCGGCCAAGGCCCTGATGGAGCTGGAGCTCGACGACCGGGACGCCCTGATCGCCGAGCAGGTGCTCAAGGAGATCCGGTCCCGGCTGGGGTTCCTGCTCGACGTGGGCCTCGACTACCTCAACCTGGCCCGCAGCGCCGCCACCCTGGCCGGCGGCGAGGCCCAGCGCATCCGGCTGGCCAGCCAGGTCGGCTCGGGGCTGGTGGGGGTGCTGTACGTGCTGGACGAGCCCTCCATCGGCCTGCACCAGCGGGACAACCAGCGCCTGATCGAGACCTTGGTGCGGATGCGGGACCTGGGCAACACCGTGCTGGTGGTGGAGCACGACGAGGAGACCATCCGCACCGCCGACCACGTGGTGGACATCGGCCCCGGCGCGGGCGAGCACGGCGGGCGCATCGTCTGGTCCGGCCCGGTGGCCGACCTGCTTGAGGTCGAAGAGTCGATCACCGGCCAGTACCTGTCCGGCCGCCGCCGCATCGAGATGCCCGCCCGCCGCCGGCCCGGCGACGGCAGCCTGCTCACCGTCCGGGGCGCCCGGGAGAACAACCTGGCCGACATCGACGTCGAGTTCCCCCTCGGCCTGTTCGCCTGCGTCACCGGGGTGTCGGGCTCGGGCAAGTCGTCGCTGGTCAACGAGATCCTGCACCGGGCCCTGATGCAGCGGATCTACGGCTCGAAGATCCCGCCCGGCCGCCACGTCCGCATCGACGGGGCCGGCAGCCTCGACAAGGTCATCGCCATCGACCAGTCGCCCATCGGCCGCACCCCCCGGTCCAACCCGGCCACCTACACCGGCGTGTTCGACCACGTCCGCAAGCTGTTCTCCCGCACCCCGGAGTCGAAGGTGCGGGGGTACATGCCCGGGCGGTTCTCGTTCAACGTCAGCGGGGGCCGCTGCGACGCCTGCCAGGGCGACGGCACCATCAAGATCGAGATGCACTTCCTGCCCGACGTGTACGTGCCCTGCGAGGTGTGCAAGGGCCGCCGCTACAACCGCGACACCCTCGAGGTCGACTTCAAGGGCCGCAACGTCGCCGACGTGCTGGATATGCCCTGCGCTGACGCCCTCGAGTTCTTCGCCAACCAGCCCCCCATCGCCCGCCACATGCGGACCCTGGTGGACGTGGGGCTGGGCTACGTGCGCCTGGGCCAGCCCGCCCCCACCCTGTCGGGGGGCGAGGCCCAGCGGGTGAAGCTGGCCAGCGAGCTGGCCAAGCGCCCCACCGGCCACACCATGTACATCCTCGACGAGCCCACCACCGGCCTGCACTTCGAGGACGTGCGCAAGCTGCTGGGCGTGCTGGGCCGCCTGGTCGACCAGGGCAACACGGTGGTGGTGATCGAGCACAACCTGGACGTGGTCAAGACCGCCGACTGGATCATCGACCTCGGCCCCGAGGGCGGCTCGGGCGGGGGCCGCCTGGTGGCCGCCGGTCCGCCCGAGGCGGTGGCCGAGGTGCCCGAAAGCCACACCGGCCGGTTCCTGCGCCGGATGCTCAACGGGTCCGGCCCCATGCTCGACGGGTCCGGCCCCGCCCGCTGACCCTCCGGCCGTGCTGAAGCAGCCGCCCCGCGGCTCGATCCCCGACGGCCCCGGGTCCTACCTGTTCAAAGACGCCGACGGCCGGGTCATCTACGTCGGCAAGGCCAAGAGCCTGCGGTCCCGGGTGTCGAGCTACTTCGGTCGCAGCCTGCCGCTGCGCACCCGCCAGATGACCGACAGCGCCGAGTCGGTGGAGTGGATTCAGGTGGCCAACGAGGTCGAGGCCCTGATGCTGGAGTTCTCCCTGATCCAGCGGCACCGGCCCCGCTTCAACATCCGCTACACCGACGACAAGTCCTACCCCTACCTGTGCGTCACCACCCTCGATCAATGGCCCCGGGCCATGGTCATGCGGGGCCGCCGCCGCAAGGGCAACCGCTACTTCGGCCCCTACGGCCACGCCTACGCCATCCGCGAGACGCTGGACCTGCTGCTGCGCACCTTCCCCATCCGCACCTGCACCGACGGCAAGTTCAACCGCCACGCCAAGCTGGGCAAGCCCTGCCTGCTGCACCACATCGAGAAGTGCGCCGGACCGTGCGTGGGCGAGATCGGCCCGGGTGCCTACGCCGGGATGGTGGACGAGCTGCTGCGCTTCCTGGAGGGCGACACCGACTGGGTGCTGGAGCGGCTCCGCCGGGAGATGCAAGAGGCCTCGGACCGGCTCGACTACGAGCGGGCGGCCCGGCTCCGGGACCGGCTCACCGCGGTGGGCAAGGCGGTGGAGACCCAGCAGATGGTGGGGTCGCGCCGCGAGGACATCGACGTGGTCGGGATCTTCGACGACGAGCTGGAGGCGGCGGTGCAGGTGTTCCACGTCCGCCGGGGCCGGGTGACCGGCCGGCGGGGCTTCGTGGTGGACAAGGCCGAGGAGCTGACCCGGCCCGAGCTGGTGAGCCGGGCCCTGGAGCGGCTGTATGCCGAGGAGAACCCGATGGGCTGGCCCAAGGCGGTGCTGGTGCCGAACCCCCCCGCCAACGCCGACCTGTACCGGGAGTGGCTGGGGGAGCTGCGAGGGTCGCGGGTGGAGATCCGGGTGCCCCAGCGCGGCCCCAAGAAAGACCTCCAGCAGACGGTGGCCCGCAACGCCGAGGAGTCGTTCAACCGGCACCGGCTCAAGCGCACCGCCGACCACAACAGCCGGGCCCGGGCCCTCAACGAGCTCCAGCTCCATCTGGGCCTGCCCGCCGCCCCGCTGCGGATCGAGTGCTACGACATGAGCCACCTGTCGGGCCGGGACTACGTCGGGTCGATGGTGGTGATGGAGGACGGCCTGCCCAAGCCCTCGGATTACCGCCGGTTCAAGATCCGCTCCGTGGCGGGCAACGACGACTTCGCGGCCATGGAGGAGGTGCTGATGAGGCGGCTGGCCGCCTATCTGGAGCAGCGGGGCCGGCCGGTGGCCGAGCGGGACGGCCGGTTCTCCTACCCGCCCCAGTTGCTGCTGGTGGACGGAGGCAAGGGCCAGTTGGGGGTGGCCGTGCGGGTGCTGGAAGAGCTGGGCCTAGCCGACGACATCCCGGCCGCGGCGCTGGCCAAGCAGTTCGAGGAGGTGTTCGTGCCCGGCCGACCCGAGCCGGTGCGCATCCCCCGCCAGTCCGAGGCGCTGTACATGCTCCAGCGAGTCCGCGACGAGAGCCACCGCTTCGCCGTCGCCTACCACCGCTCGGTGCGGGGCAAGCGGATGACCAGCTCGGCGCTGGACGGCATCGAGGGCCTGGGGCCGGTCCGGCGCACCCGGCTGATCCGGGAGCTGGGCGGGGTCCGGGCCGTCCAGCGGGCCGAGCTGAGCGAGCTGGAGGCCTTGCCGTGGCTGCCCGACAGGGTGGCCGGCAACGTCCACCGGGCCCTGCACGGCGTCGGTACCATTGGCCCCAAGTGAGCGAGTTCGTGGTCATCGCCGGGATGTCGGGGGCCGGGCGGAGCGCGGCGGCCGACAACCTGGAGGACTTGGGCTGGTTCGTGATGGACAACCTGCCCCCGTCGCTGGTGGGCAAGGTGGTCGAGCTGGCCGCCTCGCCCGGCGGCGGGGCGGCCGCCGACCGGCTGGCGCTGGTGGTCGGCACCGGCGGCTACCACGACGAGATCACCGCCATGATCGCCGACCTGCGGGCCGAGCTGGCCAACCTGAGGCTGCTGTTCTTGGACGCCTCCACCGAGACCCTGGTCCGCCGCTACGAGTCTTCCCGCCGCCGCCACCCCTTCAGCAGGGCCGGGGCCCTGGCCGTGGCCATCGACACCGAGCGGTCGGCCCTGGAGCCGGTGCGGGGCGAGGCCGACGTGGTGATCGACACGTCGGATCTGAACGTCCACGAGCTGCGGGACCGGATGGTGGAGATGTTCGGCCGGTCCGGGGCCGAGCCGGCCATGCGGACCACGGTCATGTCGTTCGGCTACACCCACGGTCTCCCCCGGGACGCCGACGTGGTGATCGACTGCCGGTTCCTGCCCAACCCCCACTGGGTGGCCGAGCTGCAGCCCCTCGACGGCCGGGACGCCCGGGTGGCCCGGTACCTGGCTGGCCAGCCGGTGACCGAAGAGTTCTACGACCGCCTCGGGGAGCTGCTGCGGCTGATAGCGCCCCGCTACCGGACCGGGGGGAAGTCGTATCTGACCGTCGCCTTCGGGTGTACCGGCGGCCGCCACCGGTCGGTGGCCGTGGCCGAGCACGTGGCCCGGATGCTGGCCGCCGACGGCCTGGCCCCGTCGGTGATCCACCGCGACCTGCACAAGGCGGGCGGCTCGGGCGGGCCGGTAGAGTCCGCGCCGATCGAGGAGCGTGTTCGCTCATGAACGTCGGGGGTGACCGCTTGCCATGACCGTCAGGGTCGGCATAAACGGCTTCGGCCGCATCGGCCGCAACTTCTACCGGGCCGCCCGGCGGCGGGGTCTCGACGTTGAGATCGTCGCCGTCAACGACCTCGGCTCCATCGAGACCATGGCCCACCTGCTGGCCTGCGACTCGGTCCACGGCCTCTTGGGCGAGCCGGTGAGCGTGGACGGCGATGTCATCTCGGTGGGCGGCGACGCTCTGCCGGTGCTGTCGGTGCGCAACCCCGAGGACCTGCCCTGGGGCGATCTGGGCGCGGACGTGGTGGTGGAGTCCACCGGCATCTTCACCAACCGGGAGGCCGCGGCCCGGCACCTGGCCGGCGGAGCCCCCCGGGTGCTGGTGTCGGCGCCGTGCTCGGGGGCCGACCGCACCTTCGTGATCGGCGTCAACGACGGCGACTTCGACCCCGCCACCGACGTGGTGGTGTCCAACGCCTCGTGTACCACCAACTGCTTCGTGCCCATGGTGAAGGTGCTCGACGACGCCTTCGGGGTGCAGCGGGGGCTGATGACCACCGTCCACGCCTACACCGGCGACCAGTCGCTGGTGGACGGCCCCCACTCCGATTTGCGCCGGGCCCGGGCGGCGGCGGTGAACATCGTGCCCACCTCCACCGGCGCGGCCCGGGCCACCGGCCTGGTGTTGCAGGCCATGCAGGGCCGCCTCGACGGCCTGTCCCTGCGGGTGCCGGTGCCCGACGGCTCCATCACCGACTTCACCGCCGTGCTGTCGGCAGAGGCCGGGGTGGAAGAGGTGAACGAGGCCTTCCGGGCCGCCGCCTCCGCTGGCCCGCTGGCCGGGGTGCTGGACTACCGCGAGGCGCCGCTGGTGTCGGCCGACGTCATCGGCTCGCCCGCCTCGTGCGTCTTCGACGCCGGCCTCACCATGGCCCTGGGCGACCTGGTGAAGGTGAACGGCTGGTACGACAACGAGTGGGGCTACTCCAACCGGCTGGTCGAGATGGCCATGATCGTCGGCGCCGCCGGCCGCTGAGGTGACCGCGGCCCCGCTGCCGGGCCTGGAGGACCTCGGGGACATCGCCGGCGCCTCAGTGCTGGTGCGGGCCGACTTCAACGTGCCGCTGCGGTCGGGTGAGATCGCCGACGACCTGCGCATCCGGGCCGGGGTGCCCACCATCGGGTGGCTGCGGGGCCGGGGGGCTTCGGTCGTGGTCTGCGCCCATCTGGGCCGGCCGGGGGGCCGCCCCGACCCGGCCTGGTCGGTCGAGCCGGTGCGGGCCCGCCTGAACGGGCTGGTCGAGGGCGTGGAGTTGTTGGAGAACCTCCGCTTCGATCCCGGCGAGGAGGCTGACGACCCCGCTTTCACCGACGGGCTGATCGAAGGCTGCGACTTCTACGTGAACGACGCCTTCGGGGTGTCGCACCGGCCCCACGCCTCCATCGTGGGCCCGCCCCGGTTCCTGCCCTCGGCCGCGGGCAGGCTGCTGGCCCGGGAGGTTGAGGTGCTGGGCGGCATGCGCCACCCGCCGAGGCGGCCGTTCGTGGCCGTGCTGGGCGGCTCGAAAGTGTCGGACAAGCTGGGGGCGATCGAGGCTCTGCTCGAGGTGGTCGACACCCTGGTGGTGGGGGGGGCCATGTGCTTCACCTTCCTGAAGGCCCGGGGCCATGCCGTGGGCTCGTCGCGGTGCGAGGACGCCATGGTGGAGCGGTGCCGGGCGCTGCTCGACTCCGGCGCCGACATCCGCCTTCCCCACGACATCGTCGCCCTCGGCCCCGGCGGCCGCCTCGGCCGGCCCGACGATGCCGGCGAGGTGCGCCACACCGGGCCTGATCTGGGTGACGGCTGGGTGGGGGCCGACATCGGCCCCGGCAGCGCCGCCGCCTTCGGCGATGTGATCCTCGACGCCGGCACCGTGTTCTGGAACGGCCCGATGGGGGTGTTCGAGGACCCCCGCTTCGCGGCCGGCACCGGCGCCGTGGCCGCGGCCGCGGCCGAGACCCGGGCCTACACCGTGGTCGGCGGCGGCGACAGCGGAGCCGCGTTGGCCGGGCTCGGGCTGGCCGGCGAAGTCGATCACGTCTCCACCGGGGGAGGGGCGTCGCTGGAGTTGATCGAGAAAGGCGACCTGTGCGGCCTGGCCGCCCTGCGAGGAGCGCCCAATGCCCGCTGACCGCCTCTTCTCGAGGCCGCTCCGATCCCCAGGAACAGACCAGCCGTCGAGAGGAGGCCCCAGTGCCCGCTAACCGCAAGCCGCTGATCAGCGGCAACTGGAAGATGCACCACAACCACTTCCAGGCCATCCAGGCCATACAGAAGCTGTCCTACGCCCTCACCGCGGAGGACTACGCCAGCGTGGACGTGTCGGTGCATCCGTCGTTCACCAACCTGCGCTCGGTGCAGACCGTGCTCGGCGCCGACGACATCCCCGTCGCCTTGGGGGCCCAGGACTGCCACCCCGACGACGAGGGGGCCTTCACCGGGGAGGTGTCGGCGGCCATGCTGGCCAAGCTGGAGGTGGCCTACGTGATCGTCGGCCATAGCGAGCGCCGCCAACTCTTCGGCGAGACCGACGAGACGGTGAACGCCAAGGCCCGGGCCGCGCTGCGCCACCAGATGACCCCCATCGTCTGCGTGGGCGAGACCCTCGACGAGCGCCGGGCCGGCCAGGCCGCCGACCGGGTGGCCGACCAGGTGGCGGGCTCACTGGCCGGCCTGGACAGGCCCGCAGTGGCCGGGATGGTGATCGCCTACGAGCCCATCTGGGCCATAGGCACCGGCGAGACCGCCACCGGAGCCGACGCGCAGGAGATGGGCGCGCACATCCGCTCGCTGGTGGCGTCGGGGTGGGGGGCCGACGCGGCCGCCTCGGTGCGCATCCAATACGGGGGCTCGGTGAAGCCGGCCAACGCCGCCGACCTGATGGCCTGCCCCGACGTGGACGGCGCCCTGGTGGGCGGGGCCAGCCTCGACCCCGACGACTTCGCCCGCATCGTCAACTACCGCCTCTACGCCATCTAATTCCCGCGGCCGGTAGCCTGGCGCCCGTGATCTGGCTGGTGGCCCCCCTGCATGTGCTGTCGGCGCTGACGCTGGTGTTCTTGGTGCTGCTGCACAGCGGCAAGGGCGGGGGCCTGTCGGACATGTTCGGCGGCGGGCTCGGGGCCCAGGCCGCCGGCTCCACCGTGGTGGAGCGCAACCTGGACCGGATCACCATCGTCGCCGCCCTGGTCTTCGCCTTCGCCTCGGTCTCCTACGCCCTGATCATCTGAGCGTCCGGGAGAGCGTTGGACGCGATGACCTCGGCGTACCAGCGGGCGCTCGGCTTGGGCGTCCGGGTGAAGGGGGCCGTGCGCTCCACCTCCGCCAAGCCGAACCCCGCCGACCGCTCCGAGCCGAGGAGCCCCGGTGACCGCATCTCGCCCACGTGGCCGGACCGGCCCCGAATGATCTCACCGGACCCGCCGACGGCCAGCGAGTCCACGACGAGAGGAGAGCCAAATGGCTGACAACACCAACCCGGAACCGGGCGCCCCCGAAGCGGTCGCCGCCCTTGCCGAACCCGAGGACAAGGGAGAGCTGATGTTCGACGCCTCCGCGGCGCTGGACGCCGCCTGCCGAACCAGCGGCTTCCCGGTCCGCATCGGGCTGGTCCGGGCCGTCATCCGCACATGCGACGCACACATGGACTTCGTAATCGCTGCCGACGACGACGGCGGACAGGCCCTCACCGATCTGATGGACGCCATCGGGGCCCTGGCCTTGGCCGTCTCGTCCGAGTTCGGGCTGTCGCTCGAGCAGGCCAAGACGGCGCTGAACCTGGCCGACGCCTACTACAACTTCATGGACGACGACGACTGAAGCAGACAGGCACCAATCAGTGACAATCGTTGTTCCAGTTGCCGCCTTCGATCTGGTGGGCGGAGGTGGCGACGCCCCAACCGAAGCCGTCGGGGAAGCCGCCGGTTGCGGTCACGACGCTCAACCGGTCCGCAGCCGATCGAAGAGTTCGTCGATCTGCTCGCAGATGTAGCCCATGTGGTCGGCGTTCAGCCGGTGGTGGACGGGCAGCGAGAGGGCGCGGTTCATCAGGCGGTCGCAGTTCGGCAGCCCCGTTTCCGGTTGGCGGTGCTCGATCCTGGCGAAACCCGGCTGGCGGAGGATGTTGCCCGTCCACACCATCCGCGTCGACACGCCCCGGTTATCGAGGAACTGCTGGACCTCGTTGCGCGACATCGCCGCGTCGGCGGGCACGGTGAAGCAGAAGCGCATCCAGGTCGTGGCGGCGTCGGCGGTGGTGACCCCCTGGCTGATCCCGACATCGGGGCGGGCCGAGAAGTGATCGTGGAGTCTCCGCCAGTTGTCGCGTCGGCGCCCGTTGAACTGGTCCAGTTTTTCGAGCTGAACCAGCCCGTAGGCGGCGCCGATCTCTGAGGGCTCGAAGTTGTAGCCGATGGTGTCGAACACGAAGACGAGGTCGTAGGGAGTGCCGTCGGCCAGCTCGCCGAAGCGTTCCATCCGCCCTTTCTCGGAGCCGAACAGGTAGGGCTCAGACCGCCGCCCCCAGCGCCGCTGGGAAAGGCATTGATCGAGCAGCCGATCGTCGTCGACGCCCACCATGCCGCCGTTGCCCCCGGCGGTGATGGCGTGGGAGCGGGCGAAGCTGGTGACCGAGATGTCGGATCGGGCGCCGGTTCGGGTGCCGCCGAGCCACGAATCTAAGACATCGCAGGAGTCCTCGATGACGGTGAGACCGTGCTCGTCGGCCAGGGCCCGGAGCGCGTCCCAGTCGGCGACGTTGCCGCAGAGGTTTGGGACGAGGATGGCTTTGGTGCGGGGGCCGATCATCTCCTTGGCCCGGTTGGCGTCTATCTGGTACGTCTGAGGGTCGACGTCGGCGAACACCGGCACGAGACCCGACTGCACCATCGGCGCGATGTCGGTGGAGAACGTGAGCGGCGAGGTGAGGATCTCGTCGCCGCGCTCGAGTCCCAGAAGATCGATGGCCAGACGCAGGGCCGACGAGCCGGAGTTGACCATCACACCGTGGCGCTTGGCCAGCAGCTCGGCGGTTCGTCGCTCCATTTCGGCGACCGCGGGACCGATGTCGAGAGTGCCGGCCCGGAGAACCTCGACGACGGCCTCGATCTCGCGCTCGTCGTGTTCGGCGCCGGCGGGAGGCAGCTTCATGTCTTCACCTGTGAGCGTTCGGGTGGGCGATGATTCCGCAAGGTAGCGGGCTTTGACGCTCCCGGACCGGGGGCCTACTCTGGTTTTTTCTGAGCATCGGTTGTCGTATAGCGACATTCTTTGCTCAGAAAAACCCAGCGAAGGGGAAGAGAAGGGGAGAGGACGCGGGATGAAGCCGGGGCGGTTCGAGTACGTGGCGGCGCGGTCGGTGGCCGAGGCGGTGGACGCGCTGGGCGCGGCCGAGGCGGGCAGCGTGCTGGCCGGCGGCCAGAGCCTCGTCCCCCTGCTGAACCTGCGGCTGGCCCGCCCCGACGTGATCGTGGACGTGAACCGCATCCCCGAGCTGGAGGCCGCCGGCCGCGGCAACGGCGCCGCCCGCTTCGGGGCCCTGTACCGCCAGCGCTGGCTCGAATCCCTTTCGGTGCCGGCCGAGTCGGCGCCGCTGCTGGCCGAGGCGGCCGCCCTGATCGGCCATGTGCCGATCCGCAACCGGGGCACCATCGGCGGCAGCCTGGCCCACGCCGACCCGGCCTCGGAGTTGCCCGCTGCCCTGGTGGCGCTGGAGGGGGAGGTGACGGTGGAGGGGCCCGCCGGTGCCCGGAGGATTCCGGCGTCGGAGCTGTTCGTCGGCCCCCTCACCACCTCCATCGAGCCCGGCGAGCTGCTGACCGCGGTGGAGGTCCCCGCCCACGTCGAGGGCGACGGTGCCGCCTTCGTCGAGTTCGCCCGCCGCCACGGCGATTTCGCGGTGGCGGGCGTGGCCGTGGCGCTGCACCGCGACGCCGGCGGGGCCTGCACCCGAGCCCGGGCCGCGGGCTGCGGGCTGGGGCCGACGCCGGTGGACCTCAGCGGGGCCGTCGCCGGGCTGGTCGGCCAGTCCGGCCTCGACGACGATCGGCTCCGAGAGTTGGCCGCCGCGGTTGCGGCCGGCGTCGATCCGCCCGACGACGTCCACGGATCGTCCGACTACCGGCGCGAGCTGGCCCAGGTGCTTCTGGTCCGGGGCCTGCGGACCGCCTGGGCCAGGGCAGAAAGGGGAAGATGACCATGAAGGTCTCGTTCTCGCTCAACGGCGAGCCGGTCGAAACCGACGCCGAGCCGCGCGAGCTGCTGGTTGACGTGCTGCGGGACCGGCTCGGCCGCACCGGCACCCACGCCGGCTGCGAGCAGGGCTCGTGCGGGGCGTGCACGATCCTGGTCGACGGCCACAGCGTGCGCTCCTGTCTGATGCTGGCCGCCCAGGTTGAGGGCTGCGATGTGGTGACCATCGAGGGGATCGGGTCGCCCGAGGGGCTGCACCCGCTGCAGCGGGCTATGTCGGAGCACCACGGCCTCCAGTGCGGCTTCTGCACCCCGGGGGTGGTGCTCAGCGCCATCGAGCTGCTGGAGACGCACCCCGACCCGTCGAGGTCCGAGATCGAGCGCTGGATGTCGGGGAGCATCTGCCGGTGTACCGGCTACTCCGGCATCGTCGATGCGGTCAGCGCCGCCGCCCGAGGCAGGGTCCGATGACCGACACCGCCACCGCCCCCCGCACCGACACCGCCGATCCGGGCGCCGGCCCCGCCTCCGGCGACGATGCCGGCAACGGCGTCCGGCGCACCGAGGACACCCGGTTCCTCACCGGCCAGGGCAACTACCTGGGCGACATCCACCGCCCCGACCTGCGCCACGTCGCCATCCTCCGCAGCACCCAGCCCCACGCCCGCATCCGCTCCATCGACACCACCGGGGCCATGGTCCTGCCCGGCGTCCTGGCCGTGTTCACCGGCGAGGAGCTGGCCGCCTCCAGCGGCCGGTTCCACCACCACCTGCCCCTGATCCCCACCCTGCGCCAGATCCAGTGGTCGGTCATGGCCGTCGACAAGGTGATCTTCGTGGGCGAGCCGATCGCCGCGGTGGTGGCCGAGAACCGCTACATCGCCGAGGACGCCCTGGAGCTGATCGCGGTCGAGTACGAGGACCTGCCGCCGGTGGTCGACCCCGAGGCCGCCCTCGAGCCCGGCTCGCCGCTGGTCTACGACGACTGGCCCGACAACATATTCCTGTACATCCCGGGCAGCCACGGCGACGTCGACGGCGCCTTCGCCTCGGCCGACGGGGTGCTGCGCGAGCGCTTCGTCCACCACCGGGTCTCGGGCCTGCCGCTGGAGGGCCACGGCGCGCTGGGCGAGTTCGACCCGGCCCGGGGCCGCCTCACCCTCCACGCCTCCACCCAGTCGCCCCACATGCTGCGGACCACCATCTGCGAGGTCACCGGGCTGAGCGAGGCCCAGGTGAGGGTGATCGCCCCCGACATGGGCGGCGGTTTCGGGGTGAAGAACCACTTCATGCGCGAGGAGGCGCTGGTGGCGCTGATCGCCATGCGCGTCCACTACCCGGTGGTGTGGCAGCAGGACCGGTTCGAGCACCTCGCCGCCGGCATCCACTCCCGGGAGCAGATCCACGAGGCCGAGGTGGCCTACCGCGCCGACGGCCGGGTGCTGGGCCTGCGGGTCCGCATCGTGGCCGACGTGGGCTCGCCCGAGATCTACATGATGGGGTGCGCGCCGTCGGTGGTCACCACCGGCGTCCTGCCCAACACCTACGACCTGCCCAACTACGCCTTCGAGCTGCAGTGCGTGGTCACCAACAAGTGCCCCATCGGCGGCTACCGGGGCTTCGGGCAGCCCCAGGCCATCTTCACCATCGAGCGGCTGATGGACATGCTGGCCGACCGGCTGGGCATGGACCCGGTGGAGGTGCGCCGGGTCAACCTCATCGCCGACGACGCCCTGCCCTACACGACGGTCACCGGCGCGGTGCTCGACACCGGCAGCTTCAACGAGCAGCTCGACGAACTGTTGGAGGCGGTCGACTACCGGGCGCTGAAAGAGCAGGTGGCGGCCGAGCGGGCCGAGGGCCGCCTGGTCGGGCTGGGCATCGCCCAGATGGTGGAGCCGACCGCCCCGAACCTGCACGCCCTGGCCGGCCAGTACGGCGGGTTCGAGATGTGCATGCTCACCATGCAGCCCGACGGCCGGGTGACCGTGCACGTCGGCACCAAGTCCCAGGGCCAGGGCCACGAGACCATCTACGCCGGGCTGGCCGCCGGGGTCTTGGGCGTCGCCCCCGGCGACGTGGAGGTCCACGACGGCGACACCGCGGTGCTGCCCTACGGCATGGGCACCTGGGGGAGCCGCTCGGCGGTGATGGGCGGCGGGGCGGTGGTCAAGGCGGCCGAGCAGGTGCGCGACAAGATGATCGCCATCGCCGCGGCGATGCTGGGGGCCGAGCCCGGCGCCGTGGAGCTGGCCGAGGGCATGTTCCGGGTCGGCGAGGCCGCGGTGCCGGTGGCCCAGATCGCCAGCGCCGCCTACCTGCACACCTTCCTGCTGCCGCCGGGGATGGACCCCGGCCTGTCGGTGGTGGTGGGGTACGACCCCGGCAACACCTCGCCGTTCCCCGACGAGCAGGGCAAGCTCAACGTGGCCGCCACCTACGCCACCGCCGCCGCGGCCGCGGTGGTGGAGGTCTCGCCCAACGACGGCACGGTGACGGTGCGGGACCTCACCCTTGTCCACGACTGCGGCCGGGTGATCGACCAGTTCATCCTCGACGGCCAGATCCGGGGCGCCATCGCCCAGGCGGTGGGGGCCACCTTCTACGAGGAACTGCGCTACGACGACGGCGGCCAGCCGCTGACCACCACGCTGCTCGACTACACGGTGCCCGGCTTCGGCGACGTGCCCGAAACCCGGATCATCCACCGGGAAACGCCCTCGGCGCTGATCGGCGGGTTCCGGGGCGCGGGCGAGGGGGCCATCATCGTGACCCCGCCCGCTTTGGCCGCCGCGGTGGGCGACGCGCTGCGGGAAACGGGCGTGACCATCAACCAGGCCAACCTCGGCCCCCAGCACCTGCGCCGGATGCTGCGCGAGCAGGGCGTGAGCGTCGACCCGCTAGCCGCCGCCGGATAGCTCCGGTGTACCGGCTCGGGAAGTTCGGCGGTTCGGCCGCGGCGGTTGTCGTGGCCGCGGCCTTGGTTGCGGCCGCTTGTGGCGGGTCCGACGACTCGCCGGGCTTCGAGGCCGGCCCCCTGGGCGCGGTGGAGGTGGGGCCGGGCGAGGACATCCAGATCCGCTCCATGCTGACCGTCGTGGTGGAGGGGGCGTTCGGGCTTCCGGCCCAGCGGGCAGTGGAGCTGGCCGTTGAGGACTACGGCCCCGTCGCCGGCCGGGACGTGAGCTTGGACTCCCTGGCCGACGGCTGCTCCGAGGAGGGCGGGCGGGCCGCGGCCCTGGCCGTGGCCGACGAACCGCAGGTGGTCGGCGTCATCGGCACGTCCTGTTCCAACGCGGCCAGCAGCGCCGGGCCGATAATCAGCGAGGCCGGGCTGGTGATGCTGTCTCCCTCAGGCACCTCCCCGTTCCTCACCTCCGACCTGCGGGGCAACGCCGCGGCCAGCTACAACCCCGGCTTCTACCGCACCGCCAACAACGACCTCTACGGGGCGCTGGCCGTGGCCCGATTCGCCTATGGCGAGCTCGGCCTGCGCGACATGGCGGTCATCCACGACGGCGGCCCGTACACCTCGGGCATTGCCGATGCTTTCAGCGCCTACTTCGAGGATCTGGGCGGGGAGGCGACCGCCTACATCGTCTCCAAGGGCGACACCGACCTGACCGGGGTGCTGGCCGAGATCTCGGTCACGGGCGCTGAGGGCGTTTTCTTTCCGCTCTTCATCACCGAGGGCACGCTCATCGTCCTCCAGGCTGCCCATATCTCCGACTTGGAGGACGTGGTGATGATCGGCGGGTCGGCCATGCTCGAACCCGAGCTGCTGGAGATCCCCGAGGTGGTGGGCATGTACTTCGAGAGCCCGGTGCTGGGCTTCGGCGGCCACACCAACGAGGCGACCGGCAAGTCCCTCGAAGACGTGTTCGCCGTCTACGAGGCCCGCCACGGCGAGTCGCCGGTGGCGGTCTACGGCCTGCCCCAGGCCTATGACGCCACCACCCTGCTGCTGCGGGCCGTCGAGGAGGTGGCGGTGGCCGACGGCGACACTCTCTACATCGACCGGGCCCGGCTCCGTGAGAATCTGAGTTCGGTGGAGGGCTTCGCTGGCCTCATCGGGACCATCTCCTGCGACGACTTCGGCGATTGCAGCCCCGCCCGGGCCAACGTGATCCGCCACACCGACCCTGGCGCGGCTGACATAACCGAGCTGCCCGTCGTCTACGAGTTCCAGCCCTGACAGCGGGCGCACGAGGGCGGCGCTGGCGCTCGGGGTTCTCCGGTGGCGGCCGGTGAGCGGCCCGCTAACCTTCGGGCCGCGCCGGCAGAGCCGGCGGCCCGGTCGGAGTGGCGGAATTGGCAGACGCGCTAGCTTGAGGGGCTAGTGCCCGTTAGGGCGTGGGGGTTCAAGTCCCCCCTCCGACACCACCGTCGACGACGAGTCCGTGATCTCCGATCTGCTGAGGAGCCGCACGTGAGGATCATCTACGACCGCGAGATGTGCCAGGGCCACAACCGCTGCTACATGGGCGCGCCCGAGCTGTTCGACGTAGACGACGAGGGCTGCGCCGTCCTGCTGGTGGAGGGCGAGGTGCCGAGCGAACTGGAGGAGAAGGCGCAGTTCGCCGCCGACAACTGCCCCGAGTACGCCATCGAACTCACCCCATAGCCGCCGGCCGGGGCCGGGCAGGCGTTTACTCCGAGTCGAGAACCGACGGCTCGCTCAACAACACGGCGATCTCTGGCTTGGTCGTCGCCGGTCGATCAAGAATCTCCAAGAGTTCATCGTAAGCCTCGGGAGACAGTGCGAAGACCCGGCGATCGGCACGGTCGTCCGCGGCGGATGCGGCGGCGCAACTGACCAAATCCTCATTCAGCGACATCTACCGCCCCCCAATCACGGATTTGCATCCCTTGATCAGCCTAGCGGATCAGGTCGCCCCGTAACCGGGCCAACCTCGAACAGGACTTCAGCTCTCTGCGCATCCGGGTAGCTCAATTTTTCTTCCCGAGCTAAACTGGCGATGTTTATGAAGGCTCGAGACCTCCCCTATCAGCACCTTTCCATCCGAGTCCCCTGGCACGACACCGGCTGGGAAGGAACGGTATGTAAAGACCCGATTGGCAATAGCTCTTGCCTTCGGCTGAAACAGATTGCTAAATCACGCGATGATGCGACTGAGTTGCGGCTTGCTGGCAAGACTTGGAAACAGATCCGACCGGAGGAAATACCTCCGTGTGCGGATGAACGAGCTGGATTCATGTCTACGAACTCGCGAGACATTCCCAAGGAGCATCCGTATGCTTCATTGAACGAAGCTTACTCCAAATTCAGCAAAGTTACTTATGAGTTGCCAGCGTATGCAGCGGATTGCATTCCGTTTCGGTGGATGCTCCGCAAAGAGGCCGCTGAGATAGCTAAACGCTATAGTCTTGACTATAGCGATGAACTTGAAGAAGGAGTTGACGAGGAAGCGAACTATAGTCCTATCTGGGTCCAACACGCTGAAAACCAGACTCTCTTGCTTGACACCTTCTTTTCTAGCGTTGAACCGGAACGAAGCCTTGTCTTCTTCTACGCCCAAGAATCTCCACTCTCAGATGATCCGCGCCGGTTATTGATTGGTGTGGGAAGGGCTCGATCGGTCGGCAATGTGGTGCCTTACAAGCAGACCGCGGATGGGTTCGGTTCCGTGATCTGGCAGCGAGTTATTAAGCATTCTATTCGCCCGTCAATGGAAGACGGATTTATTCTGCCGTACCACGAACTTCTGTATAAGTCAGCCAACGATGACCGCGATCTTGCCGATTTTGCTGTTTTCGTCCCTGATGAATACAGGTTTCAATTCTCGTACGCCAGCGAGCACGTCAGTCACGATGCTGCCCTGGCGCTACTCTTATCAATGGATCGTGCTATTGAGCGATTCGCACCGTTGGTGGATGGCAACTGGGATGGACCAAGATCTTGGCTTAGCGACCGGCTCGCTGAAGTATGGCAAGCCCGCGGACCGTGTCCGGGACTTGGTGCTGCACTCGTGGCATTCGGTATTAAAAGGGGCGTGCTTCTCGCGTACGCAGCTCAATCCGAAATCGGCGACAATGAAGATCCCTGGCCCCTCGTTGATCAATGGATTCGTGACCCGTCGTCGGTCTCAGAGGAGTCTCTCCGCGTCGATAAAACGAGGTCAGAGATATGGTCTGAACTCTTAGAAGAACGGCGGTCATTGCTCAAACTCCTATCTCGATTTGACCTCAGCCCTGAGCAAGCTACTCGTATCTACCAAGAAACGGAGCGGAAAAAAGCGGGTATCTCACTCAGCGATAAAGAGATTCTATCTAATCCTTACCTCATCTACGAGGCCAACCGGCTTACAGCCGAACCGGTGGCCATCTCCATAATTGATCGAGGGGTCTTTCCAACAGATCAGATCAGATCTATCCATCCTCTTCCCGAACCGTCGGCCGTCGAAGGAACTATTGACCCCCGGCGCGTGAGAGCATTGATGGTGGATGTCCTAGAAGAGGCAGCGGATGCCGGTCACAGCCTGCAGTCTCAAAACAGTGTCATTCAAGAAATCCGAGACCGGCCTCTTGATCCAACTTGTCCATTGAGCGTAGACGCGATGTCCGTCTGCGCGAAGGCTCTGCCGCCAGCCGTGGTGACTGTGCAGATGGCGAAGGGCGAACCTGCTTACCAGCTTCAGCGGTTGAACCAAGCGAAACGTGCGATAAGCCGACAGATAGGCCGACGAAGGGGCGTTACACTCCCTGTGGTCGCAAACTGGCGTGCTGTGATTGATGACGTGCTTGACGAGCAGCTTGGCGAAGCCAGCATGACTGATGATGACGACGAAGAGCTGGCGCGCCAAGAGAAAGCAGCAGCCTTGGAGATCTTGGCAACATCGCGAGTGTCTGTGCTGATCGGTGCTGCTGGGACAGGAAAAACGACGTTGTTACGCGCCTTGACCAGACTGCCGGACGTGTCCAAAGGCGGCTTGCTTCTGTTGGCTCCCACGGGCAAGGCTCGGGTTCAGATGCAGACAGCCATAGATCGTAAAGCGTTCACGCTTGCACAGTTCTTACTTCCGCAAGGCCGCTATGATTCAAAGACCGGCCGATATAAGCGATCAAATCACGATCGTTGGAAGAGAGCCCGCACTGTTATTGTCGATGAATGCTCAATGCTTACTGAGGAGATGTTGGATGCTCTCCTTGACAGTATTGAGGGCTATGAACGTCTTGTGCTTGTGGGAGATCCGCGTCAGCTCCCGCCGATTGGAACAGGTCGTCCATTCGTCGACATAATTGAGCATTTTAAACGTGAGAACAGCCCAGTACGGTTCCCTCTGGTTGCTGCTTCATATGCGGAACTCACAATTCCACGTAGACAGATCGCCAGCGGATCTAGTGAGCGCGCTGATCTACTTATGGCTGAATGGTTTTCGGGTAATAAACCCAGCCCAGCCTCTGACGAAGTGTGGGATCTACTTGGGTCTAAGAAGGATTTAGATACGATCTCCGTTCGTCAATGGAGCGATTTCAACGATCTACATGAAATGCTACGCGAGGAGATTGCCCGTCAGTCCCATACGATGGCTAATTCCGCGGACTCCGCAGGATTTGAGAAGTCGTACGGCGGTCAGGTATCAGGCGATTATGTGAAGTTCAGTCCCGAGTCAGCCGCTGATGTAGAAGCTTGGCAAGTGCTCTCACCAATTCGCGGCGATGGGTCTGGCATCAATGAACTAAATCGTATGCTTCAACGTGTCTACCGATCATCAACGCTTCAACGCGCGCGCAATCTAAGATATAATCGAAGTATCTCTAAACCAGGCGGCATACAAGAGATTGTCTATGGCGACAAAGTCATGAACGTTCGAAACGAAAAGCGCAAGAACTATTATACTAAAAATGATGGCTGTTTAGAGTACGTTGCAAATGGTGAGATCGGGTTTATAACGGGTCCGTTGGGAAGGAAGAATCGTTACCTTGACAAAGTAGTCAACGTGGCATTTTCGACTCAAGTTGGGACAGCATACACATACAAAATGTCGGAGTTAGGTGGTGATGATAAAACTCCTGTTCTTGAACTCGCCTATGCTATTACTATCCATAAATCTCAGGGTAGCGAGTTTAAAAGGACGTTCGTTGTTATGCCTAATCCATGTCGTCCTTTATCAAGAGAGCTGCTGTACACTGCGCTGACTAGACAGCGAGAACATGTCGTGATTTTGCATCAGGGTGACCTGTTTGACCTGCGAGAGTTATCAAACCCTGCTCGCTCCGAGACTGCAGCGCGTCAGACTAACCTGTTCTCCGACCCGACACCGGTTGAGATAAATGGACGATTCTTAGAGGCTGGCCTTATTCATCGTACTCGTAATGGTCTGGCTGTCCGCTCCAAATCGGAAGTGGTCATTGCCGATCTTCTCTACTCCAAGGGCATTGAATTCCAGTATGAGCTGCCGTTTAGAGGAGATGACGGATCATGGCGATCCCCAGACTTCACTATTGAGGACGACACAACCGGTACTACCTTTTATTGGGAGCATCTCGGGATGCTGCAACGGTCTTCCTACCGTCAGAAGTGGGAGCAGAAACTTGCGTGGTATCGAGAACACGGAGTTCTGCCACATGAGGAGGGCGGAGGACCAGCCGGTGTCCTAATCGTCACTAAAGATGGGGACGACGGATCGATCTCTTCAGCCGAAATTGAGGCGCTAATCGATGAACTTCTGGAATGAGAGCGCGTTAGAATAACCTGACGGTTGAATTCTTTGACCATATATCAACCGTTTCACCTATCTACGTTTGCAACCTCAACGCCGCGGATGCGGCGTGAGAGGGCTTCGGCTTGGGCCCAGTCCTCGGCTGAAGGCTCGCCAACCTCCTCAAACAGTTCGGCTAGGTAGCGGTCTGTTTCCTCCAGTAGGGCTTGCCGATGCAATTCGGCTCGTACTGCGTCCTGCAGCAGCTTCGAGGCGGGAAGCTGGCGTTCCTTGACGGCTCGGTACAGCTCGTCGGGAAGGTACACGTGTATTCGCGGCATACGTCTACTGTACGGTTGAACCGCGATGAACGCCGGAGAGAGACACGGGATGAATAGCTCGCCGCTTGTTAGTCCGATGCCGCTGGCTGAGTTTGAGGCGTCGGCGGCCGGGGTGGACCGGGCGGTGACGCTGCCGCCGGGGGCTTACACCCGGACCGACTTCCACGAGTTCGAGTTGGCCGCGGTGTTCGAGCGGAGCTGGCTGTGCGTGGGCCGGGCCGACGAGATCCCCGAGCCCGGCGACTACTTCACCGCCACCCTGCCCGGCGGCGAGAAAGTAATCGCAGTCCGGGACCGCGGCGGCGGCATCAACGTCATGTCGTCGGTGTGCCAGCACCGGGGCATGTGCGTCACCGCTCCGGCCAAGCAGGCCCGGGAGTCGTGGCTCGACGAGCCCGGCGAGCAGCGGGGGAGCGTCCGCACCTTCCGCTGCCCCTACCACTGGTGGACCTACGGACTCGACGGCCGCCTGCTCGGCGCGCCCGACATGGACCATCGGCCCGGCTTCGACAAGGGCGACATCCGCCTCCCCGCCCTGGCCTCGGAGACCTGGAACGGCTTCATCTTCGCCAACTTCGACCCCGGTGCCGAGCCGCTGGCCCCCCGGCTGGCCAAGGCCACCGAGCTCCTGGCCAACTACCGCCTCAACGAGATGGTCTCCACCCCCCGGGACGTGCTGGACCTGCCGTTCAACTGGAAGATCATGGTGGAGAACTTCATGGAGGGCTACCACAACGACCGCCTCCACCAAGACCTCTACGACCTCGACCGGGGCGACGACCCCGACACCGAGAACCTGACCGCCGGCCACATGAGCTTCGAGTACGAGCCCGGCTCGGGGGTGATCGCGGGCTGGGGCCGCACCGCCTGCCGCGACCGGGGCCTCAACCCCACCCAGCGGGGCCTGTTCCCGCCCATCGCCACCCTCACCGACGAGGAGCGCTGGCATATGTGCTACGTGTGCGTCCCGCCCTCGCTGCTATTGGGGGTGAGCACCGACTCGGCCTTCTGGTTCGTGGTCACCCCCACCGGCCCCGAGACCCTCACCCTGTCCATGTCATTCACCTTCCCCCGCTCCACTGCGGAGATGAGGCTGTTCGACCAGCTATTCCGCCAGCACGTCGACGGGGTGAACCTGTTCAACGACGAGGATATGCCCGCCAACATCGCCACCCAGCGAGGGCTGCGGTCCCGGTACGCCCCCAGGGGGCCGCTGGCCCGAGGCGACCTGTTCCTGGCCCAGTTCAACACTTGGCTGCTGGAGCGGTACCGGGCCGCCGAGGCCCGCTGACCGGTGGGGCGGACGGAGCCGATGGAGCGGTACCGGGCCGCCGAGGCCCGCTGACCCGAAGACCGGAGAACCCGAGGAGGCGGCTCATGGACAAGACGGACAAGAATCGGATCATGCCCGAGGGCTTCTGGGACTGGCCGCTGCCGACCACGTTCTCGCAGGGCTGGCAGGTGGGGAACCTGGTGTTCGTCGGCGGCCAAGTCTCCCAGACCTCCGACGGGCGGCCCCTGCACCCCTACGACATCGAGGCCCAGATCGGGGTGGTGTTCGACAACATCGCCACCGTGCTGGCCGAGGCCGGCTGCGGCCTGTCCGACATCGTGAAGCTCAACACCTACTGGGTCCACGACGGCGACGACCACGACGAGTTCTACAAATACATGACCGAGATCCGCCACCGGTACCTGCCCGACCCGGGCCCGGCGGCCACCGCGGTCCGAGTGGCCGGGCTGGCCGTCGAGGGCCTGCTGATCGAGATGGAGGCCATCGCCGTGGTGCCCGACCCGTCGCCCGACCCGCCCGGCTGACATGGGTTCCCCCACGGCCCGCTATCTGGCCTCGGCTGGCGTGGTGCTCGGGCTGGCCGCCATCGCCTGGACGGTCCTGCGCGGTGACGACTCGGCTGGCACCGCTGGCGACCCGGCCGTAACCGTTGCCCCGGCCGTCGTGGCCTCCGACATCGACAGCGGCGCTGCGGCGGACGACGACGGCACAGGACCGGCCGAGGCTGTCGCCACCACCGAGCCAGCGGCCCCCACCACGGTCCCCCCAGAGCCGCCGGAGATACTGGGGGAGGCCGACACGCTGACCGATCTCGACGGCTGGCTCAACACCGACGCCGCCTCCCTGGAGGAGATCCGGGCCGCCAACACCGTCACGGTGGTGCAGTTCTGGACGTTCGGGTGCCGCAACTGCAAGAACACCCTCGACGCCCTCAGCAGGCTGTACGCCGACTTCGGCGGCCGGGGCGTGGAGATCGTGGGTGTTCACTCGCCCGAGTTCTCCTACGAGGCCGACGTGGACAACATCATCGAGGCCGCAGCCGACCTGGGGGTCACCTGGCCCATCGCCCTGGACACCGACAAGCGCAACTTCCACCGCTGGCAGGAGGGCCCCACCGGCTACTGGCCCCGGGTCTACGTCATCGACGTCGACAATCAGATCCGCTTCGACCGCCGGGGCGACGGTGCCGCCACCTACCGAGAGCTGTACGAGACGGTCGAGCACCTACTGGCCGATGCCTGACCGCGCCCGTCGCCGCGGGCGGGGCTGAGGCCGATGCCTGACCGCGCTCGCTGCCGCGGCCGCGGGCGAGGCTGAGCCGTGGCGACCTTTCTCGAAGGCGTGGGGGCCATCGGCATCGCCTGCACGCTGGTGATGCTGGTCCCCGCGGTGGCCTTGGTGCTGGTGTCCCGGCGGGCCCGCCTCACCGTCGCCGCGTACTACGCGGTCGGCGCCGCGCTGTTGACGTGGACCCGGGCGGCCGGATATTGGCGCGTGGAGCTGCGGGGCTCGGCGGTGCTGTTGGCCGCGGCGCTGGCCGTCGGAGCCTTCGTCGCCGGATACCGCAGCCGGGGTCCGGACTCGCCGGCCGCCACCGGCGCGGGCTTGGTGGCGGGCGCGCTGGCCGGGTGGGGATGGCTGCCCTGCGTCGGCCCCCGGCTCGGCGACATCCTCAACCGCGCCTCCGACGGGCTCACCGGGCTCGACGGAGTCGGGTCGGGGGCGCTGATGCTGGTGTACGTCGTGGGCGCGCTGTTGCCCGCCCTGCTGGTGGCCCTGACGCCCCACGCCCTGCCCGCCGCCGCCCGGGTGCTCGACAGCCGGGCCGCAGCGGCGGTGGGCGGCGCGGCGGGGGCGGCCTACGCCGTCACCCTGGCCGCCGGCCGCTACGACGACCTGGTCGGCGAGCTGTACCGGATCGCCACCCGGGCCTGAGTCCGCCCCGCTGCCATCCGTCCCGAACGCCCCCGGCTCGGCGCTCGCCCGCCTCGGCCCGCCCCCCGGGCCTGAGTCCCGCCGCTCGGAGCTACCCTCGGCCCCCGCCGCGATGAGACTCGAGGCCTAAAAGCGCCGGCCGGTCTCGCGAAGGGAGACGCGACCATGGGCAAGGTTTCGGTGCTGGGCACCCTGAAGTGCCAGGACGGCAAGGCCGCCGAGATGGAGGCGGTTCTCGGGGCCATGGTCGAGGCGGCCCGAGGCGAGCCCGGGGTGGAGATCTACTCGTATCACCGCGGCGAGGAGAACACCTTCTGGTTCTTCGCCCTGATGGCCGACCAGGAGGCCATGGGCAACCACGGCCGCAGCGAGGCCATGCAGGCGGCCATGGAAGACTTCAAGCCGCTCATGGCCGCACCGCCCCAGATGCAGGTCACCACCCCCATCGCCGCCGTCGGCCTCGACCTCTGACCCCGGCTAGAGGGCTTGCTCCCGCGCCCTCACTGCCCACATCATCACCTCGGGGCGGCGGCTCTCCAAGTGGGCCACCGCTCTGGAGGCCATGGCGTCGAAGGCGGGGTCGGGGCGCAGGGCCGGGGGCCGGGTGATCGAGTCGGCGATCCGGTGCGTCTCGGTCCAGGCCACCGACGTGCCGTACCGCTCGGCGTGGTACACGAGCCCGTCTTCAAGCCGGCAAGCGCCTAACCGGTCCATCTCGGCTATGTCGATGTAGTCCCTCGCCTCGGACCGGTTGAGCACCACGTCCAGCTTCATGGCCATCAGGTCCGGCACCGAACCCACCCTCAAGCCGTCCACGGTCATGCCTTCGGCCACCACCTGCATCTCCCCCCGGCGGGTGACCCGGCGCAGGTCCCTGAACACCTGGACCTGCACCCCGTCCAGCCCGACGGTCACCATGTTCTCCCGCACGTCGCTGCGATAGGCCGCCATGTCGGCCGCCGCCAGCAGGCGGGCCGCCACCCGGTCGTGGTCGAAGGGCTCCAGCGTCACCACGTCCAAGTCGTCGCTGCGGCGGTGGCGGAGGACCATGGCCACGCCCGTTCCCCCCATGAGGGCGCAGTCGATGTCTGACACCGCCCCGGCCACCTTCGGCCACGCCGCCCTCACCCGGGGGGACAAGACGTCGGCCCAGTTGTCGATGCCGGTCATGGTCGGCTCACCGACTCACCGTCGATGCTGGTCATGGTCGGCCCACCGGTTCGCCGTCGAAGCCGGCCGCCCCGCGGCTGGTCAGCTCGCGGCGGATCAGGGCAGGGATCTCGGAGTCGGGGTCGGGGTACAGGCCGAGGCATTCGGCGAGCTGCTCGTCGGTGAACCTCGACAGCACCCATCCCTGCGCGGCCGGGTCAAAGCTCCCGAGCAGCCGGCCGCCGACCATGAGAAAGTCGCGGGGCAGGCGAGCCTCGGCCGGATCGGTCCCGGACCAGAAGAGGCGCCAGAACTGCGGCGGGACCGACCGGCTCTCGCCGACGGGGCGCCGGGCGTGCGCGGGGAGGGGCAGGTAGGGCAGCAGCCCGGCGGTGGCGGCCCCGCCCCCGAGCCTCCACAGCACCACCCGCCGATGGCCCCGGCGCCATGCGACGACGGTGCGGGCGGCCACCGCGTAGCCCCGGGCCTCGGCGGCGCGCAGCCCCCGCCGGGCCGACGATGGGCTGATCTCAAGCTGACGGGCCAGCGCGCCAGCCGAGGCCCCGGCCGGCCAGAGCCGCAGCAGCGACAGCACCGCCCTCTGGCTGGGGGCCATGCCCAGGGTCGGGTCTTCGGCGGCGGTCACGGCGGCGGGCAGGGCGGCGGCGGGAACCGGCGGGATGAACACCACGTCGCCCCGGCGGGCCAGCCACGACCAGTCCGCCGCCGTAGCGGCGACAGCACCGCCCTCTGGCTGCGGGCCAGCACCGCCAGCGCCGTCGGGCCGGGTCATCGGCGGCGGGCCGGGATGCGGAGGGACCGGCTCCCCATGGGCGGACAAAGTAGCCGAGCGCCCCGACGCCCCGGCTCGCCCCCGGCTGGGTACGGTGGCGGCCGTGAAGGTGGACGCCGTCTTGGGTGGGACTCTGGCCGACGCCGGCCGGACCGCCGCCGACCTGGAGGCGGCCGGCTACTCGGGGGCGTGGACGGTCGAGGCGGCCCACGACCCGTTCCTGCCGCTGGCCCTGGCCGCGGCCTCCACCGAAGAGATCGAGCTGGGCACGTCCATCGCGGTGGCCTTCGCCCGCAACCCGATGCTGCTGGCCAACCTCGGCTGGGACCTCCAGGCCCTGTCGAAGGGCCGCTTCGTGCTCGGCCTGGGCAGCCAGATCAAGCCTCACATCACCAAGCGGTTCTCCATGGAGTGGAGCAGGCCCGCGGCCCGGATGCGGGAGATGGTCCAGGCCGTGAGGGCCATCTGGGACACCTGGCAGACCGGCGCGCCCCTGCGGTTCCGGGGCCAGTTCTACCGGCACACGCTGATGACCCCGTACTTCACGCCGGCGGCCGCGGACGTGGCCGAGCACGGGCCGCCTCGGATCTTCTTGGCCGGGGTGGGCGGGCTGATGACCGAGGTGGCCGGCGAGGTCTGCGACGGGTTCTTCTGCCACCCGTTCACCACCGAGCGGTACTTGCGCGAGGTCACCGTCCCCGCCCTTCAACGGGGCCGGGCCAAGGCCGGCGCCGCCTCGCTGGAGGGCTTCGAGATCGCCGGGCCGTCGTTCGTCGTCACCGGCGCCACCGAGGAGGAGATGGAGCGGGCCGCCGCGGCCACCCGCAAGCAGATCGCCTTCTACGGCTCCACCCCCGCCTACCGGCCGGTTCTGGAGCTCCACGGCTGGGGCGGCCTCCAGGACGATCTCAACGCCCTGTCCAAGCAGGGCCGGTGGGATGAGATGGGCGCCCTCATCGACGACGAGATCCTCGATGCCTTCGCCGTGGTCGCCCCGCCCTCGGACATCGCCCCCGAGCTGGGCCGCCGCTACGGCGACGTGATCGACCGCATCTGCTTCTACGCCCCCTACCACCGCGACCCCGACCGCTGGCGGGCAGTGACAGAGGACCTCAAAGCGCTCTGACCCCGCCGGGCCGACCGGGGCCCGGGGCCGAGCCCTGGCCGCCGGTCAGCTTGCCGGTTCGGTCAGGCCGCGGACCTCGGCCCAGGTCCGGCTGGCCTCGGCGTTGATGTCGCGGGGCAGGCCCAGAACCCTTTCGGCCACGATGTTGCGCTGGACCTCGCTGGTGCCGCCGCCGATGGTCAGGGCCCGGGAATACAGGTAGCCGTAGTGCCACTCGTCGTCGAAACCGCCGACGGCGTTTCTGCGGTAGGACCCGTCGGGCCCGGTGTCGGTGACCATCCCGGCCGCCCCGGCCAGGTCCTTGGCCAGCTCCATGACGGCCTGGCCGTGGTCGTCGGCCATGCCCTTGCCGATCGACGACTCCGGCCCGGGTGCCGCTCCCCTCAGCCGGGCGGTCAGAGTCCGCAGGCGGATCAGGCGCAGGATCTCGGCCTCTATGTAGATCGACGCCAGCCGTTGGCGCAGGTGCGGGTCGGCGGTCCCGCCGCCGGCCGCCACCAGGTTCACCAAGTCGTGGCCGCTGGGTCCCTGCCCCCACAGGACCCCCTCGCCCGACAGCGACACCCGCTCGTTGCCGAGGGTGACCTTGGCCAGGCCCCAGCCCCGGTTCTCCTCGCCCACCAGGTTCTCGGCCGGGATGCGGACGCCGTCGAAGAACACCTCGTTGAAGCTGTGCTGGCCGGTCATGTCCACGATGGGCCTGATCTCGATGCCGGGCAGGTCCATCGGGCAGATGAAGTACGAGATCCCCCGGTGCTTGGGGGCGTCGGGGTTGGTGCGGGCGATGAGGATGCCGAACGCCGACTTGTGGGCGACGGTGGTCCACACCTTCTGGCCGTTCACCACGAAGCCGTCGCCGTCGCGTGCCGCCCGGCATCCGAGCCCGGCCAAGTCGGAGCCGGCGCCGGGCTCGCTGAAGAGCTGGCACCACTTCTCCTCGCCCCGGACGATGGGCCACAGATACCGCTCCTTCTGCTCGGGGGTGCCGGCGTGGATGATGGTGGGGCCGGCCCAGCCCACCGCGATCTGGTTGGACGGCCGCTTGATCCCGGCCCGCATCAGCTCGTCGTCGATGATGAGCTGGGTCATCGGGTCGGCGTCGATCCCCCACGGCCGGGGCCAGTGCGGCACCACGTAGCCGCTCCGGGCCAGCGCATCGGCCGACGGGTCGGGGTTGGCGCCGATCCAGGCCCTGACCTCGGCCCGCCGGGGGTCGTCGTCAGGCGGCATGACCAGCCTCATGGGCCCGCAGCCTATGTCTCGCCGCCTGAAATAAACTTTGTTATATTCCGCACAACCCGACGCATTCATTGCTCCAATGTGTTGCTTCTTGACGATCTTTTTCACTGCGCTCTACGGCCACAGAAAGCGGTAGTCGGCGGTGATGAAGAAACGCCTGTTTGCGGAACATTCTGGCCGCATTGTGACCGTCGTTGCGTAACATAGTATCGATCATTATAGCTTCTGCATAAGCGTCTGGATCAGTGTTTCGTATAGCAATCCATGCATCGTCGGAATGGAATGGACAACCGATGCAAGCGGATCGGGGTAGATTCCGGGTTGGGTACTCTGCATTGAACCAATCAATACAATCATCACGGCTCATGTTAGCGTCTATCAGCGGATAACGGTTGACAATCCATGGCTCTTGTGCGGTGCGCATTCTTTCCGACTCATCGGTGGTTATCCCGAGCCACATCTCCACCAGTGTGGTAGCTGGAACTGGAGAACGGTGGGCAAGACCGAGGCGTCGACGCACTTCACGTTGGATGGGAGCCACTTTGTAGTTAGATGTGCATTGTCGCCAGTTCACTCCGGCAGGGTTTCCGTCGAGATCAGATAGCCATACTGGGATGGTAAGCCAGGGTGCCCCGCTTGTGTTGGTACCTGAAATGACATCATCACGCAAAGATCGGCCATTTGTGACTGTAACTACAGGGTATGATAGTTTGTCTCTTAGCCAAGTGATGTTCTGGTATACGGCTTCAGGTTCCCAGTCAGTGTCGGCAAAGATCGCAATGTCTGGTTTTGGTCCTAGTACCTCTTGATCAGCTAATAGCGCTAATACAGTAGACTGTGTGCCGCCACCTAGTGATAGCACCCGTAGGGCTGGTTCTATCCTATTTCGGTTTGACCTTTTGGGAATATACAGCCCTCGATGATGTCCTTCAGTGTTTCACTATCTAGAACATCGAGGTTTCGACTGCCTGCAACTTTGTTCAATTGAGCCATAAGTCTATTAGTGTTCGCTTTGGCGTTCGTACTGGTCAATCTGTTCTTCTCAGCCAAATCAATAACTATGGCTCGAATACGGTCAGATGCCATTAGATAAGGTCTATTGAGCATTTGATGATAAAGACCTACATTATTTGCTAATAGATCCAATAATTCGTCGGATGTATGTGAACTATGATCGGCTGCGCTATGCGCAAATTCGTGCAACCACCACAATCGTTGAGCAGTGTTAGATTCCTTACTGCTTAGCAACCAATGAGACTTTACAAATTCAGTCTGGCTGTTCTTGTCTTCGCGGTTGTAAGGGCTTGACTCCCATCTCAAAGGTACGTACTTGTCAAGATGAAAAGTGTTGATGGATGCCATAACTAGGGGGTCGGCTGCATCAGCAGGATTTTTTAGGTCTGGGAAGGCTTGTCGGAACAACCTAGCATGCGTAGCGTCTCTAGAAGGGCCGCCGCCTTCGGGTGCGGTGGAAATGATCTCATGGAGGTGGGTTTGATTAACAATCCAGTAGTCTCGAGTATCGAATAGTTCAACAGGTTCGGCAGTCTTTTGGCATTCTTGGTCAAAACGCGCACGCAGTTTGGTAGTATTCGGATTGATAAAAAGTTCTGGTTCCTTGGCGGCTAGTTGGCGAAGAAGCCGGTAGCTAGTTTTAGTTAAGGCATATAAATACGAGTCAGCCATCGCCGGAACTTTCCGTTCCAATGCCGGTCAAAGGGTCATTCAATAGACGCTGTGCCACCCAAAGTATCGGTACTGTTCTCCCGTGATTAGCCATGTCCGAAAATCCGTCGCCGATCACTGTTATTTTGTGCTTATTCAGTTGTCGAGTTATAGCACCAACCCAAAGTTCTTCGTTTTCATTTGCCTCCCAACTCTCACTTTCGTATGCTCTTAAGTATTCTCCAAGAGCTTCAACTAAGGCCGCTAAGTATAGAGTCTGTAGGGTCAATTGATCATCCCGTATTCGTTGAAAGCTTATAAGCGTTTCCGGGCTAGCAACAAGATAGATTACTGATTCAGATACGTCTATTTCAGATTTCCATACCCCGTCTGGCATGTCTTGGTTTTTGTCGAGTTGAAAGATTGACCGTGTAGATTCGGTTGAAGTTCCTTCGATTGTATATCCGATTGGCTCTGAATCTACTGCCAAAGGACTCCCTGCTAGTATACGTCTATTCGCAACACCGAAAGCTTTGTTAGCCTGGTCAAGAGGTAGATCTAAGTCGGTTCGAGAGAAAATGGCGGGGTGGAATTCAATCTGCCCGTATACTTCGTCCGTGAAAATACTGCCTTGTAGCTTACGCTTACCGGGCTCGGCTTGGAACAACCGCCTATACGATGTATGCCTACAATATATCCAGACAGCGCAAACAGCTTTGTGTTCTTCCAGTAGTTTGTTCACTCCATCCACATCACAATCAAAGGTTGCATGGAATCGTAGTTTCCTGGGGTGACCTGTTGGTGGATTGACATCCAAAGACGCAGTAAATGAACATTCTGGATAATGATAGTCACGTTGCCCTAAGACGGGATGCAGAAAAACAACATCTGGCCGGTATCTCATAGTTGCTCAATGATTAGAGTATAGGCCGCGTTTTCAACCGGTATAGCCGTGCGGAACTGTACTTCAATTCGACCAGCCTTAAAACATGAATTTGGTATAACTAACCGGCCCTGTTCAGCCGTAATCCCTGAAATCCCATCTAAAGCTATAGCGGCACTAATTGGTACTCTCATACCTCCACCGTCTTCACCGGATGTTCGCAATTCAGCGCGTATTCCATCAGTGAATTGATCTAATGTTGAGGGCACCTCAAATGAAGCTATGATGCTATATGTTTCTGATATACCATCAGATGATAGCAACGGCCTGAGAATCGGGTTCAAATCAATCTTTGGACGGCTTATAGATTTTGGAGATGGCTTAGGTTTGGGAGGTGGAGGATCTGGCGGAGGTTCAGGGGGTGGTTCGGGAGGTGGGTCAGGGTTAGGTGTTGGAGTAATATAGACGGGCTCGTCGTTTGGAGGTCCTGGTTTCACTTCTTCTTGGATGTTATCTTCTAATTCAACCTTTGGGCGTGACTGAGCGCGGCGAGATACTCTCGATTGTCTAATGCTGATACCGCGCCCTCCTTCGGTTGTTGTATCCGAAACGTAGAGGCCAATATCGCGCAGCAGTGGACTATCAGTGGTCGATTCTTGTCTTTTCAAGTTGGCGTGTTTGCTGATCTCATCGTGGAGCCATTGACCTAGTTGCTTTAATGATTTCTTTGCTATAACTCTGCGACTTTTATCTTCAATCTGTTCAACTGAGATCTGGTCGTGTGCTGGATTTTCGCAGTCTTTGATGATCCAATCCTCTTCACTGATTGACTTGCATACTACTACTGCTGTGAATTTCTCCCAATGTCGCGGGAATGGTGGCGGTTCAGCCTCTCCGAAGTTGGTCCTTTTATTGGTGAGCATCAGTCCCGGGGACCGTACAAGCGCCAATGAACGTGTATATGGTTCTTCAGGACCTACCGAAAGATACAGGCTTACTTCACCGATGCTTTCAATATGTTTAGTAGTTGTCAAATAGTGTGGATCCTCACATATCTCAATGTATCGACGAGTAGCCTTATCCACGGCGCTTTCTTTTAATGAGATCTTGTCAATAGTGAACTCCTCACTGTCTGTTAGCACTATCACATTGAGCCTGTCGTTGATGATGGCATAGAAGAAGTTGTCAGCGATTTGCGATTTAATGTCTTTGGCCCATTGTTCTGTTTCTCCATCATAAGTGTAATCTAGTATTAGCACACGAGTACCAGGGTACTTTAGTCGAAAAATGCCCTCTGGAATATCATTATCAGCTAATCCTCTTGGCTGGTTTGAAGCGTTACCAAGATATCCACGGGCACCGTACCTTTGAGCTAGGCTTCCGTGTTTGATTTCGTGAGTGGTGAGAATCGCTCTTCCGGCCATACGCCTAGAATGATTGCCGTTGTCTTCGTAGCAGGTTGCATACAGGACGGTTCTCAGAGGCGTGTGAGCAAACGGTGCGTTTTTGCCGATACCGAATAGTCCTAACGCCTGCCGGTTAGCCTTAACGGACAGGCCACTGCCTCTGGTCAATGCAACCCACGGAGTCAGGTCCGGATCGTCGCCTTTGTCAATAGTGCCGGTTGTATTTTCATCATGGATGGACAGACACTCGATTTGACCGCCATTCCGCAACATCTCCGCTGCTTTACGGAACCGATCAGCCACATCGGGTCGATTCTTATCTAGGAATATTGCCGACCCATCTAGGTGATTGGCTAGATCGAGGCCAGCGATCTGATCGACACGCAGTCGCTTTTTCTCGATAGAAACGTTTACCGTCTTGCTGGAGGCTGCATCCATTGAGTTCTGCAAGCACTCTCGGAACAACGAGCCAGAGCGGTTGCCTGTGTAATGTGTGATCCCAGCGTCTTCGTACCCTTCCACTTCAATAGGGTCCTTCATGAAGACCCATTTGAGCTTTGAATCAGGATCGGGTGTCGTCATGGCGATCTATAATTAGTGACATCCATAGAGGGAGAGGTAGCCAAAATCAGCGACCTCTGTCCACCGATGGCGAGATGAGTGAGCAAAACCAGCATCTTGAGTGGCATCGTAGCCGGTGGGCTGATCGGTGCCACGGGTTGCGAGTAGAGGTGGAGCTACTTTCGATAGATGCCTGCATTTGAGGATCGGGCTGCCTGGCCCGCTCGGGCTCGGGCGGCCATCGGCTGGCTTCCGGCCGGGACGGTGGAGGCGGCCCGAGCCTGCGTGCGGCGGGGGCTGGAGGCAGCCGGGGCGGCCGGTGATCGTCGGGCCTGGCTCGACTGCGCCTGGCTGGAGGCCCGGCTGGTCGCCCCCCTCGTGCTCGAAGAGGACTGGCCGCCGCCCGCGCCGCCCCTGCCGGTGGGGGACGGGGCCGTGCACGCCGCCCTGGTCGGGCCCGACCGGGAGGCTTTCGACCGGCTCCGGTCGGCCTTGGCCGCAGAGTCGGGCGAGCAAGGGGCGGCCGCCGAGCGGGCCGAGTGCTTGGCCGTTAAGCCGGGCGAGCGGGGGGCGGCCGCCGAGCGGCTGGCCGCCGAGGCCCAGGTGTGGCGGTTGCCGGTGACTCCCTATCGGCGCCTCGACCAGGCTGTCCGAGCCCTCCCGGCTCTACCCGACCGGCCGACATCCCCGAGCGACGAAGATGGAGGCCGGGATCTTGGAGAACGATCGGGCCAGGCCGGCAGCGCCGGGGGCCGGGACCGGCTGGAGAGGCGGCAACGCCCGCGGGACCAGCCGCTGGTGGTGGACCTGACCGCCCTGTGGGCCGGGCCGCTGGCCACCGCGCTGCTGGCCGACCTGGGTGCCGAGGTGGTCAAGGTCGATCCCTCGACCCGGCCCGACGGGCTGACCCGGCATCGGGGCCTCTACGACCACCTGAACTCGGCCAAACAGGTCGTCGATCTCGACCTCGGCGCCGAGCCGGGCCGCCGCCGGTTCGAGGCCCTGCTCGACCGGGCCGATCTTCTGGTGGACTCGTTCTCCCGCCGGGTGATGCCCAACTTCGGCTACGGCCGCCCGGCCCTGGCCGCCCGCTGGCCCAGGCTGGCCGCCCTGTCGATCACCGCCTTCCCGGCCTCGGCGACCGAAGCCGACTGGATCGCCTACGGACCCGGCGTCCACGCGGCCATGGGCCTGGGCGACCGCGGCCCCGGCCGGGCCTTCGAGCCCGCCCCCGTCGCCTACCCCGACGCCCTGGCCGGCCTGGCCGCCTTCGCCGCCGGCGCCGAACTGCTGGCCCGGGGGCCAGGCCCCTCCGGCGGCGCCGAGGTGTCGCTGGCCGGCGCCGTGGCCCCCCTCACCCGCCTCGCCGCCGCGTCGTCAACGGCTTGGCCGTAGCCGTCGGTCTTCAGGTTGAGAATGGGCGGATCCCCTCGAGCGCCACGGTCTGGCACCGCTTGGACCGTCGAGCGAGGTCCGATACAAGGTCTTCCACCTCGCGGACCGACTGAAGATCGACGGGCAGCGACTCAACCGCGTCTCGAACGGCTTGCGGCAGCTTCGAAGCCAATTCGGCTGAGCGCTCAAGAACCTGTCTCGGTTGGAGACCGAGACTCTGCGATAGGCGAACCAAAGCGCTGGGCCGGTCCGAAGAACTCAGACTGTAATCTCGGCCGATCTTCATTCCTAGCCGCAGTTTGGGAATAGGGGTAAAGCCGCGATACGGCAGCCAGGATGCGGCATCGTACAGCGGAGCCAGTTCACACTCGCGCCCATCCAACAAGAGGCTATAGTTCTTAGAGTGGGCGTCGGTGCCTACGATTAGCCATTGGAATATCAACATGTCACAGAATTTTTCTACAGTAAGCTCAGGACGGACGCGTCGAATATTTCGCAATAAGGATGCGATGTCTTTAGGGGTTGGTCCGCCTTGCCATTGGTACTTCAGGTCAGGATGAACCCCGAGTGCCTGGCAGAGATCTTCCTGATGAATGCGCAGCGGTTTATTGCTGCATGATGGTTTCACACGGTCGTATCTGGATACGATGATGACTTCTGAATCATCGTAAACGGCTATCTTGGTGGCGGACGCTTGCAATCCGATCCGGCGTGCCGACTCAATGGTCAGGTGCTCCACGAGAGCCTCATGGGGAAACTCAACCGATCGGGTGATCTTTAGAATGTGAGTTGTCGGTACAGAACCCCAAGGGACTGCCCATCGGCCGTTGCGTCGCGACAAGGCTATTTTGGGCTGCATTCCCGACAGGCTGAACCCTTGACCTGACACATGATTCGGCCGGTGAGCAGGGTCGCGGCTCAGCTCTTGCAACCAGTCCGATACTTCTTCGTCGGTTAAGTCTTGATACCCGCCCTGGCCTTCCAACAACTCATCGGTTTGGCTGGGAGGACAGAACTGAACTGCCCCTGCGCACTCCGCTCCCATGGGCGTGCTCAAGAGCATGAGGGGATGATTGGCGGGAACATGTTGCTCGATGCATCGTGCATTCAAGACGCGCTGGTCCGTCGGCAACAGTCCCAGCAGCCAGTGATACAGGTCCGCATCCAAGAACGGCCCGCCGTGCTCGATGGCGAATCGCGTCGACAACGGAGTGGCGCCGGCTGAGGCGCGGTATCCGTCGTCGTACCGGAAGACGGGCTCCGTCGGGTTGGCGATGTCCAGGCGGCCCGCCAGCCGTCCCTCGATCAGGACGTCAAGCCTCATCGGCGCGGTCTGGGGGCGGCGGCAGGGCGAAACCGGCCACGTAGGCGCTCAGATCCAATTCGGGTTCCGGGGCTCGCACGCACGTGATCTCGAAGCCCAGGGCGTGGGCTACTTGCAGGACCCGCCCCATCTCGGCTGAGGGCTTGCCCTGCTCGACTTCCGACACCCACTTGCGGGACACCCCGGCCAGGTCCGCCACTTCGGCCTGGGTCAGGCCCTGGTCGCGGCGCATGGCCCGGAGAGCCGCGCCCAGGCGCTTGGGACTGGCTGCGATCATCTTCTCGGGCGCTGGTATCCGGTCCACCATGGCCTGCAAGGTAATGGTGTCACCGTACGTTCACAACAACGGGTGTGTCACCGTACGTACGCAACCGGGCTGTGTCACCGAACGGTGCCAGAACTGCGGGCCTGGCCGGCCCGGCCCGGCTACTCGGGCGTGACGTAGGCGGCGGTGAGGCCTCCGTCCACCTGCAGGTTGGCGCCGGTCATGTAGGACGAGTCGTCTGAGGCCAAGAACAGGGCGGCCGCGGCCAGCTCGTCGGCCTCCCCGAACCGGCCCATGGGCACGTGCACCAGCCGGCGCCGCCGCTTCTCGTCGGTGTTGAGGAGGCGCATCAACAGCTCGGTCCGCAGCGGGCCGGGCGACAGGGCGTTGACCCGGATGCCCTCGCGGGCGTGCAGCACGGCCAGCTCCCGGGTGAGCGACAGCACCGCCCCCTTGGACGCGGTATAGGCGATCTGGGGCGTGGCCGCGCCGACCGAGGCCACGAAGGAGGCGGTGTTTATGATCGACCCGCCCCCGGCCCGGCGCATGGCCGCCACCGCGTGCTTGCACCCGTGCAGCACCCCCTTGACGTTCACGGCCAGGGTGCGGTCGATCACGGATTCGGCGGTGGAGGCGGCGTCGCCGTCGCCCTCCAGCATCACCCCGGCGTTGTTGAAGGCCACGTCGAGCCGCCCGAAGGCGGCCTCGGCCGCCTCGAACGCGGCGGCCACCTCGGCCTCGACGGTCACGTCGGCCCGGACGGCGACCGCCTCGCCGCCCCGCTCTGTCACCATCTCGGCTGTCTCGGCGTTGGCCTCGGCCACGTCGACGGCCACCACCCGGGCCCCCTCGGCCGCGAACCGCAGCGCGGCCGCCCGCCCGATGCCCGAGGCCGTGCCGGTTATCAGCGCCACCCTGCCCGTCAGTCTCATGGTGCCCTCCCCGCTCGCCGACAGGGCCATGATGGCCAGGCCAACCCGCCGGGGACAAGCCGCCGGGCCGTCCGGGCCGTCCGAGCCGCCTGAGCGGGCCGATACCATCGGGAGGCGCCGCCCGCCGTCTCGAGAGCCTGGACCCATGACCCGAACCATCGAGCCCGGCTTCGTGGGCAAGACCTTCGACGACTTCCTGGTGAGGCCCGGCAAAGGGATCACCGGGTCCCGGCGCGAAGTGACCCTCGCCTCGCCCCTGACCGCCGGCATCGACCTGGAGCTGCCCATCTGCTCGGCCAACATGGACAGCGTCACCGGCGGGGCCATGGCCAAGGCGATGGCCCTGGAGGGCGGCATCGGGTTCGTCCACCGGGGCATGCCCATCGAAGCCCAGGCCGGCGAGGTGCGCCGGATCAAGCGCAGCCACGGCTACGTGGTGGAGCAGCCCTTCACCGTGCCCCGCACCGCCACCCTGCGGGAGGCCCGGGAGATCATCAGCCAGCACAACACCAGCGTGCTCGTCGAGGACGCCCCCGGCAGCGGGGTGCTGGTCGGGCTCCTGTCGGCCCGAGACATCCCCTGGTTCCCCGACGACGCCGAGCGGTCCGTGGCCGAGATCATGACCCCGGTCGAGCGGCTCGAGACCGGGCCGCCCGACGTCAGCCTGGACCAAGCCGAGCGGGTCCTCTACGAGAACCGCATCGAGAAGCTGCCGCTGGTGGACGGCCGAGGCCGGATCCGCGGCCTCATCACCAAGAAGGACATCATCTTGCACCGCAGCCGGCCCCACGTCAGCAAGGACGCCAAGGGCCGGCTGAGAGTCGGGGCCGCCGTCGGGGCCCGGGGCGACTTCCTCGACCGGGCCGAGGCGCTGATTGAGGCCGGGGCCGACGTGCTGGTCATCGACATCGCCCACGGCCACTCCGAGGTGATGGAGCGGGCCATGAAGGAGCTGCGCAACCGCTTCGGCACCGTGCCCGTGGTGTGCGGCAACGCCGGCACCGCCGAGGCCGCGGCGTTCCTGCGCGACCTCGGCGCCGACGCCGTCAAGGTGGGGATCGGCCCCGGGCGGGGCTGCCGCACCCGGCTGGAGACCGCCGCCGGGGTGCCCCAACTCCAGGCCATCCGGGAGGCCTGGTGCGCGGTGGGCGACGACGTGCCCATCATCGCCGACGGCGGCATCCGCCAGGACAAGGACATTTTCCTGGCCTTGGCCTGCGGCGCCTCCACGGTGATGCTGGGCAGCGCGCTCTCGGGCACCGAGGAGTCGCCGGGCAAGGTGATCGTGGACCCGGCCACCGGCGACAAGCGCAAGATCTACCGGGGCATGACCTCGCCCCAGGCCGTGTTGGGCGCGCTCTACAGCAGCGACGACGCCGACATCGAGGAGGCCCTGGCCACCCCGGCCGAGGGCCAGGAGATCCAGATCCCGTTCCGGGGCAGCGTGGCGGACATACTCCACCGCATACGGGGCCACCTGCACTCCGCGGTCAGCTACACCGGCGAGCGCACCCTGCGGGACGCCCGGGCCCGGATCGTGGCCGACCCCCTGAGCTGCCTGATCCCGCTGTCGGCCGCGGCGCGGCGCGAGTCCTACGAACGCTGAAGCTCGGCCGCGGTCTGCGCCTCGACTAGCCGGGCGATCTCGACGGTGGCGTCCATGGTCTCTTCGGCCAGGGGCAGGTCCAGCACCGGGATGGTGATCTCGCTCAACCCGTGCTCGGCGGTCAGCTCAGCGATGCGGGCCGCGCAGGCGGCCGGGGTCCCGTGGACCACGAAGGGCAGCACCCACTCGTCCTTCAGCAGCCGGGCCGCGGCGGCCAGCCCCTCGGCCGCCGAGACCTCCCGGATGGCGGCGGCCCGGTCGTCGCCCAGCCCGATGGCCGCCCGCACCTCCGGCGGCGAGTCGGCCAGCCGGTAGGTCATGTGCAGCTTGGTCTGCTCCATGTCGGCGTCGGTGACCACCAGGGTGGTGGCGTAGGCAATCTCCGCCTTGTTGCCGGCCGCGGCCGCGGCTGAGCGCACCAGATCCACCTGGGCTCCCAGGAAGTCGCAGTGGATGTGGTCGAGCGAGACCCCGTCGGCCAGCCCGGCCCCCACCGTCAGCACCCGGGGCCCCCTCCCGGCCACCCATATCGGGATGGCCGGGTCGCCGTAGTCGAGCCGGGCCTGCCGGAGCCTCACCCGCGACCCCTCGTAGGTCACCGCCTCGCCCCCGAAGAGGGCCCGGATCGCCTCGATCGACTCCCGCAGGGTGGCGGCGGGGCGGGGCCGCCCCATCTCGATCGGGTCCAGCGTGACCGAGCCGCCCGCCCCCAGCCCCAGGAAGGCCCGGCCCCCGCTGAGTTCGTGGATCGAGGCGATGGCGGTGGCGGCCACGCTGGGATGACGGGTGTAGGGGTTGGTGATGCCGGGGCCGATCCCGATCCGCTCGGTGGCCAGGGCCATGGCGGTGAGGGTGACGTAGAGGTCGCGGGTGGCCAGCCCCTCGTCGAAGACCCAGCACCGGTCGAAGCCGAGCCGCTCGGCCCGGGCGGCCAGGCGGGCCACCTCGGCCGCTGGCCCCTCCGGCATCAGGCCAACGCCCCATCGCAGGGCCGGACCCGCCCGCCCGTCCGCGGCCCTCTCGACCGGCTTGATCTGCTCGATCGGTTCGGCGAGCCTCTCGACCGGCTCAGCCTGCTCGACCGGCTCGGCCCCGGGCGCCGACATCCCCTGCCGCCCTATCTCATGGCGTCGAGGATCGACCGGCAGTCCTCGACGGCGACGGGGCGGGGGTTGTTGGGGATCATCACCATGCGCATCGACTCCTCGGCCACCGCGTCCCAGTCGAGCCCGGCGGTGTCGGCCCGTAGGTCGGCCAGGCCCACCGGCAGGCCCAGGGCCTCCACCAGCCCGGTGAAGACGTCGGTCAGCCGCTCCGGCGGGGCCTCGGGGTCCAGGCCCATGATCTGGTTGACCACCCGGCGCCGGTCGCCGGCGATGGCCGGCCCGTTGAAGGCGGCCACGTAAGGGAGCAGCCGGGCGTTGGCCAGGCCGTGGTGCAGGTGCAGGTGGCTGCACAGCCCGCCGGACAGGGCGTGCACCAGCCCCAGCCCGGCCTGGTCCATGGCCATGCCCCCGTAGAGGGCGGCCAGCATCATCGACCGGCGGGCGGCGAGGTCGGACCCGTCCCGGGTGGCCCGCTCCAAGCCGGCCATGCACAGGCGCAGCGACTCCAGGGCCAGCATGTCGCTGATGGGGTTGGTGCGGCGGCCGGTGTAGGCCTCCAGGGCGTGAACGAAGGCGTCCATCCCGGTGGCCGCGGTGACCGGCGGCGGCAGCCCGACGGTGACCAGCGGGTCGAGCACCGCGGCGTGGGCGAACATCAGCGGGCTGGCCACGCCCTTCTTGAACGGCTGGGCCGGGTCGGATATGACCGCCACCTTGCTGACCTCGCTGCCGGTGCCGGCGGTGGTGGGCACGGCCGCGAACGGGCGGCTGCGGCGGGCGACGGGCCGGCCCTCCCACTGATAGTCGGCGTATTCGCCGCCGTTGGCCATCAGCATGGCCGCGGCCTTGGCCGTGTCGATGGCCGAGCCGCCCCCCACCGCCACCAGGGCGTCGCTGCCGTGGTCGGCAGCCCGGGCTCGGGCCGCGGCCACGTCGCCGACAGTGGGGTTGCCCGACACCTCGGCGTGGACGGCCGGGTCGATCCCGGCCGCGGCCAGGGCGGCGGCCATCTCGGCGGGCAGGCCGGTGGCGGCCACGCCCGGGTCGGTCACCACCAGAGCCCGGCGGGCGCCGAGCCCGTCCAGCACCCCCGGCAGCACCTCGGCGGCGGGCGACCCCCACACGATCCGGACGGGCATCTCGAAGCTGAAACCGTCGATCATCGTCGTCCTCACATCCCCATATCCCCGTCGCCTCCCGGCCGGGCGCCGAAGTCGTCTGCGGAGGCCATCAATACCAGTCGAAAGCGGTGCCGGGCCGGCGGGCCCAGCCATCCCGGCCGGCCTCGCGCATGGCCGGACCGAGCCCGCTCATCTGCTCGGCGTACTTGGCGGTGCCGACGTCGCCCCAGCGGCCGTGGCCGGGGAACACCCACTCCACCCTCAGCCCGGCCAGGCGGTCCATGGAGTCGGCCAGCACCTCCCACGAGAAGAAGGTCTGCAGGGGGGTGACGTCCAGCTCGCCCCGCCGGTGGTTCCAGTGCAGGGTGTCGCCGGTGAAGAGCCACCGGTCGTCGACGTGCCAGCAGACGCAGCCCTCGGTGTGGCCCGGGGTGGGGATGCCCACCACCCCCGGCGCCACCGGGCGGGGCTCGGCGCCGGCCATGACGTCGGTGGCGTATTCGGCGGCGTCGGCATCGGCCTCGTGAATCCACACCCTGGCCCCGTAGCGGTCGGCCCAGCGGTCGGCGTCGGCTACGTCGTCGCGGTGGCTGAGCAGCACGTGGGCTACGCCGCCCAGGGCGTCCACCGCCTCGGCCAGCGGTCGGGTGAAGCGGGGCGAGTCGAACATGAGGTTCCCGTCGGGCCAGGCGGCCAGGTAGGAGTGGGCGCCGAACGAGGCCGGGGCGTTGTGGCCCAGGGCGTACACGCCGGGGGTCAACTGGTGGGGGAACGGGGCCCGGTCCGGGCGGCGCTGATCCCGGTTGCCGATGGACAGGGTGGGGCAGGCCGCCGCCGCCCGCCACAGGGTCGCCTCCTCGGCCTCATCGGCGGGCTGGCGGGCCACGAACGACCGGCCGCGCCCGTCCGTGCCGATCAGGTCCGGGGCCCAGTGCCGGGCGCTGTCGCAGCGAACGCAGCGGTCGTCCACGAACCAGGGGCCCTCGGCGTTGTCGGGGTGGCTCCGGTCTGCTCGCGCCATGTCCTCGGACCCCGGGTCAGCCGCCGGCCAGCTTTTTGGCCTGCTCGGCGATGACTTCCTCGCAGGCGACGACCAGGGGGGCGACGCTGGGGTAGCCGGCGTAGGGGGCCAGCATGATCAGGGTCTCCCGCAGCTCGTCGGGGTCGAGTTCGCCCCGCTTGAGCGCGGCTTTGGCTTGGACCTTCCACACGTCGGTCTGGCCCCGGGCGGCGATGACGCCCATGATCAGCAGCCGACGGTCCCGCACCGACAGCACATCGCGGCCGCCCCAGACCTCGGCGAAGAGGGTCTTGACCATCACGTCGTTGAAGGCCATGGCCCCCTCGGGCATGGCGATCACGTCCCCGGCGTAGATCTCGGTGAGGATCTCGCTGCCCCGCTGGTAGGCGCTCTTGGCGTCCGCCGGGCTGCCGGGCGGCGGGCTGCCGGTTGCCGCTGAGCCTCCGGGCGTCGGGCCTTCGGTCATCGGGCCTCCTCGTGGACGTTGTAGACGGCGTCCATGGCGTCGTGCAGGGCTTGCAGCACCCCGGCGGTCCCGGGCCGGGTCTGGCCCAGCTCCAGGGCCAGGGCCAGGTCCTTGCGGCCGATGCCGGCCAGGGCCTCCAGGCTCTCCCGGAAGCCGCCGGCGATCTGCTCGGGGCGGAGGCCGACCAGGGCGCTGTACTGCTCGGTCAGCGAGCCCAACTGGCCCATGGCCCCCCACGCCTCGGTTAGCAGGGCCGGGTCGGCGCTCTGGGCCGCCATCAGGTCGTGGGCGGTGGCCGCGGCGGCGAACTGGGCGTAGGTCATGACGTTGACCGCGATCTTGAGGGCGGCCCCGGCCCCGACCGGCCCGGCGCAGATCACCCGGGCGGCGTAGACGTCCAGCAGCGCCCGGGCCGGGCCGGGCATCTCGTCCACGCCGCCGGCCAGCAGAATCTGGTCGCCGGTGCGGGCGCTGGCCGACCCGCCGGCCACGCAGGCGTCGAACAATGCCGCCCCCCAGCGGGCGGCCCGGCGGCGGGCGGCCCGGATCGTGTCGGGGTGCACCGTGGAGTGGACCAGGATGGCCAGCCCCTGGCGGCCCCCCTCGGCCAGGCCGCCCGGCCCGTCTAGGACCTGGTCGAGGTGCTCGGCCGCGGGCACGCAGACGCTCACCGCGTCGCTGGCCGCCGCCACCTGGGCCGGGCTGTCCGCCGCTGTCGCCCCCCGGCCGACCGCGGCGTCCACCGCGGCGGGGTCCAAGTCGAACACCGTCACCTCGGTGCCGGTTCCGATCAGGTTCTCGGCCATGGCCGAGCCCATCATGCCCAGCCCGATGTACCCGTAGCGGGTCATGCCGCCAGCCGCTTCATGCGTCCGTAGCGGGTCATGCCGCTAGCCGGGGGCCGGGGGTGAAGGCGACGGGGAGGCTGGTCCAGCCGGTGACGTTGCTGCTGTGGAACCGCACCTTGTTGTCGTGGTCCACCCGGTAGTCGGGCATGCGGCGGTGGATCTCCTCCAGGGCCACCCGGCCCTCCATGCGGGCCAGGGCCGCGCCCAGACAGAAGTGGGTGCCGTAGCCGAACCCGAGGTGGCGGTCGGGGCGGCGGTGGATGTCGAACGCCTCGGCGTCTGGGCCGAACTCCCGGTGGTCGTGGTTGGCCGCCCCGATCAGCAGCAGCACCGAGTCGCCGGCCCCCATGGCCCGGCCGTGCCTGGTGACGTCGCGGGTGAGGGTCCGGTGCATGTACTGGGTGGAGTTGTGGAAGCGCATCACCTCCTCCATCGCGTGGGGGAACAGGGCCGGGTCGGCCAGCAGGGCCGCCCTCTGGTCGGGGTGGCGCGACAGCAACTCCACCGCGTTGGCCACCAGCTTGGTGGTGGTCTCGTGCCCGGCGATCACGAACAGCACGCAGAACCCGAGCAGCTCCGGCTCGGTGAGGGCCCGGCCGTCCACCTCCAAGCCCAGCAGATCCGAGATCAGGCCCTCCCCCTCGGCGGTCCGGCGCCTCTTCAGGTCCTCCATGAAGTAGCCGAGCAGGCCGAACATGCCCTCGGCGGCCTCGGGGGGGATGGACATGGAGCCGTCGGCCCGCACCAGCACCCGGTCGGCGTGTTCGGCGAGGGCGGGCCGGTCGGCCTCGGGGATGCCGAGCACGGCTGAGATCACGTCCATGGGGAACGAGCCGCTGATGTCGGCCACCAGGTCGGCCCGGCCGGCCTCGATTACGGAGTCGATGTATCCGTTGACGATGCGGCGGATCTCGTCTTCCATCTGCGCCACCCGCTGGACGGTGAACACCCGCGACACCAGCTTGCGCATGGCGGTGTGCTCCGGCGGGTCGAGTTCGATCATCATCTGCTGCTCGCTGGGCCTGTCGCCGTCGATGGGGCGGCGGGACTCCAGGGCGATGCCACCCGCCGACGAGAAGGTCTCGTAGTCCCGGAACGCCTCCAGCACGTCGTCGAACCGGCTGAGCGCCCAGAACCGCAGTTCCGGGTTCCAGTAGGCGGGTGCCTCCTCCCGCAGCCGCCGGTAGGCGGCGTACGGGTCGTCGTGGACCGTGAAGGCGAACGGGTTGTAGACCAGTTCCCCCGCGGCCGCCGCCGTTGCCGCCATGGGTGGACGGTACCATCGGGTCGGCCCGGCCATCACTAGCCGTGGAGCCGCTGAAGCGAAGGACTTGGTGCTGTTGAGCGGGAGCTGGTTCGAGTCGGTGGCGGCAGCCCAGCGGCTGGCCCGCAAGCGGCTGCCCAAGTCCGTGTACGGGGCTCTGATCGCCGGGTCCGAGCGGGGGGTTTCGATGGGCGACAACGTCGATGCCTTCGACGAGCTGCTGTTGTCCCCGGCCACCGCCGGCCGGCCCGCCGAGCGCCGGATGGAGGCGACGGTGATGGGCCAGCCGCTGTCGATGCCGGTGCTGCTGTCGCCCACCGGGGTCCAGGCCGTGCATCCCGACGGCGAGGTGGCGGTGGCCCGGGCCGGCGCCGCCCGGGGGGTGGCCATAGGGCTCAGCTCCTTCGCCGGCCAGCCGGTGGAGGCGGTGGTCGAGGCCAACCCGCAGACCTTCTTCCAGCTCTACTGGGCCGGCGACCGCGATTCGATCCTGGAGAGGGCGGAGCGGGCCCGGGCAGCGGGGGCGGCGGGCCTGATCCTCACCCTCGACTGGTCGTTCTCGCATTCCCGGGACTGGGGGAGTCCGTCCATCCCCGAGCGGATGGACGCCATGACGGTGCTGAGGCACCTGCCCGAGGCTCTGGCCCGGCCCCGGTGGATGCTTCGCTGGGCCCGCTCCGGGGGGCTGCCCAGCCTGGAGGTGCCGAACTTCGCGGTCGGGGGTGAACCGGCGCCCCGGTTCTTCGAGGCTTACGGCGCCTGGATGCAGACCCCCCCTGCGACCTGGGATGACGTGGCCTGGCTGCGCGAGCAGTGGGACGGGCCGTTCATGCTCAAGGGGGTGATGCGACCCGACGATGCCCGCCGGGCGGCCGACGCCGGGGTGACGGCCGTTTCGGTGTCAAATCACGGCGGCAACAACCTCGACGGCGCCCCGGCCCCGATCCGGGTCCTGCCCGCGGTGGCGGCCGCGGCGGGCGACCGGGTGGAGGTGGTGATGGACGGCGGGGTCCGCCGGGGCTCCGACGTGGTGAAGGCCCTGGCCCTGGGGGCCCGGGCGGTGATGATCGGCCGGGCCTACCTGTGGGGCTTGGCCGTCAACGGCCAAGCCGGCGTTGAGAACGTGCTCGACGTGCTGCGAGCCGGCATCGACTCCACACTGCTGGGCATGGGCGTGGCCTCCGTCGAGGATCTAGAGCCTGGCTGCCTGTTCATGCCGCTGGACTTCTCGCCGTTGCCCCGGCCAGACCGTTAACTGGCGGATCTGCGCCGGATGGGGCCGGTCACGATTCGGCGCTGCCGTCGGCTTGTTCCTCAACCGTGCAGAGGGGCTCGAACCGGAACCTCCCGGACAGCCGCTCGAGGGCGAGTTCGAGAGCTTGCACCGTCTGGTGGCGGTGGCCGCCGCCGTCGTGCATCAACACGACGGCCCCGTCGGCGGCCCCGGCCAAGATCTCGCCGGCTATGGCGTAGGCGCCGGGTTTGCGCCAATCGTTGGTGTCCACCGTCCACAGGACCAGATCCAGCCCGTGGGCCGCGGCCCACTCTTGGGTGAAGGCGTCGGTGGACCCGTAGGGCGGCCGCAGGCAGGGCGTGGCCCTCTCACCGAGAACGGCCTGGGTCCGGGTGACCGTCTGGTCTAACGACGGCTGCGACAGGCCGGCGAGGTCCTCGTGGTTCCAGGTGTGGTTCGCCAGCGTGTGGCCCTCGGCGGTGATGCGCTCCAGCAGGTCCGGGTGGCTCTCGGCCAGCGAGCCCAGGACGAAGAAAGTGGCCCGGGCCCCGTAGCGGGCGAGCACGTCGAGCACTTGGGGCGTGTAGGTGGGATGAGGGCCGTCGTCGAAAGTGAGATAGACGACGCCGCCGGGCCCGGTCGGAGGGTCCGGGAGGACCGCAGGTTTGGGCTGTTCGGGCCCGGGCTCAGGCCCCGGGTCGGGCTGTTCGGGCTCGGGCCCCGGGTCAAGCCCGACGGGAAGCGCCTCCACCGTCAGTTGGTAGTCGGCTGGCTCGCTGTGGGCGGAGACCACGCTGATCCTCCACGGCCCCGGGGCGGGCAGGCTGGCCTCGACCCGCTGGGATCGCTCGATGGCTGAGGCGATCACGTCGTCGCCGAGTCGGACGTCGAGCCAAACTCCCAGCGGCGCGGCCAGCGCGACTGTCATCCACTGGCCGGCCAGAGCGTTGACCAGATAGCCCTGCCGCTGCCGAAACTGGATGGATCCCGACACGGAGGCGCTGGTCGCCCCGGCCTCGAATCGGATGTTGATGTCGGGGCTCTCGGGGCTGGGCAGCGGAAGGTCCTCTATCGGCTCGACGGCGATGACCCGGACCTCGGGCTCGGCTCCGCCCGGGTCGATCACCAACCTCTTCCGAACGGTGATCACGGTGAAGGGCTCGTCCTCGGAGCGATCGAACAGCGACACCTCGATCAGTCCGTCCGCCACCGAGATCTCGTCCATGACGATCCGGTCGCCCACCATCACCGGCCGGCGGGCCGCGGGCGTGCCCGCGTCGTTGATCACGGGCACGATCAGATGGAAGACGCCGGTTCCGGCCGAGCGCATGATGATGTGGGCCACCAAGTCGTCGTCGCCGTCGCCGTCCAGATCGCCCTGCGTGACCCGGTTCTGCAGCACGTAGGCGTCCTCGGACGCGCCGCCGTAGGACCGCGCCGCCCGGCCGCCCTCGAGTTCGACGGCCTCGTCCTCGGATATCTCGAAGCTGAGGTGCTCCAGCTCCTCCCAGTCGATGGCCGCCTCGACCGGGTCCTCGGCTGGCGGGGCCGGGGTTTCCGGCGGGTCTTGGGCTGGCGGGGTCTGGGTCTCCGGCGTGGTCTCTGGCGGGTCCTCGGCTGGTGGGGCCGGGGTTTCCGGCGGGTCCTCGGCTGGCGGGTCCGGGTCCGGGGCCGGAGGCGATGTCGGGGCCGCGGGCAGGGTCAAGGCCGGGACGGCAGGGGAGGCCTGGCCCCCGTCGGCCGCGCAGCCGGCCGCGGCCGATGCCAGCACGAGGCCGGCCAGGGCTACCCGCAGCCCGTATCGGCCCGATGCGGTTGCGGCCGCCATAAGTCGAGCCCATGGTAAGCCGTCAGCGTCTTTCGGGCCGCGCCGAAAGGAGCTGAGCCCTCGGGTAGGGTCACGGGCCATGGACACCCCCACGCTGAGAGGCCTGTACCGGGACATGTGGCTGATACGGGCCTTCGAGCAGGGGCTCGAGCGGGAATTCGAGCAGGGCAACGTGCCCGGGATGCTCCACACCGGCCTGGGCCAAGAGGCCGTGCAGGCCGCGCTGGCCGCCCACCTGGAGGCCGACGACGCCTTCTTCCCCGACCATCGCTGCCACGGCATCAACGCCTTGGCCCAGCAGCGCCACGCTGGCGACGGGGAGCGGATCATGGCCGAGCTGTTCGGCAAGGCCACCGGGGTGTGCAGCGGCAAGGGCGGGAGCCTGCACTCGGCCGACCCCGCCGTCGGCAACTTCGGCGACAACGCGGTGGAGGGCTCCTACATGGCCACCGTGCTGGGGGTGGCCCTGGCCGCCAAGATGCGGGGCGAGCCCAAGGTGGCCTGCGCCATCATCGGCGACGGCACCGTGGGCCGCGGCGAGTTCCACGAGAGCCTCAACATGGCCGCCATCTGGGACCTGCCGGTGCTCTACGCCTGCGTCAACAACGGCTACGCCATCTCCATGCCGGTGGGAGAGGGCCACGCCTCCGCCAACATCGTCGACATGGCCCGGGGCTACGGGTTCGGCTGCGAGCAGCTCGACGGCAACGACGTGGTTGAGGCCCACGAGCGGGTCGGCGCCGCCGTCGCCCACATCCGGGCCGGCAACGGCCCCCGGTTCCTGGAACTCAAGACATGGCGGTGGCAAGGGGTGTTCGCCGGGGAGTTCCGGCCCGAGGCCGAGGTCAAATACTGGCGGGAGGAGCACGACCCGATACTCATGGCCGCCGACGAGCTGCAGGCCCGGGGGGTGAGCGGCGACGAGCTGGAGGGCATCGAGGCTGAGATGCGCGAGCTGATAGAGGGCTGGATCGACTTCGCCAAGGCCAGCCCGGCGCCGGACCCGGCCAAGGCCACCGCCGACGTCTATGTGGGCTGGGAGGTGGCCCGGCGATGACCGCCGAGACGACCACCGAGACCGCCGCCCCGGCCCCGACCGCCTCGCCCGCTTCGGCCGAAGCCCCGCCGAAGAAACCGGCTAAGGCCCGCAAGACCAGCTTCACCCAGGCCCTCAACGGCGCCTTGGACCTGGCCATGGAGCGCTACCCCGAGATGTTCCTCATCGGCGAGGACATCGCCGAGATGGGCGGCGATTTCGGGGTCACTCGGAAGCTGCTGGCCAAGTACGGCCCCGAGCGGGTCCGCGACACCCCGCTGTCGGAGGCGGCCATCGTCGGCACCTGCGTGGGCGCGGCCATGGTGGGCATGCGCCCGGTGGCCGAGATCATGTTCGCCGACTTCCTGGGCGAGTGCTACGACCAGATCGTCAACAACGCGGCCAAGGTCCACTACATGTTCGACGGGCAGTTCACCGCCCCCCTGGTCATCAGGACCGCCTGCGGGGGCGGGTTCGGGGGCGGCCCCCACCACTCCCAGAGCGTCGAAGGCTGGTTCCTGAACGTGCCCGGCATCGTCATCGCCGCCCCGTCCAACCCGGCCGACGCCAAGGGGCTGCTGCTGGCCTCCATCGCCAGCGACGACCCGGTGCTGTTCCTGGAGCACAAGGCCCTGTACCGGGCCCGGGGCGAGGTGCCCGAAGGCTGGCACACCGTGGAATTGGGTAAGGCCGCGGTGGCCCGGGCCGGCGCCGACGTCACCGTGGTGGCGTCCATGCGCATGGTGCCCATGGCCTTGGCCGCGGCCGCCGCCGCCGACGACGACGGCATCTCCACCGAGGTGATCGACCTGCGGACCGTCAAGCCCTACGACGCCGAGACGGTGCTGGCCTCGGCCCGCAAGACCGGGCGGGTGGTGGTGGCCAACGAGGCGCCCCGCACCGGTGGCCTGGGGGCCGAGCTCAGCGCCCGCATCCACGAGGAGTGCTTCGCCGAGCTGGCCGGCCCGGTGGTGCGGGTGGACGGGCTCGACACCCCCATACCCTTCTCGGTGCCGCTGGAGCAGGAGATACTGCCCGGCGAAGACGACATCGCCGCGGCCATCCGCGCCGCCTACCGGGGAGGCGCCCGATGAGGTTCGAGAGGGTCGAAAGGGGAGCCCGATGAGCACCGAGGTCATCCTGCCCAAGTGGGGCCTCACCATGGAGGACGGCACCGTGGTGGCCTGGCACGTAAGCGAGGGCGAGCGGGTGACCGAGGGCCAGGTGATCGCCGAGGTCGAGACCGAGAAGGTGGAGAACGAGCTGGAGGCCCCCTGCGCCGGGGTGGTGGCCCGGATACTGGTCCAAGAGGACGAGACCGTGGACGTGGGCACGGTGCTGGCCGTCATCGCCCCCGACGCCAGCGACGGCTAGGGGGCCGCGGGTGGTCAGAGGCGCCGACCGGGTGAGCCGCTTCGAGGGTCGGGTGCGGGCCGCGGGGGCCTGCCGGTGAGCCGCTTTGAGGTCCGGGTGCGGGCCGCGGGGGTTAGCCGGTGAGCCGCTTCGAGGGCCGGACCGTCCTTATAACCGGCGCGTCCCGGGGCATCGGCGCGGCCGCGGCCCGGGGCTTCGCGGCCGAGGGCGCCCGGGTGGCGATCAACTACCGCCGCGACGCCGACGGCGCCGCCGCCGTCTGCCGGGCCATCGCCGACGCGGGCGGGACGGCCGAGGCTTTCTGCGCCGACATGGGCGCGCCCGACGACGTGGACCGCCTGGCCGACGAGGCGGAGGCGGCCCTGGGGCCGGTATCGGTTCTGGTCAACAACGCCGCCCTCATCGACCGCTCCCCGATGCTGGAGGTGACGATGGAGACCTTCGACACGGTCTGGGCCGCCAACGTGAGGGGCCTGTTCCAGCTCAGCCAGCGCATCGCGGTGGGCATGGTCGAGCGGGGCGGCGGCGCCATCGTCAACATCAGCTCCATCCTGGCCCGGCTCACCGTCCGCAACCGCACCGCCTACGCCGCCTCCAAGGGCGCGGTGGAGAGCCTCACCCGGGCCATGGCCCTGGACCTGACCCCCCACGGGGTGAGGGTCAACGCGGTGGCGCCGGGGCTGATCGCCACCGAGGCCCTGCTGGCGGGGATGCCCGGCGAGGAAGTCCAGGCCGCGGTGCAGCGCCACATCCCGGGCGGCCGGTTCGGCCGACCCGAGGAGATCGCGGCCGCCATCTTGTTCGCCGCCTCCGACGAGGCTTCCTACCTCAACGGGGCGATCGTGCCGGTGGACGCGGCCCTGGGGGCCCGAGAGGCCGGCCCCGACTGAGTTAGACCCGCCCGACCGCCCGACCGACCCGCCGACCCCGACTAGTCCGCCCGACCGACTAGCCCGACCCGCCCGATCCGTCTCATACACCCGACCGGGAGGCAGCCAATGATCAGCGTTAACCGCGAGGCCATGAAGACGGTGCGGGCCATCCTGGCCGATGCCGACGCCCTCGGCGTGGCCGCGGCCCGGCTGCCCAACGGCGCCACCGTCATCGACATGGGGCTGGAGGCCAAGGCGGGCTGGCGGGCCGCCGGCCTGTACACGCTGGCCAGTCTGGGCGGGCTCGGCACCGTCGGCTACGAGCCCTTCGACCTCGACGGGCGGATGCTCACCGCGGTGCGGGTGATGATCGACCATCCCATCGAGGCCTGCGTGGCCTCCCAGATCGCCGGGTGGCGCCTGCAGGCGCCGGGCACCGAGCACGCCGCCATCCTGGCCGGGCCGGGCCGGGCCCTGAACCGGGAGAACCCCGACCACTACCTCGACTGGGTCGACTACCGCGACGACCACCACGAGGCGGTGGTGGCCATACAGACCTCCGAGCCGGTCGGGGAGCAGATGGCCGGCCGCATCGCCTCGGCCTGCCAGGTCGACCCCGGCGACCTGTACGTGCTGGTCGCCCCCAACCGCAGCCTGGTCTCAGCGGTGCAGGTGGCGGCCCGGATCGTCGAGCAGACCCTGCACCGGCTGGCCGAGGAGGGCATGGACCTGCGGAGCCTGCGCTACGCCTACGGCTTCGGCGTGGTCCCGCCCCTGGTGGACGACGACCTGGTGGCCATGGGCCGGATCAACGACAGCCTGCTCTACGGGGGCGTGGCCAACGTCACCGTCGAGGGCGACGACGACGAGTGCGCCCGGATCGTCGGGCGGGTGATCTCGGCGGCCAGCGCCGCCTACGGCCGGCCCTTCATCGAGATATACGAGGACGCGGGCCGCGACTTCTACGAGATCCCCATCGAGCTGCACTCGCCGGCCGAGGTGCACCTCACCAACCTGGCCAGCGGCCGGACCTTCAGCGCCGGGTCCATAAACGCCGAGGTCCTGGCCGCCTCCTTTTTCGGATGAGCAGCCCGCGAGCCGGGCAGGGCGATCGGCCCGTGAGCCGGGTGCGTCCGTGAGCCAGGCCGCGGCCCGTGAGCCGGGTGCGTCCGTGAGCCGGGCGATCGGCCCGTGAGCCGGCCCGATGAGGCGCCGGACGGGGTGGCGGTGGTCACCGGGGGCGGCTCGGGCATCGGGCTGGCCTGCGCCGCCGCCCTAGCCCGCCGAGGCGTGCGCAGCGTGCTGGTAGGCCGCCGCCTCCACCGGTTGGAGGCGGCCGCGGCCGGGCTCGACCCCCAGGGCGTGGCGTTGGCCGCCGACCTGACCGAGCCCGGGGCCCCCGACCGGGTGACCGAGCGGGTGCTGGAGGCCTGCGGCCGCATCGACGTACTGGTGCATGCGGCCGGCGTCTTCGAGAAGCAACCCGCGGAGACGGTCGACGACGACCACTGGCGCCGGGTCCTCGACGTCAACCTGACCGCGGCCATGGCCCTCACCCGGGCCTGCTGGGCGCCGCTGGCCTCCTCCGGGGGCCAGGTGGTGCTGATCAGCAGCATTGCCGCCCTCCAGCCCTTCGAGGGCAACGCCGCCTACGCCGCCTCCAAAGCCGGGATGAACGCCTACGGCGAGGTCCTCCGGCTGGAGGGGCGAGACCGGGGCATCAGGGTGATCACGCTGTGCCCGGCCCAGACCGACACCGAGCTGTGGGCGGGCAAGGCCCCCGAGGCGGTGAGGGCCCGGATGATGCCGGCCGCGGCGGTGGGGGAGCTGGCCGCCTCCCTGGTGGGCCTGGACCGCCGGGTGGACATCGCCCCCGTCGCCATCCGACCGGTGCGCGACCCCTGGCAGGGCTCGGAGCCGGCGCCGTGACCGTGTACGGCGCCATGACCGCGGTCGGGATCGAGCTGAGCCGCCGGGAGCCGGCGCCGTGACCGCGGCGGGGGTCGAGCTGGGGATGCAGATCGTCCCCACCATGGCGCCGGGCGAGGTGGTGGAGACGATCCAGGCGGCCGAGGAACTGGGCTACTCCTATGCCATGGTGGCCGACGAGGGTCTGATGCTCGACGTGTACGTCCTGCTGGGGGCGGCGGCCAGCGTCACCACCAGCATCCGCCTGGGCGCGGTCACCAACGGGTACACCCGCCACCCGGCCGCCACTGCGGCCGCCCTGGCCACCGTGGACGAGATGAGCGGAGGCCGGGCCTTTGTCACCCTGGTGGCGGGCGGCACCATGGTGCTGCGGCCCATGGGCATCGAGCGGTCCGAGCCGGTGGCGGTCATGGCCGACGCCATCGAGATGATGCGGCTGCTGTGGCGGGGCGAGCCGGTTGTCTGGCAGGGGCGGCGGTTCCGCCTGGACGGAGCCTGCATCGAGACCGGCCCCCACCGGATACCCATCTGGGTGGCGGCCCGGGGCGACCGGATGCTGGGGCTGGCCGGCACCGAGGCCGACGGCGTGGTGCTGATGGTGAAGTCCGACCTCGGCGACGCGCTCCGGCTGGCCGACCGCCCTCGGGCCGACCGGGCGCCGGTGACCCGGGTCTACCTGGACCGGCTGGCCTACCGGCCGGAGATGATCGAGGAGGCCAAGCACCTCTACGGGTACGCGGTGATGGACAGCCCTCGGCGGGTCCTGGAGAGCCTCGGCCTCGACGACGACGCCATCTCCGAGCTGCGGGAAGCCTTCCGGCGCGGCGGCCCCGAGGCGGTGGCTCCGCTGGTGACCAACGAGATCCTGGCCCGGTACCAGATCGCGGGGACACCCGAGGACTGCCGCCGCCAGCTCCGGGGGCTGATCGCCGAGCACCGCCTCGACGCCTTCTTCGTCAACGTCATCTCGCCCGGCCTGGCCGCCAACCGGGAGCTGCTGGCCGAAGCGGCCGCCATCGCCTCCGGCTAGGTATGACAACCGGGGACGTTGTCCCTGGGTTGAGGGTTTGGGCGGGAGTCCCCGGTTAGGTGAGCCCTCCGAACGGCGAATATCCGATTACGCAATGGGAGCACTCCCGAACCTGTTGCCCGTGGGGTTGGTCGGGCAACGCCTGCAATACTCTACAAGCGGATCAACCCAAACGAACGGAAAAGTCGCCCCAGCAGGTGATGGTGCCGTCGGCGCCCAGCCCACAAGAATGGACCCCGCCAGCGGCGACGGCGCTGAACTGCCCGCCGGGCGCATCAGCCTGACCGTAGCCGCTGAGGCCCCAGCAGGTGATGGTGCCGTCGGCGCCCAGCCCACAAGAATGGTCCTCGCCGGCGGTGACGGCGCTGAATTGTCCGTCGGGCGCATCGGTCTGGACCCGGTTGTTGTTGCCCCAGCAGGTGATGGTGCCGTCGGTTTGCAGCCCGCAAGAATGGTACCTGCCGGCGGTGACGGCGCTGTATTGTCCGGCGGGCGCGTCGGTTTGGCCGTATTCGTTGTTGCCCCAGCAGGTGATGGTGCCGTCGGTTTGCAGCCCGCAAGAATGATACTCGCCGGCGGTGATGGTGCTGTATTGTCCGGCGGGCGCGTCGGTTTGGCCGTTGTCGTTGTTGCCCCAGCAGGTGATGGTGCCGTCGGTTTGCAGCCCGCAAGAATGCCATAAGCCGGCGGTGACGGTGCTGTATTGTCCGGCGGGCGCGTCGGTTTGGCCGTTGTCGTTCCGGCCCCAGCAGGTGATGGTGCCGTCGGTTTGCAGCCCGCAAGAATGCCATAAGCCGGCGGTGACGGCGCTGTATTGTCCGGCGGGCGCGTCGGTTTGGCCGTTGTCGTTCCGGCCCCAGCAGGTGATGGTGCCGTCGGTTTGCAGCCCGCAAGAATGATACTCGCCGGTGGTGATGGTGCTGTATTGTCCGGCGGGCGCGTCGGTTTGGCCGTATTCGTTCCGGCCCCAGCAGGTGATGGTGCCGTCGGTTTGCAGTCCGCAAGAATGGTCGAAGCCAGCGGTGACGGCGCTGTATCGCACTCCGGGTACGACGTTCTGGCCGTTGCTGTTGTTGCCCCAGCAGGTGATGGTGTCGTCGGTTTGCAGCCCGCAAGAATGGGTCCCGTCGGTGGTGATGGTGCTGTATTGTCCGGCGGGCGCGTCGGTTTGGCCGTATTCGTTGTTGCCCCAGCAGGTGATGGTGCCGTCGGTTTGCAGCCCGCAAGAATGCCATAAGCCGGCGGCGACGGTGCTGTATTGTCCGGCGGGCGCGTCGGTTTGGCCGTATTTGTTCCAGCCCCAGCAGGTGATGGTGCCGTCGGTTTGCAGCCCGCAAGAATGGCCCCCGCCAGCAGTGACGGCGCTGAATTGTCCGGCGGGCGCGTCGGTTTGGCCGTTGTCGTTCCGGCCCCAGCAGGTGATGGTGCCGTCGGTTTGCAGCCCGCAAGAATGGAGGTTGCCAGCGGTGATGGAGTTGTATTGTCCGGCGGGCGCGTCGGCCTGGCCGTTGCTGTTGTTGCCCCAGCAGGTGATGGTGCCGTCGGTTTGCAGCCCGCAAGAATGGAACCATCCGGCGGTGATGGCGCTGTATTGTCCGGCGGGCGCGTCGGCCTGGCCGTCGTAGTTATAGCCCCAGCAGGTGATGGTGCCGTCGGTTTGCAGCCCGCAAGAATGTTCGTAGCCGGCGGTGATGGCGCTGTATTGTCCGGCGGGCGCGTCGGCTTGGCCCCGGTTGTTGTTGCCCCAGCAGGTGATGGTGCCGTCGGTTTGCAACCCACAAGAATGATACTCGCCAACGGTGACGGCGCTGTATTGTTGTGTTGTGGGTGGTTGTGGTGGTGGCAGGGGGATTAGTTTGAGGGCGCGGGCTAGGAATGTGGCCATTTGGGCGCGGGTGACGGGTTTGTCGGGGCAATAGCGCAGCGGGTCAGTGGCGCAGCCTGCGGTGATGCCGGATGCGGCCAGGGCGTCGATGTTGTTTCGGTGCGTGTTGGCCGCGGTGTCGGTGAACCCGCCGGGGCCGGCCGCGTCGAGGTCGAAGGCCCGGGTCAGGAATGTGGCCATCTGGGCGCGGGTGACGCTTTGGTCGGGGCAATAGCGCAGCGGGTCGGCGGCGCATCCTGTGGTTATCTCCAGGGAGAAGAGCCGCTCGGCGAAAGCCGCCCGCCAGTCGGCGCGGTCGACGTCGGCGAACCGCGAAGTGTCGGTGGGGGCCGGGTCGTCGTCATCGACGGCGCGGGTCACCCACACGGCCATGGTCAAGCGATCCAGCGGCTGGTGCGGGCAGATCCGGCCGGTCGCGCATTCGGTGCCGGCCAGCACGCCCGCTTGGGCCAGGGCGTCAAGAGCGCCTTCATGGCTGCTGTCGTCGTCGTCGCTGAAACTGCCCTGATCCCCGCCGCCGGTCGCCGCGCCCGCCGGGCCTGACACCAAGAGGCCCGACAACGCGAAGGCAACCGCCAGCGCCGCCGCCGCGGCGGCGACAACCCTGAGCACCCGCACATCTAACAGCATTGCCAACCCCTTCCGAGTAGCAAGCCTGCGACTCTAGGCGGAGCGGCGCGGGCCGGGCCAGCCGGGCCGTCGGGGCGCTCCGGCCTTCAGTTCCCGGGTGGTTGGCAGGCGGCCAGGGCCCTCGGCGCCGCTAGCTGTCGTTGGAACTGCCGTCGGCGACGGGGAAGCGGGCTGAGGGGTTGCCGAAGCGCAGGCTGCCCTCTTGCGCGTCGGGGTTGGCGAAGAGGACCTCGCACTCCATCCGGTCGGGGTCGCGGAAGAAGAGGCTGATCTTGCGCCCGAACTCGGTGACGATCCCGTCGGTGGCGCCCGCGGCCACGAGCCGGCGGCGGATCTCGGCGAATTGCTCGAGGCTGGCGGCGTGGAGCCCGATGTGGTCGATCCGGCCCCGGCCGAACATCGGGGTCTGGCGGTCGGCCTGGTCGTTGCCGTCGATCTCGAAGACGTTGAGCTCGGTGGCCGGGCCGATGTTGATGACCGTGAGCCGGGGGCCGCCCGGGTACTCGGGCCCGTCGCTCTCGACGACCGCGTCGAAGTTGTCGATATAAAAGCGTTGCAGCCGGTCGGAGTCGCCGGTGATGGTGGCGACGTGGTCCATTCCCTGAAGCAGCATGGTGTGGTCCTTTCCGGGTCGCTCGGGCTGGCGGTTGCTTATGGCCCGACCCAGTGTCGCACCGGCTCGGAGAGAAACTCCTCGACGCTGATCCCGTCGCCGCCGACTAACAGGGCGCGGTCCGGCCGGAAGGCTTGGGCGAAGGCGGTCAGACCGGGTAGGGAGTCACGGGTCCGGCCGCTCTTGACCTCGATAGCGGTGAGCCGAGGCCCGTCTCTCACCACGAAGTCCACCTCGCGGTTGCGGTCGCGCCAGTAGAACACCTGGCAAGTGGCCGTTGCCGCGTTGACCAAGTGGGCGCCAACCGCCGACTCGGTCAGCCGTCCCCAGAAGGACCGGTCGGCTCGGGCTTGGTTGAAGTCCAGGCCGGACATGGCGCTCATCAGCGCAGTGTTGAACACGGCCAGCTTCGGGCTTGAAGCCCGGCGTCGGGCCGCGTCGCCGGTGTATTTCTGCAGCCCGGCGACCATGCCCGCCCCGGCCATCAGGTCGAGATAGTGGGCCAGGGTGGTGGTGTTGCCCGCGTCTTGGAGCTGGCCCGCCATCTTGGTGTAGGAGAGGATCTGGCCCGAGTACAGGCACCCCAGCTCAAACAGGCGGCGTAGCAGGGCGGGCTTGTCCACCCGGGACAGCAGCAGCACGTCCCGGGCGATGGTCGGCTCGACTAGGGCGTCGAGGACGTAGCGGGCCCATCGGTCGGGTTCGGACTGCAGGGGCGCGGCTCCGGGGTAGGCGCCGAAGTACAGGTACTAGTCCAGGGACCACCCGAAGGCGTCTCGCATCTCGGTGAAGCTCCAGTGGGGGAGGCGCAGGATCTCGAAGCGCCCGGCCAGGCTCTCGGTGAGGCCTCGCTGAATCAGCAGGGGCGACGAGGCCAGCAGCACCACCTTCAGGGGGACTTCGTTGTAGGTGTCGGCGTCATCAGCGCCGGCTGCGGGCGAAGGCCCCGAACCGTTCGGCTGGTTCCTCCACTATGCCGTCGTGGGGAAGGTCGTCGATGGCCCGCTCGGCGGCTGTCCCGAACCGGTCCTTGACCGATCTGAGGATCTCCGTCGCCTGCCGAGGCCGCACCCCGAGCACGCCTGCTGCCTGCCGCCAGTAGCCCTCGTCGTCTCCGGCCAAGAGCCGCCCGTCGTCGCCGATCCACATGGCCATCCGGTGCGACGACGCATACCGAGGGTCCCTCACCGGCTGCGACCAGGAGTCGTACAGCGGGGCTAGCCGGGCGTCATCGGCGGTGAGCAGGAGCGTGTAGTTCTTGGCGTGGCCGTCCACGTCGCCCGCGGCCCACCGGTACACGAACTGATGGTAGAAGGCCTCCAACTCCCGGGGCGGGTAAGCGGAGTGCTCCCTGAGGAAGCCGGCTATCTCACCCGGGGCGAGCCCGCCCTGGGACTGGTAGATGCTGCGCCCCCCGCCGCAGGCTTGGTGGAGATCCTCTTGGTGGACCCGCAGGATGGTCCCGTCGTCGCCCGGGCGGCGGTCGAAGCGGCTCACGATGAGCACCGGGCAGCCCGCCGTCACTTCGAGTTCCACGTCGCAGCAGGCCAGTCCGGCGTGGCGAGCGGCGCGCATCACTAGGAACTCGTTGACGGCCTGGTGCGGGTCGTCGTCGGTCGACGGCTTGAGTATCAGCGTCGAGGGGGCCGTCCCGTAGGGCCGTCCCCAGGTGCCGTCGTTTCGTCGCACCAGGCTGGTCTTGGGGAAGGCGCCGGCCAGGCTGAACCCGTCGGCGCTGGGCGACGACCCCCACCAGTGGGGGTGGTGCGACATCTCCAGGATCAGGTCTTGGAAGGCTGATTCGGAGAGCCAGCGGACCCCGCTGGGGCGGTCCCATAGGGTGTCTGCGCCGGACTCGGCACTGAACTGGACGGCGCCGGCGCAGTCGTGGCCCACCCGGGTGGACAGCAGGTCGAATGCGCCCGCGCTGGCCGCGCCGTAGTGGTCGCGCCAGCGCTCGCGCACCTCTCGGCGGCCCGGCAGCAGCCCGTCGATCCACTGGGCCACGGCGTCGCCGCGATGGGGGCCGGTCTCCGCCGGCAGAGACAGCGACAGCGGCACCCTCGCCTCGTCTTCGAGGTACTCGTCGCGATAGGTGAGCCGCAGGCCGCGGCCACCGCGCTCCAAGTCGGCCACGGGCCGCGAGTGCAGCAGCACGGTGAGGCGGCCGGCGGGGTCAGGCATCGCCGCGGGTGTGGTCGTCGATGACGTCGTCGGCCACGCTCCGGGTCACGGGCCGTAGGTCGAAGCAGACCCCCAGCGCGTGGGCCACGTTCATCACCAGCCCGACCTCGCAGGTCGCCTTGCCGTTCTCGAACTGCGAGAGCCAGGCGGCGGAGACGCCCGCCCTGGCCGCGCACTCGGCCTGGGTCAGCCCGATGTCCCTGCGCCGCCGGCGCAGGGCCCGGCCCAGAGCTGGCACCCCCCGCAGACCGGCGGCGATCGGTTCCTCATGTCCATTCACAAGTGCTCCCGATATCTACGAACGTTCAAATCCTATCTCACCCAAGAAGATTTCAACGTTCGTAGTAATTCAATGGCGATACGTTCTCAATGTTGGGCCGCCAGAGGGGTAATCGAACGGGCTGGCATGCCTGGGGCCGAGGGTCGAAACGGCGCGGTCCGGGGCATAATCGCGGCGTGGACACGGGGTTGGACGGGAAGGCGGCGCTGGTCACCGGGGGGTCGCGGGGGATCGGCAAGGCCATCGCCGCCGCCTTCGTTGCCGAAGGGGCCCGGGTGATGATCACCGGCCGCGGCGCCGAGGGCTGCGAGGCGGCCGCGGCCTCCATCGGGCCGGCCTGCGCCTGGATCGCCGGCAACGTCAACCGCCCCGACGACGCCGAAGCCGCCATCGCCGCGGCCATGTCCCGCTTCAGTGCCATCGACATCCTGGTCAACAACGCCGCCACCAACCCCTACGCCGGGCCGGTCATCGACGCCGACCTGCCCCGCTGGGACAAGACCATGGCCGTCAACCTCACCGCCCCGCTGGTGTGGAGCCAACTGGCGTGGCGGCACTCGATGCGGGAGCGGGGCGGCGCCATCGTCAACATCTCCTCGGTGGGCGCCTTCAAGACCAGCGACCAGTACGGCGTCTACTCCCTCACCAAGGACGCGCTCATCCACCTCACCCGGCAGTTGGCGGTGGAGCTGGCCCCGGGCGTGCGGGTCAACGCCATCGCCCCCGGCCTGGTCCGCACCGAGATGGCCCGGACCCTGTGGGAGGGCGGCCGGGGCGAGATCATCGCCGATTCGTATCCCCTCAAGCGCCTCGGCGAGCCAGCCGATCTGGCCAACGCGGCCGTGTTCCTAGCCTCGGAGGCATCGAGCTGGATGACCGGCCAGACCCTGGTGATCGACGGGGGCGGCCTGCTGACCGACGGGAGGAACCCTTAGAACCATGCCCAACCCGCTCAACATCGACGACCTCGGCGGCGAGAGCTTCAACCTCTCGATGTCGGAGGCGGCCCGGCCGCTGCTGGAAAAGGTCAAGGCCTTCATGGCCGACGTGGTGGTGCCGATGCAGGAGGAGTTCGAGCGCCTCGACGGGGGCCGAACCGACCCGTGGTCCTACGCGCCGGGCCAGCTCGAGGCCCTGGACGCGGCCAAGGCCCGGGCCAAGCAGGCTGGCCTGTGGAACTTCTTCCTCCCCGACGCCGAGACCGGCGAAGGCCTGTCCAACCTCGACTACGCCTACATCGCCGCCGAGTTGGGCAAGTACCCGCTTGGGCCGGAGACTCTCAACTGCTCAGCTCCCGACACCGGCAACATGGAGGTCTTGGAGCGGGTGGGCACCCCCGAGCAGAAAGAGCGGTGGCTGAAGCCGCTGCTCAACGGCGAGATCCGCTCCGCCTACGCCATGACCGAGCCCGACGTGGCCTCCTCAGATGCCCGCAACGTGGCCACCCGGGCCGTCCTCGACGGCGACGAATGGGTGATCGACGGTGAGAAGTTCTACATAAGCGGGGCCGGCGACCCCCGCTGCAAGATCCTCATCGTCATGGTGCGGACTAGCCCGGAGGCCCCGCCCCATCGCCAGCAGTCGCAGATCCTGGTCCCCATCGACGCGCCGGGGGTGGAGATCGTCGGCCCCATGCACGTGCTCGGCGACGACGACTCGCCCCACGGCCACATGCACATACGGTTCCGCGGCGTCCGGGTGCCTAAAACCAACGTGCTGCTGGGCGAGGGCCGGGGCTTCGAGATCTCCCAGCTCCGGCTGGGGCCGGGCCGCATCCACCACTGCATGCGCTCCATCGGCGCGGCCGAGCGGGCCCTGGAGCTCATGTGCGCCCGGGGTCTGGCCCGGACGGCCTTCGGCCGGCCCCTGGCCAAGCTGGGCGGCAACACCGAGGCCATCGCCCGGGCCCGGATCGATATAGAGGCCATGCGGCTCATGGTGCTGCGGGCGGCCAAGGCCATGGACGAGATGGGCAACGCCGACGCCAGGGTGTGGGTGAGCGCGGTCAAGGCCATGGTCCCGGCCCGGGTGTGTGAGATCATCGACCAGGCCATGCAGATGCACGGCGCCGCCGGCCTGTCCCAGTGGACCCCGCTGGCCCAGATGTACAAGCACCAGCGCTCGCTGCGCTTGGCCGACGGCCCCGACGAGGTCCACTACATGGTGGTGGGCCGGGCCGAGCTGGCCCGCCACTCCGCCGGGAAGGCTCCTCCTGCCTAGCCGTTCACAGGGACAACGCCCCGGTCCTCACGGTTAGCCACAGTTAGCCCTTGTTCCTAGCGGTGACAACCGGGGACGGCCGTGTGGCCGGCCCGCCTTCTACCCTCCCGTCTTCCACCCTCATCACTTACCCGGGCCCGTCTCGGGTTCGGTTCTGTTGCCGCCGCCCGGCCGGTCGGCGGTTCTCGTTCCGGGTGCCGTCGGTTTGTGGGTGGTTCTCGTTCCGGGCGCCGTTGGTTTGTGGGTGGTTTCGGCTCGGGGCTGTGGCCGGTCGGTGGTTCTCGTTCCGGGCGCCGTCGGATCGCTGGTGGTTGTGGTGGGCTCGGTGGTGGGGGCCGCACAGGGCGGTGAGGTTGTCGATGTCGGTGGCGCCGCCGTTTTCCCATTCTCGGTTGTGGTGGATTTCGCAGCGGTGCATGGGGGCGCCGCAGGTCACGCAGCCTTGGTCTCGCACGGCCACGGCTAGGTGTTGGTGGGTGTTGGCCAGCCGGAGGCTGCGGCCCATCCACAGGGGCCGTCCTTGGCCGGCGAAGATCATGCCGGTGAGGCGGGTGTCGGGTGAGAGTTCGGCGAGGATGCCTGGTGGCACGGGGCCGGTGCCGATGATTTCGCAGCGCCCGTGGGGATCGGTGCCGTCGATCACGCCGATGTCGGCTACGACCACCAACTGGGCAGACGCTTTGGCCCTGACGCCGCCGCCGGCGGATTCCAGCGGTTTGCGGGTGGCGGCGTCTCGGCCGGTGATGAGTTCGAACAGGGCGTCGGCTCGGCGTTGTTGGCTGGTGCGGGCTTCCTCGGGCTGGCCGTCTCGCCCGCCGTCGGCCCGCCATAGGGCGTCGGTGTGGTTGTCGAAGGCCTGTTCGATGAGGTTGAAGCTGATGGGGTCGAAGGCGCCGAAGATTCTGCCCATGCCGGTGTCGGGGTCTGTGAAGGCCGACGCGGCGCGGGCCCGGCGCTGGCGCTCCAGCAAGGCCTCTCCTCGGTCCGGCGACTTGGCCGCCGCGAACCGGCGGGCCTGGCGGGCGAAGGACTCCGACGACGCCTCCTTCGCTTGTTCCAGCAGGTCGGGGTCGCTGTCGACGGCGGCAGTGCCGCATTGCTCGGCGGCGGTTACCAGAGCCGACGCATGATCCATGGTGATGTCGCCGGCGGCTAGCCGCTCGGCTGTGTTGGGCATCTCGGCCAGCCGCTCGGCCACTTTGGCGACCCGGCGGGCATCGCGGCCTGACAGCCGCCCGCTGCCCTGCAGCACCGAGGCCGCATCGGTGCCAGCCCCGGCCCCGGCGCGCTCCACTTCGGCTGCGATCTGGCACATGAGCGAGTCGATCTTGGCCCGGGCCCGCCCCAGGACCGAAGCCAGGTCCCGCAGCTCCGGCACCGAGCAGCCCGTCGGCGACAGGGCGTCGAGCAGCCCCACCACCGCCCGGACCCGATCCCCGTCGGTCACCGGCCCCGACCCGGCATCACAAAACGACTGTTCGTTCATGATGATCACTGTAAATGAGGGGTGTGACAGTCAAAGCCCTTTCAATGATCGACGGGGCCCGGCTGCTGGGGGCCGGCGACGAGATCGGCTCGATTGAGGTGGGCAAGCAGGCCGACCTGATCACGGTGGACCTGTGCCAGCCCCACCTGCTGCCTGTGGCCTTGGCCGAGGGCCACGACCCGATCCTGTGGAACCTGGAGCCCCGCCGGGCCGGCACCCGGCCCGTTCGCGTCAAACGGGATCTTCGACCGGGCGGGTGATTGCGACGCGGCGGTTCTCCGCGCGCAGGGCTTCTTCGAGCCGGGGCGACGGCGCCGACAGGTAGACGTCGGCTCCCAGATGGACGGCGGCGGCGAGCACCTCCATCCCCAGGGCGTTGAGCTGGTGGCGGCGCCGCAAATGCCCGATCAGCGGAGCCAGGCTTCGAAGGCTCTCCAGTCCGATCCAGTCGGGCAGCTCCAGCAACGCCAGCAGCGCCCGTTCCCGGGCCGGGCGGGGCAAGTCGGCGAAGGGCATTGAGAGCAGGCCGGGGCGGTTGGCCCGGCCCAAAACGGCTTGGCACAGCCGCACGTACCAGTAGCCGGTGGTGTGCACCGATTCACCGGGGTTTGGCGGGGCCGCGCCTCTGAGCAGGGCCCCGAGGAGCCCGTCGTCGACGAGCTGGGTCACTCGTTGGCCAGATCGGGGTCTCCGAACCCGGCTCGGGCGAGCTGCCAGTCCTGATCGGAAACGGATTCCAGCACCTCTCGGCGCAGATTCTCCACGCCGCCGGGCACTACCAGCACCGCATCGCCGATGTCGAGGTATCCGACCTTGCCCCCGCAGTCGAGGCCCCACCGGTGGCGGGCCGGCGCCGGGAGGCTCATCTGGCCTCGGGCCGACACCCTGAGATCTCCGATCCTAGACACGCCTCAAAGCTTACACAGCGCTGAAAGAGCCTGCCTTGTACGCCCCCGTTCCGACCAAGCGCACTGGCAACGAGTTGGGGGTGCTCCCGTTTACGTAAACAGAGAGTCGGCTCGGTGCTGCTCGCTGGTGGGCTGCGGCTGCCGCAACCCGGCTAGCGACCCGACCAGCGGGGCGGGCGGCCCTCGGTGAAGGCTCGGGGGCCCTCTTGGGCGTCTTCGGAGGCGAGCATGGTCTCGTAGCGGGCCATCTCCCCCGAGCGCAGCCGCCTGAAGGCCTCGGCTAGGCCGAGATGGCCGGTCCGGACCCCGATCTCCATCACCGCGGCTACGGCTAGGGGGGCGGCCTCGGCTGCTCGCCGGGCTAGGGCCCGGGCCTCCTCCATGAGGTCGGCGCCCGCAACCACAGAGTTGACTAGCCCCCAGCGCTGCGCCTCGGCCGCGTCCAGCCTGCGACCGGCCCACAGCACCTCGTTGGCGATCACCGGGGGGAGCATCCGAGGGAGCCGAACCGCGCCGGCGTCGGGGATGATCCCCAGACCCGCCTCGGGCAGCCAGAACCGGGCGTGGTCGGCCGCCACCACCAAGTCGGCGGCCAGGGCGATCTCGAAGCCGCCCCCCACCGCCATACCGTTGACCGCGCCGATCACCGGCTTGTGCCGGTCGAGCAGCTCGGCGAACCCGCCGAACCCGCCGGGGCCGTAATCGGCCTCGTAGTCCTCCCCGGCCGCCGCCGCCTTCAGGTCCCAGCCGGCGGAGAAGAAGCGGTCGCCGGCGCCGGTGAATATGGCGACCCGCAGGTCGTCGTCGTCCAAGAAGGCGGCGAAGACGGCGCTCAGCTCCCGGCTCGTGGCCGCGTCGATGGCGTTGGCCTTGGGCCGGTCCAAGACGACCTCGAGCACGGGGCCCCGGACGGCGGTTACGACAGAATCGGTCATGGGTTGGCTCCTGTGGCAGTCCTCAAGGCTTCGGCTCTACCGCCAGTGTCTCCGGTGCCGGGTGCCGGGCCGGGTTCGCTGGCCACAACGGCCAGGGCGTCGACGGCCACGGCGCCTTCCGCGGTGACCACGAGCGGGTTCACCTCGATCTCGATCATGTCAGGCCGGTCTCGCACCAGGGTGGTGAGGCGGTCCACCACGTCGATGACGGCATCGACCGCGGCCGGCCGCCGGCCCCGGAACCCCCCGGCCAGCAGCGGCCACACCCGGAGCCGCTCCAGGGCGGCCCGGACCGCCTCGGGGCTCTCCGGCAGCAGCAGGCAGGCGGTGTCGCCGAGAAGCTCCACCAACTCGCCGCCCGCGCCCACGGTCAGCAACCGGCCGACCGGGTGAGACGAGCGCACGCTCACCAGCAGCTCTACCAGCCCGCCCCCCACCATCGACTCCACCAGCACCTTCCCGCCCGGGCTCAGGGTGGAGAGCCGGGCCGCGGCTTCGGCCACGGCGGTGGTGTCGGTCAGGTTCACGGCCACCCCGCCCGCGTCGGACTTGTGGTCGAGGCCGACCGCCTTCACTGCCACCGGGAAGCCGATCCGGGCCGCGGCCCCGGCCGCGCCGGAGGCGGCGACTACCTCGCCCGCGGGCACCTCGATTCCGACGGAGGCCAGCAGCGCCTTGGCCTCGGACTCGCTCAGCCCGACCGGACCGTTGCCAGCCTCGGACGGGGGAAGCAATCGGACCGAGGTAGCCGAGCCTCTGGCCCCGACCCACCGGCCTAGCTCCGCGGCTGCCTCCAGGCCGGACAGGGCGGCGTCGATGCCGCCCACCGCGGCCAGGCCGGCCTCGGCGGCCGCGGCCCGCACCTCGTCCGGCAGGTTCTCGGCCATGGAGGCCGCCACCACCCCGGCCACCCCGGTCGCGGCGGCCGCGGCGGCAAAAGCCGAAAGCGTCGGCCACCACCGGGACCGGTCCAGTCCGGCCCGGGGGAAGTCCAGCACCAGCAGGGCCGCGTCGAATCCGCCGTCGAGCACCGCGGTGAAACACGCCTCCAGCCGCTGACGATCGCCCCAGATGAAGGTGTGGTAGTCGAGCGGGTTGGTGACGGACACCATCTCGTTGAGCGTGGCCGCGATCCGGTCACGGTGATCGGCGCCGAAGGCGGGGAAGACCAAATCGCGGCCCCTCGCCCCGTCGGCCACTAGGGCCGCCTCGCCGCCCGAGCAGCTCAGCGACACCAGCCGGTTGCCCCCCAGGGCCCCGACCGCGGTCACCACCGCCAAAGTGTCGAGCAGTTCCGGGATGGAGCCGACCCGGCGCACCCCCAGGCGGCGGAACAGGGCGTCGTAGGCGTCGTCGTCTCCCACCATCGAAGAGGTGTGCGAGGCGGCGATAGTCCCGGCGTCCGGCGTCACCCCCGACTTGAGGGCCGCCACCGGCGCCCCCCGGGCCCGGGCCCGCCCCACGGCCTCGGCGAAGCGGGCCGGGTCGCCCAAGGCCTCGACGCAGATCCCCACCCCGGTCACCGCCTCGTCGGTGGCCAGGGCCTCCAGCACCTCCTCGACCCCGACATCGGCCTGGTTGCCCAGGGCGAGCACGCAAGCCACGTCCAGACCCCGCTGCTGCATGGTGAGGTTCAAGGCGGTGTTGCCGCTCTGAGTCACGAGGGCCACTCCCCGCCGGCAGCGGCTCAGCCCCTGCTGGTCGGGCCACAGCGCCGCCCCGGTCACCGCCGACAAGGTGCCGTAGCAGTTGGGCCCCACCACCGGCATCCCGGCCGCGGCCGCCACCAGCTCGCGCTGCAGGGCCGCCCCCCGCTCCCCGGTCTCGGCGAACCCCGACGCGTGGCACACCGCCCCTCCGGCCCCGATGGCGGCCAGGTCTCGCACCACCTCGACGGTGGCCGACCGGTTCACCCCCACGAAGGCGGCGTCGACCGCGGCGGGCAGGTCGGCCACCGAGGGCACCGTCGGCAGGTCCAGACGGGGGGACCGGCGAGGGTTCACCATCCACATGTCGCCCTCGAAGCCCAGGGCCCGGCACTGGTCGGCGGCCCGCCCGGCCGCCTCGCCCCCCACGAAGGCAATCGAAGCCGGCCGCAGCAGCCGGTCCAGCCGCCCCGGCCCGCCCCCGCCCTGGCCTCCCGGCGCCGCCAGCCGCCCCGGCCCGGTCACGCCCTCAAGCCCCCAGGGGCCGCAGCATGGCCCGGGAGATGATGTGGCGCTGGATCTCGCTGGTGCCGTCCCAGATGCGGTCCACCCGGGCGTCCCGCCAGATCCGCTCCAGGGGCAGCTCGTCCATCAGGCCCATGCCGCCCAGGATCTGGATGGCCTCGTCCGACACGAACTGCAGCATTTCGGTGGCCGAGATCTTGGCCATGGCCGCGTCGCTGTCGGTCATCTCGCTCCGGGCCGACAGCCAGGCCGCCCGGTAGGTCACCAGCTCGGCCTCCAGCAGCCGGGTGGCCATGTCGGCCAGCTTGAACGACACCCCCTGGAACTTCCCGATCTTCTGGCCGAACTGCTCCCGGTCGGCGGCCCAGTCCCGGGCCACGGCCAGGGCCCGGTCGGCCCGGCCCAGGCAGACGGCGGCCACCTGCAGGCGGGTGTTGCCCAGCCATTGGTTGGCCACGTCGAAGCCGCCGTTCTCGGGGCCCAGCAGCTTCGAGGCCGGCACCCGAGCGTCGTCGAGTTCGATGATCATGTTGTGGTAGCCCCGGTTGGACACGCAGTTGTAGCCCGGCAGGCGCTGCACGCCGGGGGTGTCGAAATCGACCAGGAAGGCCGAGATGGCGGCCCGGGGCCCGCGGGGGGTGTCGTCGGTCCCGGTGGCCGCAAACAGGATCACGTAGTCGGCCAGGTCGGCGTGGCTGATGAAGTGCTTGACCCCGCTGATCACGAAATCGCCGCCTTGGCGGCGGGCCCGGCACTTCATCCCCCGCAGGTCGGAGCCGGCGTCGGGCTCGCTCATGGCCAGGCACTCGGTCCGCTCGCCCCTGACGGTGGGCAGCAGGTACTCGGTGATCTGATCGCCGGCGCAGGCCTGCAGGATGTTGGAGGGGCGGGCCACGATGTACTGGAGGGCGTAGCAGGTCCAGCCGAAGGCCCGCTCGGCCATGGCCATGGTCAGGTCGTCGAGCCCGCCCCCGCCCAGCTCGGCCGGCATGTTGGCCGCGTAGATCCCGGCCTTCAGCGCCCGGCCGCGGATCTGGGCCACCAACTCGGGAGGGACTTGCCCGGTGCGCTCCACCTCGGCCTCGTGGCCCACCAGCTCGCGCTCCACGAAAGCGCGGACGGTGTCGACCACCATCTCCTGTTCTTCGCTGACGGTGAAGTCCATGGCGGGCTCCTCGGGTGGGGGATCGGGGAGGGGTCGGTCGGGTCGGGTCGGTCAGCCGATGGACATGCGGCGGCCGGCCTGGGGCGGCGCGGGCAGGCGGGCGTGGGCCTCGGCCACCGCGGCCAGGGCCGCGGCCGGCCCGGGCCGGATGGGCGCCGAGCGGCCCGCGGCGGTGTCCACGTGCACCAGCATCTGCTCGGTGGTGCACAACAGCTCGCCCGAGGACCCGTGGTGCATCGAGTGAAAAAAGTGCAGCCGCTTGGCGTCGATGCCCAGCACCTGGGTCGAGACCCGGATCGGCTCCCCCAGGGCCGCCTCCCGCAGATAGTTGAGGTGGGTCTCCACGGTGTAGAAGGAGTGCCCGCCGTCGCGGTAGGCCTCGTCGATGCCGATGTAGCGGAACAGCTTGTCCGACGCCCAGCCGAAGGCGACCAGGAAGGCGGCCTCGGTCATGTGGTCGTTGTAGTCCACCCAGTCCGGCTCCACCTGGGCCTCGTACAGCTCTAGGGGGGCGGCCACCTCGGTGCCGGGGGTCCAGGGGCCCCCGGCGCTGCCCGCCCCGCCCGCTCCCGCGCCTGCGGCCGCGGCGGCGTGGATGCGGGCTTCCCGCTCGGCGATGATCCGCCCGGCGCCGATCCCCACCGGGCGCAGAGCCCGCATGACGGCCAGCAGATAGTCGTCCCGCAGTTCCTCCAGCTCCTCCACGGAGCGGCCCCCGGCCTGCTCGGCGCAGCCGTGGGCCATGGCCCGGGCCAGATCGGCGGTCAGCTCCGGGGCGGCCAGCTTCGTCCACGGGAGCTTCAGCGCCGGCCCGAACTGGCTCAGCGTGTGGGCCATGCCTCCCGCCCCTCCGGCCAGGTGGAAGGTGAGGTTGGTGCCCATGGCGGCCCAGCGCAGGCCGGGGCCGTAGACCACGGCGTCGTCGAGTTCGCCGGTGGTGGCCACTCCGTCGTTGACGAGGTGCAGGATCTCCCGCCACAGGGCCTCCTGGAGGCGGTCCGACAGGTACCCCTCGATCTCGTTGCGGACCACCAGGGGGTGCATGACCAGATCGTCGTAGAAGGCCACGGCCCGCTCCACGCAGGCCGGGCTGGTCTCGCGCCCGGCCACCACCTCCACCAGCGGCAGCAGGTACACCGGGTTGAACGGGTGGCCGACCAGGATCCGCTCCGGGTGCCGGCAGCCCGACTGGAGCCGCGACGGCAGCAGGCCCGACGAGCTGGAGGCGATGACGGTGGCGGGGTTGGCGGCCGCATCCAGCCTCCGCAGGAGGTGGCGTTTGAGTTCCTCGTCCTCGGGGGCGTTCTCCTGTATCCAGTCGGCGTCGACGGCCACCTCCTCGGCTGAGCCGGCCCAGCTCAGCTTGCGCCGGTCGGCGCCGGGGAACAGGCCCAGCCGGACGGCCGCTGGCCAGGCCCGGTCCACCGCGGCTCGCAGCCTGCCCTCGGCGCCGTCGGCCGGGTCCCAGGCCACCACGCGGCAGCCCCGGGCCAGGGCCCGCACCGCCCAGCCCGCGCCGATCACGCCCGTGCCGACCAGTCCCACCGTGTCGACCGCCGGTGACATCTCCACCCTCCCTCTGTCGGACTCTCGGGCTACCAGACTCTCAGACTCTTCGTACTCTCGGCTTCTCGGACTTCTCGGGCTCTCGGACTTCTCGGGCTCTCGGACTTCTCGGGCTCTCGGACTTCTCGGGCTCTCGGACTTTCTCGGGCTCTTCGGCTTCTCGGACCTCGGGCCCCTCCGGTCCGGCGGTGGTGACCGCTGGCCGGCGTGGCACGCTGTCCGGGTGATTACCACGGATCAGGCCCCGCCGACAGCGGCGAGGCGGGCCGAGCGTACTTTCAGCGTCTCGATTGTGATATCGGGAATCCGCTGCGCCCTCGCCTACGTGGTCTTCCCCTGGCTGCTGCCCGCGGCCGGCTGGGCCGGAGGGGCGGGCCCGGGCCTGGGGCTGGCGATCGGGCTGGTGGCAATCGGCTTCAACCTGGTCAGCATCCGGCGGGTCTGGGCCCTGCGCCACCGCTACCGGTGGCCGATCACGGTGCTCAACACCGGGGTGGTGATCCTGCTTCTGATCCTGGCCGCCATCGACGTAGGCGACCTGGCGGGCTGAGCCGTGGCCGCCGTCCCCGACTTCACCGCCGTCGACCTCTACGACTCCGCGAGCCCGGCCAACCCCGCCGGCCCCGACGCTCCCGCAAGCCCCGACGCCCCCCTGGACGGGGGCTTCGAGACCCCCGAGGGCATCGCCTTCCCCCCTATGGCCGTGGCCGCCGACATCGCTGATGCCGACTACCTGAACACCTACCCGGGCCTGCCCCCGTTCCTGCGGGGCCCGTACCCCACCATGTACGTAAACCAGCCCTGGACCATCCGCCAGTACGCCGGCTTCTCCACCGCCGAGGAGTCCAACGCCTTCTATCGCCGCAACCTGGCCGCGGGCCAAAAGGGCCTGTCGGTGGCCTTCGACCTGGCCACCCACCGGGGATATGACTCCGACAACCCCAGGGTCACCGGCGATGTGGGCATGGCCGGGGTGGCCATCGACTCGATCCTGGACATGCGCCGGCTCTTCGACGGCATCCCCCTGGGCGCCACCACCGTGTCGATGACCATGAACGGGGCGGTGCTGCCGGTCATGGCCCTGTACATAGTGGCCGCCGAGGAGCAGGGCGTCGGCCCCGAGAGGCTGGCCGGCACCATCCAAAACGACATCCTCAAGGAGCTGATGGTCCGCAACACCTTCATCTATCCGCCGGGGCCGTCGATGCGGATCGTCGCCGACATCATGGCCTTTGCCGCCGCCCGGATGCCGAAGTTCAACTCGATCTCGGTCTCGGGATACCACATGCAAGAGGCCGGGGCCACCCTGGACTTGGAGTTGGCCTACACCCTGGCCGACGGAGTGGAGTACGTGCGGGCCGGGCTGGACGCCGGCCTCGACATAGACGACTTCGCCCCCCGGCTCAGCTTCTTCTGGTGCATCGGCATGAACTTCTTCATGGAGGTGGCCAAGCTGCGGGCGGCCCGGATGCTGTGGGCCAAGCTCATGAAGCCCTTCGGGCCCCGCAATCCCCGGTCGCTCAGCCTGCGCACCCACTGCCAGACCAGCGGGTGGAGCCTCACCGCCCAGGACGTGTACAACAACGTGGTCCGGACCGGCGTGGAGGCCATGGCCGCCACCCAGGGCCACACCCAGTCGCTGCACACCAACGCCTTCGACGAGGCGCTGGGCCTGCCCACCGATTTCTCGGCCCGCATCGCCCGCAACACCCAGTTGTTCCTGCAGCAGGAATCGGGAACGGTCCGCCCGGTGGACCCGTGGGGGGGCAGCTACCACGTGGAGCGGCTCACCGGGCGGCTGGCCGAGCGGGCCTGGGCCCACATAACCGAGGTGGAGGAGATGGGCGGCATGGCCGCGGCCATCTCGGCCGGGGTGCCCAAGGCCCGCATAGAGGAGGCCGCGGCCCGCACCCAGGCCCGCATCGACTCGGGCCGCCAGGCCGTGATCGGCGTCAACAAATACCGCCTCGACGGCGGCGACGGTGAGGGTGCTGACGGGGACGGGGGCGAAGGTGCCGGCGCCGGCGGAGGTGCTGGGGGCGCCGGCGGGGACCCGGCGGTGGAGGTGCTGTCGATCGACAACGCCGAGGTGCGCCGCCGCCAGATCGCCGGGCTGGAGAAGCTGCGGCGCGAGCGCGACGCCGACGCGGTCCGGTCCGCCCTGGAGGCGTTGACCGCGGCCGCATCCGACCGGGGCCAGAACCTGCTGGAGCGGTCGGTGGCCGCGGCCAGGGCCGGGGCCACGGTGGGGGAGATGAGCGACGCGCTGGAGATCGTCTACGGTCGTCACGTTGCCCAGATACGAACGGTCGGGGGCGTCTATGGCCGCGAGGTGGCCGAGGTGAGCGGGGCCGCGGCCGACGCCGAGGCGGTGCGGGCCCGCACCGATGAGTTCGCCCGCCGCCGCGGCCGCCGGCCCCGGATACTGGTGGCCAAGATGGGCCAGGACGGCCACGACCGGGGCCAGAAGGTGATCGCCACCGCCTTCGCCGACCTGGGCTTCGACGTGGACGTGGGCCCGCTGTTCGCCACCCCGGCCGAGGTGGCCCGCCAGGCCGTGGAGGCCGATGTCCACGTGGTGGGGGTGTCGTCGCTGGCGGCCGGCCACCTGGCCCTGGTGCCCGAGCTGTTCGGCGAGCTGGCTGCCCTGGGCCGGGGCGACATCACCGTCGTGGTGGGCGGGGTGGTCCCCCCCGGCGATGTGGAGGCCCTCACCGAGATGGGCGTAGCCGCCGTGTTCGGGCCGGGCACACCCATCCCCGCCGCCGCCGCCGCCCTCCTAGACCGCCTCCCCTGACCCCGGCCCGGCCGGTGGGTAGCTTGGGCGGCGTGACCTCGGACATTCCCGGCTCCATCGACGACATCGACGCGGCCTGGTTGGCCGGGGCCACCGGCTGGTCGGTCGATTCGCTGCGGGCCACCCAGATCGGGGCTGGGGTGGGGGTGAGCAGCGCCTTGTACCGGCTGGACTTGGACGGGACGGGCTGTCCGGCCACGGCGGTGGTGAAGCTGCCGGCGTTGGCCGAGGAGGCCGTGTTCACCTCGACCATCCTGGAGATGTACATCCGCGAGGTTCGCTTCTTCGAGCGGGCCGCGGCCGACGCGCCGGTGCGGGTGCCCGAGTGCTACCACGCGGCGGTCGATCCCGATACGAGCCGGTTCGCGGTGATGATGGAGGACCTGGGCGGACTGCGGGCCGTCGATCAGACCGCGGGCATGGCCGCCGCCGATGCCGAGCGGGCGGTGGACGCCCTGGCCCGCTGGCACGCCCGGTGGTGGGGCCGGGGCGACGAGATGGTGGAGGCTGGCGTCGGGCTCCCCATCGATCATCCCATCTACCCGGCCGTACTGCCCGCGGTGTTCGACGAGGGCTGGGCCAAGGTGTCGGGAGCCATGGAGCTTGAGCCCGAAATCGTCGAGTTGGCCGCCCGCTGGGTCGATCGGCTGCCCCGCATGATCGCCGATCTGAACGAGGGTCCCAACGCCTTCATCCACGGCGATTTCCGGGCTGACAACCTCTTGTTCGACCCGGCCGGGTCGCCGGCGGTGTTGGACTTCCAGCTCGTGGGGTCGGCGGCGGCCGCCTATGACCTGGCCTATTTCGTCACCTCCAGCCTGGACGCGGCGGTGGCCGGGGCTTGCGAGCGGGCTCTGTTCGACCGGTGGCGGGCTGGGCTCCAGTCCATGGGGGCGGCGGGGGCGGACATGGCCTCGGTGGAGCGCCAGTATCGGGTGGCGGCGCTGTGGTGTCTGGCCTACCCGGTGATCGCCAGCCGGGGTATGGACCTAGACGACCCCCGCCAGCACGCCCTCATCGAGTTGATGAACTCCCGGCTCGTGCGGGCCGCCCGCGACCTCGACCTGGCCGGGCTATACTGAGTGGGCCCCCTGTGGTGGGTCGGCTGGAATCGGGTCTCACATGACACAAAGACAACACTCCAGCACCTTGATGGCCATATTGCTTGCCGTGCTGATGCTCATGGGCGCAGCCTGCTCAATCACAGACGAAACAACCATAACCGCCCCTGCGCTAGATGACGGCACCGCACCAACCGACACCATCGTCGCCCCAACCGGCGACACCGCTACGCCCCCAACCGACACACCCGCCTCCACCAACCCAACTATCGAGTCCACAACGCCAGTCATATCCGGCGATCAAGATTTTTCCGGCGATCAAGAGTCTGCAGAATCTAGTCCATTCACATATGAATACCCCGAATTTATGCTGATCAACCGCAACGATCGTTCGACACCGCTCGGAAAGCTCTGCTGGGCGTTCTGGGAGTATGCGTCGAATGAATCGGCGCGGATAGATAAGGTCCTTGCGGACAATACTCCGAATTTTGAAGTCACCTATCCGGCTATAGCTGATATCACCGAAGGTGAAGATAATGGTGTTGGCCCTGTGGGGGTTATCAACGAGGAATCCAATGAACCGTCTATAGGCACCGACGGTTACTTGATCGATTCTCTAGAGGAGATACGAGAGCCGAGCATAGCCGGTATCGTCGATGATCCAGGGCTTTCTAAGGAATTGCAGTTGTTTGCGAAGGCGTTATTTGCGTACATCGAAGTGTTCGAGGCGCAGATCAGGGCCGTCGGCTATGAGAACTTTGACCGCACCCGGCTTCCATACCAGGATTTTATGGATATGCCACACGCGAAAGAGTTTAATGATGCCGCTATAGCCAACCCTGATAAATGCGTAATCCCATCAGAGGAAGAAACCAACCGATTCTATAATGATTTAGATGCAAAAATAGAGAAGTATCTTGAAGAAAAAGGCGGTCCAGTGACTATTGAATAAACCACATTAAACTTTATGTAGAGCTTTCTTGTAAGATATGGGTTGTAGCCAATACTGGAGGCCATGACAATGCGCAAAACAGACAGACGCGCCTGCATCGTGTCGGTCCTGGCGGTGCTTATGTTGGGCGCAGCCTGCTCAATCACAGACGAAACAACCATAAACGCCCCTGCGCCAGATGACAGCACCGCACCAACCGACAGCGCCCCCGCGCCAGGCGACGGCGGCGCTGCCGCCCCGGGTGATTCCACCGCAACACCAGGTGAAGGCACTCCTGAACTAGGCGGAGACACCCCCGCTACACCAAACAATCCCCCCTCACCCGCCAATCCGGCCACCGAGTCCACAGCGCCAGTAGTAGCCAGTGACAAAGACTCTGCGGATGGGCAAGAATCGGCTGAACCTGCCCCGTTCATATATAAATACCCAGAATTTATGCTGACCAACCACAACGATCGCTCGACGCCGCTCGGGAGGCTCTGCTGGGCGCTCCAAGAGTATATGACACAAGAATTAGTGAGGATTAATAGGATTCTTGCCGATAATACTCCGAATTGGGAAGTAGAATTTCCGGTTATATCTGATATCACTGAGGAGGAAGATGATGGTGTTGGTCCGGTGGGGATCGTCAATGAAGAATCCGATGAATCGTCTATGGGCACCGACGGTTACCTGCTCGGTTCGTTGGATGAGATACAGGAGATGAGTATAGTCAGCGTCGTTGATGATCCCGGGCTTTCGAAGGAACTTCAGTTGTTCGCGCAGGCGTTCTCCGCGTACGTTGAAGCCTTTGAGGAGCAGGTAAGGGCCGTCGGCTATGAGAACATCGACCGCACCCAGCTTCCATACCAGGATTTTATGGATATGCCACATATAAATGAGTTCGATGAGGCTGTTCAAAACAATCCGGATAAATGTATAGTTCCATCCGAGGATGAAATCAATCAATTTTATGATGATTTGGAGGCAGAGGTAGAGGAGTATCTTGAAGAAACAGGTAACCTAGTAACTATTGAATGATCGTGTCCATAATAGCCCCATCTGAAGTTAACACTAAACTTCCATTTAGATTTTGGGTACGATGCGGGTGTGGTGGACGCCGGTGCTAGCGAGCTGATCGACGAACTGGCCGCCGGGGTCCGGGCCGGGGACCGGACTGCGCTGGGGCGGGCCATCACCGTGGTGGAGTCGACCCGGCCCGAGGATCGCCGCACCGCGGCCGCTTTGCTGGAGCGCCTGCTGCCCCATGCCGGGGGGGCTCACCGAGTTGGCGTCACCGGGGTGCCCGGGGTGGGCAAGTCGACGCTGATAGAGACGCTGGGCACCATGCTCACCGGCCGGGGCCGGCGGGTGGCCGTGCTGGCCGTCGACCCGACCAGCCCCCGCACCGGCGGCTCCATCCTGGGCGACAAGACCCGGATGGCCCGGCTGGCCGCCGACGGCGGTGCCTTCATCCGGCCCTCGCCCTCGGCGGGGGCCCCGGGGGGAGTGACCGCCGCCACCCGCCAGGCCATCGCGGTGGTCGAGGCGGCGGGCTACGACGTGGTGCTGGTCGAGACGGTGGGGGTGGGCCAGTCCGAGACCGTGGTCCACGCCATGGTCGACTCCTTTGTGCTGCTGGCCCCGACCGACGGCGGCGACGACCTCCAGATGATCAAGCGGGGGGTGCTGGAACTGGCCGACGTGGTGGCCGTCACCAAGGCCGACGGCGCCGGCGAGCGGCCGGCCCGGCTGGCCGCGGCCGAGATCCGCCGGGCGCTGGAGCTTATGGAGCCCGCCCACCCGGACTGGTCCCCTCCGGTGGCAGCCGTGTCCGGGCTGGCCGGAACCGGGGTGGACGAACTCTGGGGCCGAATCGTCGAGCACCAAGAGATGCTGAAGGCGTCGGGGGAACTGACCCGCAAGCGAGCAGGCCAGGAGTTGGCCTGGATGAACGAACTGCTCGGGCGGCGGCTGCTGGAGCGGTTCGAGGCCGACCCCGGGCTGGCCCGGCGACGGGCTGAACTCACCGCGGCCGTGCTCGCCGGGGAGATCACCGCTATCGCCGCGGTGGACGACCTGCTGTCCGCCTCGGAGTAGCGGCGGGGAGACTTCGGGGGCGGTCATTCGCTCCGCTGTCGCAGGCGGTATGTAGGATCGCCGCCGTGGGCGGCAAGTCAGCGAGATCGGTTCCGGCCCCGCCGGAAGACCGGGATGAAGCCCTCCGAAAACTGCTGGCCGAGGGCGTCGTCTGGGGCGATTCCGCCCAGTGGCTGCCCCGGCTCCCCGAAGAATCGGTGGACCTCTTCTTCACCTCGCCGCCCTACGCCGACGCCCGGTCCTACATGAAAATCAGCCCCGATCACTACGTAGAGTGGTTTCTGCCCTTTGCCGAGGACATGTTTTCCGCCACCAAAGACACGGGCTCGTTCGTGTTGAACATAAAGAACCGAGTGGCCAAATCGGGTCAGTTGCGAGGCCAAAGACACCCGTACGTCTATGAGCTGGTGCTCGCTCTGCAACGGATGGGCTGGCGTTGGGTGGAAGCGTACATATGGTCTAAGCCCAACGCCATCTGCGGCAGATTCGGGCCGCGAACCAAAGACAGCTTCGAATACGTCTATCACTTCTCCAAAGGATCAAAGCCCTATTTCAACCTTGACGCGGTGCGAGTCCCGTACAAGGCTGACTCGGCCGAAATCATGCGTCGCGGTCGCGACGTCAACGGTCGCCGCAACACCGAAGCCGGGTTCGGCCGGGACAGGACCAAGACCTACGAACACGGCGGGGCCGATCCAGGCAACGTCATCTCAGTCGGCCAGACCTACAACCAGCACGCAGGCCCCGCCGGTCAGCACACCGCGGTCATGCCCGAAGGATTAGCCGAGTTCTTCGTCAAGGCGGTGTGTTCGCCCGGGGGAATCGTGGTCGACCCCTTCGCCGGGTCGGGCACCACGGTGATCTCGGCTCTTAGACACGGCCGCCAAGCCGGAGGGATCGAACTGCATGGGGAATATGCCGAAATAGCCCGGAAGCGCATCTCTTCCCAATCCTCATCCAGCGAACCGACCCTCGGCGAGGAACTTGTGCGGTGGGCCGGATAAGGCGGGTAGGGTGACGTTGCTTATGACCACGCCGCGTCAGCCCAAGTCGTTGATCTGGGCGGGCCTCGCCGTCCTTCTGGCCTTGGCCGCGGCCGCGTGCAGCGGTTCGGGCGGGTTCGAGGCCGGTTCGCTGGGAGCGGTCGAGATCGGGCCGGGGGAGGCCATCCAGATCCGCTCGGTGCAGACGCTCAGCCGCTCTTCGGACTTGGGCGTCCCCAGCCAGCGGGCCGTGGCCCTGGCCGCGCAGGACTACGGCCCCATCGCGGGCCGCGAAGTGTCGGCGGGGGCGGGCCTCGACTCGGAGTGCTCCGAAGCCGGCGGGCGGGCCGCGGCCGCCACCGCGGCTGGAGACCCCCAAGTCGTCGGCGTCATCGGCCCTTCCTGCTCGGTGGCCGCCACCGGCCTCTCCCCGGTCGTCGGCGCCGCCGGCCTGGTGGCCATATCCGCGGCCGTCGTCGCCCCATCGCTCACCTCGGACCTGGCCGGCAACCCGGGGGCCGATTACAACCCCGGCTTCTACCGGGTCTCCAACAACGTCTTGTACCGGGCGCTGGCCGTGGCCCGCTTTGCCTATGAAGAGCTGGGGCTGCGCCGAATGGCGGCCATCCACGATGGCGACCCCTACACCTCCAGCACGGCCGCCGCCTTCGCCGACTCGTTCGGAGAGCTCGGCGGCCAGGTCGACATCTTCTCCATCGCCAAGGGCGACACCGACATGGTCCCTGTCCTCACTCAGGCCGCGGCCACGGGCCCCGAGGGCCTCTTCTTCCCGATCTTCCCCGAGGAGGGGACCCATATCGTCCAACAGATCGGCCGGGTGCCCGGTCTCGAAGACGTGGAGCTGCTCAGCGCCGGCTCGCTGCAGGTGTCGCACTTCCTGGCCGTCCCCGAGTCCGAGGGCGTCTACTTCGCCGGGCCGGAGACCGCCTTCGACGGCGCCAACGCCGCCACCGGCCGCACCGGCGACCAGATCACCGCCGCCTACCGGGAGCGCCACGGCGAGGCGCCCACGTCGATCTACCTCCCCCGGGCCTACGACGCCACCACCCTTCTGCTGTGGGCGATAGAACAGGTGGCGGTGACCGACGGCGACACCTTGTACATCGACCGCCAAGAGCTTCGGGACGCCCTCGGCGGCGCGGCCGGTTTCGCCGGGATAGCCGGCACGTACACCTGCGATGACTTCGGCGACTGCGGCACCGGCCGGGTCCAGATCACCCACCACACCGACTCCGCCGTAACCGACCCGTCGCAACTCCCCGTCGTCTACCGTTTCTCGCCATGAGCACCAAGACGAGAGAGGCGGCCGTGATGGAGGCCCCCGACCTCGACGTCGACCTCTGGGACCACGACATGTTCCAGCGCCAGGAGCACCACCGGGCCCTGGAGCGGCTGCGGGAGACCGACCCCGGCGTCCACTGGATCGACGAGGGCGACATGGGCCCCGGCTACTGGGCCATCACCCGCCAAGCCCACCTCAAGGAGGTTAACCGCACCTCCGAGGTGTTCTCGTCCAACCACAGCGGCACCCAGATGTTCGAGCCCGACACGTCGGACACGATGAGCCAGTACCAGCGAGACCACATGCTCATCGACATGGACCCGCCCGCCCACACCCGCTACCGGCGGCTGGTCAACCGGGGCTTCACCCCCCGCATGATCGGCCTGCTTGAGGACTACCTCCAGAACCGCACCGCCCTGATCCTCGATCAGGTCACCGAGCGGGGCCATTGCGACTTCGTCACCGAGGTGGCGGCCGAGCTGCCCCTGCAGGCCATCGCCGAGATGATGGGCATACCGGTGCAAGACCGGGCCCGGATCTTCGAGTGGACCAACATGTTCATCGGCCGCGAAGACCCCGACATGGTGGCCGGCCCCGAAGAGGTGACCCAGGCCGCGGTGGACCTCTACAGCTACTCCCACCAGCTCCAGGCCGACCGGCGGGGCCGCCCCGCCGAGGACATCGTCACCACTCTGCTCACCGCCGACGTGGACGGCGAGGCTCTCAGCGAGAACGAGTTCGACATGTTCTTTTTGATCCTGTCGGTGGCCGGCAACGAGACCACCCGCAACTCGATCACCCGGGGGATGATGGCCTTCTTCGACTTCCCCGACCAGTGGCGCAAGTTCGTGGCCGACCCCGATCGCCACATGGCCACCGCGGTGGAGGAGATCGTGCGATGGGCCACGCCGGTCCTGCACTTCCGCCGCCAGGCCGTGGAGGACTACGAGCTGGGCGGGGTGAGGATCGCGGCGGGCGACAAGGTGGTGATGTGGCACATCGCCGCTAACCGGGACCCCAGGGCCTTCGAGGACCCGTGGCGGTTCGACATAGAGCGCAGCCCCAACGACCACGTCGGGTTCGGCGGCGGCGGCCCGCACTACTGCCTGGGGGCCAACCTGGCCAAGATGGAGATCCGGCTGATGTTCCGGGAGATCGCCCGGCGCATGCCCGACATCCACCCCGTCGGCCACCCCAACTATCTGCGCTCCAACTTCATCGGCGGGATCAAGGAGCTGCCGGTGGCCTACACCCCGACCCCGTCGCTTCGCACCGCGACGATGGGCCGGCTCGGCTCCGCGGCCGGGGTCTCCGGCACCGCCGGCTACGGCGGCCACGTGGAGCGCCCGGCCTAAGAACTTCTCTGGGAACTTCTCGGGCTGCGGAACTGCGGCCGGCCGGAATGGCCCGCGCCCGGCCCCGCCCTCGGCCTCCTCAGCCCCCGGCCGCGGCCACCAGCCAGGAGAACAGCGGGTCCCGGTCGCGGCCGTCCATCATCTCGGGGTGCCACTGAACCCCCAGCCAGGGCCGATCGACGGCTTCGAGGGCCTCCACCGTGCCGTCCTCGGCCCGGCCCGTCGCCAAGAGCCCCTCGGCCACCTCGTCGATGGTCTGGTGGTGCAGGGAGTTGACCCGCCGGGACCGGCCGTACAGCCCGGCCAGCCGCGACCCCTCGGCGAAGACCACCTCATGGACCGGGCCGTCCGGCGGGCGGTCGAAGCAGGCATGGGCCCCGACGTGCTGGTGCAGCGTCCCCCCGCCGTACACGTTGAGCACCTGCACGCCCCGGCAGATCCCCGCCACCGGAATGCCGGAGGCGGCCGCCGCGTCCATCAGCCCCAGCTCGAAGGCGTCCCGGCCCGGCTCGGGCGGGAACAGGTCGGCCCGGACCTCCTGCCGGTATCGGGCCGGGTCGATGTCGGTGCCCCCGGTGAGCAGCAGCCCGTCGAGGCGGCCGACGAATACCTCGGGGTCCACCGGCTCGGGCATGTACACCGGCAGCCCGCCCGCGGCCAGCACGCCCAGGGCGTAGTCGCGGAAGTACATGTCCACCGGCCGGTCGGCCATGCTCGCCGGCGCCACCCCCAGCCTGCCGGCCAAGCTGCTGCGCCCCGAGATCCCGATCAGCGGCGCGGTCACCATCGGGAGTTTAGACCTAGTCGGCGGAGGGCAACTCTGGCTGGTTTTGTTTCACGGCCGGTCAGAAGTCCTCGTCGAAGGAGACCTCGCCCTCGACCCCCACTTGGTAGGCCGAGACGGTCCGCTCGAAGAAGTTGGACAGCTCCTGCACGTCCTGCAGCTCCATGAAGGAGAAGGGGTTGGAGGACCCGAACCGCTTGGGCAGGCCCAACTGGATCAGGCGCTGATCGGCCACGTACTCCAGGTAGGCGCGGGTGTCCACCGCGGACATGCCCGGCACCCCCTCGCCCAGCAGGTCCTCGGCGAACCCGAACTCGGCCTCCACCGCCTCTTCCATCATGGTGGTGATCCGCTGCCCCAGCTCCTCGTCGAACAGATCGGGCTCCTCCCGCCGGACGGTGGCGATCACGGCCAGAGCGAAGTTCATGTGCATGGACTCGTCGCGGAACACCCAGTTAGTGCCGGCCGCCAGCCCGTTGAGCAGGCCCTTGGACCGCAGGAAGTAGACGTAGGCGAAGGCGGCGAAGAAGAACAGCCCCTCGATGCAGGTGGCGAAGCAGACCAGGTTCATCAGGAACCGCTTGCGGTCCTCGGCCGTGCCCAGCGGCCCCCGCCCCACCCCGTTCATCCACTTGAAGCAGAACTCGGCCTTGGCCCGGATGGAGGGGATGTTCTCGACCGCGGCGAAGGCCTCGGCCCGCTCGTCGAGATCGGGGATGTAGCTGTCCAGCAGGTTCAGGTAGAACTGGACGTGTAGCGCCTCCTCGTAGAGCTGGCGGGACAGGTACATGCGGGCCTCGGGCGCGTTGATGTGCTCGTAGAGGTTCAGCACCAGGTTGTTGGCCACGATGGAGTCGCCGGTGGCGAAGAAGGCCACCAGCCTGCGGATCAGGTGCTTCTCGGCGGGCATGAGCTTGCGATCCAAGTCGACCAAGTCGTCGGAGAAGTCGATCTCGTCCACCGTCCAGGTGTTCTTGATGGCGTCCTTGTACATCTCGAAGAACTGCGGGTAGCGCATGGGCCGCAGGGTGAGGTCGAAGCCCGGGTCCAAGATGTTGGGCCGGGGCGCTGCGGCTCCGTCGGCGGGCCGCCCCTCGAACTGCGGCACCGCCGCGGCGGCAGCGGGCATGGAACCGACCTCCGCCTCGGGGCCGGCTACCGGGACCAGCGACGGGTTGGAGGCGTCGGTGACGGCCATCAGTCGCAGGCCTCGCAGGTCTCGGGGTTCTCCAGCGAGCAGGCCACCGCCTCCTCGGCCCCGAAGGACCGCCCGGCCGCCCCCGCCGCTACGACGGCCCCGTCGCCGCCGGGGCGGCCCGAGCCGTTGGTGGTGGTCTGGGCGATGCGGGTGGCGGGGCGGGACCGCAGGTAGTAGGTGGTCTTGAGCCCCGCCTTCCAGGCGTACATGTACATCGACGAGAGCTTGCCGATGGTGGGCGACTCCATGAACAGGTTGAGCGACTGGCTCTGGTCGATGAAGACCCCCCGGTCGGCGGCCATCTCGATCAGCGACTTCTGCGGGATCTCCCACACCGTGCGGTAGACGGCCTTGAGGTCCTCGGGGATGCGGTCGACGGCCTGGATCGACCCCTCGGCCCGCTTGACGTCGGCGATCATGCGGGCGTCCCACAGCCCCCGGGCCTGCAGCTCGACCACCAGGTGGCGGTTGATCTGGAGGAACTCGCCCGAGAGGGTCTCCCGCTTGAACAGGTTGGACACCTGGGGCTCGGTGCACTCGTAGCAACCGGCGATGGAGGCGATGGTGGCGGTGGGGGCGACGGCGATGAGCAGCGAGTTGCGCAGGCCGCCGCGGGCGATCCGCTCCCGCAGCGGCGCCCAGCGGCCGGGGTCGGCGGGCTCGGCCCCCCACAGGTCGAATTGGAGGCGCCCGGCCGCGGCCCGGGTCACATCGAAGGCGGGGTGGGGGCCGTGGGCCTCGGCCAGATCGGCGGAGGCCCACAGGGCGTTGAAGTAGATCTCCTCGGCGATCCGGCGGCTGACCGCCCGGGCCTCAGCGGAGTCGAAGGCCAGGCCCATCCGGAAGAACACGTCTTGGAGCCCCATCATCCCCAGCCCGACCGGCCGCCAGCGCCGGTTGGACGCCTCGGCTTCGGCAGTGGGGTAGTAGTTGATGTCGATCACCCGGTCCAGGAACGGCACCACCGTTCGGACCACCCGGCCGAGCCGCTCGTAGTCGAAGGCGGCCCGGGCGCCGGCATCGGCGCCCGCCTCTTTGGGGATGACGAAGGCGCCCAAGTTGACCGACCCCAGGTTGCACACCGCGGTCTCGCCCTGGCTGGTGACCTCGACGATCTCGGTGCACAGATTGGACAGGTGCACCACCCGGCCCCGGTCGTTGCCCCCGCCGGAGGGGCCGGGGCCGGTCTGGTTGCACTTGGCGTTGGCCGAGTCCTTGAAGGTGATCCACCCGTTGCCGGTCTCGGCCAGGGTGCGCATCATCCGGGTGTAGAGCCGCCGGGCCGGGATCTGGCGCTCGTAGCGGCCGTCAGCCTCGGCCTTCTCGTAGACGGCCCGGAACTCCTCGCCGTAGGTGTCGGTGAGCTCGGGGACCTTCTTGGGGTCGAACAGGCTCCACTGCCAGTCCTTCTCCACCCGCTCCATGAACAGGTCCGGCACCCAGTTGGCCAGGTTGATGTTGTGGGTGCGGCGGGAGTGGTCCCCGGTGTTGTCCCGCAGCTCCAGGAACTGCTCGACGTCGGCGTGCCAGGCCTCCAGGTACACGCAGGCCGCCCCCTTGCGCCGCCCGCCCTGGTTGACGGCGGCCACCGAGGAGTCGAGGGTCTTCAGCCACGGCACGATGCCGTTGGACAGCCCGTTGGTGCCCCGGATGAGCGACCCCTTGGACCTCACCCGGTGCCAGGCCACGCCGATGCCGCCCGCGAACTTCGAGAGCTGGGCGATGTCGGTGTAGCGCCGGTAGATGCCCTCCAGGGAGTCCTCGGGCGAGTCGAGCAGGTAGCAGCTCGACATCTGGGGGTGGGCGGTGCCGGAGTTGAACAGGGTCGGGCTCGACGGCAGATAGGCCAGCGACGACATCAGGTCGTACAGCGACACGGCCTCGTCGGGGTCGGCGCTGAGCCCGCAGGCCACCCGCAGGAAGAAGTGCTGGGGGGTCTCGATCACCAGCCGGGTCTCGGGGTGGCGGAGCAGGTAGCGGTCGTAGGTGGTGCGCAGGCCGAAGAACTCGAAGTTGCGGTCCCGCCCCGAGTCGATGGCGGCGTTGAGGTCGGGGGCGTGGGCCTCGACGAAGCCGGCGGTGTCGGCGCCGATCAGGCCGAGCCGGTGGCCGAGGGCGACCGACTCGGAGAACCAGGGCACGTTCTGGTTGCGAACCTCCTTGTCGATGTAGACCGACAGCAGCCGGGCGGCCAGCTTGGAGTAGTTGGGCTCCTCGACGATGAGCCCGGCCGCGGTGCGGATGCTCAGCTCGTCGAGCTCCCGGGTGGTGGACCCGTCGGCCAGGGCGGAGATGGTGCGGGTGCTGACCACCATGGGGTCGACGCCGAGCAGACCCTCGGCCGCTCGGGCCACCGCGTTGACGATCTTGTTGAGGTTCACCGGCTCGAGGGCACCGTTGCGCTTTCGGACCCTCATCGACGTTGCGACTGCGGCCGCCCGGTCGGCTTCGCCGACGGCCGCCAGCCGGCTCTCGGTGATCGTCACGAGCAACCTGCCCCTCTCTTCTGACACGGGAGACTAAGCAGATTACACCGGCGAAATTACAAGGGTGGTTATGGCCTCCAAGCTGGAAGAATCGCCGCCGCGGCCCTTTCGAAGGCGCCCGGGGGCGGGTCAGACGCGGCGGAGGGTGAAGCGGAAGGGGCCGTCGAGCCCGGCGTCGTGGGCGACCGCGCCGCTGGCGCCGTCGGCTCCGGCCTCGCCTTCGACCCCCGCCCCGGGAAGGCCCGGTCCGGTGATGGAGGCGGCCAGCACCTGCTCGGCCACGTAGCCGCGCCACTCGTCCACCGCCGCCGCCACCCGGTCCGACGCCTCGGCGATCTCCACCGCCACCCGGTCGGTCACCACCAGGCCTTGGTCCCGGCGGGCGTTCTGGATCAGCCGCACCGCGTCGCGGGCCAGGCCCTCGGCCTCCAGCTCGGGGGTTGTGGCCGCGTCGAGGATCACCACCGCGTCGCCCGAGCCCAGCGCCCCGGCCACCACCCCCTCGGCCGGTTCTAGGGCCAGCTCGAACTCGCCGGGGCCCAGCACGCAGTTGGCCGCGGTCACCGTGCCGTCGCCGTTGCGGGTCCACTGGCCCGCCCGGGCCGCGGCGAACACGGCCTGGGCCTCGGCGCCGAGGCGGGGGCCTAGCGCCTTGCCGTCGGGCCGCAGCGCGAAACGGGCCCGGTCGCCGATCTCGTCGGTCAGCACCACTTCCTTCACGTTGACCTCGTCGGCCAGCAGGTCGGCCATCGGGGCCAGGTCGCCGGCGCCGGGGCCGGCCACCGTGGCTTCGGCCAAGGGCAGGCGCACCCGCAGCCCGGCCTGCTCCCGCAGGCGCAGGGCGGTCGAGGCCGCGTCGCGGAGCCGGTCCATGCCGGCTACTAGTTCGGGGTCGGCCGGGAGCTGTTCGGCGTCGGGGTCGGGCCAGTCGGCCAAATGCACCGACGCCCCGCCGGTCAGCCCGCCGTGGATCTCCTCGGCGATCATGGGCAGGAACGGGGCGACCGTTCGGGTCAGGGCGGTCAGCACGGTGTAGAGGGTGTCGAAGGCGTCGGCGTCGGTGCGGCCCCCGGCCGCGTTCCAGAACCGGTCCCGGGACCGGCGGATGTACCAGTTGTTGAGGGCCCCGATGAAGCCCCGGATCTCGGCTGCCGCCCCGGGCAGGTCGTAGGCGTCCATCCGCTCGGTCACCGCCTCCACCAGCGCCCGGGTCTTGGCCAGGACGTAGCGGTCCAGGAGGTGGTCGCTGTCGGTGCGGGCCCGGGCCTCATAGCCCTCGGCGTTGGCGTAGAGGGTGAAAAACGAGTAGGCGTTCCAGATCGGCAGCAGCACCTGGCGGGTGACATCGGCGATGCCCCGGTCCGATATGCGCAGGTCGCCGCCCCGCACGATGTTGGCGGCCATCAGGTACCAGCGCATGGCGTCGGCGCCCCGGGTCTCGAAGATCTCGGCGGGCTCGGTGTAGTTGCGGAGCTTCTTGGAGAGCTTGGCCCCGTCGTCGGCCAGCAGGATGCCGTGGCAGATCACGTTCTTGAAGGCGGGCTGGTCGAACAAGGCCCCGGCCAGCACGTGCAGGGTGTAGAACCAGCCCCGGGTCTGGTTGATGTACTCGACGATGAAGTCGGCCGGGAAGTGGTCGTCGAACCACTCGGCCTGCTCGAACGGGTAGTGAACCTGGGCGAAGGGCATGGACCCCGACTCGAACCAGCAGTCGAGCACCTCGGGCACCCGCCGCATCATCGACCGGCCGGTGGGGTCGTCGGGGTTGGGCCGCACCAACTCGTCCACCTGGGGCCGGTGCAGGTCGGTGGGGCGGACCCCGAAATCGCGCTCGATCTCGTCCAGGGAGCCGTACACATCGGTGCGGGGGTGAGCCGGGTCGTCGCTGCGCCACACCGGGATGGGCGAGCCCCAGAACCGGTTACGGCTGATCGACCAGTCCCTGGCCCCCTCCAGCCACATCCCGAAGCGGCCGTCTCGGACGTGGTCGGGTATCCAGTTGATCTGCTGGTTCAGCTCGCACAGCCGGTCCCGGATGGCGGTGACCTCCACGTACCAGCTCGTGATGGCCTTGTAGATGATCGGGGTGTCGGTGCGCCAGCAGTGCGGGTAGTTGTGCTCGTGGCTGTCGTGGCGGACGATGCGGCCCGCCCGCTTGAGGTGGTCGATGATGCCGGGGTTGGCGTCGAACACGTTGACGCCGGCCCAGTCGGCCACCTCGCCGGTGAACCGGCCCCGGTCGTCCACGGGCACGGCCCGGCCGATCCCGATCCCGGCCGCCTCGCACAGCGCCTGGTCCTCCTCGCCGAAGCCGGGGGCCATGTGCACGATGCCGGTGCCCTCGGAGGTGTCGACGAAGTCGGCCGACAGCACCCGGAAGGCGTCGGCCCGGTCGGCGAAGTAGTCGAACAGCGGCCGGTAGCGGCGCCCGGCCAGCTCGGCGCCGGTGATGGTGCCCCGGCGCTCGGCTCCGGCGAGCTGGGCCTGATAGGCCTCGACGGTCTCGGCCCCCAGCACGCAGCAGGCGCCGCCGGCGGCCATCACCGCGTACTCCACCTCGGGGCCCACCGCCACCGCCAGGTTCGAGGGCAGAGTCCAGGGGGTGGTGGTCCAGGCCCACAGCCTCATCGGGCCCGGGTCGCCGGGGGCGGGCTCCAGGTCGAAGGCCACGGTGATGGCCGGGTCCCGGCGGGGCCGGGTGGCGTCGTCGAGGCGGATCTCGAAGTTCGACAGCGGCGTCTCCGCTCCCCAGCTATAGGGGAGCACCCGGTAGGCCTCATACACCAGGCCCTTGCGGTAGAGCTCGGCGAAGGCCCACATGACCGACTCCATGTAGGCCAGGTCCATGGTCTTGTAGTCGTGGTCGAAATCGACCCAGCGGGCCTGGCGGGTGACCGTCTGGCGCCATTCGGCGGTGTAGCGCAGCACTGACTCCCGGCAGGCGGCGTTGAACCGGTCGATGCCCATCTCGGTGATGGCGGCCCGGCCCGACACGCCCAGCTCCTTCTCGATCTCCATCTCGGCCGGGAGGCCGTGGCAGTCCCAGCCGAAGCGGCGCTCCACCCGGCGGCCCCTCATGGTCTGGTAGCGGGGCACCACGTCCTTGACGTAGCCGGTGAGCAGGTGGCCGTGGTGGGGCAGGCCGTTGGCGAAGGGCGGGCCGTCGTAGAAGACGTACTCGGTGTCGGCGGGCCGGGCTTCGACCGAGGCGGTGAAGGCGTCCTCGGCCTCCCAGCGGGCCAAAACCCGTCGCTCGATGGCGGGGAAGTCGGCGGCGGCGACGTGGGGATAGGGACCGGGTGGGGAATGATCGGGCGGTGGACTGTCGGACGGGAGGGCGGCGTCACTCACGGGCGCTCAGGCTACCGGCGCGGCGAGTGGTGAGGGCTTTGCGGTCAGCGCCGAGAACCAGGATTCGATCAGGTTCGGCCAAGACGCCGAGGGGCGCGGTCTGCTGCGCTGAGCCGGCCCGGCCGGCCGGCGGCCCTACTTCTTCTTCTTCTTGAAGGACTCGGCGTAGTTCTTGTGGCCCTTCTCGATGTGCTCGTAGACGCCCGATGTCGATGTGCTAGGCCCGGCCCCCGAGGTGCACGTATGGGCCGAGTCCTTCACGGCTCTGGCCAGCGAGTCGTCCACGTGCAAGTCGGGCAGAGAACCGCGCCGCAGCAGCCGGAAGAAGTTACGCAGGCTCATTCGTCGGCTCCTTCATCTGACTGTTCCTTTTGGCCGGTGCCGTCGCGGAGGCGCTTGAGCGTTTCGGCGGCTTCGCGGTAGGCGGCCTCGGCTGCGGTCTTCTCGGCGGCCGAGGCCTGGCTCGAGTCGAGGCTGCGGACGGCGGCCGCGGCGTCGTCCTTGGCCCGTTCCGCCTTGGTCAGCGCCTGCTCGCGCTTACGGCGCTCCCGGTCGGCCTCCACATAGGTGTTGAACAGCGTCAGCGCCGCCGCGGTCTCGTCGTCGAGCGTGGGAGCAGGCATCGCCTCAGCCATTGCCCTCCATCGTGGCGGCTCCAGAACCAGTTCGCAAGCCGCCGCCGATCTCCCCGAAGACCACACCCTAGGATCGTTCGGGTGCGCCGCTTTGTGATCGACACCGACACCGCCTCTGACGACGCGGTGGCGCTGGTGATGGCCCTGCGCCATCCCGACGTGGAGGTGGAGGCGGTCACAGTGGTGGCCGGCAACGTCGGGCTCGATCAAGCCGTGCAGAACGCGCTCTACACCGTGGAGCTGTGCGGTTCTGAGGTACCGGTTTACGCCGGCGCGGCCGGGCCTTTGCTGCGGGACCTCCAGACGGCCCAGAACGTGCACGGCGCCGACGGCATGGGCGACTGCGGCCTGGACCTGTCCGGGCGGGTCCCGGCGCCGGGCCGGGCCGCCGATGTGATCGTCGATGCCGTCCTGGGCTCGCCGGGCCGGATCACCCTGGTGACCCTGGGGCCGCTCACCAATGTGGCCACCGCGGTGCTGCGGGCGCCGGAGATCGCCACCGCGGTGCAGCGGGTGGTGGTGATGGGCGGCACCGGGCTGGACGGGCCGGGCAACGTCACCCCTATGGCGGAGTACAACTTCTGGGCCGACCCCGACGCGGCTGCGGTGGTGATGCGCTCGGGTCTGCCGGTGGAGTTGGTGGGCTGGGACATCTCGATCGCCTCGGCGGTGGTCACCGGTGAGCGGGCCTCGGCCATACGGGCCATCGGCACCCCGCTGGCTGATTTCGCCCTCGACATCCAGGCCGCGGTGGCCGAGGCCGTGGCGGGCTACGACGGCCTGGACGGCCCCGATCTACCCGACCCCATAGCCATGGCTCACGCCATCGACCCGGCCCCGGCCACAACCGTGCGGGTGCCAGTGGACGTAATCGACGGCGACGGCCCAGCCCGAGGGGCCATGTCGGTGGACCGGCTCGGCTTCACCGGCCGGACCCCCAATGCCACCGTGGTGACCGACTACCCCAGCGAAGCTTTCTTCTCGATGTTGTGCGCTCTGCTGCGCTGAAGGCCAGTGCCGCAGGTTCTGCGGCATGGACCGAGTGACGGGCCCGGGGCGCGCGCCTACTTCTTCTTCTTGAAAGACTCGGTGTAGTTCTTGTGGCCCTCTTCGATCTGCTTGTAGGCGGCCGATGTCGATGCGCTAGCCCCCTTCCCTTGGCCCACATGGAGCGAGTCCTTGGCGGCTTTGGCCAGCGAGTCGTCCACGCCGCGCCGGTCGGGTGGCGGCCCGTGCCGCAGCAGCCGGAAGAAGTTACGCAGGCTCATTGCTGTCTTCATCCTTCATTGTCTACATCATGGCAGCCCGGAAGCTCGTTCGGTTGCCGCGGCCAAATCTGGTGCCGGAACGCGGCGGAGGGCGGGGCTTTGAAACCCCGCCCTCCGAGCGTTAGTCCCCGGGCGTTAGTCCCGCGGACTCAGCCGATCATCCGATCAGCCCATGGCGGCCGCTCTGGCGGCGTCGAGCCAGCCGTCGACCAGACCGCGGTTGTCGGCGATCCACTGGGCGGCCTGCTCCTGGATGCCCTCCTCTGAGAGCTCTTCCGTCGATTGCTGGAGAGAGGCCAAGTTCACGTCCAGCGGCGGAATCTCGACGCTCTCGAGAATCGAAGCGAAGGCGGGGTTGGCATCGAGGACGTCGAAGCGGGACGACGCCAGGATGTTCGCGGCCAACCGGCCCAACTGGCAGGTGCCCTTGACGGCAGCGTCGGGGCAGGAATCCGGTGGGATGTTGGCGGAGGCGCATTCCGGATAGCACGGGTCGTTCGGGTCGCCGCGCTGATCCCACTCATCGCCGCCCTCTGCGTTGAGGGGGTTGGAGTCGTCGAGTATGTCCTCGACCGCAATCCAGTAGGTGTTGGCGCCGGGCAGAAGCTGAGCGACGTACGCGCTCGGGGCCCAGGTGTAGGCCACCATGGGCTCGCCGTCTCTGGCTTTGCCGACGGCCTCGGCGAGCATGGCGTCGTAACCGGCCTTGACTTGAACTATGTTCTCCCAGCCCGAGAAGGCGATCTGAGAGTCCAAGATGTTGTCGCAGGTCCACGACTCCGGGCAGCCGTACATGTCGACCACGCCGTTGCCGGGATTGGCGTCGTTGGCGTCGTAGGCGGCGATCGCATCCGGGTTGTCGTTCAACGCATCCAGGGTGTACACCCCGAACTCGTCGGCGAAAGCGGCCGTGATGAGGTAGCCCTCAAGCCCCGACGCGGGCATCAGAGCACCGACGGCACCGACGTGGTCGCCGACGGTGGACCCGTCAGGCAGATCGGGGCGAAGCCAGCTATTGTGGCCCGGGTACCAGCTATTGACCCAGAAGTCGGCCTCGCCCTGGGCCATCGCCAGGTAGGCCAGGCTCGGGCCCAACTCCTTGTCGGCGGGATTGCTCACGTCGTACCCCAGCTCTTCGAGGATCTGCTCGAAGACGTAGGCCTGGAAGTAGCCGGTCGACCAGTTGGCCCTCGCCATCGTCAGCGAGACACCCGAGCCGGGAGTCATGTTCATCTCCGGCTCGGACGGGGCTTCTTCTGCGGCCGCGGTGGTCGGCGCGGGCGTGTCTTCCGTGTCGGCGGCCGCGGTGGTCGGCGCGGGCGTGTCTTCCGTGTCCGTGTCGGCCATGGTGGTCGGCGCGGCCGTGGGCTCGGGGCTGGTGGTGCCGTCGGAGTCGTCGTCTCCGCCGCACGATGCGGCAGCCAAGGCGAAGACCGCCAACAGGGCCAGCCACAGCAGTGACTGCTTCTTCCTCATGATTTACAACCCCTCCTTGGGTGCTTGTTTGTGCGAACCACCGAGCAGATGCTCGGGGCACGGCCCTGTAGCGTAGCCGGGAAACCCGCTGGTGTGCCAGTGGCGCTCAAGCCGGCCCGCTGGCTCCGGCGACAGGAGCGTCCTGCGCTTCGGAATCGTCTCCGGCGGAATCGTCCCCGGTGGCCAGCGCCGCGTAGACCTTTGAGCGGCGGAACTCTTTGAGCACCGGCATGGTGGAAGCGACTACGAACGCCCCCGCGATCAATGCCATCAAAGATCCCACGCCGCTCAGGTAGCCGGGTTCGGCTGATCGCACTTGTACGAGTATCCACGTCAGAGCCAGTGCCGTGGACCCGGCGCCGAGACCGGCCGTGATGGTGCTCCACTGCCACTTTCGGCGTTCGTCGCTTCCGAAGACGCCCGCGGCCGGCAAGGTGGTTGCGGCCGCGGCCAGACCGACGAGAAAGGCCCAGAGCCCCAAGCCGGTGCCCTTGCCGGTGATCCCGTCGGTGACGATCAGATTGTCTATTCTGGACTTCTCGAAGGTGATTTGGTACTCAGTGCTCAAGGCGGCTATGTCCTGGGGGCGCTCTTCCATCTGCCGCTCGATTTCGTCGAGTTCGGCCTGAATCTCGGGCGTGACGATCTGGCCGCCGCGACGATCATGGCTCCAACTGGAGAACATCCCGCCCGCCAGCACCAAGATCGCGATCCCGACACCGATCAGGCGGCTCCAGGCCACTCCGACCGGCAGCGGATGGAGCGGTGAATGGGGCGCAGTCCGAATCCAGCCCACAGCGCCGACCACGGCGATGACCCCGCCGAGTGTGGCGACGATCACGCCGATCCCGGTGCCGGGGTCGGCGACGCCGGAGGCGACCGGGGTGTCGGTCGCGCTGAGCGGGCGGGCCAGCAGATGTCCGACCGACAAGATGAGCCCGGCTATGGCCGCGATCAGCGCCCCGTCGACCACCAGCCAGCGGGGGCCGCGCCCGGGCCGGAAATAGGAAGCGGCCACAGCGCCGACGACGAAGAGCCCGGCGACCAAGACGATCAGCCCCACCCACGACCCTCCTGAGGCGTCCAGACCGGAGAAGGACCGCCCGTCGAGTTCGCCCTCCAGGCTGGCGTCGCTCCACCGTCCGTAGGCGCTCAGCTTGCCTGCGTTGATGGTCCATGCCAGGAACGCGCTGACGGTCATCAAGGCTCCGCCGATCAGCGTGACCAGCATCGGCACTCTCTCGGCGGCGGCGAGTCCGGCGAACCTCTCGTCCTGGCGGTACTTGACGATGGCCGAGGCGCTGGCGTCGGGTATGAGCGCCTCTGGGTTACTGCGGTGCCTCCAGGCCATGCGGATGCGCTTCAAGAGGCCGCCGGTCTCGGCGCCCTCGCGCTGAGACATGCGGTCGAGCACGACCGCCACCAAGAAGAAGGCAAGGCCCGACGAAGCCCCCAAAGCGGCGTCCTGGTTGCTGATAGCCCTGAACATGGTCTGGCCCAGACCGCCGGCGCCCATGATTGCCGCGATGCCCAGCATGGAGATGGCCAGCAGCAATGTCTGATTGACCCCGGTCATGATGGCGGGGCGGGCCAACGGGATCTGAACGTCGAACAGAACCTTCATCTCGCGGGCGCCGTATGCTCGGCTGGCCTCGACCACATCGCCGGGCACTTGACGGATGCCGAGGTTGGTGAGCCTGATCAACGGTGGTATGGCAAACACCATCGTCACCATCGTGGCCGAAGTCTCACCGACGCCGAAGAACCAGATGATCGGCAACATGTAGACGAAGGCGTGGACCACTTGCATGGCGTCGAGGATTGGTCTCACCACTTGCCAGAAGCTGTCCACTCTCCCGCACACGATTCCCACCGGGATCCCGATTAGCACGCATATCACCACCGCTACCAGGATGAAGCCGATGGTTCGGACTGTTTCCAGCCAGTAATGGCCGCCCAGTACCCCGCATATGAACAGAGCAACCGCGACGAACGACGCGACTTTGACGTTCCGGGCCAGCCAGGCGATGGCGAACATCGCCATGACGACCCAAAGCCAGGACACCTCGCTCAAGAAATCGCGAACCAGGAGTCGGATCAGCGTGTCGAACGGCCACGCCACTATGTCAAGCAACAGTTTCAGGTTGTTGGCAATCCAAAAGACTGCTTGCTCTACCCAATCCCCGAACGGCACTGTCCATTCGTCGAGCAGGCGGTTATCCCATATCCCTACCGTCTCGGTCTCTTCGGTGCCGCTGGCTTGAGCGAGCACCGTGACGGCTCTAGTTCCGATGCTCACAGGTACACCTCTCGTTCGAATCCGTCGATAAGGTTTTCGACTCGGCCCATTTCTTCCATGATGTGTTGAGGATCGAGGTTGCCGACGAGCGCGCCGGAGTCGTCGCAGACGGCTATGGGAAGCCCACGGCCCGCGGCGGCGTAGACGGTGTTCAGCCGGTCGTCCCGCTGGCATTTCTCGAAATCGCTTCGCAGTATCGAAGCGAGTTCGTTGGTTCCCTGGCTGGCGGCGCGGGCGCAGTCCCGGGCGCAGAGCACATGGGTCGGCGCGCCGCTGGAGTCGATCACGAACGCGCCGGTGCGATCCCAGTCGAGCCGAGCCGTCGCGTCTTCAATCGTCGCGTCTGCGGGAATCGGCGCCGGTGGGCGCATCACCTCGTGAACCTGGATGACGCGGCCCTGGTCGACGTCCTGCACGAACTCGGCGACGTATCCGGTGGCGGGCTGGGTGAGGATCTCCTCGGGCGTGCCGACCTGCACTACGGCGCCGTCCTTCATGATGCAGACCCGGTCGCCGATGCGCAGCGCCTCGTTGAGGTCGTGGGTGATGAACAGGATGGTCTTGTGGAGCTCGCCCTGGATGTCCATCATCTCGTCCTGCATCTGGCGCCGGATCAGCGGGTCGAGCGCGCTGAACGCCTCGTCCATGAGCAGGATCTCCGGATCGGAGGCCAACGCCCGGGCCAGGCCGACCCGCTGCTGCATGCCGCCGGAGAGCTCGGACGGGACGTTGCGGGAGTAGGCGTTGAGGCCCACCAGTGAGAGCGCCTTCATGGCCGCCTGGTCTCGCTCCGCCTTGGGGATGCCCTGAACCTTGAGGCCGTAGCCCACGTTGTCGATGATGTTGCGGTGCGGGAACAGCGCGAAGTGCTGGAACACCATGCCCATGTGCTCCCGGCGGAAGGACTGCAGCCCTGTTCCGCTGAGCTCTTGGACGTTGGTGCCATTGACGTGCACCGTGCCCGCGGTGGTGTCGATGAGCTTGTTGACCGTGCGGATGGCGGTGGACTTGCCCGAGCCCGACAGGCCCATCACCACGAAGATCTCTCCCTCTTTCACCGAGAACGATACGTCGTCGAGGCCGACGACGTGGCCGGTCTGGGCCTGCACTTCGTCCTTCGAGACCCCGGAGCGGGCCAGATCGTAGGCCCGGCCCTTCGGCTGGGGGCCGAAGATCTTGTATACGTTCTCGAGAACGATGATGGCTGAGTCGGTGTCCGCCATAGGGCTTTGACCCCTTCCGTTTGCGTTCGCTCTGCCGGTGAGTTCTATCAGATGCCGCGGCGGCGTTCCTGCCTCAGGTCGAAAGCGATCTTAGTCGCGCCCCGGCGGCCGGCTTCGGCGGCGTGGTCCAAGGCGTCGCGGTAGCGGTCTAGCGGGTAGACGGCCGACACCAGCCGGTTGAGGGGGACCTTGCCGGCCAGCTCGAAGGCCAGCTCGAAGCCGGTGGCCCGCCGGCCGTCGGGCAGGGTCTCGGTCCCGTAGGTGTAGCACCCCACCAGCTCGGTCTCGCGGTGCCACAGACCGGTGAGCTCCACCGTGACCGTGCCGGGCATGCCCAGCAGCACCACCCGGCCTCGGGGCCGGCACAGGGCCAGGGCCTCGGCGATGGAGGCGGCCGATCCGACCGCGTCGATTACCGCGTCGGCGCCGCCCGACAGGTGCTCGCCGATCTGAAACGACCCCTCGGCCCGGCGCACCGCCCGCTTGAGCTCGTCGGCGCCTACCGCGGCGTCGGCGCCCAGCTCGCGGGCCAGCTCCCGCTGGACGGGGTAGCGGGCCCCGCAGACGATCGAGCCCGCCTCGGTGAGGTGGCGCAGGGCGGCCACCGCTGCCAGGCCCATGGTCCCGGCCCCCAGCACCGCCACCGTGGCGCCCGGCTCGGCTTGGGCCCGCAGGGCGGCGTGAACCCCGGCTGCCGCCGGCTCGATCATGACGGCCAGCTCGTCGCTCATCCAGTCCGGGACGTCGTGGAGCTGAGACCGGTGGGCCACCAGCTCGGTGGCCCAGCCGCCTCCCGTGGATTGGCAGAAGCCGGTCTGCAGGCCGGGCTGGAGATGGCCGCACACCAGGTGCCGGTAGTCGTTGCCGTCGCCGGGCGCGGCCCCCTCGAAGGGCGGGTCGAAGCCCCGGGCCTCGTGGCCCAGCACCGGCTCTATGACCACCCGGCGGCCCCCGGCCAGCTCTCCGACGATCTCGTGGCCCAGCACGAAGGGGAACGAGACGTAGTCGTCGAAGTAGCGAGACGACCGGCCGTCCACGGTGGCCAAGTCGGAGCCGCAGATGCCGGTCAGGCGGGGGTATACCCGGTGCCAGCCGTCGGCGGGCAGCTCGGGGGGGTCGTCCTCGACCAGCTCCAGCGGCCCCCACCGGGCCCCGGCGCCGGGGCGCAGGCGGGAGGCGACGGCCGCGGCCGCGTAGCGGACCTCCTTGCGGGCGAAGCGCAGCGCCTTCACCACCCGGATCGTACCGGCCGGCCGGCCCGGGGCCGAGAAACCGGGCTGCGTGGTTGCGGCTGTCCGACCTCCCTGGCATGGTAAACACTGTCGCGGCAAACACTTTCGGCGCGAGCGGGAGGAGTCTGTGGCGGTGGTTGTCCCAGCGGGTAGGGGTGTCGGCCGCTGGTGGCCTGCGCTGCTGGCCGCCTCGGTGTTGGTCGCGGCGGCGTGCGGTGGCGATGACGGCGCCATCACCGAGCCGACCGAACAGCCGACGGTGGTGGACGTGTCGCCGATGCCTATCGAGGGCACGACTATCACCATGGCCCGGGCCAACTGGTCGACCGGTTACTTCCAGGCTCAGATCCACAAGCAGTTGCTGGAGGAACTGGGCTACACGGTGACCGAGCCGTCGGAGTTGGAGCTGGACCCGACGCTGGCTTATCCGGCCATGGCCCAGGGCGACTTCGACTTCTGGGTCAATAGTTGGTATCCCATCCACGATTCGTTGCTCGCTAGCGAGATGCCCGACGGCTCAGTGGTGGGCGACCACATTGAGGCGGTGGGCGCGCAGATGGCGGGCGGTGCCCCTCAGGGCTTCTTGATCACCAAGTCGGTGGCCGACGAATACGGCATCACTCACCTGGATCAGATCAACGACGATCCGGCGATCACCGCCCTGTTCGACACCGACGGCGACGGCGCGGCCGAGATCTACGGCTGCCCGGAGAGCTGGGCTTGCGACAATGTCATCGACAGCCAGATCGCCTTCTCGGGCTGGGACAACATCGAGCAGGTTCAAGCCATAGCCGGCTACGACGCCTTGTTCGCGGAGTCTTCGGCCAAGGTGAACGCCGGTGAGCCGGCGGTGGTGTACACGTATGCGCCGAGCTCCTACCTCAATCAGCTCCGCCCCGGCGACAACGTGTACTGGCTGGCGGTGGAGGATGTCATCGACGACTCGAACCCCACCTGTATCAGGGGCGGCAGGGAGCACGATCAGCGGCCCGGCCAGGCCTCATTAGGGCCGGATAAGTGCCCGGCGGCCGCCGAGTCCGGCGTCTGCCAGTTGGGTTGGCGGGTCAACGACATCCTGGTCACGGCCAACACGGAGTTCCTGGCGGCAAACCCGGCCGCCAGGGCTCTGTGGGAGGCGGTCGTCCTGTCGCCCCTCGAGGTGACTCTGGCCATCGTCCAGCAGGAACTCGGCGGAGGCACCGAGGCCGAGATCGCGCAACTGGCGGCCGACTGGATCGCCGACAACCGCGACACGGTCAACGGGTGGCTGGCCTCCGCCCGAGCCGCGGCTGAGCCCTAAGCCCCAGTCTAGCGGGTAGGCGGCCGCACCGGCCGGCCGAGGGGGATCTTGCTGGCTGGCCCGAGGCCGGGGAAAACCGGGCCGCGGGGTTGCGATTGCCCGACCCGCATGGCATGGTAGATACTGTAATGTATTGAAGTATCGAACTGGGAGGTAAGTCCGATGGCCGGTGACATGTTGATGATGTCGAAGTCGCAGATGGAGCAGTTGGTGGGGATCTTCGCCCGCCAGAAGCAGACGATCGAGGAGGTGATCGCCGCCATCGGGGCCGGCATCGAGGGCACCACCTGGCAGGGGGCCCGGGCCGACCGGTTCCGCCAGCTCTGGGAGACCGAGTTCCGGCCCAACCTGCGCAACCTGTGCGAGGCCCTGGGCGAGCACTCGGCCTTCATCAGCGCCGAGCTTCAGGCCGGGGTCAGCGCCCTCGACACGGTGTGACCGGGCGCCGGCGCGAATCGTGCTGGCCCGGTGCGGATCCGGCACTGCCTTGAAGGCGTCGAGCGCATAGTCGAAGTCGGCTCCGACCTCGACCGATACACCGTGGCCGATCTGGTCGCGGCCCTCGAGCCCGGCCGGCCGGCCGGGGCCGACCCTGACCGAGCCGAACCCGATCCGGGTCCGCCGCCGGGCGTCGCCGTGGACGGCTGCTGGCATCCCGCCGACGCGCCGCTGACGGCCGCCGCCCTGCGGGAGGGGGCCAGGGTCGAGGTAGGCCCTCAGCCCTCGCCGCCGCGGCCGTTGTCCGACGCTGGCCCGGATCCGCTCGGGATCGGCGGGACCGACGCTGGCCCGGATCCGCTCGGGATCGGCGGGACCGAAACCGGCATGGTCTTGGCCGTGACCGGCGGGCTCCGGGCCGGCCACCGCTTGGCTGTGCCCCCGGGCGACACCTGGGTAGTGGGACGCGACCGCGGCTGCGACGTGGTGATCGACGACCCGGCCCTGTCCCGCCGCCATCTGCGGGTGGGGGCGGGCCCGGTGCCGGTCCTGGCCGACCTCGGCGCCCGCAACGGCACAACGGTGCACGGCGCCGACGGCGTGCGCAGAGCCCTGGCCGAGCCGACCCCGGTTCGGCCCGGAACCGCGGTTCAGATCGGGGCTACCAGCCTGGCGTGGCGGGCCGAGGCCGACGACGTGCCCGCCGCCGTCCGGGCTGGCCTGGGCGCGGCCGGGGGCCGGGTCCCGTTCAACCGGCCGCCCCGGCGCGCGCCGCCGACCGAGCCCGCGCCGCTGGCCGCGCCGGCCCAGGCCCCGCCCCGGCCCGGCCCCGAACCGCTGTCGTGGGCCGGCATCGTCCTGCCGATGGCGGCCGGGGCGGTGCTGGCGCTGGTGTGGTCGCCGATCATGGCCGTGTTCGCGGCGCTGGGACCGGTGCTGACCGTCGGAACCTGGCTGGAGCGACGCCGGCGGGCCACCCGGGCCCACCGGACCGCGGTGCGGGCCGCGGCGGGCGAGATCAAGCTCTTGGAGGCGGCGCTCCCCGAGGCCCGGGCAGCCGAGCACCGCCGGCGGCTGGCCCTAGCCCCCGACCCGGCCGAGCTGACCCGCCGGGCTGAAGGGCCCTCGGTGCGGTGCTGGGAGCGGCGCCGGTCCGACCCCGACTTCATGGTGTTGGGCGTCGGCGCTGCCGACGTCGCCTACGACCCGCCGCTGGAGACCTCCGGCGGCGGCCCCCCGGCCGCGGCCGCGGTCGAGATGATCGCAGCCCTGCCGCCGCTGGCCGGCGTGCCGGTCACCGTTCGGCTGACCGACGGCTGCGTGGTCGGGCTGGTCGGCTCGCCCGACGCGACCCGGGCGGTGGCCCGGTGTCTGGTGGTGCAGGCCGCCGTGCTCCACGGTCCCGCCGACTTGGCCGTCGCCGCCTTGGCCCCTGGACCCGACGGTCACTGGTCGTGGCTGGGATGGCTGCCCCACGCCGCCGACGCGGCCGGGGGCGGGGCCGGAGCCCTGGTGGCCGCCGACGCCGCGGCCATGGCCGGCGCGGCCGAGGCCATCGCCGCCGACGGCGCCGAGCGGCTCCGCTTGGTGGTGATGGACGGGTCGGCGGCCCTGGTGGGGCGGGCTGCGCCGGGTCGGGCTCTGCTGGGCGCCGACCGGGTGGCCGCCATCGTGGTCGCCGGCGATGTTCACGAGCTGCCCGCCTCATGCACCGCCATCGTCGAGGTCGTCCACCCGGCCGGGGGGTTGAGGCTGATCGAGCCGCGGTCGGCCACCGTTCTCGATGCCATCACCGCCTGGGGCATGACGACGGCGGCCGCCTCGGCCGCCGCCGCCCGGCTGGCCCGCCTTGACGACCCCGAGCTGGGCTCCACCGGCGCCGATCTGCCCGACTCGGTGGCGCTGGTGGATCTGGTCGGCCCCGAATTGACGCCCGAGTCGGTGGAGCGGCGCTGGGCCCTGACCCGGGGCACGGCCGGGTTGTGCGCACCGGTGGGGATGGACTCCGAGGGACCGCTGGAGCTGGATCTGGTGGCCGACGGGCCCCACCTGCTGATCGGGGGCACCACCGGGTCGGGGAAGTCGGAGCTGCTGCGGTCGCTGGTGGCCGGTCTGGGCCTGTCGGCCGATCCCGATCACCTGGCTTTCGTGCTGGTGGACTACAAGGGCGGGGCCGCCTTCGACTGCTGCGCCGATTTGGCTCACGTGGCCGGCCTGGTCACCGACCTCGACGACCGGCTGGCCGAGCGGGCCCTGCGCTGCCTGGAGGCCGAGCTGCGCTACCGGGAGGAGCGGCTGCGCCGGTTGGGCGCCGAGGACCTGGCCGCGTACCGGGCCTCGACGGCGGCAGGCCCGGGCAGCGGCGGCGACCTGGAGGCGGGCCCGGTTGAGGCGGCAGGCGGGGGCGGCGGCGATGGCCCGCTGCCCCGGCTGGTGGTGGTCGTGGACGAATTCGCCACCCTGGCCGCCGAGCTGCCCGAGTTTGTCCACTCCCTGGTGGGCGTGGGCCAGCGGGGCCGCAGCCTCGGGGTCCACCTGGTGCTGGCCACCCAGCGCCCGGCCGGGGCGGTGACCGAGGACATCAGGGCCAACACGAGCTGCCGGATCGCGCTGCGGGTCACCGACCGCCACGACTCCAACGACGTGATCGGAGCTGCTGACGCTGCGGCCATACCCCGGTACCGGCCGGGCCGGGCCCTGGCCCGGTTCGGCCCGGGCGAGCTGGTGGCGTTCCAGTCGGCCCTGGTCACCGGGGTCACGCCCCCGGCGGCCCGGGGCCTGAGGGTCCGCGTCATCGGCGAGACCCCGGTGCCGGGCACCGCTGAGCGCCCCGGCCCCGACGGCGCCGGGAGCCCCGAGCCGGAAGGGGTGCCGGCCGGCCGGGAATCCCCCGAGCCGGAGGGGGCGTCGGACATCGTCCGGGTGGTGAGGGCGGTGAACGCCGCCCACCGGCGCCGGGGCGGGGTCCGGCCCCGGTCTCCGTGGCCCCCGCCGCTGCCGGCCGCGGTCGATGCCGGGGAGTTGGCCGACACGGTCGATGAGGGCGCGCCCGCGGCCTGGCTGGTCGACGACCCCGACCGCCAGCGCCGGTTCACCAGCGGATGGCAGCCCGGCGACGGTCATCTGGTGGTGGTGGGCGGGCCCGGATCGGGAACCACCACCACCCTGATCACCGCCGGGCTGGACCTGGCCCGCACCTACCCGCCCGACCGGCTCCATCTTTACGGGATCGACCTTGACAGCGGAAGGCTGGCGGTGCTGAGCGGGCTGCCCCACGCCGGCACGATTGTTTCGCCCGCCGACCGGGAGCGCCGGGTTCGGCTGCTGCGCCATCTCGACTCCGAAGTGGCCGCTCGCCGGGCCCGGTGCGGCGACGATTCCGGTGATGGCGACAGGCTCGGTTCCAGCCCCGGTCCTAGTGGTGGCGACAGCCCCGGCGGCGGGCCCGGTCCGGCTCCGCCGGGGGAGGGACCGGGGAGCGACCCCGAGATCGTCGTTCTCATCGACGGGCTGGCCGGGCTGGCCCGAGCCCACGACCCGGTGCGCGACGGCGAGCCCCATCGGTGGCTGGAGCGGATCTGGGGCGACGGGCCGGCGGTTGGGCTGCGGGTGGCGGTGAGCGTCGGCCGGGCCGCCGACCTCCCCGGCGACATGGCCGCTTCAGCCGGCGTGGTCTTGGTCCACGCCACCGGCGACCCCGGCGACGGCTCGAGGTTCGGGCTTCGGGCCGACACGTCCGGGCTCGGCCCGGGCCGGGCGATCCGGGTCTCCGACCGCCGGGAGGTTCAGGTGGCCAGGTTCGCCGGCGGCGACGAGGCCGCGGCGGTGCGGGCCCTGGCCGCGGCTGCCCCGGCCCCGGACCCGGCCCGGGCCCCGACCGCCATCGGATCGCTGCCCTCGGTGGTGTCGGCGGCCGGTCTGCCGGTGTCGGCCGAGGAGTCTCACAATCGGATCGCCCTCCGCTTCGCCCTGGGCGACCTGGGACTGGCCCCGGTCGGTTTCGCCCTCCACGACGGCGAGCACGCCTTGGTGCTGGGCCCGCCCGGCTCGGGTCGGACCTCGGCGCTGGCCGCCATCGGAGCCGCGGCCGGCGCCCGGACGGTGGTGGTGGCGGACGAGCCGACCGACCTGTGCCGCCGCCTGGGGGTGGCGCCGGTGCCGGCCGCCGATCTGGAGCGGCTCGGCTCGGTCCGCCGGGTGCTGCTGGTAGACGACGCCGACCGGGTGGCCGATCCCGACGGGGCCCTGGGCCGGATCGCGGCCGACGCCGCCACCCGCAGCCACATCGTGGCCGCCGTCCGGGCCGACCGGCTGCGGTCCGCCTACGGCGGCTGGCTCTCGGAACTGCGGGCCAGCCGGGCCGGGGTGCTGTTCCGGCCCGGTCCCGTGGACGGAGACCTGCTAGGGGCGACCCTGCCCGCTCGCCTCGACCTGCCCGCCGTGGCCGGCCGGGGGGTGGTGGTGTCCGCCGGCACCGCGGCCGTGGCCCAGATCGCCCTAGTAGACTCGCCAGCCGAGGCGGGCCCGTGAAACACCGCTGGAGGCGGGGCCGGATTCGAGGAGCGCCGGGCCGCGGGCCGGGCCGACGGGGCCAGGGCCCGGTCAGGGGCGGGGCGGCTCGGTGGGGTAGCGGATGCCGGCATCGGCCCGGATGGCGTCGAAGCGGGCCAGCATGGCCCTCGGGGTGGAGTTGGGGTGGTCGGGGCTCTGGCGCAGGCCCTCCCTCAGGCAGCGGTTCACCTCATCCACCTGCCAGTGCAGAGAGGACGCCTCAGCGGTCAGATCAGTCGAGCCGTCGGCGGTGTGCAGCCGGGCCGCGGCCGCCGAGTGGAACCGGGTCTCGATGGCGATCGAGCCGGCGGCGCCGTCGATGCGGGCCGCCGTTGATCCGGTCGAGCGGATGGAGGTGGTGAGGACGGCCGCCGCGCCCGTCTCCCACCCCAGCAGCAGGCTCACGTCGTCGTCGACGCCGGTGGGACCCACATGGACGACGTGATCGACGGCGGACGGCTCGCCCAGCAGCCACCAGGCCAGCGAGACCGGGTAGATGCCGAGATCCAGCAGCGCCCCGCCCCCGGCCTCCAGCGACCAGAGCCGGTGGCCGGGGTCGAAGTCCACCGCAATGGAGAAGTCGGCCTGGATCCGGTGGACCTCTCCAATCGCCCCGCTGGCGACCAGCCCGGCAACTTGGCGGTGCAGCGGGTTGAACCGCATCCACATCGCCTCCATCAAGAAGCGGTCGTTGGCCTCGGCCGCCTCGGCCATCTCGGCGGCCTCGGCCTCGTTCAGCGCCATGGGCTTCTCCACCAGCACGTGCTTGCCCGCTTCCAGGAACAGCTTGGTCAGCGGGCAGTGGAAGGGGGCCAGGTTGGCCACGTACACCGCGTCGATGTCGGCGGCGGCCAGGGCCTCGTAGCTGCCGTAGGCCTGGCCGATGCCGTGGCGGGCGGCGAAGGCCTGGGCGGTTCCGGGGGCCCGGGAGCCGACCGCGGCCAGCTCGGCGCCGGGGTCGGCGACGGCGCCGAACTCGCGGGCGAAGCGGTCGGCGATGGCGCCGGTGGCGGCCACGGCCCAGCGGATCGGCCCCCGGTGAGGGCTGGCTCGCTCCATCGGAGACCAACATAGGGGACGTGAGCGAATCTTCTCAGTCCTTCCCCCGGCGCTGGGCCCGCACCCGCCGGTTCAGCTCGGGCGAGCCCCGGGACATGCGGGTGTCAGCCGACGGCAGCCGGGTCGCCTTCCTGCGGTCGTCGGGACCCGAGGACCCGGTCAACTGCCTGTGGGCGCTGGACGTCGACAGCGGTGTCGAGCGCCTCGTCTTCGACCCGAGGCAGGCCGGCGGTGCTGGCGGCCCGGACCTGCCCGCGGCCGAGCGGGCCCGCCGGGAGCGGGTCCGGGAGACAGGGCAGGGGGTGGTCTCCTACGACGCCGACCCCGCTCTGACCGCGGCCGTGTTCGCCCTGGGGGGCTCGCTGTGGCGGGTCGATCTCGGCGCCGGATCGGCGACCGCTCTGCCCGCCCGCCCCGGTGCCTTCGACCCCCGGCTCAGCCCCGACGGCCGGCGGGTGGCCTACGGGTCGGGATCGGGCCTGCGGGTGGTGGACAGTGCCGGCGACGACCGGCTGGTGGTCGACGAGCCCGGTGCCGCGGTCGCCTGGGGCCGGGCCGAGCTGGTGGCGGCCGAGGAGATGGGCCGGACCCGGGGGTTCTGGTGGGCGCCGGACAGCCGCAGGCTGATCGCGCAGCGGACGGACGAAGCCCGGGTGGGGTCGTGGTGGATCCCGTCACCGGCCGATCCGCACCTGGCCCCGACCGAGATCCGCTACCCGGCCGCGGGCGCGGCCAACGCCGAGGTCAGCCTGGCCGTCTTCGACCTCGAAGACGGCAGCCGGGTGGATGTGGTCTGGGACGCCGACCCCGACGACGACTCCGCCAGCGGCGCGGCCGGTTCCGGCGAGGCGGCCCGCTGGGAATACCTGGCCGGGGTGGACTGGTCCGCCGACGGGCTGGTGCTGGCCGTGCAGAGCCGGGACCAGCGGCGGCTGGCCGTCCTCGACGCCGATCCCGGCACCGGCGCCTGCCGCCGCCGTCACTTGGTGGTCGACGACTGCTGGGTGGACTTGGCGCCCGGCGCCTTCCGGCTGGCCGCCGGGCGGCTGGTGACCGTGGAGAACCGGGGATCGTCCCGCCGGCTCTGCGCCGACGGCGCGGTCCTGACCCCCGACGGGGTGCAGGTCCGCCGGGTGGTAGCCGCCGACGAGTCGGGGGCGGTGGTGACCGCATCGGTAGACCCGGCCGACGTGCACGTGGCCCGGGTGTCGTGGTCCGGCGAGCTGGAGTGGCTCACCGAGGGCCCGGGCGTGAACGGCGCCGCGGTCGGCGGCGGCACCGCGGTGCTGGCGCGGCGGTCGCTGGAGCATCCGGGCTCGGTGGTGACGGTGCGATCCGACCGGGGTCCCGATTGGGTCGTCGCCAACCACGCCGCCGCCTCGGGGCTCGACCACAACGTCGAGATCGCCTCCCTCGGCGCCCGGTCCCTGACCGCCGCCGTGGTGTTGCCGGCCGGCGCCGGCCCGGACGCCCGGCTGCCGGTTCTGGTCGATCCCTACGGCGGCCCCCACGCCCAGCGGGTCCTGCGGTCTCGGGCCATGTTCGATGTCCCGCAGTGGTTCGCCGAGCAGGGCTTCGCCGTGGTGATCATCGACGGCCGGGGCACGCCGGGGCGGGGCCCCGAGTTCGAGCGGGCCGTCCGGGGCGACCTGGCCGGGCCGGTGCTGCAAGACCAGATCGACGGGCTGGAGGCCGCGGCCGCCCGCGACCCCCGGCTGGACCTGGGCCGGGTGGCCATCCGGGGATGGTCGTTCGGCGGGTACTTGGCCGCCTTGGCCGTCCTGCGCCGCCCCGACGTCTTCCACGCGGCCGTGGCCGGGGCGCCGGTCACCGACTGGCGGCTGTACGACACCCACTACACCGAGCGCTACCTGGGCCATCCCGACGCCGAGCCCGCCAACTACGACCGCGCCGACCTCACCGCGGCCGCGGCCGGCCTGGAGCGCCCGCTGCTGCTGGTGCACGGCCTGGCCGACGACAACGTGGTGGCCGCCCACACCCTGAGGCTGTCCCGGGCCCTGCTAGAGGCCGGCCGCCCCCACACCGTGCTGCCCCTGTCGGGCGTGACCCACATGACCCCCCAGGAGAAGGTGGCCGAGAACCTGCTGCTCCTAGAACTCGACTTCCTCCAAACCGCTCTACACCTCACGTCAAACTCCTAGCCATGAGTCTGATATATTTCATGTAGTTACTAATAGAAGAGGAGCCTTTGGTTTTGACATGTAATGATCATCGCGGGTATTGTTGCGATTGAGAGCTCTTCGCACCTGAGCGCGGTTTCGCGGTCGGGGGTGATTTCCCACCCGGCCCCGTCACGGGGCCGGGTCTTTTTGTAGATGGGTTTCGGACTGCACGACGCTGGATCAGATGAGGCCGGGAGCCCCGACGCGGTGGCTGCGGAGCGGGCGGCCCGGCTGCGGGACGGGCGGGCCTGGGCCGACTTCTGCGACACGCTCAAGGCCGCGGGCCGAATCGTCGAGCGGGAGGCTCCCGGTGGCGATCCCCGGGACCTGGTCGAGGGGTACCGCTACCTGACCCGCATGACGGCCATGGCCGGAGCCCGGGTCATCGAGCGAAGAACCCCGGCGGCGACGCCCCGGCCCGTCCGCCTCATACCGCCCCCGGTGCGCGGCGGCCAGGGGGTGCAGTCCCCCAACCAGGACCACATCGTCCAGCCCGTCGACTTCCGCTACCGGTACCGCGTCACCGGCGCGGCCGGGGACGCCTACACCCACCTGTCGGCCTGGAGTCCGCCCGTCCCCGACGACGCCGGCGCCTTCGGCCTCGGCCTCGACGCCGAGGTCTTTCTCGACCGCTTCAACCCCAACCGGGCCCGCACCCCCCACAGCTTCGTGCTGTCCGACCTGGCCTTACCCGACGGGACTGTCGATTTCGTGCTGTCGGTCGGCGACCCCGGCCCGGGCGAGGTCTGGTTCCCGATGGTCGCCGAAACCCGGGAGCTCATGGGCCGGGTCGTCTACGAAGACCGAGCCGCCCAGAGCCCGCCCCGGCTGATGATCCGGTGCCTCGACGACCACCCCCAGCCCGCCGCGCCCGAGCCCGACGACATGGCCGCCCGGCTGGCCGTGGCCGCCCAACTCGTGCTCGGCCTCCAGAGCGACTACGCGGGCTGGACCCGGGATCTCATGTCGAGGCCCAACCAGCTCGGGCTGACCCAGGAGTGGTACGAGCGCATCGGGGGGTCGCCCGACGACCGGCACTTCCTGTTCGGCTACTGGCAGCTCCGGCCCGGGCGCGCCCTGGTGGTGGAGTTCGACGAGCCGGACTGCCGGCACTGGAACTTCCAGCTTTGCAACCACTGGATGGAGAACCTGGCCGACTACGCCCGAGGCCGGGGGTACGTCGACCGGCAGAACGCGGCCCGCTCCGGCGGCCGGGTCCGGATCGTGGTGGCCGGTTCCGATCCCGGAGCGGCCAACTGGGTTGATCCCGGCGACCGCGACCACGGCGTGATGGGCCTGCGGTTCGTGCAGCCCGCCGCGTCGGTGGAGGTCGCCTGCGAGCTGGTGCCCCTGGCCGATCTGAGCCCGGGCTGAGCCCGGCGGCCGGGGCCGGTCCGACTGGCGCTGGGCCGCGCTGGGCCGGTGCCGCCTCGGTTTGCTAAACGATGGTCCAGCCCCCGTCGACTTGGAGCACTTGGCCGGTCACGAAGCTGGAGGCGTCCGAGCACAAGAAGAGCAGAGCCCCGTCCAGCTCGTGTATCCGGCCGCCCCGGCCCATGGGGCTGCTGGCCACGTGGGCCGCGAAGGCGTTGTCGTTCCAGGATTCGCCGGTCATCTCCGTCTCGAACCAGCCTGGCGCCAGGGCGTTGACCCGGACGCCCTTGCGGGCCCACTGTGCCGCTAGCTCCCGGGTGAGGCTGTGCAGGCCGCCCTTGGCCGCGGCGTACCCCGGCATTCTCAGCTTCCCCCCGGCAACCGTGCCCATGATCGACCCGATGTTGACCACCGAGCCGGCGCCGGACCGCCCGATGACGTGGGCGGCGAAGGCCCGGGCCAGGGCGTAGGGGGCGATCAGGTCGACCTCGATCTCGCGGCGGAACCGGTCCGGGTCGAAGTCCAGCGCCGGGGCGATGTTCACCATCCCGGCGTTGTTGACCAGGATGTCGGCCCGGCCGTGACGGTTGAGGGCGGCGGCCATGATGGCGTCGGCCGCGTCCTCGGCGGTGATGTCGGCGGCCACGGCCACGGCATCGGGCAGCTCGGCGGCCAGGTCTTCGAGCCGTTCGACCCGGCGGGCGGTGACCACCAGCCGGGCCCCGGCCGCGGCCAGTACTCGGGCGAACCGGGTCCCGAGCCCCGAGCTGGCCCCGGTGACGATTGCCACCCGGCCGGCGATGTCGAAGCCGGCCCGGGGATCCATGCCGGGGTGCTCGTCGGAGGTTCGGTCGGGCATCTCGTTGCCTCCAGTTCGCGTCGGTTCGGTTGCCGGTTTAGTTGACGACGGTTATCTCGGTGGCTTTGAGCGAGGCCCACACCTGTGAGCCCGGTCTCAGCCCGAGTTCTTCGATGGCGCCGGCGGTGATGTCGGCCCGCACGTCGATGGGGCCTCGCAGCCCGACTCGGGCCCGCTCGCCGTCGTGGTCGATGCGGGCGACTGTGGCCGGCCAGGCGTTGCGGGCGCTGCCGTCGGGCCGGGCCGGGTGCAGCGCCACGGCGTGGGCCGGGAACACCAGATGCACCGGGCCGCGGGCCGGGGCGGCGATGGTGAGGGAGAACCCGGTTTGCGTCGTCACCGCCGAGCCCCGGCCGGTTCCGGACACCACGTTGGCGCCCAAGAAAGCGGCGGCCCACCGGCTGGTGACGGTGCCGGCTACTTCATCGGGCCGGCCGTGGCCGGCGACCCGGCCGCCGTCGAGGACCAGCACCCGGTCGGCCATGGTCCGCAGGTCCACGGGGTCGTGGGTTATGAGCAAGGTGTGGGCCGGGCCGGGGCCGGTCAGCGCTGCTCGGAGTTCGCTTCGCCCGATCTCGTCGACCGAGGCCAGGGGCTCGTCCAGGATCAGCACCGCCGGGCCGGGGGCCATGGCCCTGGCGATGGCCACCCGTTGCCGCTGGCCCCCCGACAGCGCTGATGGCCGGGCCGCGGCCAGCTCGGGCGGAAGCCCTACCAGTTCCAGCAGCTCGGTCGCCCGGTGCCGGGCCTCTCTCCGGTTCGTGCCCTGCCGCCGCAGCCCGAAAGCGACGTTGTCGACGGCTCGGAGGTGGTCGAAGAGCCGCTGGTCTTGGAACACGACGCCGACGCCCCGATCAGCCGTGGAAACGAAGAGGCCGCGGGCGGGCTCGTCCACCGTGCGGCCCGCGATGGCGATCCGGCCGGAGTCGAGAGCCTCCAGCCCGGCCACGGTCCGGCCCAGGGTGGTCTTGCCCGCCCCGTTGGCCCCCACCACCGCGGTGACTCCGGCGGCGATCTCGACGCCGACCGCCTCCAGGGTCCAGCCGCCGCGGCTAACGGCGCCGTCAAAAAGAATCGGCCCTCCCTCCGCGGCCTGACCTTGCCCGCGGCCGAGGCCGGGGCCTGTCCGCCGGGCCGGGCTCATCGGGGGGTCCAGCGGGTTCGCAGGGCCACGAGCACGGTCAGGGACACGGCTAGCAGGGCCAGGCTGATGGCTATCGCGGCTTCGGGGTCTTGCTCGAGGGCTAGGAAGGTCTGAAGGGGGAGGGTGCGGGTGCGGCCGGGCAGGTTGCCGGCGAAGGTGATGGTGGCGCCGAACTCGCCGATGGCCCGGGCCCAGGCCAGCGCGATCCCGGCTCCCAGAGCGGGCCGGATGGCGGGCAGGGTGACGTGCACCAGATTGGCCCAGGCCCTGGCGCCCAGCGCAGATCCGGCCTCCTCCAAGTCGGCGCCGGCTTGTCGGAGGGCGGCTTCGACGGTGACCACCAGGAAGGGGAGGGCCACGAAGCTGGCCGCAACCACCGCGCCGGCGGTGGTGAAGGGCAGGCGCAGGCCGAACCACGAGTCGAGCCACTGGCCGACGAGGCCCCGGCGGCCCAGCGCGAACAGCAGCGCCGTGCCCCCCACCACCGGCGGCATCACCATGGGCAGCATCACGAAGGCCCGGACCAGGCGGGGAAACGGGAGACGGACCCGGGCCAGGATCAAGGCCAGCGGCACCCCCAGCGCCGCGCACACGGCCGTGGCCACCACGCTGACCACCAGCGACACCCGCAGGGCTTCCAACACCGTGGAGTCGGTGAGCAGCCCGGGCAGGGCCGACCACGGCGCCCGCTGCACCAGCCCCGCGACGGGCAGGGTCAGCAGAACCAGGGCCAAGACCCCCACCCCGGCCAGCAGGGCCGGGGGGCGATCGGCGCCCGCCTTGCTCACGGCCCCTCTGGGCCGGCCGTGGCGGAGCCGCCGATCTGGCTAGCGCAGCGGCCGACCCAGCCGGCGGCGCGGCCAGCGGAGGCGGTCACGGCGGCCCGAACCCGGCTTCGAGCATGGCCTCGGCCCCGAGGCCGCCCGGCTCGAACGCGGCCAGCACGACCCGCACCGCAGCCGGGGGATCGGCGTCTATCGAGGCCATCAGATAGGAGTTGGCGAAACGGCCCAGGCCGGAGGCGGCAACGGTCTCCAGGCCCGAGGCGGCGGCGTCGGTGGCGTAGACCAAGCCGGCGTCCAGTTCCCCCAGGGCGATCTTGGTGGCCAGAGCCCGGGCGTTCAGCTCCCGGGTGTCGACCGCGGGCTCGACCCCCAGCCGGTTGAGGGCCCGGTCGGCCAGGGTGCCGCAGGGCACCCCCGCCGCGCACAGCCCGACCAGCAGATCCGTCCGGCTCAGATCTTCCAGGGACGCGACCTGGCCCGGGTTGCCGGGGGCCACGGCCAGCACCAAGGCGTTGGCGGCGACGGACGCGACCTCGCCTTGGACCGAGCCGTTGCCGACGGCCCGCTGCATGGTGGCGGCGTCCGCGGTCATCAAGATGTCGGCGTCGGCCCCCTCGGCTAGCTGGGCCACCAGCGCCGAGCTCCCGGCCAGCACCGGGACGACGGTCACCGCGGCGGGCCCGCCGGCCGGGCCCGAGCCCCCGAGGGTCTCGAACGAGGCCGAAACCTCCCCGAGCACGTCGGTGAGCGAAGAGGCGGCCATCACCACCACGACATCGGCGTCGCCCCCGCCGGGGCCGCCTCCGCCGCCTCCGCCGCAACCCGGCAGGGCCAAGGCGGTTAGGGCCAGCCCGAGCGCGGCCGCGCCCGAGGCCGCGGCGGCAGTGCGGAAGGGAACCGGCCCCAGGGGGTCTCTCATGGGCACCGGTCATGGTGGCAGATATCCACCGGCGCGGCCGGGCCGGATTCTATGGTCAGGCCATGGCCGCACAGTTACCGCTCTTCCAGGCCCCGGCCGTCGATCAGGGCCTCATCGACGCCTGCGGCCAGACCGACCGCGGCTACGCGTGCGAGCGGGTCTGGGACTGGACCGGCAACAGCTTCCTGGCCGCCGGGGCCGAGTGGATCCTGGACCGGCCCATCCGCATCGCCTTCATCGTGGCGCTGGCCTGGGTCCTGTCCAAGCTGGCCCAGCGGGCCATCACCCGGTTCGCCTCCGGCATCGCCACCGTCCGCTCCGTCGACCGGCTCAAGTCGCTGCGGGAACGGGGCCCGGGCCGGGTCCTCATCGAGGAGAAGGAGTCGCTGAGGGCCGAGTCCCGGGCCCGCACCATCAGCCTGGTGCTGCGCAGCGTGGCGGTGGCGGCCATCTGGACCTTCGCCGCCCTCACCGTCCTGGGCCAGCTCGGGATCGACCTCGGCCCCCTCATCGCCGGCGCCGGCATCGGCGGGATCGCGCTGGGCTTCGGCGCCCAGTCGGTGGTCAAGGACTTCCTGTCGGGCCTGTTCATGCTCATCGAGGACCACTACGGGGTGGGCGACGTGATCGACGTGGGCGCCGCCACCGGCACCGTCGAGGAGGTGACGCTGCGCTCCACCACCATCCGCGACGTGCACGGCACCGTCTGGCACATCCCCAACGGCGAGATCGCCCGCATCGGCAACTTCTCCCAGCTCTGGTCCCGGGCCCTCATCGACATCGAGGTGGCCTACGACACCGACCTCCGCCGGGCCATGGAGGTCATGCAGCGGGTGGCCGACCAGATGTGGGAGGACCCGGAGTGGGGCGGGGACGAGCTGATGGACCGGCCCTCGGTGTGGGGGGTCCAGTCGCTGGGCGCCTCGGGCATCGCCGTCCGCTTGGCGGTCAAGACCGAGCCGTCCATGCAGTGGGGCGTCGAGCGGGAGCTGCGCATACGACTCAAAGAGGCCTTCGACGAGGCCGGGATCGAGATCCCGTTCCCGCAGCAGACGGTGTGGTTCGGCGATCAGGGCGAAGCGACGGCGCCAGACGCGGCCAAGCTGGGCGCGCCGAAGGCGGCAGTGCCGGACGCGGCGGCGGTGCCGGGCGAAGCGGTGGTGCCGGACGCGGCGAAGGCGTAAGAGGCCGCCCCGGTCAAGCCGGGGCCCGGGTGATCATCGACAGGCCGTCGCCCACCGGCAGCAGCGCCACCATCACCCGGGGATCGGCCGCCACATGGGCCGAGAAGTCCCGCAGGGCCCTGGTGGGGGCGTCGTCGCGGGCCGGGTCGGCGACGTGGCCGTCCCACAGCACGTTGTCGGCCAGGATCACCCCTCGCTCCGCCAGCCGCGGCACCAGCTCCTCGTAGTAGTCGACGTATTCGGCCTTGGCCGCGTCGATGAAGGCCAGGTCGACGGGGGGGTCGAAGGGCAGGGCCCGCAGCGTGTCCAGGGCCGGCCCGATCCTCAGGTCGATGCGGTCGGCCACACCGGCCCGCTCCCAGAACCGCCGGGCGATGGCGGTCCACTCCTCGGACAGGTCGCAGCACACCAGGCGGGCGTCGGGGCCCAGCTCCCTGGCCACGGCCAGGGCCGAGTAGCCGGTGAAGGTGCCGACCTCCACCGCCAGCCGGGGCTGAAGGATCCGGGCCAGAACGGTCATGAACGCGCCCTGCACCGCTCCGATCTGCATGACGGCCGGGTCGCCCAGGGCCTGGGTGGTCTCGATGAGGTCTCGCTGGACCTCGTCGGGGCCGGTGGAGAAGCGCTCGGCGTAGGCCACCACGGCCTGGTCGATGAAGACGGTCTTGAAGCTCACGGCCCATAGCATGGCCCCCGCATGGGGTCGATCACGCCACCGGGGGGATGGATCTACGGAATCCAGTTGCCGGTCCAGACCCTGAGCCGGATGCTGGCCGACCCCTGGGAGGGTGCCGCCACCGTCGATGACCTGGTGACCGTCGCCCGCCGGGCCGAGGCCGCCGGCCACAGCTTCGTCGGCGTGTGCGACCACGTGGCCATACCCGACAACGATTACGCCGCCCACATGAACACCACCTGGTACGACACGGTGGCGACGCTGGCGTTCCTGGCCGCCCACACCACCACGGTCAACCTGGCCTCGGTGGTGTGGATCGCGGCCTACCGCCACCCTCTGCAGACGGCCAAGGCCTTCGCCACGCTCGACCACCTGTCGGGGGGCCGGGCCGTCCTGGGGGTGGGGGCCGGCCACGTGGAGGCCGAGTTCGAGGCCCTGGGGGTGGACTTCGCCGGCCGGGGCCGCCGCCTCGACGAGATCCTCGAAGCGGTGCGGGGCGCCTTCGAATCCGACTACGCCACCCACCGGGGCGAGCACTTCTCCTATGACCGCATGGGGGTGGCGCCGCCGCCCCGGCGGGAGCTGCCGATATGGGTCGGGGGCCGGGGCCGGGCCGCGTGGCGGCGGGCTGGCCGCTACGGCGACGGCTACATACCGATGGGCAACCCCAAGGACGAGTACCCCGAGATCATCGAGACCATGGCCTCCTCGGCCGCCGCGGCGGGCCGAGACGGCGCCGCCTTCGACGTCGGCTACATGCCGCCGTGGGCCTACCTGCTGGGCCGGTCGGCGCCCGAGGGGCTGCCGCCGGCTGGGGTGTTCGGGCCCGAGCCCCTGGCCGCCGACCTGCGCGCCGCCCGCTCGGCGGGGGCCAACGCCTTCCACCTGAAGTTCCGGGGCCGGACCCTGGCGGAGTACCTCGACCAGATCGACGCCTTCGCCGAGGAGGTGGCGCCGCTGGTGGGCGAGCCCTGATCTCGGGCCTCCGGCGGGCCTCCGAGCAGCGGCCCGGCGGTGGGCGCGTAGAACGGGGGCGCAGTGGCTAAACTCGCTTGGTCGGCTAGCCCCGGGGACGTGCCATGGATCCCAGTTTTCTGTTCCTGTTCGCCATCTTCGCGCTGTTCTACTTCGTCTTCTTCCGCCCTCAGCAGAAGCGGATGAAGGCCCATCAGGCCCTGATGCGCTCGTTGAAGCCGGGAGACTTGGTGGTGACCAACTCCGGCATCCACGGCGCCGTGGCCGAGGTGGAGGACCAAGTGGTGTGGCTCGAGGTGGCGCCCGAGGTCGAGCTGAAGATGAGCCGCAGCTCAGTGTCCGAGCGCTTAGAGGAATCCGATCAGGTCGAGCCTGAGCCCGAGGCCGGCGAGTCGGGTGACGCCGGGGCGTGACCGCCGAGCCTGACCGGGCGACCGGGTCCGGCGGGGCGTGACCGGGAGAAGGCGGCAGCTCGCCTTCGTCGTCGGCATCGTCGCCTTGGCCGGGGCCGGGGTCGGCTACACGCTGTGGTCGGGCAACGAGCCCCTGCTGGGCCTCGACCTGCAGGGGGGGGCCAGCGTGGTGCTGGAGCCGACCCGGCCCGCCACCGAGGAAGATCTGGACTTGGCGGTGGAAATCGTCCGCAACCGGGTGGACGGGCTGGGCGTGGTTGAGCCCGAGATCAGCACCCAGGGTGGCAACATCCTGGTCCAGTTGCCGGGCGTGGATGACCAGCAGCGGGCCATCGACTTGGTGGGCCAGACGGCCGAGCTGCGGTTCCGGCCCGTGCTGGAGGCCATCAGCGAGCAGGCCTACCAAGCCGAGGTGGCCGCCAACGACACCGGAACCCCGACCGACATAGAAACCCGGTTCGCGCTGGTCGCCGACGCGGCCGCGAACGAGGCGACGGTGCTGGCCCAGTACGACGACGAGCGCAACGTGGTGTCTCGCCACCGCCTCGGCCCCACCGGCGTTACCGGCGACGGCCTCGAGAGCGCCGAGAGCCGCTTCGACGGCCTGACCGGCTGGTTCGTGGCCCCCGTCTTCCGGGCCGGGCCCGCCGGCATCGACCTCTTCAACGGGCTGAGCGAGCAATGCTTCTGGCGGGTCGAGACCTGCCCCACTCAGCAGGTGGCCATCGAGATCGACAACGAGGTGGTGAGCGCTCCGGTAATCCAATCCGGCGAAGCCGCCTTCTCCCCCTTCGAGCGGTCCAACATCACCATCACCGGCGCCTTCACCCAGTCCGAGGCCGAGGACCTGGCCCTGGTGCTCGACTACGGGGCCCTGCCCGTCGAGCTGGAGGCCCAGCAGAGCCGCATCGTGTCGGCCTCGCTGGGAACCGACGCCCTCGACGCCGGGGTGGTGGCCGGGATCATCGGTCTTATCGGGGTGTCGCTGTATCTGATCTTCTACTACCGCCTGCTGGGGCTGATCGCCATCATGAGCCTGGCCATCTCCGGGGCGATGCTGTGGACCATCATCTCCTGGCTGGGCGAGTCGAGGGGCTTGGCCCTGACCCTGGCCGGGGTGACCGGCCTGATCGTGGCCATCGGCGTGTCGGTGGACTCCAACGTCGTGTACTTCGAGCACCTCAAAGAGGACGTGCGGTCGGGCCGCACCGTGCGCTCGGCCGTGGACCGGGCCTTCCCCATCGCCTTCTCCACCATCGTGAAGGCCGACGTGGCGTCGCTCATCGCCGCCGCCGTCCTGTATTTCCTCACCGTCGGCCAGGTGAGGGGCTTCGCCCTCTACCTGGGGGTGGCCACCATCCTCGATCTGGTGGCCACTTACTTCTTCATGGGACCGGCCATACGGATACTGGCCCACGTCTCGGGGCCCAACGCCAACCCGGCCCGCTTCGGCATCCCCGCGGCCTTCACCCCGGAGCCGGTTCGATGAGCCGGTTCGGCGTTATTTTCCGGAGACCGGTTCGATGAGCCGGGTACTCGCCGGGATGGGCAGGTTGTACCGGGGCGAGCAGGAGGTCGACTTCCCGAAGCTGTGGCGGCCGGCGCTGGTCGGCTCGCTGGTCGCGCTGCTGGTGAGCGTGGCCAGCTTCGGCCTGCGGGGCTTGGACTTCGGCATCGAGTTCTCGGGCGGCACGGCGTGGGAGGTCCCCGCCCCTGGGGTGTCGGTGGGCGAGGCCAGGGACGGCTTGAGGGACACCGGGGCGGCCGGGGCCAAGATCCAGATCGTCGGGGCCGACACCATAAGAGTGCGCTCCGACATCGAGGGGCCCGGGGCGGTGAACGGGGTGCGCCAGGCTCTGGTGGAGCTGACCGGGGCGAGCGTCAACGAGGTGAGCGTCACCACCGTGGGGCCGTCGTGGGGCGCGGAGATCACCCGCAAAGCGGCGTGGGCGCTGGCCTGGTTCTTCGTGATCGTGGCCGTCTACATAGCCGTTCGGCTGGAGTGGAAGATGGCGGTGGGCGCCCTGGCCGCGGTGGTCCACGACATCGTCATCTCCATCGGCTTCTACTCGGTGTTCCAGTTCGAGATCACCCCGGCCACGGTGATCGCCTTCCTCACCATCATGGGCTACTCGCTCTACGACACCATCGTGGTGTACGACAAGGTGCGCGAGGTGGTGGGCCGGACCGCGGCCACCGGGCGCTACACCTACACCGAGATGATGAACCTGTCGCTCAACCGGGTGCTGATGCGGTCGGTGAACACCTCGATCACGTCGGTGATGCCGGTGGCGTCGATGCTGGTGATCGGCTCGTTCGTGCTCGGGGCCCTCACCCTGCAGGAGTTCGCGGTGGCCCTGCTGGTGGGCATCATCGTCGGCACCTACTCGTCGCTGTTCGTGGCCGCGTCGCTGGTGGCCTGGATGAAGGAGCGCTGGGAGCCCGATCAGGCCGAGCTGGCCCGCAAGGTCCAGTCCCGCCGCAAGGTCAGCTCGGCCCGGGCCGCGGCCTCGCTCGGTTCGACCGGCGTCGCCCCCTCGATTTCCGGCGCCGCGCCCCCGCTGCGCAAGAAGCGCAAAAAGCGCTGACCGAGGGTTAGGTGGCCGCGGCGACTCGGGTGCTGCCGTGGCGGCGGCCGGCTAATCGTTCGGCGTCGGCGGAGATAGCCGAGCTGCTGTCGGTCTACCGGGACCGCCACCCCGGCGCCCCCGTCGATTTGATCGAGCGGGCCTTCGCGTTGGCGGCCAAGGCCCACGCCGGGCAGATGCGCAAGTCGGGCGAGCCCTACATCCGCCATCCGGTGGCGGTGGCCGCCATCGTGGCCCGGCTGGGGCTCGACGACGTGACCGTGGCCGGGGCGCTGCTGCACGACGCGGTCGAGGACACCGACGTCGACCTGGCCGCGGTCGAGGCCTCCGCCGGGCCGGACGTGGCCCGCATCGTGGACGGGGCCACCAAGCTCGACCGGGTCCACTACGACACCCGGGAACAGCAGCAGGCGGCGTCGATGCGCAAGATGATCGTCGCCATCGCCCAAGACCTCCGGGTGCTGATCATCAAGCTGGCCGACCGGCTCCACAACCTGCGCACCGTCGCCGGGCTGCCCCAGTTCAAACAGGAGCGAACCGCCCGGGAGACCCTGGACGTCTACGCGCCGCTGGCCCACCGGCTGGGGATGCAGGACCTGCGCCAGCAGCTCGAAGACCTCTCCTTCGCCGCCCTGGAACCCCGCCGCTACGCCGAGATCGACCAGATGGTGGAGCTGCGGGCCCCCGAGCGGGAGATATACCTCACCCAGGTGCTGGGCGAGGTGCAGGTAAGGCTGGACGAGCTGGGAATCGCCGCCGACATCACCGGCCGGCCCAAGCACCTGTGGTCCATCTACGAGAAGATGGTGGTCAAGGACCGCCCCTTCGACGAGATATTCGACCTGGTGGGGATCCGGGTCATCACCGGGTCGGTGCGGGACTGCTACGCGGCCCTGGGCACGATCCACGCCACTTGGCGGCCGGTGCAGGGCCGGTTCAAGGACTACATAGCCATGCCCAAGTTCAACCTCTACCAGTCGTTGCACACGACGGTGGTGGGCCCTCAGGGCAAGACCCTGGAGGCGCAGATACGCACCCGGGAGATGCACGCCCGGGCCGAGTACGGGGTGGCCGCCCACTGGGAGTACAAGGACGAGTCGCCCGGCGACGACATGGCCTGGCTGGCTCGCATCGTGGACTGGGAGCAGGAGACCTCGGACCCGTCGGAGTTCATGTCCAACCTCAAGATCGAGCTCGATGCCGATGAGGTCTACGTCTTCACCCCCAAGGGGAAGGTGCTGGAGCTGCCGGTGGGGGCCACTCCGGTGGACTTCGCCTATGCCATCCACACCGACGTGGGCCACGCCTGCGTGGGGGCCAAAGTCGACGGCCGGCTGGTGCCGCTGGACCGGCGGCTGGAGTCGGGCCAGACGGTGGAGGTCTTCACGTCCAAGACCGAGGGGGCCGGTCCCAGTCGGGACTGGCTCAAGTTCGCGGCCAGCCGCCGGGCCGCCAACAAGATCAGGCAGTGGTACCTGCGCGAGCGCCGGGCCGATGCCATCGAGAACGGCCGCGACGACCTGATCCAGGCCCTGCGCCGGGAGGGGCTGCCGGCCCAGCGGCTGCTGAAGGACAAGCTTCTCGGCGCCGTCGCCGACCAGCTCAACTACAACGGCCCCGACGCCTTGTACGCGGCCATCGGCGAGGGGCATCAGTCGGCCGCTTCGGTGGCCGGCCGGTTCGCCCGGGCGCTGCGGGACCCCGGTGCCCGCTCCGACGACCCCGAGAGGGGCCAGTTGCCCACGACGGTGGCGAGACGGCCCCGCCGCCGCCAGGCCCACGGCAACGCCGGGGTCCACGTCGAGGGCCTTGACGACATCATGATCAGGCTGTCTCGCTGTTGCAGCCCTGTGCCCCCCGACGAGATCATCGGGTTCGTCACCCGGGGCCGGGGGGTCTCGGTGCACCGGGCCGACTGCCTCAACGCCATCGGCCTCTCCGAGGGCCAGCCCGATCGGCTCATCGAGGTGGAGTGGGACGCGGTCTTCGAGGGGGTCTTCTCCTCGACCATCGAGGTGGTGGCCTTCGACCGGCCCGCCCTGCTGCGCGACGTGACCCAGGTGCTGGCCGACCACCGGCTGAGCGTCATCAGCTCCGTCACCGACACCGGTGCCGATCGCATCGCCCGGATGCGCTTCGAGTTCGAGCTGGCCGACGTGTCCCAGCTCGATTCGGTGCTCACGTCCATCCTGGCCGTGGAAACGGTGTACGACGCCTACCGAGTGGTCCCCGGCCGAGCCGCAGCCGAGCCCGTCTGAGCCGGGGCCTGACCCGGGCTCTTGCTTTGCCCGGCCGGCGGGTCCTGTCACGGGAGCGGTCGTCGCCGCAAGCGGCGCCGACGCTGGCTCCCGTGCCACCCCCCGGCCTGACGTGTCGGCGTCCGGTTGGGCCCCGATTTCGAGCCGGTTTCCGGGGAGCCCTGTGCCCCCGGCCTGGCGTGTCGGCGTCCGGGCTCCTGCAATCCGGTTGCCCCTGGTTTGCTTCGGGTCAGGTGGGGAATAGGGCGGGTGCTGTTGGCTGGGGCGGGTCGGGGCCGCTGGTCGGGTGATCTGACCCGGGGTGGCTCGGGTTGGGGCCGGTTCGGGGTCTGGTTGGCCTTGGGCTGCGGTTTGGTCGCGGGCGGTGGGGGTCGTGGGGGTGTTGGCGGTTGGCGGGGTTGGGCGGACGCAGGGGGTCGGGGGGTTCGAGGGCGGGTTTGCCGTTGTGGTGGGTGACTTGCCAGTGGTGGTCGTGGATGTTGTGGTGGCAGCGCCAGCAGACGAGCACGAGGTTTCCGATGTCGGTTCTTCGGGTTTGGGCGTAGGGGATGATGTGGTGGGCTTGGCAGCGGTCGGGTGGGGCGCCGCAGCCGATGCAGCCGCCGTCGCGGGCGATGAGGGCCCGCCATTGTTTGGTGGTGGCGGTGCGCACCGTGGACCCGTGGTACAGCGGTTTGCCCTCGCTGAACAGGAGGCCGGTGAGTTGGGCGTCGCAGGCGATGCGCTGGAGCACGGCGGAGGGCACGGGCCCGGTGCCGGGGATCTCGCAGCGTCCGGCGGGGTTCTCGCCGGTGAGCACTCCGATGTCGGCTACCACGATCACTTCGGCCTTGGGCCGCCCGCCGGAGCCGCTGCGTTCCTTGGACCACTCGGCGGTGCCTGAGGTGAGCAGGTCGAGGGCGTCGGCCCGGAGCTGATCCCAGGACCGGTTCTCCTCGCCGTCGCCCGAATCACCAGGGGCCGTGGATCTTTCGCTACCGGCCGGGCTGCCACCGTCTGGGCCGTCGCCGGCGTTTGAGCCGCGGCTGGTGCGGGCTGATTGTTGGTCTTGGCGGCGGAGTTCTTCGGCGGCGCTTTCCAGGCGGCTGCAGATGCGAGTGCCAGTCTCGGGGTCTAGCAGGCCGTCCATGCGCACCATGCCGTCCTGCTGTTTCCATGTCCGCAGGTACCGTCGCCGGCGTTTTTGCAGGTAATCCCCATGGCCATGGTCGATCTGGTGGCGCTGGGTCCACACGCCAACCTCGCGGGCGAAACGGTCTGGCGGCAGCTCCTTGGCCATCGTCAACAGATCAGAGGCCGAGTCCACCGCCTCGGGGTTGGTGAGCTTTGCCGCGTCGGCTAGGCGTTCGGCGTTGGCCAAAGGCACCTCCCCGGCGTCAACCGCGGAGCGCAGCCCGGGCATCTCGTCGAGCGCCTCCGCCGCGCCCAGGCTGCGACGAGCCTGAAACTTCGACTTGCCAGCCTGGTCGCGCAGCACCGAGCCCCCGCCGTCGCCGTGGCCTTCTCGCAGAGCGATCAACCGGGCCGAATCGGTCTGCAACGCCGCCACCTTGGCCTCCCAAGATCGACTGGCCGCGATTAGGTCCTTGAGCCGGGCCACCGGCAGCTCCCCCGACCGCGCCGCCTCCAGCAGCCAGGCCAGCCCCTCGTTAACGCCTTCGACCGTTTCAGTGAACATATGATCACTCTACAACAAGGGTGAGACAATCACACCCCCTAACTCGAAATAACCCAGAAAATATCTAAAAATATTTCAAAAGGTCAGCAGTGGGCCACGCCGGGAGGGTGGAACGAGGGATTGCGATCAGGACAAGGACCGTGCCGGTGCCGAGGAGCTAGGCCGGGGGGTGGCACGGGGGTCAGCGTCGGCGCCGCTTGCGGCGACGACCGCCCCCGTGACAGGACCCGCCGGCCGGGCAACGCAAAGCGCCCAAAAGGAAGGAAACGCCTGTGGACAGGACCCGCCGGCCGGGCAACGCACCGCCGGGCCTGACCGCTGCCGACCGGCCGGTACCCTCGGGGCGTGGCCCAGCCCCGGTTCCGCGCCCCCAGGGGCACCCGCGACATCCTTCCGCCCGAGTCGACCAGGCGGCGGGAGCTGGTGAGCCGGTTCGCCGATATGGCCGACCGGGCCGGCTACGGCCAGCTCGAGTCCCCCGTCTTCGAGGACGTCGGCGTGTTTCAGCGGCTGGGGCCCGACACCGACGTGGTGGCCAAGGAGATGTTCGAACTGCACGACCGGGGCGACCCGCCCCAGCATCTGGCCCTGCGGCCCGAGCTCACCGCCAGCGCCTGCCGGGCCTACGTCGAACACCGGCCCACACCCCCCTGGAAGATCTGGTACGAAGGCCCGCAGTTCCGCTACGAGCGGCCCCAAGCCGGGCGCTACCGCCAGTTCAGCCAGGTGGGGGCGGAGGTGATCGGCGCCGAGGACCCCGCCGCCGACGTGGAGGCGATCACCCTGGCGGTCCGGTTCTTCGAGGCCCTCGGGCTGCGGGGGGTGCGGCTTCTGGTCAACAGCCTGGGCGACCCCGCCGACCGCTCCGCCTACCTGGCCGCTCTCGGCGACCACCTCCGGTCTCATAGCGGTGAGCTGTCGCCGCAGGCCCGGGCCACCGCCGAGCGCAACCCGCTGCGGGTGCTCGACTCCAAGCGGCCCGAGGACCGGGCTGCGGTGGCCTCGGCCCCCGTGATGATCGACCATCTGTCTCCGGCGGCGGCCGAGCATTTCGAGGCGGTGAGGGCCGGGCTTGACGATCTCGGCGTCGCATACGAGATCTGCCCCCGGCTGGTGCGGGGCCTCGACTACTACGTCCGCACCGCCTTCGAGTTCGCGGCCTCTGGCCTTGACGTCGCCCAGGACGCGGTGGGCGGCGGCGGTCGCTACGACGGCTTGGTCGAGGATTTGGGCGGCCCGCCCGCGGGCGGGATCGGCTTCGCGCTGGGTGTGGACCGGATACTGCTGGCCTGCGACGCCGAAGGCGCCTTCGGGCCGTCGACGTCGGCGGTGGAGGTGTTCGTGGTGGATGTGGCCGGCGGGGCTGCGGCCACGAAGCTGTGCGATCAGCTTCGTCGAGCCGGCCTGGGCGCGGACCGGGCCTTCGGGGGCCGGTCGATGAAGGCTCAGATGAAACTGGCCGACCGCTCGGGGGCGGCGCTGGCCCTCATCGTCGGACCCGACGAGCTGGCCGCGGGCGAGGTGACCGTGCGCGACCTGCACGGCTCCGGCCGCCAGTACCGGGTGCGGCTGGGGGACGCGGCCGAAGCCGCCTGGGCCGAGCTGGCCGGAACGGCGCCGGGCCGGTGATCGGCGCCGCCACCGCTATGCGCACCGACCTGTGCGGCAGGCTCAGGCTGGCCGACGCGGGCCGGACCGTGACCGTGTGCGGCTGGGTGGACCGGCGCCGAGAGCACAGCGAGCACTTGGCCTTCGTCGACTTGCGCGACCGCACCGGTGTGATCCAGTGCGTGGTGGACGGGGCCCGGGACCTGCGGGGCGAGTACGTGGTGCGGGTCACCGGGACGGTGCGGCGAAGGCCCGAGGGCACCGCCAACGACCGGCTCGCCACCGGCGAGATCGAGCTGGCCGACTGCTCGGTGGAGGTGCTGTCGGCCTCGGAGCCGCCGCCGTTCCCCCTGCACGAGCGGACCGAGGTGGACGAGACCATCCGCCTCCGCTACCGCTACGTCGATCTGCGCACCGAGCGGCTCCAGCGCAACCTGAGGGCCCGGGCCGCGGTCAACAGCGCGGTGCGCCGGGCCATGGAGGCCCAGGGCTTCGTCGAGATCGAGACCCCCATGCTCATCGCCTCCATGCCCGAGGGGGCCCGCGACTTCGTGGTTCCGTCCCGCAAGGAGCCCGGCGCCTTCTACGCCCTGCCCCAGAGCCCGCAGCTCTTCAAGCAGCTCTGCATGGTGGGCGGGATCGACCGCTACTACCAGGTCGCCCGCTGCCTGCGGGACGAGGACCTGCGGGCCGACCGCCAGTTCGAGTTCATGCAGCTCGACGTGGAGGCCAGCTTCGTCACCCGCGACGACGTGTTCGGAGCCATCGGCGAGGCGGTGGCCGCCGCTACCGAGGCGGTGACCGGACGGCGGCCGGGCGAGCCGCCGCTCATGACCTGGGGGGAGGCCATGGAGCGGTTCGGCTCCGACAAGCCCGACACCCGCTTCGGCTTGGAGTTGGTGGAGCTGACCCCGCTGTTCGAACGCACCGGGACCAGGGTGCTGCAGGCCCCGTGCGTGAAGGGGATCCGCCTGCCCGGCGGGGCGGCCGGGCCCTCCGCCCTGACCCGCAGCCGGGTGGACGAGCTGGTGGAGGCGGCCAAGCGCTGGGGGGCCAAGGGCCTGGCCTGGATGCGGGTCGTGCCCGCCGCCGGCGAGGCGACCGGCGGAGGAGCTGGCGGTGGGTCCGGCGGGGGAGCGGCCCTGGACGCGGGGGTGGCCAAGCTCCTGTCTCCTGCCGAGAGCGCCGGGGTGGTCTCGGCTCTGGAGGCCGAGCCCGGCGACATGGTGTTCCTGGTGGCCGACGAGCGCCCTGTGGTCCGCCAGGTGCTGGGCTTGCTGCGCTTGGAGCTGGGCCGCCCCCCGGTGGGCGAGGGCGGGCTCAACTATGTGTGGGTGGTGGACTTTCCCCTGTTCGAGGGGCTCGACGCTGACGGGAGGCCGGTGCCGTCGCATCATCCCTTCACCATGCCCCACGTCGACGACCTAGACCGGCTGGAGCAGGGCTCGGGCCCCGACCTGCTCGATGTGCGCTCCCAGGCTTATGACTTGGTGGTGAACGGCTGGGAACTGGGCTCGGGCAGCGTCCGGATCCACCGGGCCGATGTGCAGCGGCGGATCTTCGAGCTGCTGGGAATCGGCCCGGAGCAGGCCCAGGCCCGGTTCGGGTTCCTACTCGACGCCTTCCGCTTCGGGGTGCCGCCCCACGCCGGCTTCGCGGTGGGCCTAGACCGCCTGACCGCCGTCTTGGTGGGCGAGGAGAACATCCGGGAGGTGATCGCCTTCCCCAAGACCCAGTCCGGGGCCGACCCCCTCACCAACGCCCCCGGCCCCATCCCCCCCTCCCACCTCGGTGAGCTGGGCCTGCGGGTGGCACCCCCGGCCTGATCGGGGCTACTGTCACACCCCCTCACTACGTTGGCGGGCAGGTTAGTTCCGTGAATCGAGACGATTGTCTCGCCGCCCGGAATCAAGGATTTCGAAACATTCGGGAGAAGTCGAATCACCCATGATCGAACGCCCCCCGCGACCGGGTGAGCCGACCCGTCCCGACGGAAACCGCCCGCCGAGACCGCCTCGGCCTCCCGGCAGTGGGCCGCCTCGACCCCCCGGCGCCGGCGAGAAGCGGCCGCCTGCCCCCGGCGGGACCGGCCGACCGCCTCGGTCCCGGAGTCGACCCGGCGCACCAGGCGGCCCCCGGCCGCAAGCGCCGTCGGCGTCGGGGATCAGCATGTTGTTGGCCGCAGCCATCGCGACCCTGGCCCTGTTCCTTTTCGAGAGCAGCTTTTCCAACGCAGCCGGGTTTCTGGTGGGTTCTCTCGCCGGGCCGGTGATGCTCGGCTGGTTCCTCGCCGATGACAACGCCCGGCGGGCCGCCGGTCGCTACGGCGACTGGGCTCGCCTCCCGGTCCGCCGGCTGGCGTCAGCCGTTTGCGCGCTGGGTTGGATTCTCGGCGGGGTCCACGTCTACTTCTTGGCCCAAGAGCTGACGAGATGACTCACCGGGCCCGGATCGGCTCAATCGCCGCCGCCTTCTCATTGGCCGCCGGTATGGCGATACCCCTTTCCGCCACACCCGCCGCGGGGCAGGGGAGCTCCGATGGTGAGGCGGTGAGAGCCGATGAGGTCCACACCGCCTTCCAGCCCTGCCCGGCCAACACGGAAGGCGTTGAGGTGGTGCTGGCGCTGGATCAGTCGGGATCGCTGACCGTAGAGGACCCGGGGGGAAGAGATCGTCGGCGGGCCATTGAGGCCGTGCGTCAATTCACCGAGATCCTGGGCGAGGACGCCGATTTCAACATCGATCTGGCTTTGCTGAGCTTTGACACCGAGGCGAGGCTTCATGCCGGATTCGAGCGGATCTCAAGATCGCATCCCTCGGATGAGGACATCGCCGCTGCCATCGCCGACGGAGTTGGCGACACCGATTATCGAAAAGCGTTGGAAGCGGCGCTTGAGCAGTTCGAGAACTCCTCGCGATCCGGGGACAGAAACACCTGCCGAATACTCTTCTTCTTCACCGACGGCATCTTGGATCCGTTCAACACAGTTGCGCGCTTGGGTCATGTTTCGGCTGCTGACCAAAGAGTGGCCGCGGCCGAAGCTCACGCCGAAGAATTGATCAGAGACGCCTGTCTCGCACCGGCCTCGTACAAGAACCGGTTGAAAGACCTTGATGTGAGAACCATCGCTGTGCTCTGGGGCGAATCCTTCAGGCGGCGCGATAACAGTCATCAGGGCTCTATGACGATCAAGTCCCTCCAGTTGTTTCTGGCGTTGACCGCAGATGAGACGTCCGAACTGATCCGTGACATCGCGTATCATCCCGCCTGTGAGCAGTGGGCAAGCGGTGAAGCCGCGAGCGATTCCGGCGCTTCTGGGTCCGGGGGCGATTCCGGCGCCTCAGACTCTGGCTCGGGTGGCGATTCCGGCGATTCCGGCAGTTCTGGGTCCGGGGGCGATTCCGGCGCCTCAGACTCTGGCTCGGGTGGCGATTCCGGCGATTCCGGCAGTTCTGGGTCCGGGGGCGATTCCGGCGCTTCAGGTTCCTCGGGCGAGGGCCAGCCGGGTGCTGGCGAACCTGATGGACAGGTGATCACCTTGGATGACATCGACGGCTTGGTGGAAGCCATCGAGGAGGTCGGAGAGGAACTTGACTTGGTGAAGAGGCAGCCGAGGCTCGACTGCCGACCAGTGCCTTCTGAGTCGGAGATAGTCGGCGATTGGCCCGGTTTCGCAATCGCTCGAGACATCTGCACCGTTGATGCGCCTGAAGACGGGCGGGCGTATGTCTCTGTCTCAGAGATTGCCGACGATGCCGGCGAAGTTGATTGGGGCCTGAGTTCGGGACTCTCCGCGGCCGAGCCGGGGGGCGAGGCCCGGGTGGAGGTCGAGCCGGGAGACGGCGAGTTGGATCTCCATGCCGTGTCCACGCTCTTCCCCGGCGACCGCCTCTCCCGCTCGTCAAGGGCGACACTGGTGGTGAGCATCGAGTGGCGCCCGGAGTCGGATCAATCCGATGTGCGCGCCATCCATTCTCCGCCCATCGAGATCGAGTACGACCGAGATGCGGCTTTCCAGCCGGACCTGACTTGCAAAGACTGGGTCCAGGCATCGGTTGACCGCGACGAGCTGCCCGGATCGGTTGTTGCTGACGAGGTTTGCGAAGTCAGCTCTAAAGGCGCGGGCGAGACCAGCCTTGTAGTCGTTGGCGACAGACTGGACTGGGAACCGGTTCCGTGCCAGAACGGCGACTGCTCGACGTCGTCGCTCAGGGCGGATCTGACCGACGGCCTGACGTACACGCCGTTCGAAGATGAGGTGCGGGTCGGGCTCCAGTGGCGCTCGCCGTCTGGTGCCCTGTTGTGGTCGGGCGCCGACGAGGACGGCCAGGCGGCAGATCGTGACGATTTGGAAGATGTGGTCATAGAGATTGATTTGAGCCAAGTCGAACCGCCCCATCTCGATTGCTCAGACGATCCCCCCGAGGTGGCGGGAAGCGGAGGCGAGGTGCCCGAAGAGCCGGTGCGAGTGGACACCGGCTGCATTCTGCGACCGCCCACCGGCGGCCAGGTCACCGTTGAGATAGTTGAAGGCGACAGTTCAGCCGGTGACATCGCCTGGGCGTTGCCGGACGGCGCGGTGACACTCGGACCCGGCGATGATGAGGTGCCCCTCATAGTGGTTTCTAAAGGACCGCTTCCGAACATGAGGTTCGACGATTCGGTGGACCTGAAGTTGCGAGCGGAATGGCAGGCCCCCGGAATCGAACAGGGTGAGAGGGTTGAGGAGGAGTTGATCTCCTTTCACCTTGATTTCAAGGCCAGGAGCAACAATCTGCTGGCCCTGCTGCTGGCCCTGTTGGCCCTGCTGCTAGCCGCGGTGCTTACTTGGCTGGTGTGGTACTGGTTGCTGACCCGCAAGGACCGGTTGCCCGATGCCGATCGGCTCTTCGCCTGGAAGCAGCGATTTTCGACGACCACGGACGATGCATCGGGGCGGGTCGATGCGCCGGATCTTCGCAACTGGAGGTCATGGAATCCAGAGTCCAGGCGAGTGGTCCGAGGTGCCAACGGCAAAAGTCTGAAACTCGAAGATCTGGAAATCCAAGCGGACAAGCCGTCCTTCTTCGATATTCGGGGACTGACATCGGGAGACCGAGCGGCCCGGCTCTCGGTGGGCCGGAGCGGTTGGATCGTCGAGGCGTGGCCTCCGGGCCGGCGGGCGGGTTCGTTGCCCGTGGCATTCCAGCGAGGCGCAGTGGTAATGGGTTTGAACGCGAGCGGTCCCACGGCCGACGGAGCAGTGTGGGTGATTTTCAATCGAGGCGACGACTGGCGCGATCTGGTACGAGATGCCAAGATGGAAGGCATGTTCAGGAGTCTCGCCGATCGGCTCGGAAGGCCGGAAGAGAAGGACATGGGAGAAGAAGCACTTCCTCCTCCCCGACGTCCGTCCGGCCCTCCGCCGCGCCCTGAGCGGCCAAGGCGGCCGTCATGACCGTGCGAGCTTGTTCACCGGAAAGGCTGTAGTTGATGTATAGCCGGTTCCTTTTCGTCGGTCTGGGAGGGTCAGGAGGCAAGACGCTCCGGTTTCTGAAGAATCAGATCGAGCGCTGGTTGGAGAAGAACGGCCAGCCGATCAAGATTCCCGATAGCTGGCAATTCCTTCACATTGACACGCCTGACCACGCCGATGGCCAGGAGATCGACCACATAGTTGACCAACTAGCCCCTGGAGAGTATCTGGGACTGACTCGTCCTGGCCGAGAGTTCTCATCTGTTCAGAGGCTGCTTGACGGTGACCCCTCAATCAGGTCGGAGCTGGCCACATGGCGGGTGGACCCAACTGCGTTGAATGTTCCTATGGCTCAAGGCGCAGGCCAGTTTCGAGCTATTGGCCAGACGTTGGCAATGGCTTATGCGGGAATGATTCGAGAGCGTTTGGTCCAGTCGCTCCAGATTATCGATAGCGCTAGAGCCCGAGCAGAACTCGGAGAACTCTATAGCAGTATTACCAGTATAGATGCTGATGTAGGGTCTAATACGTACGTTATTGTGGTCTCGTCTTTGGCCGGCGGCACCGGATCTGGATTACTAAGCGTAGTTTGCGACATCCTCCGCGCCGAGAGTTCAGGCAGCGGAGAGAATACATTCGCTATCCTGTATACACCTGAGACGTTTCGGTCATTAGATCCGGCTGCTCGGGGAGGCATCCAAGCCAACAGTCTGGCCGCTATATGTGAACTATTGAACGGTTACTGGTGGGGAGGATCTTCAACTGCAGACGACATAACATTCGCCCCGCCTGTTGATGATGGTATTCTCCGAAAAGCTGGTTGCGGAAGACCAATCACGCGTAGCGGCCCGGCTTTCCCCTTCCTCGTCGGTGCCAGAAATTCCAATGGAGTAGACCATGGCACCTTTGATCAATTGTATGAGATGGTGGGCCGATCGTTGTTGTCCTGGGTAACAGACCGGCAAGTACAGGCCAAGTTTATTGCTTACACGACGGGCAACTGGGAAAATTCAGCTCGCAGTAACCCTATGGGTCCGATTCTCGTAGATGCAGGTGAGACTCAGGAGGTAGGTTATCCTCCATTCTCCGCGTTGGGGTTTTCACGGCTATCTGTCGGCACTGAATATTTTGAAAAATATGCGATGGAACGCCTGACACGCGATGCTTATGACCATCTCGTCAATTATCATATTGATTCCGACGAGGCTCGCCAGACTATCAAGAGACTAGCACAGAATGATCCTGAAGCGACAGTAGCCGCCTTAGCTGATTCACATATCCGATGGTTTCAAAACCGCGCGAAGTTGTCTGAATATGGACCCGAAGACAATCAGATAATTGATAGTTTGAGACCAAGTGAATCGGATGAACTACATGGCCGATTCGTAGAAAGAACCTGTGACTTAGCTGGACTGGGTCAGCATGGCGAACCCAGATCGCTTGAGGACTGGCGATACTATATGGATAGTGCTATCGAAGAAATGTTTAGCGAGTATCAACGAGAATACGAGGTTGCAATAGAGGGATCAACAGAGCTTTGGATTTCCAGTATTCAGAAATCTTTGGGAGAGGCTGTTGAGAAAGCAGTTATAAACGTTGGTCTAAAAGTGACGGCTAAACTCTGTATAGAAACAGTTACTTACTTGGCTGAACATGTATATGACGATCTTATGCAAAACGATTACGAACGATACCGTGATTGGGCTAATACCTGGCATACCGAAGCAGCCGTTGAGCTTGAAGGCATATCTGGGCGAATTGCAGCCGATGATGAGCGTCTTCGAGCATATGTTTCAGCAAGCCTACATTATAGACAATATAGCTTGGAAGCTTTCCTAGCGAAGCGAGCTGCTGATATGGCTAGAGAAGCTTCCAAGCGTTTAGTTTCTCCCATTGCTCAAGCGCTAGAGGATGCTTGGTTTGAGGCTTCGCGGAGCAGAAATGATATTCCCGAATGGGCCTCCTGGCAAGATGCCCCACCTCCAAGATCCGAAGGAGCCTCATCGGGAGAGTTCACGCTTTTTGACTCGCCGAGGTATCCAGAACTATTTACCTGGCTTTTATCGGAAACGTTCTCTGAAAACCCTAGAACTTCTGTACGTGAACTCGTTATCGGAAGCCAGTTTGGTATGCACTTACTCAATATTGAGAAGGGTTGGTTTCCTGAACTTGCGGCCGCACGACACATCATTCATACTCCGTCTTTCATTGCTACCAATGTAAATACTAAATATAAAGATTTGAGGCAACGAGCGAAAGTGTGGCTCAACCAAGAGGGCAGTCCCTTTGGTCAGTTTTTGGGCCTGAGCTTCCGAAAATGTCTCTCAGAGGCTGACTCCAATTCGATTTTGCCTGCATCTATGTCGTCTGAGTTCAGGAGTCGTTTTCTGGCTCAACTACGGATCGCAATAGATGCATCAGCGCCATTGATTGATATCGACCAATCGCTAGTCGGTTTAGTGCATCCCGGTGGTCAGCCCAAAGACAGTCGTCACTACAGCGCCATCCCCTTGTCAGGTCTGCCAATATATGAGGAGGTTAAATCTGTTCTTTTGGGTTCAGGTGAAGATCCTCGACAGGTTGAGGAATGGTTCACCGCCGATGAGAGAATTATCCATATTGATATCACGTCTTCTTTCGAAGCCCCTCGCTCTTTATTGGTTATGAAGTCGTTGTTGAAGCCGATTGCCGATGATTGGGACCGCTCTGCCGGAAACCGGAACCAACGGCAGTTCTGGTCGCACCGAAGGGCTCGGCCATTGCGGCGCTTTGTGCCATGCTCGCAGGCGCTTCTAGTTTGCTTGATCCGTGGTTGGTTTACCGGTCGATTGTTGGGCATGATAGATGTAGACAGTCGCCCCGTGCGTATTGCCCGTAATGGCCAAGGACCAGTTAGTTTCCCGATTCCATTTCCGCCACCTCGGAGCGGTTTAGACATTCTAGCCGCTACGTTGGAGTCGTTGCCCCTTGCCTATGTAGAGGCAAGCCGCAAATCTAGTCTTGATTCTTTCAAACCCTATATTCGATTGCAGGAACTCGGAACGTCTATTCCCGGTGGCGGACTATGGGATTACGACAAGCTGGGCACAGAGTTGGAAGAGTGGGTTTCGACCGGGAGATCCGCTCTCAGGATTTGTGATTCTCCGTTGAACGAACATGATGATCAAAGTTCGCAGGAAAGACTGAAGCGACTGATCGATATACTGGAAGGTGCTATTCGCGGATACGCAAGTCAGTATGAAGAACAAGATTTGAATTGGCGCAACCGTCCGAGTAGCCTGAGTTCGGCTCATATGTGGACCGGCATTTGGCAGATGATTGAGAGGGCGCTTCGTCAAATTCAACAGGCGGCGGAGGATTATGAGGAGGGGCAAGGCCGAGCCCCATTGTTGCACTGAATGAACTCCACCTCTGAAACTGAAGGTTCAGTTAAGTGTGAGGTTCTGCTTGTCTATCATCTAGAAGACGATGCTATTGTACGTTGTATCGATAGTTGTCTGTTGGAATTGTCGGCTGCCCAACTGATCGGAGATTTGCTTCTCGTCGGTGTCTCTGATGATGTCATCAGTGATGATTTGGAAGCCGTAGTCATATCTGCGGGTCAGAAAAGGCAAGGGAAACTTTGGTCGCTTTTAGGACTTGTATCTGACGCGGATAAATTTGATGTCTTCACAATTGCGACCGAAGAGTTGGACGAAGAAGGCCAGTTAGGCTTAGCTGGACAGTCAAGAACCATCTCTGCACGGTGTGAAGAACTTCGAGCATCGCGAATCATTGAGAGCCGCATTTTCATTCCCGAATACGGAAGAGCGCTTGGACTGGCACCCAGTCTGGGCTTTTTCACATCTAGAACTGCCAATCTGATAGTACTGCCGGTTGACCAACAGAGTCCAAGGCATATGGCAGTTCCGGTCAGGACCTCTGATCCTGCCTTCGTATGGCATATCGCGATGGAGATTGTTTCCTTGACTTGTTCTTGGGCCGATGCCGCCGGTGATCGGATAGGTTTTGAACCAGAAATGAGTGGAGTCGCTAATGATCCAGTGGTTAGGTTTGTACATTCTTCATATGTGGCTGTGAAATTTGATGAGTTGCGTCAAGGCGACATGTTGGAGGATCTACCGTCTCCAGCCGGTTTGTCGCTGGCCCCCGTGCCTCGACGTGCGTTGGATTCTGTCGACTTGCTTTACCCGACAGACTTTCGCATCGAAAGCCCTGATGAGCCCAAATTCTCTAAATCTGAACATGTCGACACCCTGAGAAAGTGGGTGTTGGCGCTGATAACACTGCCCAAGACGGTCTGGCTCGGATTGGATCGAGTGAAAGCGAATCTGAGGGAAGAACTGGTCGACGACATTGTCGGCGAGAACCCATGGGTAGGCCGGATATTCAACCCCTCTGATTTCGATAGCAGCACTGAGAAATTCGAAGTCAAAACTGGCCTTGATCCGGCAGAGCCGGTGACTGCGCTCTCTGGCTTCGACCCGAAAGTTTGGTCTCAGTTGATGCAGGACGTTCTGGGAATGGCCGATGGCGGAGGAGGCGAACAAGCTGCGGCGGGCCGCCGCCGAACCGGCAGCGAGTCCTTTGTTGTCCTGAATCGCAGGTACTTGACAAATGATGTCGTTTTCCATGAAGTGATCCCACAGAATCCGCCCGAAGCGGTAGACGATGAGGAGGAGTCTGAGCAGAACATAGCTGAGCCGGATCCCACGCTATTGGGCGTTATGACCCAGCGATTTCAGGATGAGGCAGATCGGTGCCGAATGCGTCTCTCCAAGTTTAGAGATGAGTTCGAACACCTGACTCGCAGCATACGTGAAGCAGATCAAGTTCAGATTCCAGGGCCTGTCGGATTGGCTCCGATGGCGGCTATGTGGTTGGCCATAGTGTCACTGGCGCTGTTCTCGCCATTGCATGAAAATCTCGATCTCAGCGAGTGGCTCGGGCCTGAGGGGCGACTACGGGCGTTTGTCTTGGGCACGGCTGTCACCGTTGCTTTCATGCTATTGCCCATTAAGCCAAATAATCCCAAGAAGACTCAATCATTCATTGTGTTGAGTTGCGCGTTAGGGTCATTAGTAACAGCTACCTTCTTGATGTTCCCACCTACGGGAAGCTTTTGGATTGCGATAGGCATTATCGTCGGTTTGGTTATCCTAGGAGTCTCAGTTTGGAACTCTGAACTAGCCAAACGCCGTCCAAGACAACGAGCCATTGGAATACTATTCCTTATTATGTACGGTACTTTCAGCATAATAGTTGCTTTCAATCTTGAACAGACGGCGTTGCAAGAAAGCATTGCTGAGTACCGCGGGAGAATTTTCTTCATAACTATTGTGGTCGCAATGGTTACTTTCATCGCCTCGACCATTGTCCTTGCTCTAGTTATGAATAGGATCTTGCATTTGCAGGGTGGCTGGCACCGACGAGCTGAATATCTTCGAGATAACGCACGCTGGGAAGGAGATCAACTACCTATTCTTGAAGCTATAAAAACCAACTGGCTTGGCTCGGCTGTTGCTCTGGACTACGTTATGTGTAATCCTTACGGTCGTACGAAACAAGAATTAATTTCCGGCGACAGCCTCATCCAGCCTGAGATCCTGCGGCTACGCGTCTTTAATCGCCAGCCGCCTAAAAGGGCACCGAGTCCGGGCTGGCTCGGTGCCCAGTATCGTCTTGTCGCTGAGGAATATAGACAGAAGTATGGCAACGAAGAACCGCCTGAGCAGTCTCGACAAGTCAGCATGTTGAGTGAATCGATTCTCAGCTCGGAGACGGGAGGAGATCCTCGTTGGGACTTTGCCCGCAGATTGCGTCAAGGCGAATTCGACCACTTGCTTAGTGATTCGATAACGGTAGATGTTCCTGTGCCGGATGAAGCCGGTGCTGAGGCGATGTCCAGGATCGCCCCCGCTGGCTCTGTGTCGTTGCCTGTGGGATTCCTCGGTGACTCGGCTGCCCGGGTGGGGAATGTCAACATGAGAACGATCTGGTGGTGGCCCGAGGATGTCGAGGCCCCAGAGGCTGCCATCGAGCCGAGACCGTCCACGACGGTGAGGGCTGGCGGGGTGACGATCTATCAGACGGTGAGGGTTGACGTGTCCGACCCGGTCCTGTTCTCCGATCTGGATCCCGGTGCGCGTCCGCCTGATGATTGGGACGGACCGGAGGAATTCGCAGACGGAGATCTGCTCTACTGAATGCCGTCGAGTCCGCTGCACCGCCGCCCGTCGCCTCGCCGGCCGACGTTCAGGCGTGATTCTCCGGGCGCAGATCGGGGCGGGCAAGCTCCGCCTCCAAGGCCTCCATCCGGGACTCGGACGCATGAGCCCGGTGACCGGCCGCGGCCGAACCGCCAGCCCGGCTATCCCTTGCCGCCGGTTTCGAGCAGACCACCGTCGACTCGAAACCGAATCCCGCGCCCGGTCTGGGTCGCGGCCGCTCTGGCCACGGTCGCGCTGGCCGCGTTCGGAGTCGGGCGGACTCTGTGGAACGATCAAGCTGAATCCGCGGCGGCTACCGAGACGGCCTCTGCCGATTCGCGGTCGGTGTCTTCAAGATCGGCGTCGGAAACGGTTGCGGAACCGGAGCCTGAACTGGATTCGACTTCTCCGCAACCAGAATTCGAGTTCGAATCGGTTCCAACCGCTCCACAACCGGAACCGGAACCGGAACCTGAGCCTGTGTCGCAACCGACATCGGTGCAGACCGGTGATGAGCAGACCGGTGCCGACTGGGGTGCGCTGGCCCTGTCGATCGTGTTGGTGTCAGCCGCCGACTGCGAGTGGGGAGGTTCCGGGACCGTCGTCGACGACGGCGGGTACGTGCTTACCAACGCCCATGTGGTTCAAGACGATTACGGATCGCGATGCTCCGACCTCTGGGTCGGGTTCACCGACTCCTTCGACCGAGAGCCGGCCGAATGGGTGCCGGCCCGGCTCGTCGGTGCCGATGCCGTCCGCGACCTGGCCCTGCTGCGACTGACCGAGAGACCGGTCCGGGGCAGAGAGCCGGTCAGGATCGACCCGCGGCCGCTCGACCCCGGAGAGCTGATCACCGTGCTCGGGTACCCCGGTGCCGGCGGGCAGAGAATGACTCTGACCCAGGGCGTGTACTCAGGGGTCATCACCACCGACGACGGCGACTACATCAAGACCGACGCCGACCTGGCCAAGGGCAACAGCGGGGGCGCCGCTTTCGACAGCTCAGGCGCATTCGTCGGCGTCCCCACCGGCGGGGTGGGCGAGTTGGGGTTGGTCATATCCGCAGCCGACGTCGAGAGATTCCTCCAGCGAACCCTCGCCGCATCGTGAACCTCGGCATGCATAGTTGAACGTTTCCGTCAGCAGATGAGCGCCCGGCGCACTGGGCCGCTCGGGCCGTAGTGTCGGCGGCGTGGCTCCAGACCTGTTCGACGCCGCGGCCGAGGATCGGCTGAGCCGCCGGGCCCCGCTGGCCGCCCGCCTGCGGCCCCGCGCCCTGGACGAGATCGTCGGCCAAGACCACCTGATCGGCCCGGGTCGGCCCCTGCGGGAGCTGATAGAGGCCGACCGGCTGTCGTCGGTGATCCTGTGGGGGCCGCCGGGGACGGGCAAGACCACCCTGGCCCGGGTGGTAGCCGCCGCCACTGCCAAGGCCTTCGAGGAGCTCTCCGCGGTGGCCGCCACCGTCAAGGACGCCCGGGCGGCCATCGAGCGGGCCCGCCACCGCCTGGGCGAACACGGGGCTGGCACCATCTTGTTCCTCGACGAGGTCCATCGGTTCAACAAGGCCCAGCAGGACACGCTGCTGCCCGCGGTGGAAAACGGCCTGATCACCCTGGTCGGCGCCACCACCGAGAACCCCCACTTCGAGGTCAACCCGCCGCTGCTGTCGCGCTCGACGCTGTTCCGCCTCCACCCCCTCGACGCCACCGCGGTGGCGGAGTTGGTGCGCCGGGGCTTGGCCGCCGAGGGTGCCACCGCCGCCGCCGAGGCCATAGAGCACCTGGTGGCCCGCAGCGGCGGCGACGGCCGCCACGCCCTCACCGGGGTGGAGGTGGCCGTGGCCCTGGCCTCCCGGCGGGGCCGGCCGCCCCATGCAGAGCTGGCCGACGCCGAGGGCGCGGCCGACGCCAAGGCGGTGCGCTACGGCCGAGACGGCCACTACGACGTGATCAGCGCCTTCATCAAGAGCATCCGGGGGTCCGACGCCGACGCCGGCCTGTACTGGCTGGCCCGGATGCTCCAGGCCGGCGAGGACCCCCGGTTCATCGCCCGCCGGTTGGTGATACTGGCCTCCGAGGACATCGGGATGGCCGACTCCGGGGCCTTGGTGGTGGCCGACGCCGCCGCCCGGGCGGTGGAGTTCGTGGGCCTGCCCGAGGCTCAGCTCAACCTGGCCCACGCCGTGGTCCGCCTGGCCACCGCCCCCAAGTCCAACCGGGTCACCGCGGCCCTGGGCCGAGCCCAGGCCGATGCGGAAGCGGCCGGGGCCGGGGAGGTCCCGATCCACCTGCGCGACTCCCACTACACGGGGGCCAAGGGCCTGGGCCACGGGGACGGCTACCGGTACCCGCACGACGCCGAGGGTGGCTGGGTGGAACAGGCCCACCGCCCGGCCGAGGCAGCCGACCACGTCTACTACGAGCCCTCCGATCAGGGTGCCGAGGCTGGCCTGGGCGACCGCTGGCCCGGTCCGACAGTGACGCGGGTGGGCGACCGCCGGCCCGGTCGGCTGTAATGGGGTCAATGAGCGACGCGGCCCGGGTCCCGGTCGGCGGTCCGGCGAGCGGGGCGCGGTGAACGCCACCGACTTGGCCGCAGGCCCGGCGACGACGCCGTGAGCGCTACCGACTTAGCCGCGGTGATCGTCACCGGGGTGTGCTTTGCCGTGGTGGTGGTGTTGGTGCTGGCCGTGATCTCAATGGTGCGGACCATGCGCGAGCTGAGGACCACAGTCGACGAACTGCGCCAGTCGGCCCTGCCCATGGTCGAGGACCTGCGCGGCACCGTGGCCCGGGCCAGGGCGGAGCTGGACCGGGTGGACGGCGTGATCGGCCGGGCCGAGCGGATCTCCACCACTGTCGACCATGCCAGCCGGCTCACCTACCGGGCCTTCGCCCCGCCCCTCATCAAGGGCCTGGCGCTGGTGTCGGGGGTGGGGCGGGCCACCCGCCGCCTTCGGCACCGCCGCACCCGCCGGGCCATCGAGGTGACCGGCCGGGAGCACCGTCGCGAGGTGGCCGCGAGGCGACTGCACGGCAACGGCGACCGGGCCTCGGGGCGGTCCCACGGCGGCAGCGACCGGGCCTCGAAGCCGAGCGACGTCGGCGATTGGGCTTCCGGGCGGCCCCACGGCAACGGGGACACGACCGCGGGGCGCCGATGAGGCGGCTGCTCTGGATGGGCGTCGGCTACTGCGCTGGCCTGGGGTCGGTGGTGTGGGCCCGGCGCCAAGTGCAGCGGGTCCCCGAGCAGATGCGCCAGGCCGTCGCGGAGCGGTCCCGCCGGGTCGGCGACGGGGCCCGCCGGCTGGGGGAGGGTACCCGCCGGGCCGCCGCCGATCTGCGCGACGCGGTGGAGGACGGCCGGGCCGCCATGCGCGCCACCGAGGACGAACTCCGGGAAGACCTGGGCCCGTAGAGCCGAGCCAAGCCAGACCCCCACCCGAACCGGCGGCGCAGAGTCCTGACTAAGACGCGGTGGGACACTGGGTTGAGGCGTCTGGCCATCGGGCGCGGTGGTTAGCTCGCGGCACTCCCGGCGGTCAGGCCCGGCACCGGGTCCCCGTACTTCAATCCGAGCGCCGCCCACTCGGGCAGAGCGGACCTCAGGTCGGCCAGCGCCTCCGTCTCGGAGGTGCCGAACCCCATGCAGCCATCGGCTATGGCGGCGCGTGCAACCCACACCGGCGGGTCGTCCTCAGCTACCACAGTTCTGGTATCGGACATGGCCCGGTCCACCCACGCCTGTATGTCGGCGGCACCAGTGTCCCCTGCGGTTATGACAGCCACGGCAGCAACCTCCGTCCGACTGTTCCTCAGCGCAGTCTATGGTCGATTCAGGCCGCGGTATCAGCGAAGCGATCAAGCCGGGTCGGGCCGGAGCCTCGCGCCAAGACGCCGAGCGGGGAAATGCGGCGCTGAGACCGCAACCGGCGGAACGTGCCGGTGCCCGTTGGGCCCGGACGACCCTGCGCCCACCATGGCAAACTCCGGCCAGGCCAGCGGGGATTCGTAGGGCCGGGCTCGGACCGTAGGCTGGGGCCATGAAGGCCAGCCAGGTCCGCCAGGCGTTCGTCGACTTCTTCGTCGAGCGGGGCCACTCCCACCAGCCCTCGGCCAGCCTCATTCCCCACGACCCCACCCTGCTGTTCACGGTGGCGGGCATGGTCCCGTTCAAGCCCTACTTCGTGGGCGAGGAGAGTCCGCCGTTCCCCCGGGCCGTTACCGTCCAGAAGTGCGTGCGGGCCGGGGGCAAGCACAACGACCTCGACGAGATCGGTCGCACCTCACGGCACCTCACCTTCTTCGAGATGCTGGGCAACTTCAGCTTCGGCGACTACTTCAAGCCCGAGGCCATCGCCTGGGCCTGGGAGCTGGTGACCGGCCCCCTCGGACTCGATCCCGACCGGCTCTGGGTGACTGTCCACGTCAGCGACGACGAGGCCGAGGCCATCTGGCGCGACCAGATCGGGGTGCCGGCCGAGCGCATCCAGCGCCTCGACGAGGACAACTACTGGCGCATGGCCGACACCGGCCCCTGCGGCCCCTGCTCGGAGATCTTCTGGGACCGGGGGCCCGACTACGGACCCGGCGGCGGCCCGGCGTTCGGCGGCGACGAGCGCTACATCGAGATCTGGAACCTGGTGTTCATGCAGTTCGAAACCGCCCCCGACGGCGCCGAGAAGCCGCTGCCCAAACCGTCCATCGACACCGGGCTGGGGCTGGAGCGCACCCTGGCCGTGCTGCAGGGCGTTGACTCGGTGTGGGAGACCGACGAGCTGGCCCGCCTGCTGGCCGCGGCCGAACAGATCACCGGCGCCCGCGCCCGGCCCGCCTCCGGCACTGACGGCGCCGCCGGGGCGGCTCGGGCTGCCGGTTCCGATCGGGCGGCCGCGCCCGACCGGGCCGGGTCTGCTGAGGTGTCGTTGCGCATCCTGGCCGACCACGCCCGCTCCACGGCCATGCTGGTGAGCGACGGCGTCTTCCCCTCCAACGAGGCCCGGGGCTACGTGCTGCGCCGCATCATCCGCCGGGCGGTGCGCCACGCCTACCTGCTCGGAGTGGCCGAGCCGGTCATGGGCCCGATGGTGGACACCGTCGTGGAGGTGATGGGCGGCGCCTACCCCGACCTGGCCCGCAACCACGGCTACGTGCGCGACGTGATCGACCAAGAGGAGCGCCGATTCGCCGAGACACTACGCACCGGCCAGGCCATCCTCGACGAGCGCCTCGACGGGCTGGCCCCCGGCGACACCCTGGCCGGCGACATCGCCTTCCTGCTACACGACACCTACGGCTTCCCTCTGGAGGTGACCGAGGAGATCACCGCCGAGCGGGGCATCAAGGTGGATGCCGAAGGGTTCCGGGCCGCCATGTCGGTCCAGCAGCGGCGGGCCAAACAGGCCCGCAAGACCGCCGCCGCTGACGATGTGACTCCCTTAGTGGGGCTGGTGGACACCCACGGCGAGACCGAGTTCACCGGCCGCGACCAGGCGTCTTCACCCGCCCGAGTGCTTCACGCCGACGACGGCCGCCTGGTTCTGGACCGCACCCCCTTCTACGCCGAGAGCGGCGGCCAGGTCGGCGACACCGGCGAGATCGTCTCGGCCGCCGGGGCCCGGGCCCGGGTAACCGACACCCGCTACGGGGTGCCCGGCCTGCACGTTCACCACGTCGAGCCGGTCGAAGGCGAGCTGCGGGCCGGAGACGAGGTCACCGCCGCCATCGACGCCAACCGGCGAGCCGCCATCCGGCGCAACCACACCGCCACCCACCTGCTGCACTGGGCCCTGCGCCAAGCGCTGGGCGAGCACGTCAAGCAGCAGGGCTCCGAGGTGGGGCCCGACCGGCTGCGCTTCGACTTCAGCCACTATGCGGCCATGACCCCCGATGAGATCGCCGAGGTAGAGGACCTGGTGAACGACGAGATCCTGGCCAACGACCCGTGCCGCCACTTCGAGACCACCATGGCCCAGGCCCAGCAGCTCGGCGCCATCGCCTTCTTCGGCGACAAGTACGGCGACACCGTGCGGGTGCTCGAAGCCGGCCGCCACTCGGTGGAGCTGTGCGGCGGCACCCATGTGAGGGCCTTGGGCGACATCGGCGCCTTCAAGATCACCGCCGAGTCCTCCATCGGCTCCAACATCCGCCGGGTCGAGGCCGTCACCGGGCGGGCCGTGTTGGAGCTGGTGCGCCGCCAAGACGCGGCCATAACCGAGGCGGCCGAGGCTCTGGGGGTGCCGGCGGGGGAGCTGGCCGCGGGAGTGGCCAAGCGCCAGGCCGAGACCAAAGCCCTGCGGGACGAGGTGGCCCGGCTCGGCCGGGAGGCCGCCCTCGGCCGGGCCGGCGAGCTGGCCGCCGCCGCGGCGGACGGGGTGGTGGTGGCCAGGGTGGACGGCGTGGACCGCAACGGGCTGCGGGACCTGGCCCTGTCGATCCGGGGCCGCGACGGCGTGCAGGCCGTGGTGCTGGGCGCGGCCCTGGGCTCGGGCGGGGCGGCTCTGGCCGCAGCCGCCGACGCCTCGGGCCGCTTCGACGCCGGCGCCTTGATCGAGGAGGCCAAGCGGACCATCGGCGGGGGCGGCCGGTCCCGGCCCGACTTGGCCACCGCCGGCGGCAAGCACGCAGACCGACTCGACGAAGCTCTCGGACAGGCCCGGGCCGCCGCGGCCGGTGCCGGCGGCGGGTGACGTGCGGGCCCTCGGGCTGGCCGGCGGCGGGTGACGTGCGGGCCCTCGGGCTGGCCGGCGGCGGGTGACGTGCGGGCCCTCGGGCTCGACTTGGGCTCGCGTCGCATCGGGGTGTCGGTCAGCGACTCAGCCGGGACGGTGGCCACCCCGGTGGAGACCCTGGAGCGGTCGGCTTGGACGTCTGAGGATCATCGCGGCATCGCCGACCTGGTGGCCGAGTGGGAGGCCGAGATAGTGGTGGTGGGGCTGCCGTTGAGTCTGGACGGGACGGTGGGGCCGGCGGCCCGGTCGGTGCTGGACGAGGCGACCCGGCTGACCGAGGCCCTGCCCGTGCCGGTGGTCACCCATGACGAGCGGCTGACCACGGTCAGCGCCCAGCGCAGCCTGGTCCTCCAGGGGCTGGCGGGACCGGCCCGCCGACGGGTGGTCGACCAAGTGGCCGCGGCGGTGATCCTGCAAGCCTGGCTCGATGCGGGCCTCCCCCGTGGCTGAGGACCCCGAGGACCGGACCCGCCGGCCGAGCTGGGGCCGCTGGGCCGCCGGGTTCCTCACCGGCCAGACCCAGACCGGTCGCACCCCCCCTGGCCTGGGCGGTCCCGGCTCCGACAGCGACGCCGGTCTGGACGCCTCCGCCCCCGCCCCCGGGATTTATGGCCCCGGAGACTACGACTCCGGGGAATACGGCCCCGAGGTCTACGACTCCGGGGAATACGGCCCCGGGGAATACGGCCCCGAGGTCTACGGCCCCGAGGCCCCCAGCGCCGGCGCTCCTTACACCGGCGAGGGCGGCGCGCCGATGGTCGTCGAAGACCCCGGCGCCGACCCCATGGTCGACCCCGGCTACGACATGGTGGACCGCAACTGGGTCCGATACCGGCCAGCCTGGGGCGGGTTCCTGCGGTTCGCGATCTTCGCCGGTCTGGTGATCGGGTCGGTCATGTGGGCCCGAGGCCGGGTTTACCAGTGGGTCGACGCCCAGGTCGCGCCGGGCGGCGAGCCGGGCGAGGAGGTGGAGCTGACCATCCCCTCGGGGGCGTCGGTGAACGAGGTGGCGGCCGCGCTCGACTCGGCCGAGGTGATCTCCAACGCCACCGTCTACCGCTACTGGCTGCGCTGCGAGGGGGAGCTGACCATCACCGGGTTCCTGGGTTGCGAGGCCGAGAAGTCCTTCCAGGCCGGCGACTACCGGCTGCGCACCGGCATGGACTTCGAGTCGGCGACGGCCATCCTCGACCAGGGCCCTCTGCCCGAGGTGCGCCAGAAGATCACCATCCCCGAGGGGATGCGCTGGACCCAGATGTCGGCCCGCCTGCTCAAAGAGAACCCCCTGTTCGACCTGATCGACCTGGAGAAGGCGTTCGTGCTGGTCGAAAGAGACGGGGAATACCTGCCCGAGGACGCTCCGGTGCGCACCATGGAAGGCCTGTTGTTCCCGGCCACCTACGACGTGGCCGAGGACGACCTAGGCGACGAGTACTCGCTGCTGCGGCGCATGTCCGACGAACTCGACCGCCGGCTGGCCCGGCTGCTGGAAGACCCCGGCCCCCACCCCGACGTGACCGAACTGGGGTTGGGGCCCTACGAGGTGGTGATCGTGGCCTCCCTGATCGAGGAGGAAGCCCGCGTCGCCGAAGACCGGCCCAAGATCGCCCGGGTCATCTACAACCGCCTCGCCGTCGGCGAGCCCCTTGGCATCGACGCCAGCACCTGCTACGCGGCCAACAAGCCCTGCGACCAGATCACCACCGCCGACCTCCGGAACCCGTCGCCCTGGAACACCCGGGCGGTGGCGGGCCTGCCGCCCACCCCGATCTCCGCGCCCGGCGAGGCCTCGCTGCGGGCCGCCCTGCAGCCCGACGAGGGGGAGTGGCTGTTCTACGTGCTGACCGACGAGGGCGGTGTGGAAGGCGCCCACCACTTCTCGACCACGCTGGAGGAACACAACCGCCACGTCGAGATCTGCCGCCAGCTCGGGTACTGCTGATGAACCCCAAGGTGGCGGCGGTGATCGGCGACCCGGTGCGCCACTCCCGGTCCCCGGCCATCCACAACGCCGCCTTCGCCGCGGCCGGGCTGGACTGGGTGTACACCGCCTTCGAGGTCCCGGCCGGGTCCGGGGCCGCCGCCCTGGAGGCGGCCAAGACGCTGGGCCTGGTAGGGCTGTCGGTGACCATGCCCCTCAAGGCCGAGGCGGCCGCGGCCGCCGACGAGGCTGGCGAGGCGGTCCGGGAGTTGGGCGCGGCCAACTGCGTGGTCGTGACCGGCGACGGCCGGCTCCGGGCCGAGAACACCGACGGCACCGGGTTCGTGGCCGGTTTGGCCGCCGACGCGGGCCTGAGCCCGCAGGGCAGGCGGGCGGCGGTCATCGGCGCGGGCGGGGCGGCCCGGGCTGTGGTCCGGGCGCTGGGCGCGGCCGGGGCCGCCGACGTGGCCGTGATCAACCGGACCGAGTCGAAGGCTGAGGCCGCAGCCGCCCTGGCCGGGCCGGTCGGCCGGCTGGGGCGGGTCGCTGCCGACGTACCGGCCGCTGATCTGGTGGTCAACGCCACCCCGGCGGGCATGGGGGCCGATGCGGCCATGCCCTGTGACCCCGGCCTGCTGCGCGAGGGCCAGGTGGCGGTTGACCTCGTCTACGAGCCGCTCGAAACCCCCTGGCTGGCCGCATTGCGCGCTGGCGGGATTGAGGCCCACAACGGGCTGTCGATGCTGGTGTTCCAGGCCGCCACCGCCTTCGAGTTGTGGACCGGTTTGGCCGCGCCGGTGGAGGTGATGCGCCAAGCCGCCCTCGCCGCCGGGTGAGGCTCGGGTGGCCCGATGGGTGGGGCCGCCGGGTGAGGCGGGTGGCCTGATGGGTGATCTGGCCGCGGGGGCGGTGGCTGGTTTGGCGGCTCCGGTCGGTCTGGCGGCGGGATGGCTCGTCATCGGGGTGGTGGAGCGGATGGTCGGGCCGGGGGCCCTGAACCGGGCGGCCCGGGCGGCCCTGGCCGTGGTCACCGCCGCCTCCTTTGCGGCCGTTGGGGCCAGGTTCGGGGTCACTTGGGCGGTGATCGTCCCGCTGATCCTGGCCGCGGCCCTGGTGGCCCTGTCGGCCATCGACCTGTACCGCTACCGGCTGCCCGATCCGATCACCTTCGCGGCCTTCGGGTTGAGCCTGGCGGCCATGGCCGCGGTGGCCCCGACGACGGGCGGGTTCGGGACCCTGCCAGTGGCGCTGGCCGGGTCGGCCGGGTTCGGGTCGGTGCTGTGGGCCGCCCACGAGATCTCGCCCCGGGGCATGGGGTTCGGCGACGTGAAACTGGGCTTCGTGTGCGGGCTGCACCTGGGTTGGGTGGCCGGCGTCTTCCACTCCGGGTGGTCGCCGGTGATCGGCTTGGTGACCGGTGCCCTGCTGTTAGCCGGCGTGGTGGGCGTGACCGGCGGCCTCGTGGTGGCCTGGCTGCGCCGCCGGGGTCACCGGGTGCTCCCCGACCCCGCCGCCGCGTTGGACGCCGAGCCCGGCCCCAATCCCGTCGCGGCGGCCGCCAGCCCCAGCTCCGATCGGCAGAGCTGGCCTCGGTCCGGCCGGCTGGTCGACACCAGCTTCCCCTTTGGCCCGGCCCTGGCCGCCGGCACCATGGCCGCGGTGCTGTTCTCCGAAACCCTGGTGGGCTGACCCGCCCTCTTCTGCCCGGCCCGGTGCCGCCCGACCAAGCAGGAACAAGTGTCAGCGGTGTCTCCGAAGATCGCGGTCAGCGCGCGGAAACGAGGTCGATGGTGAGTTCTAGACACAACGCGGAAGCGGCCTTTTGAAGGGTCGTGAGGGTGGCGCTTGTACCGCCAGCCTCGAGGCGGGCTACTGCCGCCTGGCTGGTAGACATTCGGGCAGCAAGTTCCCGTTGGCTGATCCCCGCATCCTCCCGGGCACCGCGAACCTTCTCGCCGATCTCAAGGGCTAGCTGTGCTGCGGCAAGCGCGTCATTGAATTCGGCACGTTCAGCGCTTGTCATTGCGCTGAGCCGTCGGTTGCGTAGTTCCTCAATGGTCGTACGACCCATCAGTTGTCCTCCTCGGCTGTGTGTCCTTCAGCTATGCAACGTCGCATCGCCTTCCGTGCGCGCCGGACCTCGGCTCGCTCGGTCTGCTTTTGTTTGCGGAAGACAGTCAGCAGCACGATTCGCTGCCGGTCTGCGAAATAAAAAGTGACGCGCCGCGGGACGCGGCCGATGTCGAGGCGCAGTTCGAACAGGCCCTTGCCCAGGGATCGTGATGCTGGTGCCCGCAATTGGCTGCCGAACTCTGCGAGCCGCTCGATGGCTGCAAGCACCGCGGCGAACTCTTTCACTGCTAAAGAATCGAGCCACTTCTCAACCTCCGGCTCTACTTCCACCGACCACATGATTCCAAAGATGATATCGAGGTCAGCCGACCCGTGACCTCCAGCAGTGTCATACCACTCCGGGTGGTCGCCGGTGATCGGCCTGGTGACCGGTGCCTTGCTGTTAGCCGGCGTGGTGGGCGTGGCTGGCGGCCTCGTGGTGGCCTGGCTGCGCCGCCGGGGCCACCGGGTGCTCCCCGACCCCGCCGCCGCGTTGGACGCCGAGCCCGGCCCCGAGCCCGTCGCGCCGGCCGCCAGCTCCGGCTCCGATCGGCTGAGCCGGCCTCGCCCCGGCCGGCTGGTCAACACTAGCTTCCCGTTCGGCCCGGCCCTGGCCGCCGGCACCATGGCCGCGGTGCTGTTCTCCGAAACCCTGGTGGGCTGACCCGTTGCGCTCCCGACGCGGGTAGTTTGACACCGGTGCCAGAGCCGATCCCGAACTGTCCGAAGTGCGGCCGGCCCATGGTGAGGCGCACGGCGCAGCGAGGCGCATACGCGGGCAGCCAGTTCTGGGGGTGTCCAGAGTTTCCACGATGCCGCGGCACTGTGCGCGACCAGCAGCCCGCTGATGGCTCTGACGATGACGCCTCCGCCGACAAGGTTGGCGACGCCGTCGAAGAGATCGCCGATTCGGACTCAGACGGCAAGCCCCGCGGTCTCCTCTCCAAATTGAAGAAAGCCGCCCATAAGGGTTGGCGCTGGCATCTGGAGTCTTTTGAGCCAGACGCGACCGGTCGCTGGGATCCGGCTAGTCGAAAAAAGATACTCAGCTATGTCCACCAGCGGGATGGAGAACGATGCGGCCTGTGTGGGGGGGAGATGAAGCAACAGGCGCGGGGTATGCAGATCGAGCACATCGTGCCCAAGGTGTTCGCCGTGTTCGACGTTCGCAAGGGCGGCAGGGCTGAGCCGGGCACCCGTTGGACGAGCCGCCTGCACAAGCTTGACAACTTGCAGGCTGCTCACTCCTACTGCAACAAGAACAAGGGCAACACGCCGGAGGTCAAGAAGTGGCGGCATCCGGCGATGCCACAACTGACCGTCGCCGACGCGGAAGACGGGCAGACTTTCGTGCTGCCCTGGCCCCGGGGCTCCCGTTAAGGATGTCCGATCTGGCTGCAATCCGGGTCGATCTTGGCGATCGTTCCTATGACGTCCATGTCGGCCCCGGCGTCCGGGAGCTGCTCGGGTCGGTGATCCCGCCGGGGGCCCGGCGGGCTGCGGTCATCACCCAGGCCCGAGTGGGGTGGAGTGTCGATCCCGGCATCGACCACGCCGTGTTCGAAGCGGCCGAGGGCGAGGCGGCCAAGTCGCTGAGCGAAGTGGAACGCCTGTGCCGGGCCATGGCCTCGGCCGGCTTCACCCGAGCCGACGTGATCGTGGCCGTGGGCGGGGGGGCGGTCACCGACCTGGCCGGGTTCGTGGCCGCCGTGTACCACCGCGGCATCGGCTATGTCTCGGTGCCCACCACCCTGCTGGCCCAGGTGGACGCGGCGATCGGGGGCAAGACCGGGGTCAACCTACCCGAGGGCAAGAACCTGGTCGGGGCCTTCTGGCAGCCCCGGGCCGTGCTGTGCGACACCGCCACCTTGGCCACCTTGCCCGAGCGAGAGATGCGCAGCGGGCGGGGCGAGCTGGCCAAGTACCACTTCATCGGGGGCGAGCACCTCGACGGGCTGCGGTTGGAGGAGCGCATCGCCGGGGCCGTGGCCATCAAAGCCGCGGTGGTGGCCGACGACGAGCGGGAGGGGGGCCGTCGAGCCGTCCTCAACTACGGCCACACCTTGGCCCACGCCATCGAGACGGAGGGCGGCTACGACCTCCGCCACGGCGAGGCGGTGGCCGTCGGGCTGGTGTACGCGGCCGAGGTGGCCCGGGCCCTAGGCCGCATCGACGAGGCCAGAGTGGACGAGCACCGCCGGGTCGTGGCCTCCTACGACCTGCCCCTGACCCTGCCGCCCGGCCTCGACGACGACGCTCTGATCGACTCGTTCCGCCGGGACAAGAAGGCGGTGGCCGGCCTGACCATGGTGCTGGACGGCCCCGACGGGGTGGAGCCGGTCGCCGGGGTGCCCGAGCCGGCGCTCCGCCACGCTCTGGCCGCGCTGCGATGACCCCGCCGCCGGCAAAGCAGCCCACCGCCCTGGCCCCGGCCCAGCCCGCGGGCGAGCGACCCGCAGATGCCGTTCCGCCCCGGCTTGACTCCCTGCCTCCCCTGCGGGTTGACGGTCGCATGGACCGGCTGCGGGCCCGGCTGGCCGGCGACGGCATCGACGCCGCGGTGATCACCGCGGCGACCAACGTTGCGTGGCTCACCGGATTCGGCGGCTCCAACGGCACGGTGGTGGTGACCGTCGACGGGGCCGTTTTGGTCACCGACTCCCGCTACGCCGACCAGGCCCCCGAGCAGCTCGAGGCGGCGGGTTGTGACGCCGAGGTGGTCATCGCCGGCGACCCGGCGCCGGTCGGCGCCGAGCGGTTCGGGGCCGCGTCCGTCGTCGGGCTGGAGGCGACCATCGCTTGGGGCGAACAGAAGCGCTGGGCGGCCGCCACAACCGCCGAACTGGCCCCCATGGCCGAGGTCGTCGAGGAGCTGAGGGCGGTCAAGGACCCCGCCGAGCTGGCCCGCATCGAGGCCGCGGCGGCCATTGCCGACGAAGCCCTAGAAGAGATCCGGCCCCGGTTGCGGGCCGGGGTCAGCGAGATCGAGATCCAGCGGGGGATCGACGACGCCATCCGGGCCCGGGGGGCAACCGGCCCGGCCTACGACACGATCGTGGCGTCCGGGCCCAACTCGGCCCTCCCCCACGCCCGCCCCACCGGCCGGGAGCTGGCCCCCGGCGATTTGGTGATCATCGACGCCGGGGCGGTGGTCGAGGGCTATCGCAGTGACATGACCCGCACCTTCGTGGTGGGCGAGCCTTCCGCCGAGACGGTCGACATGATCGAGCTGGTCGCCCGGGCCCAGGCCGCCGGGGTGGCTGCGGTGCGGCCCGGGGCGGCGGCTGGTGCCGTCGACGATGCCTGCCGGTCGGTCATCGACGAGGCCGGCTTCGGTGCCGCCTTCATCCACGGGACCGGTCACGGGGTGGGGCTCGACATCCACGAGCTGCCCCGGGTCCGCTCCGGCGCCACCGCTATCCTGCGGCCTGGTCATGTGCTCACCGTCGAGCCGGGCGTGTATGTGTCCGGCGTCGGCGGGGTCCGGGTGGAGGACTCGGTGGTCGTGACCGCCAGCGGCTGCCGCGCCCTGACGCGGCACCCCAAAGACCCGAGGCCCTGAACCGGAGGCAGCCGATGCCCGTCATCACCACCAACGACTTGCGCAACGGCATCGCCTTGGACCTCGGCGGCGACCTATTCGAGGTGGTCGAGTTCCAGCACGTGAAGCCGGGCAAGGGCCACGCCTTCGTGAGGACCACGCTCAAGAACGTGCGGTCCGGGGCCGTGATCGACCGGACCTTCCGGGCCGGCGAGAAGGTGGAGCGGGCGGCTATCGACAAGCGGGAGATGCAGTTGCTGTACCGCGACGGCGCCGACTTGGTGCTCATGGACAACGAGTCGTTCGAGCAGATGACGGTGGTGCCGGAGGTGATCGGCGGCGCGGCCCGATTCCTGGTGGACGGGTCGCAGGCGGTGATGTTGATGTTCGGGTCTGAGATCGTCGGCACCGAGCTGCCCGCCGCGGTGGAGCTGGACATCGCCGAGACCGAGCCGGGGGTCCAGGGCGACCGGGTGTCGGGGGCCACCAAGCCGGCCACCCTGGAGACGGGGCTGGTGGTGCAGGTCCCGCTGTTCGTGGAGCCGGGGCAGCGGGTGAAGGTCGACACCCGCACCGGTGCCTACATCAGCCGGGCGTGACCCCCGGGGTGGGCCCGGCCGAGGGGCCCCCTGACCCGATCCGCCCTCCCGGCCTCGGGACCCGCCGGGAGGCCCGCGAGGACGCCTTGGCCGTGCTGTATGAGGCCGAGATCACCGGCGACGACGGGGCTGAAGTCCTCCAGCGCCGCCGGGTGTCCCTGTCGGACTACGCCGTGGACATGGTGGCCGGCGTGGGGGAGGCCCGGGACCGGATCGACAAGGCGCTGGCCCGGCACCTGCGGGGCTGGGATCTGGACCGCATGGCCGTGGTGGACCGGACCCTGGCCCGGATGGCGGCCTGGGAGCTGACGGAGCGTCCCGACGTGCCCACCGGCGCGGTGATGTCAGAGCTAGTCGCCCTGGCCACCCAATACTGCGGTGCCGAGTCCCCCCGCTTCCTAAACGGCCTCCTAGCCGCCATAGCCACCGAAGTCCGCAACCGCCCCCCGCCAGACCCGTGACATCTCGCTATCAAGAAGATCCCTTGATTCTCCGATAGAACTCGATCTTCTTGATGAAGTTCTCAATAGGAAACCAGTTACGGTTGTCTGATAGACGACGGTGGCGAACCTCATATCTTTGGATTATCCATCTTCCGGTTTCAACATCTTTTTGAAGCTCCGGCCCGTGCAAACCTCGATTTCTTCCCATCCATGTGTAGGTAGTGTCACCTGATTCGTAACGGTCGTAAATCTCCTGTCCCGGTATCTTCGCATCGCAGTTCTGTCCGAACGTGTCAAATCCTGTTCGATGTTGTTTCTGCGCCTTGCTGACGGATCTGGGGGATTGGTGTTCGTGCAAGGCAGGTGTTGACTGTCGTGATCCCGCTGGGGTTACGTGATCTGGCTGGGGTTGCTCGACTAGACGAATGAAGTCGGCAATGGGAAACCAGTTCCGATTGCCTTTCAAGGGATTGTGGCGGACTTCGTATTCACGCGTTCTCCATTTTCCAGTTTGAAGGTCGCTCTGGATCTCCTGACCGTGCAGACCGCGGTTTCTTCCCATCCATGTGTAGGTAGTATCTCTTCGTCTGTGACGGGCGTATATTTCCTGTCCTATGATTACTGCGTCGCAGTTCTGCCGGTAAGTGTCACCGCTACCGGGTTGCGACGCCAGGCGGCCGTATCGGCGGAGGGCTTCGTCTAGGACTCCGATCCAGTAGGGGGGAGCGATGTCACGGAAGGCGTCGGCGACTCGTTCCCAGGTCAGGACGGGCACATTGTCGATCCGTTCGGGCATGCGCAACCCTGCTGGAAGAAGCGCGACCTGATGAACCGACGGTTGGGTTCCGACCCCGTCGGCCATGACCGACAGCAGGTCCGCTTGCTTTCGCAATTGTTCGCGAAGATCGGCGACAGAAGGCCGGTGGAAGACTTTGGCTTCAACGCCGAGCAGCCGAGACGGCTCGCTCTCCGCGTAGACGACCAGATCCGGAGTGTCTCGACCACCCGGGTCGCGGAACCGCTTCTCGGCCCCGTCCACCAGCGATTCCTTGAACCCGTATTCGGTGAACAACTGGACGTTGCTGGAAGCCGGATCGGCCTCCACCGCAATCTTCGGCACCCCGCACAGGGTCAGAAACCGACCGAAGTGGGCGAACCCGTCACTGGCCACGATCATGGGCAGCACAGTGCCGGTGTAGTAGCGCTCCTTGCGGTTGATCGGCAGCCGCTCCCCGAACAACCCCGACAGCCCCGCAACTCGCTTATCGCTCATAAGAACCACGGTATCGAGAGGGTGGGTCAGTCATCCTGAAGCTCCGAGCCGAAGCGCCAGGCCGGGGGGTGGTACGGGGGCCAGCGTCGGTGCCGCTTGCGGCGACGACCGCCCCCGTGACAGGACCCGCCGGCCGGGACGAACCCCGACCGCCAGCAACAAGAAGCCCCCGGCAACCCGCTCCCACCTGCGCTTACGCGACCATGCACCGATCCGGCCCGAGGCGTGATACGTTGCCCACTCGACCGTGAAACGGGTCCCGTGAGGCCCGAACGGACGAGAGGACGACATGGCCGACCGAGAACGGCGCATGGCGGTGCCCGCAGGAGTCTTCCGGGCCCGCACCCGGGTCATGGACGCCGCTGACGTGAGCCGGGCCATCCGGCGCATGGCCCACGAGATACTCGAGCGCAACCACGGCCTCGGATCGGTGATGCTCATCGGCCTCCAGACCGGCGGCGTCCACCTGGCTCACAGCATCGGCACCGACCTCGAGGCCATCGAGGGCGGCCGAGTCCCGGTCGGCTCGCTGGACGTGGCCCTGCACCGAGACGACATCGGGCTCCGTCCCGTACTGCCCCAGGCCGTCACCGACATCCCCGTCGATCTCGACGACCGGGTCGTGGTGCTGGTGGACGATGTGCTGTTCACCGGCCGCACCGTGCGGGCCGCCCTCGACGCCCTGCACACCTGGGGCCGGCCCCGGGCCGTGCAGCTAGCGGTGATGGTGGACCGGGGCCACCGGGAACTGCCCATCCGCCCCGACTTCGTGGGCAAGAACCTCCCCACCCGCAAAGACGAGATGGTGGACGTCGGACCCGACGGGGTCGACCTGGGAGACGTGTCGTGAGCCGGAGCCGGAGGCGTGACATGGGCAAGGGAGAGTCGTGAGCCTGGGATGCGACATGGGCGAAGGAGAGTCGTGAGCCGCCACCTGTTGTCGATCTCGGACCTCGGAGCGGACCGGATCGAGGCCATCCTCGACCTGTCCGAGAAGTTCGCGGAGGTCGGTCAGCGGAAGATCCCCCGGGTGCCGGCCCTGCGGGGCAAGACCGTGGCCTGGCTGTTCTACGAGGACAGCACCCGCACCCGCCTCTCCTTCGAGACCGCGGCCAAGCGCCTCTCGGCCGACACCATGAACTTCTCGGTGAGCACCTCGTCGGTCAACAAGGGCGAGTCGCTGCGGGACACGGTGGAGACCATCGACGCCATGGGCATCGACGCCATCGTCGTGCGCCACGGCTGCGCCGGGGTGCCCCACCAGGTCGGCGGCTGGATCGACGCCTCGGTCATCAACGCGGGCGACGGCTGGCACGAGCACCCCACCCAGGCCCTGCTCGACCTGTACACGGCCCGCACCCGGCTGGGCGACCTGGCCGGCAAGAAAGTGACCATCGTGGGCGATATCCGCCACTCCCGGGTGGCCCGCTCCAACGTGCTCGGGTTCTCGGCCGTGGGCGCGTCGGTGACGCTGGTGGCCCCGGGCCCGCTGCTGCCCCCCAGCCTGGAGGGCTGGCCGGTGTCGGTCTCCCACGACCTCGACGCGACGCTGGCCGACACCGACATCTGCTATCTCCTGCGGATGCAGCAGGAGCGCCAGAAGCGGGCCCTGGTGCCGTCGCTGCGGGAGTTCCGGGCCACCTACGGCATCGACGCCCGCCGGGCCGACCTGCTGGGCGACGACGCCCTGATCATGCACCCCGGCCCCATGAACCGGGGCGTGGAGATCGACGGCGATGTGGCCGACCGCCCCAACGCCGTCATCACCGAGCAGGTGGCCAACGGGGTGGCGGTGCGCATGGCCGTGCTGTTCCTGCTGCTCGGGTCGGGCCTGGACCAACTCGACGACCAGATGGCAGCGGCGTGACCGAGGCGGCGGGTGCGTGACCGAGGCGGCGGCGTGACCACCATCGCCGTGCGGGGCGGGACCGTCATCGACTCCACCGGGTCCCGCCGGGCCGATGTGGTGGTGAGCGACGAGGGCGTGATCCTGGCCGTGGGCGCCGGCCTCGACGGCGACCGCCGCCTCGACGCCTCCGGCGGCATCGTCTCGCCCGGGCTCGTGGACCTGCACGCCCACCTCCGCCAGCCCGGCCGCGAGGACGCCGAGACCATCGCCACCGGGGCCCGGGGCGCGGCCCTGGGGGGGTTCACCGCGGTGGTGGCCATGCCCAACACCACCCCGGTCATCGACACCGCGGCCGTGGTCACCGAGGTCCGCCAGCTCGCGGCCGACGCCTGCTGCGAGGTGTACCCCTCGGCCGCCATCACCGTGGGCCGCAAAGGCGAGGCGCTGACCCCGATGGCGGAGCTGGTCGGCCTGGGGGTGCGCATATTCACCGACGACGGCGACGGGGTCCAGGACGCCGCGGTCATGCGCAACGCCCTGGAGTACGCCCGCGGCCTCGGCCACCTCACCGGCGGGCAGCCGGTGGTGCTGGCCCAGCACTGCGAGGTGGCGGCCCTGACCCGGGGCGGCTACATGCACGAGGGCGAGTGGTCGAGCCGCCTGGGCATCGGGGGCCAGCCCGCCGAGGCCGAGGAGCTGATGGTGATGCGCGACATCGCCCTGTCCCGCCTCACCGGCGGCCGGGTCCACTTTCAGCATCTGTCCACGGCCGGATCGGTGGCCATGGTGAGAGCGGCCAAGAACGCCGGTCTGCCGGTGACGGCCGAGGCCACCCCCCACCACTTCACCCTGACCGACGAGTGCTGCGCCGCATACGACCCCGTGTTCAAGGTGCACCCGCCGCTGCGGACCGCCGCGGACACAGCCGCGGTCCGAGCCGGGCTGGCCGACGGGACCATCGACGCCATCGCCACCGACCACGCCCCCCACACCACCGCCGACAAGGAGAAGCCCTTCGACGCGGCGCCGCCGGGCATGCTCGGCCTCGAGACCGCCTTCGCGGTGGCCCGCACCGAGCTGGACCTGCCCGTCGAGGCGGTCCTGGCCCTGATGTCGTGGCGGCCGGCGGCCGTCGCTGGCATCGCCGATCGCCACGGAGGCCCCGTCGCCCCTGGCGCCCCCGCCAACCTGTGCGTCATAGACCCCGACGCCGAATGGACGGTGAGCGGCGCGGCCATGGCCAGCCCCAGCCGCAACACCCCCTTCGAGGGCCGGGCGGTGAGGGGCCGGGTCCGCCACACCATCCGGCGGGGCGAGGCGGTGGTGGTGGACGGGGAAGCTCAGGCTTGAGCGCCCCCGACCGGGGCAAAGGCCCGGGCACGCGCCGGTGAGAGCGGCGGACGCGGGCAGCGGCGTCGATTTGCGCACCCGGGTGGGGTCGGTGGAGCTGCGGGCCCCGGTGCTCACCGCGTCGGGCACGGCCGGCTGCGGGGCCGAGCTGGCCCGCTATCTGCGGCCGGAGCGGCTCGGGGCCATGGTGGTGAAGTCCCTGCACGCCGACCCCTGCCCCGGCAACCCGGCCCCCCGGCTCCACCCCGTGGCCTCGGGCATGATCAACAGCGTCGGCCTCCAAGGCCCCGGGGTGCAGAGCTGGCTCGACGCCGACCTGCCCGCTTTGCTCGCCACCGGCTGCGACGTGGTGGCCAGCATCTGGGGCCGGACCGTCGACGAGTACCGCCGGGCCGCCGAGGGGCTGGCGGAGGCCCCGCCGTCGGTGGTGGCGGTGGAGGTCAACGTCTCGTGCCCCAACACCGAGGACGGCAGCCGCATGTTCTCGCACTCGGTCGCCGCGGTCGAGGCGGTGCTGGCCGCCACCAAAGGCTGCGGTCGGCCCCGCTGGGCCAAGCTGAGCCCCACCGGGCCCGGCGTCGTCGACGTGGCCGCCGCCGCGGCGGCGGGCGGGGCTGAGGCGGTGGTGCTGACCAACACCCTGCCCGGCCTGGTCATCGACCTAGAGACCCGCCGGCCGGTGCTGGGAGGCCCTGGCGGGGGGGTGAGCGGGGCGGCCCTGCACCCGGTGGCGGTCCGGGCCGTCCACGATGTGGCTTCGGCCCGGTCCGACATCCCCATCGTGGGAGTGGGCGGGGTGGCCGCCGGCGCCGACGCGGTGGAGCTGATGCTGGCCGGGGCTGCGGCGGTGCAGGTGGGCACAGCCACCTTCGCCGACCCCCGGGCCCCGAACCGGGTCCTGTCGGAGATGGTCTCGTGGTGCCGGCGGGCCGGCGTCACCCGAATCGACGAGCTGATCGGAGCCGCTCATGGATAGCGCATCAACGGATCTGCGGCCGCGGCTGGCGCTGGCCCTGGACTCTGACGACCTGGTGGCCGCGATGCGGCTGGCCCGGGCCCTCAACGGCCATTTCGGGGTGGCCAAGATCGGGCTCGAGCTCTACAGCGCGGCCGGTCCCGAGTCGATCGGCGCCATTGGCGGCCTCGGCTACGACGTGTTCTTGGATCTGAAGCTCCACGACATCCCCACCACGGTGGCCCGGGCCGCCCGGGTGTTGGGGGCCCTGGGGGTGTCGTATCTGACGATGCACGCCGCCGGGGGGACCGACATGCTGCGGGCCGGGGTGGACGGCCTGCGGACCGGGGCCGGCAACGCCGGGCTGGAGGAGCCCGCCGCGCTGGCCGTCACCGTGCTCACCAGCGAGGCGGACGCGGCCGCCGAACTGGGCCGGCGGGTGGAGGCGGCCGCGGCGGCCGGGTGCCCGGGCGTGGTCTGCGCCGCCGCCGACTTGGCCGAGGTCGATCGGCGCGGGCCCGGCCTGATCCGAGTAGTGCCGGGCATCCGGCTGCCGGGCGACCCCGCCGACGACCAGCGGCGGGTGGCGTCGCCCGGCGACGCCCTGGCCGCGGGCGCCGACGTGATCGTGGTGGGCCGGTCGGTCACCGCCGCCCCCGACCCCGTCGAAGCGGCCGACCGGCTCCACCGGACCGTGCTCGGCGCCGACGTCTGACCCCGGCATCTGATACCGTCTCCGGCCATGCCTCAGCCACCGATACTCACCGACGAAGCTCGACGGGCCGCGCTGGCCAAGGCGGCCGAAGCTAGGCGCGTTCGAGCCGAAATCCGAGCCCGGCTCAAGTCGGGGGAAATGGACTTGCCCACTCTGCTCGGTCAAGTCGACGACGACCTGATCGGCAAGATGAAGGTGCTGTCCGTGGTCGAGTCCATGCCGGGAGTGGGCAAGGTCAAGTCCCGCCGGATCATGGAACAGTGCGAGATCTCCGAGAGCCGGCGCCTGCAGGGCCTGGGCCGAAATCAGAGAGACCGGCTTCTGGCCGCACTCTCCTAGGTGGTCGGTCTCGACGACAGGACCATCGTCGTCGTCTCCGGGCCGGGCGGTGTCGGCAAGGGGACGATCGTCGACGAGCTGACGGCCCGCGACGACCGGCTCTGGCTGTCGCGGTCGTGGACCACCCGCCCCCGCCGGGCCGGCGAGCCCGCCGATGCCTACCGCTTCGTCGACCGGGCCGCCTTCGACGCCGCCGTGGACGCGGGCCGGTTCTTGGAGTGGGTCGAGTTCCTCGACTACCGCCAGGGCACGCCCCTGCCCGACCCGCCCCCCGGCGCGGATGTGATCCTGGAGATAGACGTGCAGGGCGGGGCCCAGGTGAGGGCCCGGTATCCCGAAACGGCGCTGATCTTCGTCGAGGCCCCCAGCGCCGGCCATCAGCGGGCCCGGCTGCGGGGCCGGGGCGATTCTGACGATCGGGTGGCGGCCCGTCTGGACAAGGCCGGCGAGGAGCGGGCCATGGCCGAGTCGCTGGGGTATGAGACGGTGGTCAACGACGACCTGAGCCGGGCCGTGGCCGCCATCGAGAAGATCATCGCGGCCGACCGGCGCCGCCGCGGGCGCGTTTGAAACTCGGGTGCCGTTAGAACTCGATGCCGTTGAAAATCGGTCCCGGCTGGAGCCGTTGGCCCCGACGGGCTGATAGCCTGAGCGCCCGGTCAAGCATCGAGTTCCCTGGAGAGCGCCATGGCCCACGGCTACGACACGATGATGACCCCGCCGGTCGAGGGACTCCTCGACAAGGCCGGCTCCAAGTTCACCCTGGTGACGCTGTCGGCTCTGCGCAGCCGGGAGATCACCGACTACTTAGGCCAGCTCGGCTTCGGCCTAGGGGCCAGCGTCCCGCCCCAGGTGACCTCGACGGCCTCCAAGGCGCTGTCGATCGCTTTCGAGGAGATTGCGGCCGACAAGATACAGGCCATGGAGAGAGACCCCGCCGCCGAGGCCGCGGCCGAGGCCGACGCCGCCGAGGTCTTCCCCCTGGACACCGTGACCACCGACGGCGACGCCAGCGCCTGAGCCCGGCCGGTCCGCAGTGGGCACCCTGGCCGGAAGCCGCGTCGTCTTGGGCGTGACCGGCGGCATCGCCGCCTACAAGGCGGTTGAGGTGTGCCGACGGCTGGTGGACGCCGGCGCCAGCGTCGTGCCGGTGCTCACCGCCGGGGCCCGGCGGATGGTGGGGGAGACCACCTTCTCGGCCCTGGCCTCCGAGCCGGCCCGCACTTCTCTATGGGACGACCCCCGCTCGCCCATACCCCACACCGAGCTGGGCCGCAGCGCCGACGCGGTGGCAGTGGCCCCGGCCACCGCCCGACTGCTGGCCGACTACCGGACAGGCCGGTCCGGCGATTTGCTGACGGCCACCCTGCTGGCCACCCGGGCCCCGGTGGTGGTGGCCCCGGCCATGCACGCCGAGATGTGGGACCAGCCGTCGGTGCAGGAGAACCTGGAGGTGCTGGCCGGCCGGGGCGTGATCGTCGTCCCGCCCGGGCATGGCCGCCTGGCTGGCGGAGACGTCGGCATGGGCCGCATGGCCGAGCCGGCCGCCATCGTCGCGGCCGTGCAGGCCGTGCTGGGCGGCTTCGACGGCGGTCCGGCGGCTGCCGCCGAGGGCCGCGTCCGGGACTTTGACGGCGGTCCGGCGGGCGGCCCCGTTCGGGACTTCGAAGGCCGGCGGGTGTTGGTGACCGCGGGCGGGACCCGCGAGCCCATCGACGCGGTCCGCTTCATCGGCAACCGCTCCTCGGGCCGGCAGGGCGGCGCGGTGGCCGAGGAGGCCGCGGCCCGGGGGGCCGAGGTGGTGCTGGTCACCACCTGCCCCGAACGGGCGCCCGAGGGGGTGCGGGTGATCCCGGTGGAGACGGCCTCGGAGATGGCGGTGGCGGTGGACTCAGAAGCCGATGCCGCCGACGCGGTGGTCATGGCTGCGGCGGTGGCCGACTTCCGGCCCGCCCATCCCGCCGAAGGCAAGCTCAAGAAGGCCGCGGGTCCGCCCGAGGTGCGCCTGACCCCCACCGCCGACATCTTGGCCTCGCTGGGCTCGTCGGGGCGGACCGACCGGGTGGTGGTGGGCTTCGCGGCCGAGACCAGCGATCTGGAGGCCAACGCCCGAGCCAAGCTGGAGGCCAAGAAGCTTGACGTGATCGTGGCCAACGACGTCTCCAAGTCCGGGGCCGGGTTCGAGCACGACACCAACGAGGTGCTGGTGCTGACCGCGGCCGGGACCCGCCGCCACGTTCCGCTGACCACCAAGCGCGAAGTGGCCCGAATCGTGCTGGATGTCGCCTTGGGCCTCATGGCCCCCCGGACGGCTGGGCCCGCCGGGGCCGCCTCCGCCGACGGAGACGGGCCAGCCGGGAGCGGGGAGGGCCCGTGACCCGCTGGAGGATGGCTTCGGAGTCGGTCACCGAAGGCCACCCCGACAAGATGGCCGACCAGATCTCCGACGCCATCCTCGACGAACTGCTGCTCCAAGACCCGGCCAGCCGGGTGGCGTGCGAGACGCTGGTCACCACCGGCCTGGCCTTGGTGGCCGGCGAGATATCCACCGGGTCCTACGTCGACATCCCCGGCATCGTCCGCCGGACCATCTGCGACATCGGCTACGACGGGCCCGCATCCGGGTACGACGGCCACACCTGCGCGGTGCTGGTGGCCATCGACGAGCAATCGCCCGACATCGCCCAGGGGGTGGCCGACTCCGAGGAGGTCCGGGCCGGCTGGGGCCGCGGCGCCGACGAGCTCGACCGCCAAGGTGCCGGCGACCAGGGCATGATGTTCGGCTACGCCTGCGACGAGACGCCGGCGCTGATGCCGCTGCCCATCCATCTGGCCCACCGCCTGGCCGAGCGCCACGCCGAGGTGCGTAAGGCCGGCACCATCCCCTACCTCGGGCCCGACGCCAAGACCATGGTGACCCTGGAGTACGAGGACGGCCGGCCGATCCGGCTGGAGTCGGTGCTGGTCTCCACCCAGCACCGCGACGGCATCGACCGCGACAACATGATCCGCCCCGACGTGATCGAGCAGGTGATCGCCCCGGTGGTGGACGAGCAGCTCGTCGGCGGCGAGGTGGACTTCGGTGACTACGAGATCCACGTCAACCCGACCGGCCGCTTCGTCATCGGCGGCCCGGTGGGCGACACCGGACTCACCGGCCGCAAGATCATCGTCGACACCTACGGCGGCATGGCCCGCCACGGGGGCGGCGCCTTCTCGGGCAAAGACCCGTCCAAGGTGGACCGCTCGGCCGCCTACGCGGCCCGCTGGGTGGCCAAGAACGTGGTGGCGGCCGGAGCCGCGTCGCGCTGCGAGGTGCAGGTCGCCTACGCCATCGGCCGGGCCCGGCCCCTGTCGGTGCTGGTGGAGACGTTCGGCACCGAGACGGTGGACCGCCACCGGATCGTGGCCGCGGTGGACGCCGTCTTCGATCTCCGGCCGGCCGCCATCGTCCGGGACTTGGAGCTGGCCCGGCCCATCTACCGGCCCACCTCCGCCTACGGGCACTTCGGCCGGCCCGCCGAAGGCGGGCGGTTCACCTGGGAGAGGACCGACCGGGTCGACGCCTTGAAGTCCGAGCTCGGGCTCTGAGCCACGGTGCCGGCGCCAGCCCGCCCGGGCCGGCCGCGGCGTGGCCGTGAGGTCCGGGTTCGGGCGCTGATCCTCGGATAGGTCGCCCGATGGGGGAGTTGGCCGCGGTGAGCGTCCGCCCCGACGTGGTGGCCATCGACCGGGCCTTCACCTACGCCGTTCCCGAGGCCTGGCACGCCGACGGCCGGGCCGGCCGACTGGAGGCAGGGTCGATGGTGCGGATCGACTTCGGCGGCCGCCGGGTCGGCGGCTGGGTGACCGAGATGGGGATCGCACCGCCGGACGGAATGGAACTGCGGCCGCTGGCCCGGCTACGCGGGCTCGGCCCCCCGCCTGATCTGATGGACTTGGCCCGATGGGCGGCTTGGCGCTGGGCCGGTTCGGAGGTGACGTTCCTGCGGCTGGCATCGCCGCCCCGGCCGGTGGCCGGCACGGTGTCGGGCCGGTCCGCTCGAGGCGAGGGGCGGCTCGGGGCGGGGCTGGACACCGACGCTCTTGCCGGGTTCCGGGCGGGGCTGGGCCCGGGCGACGCGGCCGTGTTCGACGCCGTGTCCGTTGCTCTGTCCGGCTCGGCGGTATCGGCTCCGTCTTCGGAAGGGCGGAGACCGGGGGTCTCGGTCCTGCGGCTGCCGCCGCCCCAGGACCCGGTGCCGGTGGCGCTGGCCGCGGCCGGTCGGGGCGACGCCCTGGTGATCGTCCCCGAGGCGGCCTCGGCCCGGCGAGTGGCCCGGGCTCTGCGCCGGGCCGGGGTCCGGGTGGCGATCGCCCCCGACGACTGGGCCTCCTCGGCCGGGGGCGGCTGCACGGTGGTGGGGTCTAGGGCCGCGGCCTGGATGCCAATGCCGAACCTGGCCGCGGTGGCAGTGCTCGACGAGCACGACGAGACCCTCAAGTCCTCCGCCGCGCCGGCCTGGAACGCCCGGGATGTGGCGCTGGAGCGGGCCCAGCGTGCTGGATGCCCGGCGGTGCTCACCTCGCCGGTGCCTTCTCTGGAGGCGCTGCGGGCCGGGAAGCTGCTGAGCCCCGACCGGGACTCGGAGCGGGAGGGCTGGCCGGTGGTGGAGGTGATCGACCGCCGCGACGACGACCCGGTCAAAGGTGGGCTATTCGCCGAGGCCCTGCCGTCCCGGCTGCCCGCCGCCGGGCCGGTGGTCTGCGTGCTCAACCGCACCGGCCGGTCCCGGCTGCTGGCCTGCCGCGCCTGCGGCGAGCTGGTCCGCACCGGCGACGGCCGGGCGGCCATGATGATCGAGGAGGGGGTGCTGGTTGCCGCCGGCGGCGGCGAGGAGCGCCCGGCAGTGTGCCTGGGGTGCGGGTCGACGGTGCTGCGCAACCTGAGAGCCGGAGTGGCCCGGGCCCGCGAAGAACTGGAGGCGCTGCTGGGCGAGCCGGTCGCCGAGGTGACGGCCGCCACCCCGGCCGGCGACCCCGGATCGGGGGCCCGGGTGGTGATCGGCACCGATGCCGTCCTTCACCGGGTGAGCGCGGCCGCGGCCGTGGTCTTCCTGGACTTCGACCAGGAGCTGCTGTCCCCCCGTCAGCGGGCCTACGAGCAGGCTCTGGTCCTTCTGGCCCGGGCCGCCCGGGTGCTGGGGGGCCGGTCGGGCCGGGGCCGCCTCATCGTCCAGACCCGCCAGCCCGACCACATCGTGCTGGCCGCGGCCCGCCAGGCTGACCCGTCCGTGGTGGCCGTGGCCGAGCGCGACCGCCGGCGGCTTCTGGGCATCCCCCCCTATGGGGCCCAGGCCGCGGTCACCGGGGCCGGTGCCGAAGCCCTGATCGCCGCCCTTGATCCCGGTGCCGCCGTCGAGGTGAGGGGACCGAGCCGAGGCCGCTACCTGCTGCGGGCCCCCGAGCTGGTGCCTCTGCTGAATACCCTGGCCGCCGCCGGCCGCCCCACCGCCCGGGTGCGCATCGAAGTCGACCCCCTCCGAGTTTGACCCGTTTCCCTGATGTCGTCAGGAAGCAGAACTCGGTAGCGCGGTGAGTAGGGCTTCGGGGCCGGTCGGGCCGGGCCGGTAGCCTTTCGTTGTGGCCCTTTACGACATCCGCGTCATCGGCGACCCGGTGCTCAAGAAGCGGGCCAGGGCCGTCGAGGAGGTCGACTCGGCGCTGGTGCGCCTGGCCCGGGGAATGGTCGAGACGATGTACGGGGCTTCCGGGATCGGCCTGGCCGCGCCCCAGGTCGGGGTGGGCAAGCGGCTGTTCGTGTGGGACGTCGGCGCCGGGCCCCGGATCATCGTCAATCCCGAGATCGTCGAGTCCGACGGCGAGTGGACCTTCGAGGAGGGGTGCCTGTCCATACCCGGGCTGGCCTGGGATGTGGTGCGGCCCAAGCAGGTGCACGTGGTCGGCCGCGACCTCGATGGCAACGAGATGTCGATAGAGGCCGACGAACTAGAGGCCCGGCTGTTCCAGCACGAACTGGACCACCTCGACGGCACCCTGCTCATCGAGCATCTCGACGACGACACCCGCAAGGCGGCCCTCCGAGCGCTGCGCCAAAGCGGCGTCGGGCCGCCGCTAGCCCCGCCGGCCCCGAGCACCGACGGCGGCCTTCGGCTTCCGTGACGGTGACGCCGCCGGCGCAGATCCGGCGGATCGTCTTTCTGGGGTCGCCCCCGGCCGCCGTGCCTTACCTGCTGGCCCTGCACGAGGCCGGGTACGAGATACCGCTGGTGGTCACCCGGCCCGACCGCCGCCGGGGCCGGGGCCCCGCCGCCGAGCCCACCCCGGTGGGGAAGGCGGCGGCCCGCCTCGGGCTGCCGGTGGCCCACTGCCTTCGGGAGATAGAGCCCGCGGGCCCGGATCTGGTCGTGGTCGTCGCTTACGGGGAGATCATCCCCGCCCGGCTCATCGACCGCCTGGCTTTCATCAACGTCCATTTCTCGCTCCTGCCCCGGTGGCGGGGCCCGGCCCCGGTGGAGCGGGCCGTCCTGGCCGGCGACTCCGAGACCGGCGTGTGCCTCATGGGACTGGTCCCCGAGGTGGACGCCGGCCCCGTCCACCGACGGGCGTCGACGCCCATCGGCCCCGACGAGACGGCCGCTGAACTGCGGGACCGGCTAGTCGTCCTCGGGGTCGATCTGCTCATGGGGGCGCTGGCCGAGGGGTTCGGCCCGCCCGCCCCCCAGACGGGCCCGGCCACCCATGCCGCCCGGATCGAGCCCGCCGAGCTGCGCATCGACTGGACCGGACCGGCGGAGGCGATCCATCGGGTGATACGGGCGGGCGGGGCGTGGACGACTATCCGAGGCGGACGGCTGAAGATCCACAAGGCCCGGCGGCTGGCGCCGCGACCCGGCCTCGGGCCGCCGGGAACCCTCTCGGGAACCGCGGTGGCGGCTGGCGCGGGCGGGATCGAGCTGGTGGCCGTCCAGCCCGAGGGCAAGAAGGCCCTGAGCGCGACCGACTGGCTCAACGGCGCCCGGCTCGCCCCCGGCGAGCGGCTGGGGCGGTGAAACCGGAGCGATGGGCCTGGAGCGATGGGGCTATGGGCTGGGGCCGGATCGGGAGACGGCTACCGTGAAACCGAGCCCATGGGACCGGCCCGGGCGCTAGGAGTTAGATCGAACCCATGACCGGCACGGCCCGATCGGTGGCGCTGTCGGTGCTGGTCCGCATCGACGCCGAGGGGGCGTACGCCCACTTGGCCCTGCCCCGGGCTCTGGACCGCTCCGGGCTGTCGCGGCGCGACCGGGCCCTGGTCACCGAGCTGGTCTACGGCGCCACCCGGCGGCGCCGGGCCCTGGACTGGGTGCTGGACCGGTTCCTCACCCGGGACCCGCCCCCGCCGGCCCGGGCCGCGCTGCGGGTGGGGGCCTACCAGTTGCTGGAGATGGGCATGACCCCCTACGCGGCCGTCTCGGCCTCGGTGGACGCGGCCCCCGACCGATATCGGGGCTTGGTCAACGCGGTGCTGCGCCGGGTGTCGGAGACGGCCCCCGACTACCGCAACGGCTCGCTGCCGTGGCCCGACGCGGCCACCCGGTTGAGCTACCCGGACTGGATCGTGGAGACCCTGACCGCGGACTTAGGTGCCGAAGACGCCCTGAAAGCGCTGGAGGCTATGAACGCCCCGGCCCCGGCCCCGGCCCCGGCGACTGGCGAGGGCGGCGGCACGGAGGGCGGCGGCCATAGCGAAGACGCCCCCAGCGGCTATCGGCCGGATCTCGCTTCGCGGCTGGTGGCGGAGGCGGTGGCCGCGGGCGCTGGCGACTTGGTGTACGACATGTGCGCCGCCCCGGGCGGGAAGGCGCTGGCTCTGGCCGGCCGGGGCCCGGTCGTCGTGGCCGGTGATCTGCACCGCAACCGGGCCCGGCTGCTGGTCCGGAACCGCGACGAGGCCGGCGAGCTGCCCGTGTCGGTGCTGGCGGCCGACGGCCGGAACCCGCCCTTCGGGCCGGGCCGGTTCGACGCGGTGCTGGTGGACGCCCCCTGCAGCGGCCTGGGGTCGCTGCGCCGCCGCGCCGACGCCCGCTGGCGGATCGAGCCCGACGCGGTGGCCCGCCTGGCCGGGCTGCAACGCGACCTGATCGACGCGGCCGCGGCCCTGCTGCGCCCGGGCGGCTTGCTCGCCTACAGCGTCTGCACCCTCACCGCGGCCGAGACCGTCGGGGTGGCCGGCCACGCCGCCGGGCGGGGCGACCTCGATCCGGACGAGGCCCCCGAGGCGCCCTGGCGGCCCCACGGAACCGGGGGCATCCTGTTGCCCGAGCCCGGCCACGACGGCATGGCCCTGTTCCGCTGGCATAAGACCCGAGGCTGACCCATGACCACGACCCGGCCCGAAACCCCTCCCCACCGATCTCACCACTCCAGCCCTCACGGCGGCGCCGCCGGGGCGGCTCCGGCCATGACGGCCAAGGTGCTGACCGTGTCCGACGGGGTGGTGGCCGGCACCCGCTCCGACGCCAGCGGCGCCGCCCTCGAACAGTGCCTCGAAGCGGCCGGCTGGACGGTGGCGGAGCGGGCGGTGGCCGCCGACGGGACCGAGTCGGTGGCCGCCGAGCTGCGGCGGCTGGCCGCCGGGTTCAACGGCCTGATCGTGACCACCGGGGGGACCGGGTTCGGCCCCCGCGACCTGACCCCTGAGGGCACCCGGACGGTCTTGGACCGAGAGGCGCCGGGGCTGGCCGAGGCCATGCGCCTGGTGAACCCGCTGGGGCGGCTGTCCCGGGGGGTGGCCGGCACCTGCGGCCAGGCCCTGATCCTCAACACGCCGGGCTCGTCGTCGGGCTGCGTCGAGACCCTGGAGGCGGTGATCGACGTGGTGGGCCACGCCGTGCGCCTGCTGGTCGACAACTACGACCCCCATCCCCATCCCGGCCCTGCGCCCCGGTAGCCTCGCCCCCTCAAGCCCGGCGATCAGCGGTTAGGAACCGGTCGTGTTGAAGCTCGTTCTGCCCAAGGGATCGCTCGAACAGGCCACGATGAAACTCTTCGAGGATGCCGATCTGGGGGTGATCCGGTCGTCCTCGGTGGCTTACCGGGCCCGCATCGACGACCCTCGCATCGACGAGGTCCGGATCTTGCGCCCTCAGGAGATCCCGGTGTACGTGGCCGACGGGCTCTTCGACTTGGGGGTCACCGGCCGCGACTGGATCACCGAGACGGCCAGCACAGTGGAGTCGCTGGGCGAGCTGCGCTACTCGAAGGCCACGTCCAACCCGGTGCGGGTGGTGCTGGCCGTCGCCGGAGACTCGCCGTACCGGTCGACAGCGGATCTGCCCGACGGGGTCCGGGTGTCCACCGAGTACCCCGAGCTGACTCGCCGGTTCTTCGCCGACGCCGGGGTCGAGGCCCGCATCTCGGTGAGCTACGGGGCGACCGAGGCCAAGGTGCCCGACATCGTGGACGCGGTGGTCGACCTCACCGAGACCGGCCGGGCCCTGGCCGCGGCCGGGCTGAGGGTCATCGACACCCTGCTCACCTCCTACACCGAGCTGATCGCCAACCCCGTGTCCTTCGCCGACCCCGACAAAGCCCACGCCATGACCCAGATCCACACGCTGCTGCAGGGGGTGCTGGACGCCCGGGGCAAGGTGCTGGTGAAGGTCAACGTGCCCTCCGGCGCTCTGAACGCGGTGATCGGGATCCTGCCGGCCATGAAGTCCCCCACCGTCAACGAGCTGTTCGGGGGGGAGGGCTTCGCGGTGGAGACGGTGGTGCCCCGCCGCGACATCAACGTCTTGATACCGGCCCTGCGCGATCTGGGGGCCACCGACATAGTGGAGATGCCGATCTCCAAGATCGTGCCCTGACCGGGCCGGGTTCAGGCCGGGTCGGGCTCCGCCGGCTCTTCGGGTTCAGGCCGGGGCGCCGGCTTGGGGCTTGCCGTTTGAGTCGGCTTGGTTCTTGAGCTGGACGTAGGCCTTGCGGATCTGGCCGAGGGCGTCGTTCAGCGTCGCCTCGGCGTCGCCCAGCCTCCCCGCCAGCGCCCCGGTCACGGCCCCCAGGGCGTCGATGGCCACCACCGCCTCGGAGAAGTTCGGAGGCTGTCGGGTCAGGTGCAGGGCGGCCAGCTCGTAGAGGCCCATGCCGTGGTTGGCCACCACCGCCGCGGCCGGCGCCGACAAGAGCCGCTCCCGGGCCTCGGCCATCTCCCGGATCATCTGCTCGGCCTGCTCCCGCTCCTCGGGCGACAGGTCGTCGAGGTCGACCCCCGCCTCCGCAGCCGCGGCCGCGGCGGTGCCCGCGCCTTCGCCGGGGCCGGGCTCGGGGGCTTCGGTCCGGTCGGCGTCCGGGGGCGGAGGGTTGCGGTCGACCGGGATCTCGCCGCCGGGTGTCCAAAGAGTGCTCATTGTGCCTCTCAATGCCTCACGGAGTTTGAATGCAGGACCGGCTGGTACCCTACCGGTGACAATCCAACGGGAAGCGGGGCGTCGCCCCCACCCGGCCACCGCTTCTCGCAAGCGGTGCGTCCGGGTCGACCCGGTAGCCCACCTTCTTGGTGCGGGCCGCGGGCGTCGGCTTTCCGGCGCCCGTACGCTGCCGGTGGAACCCATTGGCAGGGGTCAAGGCGTTTCCATCGACAACGGAGGTTCCGTGCTCACGAGGAGTGAACGGCGATAACGGCCAACGAAGAGCCGAGGATCAACGACCAGATCCGGGCTCGCGACGTGCGTCTCGTGGGCGAGGACGGCCAGCAGGTCGGCATACGCCCGCTGCCGGAGGCGCTGAACCTGGCCCGGGCCGCGGGTCTCGACCTCGTTGAGGTCGCAGACCAGGCCAATCCGCCTGTCTGCCGGATCATGGACTACGGCAAGTTCAAGTACGAGGCAGCCCAACGGGCCAAGGAGTCCAGGCGCAAGTCGTCCAACGTCTCGGTCAAGGAGATGAAGTACCGGCCCAAGATCGGGCCCGGCGACTTCGATACCAAAACCCGCAAGGTCGAGAAGTTCTTGGACGCCGGCAACAAGGTGAAGGTGACGATCATGTTCAGGGGCAGGGAGATGCAGCATCCCCAGTTGGGTCGCAAGATCCTCGAGAACGTGGCCTCCACCGTCTCCCACGTCGGCAAGGTCGAGTTCCAGCCCCGCCAGGACGGCCGGAACCTGGTCATGGTGCTGGCCCCGGACAAGCAGGCCAAAGCCCGCCACCGCCGCAAGCTGGAAGCTGAGGCGGCGGCCGCCCCCGAGCCAGAGCCAGACGCCGCCGAAGCCTGACCGGCCCCATTCAGGAGGTCAACCAATGCCCAAGATGAAGACGCACAGAGGCGCGGCCAAGCGGTTCCGGCGCACCGGTACCGGCCGGCTCCGGCGCCGCCAGGCCAACAAGAGCCACATCCTCGAAAAGAAGAGCCCCAAGCGCAAGCGCCAGCTCCGGGGCGGCACCGAAGTGTCGAGCGCCGACCGGGCCCTGGTTCGGGACTTGGGCCTGTGAGTCCGGGCCGGGGCCGGATCACGAAGGAGACGAACGATGGCGAGAGTGAAGAGGTCGGTCCATTCCCGGAAGCGGCGCCGGGTGGTGCTGGAGCGGGCCAAGGGCTACTACGGCAACAAGTCCCGCTCGTGGCGGTCGGCCAACGAGCAGCTCATGCACTCGGGCAACTACGCCTTCCGGGACCGCCGGGCCCGCAAGGGCCAGTTCCGCAAGCTGTGGATCCAGCGGATCAACGCCGCCTGCCGCCAGAACGGCACCACTTATAGCCGGTTCATCGCCGGCCTGAAGGCGTCGGGTATGGAGGTGGACCGCAAGATCCTGGCCGAGTTGGCCGTAAACGACCCCGCCGCTTTCTCCGCCTTGGTCCGCAAGGCCGCCGCCGGCGGGTCGGGGGCCGCCGAGGCGCAGGCCGGTGGGGCTGATGCCGCCGGGTCTGAGACAGATGTCGAGCCCGTTGCCGAAGTCAGCGGGGCCGATGTTGAGCCCGTTGCCGAAGTCAGCGGGGTGAAGGCGAGCTGAGCGGGGCGGCCGCCTGGGGTTCCCGGCCCGCGCTGGGAGCCCGCAACCGGCGGGTGGCCGAACTGCGCCGCCTGATCGCCGGGCTCGGCCCCCGGTCGGCTGCGGTGGTGCTGGAGGGGCCGAGGACTGTGGGTGAGGCCCTTGACGCCGGGCTGCGGCTCCGCACGGTGGCCGTCCCGGAGTCGAAGGCCGCGGCGGAGGCCGTTGTCGGGGTGTGCGAGCGGTTGGGCCCGGACCCCGACGTGCTGGTGGTGGCCGATCACGTCTTCGACCGGCTGGCCCCCTCGGTGACTCCTCAGCCGATGCTGGCCGTGGCCGACCGCCCGGTGGCGGAGATCCCGTCCGCCGTCGGCCCCGACGACTTAGTGCTGGTGCTGATAGGGGTGGCCGATCCCGGCAACGCGGGCACCATCATCAGGGTGGCCGACGCTTTCGGGGCCGCCGCGGTGGTGACGGCGGGGGGCACCGATCCATGGAGCCCCAAGGCGGTGCGGGCCTCGGCCGGGTCGGTCCTGCGGGTCCCGGTCGTGACCGGAATCGACGCCGGCGAGGCCCTGTCTGCGCTCCGACGGGCCGGGGCCCGGATCGTGGCTGCCGATGTCGGCGCTGACTGCCGCCACGACTCGGGCCCCCTGGCCGGGGGCGGCGTGGCGGTGGTGCTGGGATCGGAGCCCCGCGGCTTGGACCGCGCCGCCCTCGACGGCCTGATCGACGACTGGGTCCGCATCGACATGGTTGGCCGGGCCGAGTCGCTCAACGTGGCCATGGCCGCCACTCTGCTGGCCTACCAAGCCCGAGTTCGGCATCTTGAGCACGGGGCGTCCAACGAGTCTGGTGCCTGAGTCTGACGAGCCCGGTGTCTAGCCTGTGCCGGATGACTGGGGCTGGGGAGCTGATCGAAGAGTTGGAGCAGGCTGCTGGTCGCCGAGGGGCGGCTGGCCGCCGGGCCGCACCTTCCGGGCCGACACCGCCGATGCCACCCACCTGCCCGCCTTCAGCTCCCGCCCCGACGGGTCCTGGCTGGAGCTGGGGGCTGCGGGATGGTCCACCCCCAGGTGCTGAGCAACTGCGGGATCGACCTCGAGTGGTGGCAGGGCTTCGTTTTCGGGTTCGGCATCGACCGGCTGGCGGTGATGCGCTACGGGCTCGACGACATCCGCGAACTCGTCAATAACAACGTCCGGTTGCTCCGGCAGTTCTGATGCGATTGTGATGAGGCCCGGAATCCGGCCGAGGCCGCACCCCCGCGGATGGTCGTTCCATCTGGCAGTTCTGAGGCAATTATCATAAAGGTCCTGCAGTTGTAGTCGAAGGAGTGGGCACCGTGGTGCGGGCCGGCCGAGCAAGGCGGCTTCTCGGCCGGAGCGCCGGTGGGAGTGCGAGAGGCGGGGGGGGGGCCGGTGTTCGCCAAGGGCTTGGTCCGTCCCGGAAGCGACGAACTGCGGGGGTTGGCCGGCCGCCGCAGCGGCGAGATGGGCCTGGACCGGACCCACATCGTGATCCACGCCGACGATTTGGCGGTGATGCCGGCCAAAGGGGCAGACCGGCCGGGTGTCCCGGGTCGCCGCATTTAGCCGGGTACTGGTTCGCGGGGCGGGACTGTTCGATATACCACACCGTCCGATGTCTCGACTACTAGCTCCAAGTATTCGTACTGTGTCGCTATCTTCCTAAAGTCGCAACTTGCTCGATATCTATCGAAAGCCTCATCCATAGTCAAAAAAATGAAGTACTCTTCACCATAAACTTCCACCCGCAATTGGAAGGATTGAGAGCAATTTGCTCCGAAGTTACGAGGTAATATAGTCCACACTGGTGGTGGTATATCTGTCAAATGATATAGAACAGATGGTCTATTAGTATGCACTCCGCTATCAAGAGGATTCACATTTAGGTAGTCAATTATCGGAGAATTTGGCGTGTATCCGAAAATGGGTGGGTGATGCTTGGATTCTAGAGCCCTAACTGTTGTCTCTGTGTTCCATTTCACGGCGCGGTACGAGTAAACTACACAGCTAGAAATTATGAGGAGAATGAGAGCAAACCTAAGCAATTGTCCATCCTTACCTCCGCTAAAATACTTGATAAATAGAACACTTCCGACAATTATGATTGGTACATATACAGGTGAAAGATATCGGGAATCAATGATTTGACCTGCCGCCCTCGGCACAGTAATGAGGAGGGAGATAGTGTATACGAGTATGAACACAATAAAGGGAAGGATATGGAACAGATTTATGCTTAGGTGACTTTTGACCTTCTTGGAATCGGATTGTTTGAAGTTGTTATAAATAATTATCGATATTGCCAGCAGGAATAGTCCAGCCATAGTCCACAGGTAGTATCGTAGCCAAGCGGGCGGTGGTATTTTTTGATAAAGTGGATAATAGAACCATACATACAACGCATCAATCATCTCCCACAGAGAACCATATAGAGACTGCCCTATTGCCCAGGGTCTGTCTCCTGTATACCACCCTGTAACCGAGCGATTGTAAATCAAGAGACCTGCAAGGGGTAGTGAGGATATTATTCCATGGATAGTTGCATGTCGCAATCTCTTGATAAAGGGAACATTTTGATTGATTAGTAATAGGATAACGGCGGTAATGATTACTGTGAAACCTATATACCGGGTTATAGGAGCGAGAGCGGTAAAGAACACTGAGAGTGCAAAAGTTCTTCTGGTTTTTTCTTGCATGAACGCGCCAATCTGCATTAGGGCAAGGAGCGTAAACAAGATAAAAGAGATTTCACTTAAAGCGTGTGATGCAAGATGATTGAGGGCATAAGAAGTCATTACAATCACTGTTGTTCCCACCACCAATAATCTGGATTTTATGTAACGACTCAAACAGTGTCCGGTCAATAAAATGATTAACCCTAAGAATAGAATATTCAAAATCCGGCTGGCCGAAGAAAGGTCGATGCCTAATGAGTGAATAAACGCTAGAAGCAATGGATAGAGAGGTGGATATAATACCAAATTTGTCTGGCTGTAATCACGAATTCCTTTCCCTTCGGCTATGCTTTCAGCAGTAGATAAATAAGCCATGGCATCCCCTCCAAGGATCAGACCATAGTTGGAGGAACGGATTAGAAGATGCGCGGCGCCAATGAAGGCCACAAAGGCAATAACCAATGATAGAGACCTGTCGGTTCGTGAACTGAACTCGCCGGAAGTGACAGCGCAGTCTGCGTTCCCGATCATCGGGCATCTACTCTACCTGCCGGACCCATAGCTCACTCGGAGGACTCACCCCACCGGGGGACCCCCGCCCAAACCCTCAACCCAGGGACAACGTCCCCGGTTGTCACACCTAGTGGTGACTAGTGGTCCGTTCGCTGAAATGGTTGGGTTGTGTGGTGTTGTGGGATGACTCGTGTTGTGGAGATGTCGGCTGGGGATCGGGAGGAGTTGGGGCGTCTGGCCCGGTCTGGGGTTGAGCCTCATCGGCGGGTGGCGCCGGCCCGGGCGTTGTTGGCGTTGGCCGACGGGGCTTCGGTGCGGGCGACGGCCAGGGCGCTGGGCTCGCATCAGGACACGGTGCGGCGCTGGCGGGACCGGTTCGCGGTGTCGGGGGTAGCGGGTATTGGGGCGGTGGCGCCGGGGCGGGGCCGCAAGCCCCAGATCCCCGCGGCGACCGTGGAGGCGATCGTGGACGACACGCTGCACACCGTGCCCGAGGACGGCTCCGCGGCGTGGTCGACGCGGACTATGGCCGCCCGCCACGGGGTGGGCAAGGACACCGTGGCGCGCATCTGGAGGGCACGGGGCCTGCGGCCCTGGCGCACCGAGACGTTCAAACTGTCCAATGACCCCGACTTCGAGGCCAAGCTCGTGGACGTGGTGGGCCTGTATATGAACCCGCCCGAGCGGGCCGCGGTGTTCAGCTTCGACGAGAAAACCCAGTGCCAGGCCATAGACCGCACCCAGCCGTCGCTGCCGATGCGCCCGGGCCGAGCCCGCACGATGACCTGTGACTACAAACGCCACGGCACCACGGACCTGTTCGCCGCGCTCGACGTCGCCACCGGAGAGGTCCTGCACCAGACCCGACGCCGCCACACCGGACGCGACGTGCTGGCCTTCTTCAAATGGATCGACCTGCACACCCCGCGGCGCCTCGACGTCCACATCGTTCTAGACAACCTCTCAGCCCACAAATCCGAGCCCGTGCGAACCTGGCTCGCGCACCCGAGGCGAAAGCGCTGGCGCCTGCACTTCACCCCCACGTCGGCGTCGTGGCTCAACCTCGTCGAAGCCTGGTTCTCGGTGCTCACCCGCAAAGCCCTCGCCGACAACAGCTTCAGCTCCGTAGCCGACCTGACCCAAACCATCGACGCCTGGGCCCACAACTGGAACCACGACCCCAAACCCCTCACCTGGACCCGAACCGCCGACGACATCATCGCCAAAGTCAAACGAGGAAGAGCCGCCCTCACCAAAAACCACGACACACCACTAGGTGTCAGTTCGCGTGAGGTTGTTGGCGCGTGATGCGGGCGGGTCGCCGACTGCGGTGTGGTGTCGGTGGCAGTTGTAGTCGTGGATCCAGCGTTTGAGGCGGATGCGCCGACTACCGAATCGGAGCCAACCTCTGAGTTCAGAACAACTAGCCTGTGGCGGATGACTCAGACCGAGGAGATGCTCTCTGAACTGGCGCTGGCGGCGGCGGCGGCCGAGGGGCGGCTGGCCGCGGCCGACTCCCTCGAAGCGGTGACCGCGGCCGAGCGGGAGGTCCTGGGCCGGCGCTCGGTGATGGCCGAAGCCAAAAAGAGCCTGGGCGGGCTCGACCCCGACCGGCGCCGGGACGCAGGCCGGGCCGTCAACCAGGTGCGGGAGCGGCTGGAGGCGGCCGCGGGCCGGGCCCGGGCCCGGCTGGCCGAGGCGGCCCGGGCTGCCCGCTACGAGTCCGAGCGGCTCGACCTCACCGAGCGCCTGAACCCGATCCGCCGGGGCCGCCTCCATCTGGTGACCCAGGCCCGGGACCGGCTCGAGGACGTGTTCGTGGGGATGGGCTTCACCGTGGTGGAAGGCCCCGAGGTGGAGACGGCCTGGTACAACTTCGAGGCCCTCAACATCCCCGAATGGCACCCGGCCCGGGGCGAGTTCGACACCATCTTCGTGAACCTGGGCCAGCCCGAGGAGGTGATGCTGCGGTCCCACACCTCGCCGGTGCAAATCCGCACCATGGAAGCCCGTCGGCCCCCCATATACGTGGTGGCGCCGGGCCGCACCTTCCGGGCCGACACCGCCGATGCCACCCACCTGCCCGCCTTCAGCCAGATTGAGGGGCTAGTGGTGGACCGGGGCATAACCATGGGCGATTTGGCCGGCACCATCGACGAGTTCGTCAAGGCCTTCTTCGGGGGCGAGGTGAAGAGCCGGTTGCGGCCGTCGTACTTCCCGTTCACCGAACCCTCGGCCGAGTTCGACATCTCCCGCCCCGACGGGTCCTGGCTGGAGCTGGGGGGCTGCGGGATGGTCCACCCCCAGGTGCTGAGCAACTGCGGGATCGACCCCGAGGAGTGGCAGGGCTTCGCCTTCGGGTTCGGCATCGACCGGCTGGCGGTGATGCGCTACGGGCTCGACGACATCCGCGAGCTCGTCAACAACGACGTCCGGTTCCTCCGTCAGTTCTGATGCATGTTGTAGATGCGAGGCCGCATGTTCGGCTCGGTGCCGGTCTGAGGGCGGGGCCGTCGTGAAGGTGCTGCTGTCCTGGCTGCGGGAGTTCGCGCCCGGCATCGACGGCGACCCGGCCGACTTGGCCGACGCGCTCAGCGCCCTGGGCCTGGCCGTCGAAGCCATGACCGTCACCGGCGAGGTCCCCGCCGGGGTGGTGGCGGCCCGGGTGCTGAGCCTGAGACCGCACCCCGACGCCGACCGCATCCAGCTCGTGGACGTCGACGACGGCCGCGGCGACGCCGTCCAGGTGTGCTGCGGTGCCTTCAACATGGCGGTGGGCGACATAGTGCCCCTGGCCCGGGTCGGCGCCGTGTTGGGCGGCGGCACCGAGATCCGCCGGCGAACCATCCGGGGCCAGGACTCCTTCGGCATGTGCTGTTCGGGGGCCGAGCTGGGGCTGAGCGACGACGCCGACGGCATCCTGATCCTCGACGGCCTGCTCCCCGACGACGGACCTGGCGGCGCTAGTCGGCCTGAGCCGGGAACCCCGTTGGCCGAGGCGCTGGGGCTGGGCCCCGACGTGCTGTGGGACCTGGAGGTGAACGCCAACCGGCCCGACGCCATGTCGGTCATGGGCGTGGCCCGGGACCTGGCCGCGGCGGTGGGAGTCGACTTCGCCGCCCCGGAGTGGACCTCGCCCCCATCCGGCGAGCCGGCTTCCGGAGCCATCTCGGTGGAGATCGTCGATCCCACCCTGTGCGGGCGCTTCCACGCCCGGCTCCTGCGGGGCGTGACCGGGGCCGAGTCTCCGGCCTGGATGCGCCGGCGGCTCACCGCCCTGGGCATGCGCCCGGTCAACGGGATCGTCGACGTCTCCAACTACGTGATGCTCGAGCTGGGCCAGCCCAGCCACGCCTTCGACCTGGCCGAACTGCCCGGCGGGCGGCTGCGGGTGCGCCGGGCCGCCGACGGCGAGCGGATCGTCACCCTCGACGGGGTGGAGCGGACCCTGGCCGACGGCGACGGGGTGATCGCCGACGGCGACGACGAGCCGATCGGCATCGCCGGGATCATGGGCGGCCGCTCCACTGAGATCGGCCCCGACACCGCCGACGTCCTCATGGAGATGGCGTGGTGGGACCCGCCGTCGGTCTCCCGCACCGCCAAGCGGCTGAACCTGTCCAGCGAGGCCGCCACCCGGTTCCGCCGGGGTGCCGACTGGGGCGACAACGTGGAGCGGGCCGCCGCCCGGTTCTGCCAGCTCGCCGCTGAGCTGGGCATGACCGTCGCGTCGGGGGCGGTGGACGAGCGGGGCGACCTCCCCGACCGGTCCCCGCTGCGGGTGCGCACCGCCCGGATCAACGGCATGCTCGGCACCGACCTCGACGCCGCCGCCATCGGCGGCCACCTCCGCTCCATCGGTTTCGAGGCGACTCCGGCCGGCGATGACGGCGAGGACTTGGACGTGACCGTGCCCACTTGGCGCTGGGACACCTCCACCGAGACCGACATGGCCGAGGAGGTGGCCCGCCTCCACGGCTTCGACAACATCGAGCGCACCGTGCCCCGCAGCAGCGACGCCGGGTCGCTCAGCGGATACCAGCAGGACCGGCGGCTGGTGCGCCAGGTACTAGTCGGGGCCGGTTGCGACGAGACCCAGCCCATGCCGTTCCTAGCTCCGGACGACCTGGCCGCGGCGGGCCTTCCCTCCGACGGCATCGTGCTGACCAACCCGCTCGACGCGGGTGCCTCGGTGCTGCGCACGTCGCTTTTACCCGGCCAGCTCCAAGCCGTCTCCTACAACCAGCGGCATTTCAACCCGGCGGTGCGGTTCTTCGAGATCGGCCACGTGTACCTGCCGCCCCCTGAGGGCCAACTGCTGCCCGACGAGCCGGAGATGGCGGCCGTGGCTCTGGCCGGCGAGGAGGCCCCCGAAGCAGCGGCGGTGCTGTCGGCGCTGTCGGAGGCCCTGGCCCTGCCCGGCCTGGAGATACGGGCCGGGGCCCGACCCGGCTTGCACCTCACCCGCTCGGCCGAAGTGATCGTGGCCGGCCGGTACGTCGGCGAGGTGGGGGAGGTGGACCCGGCGGTTCTGGAGCGCTTCGGGATCACCGGCCCGGTGGGGTGGCTCCAACTCGACCTCACCGCGGTGCTCGGCGGCCCCCACGGCAACCGGACCTACAAGCCGGTGAGTAAATACCCGCCCAGCGACGTCGATCTGGCCTTCGTCGTCCCCGACGGCGTGGCCGCGGCCGCGGTGGAGCGGTCGTTGCGCTCAGCCGGGGGGGCGCTGCTGGCCGAGGTGGATTTGTTCGACGCCTACCGGGGCCCCGGCCTGCCCGCCGGCGCCCGCAGCCTGGCCTACCACCTTCGCTTCTGTGCCCCCGACCGCACCCTCACCGACGCCGAGGTGTCCCGCCTCCGCCAGTCCTGCGTAGACCGAGTAACCCAAAAAACCGGCGCCACCCTCCGCACCTGACCCGAAAAATCATGCGGGGGGTTGCATGATTATGCACGCTCCGGGTAGGGTGGGCGGATGCATCGGGTGGCCGTCATCGGGGCGTCGGGGTTCACCGGGGCCGAGCTGCTGCGGATCTGCGCGGGCCATCCCACCTTCGAGGTGGCGCGGGCCACCGGCGACTCCACGGCCGGGAAGCCGGTGGCTGAGGTCCATCCCGGTCTGGCCCCCGTCTACCCGCATCTTGAGCTGGAGGCCTACCACCCCGGGGTGGCCGACGGGTGCGACGTGGTGTTCTGCGGGCTGCCCCACGGCGCCTCCCAGACCATCGTCCCTGAGATCGCCGACCGGGCCGGCGTGGTGGTGGACCTGGCCGCCGACTTCCGGCTGGACGACCCCGACCTGTACCCGGCCTGGTACGGCCAGTCCCACACCGCGCCCGAGCTGCTGGACCAATTCGCCTTCGGCCTGCCCGAGTTGTTCCGCGACGACATACGCCACGCCCAACTCATCGCCGCCCCCGGCTGCTACGTGACCGCGGCCGCGCTGGCCCTGGCCCCCCTGGCGGCCGCCGGGGCCGTCGAACCCACAGGAATCATCGTGGACGCGGCCAGCGGCGTGTCCGGCGCGGGCCGGTCCCCTCGGCCCGACACCGCCTTCTGCGCGGTCGACGAGGACTTCCGGGCCTACGGGCTGCTGAATCACCGCCACACTCCCGAGATGGAGATGGCCTTGTCTCGCCACGCCGGAGCGGCGGCGGAGATCCTGTTCACACCTCACCTGGCCCCCATGAACCGGGGCATCCTGGCCACCTGCTACGCCCGCCCGACCGGAGCGCCGAGCACCGGCGACGCCCTCGCCCTGCTGGCCGACGCCTACTCAGACGAGCCCTTCGTGACCGTGAGCGAGCGATCCCCGTCCACCAAGGCCACCCTGGGGTCCAACAGCGTTCACCTCACCGCCCGGGCCGACGACCGCACCGGCTGGGTCGTGGCCATCGCCGCCTTGGACAACCTGGTCAAGGGCGCCTCGGGCCAGGCCGTGCAGTGCGCCAACCTGGCCCTGGGCATCGACGAGGGGGCCGGGCTGGCCGCGGCCGGCCTGTGGCCGTAGCCGTGACCGCCACCGCCGTATCCCCGCTGGCTCCGGCCGCCTTCGCCGACCTGCCCCCGGTCGGCGGCGTGCGGCTGGCCACCGCCTCCGCCGGGCTCCGCTATGTCGGCCGGCCCGACCTGATGCTGGCCGCCCTGCCCGCCGACACCGCGGTGGCCGGGGTGTTCACCCGCTCGGCGTGCCCCTCGGCCCCGGTGGAGTGGTGCCGCGAAGCGCTGGCCGCCGGCGGGGGCCGGGGCCGGGCCGTCGTGGTCAACGCGGGCAACGCCAACGCCTTCACCGGGGCAGCCGGCCAGAACGCGGCCCGGCTCACCGCCGAGGCCGCGGCCGGCCTGCTGGGGATCGACTCCGACCAAGTGCTGCTGGCCTCCACCGGCGTGATCGGCGAGCCGCTGCCCACCGAACCGCTGCTGGCCGCCCTTCCTGGCCTGGTCTCCGGCCTGGCCGACGCCGCCCCCGCGGGCTGGCGGGCCGCGGCCGAAGCCATCAGAACCACCGACACCTTCCCCAAGGGGGCGTGGGCGCCGGTGGCCGGGACCGAAGCGGTGGTGGCGGGCATCGCCAAGGGCTCGGGCATGATCTCGCCGGACATGGCCACCATGCTGGCCTTCGTGTTCACCGACCTAGCCGTGCCCGCCCCGGTCCTGCGGGAGGCGCTGCACCGTTCTGTGAAGGCCAGCTTCAACCGGATCACGGTCGACTCCGACACCTCCACCAGCGACACAGTGCTGCTGGCCGCCACCGGGGCGGTTGAGGCCGAGGCGGCAGGCGCGCCCCAGATAACTGGGGAGGGCTCGGGGGCTGCGGCCCCCGACGACCTCGGGCCGTGGGCCGCCTTCGGGGCCGCCCTCGATGCGGTGACCCGCGACCTGGCCCATCAGATCGTGCGCGACGGCGAGGGGGCCACCAAGTTCGTGGCCGTGACCGTCACCGGCGCGGCCGACGACGAAGCCGCGGCCGCCACCGCCCGGGCCATCGCCGACTCGCCTCTGGTGAAGACGGCTCTGGCCGCGGCCGACGCCAACTGGGGCCGCATCGTGATGGCCGTGGGCAAATCCGGTCAACCCGCCGACCGGGACCGGCTGGCCATCTGGATCGGCGACGAGCAGTGCGCCGAGGCGGGAGCTCCCCGGCCCGGCTACGACGAGGACCGGGCCACCCGCCACCTGCAGGAATCCGAGATCGACATCAGGGTGGACGTGGGGGTCGGGGCCGGGTCGGCCACGGTGTGGACCTGCGACCTCACCCACGCCTACATCGACATCAACGCCGGGTACCGGTCGTGACCGGACAGGCGGTTCAACCCGAGACCGGGGCGCCGACGGCGGCCGAGCAGGCGGACAGAGGCTTCGAGCCCGACCGGCGGGCCCGGGCGCTGGTGGAGGCCCTGCCCTACATCCAGCGCTTCCGGGACGCGGTGGTGGTGGTGAAGCTCGGGGGCCACGCCATGGTCGAAGAGACCCTGACCTCCACCTTCGGCCAGGACGTGATGCTGCTGCGGTCGGTGGGGCTGCGGCCGGTGGTCGTACACGGCGGCGGCCCCCAGATCGGCGCGCACCTCGACCGGCTCGGGCTCCCCAGCCGGTTCCGGGACGGGCTGCGGGTGACCGACGCCGAAACCCTCGAAGTGGTCAGGATGGTGCTGGTGGGCAAGGTGGGCCGCGACATCGTGTCCGCCCTCAACGCGCACGGCGCCCGGGCCATGGGCCTCTCGGGCGAAGACGGCCGGCTCATCCAAGCCACCCCCCGCCATCCCGACCTGGGCTTCGTGGGCGACGTGGCCCGGGTCGACCCCACCGTCGTGAACCAACTCCTCGACGAGGGCATGATCCCGGTGGTCTCCTCCATCGGCGCCGACGCGTCCGGCCAGGCTTACAACATCAACGCCGACACGGTGGCGGCGGCCCTGGCCGGGGCGCTGCGGGCCGAGAAGGTGGTCTACCTCACCGATGTGGCCGGCCTGCTCGCCGACCCCGAGGACCCGACCTCGATCCTGGCCCAGGTCACCGCGGCCGAGATGGAGGCCATGATCGGAGACGGGACGGTGAGCGGCGGGATGGTGCCCAAGGCCCGGGCCTGCGCCGATGCCATCCGAGCCGGGACCGGGTCGGCTCACCTGCTCGACGGGCGGGTCCCCCACGTGCTGCTGCTGGAGCTGTTCACCGACGCCGGCATCGGCACCATGGTCACCGCCGACGATGACGAAAGGGGAGTGGCGCCATGAGCGGAGCGGCCCTGATGGGCAACTACGGAACCCAGCCCGTCACCTTCGTGAGAGGCAACGGCGCCGAACTGTACGACGGCGACGGCCGGCGCTACCTCGACTTCCTCAGCGGGCTGGCCGTCACCAGCCTCGGCCACGCCCACCCCGCGGTCACCGCCGCGCTGCGCGACCAGGCCGGACGGCTGATGCACGTCTCCAACCTCTTCGCCAACGAGGTCACCGCCGACGTGGTGGAGCGCCTCGACCGGCTGATCCGGGGCGGAACCGGCGAGCCGGGGCGAGTCCTGTTCCAGAACTCCGGGGCCGAGGCCAACGAGGGGGCCATCAAGCTGGCCCGCAAATACCAGGGCCGGGGCCGCCACGTGGTGGTCAGCGCCCTGCGGTCGTTCCACGGCCGCACCCTGGCCACGCTGGCCGCCACCGGCCAGCCCGAGAAGCACGAGCCGTTCCAGCCCCTGCCGGAGGGCTTCCGGCACGTGCCGTGGAACGACCTCGACGAGCTCGAGTCCGCCCTCGGCCCCGAAGTGGGGGCCATCCTGCTCGAGCCCCTGCAGGGCGAGGGCGGGGTGAACCCGGCCGCCGAGGGCTACCTGAGAGGGGTGCGCCGCATCTGTGACCAGCGGGGGATTCTGCTGGTGATGGACGAGATCCAGACCGGCCTGGCCCGCACTGGGGAGTGGTTCGGCTTCCAGCACCACGGGGTCGCCCCCGACATCGTGACCATGGCCAAAGCCCTGGGCAACGGCATGCCGGTGGGGGCGGTGTGGGCCCGGCCCGAAGTGGCGGCCGCCTTCGGCCCCGGCGACCACGGCTCCACCTTCGCGGGCCAGCCCCTGGCCCTGGCCGCGGCCCGGGCGGTGCTGGAGACCATGGAGGCCATGAGCGCGCCCGCCGTGGCCCGGGCCAAAGGCGAGACACTGCGAACCGGGCTGGAGAGCCTCGACGGGGTGGGGCGGGTGAGGGGGCTGGGCCTGCTGCTGGCCGCCGAGCTGACCCCCGAGGCGCGGGGCCCGAGGACCGCCCCCGAGATCGCCCGGGCCTGCCTGGACCGGGGGCTGGTGGTCAACGGCGTGACCCCGACCGCCCTGCGCTTTGCGCCTCCCTTCGTCGTCTCCGACGCCGAGCTGGCCGAGGGCACAGCCGTCATCGAATCGGTGCTGGGGGAGCAGTGATGCCCGACCCGCTCGCAATCGGCGAGCCGATCCCACCGGAGTCTTGATGCGCCATCTGCTGGAAATCGACGACCTGGCCCCCGGCGAGTTCGCCCGGGTCTTGGAGCTGACCGCCGACCCCGACCCCGAGCCGGTGCTGGCTAGCTGCGGCGTGGCCCTGATGTTCGAGAAGCCCTCGGCTCGGACCCGCAACTCGATGGAGATGGCGGTGGTGGCGCTGGGCGGGCACCCCGTCTACATCCAGGCCGCCGAGGTGGGCTTGGACGAGCGCGAGAGCGTCGAGGACGTGGCCGCCACCCTGGCCTGCTACCACCGGTTCATCGGGGCCCGGGTGCTCGACCACTCCACCGTGGAGCGCATGGCCGCGGTCGGCGCCGCCCCGGTGGTCAACCTGCTCAGCGACCGGGCCCACCCCATGCAGGCCCTGGCCGACCTGGCCACCCTGGCCCAAGAGCTGGGACCCCTCGAGGGCCGCAAGCTGGCGTATGTGGGCGACGCCAACAACACGGCCCGCTCGCTGGTGATCGCCGCGGCCATGGCCCGGATGGAGGTGGCGGTGGCCGGCCCGCCCGGCTACGGGTTCGACTCGGCCACCGTGGACCGCATCCGGGCCGCGGGCTGCGACCCGGTCCTAACCGCCGACCCGGCCGAGGCGGCAGCCGGCGCCGACGCCGTCTACACCGATGTGTGGACCTCTATGGGCCAGGAGACCGAGGCGGCCCGGCGCCTGGAGGCCTTCGAGGGCTACACGGTGGACGGGGCTCTGATGGCTGAGGCCCGGCCCGGCGCGGTGTTCCTGCACTGCCTGCCCGCCCGCCGGGGCGAGGAGGTGGCCGCCGAGGTGATCGACGGGCCCCAGAGCCGGGTGTGGGCCCAGGCCGCCAACCGGATGCACGCGGCCCGGGGCCTGCTCATGTGGCTGGTCGCCGCCAACCCCGCCCCGGCCGCCGCCAGCCCGGCTGCCCCGACGACCGAGGACGGGCGGCGGTGAGCAAGGCCCGGCGCCAGCACCTGATCTCCAAGCTGCTGGCCGAGCACGCGGTGGCCAACCAGCCCCGGCTGGTGGAACTGCTGGGGGGCGAGGGCATCGTCGCCACCCAGGCCACCGTGTCCAGGGACCTCGACGAGCTGGGCGCGGTCAAGGTCCGGACCCCCGGCGGCGAAACCGTGTACGCCATCCCCGAGCTCCCCGCCGACCGCATCGCCCCCGAGGACCACCTGCGCCGGGTGCTGGCCGACTGGGCGGCCGACATCGGCGCCTCCCAGAACCTGGTGGTGGTGCGGACCCCGCCGGGATCGGCCCACGTGGTGGCCTCGGCCCTGGACCGGGCCGGACTCGATGGCATGCTGGGCACCGTGGCCGGCGACGACACCGTGATCATCGTGGCCGCCGAGGGCGTGGCGGGCTCGGCCCTGGCCGACCGGCTGCGGGACTTGGCCGGACTGCAGGCCCGGCCGTGACCGCGGGCATCGGCCCGGGCGGCGGCGTCTCTGCCCCGGCCGTGACCGACCCCGGCGGCGTCTCCAGGGTCGTGCTGGCCTACTCGGGGGGGCTCGACACCTCTATCATCCTGCACTGGCTGGCCGAGACTTACGGGTGCGAGGTGGTGACCTTCACCGCCGATCTCGGCCAGGGCGAAGAGCTGGAGTCGGCCCGGGCCAAGGCCGAGCTGATGGGCGTGCCCCCCGACCGGGTCTACGTCGAGGACCTCCGCGAGGAGTTCGTTCGAGACTTCGTCTTCCCCATGTTCAGGGCCAACGCCGTCTACGAGGGCGAGTACCTGCTGGGCTCCTCCATCGCCCGCCCGCTCATCGCCAAGCGGCTGGTGGAGATCGCGGCCGAGACCTCGGCCGACGCCGTCAGCCACGGTGCCACCGGCAAGGGCAACGACCAAGTCCGCTTCGAGCTGGGGGCCTACGCCCTGGCCCCCGACATCGAGGTCATCGCCCCCTGGCGCCTGTGGGACCTCGACTCCCGGGAATCCCTGATGGCCTACGCGGCCGCCCGCGGCATCCCCATCGACAAGACCCGGGGGGCCGAGTCGCCGTTCTCCATGGACGCCAACATGCTGCACATCTCCTACGAGGGCGGGCCCCTGGAGGACCCCTGGAAGGAACCCCCCGCCGAGATGTGGCGCTGGTCGGTGAGCCCCGAGGCCGCCCCCGACGAGGCCGCCTACCTAGACTTGGCCTACTCCGGCGGCGACATCACCGCCATCGACGGCCAGCCCGTGACCCCGGCCCAGGCGCTGGCCGCCCTCAACCGGATCGGCGGGGCCCACGGCGTGGGCCGCATCGACATCGTCGAGAACCGCCACGTGGGCATGAAGAGCCGGGGCGCGTACGAGACCCCGGGCGGGACCATCATGCTGCGGGCCCACCGGGCCATCGAGTCGATCACCCTCGACCGCGAGGTGGCCCACCTCAAGGACTCGCTCATGCCCCGCTACGCCGAGCTGATCTACAACGGCTACTGGTGGAGCCCCGAGCGGGTGATGCTCCAGACCGCCATCGACCACAGCCAGGCCCAGGTGAACGGAGAGGTGCGGGTGAAGCTCTACAAGGGCAACGTCACCATCGCCGGCCGCCGCTCCGACGACTCGCTGTTCGACTCCAAGATCGTCACCTTCGAGTCCGACGAGGGCGCCTACGACCAAGCCGACGCCACCGGCTTCATCAAGCTCAGCGCCTTGAGGCTGCGGAACCTGGCCCGCAAGCGGAGCTGACCGGGACCGGTGGGCTTCACCGGTCCGGCTCCGTATCATCAACCCGATGCTGTGGTCCGGGCGCTTCGAGCGCGAACCGGAGGCCGCGGTGCGGGCTCTCAACGACAGTCTGCGGTTCGACCAACGGCTGTTCGAGACTGACATAGCCGGCTCCCGGGCCCATGCGGAGATGCTGGGCGAGGTTGGGCTGCTCACTCCGGCCGAGCGGGACGGCATCCTGTCGGCCCTGGACTGGGTGGAAGCCGAGTTCCAAGCCGGCCGCTTCGAGTTCGCGCCCGGCGACGAGGACATCCACACCGCGGTGGAGCGCCGGGTCACCGAGCTGGACCCGGCCGGGGCCAAGCTGCACACCGGACGGAGCCGCAACGACCAAGTGGCCACCGCCTTCCGGCTCTGGACCCGGGGGGCCTTGAGCGATCTGGCCGGGCTGGTGCTGGACCTGCAGGCCGCGCTGCTGGACCGGGCCGTCGCCGCCGACCTCGCCTTCCTGCCCGGCTACACCCACCTCCAGCAGGCTCAGCCCGTGACCCTGGCCCACCACCTGCTGGCCCACGGCTGGGCCCTGGCCCGGGACGTCGACCGGCTCCTCGACGCCCGCCGCCGGGCCGATGTCTCCCCGCTGGGGGCCGGGGCCCTGGCCGGTTCGTCCCTGCCGCTGGATCCGCCCGACGCCGCCCGCCGGCTCGGCTTCGCGGCCGTGTTCGACAACAGCCTCGACGCCGTGTCCGACCGGGACTTCGCGGCCGATGCCCTCTACGCCTTGGCCGTGCTGGGCGTGCACCTGAGCCGCATCGGCGAGGAGCTGGTGCTGTGGGCCTCGACCGAGGTCGGCTTCGTCGTCATCGACGACGGGTACGCCACCGGGTCGTCGATGATGCCCCAGAAGCGGAACCCCGACGTGGCCGAGCTGGCCCGGGGCAAGGCCGGTCGGCTGGTGGGCCACCTGACCGGGCTGCTGACCACCCTCAAGGGCCTGCCCCTCACCTACAACAAGGACCTGCAAGAGGACAAGGAGCCGCTGTTCGACGCGGTCGACACTGCCCGGCTGGTGCTGGTCGCCCTGGAGGGAATGGTGGCCACCGCCGCCTTCGACACCGAGCGGATGGCCGAAGCCGCCTCCGCCCCGGAGCTGGCCGCCACCGACCTGGCCGAGTGGCTGGTGGGTCGGGGCACGGCTTTCCGCGACGCCCACGCCGCGGTGGGGGAGCTGGTCCGCCGGGCCGCGGCGGGCGAGGCGTCCCTGGCCGAGCTGGTGGCCGCCGACCGGCGCCTGGGCCCCGAGGCGGCGGCGCTGCTGGACCCGGCCCGGTCGCTGGCTAGGCGCAACACCCACGGCGGTCCCGGCCCTGAGGCGCTGGCCGCCCAGATCGAGCGGTTCCGGGCCCGCCTCGACGCCGACCGGGACTGGGTCAGGGGCTGAGAATGGCCTTCACCAACCGCTACCCGGTGCGCTACGGCGAGTGCGACCGCCAGGGCGTGGTGTTCAACGCCTGGTACCAGGCCTATCTGGACGACGCCGTCGACGTCTGGCTGCGCCGGCTCGATCCCCGCTTCGAGGACCGGGGCTGGGAGCTGATGCTCAAGAAGACCGAGATCGTGTGGCACGCGGCCGCGTGCATCGGCGAAGTCCTGGCCGTGACCGCCGAGATCTCCCGGTGGGGGACCACCTCCTTCGACGTCGCCTTCGAAGGTTGGGTTCAGGAGCGCCACTGCATCGACGGGGCCATGACCTACGTGGTGGTGGACACGACCGCCCACCGGCCCGTGCCCGTGCCCGCCGAACTCCGGGCCCACTTCGAGTGAGCTCGGGCCCGGCCGGGGCCGTCGGCCTCGGCCGCGCCCGGGACCGGCTCGGGCCCGGGTTCTACGCCCGGCCGGTGACGGAGGTGGCCCAAGACCTGCTCAACAAACTGCTGGTGAGTTCGTCGGGGCGGACGGGCCGGATCGTGGAGGTGGAGGCTTACGGCGGTGGCGACGACCCGGGCAGCCACGCCTACCGGGGCCTCACCCCCCGCACCGAGGTGATGTTCGGGCCGCCCGGCCGCCTCTACGTGTACTTCACCTACGGGATGCACTGGTGCGCCAATGCGGTGGCCGAGACCGACGGGACGGCCGGGGCGGTGCTGCTGCGGGCCCTCACCCCGCTGGAGGGACTCGAGGCCATGCGAGCGGCCCGGGGCCCGGTCGCGGCCCGGGACCGGGACCTGTGCAGCGGGCCGGCCAAGCTGACCCAGGCCCTCGGCATCGACGGGGCCAGCAACGGTGCCGACCTGACCACCGGCTCGGCCGGCGTCGCCATCGTCTCCGACGGAACCGCCCCGCCGCCGGCGCCGGCGTGCACGACCCGCATCGGGCTGTCGGCGGGAGTGGACCGGCGATGGCGCTGGTATGTCCCGGACGCAGCCGACGTGAGTCGCCCCTGACTGGGCTGCCCCTGACTGGGCCGCCCGACCCCCAGCGTCAGACGTCGCCGGGGATCTGGCAGTTGTCCATGCCGTTGAGCCGGGCGAACCCGTCCATTCGCTGGGTGTAGATCCCGACCGGCGCCGCGTCGCTGAGCAGGAAGCGGATGTCGGATCTTTCGCCGCCGTCTGGCCCGGCCGCGGCCGCCTCCTCCAGTGAGGCCTCATAGGTCCGGCGGTCGGCGATGTACACGCCCCAGTCCTCCAGCCAGCTAGCCACCAGTTCGGAGTCGGGCGGACCGTCGGAGTCGGTGACCGTGCTCAAATCGGCGGCGGAGGTCCGCAGATCGGCGACCAGAGATTCCACCGCCGCAGTGCCTGCCCTCACCTGCTCGGCCCGCTGGCCGAGCCCGGTCTCGGGCCGGGCCGTCGGCAGCTCGGCGATGAGGGCTTGGAGATAGGCGCAGCGGGCATCGGCGGCGGCCGCGAAGCCGCGGTCGTCGATCCGGGCCGGGTTCTCCCGGCGAGCCCACGGCGTGAAGGCCCAGACCCAGAAGACGAAACTGGCGGCCACCACCGCCGCGGCCAGGACCCGTCGCGCCGTCCACCGCCGCGCCCCGGTCACGAGGCCGGCGTCACCCAGAGGGTCACGAGCTGGCCGGGGGCCAGAGCAGTGCCCGGAAGCGGCTCCTGCCGCCACACCACGCCGGGGCCTATCTCCCTCTCAACGTCGCCGACGTCCTGCACCACGGCCTCCACGCCCAGTCCCTCGCCGGTCAGCACCTGTCGGGCCTCGGCCTCGGTCAGGTCGACGACAACAGGGACGTCCACCGCGGCCGGGGTCTCGGGGGTGAAGGCCACCTCTACGGTGATGACGGTGCCCTCGGGCCGCAGCGCCCCGCCGATGGGGGCCTGGCCCATGATGGCGCCGTCGGGAAACGCGCTCGAAGGGATCGGCACCGCGTCGATTCCGAAGGCCAGCTCGGCCAACTCGGCCGTCAGCAGCTCCCGATCCCACTGCCGCCCGACGAGATCGGGCACCTCCACCGTGTCGGGCTGGGGCGGCTCAGTCACCGGCGGCGGGCTGGGGGGCGGAGTCGGGAAGTCGGCGGCCGGTATGTCGGCGTGGGCGGCGGTCATGATCTCCCGCCAGATCCTCGCCGGGTAGGTGCCGCCGAACACCCGGATGTCGGTGGCGGGGGGCACCATCGGGATCTGGGCCTCCGGGAAGCCGACCCACACCGCGGTGGCCCGCTGGGGGGTGAACCCGGCGAAGGCGGCGTCGGCGAAGTTCTGGGCCGTCCCGGTCTTGCCGGCCGCGGGCCGTCCGAACTGGGCCTCGGTGCCGGTACCGCTGGCCACCGCCCCGGCCAGCACCCAGGCGATCTGGTCGGCCACCGACCGGTCCAGGGCCCGCCGGGGTTCGGAGCGGTGCTCATACAGCGAGGTGCCGTCCGAGTGGCGGATGGAGGTGACCGTCACCGGGTCGATCCGCAGGCCGGACCGGGCGAAGGTGGAGTACACGGTGGCCAACTCCACCATGTTGACGTCCTCGGTGCCCAGGACGGCCGCGCACACCGGGGCGACGCGGTCTTGGCCGATGCCCAGCTCCTCGGCCATGCGCACGAAGTTCGACGGCCGGATGTCGATCATGAGCTGGGCGTAGACGGTGTTGATCGAGCTTCTGGTGGCCCGGACCAGCGACACCCTGACCGGCTCCTCCGGGGTTGATCCCCGGCCGCCCCGGATCTTCCAGACCGGGCCGCAGACTTCGGACCGGTCGATCTCCAGCTCGTCGGGGGCGTCGTAGGTCTCGGTCACCGAGAAACCGGCGGTGAGCGCGGCGGCCAGCGCGATGGGCTTCATGGACGAGCCGGCCTGACGGCCCTTGCCGCTGGCCAGGTTGAACTTGGCGTCGGGATCGCCGCCGAAGAAGTCGCGGCCGCCGACCATGGCCAAAATGTGGCCGTCGGCCTCGCCGCCCACCCCCAGGGTGACGGCGGCGGCGTCGGGGTTGACGCCGTTGTCGGGGAGAATGGCCTCCACCGCCGCTTCGGCCGCGGCCTGCAGCTCCAAGTCGATGGTGGTGCGGATTTCGAGCCCGCCCTGGAACAGCAGCTTGGTCCTGGCCTCCCGGGTCGGCCCGAAGGCGGGGTTGCCGAGGAACCACTGTTTGACGTCCTCCACGAAGTAGGCGGCCGGGTAGCGCTCCTCCAGCAGCGGCACGTCCTCCACCAGCACCAGCGGCTCGTCGGCGGCCTCGGCGTGCTCGGCCTCGGTGATCATCTCGTTCGCCAGCATGCGGTCGAGCACCAGGTTGCGCCGCTTGCGGGCCCCGACCGGGTTGCGGTAGGGGTCGAATGCGCTGGGCCGCTGGATGAGCCCGGCCAGCAGGGCGGCCTGCTCCAGGGTGAGCTCGCTCACCTTCAGGCAGTCCCGGCCGACCCCGCAGTCGGGCGCGCCGAAGTATTCCCGGGCCGCGGCCTCGATGCCGTAGGCGCCGTTGCCGAAGTAAACCCAGTTGAGGTAGCGCAGCAGGATGAAGTCCTTGGTGAACTCCTGCTCGAACCGCCGGGCCATGAAGATCTCGGTGATCTTGCGACTGGTGGTCACCTCGGAGCGGTCGAGGAAGATGTTGCCCACGTACTGCTGGGTGATGGTGGAGGCGCCCTCGGCCACCCCGCCGCTGGACACGTTGGAGCGGGTCGCCCTCAGGATGGCCTTGAGATCCACTCCGTCGTGCTCGTAGAACCGCTCGTCTTCGATGGCCACCACGGCGTTGCGCACCAACTCGGGGACGAGGCCGATGCTGGTGACGTCGGTGCGGTTCTGCTCGCCCCGCAACTCGACGATCAGAGTGCCGTTGCGGTCGTAGACGCGGGAGGACTGCGCGGTGTCGAAGAGCGGGTCCACCTCGAAGGTGAAATCCTTAGTCTCATAGGAGCAGGCGGCCGCCGCCAAGGCGACGGCCAGCCCGACCGCGGCGGTCAGCCTGACCATGGGCCCATTCTGGCCGCCGACCGGGGTGATCGGCGGGCGCGCCGCCCCACCGGGGGTTTCGGGCCGGTTCGATAGCCTGAGCGGCCGTGTCCGGCGCCGCCCTGCTCGCAGACCTTGAGGCCCGGGGCCTGGTCCACGATCACACCGACCGGCGGGAGCTGACCGCTCTGCTCGACGACCCGCCCGCCACCCTGTACCTCGGCATCGACCCCACCGCCGACAGCCTCCACATCGGCCATCTGGTCGGGGTGCTGGTGCTGCGCCGGTTCCAGGAGGCCGGCCACCGTCCGCTGGCGCTGGTGGGGGGGGCCACCGGCATGGTGGGCGACCCCAGCGGCCGGTCCGAGGAGCGGACCCTCCTCGACCCGGAGACCCTGGCCGCCAACCGGGCCGGGATCCGGGCCCAGCTCGAGCGCCTGCTCGACTTCGAGGGCCCCGCTGCCGCCCGCCTGGTGGACAACCAGGACTGGCTCGGCCGCGTCACGCTGCTCGAGTTCCTGCGCGATGTGGGCAAGCACGCCACCGTCAACCATATGGTGGCCAAGGACTCGATCCGGCGCCGCATGGACAGCGAGCACGGGATCTCCTTCACCGAGTTCAGCTACATGCTGCTTCAGGCCTTCGACTTCTGGTGGCAGTTCGAGAAGTTCGGCTGTCGCCTCCAAGTGGGCGGCTCGGACCAGTGGGGCAACATCACCGCCGGGATCGACCTCGTCCGCCGCCGCTCGGGGGGCTCGGCTCACGGGCTCACCTGGCCTCTGATGACCCGGTCCGACGGTGCCAAGTTCGGCAAGACGGCCGAGGGCGCGGTGTGGCTGGACCCCGAGCGCACCCTGCCTTATGAGCTCCACCAGTACTTGCTGAACGTCGACGACGGGGACGCAGACCTCCTGCTCCGCCGGCTCACGATGATTCCCGCCGAGGAAATCTCCGAGATCGCCGCCGCCCATGAGGCCGAGCCCCACCGCCGCCTGGCCCAGCGGGCCCTGGCCGACTCCGTCTGCGAGCTGGTGCACGGCCCCGCCGCCCTGGGCCGGGTTCGTTTGGCGGCGGAGACGCTCTTCGGGTCGGCGCCGATCTCCGGCCCCGGGCTCGACGCCCTCCGCGGCATCGTGCCCGAGACCGTCGTCGAGCCCGCCGCTCTCGCCACCGACGAGCCGGTGGTGGCCGCCTTGGTGGCGTCGGGGCTGTGTTCGTCCCGGGGGGAGGCCCGGCGGGCCATCGGCCAAGGGGGAATCCGGGTCAACGGCGACCGGGTGGCCTCGGGGCGGGGGCCGGTGGGTCTGATCGAGGGCCGGTACGCCCTGATCCAGCGCGGCCGCAAGCAGCGCCACCTCCTCGTGATCGCGTAGTCGCCTACCGGCCCGCTCCTCGGCCGGAGCTGGTTTTGGCGATTCGGACCCGGCAGGTTGCCGATGGCGTCATCGGCCGGTAGCGTCACGCGTCGCCTCCATGGCCGGTGCCGTTTTACCGTCGCCGGCCGTGGCGCCGACACCTCCGGCTTGCGCTTCGGCGCTAGGCCGTGTGTCGGATGTCGTTTCGGCATCGGCTGCTTTTTGAAAACGGAAGAGACGGACGCAAAAGCGAGTGCGGGCGTCGTCGCCGGCCTGCGGGCCGATGGCGATGTCTGTCAATTCAAGATCCGGTGACCCACCGGATCGGCCCGATGCTCGTGCATCGGGCGAGCCTGTGGTCTCGGCCGGCCAGGCCGAGGCCAGCTCTCGGGGCGGGAGCGGATCGGGGCGGGAGCGATTCCCGCTTCGCCGCATCGGCCCCATTTTGATCGACGGCCCGGGGCGACCCGGTCCAACGATCTCGACGGAGAGTTTGATCCTGGCTCAGGACGAACGCTGGCGGCGTGCCTAACACATGCAAGTCGAACGAGGTTTGAACCTTCGGGTTCAGATCGAGTGGCGAACGGGTGAGTAACACGTGAGGAACCTGCCCCGGAGACCGGGACAACCAGAGGAAACTTTGGCTAATACCGGATGTCCTCGGATGGTCGCATGGCCAACCGAGAAAAGGCTCCGGCGCTCTGGGAGGGCCTCGCGGCCTATCAGCTAGTTGGCGGGGTAACGGCCCACCAAGGCATTGACGGGTAGCTGGTCTGAGAGGACGATCAGCCACACTGGGACTGAGACACGGCCCAGACTCCTACGGGAGGCAGCAGTGGGGAATATTGCGCAATGGGCGCAAGCCTGACGCAGCAACGCCGCGTGGGGGATGACGGCTTTCGGGTTGTAAACCCCTTTCAGCAGGGACGAAACTGACGGTACCTGCAGAAGAAGCCCCGGCCAACTACGTGCCAGCAGCCGCGGTAACACGTAGGGGGCGAGCGTTGTCCGGATTTATTGGGCGTAAAGAGCTCGTAGGCGGTTGCGTAAGTCGGATGTTAAAATTCAGGGCTCAACCCTGAGACGCCATCTGATACTGCGCTGACTAGAGTCCGGTAGAGGAGCATGGAATTCCTGGTGTAGCGGTGAAATGCGCAGATATCAGGAGGAACACCAGTGGCGAAGGCGGTGCTCTGGGCCGGTACTGACGCTGAGGAGCGAAAGCGTGGGTAGCAAACAGGATTAGATACCCTGGTAGTCCACGCCGTAAACGTTGGGCACTAGGTGTGGGACCTTTTCAACGGGTTCCGTGCCGTAGCTAACGCATTAAGTGCCCCGCCTGGGGAGTACGGCCGCAAGGCTAAAACTCAAAGGAATTGACGGGGGCCCGCACAAGCGGCGGAGCATGTTGCTTAATTCGAGGCAACGCGAAGAACCTTACCTGGGTTTGACATGTACGGAAAAGCCATAGAGATATGGTGTCCTTATGGGCCGTACGCAGGTGGTGCATGGCTGTCGTCAGCTCGTGTCGTGAGATGTTGGGTTAAGTCCCGCAACGAGCGCAACCCTCGTCCTATGTTGCCAGCACGTAGAGGTGGGGACTCGTAGGAGACTGCCGGGGTGAACTCGGAGGAAGGTGGGGACGACGTCAAGTCATCATGCCCCTTATATCCAGGGCTGCAAACATGCTACAATGGCCGGTACAAAGGGCTGCTATACCGCGAGGTTGAGCGAATCCCATAAAGCCGGTCTCAGTTCGGATTGGAGTCTGCAACTCGACTCCATGAAGTCGGAGTCGCTAGTAATCCCGGATCAGCAACGCCGGGGTGAATACGTTCCCGGGCCTTGTACACACCGCCCGTCACACCACGAAAGTCGGCAACACCCGAAGTCAGTGGCCTAACCCGTCAGGGAAGGAGCTGCCGAAGGTGGGGTTGGCGATTGGGGTGAAGTCGTAACAAGGTAGCCGTACCGGAAGGTGCGGCTGGATCACCTCCTTTCTAAGGAGCTGTAACCCGATGGTTTCCAGCCGTTATGGCCGGAAATCGTCGAGCAACTCCCAGTTGAAGCACTCGCTATTCGTCCCTCGTCGAATCGGTTCCCCGGATTGAGCTTCGCTCTCTCGGTGGCCCGGATCTTCGGAGGCCGGTGTTCGTCTCTTCCGCTTTGAGGAAGCAGCCACCGCCGGGTTCACGCCCAGCAGTGTCTCTCTAAGAGAGTTCGGTGTCGGTTGACTGCTTTTGGTGACGCACTGGGCCGCGGTTTGCCGTTGTCGCATCGTCACTCCAAGCCTCTTGAGAATTGCATAGCGAGCACGAGCATCTTTTGTAATTAATGAAAAAAAGACCCAAGCTACGAAGAGCCAACGGTGGATGCCTTGGCACTGACTACCGATGAAGGTCGTGAGAGGCTGCGATAAGCCGCGGGAAGCTGCCGACTAAGCGTTGAGCCGCGGATGACCGAATGGGTAAACCCGACACCCGTAATGGGGTGTCACTCCTGTCTGAACACATAGGGCAGGTAGAGGGAACCGGGTGAACTGAAACATCTAAGTAACCCGAGGAATGGAAAGCAACAGCGACTCCCTGAGTAGCGGCGAGCGAAACGGGAAGAGCCTAAACCTTGGTGGTGTAAAGCCTGGTGGCGTTGCCATCTTGGGGTTGTGGGAACCGATGGGAGGAGCACCAGATCCTCCACAGAGTTACAAAGCTAGTAGGTAGCGGAATCGTTCTGGAAAGGCGAGCCGCAGAGGGTAAGAGCCCCGTACGCGAAACCTAGCTAGCCTCTGATCGGGTATCCCGAGTAGCGCCGGATCCGGGAAAGCCGGCGTGAATCTGCGAGGACCACCTCGTAAGGCTAAGTATATGTCAGTGACCGATAGCGAACTAGTACCGTGAGGGAAAGGTGAAAAGTACCCCGGGAGGGGAGTGAAATAGTACCTGAAACCGTTGGTTTACAAACAGTCAGAGTGAAGCCACGTAAAGTGGTCACGATGGCGTGCCTTTTGAAGAATGAGCCTGCGAGTTACGGTGTGTGGCAAGGTTAACCTGTGAAGGGAAGCCGGAGCGAAAGCGAGTCTGAATAGGGCGATTTAGTCGCATGCTGTAGACCCGAAGCCGAGTGATCTAGCCATGGGCAGTGTGAAGCGGAGGTAAGACTCCGTGGAGGCGCGAACCCACTTCGGTTGAAAACGGAGGGGATGACCTGTGGTTAGGGGTGAAAGGCCAATCAAACTCGGTGATAGCTGGTTCTCCGCGAAATGTATTTAGGTGCAGCGTCGCATGTTCAGCTATGGAGGTAGAGCACTGGATGGGTTAAGGGCCCTACAAGGTTACTGATCCCAACCAAACTCCGAATGCCATAGCTCCAGAATGCGGCAGTGAGTCCTCGGGGGATGAGCTTCGATGGACGAAAGGGAAACAGCCCAGACCGCCAGTTAAGGCCCCTAATTCCGTACTAAGTGATAAACGATGTGGGATTGCCCAGACAGCCAGGAGGTTGGCTTAGAAGCAGCCACCCTTGAAAGAGTGCGTAATAGCTCACTGGTCGAGTGGTCCTGCGCGGACAATGTAACGGGCCTCAAGTACGGAGCCGAAACTGCGGATGCCTGTTTAAACAGGCGTGGTAGCGGAGCGTCGATCTCGGGTAGAAGCGCCGGTGTGAACCGTCGTGGACCGTGGTCGAGTGCGAATGCAGGTATGAGTAGCGAAAGAGGGGTGAGAAACCCCTCCACCGGATGTCCAAGGGTTCCTGGGGAAGGCTAATCCTCCCAGGGTAAGTCGGGAGCTAAGGCGAGGCCGACAGGCGTAGTCGATGCACAACCGGTTGATATTCCGGTACCACCATGTGCGCGCCCATGCAGAAGTGAGGTTGCTAAGGGGATGCCCTTAACCACCGGTTTCGGTGGATGGGGACGAACCGACCCACTTCACGGACGCAAGCAATGCGGGGACACAGTAAGGTAGGTGAGCCCAGGCGATGGTTGTCCTGGGGTAAGCGTGTAGGGAGAGGTCCAGGTAAGTCCGGCCCTCATATAATCCTGAGACGTGAAGCCGAGCCGCTTCAGGCGAAGTCACTGATCCTACACTGTCGAGAAAATCCGCTAGCGAGCTCACATGAGTGCCCGTACCCCAAACCAACTCAGGTGGACTGGTAGAGAATACCAAGGTGATTGGGTGAACTATGGTTAAGGAACTCGGCAAATTGCGTCCGTAACTTCGGGAGAAGGACGACTCTACTAGGGTGACGGCCCTTGCGGCCCGAGCCTGAAAGAGTGGCACAGACCAGAGGGAAGCGACTGTTTACTAAAAACACAGCAGCGTGCCAAGCTGTAAGGCGATGTATACGCTGTGACGCCTGCCCGGTGCTGGAAGGTTACGGGGAAAGGTTAGCCTTCGGGCGAAGCTTTGAACCTAAGCCCCAGTAAACGGCGGCCGTAACTATAACGGTCCTAAGGTAGCGAAATTCCTTGTCGGGTAAGTTCCGACCTGCACGAATGGCGTAACGACTTCCCTACTGTCTCAACCATAGACCCAGCGAAATTGAAGTACGAGTAAAGATGCTCGTTAGCTGCAGAAGGACGGAAAGACCCCGTGGACCTTTACTATAGTTTGGCATTGGTTTTTGGTCTGAGTTGTGTAGGATAGGTGGGAGACTAGGAAGCATCGGCGCCAGCCGGTGTGGAGTCATCCTTGAAATACCACCCTTCTCATGCTGGGAATCTAACCTAGGTCCGTAATCCGGATCGGGAACAGTACCAGACGGGTAGTTTGACTGGGGCGGTCGCCTCCTAAACGGTAACGGAGGCGCCCAAAGGTTCCCTCAGCCTGGTCGGCCATCAGGCGTTGAGTGCAATGGCACAAGGGAGCTTGACTGCGAGACCTACAAGTCGAGCAGGTGCGAAAGCAGGGCATAGTGATCCGGCGGTTGCGTGTGGAAGCGCCGTCGCTCAACGGATAAAAGGTACCCCGGGGATAACAGGCTAATCTTCCCCAAGAGTCCATATCGACGGGAAGGTTTGGCACCTCGATGTCGGCTCATCGCATCCTGGGGCTGAAGCAGGTCCCAAGGGTTGGGCTGTTCGCCCATTAAAGCGGTACGCGAGCTGGGTTTAGAACGTCGTGAGACAGTTCGGTCCCTATCCTCTGCAGCCGGAAGAGACTTGAGGAAGCCTGTCCCCAGTACGAGAGGACCGGGACGGACGCAGCTCTCGTGTGCCAGTTGTTCCGCCAGGAGCATGGCTGGTTAGCGACCTGCGGGAGGGATAACCGCTGAAAGCATCTAAGCGGGAAACCTGTTCCAAGATGAGGTCTCTCACCGGGTAAACCGGGTAAGGCCCGTGGCAGAACACCACGTTGATAGGCCGGAAGTGTACGCACGGTGACGTGTTTAGCTGACCGGTACTAATCGGCCGAGGGCTTGAGTCTTCGCACTTATTGGTTGCGATGGTGCTCGTGCTTGCTATGGAGTTCTCCAGAGGTATTTCTTTGGAGATTCGGCCTTGATACAAAGGCCGAAGAAAGATGACAAAAAGTTTCGGTGGTGATAGCGGCGGGGTCACACCCGTTTCCATTCCGAACACGGAAGTTAAGCCCGCCAGCGCCGATGGTACTTGGGTGGAGATGCCCTGGGAGAGTAGGACACCGCCGGATTTCGCCTAGTAGCCTGCCCCGGTTTCCGGGGCAGGCTGTCGCGTTAGGATCGCCCGACATGTCAGACGATTCGCGGGCGGAGCTAGTGAGGGTGCTCGGGCCCGAGCCGGGCAAGCGCTCGGCCCGTAGATTCGAACAGGCCGCGGCCGCCTTCGGGGCCGAGCGGTTCGCGGAGGCCCGCAGGCTGGTGGCCCCGGTGGCCAAGGCCGCTCCCGACGTCGCCGACGTGCGAGAGCTTCACGGTTTGGCGCTATACCGCCTGGGCCGCTTCGGCCCGGCCATCGGGGAACTCGAAGCCTTCCGCCAGCTCAGCGGCTCGACCGAGCAGCACCCGGTGCTGGCCGACTGCCACAGAGCCCTGGGCCACTGGGCCGAGGTCGATTCGCTGTGGGCCGAGCTGGGGGAGGCCTCGCCGTCGGCCGAGCTGGTCACCGAGGGCATGATCGTGACGGCCGGGGCCCGGGCCGACCGCGGCGATCTGGCCGGGGCCATAAGGATGCTCGAGCGGGGGTGGCGGGTCTCCGGCCGCAAGGGCTGGAGCTTTCCCCGGCGGCCCGGCCATCACCATCTGCGCCGGGCCTACGCCCTAGCCGACCTCTACGAGCGGGCCGGCCGGCCCCCGGCCCGGGCCCGGGAGCTGTTCGGATGGGTCTCGCGCCACGACCCCCATCTCGCCGATGCGACCCAGAGGCTGAAAGCCCTGAGCTGACCTCCGGTCGGCCCCCGGCCCGAAGAGGCGCGGGCCCTTATCTGATCCCCGACCGGCTCTCGCTTATCATCACCGCAACCGCCCACCCCAAGGAGCGTTCGTGGACATACCCAGCCTGCTCGGCGATCAGGCCGAGTCGCTGCTCGAGCACCGGTGCGAGACCTTCCCCCGCCAGAGCCTCACCCTGCCCGGCCCCGATTTCGTGGAGCGGGTGTTCGGGCCCTCCGACCGTTCGCCCCAGGTGCTGCGCAACCTCGGGGCCCTGTACTCGTCGGGGCGGCTGGGCGGCAGCGGCTACGTCTCGATACTGCCCGTCGACCAGGGCATCGAACACTCGGGGGCGGCCTCGTTCGCGCCCAACCCCGACTACTTCGACCCGCTGAAGATCGTCGAGCTGGCCATCGAGGGGGGCTGCAACGCGGTGGCCACCACCTTCGGGGTGCTGGGCCTGGCCTCGCGGCGCTACGCCCATCGCATCCCCTTCATCGTCAAGCTGAACCACAACGAGCTGCTCACCTACCCCGAGTCCTACGACCAGGTCATGTTCGGGTCGCCGGCCGCCGCCTACGACTTGGGCGCGGCCGGGGTGGGGGCCACCGTCTACTTCGGGTCCGACCAGGCCCGCCGCCAGATCGGCGAGGTGTCCGAGGCATTCGCCGAGGCCCACGAACTGGGGATGTTCACGGTGCTGTGGTGCTACCTCCGCAACCCGGCCTTCAAAGTGGACGGCACCGACTACCACGCCGCCGCCGACCTCACCGGCCAGGCCAACCACATGGGCGTCACCATCGCCGCCGACGTCGTGAAGCAGAAGCTGCCGGTCAACAACGGCGGCTACCGGGCCGTCGGGTTCGGCAAGACCCACGACTTGGTGTACGACCGGCTCACCAGCGACCACCCGATCGACCTGTGCCGCTACCAGGTGGCGAACTGCTACATGGGCCGGGTGGGGCTCATCAACAGCGGCGGGGCGTCGGCGGGGGCCACCGACCTGGTCGAGGCCGTGACCACCGCGGTGATCAACAAGAGAGCGGGGGGCACCGGCCTGATCTCGGGCCGCAAGGCCTTCCAGCGGCCCATGGCCGAAGGGATAGAGCTCCTCGAGGCCATCCAAGCCGTCTACCTCGACCCCTCCGTCACCGTGGCCTGACGTGGCGCTCGGTTGGCGCCGGATCACCCGGGCCGACCGCCGCGTCCGCCGCCTCGAGAATGACGCGACACCGGCGCCGCCCGCAGTTATGCTGACCGGCGCCTCCGGTCGGCGCCCGTCGGGCTCGCCGGATCGGCGCTACATAGCCGATGCAAAGGAGCATCTGTGACCGACACCGCGGAGCGGGTCCACGAGACAGTGCCCGAGACCGACCGGATCGTGGTCCGCTTCGCCGGGGATTCGGGCGACGGCATCCAGTTGACCGGCGACCGCTTCACCTCGGTCAGCGCCCTGTTCGGCAACGACTTGGCCACCCTCCCGGAGTTCCCGGCCGAGATCCGGGCTCCGGCCGGCACCCTGGCCGGGGTGTCGGCCTTTCAGATTCACGTGGCCGACCACGAGGTCACCACCCCCGGCGACGCCCCCACCGTCTTGGTGGCCATGAACCCGGCGGCGCTGCGCTCCGAGCTGGATCTGCTGGTGGACGCGGGAACCGTCATCGTCAACCGCGACGCCTTCGTGGCGCGGAACCTGGCCAAAGCCGGATACGAGGCCGACCCCCTCGCCGACGGCACCCTCGACGGCTACACCGTCATCACCGCGCCCATGACCGAGCTGACCAAGCTGGCCTGCCGGGACTTGGGGGTGAAGCCCCGGGACGCGGAGCGCTCCAAGAACTTCTTCGCCCTGGGCCTGGTGTCGTGGCTCTACTCCCGGCCCACCGAGCCGACCCTGGAATGGATCGAGACCAAATTCGCGGGCCGCGACCAGGTGATCGCGGCCAACCGGGCCGCCTTCGCGGCCGGCCACGCCTACGGGGAGACAGCGGAGCTGAGCGCCAGCCGGGTGTCGGTGGGCGCGGCTCCCCTCGAACCGGGCACCTACACCAACGTCAACGGCAACACCGCGCTGTCGTGGGGCCTGATCGCCGCCTCCCAGCAGGCCGGCATACCCCTGTTTTTGGGCTCGTACCCGATCACCCCGGCCAGCGATGTGCTCCACGAGCTCTCCAAGCACAAGAACTTCGGCGTGCGCGCCTTCCAGGCCGAGGACGAGATCGCCGCGGTCGGGGCCGCCCTGGGGGCTAGCTACGGGGGCCACATCGGGGTAACGGTCACCTCCGGTCCCGGCCTCGCCCTGAAGTCCGAGATGATCGGGCTGGCCGTCAGCCTGGAGCTGCCGCTGGTGGTCATCGACATCCAGCGGGGCGGGCCGTCCACCGGTCTGCCCACCAAGACCGAGGCGGCCGACCTGATGCTGGCCATGCACGGCCGCCACGGAGAGGCGCCCCTGCCGGTGTTGGCCGCCCGCAGCCCGTCGGACTGCTTCTTCGTCGCCATCGAAGCGGTGCGGCTGGCCGTTGAGCACCGCACCCCGGTGATAATGCTGTCGGACGGATATCTGGCCAACGGGTCCGAGCCCTGGCGCATCCCCGCCGTCGAGGATCTGTCCGCCATCTCCTTCGCCTTCACCTCCGAGCCCAACCGGATCGGCCCCGACGGCGAGCCCGCCTTCTGGCCCTACCAGCGCGACGACCGGCTGGTGAGGCCCTGGGCCATTCCCGGCACCCCCGGCCTCATGCACCGGATCGGCGGCATCGAGAAGGAAGACGGCCGCGGCAACATCAGCTACGCGCCGGCCAACCACCAGAAGATGGTGGACATCCGAGCGGCTCGGGTGGACGCCATCGCCGACCGCGTCCCGGAGGCGTCGGTGGTCGGCGACTCCGACGCCCGCTTGGCCGTGGTGGGCTGGGGATCGACTTGGGGGGCGATCACCAGCGCCCTCAAGAGGCTTCGGGGCCGGGGCCACCAGGTGGCCCACGTCCACCTGCGCCACCTCAACCCACTGCCCCGCAACCTCGGCGCCCTGCTGGGCGGCTTCGACCGGGTGATCGTGCCCGAAATGAACACCGGCCAGCTCGCCCGGCTCCTGCGGGCCGAGTACCTGATCGACGCCCGGACCGTCTCCAAGGTGGCGGGCCAGCCCTTCATGGCCGCCGAACTGGAGGGCGCCATCGAGGAGGAGCTCGGCGGCCTGCACCGTCGAGATGCAAGCCTCAACGGAGGAGGATCCCGGTGACCGACGCTCCGGTGACCACCAAGAAGGACTGGGCCACCGACCAGGAGGTTCGCTGGTGCCCGGGCTGCGGCGACTACTCGATCCTGACCGCGGTCCAGCTCTTGATGCCCGAGTTGGGCGTCCGGCGCGAGAACACGGTGTTCGTGTCCGGCATCGGCTGCGCGGCCCGCTTCCCGTACTACATGAACACCTACGGGCTCCACACCGTGCACGGGCGCTCGCCCGCCATCGCCACCGGCCTGGCCATGGCCCGAAAAGATCTGAACGTGTGGGTGGTGGGCGGCGACGGCGACATGCTGTCGATCGGGGCCAACCACCTCGTCCACGCCCTGCGGCGCAACGTGAACATCACCATCTTGATGTTCAACAACCAGATCTACGGTCTGACCAAGGGCCAGTACTCGCCCACCAGCGAGCAGGGCAAGGTGACCAAGTCCACCCCCCAGGGGTCGCTGGACCAGCCCTTCAACGCGGTGTCGGTGGCCTTGGGGGCCGAGGCGACCTTCGTGGCCCGAACCCACGACATGGACCGGGCCCACATGCAGGAGGTGTTCCGCCGGGCCCACGCCCACCAGGGCGCGGCCTTCGTGGAGATCTACCAAAACTGCAACGTCTTCAACGACGGCGCCTTCGACGCCATCACCAAGAGGGACGCCCGACCGTTCATGATCATCGACCTGCGCCACGGCGAGCCCGTCCGGTTCGGGGCCGAGGGCGAGCTCGGGGTGGTGATCGAGGGAGGCCGGGCCCGGATCGCGCCGGTGGCCGAAGTCGGGATCGAGGCCTTGGCCGTACACGACGAGGCCGCGGCGGACCCGTCGGCGGCCTTCGCCATGAACCGCCTGGCCTCCTCGGTGGACGTGCCCACCCCCATGGGGGTGTTCCGGGCCGTAGAGCGGCCCGAGTACGGGGCGTCGATGGACGCCCAGATCGTCATGGCCCAAGCCCGCGGCGGTCCCGGCGACCTGAAGGAGCTGCTCCACTCGCTGCCCACTTGGCGGGTGGGGTGAGACGACGGAGCCCGCCGCGTCCCGCCGCCGACGGCTCGACGCCGAGATGGTGCGCCGACGGCTGGTGCCCAGCCGGGCCGTCGCCCAGGACCTGATCGCCGGGGGCCGGGTCAGAGTCGGCGGGGCGGTGGCTGCCAAGCCGGCCCGGCTGGTAGACCCCGGCGAGGCGGTGGCGGTGGCCGGCGACGGACCCCGCTACGTTTCCCGGGGAGGGCTCAAGCTGGAGGCGGCCCTGGCCGCTTTCGGGATCGACCCGGCCGGGCGGCGGGCCATCGACGTCGGCGCCTCCACCGGCGGGTTCACCGACTGCCTGCTCGGGCACGGCGCCCGGAAGGTGACAGCCGTTGATGTGGGCCGGAACCAGCTTCACGAGCGGCTGCGGGCCGACCCCCGGGTGGTCTCGCTCGAGCGCACCGACGTCCGGGGCGTCGACCCGGCCGTCATCGGCGGACCGGTCGATCTGGTGGTGGCCGACCTGTCCTTCATATCGCTGCGCAAGGTGGCCGCCGCCCTGCGCCGGCTGGCCTCCGGCGATGTGGTGGTGCTGGTGAAGCCCCAGTTCGAGGCGGGCCGAGCCGAGGCCGACCGGGGCCGGGGGGTGATCCGGGACCCGGCCGTGCGGCGCCGGGCGGTGCTGGGCGCCTGCGACGCCTTGGCGGCGGCTGGCGCGGCCATCATGGGGATCATGGCCTCGCCCGTCACCGGCGCCGACGGCAACATGGAGTTCTTGGTCCACGCCGACGTGCGGCCGGGCGCGGCCGGCCTCGACCCTCAGGCCCGGGAACGCGCCTTCGACGGGATCGGCTGATGGCCGCGGTCGGGCTCATCGTCGGTGGGGCTCGCTGATGGCCGCGGTCGGGCTCATCGTTGGCGGGGCTCGCTGATGGCCGCCGTCGGGCTCATCGTCCACCTGCTGCGCCCGGAGGCGGTGGAGCTGGGCCGTGACCTGACCGGTTGGCTGGAGGGCGCGGGCCACGAGGTCCGCCTGCCTCCGGGCGAGGCGGCGGCCACCGGGCGCCCGAGGCTGGAGGCGGACCCCGATTCCTTCGTCGAGGACCTCGACATGATCGTGACCCTGGGCGGGGACGGCTCGATCCTGCGGGCGGTGGAGCTGACCGGCGAGGCCGGGGTCCCGATCCTGGGAGTCGACTTCGGCCGGCTCGGCTATCTCACCGAGGTCCAGCCGGCCGGGGCCCGGGCCGCCATCGAGCGGGCGCTGGCCGGCGACCACCGGATCGAGCCCCGCCTGCTGCTGGCGGTGGAGGTGACGGCGGCCGACGGCACCAGCCGCCACGTAGCCCTCAACGAGGCGGTGGTGGAGAGGACGACGGAATCCAACACCATCCGCCTAGCCGTGTACGCCGACGGGGAGCTCTTCACCACCTACGCGGCCGACGGGCTCATCGTGGCCACCCCGACCGGGTCCACCGCCTACGCCTTCTCGGTCCGCGGCCCCATCATCGACCCCGCCCACCGGGCCCTGCTGCTCACCCCGGTGTCGCCTCACATGCTGTTCGACCGCTCCCTGGTGGTGGCGGCCGAGACCACGCTGCGGCTCGTGGTGGACGGCCATCGCACGGCCACCGTGTCGGTGGACGGCCGCCGGCTGGCCGTGCTGGGCGACGGCGATGCCGTCGTCTGCACCGCCTCGCCGCACCCGGCCCGGCTGGTCACCTTCGGGGACCGCCGCTTCCATCAGGTGCTGAAGGCCAAGTTCGGGCTCAACGACCGCTGACCAGCAGTGAGCCTGCTTTGAAGCCCATTGCCTGTATTCTGATCATATCTTATGTTGACTGAGTTGGTTGTTCGCGATCTCGGCGTCATCGACGAGCTGGCGCTGGAGCTGGGGCCCGGCCTGACCGCGGTGACCGGCGAGACCGGTGCGGGCAAGACCCTGGTAGTGGGAGCCATCGACCTGCTCACCGGCGGCCGGGCCGACGCCGCGCTGGTGCGGCCCGGTGCGGAGCGAGCCGAGATAGAGGGCCGGTTCGTGGTCGGCGACGACGAGCGGGTCGTCCGGCGGGTGGTGCCGAGTCGGGGCCGGTCCCGGGCCTATGTGGACGGCCATCTGGCCCCGGTGGCCGCGCTGGGCGAACTGGGCCGGGACCTGGTCGACCTCCACGGCCAGCACGCCCACCAGTCGCTGCTGGCCGCCCCGGTCCAGCGGGCGGCGCTGGACCGGTTCGGTGCGGTGGACACCGGCCCCCTGGCCTCGCTGGCCGGAAGGCTCCGGGCGGCGGAGGCCGACCTGGCCGGCCTGGGTGGAGACGCCGTGGCCCGGGCCCGGGAGATCGACCTGCTCCGCCACCAGTGCCGGGAGATCGACGGCGCCGCCATCTCCGGGCCCGACGAGGACGAGCGGCTGGACGAGGCCGAGACCGTCTTGGCCGACGCGGCCGCCCATCGGGACGCGGCTCGGGAAGCGGCCGAGCTGCTGGGCGCCGACGGCCCGGCAGCCGACGGGATCGGCCGGGCCCAGGGGCTGCTGGCCGGCCGACCCCCCTTCGCCGGGCTCCGCGACCGGCTGGCCGGGGTGGCCGCCGAGGTGGCCGACCTGGCCGCCGACGCCCGGGCCCGGGCCGAGGCGATCGAGGACGACCCGGCCGCCCTGGACGAACTGCGGGCCCGCCGCCAGCTCCTGGCCGAACTGCGGCGCAAGTACGGGCCCGGGCTGGGCGAGGTCCTCGAGTATCGAGCCGCCGCGGCCGCCCGCCTGGCCGAGCTGGAGGCCCACGACCAGCGGGCCGCCGCTCTCGAAGACCAGAGATCGGACCTGGCCGCCCGGCTGGCCGCCGAGCAGGCCCGGGTGCTCCAGTCCCGCCGAGAGGCTGCCCCCCGCCTGGGCCGGGCCGTCACCGAGCACCTCGGCGCCCTGGCCATGGCCGGCGCCTTCCTCGACGTGACGGTGGAGGGGACGGCGGGCGAGCAGGTCCGGTTCCGGCTTGCGGCCAACGCCGGCCACGACCCGTTGCCGCTGGCCCGGGTGGCCAGCGGCGGCGAGCTGGCCCGCACCATGCTGGCCCTGCGGCTGGTGCTCACCGCTGGCCCCGACACCCTGGTCTTCGACGAGGTCGACGCCGGGGTGGGGGGCACGGCCGCCCACGCGGTGGGCCGCAGCCTGGCCGCCCTCAGCCGCTCCCACCAGGTCCTCGTCGTCACCCACCTGGCCCAGGTGGCCGTCCACGCCGACCAGCACGTTTTGGTGGCCAAGTCGGAGCGGGCCGGCGCCACCGTCTCGCTGGCCCGCGATCTCGACCCCGCCGCCCGGGTAGTGGAGCTGTCGCGGATGCTGTCGGGGTCCCCGGACTCCGACTCGGCCCGCCGTCACGCTGAGGAGCTGCTGGCCGGGGCCCGCGGGGGCCACCGCCCCGAGAGCTGACCGCGGTCCAGGCGGCCCGGCTGGCGGCCCGGCTGGAGCTGGCGGCGGGCCTGGCACGGCCGGGCGGGCTGACCGGGGTAGGATGAAATCCCGATGACCAAGCACGTCTTCGTCACCGGGGGAGTGGTCAGCGGTCTGGGCAAGGGACTCACCGGATCGTCGCTGGGCAAGCTGCTCAAGGCCCGGGGGCTGCGGGTGACGATGCAGAAGCTCGACCCCTACCTCAACGTCGACCCCGGCACCATGAACCCCTTCGAGCACGGCGAGGTGTTCGTGACCGACGACGGGGGCGAAACCGACCTCGATCTCGGCCACTACGAGCGCTTCATCGACGAGAGCCTCACCCAGGACTCCAACGCCACCACCGGCTCGATCTACGAGGCCGTGATCGCGGCCGAGCGGCGGGGCGACTACCTGGGCCGCACCGTGCAGGTGATCCCCCACATCACCGACGAGATCAAGCGCCGGATCAACCGGCTGGCCGGCGAGGACGTCGACGTGGTCATCACCGAGGTGGGCGGCACCGTCGGCGACATAGAGATTCTTCCCTTCCTGGAGGCCATACGGCAGTTCCGCCTCGACGTCGGCCGTCAGAACGTGTGCTACGTCCACGTCACCCTGGTCCCCTTCGTCGGCCCCTCGGCCGAGCAGAAGACCAAGCCCACGCAGCACTCGGTCACCGAGCTGCGCAGCCGGGGCGTCCAGCCCGACGCCATCGTCTGCCGCAGCCAGGACCTGCTCACCTCCGATCTCAAGCGGAAGATCTCGAATTTGTGCGACGTGCCCGTCGGGGCGGTGGTGTACTGCCCCGACGCCCGCAGCCTCTACGAGATCCCCCTCGTGTTGCGGGACGAGCAGCTCGACCGCACCGTGTGCGAGATCCTCGGCTTCGACGGCGGCGAGATCGACCTCGCCGGCTGGGAGAAGCTGGTGGAGCGGATCAACCAGACCGAGACCGCGGTGCGCATCGGGCTCATCGGCAAATACGTGAGCCTGCCCGACGCCTATCTGTCGGTGGTGGAGGCGCTCAACCACGCCGGCATCCACCACGGCGCAGCCGTGGACGTCGAGTGGATCCAGGCCGAGGCGGTGGAGGGGCTGCTGACCGCGGAGCGGCTCCGCGACCTCGACGGCATCGTCATACCCGGCGGATTCGGCGAGCGAGGGGTGGAGGGGAAGATCAGCGCCGCCTCCTACGCCCGCCAGAACGACATCCCCTGCCTCGGCCTCTGCCTGGGAATGCAGGCCATGACCGTCGAGTACGCCCGCAACGTCTTGGGCTTGCCCGGCGCCAACTCCACCGAGTTCGACCGCCGGACCCCGCACCCGGTCATCGACTTGATGGAGAGCCAGCGCAACGTGACCGACAAGGGCGGCACTATGCGGCTGGGCGCCTATGTGGCCCAGCTCCGGGCCGGCTCGCAGACGGCCCGGCTCTACGGGGAGGAGGTGGTGTCGGAGCGCCACCGCCACCGCTACGAGTTCAATCCCCGGTACCGGAGCCGGTTCGAGGGGTCTGACTTGGTGCTCAGCGGTGAGTCGCCCGACGGCCGGCTGGTGGAGTTCATAGAGCTGGACGGCCACCCGTTCTGGGTCGGGACCCAGGCCCATCCCGAGTTCAAGAGCCGGCCCGACCGGCCCGCCCCGCTGTTTATGGGGCTGGTGGCCGCCGCCCTGGACCGGGCCCGGGGCCGCAACCCCCAGCTCCCGGAGATCAGCGCCGACCCCGCCCTCTCCGAGGCTCGGTGACGGCCGGCGACCGAGGCTCCGGCGCGGATTTCCGGGCGCCATGACCGGGGCCGGCGACCGAAGTGCCGGCACCGGCGGGGGGTTCCGCAAGGTCGGCGAGCGCTCGGTTCACGACGGCTACGTGGTGCGCCTGGTGGAGGGCGCCTACGCCGATCCGGCCGGTCGGCTGATGCGGCGCGATGTGGTGCGCCACCCGGGGGCGGTGGCGGTGGTGCCCGTCGACGGCGACGAGGTGGTGCTGGTCCGCCAGTACCGGGCCCCGGTGGAGGCCGAGGTGCTGGAGATCCCGGCCGGCCTGCGGGACGTGGCCGGCGAGGCCCCCGAGGTCACCGCGGTGCGGGAGATGGAAGAGGAGATCGGCTTCACCTGCGAGTCGGTGACGCGGCTGGGGGAGTTCCACACCTCGGTCGGGTTCACCGACGAGTTCATTCACCTGTTCCTGGCCACCGGCCTCCGCCCGGTGCCGCACCGCCCGTCCGGGGCCGAGGAGGAGTGGATGACGGTGGAGCGGGCGCCGGTCGGCGCGGTGGCTCAGATGATCGAGCGGGGCGAGATCTCCGACGGCAAAACCATCATCGGCCTGCTGCTGGCCGCCCGGAGGCTGGGGTGGTGAAGTTGGCCGGCGGTGCCCGGGAGGCCGCTGAGGCCGATCTCGGCGTGACCGAGGAGCCGGTGCGGTTCGACGCCGAGGTGGAGGACTTCTTGGTGTGGCTGGCGGTGGAGCGGGGCCGCTCGCCCCTCACCTTGGACTCCTACCGGCGCGATCTGATCCGCTACCACCTCCATCTCGCCGATCGGGGCCGGCGGCCAGCCGCCGCCGACTCCGGCGATGTGATCGCCTTCGTGCGGGGGATGCAGGCCGTGGGGCTGGCCCCGGCGTCGGTCACCCGGGCATTGGTGGCGGTGCGGGGCCTGCACCGGTTCCTGGCTGCCGAGGGCCACCGAGCCGACGACCCGGCCGCCGACGTGGAGATCCCGCCGCTGCGCCGGGGCCTGCCCAAGGCCCTGACCACAGCCCAGGTCGCCTCGCTCATCGAGGCGGTGGCCGGCGACGAGCCCGCCGACCGCCGAGACCGGGCCATCCTCGAGGTGATGTACGGGACCGGCTGTCGCATCTCGGAGCTGGTTGGGCTGTCGCTGGCCGACGTGGACCTGCACGACGGGCTGGCCCGGGTGATGGGCAAGGGGTCCCGGGAGCGGATCATCCCCGTCGGCCGCTGCGCCGCCGGGGCGCTGGAGCGCTGGCTGGCCCCCGAGGGCCGGGGCCGGCTCCAGCCCCGCCGCTGGGCCCGCCGGGGTGACGCCGAGGCCGTCTTCTTGAATCAGCGCGGCGGCCGGCTGACCCGCCAGGGGGCGTGGACGGTGGTGCGCCGCCGGGGGGCCGACGCCGGCTTGGACGGGCTGCTGACCCCCCACGTGCTGCGCCACTCCTGCGCCACTCACATGTTGGACTGCGGGGCCGACATCCGCACCGTGCAGGAGATGCTGGGGCACGCCTCCATTTCCACCACCCAGATTTACACCAAGGTGTCCACCGAGCGGCTGTGGTCCGTCTACCGGGCCGCCCACCCCCGAGCTGTCGCCGCCCCCGAGCGGTGAAGGCACCGCTTCAGAGCGCTGAGAGCCGCCTCCGAGCGGTGAGGAGGCTGGTTCGGAGCGCTGGGGGCTGTCTTCGAGCGGTGAGGGGGCCGGTTCTAGGTGCTGGCCGCCGCCTCCGGGGCGGGTGGGGGATCGGCTGGCACCTGGCCCGCCGGTTCTTCGGCTCGCTGAGGCCGGGCGGCCCTCGTCCCGCCGACGTCGAATGGGTGCAGGCGGTGCTGTCGGTGGCCGAGCTGCGGCTCTGGGAGCGCCTGTCGGGGCCCGACCGCCGCCATTCGGTGGAGGTGGCCCGGGAGGCCCAGCGCCTCTTGGGGCCGGAGGCGGCCGGCCGGCCGGTGCTGGCCGCGGCCCTGCTGCACGACGTGGGCAAGCTGGACGCCGGGCTGGGCACTCCGGGCCGGGTGGCGGCCACCGTGATCGGCGTGGCGGCCGGTGCGGGCTCGGTGTCGCGGTGGACCGGGAAGGGGGGCTTCCGGGGCCGGGTGGCCCGCTATCTCCAGCACCCCCAGCGGGGAGCGGAACTGCTGGCCGAGGCCGGGAGCGATCCGCTGGCCGTGGCCTGGGCCCGCGGCCACCACCTGCCCCCGGAGCGCTGCGGCATCGAACCCGATTTGGCCGCCGCGCTGCGAGCCGCCGACAACGACTGAGGGCTCAGCGTGCCCTGTCTCCAAGAATCACCTTCAGGTGCTTTGCCCCCATCCGAGCGAGTTGCCCCAATGGGCCAAGCGCTTCAGGAGCGCCCTGTGCCTGCGCTCCTCCACCTCTTCTTCCGACTTTGCCTCGTTCAGAGCGCAGGAACGGTGGTAGGTATTTCCGCTCGCGACTAGGTGGTCGCTGTGGATCGGCAGTCCGCACCCTGCGCACTCCGGCGCGCTTTTATTCATCAGCGTCCATTGACTCAAACATGGTTACATAGCCTGACATTCCACTAGGTTCCGGGGCTTCTAATTGGTTCCATTGATTGGCGTGGCCCTGAACCTGCGCCCAGCCCCTACTCGAAGGGCTGGGCGAGGGGTTCTAGCAGGCCGATGTTGGCCTTGGCCCGGGCCAGGGTGGCGGCGGCGATGGCCCTGGCCTTGTCCGCCCCTACCTGAAGCAGCCGGGAGGTTTCGGCCGGGTCGGCTTCCAGCTCGGCGAAGCGGGCCTGCAGCGGTCCCAGCAGCTCGATCACCGCGGCGGCCGCGTCCGCTTTGAGCGGCCCGTACCGGGTGTATTCGCCGGCCAGATCGGCCGGGTCTCGGTCGGTGGCCGCGCCCAGTATCGACAACAGGTTGGACACGCCCGGCTTGGCCTCGAAGTCGTAGCGGACCTCGGACTCGCTGTCGGTCACCGCCGCTTTGATCTTGCGGTTGACGGCGCCGGGCTCGTCCAGCAGGCCGACCGAGCCTCGGGGGGAGTCCAGCGACTTCGACATCTTGTCGGTGGGGCGTTGAAGGTCCATGATCCGAGCCCCGGCCGCGGGCACCACCGCCTTGGGCACTGTGAAAGTCTCCCCGTAGCGGGAGTTGAAGCGCTCGGCGATGTCTCGGGTGATCTCGACGTGCTGGCGCTGGTCGGCCCCCACCGGCACCTCGTCGGTGTCGTACAACAAGATGTCGGCGGCCTGGAGAGCCGGGTAGGTGAACAGGCCCGCGGAGATGAAGTCGTGGCGGTCGGATTTGTCCTTGAACTGGGTCATGCGGCTCAGCTCGCCGAACGACACCGTGCACTCCATCAGCCAGGCGCACTCGGTGTGCTCGGGCACGTGGCTCTGCACGAAGATGGTGCACGTCTCGGGGTCGAGGCCCGCGGCCATCAGCAACTGGGAGAGCCTCAAAGTGACCGCCCGCATCTCGCCGGGGGCCTTGGGCACGGTGACGGCGTGAAGGTCGACCACGCAGAAGAAGGCGTCGGTGCGGTGCTGCATCCGGGCCCAGTTGCGGACGGCGCCCAGGTAGTTGCCGAGGTGCAGGTCGCCGGTGGGCTGGATGCCCGACAGAACCCGAGTCACGGGCCTCAGCGTAGGGGGCTGATCGCCGGTCGGGCCCGCTCCGGGCCCATCCCGATCATTGACCGCCGGTCGGGCCGGGAGCGGTCTATGGTCGCGGCGATGGCCTACGAGGTCTGCACCCCGGTCTTCGCCGGGCCGTTCGATCTGCTCCTCCACCTCATCCTGCGGGACCGTATCGACCTCTATGCGGTCAGCATCTCCGAGATCGTCGACGCCTACCTGGCCGAGCTGGAGCGGATGGAGGGCTGCGACCTGGAGGTGACCACCGAGTTCCTGCTGATCGCGGCCACCCTGGTGGAGCTGAAAGCCCGGCGGCTGCTGCCCGATGAGACCGAGGTGGACCTCGACGAGGAGCTGGGCCGGTGGGAGCGGCGGGACCTGCTGCTGGCCCGGCTGGTGGAGTGCAAGACCTTCCGGGAGGTGGCCGCCGTGCTGCGGCAATTCATTGAGGGAGCGGCCCTGAGCCGGCCCCGGTCGGCCGGCGTGCCCGAGGAATTGCTGGACCGGCTGCCCCCGCCGGTGATCTTCATCAACCCCGAGGCTCTGGCCGCCGCCTACCGCCGGGCCGTCGCGCCCCGCTCCGCCCCCCGGGTGGACGTCTCCCACATCACCCCTATCACCGCCACCGTGTCCGCCGCGGTGGCCGAGCTGGTCTCCGTGCTGCCTCGCCACGACCGGATCACCTTCCGCCGGCTCACCGAGGGGATCACCGACCGGGTGGAGGTGATCGTGCGGTTCCTGGCCGTGCTGGAGCTGGTCAAGCAGGGCTTGGCTGACATCCGCCAGCCGGCCGCTTCCGACGACATCACCGTGGTGTGGACCGGCCCCGCCGAGTTGGCCCCGCTGGCGGTGGTCGTCGACGCCTACGAGGGCTGAGGCGGTGGGAGGCGACGGGCGGGTCGCGGCGGCGGAGGCCGTCGAGGCGGTGGGGGGCGATAGGCGAGCCGCGGCGGCAGAGGCCGTCTTGATGGTGGCGACCGAGCCGGTCGCCCCTGATGCTCTGTCCCGCATCATCGGTTGCACCCCGGCCGAGGCCGAGGACCTCTGCGACGCCCTGGCCGACGAGTATGCGGTCCAGAAGCGGGGCTTCGTGCTGGCCAGGGTGGCCGGCGGCTACCGCTACCAGACCGCGCCCGACCAGGCCGGGTACGTCGAGCGGTTCGTGACCGACGAGCGGGCGGGCAGGCTGTCGGCCGCGGCCATGGAGACCCTGGCCATCGTGGCCTACAAGCAGCCGGTGTCGCGCAACCAGATGGCGGCCATCCGGGGGGTCAACGTGGACGGGGTGGTCCGCACCCTGGTCCAGCGGGGCTTCATCGGCGAGGTGGGCCGCCACCCCGGGCCGGGCCAGGCCGTGCTCTACGGCACGACGGCTTTGTTCCTGGAGTGCCTGGGCCTCGACTCCACCGGCGACCTGCCTGCCTTGGGCGACTTCGTGGCCGAGGGGGCCGCGGTGGAGGCCCTTGAAGCCGGACTGCGGGGCGGCGGCGTCGGCACCGCCGGAGTGAAGGCCCTCGGCGCCGTTCCCGACCATCCTCCGCCGCAGTGAGCGCCGCCTCCGAGCGGCTTCAGAAAGCGCTGGCCCGGGCCGGTCTGGGGAGCCGGCGCTCGTGCGAGGAGCTGATCGAAGCGGGCCGGGTGACCGTGGACGGGGCCGTGGCCCGGCTCGGGCGCCGGATCGACGCCGACTCGGTGGTGGTGGCGGTGGACGGGGTGGTGATCGGCTTGGCCGCTGACCTGGTGCACTACCTGCTCAACAAGCCGGCCGGGGTGGTGACCACCGCCGATGACCCGCAAGGGCGGCCGATCGTCACCGATTTGGCCCCCGGCGAACCCAGGGTCTTCCCCGTCGGCCGCCTCGACATCGATACCGAGGGCCTGCTGGTGCTGACCAACGACGGTGAACTGGCCCACCGGCTGACCCACCCGTCGTTCGGCGTGCCCAAGGAGTACCTGGCCCACGTGGCGGGCCGGCCGTCCAGGGCCGCGGTGCGGGCCCTGCGGTCCGGGGTCGATCTCGACGACGGGCCGACGGCGCCGGCCAAAGTGGCGGTGGTGGCGCCGGGCCTGCTGCGGATCGAGATCCACGAGGGCCGCAACCGCCAGGTCCGGCGCATGTGCGAGGCGGTGGGCCACCCGGTGCGGCGGCTGGTGAGGACCCGCATCGGCCCCATCGGGGTCGGGTCCCTCCGGCCGGGCCGGTGGCGGCGCCTCGAGCCCCCGGAGGTGAGATCGCTGGAGCGGGCCGCTACCGCTCCCGGTGAGCGAACCGGCGGACCGCCACCACGATGATCACGGCCACGCCGGCCGCGGCCAGCGCCGCGCCGACCATCGCCACCGGGTCGATGCCGGTCCAGAACCGGTCGACGAGGGCGATCGCCCCCACCGCTGCCAGCAGCAGCCCGCCCACCATCGAGACCGGGTCCACCGAGCCCGGCCGCCGTTTGGGCCGGCCTTCAGGGGTCTGGTCGATCGGCTCGTTCATGGCCGGGGTCTCCTTTATGAGGGCGCAGGCACGGCTACCACCTGGACCGTGCCCGCGCCGAGGTCGAGTTCGAGTCGGAGCCGCCCGGCGGGATCGCCGACGGGGAGAAGCCGCAGATCGTGGTCGATGCCGATGCCGCGGCGGTTCTGGTAGTCGATGCCGAAGGGATCTTGGCCGGCCCGGCCTTGGTACCATGTCTCCACCGAGCCGGCCCCGACTTCAGCGTCGATGGCCACCTCGACCGAGTCGGGGACGTACACCCTGATCTCGCCGATGACCAGACCGATGTCCACCGAGCGTTCGGCTCCGCCCAGTTCGAGCCGTCGCATGTCCACCACCAGCTCGCCGAGCCCGTAGCGGTACTCGCCCTGCAGGTCGTCGGGGCTGGCGATCTCGACCCGGCGCTCCCCGGCCCCCGACCACAGCGCCACGTCGGTGCCGACCGTCACGACCAGGGGAGCGGCCAGCACCGCCCCCAGCACCAAGAGCCCCCGGGCTGGCACCAAGAAGGCCGACACCGCCAGCCCGGTGCCGGTGATGATCACGGCGACGGCCAAGGTCTCGGCGATGCTCGCCTCGCGAACGTCCAGCCCGGCCAGCAGCAGCGTCCCGCCGGCGAACACCAGCAAGACCGCCACGGTGAGGAGGCCGGTCGCCGAGCGCCGCCGGCGCCGGCGGGATTTCCTCACCGGCCCCGAAGCAGCCCCGGTGGGCGGCAGCGCCGCCTCGGGGACGATGACCGCCGCCTGCTCTGGCGTCGGGTTCGTCGCCGAGACCGGGGTCGCTTCATGGGCCTGAGTCAAAGGGTCGGCGGCCGGCCGGGCCGCCGCCGGGACCGGGGGTGTCGGAGCGGCGGCCGCGGCCGGCGAAGCCGGGGCTGGGGCAGTGGGAGTGGGGGCGCCGCCCGAAGGCCGGGGCCAAAGGACCAGGGCGGCCCCGGCGGCGATGAGCATCAACGCCAGATAGGGGGCGGCGGTGATGGTGCTGGCGAACAGTTCGAACAGAGAGCGGCTGAGGAGGGCGGTGGCGGCCAGGCCGGCGCCGATCAAAACGATGGCCGCCATGCCGCGGATCCGGTGGGGGTCCTCGTTGCCCAGGGTGTCGGTCACGATGCTGCCCGAGGTGTCCCGGGGCAGAGCCAGCCAGCCCACCAGATACAGGGCCAGCCCGGCGCCGCCCAGGAAGGCGAGCACGATGAAGCCGATCCGCACGATCACCGGGTCGATGCCGAAATGCCGGCTGATCCCGCCGGCCACCCCGGCGATCATCCGGTCGCCGGTGTTGCGCCGAAGGGAGGACTGGTCCCCGTTGTCCGGGCGTTTCCCGCCTTGGCGGCTCTCTTCGTTGTCCGATGTTGGTTGCACGACTTCATTGTGCGCGACCGGACGCCGTCGCGGAATCGGGGATTTCCCTGAAATGTCCCTGAGCCCTGGGGGGCCGATCAGGGTGAACCCCCAGTGGCTCCGGCGCCCCGTCGTGCGATCATCGAGGCCGTGAACCTCATCCGGTCCCTGGGCCGGGATCGCTGGCCGGCCAGGTCCGCCGCCGACCGGATGATCGGCGGGGTGTGCGGTGGCGTCGCCGTCCGGCTCGGCATCGACGCCGTGATCGTGAGGATCGCCTTCGTGGCCCTGGCCCTGGCCTGGGTGGGCGTGCCCGCCTACCTGCTGGCCTGGGCCCTGCTGCCCCGGCCCCGGCCGGCCGGGTCCGTCCGGCCCGCCGTCTTGGCCCCGCCGGCCATGGTCCGCCGACGAGCGGCGGGTCTGGCCCTGCTGGTGCTGGGCGCGGTTCTGCTGGCCCGCCATCTCGGCGCCACCCTGCCTGACGCCGTGCTCTGGCCCGTCTTGTGCGTGGCCCTGGGCGCGGGGTTCGTCGTCTGGAGGACCCATGCGACCGGGACGGCCGGCCGGGTGGCGGCGGCTCGCGTCGTCGCCGGCACCCTGCTGGTGGCGGTCGGGATCGGGGTGCTGCTGGCCGCCAACCTCTCCCCGTCGGCGGTGTGGGACGGGCTGTTGTCCACGGGACTGGTGGTGGGCGGACTGGCGCTGATCCTGGGGCCGTGGACGGCGGTGCTGGTGCGCGACCGGCGAGAGGAGCGCCGGCGGCGCATCCGGGCCGACGAGCGGGCCGACATGGCCGCCCATCTCCACGACTCGGTGCTGCAGACCCTGGCCCTCATCCAGCGCTCCGACGACCCGGGCCGGGTTTCGGCCCTGGCCCGCCGCCAGGAGCGGGAGCTGCGGAGTTGGCTATACGGCGACGGCCCCGATCCGGACGGGGCCACCGTCAAAGCGGCGGTAGAACGTCTGGCCGCCGTAGTCGAAGCCCGCCACGGCTCGGTGATCGACGTGGTGGCGGCGGGCGACGCTCCCCTCGACCCCGCCGTCGAATCGCTGGTGGCCGCGGCCGGCGAGGCCATGACCAACGCGGCCCGGTGGTCGGGCAGCCCGGTCATCTGGGTGTACGTCGAGGCGACCGGCGACGCGGTGGAGATCTTCGTGCGCGACCGCGGCGTCGGCTTCGACCCTGAGGCGGTGGCCGAGGACCGGTTCGGCATCCGGGAGTCGATCCGGGGCCGCCTCCACCGAGTCGGAGGCGACTGCGAGATCGTCAGCTCCGTCGGCCGGGGAACCGAGGTGTGCCTGCGCCTGCCCCGGAGTTGACCGCCGATTCGCCCCCACTGATGGTGATCGAGATGACATCGGCGTCTGCTAGCTTCGCTTCTGTGTCGGGACGCGAGCAGTGAGCGAGCTGGTAGAAGCGGCTGAACGCCTGCTTGACCTTCATCGGCGGGCGGGCAACGTCCCGGTCGGTCAGCAGGCCAATGAGGCCGAGATCGTCGATGGCATCGTCGATCTGCTGGTAGTGGCCGGACTGGTTGATCGAACCCAAGTGCGCCGAGAGGCGGACCGAGCCGACATTCGCACCGACGACCTGATAATCGAAGTAAAGAAACGGATCGGGATCGGCATTCAGCCGAATTCTGACCATGTGGCTCAACTTGACAAATACCTGAGCCGGGCCCGCCAATCGAACGGCCCGGCGCGCTTGGGCATCCTGACCGACGGCAAACACTGGGTGCTGAGACAACCAGGAATCGATGAGATACGCACTGGTCTTCCCTATGCTTTTACTCTGCACGCCAGTGCCGGGGTCAACGACTTGGTAGCTTGGCTTCAGGATGAGACTCAAGCCCTACCGAGCCGAGGTCAGTCACCTATACCGTCCGCTATTGAAGCTGCCTTTGGCACCAGCATCAGTGCGCAAGCCTTTATTGACTGTCTTGCTCAACTGTATGATGATCATCGTAACGATCCAACCGTGATAGTAAAGAGAGACTTGTGGCATAACCTTCTGGCCGCAGCGCTGGGTGAAGTGGTCAATGATAAAGCCGATCTGGATCGACTATTCGTCCAGCACACCTATTTATCGATGATCGTCTCTCTGGCCGTCCAAGCTGCCTTCGGGATTGATATACGAGCGGCGGCTATCAACCGTCCTACTGAACTTATCAACGGAGATGTGTTCATTAAAGAGATTGATGTTCGAGGTGTCATCGAGTCTGATTTCTTCGGATGGCCGAGTGAGAGTGAAGCCGGTTGTGCATGGATCGCTGGTCTGGCTCGTCGAGTGGCCGGGTTTGATTGGGATGAAGCCGAGTATGATTTCTCCCGAGTTCTGTACCAGACCGTTATAAGCGCTGAAGATCGCAAACGACTAGGCGAGTACTACACACCCGATTGGTTGGCGGCTGCCATCGTAGAGGAAGTGGTTGATGACCCTCTAAATCAACGGGTGCTGGATCCAGCCTGCGGATCGGGCACATTCCTACGAGCGGCCATCACCCATTACCTTTCAAAGGCCGAATCGTCCGGTCTAGACTCGAGCCGGGTTCTTGCTGAACTGCGGGAGAAAGTCACGGGTATCGATACCCATCCAGTCGCGGTGCACTTGGCTCGCGCCACTTGGGTTCTGGCCGCCAAGAAGGTTATCTCTGAAGCGGAAGCTAGCTCTCTGACCGTGCCCGTTTATCTGGGTGACAGCCTACAACTGCATTCCGATCCGAGTTCTCTGTTTGGAGGAGACAACGTCACCATTGAGGTAAAACCGGCTCACGTCGATGGCCGCCATCGGTTTCTGTATTTCCCGAAAGCGTTGGTGGCTCAAGGAGACAGGTTCGATGAGCTAATGCTCAAAGCGGCCAGTGATATTGAGGCCGGGTTGGATCCGGTGGTATCTTTAGATGACGCCGCAATACCCGAGGGCAACGAGCGGACCACCTTGAAAAAAACTTTAGAATCAATGGTAGAGCTTCATGCTGAAGGTCGAGACCATATTTGGGCTTACTACACCCGTAATCTGGTTAGGCCGGTGTGGTTGTCCACTGATGAAGGTCGAGTCGACCGAATTGTAGGGAACCCGCCTTGGCTGACCTACAGCCAGACCGAGTCGACGATCCGGGTTGAACTAGAGCGTCAATCCAAGAGCGAATACGGAATATGGGCTGGCAGGCAATACGCGCCTCATCAGGATGTGGCCGGGTTGTTCTATACCCGCAGCCTGGATCTGTACTTGTGTGATGGGGGTCGGGCCGGGATGGTGCTGCCCCACTCGGCCTTGGGGGCCGGTCAGTATGAGAAGTGGCGGTCCGGGGCTTGGGGCGGGATCGTCGCCGACTTGAGCGCGGTGCCATGGGATTTGGAGAAGATAGAACCAAACACTTTCTTCCCCGTGCCTGCTTGCGTGGCTTTTGCCGGTAAGGGTGGGTCCTCGCCGAGACGCCTCCCGCGAACTGCGCAACGTTGGCTCGGACCTGAAGGTGGCCCCAATCCCAAAGAGAAAATCACTTTAGTACCTTTTGGTGAGCATATTTCTCCATACGGTGAGCGAGCCCGACAGGGAGCGACCATAGTGCCGCGGGTTCTATTCTTCGTTGATGCAACCGAATCCACCATCTCACTCAGCAGAGGGATCGTAAGGGTGAAGCCTGTGCGCAGCGCTAATGAGAAAGAGCCGTGGAAGAGTCTGAATCCTTTCGAGTTATCTGGGCCAATGGATGACGCTCATGTTCATCGAGTGCATCTCGGCAGTACGGTGGCACCGTTCGTGCTCCTGGAAGCGCTCTCTGCCGTGCTGCCTCTGCGCCAAGGTGAAAAGACTGCTTCATGGCCCGGTGGTGAGATTTCTATAGCTGGAGTGGACCCGGCCCGGCTGGGCTACAGGATGCGTAGTCGCTGGCGAGATATGAGTTCCCTGTGGGATGCTCACAAGAAGCCAACCAACGAGCTAACACTGATAGAGAGACTTGATTATCATAAAGGACTTAGTAGTCAACTGGGCGATCACCCGATCCGTCTTGTATATACGACATCTGGAAGGCCGACCGCGGCGATACTCGCTGACAACGGTGCTTTCCTTGACCATAAATTGTTCTGGCTCTCTTGCCCGACCCTGGCTGAAGCCTTCTATCTAGTAGCTATAATAAATAGCAAGACTCTGTACAGGCGAGTTGAGCCGTTCATGTCTCAGGGGCAATATGGCGCGCGAGACTTACACAAACACCTGTGGAAATTACCCATAGATACATACGACTCTAACAATCCTAATCATCGAGCACTTGCCCTACAGGGGTCTGTCGCGGCTGACGGTGCGGCCGAGGTGCTTGCTGCAGAGAAGCAGGCTCGGGCCGCGGCGGGCAAAGAGATGACGGTGGGCGTAGCCCGCAAGGCGATACGGGCCTGGCTGGACGACTCCGATGTGGGCCGGACCATCGAGACCCATGTCGAGGCGCTGCTGTCCGGCTGATCTCAGGTGAGGGAGAGGTAATGCCCCTGCCGCCTCCCCGGGTGGTGATCGTGGACGACCACGACCTGTTCCGCAGCGGGGTGCGGGCCGAGATCGGGGACCGGGTGCGGGTGGTGGGCGAAGCCGGCGACGTGGGCTCGGCGGTGGAGGTCATTGAGCTGTGGCGGCCCGACGTGGTGCTGCTGGACGTGCATCTGCCGTCGGGCTCGGGCCGGGAGGTGATCGAGGCGGTGGCCGCGGCCCGGGTCGACACTCGGTTCCTGGCCCTGTCGGTGTCGGACGCGGCCGCCGACGTCATCGACGTGGTGCGGGCCGGCGCCCGGGGGTATGTGACCAAGTCGATCTCCGGCGACGACTTGGTGGAGGCCGTGGTCAGAGTGGCCGGCGGCGATGCCGTCTTCTCGCCCCGGCTGGCCGGGTTCGTGCTTGACGCCTTCGCCGGCGGCTCGTCCCCGACGGCGGCCGAGGCCGACGATGACCTCGACCGGCTCACCCCTCGGGAGCGGGACGTGCTGCGGCATCTGGCTCGGGGTTACACCTACAAGGAGATCGCCCGCCGGCTGTCGATCTCGGTGAAGACGGTGGAGACCCACGCCTCGGCCGTGCTGCGCAAGCTCCAGTTATCGAACCGGGCCGAGCTCAGCCGCTGGGCCGCAGCCCGCCGCATCTGGTGAATGGGGCCGGGTCGGGGCGGCGATGGCCCGCCGCGTCCGGTGAATGGGGGAGAAGGCTCGGCCGTTAGCATCGCGGGCGGTGACCTCTGGACCCGCTGCCATCGTGGCCGGCACTGGTTTGATCGGGGGATCGGTGGGGCTGGCCTTGCGGGCGGCCGGATGGCGGGTGACCGGAATAGAGCCCGACCGCAGCCGGGCTCAAATGGCCGTGGACATCGGCGCGGTGGACGACTTGGGCGAGCCCGGACCCTGCGATCTGGCCGTGATCGCCACGCCGGTGGGCGAGGTGGCCGGCATGGCCCGGCGGCTGCTCGACGCCGGGGCGGCGGCCGTCACCGACGTGGCCGGGGTCAAGGGCCCGATCGCCACCGCCGTCGACCATCCCGCCTTCGTCGGGGGCCACCCCATGGCCGGCAACGAGCAGGACGGCCTCCACGGGGCCGCCAGCGACCTGTTCCAGGATGCGGTCTGGGTGCTCACCCCCACCGAGCGGACCGACGACGCCGCGCTGGCCCGGGTGCGCCAGGTCGTGACCGGGTTCGGGGCCCAGGTGATCTCCCTGTCCCCCGAGCGTCACGACCGGCTGGTGGCGGTGGTGTCCCACGTGCCCCATCTGGCCGCAGCCACCCTTATGCACCTGGCCGACAGCCGGGCCGCAGAGCATCGGGCCCTGCTGCGCCTGGCTGCGGGGGGGTTCCGGGACATGACCAGAGTCGCGGCCGGCCACCCCGCCATCTGGCCCGACGTCTGCGCCGGCAACCGGGACGCCATCGCCGAGGTGCTCGACGAGCTGGTGGCAGAGCTGAGCCGGCTTCGCGATCAGGTGGCAGCCGGGGATCGAGACGGGTTGCTGGCCCGCTTGGAGGCGGCTCGCCGGGCTCGGCGCAACCTCCCGACCACCGCGCCCGAGCCGGCCGAGCTGACCGAGGTCCGGATACCGGTCAAAGACGAGACGGGGGAGTTGGCCGCCATCACCACCCTGGCCGCCGACCTCGACGTCAACATCTATGACCTTGAGATCGCCCACTCGGCCGAAGGGCCCAGGGGCGTGATCCTGGCCCTAGTCGACAGCGACCTGGCCTCAAGGTTCGGGGACGGGTTGGAGGCCGCCGGCTACCGGCCCACCCTCGCCGCTCTGGAGTGATGGCGGCAGGCCCGCCCCCGGTGCTCGAAATCGAGCCGCTGGCCGCCCCGCCCGACGCCGTGGTGAGGCTGCCCGGCTCCAAGAGCATCACCAACCGGGCCGTGCTGTGCGCGGCCTTGGCCGAGGGCGAGACCCGCATCGAAGGCGCCCTGTTCGCCGACGACACCGAGGCCATGTTCGCTGCCCTGCGGGCACTGGGAGCCGATCTCGATGTGGACCCGGCCGGCGATGCCGTGACCGTCAGAGGCGCGGGCGGCCTGCCCGAACCCGGTCGGGCCGCCGCGGCTGGCGGCGCTGCCGGCGCTGCCGGCGAAGTCGTCGTCGACGCCCGTATGTCGGGCACGACCGGCCGGTTCCTGGCCCCGGTCGCCGCGACCGGCCGGCGTCCGGTGGTGATCGACGGGCACCCCCAGTTGCGCAACCGTCCCTTCGGGGACCTGGTCGACGGGCTGAGGGGGCTCGGAGTCGAGGTGGAGGCCCCGGCCGGCCCCGGCCGCCTGCCGCTGCGGGTGACCGGGCCGATGCGTCGTGGTGAGACGGCGGTGGCCGTCGACCGCTCCAGCCAGTTCCTTTCCGGCCTCATGCTGGCCGCCCCCTTGACCGGCGCCGGCCTGAGTATCCGCCTGACCTCCGAGTCGGTGAGCCGGCCCTACGTGGAGATGACCGCGACGGTCATGGAAGCCTTCGGCGCCGCCGTGGAGACGGCGCCGGACCGGGTACGGGTGGCCGGCGGCGGATACCGGTCGCCCGCCGTCTACCGGGTCGAGCCCGACGCCACCGCCGCCTCCTACTTCTGGGCCGCCGCCGCCGTCACCGGGGGGACGGTGCGGGTGGCCGGGCTGGGCCGGTCGTCGCCGCAAGGTGACGTGGGGTTCGCCCGGGTGCTGGGACGAATGGGCGCCACGGTGGAGGTGACCGGTGACGGGGTGGCCGTCACCGGCGGCCCGCTGACGGGGATCGAGGTGGACTTGGGCGAGATGTCCGACACGGCCCCCACCCTGGCCGTGGTGGCCGCCGCCGCCGCCGGCCCAACTGCGGTGAGGGGCATCGGATTCATCCGGGCCAAGGAGAGCGACCGGATCGGCGCCGTCGTGTCCGGGCTGCGCCGGTGCGGGGTGGATGCCTTTGAGGACCCCGACGGCTTCACGGTTTCCCCCCGTCATGCGCCGGCGGGGGCCCTGATCCGAACTCACGACGATCATCGCCTGGCCATGGCCTTCTCCGTGCTGGGCTTAGCTGCCGGCGGCATGAGAATCGAGAACCCCGGCTGCGTGGCCAAGACCTTTCCCGGGTTCTACCGAACCCTCGACCGGCTGCGAGGTGGCGGCCGTGAGGCCAGCGGCCGATGAGGGTGATCGCCGTCGCTTCGGAGGCCGGCGGCCGGTGAGGGTGATCGCCATCGACGGGCCGGCCGGGTCGGGCAAGTCCACGGTGGCCCGGGCCGTGGCCGAGCGCCTGGGACTGGAGTACCTCGACACCGGGGCCATGTACCGGGCCGTGGCCTTCGCGGTGCTGCGAGCCGGCGGCGACCCGGCCGATGCCGCCTTCGCGGCCTCGGTGGCCCGGACCATCGCCCTGGAGGTGGGACCCGACCGAGTGACGGTGGACGGGACCGACGCCACCGTCGAGATCCGAGGCCTGGCCGTTACCCGAGCGGTGAGCGCGGTGGCGGCCAACCCCGACGTGCGGGCCGAGCTGGTGGCCCGGCAGCGGGACTGGGCGGCCAAAAGGGGCGGGGGAGTGCTGGAGGGCCGGGATATAGGCACCGTGGTGTTCCCCGACGCTGAGCTGAAGGTGTACCTGACCGCCGAGCCCGACGAGCGGGCCCTGCGCCGGGCCCGGGAGGCCGACGGCCTCGACTACGGCGCCGTGGCCGCCGACCTGATCCGGCGGGACCGGATCGATTCCACCCGTCGGGCCGACCCTCTGACCGCCGCCGAGGACGCGGTGAGGATCGACACCACCGGCCTCAGCGTCGCCGAGGTGGTGGCGGCCGTGACCGACCGGCTGTGACCCCCAGCCCCGGCTGGCGCCGAGCCCGGCTGAAAGGCCCATCCGGGGCCGGGGCCGAGGCCGAGCGTCGTTGAGCCGGGGCGGCTATGGCCGGCTGAGCGCCGGGGACGCCCGGCGCCGTAGCGGACAGTCGCGTGCGGGGCGGGCCGTCTACCGGGTGGTGTGGGCGCTGGCCTTCGCACTGGCCAAGGCCTTCTTCCGGCTCCGGGTGAAGGACCGGGACAACTTCCCGGCCGGTCCGTTCATCCTGGCCCCAGTACACCGCTCGTTCATCGACACTCCCATCGCCGCCCTGATCACCCCTCGTCGGATGAGGTTCATGGGCAAGGAGACCCTGTGGGGCAACCGGCCCCTGGGCGGATTTCTGACACTGCTGGGGGGGTTCCCGGTGGAGCGGGGCACCGCCGACCGGACTGCCCTGAGAGCGGCCGCCGATGTGCTGGCGCTGGGCGAGCCACTGGTGATGTTCCCCGAGGGGACCCGCCGGGAAGGCGACCGGCTGCGCCGCGAGGACATGCACGACGGCCCCGCCTTCGTGGCCGCCCGGGCCGGGGTCCCCATCGTCCCGGTGGGGTTCGGGGGCACGGTGCGGGCCCTTCCCCTCGGCTCGAGAATCCCCCGGCCGGTCCGGGTGACCGCCGTGGTCGGCAATCCGATCCCGCCCCCGGCCCGCACCGGCAGCCGATTGCCCCGCCGGGCCGTGAGCGAACTCACCGACCGCCTCTTCGCCGAGCTGAGCGCCCTCCACGCCGAGGCCCGGGCTCTGGCCGGAGACGATCAGACCCCCTGAGCCGGCCTGGTCAGCCGGTCAGCGTCGAGACGGCCGAGCCCGACGGCTTAGTCGAGCAGGTCAGCGTCGAGACGGCCCCGCCGGGCCGAGGCATTCGAGCACGTGGCTGGCGTCGATGTCGCGATCGCCGAGAGGGGCCCGGTCGGCCACTGAGCCGCCGAGGGTGACGGTGGCGGCCAAGTCGATGGCGGTGAGCAGATCCCGCAGGTTGCGGGGCGGCGGGAAATACTCGTCCTCGTCGGTGACCTCCACCTCGGTAACCCCCTGGGCCGGGTCGAGCCGTTCGATCACCGCTCTCACCAGGTCCTCAGGGGCCGAAGCTCCGGCGGTGACCCCCACCACGCCGGCCAGGTCGTCGGGCAACTCGTCGGCGTCGTTCACCCGGAACACCCGGTCGCAGCCGGCCTCGACGGCCAGGCTCACCAGGGCGTTGGTGTTGGACGAGTTGATCGACCCGATAACTACCACTGCGTCGCACCGAGGGGCGATCTCGGTCAGCGCCGACTGCCGGTTGGTGGTGGCGAAGCAGAGGTCGCTGCGGCTGGGCTGCCACAGGTCCCGGTAGCGGGCCCGGGCCGCCTCCAGCACCCCAGTCCATTCCCGGTGCGAAAGGGTGGTCTGGGCCAGGATGGCCACCGGCGCGTCGAAGGCGGGCAAGTCGTCCACCTCCAGGGCCGACTCGACCCGGTGGATGGCGGCGGGGGCGACGGCCATGGTGCCCACCGCCTCCTCGTGACCCTCGTGGCCGACGTAGACGATCTGGTAGCCCTTGCCCGCCCGGGTCCGCACCTCGTGATGGACCTTGGTGACCAGCGGGCACACCGCGTCGACCACGTACCCGCCCCGGGCCCGGGCCGCCTCCACCACCTCGGGGGCCGAGCCGTGGGCCGAGAGCATGATGGGCCGGCCCGCCGGCACCTCGGCGATGTCGTCTACGAAGACGACGCCCAGATCCTCGAACCGGTGGACCACTCGCTGGTTGTGGACGATCTCGTGGTAGCAGTACACCGGCGCCTCGAAGGCCTGCACCATCCAGGCCAGGGCTTTGATGGCCATCTCCACCCCGGCGCAGAAGCCTCGGGGAGCGGCTAGCAGGACCTTGCCCACGCCCGCGTCCGCCGCCCGCTGGCCCGTCGGCGCCGCGGCCGCGGTCACAAGAGCATCCGGCACTCCCGCGAGGCTACCGACCTGCGGTCACGGCCCTCCGATCACCAGGGCTCGCCCGGTGGCGATCACGGTCACCGCGCCGGACCGGCCGGGCAGGGCCGGGGCGATGACCATATCCGCCTCGAAGCGGAGGCGAACCGCTATCTCGATCCGGCCCGAGCGGTCCGAGCCGATGCTGACGGCGGTGATCTCGGCGTCGGGGAGCGGGCCTCGGGCGATGCTGGCTCTGATCAGCTCGGTGGCCCGGGCCCGGTCGATCCTCACCCGTCCCCGGCTGCGCAGCTCGTCGACGTCCAACGCGCCGAGGGCGTCGGCGGCGGCCGAATCGGCGACGAAGCGGAGCTGTTGGGCCCTGAGCGACACCAGGCCCACATCGATAGCGAGGGCGCCCAGCACCATGACCGCGAACACCGCCGCCGGCATCAGCAACAAGACGGTGCCGCGGTCGCCCGCATCCTGGCCGCCGGCCCGGACCCTTGAAGGACCTTCGCCCGACGGCGCCGGAACCGCGCTCGGCGGCCTCAGCACTCGGCCTGCCCGGGGACGCCGGAGCGGAACGGGTCGATGAGCTCGGTGAAGGCGGCGGCGACCGGCTCGAGCTGGCCGAACCCGCCGATGAAGGGGACGGCCACGACCGGCACGGGGTGAGAGACGGTCACCGTGACCCGGGCGCAGCGCCGGAACGACCCTCCTGAGACCGCGACGTCGACTGTGTTTCCCGCGTCTGAGCGTCCATAGGCGGCCAAGACGGCCCCGGCCCGCCCGCGGGCCGCGGCCGCGGCCCTCGACTGGTCGGGGCTCTCGACATAGGCCCGGACCGCCTCGCGGGCCGCGGCGGTTACGGCCAGCTTGGCGTCGACCACCCCCCAGGCGTTGGCCAGCACCAGCACGGCCGACACGAAGACCAGCAGCCCGAAGGGGAGCACCTCCATTCCCGCCACTTGGCCCCGGTCGCCGCTCCGCCGCCCCGCGGCCGGCGCCGGGTCTCGGCCGTCGGCGCGGTTTCGGGTCATCGCCGGGCCTCGACTCGGACGGTGATTACCCGGTCGAGCCGGCCGAGCCCGGTCAGGCCTCGCAGGAAGGGCGGCAGGACGGTCGGGTATTCAGCCGCCACTGCCAGCCGCACCTCGTCGGGATCGTCGCAGGTCCAGTCGAGCCGGATCGAGCTGGCCGCCCCGAACCGCCCCAGCGCCTCCCTGAAGCGCCTCTCGCCGGTAGGAACGGCCCGGCACCGATCGGGGGCGCGGTCGAAGCCGGCCACCACCCGGGCCGCTTCGAACCCGGCGCTGGTCACCATCGAGTCGGCGTGGAGGTTGAACAGCACCTGAACGGCGACGAGCAGCAGGAGGAAAAAGACCAGCAGGGCGGCCAAGGCGCCCAGCAGACCGGCGCCTCGAGACCCGCCGCCTCGGGTCCCGGCGCCTGGCACCAGCCGGGCGGCGCCGGAGGGGCTGGGCCCGGGCCGCTCACGATTGCTCAAGTGCCGATCCGGTTGACCTGGGTCTCGATCTTGGTCTCGGCGCTGTCCCAGATGGTCTCGAACGCCACCCACATGGCCGCGCCCAAAAAGGCCACTATGAGCACGGCGATGGCGGCCGAGATCACTCCCTCGCCTCGGTCGCTCATCCAGCGCCCGGTCCTACGGTTGATGGCGGCTGCGATCATGCAGACGGTGGTCCAGATCGTCATCGTCTTCCCTTTCTCGAGTGGACCCGGACTCGGGTCCCGTCCTGGTTCGGCCGGGGAAGCGGATCGGATTGGGGAGTGGGGTTGCCGGGGAAGGGGATCGGATCGGGGAGTGGGGTTGCCGGGGAAGGCGAGCCGATGTCGGTGCCCCCGGGGGCTCAGGCGGCGAACAGCGTGAGCGCGTCCACGAACGGGACCCCCATCAGCAGCACGCCGGGCGCCAGAGTGGCGGCCGTCACCGGCACCCACACCTGCTGGTTGCGGCGCTCGATCGACTCGACGAGCCGGCGCTGGGCCTCCCGGCGGATCGATCGGGCCTCCTCGCTGATCAGCTTGCTCAGGTCGGCGGTCTCCCGGTCCAGGGCCAGAACCCCCACCAGCCGGTCCAGTTCGGCCACCCCGGCCAGGTCGGCCCACTCCCGCAGGGCGTCCACCTCGCTGAGCCCCTGCTGCATCCGGGCTTGGACCCGGCCCAGGTCTCGGGCGCAGGCGCCGTTGCCCCGCTCGGCGATCCGGGCCACCGCCGCTCCCAGCGACCATCCCGCCCCCATCAGCATCCCGAGCTGCTCGGACACGACCGGGAGTTCCAGGAAGATCCGCTGCTGCCAGCGGGCCGACTTGCGGGCCACCTGCTGCTCGAGCACGCCGAAGGCGGCGACCGGGGCACTGACGACAGCGGCGACCGCGACCGGAACGGGCGGGTCCGCGGCGATGCAGGCCAGCACTGCGGCCCCGAAGGCCGCGACCGACCAACCCACTTGGCGGACCCGGAAGCCGGTGACGCCGATGGGGGAGTGGATCCGCTCCAGCCTGATGCCCAACTCCTCGCCCACCCGGAACAGTCGGGCGAGGCGCTCCCCCACCAGCCGCGACAGCGGGGCGATGGCTTCCCTGAAGGAGGCAGCCGACAGCATCCCGCCGCCGCCAAGAGGCCGTCTGGCCGCCGCGTAGGGCCCGAGCCGTTCCTCGAGCCCGGTCCGGCGGAACCACCGCAGCTCTGACAACAAAAGGGTCAACCCGACGAAGAGGACCAGTCCCCCCAGCGCCGCCGCCCGGGTCATCGCCCGACTCCCGGCCCCTCCGACACCGCGGCCCCGGTCATCGCCCGAAAACCCGCTCGGGCGCGGGCAAGCGCATCACCCGTCCGGCCCACGCCCAGCAGCTCAGCACCATGACCAGGGCGGCCAGCACCGCGGCCTGGCCCGGCCCGCTCTGGTAGGCGGCCCGGCCGTTGCCGATGGACATCCCGGCTAGGGCCATGCCGGCCGGGACGGCGAGCACGAACAGCCGGGCGAATCGGGCCCCGGCCTGGCGGGCTCGGGCGTCCTTGCGGCCCTGCACGTCCTGGCGCCGGTCGGCGGCCAGAGCCTCCAGGCGGCGGTCGAGGTCGGTGCCGCCGACCTCGTGGGCTACCAGCAGCGTCTCGCAGGCCATGTCCGCGGTCGGGTCGGCCAGCAGATCCTTGAGTACCGCGAAGGTGCGATCCAAGTCGGTGGTGAGCAGCCACTCCCGTTGTGCGGCCTCGAATGCGGGCCGCAGTTCCGCCGGGCCTCTCCGCCCCACGTCGAACAGGGCTTGAGGGATGCTGCGGCCCAACGAGCCGGTCTGAACCCGGATCTCCTCGATCATCCGGGGCCAGGCCTCCTGGGCCCGTCGGCGCCGGTCGGCTAGGCGGGCCCGGAGACCGGCCGCCGGGAGCGACGCCGCAAAGCCCCCAACGACCACGGCGGGCACAAGGCCGCCGAAGACGGCGAAAGCCAGCGCCGATCCGGCGGCGAACATCGTGGCCGTCATCGCCGCGAGTTCCCGCATCCGGGCTCGGCTCGGCCCGGATACGGCTCGCCGTCCGTCGGGCCCGACCCGACCCCGGCCGAATCGGATCTGGGGGTCGGCGCCGATCCGGGGGCCGAGTCCCAGACCCCGCCACCCGAACGACACGGCGGTATAGGCCAGATGCGCGCCCAGGGCGCTGACCAGGGCCAACAGGACGGCGATCACGGTCCGCCGCCGTTGTCGAGGAGAGCCCGGACGTCGACGCCGATCTCGTCCAAGGCGGCCGCGGCCCGGGCAGGCGCCAGCCCGGTCCAGGCCAACTCGGCCGGGCGCCGGGGCCGGGCGAACACTTCGGTGACGGTGAAGCGGGTGCTGTCGGCGCGGCCCGCGAAGTCCTCCACGCAGGCGACGGTCGACACCTGGGGCCCGTCGGGGGTGCGCTGGCAGTGCACCACCACGTCCACCGACTCGCTCACCAGGCTGTTCAGCGCGGCCATGGGGAGTTCGTTGGAGGCGTCGGAGAGCTGGCAGATGAACCGGAGCCGGGCGAGAGCCTGGCGGGCCGAGCCGGCGTGGATGGTGGTGAATCCCTGCACCCCCGACGACAGGGTGAGCAGCAGGGGCAGCGCCTCCCGGTCCCGGACCTCGCCCACGACGGCCACGTCCGGGGCCATCCGCAAAAACCCCGAGACCAGTCGGCGCAGGTCTACGCCGGGCCGGTCCGGCCGGGCGGCCCGGGTCTGCATGCTGGCCACGTTGGCCAGCGGGATGTCGGCCTCGAACACCTCCTCGGCCACCACTATTCGCAGCGAGGGGTCCAGCTCGGCCGCGCAGCAGCTCAGCATGGTGGTCTTGCCCGAGCCGGGCGCGCCAGCGAACACGATGGTCAAGCGGGCCCTCACGCAGGCTCGCAGGAAGCCGGCGGCGGCGGGGGTGAGCATGGCCCTCTCCACCAGCTCGTCCAGGCTGCGGAAGGCGACGCCGGTGAACTTGCGGATGTTGGCCATGACGTGCCCGCCCCTGGCTATGTCGCCGTGGACGATGTGCAGGCGGGCGCCGTCGTCGAGCTGGGCGTCCTGGAGCCCCTCGGAGGGGTCGAGCTTGCGATGGGCGCCGGAGGCCTGGTCGAGCACCTTGACCAGGGTCCGGATCACGTGCTCGTCGTCGTGGAAGACCTCGTGGTGGTAGCCGCTGGGGCCGCGGTGGCGCTTCACGAAGACGGCGTCGGGACCGTTGATCATGATCTCCCAGACGTCGTCGTCGGCCAGCAGCGGACCCAGGGGCCCGTATCCGGTCAGGTTGCGCAGGGCCCGTTCGGCCAGGCCCTCGACGTCGGTCAGCCCGAAGGGCCGGATCCCCCGCCGGTGGTCGTCGTTCCACTCCCGGATCTCTTCGTCCACCAGCCGGGCCAGCGTCTCGACCGCTGATCGGTCGTCGAGATCGAGGGCTATCTCCTTGGCCCGGGCCTGGACTTGGCGCTCGATCCTCTCCAGGGGCGCAGGCTCGGCGCCGCGGCTCATCCGAGGGCCCTTTCCAGGCGGCGGCGCACCTCGGCCGCCAGGGTTCGGCCCAGCGGATGCGCCGGGGGCAGACCGTGGCGCAGGGCGTGGTCGAGGTCGCGCCGCTCTGGCATGAAAACCGGGTTGCCGATGCCGTCGGCGGTGGTGTCGGCTAGGAGCCGGGCCAGCACCGAGGTGGTCTCGGCCCGGCGGAGCGCCGGCCGAGGGGCCCGGTTGACCACGGGCAGCAGGCAGGCGGCCTCCACGCCTCCCTCCACCAAGACGATGATGGTCCGCACCAGCGAATGGATGCCCTTGATCCCGCCGGTTCCCACCACGGCTACGACGTCGGCTTGCCGGGCCGCGGTTCGGGCCAGCAGGTTGCGGTCCTCTATGTCGGCCGAGCCGGTCTCAGACTCCCCTTCGATATCGGAATCGATGTCGGCCACCACCAGCCGGTAGCTGCTCAGCAGCCCGTCCAGGGCCGCCTCCAGCGAGCGGCGCCGGATGGCGGTCCAGTCGCGGTGGCGGCGCAGCCCCAGCAGCAGGTGGTAGCCGTGCTCGGCGGCGTCGAACACCAGGGACCGGATCTGGTCGTGGCGGAGCCGGCCGTGGCGATGGGCCTCCACCAGCTCCTGGAGGCCGGGGATGATGTCTCGGGAGTGGTGCAGCAGGGCCAAGTCGGCGTTGAGGGCCAAATCGGCGAGCAGGACCATCCCCCGGTTGGAGGCGTCGGCGGCCAGCCCCCGGGCCAGGGCCATGGCCGCGGTGGACGAGCCGGTGCCCCCCGGGCCGGTGACCGCCACCATCCGCCCCCGCCACCGGCCGGCCTGGCCTTCCCCGGTGCCGGACCCGTCGTTCTCGACCAGGCTCGGGGCCTCGCCGCGGGCGATGGGCGGGGCGTGCTCCTCGAGCACGCTGACCAAGTCGCTGCGTTCGAAGTCCTCTTCTATGACCGCGCACACGCCTAGTTCCGACCAGGCCCGGTCCGGGCGGCGGCCCACCACGATCACGGCCGCGCCCTTCAGCCGGGCCTCGTGGACCAGGTCGCGGTCCAGCCCCGCCGTGGTCGAGCCGACCAGCAGGGCCGACCAGGCCCGGCCGCTGTCGAGCCGGGCCCGAGCCTCGGCCGCCGACAGGCATTTGACGTAGTCGACGGGGATGGTGGCGGCGGTGGACAGCCGGGCCAACTCGGAGAACCATCCGGCTCTGGGGTGAGCCAGACCCAGCACCACCCACCTGTCCCCGCTCATCCGGCTGCGTCCCGGCCCGCCGGGGCCTGCCCGCCCGCCGGCCCGGGAACAAAGACATCGTTCGGCGCGGCGGCGGGGAACGAGTCGGGGTACCGGTCAGCCGTGGCCCGGGTGGTCCTCACCACGGTGACTTCGCCGGTTCGGACCATGTGGGCCAGCCCGATGGCCGTCTCGGCGTCGTTCACCGCCAGCGTGAGCACGCCGGCCCCGGATCCGCCGATGGCGTCGGCGTCGGCGACCCACGACAGCACGACCCCGTCCTCCACCGCCACCTCGGTCGAGTCGGCGCGGCCGTCCGATGCGGTGGTCAGCACCGTCACCCGGTCGCCGTTGACGGTGCGGGCCGAGATCCGCTCCACCGGGACGGGAAAGGCGATCTCGTGGACGGCGCCGGCTGGCCGGCCGTCCACCGTCGGCGCCCCGATCAGGTCGGTCGCCGACAGCAGGTCGCCGGGGGCGAGATCGCGGACGGCGGTGGCCCCCTCCAGCCCGGACGCGTCGGTCAGGGCTCGGGCGGCCACGTCCGCAGAGAGCCCGAGGGGCCGCAGGGCGAAGTCGTCGCCATCGACCGGGGCCCCGGCCTCGACCGAGGTGATCGCCACCACATACGAGGTGCGGTAGCCCTCGTCGGACCCGGCGGCCAGGACGAAGGCGCCGACGGCAGCGACGGCCACCAGCAGGGCGCCGGCCGCGGCCCGGCCGCTGGGCAGCCCTCGCCGAGGGGCGATGACGGGGCCCGGGAGCGACGGTCCCTCGTTGTCCGTCACCGTTGTCATACTGTTTCTCCATCATCTCGTCGTACGGCGCCGAGGCCGCCTGGCGACGAAGTGTATCGGAATTACCGAAAAGGGGCAAGAGATAAGATGAAAGACCTAAATAGGACCGAATCGGCCAGTCCGGCTGGGCCCGGATGGGTATGGCTGGGAACCACCGAGGCAGCCCAGCGGCTCGGGATCACCACCCGGACGCTGTACCGGTTCATCGATCAGGGCAATCTCGCCGCCTACCGGTTCGGCCGGGTCATCCGGCTGAAGCAGGGCGACGTCGACAACTACATCGAGTCGTGCAAGATCGCGCCCGGCACCATCGCCCACCTCTACCCGGACTGAGCCGATCCGTTGGCACCGCCGGCTTGGTCCGCGGCGCCGAGGCCGCCCAGCGGCGAAGGGTACCGGGAAGTGTATCGGAATTGCCAAAAAGGCCAAGAGATTACATGAAAGATCTAAATAGTACCGAATCGGCCAGTCCGACCGGGCCCGAATGGGTATGGCTGGGAACCACCGAGGCAGCCCAGCGGCTCGGGATCACTACCCGGACGCTGTACCGGTTCATCGATCAGGGCAATCTCGAGGCCTACCGGTTCGGCCGGGTCATCCGGCTGAAGCAGGGCGACGTCGACACCTACATCGATTCGTGCCGGATCAAGCCCGGCACCATCGCCCACCTCTACCCGGACTGAGCCGATCCGTTGGCACCGCCGGCTTGGTCCGCGGCGCCGAGGCCGCCTAGCGACGAAGTGTATCGGAATTGCCAAAAAGGGGCAAGAAATAAGATGAAAGACCCAAATAGGACCGAATCGGTCAATCCGACCGAGCCCGTATGGCTGGGAACCACCGAGGCAGCCCGGCGGCTCGGGATCACCACCCGGACGCTGTACCGGTTCATTGAGCAGGGCGAGCTCACCGCCCACCGGTCCGGCCGGGTCATCCGGCTGAAGCAGGACGACGTCGACACCTACATCGAGTCGTGCCGGATCGTGCCCGGCACCATCGCCCACCTCTACCCGGACTGAGCCGATCCGCTGGCTTGGTCCGCGGGCGCTTTAGCCGCGTCCGTCAGCGCCTGATCTCGTAGTACCAGTTGACGGGGTCGAAGTCGAAGTCGTGGCGGGTGAAACGGCCGAAGCCGGCTTTGGCCGTCATCTCCTCCAGCCGGTCCGGGTCCAGGCCGAGGGCGCCCAGGCCCGCTCCGCCGGGCTCGGACAGGGATGATGACAGGCAGTAGAGCAGCGACGTCGAGTACATGTAGGCCAGAAGCGGGATCTTGCGATTGGCCTCGAGCCCGCCCCGGCTCTTGATGTCGGCCACCAGCCACCACCCCTCAGCCGACAGATTGCGGCGGGCGGCGGCCACGGCCCGGTCGGGCCGGGGCAGGTCGTGCAGGACGTCCAGGGTCACCAGCAGATCGGCGTCCGGCAGCCGGTCGAGGTCGTCGAAGGTTCCCTGCTCGTAAGCGAGGTTGTGGAGCCCCGAGTGGTCGGCGTCGGCCCGGGCCCGGTCGATGGCCCGGGCCGAGGGATCGATGCCGATGACCGCGGCCTCGGGAAACCCGGCGGCCAAGACGCCGGCGGCCACGCCGCCCCCGCAGCCGACGTCGATGATCGTGCCTCCCCGGCTCAGGCGCTCCGCCGCGCCGTCCAGGGCGGCCACCACCTCCGGGATCAGGTAGGCCCGGTACTTGGCCGCGTTCATGGCCGTCTGCATATGGCAGGCGCCCTCGCCGTGTTCCTCCCAGGTCATGCCCAAGCCGGTGCGGAACCCGGCGACGGTCTGCTCGATCTCGTCGACCGAGACGGGAGGCCCGAACACCCCCGGCATGTACGACGGGTGATCGGGGTCGGCCAACAGCGCCTCGGCCTCAGGGGTGAGCGCGAACCGGCCGCGGTCGTGCTGCACCAACTCGGCCGCGGCCAGAGCGTGCAGCCACTCCCGCAGCCAGCGCTCCTGCAGCCCGGCGGCATCGGCCAACTCGCCGCTGGTACACGGGGCGGCGCCGGCCAGAGCCGTCCAGAGCCCGAGCTGGCCGCCCATGTGCATGAGCACGGCCAGGGACTCGCCCTCCTTGATCCGGTACAGATCAGCGATGGCCTGCGGCAACCGGTCCGGGTCGATCTCGGTGCGCATGGCCGGGGTCACCCCGGCGCCGTCGTCGGCTTGGGCGGGCATGGAGCGGGCGACCGGAATCGAACCGGCATCATCAGCTTGGAAGGCTGAGGTTCTAGCCGTTGAACTACGCCCGCGGGGCTTCCACGCTAGAGGCTTCGCCCGCCGGTCGTAACCGGCGCCGCCGGTTCGGCATCGGTCGGCCCGCCCGGTCGCATCCGGCGCCGGTTGCCACCGGTACACTCGACCCGGTGAAGAGCGTGGTCGAGCCCCTCGATGACAATCGGGTCAGGCTGACCGTCGAGGTCCCCGAGGCCGAGATGGAGGCCGCCGTCGACGATGCCTTCAAGCGCCTGGCCCGCGAGATCCGAATGCCGGGCTTCCGGCCGGGACGAGCCCCCCGCAAGCTGCTAGAAGCCCAACTCGGCTCGGGCGCGGGGCGCTCCGAGGCTCTGCGGACCTCGGTCCCCGAGTACTACGCCCAAGCCGTCATCGAACACGACGTGGACGTGATCGACTCGCCTGAGATCGAGATCATCGACGGGCAGGAGTCGGGGCCGGTGTCCTTCGGGGCGGTGGTGGAAGTGAGGCCCAGCGTCTCCGTCGCCGGCTACGAGGGCCTGCGCCTGGAGATCCCCAGCCCAGTTTCGGACGATGCCGAAACAGAGGCCGAGATCGACCGGTTCCGCCAGACCTTCGCCGAGCTGGCGCCGGTGGACCGGCCCGCGGCCGACGGCGACCATGTCACCATCGACATCACCGGTGCCATCGGCGCCGAGACCATCGCCGGCTTGACTGCCTCGGACTACGACTACGTGGTTGGCACCGGCGCGGTGGTGGCCGAGATCGACGAGAATCTGCGCGGCGCCGCGGTGGGCGACATCCTCGAGTTCGAGGCCGAGCACCCCGATCCCGGAGAGGATCGCCCGCTCCGGTTCAGGGTGCTGGTCAAAGAGGTGTCTGAAACCGTGCTTCCAGATCTTGACGACGAGCTGGTGGCGGCTCACACCGAGCACGGCACGGTCGCCGAGTTCCGGGTCCGGGTCGAGACCCGCCAGTCAGTGCTGAAAGTCATGCACTGCCGCGCCGCCCGGGAGCATGCCGTGGCCCGGGCCCTGGCCGATCTGGTAGCCGAAGAACCTCCCCGGGCGATGGTTGACAGCGAGATCACCGCCCGGTTGGCGGACTTGGACGCCCGGCTTCGACGCCAGGGCGGCGACATCACCTCGGTCGGCCAGCCGGTGGAGGAGATCGCAGAAGAGTTCAGGGAACCGGCCGTCCAGGCCGTGAAGGTGGACTTGGCCCTGCGGGCGGTGGCCGAGGCCGAGCGACTGGAAGCTGGCGATGAGGCCATTGACGCCGAGCTGGAAAGGGTCGCGGCCGGCGCCGATGTCCATGCCGACGCGGGCGAACTCCGGGACCGGCTGACCGCCAACGGCGGGCTGGCCTCTCTGAGGGCCGACTTGACCAAGCAGACCGCTATGACCTGGGTGCTGGACCGCGCCGTGCTGGTCGACCCCGACGGCGAGGTAGTGGACCCCGAGGCCTTGGAGTTCCCCGAGGGCGCGACCGTCTACCCGGAGGCTGCCGAGCTTTCCGACCTGGAAGCCGCCGACCCGGAGGCGCTGGAGGGCCCATGACCTCGATCAATCCCCGCAACTACCTGGTGCCCACCGTGGTGGAGCAGACGAACCGGGGAGAGCGGGCCTTCGACCTCTACAGCCGGCTGCTGAAGGAGAACATCATCTTCTTGGGCACCCCCATCGACGACATCGTGGCCAACCTCATCTGCGCCCAGTTGCTGCATCTGGAGTCGGAGAACCCCGACAAGGACATCAACCTCTACATCAACAGCCCGGGCGGCGACATCAACGCCCTGTTCGCCATATACGACACGATGCAGTACATCAAGCCCGACATCACCACCATCTGCTTCGGCCAGGCCGCCTCGGCCGCGGCGGTGCTGCTGGCCGCGGGCGCCCAGGGCAAGCGCCTGGCCCTGCCCCACGCCCGCATCCTCGTTCACCAGCCCTACGCCGGGGCGTCGGGCCAGGCCAGCGACATCGAGCTGATCGCGGCCGAGATCGCCCGACTCAAGGCGTCGCTGGAAGAGGTGCTGGCCGCCCACACCGGCCAGCCCATCGCCAAGATCGCCGCCGACACCGACCGCGATTTCGTGATGACGGCGGAGCAGGCCAGGGACTACGGGGTCATCGACGAGGTGATCGAGACGCGTAGTGTGGTTGAGAGCACCGGAACGATCACCGCGATCGGCTGAGTAGGCTGAACGGGCTGAACTGAACAGGGGGTAGACGGCGCAGTGGCCAAACTCGGCGAGGGAACCGAGCTTTTGAAATGCTCGTTCTGCGGCAAGTCGCAGAAGCAGGTCAAGAAGCTGATCGCCGGCCCCGGCGTCTACATCTGCGACGAGTGCATAGACCTGTGCAACGAGATCATCGAGGAGGAGCTGTCCGAGCCGGCCGATGACTCCCTGGGCGACCTGCCTCCCCCCCGGGAGATCTACGCTTTCCTCGACGACTACATCGTGGGCCAGTCCAGCGCCAAGCGGATCCTGTCGGTGGCGGTCTACAACCATTACAAGCGGGTGCAGCTCGACTCGACCATCGACCCCGACGTCGAACTCCAGAAGTCGAACATCCTGCTCATCGGGCCCACCGGCTGCGGCAAGACGCTCATGGCCCAGACCCTGGCCCGGATGCTCAACGTGCCCTTCGCCATCGCCGACGCCACCGCCCTGACCGAGGCGGGCTACGTGGGCGAGGACGTGGAGAACATCCTCCTCAAACTCATCCAGGCCGCCGACTACGACGTCAAGAAGGCCGAAACCGGCATCATCTACATCGACGAGATCGACAAGATCGCCCGCAAGAGCGAGAACCCGTCGATCACCCGGGACGTGTCCGGCGAAGGGGTCCAGCAGGCGCTGCTCAAGATACTCGAGGGCACCTCGGCCGCGGTGCCGCCCCAGGGGGGGCGCAAGCATCCCCACCAGGAGTTCATCCAGATCGACACCACCAACGTCCTGTTCATCTGCGGCGGCGCGTTCGCGGGCATAGAGAAGATCGTGGAGAACCGCCAGGGCGCCAGGGGGGTGGGCTTCGGCGCCGACGTGCGCCGCCCGGAGGAGAAGGATCTCGGTGCCATCTTCGAGGATGTGCTGCCCGAGGATCTGACCAGGTTCGGCCTCATCCCCGAGTTCATCGGCCGCCTGCCCGTGGTGGGCACCGTCCGCAACCTCGAACGCGACGCCCTGGTGGAGATCCTGGTCCAGCCCCGCAACGCCCTGGTGAAGCAGTACCGCAAGATGTTCGAACTCGAGAACGTCGATCTCCAGTTCACCCAGGACGCGCTGGAGTGCATCGCCGATGAAGCCATCAAACGAGTCACCGGCGCCCGCGGCCTGCGGGCGGTCATGGAGGAGGTGCTGCTCGACATCATGTACGACCTCCCCGGCCGCAACGACGTCGCCCGAGTGGTGATCAACCGGGATGCGGTGCTCCGCAACGTGAACCCCACCTTGGTGCCCCATGTCGGCGAGAGCCCGGCCCGTTCCCGTCGGGCCAGCTAGACCCGAGCCCCCCACTCAAGGCGTTGGACTTCGACGAGGCGGTCGACCACCTCGAGAGCCTCATCAACCACGAGGCCAGGCCCCGGGCCGGCCGGGGCGCCAGCCTGAGCCTGGAACCCATGCGCCGGCTGGTGACGGCCATGGGGGATCCGCAGACCGCCTATCCGGTCGTGCACGTCACCGGAACCAACGGCAAGGGGTCGACGGTGCGAATGGCGGCCGCTCTGCTGCAGGCCATGGGATTGCGGGTCGGCGCCTACACCAGCCCCCACCTGATGGACGTCACCGAGCGGATCTGCGTCGACTCCCAGCCGATCGCCGCCGAGGACTTCGGGGCCGCGGTCGGGGCGGTGGCCCGCTTCGCCGAGCATCTGGGAATGCGAGCGACCTGGTTCGAGACGGTGACGGCGGCGGCGCTGCGCCACTTCGCCGACGAGGCGGTGGACGCGGCCGTGGTGGAGGTGGGCATGCTCGGCCGCTACGACGCCACCAACGTGGTCGACGGACAGGTGGCGGCCATCACCAACGTGGGCTGCGACCACACCGACGGGGTTGGGGACTGGCGCCGGGGCATCGCCGGCGAGAAGGCCGGCATCATCAAGCCCGGATCGACTGTGGTGCTGGGCGAGACCGATCCCGGATTGGCCGAGATCTTCAAGGCGGAGCCGTCCGCCGCCGTGCTGAACCGAGACCGCGACTTCGGGGTGTCCGCCGACCGGCTCGCCGTCGGCGGGCGCCTGCTCGACCTGTACACGCCCCGCCGCCGCTACGACTCGGTGATGCTGGCGCTGCACGGTCGCCACCAGACCGACAACGCCGCGGTGGCGGTGGCCGCGGCCGAGTCCTTCTTCGACGCGGCTTTGCCCGACGGCGCCGTGGCCGAGGCCCTGGCCGAGATCCGGGTGCCGGGCCGGTTCGAGATCGCCGACCGCCACCCTCTGCTGGTGCTGGACGGCGCGCACAACCCCGACGGGGCCAAAGCGGCCGCGGCCACCCTGGCCGAGGACTTCGAGCCGGGCGGCCGCCGATTCGTGGTGGTGGGAATGCAGGACGGCCGAGATCCCCGGGCCGTGCTCGAAGCCTTCGATGTCGGGGGCGCCGAGCTGGTCGTCGCCTGCACCGCCCCCACCGCCCGCGGCATCCCGGCCGCCGCGGTCGCGGCCGCGGCCGCTTCGCTGGGCGCGGCCTGCGAAGCGGTGGTCGACGTGGGCGCGGCCATCGACCGGGCCCGTTCGCTGGCCGCCGAGACCGACGTCATCACCGTGGTCGGGTCCTTCACCGTGGTGGGAGCGGCCAAAGAAGCGCTGGGCCACAGCTCCGGCGGCCACGGCTAGCCTGGCGGCCGTGGGCCGAACCCTGGTCATCGTCAAGCCCGACGCGGTAGAGCGGGGCCTCGTCGGCGAGATCCTCGGGCGCTTGGAGCGCAAGGGCTTGGCCTTGGCCGCGGCCGAGCTCCGCACCCTCGACGCCGACACGCTGGCCCGCCATTACTCCGAGCATGTGGGCAAGGGCTTCTACGAAGACCTGGTTGCCTTCATGAGCCGGGGACCGGCCTTGGTGGCCGTCTTGGAAGGCCCCCGAGAAACTTGGAGGACAGTGCGCGACCTCATGGGAACGACCGATCCGGCGGCCGCGGCCCCGGGCACGATCCGGGGTGATCTGGGCATCGACCTGACCGAGAACTTGATCCACGGCAGCGACTCGGAAGCCTCGGCGGAACGCGAAATCGGGATCTTCTTCCCCGGTCCACCGGATTAGGACCAGCCCACCGGCGCGGCGCGGTTGCAATCGAGCGGCGGTCCGGCCATACACTGGGGCTTGCATGGTCACAGGATTCGATTCCTTCACCGGCCGGGACGTGGCCGTCGATCTGGGGACGGCCAACACCCTGGTGTACGTGCGCGGCCAGGGCATCGTGCTCTCCGAGCCGTCGGTGGTGGCCATCAACACCCACGACGGCAAGCCGCTGGCGGTGGGGGCGGAGGCCAAGCGCATGATCGGGCGGACCCCGGCCCACATCCAGGCCATCCGGCCGCTGCGGGACGGTGTGATCGCCGACTTTGAGGTCTGCGAGAAGATGCTGCGCTACTTCATCCAGAAGTCGAGCCAGCGCCGCTGGTCCAAACCCAGGATGGTCATAGCCGTGCCGTCGGGCATCACCGGCGTCGAGCAGCGGGCCGTCCAAGAGGCGGCCGAGTCGGCGGGGGCCCGCAAGCCGGCCTACATCATCGAGGAGCCCATGGCCGCGGCCATCGGCGCGGGCTTGCCCATCCAGGAGCCCACCGGCAACATGATCATCGACATAGGAGGGGGCACCACCGAGGTCGCCGTCATCTCTTTGGGCGGGATCGTGACCAGTACGTCCATAAGGGTGGGGGGCGACGAGTTCGACGACGCCATCATCCAGTATGTGCGCAAGGAGTACTCCCTGGCCTTGGGGGAGCGGACGGCCGAGGAGATCAAGGTCGAACTCGGCTCGGTCTGGCCCCTCAAGCGGGAGATGCGAGCCGAGATCCGGGGGCGGGACCTCGTGACCGGCCTGCCCCGAACGGCGGTGATCACCACCTCGGAGATCCGCGAGGCGATCGAGGAGCCCATGGCCGCCGTCACCGACGCGGTCCGCAGCACGCTCGACCGGACCCCGCCCGAGCTGGCCGCCGACATCATGGAACGCAGCATCGTGCTGGCGGGCGGCGGTGCCCTTCTCCGGGGCATGGTCCAGCGCCTGGCCAGCGAGACCGGCATGCCTTTGACCATTTCCTCCCAGGCGCTGCACGCCGTCGTGGTGGGGGCCGGGCAGGTCCTCGAGGAGTTCGACTCGCTCAAGGGAGTGGTTCTGACTTCAAACGATCTGTGAGCAGGATCGGATCATGGCAGCCGATGCCATGCAAACCAGGCGGCTCCGTTACCGCCTATTGCTGCTCGTCCTCACCGCCCTAGCCCTGCTGACGCTCGATTTCCGCGACTACGGGCCGCTCGAGACCATCCAAAGCGGGCTGCGCGATCTGCTGCGGCCCCTCATAAACGCCACCGATGTGGCGTTGGGGCCGCTGGGCGATCTGTGGACCGCGGCTTGGGATTACAACGAGCTGACCAACGAGAACGAGCAGTTGCGGGCCGAGCTGGGGAGGCTCAGGAGCGAGGCGATCCGGGTCGAAGCCGACCGCGAGGCTTACCGCCGCCTCTTGGAGGCCACCGAGATCGACTACCTGGGGAATGTGGAGCGGGTGACCGCCTCGGTGTTGCGGGACTTGGTCGGGAACTTCACCGACGACGTCGTAACTATCGACAAGGGCCGCCGCCACGGGATCCGACCGGGCTTGGCCGTGGTCACCTCGTCGGGTTTCGTAGGCCGGATCGACACCGTCGACACCCATCGCAGCACGATCGAGCTGGTCAGCAGCCCCGAACTGGTCATCGGCGTTCGCCTGGTCGACAACGACGACGTCGGTCTGGGTCACGGGGTGGCCGGCGACCCGACCGTTTTCGCGGTGGATGCCGGACTGCGCGGCTCCGAGACGGCCGAACCGGTGGAGCCGCCGGCGGTGGGCAGCGCCGTAGTCACCGCCGCCGAGAGCCGCTACCCGGCCGGCATCCCCATCGGCTGGGTGACCGAGGTGGCCGAGACCGAAGGCGGGCTGGTCGAGGTGGTGACGGTGGAGCTGGCCACCGACGCCAGAGACCTGGGCTTCGTGACCATTCTGCTCACCCCGCCCACCGACGGCGCCGAGCCCGACGACGGGCCCCGTCAAGCCGGGACTCAATCGAGCCGCAACGCCGCGGGGGGCGGGTCGTGAGCTGGGTGAAGATAACCGCGGTGGTCCTGGCCGCCTTGTTGTTGCAGTTGACGGTGTTCGTAGACGTTCGGATCGCCGGCGTAGCCCCGGAGCTGATGGTCTTGGTGGCCGTGCTGGCCGGCATCTCGGCCGGAGCGGCCCGGGGCTCGGTCATCGCCTTCTTCGTCGGCCTGGCCTGGGACCTCTATCTGGCCACTCCCCTCGGGCTGTCGGCCGTGTCCTTCGCGTTGGCCGCTTACGCGGTCGGCGGCTTCGAGAAGACCCTGTTCAGCGACTCCCGCATCCAGGTCGCGGCTCTGACCGGCCTGGCCACCGCCGGCGCCGTCGCCGCCTACGCCGTCCTCGGCGAGCTGGTCGGCCAACGGGATCTGATCGACGACGATCTGGTGCCGGTGGTGGCCATCGCTTCGGCAGTCAATGCCGTCCTGGCGCCCGGGGTGGCGCCGCTGATGCGATGGGCCGTCGCTCCCTTCCGGTTCGCTGAGGTTCGCGGCGCCAATGGCTGACGTCGACCGCGACACGGAAGACCAGCAGCGTTTCCGGCTGCGGATACTCGGGGTCGTGGCGGTGTCGCTGGTCGCGGCCCTGCTGGCCCGATTGTGGTATCTCCAAGTGCTTCGCAGCGAAGACTTGGCCGACGCGGCCACCGCCAACGTGACGCGGACCGTCCACGAGGAGGCGCCCCGGGGCCGCATCTTCGATCGCCGGGGCCGGCTCTTGGTCGACAACGAGGTCATCTGGGTGGTGATGATCGATCGCCGGGAGCTCAACGCCGCTCTGGACGACTCCGAGCAGGAGGAGATGCTGCTGAAGCTGGCGCTGCTGTTGAGCGAGTCCGGCGACCTCATCAAGGTGAGCGAGATCCGGTCCCGGCTGGCCGACCCCGAGTACGGGCCCTTCGAGCAGGTTCCGATCGCCTTCGGCATCGACCTAGACCTGTTCGTCTACCTGGGCGAGCGGTCCGACTTGTTCCCCGGGGTGTCGGTGGAGCAGCGCACCTTTAGGACCTACCCGTACGGGCAGCTCGCCGCGCACGTGCTCGGCTACATCGGCTCGCTGACCGCGGCCGAGTACGCAATCCACCGCGCCCGCATCGACGAGTCCCAGCCCGACGCCAAGAGCTACAAACCCAACGACAGGATCGGCAAGACCGGGGTGGAGCGCATCTTTGAGGACGACCTGCGCGGGGTTCCCGGCCGCCGGACGTACGAGGTCAACGCCTACAACGAGGTGGTGCGAGAACTCGACGATCTGAGCCGAGACCCGGTGCCCGGCAATGACGTGTACCTGACCATCGACATCGACATACAGCGGCTGGTGGAGGACGAGCTCCGCCGCGGCCTGGACGAGGCCAGGGGCCGCCCCAAGGAGAGCGAGGACGACCTCGATCCGGTGGCGCGGGCCGGGGCGGCGGTGGCGCTGGACCCGCGGGACGGGTCGGTGCTGGCCATGGCCTCGTACCCCACCTACGACCCCCGCGAGTTCGTGGGCGGCATCTCGGCCCGGCTGTTCGAGACGCTGACGTCGGAGCAGAACTTCTCTCCCATCCTCAACCGGGCCATTCAGGGCCTGTATCCGCCCGGCTCGACTTTCAAGCTGGTCACCGCCTACGCCGGGCTGTCCCAGGGCGTCATCAGCGACGGCGGCCTGATCGCGGTGGACGAGTTCCACCACGACACCGGCACCTATCGGTACCCGTTCTGCTTGGAGGAGACCGACACCACCTGCATCTTCGAGAGCCCGTACTGCTGCTCGCGGGGAGTGGACCTGCGCGATGCCATCACCGTGTCCAGCGACACGTACTTCTACCGGGTCGGCGGGGAGGGCTTCTTCCGCCGGCCCGAACCCTCAGACGAGGGCATCCAGGACTCGGCTCGGCTCTTCGGCTTCGGCTTCGGCACCGGCGTGTCGTTGCCCTACGAGCGCAACGGCGTCGTCCCCGACCGCGACTACTTCGACCTCCAATACGAGCGGGGGGTGTTCGGGCGGGGCGGCGATCAGTGGTTCGCGGGGGACACCATCAACTTGTCCATCGGGCAGGGCGACATGCTGGTGACCCCCTTGCAGATGGCCAACGCCTACGCGGCGGTGGCCTCCGGGGGCCGGCTCCACCAGCCCAACATCGCCTTCGGGGTCGTCGACCGGGACGGCAACGTCCTCAAGTCTTTCGAGCCCCGGGTCCGGCGCCAACTGTTCTGGCCCAGAGAGATCAACGATCCCCTGCTCGACGGCTTGAACGGGGTCACCGCCTACAGCCTTCCCAGCTCCCTCGACGAGAACTATGTGATCCAGGGAACCGCCTTCGAAGCCTTCAACCTTCCGCTCGAGGGGGGAGTGGACTTCCCCCTCCAGCGATGGCCGGTGGGGGGCAAGACGGGCACGGCCGAACAGGACGGCAAGGCCGACACGGCCTGGTTCGTCGGCTTCGGCCCGGCCCCGTGGCCGGAGCGGGGGCTGGTGAACGAGCCGGAGATGGTGGTGGCCGTGGTCCTCGAGGAAGCCGGGTTCGGGGGCAGGGCCGCCGCTCCGGTGGTGGCCAGGATCATGCAGCCCGTCGCCGAGGGGGCCGTGCCCCGATCCTGGACCGCGGTGGAGATCGAGGCCTGCTACTCCGAGGTGGCGACCCTGGCGGTCTTCTTCGAGAGAGTGCGGACCGGCGAGATCAAAGTGGACGAGGAAGGCAACCCCATCTCCGAAGTTTCTCCCGAGCTGTCCGAGAAGTGCCAAGCCCTGGTGGGCGGCGAGGAGGCCGTCGCCGAGCAGGGGCTGGACGTGCTGCAGCGGTGACGGACCGGCGCCTGAATCCCCGCCCGGAGCCCTGGTGGATGCTGATCGACCCCCTCTTCGTGGTCTCCGTCGCCGGCATCGGGGCGATGGGGGCGGTGCTCGTGTACTCCTCCACCCGGGGGTCGGGCTTCGATCTGGTCGAACCCGACCGCACCTACTTGAACCGCCAAGTCCTCTTCTTGGCGGCCGGGGCGGTTCTGGGCGTGGCGGCCTCGCTGGTCAAGCCCCGCCTGATCCGCAGGCTGGCGCCGCTGGCCTACGGGTTGATGGCGGCGTCGATGGTGGCCGTGCTGGTCATCGGCGTCGAGGTCCACGGCGCCCGCTCTTGGTTCTCGGTGGGCGGCTACCAGTTCCAGCCCTCCGAGCTGGGCAAGGTGGTGATGATCGTGACCCTGTCCCTGGTCTTCTCCGGCGGCCGGGGCGCCGGCCCGCTCCGGCTGGGGCTGGCGCTGCTGTCCATGGCCCCGCCGGTGGTGATGATCATGCTCCAGCCCGATCCGGGCACTGCGCTGGTGTACGGGGCCATCTTCGTGGCCGTGGTGGTGGTGAGCGGGGTGAAGATGCGCTGGATCGCCCTGCTGGCCCTGATCGCGCTGGTGGGCGGCGCCTGGGTGCTCCGGTCCGACCTGTTGGCCGGGTACCAGCAGGCCCGCTTGACCGTCTTCTTGCTGGACCCCGACCAAGTCGGCGCCGAGGCGGCCGGGTTCGCCTACAACGCCGAACAGGCCCAGATCGCCATCGGCAACGGCGGGCTGACCGGTCAGGGGATATTCGAGGGGACCCAGACCCGGTCCAACATGGTGCCGGCCCAGCAGACCGACTTCATCTTCACCGTGGCCGGGGAGGAGATGGGTCTGCGGGGCGCGGGGCTGCTGTTGGGGCTGTACAGCCTGCTGATGTACCGGATATGGCGAACGGCCCGCAACGCCTCGTCGGTTTTCGGCCGGCTGGTGTGCACCGGCGTGTTGGCCATGCTCTTGTTTCAGCTCTTCCAGTCGGTCGGGATGACCATGGGCATGATGCCGGTGACCGGCATACCCCTGCCTCTGGTCAGCTACGGAGGGTCGTCGATGCTCACCTCGCTGATCGCCCTGGGGCTGGCGGCCGGCGTCCACCGCCGCCGCCACGACGTGGACGAGATGCGCCGGTAGCGTTCGGAGCGCCTCGGGTTCGTGGCCGCGCGCCGCCACGGGCCGGGCCGCTCCGCAGAGTTCGGGGGCCGCGCCGGTAGCCTGGGATCCGTGACCGACCTGTGGCCCCGACTCGAGGAGCTACTGCCCCGAGTGGCCAAACCGGCCCGCTACATCGGCGGCGAGGACGGCATGCAGAGCCCGGTCCACGACGCCCGGGCGGTGTCGTGGCTGCTCACCTACCCCGACACCTACGAGATCGGCCTGCCCAACCAGGGCCTGCAGATCCTCTACGAGATCCTCAACGAGCGGCCCGACGCCCTGGCCGAGCGCTCGTACGCGCCCTGGGTCGACCTCGAGGCGCTCCTGCGGACCGAGCGGCTCCCGCTGTTCTCGCTGGAGAGCCATCGCCCGGCTTCGGACTTCGACGTGATCGCCTTCAACCTGTCGGCCGAGCTCACCTACACCAACGTGCTCAACTGCGTCGACTTGGCCGGGGTTCCGGTGCGGTCGGCCGACCGGGCCGACGGCGATCCGCTGGTGGCGGCCGGAGGGCACTGCACCTACAACCCCGAGCCCCTGGCCGATTACCTCGATTTCGTGGTGCTGGGCGACGGGGAGGAGGCGGTGGGGGAGGTCACCGAGGTGCTGGCCCGCTGGAAGGCCGCGGGCAAGCCCGTCGGCGGTCGCCTCGGCGCGCTGCGGGAGTTGGCCGGCGTGGCCGGCGTGTACGTGCCCGCCCTCTACGACGTCGCCTACGACGGCCCCCGCATCGTCGCGGTCGAGCCCCGATTCCCCGAGGCCCCGGCCCGGGTGGAGAAGCGGACCGTCGCCGACTTGGCCCACTGGCCCTATCCGAAGAATCAGCTCGTCCCCCTCACCGAGGTGGTCCACGACCGCCTCAACGTCGAGGTGTTCCGCGGTTGCACCCGGGGTTGCCGGTTCTGCCAGGCCGGCATGATCACCCGCCCGGTCCGGGAGCGTCCGGCCGACCAGGTGCGCACCATGGTGAGCGACGGCCTGCGCCGCACGGGCTACGACGAGGTGGCGCTCACCTCGCTGAGCACGGCCGACTTCAGCGGGATCGAGCAGGTGGTGGCCGACACCGTGACCGACGCCGGGTGCGGCCAGGTGGCGGTGGCCCTCCCCAGCCTGCGGGTCGACGCCTTCACCGTGGGCTTGGCCGCCCAGATCCAGCGGGCCCGCCGCACCGGCCTCACCTTCGCCCCCGAGGCGGGCACGTGGCGGATGCGCCAGGTCATCAACAAGCTCATAAGCTCCGAGGACCTCTACGGCGCGGTCGAGGCCGCGTTCTCGCAGGGGTGGAGCCGGGTGAAGCTCTACTTCCTCACCGGCTTGCCCACTGAGACCGACCAAGACACGCTCGGCATCGCCGAGCTGGCCCGCAACTGCGTCGAGCTGGGGTCCACCCACCGGCGCTCGGCGTCGGTGACGGCGTCGGTCGGCGGGTTCGTGCCCAAGCCGTTCACGCCGTTCCAGTGGTTCGGCCAGAACACGACCGTCGAGCTGAGGCGCAAGATCGGTCTGTTGCGCGGTGAGCTGCGGCGGACCCGGGGGGTTCGGCTCAAGTGGCACGACCCGGAGGCGACCTTGGCGGAGGGACTGGCCAGCCGCGGGGATCGGCGCCTGGGCCCGGTGATCGAGTACGTCTGGCGCCGGGGCGGCACTTTCCAGGAGTGGTCCGAGCACTTCGACTCCGGCCTGTGGCTGGAGGCGATGGCGGCCTGCGGGCTCGACCCGGACTGGTACACCTGTCGGCACCGCCGCGTCGATGAGATCCTGCCCTGGGACCATCTGTCGGCCGGCCTCCACAAGGACTTCCTGTGGCAGGACTGGCGAGACGCGCTGGACGAGGTGGGCCTGGAGGACTGCCGGTGGACCCCGTGCTATGACTGCGGCGCCTGCACCGGTTACGGGATCGAGCACGTGGTGGCCTCGGCGGTTCCGCCGGCGGGCGGTAGCCAGGGCACCGGAGTGAGCCGGTCCTCGGGGGGACCGGTGCCGGTGGCTCTGGCCGCACCCCGGCGCCCGGTGGGGGCGGGAGTGTCGTGAGGCTGCGCATCCGCTTCTCCAAGATCGGCAAGATCCGGTTCACGTCCCATCGGGACACGGCTCGGATCTGGGAACGGGGGCTGCGCCGGGCCGGTCTGCCGGTGGCTTACTCGGAGGGCTTCACCCCTCGGCCTCGGATCTCTTTCGGGCTGGCCCTGCCCACCGGCTACGAATCCGAGGCCGAGTACCTCGACGTGGAGCTCGACGGCGAGGCGGCTGGGCTTTCGGGCTTGGGCATCGACGGCGAGGCGGCTGGGCTTTCGGGCTTGGCCGGTGCTTTGACCGAGGCAACTCCGGCTGGGATCACCGTGCAGGCCGCGGCCGGGATCGACAGGGCTGAGCCGTCTCTCCAGGAGACGGTCACAAGCTGCACTTGGCGCATCGACGTCGACGGCGTGGACGAGGGAACAGCCGCGGCGTCTGCCGCCCGAGCCCTCGACGCCGGCGAGATTCTCGTCACCCGCGAGCGAAAAGGCCGGACGGTCACCGACGACGTCCGGCCTCAGATCGTCTCGCTCGACGCGACCTCCACGGCAACGGGCGGCGTTCGGTTGATAGCCGAGCTCGGCACCAAGCCCCGGGCCCTGCGCCCGGCCGAGCTTTTGGCCGGCCTCTGCCCGTCGCCCCGCGAGCTGCGGGTCCGCCGACTCCGCCAATGGATCAGTACTGGGAGCAAGCAGCGCGAGCCGCTTGAGGCTTTCACGCTCCCGAACCCGAGTCCGGCCGCCGACGCGGCCCGGACCACGAACGCAAAGGATCATCGAGATGACCGACCGTCAGGTCGACAGCGCGGCGAGCCCGCCCCGAGGGGCCGGTTCGCCACCGCAACAGCAACAACGACAGCTCAGGTCGCCCGGCAAACCGGGCGGGCCCGAGCGAACCTCGTCGGGAGCTGATCGCTCCCCGGGCTCGGATCGACAACCCCATCCGGTCCGGCGCAAGCCCCAGATCGGCGACACCCGTCCCGCTCCCCGGAGCCCGACTGCCGACTCGTCGCCGCGCGCTCCGTCGCCCCCTCGGACCGGCGACGCTCGTCCCGCTCCCTCGGCGCCCGAGCCGGAGTCGAGCGGCCGCAGCGGCAGTCGGCGCCGTCGGGGCCGCCGGGGCCGGGGCGGCCGGGGCCGCGGGTCGGATCGGCCCGCGGCCGATTTGGCGCCGGTCACGGCGGTCACCTCCGACGAGGCGGTGAAGCTGGACGACAAGACGATGAAGAAGCGGCGCGGCCGGGTCCGCAAGGGCCGGGCGGTGGGCCGCTACCTCATGTGCGTCCACGTCACCGCCAAAGCCACCCAGATCGCCATCCTCGAGGGTCGCCGGCTCATGGAACACCGGGTGGCCCGGCCGGCCGACGACGTGAGCCAGATCCACTCCAACATCTACCTGGGCCGGGTGAAGAACGTGCTGCCGGGCATGGAGGCGGCCTTCGTCGACATCGGCACGCCCAAGAACGCCGTGCTCTACCGAGGCGACGTGCAGTACGACCCCGAGGAGATCGAGGGGAACCGCAGCCAGCAGCCCCGGATCGAGGAGCTGTTGCGGGAGAAGCAGTCGATCCTGTGCCAGGTGGTGAAGAACCCGATAGCCCACAAGGGGGCCCGCCTCACCCAGGAGGTGTCGCTGCCGGGCCGGTTCGTGGTGTTGGTGCCGAACTCCGCCACCTACGGGATCTCCAAGCGACTCCCCGACGGCGAGCGGCGGCGCCTGCGCGGCGTGATCGACAAGATCCGCCCGGCCGGGCACGGGCTGATAGTGCGCACCGCGGCCGAGGGCGTGACCGCGGAGGAGATCGAGCGCGACATCTCCCGGCTGGCGGGCCAGTGGGAGAAGATCGAGGCGCTGGCCAAGCGGACGAAGGCCCCGGCCCTGCTGTACCGGGAGCCCGAGGTCACGGTCCGACTGATCCGGGAGGAGCTCACCAAGGACCATCGCGGGGTGATCATCGACGACCCGGCCCTCTACGAGGAGGTGAAGGGGTACGTGGCCTCGGTGGCCCCCCATCTGGCCGACCGGGTCGAGTTCTACGACACTTCCGCTGAACCGCTGCCGCTGTTCGAGTGCCACCATGTCGAGGAGCAGCTCAAGAAGGCGCTCGATCGCAAGGTGTGGCTGCCGTCGGGGGGCTCGCTGATCATCGAGCACACCGAGGCCCTCACCGTCATCGACGTGAACACCGGCAAGAACGTGGGCCGGTCGAACCTCGAGGAGACCGTGTTCAGGAACAATCTGGAGGCGGCTGAGGAGGTGGCCCGCCAGCTCAGGCTCCGCGACATCGGCGGGATCATCGTGATCGACTTCGTCGACATGGAGGTGGCGGCCAATCGGGCCGAGGTGCTCAAGACCTTCCGGGTCGCTCTGGCCCGGGACAAGACCCGAACCCACGTGTCCGACATCAGCGACTTGGGGCTGGTGGAGATGACCCGCAAGCGCATCGGCGAAGGCCTGCTCGAATCGGTGTCGGATCTGTGCTCGAGCTGCGACGGCAGGGGAGTGTTGCTGCTCGACGAGCTGATCAACGCCTAGAAGCGGCATAGCGGCCGCTCCCTCCGGCCGGCGGGTCCTGTCACGGGGGCGGTCGTCGCCGCAAGCGGCGCCGACGCTGGCCCCCGTGCCACCCCCCGGCCTGGAGCACCGGCGTTCTCAGGCTCTTGGCCATCATCAGCCCGGCGGTGGGGCGCAGCTAGTGCGGCGGCGGGCCGCTGGCGGTCATGGCGGTTGAGGCCGACCCGCTCGGATCACTTGTCGGGATTTGGCGCGGTCGACGCGCCGAAGTTCCGACCCCGTCCTTCGTCGCGCTGGCGGCTGGCTTGCTTGACGACGGCGGCCAGCTCGTGGCCATCACGCCGCGTAGTTTCACGAACGGGCCGTACTTCAAGAAGTTTCGCAGACTGCTGTTGGATCGCATCGGCCTTCGCCAGATCCACGTCTTCGAGTCGCGGGACGTCGCCTTCGCCGACAGCGAGGTGCTTCAGGAGAACGTGATCATCCACGGAGTTCGCGGGGACAGACCGACGGAAGTGGTCGTGTCCTCCAGTCGTTCGGCGGCGGATGCGGTGAAGGGCAGAACCGTCCCCTACGGCGAGGTGGTTCTCCCCGATGACCCCGAGTCGTTCATCCACATTGCTCTCGACGAAGCTTCGGCTCGATGCGCTCGGCGGGTGCGGAGCCTGCCCTGCCGAATGGAGGATCTGGAACTTTCTGTCTCCACCGGTCCCGTTGTCGATTTCCGAGTCAAGAGTCATCTCCGGCGCGAATTCGCTTTGGGCACAGCTCCGCTCCTCTATCCGGTCCACCTTCGTGGAGGCCGGGTCGTCTGGCCGCAAGTCAACGGACGCAAGCCGAATGCTCTGGCCCGCGATGAAGAAATTGAGCACATGCTGATGCCGGCCGGCGCCTACGTCCTCCTCAGGAGGTTCAGCGCCAAAGAGGAGCGCAGACGGGTGATGGCGACGGTCGTTTCAGCCGAAGATCTTCCAGGTGATGCGTATGCCTTTGAGAACCATCTGAACGTGATCCATCGTTGTGGTAAGGGATTGCCGGAGTCGATGGCCAGAGGCGTGTCGGCTTTTCTGAACACGACCACCGTCGATGAGTTCTTCCGGCAGTTCAACGGTCACACCCAAGTCAACGCCACCGACCTCCGCAACCTCAGGTATCCGACCGTCAGGGAATTGGAGGCGCTGGGGAAGGCAGCCAAGCCGGGCATTGATCAGAAACAACTCGACGACTTGGCCGACCGGTTCATTTTCCACGTTTCGCCCGTGACGGACCAGCGACAGCGGACTCGTGCCGTGCTGGAGAGGGCTCGGGCTGCATACCCCCGAGCGGGAGGAGTGTGTGCTGGCGCTGCTCGATGATGCTGGGCCAAGCCCGTTTCGATCTCTTGCGTTTCGCTCAAGAATTCTCGGCCCGAGAGGGTTGATCCGACGGCACGCGACGCCGGTGCCGGCCGGTAGGGTGGGGCACTCATGTACGCAGTGGTGAAGACCGGCGGCAAGCAGTACCGCGTCGAGCAGGGCCAGCGGCTGGCGGTTGAGCGCGTCGGCGAGCCCGGTGCCGAGGTCGCCCTCGAGCCGGTTTTGGTCGTAGACGGGGACGAGGTGCTGGCCACTCCCGCCGACTTGGCCGGGGCGGCCGTGAGGGCCCTGGTGATCGACGAGCACCGGGGGCCGAAGATCAACGGGTTCACCTACAAGAGCAAGTCCAACCAGCGCCGACGCTGGGGCCATCGCCAGACGCTGGCCACCATCGAGATCACCGCTATCGAGAGGGGTTGACCGGCGATGTCCAAGACCAAGGGCGGCGGCTCCACCCGCAACGGCCGCGACTCCAACGCCTCGCGGCTCGGGGTGAAGGTTTACGACGGCACCCGGGTGCTGGCCGGCGCCATCATCGTCCGCCAGCGGGGAACCAAGTTCCATCCCGGCGAAAACGTGGGTCGGGGCGGCGACGACACGCTGTTCGCCACCGCCGAGGGCCGGGTGAAGTTCGGCCGCCGGCAGGGCCGCAAGCTCGTCGACGTGATCTCCGACTGAGGGCCGAATCTCACTGATCGGGCGGCCGCCGACCCGGCGGCAAACCCCTCACTCCTCACTGATCGGCTGGCCGCCGACCCGGCGGCTAACCCCTCAGGTGTCGAGGTCCACGCCCCGGGGAACCCGGGCCGGGTCGTAGTCGAGCCACTGGCGGGCGGAGCGGACCGCGTAGCGGTCGGTCATGCCCGCCACCCACTCCACCGCGGCCCGGCGGATGCCTTCGCCGTCGCCGGCCCGCTCGAGGCGCAGGGCCGGGAGCCGGTCAGGGCGGGCGCAGAGGTGATCCACCAGGGCCCGGAGCATGTCGATGACGTGGGACGCTTGGCGACGCGAATTCGGCCGCAGGTAGATGTGCTTGTAGTTGAAGGCCCGGAAATCGGCCAGGGCCGCGGCTGGCTCGCCGGCCATGCCGATCAGGCCGGTGTGCTCGGTGGCGTCGATCATGGCGTTGACGAAGGCGGCGAGTTGGGTTCGGCGCGACCGGCCGCAGATCTCGACCACCCGGTCCGGGAGCTGATCGGTCCGCACCACCTGGGCCTCCACCGCGTCCTCGAAGTCATGGCAGACATAGGCGATGCGGTCGGCCCAGCTCACCACCTCCCCCTCCGGGGTGGCCGGCGCCGGCCGCGACCACGAGTGGTTGCGGATCCCGTCCAGCGTCTCGGCGCAGAGGTTGAGCGGTGCCATGGTCACCTCTGCGCCCCACACCGCGTGGTCGAAGCCACCCTCGAGGAAGGGGCTGAGCGCGTCTTCGCTGGCGTGCCCGCCCGGCCCGTGGCCGCAGTCGTGGCCCAGGGCTATGGCCTCGGTCAAAGCGACGTTGAGTCGGAGGGCCCGGGCCACGCTGCGGGCCACCTGGGCCACCTCGAGGGCATGGGTGAGCCGGGTGCGTTGATGGTCCTCGGGGAAGACGAACACCTGGGTCTTGCCGGCCAGGCGCCGGAACGCGGCCGTGTGCAGGATCCGGTCCCGGTCTCTCTCGAAGCAGGTCCGGTTCGGGTCGGGCGCCTCCTCGACGGCCCGTCGACCTGCGCCGCTGGAGCGGGTCGCGCCCGAACGGAGCCCGATGGCCTCGAGTTCCTCGCGGTCGCGGCGCGACAGGACCGGTCCGGGCTCGACTCGGGCCCGGCTGTCGCGGTGGGCTACCTCGACCCCGCCCACCGTGGAGCTTCGCATGGTGGCGGCCCAGCCTCGCTCCCGGTCGGTGGGGTCCCCGGACGCGGCCCAGTCTTGCTCTTGGCCAGTCCAGTCTTGCTCTTGGCCAGTGGAGTCCCGGGGCGCGGCCCAATCTTGCTCCCGGTCGGTGGGGTCTCCGGGCGCGGCCCGGTCTTGCTCTTGGCTGGCCGATGCCTGCGGTGCTTGGAGTCGGGTCGGCATGAGGCCGAGTCTACGGTCCGGCGCCGACAGCTTAGATCGGGTGGCCGTCGGCCGGGCCCGGGGACTTTAGCCTGGCGGGGTGTCCAATTTCGTTGACGAGTGCAACCTCAACGTCCAAGCTGGCGACGGGGGAGCGGGGTGCGTGGCCTTCCGGCGCGAGGCCCACGTGGCCCGGGGCGGGCCGGCCGGCGGCGACGGGGGCCGGGGCGGCGATGTCTGGCTGGTGGCCGACCGCGGCGTGGCTTCCCTGCTGTCGTTCCGGGACCACCCCCATCGCCGGGCCGGCAACGGCCGCCACGGCCGGGGGAACAAGCGTCACGGGGCTCGGGGTGCCGACTTGGAGGTGCCGGTTCCGGTGGGGACCGTGGTGCTCGATCACGACACCGGCGAGCCGCTGGCCGACTTGTCCGGCTCCGGCGACCGCTGGCTGGCCGCCCGGGCGGGGGAGGGGGGCCGGGGCAACTCCCGGTTCTTGACCAACCGCCGCCGGGCCCCCGCCTTCGCCGAGCAGGGCGAGCGGGGGGAGTCCCGATGGCTGCGGCTGGAGCTGAAGCTGCTGGCCGACGCAGCCATCGTCGGGCTGCCCAACGTGGGCAAGTCCACCTTCATCAGCCGAGTGTCGGCGGCCAAGCCCAAGATCGCCGACTACCCGTTCACCACTTTGGAGCCGAATCTGGGCGTGGTCCGCACCGGCGACACCGAGATGGTCTTGGCCGACGTCCCCGGCCTGGTCTCGGGGGCCAGCGAGGGCAAAGGCCTCGGCCACCGGTTCCTCCGCCACATCGAGCGGGCCCGGGTGCTGCTGGTGATGTTGGACTTGGCCCCCGGCGCGGCCCCGCCCCCGGCCGATCAGCAGGCGGTGCTGCTGGCCGAACTGGAGCGCTATCGGCCCGATCTCCTGGACCGCCCCCGGTTGGTGGTGGGTAGCCGGGCCGATCTGGCCACCGGAGTCGGCCGCGAGGAATCGTCGGCGGCCGAGCCGAGCGCCGGCGGCCGCGGGGAATCGCGGGCGGCCGAGGCCAACGCCGGAAACGGCTTCGAGGGTCTGAGGATTTCGTCGGTGACGGGCCTGGGAGTGGCCGAGGTCACGGGCGAGCTGGCCCGGATGGTGGCCGCGGCCCGGGCGGCCGAGCCCGCCGCGGCCGGCACGGTCGTCCACCGGCCGGCGGCGCCCGGGGTCGGCGTCACCCGGTCCCACGACGGATCATGGGTGGTGCACGGCCGCGCTGCGGCCCGGGCCGTGGCCCTCAGCGACCTGACCGATCCCGAGGCGCTGGCCTACGCCCAGGGCCGCCTCGACCGGCTCGGGGTGGACAAGGCCCTGGCCAAGGCCGGTGCCGTCTCGGGCGACGTCGTCCACATCGGCGACCTTGCCTTCACCTACGAGGAGGGACGGTGACGGGATCGAGGAGAGCCGCCGACCGCGGCGAGGAGGGACGGTGACGGGATCGAGGAGGGCCGCCGACTGCGGCGAGGAGGGACGGTGACCGACTCTGCCCGCATCGTGGTGGTCAAGATCGGCACTTCGTCGATCACCGACGAAGCCGGCGCCATCGACCCGGCGGTTGTGGCCAAGCTGTGCGGCCAAGTGGCCGAGCTGAGAGCCGAGGGCTGTCAGGTGGTGGTGGTGACCAGCGGAGCCATCGCCGCGGGCCTGCCCGAGCTGGGGTTCACCGGCCGGCGGCCGACCGACATGGCCACTCTCCAGGCGGTGTCCACCGTCGGCCAGATCGCGCTCATGGGCGTCTACAGCGAAGCCTTGGCCCGCCACGGCCTGGTGGCTGGCCAGGTGCTTCTGGTCCCCCTCGACTTCGTTCTCCGCTCCCAGTACGTCCACGCCATGAACACCCTGGGCAAGCTGTTGGAGTTGGGCGTGGTCCCGGTGGTCAACGAGAACGACGCCATCGCCGACGACGAGATCCGCTGGGGCGACAACGACCGGATCGCGGCTCTGGTGGCCAACCTGGTCCACGCCGACCTGCTGGTGCTGCTCACCGACACCGAGGGGGTGTTGACCGCCGATCCCCGCATTGACGCCGGGGCGTCGCTCATATCCGAGATCGCCGAGATCGATCACCTGCTCGAAGAGCGGGCCGGCGGGGCGGGCACGGCCCGGGGCAGCGGGGGCATGGCTTCCAAGCTCACCGCAGCCAGGGTCGCCTCTTGGTCGGGGGTGACGGCCGTGATCGCCAACGCCCGCCGAGACGGCGTGCTGGTCGATGCCGCCGCCGGAGTCGAAGGAGTGGGCACCGTGGTGCGGGCCCGGCCGAGCAAGCTGCCGGCCCGCAAGCTGTGGATTGGATTCGCCGTGGGATCCCAGGGCGAGGTGGTGGTCGACTCTGGGGCTCGGGCCGCCCTGGAGCGGGGCAAGTCGCTGCTGGCCATCGGGGTGACCGATGTCATAGGCGCTTTCTCGGCCGGAGCGCCGGTGGGAGTGCGAGAAGCGGGGGGGCCGGTGTTCGCCAAGGGCTTGGTCCGCCCCGGAAGCGACGAACTGCGGGGGTTGGCCGGCCGCCGCAGCGGCGAGATGGGCCCGGACCGGACCCACATCGTGATCCACGCCGACGATTTGGCGGTGATGCCGGCCAAAGGGGCAGACCGGCCGGGTGTCCCGGGTCGCCGCATTTAGCCGGATACTGGTTCGCGGGGCGGGACTGTTCGATATACCGCACCGTCTGGCATCTCGACTACCAGCTCCAAGTATTCGTATTGTGTCGCTATCTCCCTAAGGTTGCAACTTCCTCGATAGATTTCATCAAGAGTCTTATCGTTATTTAAATAAAAATAAATTATGTATTCCCCACCTTCAACTTCCGCCTTTTTTTGGAACCATTGAGAGCAATTTGCTCCGAAATCATGGGGTAGATAGCGCACTGGTGGTGGTATATCTGTCAAATGATATAGAACAGGTGATCTATTAGTACGGACTATTCTATCAGGAGGATTCACATTTAGGTAGTCAATTATCGGAGAATTTGGCGTGTATCCGAAAATGGGTGGGTGATGCTTGGATTCTAGAACCATGATTGTTGTACTTACGTTCCATTGCATGGCGCGGTACGAATAAACTACACAGCTAGAAATTATGAAGAAAATGAGAGCAAATCTAAGCAATCTTCCATCCTTACCTCTGCTCAAATATTTGGCAAATAGAACACTTCCTAGAACACTTCCTATAATTATGATTGGTATATATACAGGTGAAAGATATCGGTAGTCAATGGGTTGGTTAGCTACCCTCGATACAGTTATGATGAGGGAGATAATGTACACGAGTACGAACACAATGAAGGGAAGAATATGGAACCTGTTTATGCTAGATGGCCTTCTTGGAGTCGGATTTGCTTGAAGTTTGTTATAAGTAATTATCGATACCACAAGTAGGATAGTTATCAATACTATAAGTAGGAATAGTCCAGTCATCGTCCACAGGTAATATCGTACCCGAGCGGGTGGTGGTACACTTCCATAAAGTGGAGAACAGAACCATTCACACAACGCATCAACCGTATCTCGTAGGGAATTATATAGAGACTGCGGTGATTCCCAAGATCTATCTCCTGTATACGACCCTCTGGACGAGCGATTGTAAATCAAGAGACCTGCAAGGGGTAGTGAGGATATTATTCCATGGATAGTTGCATGTCGCAATCTCTTGATAAAGGGAACATTTTGATTGATTAGTAATAGGATAACGGCGGTTATGATTACTGTGAAACCTATATACCGGGTTATAGGAGCGAGAGCGGTAAAGAACACTGAGAGTGCAAAAGTTCTTCTGGTTTTTTCTTGCATGAACGCGCCAATCTGCATTAGGGCAAGGAGCGTAAACAAGATAAAAGAGATTTCACTTAAAGCGTGTGATGCAAGATGATTGAGGGCATAGGAAGTTGTTACTATCACTGTTGATCCGACCACCAATAATCTGGATTTTATGTAGCGACTCAAGCAGTGTCCGGTCAGTAAAATGATTAACCCTAAGAATAGGATATTCAAAATCCGGCTGGCCGAATAAATGTCGATGCCTAATGAGTGAATAAACGCTAAAAGCAATGGATAAAGAGGTGGATATAATACCAAATTTGTCTGGCTGTAATCACGAATCCCTTTCCCTTCGGCTATACTTTCAGCAGTAGATAAATAAGCCATAGCATCCCCTCCAACGATCAGACCATAGTTGGAGGAACGGATTAGAAGATGCGCGGCACCAAGGAAGGCCACAAAGGCAATAACCAATGATAAAGATCTGTCGGTTCGTGAATTGAACTCGCCGGATATGACCGCACGGCCTGCATTCATCACGAGTCCCAACCACGTCCCATCGGCACCGAGGGCAGTGTCCCGCTAAGTGGTGGGGTTTGGGGTTGGTCCTCGGTTATGCACCGACTGTGAGTTCTGCGGTTGCGATGGTATCGGACGGGTGCCTGAGTTGGCATGGAGTCCTCGGAGAGGTGGCGCCGGTCGGTTGCTTGCCATTGGTCGTGTGCGTTGGCGAGTATAGCTCCGACGAGGCGCACGGCGTTGTCTTGGGGTTGAGGGTTTGGGCGGGGTCCCCCGGTGGGGTGAGCCCCCCGAGTGGGACCGCTGGATCGCCTGGGGCGAAGCGGGCCTGTTGGACCGGTCCAGCCGGCCCCAGAGCTGTCCCTGGCGCACGCCCGACGCGAAGCGGTCAGAGGTCATTGAGCTGCGGCTGCGCCGCCGCTGGGGCGCGGACCGCATCGCGCATGAGACCGGCCTGGCCGCCTCCACCGTGCAGAACATTTTCAACCGGGCCGCCTTGATGCCGGCGACCGGGCCCGACAGCCCCGCCCGCCGGTGCGGCGCTACAACCTCCCCGAATACCACACTTAGGTGTTCTGGGCATAGAGGTTGGTAGCAGCGTGATGGGGTGAGCCTCCTGTGCGAGTGTGGTGGTGTTACAACCCACGAGCACAGGAGGCTCGATGTCGCACGCTAATGCATGTTTGACTCCCGCGGGGCGGCGGCTGCTGCTGGTCCAGCGGGTGGCTGCGGGGGAGCCCCAGGCGGAGGTGGCCCGCCAGATGAAGCTGTCGCGGGGCACGGTCGCGAAGTGGTGGCGGCGCTGGCAGGAGTGCGGCGATTGCGGGCTGGCGGACCGCAGCTCGCGGCCGCGCCGATCTCCTCGGCGCACCGACGCCCGCACCGAGGAGCGGATCTGCCGGCTGCGGCGCAGGACCGCCCGACCGGGCGGGTGATCCGCCACTATGAGAGATCGGTGCCGGGGGAGCTGGTGCACCTCGACATCAAGAAAGTGGCGAAGATCCCGCCCGGGGGCGGCTGGAGGGTACACGGCCGCCAAAGCCCCCAGGCGCCGCGCCCGAGGCTCGGGGTACACCTATCTGCACGTCGCCGTCGACGACTACTCCCGGGTCGCCTCCGAAACCGACCGCCGCATCCGCCTCAACGCTGGATCCACGACTACAACTGCCACCGACACCACACCGCAGTCGGCGGCCCGCCCGCATCACGCGCTAACAACCTCACGCGAACTGACATCTAGTGGTGGACCAATACCGGTTCGCGAGGCGGGGCTGTTCGATATACCGCACCGTCCGACATCTCGACTACCAACTCCAAGTATTCGTACTGTGTCGCTATCTTCCTAAAGTCGCAACTTCCTCGGTATATTCCCTCGGAAGTCTTATCGTTAGTCAATAAAACGATGTACTCTTCGCCTTCAACTTCTGCCCTTTTTTGGAACCATTGAGAGCAATTTGCTCCGAAATCATGGGGTAGATAGTGCACTGGTGGTGGTATATCTGTCAAATGATATAGAACAGGTGATCTATTAGTATGCACTATGCTATCAGGAGGATTCACATTTAGGTAGTCAATTATCGGAGAATTTGGCGTGTATCCAAAAATGGGAGGGTGATACTTGGATTCTAGAGCCGTAACTGTTGTCTTTATGTTCCATTGCACGGCGCGGTACGAATAAACTACACAGCTAGAAATTATAAGGACAATGAGGGCAAATTTAACATATAGTCCATCCCTATCTCTGCTCGAATATTTGATAAATAGAACACTTCCTAGAACACTTCCGATAATTATGATTGGTACATATACAGGTGTAAGGTATCGGTAGTTAAGGTGAGTTGCCGCCTTCGGCACAGTTATGAGGAGGGAGATAGTGTATACGAGTATGAACACAATGAAGGGAAGGATATGGAACAGGTTTGTGCTAGGTGACTTTTGACCTTCTTGGAATCGGATTGTTTGAAGTTTGTTATAAATAATTATCGATATTACAAGTAGGAATAGTCCAGCCATCGTCCACAGGTAGTATCGTACCCAAGCGGGCGGTGGTACGCTTGCGTAAAGTGGAAGGTAGAACCATATATACAACGCATCAATCATATCTCGTAGGGAACTATATAGAGACTGCCCTGTCGCCCAGTATCTGTCTCCTGTATACGACCCTGTAACCGAGCGATTGTAAATCAAGAGGCCTGCAAGCGGTAGTGAGGATATTATTCCATGGATAGTCGCATGTCGCAATCTCTTGATAAAGGGAACACTTTGATTGATTAGTAATAGGATAACGGCGGTAATGATTACTGTGAAACCTACATGCCGGGTTATAGGAGCGAGAGCGGTAAAGAACACTGAGAGTGCAAAAGTTTTTCTGGTTCTTTTTTGCATGAACGCGTTGATCTGCATTAGGGCAAGGAGCGTAAACAAGATAAAAGAGGTTTCACTTAAGGCTTGTGATGCAACATTATTGAGGGCATAGGAAGTTGTTACTATCACTGTTGTTCCTACCACAAGTAATCTGGATTTTGTGTAGCGACTCAAGCAGTGTCCGGTCAGTAAAATGATTAACCCTAAGAATAGAATGTTCAAAATCCGGCTGGCCGAATAAATGTCGATGCCTAATGAGTGAATAAACGCTAAAAGCAATGGATAAAAAGGTGCATATAATACCAAATTTGACTGGCTGTAATCACGAATCCCTTTCCCTTCGGCTATACTTTCAGCAGTAGATAAATAAGCCATAGCATCCCCTCCAACGATCAGACCATAGTTGGAGGAACGGATTAGAAGATGCGCGGCACCAAGGAAGGCCACAAAGGCAATAACCAATGACAAGGACCTGTCGGTTCGTGAATTGAACTCGCCGGATGTGACCGCGCGGCCTGCATTCATCACAAGTCCCAGTCACGCCCCATCGGCATCGAGCCTACGTCGTCGCGACCGTCTCGGCTAACGTTCGGCTTCGTGGCCTGGTGGTTGTGGGTGTTGGCGGTCTTGGTCGTCCCTGCTGGCGCTGGTCACCGCCCACGACCTCATCCAGAAGAAGCACGCGGTGTTGCGAAACTTCCCGATCATCGGGCATCTACGCTACCTGCTGGAATCCTTCGGCCCCGAGCTACGCCAGTACATCGTCAGCGACAACGACGAGGAGCGCGGCCCTTCAACCGCAACCGCCGCCGGTGGGTTTACGCCACGGCCAAGAACGAGAACCCCTATTTCGGGTTCGGCTCCGACAACCGCCTCGATGTCGAGGGCTATTTGTTCTTCCGCCACGCCGGCTTCCCGACCGGCGCCGAGCCCGCCTCGGACCTGGCCTGCGCCAAGGTGATGGGCGCCTGGCGGAACCGGCCCGGCGCCTTCCGCCCCTCATCGATCGTCAACATCTCCGGGATGTCCTACGGGTCGCTGTCGGGTCCGGCCATCGAGGCTCTGAACCGGGGGTCGGCCCTGGCAAGCTGCCTTCACAACACCGGGGAGGGCGGCATCAGCTCGCACCACCGCTGCGGCGGGGATCTGGTGTTCCAGATCGGCACCGGCTACTTCGGCGCCGGGCCGCTCACCTTCACCGACCACGTGGCCCTGCCCTTCCAGGCCGGCTTCGCTGAGGTGTACCAGACTTTCGTAGCGGCCGGGCTGCACCGAGACGTCGTGTTCGCCGGGTCGGGCAAGCTCGGGTTCGCCCCCGAGGCCATGGCGGCCATGGTCATGGGCGTCGATCTGCTCAACGTCGGCCGGGAGGCCATGATGGCCGTCGGTTGCCTCCAGGCTCAGCGCTGCCACACCGGCCACTGCCCTACTGGAGTGGCCACCCAGAGCCGGTGGCTGGCCCGGGGCCTGGATCCGAAGGACAAGTCGGTGCGGCTGGCCAACTACGTGGCCGGCCTGCGAGCCGAGCTGTCCCGGCTGGCTCAGGCCATGGGCTCGGCCCATCCGTCCCTGGTCGACCCGAGCGGGGTGGAAGTGAGGAGCGCCGACGGCCGGTTGGAGCCGCTGCTCAAGGCCGTGGGCTACGGGCCCGAGGCCTGGGACGCCCGCCGCCCCCGGGCGACTTTGTAGCTCAGGCGCCGGACTCGGGTTCGGGGGCACCGCCGCCCGCGTTAGCCGGCGGGGCGAGTTGCTCGAGGATCTGCTCGATCAGGGCGTCGATCGAAGCCGAGGTCTCGGCCTGCTGCCCCTGGAGTTCTTGCAACCGGGCGATGAGGTCGGCCACGTCGCCTGAGCCCTCACCGGCGCCCGGCAGTTCCGGCCCCGGCTCCGGCGAGGGCTCATCACCGGGGTCGGGGGCCTCTCCGGCGCCGCTGTCGGTCGAGGAGGCGAGGTCGGCGATGGGGGGCAGGATGATGTCGCTGAAGTCCTGGTTGGGATACAGCGCCTCCAGCGCCTCTTCGAAGGTGTCGGCCAGGGCGGTGCGGTCGCCCACGGCCACGATCACCCCGGCTAGCAGCGGGATCTGGGTGCCCTGGGCCCTTACGTACAGGGGGCGCACGTACAGCATTGAATCGTCCACCGGCAGCAGCAAAAGGTCCCCGAAGTCGACCGAGGAGCCCTGGTCGTTGAGCAGGGTGAGCCGGGCGCTGATATCGGGGTTGGTGGAGATGTTCGAGGCCACGATGGCCGGGCCGGGGGCCAACAGGTTGGACATCTCGTAGGACACCAGCCTCGAGGACCCGTCCGGGCGGGTCTCGGCCACCATGAAGGCGGTCAGCTCCTTGCGGCTGTCGTCGTCGGACACCGGCACGAAGGAGCGCAGCGTCACGTACGAGACTTCGTCCTCGCCCGGCAACTGGATGAGCGAGTAGTAGGCCGACACCCGCCGCTCCCGGCTGGTGATGACCCCGCTCTCGTCCACCAGCGTCTCGGCGGTGCCTCCCGCGGCGACGCTGCTGCCCGGGTCCTGGGCCACCGCCCACTTCTCGGTGCCGATGATCAGCGCCTCCGGCTCCGTCACCTGGTAGGAGGCCCACATGTTGGTCTGCATAGTGAACAGGTCGTGCGGGTACCGGATGTGGTCGCGCAGCCCGGCCGGCATGGTCTCGAAGTCCTCGAAGAGGTCGGGGAAGGCGCCCCGCCAGGCCTCGATGATCGGGTCCCGCCCCGGCATCACGTACAGGGTCACGTCGCCGTCGTAGGAGTCGACCACGGCCTTGACCGAGTTGCGGATGTAGTTGGCCCCCGCCGCCTGCAGGTCGGCCCCGTCCTCCAGCCCCCTGGTGTCGGCCCTCTGGGAGTACGGGTAGCCGCCGGTGGTGGTGTAGGCGTCGACTATGTAGTGGATGCGGCTGTCGAACACCACCGGGTACACGTCGGAGTCCAACTCCAGGAACGGGATCACCGCAGACACCCGCTCCCGCACGTCTCGCATGTAGATGATGCTGGTCTCGTCGCCCACGAAGTTGGAGATCAGCGGGTCGAGCTCGGCGAAGCGCAGCGCGAACGCGGCCCGCCGCAAGAACGAGCCCATGGCCACGCCGCCGTCTCCGTCGTACCGGAAGCTGACGTCTTGGCCGTTGCCGTCGACGTAGTCCACCTCGTCTCGGGTGGCGCCCACCAGCGCATAGCCCGAGATGTTCTCGCCCACGTAGATCTGGGGCTCGGCCAGCTCGATGCCCAGCCGGGGATCCACGTCCACGGGCAGGCCCGCGGTGACGAACTCGGGGCTGCCCCTCACGTCGGTGAGGTTGGCCTGGGCCATGGCCAGCCCGTAGCCGTGGGTGATGGCCACGTGCTGGCGCTCCCAGGAGCTCAGCTCGCTGAGGTTCAGCTCCCGGGCGGCCAGCACCACCTGGGTCAGCTCGCCGTCTATCTCGTAGCGGTCCACGTCGAGCACCTTCGAGAACTGGTAGAAGTCGCGTTCGCCCTGGTCCTTCTCGAACGTGTCGGTGAGGGTGGACGGGTCGAGGATCCGGGCGTTGCGGATGGTGGGCTCGGCGGCCCGGAGCTGGGCGGGGTCCAAGTTCTTGCGGTAGTTGAACTCCTCGAGGGCCACGTCTTCGCCCGGCGTCAGCGAGTAGGCGGACCTGGTGGCCTCGATGTTGCGGATCGTGTACTCGGCTTCCCGAGCCGTCTCGTTGGGATCAACCCGGAACCGCTGCACGAAGGCCGGGTACATGCCGCCTACCACGACGGCCACGAAGGCCCACAGCCCCACGGCCAGCACCGGCAGCACCCAGCCCCGGCGCCGGAGGTTCACCACCAGCAGCACGACGGCGAACAACGAGATGAGCAGCAGCAGCCTCAGAGCCGGGAGCCGGGCGTTCACGTCGGTGTAGAGGGCGCCGTCGACCACGCCCGAACTCGACACGGTGAGCTCGTAGCGGGCCAGCCAGTAGTCGGCCGCCTTGATGAGGGCGAGCATGGCCAGGATGGCCGAGAGGTGCACCTTCACCTGCGGGGTGACCCGCTCCGCCCCCCGGACCGGGGTCTGGAAGCGGATGCCGCCGTTCACGTAATGGGCGGCGGCGACCAGGAAAAAGACGACGACGAAGGCGGCGAAGGCCCAGCCCACGACGAAGGACAGGAACGGGAGCTGGAAGGCGTAGAAGCCGATGTCGGTGTCGAACAGCGGGTCGGAGACGCCGAATTCCTTGCGGTTGATGAACAGCAGCCATTTCTCCCACTGGCTGGACACGCCGGCGGAGACCATGAAGGTGAACAGCAGCGACACGACGGTGCGCACCAGAAGGGTTCGGCCCCTCACCGCCGCGTGGTAGCGGCTCAGCATCTCCTCTTCGGGCCCGGGGGGCCTGGACCGCGGGGCCAGCCGGTCGGCGATCAGCAGGTTGACCCACAACAGCGCGAATATGGCGGCGCCGAATATCAGGACCAGCGCGATCTTGGCCACCAGCACCCGCCCCCACACGTCGGTGCGTTCCAGCGAGTCGAACCACAGGTAGTCGGTGTAGAAGCGGGCGATGCCCCGCAGGGAGAAGGCCAGCACCACCAGCCCGGCGAACACGGCTATGGCGATGATCCGACCGCGGCGCCCGAACCGGCTCCCTCCCCCTCGGGGCATGGCGGTGACCGGTCGCGCCATCAGCCCGCGGCCGGGCTCCGGCCTCGGTCGGCGGCGGCCAGGCACTCTTCGGCGGCCAGGGGAGCCAGCCGGGTCCGGGACTCCCGGTAAACGGCCCGGGCGATCTCGCTCAGCTCGTCGGCGTCGTCGGTGCGGTTTAAGGCCTCCCGCAGCCGGTTCCGCATGGGCGCGACCAGGCTCTTCTCAATGGCGGCGACGGCCGCGCCCACGTCCAGCTCGTTCGTCTTCACGCCGATGTCGGAGGCATAGTCCTCGAGGCACCCCGGCGCCAAGTCGGCGAAGGCGGCGGCGGCCCCTTCGTCGGCCAGCAGCTCGGTCAGGGCCGGGGTCCCGACTCGCCGGAGGGCGTCGAGCAGCTCGCCCTGCTCGTCCACGACCCTCTGCTTGAGGGCCCGGGCGATCTCGCCCTCGGCGACCGACCGGGCCGCTGCGGACGGGCCGTCCCCCTCCGGCTCCGGCTCGTTTTGGGGCTCGTCTTGGCCGCCGCCGGTCGGGTCGTCGCCTTCGACCGGCGCCGAGCCGTTGCCGCGGTCGTCGCTGGTCGGTTGGGCGCGGTCGCTGCCGGTCGGTTCGGCGCGCGCCGGCGCGGCCTCGGCGGCGGGGGCCGACCGCAGCCGGGCGAAAATGTCGTTGACGCCGATCGGCTCGTCGTGGTCGAGACCGAAGGGATCTTCGGCCTCGGCGCTCGCCTCGTCTTCGGCCTCCACGTCGTATAAGACGGCGCCGCCGACGGCGTCTGACCGTTCGGATGTCTCAGCCTGCGGGCGGATCTCCGACAAGGCGCCCTCGATGTCGGCAACCTCGGCCTCCACCTGTTCCGGGGTCGGCTCGGGTCCGGTCAAGAGCAGACCGACCCGTTCCGCGGCGGCTTGGGCTTCGGGCACGGACTGAACCAGTCGCGCCGCCGAGTCGTCGATCTCCCGGCGGAGCGCAGCCAAAGACTCCAGCAGCCGGTCGCCCGCGGCCCGCAGTTGTTCCAGCTCGACTCGATAGGACTGGCGCTTGCGGACCAGATCGCCCAGGATCTGTTTGCGCACCGATCGGGCCTCGGCCACGATGTTGCGGCCCTGGACCCGGCTCTCATCCACGATCTGGGCGCTGTCGGCCCGGGCCTGCTCGAGTATTCGCCTTCGTTCCTCCTCGGCCCGGGCGGCCCGCTCCTCGGCCGCCACCCGAGCGGCTTCGAGCACCCGCACCGTTTCCTGCCCCAACGCCTCGGCAACCCGCTCGGTCTCCAGTTCGGGCTGGGGGGCGGCCTCCAGTTCGTCGGCCAGCTCGTTGGCCCGGTTCCTCTGAGCGTCGACCCGGGCCCGCAACCGGCGGATCTCGGCGGCGGCCTGCCGTAGGACGGTGGCCACCGAGACCCGGTCGAAGCCGCGCCGCACCACCGGCAGGGTGGCGGCCTCCAGCCGGTTCAGGTCGAGTTGGTCGCCTCCGTTCATTGAGCCCAATGCTACCCGGTCACGGCGACAGCCCCGGTTCGACTGCATCTCCGCCGTAGGCGACCAGGGCGGCCAGGGCCTCGGCCAGCGACGCCACCCCCACCACCGCCGTGTCACCGGCGCCTGCCACCGCCTCGGGTACGGACCAGGACGGGACTATGAACAGGTCGGCGCCGGCCCGGTTGGCCGCCGCCGCCTTCTGGAGGATCCCGCCCACCGAGCCCACCGAGCCGTCGACGGCGATGGTGCCCGTCACCGCCACCGTGCCGCCGCCGGTGAGTTCGCCGGGAGTCAGGGCGTCGATTATGGCCAGGGTGAAGGCGAGACCGGCCGAGGGTCCGCTGAACGCACCCGACTCGATGTCGACGTCGAAGGGGAGCGGCCTGCGAACCAGGCGTTCCCTCACCCCGCGTATGCCTATGAAGCCGCCGTCGCCGTCGGGGTGGGCGCCCAGGGTGATGGGCACGTCGCGCCGCTGGGCCGTTCCGTCCACCTCGACGGTGAGGATGGCGGCGGTGCCGGGCTCGCGACCGGCCAGCAGATCCTGCAGCGAGTTCAGGGAGGTGATGGGGATGCCGTCCACCGCCACTATCACCCAGCCGGAGTCGAGCGTCCCGTCGGCGGGCGCCCCCTCGACGGTGGAGTCGAAGCTCAGGCCGGTGGCGTCGAACATTTCGATCCCCAGGTGGTCGAGGGCCACCAGCACCGCGGTGTCGACCGACGCGGCCATGAGGTCGAGGTTGTACTCCCGCTGCTCCTTGGAGGTGCGATCCCCGAAGACGGACTCCCGGGTGTGCAGCTCGATGCCCTCGCTCAGCCACGACTGGACCCACTCGGCGACGGTGAGCTCGTCGTCGATAGACACGGTGGTGAACAGGATCGTGCCCGCCGGCTCGAAGAACTCGAGCCCGGAGATCTTCAACCGGTCGATGGTGGTGTTGGCGCCCCCGGGCTTGAAGGCCACCGCCCCGTCGTCGACGATCATGTGTCCCGGTATCGCTCGGCCCACCCATTGGGCCGGCACCAATAGAACCGCGGCGACGGCCGTCGCCGCCGCGGCCAGCGACCACAGCACCGGGTACAGGCGGCGCCGACGGCGCCACCTAGACGGCGGGGGGGCCGGTAGCGTGTCGGCTGTCGTGTCGGGTTCGCTCATCGCCTTCGAGGCATTCGAGATCGCGCTCCGGTCGCCGTGGACCCTTTAGCCTGCCACGACCCCGATGCCGATCGGCGCCTCCCGCCCGAGCCGCCGCCACCGCCCGAGACCCCTTCCGAGCGCCGCCCTCCGCCGGCGGGGACGCGGTCGACCCAGGCGGTTCGCCGGTTCGGCGTGATCAATGTTTTGAGGTTTTTCGGCTTGGCCCGGCGAGGCGTTCCCCGCCCGGTAGTCGGCCCCAAGGCCTTCGTGCGCTGGTGGCAGCGCCTGGGGGCCGCGGCGGTGCTGACAGCGATCGTCGCTGGCTTGGGCATAGCCTTGGCCGCCGTCGTCGGGGTGGTCGTTCTGGGGGCCGGGTTCCTGCTCGAGCAGGCCATCAGCTAAGGCCCGGTGGGCGATGCCGGGCATGAGCCCGAGTTCGGGCTCGACCGTCTCCGGGGGCTCGGATGGTGGTGACGCATTCGAGATCCACCCCGAACAGCGCCGACCGGATCCGATCCGGCGCCGACGGGTCGCGGCCATGGCCGGACATCGGGGCGATGACGCCGTGGCCCGCTCCTATCGGGACGACCCCGACCCCAAAGTGCGGGAGGCGGCCCTGAGGGCCCTGGACCAGACCGGATCGGCGGGGCGGGACGAGCTGGAGCGGGCCTTGGCCGACGAGCATCCCGCCGTGCGCATGGCCGCCTTGGAGTTGGCCGCGGGCCGCCCCGAAGTGCCCGCCGGCTCGGTGGCGGCCGGGCTGGAGGACCCAGACCCCCGAGTGGTCGAGATTGCGGCCTGGGCTTGCGGCGAGTTCGGCTTCGACCCGGACGGCGCCGACCTCTCCGGCGTGATCTCGGCGCTGTCCTCTGTGGCCGCCGACCACGACGACGCCCTGTGCCGCGAGTCGGCGGTGGCCGCTCTCGGCTCGCTGGCCCATCCGTCGGGCCTGCCCGCCATCCTGGCCGGCCTCGACGACAAGCCGGCGGTGCGGCGCCGGGCGGTGATCGCCCTGGCTCCCTTCGACGGACTCGAAGTCGACGCCGCCTTGGATCGGGCCCGCTCCGACCGCGACCGCCAAGTGCGCGAGGCCGCCGAAGAGCTGCTGGGCCTCGGCCCGGCGCCGGGCAGTCGTGCTCTGGCCGCCGGGCGTTCCGGCCCGGCTCAGGGCCGCTGGCCCATGAACATGGCCCGCACCGAATCGTAGGACTCGATACAGCGGCCCGCGCCGAGCACCACCGTCTCCAGCGGGGCCGGGACCGAGTGAACCGGGATCTTCGTCTCCTTGTGAATGCGGATGTCCATGCCCCGCAGCATGCTCCCCCCGCCGACGATGTGGATGCCCTCCACTATGAGGTCCTGGGCCAGCTCGGGAGGCGCCTGGGCCAGGCAACTGATCACCGATTCGACCATGGCGGTGACCGGCTCGTCGATGGCGCCGCGCATCTCCTCCTCGGTGAGAATCAGGGTCTTGGGCAACCCCGACATCAGCTCCCGCCCCCGTACCTCGGCCCGGATCTCGTTCTCGGCCGGCGCCGCCGAACCGAGCACCTTCTTGGCCTCTTCGGCGGTGCGCTCGCCGATGGCGATCCCGTACTCGCGCCGCACATAGCCCTGGACGGCGGCGTCGATGTCGAACGACCCGACCCGGATGGTCTCCAGCGCCACTACGCCGCCCATGCTCAGCAGGGCCGTCTCGGTGGTTCCCCCGCCGATGTCGGTGACCATCGACCCGCGGGGTTCGTTGATGGGCATGTCGGCGCCGATGGCCGCGGCCAGCGGCTGCTCGATGAGCTGAGCGTCGGACGCTCCGGCCCTCCGGGCCGCCTCGGTCACTGCCCGGCGCTCCACCGCGGTGATGGCCGAAGGCACGCAGATCACCACCCTGGGCCGGTTGAGGCGGCTCACCCCGACTCGCTGAAGCAGCAGCCGGATCATGCGCTGGGTCACGTCGAAATCGGTGATGGCCCCCTTGCGCAGCGGGCGCACCGCGCCGACGTGGCTAGGTGTCCGCCCGATCATGCGCCAGGCCTCGTGCCCCACGGCCAGCACTTCGTTGGTCTTGGTGTTCAGGGCGATCACCGAGGGCTCGTTCAGCACGATGCCCTCCCCGCGGGCGTACACCAGGGTGTTGGCCGTGCCGAGATCGATGGCCAGATCGCGGGACAGCGGTCAGTGCTCCTCGTCGGCCAGCGGGACCAGCGCGGCGATGCCGCTGGGCGGTTCGGTGGGCCTGCCGTTGACCGGGGCGATGGCCTCCAGTTGCTCCCAGTAGCCGGGCTCCCGCCGCCGGGGGAAGCGGTGGACGACCCAAACCAGAAGCGACCCCGCTCCGGCCATGGCCAAGGCCAAGGCCAGAAAGATCACGGCGGTGCTCACGGCCGCTTCCCGGCGTCGGCCGCGCCCGCCGGGGCGAGGGGCGGGCCAGCGACGACTTCTCCGGGCTCGGCGAGATGCTGGGCCTCCAGCCCCCAGCTCTCCCCGCCGGCCCAGCGTTCCCGCTTCCAGATCGGCACGGTGGCCTTGAGGGCGTATATCCCGTAGCGGGCGGCCTCGAAGGCGTTGTCGCGGTGGGGCGAGGAGACGGCCACCACCACGGCCGCCTCGCCCACGGCCACGTCGCCGACCCGGTGCAGCATGGCCACGCGGCCCAAGTCGGTCCAGCGGGCCCTCATCTCGTCGGCGATGGCGGCTAGGCGACCGACGGCGTGCTCCTCGTAGGCCTCGTAGGTGAGCAGGTCCACTCGGGGCCGTCCCGGAGCGTGGTCCCGGGCGGTGCCGCTGAAAACCACGACTGCCCCACAGGACGGCGACACCGCCCAGGCCCCGGCTTCGGCTACCGGGAGCGGATCGTCCGACAGGCCGAGCCACGCGTCGCCAGCCGTGGGGGGTTGCAGCACGCCTCCCAGCGTACCGGCGCCGCGCCCGCGGTCAGGGAGCGGCCGGATGGTCGAGGCGGCGGGCGGTCAAAGGCGGTCGGATCGGCGAAGGACCAGGAACCAGGACAGCGGCAGCGAGAGCAGGACCAGGACGGCGGCCATGATCCCGGCCTCGGCCACGAAGGCGTCTCGGAAGGAGTCGAAGGTTCGGGTGGTCAGGGTGGAGAACCCCAGGGGCGAGATGAGCAGGCTGATGGGCAGTTCCTTCATCACCGACAAGAGCACCAGGCCGGTTGCCGCCAGCAGCCCCGGCCCCATGATCGGCAGGTCGACGGTGGCGAACCGGCGGGCCGGGCCGGCCTTCAAGGTGCGGGCCGCGTCGTGCAGCCAGGTCGGCACCGACTGCACCGCCACCACGGTGACGCCCATGGCCAGGGACCCGAAGCGCACGACGTAGGCGAACACCAGCAGGGCCATGGTGTTGTTCAGCGCGCCGAAGAAGTCGGACCTCAGGGTCCAGAACAGCATGGACAGGGCGATGAGCATCCCGGGCAGGGCGAAGGTGCTGATGACCACGGCATGGGCCCCGGTCCCGGTCCGGGACCGGTAGCGGCCCACCAGGTAGGCGACGGGCAGCACCGCGGCCACGGCCACGACGGCGGCAACCGCGCTGGTGCTCGCCGTGTTCCACGCGGCGGCGGCCACGTCGCCGGCGCCAATGGTCAGCGGCCTGCCGCCCCTGGCTATGCGCATAAGCCCCTCGACGGACCAGTCCAGCATGGCGGCCAAAGGCGCCCCCACCCCGAATCCGGCCGCGGCGGCCACAAAGCCGAGGGCCGGGATCCGCAGTCGGCCGAGCGGGTAGGTGATCGGGTGGCCGACCACCTTGGAGTCGGTGCTGCCCCGGTCGCGGGAGAACAGCCGCTCAGCCGCCACCACCCCGGCGGCCAGCACCAGCAGCAGCAGGCTCAGGGCCAGGGCGACCGGCGGGTTGGCCAGGTGATAGGTGTCGATGGCCCGGGTCAGGGTGTCGTAGCGCATGAGCTGCACGGCCCCGAAGTCGCTGACCGTGTAGAGGAAGACCAGCAGGGTGCCCGCCCCCACCGCGGTCATCATCTGCGGCAGGCAGATCCGCCTGAAGGCCTGCCAGACCGTGTTGCCTAGCAGTCTGGCGCTCTCCTCTAAGGCGCCGGGGAGTTGGCGCAGGCGGGCTGCCACTGGCATGTACACGTAGGGATAGGTGAACAGGGTGAGCACCAGCCAGGCCCCGAAGAAACCCCTCAGCTCCGGGGTCCGCCCCAGCCCGAGGCCGGAGAGGAGGTCGCTGGCCAGCCCGCCCGGGTTGAAGGTCCGGATGAAGGCCGCGGCCCCTATGAAGGTGGGCAGCACTAGCGGCACCGGCAGCACCACCCGCCAGAACCGCCGGCCCGGCAGATCGGTTCGGGCGGTCAGCCACGCCAGGGTCGTCCCCATCACCGACGCGGCCAGCGACACCCCGACGGCCAGGCGCAGGGTGCGGCCGAGCGGGCCCAGGGTGCGGGGGGAGAAGAGCAGGCCCAGCGGGTCGGCCTCCTCGGTGAAGTTGCGCCACACCAGGTAGGCGCCGGGGAAGGCGAAGCAGAAGGCGACGACCACCCCGGCGGCCCGGAGCCAGAGCGGGGCGGCGCCGGGCCGGGCCCGCCGCCGGGCCTCAACGGGCAGCGTCACCGGCCGAAGGGATCTTCAGGCGGCCGGAAAGGCCCGGGCCCGGCCCCGGGCGACCGAGAACTCGATCCCCACCCGCTGACCCCGGCCCACGCCCGGATCGGGCCCGGTCCTGACCTTGAGGATTCCGCCATTGAGGGCGACGAAGACCATGGCGTCGTGGCCGTAGAACTCGATCAGCTCGACCGTGCCGGCGTTGCCCGGCACCATGGCCAGATCCTCGGGCCGCACCAGCACGTCCACCGGGCCCGCTTTCGCCCCGGTCACCGGCACGGTCCCGATGAGGGTGGCGGCCACCCCGGCGGCGGCCCGGCCCGGCAGCAGGCTGCCCTCGCCCACGAACTGCGCCACCCACCGGTCGGCCGGCCGGGCGTACAGGCCGTGAGGGGTGTCCACTTGGACGATGCGGCCCTCGGCCATCACCGCCACCCGGTCGCCCACCACAAAGGCGGCCTCCTGGTCGTGGGTGACGAAAACCGAGGTGATCCCCAGCTTCACCAACAGGCGGTGCATGTCGGTGCGGATCTCGACCCGCAGCGCCGTGTCGAGGCTGGAGAAGGGCTCGTCGAGCAGCAGCACCTGGGGCCGGGGGGCCAGGGCCCGGGCCAGGGCCACCCGCTGGCGCTCGCCGCCCGACAGGGTGCCGGGCATCCGATCCTCCATTCCGCTCAGCCCCACCATGGCCAGGGTCTCGGCCACCCGCTCGCCGCCGCGCCCGTTGCGGTTCAGCCCGTAGGAGACGTTGGCCGCCACCGTCATGTGGGGGAACAGGGCCCAGTCCTGGAAGACCATGCCCACCCGGCGCCGCTCGGGCGGGATCCAGGCGTCGGGCCCGGTCACTTCGACGGACCCCAGCCTGATCGCGCCCCGCTCGGGCCGCTCCAGCCCGGCGATGGCCCGCAGCAGCGTCGTCTTGCCGCACCCGCTGGGGCCCAGGAGCGCCAGCGACTCGCCGGGGGCGACCTCCAGCCCGAGGCCGTCCAAGACCGGCCCGGCCCCGTAGGAGCAGCGCAAGCCCTCGATCAGGACTGAAACCGGGCCATTGCCGCTACTCGCTCCAGACATGGCGTGGAAGGCTAGCCTCACACCGGCTGGAAAGGCGGCCCGCGTCGAAGCCGACGGCTTCGGGTTGTGACTGGTCCCGGCGGGGAGACGGCGCCGGCGCCGTCTGCGGCTTAGGGCTGATTCCCGGCGGATACGAGGATGCGGGCGGCGGCGAAGGCGCCGATGCCGGTGACGCTGTCGCCCATGGAGACCGTGGTGGTGCCGTCGGGGGCGACGGATACCACTACCCCGGGCCGGCCCGGCATCACCCCGGCCTCTTCCAGGAAGTCGAGCTGGCCGGGCTGGAACTCCAGCTCCTCGGGAATGCGCTCCACGGTGAAGGTCCCCTCGACGCCGACCTGCACCAGCGGCCGCACGCCGGGCGGCTGGGTGTAGTCGGTGCCGGGTATGGGGTTGCCGTGGGGGCAGGTGTTGGGGTCGCCGAGGAGCTGCATCATCGCCGCCTCGACCACGGGGGAGATGACGTGCTCCCAGCGCCCGGCCTCGTGGTGGGCATCGGCCCAGCTCAGATGCAGGATGTCGGTGAGGAAGCGCTCGGCCAGCCGGTGCCGGCGCACCACGGTGGTGGCCAGCACGCTGCCGTTGTCGGTGAGGGTGATGTGGGACCGGTTGTCCACGTCCACCAGCCCGGCCGATTGCATGCGCCGGATCATCTCCGACACCGCCGGCCGCGACACCTCGAGCCGCTCGGCGATGCGGGCCTGGATGACCTCCACCCCGTCCTCGGCCAACTCGTAGACGGTCTCGCTGTACTCCTCGAAGCCCGGGTGGTACTCGGGAGTGTCATAGGCCACGGGGTCAGGCTAACCCCTCGGCGGAGCGGGCGCGGTCGGGAATGAAGAGGCGGGTCGCCGGGCCGGATGCGGCCTCGGTGCGGTAGAAACCACCGATGCGGATGGTGCGGCCCAGCACCGGCGACGTCGTCGCCGGGGTGTCGGTGGCGATGGTGGCCATCCCCCAGTCCCTGGCCTACGCCGAGCTGGCCGGCCTCCCCTCGGTGTACGGGCTCTACGCACTGGCTCTCCCGGCTCTGGCCGCCGCGGCCTTCGCGTCATCGCCGTACCTGCAGACCGGCCCGGTGGCGCTGACCTCGCTGCTGACCTTCGGGGCCTTGTCGACCCTGGCCGAGCCCGGCGAACCCGACTACATCGCCAGAGCGGCGCTGCTGGCCCTGCTGGTCGGCGCCTTCCGGGTGGTGCTGGGGCTGGTTCGCCTGGGCCGGGCGGCCTATCTGCTGTCCGAGCCGGTGCTGACCGGCTTCACCGCGGGCGCGGCCGTGCTGATCGTGGCCTCGCAGCTTCCCAAGGTGTTTGATGCCGCCGTCGGGGATCGGGGCGTGGTGGCCGGAGCGGCCGCGGCCCTGTCCCATCCCTCCGAGTGGAGTTGGTCCGCAGTCGGGTTCGCGGCTGGTGCCGCGGCGGTGATCTTGGCTGCTCCGAGGCTTCACCGGCTGTTCCCGGGCGTGCTGGCCGCGGTGGTGGCCGGGGTGGCGGTCAGCGCCGCGGCGGGCTATTCGGGGTCCACCGTCGGCAGGCTGGAAGGCGGGTTCATCCCCCTCGGGATCGCCTTCGAGTGGTCCTCGGCGGCCGATCTGCTGGTGCCGGCCGCGGTCATCGCCTTGGTCGGGTTCGCCGAGCCGGCGTCCATCGCCCGGACCCTGGCCCGCACCGACCGGCTGGCCTGGAACGCCGACCGGGAGATGATCGGCCAGGGGGTGGCCAACCTGGCCGCCGGGGTGTCGGGCGCCTTCCCGGTGGGGGGCTCCTTCTCCCGTAGCTCGCTGAACCGGCTGGCCGGGGCGGCCAGCGCCTGGTCCGGGGCGGTGACCGGCGCTTCCGTGCTGGTCGCCCTGCCGCTGTTGCCGCTGATAGCCGACCTGCCCCGGGCCATTCTGGGCGCCATCGTCATCTCGGCGGTGGTGAGGCTGGTGGACATCCGCCGGCTGTGGAAGATCGCGGTCCAGTCGCCGGCCCAGGCTCTGGTGGGGGCGGGCACGCTGGCGGCCACCCTGGCCCTGGCCCCCAGGGTCGAGCGGGGTGTGATGGTCGGCATCGGCCTGGCCGTGGCCGTTCACCTCTACCGGGAGCTGAACGTCACCGTGGACGGCGAGCGGGCGGGCGACACCCTGACCGTGTCGCCCAGGGGGGTGCTGTGGTTCGCCACCGTCCCCCAGATCGACCGGCTCATCCGCACCGAGCTGGCCGGCCATCCCGACTTGGCCGCCGTCACCGTGCATCTGGGCGGAGTGGGGCGCCTCGACTACTCCGGGGCCCTCGCCTTGAGCCGGATCCTGGCCGAGCTGGCCGCCGCCGGGGTGGCCGTCGCCGTCACCGGCGTCCCGCCCGGAGCGGCCCGGGCGGTGCGGGCCCACCTGTCCGCTTACGAGGGCCCCGACCCCGGAGCCGTCAGCCCATCCACTGGCCCCCGTTGACGTCGATGGTGGCGCCGGTGAGGTAGCCGGTGCGGGGCCCGCACAGGAAATGGACGATGGCGGCCAGATCGGCCGCGTCGCCGGGGCCGCCGCCGGGGAGCATGCCCAGGATCCGCTCTCTCAGGTCCGGGTCCAAAGCGGCCCACATCGGAGTGTCGTGGGGCCCGGGCGCCACCGCGTTCACCTGGATGTTGTCTGAGGCGTGCTCGCGGGCCAAGAAGCGGCTGAGGGTGACCAGGCCGCCCTTGGAGGCCGCGTAGGCCGGGCCCGACAGGGCCGACCCCCCGAAGCGGGCGTTGACCGAGGCCACGTTCACGATCTTGCCGCCCCCGGCCCGGCGCATGCCGGCCACGGCCTGGCGGGCACACAGGTAGGCGCCGGTGAGGTTGACGTCGATGATCCGCCGCCAGGTGTCCGGGTCCTCTTGTTCGATCCCGCCCGCCCCGGTGATGCCCGCGTTGTTCACCAGCACGGTCGGGTCGCCGCGGGTCCGGCGGACGGCGGCGAAGGCGGCTTCCACCGCCTCGTCGTCGGCCACGTCGCAAGCCAGTATCTCCCCGGCGCCGCTGGCCGCGCCGGGGGCCGAGTCGAGGCCCACGACGGTGTCGCCCTCGGCGGCGAAGCGCTCCATCACCGCCGATCCGATGGCCCCGGCCGCCCCGGTCACCACCACCACCCGGCTCACGGGCGCCGGCCTCAAGCCCTCAGGCCGGGCTGGCGGCCGTTGGCTTCAGGCCCTTGGTCCGCCTCGGCGGGGATGGCGGTCGGGCTCACGGCTGGTCGAGGACCCGGGGGGCGTCGGGGTCGGTGATCCACTCGGTCCAAGACCCGTCGTAAACGGCCACGTCGTCCTGCCCGGCTATGGCGTAGGCCAAGGCCGTCCCGCAGGCGCCCACCCCGCCCCGGCAGTAGGCGATGGTGGGCTCGCCCACCGCCCCGCCGGCCGCAGCGATCCGGGAGCGGGCCTCGTCGGGGTGGGACCAGACGCCGCCGGGCCCGATCATCTCGATGCCGGGCAGGGCGATGCTGCCGGGGATGGCCCCGCCGTCGGCGGCCCGGGCCGCGGCCATGCGCCCGTCCGCCAGCCGGATGTCGGTGGCGAGGGCGGCCATCACGTCCTGCTTGGTGGCGTAGAGGCGGTTGTCGCGGCGGGGGGTGAAACGGGCCGGGGCCGGGGCTCCGGCGTCGTCGTCTAAGGGCCGGCCCTCGGCCGCCCACTTGGCGATGCCGCCGTCGAGCACGGCCGCCGCGGTGTGGCCGTACACCCGCAGGGCCCACCACAGCCGGGCGGCCACCGTCACGTGCTGGTCGTCGTAGGCGACCACGAAGGTTTCGTCGCCAATGCCCCGGGCCGACATGGCGGCGGCGAAGCGCTCGGGCCCGGCCAGCATCCATAGGTCGGGCCGGTCCGGGTCGGCGATGTCGGTGTCCCAGCGCAGGTGGACGGCGCCGGGGATGTGGGCCCTCGCGTACTCGTCGTCGCCGTTGCGCAGATCGAAGGGCCGCAGGTACCAGCGGCAGTCGACGACCCGCACGTTCGGGTGGCCGAGGCGATCGGCCAGCCAGTCGGTGGACACGACCGGTCCGGTTTCGGCGCCGGTCGGGAGGCCCGGGTCCATGCTCGCCGGTGGTTCGGTTTCGGCGCCTTCCCGGAGGCCCGGGTCCGTGCTCGCCGGTGGTTCGGTTTCCATGCCCGCCATCTTGCCAGCCCGTCTTGGTCGGACGCTCAGGGGGTCAGGATGCGGGGCCGGACCTGCTCGGCCAGCAGCCTCACCCCTTCGTTGCGGTCCGGGCCGAACGTGTACCAGGCCAGGGGCAGGTCCAGCCCGGCGCCGGCGAAGACCGAGAGCCGCCCGATCACGTCGTCGACGGTTCCGGCCGCCGCGAACACGTCTATGAGGCTTTCGCTGACCGCGGCCGCGCCCCGGTCGTCGCCACCTTCGGCCACCGCCGCCCGCACCGCGGCCACCGCCTCGGGGTCGGCGCCGGCGGAGTCCACCACCACTCCCTCCACCCGGGCCAGGTAGTAGGCCAGCACCGGCCTAACGGCCCGCCGGGCCGCGGCCCGGTCGGGGCCCACGCTGGTGAGCACGTTGGCGCTCACCAGCAGGTCGCCCGGGTCCCGGCCCGCGGCGGCCGCGGCCTCGTCCAAGACGTTCCGAGCCCAGCGGGTGTAGCCGGGGCTGGTGATGGCCCCGAGCTGGACCCCGTCGGCGTGCCGCCCCGACTCGGCGATCATCCGGGCGTTGACCGCGCCCACGTCCACCGGCGCCGGCGCCGCCGGGGGCCGATCGAGCCGCAGGTCGGGGGAGGCCTTGAACGACCTCGGCGCAAAGCCGAGATCCCGGCCGGCGGTCAGGTTGCGCACGGCCCGGACGGCCTCGACGGTGTTGGTCAAAGGCCACCACCCCTCCGGCGCCATCTCGAACCGGCGAACCGTCCACTCGGCCGCCCCCAGCCCGAACCGGAGCCGGCCCGGGCCGATGTCAGCCAGGGTGGCCGCTTCCAGGGCCAGCAGGACCGGGTGGCGGAACACCGGGTTGGCGATGCCGATCCGCACCGTGATCTCCGAGGTGGCGGCCAGGGCGGCCGCGGCCAGCGAGGTGACCGACTGGAAGAGCCGGCTCTCCGGCAGCGACACCTCGTCGAACCCGAGCCGCTCGGCCTCGGCGACGACGGCTAGCGTGTCGGCTGCCGGATCTTCGTTGGACAGTGACAGGCCGAAGCCCCTGAATCCGGTCATGGTCTCACCCGATCATGCTCGATTGGACGGGGGATGGGTTTGGATTGATGAACTGGAGGAGCGAGATGTGGATCTCCACGATCCCATACGACGAGGCGTCGGGCGAGCTGAGAGCCCACTACGACCGCCAGGCCCGGGCCCTGGGCGAGCCCACCGAGATGACTCTGGCCGGGTCACTGCACCCTGATCTGGTCGGGGCCCGGCTCGATCTCTACGCCGCCACCGAGCGGTGTCCGTCGCGGCTCACCGCCCACCAGCGCAACCTCATCAGCTTCGTCACCTCGGCCATCAATCAGACCGGCTACTGCATGAGCCAGGTGACGGTCAAGCTGCGCCAGACCGGCCTCGGCGACGACGAGATCGCGGCCCTGGCCTCCGACCCTGCCGGGATCGAGCTGGACGGGCCCGACGCGGCCGCCGTCGTCTATGCGGCCAAGCTGACCCGGGACCCGGGGTCGATCACCGAGTCCGACATCGACGATCTCCGGGCCGCGGGCTTCGACGACTTGGACATAGTCGACATCAACTCCCAGTGTGCCCACCTCAACTACGTGAACCGGGTGGTCATGGGGTTGGGCATCCACACCATCGTCGACCCCGACTTCCCGGCCTACGGCGCCATACCCGACCCGCCTGCCCGCGACCGGGGCTCTGCCGCCCGGCCGACGGCCGTCACCGGCGCGGGCTGAGAAAGGTAGAGTCGGGTCGTGGGCGAGTTCAGGGTCATCTTCGCGGCCGCTGACTACGACGCCACCGTCGGGTTCTTCACCGAGGTGATGGGCTTGGAGGTGGAGCGGTCCTTCGGGGAGATCTTCAAAGGAGCGATCCTGCTGGCCGCCGACGGCCGCATCGAGGTGATCGAGGCCGGCTCGGGGTGGGACGAGCCCGGAGTGACCGGGGTCACGGTGTCGTGGCAGATCGACGACGCCGACGCCGAGCATGCCCGGCTGACCTCCGCCGGCGCTTCCATCGTGCGACCCCCGGAGCTGCAGCCCTGGGGCCACAAGAGCCTCGAGGTGGCCGGCCCCGACGGGCTGAGAATCATCCTGTTCGAGGTGACCTCGCCCCAGTAGCCCCGCCGCCCCGGCCCCGATGGGGTCGGAGTCAGGCCCGGTTGGCTCGGGGGCCTGTCAGACCGGTTGGCCCAGGGCCGGGGGCCTGTCAGACCGTCAGGTCCGGTTGGCTCGGGCGAAGCGCCGGTTGGCCAGGTAGCCGAAGACCACGCTGATCCCTATGGCCCAGCCTATGGACAACAGCAGGTCCCGGCCCGGGCTGTAGCCGTTGTACAGGGCTCGGGAGGCGTTGGTGGCGGCCGTGAACGGGTTTATGTCGGCGAACCACCGCAGCGGCGTCGGGAACGTGGACGGGTCGACGAAGGTGGACGACACGAACGTGATCGGGAACATCCACACGAACCCGGCCGAGTTGACCGTCTCCACCGAGCTGACCGACAGGCCGATCAGGGCCATGATCCAACTGAAGGCATAGCCGAACCCCAGCAGCAGGGCGCTGGCCGCCACCGCGGCCGGAATCGAGCCCTCGAACCGGAACCCGACGAAGAACCCCACCAGCAGCATGACCGCGAACGTGACCGTGTTGCGCACCAAGTCCGAGACGGTGCGGCCGATCAGCACCGCGGACTGGCTCATGGGCAGCGAGCGCAGCCGCTCGATCAGGCCCTTCTGCATGTCCTCGGCCACCCCGGCCCCGGTGAAGCCGGAGCCGAACAGCACGGTCTGGGCGAATATCCCCGGCAGCAGGTACTGCTGGTAGGTGGCGAAGCCGGGGATTTCGATGGAGCCGCCGAACACGTAGACGAACAGCAGCACGAACATCACCGGCTGGACTAGGGCGAAGATCATCAGGTCGGGGCTGCGGGGCACCACCCGAAGGTTGCGCGTCGCCTCGGTCCAGGTGTCTCGCAGCACCCACTTGAGCCCTCGGGGCGCGTCCCACCCCGCCGCCGGAGCAGTGCGGTCGATTTCGGCGGCCGTCGTGGTCGGGGCTGGCCCGGGCGCTTCGACGGGGGTCACGGCCGGGCCGGCTCGGGGGCCTGGTCTTGGGCTTCGTCGGCCCGATGGCCGGTGAGGTTCAAGAAGACATCGTCGAGGGTGGGCCGCCTCATGGCCACATCGTCGATGGCGATGCCGGCTGCGTCCATGGCCCGCACCACCTCGGGCACGAGCTGGGCCCCGTCGGTGACCGGCAGCGTCACCACCCGGCCCTGGCGCCGGACCCGGCAGCCCTCGGCGCACAGCGGCCACAGAGCCTCCACCGCGCCGTCGGCGTCGGCCGGGTCTCGCACCTCGATCTCGATCCGGCTGCCCCCCATGCGCTGCTTGAGCTCGTCGGGGCCGCCCTCGGCGATCACCGAGCCCCGGTTGATCACCGCGATGCGGTCGGCCAGCCGGTCGGCCTCCTCCAGGTTCTGAGTGGTCAGCAGGGTGGTGGTGCCTTCGGCGACCAGATCGGCGATCAAGTCCCACATGGCCAGCCGGCTACGGGGGTCCAGTCCGGTGGTGGGCTCGTCCAAGAACAGCACCGACGGCCGGGCCACCAGGCTCATGGCGATGTCGAGGCGGCGGCGCATCCCGCCCGAATAGCCCTTGACGACGCGGTCGCCGGCGTCGGCCAGATCGAACTGGTCGAGCAACTCTCCGGCCCGCTGCCGGGACATCCGGGGCCCGAGGTGGTGGAGGCGGCCCACGTAGTCGAGGTTCTCCCGGCCGGTCAGGCGCTCGTCCACCGCCGCGTCTTGGCCGGTGAGCCCGATGCGGGCCCGAACCCGGTGCGGCTCGGCCACCACGTCGATCCCGTCCACGAAGGCCCGACCCCCATCGGGGCGGAGCAGCGTGGTCAGGATCCTCACCGCGGTGGTCTTGCCCGCCCCGTTGGGCCCGAGCACGCCCAGCACGGTGGCCTCGGCGATGACGAGGTCTAGGCCGCGCAGTGCCTCCACGTCTTTGAAGCGCTTGGCCAGCCCGATGGTCTCCACTGCCGCCACCGGCTCACGCTACCGGTGCCGGTGTGCGGGCGGCCGGGGTCAGGTGGCGGTCAGGATCTCGGCGCCGCGGCGGATGTGGTCGGCGCTGGAGGCCTCGTCGTTCATGGGCAGCATGAACAGGTCGAAATGGGCCCGATGGGCGCCGATGGCCGCGGCGATCTCGTCGGGGGTGCCCGCCACCCCGTAGAGGTCGACCATGGCCTCGGGGAGCAGCGCCGCAGCTTCGTCGAGGCGGCCCTCAAGCATCAGGCCCCTCACCTGATCGGCGGTGGCGTCGTCGAGCCCGAAGGCCGCCCGGATGTCGGGGGGCGCGTCCACCGACATGTAGGAGAAGTGGCGCAGCACCCGGCGGCGCTCGACGGCGTCGTAGGCCAGGTAGGCCGACCAGGCGATCCGGGCCGAGCCCCGCGACCGCACCTGGGCCGCCGTGGCGGGCAGATCGGCCAGGGGCTTGGCCGACAGGATGATCCAGTCGGCCTGCTCGGCGGCCAAGCGCTGGACCCGCGGCCCCCGCCCGGCCACCGCCACCGGCACCTCGCCGTTGAACCATCCCAGGCTGACTCCGTCGACGGTCTCACCGGCCAGCAGGCGGCGGTTGTGCTCCAGCGTCTCTCGCAGAGCGGTGTAGGGCTTGGAGGCGTCCACCCCGAGGGGGTCGACCACCCGGCTGCCGCCCACCCCCAGCCCGTGGACGACCCGGCCCGGGGCCAGCTCGGCCAGGGTGGCGATGGCCGCGGCGGTGGCCACCGGGTGGCGGCTGAACGGGTTGGTGATGGCCGGCCCCACGGTGAGGCCGGTGGCCTCGGCGATGGCGGTCAACGCCACGTACACGTCGCGCTCGGTGCCCTCGTCGGCCACGAAGCAGGTGGTAGCCCCCAGCGACTGGGCCAGCCTGGCCAACTCCACCAGCCGGCGCACCGGCTGGGTCGGCTCGAACCAGACCCCCCACTCGACCGGGCCCACCGCTCAGGCCCCTTGAGCGTCGGGCCCGGGGGGTCTGGCCCCAAAGTCGCCGGCCCCGAAGTCGAAGGCGGCGATCTCGGCCATCTGCTCGCCCAGCAGCCCCACCGCCGCCTCGAAGAGCCGCTCGCCCTCCGCGGCGCTGGCCCCGGTGGGGTCGCCGATGTGGCCGTGGGGCCCGAAGTCGTCGGACAGCCACCCGAAGGAGACCGTCCCCCCGAACCGGGCGTGGCGGTTGGCGGCCAGGCCGCTGGGCACGGCCCGCACCGCCCGGTCCAGGCGGACCAGGTGGGGGCGCAGGTGCATGAACACCGACGTCTCCTCGTGTCCGCCGTGGATGCCCATGCCCTCCTCGGCTTCGGGCGAGGCGCCGCCGTGGTCGGGGGGCACGAACGGGTGGACCAGAAAGGTCATCAGGCCGTGCCGGAGCCGGATGTCCCGGCAGGCCACGTTGAGCAGGGCCGAGTTGCCGCCGTGGCCGTTGAGGAACACCAGCCGCCGGGCCCGGGTGGTGGCCACCGAGCGGGCGATGTCGTCGAGCACGGCCAGCAGGGTGGGCGCCGACAGCCACAGCGTCCCCGGCGACCAGGCGTGCTCGTTGGACTTCGACACCGACAGGGTGGGCAGCAGCCACAGGTCGCAGGCGTCGCCGTGGTCGGCGACCAGCCGGGCCGCGGCCTCGTGGGCGATGACATGGTCCACCGACAGGGGCAGGTGGGGGCCGTGCTGTTCCACCGCGCCGATGGGCTGGACGATCACCGCCGATTCGGTGATCCGCTCGCCCACCTCGGGCCCGCTGAGATCCTCCAGTCGCCTGCTCATAGCCGGATCGAGCGCCCTAGAACGGGCTCAAAGAGGTGCCTGCTCATAGCCGGATCGAGCGCCCTAGAACGGGCTCAGAGAGGTGCCTGCTCACGGCCGGATCGAGCGCCCTAGAACGGGCTCAGGCCCATCCGGTTGCGTATGGACATCAGCTCGCCCAGATGGTTGAAGCCGTGCCCCACTGCCGGCCATTTGAGGAACCAGGCCGCGCTCTGGCCCTCCCACATGCCGTAGAGCCAGTCGAAGCGGTCCTCGGGGGCGCCCGCGGCTCGCAGCGCCGGGGCGGGGTCGGGGGCCTCATCCAGGTCTGGCAGCCCGTCGGCGTCCAGCCAGGCCGCGGTGGCCTCGATTACCTCGAGGGCGTAGACCCCCACCGCCTCGGGGTCCAGCACGTCCACCAACTCGGTGTCCTCGGCTTCGGCCAAGCCTCGCCACAAGTTTTCGTCGATGCCGATGCGGCCCGCCCAGCGCTCCACCACCTCGCCGCCGCCCCGGAGCACGCCGTTGACGGCCACGTCGTGGTGGCGGGCCAGGTGCCACAGGATGTAGGTGGGGGCGATCCCGCCCCCGTCTACCCGCTCGGAGCGGCGTTCGGGGGGCATCAAGCTCAGCACCCCCCGGTCGATCCGGTTCCGCAGCGACCGCAGGTCGTCAGTGACCCAAGCCCTCAGATCCATGCTTCCATAGTAGGGTCAGGCCCGTTAGAGAGAACAAACCCTGTGAGGGTGAGCGGTTCGCTTATTTGCCGAGTCATGACCTTGAACCGCCGAGCCGCTGGTTGCGGATGCGTCAGCGGCTCACGTCGATTGTCGCCAATACGTATCCGCTCAGAGCGCTGCGTCGCTGTAGAGCGCGGAGGCGTCGCCGTAAGGCTGGCGAGGCGGGCCTGTAGTCAGTTGGCGCTGGCTCGCAGGGAGTCGACGGGCTCGAACAGGGAGGCCCGCAGCGCCGGGTAGAGGCCGGCCAGCAGCCCCACCGCCGCCCCCAGCAGGGGAGCGGCCACCGGGATGGCCGGGTTGAGCACCGGCGTCCAGGTGCGGGCGGCCGACACCGCCACCACGGTCAGCACCCCCAGCGAGGTGCCCACCATCCCACCGAACAGCCCCACCCCGGTCGACTCCAGCAGGAACTGGTAGGCGATGTGGCGCCGCCCCGCCCCCAGTGCCCTCCTGAGCCCGATCTCGCTCACCCGCTCCAGCACCGAGACCAGCGTCACGTTGGCGATGCCGATGCCGCCCACCAGCAGCGACACGCCCCCCAGGATCAAGAACAGGGCGTTGACGTTCTCTTGGACCTCGGCCCGCAGGTCCTCGGCTTCGGGAGGGGCCTGCACCCGCACCGTGGACGGGTCGTCGGGGGCCACCGCGATCGGCCCCTGGGCCGCGATCAGCGATGCCGCCCCCACCTCGGTGCGGATCTGGACGGTGGAGGGCGACTTCAGCTTGTAGATCTCGCGGGCCGTCCCCTCGGGCACGATGATGGCGCTGAGCAGCTCGGGCTGGCGCTCCACCTGGGCCAGGATGCCCACCACCACGAAGCTCACGTCCCCCACGAACACCACCGGCTGCTGGTCCACCCTGGTGATGTTGAGCCGCTGGGCGGCCGCCGATCCCAGCACCGCCACCCGGTCGGCTCGCTCAGAGTGCCCGTGGTCGTACCACCGACCGGTGGTCAGCTTGCCCCGCGACGCCGGGTAGATCCCCGGGGAGGCGGCGATCATCGGGATCTGGAACTCGGTCTGGCCCAGCGGGTCGATGATGGGAACCGAGCGGACCAGGGCGTTGCCCAAACCCACGTCGGCCATCGACCCGGCCGCCACCACCCCGTTGAGGCGGGTCAGCCGCTGCTCGGAGTCCCACGGCAGCGCGATCCGGGTGTTGGCCCCGGAGAACCCCTGATCGGTGGTGAGCACCACCGAGGTGGCCGACAGCTCGTCGAAGGTGGAGACGATCTGGTTCCCGGCCGTGTTCGCCACCCCCAGGGTGGCCACCAAGGCGGCGATGCCCAGCACCGCCCCCAGGGCGGTGAGCAGTGAGCGCCCCGGACGGGCGAACAGCCCGGCCAGGGACTCCGTCACCAAGTCGAGAACCCGGAACCGAGAGCGGGGGATGCGGCTCATGGCCGCGGATCTCTTGCCCCGCGCCCGGCGGGCCCGGCGCTTCATGTCCGGCGCCTCATGGCCGCGTGTCCCCTCACGCCCGCGTGTCCTGGGTCACGCGCCCGTCGTGCATGGCGATGGTCCGCTCGGCCCGGCTGCTCACCATCTGGTCGTGGGTCACCACCACGATGGTCAGCCCGTCGGAGCGCAGCTCCTCGAAGAGTTCCAGGATGGACCGGCTGGTGGTGCTGTCCAGGCTGCCGGTGGGCTCGTCGCACAACAGGATCGGGGGCCGGGTGACTATGGCCCGGGCGATGGCCACCCGCTGGCGCTCCCCCCCCGAGAGCCGGGAGGGCAGGAAGCCGGCCCGGTCGGACAGGCCCACCCGCTCCAGCGCGCCGGCGGCCCGGGCCTTGCGGTCGGACCGGGGGACGCTCCCGTACAGCATCGACAGGACCACGTTCTCCAGCACGGTGCGATGGGTGAGGAGGTGAAAGGCCTGGAACACGAAGCCGATGCGGTGGGCCCGCAGGCCGGTTCGCTCCCCCTCGGAGAGCCGGCCCACGTCGCGGCCCTCGAACCGGTAGGTGCCCGACGTGTGCCTGTCCAGCAGGGCGGTGATGTTGAGAAGGGTCGACTTGCCGCTCCCCGACGGCCCCATTATCGACAGGTAGTCCCCGCGGTCGATGGCCAGATCGGCCTCCCGCAGGGCGTTCACCTCCACCTCCCCGGAGCGGAAGGTGCGCCCCACCCCCTCCAGCCGGATCAGGGGCTCGCTCACCCGGCGCCGCTTCCGCCGTCGCGGGGCCTGCGACCGGTTCGGCCGCCGGGGTCGCGGCCCGGCTCACTCACCCGACGCCACCCCCACCACCACTAGGTCTCCGGCGGAGATCTCCCCGTCCAGCGGGGTGACCTCCACCACCCCCTGGGCGGCCAGACCGGGCTCCACCTCCACGAACCGGGCCGTGCCGTCGGGCCGGGCGATCTCTATCCGGGTGGCGCCGTCGGCGGTGGCCGACAGGGCCGCGGCCGGCACCGCCCACACCTCGCCCTCGGTTCCCCCCACCGGGATGACGACCCGGACGTTGGACCCGATCAGCTCGTCGGGGATCTCCTCGTCGGCGACGATCTCCATGTAGTGGCGGTCGCTGGACACGCCCCGGGTTCCGGCCCGGTCCTCCAGGAGGCGGATCGTGCCCGGTATCGGATCGGTCAGGGCCGGGTCCTCGATCATGGCCTCTCCGCCCTGCTTGACCAAGCTGATGTCGCGAACCGGCACCGACCCCCGCACGGCCAGGTCGGACCCGGTGACGGTCATGAAGCCGCCGCTCACCAGCGATCCCTGCTCGGCGGTTAGGGCGTCCACCCTCACCGGCATCCGGCGCAGGAAGATGATCTCGCCGGCCGGCAGCCAGGTTCCGGTTTCAGCCTCCAAGTCGGCCAGCGCCTTGGCCGCGTCGGCCAGCTCGGTCTCGGCGTCTTGCACCTGGCGCTCCTTGTCGGCGATGTCGGGCGGCGCCAGCAGCCTGGCCAGGGCCTCTTGGGCGTCGAGCAGCCCGTTGCGGGCGGTTCGCCGGGTCTTCTCCGAAGGGTTCATCAGCTCGTCCAGGGCCTCTTGGGCGTTCAGCAGCCCGTTGTGGGCCTGCCGCAATTCGGTTGCCGCCGCCGTCGGCCGCTGATCCAGGGCCTCTTGCGCGTCGGCGATGGCCTTCTCAGCCCCGTTCAGCTCGATCCGGGCACCGTCGACGGCTAGGCGCAGAGCGTTCAGATCCGCCGGGGTGGGAATGGCGCCGGTAACCGGATGAACCCCTGTCTGGGCGCTCCTCCAGTTCTGCTCGGCTTGGGCGTAGGCCTGGGCGGCCCGCTCTCGGGCTCGCTGGGCGGTCGTCACCGCCTCCTCGGCGGCGGCGTCTTCGTCGGCGATCTTGGTCCGGGTCGCCTGCAGGCTCTCGGTGGCCGCGGTCACCGCATCGCGGGCCCGGCGAATGTCGCCGACGGGCGGGTCGAGCAGTTCGTCCAGGGACTGTTGGGCGTCGGTCACCGCCGCCCGAGCCCCGCGAACCGCGGCTTGGCCGGGGTTTCTGGCCTCCCGCAGGGCTTTGCGGGCTGCGGTCAGGGCGTCGGTGGCGGTCCTGATCCGGGTCTGGGCCGTCCGCAGCGCCGTCTTCTCCTGTTCGCTGATGCCGTTGGCCTGGTAGCCGTTGTCCTGGTACCAGGCCCTCACCGCCTCGCCGGTGTCGTCGTCCCATTTCTGATCCGGCGCCCCGGCTAAGAACCCCAGCCGGGCCAAGGCCTGCTCGACTTGGAGGACGTCGGGGCCTTGGGTGCCGGGGCGCATGTCCCGGAACACGGGGATGTCGCCGACCAGCAGGAACACCGGCCGCCCGGCGATCTCGATGGCCGCTGAGCCCTCCTGTAGATCCTCGCCTCTTTTGGGCGCGGCCGTTACCACCAGCACGTCCGGCCTGCCTCCCAGGGCGCCGCCCAACGACAAGGTGGCGGGGTCGTCGTAGCCGACGTCGGCCCGGGTTATCACGTTGGCCGACAGCTCTTTGCGCTCTACCTCCACGGTGATGAGGGAGGGATCCGGGGGATCGGCCTCAGCCGCGATCTGGGCGGGCGAGCGGATGCCCCGCCCGAACCACCATCCCACCCCGGCCGACACCCCGACCAGCAGGACCACCGCCGCCACCGCCAGGCCGCGTTTCATGCCCGGTCCTCGGGCGGCTCTGGCGGTGCGCGCCTCATCGCCGGTGTCCCAGCGGCTCTGGCGGTGCGCGCCTCATCGCCGGTGTCCCAGCGGCTCTGGGGGTGGTACGCGCCTCATCGAAGTCTCTGCCCGGTCAGCTCGGGTCCAGCGCTGTTCGGGCCTGCTCCAGGGCGTCCCGGTTGTCGCTGATGAACTGCGACTCCAACTCCTGGGTGATCTCCTGCTGAATCTCCCGCTGCTTCTCGCTGCACTCGTAGTTGGCGACGGCCAGATCCCTCTCCTCCTGCTGAAGGGCGGCCAGCGCCTCTTGGTCCACATCCTGGCGGACTTCGCGGGTGAACTGGTCGTAGTAGTCGCCTATGGCCTCGGCGCTCTGGGTCTCGAAGAAGATCTCGATCTGCTCGTCCGTCCATCCCTCGAAGGGGTCTCTGACCCCCGCCCCCAGCTCGTTGTACCGGGTGCTGATCTCGTCGAGGCCTCGGTCCCATAGCTCGTCGACGGTCTGGAAGTCGTAGCCCCGGTCGGCCATGCAGGCCGTCCAGCCCTGGGCCGCTTCCACCACCCGCGGATCGGATTCCACCCGCTGTTGCAGCTCAGTGAACAGGGGCTCGAGTTCCCGGAACACCTCGTCGACCTCGCCGTAGACCTCCCGGTTCGCCTCTCCCATGCACCCCCGGCCCCAGAGATCTTCGTCGGTCGGCTCGGACTCGGGATCGGAGAGATCCGAACCGAACTCGAGATCGGTGGGCTCGCCGAACAGGGCCTCCTGGTAGGCGCTGGATTCGGAGTCCGACAGCGCCTCCCTGATGGCCTGGTTGGGATCCACCCATTGCTCCAGGGCTGATCCCGACCCCACCGCGACCCCAGCGACGCCCTCGGCGCCATTGTTGACCAACTCCGCGGCGGTGCTGATGCCGAACCCCTGCTCCCGGGCGTACTCCTCTTCGTCGAAGACGAAATCCTGGGCGCTGATGGGCACGACCGCCGGGACGTACTCGAAGCCCTGGTTGACCATGCAGGCCGCCACCGACTCTTGTTGGCGCATGTTCAGCCGGGCGGAGTTGGCCGCGGCTGCATCCGGGTCGTTGGGGTCGAACCCCAAGAATGCGGCCACCGAGTTGGCTTCCCCGTCGGCCTCCTCCGAGTCGGCGCCTTCGGACTGCGAGGAGCCCCCGCAGGCCGCGACGGCCATCACCGTCGCCGAGACCATCAGAATCAGCCGTCTCATCGTCCACCCCTTCGCTGCCCGCCGGTGCGAGCGTCTAGCCCCATGTCACGATCGCCTCCCCGGACAGCTCGGCCGGGCCGTCGTGGACGCCGTTGCGGTTCCGGTCCCAGAAGACCTTCACCTCGTCCACTATCGAACCGATTTGAACGCCGCCCGAGTTCGGCCCGACGTAAGAGAAGTCAGCCCTCCTGGTCCCGGACGCCGGCGCGGCGGCGGTGTATACCACCACCCCGTCCCTGGTCACGGTCATAATCAGAAGCTGGTTGCCGAGTCGAGAGCCCCTAAGCCTGGCCGTAACCAGCGCGGTCTTGCCGAACTGGATAAGCCCTTCGGGGGCCTTCACTTCGATCTGAGTGGGCGGGGCCTGCCAGCGAATCTGGGCCGACACCTCGTTGCGCACTCGGACGGCGTCGAAGACCTCCCCTTCGCCTCCCGTCCAGGCGTACACGGCGTCTATAGCCCATACGGGCGAGTGGGCCAGCCCCACCACCACCCGGCCCGACGAGTCGGTGCGGGGATCGGCATGGTCGATTTGGCAGTTGACGGAGGTGCCGGCGTCTATGCCGTTGACCTGGGCCCCCGCGTCTAGCAAGCACCCGCTGGGGTCGCTTCCGGCTAGGACTACGAACACGTCCACCAGCAGCCCCGGATAGGGATCGCCGTTGGGCTTGGAAGCGGCGACGACGGCGGTGGTCGAGCCTCCGGCCAACAGCCAGTCGGCGCCCATTTCGATGGTCAGCCTGACCGGTGAGGCGTTGCCGTGCTGCAGCGACCGGGCCAGGAAGAGGGCCATGTCGGAGCGGGTGACCTCGATTCGGGGACCGAACCGGTCGTCGGCGATTCCGGGCATTATCCGAAGCGCGGCCAGTTGTCCGGCGGCCCGGGCCGACTCGGAGCCCGGGTCTCCCAGATCGGCGAAGGCGGTCCCGGTTTCTCCGAGCGGCACCTGCGCCTTGGCCAGCATCCGGTGTATGAACAGCGCTATCTGCCCCCGGGAGACGGTCCGGTCCGGGTCGAATGTCTGGGCGGACGAGCCTTTGGTGATTCCCAGTTCGTACAGGCGGGCGATGGCGGTGCGGGCCTCGGCGTCCAGCGAAGCGGTGTCGGTGAAGGGGGAGGACGGGTTCTCCGGCAACCCCAGGCCGAGGGCCCCGGCCGTCCGCACCAAGAACCGGGCCATCTGGGTGCGGGTGACCGGCTCGGCGGGCGAGAAGGTGGTGGCGGTGGTGCCGCGGCTCACTCCGTAATGGAAGATGCAGTCGATGGCTCCTCTCGCCTCCTCGCTGAGGGAGGAGACGTCGGCGAAAGGCGAGGCCTCGATGGAGTCCGGACAGCCCAGAGGCGACGCCTGAGCGCCGCCGTCTTGAGCCAGGGCCGGGGCCGAGCTGACGAACACGGACGCTGCGCTCAAAACCGCGGCAACCAGCCCGCACCCGGCCCTCTTGGTCATGCCCCAGGATACAGCCGAGGTCCGTAAATCCTGGGTAAAGGCGGCGGAACGGCGGCGCCCGGCCGCTCCGGTCCGGCTCACGGACGGGGGTCCGGTCAGCGGGCCGCCACCACCGCTATCTCCATCTTCCAGGCCGGCTGGGCCAGGGCGGCCACCATCACCAGGGTGGACGCGGCCCGATGACCGGCCAGGAACCGGTCCCGCTCGGCCATCACCGGCGCGGTGTCCTGGCCGGACACCACGTAGGTGACCACCGACACGATGTCGTCGGGGGCCATCTGCGCCTCCGCCAGCATGGCCGCGATGTTGTCCCACACCGCTCGGGCCTGGGCGCCCATGCCGTCGGGAACCGAGCCGTCGGGCCGGGTCGGGACCACGCCGGAGGTGTGCAGCCACTTGGAGGCGCCCTCCACGGCCACCGCGTGGGCGTAGTCGGCCGCGGGCGGGGCAATCGAGGCCGGTTCGATCCGCCGGGCGGGCATGGCCGGATCGTAGACCCGACGGGGGCCATGGCACCGGCGGGGCGGCGCCCGGTGCGGCGGCGGGCCCGCCCGGGTCGTAGACTCGGCTCTTCATGGCGCAGCGGATGGGCCTGTACTTCCAGGACAAGCACGACATCGGCTACGAGCTGGAGATGGCCAAGTACGCGGAGGCCAAGGGCTTCAGCGAAATCTGGCAGGCCGACACTCGCCTGGCCCGGGACTGCGTGGTGATGATGACCGCCCTGCTGGCCGCCACCAGCCGAATCCGGATCGGCAGCGGGGTGCTGCCCCTCTACACCCGCAACCCGGCGGTGATCGCCGCCACCTGGAGCACCATGTGGGAGCTGGGCGGGCTCACCCCGGAGGGCCAGAGCCGGGTGATGCTGGGGCTCGGGGCTTGGTGGGAGCCGATCGCCAGCCGAGTCTCCGCCGGCCGCCGCCGCCCCCTGACCGCCATGCGCGAGAACGTCGAGGCCATAAAGGCCCTGTTCACCATGGAGGAGGTCAGCTACGAGGGCGAGATCGTCCGCCTGGATCGGGTCCGCCTCGACATCGCCTACGGCGACCCGTCCCCCCGGGCCATCCCCGTCTACGTCGGCGCCACCGGGCCCAAGATGCTGGACCTGACCGGAGAGATCGCCGACGGGGTGGTGCTCAACTACGTGGTGTCCACCGACTACATCCGCGGCGCCGTGGCCCAGGTCTCGGCCGGCGCCGTCCGGGCTGGCCGGGACCCCGGCGCCATCGACCGGCCCGAGCTGCTGGTGTGCTCGCTGTCCGACGACGACCCCGACGAGGCCATGCTGGCCGGAAAGTCGCTGGTGGCCTACTACCTCGGCACCGAGCCCCACCTGATGGAGGCCTCCGGCGCCGATCCCGACCTCATCGAGCGGGTCAAGCAGGTGGTGGGCTGGCCCGCCACCGAAGCCGACTACCGCAAGGCCGCCTCCCTGATCGGCGGCGGCTTCGTGAGGGAGCTGATGGCGGTGGGCACCTCGGCCCAGTGCCGGGACAAGGTGGCCGAGTACATCGACGCCGGGGTCACCTGCCCGCTGCTGTACCCGATCATGGACGACATGAAGCCGGTGATCGACGCCTTCGCGGGCTGGACCGCCGGCGTCCAGTGATCAGGCGGCCGATGGGCGGGGCTCACCGGCGCGGCCGGGCGCCGGATCGGCCGGGCCGTAAGCGGATCAGGTGGCCGGGTCCGGGCTGCTGATCCACGGCGGGGCCGTGGTCACCGTCGACGATGAGGGGGCCGTCCACGATCCGGGCTGGGTGTACGCCGAGGGCAACCGGATAGCCGAGGTCGGTTCCGGGTCGGCCCCGGCCGCCCGCCGCCGGGGGGCCGACCGGGTCATCGACGCCACTGGAGCCGCGGTCATGCCCGGCATGGTCAACGCCCACACCCACCTGTTCCAGGGCTTCTTCCGAGGCCTGGCCGACGACCGGGCGCTGCTGGACTGGCTGCGCGACTGCATCTGGCCCGGAGCGGTCCACCTCGACGGCCCTACCGCTTACCTGGCCGCCCTGGCCGGGCTGATCGAGAACCTTCGCACCGGGGCCACCACCGTCATCGACCACCAGTACGTCCACGTCGACTCCACCATCGACGACGCCGTGTGCTCCGCCGCCGACGAGCTCGGGGTGCGCTTCCTGCTGGCCCGCGGCTGGGCCGACCGCAACTACCCCGAGCCCCTGATGGAGACGGCGGAGGTCGCCGTCGAGCGGGCTCGGGCCGTCCGCGGCCGCTGGGACGGCCGCGACGACGACCGCATGCGGGTCGAGTTGGCCCCCCTCATTCCCTGGGGCTGTTCCGACGAGGCCATGCGGGCCACGGTGGCCGAGGCCCGGAGCTGGGGCCGGGGCACTCACATTCACTGCGCCGAGACCGCGGTGGAGGTGGAGATGAGCCTGGAGGAGCGGGGAATGCGGCACGTGCCGTGGCTGGAGTCGCTGGGCGTCCTCGGCTCCGACGTCCAGCTTGCCCACAGCGTGTGGCTCGACGAAGGCGAGCTGGACCTGATCGCCGAGTCGGGCTCGGTGGTGGTCCACTGCCCGGTGTCGAACATGTACCTGGCCTCAGGGGTGGCCCCCGTGATCGAGATGAGGCGGAGAGGCATCGCCGTGGCCCTGGCCAGCGACGGCCCGGGCAGCAACAACCGCCAGGACATGTTCGAGGTGATGAAGGCGACGGCGCTGCTCCAGAAGGTCCATCATCTCGACGCCACGGTGCTCGAACCGGCCGAGGTGTTGCACATGGCCTGCCGGGGCGGGGCCGCCGCCTTCGGCCTGCCCGGCGCCTTCGGGGCCATTGCCGTCGGGCAGCGGGCCGACCTGGTGGTGGTGGATCTGCGGTCGCCGTTCGTGATGCCGGTACACCGGGTGCCGAGCGCTCTGGTGTACAACGCCACCCCCCGCGACGTCCGGGACGTGATCGTCGACGGCCGGGTCCTCATCGGAGATGGCGAGCTGATCGGGGTGGACGAGCCCGGCGTGCTGGCCCGGGCCGAGGCCGCGGCCCGGAAGCTGTTCGAGCGGGCCGAGATCCCCACCCGCCTCCGCGGCTGAATCGCTATCCGTCGACCTCGGCTCGGGATGGCGAGGTCACCGGGGCGGTCACTCCGACGGTTGATGGACCAAAAGACCGGCGCCGATGGCGCCGGCGTCGTTGCCCAGCCGAGCCTGCAGGAGGGCGGGCGCGGCTGGGCGCCGCCGGGTGAGATGGCTGAACTGACGGGCCAGCGCCTCGGTGTAGGGGCCTCGGCTGGAACCGAGCCCACCGCCGATGACCACCGCGGCCGGATCGACTAGGAGCACGAGGTCGGCCAGGGCTCGGGCGACGATCTCTCCGGCCCGGGTCCTGATGTCCCGGGTCCTGATGTCATCGCCCGTCCCGCCGGCCGCCACCTGCTCCAGGGCCAGGCCCGACGCTTGCTGCTCGACGGCCGCCGCCTGCTCCAGGGCCAGGCCCGACGCTTGCTGCTCGACGGTCGCCGGGGCGTCGGGCCGTATGACGAGGCGCCGGTCGACGGGCATCTCGCCCAGGGCGATCGCCTCTCCCCGGTGCCCCGGCCAGATTCGTCCGTCGACCACCAGGGTGTGCGAGATGCCCGTCCCGATGGAGGCGAATACGAAGCTCCCGAAGCGGCGGCCGTGGCCGAGCCGGTGCTCGGCCCGGGCCGCGCACCGGACGTCGGAGTCGATCACGATCGGCATCCCCGAGCGCGTCGTCGCGGGCAGGTCGGCGTCGGGGGCGAGAACGAGCCGGCTGGCGATCCGGCCGTCGGGAGTGACGTACTCGGGCACGCCGATGCCCGCGCCCCGCAACTCGAGGCCGGCCTGAGCGGCCCGGGCCTCCAGGCGCTCCAACAGGGCCATCGTCTCCGCGGCGCCGGGGTCGACGCCGTGGGGGCCGCGGGGCGACGGGACCGTCTCCCGGTACAACACGGCACCGGATTCGGCGACTACGGCGCCGCCGATCTTCGTGCCTCCGACGTCGATCCCGATGGCGGCCCGGTTCATCCCGGCGGCGCGTCCGCCGTCCAGCCCGGGCCGACGCCGGTGAGCCAGACCGCCTCGGCGTCGCCGCTGGACAGGTGGGAGTGGGGGGTGCCCGGAGGCAGGACGGCGGCGTCGCCGGGCTTGAGATACAGGCAGTTGGCGTCGAGGCCGGCAGGGGTTCTGATGGTTAGTTCTCCGGCCAGCAGAAGCACGAAAGTCTCGCCGGGATCTGCCCGTTGATCCGAGGCCGCCCCGGCCCGCAGATGGCCGCGGAACACGGTGAGATGCTCCGTGGCCGCGAAGAAGCCCGCCTCGATCTCGCCCAAGAAGCCCCAGGCCAGATCGCTTTCTCGAACCGGGGTGATGCGCCGGCCCGGCGCCAGCTTGCCGGCATCGACCGGCCATGAGCCCAGCAGCCGCCGGTCCAGGGTCAGCGTCTCCTCCAGGTAGGGCTGGGTCCTGGCGTACTGGCTGGAGGCGCCGGTCGCCGGAGTGGGCGAGAAGAACTCGAGCACTCGCACCCCCCGGTCTCCGCCGGCCCGGCCGTGGTGCCAGGTGTCCCGTCTGAAGAACGCGGCCTCCCCGGGCTCGACGCGCTGCGTCTCCCCGGTGGAGGGGTCGCTCAGCATGAGCACGCCGTCGAGCACGTACAGCAGCTCGTCGGCGGCGAAGACGGTCGGGTTGTCCGGGGAGTGTCCGAACCGGCCCCCCGGCGGGAGGGCGAACTCCAAGACGTGCAGCATCTCCGAGGACAGGTACAGCCGATCTATCACGGGCCCGGAGACGGAGTCCCCCCAGATGTGGCGGGTGCGGTCCGATGCCGGTATGGCGGTGGGGCGGTCGTAGACGGGCCGCGGGGTGGGCCGCCGGGGGGGCTGGGTCATGGCGGCGGCCTCCGGTCGGCGGCGATCCAACGAATGGCGGCGGAGATCACTGGCGGTAAAGGGTGGCGCGGAAGGTGTAGGCGTCGCCGCGGTAGGCGAGGCGGGCCATCAGCAGCCGTTCGCCGTTGCCTCCGTAGGTGAGTTCGCGGGCGATCATCACCGGCGACCCGATCTTGATCCCGAGCAGTTCGGATGTCGCCTGGTCGGCGGCGTCGGAGTGCACCGCGTAGTCGGACCGGACCGGGGTGACGCCGCAAACGCCCTCCATCGCTTCGTAGAGCGATCGGTCGTTGAGATCTACCGTCTCCATGCCCGGGACCCGGTCCGCCACCAGATGGCTTAAATCGGTGCACACCGGCATGCCGTCGAGGGTGCGGAGCCGGTTCACCTCGAGGATCTTGGTGCCGGGCGCGGCCTGCAGCTCGTCCTGCTCGGTCAGGGTGGCGGGTCGGATCGTCCGGGAGAGAACCCGAGCGCCGGGGCGCAAGCCGCGCCGCCGGGCGATCTCGGTGAAGCTGACCAAGGTGTTGGGAGGGTCGCTGATCTGGGCCTCGGCGACGAACCAGCCCCGTTTGGGGCTCGGATGGACCAGCCCGGCGTCGGCCAGCGCGGCCAGCACGTGGCGGAGCGTGGATCGGCTGATGCCCAGCCGTTTGGCTAGATCCCGCTCGGACGGGAGCTTGCTCCCCGGAGCGAGCACCCGGTCGCCTACGGCTTCCTCGAGGATCCGGTAGGCCTGCAGGGCCGAGGACTGCGGCGCGCTCGGATCGACGACCCGCACATCCAGAGTTGGCACGGGGATCATCGTGCCACAGCCGATTGCCAGGATGGAGGATTACTCTGTCGTCTGGTATGGTATTGAATACCAGTTTGCTGGCAAAAAGGGCGATTTTCGTCACGGGCGTGGCGGCGCGTCGCCGCGGAAACCACCTGTAGGAGGGATGGACCATGAGATGGACAACGGGCAAGAGCAAGGGGCTGCTCATCGGTCGGTTATTGGCCGTGGCGTTGGCCTTCACGCTGGTCGCCGCGGCCTGTGGCGGTGACGACTCGGACGACGAGCCGGCCGTGGCCGACTCGACCGGCGGTGACACCCCGGCCGAAACGACGGCGCCGCCGCCGACGACTTCTGAAGGCATACAGACCGACGGCTTCGAGTCCCTGGGCGAGGTGACCCTGGAGGTTCTGGCCGAGTCGGGTGACGAGGCGACGCTGGAGCGGGCCACGGAGCTGTTCAGCCAGCGCTATCCCAACGTCAGCTTCAACGTCACGCTGCGGGCCTTCGACGACTACATGCAGATCGCGCCGGGGATCATCCAAAGCGACGACCCGCCCGACTTGGCCCACGGGAACCAGGGCTACACGATCGACGGGCTCCTGGTCTCGGCCGGGCTGATCATCCCGCTCGACGATTACGCCGAGGTCTACGGATGGGAAGAGGCCTTCGGCTCGGGGACGCTGGATCAGTACCGGTTCAACGACGAGGGCACCGACTTCGGCAAAGGCCGGCTGTGGGGGATCTCCGCGGTGGCCGAGTTCGTGGGCGTCTACTACAACAAGGAGAAGCTGGCCGCCATCGGCGGTGAGCTCCCCGACACGTTCGAGGAGTTCGAGGCGCTGCTGGCCTTGGCCGCCGACGCCGGCGAGCTGCCCATCCAGCTCGGCAACGGCGAAGGCTGGCCCGCGCTGCACGTCTACGGCATGGTCCAGGCCGCCTATCGGCCCGCGTCGGAGATCCGCGACTGGGTGTTCGGAGAGCCCGGCTCGACCGTGCTGACTGACACGGAAAGGCAGGCCGCCAACACGTTCGTCGCCTGGAAGGACGCGGGCTACTTCACCGAGGGCGTCAACGGGGTCGGCTGGGACGACTCGGTGGCGCAGTTCATCAACGGCGAGGGAGTGTTCCTGATCGGCGGCAACTGGAACACGGCCGTGCTCGAAGAGGGCATGGGCGACAACGTCGGCTATTTCGCCATGCCGGTCGGGCCCAGCGGCATCGTCGGCGGCACCGCGGCCTTGGCCCTGCCCTGGCACATCACCGCCAAAGCCGAGCACCCCGATCTGGCCGCCGCGTTCATCGCCCTGATGATGAGCGAGGACTTCGCGGCCGAGTTGGCCGCGGTGGGCCGGGTCCCGGCCCGGGAGTCGAGCGTCACCCCGAGCGGCCTGCTGGCCGACGTGGCGGCCGGGGCGGCCGCAGTCATCGCCGATGAGGGGGTCACCCTCTACGCCGACTGGACCACCGACACGATGTTCAACACCCTCACCGCCAAGACCCAGGAGCTTCTGGGCGGGCAGATCACCGGGGAACAGTTCCTCGAGGATGTCCAGGCCGATTGGGAAGCCTTCTTTGCCGGATGAGGCCTCTATAGCCTTGCCAGCCTTGCCGAAGGCGCGCCGCCCCCAACGCAGGGGGCGGCGCGCCTTCGGTGGCTCGCAGCCGATCGCCTTCCTGTACCTGCTGCCGGCGTTCGCCTTCTTCATAGCTTTCGGGGTGATCCCCCTCGGGCAGGCCGCGTTTCTGTCCTTCTATGAGTGGAACGGGATCACCGACCGCTCGTTCACCGGGTTCGACAACTATCTGACCGTTTTCACCGATCCGAAGATCCGCGGGGCTCTGTGGAACTCGGCGATTCTGATCGTGTTCTACGCATTCCTGCCCATATCGGTGGCCCTCGTCGTGGTGGGGCTCATGGTTCGGGTCCGGATCCGGGGCCAGGCTGTCTATCGGGCCGTCCTGTTCCTGCCCACAATTCTGCCGTTGACCGTCGTGGCCGTGACTTGGCGGTGGATCTACGCGCCGGACGGCCCGCTCAACCGGGCCTTCGACGCCGTTGGGCTGGACGGCTTCAGCCGGGCGTGGCTGGGCGACTTCACCTTCGCGCTGCCCGCCCTGGGCCTAGTGGGGACATGGGTCACCTTCGGGCTCGTGTTCGTGTTGTTCATAGCCGGGGTCCAGAAGATCTCGACCGAGCAGTATGAAGCGGCCCGGATCGACGGCGCCGGCGTGGTGCGCGAGTTCTTCGCGGTCACTCTTCCGTCGCTTCGCCGCGAGATCACCGTGGCGCTGGTTCTCACCATAACGGCCGCTCTGCGCAACTTCGATGTGGTGTTCGTGACCACGCGCGGCGGCCCGGGCACCAACACCGAAGTGCCGTCGATGTTTATATTCCGCTCCGTATTCCAGACCCGGACTGTCGGCCTGGGTGCGGCGATCGGGGTTGTCCTAATGTTGGAGTTGCTGATCGTGAACATGGCAGTGCTCTGGTACCGGCGCAGGGGGGAGGTTGAGAGTTGATCGAGAGCCGGGTTGAGAAGCGCACTATTTATGTGGTTCTTCTTGGGGCTAGTTTTATTGCCATCTATCCACTGGTGTCTATCGTACTGTTAGCGCTTAATGAGCCGGGTAACCGCATCAGTGGATTTACTATTCCTGAATCTATCACGCTAGAAAATTTTTATACCGCCTGGGAAAAAGGAGGGTTTAGCCAAGCGCTCAGATCCAGCGCGATCATAGCCGTTACCGTTGTCGCTGCTAGTGTGGCCTTCTCAGTGTTGGCCGGATATGCCTTCGCCACTATGCGTTTTCCGTTCAAGAATACTCTGTTTGTAGTGCTTGTGGCTGGGCTGATGTTGCCCTATGAAGCGCTCATCATTCCCTTGTTCTTCGGGTTTCGTGACTGGGGGCTTATTGATACCCGGTGGGCTACCATACTTCCCCAGATCGGGTTTAGCGTCTCATTCGGCACGTTCTGGATGAGAGCCACCTTCGAGTCTCTGGTTGGATCTACAGTCGAGGCGGCCCGGCTAGACGGCGCCAACAGTTGGGACATCTTGCAAAAAGTACTGCTTCCCCTAGCCCGGCCGGCCATGCTGTCCCTCGCCGCTCTGCTGTTTCTCTTCACTTGGAACGATTTCCTGCTGGCTCTCGTTCTGATTCCCCAGAATGAATCGGCTCAGACCGCGCCGCTGGCCTTGTCGTTTTTTGCCGGTCAGCGGCGGGGCGGCGACCCTTCGGTCATCGCCGCGGCCGCCTTGTTAGTAGCCCTTCCGGTGCTCGTCATGTACGTGATCCTCCAACGTCGGTTCATTCGGGGCATTGCCGTCGGAGCCGAGAAAGGATGAGTGGAGGGGCGAAGATGGGCGCGGTTGTCAGCCGTCGCTTCGGGTCGCCGGCCGAGCTGGGCGCCGCCGCGGCCGAGATGATCGCGGCCGGGATCGCTCAAAGCGCCTCAGAGGGCCGGCTTTACCTGCTGGGCTGTCCCGGAGGGCGCACGCCCAAGCCGATCTACGACGCCTTGGGCGAGCGGTGCGCGGCGGCCGGGATCGACTGCTCGCATGTGGTCATCGTCATGATGGACGACTACCTGGACTCCGGCGCCCCCACTCCCGAGCCGGTCAGCGCTAGCGCCCACTACTCGTGTCGGCGCTTCGCCGAGCGTCAGATTCGACAGGTTGTGAACCAGGGCCTGCCCGACCCCAAACAAATCCCCCCGGAATCGGTCTGGTTCCCGGATGCGGCCGACCCGGCCGGCTACGACGAGCGCATCGAAGCCGCGGGAGGGGTGGACCTGTTCATCGTGGCCAGCGGCTCCTCCGACGGCCACGTCGCCTTCTGCGGGCCGGGCGCCGACCTCGACGGTGCGACGGCCGTCGTCGATCTGGCGCCGTCCACCCGGTCCGACAACCTGCTCACCTTCCCAGAGTTCTCCGGTGTGGACGAAGTCCCCGCCCGGGGGGTCTCGGTGGGTCTGGGAACCATCCGCCGGCATTCCCGCTCGGTTCTGATGGTGCTGCACGGGCGGGACAAGGCCGAGTCGGTCAGGCGCCTTGAAGCCTCGTCGCGGTACGACCCGGCCTGGCCCGCCACCTTCGTCCACGAGTGCCCGAACGCCCAGATCTGGTCGGACGAGCACGCCCGCGTCGGTGCCCGCCGCCGCGATCCGGTGCCCGTGAGCGAAGGGACGGGAGCAAGAGAGCGGTGAGCAAGAGAGCCGGGGGCGAAGAGCCGCGGTCGAAAGTCCGGCTCGGCGTGATCGGCTTGGGCAGCGTCTTCGAGCCCTACGCCGCCCTTGTCCGCGATCTGATGCACGAGGGCCGGGTCGAGTTGGCCGCGACCTGCGATGTCGCCTCGGACCGGGCCGCTCGGGTCCGCCGCTTCCTCGGCCAGGACGCCCCGTTCTCCACCGATTATCGCGACGTGGTCGAACGAGACGACGTCGACGCCGTGCTGGTGCTGACGGCCATGCCGAGTCATGGAGAGATCGCCGCGGCCGCGCTCGACGCGGGCAAGCACGTGCTGGTCGAGAAGCCGATGTCCATCCATCTCGAAGAGGCCGCCGAACTGGTGGCCAAGGCCGCCGCGGCCGGCTCGCCTCTGCTCGTCTGCGCCCCCCACGTGGTTCTCAGCCCCACCTACCGGGCGCTTTGGAAGCGGATCGTCGACGACGCCGAGATCGGGACGATCCTCACCGCCAGGGCCAGATACGGCTGGTCGGGGCCGACTTGGGGGCGCTGGTACTACGAGACCGGGGGCGGGCCTCTGTTCGACCTCGGCGTGTACAACATCACCTCGCTGACCGGGTTGATGGGATCCGTGCTGCGGGTCGCCGCCTTGGCCGGCACCGCCGTCGCCGAGCGCCAAGTGGACGGCGAGGTCATCGAGGTTCAGAACTTCGACAACTACCAGGTTCTCCTCGATTTCGGTGAGGGCCGGCTCGCCGCCGTCACCACCGGCTTCACCATGTCGGATTACCGCTCGCCCGCCTTCGAGCTGTACGGCGATCTCGGGGTGGCCCAGATGCTGGGCGACGACTGGGCTCCGCAGGGGTACGAGATGTCCCTGGCCGACACGGCGGGCTGGACCATTTACGGAGAGGCCGACGCGGCCTGGCCTTGGACCGCCGGGCTGCGCCACCTCGTCGACTGCCTGATCGACGGCGACGACCTGCTGATCCGGCCCGAACACGCCTACCACTGCCTGGAGATCATGGTGGCCGCCGAGGCCGCGGCGGCCACCGGCGAGGCTCAGACGATCTCCAGCCGAATCGACCCGCTGCCCTATGACCCGGACTCCATATACGTCCAGCGCAGCGGCAAGCTGGACCACGACCACCGCATCCGCCGCCACCGCGACTAAAAGCGACGAGAATGCAACTGCCGGGGTGCCGGAAGCTTCGGCGGCGTCAATCTTCGGCGGCGTCGAAGGCTTCGAGCGAGCGGTGAAGCGCCTCTGGATCGGATGGCTGGCCGACGGCGTCCATGGCGGCCATGACCGCTCCGATGACCGGCGGTCGAGTGGTCCTCGATGCCGCCGCTCCGGGAAGCTCGGCCATGACCGCGTTCTCCAGGATCATCGTCGGGTGGCGGAACAGGCCGCCCCCCATGACCACCGGCGTGTCATCGAGGCTGAGGCCGATCTGTTGGGCCGACACTCGGCCCTGCCCCCCCAGGGACCGACCGGCGCCGGCGACGATGGCGGTGGCCACGCCGTCGCCGCCGTCGGCTTCGTCCAGCAGGGCCGGGCTCATGCGCACCAGCTCCGGCCGTCCCGATCCGTCTTGGCGGGTGAAGCGGTGAAGCAGTTCGATCGGGTCGTCCGCGCCGAAGATCTCCAGGGCCCGAGCGGTGAGGGAGGTCGGGGGTCCGAGCCCGAGATGGTCCCGGTAGACGGCGTTCAGCGCCGATTGGCTCAAGGCGACGGCGCCCACCGGGTCGGGCCAGAAACCGAGGTGGAAGTAGACGCCGTCGCGTCGGCGGGCCCCCACCGCGTTGCCGGTGCCGCAGATGATGGCGACGCCCTCCCAGTCGGGGCCGCCGAGGCGAAGCCCGCCGATTGAGTCGTTCACGACTACGGGCCGAAACCGGAAGGAGAAGCTCGTCTCCAGGTGGACCCGGAGGCGGTCGTAGTCCTCGGGCCAGTCGGCGCCGGCCAGGCTGAACACGCCGGCGGAAAGCCGGTCGCTCCCGCAGCCCGCCCGCTCGAGCGCTCGCCGGATGGTCCGGGCCAACTCGGCGCAGGCCGCTTCCGCCGATTCGCAGCCGTAGATGTCGGTGCAGCCTCCCCGGCTCACGCCGACCACTCGGCCGCTCGTGTCGGCCACCACCGCCACCGTCTTGGTGTTGCCGCCGTCGACTCCTATGACATACCGGTCGCCGGTCACCGGCGATCAGCCGCCGAATCGTCTCTATGGGGCAAGGCCATGGGCATCGGCTATTCTAGCCGGCGGTAGGCTTGAGCAGCCGAAACGTCTGGCGAGATTGAGTTCTGGGGAGCGGCCCATGGCACGAATCAAGTTGGCCTATGTGGGGGGAGGCTCCACCAGAGCAGCCGGGACCATGGCCAGCCTCGCCCATCAGGGCCACAACTTCGACGGGTCGGAGATAGTTCTCATAGATCTCGACGAGCAACGCCTGGACTTGGTGCAGCAGATAGCTCGGCGCATGATGTCGGCCCGGGGGCTCGACATCGACGTCACGGCCACCACCGATCGCCTAGCCGGGCTCGACGGGTGCGACGCCGTTCTCACCAGCTTTCGCCCGGGGGGATTCGAGGCCCGGGTGCTCGACGAGCGTATTCCCTTGTCATACGGCGTGATAGGACAGGAAACCCAGGGCCCAGGCGGGTTCTTCATGGCCCTGCGGTCCATAACCGCCATGAAATCTATTCTTGAAGATATAAAGAAGGCGTGCACTGACGCGGTCGTGTTCAACTACACCAACCCGGTGAACATAGTCTCACAGGCCGTATCGGACCACACCGAAACGGCGATCATCTCGCTGTGCGAGGGTCCCATCGTCTACCCGAGAATGCTGGCCGAGGCGGCGGGTCTGGATCCAGACAAGCTGGATGTGACCAGCGTCGGACTGAACCACGGGTCGTGGTCGGTTCACCACGAATACGATGGACAGCCGCTGCCGCCCATGCTGCGTGACATATGGACGGATCGGGCCGACGATCCCGAACTGACCGGCCAGACAAGGCGCATGCTCCATCTGGCCGCAGCCATGGGATCAGTGCCGAGCGGGTACTTTCAATACTATTACTTCGAGCAGGAAATCCTTCAGGAATATCGGAACAAGCCCACCACCCGAGCCGAAGACATACTGGCGGAAGTTCCCATGTACTGGGCCCATTACGAGGAGCAGGCCCGAAGCGGCGACCCTCAGCTCGACCCGGCTCGGTCGCGCGGGGGGATCCACGAGTTGGAGCTGGCCTTGGACTGCATGGCCGCGGTCTACAACGACCGAGGCGAGACGATGCCGGTCAACGTGGCCAACAACGGCTCGGTGAAGGGCTTCCCCGACTCGCTGGTGGTGGAGACGGTGGGCCGCTGCGACGCCGACGGCGTGCACTCGGTCCCGCTGCCCGATCTGCCCGCCCACCTGTGCGGCTTGGTCGAATCGCTTGCGTACTACCAGCAGGCCGCGGCCGACGCGGCCTGGAACGGCACCGACCGGGAGGCGACGCAGGCTCTGGCCTCCCACCCGTTGGTCCGGTCGATCTCGGTGGCCGAGAAGCTGTACGCCGACATGGCCCGCGCCCATCGCAACCACCTGCCCGACCGGCTCGTCCCGGCGTAATTCCCCTATCCCGTATCCCGGAAATCCCCTGTCCCGGCGGGCCCCGACCGGGGCTCGTGCCGCGTTATCCGCGATAGCGTCAATGGGATGCCCCTGATGGCCGCCTACCACCGACCGTCGACCATCGGTGCCGCCCTTGAGCTGTTGGCCGCGCCTGATCGGGTGGCCCTGGCCGGCGGCACCCTGCTCAACGCCGACCGGGCCCCCAGCCGACTGGAGGCCGTGGATCTGCAGGCGCTGGGCCTGAACCGGATCGAAACCGTGGGCGGGGGGGTCCGGATCGGGGCCATGGCCACCCTCGGCGAGATGTCTGAGTCCCCGGCGGTGCCGGACCGGCTGCGGGCCGTGGCTCGGGCCGAGGCCCCTTCCACGCTGCGCACCCTGGCCACCGTGGGCGGGCTGGTGGCCCGCCGCCGGCCCGACAGCCTGCTGCTGGCCGCCCTGCTGGCCCACCGGGGCCGGGTCGCCTTGGCCGGTCCCGATGGCGAAAACGAAGAGGATCTGGCCCGAGTTCTGGGCGAAGGGGTGCCGGCCGGGACGCTGATCACCGCGGCAACCATCGACCCGACCGGCGCGGTGGCGGTGGCCGCCACCGGCCGGACCCCGGCGGACGTGCCCATCGTGGCCGCCTACGGGCGCCGGGCCGACGGCGCGGTGGCGGTGGCCCTCACCGGCGTGGCCCCGGTTCCGGTCTTGGCCGACGGGTCCGATCCGACCGCGGGGCTGGTGCCCGAAGGCGACTTCCGGGGCTCGGCCGAGTACCGACTGGAGCTGGCCCGGGTCCTCACCCGGCGAGTGACCGAAGAGCTGGCCGCCGCCGGCGACGAGGGGGAGCGGTAATGGAGACCGAGTCCGCCGACGGGGAGGAGCGGTGATGGAGACCGAGTCCGCCGACGAGGGGGAGCGGTGATGGAGATCGCCTTTGAGCTCAACGGCGCGCCGGCCGTAGTCGAGGCTGCGCCCCACGAGTCGCTGCGGGCGGTGCTGCGGCGCCTGGGCATGTTCTCGGTTCACTACGGGTCCGACAGCGGCGAGACCGGCGCGGCGGCTGTGCTCTTCGACGGCAAGCTGGCCAGCGCCGACGTCATCAGCGCGGCCCAGGCCGACGGCCACGCCGTCACCACCGTCGAGGCGCTCAACGTCTCGCCCGAACTGGACCCGATCCAGGCCGCTTTCGCGGCCGTCGGGGCCTTCCAGTCGGGATATTCGGCCGGGGCCATGATCCTGGGGGCCAAGGCGCTGCTGGAGGCCGACCCAGACCCGTCCGAGGCCGCCATCCGCGACATGCTCTCGGGCATCCTCGACCGGGAGACCGCCTACGCCAAGCCGGTCGAGGCGGTGAAGCGGGCCGCGGCCGTGCTCCGAGGCGACCGGCCCGAGCCCTTCGGCCCGCTGGTCCTGGAGCCGATGACCGACGGCGTCCGCCCGACGGCCGTCTCGCCCGACGACGAGCCGCCGGCCGGGCCGGCCTCGGTGCCCCGGCTGGTCCCGTCCCGGGAGGTTCCCGACATGGCCGTGGTCGGCCGGCCCGAGGTGAAGGTGGACGCCGTCCGCCTGGCCAAGGGCAACCCGGCCTTCACCGACGACATCGAACCCCGGGGGATGTTGTACGCCAAGGTGCTGCGCAGCCCCCACGCCCACGCCCGCATCACCCGCATCGACGACTCGAAGGCCCGGGGGATGCCCGGGGTTAGGGCCGTCCTGCACCACGGCAACACCCCCAGGGTGAAGTACGCCTCGGGGGGCCAGAGTTGGCCCAACCCCCACCCCTACGACCAGGTGAGCTTCGACGACAAGGTCCGCCACGTCGGGGACCGGGTGGCCGCGGTGGCCGCCGACACCGTCGAGATCGCCGCCGAGGCCGTCCGCCTCATCGAGGTGGACTACGAGGTGCTCCCGGCCGTCTTCGACGAGCGCGAGGCCATGGCCCCCGGCGCGCCGGTGATCCACGACGAGGACGACACCCACCACATCTGCGACCCCGAGCGCAACCTCGTCCACCACATCACCGCTCGGCGGGGCGACCTAGAAAGCGCTTTCGCCACCGCCCCCCATGCCTTCGAGCAGACCTTCAGGGTCCACCAGGTCCAGCAGTGCCCGATCGAGCCCCACATCTCGGTGGCCTGGCTCGACTCCGACGAGCGGATGGTGGTGCGGACCGCCACCCAGGTGCCCTTCCACACCCGGCGGATGCTGGCCCCCCTCATCGGCATGGACATCAAGGACATACGGGTGATAAAGCCCCGCATCGGCGGCGGTTTCGGGGCCAAGCAGGAGATGCTCATAGAGGACATCGTCGCCCACCTGGCCATCGCCACCCGCCGACCGGTCCGGCTTGAGCTCGACCGGGCCGAGGAGTTCTACGCCAGCCGCACCCGCCACCCCCAGACCATCACCTTCCGCACCGCGGTTGACCATGACGGCAAGCTGTTGGCCCAGGACATGTACGTGCTGGGCAACACCGGCCCCTACGGGACCCACGGCTTCACCGTCCAGATCGTCTCGGGGCTGCGGGGCCTGTCCTCCTACAACGCCTCGGCCAAGCGGTTCACCTGCGACGTGGTCTACACCAACATCCCGGTTCCGGGCGCCTACCGGGGCTACGGCGGCCCCCAGGGCGAGTTCGCCCTCGAGGCCCACATGGAGGACGTCGCTCGGGCCCTCGGCGCCGACGTCATCGACTTCAAGCGGCTCAACTGGGTGAAGGTCGGCGACGAGATGGACATCGCCCCCCATCTGGGCGAGCGGGCCCCGGCCGAGGGCGAACTCGACGAGTACCCCAAGATCATGTCGTCGGGCATCGAGGAGTGCATGGCCCAGGGGCTGCGCGAGAGCGGCTGGCACCGCCGGAACGACCCGGCCTGGAAGCGGCCCGCCGACCGGCCCCACATCCGCCGAGGGATCGGCTTCGCCTTCGCCATGCACGGCACCGCCATCCCGTTCCTGGACATGGGGGGGTGCTCGATCAAGCTCAACGACGACGGCTCCTTCAACATGCTCATCGGCGCCACCGATCTGGGCACCGGCGCCGACACCGTCATCGGGCAGATCGCGGCCGAGGTGCTGGGGGTGCCGCTGGACGACATCAAGGTGTACTCCAGCGACACCGACGTGACCCCCTTCGACACCGGGGCCTATGCCTCGTCCACCACCTACATCTCCGGCACGGCCGCGCTGCGGGCGGCCGAGGCGGTCCGCAAGCGGCTCAAGGAGCGGGCGGCCATGCTGCTGGAGATAGACGAACCCTGCACCATCGAGCTGCGGAACCGGCGGGCCCACGCCCCCGACGGCCGCTCGGTGAGCTTGGAAGAGATCGCCTTGGACTCGCTGCACATGCAGGAGCACGAGCAGATCATGGGCACGGCCTCGCACGTCTCGCCCGACTGCCCGCCGCCGTTCGGAGCCCAGTTGGCCGAGGTCGAGGTGGACGTCGAGACCGGCCAGGTCACGGTCACCAAGCTGGTGATGGCCGTCGACTGCGGCGTGGCCATCAACCCCATCACCGCCAGCGGCCAGGTCGAGGGCGGCATGACCCAGGCCCTGGGCTACGCCCACTGCGAGGAGATGGTGCTCGACGACGAGGGGCGGATGGTCAACCCGTCCTTCGGCCCCTACAAGATCTACCGGGCCGACGAGATGCCCGAGACGGTCGTGTACCTGGTGCAGACCATGGAGGACAGCGGCCCGTTCGGGGCCAAGGCCGTGGCCGAGATCCCCAAGGACGGGGTGGCCCCCGCCGTCCGCAACGCCATCCTCGACGCCACCGGGGTGGCCATCAACGACCTGCCCTTCACCCCCGAACGGGTGTGGAGGGCCCTTCGGGCCCACGCCTGAGCCGTGGCCGGAGGCCTCATCGTCGCCGCGGACTGGGTGATCGCCTCCGCCTTCGAAGACCCTCGGCCCGACTGCGCCGTGCGGGTGGCAGACGGCCGCATCGACGAGGTGGGCCCGGCCGCCGAGCTGCGGTCTCGCCACCCCGACGATGACTTCGCCGACGGGTCGGGATGCGTGTGCCTGCCCGGGTTCGTCAACGCCCACGTCCACCTCTACGGGGTGCTGGCCCACGGCATCCCCGCCGACGAGGCCCCCGGCGGGTTCTGGAGCTTTCTCGACGACTACTGGTGGCCCAAGGTCGAGAACGCCCTCGACCACGACATGATCGCGGCGGCGGCCGACTGGGTGTGCGTCGAGCTGCTCGCCTCGGGCACCACCAGCTTCTTCGACGTCTTGGAGGCCCCCAACGCCTTGCCCGAGGCTCTGCTGGTGGAGAAGGAGGCAATCGACCGGCGGGGGCCGAGGGCGGTGCTGAGCTTCGAGGCCACCGAGCGGATGGGACCCGCCGGCGCCCAGGACGGCCTGGCTGAGAACGTGAGGCTCATCGAAGCCGCCCGGGCCGACCGGTCGAGCCTGGTCTCGGGGGCCATGTGCTATCATACCACCTTCACCTGCCCGGCGCCGCTGATCCTTCAGGCCTTCGAGCTGGCCGAGCACCACGACGTGTTCTGCCACGCCCACGTCAACGAGGGGACCCACGAGCCCGAGTGGTGCCTGCGCCACCACGGCCTGCGGACGCTCGAGTTCTACCGGTCGCTGGGGGTGGCCTCGCCCCGGTTCCAGGCCAGCCAGTGCGTCCAGCTCTCCGAGCCCGAGATCGACGTCATCGCCGACTCCGGCATCCGGGTGTCGCACATGCCCTTGGCCAACTGCGAGGTGGGAGGCGGGATCGCCCCCGTGCCCGAGCTGATTGACCGGGGCGTGACAGTGGGGCTGGGCTCCGACGGCTACGTCAACGACATGTTCGCGGTCATGCGGGGGGCGTTCCTGCTGCACCGGGCCCGGACGCTGGACCCCGGGGCGCTGCCCGCCGCCGACGTGGTGCACATGGCCACCGAGGGAGCGGCTCAGACCCTCGGCCTCGCCGGAGTGGGCCGGCTCGAACCGGGCTGGCACGCCGACCTGCAGCTCGTAGAGGCCCGGTTCCCGACCCCGGTGCGGGCCCACAATCTGGCCGAGCAGCTCGTGCAGTGGGGCGAGGGCTCCTGGGTGCGGGACGTGATGGTGGCCGGCCGCTGGCTGGTGGCCGGCGGCGAGGCGCGCGGCGCCGACCGCGACCGGCTGCGGGCCCGCTGCCGCGAGCAGGCCGCCCGCCTGTGGAAATGACGGATCTCGACCCTGGGTCCTTGGAGGGCCTTGAGGGCGTGGGCGCGGATCTGATCCGGGAGCTGGCCGACGAGGTGGCCAGGGGGGTGGCCGTGGCCAGCGCCGTCGTCGTCGACACCGCCCGCTCGGTGCCCCGCCGGCCCGGGGCCCGGATGCTGGTGTTCCGCGACGGCCGCATCCGGGGCACCGTCGGCGGCGGAGAGATGGAGGCCCGGGTGGCCGCCGAGGCCGTCGAGTCCCTGGCCGACGGCCGGCCTCGTATGCTCTCATACCGGCTCGTCCAGCCCGACAAGGGCGATCCCGGCGTCTGCGGGGGGGACGTCTCGATCTTCGTGGAGCCCCACATGCCCCGACCGACCCTGCTCATCGTCGGATACGGCCACGTCGGCCGGGCCGTGGCCCGCCTGGCGAGCTGGCTCGACTTCCGGGTGTTGGCCTGGGACGACCGCGACGGGCTCGAGGCCGGCGACGAGGGGGCGGACGAGTTCTTCACCGGCCCGGTGGCCGACTTGGTGACCGAGCGTTCCCTCGACGCCGACACCTCGGTGGTGCTGGTCACCCGCAACGTGGACCTCGACCTGGTCGCTCTGACTGTCCTGCTGCCCACCGGCGCCGGCTACATCGGGGTGATGGGAAGCGACCGCCGCTGGAACACGGTCCGGTCCCGGCTCGAAGACCGGGGCGCGGACCCGGCCGACCTCGACCGGGTGAACGCGCCGATCGGCATCGAGATCGGAGCCGAGACACCCGCGGAGATCGCGGTGAGCATCATGGCCCAGGTGATCGCTCATCGCCGGGGATGAACGGAGCCCGGGGACCGTTGGGGATCGGGATCCGAAGGCGGATGATCGACCATCGCCTTCTCTGAACCCCTCTGCGTGTTGCGGGGCGGGGGCGACCTCGCCACCGGGGTGGCCTGGCGGCTGACCCGGGCCAACTGGCCCGTGATCGTGCTCGAGCTGCCCCGGCCCCTGACGGTGCGCCGGACCGTGGCCCTGTCCGCTGCGGTCGCCGAGGGCGAGGCGGTGGTACAGGGTCTGCGCGGGGTTCGGGCCGCCTCGCCCGGCGAGGCCATGGCCGTGGCCGCCACCGGCGCGGTGGCCGTGCTCGTCTCCCCCGAGCTGGCCCCGGTCGGTGCCGATGTGGTGGTGGACGCCCGGCTGGCCAAGCGCAACCTCGACACCGCCATCGACGACGCCGACCTGGTGGTGGCGTTGGGCCCGGGCTTCACGGCCGGGGTCGACTGCCATGCCGTGGTCGAGACCATGCGGGGCCACGACTTGGGCCGGGTCGTCTGGGCCGGCTCGGCCGCGGCCGACACCGGCACGCCCGGACCGGTGGGCGGCCGTAGCGCCGAGCGGGTGCTGCGGGCGCCCGAGGCCGGGGCGGTGGCCTGGAACGCGGCCATCGGCGACCGGGTCGCCGAGGGCCAACGTCTGGGGACCGTGGCCGGCGAGGCCGTGACCGCCCCCTTCGACGGGGTTCTCAGAGGCGCCATCGCGCCCGGCGCCGAGGTGCGGGCCGGGCTGAAAATCGGCGACGTCGACCCCCGTCCCGATCCGGCCGCCTGCCATCGGATTTCCGACAAGGCGCTGGCCGTGGGTGGGGGAGTGCTGGAAGCGGTTCTGGCCTGGCGTTCGGGCCGGGCCGGCCCCTGACTGGTTTCGCTGCACTGGTTTCGCTGTTGCCGTGTTCCCTCGTCTGACTGAGTAGATTTCCGGTCGTGGTCCGGGGGGCCTTCAACCTCATTCCCACCGAGCCGGTCCAGCGGATGGTCTCGCTGGCCCGTCGGGGCGAGGAACTCGGATACGAGCGGTGCTGGGTCTACGACGAGGGCCTCGCCGCCCGGGACGTCTACGTGACCCTGGCCGCCATCGCCACCGCCACCGTCGCCGTGGAGATAGGCCCGGGCATTACCAACCCCTACACCCGCCACGCCGGGGCCACCGCCGCCGCCATCGCCTCGCTTGACGAGCTGTCGGGAGGCCGGGCCTTCCTGGGCATCGGGGCCGGGGGCAGCCTGACGCTGGACCCCCTGGGGATCCAGCGGGACCGGCCGCGGGCCGCGGTGGCCGAGACCATCGACGCCTGCCGACGGCTGCTGGAGGGCGAGACGGTAGACGCCGACGGCCGCTGCGTCCGGCTGCGGCGGGCCGCGCTGTCCTGGCGGCCGGGTCGGACCGACACCGGGATCTGGCTGGCCGGCCGGGGTCCGAGGATGCTGGAGCTGGGCGGCGCCGCCTGCGACGGGGTGATGCTCGACTTCGTGCACAAGCCCGGCCTGGCCGAGGCGGTGGACCGCATCCGGTCGGCGGGCCGGGCGGCGGGCCGGTCCCCGCAGATCGCCTACTCGACCATGATCGTCACCAGCGAGCGGGTCATGGCCGCCACCAAGCCGCACATGACCTACCGGCTGGTGGACTCGCCCCCCGAGGTGCGGGCCGCCATAGGGCTGACCGACGAGGCGACCGGACGGATCCGGGCCGCCATGGGCTCAGGCCTGGAGGCCGCGGCCGAGCTGGTTGAAGACGAGTGGGTGCATCCCTTCGTGGTGGCCGGGACCGTGTCGGAGTGCGCGGCCGAACTGGCCTCGCTCATCGACGAGCACGGCATCGACGAGTTTGTGGTGCCGGTGCTCGACGACGCCGGCGCCGAAGAACTGCTGGCCACCGCGGCCGAGGTGCTCGCTCTGGGCGCCTGACCGGAGGCTCGGCCCCGATTCGGGGTTGATCTGGCCCCACCCCCGCTCTAGGGTTGACCCGAACTGTTCGGGCCCGCTGCGGGCACCCGGAACTCCGGCGATGGTTGAGCCGGGGCTCCACCGCCGTCTTCCCCTCTCATCGTCTTCCCCCTTTTCGACTTCCCCCTTTCGATTCAACGTGAAGGGAAGCTGACGGTGATCATCTGGTGTTGGTCGGTAAAAGGCGGGGTTGGAACATCGGTGGTGGCGGCGGCCATCGCCTTGCGGTTGGCCCACGACGGGCGCGACACCACTCTGGTCGATCTGGAGGGCGACCAGCCTGAGCTGCTGGGCCTAGTCAAGGGGGCGGCGCCGTCTGAGCCCGGGATCGGCGACTGGATCGCGGCCGGCGAGGGAGTGCCCGCCGACGCCATCGGCCGACTGCTCGAAGAGGTGACCCGGGGGCTGAGGCTGTTGCGGGCCGGGTCGGTGTCGCCGGACGGGGCCGACCCGGCCCGGCTGATGCTGGCCTTCGACATGCTGGCCCGGACCGGTCCGGTGGTGGTGGACGCCGGTCTGGACCCGGGCCGGGTCCGGGCCGGGCTCGGTGAGCAGCACCGATCGGTGTGCGTGCTGCGGTCTTGCTTCTTGGCCGTGAGCCGGGCCCAGCGGGAGGCCGACTCCATCGACCACGTGGTCTTGGTCACCGAGCCGGGCCGGTCTCTGCGCTCCAGCGACGTCGCCGCCGCGGTCGGCGCCACCCGGGTGGACCGCATCGCCTGGGACCCCCGGGTGGCCCGGACCATTGACGCTGGCACCATCGTCGGGGTCCTGCCCATGCCGCTGCGGCGTTTCGAGCTGCCGGTATGAGAGCGCCCGCCGGGCTGATCGACGCGGTACACCGCCGGGTGCTCGACACCGGCGGCCGGATGCCCCCCAATCCGGCGGAGGTGGCCGGAATCGTCCGAGTTCTAGATCCTCTGGCCCGGCCCGAGGCCGTCGACGACGCGGTGGCCCGGGTGGTGGCTCGGGTGGAGGGGCTGGGCCCGATAGAGCCTCTGCTGGCCGACCCGTCGGTGAGCGAGGTGATGATCAACGGCCCGGGGCCGGTCTGGGTCGAGCGGAGCGGGGTGCTGGCCCGCAGCGGTGTCAGCATGGACCGGACCGCGGTCGACCTGCTGATCGAGCGAATCGTGGGGCCGCTGGGCCGGCGGGTCGACCAGCGCGCCCCCTGCGTCGACGGACGGCTCGGCGACGGCTCCCGGGTTCACGTGGCGGTGCCCCCGGTGGCGGTGGACGGCCCCTACGTGACCATTCGTCGTTTTGTGGTGGCCGACGTGGCCTTGGAGATGTTCGCCGGCGAGGCGGTGGTGGCGCTGCTCGACGAGCTGATCTCCGCGGGGGCCAACGTGATGGTGACCGGGGGGACCGGCGCGGGCAAGACGACTCTGCTGAACGCCCTGGCCGGGCGCATCGACGGCGGTCGGCGGATCGTCACCATCGAGGACGCGGCCGAGCTCAGGCTCGACCATCCCCACGTCGTACGTCTCGAAGCCCGGCCCGAGTCCCGGGAGGGCGGGGGCGACGTGACCATCAGGGACTTGGTCCGCAACGCCCTGAGGATGCGTCCCGACCGGCTGGTGGTGGGGGAGGTGAGGGGAGCGGAGGCGCTTGACCTGCTCCATGCCCTCAACACCGGTCACGCCGGCTGCCTCTCCACCATCCACGCCAACGGGCCCGTCGACGGGCTGCGCCGGCTGACCACGCTGGCCGCGGCCGCAGCCGAACGCCTTCCGGTGGACGCGGTCAAAGATCACGTGCGGGCGGCCATGGACGCGGTGGTGCACGTGGGGCGAGCCGCCGGTGGCGAGCGCCGGATTGTCGAGGTGGCCGAGGTGGTCTCCGGCGACCGGGTGCGCAAGCTGGCCGACGGGACCGCCGTGGTCGGCACCCTTTCCCGGCCCCGCCGGATCGCCGGCGACTTCGATGACGGGACAGAGCCTCTGATGGCAGGGCAGGGCCGATGACGGGGCAGGGCCGATGACGGCGTTAATGGCGGCGGTGTTCGCCTTTGTGGCCGTGGCCTGGCCCCGTCCGCCGCCCCGGGGCCGTTCCCGCCCCCGGCCGCGGTCGGCCGTCGCCGTTGCCGCCGTCCGGGCCCGCCTGCGGAAGTGGTCCGGATCCGGCGACCACGCCACCGTGGTGGCCGAGATGCTGGAGCTGACGGCCCGGGCCCTGCGGGCCGGGGCGTCTCTTCCGGTTGCCTTGGAGACGGTCTCAGCCGAACTCCCCGATGCCGGTCTGGCCCCGGTGACTCGCCGGATCGCCGGGGGACTGAGCGTGGCCGAGGCTCTGGACGGCTGGGCCGCCGGCGCGACCGGCAGCCGGGTGGCCGCCGCCCGCCGGATCGCGGTCGCCCTTCTCGTTCTCGGGCACGGGTCGGGTGCGGCCATGGCCGCCGGTCTCGATCGGGCCGCGGCGTCCATCCATCAGCGTCGGGCCTGGCACGACGAGATCCGGGCCCTCACCGCCCAGACCCGGGCTTCGGGGCTGTTGGTGGCGCTGGCCCCGGCCGCCTTCGGCGCGGTCGTGGCTCTGGTCGACGGCGATGCTCTGCGAGTGCTGGTGGCCACTCCCCTGGGATGGCTTTCGCTGCTGGCCGGCCTGGGGTTGGAGGCTCTCGGGGTGTGGTGGATGACCCGGCTGGCCCGGGGGGTGTCGGCGTGGGCTTGAGCATCGGGTCCGGGCTGGGGGTGTGGGCGTGGGCTTGAGCATCGGGTCCGGGCTGGCCGCGGTGTTGGCGGCGGTGGCGGTGGGGCTTCCGCCCGCCCGGACGGGCCGGATCCGCGATCGCCTGCACCGGTCTGATCCCTCCTCGCCGGGCGCCCGCCGACGCCGGTCTCGGGCTGGCCGGCCTTTGCAGCCCCACCCGCGGCTGGCCCCGGTCGCGGCCCTGGGCCGGTGCCTGACCGGAGGCGAGTCTCCCGACGAGATGCTGGTCGGCGGGGCCGCGCTGGGGTTGCCCGCGGCGGCGGCCGTGGCCGGACCAGTCCCGGCTCTGGCCGGCTTGGCCGTTGTGGCCGCCCTGGCCCGGCTGCGGGTCCGCCGCCGCCGGGGAGACCACGATCGTCGAGTCGAGCTCGGGCTGCCCGAGGTCGTCGATCTCTTGAGCCTGATCGTGGGGGCGGGACAGCCGACCGCGGCGGCTCTGGCCGCCATCGGCCCCCGTTCCCCTGAGCCGTTCCGGTCGGAGCTGGCCGACGCGGTGCGGCGCTTCTCGGCCGGCGAACCCTTCGCCGAGTCGATGCGGCGCCTGCGAGATCGGCTGGGTCCGGCCGCGGCTCCCCTCGTTCACGCCGTCCTGGCCGCCGAGGTGGATGGAGCGCCGTTGGGCCCGGCTCTGGCTCGGGCCGGTGACGAAGCCCACCGGCGGCGGCGGGTCAAGGCCGAAGAGGCCGCCCGCCGGGTGCCGGTGCTCATGCTGTTCCCCCTGGTGTTCTGCGTGCTTCCCGCCTTCGGATTGCTGACGGTGGTTCCGCTCATGGTCGGGTCGATAGCTGACCTGCGGCTGCCGGGATGAGCGCCCGGCGGTGCTCGCTTCGCCGGCGCGGTCCGACGCCGGTCGTCGTTTCTGCTTCCCCCGGAGTCTGTTCGTCCAAGGAGAGCTATGAGCGAGAACCCCAACCATTCCGGTCACGCCGATCCCGTCGCCGATCCCGAGCGGGGTCAGACCCCGGCGGAGGCGGAATCGGCCGCCGATCCCGAGCGGGGTCAGACCACGGCTGAGTACGCGCTGGTCATTCTGGGTGCGGCCGCGGTGGCGCTGCTGGTGTTGGCCTGGGCCACGGACACCGGGATGGTGTCCACCCTGCTCAACAAGGTGATCAGAAGCGTCGCCGACCAAGTGACGTGACCGGCCGCCGGGCGGCCGGCCCTGCGGCTCGCCGGGGCCAGCGGGGCCAGTCAACGGTGGAGCTGGTGCTGGTGTTGCCGGTCCTGGCCGCCCTGATGCTGGCGCTGGTGCAGATCGGGCTGCTAGTCCGGGTCCGGGTGATGGTCACCCACGCGGCCCGGGAGGCAGCCCGAGAGGCGGCCGTGGGCGCCGATGATGACGGCGTGAGGACGGCCGCGGCCGAGGCCGGCGACCTAGACCCGCGGCGCCTCGACGTGAGCGTGCACCGGGCCGGGGATCGGGTGGCCGTGGCCGTCCGCTACCGCGACCCGACCGAGGTCCCCATAGTGGGCGCCCTACTGGCCGACGTCCGGTTCGAGGCCCGGGCCACGATGCGCCTGGAAGGATGAGCCCAGTCTCCTCCAGCGGCCCCGGATGCGGGTCGAACGAGGCCGGTTCCGGTACCGTTGGCCGCCGTGCAGGCCGCCATCGAGAGCCGGCGTCGGCCCCCGTGGACCGTGCTCGCCGTCGGTGGGGAACTCGACGTCGTCGGCGCCCCGGCCCTGCGCCAAGCCGTGGTGGCCGCGGTCTCTGCCGGCGGGACCCGTCTGATCCTCGACCTCACCGGGGTCGACTTCATCGACTCCTTCGGGATCGGCGCGGTGGTGGGAGCGCTCAAGAGGGTGCGCCAGCGGGACGGGGAGCTGGCGCTGGTGTGCCCGGCCCCCCGGGTCCGGCGGGTGTTCGAACTCTGCGATCTCGACCGGATTCTGACCCTGCACAACTCCATCGACAGCGTCGGTGCCCCCGGCGTCGGCCACTCGGCCGAGCCTGGTTCGTGAGCGGCCGCGCCGGTTCCGACCGGGTCGTCATCGAGATCCCGGCCCGCACCGAGTTCGTCTCGTTCGTGCGAGTGGTCCTGACCGGGGCGGCCGAGATCGAGCCCGGCATGGATTCCGAGCGGATCGAGGATCTGCGGGTGGCGGTCTCGGAGGCGACGACCAACGCGGTGGAGGCCCACTTGAACGCAGGCTGCGAGCAGCGGGTCCGGGTCGAGGGCAGCCTGGCCGACGACGAGGTGGTGGTGGCGGTCCGCGATGAGGGTCCGGGCTTCGACCCCGAGGATCTGCCCGAGCTGCCGCCGCCCGAGTCGCCCGAGCGGCTGCTGTACGAGTCGGGCCTGGGCATCCCGCTGATGAGGGTGCTGGCCGACGAGTCGGAGATCCGCTCCGGCGCTGGCGGCACCGACGTGCGCCTGGTCGTTTACTCTTCGGGTCGCCGGAAGTAAAAATAGGCGAGACGAACCGGCATACCGAACGAGTTCCCGACGATGGCCACCGAGCAACAGTTCGACCCCTCGCCGCTCACTTGGGCTGGCAGCGACGGCATGCTGGCCCGTCGCGTCGCCCGCCCTCTGAATCGCTTCCTCCACATCGAGGCGGCCGGCGGGATCGTGCTGCTAGTGGCCACGGTGGTGGCGCTCGTTTGGGCGAACTCACCGTGGAAGGACGGCTACCACGAGATCCTCGAGACCCACATCGTCATGGACCTAGGCGGGCTGCTCGTCCTGGACGAACCGATCGAAGCCTGGATCAACGACGCCCTGATGGCCGTCTTCTTCTTCGTCATGGGCCTGGAGATCAAGCGCGAGCTCGTTACCGGAGAACTGCGCCGCCCCCGGGCCGCGGCCCTGCCCGCGGTGGCCGCCCTGGGCGGGGTGATAGTCCCCGCTCTCATCTACTTCGGCTTCAACCCGTCCGGGCCGGCTTCGGCCGGGTGGGGCATCCCCATGGCCACCGACATCGCCTTCACCCTGGGGGTGGTGTCGCTGCTCGGGACCCGGGTTCCGACCACGATCAAGGTCTTTCTGCTGACGCTGGCCATCGTCGACGACATCGCCGCCATCCTGGTCATCGCCGTCTTCTACACCGACGACCTTTCGGTGGGGTGGCTGCTGGTGACGGCGGTCGGGATCGTCGCCTTCCTGGTCCTGAGGCTGACCGGGGTGTGGTACACCCCGGCCTATGTGGTGGCCGGGGTGTTCATATGGCTGGCCATGTTCGAGTCTGGGATCCACGCCACCCTGGCCGGGGTGATCGTCGGGATAATGACCCCGGCCCGGCCCCTAATCGACAATCCCCGGGTGGGCGAGGGTGCCATCCTGCGGGTGCTTCTCCAGTTGCGCCAGCAGGAGCGCAGCGCCGGGATCGGCGAGGAGGGGGCTGCGGCCCGCCGGGCCCGCCAAGAACTCACCGCCCCGGTCATGCACCGGGCCTACTTCGAGATGAAGGAGCAGGTGTCGGTGGCCGAACGCCTGAACCACATGCTGCACCCCTGGTCGAGTTTTGTGATCATCCCCATCTTCGCCTTGGCCAACGCCGGAGTGGAGATCTCCTTCGACTCCCTGTCCGAGGCGGCCCGGTCCCCGGTGACCCACGGGGTCCTGGTCGGCTTGGTGGTGGGCAAACTGGCAGGCGTCTCGCTGTTCACCTGGGTCGGCGTGCGCCTCGGCCTCTTCCGGCTGCCCAGCGGCGCCACTTGGTCCCACATCGTCGGGCTAGGGGCCCTGGCCGGCATCGGCTTCACCGTGTCGCTGTTCATCACCGGGCTGGAGTTCGAGACGGGCGATCTGGGCGACCAGGCCAAGATGGGCGTTCTGGCCGCCTCGGCCCTAGCCGCGGTCATCGGTGCCCTCGTCTTCGCCCGCTCCAAGCCGGGGACTGGGTCCGGCGAATTGCTGGAAGCAGATCCGGGGTGAGCCGGCAGGCTGCGAGACCCGAACCCGTTTCCCGCGGGGCTCGTTTGGTGTTACCATCCCACCCGTTCGGGCCGATTGGCCCGGTGCGGCAGTGGGGTCTATCTTGTTGGCGCTCAGAATGAGGAGAGTGATGGAAAGTTGACAACGGCAAGCATTAGCACGGTGCGAGAAGGCGGAACCCTGGTCGCCAAGGCCGATGGCCGGGTCGATGGGGCCAATGCCCGCGAGTTCCAAGAGGACTTGGTCACGGCCATCGAAGCCGATGACCAAGCCGTGATCCTGGATCTGGAGAACCTCTCGTACATCAGCAGCGCCGGCCTGAGGGTGATCCTGATGACGGCCAGGAAAATGCGGGAGCAAGGCTCGAAGTTCGCGGTGTGCTCGCTCTCGGCCTCGATCAGGGAGGTCTTCGAGATCAGCGGCTTCGACAAGATCATCTCCATTCAGAACTCCCAGGCTGAAGCGGTCGCCGCCCTGAATGACTGACAAAACCGGCGCCCGGTCGGTCGGTCCCGCTGGGCCGCCGCGCGAGCCTCTGGCCTGACACAGACGGGAGGGCAGGGATGCCCGAACATCCGCAAAAGATTCTCGTAGTCGACGACGAGCCCGACGTAGAGGCGCTCGTTCTGCAACGGATGCGGCGCAACATCCGGGCCGGCGACTACGTGTTCGTCTTCGCCCAGAACGGCGTGGAGGCCCTCGAGCGACTCCAGCTAGAGGACGACATCGACATGGTGGTCTCCGACATCAACATGCCCCGCATGGACGGGCTCACCCTGCTCGAGCAGATACCCAAGGTGGACCCCAACGTCCGGGCGGTGATCGTCTCCGCCTACGGCGACATGCAGAACATCCGCACCGCCATGAACCGGGGCGCGTTCGACTTCGTCACCAAGCCTCTCGATTTCGAGGATCTGCGAACCACCATCGACCGGACGCTGCGCCACATGGCCGAGTGGCGGGAGGCGCTTTCCTCGCGCGATAAACTGGTCGCCCTGGAGAACGAGCTGGACGTGGCCCGCAAGATCCAGCAGTCCATTCTCCCCACCGAGTTCCTGGCTGGCCCCGACTACCGAACCTTCGGCAACATGCGCCCGGCCCGCAGCGTGGGGGGCGATTTCTTCGACATGCTGAACCTGGAGCACGGGCGGATCGGCCTGGCCATCGCCGACGTCTCCGACAAGGGCGTCCCCGCCGCCCTGTTCATGATGTCGTCCCGCACTCTGCTGAAGGGCGCGGCCATCGGCCACGACAACCCGGGCGAGGTGCTGGGAGAGGTCAACGACCTGCTCACCGAGAACAACGATTCGGCCATGTTCGTCACCACCTTCTACGGGGTGTACGACCCGGCCAGCGGGGAGTTCATCTACGCCAACGGCGGGCACAACCCTCCGCTGGTGGTTCATCCCGACGGAACTTCGAGCCTGCTCCCGATGACCGGCGGAGTGGCGCTGGGCCTGATGCCGGGACTCCCCTACGAGCAGGAATCGGTCACCCTGGCGCCCGGCGACGTCGTGGTGCTGTACACCGACGGGGTGACCGAGGCCCTGAACGCGGACGACGAGGAGTTCGGAGTCGAGCGCCTCCAGGAGATCTTCGCCGACAATCCCCCGAAGAGTTGCCGGGAGGCGACCCGGGTCGTTTTCGAGGCGGTCGAGGCCTTCGCGGGCGAGACCCCGCAGTCCGACGACATCACCTGCCTGACATTGTGCAAGGGCGAGTTCCAAACTTGAGCGCAACGACATCTCTCAAGATCGAGACCAGACACGAAGAACTGGACCGCGTCGCCGCCGCGGTGGAAGAGATGGCGGAGCGAGAGGGCTGGCCCCCCGAGCTCGGCTACCGGGTGACCCTGGTCGTAGAGGAGCTGGTGGTAAACGTCGTCAACCACGGCCACGACGGCGGCGTCCACGACATCGAAATCACCCTGGTCTCCGAACCCGACGCTCTCACCATCGAGATCACCGACGACGGCCGCCCGTTCGATCCCCTGAACGACGCCCCCGAGCCCGATCTGGATTCGCTGCTGGAGGATCGGCCGGTGGGCGGGCTCGGCATTCACCTGGTGCGCACCATGATGGACGAGATGCACTACCGGCGGGAACAGAACAGGAACCACACGACCCTGATCGCCCGCAGGGGCGAATGAAGGCGAATGAAGCGGACATTCCGCTCGCCATGGACCTCGCCGCTCGCCTCGGGGCGCTCGATGGCAGCCATCCTGGCGGTCGCCGCTCTGGTGGGCTCGGTCTCGTGCAGCAGCGGCGGGGAGGCGCCCGCCGACGGGGCCGGCGAGGCCGAGGCTGCGCCCGAGGAGGAAACCGGCGGGGATTCGCCTGAGTCTTCGGCCGCGGCGGCCAGGACCGGCGTCCACGACGAGCGCGTACTCTTCGGCCAGTCCGCCGCTTTGAGCGGCCCGGCCCAGGATCTGGGCCGGAACATGCGGCTGGGCATCGAGGCCTCGTTTCACGAGGTGAACCAGCGGGGCGGCGTCCACGGGCGGCGGCTGGAGCTGGCCGTGTTCGACGACGCTTACGAGCCCGAGGCCGCCATCGCCAACACCTTCCGCCTGATCGACGAGGAGGAGGTGTTCGCGCTGATCGGCGCGGTGGGCACGCCGACGTCGCGCTCGGCCGTTCCCGTCGCGGCCGATGCGGGGGTCCCCTACATCGCCCCGTTCACCGGCGCCGCCTTCCTGCGGGACGCCCAGACGTGGGGCAATGTGCTCAACCTGCGGGCCTCCTACTACCAAGAGACCGAGGAGATGGTCGCCCGCCTGACCGAGGACTCGGGCATCGAGCGCATCGCCGTCATGTACCAAGACGACTCCTTCGGCCGGGCCGGCTACCAGGGGGTGCGGCTGGCGCTCGACCGACGCGACATGGACCCGGTGTCCATCGGGGTGTACACCCGCAACACCACGGCGGTCAAGACCGCTCTGCTCGACCTGCGCCGGGGAGATCCCGAGGCGGTGATCATGGTCGGCGCCTACCAGCCGGTGGCGGCGCTGATCGCCTGGGCCCGCCACATCGGCATGGATCCGATCTTCATGACCGTCTCGTTCGTCGGGAGCATCGCCTTGGCCGAGGAGCTGGGTCTGGTCGGGGCCGGGGTCTACGTCACCCAGGTCGTGCCCTTTCCCACCGACTATTCCCTCCCCATAGTCGAGGCCTACGCCCGGGCCCTTTCCGACTACGACCCCGAGGCCACTCCCGGCTTCGTCTCCTTGGAGGGCTACCTGGCCGGCCGCCTGGCCATCGCCGGCCTCGAGGCTTGCGGCCCCGACGTGGACCGGGACTGCTTCCTGAACATTCTGCGCGACGCCGAAATGGTCGATATCGACGGGTTCGAGATCCGCTACGGCGAAGACGACAACCAGGGTTCCGACGATGTGTTCTTGACCAGAATCGGACCGGACGGCAATTACCGGCCCGTCGATGCGGTCGGAGAAGAGGAGACAGATCTGGTTGACCGACCATGCCTCGCCCCGCCGGAAAGCCCGTTGACCTGTCGGAATCGAGGCTTGAGTTGAGCTGGTTCAAGCGCCTGCTGAAAAGCCGTTACCGTCTCTCCGGAAAGTTCTATATCGGGATAGGGATGGCCGTGTCCCTGACCGTGGCCGCCAGTCTGGTCGGCTGGTTCTTCTTCGACCGGGTCAGCGTGACCCAGAGCCGGGTAAGCGACGAGAGCGTCCCCGAGATGGTGGCCGCCTTCGGCGTGGCCCAGTACAGCAGCAACCTGATCACCGCCGCTCCCCGTCTGACCACCGCGGCCACGATCGGCGATTTCTCCAACATCTCCTCCCTGATTCAGGACACGTACCGGCAAATGGACAGGGATCTGGCTGCTCTGGCCCTCCGACGGATGGACGACGGCACCGCCGATCCCCTGGTCGAGCGGGTCAGGACCCACGCCGACTCGCTCGTCGCCAACATCAGGGCGATCAGCGATGAAGAGTTTGAGCTGTTCGGATTGGCCAACCGCAGCGAGACCATGCGCTCCGAGCTGACCGACCTGCGGGTCAGCCTGGAGGAGGCCCTGGCGCCGGCCATCGACGATCAGCTCTTCTACACGGTCACCGGCTACCGCGACCGGGGCAAACCCCCCGTGCCTAGCTCCGAGCACCTCTCGGAGGGCGAGATCAGCCGTTACCGCCACTTGGCAGAAATGCTGGCCAACGGCAACGCGGCCATACAGACCCTGTCGAGCGTGTTCAGCATCGAGGATTCCGCCGCTTCGGTAGAGCCGCTGCGGGAGCGGTTCGAGTCGGCCGTGGGCCGCATACAGGGCAGCCTGTCGGCCATTGAGGAGTCCGCGGTAAAAGAAGAGGTCGTTGTCATCTTCGATCGGCTGTTCGACCTGGGGGCCGGCAATCGCAACGGCTTCGATCTGAAGGCCCAGGAGTTGACCATTCGAGACCAGCAGCAGGGGCTGTTGGTCCAGAACGGCGACATAGCCCGGGACCTCGTGGCCGAGGTGGACGTCTTGGTCAACCAGGCCAACGAGAACGTGCAGGAGGCCAACCGGGCCTCGGCCCGGGCCATCTTCACGGGCCGCACCCTGCTGCTGTCCATCAGCGCGGTCAGCGTCGTCGCCGCCGTTCTAATCGCCTGGCTCTTCGTCGGCCGGGTGCTGCTGCGCCGCATCCAGACGCTGTCGGGATGGATGCGCCAGATGTCCGGCGGCGACTTGGAGGCCCAGGTCGCTATAGAAGGGCGCGACGAGGTGGCGGACATGGCCGCGGCCTTGGAGGTATTCCGCAACTACGCCCTGGAGGTGCAGCGCCTGAACTTGGTGGAGAAGATGGCGGAGGAGCTGCAGGGCAAGAACGACCAGTTGGAGACCGCTCTGCAAGACCTGAACCGGGCCCAGGACCAGATCGTGGTGCGCGAGAAGCTGGCGGCTCTGGGCGAGCTCACCGCCGGGGTGGCCCACGAAGTGAGGAACCCTCTGAATTTCGTGAAGAACTTCGCCGAGGTCTCTGAGGAACTGCTTGAGGAGTTGCGGGAAGTTATCGAGGACAACGTCGAGAAGCTCGACGAGGACCAGAGGTCCCTCATCGCCGAGATATCGGGGGATCTCACCGGCAATCTCGAGCGGATCCGCTCCCACGGCGATCGGGCCAACCGGATCGTGCACGACATGCTCATGATGGGACGCGGGTCGGCCGAGTGGCAGTTGACCGACATCAACACCCTGCTCGACGAGTACGCCCGGCTCGCCTACCACAGCGCCCGGGCCACCGACCCCGACTTCCAGCTCGATTGGAAAGCGGAACTGGACCCGGACGTGGGCGAGATGGAGGTAATCACCCAGGACCTGAGCCGCGTCTTCCTGAACCTGGTGAGCAACGCCTGCTACGCCACCGACGAGAAGCGGCGCGCCGCCGCCGAGTTGCCGCCGGGCGGCGAGCCCTACGTGCCGACGCTGTGGCTCTCCACCAAGCGGGGGGATGAGTCGTGCGAGATACGGGTCAAGGACAACGGGAGCGGCATGCCGCCCGAAGTCATCGAGAAGATCTTCAACCCGTTCTTCACCACCAAGCCGACCGGCCAGGGCACCGGGCTCGGGCTCACCATGTCCAACGACATCGTGCGCGAGCACGGTGGTACCATCCGGGTCGAGTCCGAGCCCGGCGAGTTCACCGAGATGATCATCGAGTTGCCACTGCAGCCGCCCGAGAGAAAGCAGGGGGCCGAGGCGGAGGAATCCGACTTGGAGCCCGGCCCTGAGGCCCCTGAGGCGGCCGTCGGGGCGGGCGCGGCCGGGGCTCCGGTGTGAAAGGCTCCAGTGTGAAACCCGCCATCGAGCCTGGTCGGTAACGCCGTGGACTTCGACTCCTACGACTTGGACCCGATCTTCTACGATGAGATGTTTCTGGCCGATGGCTCTTCCCGCGTCGCCTGCCGCCAGCTCCACGAGGCCCTGCTGGATCTCTCCGCCGAGGAGTTGGCCAGCATCCAGGAGCGGGTCACGCGCTCGTTCTCCAACGAGGGCATCACCTTCACCGTCTACGGGGACGCCGAGGCCGACGAGCGGATCATTCCCGTCGACTGCGTGCCCCGGGTCCTCTCCAACGCCGACTGGCGCCACTTGGAGAGCGGGCTAGCCCAGCGGCTCAGGACCCTGAACCTCTTCCTCGAGGACGTCTACGACGAGGCCAAGGTGGTGGCCGACGGCGTCATACCGGCCGACGTGGTGTATAGCTGTCCCCAGTACCGGACCCAGATGCGCGGCTTCTCGGCCCCCAACGGCACCTGGGTTTCAATCTGCGGCACCGATCTGATCCGCACCAACGACGGCTTCCGGGTGCTCGAGGACAACCTGAGGGTGCCCTCGGGGGTCTCCTACATGATCGCCAACCGCAAGGCGGTCAAGGCCCGGTTCCGCCATCTGTACCGCACCTCCAGGGTCCAAGACGTCGAGCATTACGGCTCCATCCTGCTGGAGACCTTGCGCGAGATGTCGCCCCGAGACCACTCCAGCCCCTCCGTCGCCCTGCTGACGCCCGGGGTGTACAACTCCGCCTTCTACGAGCACATGTTCCTGGCCGGGGAAATCGGCGCGTACCTGGTGGAGGGCCGCGACCTGCTGGTGGACGGCGGCATCGTGTACATGCGCACCACCAAGGGCCTGCGGCGGGTGGACGTGATCTACCGGCGGGTGGACGACGACTTCATCGACCCGCTGGCCTTCCGCCCCGACTCCATGCTCGGCGTGCCGGGCCTGCTGGACGCCTACAAGCGGGGGAACGTGGCCCTGGTGAACGCGCCGGGCACGGGCGTGGCCGACGACAAGAGCGTTTACGCCTATGTGACCGACATGGTCCGTTACTACTTGGGCGAGGAGCCGATCCTGGAGAACGTCGAGACCTTCCTGTGCCGCCGGCCCGAGGATTTGGAGTACACGCTCGACAACTTGGAGCACCTGGTGGTCAAGCGGGTGGGCGAGTCGGGGGGCTACGGGATGCTGGTCGGCCCCCACGCCACCCCGAGGGAGCGCCGGGAGTACGCCAAGCAAGTGCGGGCCGACCCGGCCGACTTCATCTCCCAACCCACGCTCGCCCTGTCCCGCTCCCCCTGTCTGGTCGGCGACCGGTTCGAGCCGCGCCACGTCGACCTGCGCCCCTTCGTGCTCTGTGGACGCGAAACGCGTATCGTGCCCGGCGCGTTCTGCCGGGTCGCCCTGCGCCGGGGCAGCCTGGTGGTGAACTCGAGCCAGGGCGGGGGCGGCAAAGACCTGTGGGTGCTAGAGGAGTGAGCCCAGTGGGTCTTCGTCTAATTCTTCATCCAATAAAAACCAATCTCGCCTGGAAAGGAGAGCTTCCTTGAGAGCACTCGCGACCATTCCCCCTGTTTACTCGCGCCGACGCCTCACCGGCTTGGCGCTGGCGGTGATCGCCACCCTCGCCATCATGCTGGCCCGGCCGGCCGTGGCCCGCGCCACGGGGCACGAGACCGGCGAAGAGCTCGCCTTCGTCTTGAACACCTTCTCGTTCCTCATGTGGGGCGCGCTGGTGATGTGGATGTGCGCCGGGTTCACCATGCTCGAGGCCGGGTCGGTGCGCACCAAGAACGCCTCCATGATCTGTCTTAAGAACATGGGCATCTACTCCATAGCCGGGCTGGCGTTCTTCTTTGCCGGCTACGGACTCATGTACGGCGACTCGATCGGGGGCGTCATCGGCACGTTCGACTTCATGTACGGACCGTCCGCCGCCGAGATCGCCCTGTTGGACGGGCAGGAGAGCGCGACGGCCGAGGTGGTGGCCGGCGGCTACGCCTCCATGTCGGACTGGTTCTTCCAGATGGTCTTCGTGGCCACCGCCGCCTCCATCGTGTCCGGCGCTGTGGCCGAGCGGGTCAAGATGTGGCCCTTCTTCGCGGTGACGCTGGTGCTGACCGCCGTCATCTACCCGATCGTGGGCTCGTGGATATGGAACTCCGACGGCTGGCTGGCCAAGTTGGACTTCGTGGACTTCGCCGGCTCGACCGTCGTGCACGGCACCGGCGGCTGGGCCGCCCTGGCCGGCGTGCTGGTCATCGGGCCCAGGCTGGGCAAGTTCCGCTCCGACGGCACCGCCCGGCCCACGCCGCCCTCCAACGTGCTGCTGGTGACCCTGGGCGTCTTCATCCTGTGGTTGGGCTGGTTCGGCTTCAACGGCGGGTCCCAGTTGGCGCTGGGGAGCGCGGCCGACGCGGTGGCCATGAGCCAGGTGCTGGTGAACACCAATCTGGCCGCCGCGGCCGGCGTGCTCACCGCGCTGGCCCTCTCGAGGCCGATCTTCGGGCGTATAGACCTGTTCACCGGCCTGAACGGGGCCATCGCCGGGCTGGTCGCCATCACCGCCGGCCCCAGCTTCGTCGACCACTACTGGGCCATCATCATCGGCGCCATCGGCGCCGTCCTGTGCACCATGGGGCTCAAGCTCTTGGAGAAGCTGCGGATCGACGACGTGGTCGGGGCCATCCCCGCCCACCTCTTCGCCGGCATCTGGGGCACTCTGGCCGTAAGCATCACGGCCGGCGCCAACCTCGGCGTTCAGCTTCTCGGCGTGGTGACCGTGGGCGCCTTCGTGTTCGCGGTCTCGCTGCTGGTGTGGTGGGGGATCGACAAGCTGGTGCACCTGCGAGTGTCGACGGATATCGAGCGCTTGGGCCAAGACGCCGGGGAACTCGGGATCGAGTCCTACCCGGAGTTCGTGCTCATGCCCGAAGAAGAGTACCAAGACTGAGCAGGCCCCATGCCTGAAGAAGACGGCGAAGACTGATCGGCGGGACGGCGATGCTGGCGCGCAGCGCGCAGGGGCTGTACTGGATGAGCCGCTACTTGGAGCGGGCCTCGCATCTGTGCCGCCTGCTGCAGTTGCAGACCGAGGCCCTGGTGGACCGGCCCATCCGGGAGATCCACTTCGGGTGGAGCCGCATCTACGGCAGCGTGAGCCGCCAGCCGCCGGTGGGCGACCTCGACTGGATCGACAGCGACGACTACACCCTGGCCGACTCCTACACGCTGGCCGACGACCTCACCTTCGAGCGGGCTAACCCGGGCTCGGTGTGGAGCTGCCTGGCCCTGGGCCGCGAGAACGCCCGGCAGATGCGCCAATGCATCAGCGCCGAGATGTGGACCCACCTGAACCTGACCTATCTGCGCGTGCAGAAGCTCGAGATTCAGGACATATGGCGGGTCTCCCCGGAGAGCTTCTACGCGGAGACGGTGGAGGAGAGCGAGACGTTCGCCGGGGTGGCCGCGGCCACCATGTACCGCGACGAGGGCTGGCGGTTCGTGCAGCTCGGCCGGGCCATCGAGCGGGCCCAGCTCACCACCCTGCTGCTGCTGTCCCAGATCGAGGCGGGCGAGAGGGCCGAGCACCACTTCGACGCGGACTGGACCAGCCTGCTGCGCCTCTACCACGCCTTCGAGGCCTACAGCCGCCGCTTCAGCGTCGAGGTCGATCCGGGCCAGGTGCTGGACCTGCTGGCCACCGACCCGCGGCTGCCCGGCTCGCTCTGCCGATCGCTGGACAGCGCGGCGGCGGAGCTGGCGGCCATCGGCGCCGGCCCGCACCCCGGCGCCAGCGACGCCACTCGGCGCCTGGCCGGTCGCCTGGCCGCCCTGGTCAACTACGATTGGCCCGACTCGGAGGACCGGGAGGCTCTGCTCCGCCAGATCAACCGGTACTGCTGGGACCTCCACCAGCTCGTGACCGACACCTATTTCGATTACCCGGTGGAGGATCTCTCTACGCTGTGACGCCGCGGCCCCGCTGCGCCGCCCGCCCGCACTTCCCCCGCCCGTAGTCCAGTCAGCCGTGGATCGGTTCAGCCCATGCCCAACGCTTTGGTAATCGTCGAGTCGCCGGCCAAGGCGAGGACTATCGCCGGATACCTCGGCGACGGCTTCGTCGTGGAGTCCTCCATCGGCCACGTGCGGGACCTCCCCCGCAACGCGGCCGAAGTGCCCAAGGCCTACCAGAACGAGCCCTGGGCCCGGATCGGCATCGACATCCACAACGACTTCAAGCCGCTCTACGTGGTGGCCTCCGGCCGGAAGACCCAGATAACCAAGCTGAAATCGCTGCTGGCCCGGGCCGACGAACTGTTCCTGGCCACCGACGAAGACCGCGAGGGCGAGGCCATCGCCTGGCACCTGCTCGAGATCCTCAATCCCCGGGTGCCGGTCAAGCGCATGGTGTTCCACGAGATCACCCGCGACGCCATAAGCGCGGCGGTCGCCTCGCCCCGCCAGATCGACCGGCGGATGGTCGACGCCCAGGAGGCCCGCCGCATGCTCGACCGGCTCTACGGCTACGAGGTGTCGCCGGTGCTGTGGAAGAAGGTCATGCCCCAGCTCTCGGCGGGCCGGGTCCAGAGCGTGGCCACCCGCATCGTGGTCGAGCGGGAGCGGGAGCGCATGGACTTCGTGCCCGCTGGCTACTGGAGCCTCACCGGCACCTTCGCGCCCCCGGGAACCGAGCCCGAAGCCGGGGGCCGATTCGAGGCCTCCCTGTCGGCGGTGGACGGGGTCAAGGTGGCCGGCGGCCGGGACTTCGGCCCCGACGGCCGCCTGTCCCGCTCCGATGTGGTCTTGGTTGACGAGGCCATGGCCACGGGGCTGGCCGAGCGCTTGGAGGGGTCCGTCTTCACCGTCATCGACCGGGAATCCAAGCCGTACCGGCGCCGCCCCTCGCCCCCGTTCATCACCTCCACCTTCCAGCAGGAGGCAGCCCGCAAGCTCAAGATGTCGGCCACCGCGGCCATGCGGGCCGCCCAGGGTCTCTATGAGAAGGGCTTCATCACCTACATGCGCACCGACAGCACCACGCTGTCGGCCGCGGCGGTACAAGCGGCCCGCTCCGCCGTGGCCGAGCGCTACGGCGGAGATCTTCTTCCTCCCAAGCCCCGCTCCTACGCCGGCAAGGTGAAGAACGCCCAAGAGGCCCACGAGGCCATCCGACCGGCCGGAGACTCGTTCCGGTCGCCTCAGGAGGTGGCTCGCAGCCTGCCCTCGGCGGAGGCCAAGGCGTACGAGATCATCTACCAGCGCACCCTGGCCAGCCAGATGACCGACTGCACCGGCGAGACGGTAAGGCTGCAGCTCTCCCCCGAGCCCGAGACCGACCCGGACGTGGTGTTCGCCGCGGTCGGCACCGTCATCGCCCACCAGGGGTTCCGCCTGGCTTACCAAGAGGGCCGCGACCCCGGCGAAGGGACCGGACGCGGCGAAGGCTCCGAGGCGGCGGGCGACCCGAAGCTCCCGCCCCTGGGCCGGGGCGACCGGGCGATCGCCGAGGCCATGGCCGCCGATTCGCACCAGACCCAGCCCCCGGCCCGCTATACCGAGGCATCCTTGATACGCCGGCTCGAAGAGCTCGGGGTGGGCCGGCCCTCCACCTACGCCTCCATCATGGGCACCATCGTGGACCGGGGCTACGTGTGGCGGAAGGGTTTGGCGCTGGTGCCGTCGTTCACCGCCTTCTCGGTGGTGAACTTGCTCGAGAGCCACTTCCCCCAGCTCGTCGACTACGCCTTCACCGCCGAGATGGAAGACGACTTGGACAAGATCGCCCGGGGCGCCGAGGAGACCGTCCCGTGGCTGCATCGCTTCTACTTCGGACACGACGGCGATCCCGGCCTGAGGGAGAAGGTTTCGAGCCGCCTCGGCGACATCGACGCCCGGGCGGTCAACTCGACCCCGTTGGGGGTGGCCGCCGACGGCTTGCCCGTGGAGGTGAGGGTCGGCCGCTACGGGCCCTACGTGCAGATGGGGGACCACTCGGCCTCGATCCCCGACGACCTGCCGCCCGACGAGTTCACCGTCGAGCGGGCCCTCGAGTACCTGTCCCGGCCCCGCGAGGGCCGGGTCTTGGGCCGAGACCCCGACACCGGGCTCGACGTATACGTCCGCAGCGGCCGGTTCGGTCCCTACGTCCAGGCGGGCACGGCCGACGAGGTGGACGGCAAGCCCAAAATGGCGTCGCTGTTCAAGACCATGAGCCCCGAGACCGTCACCCTCGACCAAGCGCTGCGGGTGCTATCGCTGCCCCGCACGGTGGGGATCGACCCGGCCGACGGCGCCGAGATCACCGTGCACAACGGCCGCTACGGCCCGTATGTGAAAAAGGGCGCCGACACCCGCAGCCTCGACAGCGAGGAGAAGCTGCTGTCGGTCACCCTCGACGAGTGCCTGGAGATCCTGTCTGAGCCCAAGCGGCGCCGGGGCCAGACCCCGGCCCGGGCGCCGCTGCGAGAACTGGGCCCCGATCCGGACACGGGCCGGGCCATGGTGGTCAAAGAGGGCCGCTACGGCCCCTACGTCACCGACGGCGACGTCAACGCCTCGCTGCGCAAAGGCGACTCCGCCGAGGGGCTGACCCCGGAGCGGGCGTCGGAGCTGCTGGCCGAGCGCCGGGCCCGGGGGTCGGCCCCCAAGCGCAAACCGGCGGCCAAGAAGTCCGGCGCATCCTCGACCAAACGGGCATCAGGGAACAAGACCCCGACCGCCAAGACCAAGAGAACCGCAAAGAAGAGGTCCTGACCCCGGTGGCCTCGGGACCGCTGCCCGACCGGGGCGCCGAGTCCTCGAGCCGTTCGTCGGCCGCCCGCCTCGACGAGGCGGTGTTCGCGGCCCGGCCCGCCGACTGGATCGAGAAGCTGTTCGGCACCCGCCAGTTCTTCTCGCTCTGGGTAGCCCAGCTCGTATCGGCCACCGGCGACTGGCTGGGCCTGGTGGCCACCATCGCCCTGGCCGCCCGGCTCAGCGAGGGCTCGGAGGGAGCGGCTATCGCGCTGGTGCTGGCCAGCCGGGTGGCGCCCGGGTTCTTCCTGGCCACCGCGGCCGGCGTGCTCGTCGATCGTCTGGACCGCAAGCGGGTCATGGTGGCCTGCGACCTGGGCCGGGCCGCCGTGCTCGTGTCCCTGCCCTTCGTCGACACGCTCCTCGGCCTGGTGGCGGCCAGTTTCGTCTTGGAGCTGCTGACGATGATGTGGCAGCCGGCCAAGGAGGCCATCGTCCCCAACCTCGTCCCGAAGGAGAGGCTCACCTCGGCCAACGCCTTGAACGTGGCCGCCGCCTACGGGATGTTCCCGGTGGCGGTGGGCATCGCCGCCCTGCTGTCCAAGGCGGCCGAGGCGATGGCCGACGAGGGATGGGTGACCAACTTCAGGCTCAACGAGGAAGGCCTCGCCTTCTACGTCGACGCCCTGACGTTCTTGGTCACCGCGGCGATCGTGGCCCGGCTGGCCATCCCGGCCCGGCCCAAGGAGGGACGGCGGGTTCAGCACCGGGGCTGGGACTTGGGCGGCGCCTTCCGCGAGCTGCGGGAGGGGTGGCAGTTGATCGCGGCCAACCCGATCGTGCGGTCCGTCAACGTGGGGCTGGCCACCGGGATCATGGGCGGCGGCATGCTCGTGCCCCTGGGCGCCATCTTCGTGGACGAGGTGATCGTCGGACGAGAAGCCGACTTCCACTTGGTGCTGTTCTCGCTGGGGACGGGAATGGCCCTGGGGGTGGCGTGCGCCTCGGCCCTCCAGAACCGGATCAACCGGTCCCAGGTCTTCGCCGGCGCTCTGGTCGGGGCCGGGCTGGCGCTGCTGGCCGCCGCGTCCTTCGACGTGCTGTCGTTGGTGGCCCCGGCGACGGGGCTGCTCGGCTTCATGGGCGGGCCGGTGTACGTGCTGGGGTTCACGCTGCTGCACGAGAACGTCTCCGACGACATGAGGGGGCGGGTCTTCGCGTCGCTGCTGGTGCTGGTGCGGCTGTGCCTGCTGGTGGCGCTGGCCCTGGCCCCGCTGGTGGCCGACCTGCTCGACCGGGTGTCGCAGCGCTGGTGGGACGGCTATGTCTCGGTGCTGGGGGCCCAGGTTCACGTTCCGGGGGTGCGCCTGACCATGTGGCTGGCCGCGGTCATCATCGTGGCGGCCGGGATACTGTCCTCTTGGAGCCTCAAGACCGGCGGCTCCCCGGCGGTTGGCGGCGGCGGTGACGGCGGCGGCGATTCGGCTGGCGCCCCCGCCGGCGAGGGGGCCGGGTCTTGACCGGCCGGCTCATCGCCCTCGAAGGCGCCGACGCCGCGGGCAAGTCCACCCAGGCCCGCCTGCTGGCCGAGGCCTTGGGAGCGGTGGCCACCTTCCAGTTCGGGGCGACCGGGGTCGGGGCCGCAGTCCGCCAGATCCTCTTGGACCCGACCCAGGACGCCCTCGACGACCGGGCCGAGGCGCTGCTGATAATCGCCGACAAGGCCCAGCACGTGGCCGAGATCGTCGGGCCGGCCCTGAGGGCGGGCCGCGTCGTGGTCAGCGATCGTTTCACGGCCTCGACCATCGCCTACCAGGGCTACGGTCGGGGGCTGGATGTCGCCGTCCTGCGGTCGGTCATGGACTTCGCCACCGAAGGGATCGAGCCCGACTTGACCGTTCTGCTCGACATAGACCCCAAAATGGCCCGGCGCCGGCTGGGGCCAACGTTCGATCGGATCGAGGGGGCAGATCGGGCCTTTCACGAGCGGGTGCGGCGGGGCTACCTGGAGCTGGCCGCCGCCGACCCGGACCATTGGGTGGTGGTGAACGGCGCCGCCCCGGTCGAGGAGGTCGCAGCCCGGGTCCTCTCCGAGGTGAGAGACCGGCTCAAAGACCGGGATTCGTGACGCCGGACCGGGCGGCTCGGGGGTGGCTAAGCCGGTGACGGCCGACCCGTGGTCGACGGTGGTCGGCCAGCCCGACGCCGTCCGCCGGCTGACGGAGGCCGCGGGCTCGCCCGTGCCCGCTTACCTCTTCGTCGGCCCGCCCGGCTCGGGCAAGCGCAAAGCGGCGGCCGTGTTCGCCGCCGAGCTGCTGGCCGCGGCCGACCCGGCCCGGGCCGAGTCCCACCGGGCTCGGGCCGTTGGCGAGGAGCATCCCGATTTGGCGGTGATCGACCCGGCCGGCAACCAGCTCCGCCGGGAGGAGGAGGCCGAGTGGATCGTCACCGAGGCCAGTCGCTCGCCGGTGGAGACCGGCCGCAAGGTGCTGGTTGTCGACCGGTTCCACACCGCCACCCCGGCCGCGGCCGCGGCCTTGCTGAAGACTGTTGAAGAGCCGCCCGGCCCGTCGATCTTCGTGCTGCTGGCCGAGGAGGTGCCGCCCGAGCACGCCACCATCGCCTCCCGCTGCACCAGGGTGGACTTCGCGGCCGTGTCCGACGAGGCGGTGGCGGCCGCGCTCCAAGCCGAGGGTTTGGCCCCGGCCGATGCCGCCATGGCGGCCCGGGCCGCGGCCGGCAACCTGGACCGGGCTCGGATCCTGGCCCGCGACGACCGGGTGGCGGCCCGTCACGAGACTTGGCGGTCGATCCCCGAGCGGCTCGACGGCGCCGGCGCCACCGTGGCCGTGATAGTCGACGAGGTGCGGGCCATGGTGGCCGAAGCCCTCGAACCCCTCACCGCCCGCCACCGGGAGGAGCTGGCCGAGTTGGAGCAGCGCGAGGAGCTGCTCGGAACCCGGGGGTCGGGCCGGGCCCGCATGGAGGCCCGGCACCGCCGCGAAGCCCGGCAGTTCCGCACCGAGGAGCTGCGGTTCGGGCTGGCCACCCTGGCGTCCCGCTACCGGCCCCGGACCGGGTCTCTCGACCCGGCCCGGCTGCGGGCCGTCGACCGGCTGCGCCGCACCTACCGGGATCTGATCCGCAACCCCAACGAGGCCCTGGCCTTCCAGGCCCTGCTGCTGGACCTGCCCCCGCTGCCTCCCGAGGCGCCGGGCGGTGACGGCGAGCCCTCGTAGGACTCGAGGACGGACGGGCGGAGCGGTAGGCGCCTGGTCGCCGAGCCGGTACGTTCGTTGCCGGCGCCGCCGCCTGCGACCCCCATCCCCAACCGCCGATTCGCGCCGCGAACCGCGCCGTCCCGCCCGAATAGCTCAGCCGGTAGAGCGACGCTCTCGTAAAGCGTAGGTCAGGGGTTCAAGTCCCCTTTCGGGCTCCTCGTTCTACAGGTTGGGGCGCGTTTGGCCGACCGAGCAAACTTCGCGGACGACGCCATGGGCCTGATGTCGTCGCTGTACTCGGCGGCGGTGCGCATGACCCGCAACCCGGCCGACGCCGAGGACCTGGTCCAAGAGACCTACCTGCGGGCCTACCGGGGCTATGAGGGATTCGAGGCCGGGACCAACCTGAAGGCGTGGATGTACCGCATCCTCACCAACGCCTACCTCAACGACTACCGCAAGAAGCAGCGCCGGCCGGCCGAGACCCATTTGGGGGAGGTGGAGGACCTGTACCTGTACCGGCGGCTGGGCCCCGCGGCCGGGAGACTGGGCCGCAGCGTCGAAGACGAGCTGGCCGGACTGTTCGTCGACCACGAGGTGAAGCAGGCGGTGGAGGACCTGCCCGACCATTACCGCATCCCGATCCTGTTGGCCGATGTGGAGGGGTTCGCCTACAAAGAAATCGCCGAGATCCTCGACGTTCCCATCGGCACGGTCATGAGCCGGCTCCACCGGGGAAGAAAACAGCTTCAAAAGCAGTTGTACTCCTTTGCCGAGCGCCGCCGTCTCCTGCCCGACGAGGAGCCAGCGGTGGTCGGCAGCGAAGCCGCCGACGAGGACTGAGCATGGCCAACTGCTGCGAGGACGCCCAGCGCGATGTCCACGTCTACCTGGACGGCGAGATGGCCGTCGAAGCCCGCACCGTCATCGCCGTCCATCTCGACGAGTGCTCCTGCTGCTGTGAGGCCTTCGACTTCGAGATCCGCCTTCGCCGGGTGGTGGCCCGCTGCTGCCGCGAAGAGGCCCCCGACACCCTCCGCATCCGCGTGGTCGAGGCCATAAGCGCCCGGGCCGAGTTCCGCTGAGCCTCGGCCCCGTCTCGCCCGTCTCGGAGACGGCCCGCTCGGGGCTCTAGACTCCCCCCATGGTCTTCGCCGGTGTCGTATGGCACTTCTGGATCGCGGTGCCACTGGCCGCGGGGGGCATCCTGGCCGTGGTCGCCGCCGTCGTGGGGTACCTGCAGAAGGTCACCTACAGGCGGTACCCGAGGGACTGAGCCTCGGGTGGGCGGCGAGGAGGCCGACGCCGTCGACTGGGACTTGGCCCGCCGGGTGGCCAACCGAGCCGCCGCCCGCGATCCCTACGCGTCGGCCCACTATCGCCAAGGCTTGGAGCCGGACTTCGAGGAGTTCACCGCCCGGGCCGAGGATCTGGTGGCCGCCGCCACCGGGCTGCGGTCGGACGCGGGCCCGGCCCGGGGCCGGGTCACGGACCGGGCCGGCTGGATCGACGCCAACCTGTCGTCGTTCCGGCGGCTGCTGCGCCCGGTCATCGAGAAGCTCGGGGCCCGGATGGAAGGGTCGGCCGCGCCGTTGGCCCGCAAGCTGGCCGGGGCCGAGCTGGGGTTGATGCTGGGGTGGATGTCGGCCCGGGTACTGGGCCAGTACGACCTGCTGGTGATCGAAGACGAGAATCCCGGCGACCAGGACATCGTCTACTACGTGGCCCCCAACGTGTTGGCGCTGGAGCACCGCTACGCCTTCGACCCCCGCCAGTTCCGGCTGTGGCTGGCCCTGCACGAGGTGACCCATCGGGCCCAGTTCACCGGCGTGGCCTGGATGCGGCCCCACTTCCTGAGCCTGGTCTCCGACGCCATGGAGTCGGTCGACCCCGACCCCGGCAAGCTGCTGGCCGGGCTGCGCCGCCTGGTCGAGGACCGGCGGCGGGGTGCCGACCCCTTCGCCGACGGCGGGCTGACGGCTCTTATGGCCACCGAGTCTCAACGCGAGGTCCTTCATCGGGTGTCGGGGCTGATGTGTCTGCTGGAAGGCCACGGCGACGTGACCATGGACCGGGCCGGCCTGGGGCTCATCCCCTCCGCGGGCCGGTTCGGGCGAGTGCTGCGCCAGCGCCGCATGTCGGCCCGGGGGCCGGCCAAGGTCCTTCAGCGCCTGATCGGCTTCGACGCCAAGATCAAGCAGTACGCCCAGGGTGAGCGCTTCATCGAGGCGGTGGAGGCCACCGGCGGCTCGGGAATGCTCGACCGGGTCTGGGAAAGGCCCGAGAACCTGCCCACCCTCACCGAGATCAGGGCCCCGGAGCAGTGGATGGCCCGCGTGGGCAGTTCCACCCTGGCGGCCTGAGGGCGGGATCCAAGGTGGCGGCGCCGGAGACGCTCGGCTGCGGCGGCGGGGAGTCGGCGGAGACGCTCGGCTGCGGCGGGGAGTCGGTCGGCGGCGGGGAGTCGGCGGAGATCGCCGGGCTGTTGGAGCGATGCGCGTTCCCCGACCCTCCGGCCTCCATCGGCTGCGGGCTGTCGGGGGGTCCCGACTCGAGCGCGCTGGTGGCCCTGGCCGTGGCGGCCGGACTGGAGGTCACCGCCTGGCACGTGGACCACGGGCTGCGGCCCGACTCGGGCCGAGACGCGGCGGCGGCTCGGGCGGTGGCCGACCGGCTCGGGTGCCGCTTCGAGCTGCGAACCGTCACCGTGGAGGCCGGCCCCAACCTGGAGGCCCGGGCCCGGGCCGCCCGCTACGCCGCCCTGCCCGACGACGTGCACGTCGGCCACACCGCCGACGACCGGGCCGAGACGGTGCTGTTCAACATCGGCCGAGGCGGTGGCCTGGCCGGCGGGGGGGCCCTCCACCGGGCCGTTCGCCGCCCTCTGCTGGCCTTGCGCCGACATGAGACCCACGCCCTGTGTGCCCGGTTGGGCCTGCCGGTGGTGTCGGACCCCATGAACGACGACCTCGCCTTCGCCCGGGCGGCCATCCGCCACGAGGTGATGCCCGCGCTGGCCCGAGCCCTGGACCGCGATCCGGTGACGCTGCTCAACCGCCACGCCGACCTCTGCGCCGACGCCCACGAGGTGATCGCCGGCCTCGCCGCCGGCCTCGACGCGACCAGCGCGGCCGAACTGGCCGAGGCCCCCCGGGCGGTGGCCTCGGAGGCGCTGCGGTCGTGGGTCGCGGCCCAGACCGGATCGGCGCAGGCCGTCTCGGCCCGCTCCGTCGAGCGGATACTGGCGGTGGCGGCCGGCGACCGGCTGGCCACCGAGATCGAGGGCGGCCACCGGGTGGCCCGCACCCGGGGCCGGCTCCGCATCGAGGCCCCCGGCGGGCCGAATGGCAGGCCGTCGTGAGCGCCGGGCCTCCGAAGGGCTCGGTGGGGCGGGTCCTCGTCGCCGCCTCCGAACTGGAGGCCAGGGTGGCCGAGCTGGGCGCGGCCATCACCGCCGACTACCGGGACCGGTCGCTGCTCATGGTCGGGGTCCTCAAGGGCGCCTTCGTTTTCATGAGCGACTTGGCCCAGGCCATCGACCTGCCGGTGGAGATCGACTTCATGGCCGTCTCCTCCTACGGCAAGAGCACCAAGTCGAGCGGTGTCGTCCGTATCGTCAAGGACCTGGAGACCGATATCCGCGACCGCCATGTCCTGCTGGTGGAGGACATCGTCGACTCGAGGCTGACCCTGCGCTACCTGACCGAGCTGCTCCAAGCCCGCCGGCCCGCCAGCTTCGGGGTGTGCGCCCTGTTGGTCCGGGAGGGAGCGCCCACCGACGGCATCGACTACGCCGGATTCGCCGTCGGGCCCGACTGGGTGGTGGGCTACGGGCTTGACGTGGGGGAGCGCCACCGCAGCCTGCCCGACGTCTGCGCCTATGATCCCGATCTGCCCCCGGTCGGCCAAGACGGGGGCCGGGGGCCATGAGGGGCAAGTGGGCCCAGGGGATCGAGCCCCGTCATTTTCGCTGGATCGTCACCGGCCGGATGGCGGTGTGCGAGCGCCCCGGCGGCTACGGGGACGGCCATCGCCGGGTCCGCCGCAACGAAGAGATCCTCTGGCTCCTCAACCACGAATTCGACCGGGTCATCTCGCTCATACCCTCCCCCTACAACCTGGGCAGCTACCAGGAGCATGGCCTGGCCTACCGGCACCTGCCCTTCATCGGCCCCGAGGCCGGGCCCGACGCCTTGGCCTTCGTGCTGGCCGCCGTCCGGGACCACGCGGCCGGCGAGCGGGTGCTCGTCCACGGCAGCGAGGTGGGGGACCGGATCGGGGGAGTGGTGGCCTCCTACCTGCTGTGGACGGGACTGGTTGGCCGAGGCTCGCACGCCGTCTCGGTGACCGAGCGGCTCCTGCAGCGGGAGCTGGGCCCGGCCGCCCGGGAGTTGGTGGCCATGGCCGAGCGGATCCCCGCCAGCGACGAGGTGCCTGCCCAAGACCCCGCGGCCACACCGGACGAACTGGATCAGGCGCCGGGCGACTCCGGTCAGGCGCAGTGATGCCCCGACCGCCGGATGGGGGAACGAAGCCCAGCCCGGCGCCGGGAGGCCCCGGCGTCCGCCGCGCCTTCGTGGCTCTGGGCTCCAACCTCGGCGACCGAGCCGGTCACCTGCGGGCCGCGGTGAGGGGTCTCCCCGACGTGGACGCCGTCTCCGACGTGTACGAGACCAAGCCGGTGGGCGGCCCCGAGCAGGGCCCCTATCTCAACATGGTCGTTCGCCTCCGCACCGCCATCGGCGCCCGGGGCCTGCTGGCCCGGTGCCGGGCTCTGGAGCTGGCCGCGGGCCGGGTCCGGGTGGTGAAGTGGGGGCCGCGCTCCCTCGACGCCGATGTGCTGTGGATCGACGGCGAGACGGTGGACGACCCCGATCTGGCCGTTCCCCATCCCCGCATGTACGAGCGGGATTTCGTGCTGGTGCCGCTGGCCGCCGTCGGGCCCGATCTCCTCCCCGTTGGCTATGACCCGGAGGAGGCCGACGGCGTGGTGAGCCTCGGGCCTCTGGCCTGACCGGGCCCCGACTCGGTCCTGGGGCCCCGGTCGGCGCTCGCCGTGGGCCCGGTAGCGTTCGAGGGTGCCTTCGGTCCGGGTCGTCGGCTGGGGCCGGGCCGGGTCCTCGCTGGCCGGGGCCCTGTCCGAAGCCGGATGGGATGTGCGGGAACCGGTGTCGGCCCGGACCGGGCCCGTTGCCGGCGCCGCGTCCGGGGTCGATCTGGCCGTGATCGCCGTTCCCGACTCCGCCATCGCCGCGGTGGCGGCGGCCATAGAGCCCGACCCGGCCGCGGTGGTGGCCCACCTGGCCGGGTCGCTGGGCACCGAGGTTCTGGACCCCCATCCCCGCCGGGCGGCCGTCCATCCCCTGGCCTCGCTGCCCGATGCGGTTATCGGGGCCCGCCGCCTGCAGTCGGGATGCTGGTTCGCGGTCACCGGCGACGAGTTGGCCCGCCGGGTGGTCGCCGATCTCGGGGGCCGGGTCTTGGCCGTGGCCGGCGCCGACCGGGCCGCCTACCACGCCGCCGCCGCGGTGGCCTCGAACCATCTGGTGGCCCTGCTCGGCCAAGCCGAGCGCATCGCCGACCGGGCCGGGGTGCCCTTCGAAGCCCTCTTAGACTTGGTCCGGGCCACGGTCGCCAACGTGGCCGAGGTGGGGCCTTCGGCCGCGCTCACCGGCCCGGCCGCCCGGGGCGACGAAGCCACAATCGCCCGCCATCTAGAGGCCATCGACCCCGACGAGCGCGCCGCCTATGAGGCCATGGCCGACCAGGCCCGCCGCCTGGCCCGCTCGTGAGCGGGAAACGGGCGGTGGGCGCCGCGGGAGTTCGTTCATGAACTGGCAATCGGCGGCGGGCACCGCGGGAGTTCGTTCGTGAGCAGGCTCCAATGAGCAGGCCCCAATGAGCGGGCCCCAGTTGATCGAGGAGATCGGCGGGCTGCGGGCCCGGCTCCGGCGGGACCGGGCCCGGGGGGCCCGGATCGGCTTCGTGCCCACCATGGGATCGCTGCACGCCGGGCACCGGTCGCTGATCGAGCGGGCCCGCCGCGACGACGACGTGGTGGTGGTATCGGTCTTCGTCAACCCGCTCCAGTTCGGCCCCGGCGAGGACTTCGAGCACTACCCCCGGACCCTGGACCGCGACCTCGAGGCGTGCGCCTCAGCCGGTGCGGACGTGGTGTTCGCGCCGGCAGTGGCCGAGATGTTCCCCGGCCCGGTCGCCACCACCGTCTCGGTGGCCAGTCTGGGCGAGCCCCTGGAAGGGACGGCCCGCCCCGGTCACATGGACGGCGTGGCCACGGTGGTGGCCAAGCTGTTCGGGATCGTCGGGGAGTGCTCGGCCTATTTCGGCGAGAAGGACTTCCAGCAACTCGCCGTCGTCCGCCGCATGGTCGAAGACCTGTCCATGGATGTGCAGGTCGTCGGCTGCCCGATCGTGCGGGAACCCGACGGGCTGGCCCTGTCCAGCCGCAACGCCTACCTGAGCCCGGCCGAACGGGCCCAGGCCCCGGTGCTGCGGCGGGCGCTGGAGGCCGGAGCCGCCCTGGTGGCCGCCGGGGAGACCGACCCCGCTGCGGTGGAGGCGGCCATGGCCTCGATGATCGCGGCCAGCCCGGCCGCCGAGATCGACTACGTGGCCGCGGTCGACCCGGCCGCGCTGGTGGCCGACGGTCCCCTGAGCGGCGAGGTGAGGCTGGTGGCGGCAGTCCGCTTCGGTCGGGCCCGCCTCATCGACAACCTCGGCTGCCGGGTCCCCTGACCGGCGCCCGCCGCCGCTTGCCGCGTCTCGTCGCCGTCCGCAGCCGGTTTCATCCCCCTTCGAACCTCATCTCGCCTGTTCGTCGTCGGGGCGGGTGGCCTTGCCGCCGTGGACGGACGGCTCCAGGCACCACTGGTATCGCAGCACGGCCAGCGCGGGCATGACCTCGGCCGCGTCCAGTCCCAGCAGGTCGGCCAGCACCATCCGGTCGAGTTCTTGGCGGGTCTCGTCCCGCCAGGCCTCGTTGGCGGGCAGGAACCGATCGGCGCAGAGCAGGTCGAAGATGCGGGCCGCCGCGCTCAGTTGCTCGGCGGTCAGAGCCCGCGGGTCCAGGATCGCCAGATCCGGGAGCCTCAAGATGGTCAGATTGGATCGGCCCTGCTGCTGGCGCGAGCCGGCCCACCAGAACGAGATCAGCCCGAGGGTGGTGTTGGCCCACAACAGCACGGCCGGCGCCCACCGCTCGTCGTCGAGTCCGAAGGAAGGCCAGGCCCGGCCCCCTATGCAGGGCTCGGGGGTGAAGCAGGCGGCCAGCGGCTGGGAGTTGAGCTGGAAGTCGAGGTTGAAGTGCAGCCGCGACGCGCTGGCCCAGATCCGCAGGGCCTTGCTCTCACAGCCGTCCCGGACCCGGCCCCGGCAGTCGGGCTCCACGATCAGTCGGGTCTCGCGTCTGGCGTCGTGGCTCCACAGCACCGGATAGGTCGCGGCCCGCCAGTTGTCCGTCTTCTCGATGTCGAACGGCCCGCGCGGGGTGACGCGGTCGGACTGGACCCCGACGACGTCGCGATCAACCGGACCCCGCGTGCCCAGCTCTCCCAGTTCGGTCAGGCCGACGCCGTCGATCAGCCCGAGCCGGCCCAGCCACAGCTTGCCCGAGGCCATGGCGCCGGCGCAGACGGCCAAGTCGGGCTCGGCGATCCCCGCGCAGCCGGCCGCGCCGACGCCGTCGCGCACGTAGTTTCCGATCCGGGTGCCGCCCAGATTGAGCGACCCCGATTTTCGGTGCGGAGGCTCGGAGGCGACCCGGGCGATCAAGCGGGCCGTCTCCGTCGCCTCGACCGGGTTGGGGGGCCGGGCGGTCAGGTTGACCCAGAGCCAGCCGTCGGGTTCGGGCTCGTCGTCGGGCCGGGCCCGGTCGGCCACCACCAGCACCTCGGCCATGCCGGTGTCGGCGGAGAAGGACCGGTCGGTCGGCCCGGTGTCGGCGATGGCCACCACGCAGATGTTGCGGTAGTGCGCATCCAGCAGGGCCCGCACCTTCGACCAGGCCTGGCCGGCCGTCATCACCGCGGGCAGCACGAAAGCAATTGCACCGCCCGGCTTGACCTTGGCGTGGGCCAAGTCGACGAAGTTCGACGCCAGCCCGGCGTTGCCGCTGCCCACCGGGTCGGCGAGGGCCCGTTTGAGCTTGGCCAGGCGGCTGGACATGGCCCGCTGCTCGTCGGCCTCGGTGTCGAACCCGGCGAACGACGGCACCGGGGCGCGGGCCGATTCGGCCGTCCCGTGGTTGGTGGGCCGGGTGAACGGCGGGTTCATTATCACCAAGTCGGCGTCGGCGTGGTCTATCACCGGGCCGGCGCCGTTGCCCCCGCGGCCGTCTATCACCGGGCCGGCGCCGTTGGGCGCCGCGGCCGCGTCGCGGTCGGGGTCGACCGCGATCTCGGCGGTGTCGAGCCAACTGGTCTGCCGGTAGGAGCGGTCCAGCAGCTCCAGCGCCCCGATCCGGACGTGGAAGCCGCTGCCGCTGGCGTCGGGCGAGCGGCCGTAGGGCATCAGATGGATGCGCGACCGGCTGAACCGGGCCCGGGGGTGCGTCGACGACAGGGCCGTGCAGGTGAGGTGGGCCGCGGCCGGCATGATGTCGGCCCCGGCCAGCACCTGTTCCATCATGACCGGGTGGAGGGCCTCGTCGTCGAGGCCGACCCGGCGCACCCGGGAGGAGATCTGCTGGTAGGCGGCGGTCAGCAGCGCCCCGGTCCCGCAGGCCAGGTCGGCCACCCTCAGCGACCCGACCTGCTGCGGGTCGGACCAGTCCACGGCCAGCCGCTCCACCGCCAGCTCGGCCAGCAGCCGGGCCGAGGAGCGGCGGGTGTAGAAGGTGGCCAGGAACTTGCGGTCGGCTATCAGCTTGCCGAACATCTGCCCGGCTATGTCGGCGGTGGAGGCGGCGCCGAACCGGGCCAGCTCGTGGGCCATCCCGGTGAGAGGGGCCAGCACCACGGTGTGGGCCTGCGCCCGGGGAATCTGGCTCAGCACCGCGTGGGCGGTCCAGAAGATGGGCCAGTAGTTGACGTCGAGGATCCTCCACCACCCGTCCAGAACCCGGTCTCTGGTGTCCTCGGCGCTGGGGCCGGGTATCGCCCATCCCGTCTCGGGGTTGACGTCTCCCTCTATGGCCAACTGGAACAGCAGCGCGTTGGCGATCATGGTCACCCCGATGCGGGTGGTCTGCTCCGACGGCTGGAGGTTCAAGGCCCCGGCCACTCCGGCCAGCACCTGAGGGCGGTCGGAGAAGGCCCTGGCCAGGTTGTTGCTGACCTCGGCTACCGACTGCTCCATCACCGTCGCCGCCGACTCGACCACCAGATCGTTGGTGATGAGCTGCTCGCACAGCCCGGCCAGGTCGGCCACGGAGCCGGTGAGCCACCCCTGCGTCGGGAACCACGACCGGCCCGCGGCGGGGCCGTAGCCGGTGGCCAGCCGGTACCGGAGACCAGCGGCGGCGATCTCGCCCGGCAGGTCGCGCTGGGGCGCCCGCCTCAGGGCCTCGGGAACGGCCACCGCCACCGCCTGCTCCACCGTCTGGCCCGATCCGGCCAGCACTGATCCGAGCCGAGCCGCCGCGTCGGCTTCCACCGTCCGGGCCGGCTCGTATTCGGTCTCGATCACCACCGGCGCCGAGGCCGGGCCGTCCCCGGCGGTGATCACCAGGTCGGGCGACCGGCCCGGCGCGCCCCGCACCACGCCCGACTGCTCGGCCTCGACCCGCCACCGGGGATGACAGCCGTTGAGGGCCGCGGCCAGGGCCCCGTTGAGCACTTTCTCGCTGGTGCGCGCCTCAGCCGGAGTCATGGCCCCGACCGTAGTTTCCGGGTGTCCCAGAGCCCGTCACCCTCTCGACGCTTGGACAGGTCCGGGCCGCGGCGCTCCGCTGTCCGGCCCGCGGTCGCCCGGCGTAGCCTCCGGTCATGCTGCTCGCCATCGACGTCGGCAATACCCAGACCGTGGTCGGCGTCTACGACTCCGCCGCCGAGGGCGGCTCCGGGGCGGCGGTGGGGCTGGTGGAACACTGGCGGCTGTCCACCGATGGTGACCGCACCGCCGACGAGCACGGCATCGTCATCCGCTCGCTGCTCGACGGCATCGGGATCGACCTCGAAGCCGACATAACCGGGGTGGCCGTCTGCTCGGGCGTGCCCCGCATCCTCTCCCACCTCCGGGACATGGTGAGCCGGTACCTGCCGGTGGCGGCCCTGGTGATTGAGCCCGGCGTCCGCACCGGCATGCCCATCCTCTACGACAACCCCAAGGAGGTGGGCGCCGACCGCATCGCCAACGCGGTGGCGGCCTACGACCTCTACGGGGGGCCCACCGTGGTGGTGGACTTCGGCACCGGCAACAACTTCGACGTGATCTCCGAGGCCGGGGAGTTCATCGGCGGGGCCATCGCCCCCGGCATCGAGATCAGCCTCGACGCCCTGTTCGGCCGGGCCGCGGCCCTGCGGGCGGTAGAGCTGGTGGAGCCCCGCAGCGTGATCGGCAAGTCGACGGTGGAGTCCATCCAGTCCGGCACCCTCTACGGGTTCACCGCCATGATCGACGGGATGAACGCCCGCTTTCTGGCCGAGCTGGGCGAAGCCAACATCGTGGCCACCGGCGGGCTGGCCCCTCTGATCGCCCCGGTTTCCTCCACCATCGAGCATGTCGAGCCCTTCTTGACCCTCCACGGCCTGCGCATCGTGCACGGCCGCAACCGGGACCGGTGAGCGACCCGGCCCCGGGCCGCCCCGACCCCGGCTCGGAACCGGCGACCGGCCCCCCGGGGCCTGTTCAGGCGAGCGACCCGATCCCGTACCGCTTCGACCGCACCCACACGGTGGCCGAGGTGGTGCGGGCCCACCCGGACCTGGCCCCCGACACCGCCACCGGCGCCAAGGTGGCGGTGGCGGGCCGGCTCATGCTGCGCCGCCTTCAGGGCCGGATCGCCTTCGGGTCGCTGCAGGACTCGACCGGCCGGATCCAACTCTTCGCCCGGTCTGGGGCCACCCCCGACTTCGACGGCTTCGGGCGCCTGTCGATAGGGGACTGGGTGGGCGTGGCCGGCGAGGTGATGACCACCCGCCGGGGTGAGCTGTCGGTGCGGGTCGACTCGTGGACGGTGCTGGCCCAGGCCCGCCGCCCCTTCCCCGACAAGTGGCACGGCCTCACCGACCCCGACATCCGCTATCGGCAGCGCTACGTCGACCTGTGGGTCACCCCCGAGGCCGGCGACGCCTTCACCAAGCGGTCCCGGATCGTGTCCGTCCTGCGCCGGCGGTTGGAGGACCGGGGGTTCGTCGAGGTGGAGACCCCGATGCTGCACCCCATCCCCGGCGGGGCGGCGGCCAGGCCCTTCGTCACCCGCCACAACGCCCTGGGCGCCGACCTGTTCCTGCGAGTGGCCCCCGAGCTGTACCTGAAGCGGCTGGTGGTGGGGGGCATGGAGAAGGTGTTCGAGATCGGCCGAGTGTTCCGCAACGAGGGGATCTCCACCCGCCACAACCCCGAGTTCACCATGCTCGAGCTCTACTGGGCCTACACCGACTACACCGACATGATGGCCTTGGTCGAGGACTTGGTGGCCGGAGCGGCCGAAGAGGTGTGCGGCTCGACGACCGTTGCCTACGGCGGCCGCGGCATCGACCTGACCCCGCCGTGGCCCCGGGCGGCCATGGAAGACCTGATCGGCGAGCACGCCGGGATCGAGGTGAGCCTCCACACCCCCCGGGCGGAACTGGCCGAGCACTGCCGCCGCCTCGGCGTCGAAGCCAAGGACGGCTACGGCCCGGGCAAGCTCCTGCTGGAGATCTACGAGAAGACCGTCGAGGCGAACCTGGCCGGCCCGGTGCACGTGACCGACTACCCGGCCGAGGTGTCGCCGCTGTCGCGCCGGCACCGCAGCCGGGCCGGCTACGCCGAGCGGTTCGAGACCATCGTGGCCGGCCGGGAGCTGTGCAACGCCTTCACCGAGCAGATCGACCCCGACGAGCAGCGGGCCCGCTTCGAGGCCCAGGAGGCGGAGCGGGCCGCGGGCGACGACGAGGCCATGGTCATCGACGAGGACTACCTGCGGGCCATGGAGTACGGGCTCCCGCCCACCGGGGGTCTGGGCCTGGGCATCGACCGGCTGGTGATGCTGCTCACCGGCGCCGCCGCCATCCGCGACGCCGTCCTGTTCCCCACCCTGCGGCCCGAGGCCCTCTGAGCGCGGTCCGCGGGATCAAGACGGGCTCAGCCAAACGGCCCGGGTCAGGAATGAGGCCATCTGGGCTCGGGTGACTTCTTCGGCGGGGCAGTAGCGCAGGGGTTCGGTGCCGCATCCGGTGGTCACTCCAGTGTCGTAGATGCCTTCCATGGCCCGAATGGCGGCGTAAGGGATTCCGGCCACATCTGAGAAGAGGCCTTGGAACTCGGGGGAGGGTGACAGGTGGTCGAAGGCGGCGACGAGCATCTCGGCCATGTCGGCTCTGGTCACGGCCGCCTGAGGATTGAAATTGCCGTCGGTGGCGCGCATCACGCCGTTGGCCGCCGCCCATTGCGCGTAGGTGCGGTACCAGGCGTCGTCGGCCACGTCGGAGAACTGGACCTCGTCTACGGGGGCGAAGTCTGCGGGACCGGGGGTGCCGTAGAGGTGAGTGGATGCCCGATAGAGGAAGGCCGCCATCTGGGCCCGGGTCACGATTCTCGAGGGACAGAATTGTTCGTCTGCGCATCCATGCGTGATTCCCCATTCGACGAGCTGTTCGATGCTCGCCTCGTGGGGACTGCCGTCGTCGTCGCGGAATGCGCCTTCATAACAGGATGCGACATCGTTGACGTCGCCACTGAACCCTTGTGCCACAGGACGCAGATGAACGGGCAGGGCACCCGTGAGCAGGTTGTTGCAGAACCTGAACGACCTAGCCACCCTCAGCGTGGCCGGTATCTCGCCGGACAACTGGTTGTGTTGAACCCACAACTCATTCAGGCTCAGTTCACCTAGCTGCGACGGTATTGACCCCGAGAGTTGATTGTCGCTGAGACTCAAGTGGCCCAGGTGCCTCAGTTTGCCTAGTTCTGCTGGGATGGATCCCGAAAGCTGGTTGTTGTCGAGAGCCAACCACTGCAGGTTGGATAGGTTGCTTAGTTGTTCTGGGCATAGAGGTTGGTAGCAGCGCGATGGGGTGAGCCTCCTGTGCGAGTGTGGTGGTGTTACAACCCACGAGCACAGGAGGCTCGATGTCGCACGCTAATGCACGTTTGACTCCCGCGGGGCGGCTGCTGCTGGTCCAGCGGGTGGCCGCGGGGGAGCCCCAGGCCGAAGTCGCCCGCCAGATGGGCCTGTCGCGGGGCACGGTCGCGAAGTGGTGGGGCCGCTGGGTCGAGCACGGCGATCGCGGGCTGGTGGACCGCAGCTCGCGGCCGCGCCGGTCCCCTCGGCGCACCGACGCGAAGACCGAGGAGCGGATCTGCCGGCTGCGGCGCACTACGAAGCGGGGCCCGGCGTATCTGTCGGCGCGCACCGGCGTGCCGGCATCGACGGTGTGGCGGGTCCTTCGCCGCCACGGGCTGAACCGGCTCGACCGCATCGACCGCCCCACCGGGCGGGTCATCCGCCGCTATGAGAGATCGGCACCGGGGGAACTGGTGCACCTCGACATCAAGAAAGTCGCGAAGATCCCGCCCGGGGGCGGCTGGAGGGTACACGGCCGCCAAAGCCCCCAGGCCCGCCGCTCCCGCCGCTCCCGCGGCCCCCGCCGAGGCGGGTACACCTACCTGCACGTCGCCGTCGACGACTACTCCAGGGTCGCCTACGTCGAGGCCCTCAACGACGAGACCGCCGCCACCCTGGCCGGGTTCTGGCGCAGAGCCCAAGACTGGTTCTGGGCCAACGACATGGCCGTGGACGCGGTGATGACCGACAACGGGGCCAACTTCTGCTCCAAGCTCTTCGCCGAGCTGCTCGCCCAACGCCGCATCACCCACCTGCGCACCCGCCCCTACCGGCCCCAGACCAACGGCAAAGCCGAACGCTTCAACCGCACCCTCAGCGACGAATTCCTCTACAACCGGCGCTTCCGATCCGAAACCGACCGCCGCATCCGCCTCAAACGCTGGATCCACGACTACAACTGCCACCGACACCACACCGCAGTCGGCGGCCCGCCCGCATCACGCGCTAACAACCTCACGCGAACTGACACTTAGTTCTGCGGGTATGGTTCCTGTGAGTTGGTTGCCGTCTAGACCTAAAACTCGCAGGTTGGTCAGGTTGCTTAGTTCGACGGGTATTGGGCCTGTGAGTTGGTTTCGAGGAAGGCCCAACCACTCTAGGCTTTCGAGTTTGCCCAGTTCTGCGGGTATATTTCCCGAAAATTGATTGTCATCTAGATACAAACTTTTAAGGCTGGTGAGGCTGCCTAGTCTTCCTGATATAGGACCCGTGAGTTGGTTAAGGTTGAGAAACAGGTTTCTTAGGTTGTCGAGGTTGCCTATTTCGTCTGGTATGTTCCCTGAGAGTTGGTTGTTGTTGAGAGCCAGCCACTCCAGGTTGATTAGGTTGCCCAGTTCTGCGGGTATACCTCCTGTGAGTTGGTTGTTGTCTAGACCTAGAACTTGCAGGTTGGTCAGGTTGCCTATTTCGTCTGGTATGTTCCCTGAGAGTTGGTTGTTGTTGAGAGCGAGCCACTCCAGGTTGATTAGGTTGGTTAGTTCTGCGGGTATACCTCCTGTGAGTTGGTTGTTGTCTAGACCTAGAACTTGCAGGTTGGTCAGGTTGCCTAGTTCGTCTGGTATAGTCCCCGAGAGTTGGTTTCGAGGAAGGCCCAGCCACTCCAGGCTGGTCAGGACGCCCAATTCTGCGGGTATGGTTCCAGAAAGCCGATTGTCGGCAAGATTCAGGCTCCTCACTCGGCCATTGCTGATGTGCGTTCCCTTCCACGGACTGTTCCAATCGATTTCTTCGTTTGCCGGGTAGCTCATAAAGTGATTCCTGATCGTTACCAGCACGATACAGTCCACTACCAGACCTGAATTGGAGACGGGTTCATCCACATACGTGCCATCCGAGCAGAGTGCCGGGTCAAGTGATGGTTCAGTGCTTGACTGAGCCGTGGCTTTAGTGGGCGCGATGGCCATACCCGCGGACAAAACGAGGATCGATACCAGAGTCGCTATGGATGTCTTCGTAATAGTTGCCTTCTTAGCCTCTTCGTAATCAATCATTGAGACTTCCTTTGGTCAGAGCACCGGGCTGGCGGCTCGCTTGATCAGGTGGTCGGCCGCGGCTCGCAAGGCGGCGACAGCCGGGGTGTCGGGCAGGGCGGTGAGCGCGGCCCGGGCCTTGTCGGCCCAGGTCCGGGCCGTGTCGAGAGCCTCGTCAACCCCGGCGGTGGCCATGACCAGCCCCCGGGCCCGGCGGTTGGTCTCGGCGTCGACGGGGCCGCCCAGTATCCGGCGAAGCTCGCCGCCGACGGCGGGGTCGGCCAGGGCCCGGATCACCGGCAGGGTGTAGATGCCGGCGGCCAGGTCGTTGCCGGCCGGCTTGCCCAACTGCTCGTCGGTGGCCACCACGTCGAGGATGTCGTCGACGATCTGGAAGGCCATTCCGTAGGCCGTCCCGAACTCGGTGAGCGCCTCCACCGTGGCCTTCCGCAGACGGGCTGCCACCGCCCCGATCCGGCACGACGCGGCCAGCAGGGCCGCGGTCTTGCCCGCTATGGAACGCTCGTAGCTCTCGGCGCTCCGGTCGATCCTGAAAGCGCTCTCGACTTCGAGGATCTGGCCCTCGCACAGCCGGGTGATGGTGGCGGCCAGCAAACCGGCCACCTCGTGGCCCAGCGACGCGGCCGTCTCCGACGCCCGGCCCAGCAGATAGTCGCCGGCCAGGATGGCCCGGTGGTTGCCCCACTTGGCGTTGACGCTGGGCACCGACCGCCGGGTTGGCGCCTCGTCCATGACGTCGTCGTGGTACAGCGACCCCAGGTGTACCAACTCCACCGCCGCCCCGCCCCGCACCGCCTCTCGACTCGCCGGCCCCCCCTCGGGGTCGGCGACCAGCGAGGAGGCCAGGCAGAAGCCGGGCCTCACCCGTTTGCCCCCGGCCGAGATCAGGTGGGTGGCGATCTCGGTCACCAGCGCCTCCCCGGACCGGACGGTGGCGGCCAGCTCGGATTCCACCCGGGCCAGCCCTTCGGCAATGGACGGAAGGGCTGCCAGCGGGGATTCGGTGGCCACGGCCCGAGGCTACCCCCGCGGCCCCGGTGAGTTGGGGCCTCCGGCCGCCGGGATCAGCCGCCGTCACCGGACCCGGTACACTGGGGGCCGTCCCCCTTCGTTCCCGGCGCCCGCCGCGGGCGCCGTCCATCCGGGAGGCATCGACCGATGTTCGAGCGGTTCACCGACAGAGCTCGCAGAGTGGTGGTGCTGGCGCAGGAGGAGGCGCGCCTGCTCAACCACAACTACATCGGCACCGAGCACATCCTGCTCGGCCTCATCCACGAGGGCGAGGGCGTGGCGGCCAAGGCGCTGGAGTCGCTGGGGATCAGCCTCGAAGCGGTCCGCAGCCAGGTGGAGGAGATCATCGGCCAGGGGGGCAGCTCCCCCAGCGGCCACATCCCCTTCACCCCCCGGGCCAAGAAGGTGCTGGAGCTGAGCCTGCGGGAGGCGCTCCAGCTCGGCCACAACTACATCGGCACCGAGCACATCCTGCTCGGCCTCATCCGGGAAGGGGAGGGCGTGGCCGCCCAGGTCTTGGTCAAGCTGGGCGCGGAGCTGCCCAAGGTCCGCGAGCAGGTCATCCAGCTTCTGTCCGGTTACAGCTCCGCGTCCGGGTCGGGGCCCGAGAAGGCCGGGGCCACCGCCGGGGGCTCCGGCGGCGACTCGTCGTCGGGCTCGCTGGTGCTCGACCAGTTCGGCCGCAACCTCACCCGCATGGCCCGGGACAAGGCGCTGGACCCGGTCATCGGCCGGGTCCGCGAGTCGGAGCGGGTCATGCAGATCCTGAGCCGGAGGACCAAGAACAACCCGGTCCTGGTGGGCGAGCCCGGAGTGGGCAAGACGGCCATCGTCGAAGGGCTGGCCCAGTCGATCGTGGCCGACGACGTCCCCGAAACCCTGCAGGACTGCCAGCTCTACACCCTCGACCTGGGGGCACTGGTGGCCGGGAGCCGGTACCGGGGCGACTTCGAGGAGCGCCTCAAGAAGGTGCTCAAGGAGATCAGGGACCGCCGCAACATCATCCTGTTCATCGACGAGATCCACACCCTGGTCGGGGCCGGGGCGGCCGAGGGCGCCATTGACGCGGCCTCCATCCTCAAGCCCATGCTGGCCCGGGGCGAGCTCCAGACCATCGGCGCCACCACCCTCGACGAGTACCGCAAGCACTTGGAGAAGGACGCGGCGCTGGAACGGCGGTTCCAGAAGGTGGTGGTGGACGAGCCGACCGTGCCCCACACCATCGAGATCCTCAAGGGACTGCGGGAGCGGTACGAGTCCCACCACCGGGTTACCATCACCGACCAGGCCTTGGTGGCCGCGGCCAACCTGGCCGACCGCTACATCTCGGACCGCCACCTGCCCGACAAGGCCATCGACCTGATCGATGAAGCCGGGTCCCGGCTGCGGATCAAGCGGATGGGGACCCCGCCCCAGTACAAGGAGCTCGAGGCCGAGCTGGCCAGCGTGGTGGCCCGCAAGAAGACCGCGGTGGAGGCTCAGCAGTTCGAGGAGGCCGGGAAGCTGCGGGACAAGGAGAAGGAGCTCTTGGCCCGCCGCGAGGCCATCGAGGGCGAGGCCAAGTCGTCGGGCGTGGATCTCTTCGACGAGGTGGACGAAGAGGCCATCGCCGAGGTGCTGTCGCTGTGGACCGGCATCCCGGTCTACAAGCTCACCGAGGAGGAGACCCAGAAGCTGCTGCGCATGGAGGATGACCTGCACCGCCGGGTCATCGGCCAGCAGGACGCCATCGGCGCCGTCTCCCAGGCCATCCGGAGGACCCGGGCCGGGCTCAAGGACCCCAAGCGGCCCAGCGGCTCGTTCATATTTTTGGGTCCCTCCGGGGTGGGCAAGACCGAGCTGGCCAAGTCCCTGGCCGAGTTCCTGTTCGGCGACGAGCAGGCCCTGATCCACCTCGACATGTCGGAGTACATGGAGAAGTACACGGTGAGCCGGCTCATCGGCTCGCCGCCGGGCTACGTCGGCTACGAGGAGGGCGGCCAGCTCACCGAGCAGGTGCGGCGCAAGCCCTTCTCCATCGTGCTGTTCGACGAGGTGGAGAAGGCCCATACCGACGTCTTCAACACCCTGCTGCAGATCCTCGAGGAGGGCCGGCTGACCGACAGCCAGGGCCACACCGTCGACTTCCGCAACACCGTGGTGATAATGACGTCGAACCTGGGGACCGCAGATCTGCGCAAGGCCAACCTGGGCTTCGCCAAGGCCGACCCCGCCGTCACCTACGACCGGATGAAGGGGAAGGTGCAGGAGGCGCTCAAGCAGCACTTCCGGCCCGAGTTCTTGAACCGCATCGACGACGTGATCGTGTTCCACGAGCTGACCCGGGCCGAGGTGCGCCAGATCGTCGACCTGATGATCGTGCGCACCGCCGATCAGCTCGCCGGCCAGGGGATGGGCCTGGAGCTAACCGACGCGGCCAAGGACCACTTGGCCGAGACGGGTTATGACCCCGCCCTCGGGGCCCGGCCCCTGCGCCGGTCCATCCAGCGGCTGGTGGAGGACCCGCTCTCAGAGCGGCTCCTGCAAAAGGAGTTCCGGGCCGGCGAGATCATCATCGTCGACGTCGAGCTGGCCGCTCCCGGGGGGGAAGGGTCCGACGGCGGCAAATCCAAGGTCGAGAAGTCCGTTGTGTTCAGGGCCATCGAGGGCTTCGAGCCGCCCGAGCCGGTGCTGGAGACGGCCGGGGACGCCGTCGGCGACGGCGGCCACTTCTGAGCTGGCTGACGGCTCGGGTTCCATCCATGGCGCCGACTTTGATGCGCTGGCTCCGGCCCGCGGCGGCGGCGCTGGCGGTGGTCGCGGTCGCTTCGGCCTGCCGGGTCGACGCCACCGTGGACGTGGCGGTGGACGATCGGGGGACGGGCGCGGTGACGGTTCGGGTCGTGGCCGACGCCGAGGCGGTGCGGCTGGTCCCGGACCTGCCCGACGGCCTCCGCCTCGACGATGTGGTTGAGGCCGGATGGGAGGTCGTCGGGCCCGAGACCAACGCGGCGGGGGGTCTGGCGGTGGAGGCCTCCAAGGAGTTCGAGTCCGCCGAGCAGCTTCCCGTGATCCTGGCCGAGCTGGCCGGCGAGGGGATCTTCGAAGACGTGTCCCTGACCCGCAGCCACACCTCGTCGGATTTCAACTTCTCGCTCTCGAACCCGGTGACCGCGTCGCGGACGACATACGAGCTCAGCGGCCGGGTCGTTCCCCCGACGGAACCGGCCGTCTTCAGCGACGACTCGCTCATCGCCGTCCTCGGGAACCCCTTCGGCCGGCCGGAGCTGGTGGACGAGGACGGCCGGCCCGTCGATCCGACGGAGTTGCTGGGGATGGCGCTCTCGTTCACGCTGCCCGAAGTCGTCGACTCGGAGACGGCGGCTGAGGTCGACGGGGGCAGGGCCACTTGGACTTTCGCATTCGGCGACGCTCCCTTCGCCATCGACGCCTTGGGCGCGGTGGACGACCCCATCCCCCGGCGCTGGCTGGCCGGGGCCGTGGCCGCCATCGTCGCCTTCGTGTTGGTGGTGCTGCTCCAGCTCGTCTGGTGGGTCCTCAACACACTGCGCACCCCCAAGGGCCGCCGCCGCCGGGCCACCCGCCGCCGGGCCACCCGCCGCCGCCGTCGACAGCGGGACGCGGATGGCCCGGTCGAGGCCGTCCCTCCCCGCCGCCGGCTGCTGCGCCTGCTGGTGGTGGACGTGCACGGGGTGATCGTGCGTCCCACCGACCCGCTGGAGGGGCTGCTGCTGCCGACCATCTTGCACGAGCATCCCGACATCGCCCCCGACCTGGTCCGCGACCGGCACCGCAAGCTGGTGCTGGGCCGGCTCACCCCCGACGAGTTCTGGAGCGACTTGGGCCTGGGGCCGGTCTCCGAGGAGCTTGAGACCCGGTATCTGTCTTCCTTCCGGCTGGTGCCGGGCCTTCACCCCTTCTTGGACCGCATGGGGGAGCGCCGGCTGCCGGTGGCGGCGGTGGGCAACCAGCCCCGGCCCTGGGGGGAGCGACTGCGGCGGATGGCATCGCTGGATGACTCGGTGGCGTCGTGGCTGGTCAGCGGGGATGTGGGGGCGACGCTGCCCGAGCCGTCGCTGCTGGAAGCCACCCGCCGGACCATGTCGGTGGACATCTACGACTGCCTCTACCTATCCAGCGTCCCCGAGCACCTCGACGCCGCCGCCGAGGTGGGGATGGCCACGGCCTACTTCGCGGCCAGCCCCGCCGACGTGTTGGAGACCTCCCACACCATGGTCCGGGGCTTCAGCGACATCCTGCGGGGCCGGGCCGGGAGCACCTGATCCCCGTCGGCCTCCGACGGCCCGAAGGAGGGTGATGGGAGACCGAGGCAGGCCGACGGCCCGGTCCCAGACGGCCGGGGTGTGGGCCGTGGTGGTCGCGGCCGGGTCGGGAACCCGGTTCGGCGCTCCCAAGCAGTTCGCCGACCTGGGGGGTCGGCCGGTGCTCGACCGGTCTGTGGCCGCCTGCGCCGCCTGCGCCGAAGGGGTGGTGGCGGTGGTCCCGGCTAGTTCGGCCCGCCATCCGGGGCTCGGGGACCGGCTCGTTGATCTGGTCCGGCCCGCCGCGGTTCGGGTGGTGACCGGCGGGGAGTCCCGGTCCGAGTCGGTTCGCCGGGGCTTGGACGCGGTGCCCGAGGGCGCCGAGGTGGTGCTGGTGCACGACGGCGCCCGGCCGCTGGCCTCGGCCGACTTGTGCCGCCGGGTGGTGGCCGCGGTACGGGCGGGCCCGGACGCCGCCGTGCCCGCGGTGTCGGTGACCGACAGCCTGCGCCGACGCGGCGCGGCCGTCGACCGGGCCGAGTACGCGGCCGTCCAGACCCCGCAGGGATTCAGGGCCGCCGCGCTGCGGGCCGCCCACGCCGCCGGGGCCGATGCCACCGACGACGCCACCCTGGTGGAGGCGGCTGGGGGCCGGGTGGTGCTGGTGGATGGCGAGCCCGGCAACATCAAGATCACCAGCCCCGGTGACCTTCAAGTGGCCGAGGCGCTGCTGGGTGAGCCGGGCCACCCCGGCCTGCGGGTGGGCCACGGCTTCGACGTCCATCGCTACAGCGACGACCCCGGCCGGGTCTTGGTGCTGGGCGGCGAGAGGTTCGAGGGCCATCGGGGGCTGGCCGGCCATTCCGACGCCGACGTGGTGGCCCACGCCTGCATAGAGGCCCTGCTGGGGGCGGCCGGCCTGGGCGACATCGGGACCATGTTCCCCGACTCCGACCCCGCTCTGAGCGGGGCCGACAGCATTGAGTTGCTGGCCGAGGCGGCCGCCGCGGTGCGGGCCACGGGCTGGGCGCCGGTGAACGCGGACTGCTCGGTGGTACTCGACGCGCCCATGCTGGCCCCGCACCTGCCGGCCATGCGATCGCGCCTCAGCGAGGCCGCCGGGGCACCGGTGACGGTATCGGCTCGGCGGTCCGAGGGGATGGGCGCCCTGGGCCGGGGCGAAGGGGTGGCGGCTTGGGCGGTGGCCCTAGTCGCACGGCGGTCCCGATCCGGCGGTGAGTGACCGCCGGGGGCCCGAAGGCGGGCGGCCCCGCCGCCGGACCGCGCATCGGGGGCGAGAGGTGAGCGACCGCCGGGATTCGCTAGGCGGAGAGCGGGTGGAGGGGCGCCAGGCCGTGCGGGAACTGCTGCGGGCCCGGTCCCGGCGGACGCTGGAGGTAGTGCTGGCCCAGGGCCTGGCTCCGGCCCCGGTGATCGACGAGATCGTCGGGGAGGCCCGCGCTCAGGGGGTGAGGGTTCGCGAGGCGGACCGGGCCGAGTTCGATTCGATGGCCCGCACCGACTCGGCCCAGGGGGTGCTGGCCCGGGCCGACCCTCTGGGCGGCACCGATCTCGCCGCCCTGGTTGCCTCCGCTGGTGGCGAGCCGCGGCCGTTCTTGGTGGCCGTGGACGGTGTCACCGACCCCGGCAATCTGGGAGCGATCCTGCGGGTGGCCGAGGGCGCGGGGGCGACCGGGGTGTTGCTGCCCCGCCATCGGGCCGCCCGGGTGACGCCCGCGGTGGCCAAGGCGGCCGCCGGTGCCATCGAGCATCTGCGGATGGCCATGGTGCCCGGCCTGCCCGCGGCCCTGCGGGCGCTGAGGAGCGCCGGGATGTGGACGGTGGGGCTGGACCCCGCCGGCGCAACTTCGATCCACGACCTGACCGTGGCCTGCGAGCCGGTGGCGGTGGTGCTGGGGGCCGAGGGCCCGGGCCTGTCCCGTCTGGCGGCCGAGCGTTGCGACGTGCTGGCGTCGATCCCGCGGCGAGGCGAGCTGGCTTCTCTCAACGTCGCCGCCGCCGCGGCCGTCGCCTGTTTCGAGATCGCCCGCCGCCGCTCCGCCCCGAACTGAGCTTCCGTGACCCCTCTGAAAGGGTCAGGGACGGAGGTCGATCAGTATGTTGATGTCGACGTCGGCCGCGTCGACTTCAAGAAGGTCAACGACCAAGCTCCGAGCCACGTCCTTGACTCCGGTTAGACGGCGAGCCTGACTTACCCCGAGGACGTTATCGGGCAATCCAGAGACGATCTCGATTGTCCACCAGTCGCCGGTGCGAGTGGCTATGACATCGTATGTGACGCTCATTTGTCGTCCTTTCGGTCTTCAGCAAGGCGCTCTAGATGTTCGGTTAGTGTTTTGATGATCTTGCTCGCAGTGCCTTCAGTGATATCTCGATGCCGCGGGATAGGGAACATGAGACCTTCGCATTCCTATATTTCGTGGGTACCTTGACGAATCAGACCAGCCGACACGCCATGCTTCTCGGCGAGTTGTCGGATCTGCTTCTCCAAGTCCTTCTTTTTCGGCATGCGACCAGTCTAAGCGTTACTAGGCCGTATTGTAAAGTGTACACTAGACTTATCTTTGGGGGCTTATATAACTTTTTAGCCGGATACGGGGTGGCCGGGTTTTGTGATAGGGGTTTACGGCGGACAACCCGAAAGCAGGCCAACGGCGGCCAGAACGGAAAGACATATTTGCTCCTTGGCGAGGTGTGGTTTTGTGAGCGGGTTTTCTTTACGTCCGGTCCCTGTTCTGCATGTCGCTAGAAGGTATATCAAGACGATAGGCCATAATTCGAAGATCACAGACGACACTGCCGTTTCTACGAACGACGCAGACCAGATGAACAATGCGTAGTTGAAACTGCCGATAACCGTCAACATCAACGGCCAGAGAACGGCAGGATTGGACGCTTCTTTCCACAAACTTGACTCAGCCTCTGGGTGAGATGAGAGCGAAGGGTCGAACAGTTTGTGTTTCGTGATGGCGAGAAAGACGACCATTATGACGACATTGACCGCTTGATATAGAAAATTGTAGTCGAAGGGATCGCTGCTCTGGGCCGTCAGCTCGATGATCAAAGGCGCCGTCGACCAGACGACGGCGCTGCTCAGGATGAAAAACGCGCCCATCGGCGTCCGTTTCCGTTAAAGGGCGTGCCGTCAGGTCAGGCTTGACGACACGCCCACAACCGGAACAACCTACCCTCGCAGAACGTCGGGGCCGACCACGGCCCGGCGGGCGGCGGGCCGGCGCGACAGATGACGCGCCGGTCGACAAGCAGACAAACCCGACTGCTGCGACCCCGCCCCGGCCGCTGCCAAGCATCCGTGCCATCATGGGGCCATGACCCGCCGGGCGCGTAACCGGGGCTGGCCAGACATGCCCAACACCAACGACAAAGCCGGGAGGCGGACATGAACGACGACATTGAGCACAACGACGGCGAGACCCTGAACGAGGACAACGAGGACGTCGAGGAGAACGACGGCAAGACCCTGAAGAAGGAGACAGTCGGGGCCGCGGCGGGCTTCGCCGCGGCCGGATTGCCCACGGCGGTTGCCTGCGCCGGGGCCGGGGCCTTCAAGGTCGCCGCCCTCCCCATGGGCGTGGCCGTCGGGGGTGGCATGGGGGCGCTCTCCGTCGCCCCCGCCGTCGTGATCGGGGCAGCCGGGGCCGTGGCCGGGTACGGGGCGGTCAAGGCGTACCAGGCCGTCAAGGAGCACGGCCCGGCAGAGGCAGCCCGACTCGCCGCCCAGAACACCGCAGAGGCGGGCCGCAAAACGGTCAACACCGCCAAAGCGGTCGGGTCCGGCACAGCGAAAGCGTCTGTCAAGACCGCCCAGGCCGCCAAGACGGTCGGGTCCGGCACAGCGAAAGCGTCTGTCAAGACCGCCCAGGCCGCCAAGACGGTCGGGTCCGGCACAGCGAAAGCGTCTGTCAAGACCGCCCAGGCCGCCAAGACGGTCGGGTCCGGCACAGCGAAAGCGTCTGTCAAGACCGCCCAGGCCGCCAAGAGGGCATGGGACCGACTGCCTCGCCGGTCTGAGCGGGCATGACCCGCCGAACGGCTCTCACCCTGCACTTGGCCTCCATGGCATTCGCCATCGGGATCGTGGTCTCGGTGTTTACCGGGGCGTCTGTGGCGCTGAAACCCTCTTACGAGTGGCGGGTTGGGCAGGCCAAGGCCACGTTCGCCAGCCTGGAGATACCCGTGGGTCCTCTGACACTGCTCAATGTCCGAGCTTGGGCGAACGGGTACGACGATCTAGAGGATTTCGCTGTGGAAACCTGCCGCCGGGTGGCAGATACCAATCGCGAGCGCACGCCGGGGGTGGGCATAACTCTCGGCCCGCTCGGTGTGGCCACTGGCGGGGATTGGGTCGGAGTCACATGCACGGGCGTCCAGCACTGGACCGAGGACGTGACCGTCCGCCTCGCTTGGGGCGAAACCCGTTGGAGCGACAACTGGCCGTTGGAGGCGGGGAGTTGGTACTCCAGTCGCTCAGCGTGGGACGGCAGTTACTACTCGTCTATCGTGTATCCCAACGGCTCTCGGGATTTCTACGGCCCGGTCGTGCTGGAGGATGAACCGCAGACGTCTGCAGTGACCATGTGCCAGCGGGTCGGGATGGATATGTTCAACGGCATCGACGGCGAGGACGCGATCGTCGTTCTGGGGACCTGCGGCAAACTTTTCCCCGACTCCACGCGGTACTCGCCCGCCGATATGCGAAGCGTCGAGAATTACGCCTTCATGGCACGCGGGGACACCCCGAGGACATCCGCTCAAATCCCCGTCGGATGCTCCAAGGCTGCCGAGGCAGCCAACGCCAAGTGGGCCGAAGACGGACTGGACATTGTGCTAACCCCGTATCGGAGTTTGACACACTCGGACATCCCCGCCGGTGTTGTCGCTTGCTCGGCGTCGTCGGAGGGCTCTTATCTCGACCCTCCGTACACGGGTACCAGCCGGGTCGATGGGCTAATGATCTGCGCGTCTGACGCTGGAGATGATTGGGCTGTTAACCCGTGGTCTCGGGGCCTATCCTCACTTCGTACCATCCAAGACGCCTTGACCGACTGCATCGACTCCCTTGAAAGCATCGATCCTGAAATCGCTGCGACGTGACCGCCGTCCAACACTGGACTGACATCTCCATCACTGTCGTCTTCGCCCTGGCGGCCTTCGCCGAGGCAGTCGAGATGGAGCCCGCCCGGATGTCCAGAGCGGCACGCAAGCAAAGGAGAAACCTGGCATGAGTTACAGCCTGCCCTACGAACAGAAGATCATGGACGCTGCCAAGAACCTGGAGAACGCGCTCAACCGGCAGACGGACAAGCGCGTTCAACAGCACCCCGAATTCCTCACGGCGCTGTCGGACGAGATCGAGCACTTCCGCACGACTGTTGCGGCCTATGAGGGGACAGCGGATGCTGACCAAGGGCTTGACAAGTGTAGGGGTGCTGCATCGCGGATCCATCAGGTCTACAACCGACTGAAGGAAGAGTTCATCTCGAGTGGGAGACCTGGAAGCGGGATAATCTCCCGCTGGCGTCTAAAATAAGGGGCTTATATACCAATGGTATATAAGCCCCTATCTTTGCCGGAAGAGTTACGACCTGACCGTGGCCCGCCGAGCCGGTGGCGGTGGTGCTGGGGGCCGAGGGCCCGGGCCTGTCCCGCCTGGCGGCCGAGCGTTGCGACGTGCTGGCGTCGATCCCGCGGCGAGGCGAACTGGCTTCTCTCAACGTCGCCGCCGCCGCGGCCGTCGCCTGTTTCGAGATCGCCCGCCGCCGCTCCGCCCCGGACTGAGCTTGCCTTCGTAGCCATACGGCTGGCAGTTGATTTCTTCGCTTTGAGTGCTTCCCTGTTGATCACCGCGCTAGGCGATGCTCAATCAAATCGACGAAGGCCGGGTTCAGCTCGATGCCCGCCCAGCGGCGACCCAGCTCGCGGGCGGCCAGCAGGGTCGTGCCCGACCCGGCGTAGGGATCGAGCACCGCGTCGCCGGGCTCGCTGGTGATCGTGATGCACTGGCGGGCCAGCGTCATCGGCATCACCGCGGGATGGTCGTCGACTCCGCTGTCGCCGCGCCGCCGGGGCTCGGTGTTGATGTCCCAGACGGTGCGCAGCCGCCGGCCGTTGGGGCCCCGCACCGCGTCTGTGTCGTAGTGGTAGTCCTGGCTCTTGGACAACAAGAACACCGTCTCGTGGGCTTTGGTGGGGCGATCTGTCACCGACTCGGGGTGAGCGTTGGGCTTGTGCCAGATCACCTCCGAGCGCAGCCACCACCCGGCGTCCTGCAGCGCCAGCGCCAGGCGCCAGGGCACTCCAATCAGGTCTTTGGGCTTGAGACCCTCAGGGGTCGGCGGGCGCACTCGCATCGCCCGGGCCCGGTTCTTGCGGTCGGGGGCCCGGTAGCGCCGGTTGCCCGAGGTGTAGCTGTCGCCGACGTTGAGCCACACTGTGCCGTCGTCGCCCAGCACCCGGCGCACCTTGTCGAAGGTCACCACGACGCTCTTGATGTAGTCGCCCAGAGCGTCGTCGCGTCCGATCTGACCATCGGCCTCGTAATCGCGAAGCGACCAGTAGGGCGGGGAGGTGACCACCGTGCGCACGCTGCGATCGGGCAGCAAGTCGAGCCCCTCCGAAGCCCGCCCGCAGATCAGCACCGACTCGCGCAGCTCTTCCAACGGCTCGATGCCGGTCGCGTCTACCCGTCGGTGGGGCGGCACCGAGCCAAGTGGCTGCCTGCGCCTCATCGCCGCTGACGCTAACCGCGTCCGCGGTGCTGTTGAGGGGTGATCTGCGTCTATGTCAAACAACCGTTCGCTCATGGCGGCGAAGGGTAGAGACGGCCTGTGACAGTCCACGCTTGCGCCTCACCCCGTCCGGACGGTCAAGGGGCGTTGCCGATAGCGAGACGACCCGTCTGGGTGTACCGTGGTTACTGCAACCGATCAATCGGAATTGGCTGAGTTCGAAGCAATGTCGAAATTATATACCTATGTCTTGCGCTATGACAGTGGCTTCGCACCAAACCCATTTCATGGATTTTGCACACTAGCAACCTGCAAACCTGGTATCCGCCGCATGGCAAGAGATGGAGACTGGATAGCCGGTTTCAGCTCCAAACAAAGAGATACAGATAGGCATCTTGTCTACGCGATGCGCGTCAATGAGATTAAAGATTTCGATAAATATTATAACGACTCTAGATTCAAGCTAAAGAAGCCGATAATATCGGGTAGTTCTAAACGGCGATGTGGTGACAATATTTACCATCGTGACCTTGACGATGGTTCATGGATCCAAGAACCAAGTTATCACAATGAAACCCACATTGAGCGAGATACCAAATTTCCAGCGGTACTTATAGCAGAAGATTTTGTTTATTACGGACACAATGCTATCGAAGTGCCTTATAAATTTCGTGACTGGAACGGCTATGACGTCTGCAATTTAGGACGAAATTACCGATGCAACTTTCCCGATGGATTGAAGGAAGAGTTTGTTAGATGGCTGGAGTATCAAACAGATAACGGTGTTTACGGAGAGCCGATGGAATGGCCCCGCAACAGTTGCTCCCCATATTCGCGGATGCCATCGAAACTATCCAAGCCGGTACAGTCGAAACCTCGCTGTAGTTGTTGATCTGAATCCGACGTTGTGGTCGGTCAGCCGGGACCTTCGTCGACGAGCGACCCGTCCCCGGTCGAGGGCCTGGATCCGTACGCCGTTCCTGCCTCGCACCATGTCGCGCTCCGCCGACCGCCTCGATGTTGCTGGCCATGGCCCGGGCGGTGTGCTCCAGCACGTCCAGCCGTCCCAGTTCGGACGGGGCGACCGCCCGGCCGAGGCGGTCCTCTTTCTCGAAGGCGAAGACCGCGCTTCCGGGCGGTGCTGCGCGATACTCGCGCCCGATGGCCAGGCCGACTACCCGACTACGCCTCCGCCGATGACGCCAACGGCCGAGTTGCTCAACCGGTCTCCTCGAGCCCGAGACAGGAGTCGAACCTGCGACCTGCTGTTTACAAGACAGCCGCTCTGCCTGCTGAGCTACTCGGGCGCGCCCCCCGAGCGTAAGCCGGTTTCGGGTGGTTGCGGGATAATGGCGCCGATATGTGCAAAGCTGTTCGGGATGTGTGATAGTCGGTGGGCCGAGGGTCGGAGCCGAGGGTCCTTGCCTTCCGGCGGCTGGGGCGGAAAGCTAGAGCCGTGAAGCTCAGGCAACACGATAAGACGCCAGGGTCTCGTCGGGCGTCGGAGGAGGCGCCGTGACCGCCCAAGGCCAGTACGCGGCCGGTGACGGCTCCTTCGTCCGGTCGGCTGGCGGGGCGGCCGGGCGCGGGCTGGTGCTCGTCATCATCGCCGTGGCCATCGGGGCCTTCCTGCTGAGGGCCGGCTTTGACGGGACCGAGACGCGCAGCGCCCAGTCGTCCACTCCTTCGGCCACCGCCGACGACGAGGCCAGTTCGGATCAAGAAGACGAAGGCGATGGCGCTCCCGCTGATCCAAGCAGCGACGAAAACGGCGACCCGGCCGAGCCCACCGAGACCACTCTTCCCCCTCCGTTGCCCACCCGCGAACCCAGCCAGGTGAAGGTCGCCGCCGTCAACGGCACCGGCACGGTGGGCCTGGCCGGACGCACCGCCGAGCTGCTGGGGGTCCACGGATACGTGACCGGGGCCAAGAACGCGGCCAACGTCCCCGTGGCCGTTTCGGTCGTCTACTACCGGGCCGGGTTCAGCGAGGACGCCAAGGCGGTGGCCACCCATCTGCGGGCCCCGGCCGACATCATCGCCCCCGCCCCCGAGGATGTTCTGGCTTTGATCGCCAACGCCGACGAGGTGGCGGACTTCAACGTCTTCGTCATCGTCGGCGCCGACGAGGTCATCCCGGTCTGACCCGACCACCGGCCCGGGGCCGCCCCGGAGAGCCTCCGCCCGCGGCGGCTCCAACCGCTCGGCTTTAGGGGGAGCCCATGCGCGTGGTGGCCGCGCCCGACAAGTTCAAGGGAACCGCTGACGCCGCGGCCGTGGCCGCGGCCGTGGCCGAAGCGGTGACCGCAGCCGGAGGGGTTTGCGACCCCGCGCCCATGGCCGACGGCGGCGAGGGCACGTTGGAGGCCCTGGGCGGGCTCAACCGGTCTTCGACCGTCACCGGCCCGCTGGGTGAGCCGGTGACCGCAGCCTGGAGGCTGGACGGGGGAGTGGCGGTGATCGAGACGGCCCGGGCCTCGGGGCTGGTCCTGGCCGGCGGCCCGGAGGCCAACGACCCGGTGGCGGCCACCACCGCCGGCGTCGGCGAGCTCATCGCGGCCGCGGTGGCCGCCGGGGCCCGGCGGGTGCTGGTGGGGGTGGGGGGCTCGGCCACCACCGACGGCGGGTTCGGGGCGCTGAAAGCCATGCCCTCGGCGGCCCGGCTGCGGGGGGTGCGCATCGAGGTGGCCTGCGACGTCGCCACCCGCTTCGTCGACGCCGCCGCCGTGTTCGCCCCTCAGAAAGGCGCGTCGCCGGCTCAGGTCGATCTGCTAGCCCGGCGCCTGGAACGGCTGGCCCAGATGTACGCCGACGAGCGCGGCGTAGACGTGGCCGGCCTGGCCGGCGCGGGCGCGGCCGGGGGGCTGGCCGGAGGGCTGGCCGCGGCCGGGGCCGAGCTGGTGTCGGGGTTCGACTTGGTGGCCGAGGAGACCGACTTATACGGGCGAATCGAGGGGGTCGACCTGGTCGTCACCGGGGAAGGCCGTCTCGACGCCACTTCCTTCGAGGGCAAGGTGGTGGGGGGCGTGACCCGGCTGGCCCGAGCGGCCGGGGTGTCGGCGTGGGCCGTGGTCGGCGTTGACGCCACCGCCGGCGGCCCGGCCGGGGCGGAGGGCGAGGACCTGGACAGGCTGGATCTGTCGGCTCGCTTCGGCCTTGAGCGGGCCATGGCCGACCCGGGCCGGTGCGTGTACGAGGCCGTGCTGGAGCGGCTGGGCTGACCGGCGCCGGTGCGCCCCCGGGACAGTGCTGGAACGGCCGATTGGGCCGGCCGGTCAGCGCCTGACTTTGGCCGCCATCACCAGTGCGGCCAGAACCACTACCACCGCCGCCACCACTGCCACCCGCAAGACGGTGAAGAAGGCGGCCAGCAGCCAGTTCATCACCAGGATGAACCCGCCCACCGCGATCACGACCACCGCGACGATCACCGCCAAAGGCATTCGCCGGGCCCCGGTTCCGTCGCCGCTCACCCTGATCAGGCTAGCCGTGGGGCGCCCATCCGCCCCCGATACGATCGGGCGAACCCGTCGAACTCACAGCAAAAGCCAAGGAGCGACATGGCCGTCACCGTTCGAGTGCCCACCACCTTGCGCCCCCTCACCGCCGGGACCTCGGAGGTGATGGTGGACGGGTCCACCGTGGCCGAGGTGATCGACGCGCTGGAATCGGCCCACCCCGGGTTCCGGGACCGGATCCTCGACGAGGCCGGGGAGTTGCGCCGGTTCGTGAACCTGTTCGTGAGCGACGACGACGTGCGCTTCCTCAACGGCCTGGGCACCGCCGTCGGCGACGGCGAGACCGTGAGCATCGTGCCCGCCGTGGCCGGCGGGGCCGCGGGCGGGGGGTCCTAGCCCGACCTGTTCCGGCCCGGGTTGCCATCCGGGGCCGATCACGATTGAATTAGCACTCGAAGCATGAGAGTGCTAGCGACCGGGCGCCGCTCCGGTCCGGCTTTCGGAGGTTCCACATGGCCAAGACCATTCAGTTCGACGAGCAGGCCCGCCGGGCGCTGGAGCGGGGGATGAACCAGCTCGCAGACGCGGTGCGGGTCACCCTGGGCCCAAAGGGCCGCAACGTGGTGCTCGACAAGAAGTGGGGCGCCCCCACCATCACCAACGACGGCGTCTCGATCGCCAAGGAGATCGAGCTGGAGGACCCGTTCGAGAAGATCGGCGCCGAACTGGTCAAAGAGGTGGCCAAGAAGACCGACGACGTGGCCGGCGACGGGACCACCACCGCTACCGTGCTGGCCTGGTCGATGGTCCGCGAGGGGCTGCGCAACGTGGCGGCCGGGGCCAACCCCATGTCGCTGAAGCGGGGGATAGAGGCGGGCGTGGCCGCCGCGGTCGAGTCGATTGCCGCTGACAGCCACGACGTGTCCTCCGACAAGGCCCAGATCGCCAACGTGGCCGCCATCTCCGCCGCCGATCCCGAGATCGGCTCCACCATCTCCGACGCCATCGACAAGGTGGGCAAGGACGGCGTGATCACCGTCGAGGAGGGCCAGACCTTCGGCCTGGAGATGGAGACAGTCGAAGGCATGCGCTTCGACAAGGGCTACATCTCGCCCTACTTCGTCACCGATCCCGAGCGCATGGAAGCGGTGCTCGACAACCCCCACGTGCTGCTGGTCGGGTCCAAGATCAGCAACGTGCGCGATCTGGTGCCCGTGCTCGAAAAGGTGATGCAGGGCGGCAAGCCGCTGCTGATCATCGCCGAGGACGTGGAGGGCGAGGCCCTGGCCACCCTGGTGGTCAACAAGATCCGGGGCACCTTCACCTCGACCGCGGTCAAAGCCCCTGGCTTCGGCGACCGCCGCAAGGCGATGCTCCAGGACATGGCCATCCTCACCGGCGGCCAGGTCATCAGCGAGGAAGTCGGCCTCAAGCTCGACAGCGTGGGCGTGGACATGCTGGGCCAGGCCCGCAAGATCATCGTCACCAAGGACGAGACCACCATCGTCGAGGGAGCGGGCGACAGCTCCGACGTGGTCGGCCGGATCAACCAGATCAAGGGCGAGATCGACAACACCGACTCCGACTACGACCGCGAGAAGCTCCAAGAGCGCCTGGCCAAGCTGTCGGGCGGCGTGGCCGTGCTCAAGGTGGGGGCCGCCACCGAGGTGGAGCTCAAAGAGAAGAAGCACCGCATCGAGGACGCGGTCAGCACCACCAAGGCCGCCATCGAGGAGGGCGTGGTGGCCGGGGGCGGCACCACCCTGCTGCGGGCCCAGAGCGCGGTCGATTCCGCAGTGAGCGACCTCGGAGACCCCGACGAGCAGACCGGCGCCCGGATCGTGGCCAAGGCCCTGGAGTCGCCGCTGGTGCAGATCGCGGTCAACGCCGGGCTCGAAGGCGGAGTAGTGGTGGAGAAGGTGCGCGGCTTCGACGGGCCGGTCGGCCTCAACGCCGACACCGGCGACTACGAGGACCTCATCGCCGCCGGCATAATCGACGCGGCCAAGGTGACCCGCTCGGCCCTGCAGAACGCCGGGTCGATCGCCGGGCTGTTCCTCACCACCGAGGCGGTCATCGCCGAGACGCCCGAGGACGCCCCGGGCGGCGCGGGCGGCGGCATGCCCGACATGGACTTCTGATCCCGGAGCCGCGCCCCAGGCATCGCCAAACCCTCCGGCCCGGTTGCGGCCCCGGCTTCGGGACGTGACCGAGCTTCACCCTCTATGCCGGCCCCTTGAGCCCCTGCTGGGAACCTGGCGGGGCTCGGGGTCCGGCGGCTACCCCACCATCGAGGGCTTCTCCTACACCGAGGAGCTGGTATTCGGCCACGTCGGCAAGCCGTTCCTGGCCATGACCCAGCGCACCCGGGGCGGTGCCGGTGAGCCGCTCCACGCCGAGGCCGGCTACCTGCGGGCCCTGCCCGGTGCCGCCGGCGAGGTGGAACTGGTCGTGGCTCAGCCGTCGGGGATAGTGGAGGTCCACACCGGCACGGCGGCCCCTGCCACCGACGGGCTGGTGCTGGAGCTGGACTCGGCCCGGGTGGTGGCGACGCCGTCGGCCAAACCGGTGACCGCGGTGCGCCGCCGCCTGGAGGTGACCGGCCCGAGGATGGTGTCGGAGCTGTGGATGGCGGCGATGACCGAGGCCGACCTCATCCATCACCTGCGGTCCGAGCTGTCGAAGCAACCCCCGCCGTAGCCGAGGTCGGCGGCGACGGCGGTTGGCGGTCGGCGGTCGCTCCGCTGGCCAGGGCTGCCCCGGGCGAGTGAGCGGACCTAGCCTGGGACGGTGGCGGTGAGATCCAAGAGCCTGAAGTGGCTGGTGCGGCCCTGGGCCGACGGTCGCCCGGCCCCCGACCGCCGCCCCGACCGCCTGGCCTCCGAGGAGCCCATGGCCATCGAGCTCGACGGCGTGAGGGTGACCACCACCATGCGCACCCCCGGCAACGACTTCGAGCTAGCCGCCGGGTTCTGCTTCGCCGAGGGCCTTCTCGACGGCCACCCGGTGACCGGGGTCAGATATTGCGCGTCGGGCTCCGCGGTGGCCACCGCCTTCAACGTGGTGTCGGTGTCCACCGGCGGTCAGGCCCCGCCTCCCCGCCCTCGGCTGACCGCCACCACCTCGTCGTGCGGCTTCTGCGGGACCGATGAGATCGACGAGCTGGCCAACAACTTGAAGCCGGTGGAGGGCCCGGCCCTGGACTGGGAGGTCTTGGCCGACGCGCCGGAGAAGCTGAGAGCGGCCCAGGAGCTGTTCGAGGCCACCGGCGCCGTCCACGCCGCCGGGGTGGTGGAGCCCGACGGCCGGGTCACCTGCGGGCGCGAGGACGTGGGCCGCCACAACGCGGTCGACAAGATCGTCGGCCGCCTGCTCCTCGACGGCGAGTTCCCGGCCGCGGGCCGGGGCCTGGTGGTGAGCGGGCGGGCCAGCTTCGAGCTGGTCCACAAGGCCTGGGCCGGGGGGTTCCGGGCCCTGGTGGCGGTCAGCGCCCCCACCGCTTTGGCCGCGGCCACGGCCGAGGCGGCCGGAATGCAACTCGCCGGGTTCGCCCGCGATGGCGCGCTGTCCATCTACGTGGACGGATAGCCGCAGGCCGAGGCGGCGGTTCGCCCGCGATGGCGCGCTGTCCATCTACGTGGACGGATAGGGCTCCCGGTCCGGCTTCCTAGACTGCTGCCATGGTCGATCCGGTGGTTGTGTCTGAAGGCTTGGCCGTGCTGCACCTGTTCTGCGACCGCGGCCCGGGCTGCGACGATGCGGCGGTGGCGGACGCGGTGGCGGAAGCCGAGGCGGTTGGCGTCCAGGTGGTGGCCGTGGCCGTTCTGGGCCACACGTCGGAGCTGGCTTTCATGGCTTTGGATGCTGACGCCTGGAAGCTCCGGGATTTCCAGACCGGGCTCATCGGTGCTGGGCTGGCCGCAGTGGGCAGCTTCGTGTCCATCACCGAGCTGTCCGAGTACGCCCGGGGCCTGCCCCCCGAGATGGCCGACATGCGGCTCAACCCGAAGCTGCCCCCCGCAGGCAAGCCGGCTTGGTGCTTCTACCCGATGACCAAGCGCCGCAACCCCGGCCAGAACTGGTATGAGCTGCCCTATGAGCAGCGCAAAGAGCTCATGTACGAGCACGGTGCCTCGGGCCGGAAGTTCGCGGGCCGCATCGTGCAGCTCATCACCGCCTCCACCGGCCTTGACGACTGGGAGTGGGGGGTGACGCTGTTCGGCTGCGGCCTCGAGGACATCAAGGAGACCGTCTACACCATGCGCTACGACCGGGCCTCGGCCGCCTACGCCGAGTTCGGGCCGTTCGTAACCGGGCTGGTGGGGCCGGTGGGCGAGATCCTGGCCCGCACCCGCTGACCGTGGACGCCGGACGCTGGCCTAGGGCCGGGGCACCGCGGCGAGGTGCGGACCGGCCGCGGGCGGTCGGCGGGCTGGTGCCCGCGGCCTTCGGGCTGGTGCCCGGCCGTCGACGCGGGCGGGGGAGCGGGTGCCCGTGAGCGGCTTGGTTGCTGTCACCCGCGACCTCATGGACGCCAGCCGCATCCGCTCGGCCGTGCCCACCGCGACGGTGGTGGCCGGCGTCGGCGGCCCCGAGCCGGCCCGGGCCGGCCTCATCGTGCTGGACTTGGCCGCCGGCGTCGACCCGGCCGCGGCGGCCGCCATCGGTCCCCCGGTGGTGGCCTACGGCCCCCACGTCGACTCCGATGCGCTGGCCGCGGCGGTGGCGGCCGGATGCGCCGACGCCCTGCCCCGCTCGGTGTTCTTCCGGCGCCTGCCCGCCCTGGCTGCCGAGCACGACCCGGCCCCGTGACCCGTCCGGCCCCGTGATCGGTCCGGCCCCATGACCCGCCCGGGCTCCGACTCGTCGGACTCGGGCGCTGGGGCCGAACCCGGCGGGGGCTTTGAGGCGGTGTGGGCCCGGGCGGCTGGAGTGGAGGGCTGGCTGAGTGAGGGCCAGGCCCGCCTGCTCCACCATCGGGCCTCCGGGCTTCCGCCGGGCGCGGTGGTGGTGGAGATCGGCAGCTTCCGGGGCCGGTCCACCATCGTGCTGGCCTCGGCCGCCCCGGTCGGGGCCGAGGTCGTGGCCATCGACCCCCACGCGGGCGGCGACCGCGGCCCCCGGGAGATCGCCCCCGAGGCGGCCCGGGGCCAGGCTGATCTGGCCGCCTTCGAGGCCAACCTGGCCGCGGCCGGGGTCGCCGACCGGGTCCGCCACGTTCGCCTGCCCTCAGCCGAAGCCGGTGCCGCCGTGAACGGCGGCATAGACCTGCTCTACGTGGACGGGGCCCACCGGTTCGCCCCGGCCCGGTTCGACCTGGCCGGATGGGGCGGGCGAGTCCGGCCCGGCGGGACGATGCTGGTCCACGACGCCTTCAGCTCGGTGGGGGTGACCCTGGCCCTGCTCACCACCACTTTCACCGGCGCCGGCTGGCGCTACGCCGGCCGGCACCGGTCCCTGGCCGAGTTCGAGAGGGTGCGGCTGACGCTCGGCGAGCGCCTCGCCGACGCACTGCGCCAGGCCGCCCAGCTCCCGTGGTTCCTGCGCAACCTGGCGGTCAAGGCGCTGATTGCGGCCCGGCTCGCCCCCGTTGCCCGGCTGTTGGGCCACCGGGGCGGTCACTGGCCCTACTGACCGGAGGCTCGGCCCATTCCGCCCGCGGCCTCGGTTCTGCTCGCTCTGACGCCCGGCCCGCGGCCTCGGTTCTGCTCGCTCTGACGCCCGGCCCCGCGGCTTGCGGCCGGCGCTAGGGTGCCCGCGTGAGCGACCAGCCCCGGCGCCCGGCCTCGGAGGCCGACTTGGTGCGCTGGGCCGAGACTCTGGCCGGCATCGCCGGCACCGGCCTGGGGTTCACCGAGAGCCAGTACGAGCGGGAGCGATTCGAGGAGGTTCTGGCCGTGGCCGCCGACATCCGCTCCCACAGCGCGGTGGGCGTGGACGCTGGCCACCAGGTCGAGGAGTGGCTGGACCGGGTGGGCTCGGGCGTGGCCGGCTACGTCACCCCCAAGCTCACCGTGGGCGCGGTGGTCGGCGACGACCAGGGCCGGCTGCTGCTGGTACGCCGGGCCGATTACGGGGTGTGGCTATATCCCACCGGCTGGTCCGACGTGGGCTATTCGCCCTCGGAGGTGGTGGTCAAGGAGGTGGCCGAGGAGACCGGGATCGAGTGCGAGGTGATCCGGCCCATCGCCGTGCTCGACGGCATGCGGCGGGGCTTCACCCGCATCCCCTCGGTGTCGCTGGTGTTCCACTGCCGGATGACCGGGGGCGAGCTGTGCCCCCACCCGCTGGAGTGCACCGACGTGGGCTTCTTCGCCGAGGGCGGGCTGCCCGAGCCCACGGCCCGGCCCGACCTGTGGGCCGACCGGGCCTTCAGGGCCATCCGGGGCGAGGCCATCGACGTGATGTTCGACCCGCCCCGCACCCCGCCGTGGCGGGGCCTGTCCGAGGCCTGAGCCGTGGCCGTCGAGGCCCCGGCGGCCTCCGTCGTCGACTACGGCGTCACCCGGGACGGTCTGATCCAACTCCGCCGCCGCTGGCCGGCCTCGGGTCTCGGGCCGCCCGTATCGGGTGAGGCCCGGGCGGTGGTGTACGTGCTGCACGGGGTGGCCGAGCACTCGGGCCGGTACGAGCACGTGGGCGCGGCTTTGGCCAGCCGGGGCTTCGATGTGGTGGCCACCGACCACCGGGGCCACGGCCGCTCCGGCGGCCGGCGGGGCCATGTGGACCGGTGGTCGCAGTACCTCGACGACGTCGAGGACCAGATGGCCGAGATCCGCGGCCTCGGCCTGCCGACAGTGATGCTGGGCCACTCGCTGGGCGGGCTGATGGCCCTGTCCTACTGCGTCGAGGGGCGGCCCGGCCCCGACTTGCTGGCCGTGTCGGCCCCGGCCCTGGGCTACGCCCTGGACTCGCCTCAGCGGCTGCTGTATTTGGCCGGGCCGGTGCTGGCCTCGCTGGCCTCGGCCGCGCCGGTGCGGGTCAACCGGGATCTGTCGCTGCTGTCGGCCGACCCGGAGGTGGTCTCGAAGGCCGCGGCCGACCCCCTGTGGAACCGCGAGGTCACCGTATCGCTCGGCTGGCAGTTGATGAGGGCCATGGCCCGCACCCGGGCCCGCCTCGACCGCCTTGATGTCCCCGTCCTGTGCGTCCACGGGAGCGACGACCGCCTCGTGCCCGCCTCCGCCTCGGAGATCCTGGCCTCCGCCGCCGGCGCCGAGCGGCGGGTGTACGAAGGACTCCGCCACGAGGTTTTCAACGAGCCCGCCGGAATGGCCGTGCTGGCTGAAGTCATCGACTGGATCAACGCCGAACTCCCCCGCCCGACCTGACGCTTTACAGTCCGAATGTAGGAGTTGCGATCCATGCCTACAGAGTCTGAGGTTCCCTCATCAGAGAAACTCATGGCACCGACCGTAGTGGCTCTTCGCGAGCTTGGTGGTTCTGGTCACATATCGGATATCAATGAACGGATCATTGAAGCAGAAAACTTGAGTGAAGAACAATTGTCTTCTCGTATGAAAACCGGTGTATCTAAGATTGAATACCGTTTAGCATGGGCTCGTACATACCTCAAATATATCGGGGTTGTGGCAAATCCATCACGAGCCGTTTGGTCTTTGACTGAAAAAGGTCTAGCAGTTGACGAGAAACAGGTCCACTATGAGATGTCGAATTGGCGTACAGCATTACGCGAAAGGAGAAGGCTACCTCAGAATGAACAGAGTAAAGATTCGGAAGAATCAGAGTCCAATTCGGGATTAGACTCCGAATGGCGAGAGGCTCTCCTAAGACGACTTCTGGATATGAAACCGAGTTCATTTGAGCGACTAATACAGCGTTTACTCCGAGAAGCTGGCTTTCACAATATGGTGCTTGACAGAAGCGGCGATGGGGGTCTAGATGGAGTTGGCGTTCATCGTATCTCTCTCGTATCGTCTCGTATCTATTTCCAGTGCAAGCGCTGGAGAAATCCGGTTGGCCCAAAAGAGGTGCGCGACTTTCGCGGTGCCATGAGTGGCCGAGGTGAACAAGGGCTGCTGATCTCGACCGCGTCATTTACTCAGGACGCACGCAGGGAAGCGACTCGTGATGGTGCGCCTCTGGTGGACTTAGTGGATGGTACTGATCTCTGTGAGTTACTGAAGCAATACGGTTTGGGAGTAAAAGTAGAGATGGTTGAAGATGTATCGATCGACGCTGCCTTCTTCGACCAGTTCTGACCGCCACGCCGCATCGGGTTCAAGAGGCCCGCGGGTCAGGCGGGGGTTACTTCTACGGGGATGCCGTTGACGGCCGCGTTGCCGGAGGGGGCGTCCACGAAGTCGGGCGGGGCCAGCAGGTTGTTGTTGACGCCGGGGTGCTCGCGGGCGACGGATTGGCGGGTGCCCGGCTTGTCGTGGCCCCAGCCGTGGGGTAGCGACACCACGCCCGGCATCATCTCGTCGCTGACCTCCACCGGTGCCTCGATCCGGCCGTTCACCGACGAGACCACCGCCAGATCGCCGTCGGCCACCCCGGCCGCGGCCGCGTCGTCGGGGTGGATCAGCAGGGTGCAGCGCTCCCGGCCGCTCACCAGCACCCCCACGTTGTGCATCCAGGAGTTGTTGGAGCGCAGGTGGCGGCGGCTGGTCAGCACCAGCGGCTCGGCCGGCCGGTCGATCAGCCGGGCCAGGCGGTCCAGGTCGGCGGTGATGTAGCCGGGGGCCAGGTCGACCATCCCGTCGGGGTGGGCCACGATCTCGTCGATGCGGGGCACCATCGGCCCCATGTCGATCCCGTCGGGGGCCTGTTTGATCTGCTCCAGGGTCAGCCCGCCGGGGTTCTCCCCGTAGCGGTCACCCCAGGGGCCGGTGCGCACGGCCAGGTCGTTGATGCGCTCGGGGCCCGGCTCGGGCGAGGCGGCCAGGGCCGCAGCCGGGTCGGCCCCGCCCATCTGGGCCAGGGCCGAGAAGTAGCCGTTGTCGATCCCGGCCACGTCCAGGCCGTCTTGACCGATGCCCGCGCACAGGGCCCCCAGGCGCAGCAGGATCTCCCACTCCTCGGGGCGGCCGTCGGGGGGCTCGAACAGCGGCGGCGACCACTTGGCCGCCGAGCGGGTGGCCCACGACCACAGCAGCTCGTCGTAGTGGGGCTGCTCCAGCGCCGACAGCCCCGGCAACACCACGTCGGCGTGGCGAGAGGTCTCGTTCAGGGCGTTGTCGAGCGAGATCATGCAGTCGAGCAGGGGCAGGGCCGCGTCGAGCCGCCCCGAGTCGGGGGCCGAGATCACCGGGTTGCCGCAGATCACGACCAGGGCCTTGATCTGGCCCGACCCGGGCGTGTCGATCTCCTCGGCCAGACACGACAGCGGCACCTGGCCCATGACTTCGGGGGCACCTCGCACCCGGCTGGTCCAGCGCCCGATCTGGACGGGCTCGTCCCGGGGCCGCAGGGCGATCGACCAGGCCACCGGCTTGGCCCACATCAGCCCGCCGGGCCGGTCGAGGTTGCCGGTGAGGGCGCAGATCACGTCGGGCAGCCACGAGGCCAGGGTGCCGAACTCCTGGTTGCAGGTGCCGATGCGGGCGTACCAGACCGCCCTGTCGGCCGCCGCGAACCGCCGGGCCAGGCTGCGGATGGCCTCGGGGTCGGCGCCGCAGGCCGCCGCCACCCGCTCGGGTGGGAAGTCGGCGGCCGCCCGCCGCACCTCATCGACGCCCTTGAGCCGTCCGGCGAGATGGCCGAGCCGCACCAGGCCCTCGGCGAACAGCACGTTCACCACCGCCAACTGCAGCAGGGCGTCGGTGCCGGGGCGGATGGGCAGCCACTGATCGGCCCGCGCCGCGGTGCCGGTGCGGCGGGGGTCGATCACCACCACCTCGCCCCGGCCCCGCACCCGGTCCAGGGCGCCCATGACGTCGGCGTGGGCCAGCAGGCTGCCCTGGCTGGCGTGGGGGTTGGCCCCCTGCACCACCATGAAGTCGGTGCGCTCGATGTCGGGGGCGGGGATGCGCCACTGGTGGCCGTACATGAGCCAGCAGGTCAGGTTCTTGGGCCACTGGTCGATGGTGCCGGCCGAGTAGATCATGGGCAGCCCGGCCAGGCCCATGAACAGGCCCACGTAGCGGCTGATGGAGTAGTTGTGGGCGGCCGGGTTGCCGATGTAGGCGGTGACCGCCTCGATGCCGTGGCGGTCGCGCACCGCGGCCATGAGCTCCTCGCTGCGGGCCCAGGCCTCGTCCCAGGAGGCCGGGACCAGCTCTCCGGCGGAGTTGCGGACCAGCGGTGCCCGCAGCCGGTCGGGGTCGTGGTGCAGGTGCCCCAGGGTGGTTCCCTTGGGGCAGATGTAGCCCTTGGACCAGACATCGCTGCGGTTGGGCCGGATCAATTTCACCTCGTCTCCGGTGAAGTGCACCTCCAAGCCGCACATGGCCTCGCACAGCGGGCAGGTGCGGACGTGGACGCGGCGGTCGCCGGTCAGTGAGCCGCCTTCTGACCCGCGCCCCGGCCGACGGCCGCCGGTCATGGGTTCTGGCGCAGGAACTGCTCCACCTCGGCTACCAGGGTCCCGGGGTCGCCGTCGAGGCCGGGGCTGCGGTCGGCGTCCCAAGCCCGCTCCAGGCCGGCCACGTACTCGGCCGTGTCGTCGTCCTCGGCCACCAGCTTGGCGATCCGGGTCTCGTAGGCCGCCGCGGCCCGCTCCAGCTCGGCCGCGTCCACGCCGATGCCGGTCACCCGCCGAACCCGGTCGATCAGGGCCAGCGACGCCTTGGGGGAGGGGGCCGCGGGCATGTACGACGGCACCGCCGACCAGAACGACATGGTGGAGAACCCGGCGTCGCGGCAGGCCGCGGCCAGCACCCCCACGATGCCGGTGGGGCCCTCGTAGGTGGAGGGGGACAGGCCCAGCTCCTCCATCAGGTCCTCGTCCTCGGTGGTGCCGTACACCTCCACCGGCCGGCTGTGGGGAACCTCGGCCAGCAGCGCGCCCAGGGTGATCACCCGGTCGGCGCCCAGGGCCCGGGCCGCGGCCATGATCTGCTCGCAGAAGGTCCGCCAGCGGAGCTGGGGCTCGGTGCCCACCAGCACCACTGCGTCCCGGTCGGTGCCGGGCGCCTCGGCGGCCCGGAACAGGTTGGCGGGCCAGGTCAGCGACCGGTTCAGGTCGCCGTCGAGGCTCACCCGGGGCCGGGTGGCGATGAAGTCGTAGAACGGCTCGGGGTCGATGTCGGCGGCGGGCTCGGCCCCGAGCCGGTCGGCGATGAACCGGGCCGCGGTGCTGGCCGCGTCGCCCGCGTCGTTCCAGCCCTCGAAGGCCGCGATCAGAACGGGCCGGCGGAGGGAGGGGACCGGCCCGGTCCAGCGCACGTGCTCGGGCTCGGGGAGGCCGGAAGGCGGGCCGGGCATCGCCCTCACGCTACCGGCCGCGGGGCGCTCGCCGGGCTCCGCTGGAGTTCGTCGGGCTGAGCTGTCCCCGCGGGCCGGTCGATCAGGCGGGCGGCCTGCGACGGGGCGCTACCGGCTCAGGTCGGGGTGGTCCCGGAAGTGATCGAGGGCCTCGGGGTTGGCCAGGGCCTCGGTGTTGGCCACCGGGCGCCCGGCCACCGCGTCCCGCACGGCCAGCTCGGTCATCTTGCCCGAGCGGGTCCTCGGGATGTCGGGCACCGCCGCGATCACCGCCGGCACGTGGTGGGGGCTCACCCCGGCCCGTATTCGCTTCGAGATCTCGGCCCGGAGCCGGTCGTCGAGCCGGTGCCGATCGGCCATCACCACGAACAGCACCACCCTGGTGTCGCCGCCATGGGGCTGGCCGACGGCGATGCTCTCGGCGATCTCGGGCATGGCGTCGACCCGCCGGTAGATCTCGGCGGTGCCGATGCGGACCCCGCCCGGGTTCAGGGTGGCGTCGGAGCGGCCCGAGATCACGAACCCGCCGGCGGGGGTGCGGGCCGCGAAGTCGCCGTGGTGCCATACCCCGTCGATGCGCTCGAAGTAGGCGGCCCGGTAGCGGGCGTCGCCGGGGTCGTCCCAGAACCGCAGGGGCATGGACGGGAACGGGTTGCGGCACACCAGCTCGCCCTCGGCCCCCACCGGCCGCGGCCGCCCGGCGTCGTCGGCCACGTCGATGTCCAGGCCCAGGCCGGGCCGCTGGATCTCGCCCCGGCGCACCGGGGCGGTGGGGTCGCCGGCCACCAGGCAGCCGCACAGGTCGGTGCCGCCCGAGATCGAGGCCAGATGCACGTCGGCCTTGACGTTTTCGTACACCCAGTCGAAGCCCTCGGGTGCCAGCGTCGACCCGGTGGAGGTGATGGTGCGCACCGTCGACAGGTCGTGGGTGTCGGCCGGGCGGATGCCGGCCTTGCCGCAGGCGTCGATGAACTTGGCCGAGGTGCCGAACAAAGTGACGCCGGCGTCGTCGGCCAAGTCGAACAGCCGGTTGTGGTCGGGGTGGGCGGGCGAGCCGTCGTAGAGCACCGCGGCGGCCCCGCCGGCCAGCGCCGACACCAGCCAGTTCCACATCATCCACCCGGTGGTGGTGTAGTAGAAGACCCGGTCGCCGGGGCGCACGTCGCAGTGGAGCCGGTGCTCCACCAGGTGCTTGAGCAGCACGCCCCCGGCCCGGTGCACGATGCACTTGGGCCGCCCGGTGGTGCCCGACGAGTACAGCACGTACCAGGGGTGGTCGAAACCCAGGGGCCGGAACTGCACTGGCCCGGCGTCGTAGCCGTCGAGCCAGCCCGGCTCCACCAGCACGGTGCGCCGTACGGCCAGGCCGGCGGAGATGGGGCCGAGGCGGTCCCGGCAGTCGCGGCGGCGGCCCCCGTAGTTGTAGTGCCCGGCGGCGAAGAGGACGGCGGGCTCGATCTGGCCGAACCGGTCGAGCACGCCGTCGATGCCGAAATCGGGGGAGGTGGAGCTGAACACCGCCCCTAGCCCGGCCGCGGCCAGCATGACCGCGCAGGTCTCGGGCCGGTTCGGCATCCAGGCCGCCACCCGGTCGCCGGAGCCCACCCCGGTCTCGGTCAGCAGCTTCTGGATGCGGGCGGTCATGTCGTGCAGCTCGGCTCGGGTTACGTCGATGGCGGTTCCGTCTTCGTCTCGGAACAGCAGGGCGGGCTCGTCGGTGGGGTCGCCGAGCAGGTTCTCGGCCGCGTTCAGGACGGCGTCGGGCAGGAACCGGGTGTGGCGCAGCTCGAGCTGGCCGCCGCCGGTGATCAGGCGCTCACCCCGCTCGCCCCGGATGCCGCAGAAGTCCCAGACCGCGGCCCAGAACCTCTCGGGGTGCTCCACCGACCACCGGTGCAGGTCCTCGAAGCCGTCGGTGTGGAGGCCGCAGCGGTCGCGCAGCCAGTCCCGGAATCGGGCGAGGTTGGCCCCGGCCGCCCGCTCCGGCGCCGGCCGCCACAGCTCGCCGGGCTCCGGCGCCGGCCGCCACAGCTCGCCGGGCTCCGGCGGCGGTTCGGCGTTCACAGCTCGCCGGGTTCCGGTGGCGGTTCGGCGTTCACAGCGCCGGGCCGGGGTCCGTCGGCTGGGGAGTCACGGCGCCGGGCCGGGTTCCGGCGCCGGTTCGGGGGTCGCGAATCGGTAGCGGTAGACGTTGGAGTCCCGCCGCTCGAACCCCATCTTCTGGTAGAGGCGGTTGGCCGCGGCCCGCGACGGCCGCGAGGTCAGGTCGGTGCCGGTCGCGCCCATGGCCCCGGCCATCTCCAGCGCGGCCCGGTTGAGTTCCAGGCCCACTCCCTTGCCTCGGGCGCTTTCGTCTACCACCACGTCCTCGATGCGGGTCCGCAGGCCGGTGGGGATGCGGAAGCTCACCAGGGTGAGCGATCCGACGATCCCGGTCTCGTCTCGGGCCACCAGCAGCGCGGTGGCCGGTGAAGCCACGATCTGTTCGAGCTGGTCCCGGGTGGGAGGAGGGCTGGAGTCAGAGAGCTGGCCGACGAGCCGGGCCATGGCCTCGACCAGTTCGTCGGTTACCTCGGTGCATTCGGCAACGGCGACCATGGCTCCCCGGGCCGGCGGACAGTTACGGGCGGCGCCGGCCCCAACGCTAGCGGCGCCAGCCGTCGTGAAGTCCGGTCAGACCCCGAGCGGCCGCTTCAGCCGGGCCGTCGCCAGATTCCGGTCTTTCGGCCTTTCGGGCGTTTCGTCAGCCGGGTCGGATCCGGGCCACCGGGCCGTTCAGCGACAGGGCGTACAGCTCGCCGTCGCCGTCTTGGCCGAAGGAGACCAGATCGCCGCCGGGAACGTCCACCCCCAGGTCCCGGAACGAGACGGCGCCCCCGGCGACGGACACCGCCCACAGGCGCGAGGCGCACAGGTCGCCGAACACGTAGGCGCCGGCGAGGTCGGGGATGTCGGACCCCCGGTACACGTGCCCGCCGGTCACGCTGCACCCTCGGTTCCGCCCGTACTCCCACACCGGGTCGACGTTGCCGGCCGGCCGGTCGCCGCTGAACCGGTGCAGCCCCTCGCGCAATCGCCAGCCCAGGTTGGCCCCCGCCCCGCCGCGGTTGGCGGCCAGCAGCAGGGTGACCTCCTCGTAGTCGTTTTGGCCCACGTCGGCCACCCACAGATCGCCGGTGGCGGCGTCGAAGGAGAACCGCCACGGGTTGCGGACGCCGGTTATGAACACCTCGGGCCGGCCCCCGGTCCCGTTGGCGAAGGGGTTGGCGTCGGGCACGGCGTAAGGCTCGGCCGCCTCGGGGGTGGGGTCGATGCGCAGGATGGCCCCCAGCCACGAGAACGGATCTTGGCCCGCATCCAGGGGGTCGCCCCGCGATCCGCCGTCGCCGAAGCCGATGTAGAGATAGCCGTCGGGGCCGATCCGCACCGCGCCGCCGTTGTGGTTGGAATAAGGCTGCTCCTGTAACAGGATCAGCCGCCGCCGGCCGCTCAGGCCCGAACCGGCCCGCTCGAAGGCCTCGATCCGGCTGTGGCCGTCGAGGTCGGTGTAGTCGACATAGAGCCAGTCCTCGGTTATGGCCAGCCCGAGCAGTCCTCGCTCGCCGTCGAGGGTGGTCTCGGCGCTGAGGTCGAGGACCGTCTCGACCACGGCACCCTGGTCCAGGTCGACCCGCAGCACCCGTCCGCCCCGCTCGGCCACCCAGGCCATTTCGTCGCCGGGGGCCGCGGCCATGTCGATGGGCGCGTCCAGGGTCATCACCACCTCGACGCCGACCTTCGCCTCGTCGAGGTCACCGAAGACGGCGGCGGGTGACCCGCTCGGCTCGCCTTCGGGCGTCGCCTGGCCGTCTTTGGCCGAGTCCTCTGCCCCGGTCGGGTCGGGGTCGCCGCCGCCGTCCTCGGTGCCTGCCGTCTCCGGCCCGTCGCCGCGTCCGGAGCCGCCGCCGTCCGGGGCCGCCTCGTCGCCGGCCGCTGGCTCGCCTTCGGGCACCGTCACCGTCGGCACAGTGGGGATCGGGTCGGTCAAGGCGTCGTCGCGCCCGCAGGCTGCGGTTGCCGCCACCGCCGCCAGCCACACCGCCAGCGCCGCCGCTCCCAAAGCCGGGGATCGGGCCAGCCCGACGGCGGCGCCCACCGCGGCCCGCGTTCGCCTGAGCGCCGCCGCTCCCAAAGCCGGAGCTCGGGTCAACCGACCCTCCGGATCAGGCCCTCCTGCACCACAGAGGCCACTAGCCGGCCGTCCCTGGTGAACACCCGGCCCGTGGCCAGGCCCCGGGCCCCGGTGGCCGCCGGGGTGTGCTGGTCGTACAGCAGCCATTCGTCGGCCCGGAACGGCCCGTGGAACCACATGGCGTGGTCCAGGCTGGCCATCATGATGCCGGGGTCGAGCACGCTGGTGCCGTGGGGCAGCAGCGTGGTGTCGAGCAGGGTCAGGTCGCTGGCGTAGGTGAGCAGGCAGGTGTGCAGCACCGGGTCGTCGGGGAGGGCGCCGTTGGCCCGCATCCACACCCGGTGGGTGGGGGGCAGCGGCTCGGTGCGGCCCAGGGGCCCGGCCGTCACGTAGCGGATGTCCAAGGCGGCGCCGGCGGCCCCGGCGCGGACCGGGAGGGTCTCGGGGTCGGGGGCGGCGGGCATGGGGTCGAAGTGCTGGTAGCCGTCCTCGGCCCCGTGGAATGAGGCGGCGAGCTGGAAGATGGCCCGGCCGTGCTGGATGGCGATGACCCGCCGGGTGGTGAACGACCGCCCGTCGCGGATGCGGTCCACCTCGTAGAGGATGGGGATCTTCGGGTCGCCGGGCCGCAGGAAGTAGGCGTGCAGCGAGTGAACCGTGCCCCGCTCGACGGTACGGGCCGCGGCCACCAGGGCCTGCCCGGCCACCTGGCCACCGAATACCCGGATGCGGTTCTCGTCAGGGGTGGCGCCCCGGAAGATGTTGACCTCGATGGCCTCTAGGTCGAGCACCCCCACCACCGCGTCGAGAGCGTCCTGGCGTCGGCGGGCTTGGCCGGGGCCCGGCCCGGCGTCGTCTCGGCGGGAGTCGCTCTGTTCGGCGGAGTCGTCCTGCATCGGGTCATCCTGCCCGGCGTCGTCCGGCATCAGACCATCATGGCGGAACCGGCCCACTCGCCGGCGCCGGTAGCCTCCGACAGCAATGGGGGGTGCGATCAGGCCCGGGCTGGCCCGGCTGTGCCGCGGCCACGGCGGCAAGGCGCTGCGGTACTGCGGGGTCTCGGCGGTGAACGTGGCGGTGGGCGCGACGACGCTGGCGGTGTGCCACGGGGTGCTGGGCATGCGGGCGGTCGGGGCCAACTTGACCGCCTGGATGGTGGGCGCCGTCCCCGCCTACCTGCTCAGCCGGGCCTGGGTGTGGCAGCAGGACGGGGCCCATCGGGTGAGGGGCGAGATGATCCCGTTCTGGGCGATGGCCCTGGTCGGGCTGACGGTGTCGTCGGCGGCGGTGGAGCTGGTGGACCGGTTCACCGACCGCACCGTTTTGGTGCTGGCTGGCAACCTCGCCGCCTACGGGACCGTGTGGGTGGCCAAGTACTTGTTCCTGGACCGGGTGATGTGGCCCTCGCCCGCCTCCGACGACGTCGAGCTGGCCGGCGTGGCCGAGGCCGGCACGGGGCGTTGATCTCCGGCCGAAGTCGAGCCGGCTGGCGCGGGCGGTGATCTTCTGGCCAAGCCGAGTCGGCTGGCGCTAGCGGTGATCTCCGGGCGGTGATGCCCGACCGGCTCCGCCGGGCCGCCGAGGAGGCCCGGGGGTTCATGCCCCCCGACGAGGGGCTGGCCCTCTACGAGGCGGCGATGTCGCTGGCGGCGCCCGGCCCCCTGCTGGAGGTGGGCAGCTACTGCGGCAAGTCGGCCGTCTACCTGGGGGCGGCGGCCCGAACCCTACGGCGGCTGCTGTTCGCGGTGGACCACCACCGGGGATCGGAGGAGAACCAGCCCGGCTGGGAGCACCACGACCCCGATCTGGTGGACCCCGAGCTGGAGGTGATGGACACGCTGCCCTTCTTCCGCCGCACCGTCCGAGACGCCGGGCTGGAGGGCACGGTGGTGGCGGTGGTGGGCGACTCGCCCGCAGTGGCCGCGGTGTGGGCTACGCCGCTGGCGATGGTGTTCATCGACGGCGGCCACGGCCCCGAGCCGGCCCGGGCCGACTACGACGGCTGGGCCCCCCATGTGGCCCCCGGTGGCCTGTTGGCCATCCACGACGTGTTCAGTGACCCCGCCGACGGGGGCCGCCCCCCCTACGAGATCTACCGCCGAGCCCTCGACTCGGGCCCCTTCACCGAGGTCCGCGCCGTCGGCTCCCTGCGAATCCTCCGCCGCACCGATTCTGTCTCTTGACCGAGCCGAGGCCGACTACCTGGCCGAAGCGGAGGCCACCCATGTCAACGACGGCGTTGGTTGACGCTGGCTTGGTCGGGGCCGGTGGGGTCGAGGTTGAGGATGGCGGGCAGGGGGCGCTTGTCGGTGAACAGCGACGAGGCCGGGCTGCGGCCCTCTAGGGCGTCGGCGGCCAGGATCACCGCGGCGGCCGAGTAGGTGGTGCGCTCGTCGGGGGGGAAGGCCACCTGGTCGGGGAACGCCACCCCGGTGCGGTAGCGGCCGTCGGGGTCGCGCAGCTTCTGGGCCCACTCGAACAACTCCAGGGCCCGGGCTCGGTCGCCCGCGGCGGCGAAGGCCATGGCGCACTCGCAGGTCTCGGCCGTCGTCACCCACTCCCGGTCGCTCACGCAGCGCACCCCCTCCCCGTCCCTCACGAAGGTGGAGTAGCCGCCGGCCAGGCGGGACCGGCCGGCGGTGCCGTCGATCACCCCCGACAGCACCGGGTAGTACCAGTCCATGGCCCAGCGGTCTTTGGGGGCGAAGGCCTCCCGGCCGCAGTGGCGGATGGTGTAGGCCAGCCGGGCCAGCGCCAGTTCCCAGCCCGGCCGCTCCACGCCCAGCTCGCGGCTGACGGCCAGGGCGCAGCGCAGGCTGTGGGCGATCGACGACGACCCGGTGAGCAGCGCGAACGGCCACGGGGTGCCGTCGGGGTGGCGGGCCCACAGGATCTCGCCCCGCGGGGTCTGCAGGCCCAGCACGAAGTCGATGGCGCCGGTGACCACCGGGGCCATGGCGGCCAGGAAGCCGCGGTCGCCGTGCAGCAGGTAGTGGTGCCACACCCCGGTGGCGGCGTAGGCGATCACGTTGGCGTCGAGCTTGTGCTTCTCGGGCCCGTCGGCGACGTAGTACTGGTGCCAGGACCCGTCGGGCCGCTGGATGTCGGCCAGCCACTGGTAGGCGGCCTCGGCCTCGGCCCGCCGTCCGGCCACCGCCAGGGCCATGGCCGCCTCCACGTGGTTCCACGGGTCGGCGTGGCCGCCCGGGAACCAGGGGATCATCCCCGACGGGAGCTGCCATTCGGCGATGGTGGCGGCGGTGAGGGCCGCCTCGGCCCGACTGAGCGCGCCGGCCACCTCGGGCGGCCCCGCCCACACCTCAGGCGCCACGACCCGCTCCAACGATGACGACCTCGCCCGCGGTGCCGGTCTCGGCCGCGGTCCCGGTTTCGGTCTCCGTCCCGGTCTTGGCCGCGGTCACGGTCTCGGCAGCCTTTCCGCCGCTGGCTTGGGCCCGGTCGTTGACCGGGAAGCGGTCGGGCGCCGGTTTGGTGGCGTACATCACCAGGCTCTTGCCCAGCACCGGGTTGAGCGCCCATTCCACCGCCCGGGTGAGGCGGGGCCGCTTGACGATGTCCCACTCCAGCAGCCGGTGATAGACCCGCACCGACCGGTTGTCGCCGACGGCCCGGTTGGGGCCCACCGCGCACCTCAGCCACCAGTAAGGCGAGTGGAGGGCGTGGGCGTGGTGGGAGCGGCCCGGGACCAGACCGGCCGCGGCCAGGCGGCGGCGGAGTCGGCGCTTGCGGTAGATCCGCACGTGGCCGCCCTCGGCGGCGGGGGCGTGGTAGTCGCGGGACAGCATCCAGCAGATCTTCTCGGGCCACCAGGCGGGCACGGTCACCGCCAGGCGGCCCCCCGGCTTGAGCACCCGGGCCAGCTCGGCGCAGGCGGCCGAGTCGTCGGGCACGTGCTCGAGGACCTCGCTGGCGATCACCCGGTCGAAGGCGGCGTCGCCGAAGGGCAGCCCGGTCCCGTCGCCTTGCACGGCCGCGCCCAGGGTGCCGGCGGCTTCGACTCTGGACTCGGCGGCCCCCCCGGCCCTGGCCTCAGACTCGGTCCCGGCCTCGGCTCCGTCACCGTTCTCGGTCGCGGCCTCGGACTCTGCCACCAACGCGGCCACGGTGTCGCGCACGGCCGTCACCTCGGCTCGGCCTAGGTCGCAGGCCACCGCGTCCGCTCCCCGCCGGAGGGACTCGAAGGTGTGCCGGCCCAGGCCGCACCCCACATCCAGCACCCGGTGTCCGGCCCGGACGTCGAGGCGGTCGTAGTCCACGGTGAGCATCAGCCTGCCCCCGCCCGGCGGATGTCAACCCTGGTTTCCGGGGTGGATCGGTTGGATTGGCTCGACCGGCTGGCCCGGGCCTGCTGGATCTCGATGACGGCCCGGTAGTGCTCGACGGTGCGGGCCGCGGTGTGCCGCCACGACCAGTGGTCGATCACCCGCTGGCGCCCGGCCGCGCCCACCCGGGCCCGGGCCTCGGGGTCGTCGAGCGCGGCCCGGATCACCGAGGCCAAAGAGTCGCTGTCGCCCGGCTCGGTCAGAAAGCAGGTTCGGCCGTGGGCGCCGGCCACCTCGGGCAGGGCCCCGCCGGTGGTGGCCACCAGCGGCGTACCGCAGGCCATGGCCTCGATGGCCGGCAGCGAGAACCCCTCGTACAGCGACGGCACCACGGCCAGCTCGGCCTGGCCGTACAGCTCCACCACCCGCTCGTCGGTCACCCCCGACACGAAGGTGACCGCGCCGTCAAGTCCCAGATCGGCCAGGGTCCGGCTGGCGGCCGAGTCGGGCTTGGGCTGGCCGATCACCACCAGCTCGATGGGCCGCTCGGTGCGGAGCTTGGCCACGGCCTCCAGCAGATAGCGCAGCCCCTTCATGGCCACGTCGGCGCTTGCGGTGGTGATCAGCCGCCCCGGAACCCGGCTCAAGCCGGGACGGGGCGAGAACAGGTCGGGGTCCACCCCCACCGGCACCACGTGCAGGCGCTCCAGCGGCACCCGGTGGTCGCGGCTGACATCGGCCCTCGAAGACTCCGACACGGTCACCACCCGGTCCAGGCGGCGGGCCACCCGGGTCTGCATCCGGGTAAAGGCGTACCAGCGGCGCTTGCCGAACCGCTCCCCGAAGGTGCGGGCGTGCTCCAGCTCCAGGCGGCGGTCCACGGTGATGGGATGGTGGACGGTGGCCAGCACCGGCCAGCCCCCCCGGTGCAGGGCCAGCACCCCCCAGCCCAGGCACTGGTTGTCGTGGACGACGTCGAAGTCGGCCCGGCGGGTCCGCAGATGCCGCCAGGCCCGGAGGCTGAAGGCCAGGGGCTCGCTGAAGTTGCCGGTGGCGAAGGAGGCGTGCTCCACCGCGTCGGTCCAGTCCTTCCACTCCCACAGCCGGGGCTTGCGCATGGGATGGGGCTCGGCCCATATGTCCAGGCTGGGAAGCTCTGTCGCCTCCACCGATGGGTCGAGGACCGGGTGGGGCGGTCCGCTCATCACCGTCACCCGGTGGCCGTCGGCGGTCAGGGACTTGGACAGGTGGTGGACGTAGACGCCCTGGCCGCCGACGTAGCGGTGGCCCCGGTAGGACAGCAGCGCCACCCGCAGCGGCGTCTCGGCGGTCATGGCGGTCAACCCCGGCGGCGGGGAAGCGACCGGCCCGGCGGGGGAGCGTCCGCGTCCATGGCGGTCGACCCCGGCGGCGGGGGAGCGTCCGTGGGCATGGCGGTCAAGGCTTCCTGTTGGCTCTCCGGGTCCGCGGCGTGGCTGCGTAGGCTACGGCCATCATCGCCGCGGCCGTCACCGCGGCGGGCCAGGCGCCCCAGCGCACGGCCAGGGTGGTTCCCTCCCGCAGCCCCACCGTCGCCTGCAGCACCCGGGGCTCGGAGATCCCGCTGCGCTGGGCCACCGCGCCGTCGGGGGCAACGATGGCGGAGAACCCGGTGGGGGCGGCCTGCACCACCCACCGGTCGGTCTCGATGGCCCGCAGCCTGCTGGAGGCGATCTGCTGGGACTGGATGACGGCCAGCCAGTAGCTGGAGCCGTTGGTGGGGTTGAGCAGGATCAGGCCCCCGTTGCCGACCGCGTTCCGGGCCCGGTGGTCGAAGAACACCTCCCAGGAGATGCTGATCCCCAGCCGTCCCAGCTCGGTGTCGACCACGGCGGGCCCGGTCCCGGCCCTCACGTCTCGGGTGGGGATCTCCCCGCTCACCCGCTCGGCTAGGCCCCGCAGGGGGACCAGCTCGCCGTAGGGCACCAGCTTCACCTTGTGATAGCTGTCGACCAGCTCGCCGTCGCGGTTGAACGCGGCCGAGTAGTTGAGGTTGGCCTCGCCGTCGGGGCTGCGCCCGAAGAAGCCGGCCACCACCACCGCCTCCAGATCGACGGCCAGGGCCGACAGTCGGTTCCGGGCCTCGGACTCGGTGAGCAGGGGCTCCTCGCACCGGGCCGGGGCCGCGGTGCCGTCGGGGCTGGGGTGGACCACGTCCTCGGGCCACACCACCAGATCCACCGGCTTGGATATGGCCGCCGAGGCGGCCATGTGGCGCTCGAACACCCCTCGGTTGGCGCATATGTCGGCTCGGGTGTTCTGGGGGCCGCCGCCCTGCACGGCCGCCACCCGGATCTCCCCGGCGGAGTGGGCCCCGGGGGCGAGCGAGGCCGCGGCGACGGCCGCGATAACCGCCAGAGCCGCGGCCGCGGCCGGTTTCCAGCGCCGCCGGGCCGCGGCGGCCAGGGCGACCCCGGCGGCGGCGGCCAGGGCGGTGAGCAGCAGCGACCCGAAGAGCCGCGCCGTCGGGGCCAGGGGGCCGGCGGCCTGGCCCATGGCCACCGTGGCGATGGGCACCCCGCCGAAGGGCCAGCTCCAGCGCAGCAGCTCCACCAGCACCAGGACTCCCGGGAAGGCCAGGTAGCGCCGGTCGTCGCCGGGCACGGCCGCGCCGGCGGCCGCGAACATGGCCGAGAATCCGGCCACGGTCAGGGGCCACCCCAGCAGGGTCATGTCGGCCATCCACAACGTGGTCGGGGCGAACCAGGCCGCCGCGGCCAGCGCCGACCGGCCGGCCCGGGCTCCGGCTCGGGCCCCGCCCAGCAGATCGACCCACAGGGCTAGGCCGGCCCAGCCCAGCGGCCACCACCCCCACGGCGGCACCGAGGCGGCCACCAGCAGGCCCGCGACCACCGCCTTCGCCCAAGCCGGGGGTCCGGCCCGGCGGCCCGGGGCCCGCTTCCGGGTCTGGGTCCGGCCCGAAGTCCGGGCCCGGCGGCTCGGAGGTCCGGTCATCGCAGGGAGGCCGCCGCGGCCGGGGGTTTGGTCATCGCAGGGAGGCCGCTGCGGCTCGGCCCTGGGCCACGCAGGCGCCCAGGCCCAAGCCCCGGTGGGCGGCGCCGGTCGCCACCAGCCCCGGAGCGGCCGCGGCCAGGTGCCGGTCCACTTCGTCCATGCGGTCGAGGTGGCCGGGCCGGTACTGGGGCAGCGACTGCGGCCATGGCGTTACCCGCACCGCGTCATATCCGTCCAGGCCGATGGTGGCGGCCAGCTCGCCGGCCAGGGCGTCCACCAGTTCGGGTTGGTCGAGTTCGAGCCAGCGACGGTCGTCGGTGCGGCCGGCCGAAACCCGCAGGATGGCTCGCCCGTCGTCGCGGTAGTGCTCCCATTTCGACGACGACCACGAGCAGGCGGTCATGAGCAGGCCCTGGTCCCGGGGCACCAGGAACCCGCTGCCGTCCAGCCGGTGGGCGATCCGCTCGGTCGGGGCGGTGAAGGTGGCCAGCACCACGTCGCTGTATTCGACCGCGCCCAAGATCTCGGCCGCCTCCGGGCAGTGGGGTTCCAGCAGCGAGGCGGTGACCGGCGCAGGGGCGGTCAGGATCACCCGGCCCGCCGCGACCGGGCCGTCGGGGGTGGCCAGCGACCATCCCGAACCGGTCCGCTCGATGGCCGTCACCGGCGCGGCGGTGCGGATCGACGGGCCCAGCACGGCGGCCAGGGCGGCCGTCACCCGGGTCGTTCCGCCCCGCACTCCCATGAGCACCGGGCCCGCTCCGGCCGGGGGGCCCGCGGCCCGCAGCGCCTCCCCCAAGGGCCCGCCCCGGCGGAGGGCCTCGTGCAGCCGGGGCGCGCCCGCGGCCAGGCTCATTTCGTCGGCCGAGCCGCCGTTGATGCCGCCTATCAGCGGATCTACCAGCCGCTCGAACGCCTCGTCGCCGAGGCGGGGCCGCAGCGCCTCCCCGACGGTGGCGTCGCCGGCCAGCGGCGGCCCGGGCTGGTCCAGCCCGGCCCGCAGCTCCTTGACCGCGGCGGCTGGCACTAGGCCGGAACGGGCCACCGAGTCGGCGTCGAGGGGCACGCCCATCACCGACGGCGCCGGGATGGGCCGCAGGGCCCCGCTGGCCCAGATGAAGGCCCGGCTGACGGCAGGCGCCACTAAGTCGCCGCCCAGGCCGAGCTCGCGGCACAGGCTGGCCATCTCGGGCCGGGCGGCCAGGAAGCCGTCCGGGCCCGACTCGACGAACACCCCGCCCACCGCCGATCCGGCCACCGCGCCCCCCACCCGGTCGCCGGCCTCCAGCACGATCACGTCCGCTCCGTCGAGGCGGAGCTGGTAGGCCGCGCTCAACCCGGTTATCCCGGCCCCCGCCACCGCGACCGATTCGCTCATCGCCGGTTCCCCGGACCCGCCAGCCCTCGAGGCCTCTCCGCCACCGCGACCGGTTCGCTCACCCGGTTCCCACGGCGCCTTCGGCGTGGACGATCTCCACCACCCGGGCCAGCACGTCGGGGTCGGCGGCGGGCGGGACCCCGTGGCCGAGGTTGAAGACGTGGCCGGGATGGCCCGAGTTGGCGGCCAGCACGTCCCTGGCCCCGGTCGCGGCCGCCTCGGGGCCGGCCAGGACCAGGGCCGGGTCGAGGTTGCCCTGGAGGGCCCGGCCCGGCCCCACCCGAGCCCGGGCCGCGTCCAGCCGGACCCGGAAATCGACCCCCACCACCTCGGCCCCGGCCGCGCCGATCTGGTCGAGCATCTCGCCCGCACCCACGCCGAAGTGGATGCGGGGAACGCCGGCCGCGCCCACCGCGTCCAGCACCCGGGCCGAGTGGGGGGCGACATAGCGCCGGTACTGGTCCGGGCTCAGCGCCCCGGCCCAACTGTCGAAGAGCTGCACGGCCGAGGCGCCCGCCTCCACCTGGGATGCCAGCGAGGCGATGGCCATGTCGGTCAGCCGGCCCATCAGGTCGTGCCACAGGCCTTCGTCGCGCAACATGAGCGTCTTGGTCAGGTGGTGGTTGCGGGTCGGCCCGCCCTCGATCAGATAGGACGCCACCGTGAACGGCGCGCCGGCGAAACCGATGAGGGGGACGTCCAGTTCGGCGGTCAGCCGGCGCACCGTCTCGATCACATACGGGGTGTCCCGATCGGGCTCCAGCGGGCGGAGCCGCTCGAGGTCGGCCCGGGCGGCGAAGGGCCGCTCCACCACCGGGCCCACCCCCGGGACGATCTGGACGCCGAAGCCGACGGCATGGACGGGCACCACTATGTCGCTGAACAAGATGGCGGCGTCCACTCCGTAGCGCCGCACCGGCTGGAGGGTGATCTCGACAGCCCGGTCCGGGTCGGCGATGGCGTCGAGGATGGTGCCGGGGCCCCGCACCCGCCGGTATTCGGGCAGCGAGCGGCCGGCCTGGCGCATGAACCACACCGGGACTCTCTGATGGGGCCGGCCCCGGCACGCCCTGATGAAGTCGTGGTCGTCGAAGCGCCCGCCGCTCACCCGCTCACGCTACTTCTGGTTCACGCTGCTTCTTCTGGTTCACGCTGCTTCTGGCTCACGCTGCTTCTGGGCTGCCGCCTGCTCCAGCAGGGAAGCGAATCCGGGGCCGTCTTGGTGGCGCAGGCGCCGGCGGGCGGCCTCGTAGGCGGCCCGGGCGATCCGACCCTCGAATCCCTCGCCGGGGCCGGCGTCGATGGCCTCGACCGTCTCGGCGTCGGGCTCCAAGACCAGCACCGCCGAGCCCCGTCGGCGGACGGCGGCGACCTCCCGGCTCAGCCGCCGCCGCATCAGGTCCCGGCGCAGGACTCGAAAGCCGCGGCCCGGTCCGTCTTGCCGCCGGTCCCGCCCGCCGCCGCCCGGCCCGCGCCGGGGGCCGGTCATGGCCGAGGAGACCACCACCAGATCGAAGGCGGGCGGGCCGGCCAGGTCGGCGTTGGTCGAGGACTCCACCCCCCCGTCGACGCAGCGGTGGCCGCCGACCATCACCGGCCGGTACCGGCCCGGCACCGCGCAGCTCGCCCGCACCGCCCGGGCCGCGGTGACCGCGGCGTCGTCGCGTCCGAACACCACCCGCCGCCCGTCGGCCAGCCTCACCGCGGTCACCCAGAACCGTTCGGCTGGCCACCGCTCCGGGTGGAGTTCGGCGAGCCGGCGCTCCAAGGCCTCGGTGGTGGCCCGGCCGGCCGGGACCAGCCCCACCCCGGCGTGGACGGGCCGGGCCCGCCAGGGAGGCCACAGCGCGGCCAACGCCAGCCTCGGCGACTGCGGCCGCAGTCGCCGGTCGGCGGCGCCCTCCCGGTAGGGGGTGACCACCCGGTCCAGGACGGCCCGGCCCTCTGGGCTCACCGGCCTCCCCAGAAGCTGCGCCAGCCGGTCGGCGGGCGCCACTCCGACCCGGTACCCCAGCCCGGTGATGGAACCCACCGACGTGCCCACGATCAGATCGGCCCGGCGGGCGTCCCAGCCCGTCTCGTCGCCCAGGGCGGCGACCGCGCCGACATGCCAGGGGTCGCCGTACGAACCCCCCGCGCTCAGCACCAGGCCCACCGAGATCACAACCCGATGCTGCCACAGCCGCCTCTGGAGGGCAGCATCGCGGGAAGTCACAACCGCCTCTGGAGGGCAGTATCGCGGGAAGCCACAGCCGCCTCTGGCGGGCAGTATCGCGGGAAGCCAGGTGGCGCTGAGGGCGGGGCCGGGGCTGGCGACCGCGGTCTAAGCTCACAGGTTCCCCTGTCCGCTGCCGTACCTTCGGGGAGGGTCGTCCACCGTGACCGGTCGCCATCCGGACCTTGACTCCGAGCAGGACTACGTCGACGACGCTTACCGGTGCCTGGAGGCGGCTCGCCGCCGGGCCGCCGGCCTCACCACCGCCATTGAGGCCGGCCCCGGCGGCGCCAGCCAGACTCGGGTCGAGCGCGAAGCCCTGATCGAGGGGGCGCTCAGCCGGCTGTCCCGGCTTCACATCGGCGATCGGTCGCTGGTGTTCGGGCGGCTCGACGTCGCCGGTGCCGGCGAGCGGTTCTACATCGGCCGGGTCGGCCTGTGGGACGACGAGAAGGAGCCGGTGGTGGTGGACTGGCGGGCCCCGGTGGCCGAGCCCTTCTACCGGGCCACCGCCGCTGAGCCCCTGGGCTTGGAGCGCCGCCGCCACTTCGCTTCCCGCGGACGGCGGCTGCTCGGCATAGAGGAGGAGATCTTCGGCGAGTCCGGTCCCGGGACCGGCGCCGTCGGGCTGCCGTCGGGCCGCGGCGTCCTGATGGCGGCGCTGGGGGCGGCCCGCACCGGCCGGCTCGGCGACGCGGTCGCCACCATCCAGCGGGAGCAGGACGAGGTGATCCGCTCGGAGATGCCGGGGGTGTTGGTGGTCTCGGGGGGACCGGGAACGGGCAAGACGGTGGTGGCGCTGCACCGGGCCGCCTACCTGCTTTACGCGCACCGGTTCCCCCTGGAAGGCCAAGGCGTCCTGGTGGTTGGCCCCAACCGGCTGTTCTTGGCCTATGTCGAGCAGGTGCTGCCCGCGCTGGGCGAGGCCGGGGTGGAGCTGGCCGTACTGGCCGACCTGTTGGCCCCGGCCGTGAAGGTGGACGGTCTCGACCCCGAGCCGGTGGCCAGGGTCAAGGGCGATCCGAGGATGGCGGTCGTGGTGGCCCGAGCGGTCCGAGATCGCCAGCGGCCGCTGCGCCGGGATCTGGTGGTCGGGCTCGGGGTCCAGCGGGTGAGGGTGACGGTGGAAGAGTCGGCCCGCATCGTGGCCGAGGCCCGGCGCCGGTCCCGGCGCCATAACTCGGGCCGCAGGCTGGTGGAGGCGGCCTTCTTCGCCGCTCTGAGCGCGGGCGCCCGGCGCTGGGTCGACCCGGCCACGGTCCGGGAGCAGCTCCGGGACACCCTGGAGGTCCGGGAGGCGCTGGAGTGGATGTGGCCGGTGCTCAGCCCGGCCCACCTCCTCCACGATCTGTTCGGTTCGGTGGCCCTGCTCCGATCGGCTGCGGCCGGCCGGCTGGCCCCGGCCGAGATCGATCGGTTGCACCGGTCCCGCAGCCATCACGCCGACCAGGTGGTGTGGAGCTTCCAGGACGTGCCGCTGCTCGACGAGGCTCGGGCCCGGCTCGGGCGCCGGCCCTCCCATCGGCTCGAAGACGAGGTCCGCACCTACGGCCACATCTGCGTGGACGAGGCCCAAGATCTCTCGCCCATGGAGCTGCGCATGATCTCTAGGCGCAGCCTCAACGGGTCGCTCACCGTGGTGGGCGACGTGGCCCAGGGCACCGGGTCCTGGGCCCACGACGACTGGGACTCGGTGCTGGAGCAGCTCCCCGCCCGCCGCCCGCCCCGCCATGCCCACCTCACCATCGGCTACCGGATACCGGCCCCGGCCATGACCCTGGCCAACCGGGTCCGGCCCCACGCCGTGCCGGGGGTCCGAACCCCTCAGACCTTCATCCGCACCGACGGCGACGATCCCGTCGTGGTCGACGCCGGGGGCGACCTCGGCGCCGCGCTGGTCTCGGCGGTGGCGGCCGAGCGGGAGGCGGTGGGCGAGGGCAACGTGGCCGTGGTGGTCCCCGACTCTCGGTACGGCCCGGTCTGCTCCGCCTTGGCCGGGGCCGGGATGGACTTCGGGGGCCCGACCCGCTCCGGCCTGGACCGCCAGGTCACGGTGGTGCCGGTTCGGCTGGTGAAGGGGCTCGAGGTCGACTCGGCCGTGGTGGTGGAGCCGGGCCGGATCGTGGCCGAGGAGCGCCAGGGGATCAGGTCGCTCTATGTGGCCCTCACCAGGGCCACCAAACGGGTGGCGGTGGTGCACGACGGACCCCTGCCCGAAATGCTGCGGGCCGATCCGGCTCGGCCGGCTGCACCCGAGCCGGCCGAGCCGGCGGAGCCGGTGGCTTGACGGCCGCCGATCCGCTCGCGCCCTTCTCGGCACCGACCCGGGCCTGGTTTTCCTCCACCTTCGCGGCGCCCACCCCGCCCCAGGCCCGGGGTTGGCCGGCCATCGCCTCCGGCGACCACACCCTCATCGTGGCCCCCACCGGCACCGGCAAAACCCTGGCCGCCTTCCTGTGGGCCCTGGACCGCTTGGCCGGCGACGCCGCCGGCCAAACCCCAGGCGAGACCGGCGCCGTCGCCGGCCGCAACGCCGACGCCGCGGCCCGGGCCCTCGGAAGCCGGGTGGTCTACGTGTCGCCGCTGAGGGCGCTGGCCACCGACGTCGAGAAGAACCTGAGGGCGCCGCTGGAGGGCATCGTCCTGGCCGCCGAGCGCTTGGGCCTGACCGTGCGGGCCCCCTCGGTGGGGGTCCGCACCGGAGACACCCCGACCGACGAGCGCCGCCGACTGGTCCGCCGCCCGCCCGACATCTTGATCACCACCCCCGAATCGCTGTTCTTGATGCTCACCAGCCGGGCCCGGGAGACGCTGGCCGGGGTAGAGCACGTGATCGTCGACGAGATCCACGCCGTGGCCGGCGCCAAGCGGGGCGCCCACCTCATGCTGTCGCTGGAGCGGCTGGAAGAGCTGTGCCCCCGGTCGCCCCAGCGCATCGCCCTGTCCGCCACCCAGCGCCCGCTGGAGGAGATCGCCCGGTTCCTGGGGGGCCGGGCCCCGGCCGGCGACGGCTCGCTCGCCTACCGGCCCGTGACCGTGATCGACGCCGGGGGGGCCAAAGAACTGGACGTGGAGGTGGTGGTGCCCGTCGAGGACATGGGCGGTCTGGGCGAGACGGCGCCGTCGCCGACGGCTGACCCGCTCACCGAGCCGGCCTCGGCCGAGCCGGAGCGCCGCAGCATCTGGCCCTCGATCCACCCCCGGCTGCTGGAGCTGGTCGACTCGCACCGCTCCACTCTGATCTTCGCCAACGCCCGCCGTCTGGCCGAGCGGCTCGCCGCCCGGCTCAACGAGCTCCACTTCAGCCGAGACGACGACTCCGAGCCCGACAACGCACTCGGCGAGGAGGGGCCCGGCGAGGGGTTATGGCCCGAGCGAACCGAGCCGGCCGGCAACGAGGCGCTTGGCGAGCTGGTCAAGACCCATCACGGCTCGCTGTCGCGGTCCAGCCGGCTGGTGATCGAGGACGAGCTGAAGCAGGGCCGCCTGGCCGGGCTGGTGGCCACGTCGTCGCTGGAGCTGGGCATCGACATGGGGGCGGTGGACTTGGTGGTGCAGGTGGCCTCGCCCGGGTCGGTGGCCTCGGGGCTCCAGCGGATCGGCCGGGCCGGCCACCGGGTGGGGGAGCCCAGCCGGGGCAAGATCTTCCCCAAGCACCGAGCCGACCTCCTGGAGTCGGCCGCGGTGGTCGACCTGATGAAGCGGGGCCAGGTCGAGGCCACCTCCTACCCCCGCAACCCCCTCGACGTGTTGGCCCAGCAGATAGTGGCCATGTGCGCCATGGACGACTGGGCCGTGGCCGACTTGGCCGCCGTCGTCCGGCGCTGCGCCTGCTTCGCCGACCTCTCCGACGAGGTGCTCCGAGCCACCCTGGAGATGCTGTCGGGGACATACCCGGCCGAGGAGTTCGCCGGGCTCGCCCCTCGGATCGTCTGGGACCGGGCCGCCGGGACGGTGAGGGGCCGGGCCGGAGCCCAGAGGCTGGCCGTGACCAACGCCGGCACCATCCCCGACCGGGGCCTGTTCGGGGTGTTCCTGCCCGACGGGACCAGGGTGGGCGAGCTGGACGAGGAGATGGTCTACGAGAGCCGGGTGGGGGAGACCTTCCTGCTCGGGGCGTCGGCCTGGCGGATCACCGACATCACCTTCGAGCGGGTGGTGGTCGTCCCCGCCCCCGGCTCGCCCGGCAAGATGCCGTTCTGGCACGGCGAGGGGCCGGGCCGGACCGTCGAGCTGGGCCGGGCCGTCGGCCGCCTCGTCCGGGAGCTGCGCTCCGACCCCGACCCGATCCCCCGGCTCCGGGCCCGGCACGGGCTGGACGAGCTGGCCGCCGCCAACCTGATGGCCTACCTCTTTGAGCAGGCCGAAGCCACCGGCGCCGTCCCCGACGACCGCACCGTGGTGGTGGAGCGGTTCCCCGACGAGATCGGCGACTGGCGGGTGTGCGTGCTCACCCCCTTCGGGGCCAGGGTCCACGCCCCCTGGGGGCTGGCCCTGCAGGCCCGGCTCAGCGAGCAGTGGGGGGTGGACGTTGACCTGATGTGGGGCGACGACGGCATCGTCATGCGCCTGCCCGAGGCCGTCGACGAGCTGCCGACCGAAGAGGTGCTCTTCGACCCCGAGGAGATCGCCGACCTGGTGGTGGGGAGGCTGCCGAGCACGGCCGTGTTCGCGTCCCGGTTCCGGGAGTGCGCGGCCCGGGCCCTGCTGCTGCCTCGCCGCCGCCCCGGCCAGCGGACCCCGCTGTGGCAGCAGCGCCGCCGGTCGGCCGACCTGCTGGCGGTGGCGTCCAAATACCCGGCGTTCCCGATCCTGCTGGAAGCCACCCGGGAATGCGCCAACGACGTGTTCGACCTCCCCGCGCTGGTGCAGCTCATGTCCGATCTGCGCAGCCGCCGGGTCCGGGTGGCGACGGCCGACACCCCCACCGCGTCCCCGTTCGCCCGGTCGCTGCTGTTCTCGTGGATCGCGGTGTTCATGTACGAGGGCGACGCGCCGATTGCCGAGCGCCGGGCCGCGGCGCTGACCCTGGACCGGGAGCTGCTCCGGGACCTGCTCGGCGCCGAAGAGCTGCGCGAGCTCATAGACCCCGAGGCGCTGGCCGACTTGGAACTGGAACTGCAGCGCCTCGACGGGTCCCGGCCGGCCCGCGACCCCGACGAGCTCCACGACCTGCTCCGGGTGCTCGGCCCCCTGTCGCTGGAGGATCTCCGGGCCCGCTCGGTGGCCGGCGCCGATGTGGCCGGATGGGCCCGCGGCCTGGTCGAGCAGCGGCGGGCCATCGAGGTGAGGGTGGCCGAGCGGGAGGTGGTGGCCGACAGCGCCGACGGGGCCCGGCTGCGGGACGCGGCCGGGACGGCCCTGCCGATGGGCCTGCCCGCGGCCTGCACCGAGCCCGTGGCCGACCCCCTGGGCGACCTCTGCCTGCGCTACGCCCGCACCCACGGCCCGTTCCTGGCCTCCGACGCGGCCCGCTGGCTGGGGGTGGCCGAGGCCCGGACCGCCTCGGCCCTGGCTCGGTTGGCGGCGGACGGGCGGCTGGTGCGGGGGGAGCTGCGGCCCGGCGGGTCCGAGCGGGAGTTCTGCGACGCCGAGGTGCTGCGCCGCATCCGGCGCCGCTCGGTCGCCGCGCTGCGCCGCGAGGTCGAGCCGGTCGAGCCCGAGGCCCTGGCCCGGTTCCTGCCCGCCTGGCAGGGGGTCGGCAGCCGCCGCCGGGGCCTCGATGCCGTGGCCGACGCCATAGCTCAGCTCCAGGGCGCCCCTCTGGCCGCGTCGGTGCTGGAGCGGGACGTGCTGGCCGCCCGGGTGCTCGGCTACCGGGCCTCGGACCTCGACGAGCTGTGCGCCTCGGGCGAGGTGGTCTGGGTGGGCGCGGGCGGGATCGGCGCGGCCGACGGCCGCATCCGGCTGGTGTTCCGGGACCAGGCGCCGCTGCTGGCCCCGGCGCCGTCGGGCGAGTCGGCCTGCGCCGAGCCGGTCCACGACGCGCTGCGGGACTGCCTCAACCGGCGGGGGGCGTCCTTCTGGGGAGACCTGGTGGCCGCGGTCTGCGCCGCCGGCCTGCCCTACGACGACGCCGCGGTGCTGGCCGGCCTGTGGGACCTGGTGTGGGCCGGCGAGGTGACCAACGACTCGCTGGCCCCGGTGCGGGCCCTGGCGTCCGGGCGGAGCCGGGCCCGTCCGCCCCGGCCCCGGGCCCCCCGCCGGGGGCCGGGAAGGTTTCGGGGGGGCCGGATCGGCCCGGGCCGGCCCCGGGCTGGCTCGTCGAGCCCGGCGGGTCCGCCGACCGCGGCGGGCCGGTGGTCGCTGGTGGCCCCGTTGCGGTCCGCCGCCGACCTCAGCGACACCGAGATCGGCCTGGCCCGGGCCGCTCAGTTGCTGGACCGCTACGGCGTCTTGACCCGCGAGGCGGCCCGGGCCGAGGGGCACCCGGGCGGGTTCGCCGGGGTGTACCCGGTGCTCAAGGCGCTGGAGGAGCGGGGCGAGGTGCGCCGGGGATACTTCGTGGCCGGGCTGGGCGCGGCCCAGTTCGCCCTCCCCGGTGCGGTGGACCGGCTGCGGGCCGCCCGCGAGCCCGGCGACGGCGGGCCCGGCGCGGCCGGCGCCGTCGCTTTGGCCGCCACCGACCCGGCCCAGCCCTACGGGTCCATCCTGGCCTGGCCCTCATCGGAGGGCCGCCCGGTGCGGGCCGCCGGCGCCCATGTGGTGTTGATCGACGGTCGCCCGGCGGTGGAGCTGGAGAGGGGCGGCCGGTCGCTGGTCACCTTCGCCGCCGCCGAGGACGACGCGGCCTGGGTTGAGGCGCTGATCGGGCTGGCCAAGGACGGGCGGGTGCCCCGGCTGGAGATCGCCCGAGCCGACGGCCGCCCCATCAACGAGACCCCTTACGCCGATCTCCTGGCCTCGGCCGGCTTCAAGCCCGGATATAGAGGCCTCACCTGGCGAGGCTGACCCGGCGGGCCCGGCCCGGCGGCGAAGGCCGGCGTCTGAGCTGGCGCTACTCGTAGGCGATGGCGTCGAGCACTTTCATGCGGCCGGCCCGGCGGGCCGGTCCGATGGCGGCGATCAGGCCGGCGAGGGCCGAGACGGCCACGTAGACGGCCAGGGTGGTCCAGGGGATCCGGACGTCGTTCACGAAGGCGTCGGGCAGGGCCAGGGTGGCGGCCACCCCGAACACCACTCCCACCGCCACCCCGAGCAGGGCCCCGAAGACGGCCACGATGGCCGCCTCCCAGCGGATGGACCGCCGGAGTTGGCGGCGGGTCATGCCCACCGCCCGCAGCAGCCCGATCTCCCGGGTGCGCTCGAACACCGACAGGGCCAGCGTGTTGGTGATGCCCACCAGGGCGATCACCAGCGCCAGCCCCAAGAACAGGGTGATCACGATGAGGAACGAGTTGAGCTGGGCCTGCTGGCTCTGGCGGAACTCCACCCGGTTCTCGGCCTTCACCGTCGGGTAGTCGGCCAGCGCCTCGTCGATGGCGGCCCGGCTGCGGTCCAACAGCACCGCCTGCTCGGCCTCGTCGAGGTCGTCGGAGAACCCGGCGATGGTGGCGCTGGCGAAAGCCAGGTCGCTGCGGTTGAAGTGCTCGTCCCACAGCGCCAGGTCGATCAGCCAGTTGCCGTAGATGGTGGCGTCGGCGTAGACGGCGGCCACGGTGAGGGTCGCGGTCTCGTTGTCGGGGAAGGTCATCTCCACGGTGTCGCCCACCCCCACCTGAAGGTCGGCGGCCGGGTCGACGTGGAGGGCCACGCTGGTGGGCGGGTCGGCCGAGGCCAGGTCGCCCGACACCACGTCGCCGTCGAGGTGGCTTTCCACCGCGGCCATCTCGGCCGCGGTGATGTCCCGAGGAATGCCGTTCACCTCCACCGAACCGAACGCGAACCGGTAGCGGACCACCCGGTCGAGTTCGTCCAGCGCCTCCAGGTCGTCGGCCACCTGCTCGCTGAACCCGGCCGACGGGTTGAAGCCCTGGCGGGTAGAGCGGACGAAGTAGTCGGCGGTCACCGCGTTGTCGAGGGTGCGCACGAAGGTCGTCTCCACCGACTCGCCCACCACCGCGGTGAGGCCCACCAGGGCCAGGCCGATCATCAGCGCTCCGGCGGTGGAGGCGGTGCGGCGGGGGTTGCGGGCCGCGTTCTCCCGGGCGATCCGGCCCGGGACGCGGAACACGGCCTGCATGGGCCGGCCCAGCAGCCGGGCGATCGGCCGGGCAAAAGCGGGGCTCACCGTGTTGATGCCGATGAAGGTGGCCAGGGCCCCGGCCCCGATCAGGGCGAGGGTGGGCGCGGTGCCGAGCCCGCCGAACATCCCCGCGATTAGGGCGGCCACCCCCGCCGCGGCCACCGCCCCGCCGGTGATCAGCCGCCGCCGCAGGCCCGCCGGTGCGATCCGGTAGCCGTGGTGCAGGGCGGCGATGGGGGAGATGCGCCGGGCCCGCAGGGCGGGGCCGACCGACGAGATCACCGTCACCCCCAAGCCCACCAGCACGGCCAAGAGCACCGTGCGGGGCCGCAGTTCCAGGGGCCCCGACGGCAGCCCGAACCCCCCGGCTCTCAGCAAGACCCTCAGCACGACGCTCAGCCCCATCCCGCAGCCGATGCCGACCGCGGTGGCGAGCGCCCCCACCACGGCCGACTCGCCGATCACCGACCACCCCACCTGGCGGGGAGTGGCCCCGACGGCCCGCCACAGCCCGATCTCGCGCACCCGCTGGTCCAAGACCATCTGGAAGGTGTTGTTGATGATGAAGGCGGACACGAACACGGCGATGAAGGCGAACACCAGCAGGATCCAGTTGAAGATGTTGATGAAGTCGCCGAAGTCGGCCTCCTGCTCTTGGGCGACGATCTGTTGGGTTATCACCTCGTAGGAGTCGCCCAGCGCCGCTTCCAGGTCGGCCTTCACCGCCGCGGGGTCGGCGCCGGGCGAGACTCTCACGCCGATAGTGAGGACTTCGCCTTCGAAGCCCAGGAACCGCTGGGCGGTGGGCAGGTCGAAGGCGGCCATGGTCTGGCCGACGCTGGTGTTGGTGTCGGGAGAGCCGAAGTTGAACACGCCCACCAGCTCGAAGTCCTCGGCTCGGATGGGGCCGTTGATGGCGTAAGTCCCACCGACTCGCAGGTTGTTGCGGGCCGCGGTGTCAGCGTCGGCCGCGAACTCGCCTCCGCCGACGGGGGCCCGTCCCTCCACCAGGAAGAACAGGCTGTCCCGGAAGTTGAAACCCAGCGCGGGCGGACCCGGCGGCACGATGGCCTCGCCGTCGCCGTCCACTATCACCACGTTGACGGCGGCCACCGCGGGCAGCACCTGGCCCACTCCGTCTACCCGGGCCACCGGGTCCACTAGGTCCTCGGGCAGGGGAGGACGGTCGAAGTCGCCGCCCACCTCCTGGGCAGTCCGCACGATGAGGTCGGTGCCGGAGGCGATGTCGGAGGCCAGTTCGGAGAAGGTGGCCCGCAGGCTGTCGGTGAGCACGAAGGCGCCCACCACGAACATCACGCCCATGACGACGGTAAGAGTGGTGAGGGCGAACCGGATCTTCTTCTCGACCAGGTTGCGCAGAATCAGCCGGAGCACCGCTTCTCAGCCTCCGGCCGTCAACTCGGACACCGCCGTTCGGGCCCGGACCGCGAGCTCTAACACCCGCTGCATCCGCATCCCTCGGTCAGTCTTCGGTGGAGATGGCTTCCAGCACGTTCATCCGGCCCGCCCTGAAAGCCGGGAACAGAGCGGCCAGCAGGCCGAACACCAGCGACAGCACCAGGTACAGCAAGAGTTGGTTGGTCGGCACCGTGATCACGTCGATGATGTCGGCGGGGATGGCCGCGGCGATGGCCGCGCCGAAGCCCAGACCCAGGGCGATCCCGATCAGGGCTCCGTACAGGGTCACCACTGCGGCCTCCCAGCGGATCATGCGCCGGGCCTGGCGGCGGGTCATGCCCACCGCCCGCAGCAGGCCGATCTCCCGGGTGCGCTCGAACACCGACAGCGTCAGGGTGTTGACGATGCCCACCAGGGCGATCAGCAGGGCGAAGCCCAGGAACACGTTCACCAGCACCAGCAGGGTGTTGAGGTTGGACTCAGCCGAGGCCTGGTACTCCGAGCGATCCTCCAGGTTGGCCTGGGGGTACTGCTCCAGCGCCCGCTCCAGCGAGGCGCGCACGCCCTCGGCGTCGGCGGCGCCGGCGTCAACAGCCACCACGGTGTCGCCGGCGGTCGGGCTCATCTCGGTGACCAGCCCCCGGTCGACCAGCCAGTTGCCCCAGAACGTGGCCGTCTGGCTGTAGACCGCGGCCACCCGCAGCCGCCGGGTCTCGCCGTTGGGGAAGGTGAGGTCCAGATCGTCGCCCGGCCCGACCCCGTAGTCGCCGGCCGGGTCCTGATGCAGCAGCAGGTCGCCGGCCGGGTCCAAGCCGTCCAGCGAGCCCTCCACGACGCCCAGGTTGGCGACGGTGGTGATGCCGTCCAGATCGGCCCCGGTGATGGTGTGGGCCTCGCCGCCGACCTGGGCTTGGACGCTGTTGAAGGCGACAACCCGGCCGGCGTCGGCGGAGCGCAGGTCCTCGGCCAGCGCGGCGGGCAGGCTCTCCTGGCCCTGGCTGACGATGAAGTCGGCGGCCACCGTGTTCTGCAGGCTCTGGCTGAACGAGCTCTTGAGCGACTGGCCCAGGATGGCGACGGTGGTCACCAGGGCCAGGCCGATGGTGAGGGCCACCGCGGTGGCCGCGGTGCGGCGGGGGCTGCGGGCCGCGTTGGCCCGGGCCAGCCGCCCCGAGGTCCCGAAGATCCGCCCCAACGGCAGCGCCAGCGCCGAGACCACGCTGCGGGCCATGAGCGGGCTGAGCACGGCCACCGCCATGAAGACCAGGCCCGCGCCCACCCCCAGCGACACGAGCTGGGCGGTGGTGCTGTTGAAAGAGGCGAACAGGCCCCGCAGGGTCAGCAGCAGCCCGAGCCCGGCCAGCAGCCCCCCGGCTATCGGCCGCCAGCGCTGGCGGGCGGCGGCCTCGCCGCCCGCGCCCTCGGCCAACCCGGCGATGGGCGGGGTGCGGGAGGCCTTGATGGCCGGCAGCAGCGACGACGCCACGGTGAGCCCGATGCCGACCGCCGCGGCCCAGATCAGGGTGCGCAGCCGCAGCGGCAGCGGGCCGTCGGGCAGCTCCGCCCCCAGCGCGCTGAACAGCCCCCGCATTCCCAGGGCGCCGAGCATGCCCAGGCCGATCCCGAGGGCGGCCGCGGCCACGCCGATCAGAGACGACTCGGTGAGCACCGAGCGCCGGACCTGGCCCGGGGTGGCCCCGATGGCCCGCAGCAGCGACAGCTCGCGGATGCGCTGGCCCAGCACGATGCTGAAGGTGTTGGAGATGATGAAGGTGCTCACGAACAACACGATGAAGGCGAACACCAGCAGGGCGTTCTGGAAAATCCCGATGAAGCCCTCGAAGGCGTCGCTGAACTCCTCGGAGATGGTCTCGGCCGCCACCACCTCCGCCCCGTCGGGCAGCACCGCGGCGATGGCGGCCTGCATCTCGGCCGCATCGCGGCCGGGCTCGGTCCGCAACCCGATCGTCTGGACCATGCCCTCCAGCCCGAACAGCTCCTGGGCGGTGGCGGTGTCGAAGATCGAGAACACCGCCCCCAGCCCGGCATCTTCGGGGAAGCCGAACTGCATCACGCCCGTCAGCTCGAAGGTGCGGGGGCCGGTGGGGGTGATCACCTGGTAGTCGCGGCCCAGCTCGAAGTCGTAGGAGCCAAAGGTGCTGATGTCGATGGCGAACTGGCCCGCCCCCCGGGGCTGCTCGCCCTCCATCAGGTACCACTGGGAGATGGCCGCGTCGTCGGTCCAGTTGGCCCCGGCCACCGGGGCGTTGCCTGACGTGACCACCTCGCCGGCACCGTCCACCGGGGTGACGCCCGTGATGAAGAACGTCCCGGCCGCCGACTCCACTCCGTCGACTGCCGCCACCTGATCCACCAGCTCCTCGGGCAGCAGCGGCGCCTCGGTCTCGGTCAGGTCGCCGAAGGTGAGCTGGCCCCGCACGGTGAAGTCGGTGCCCGAGACGATGTCTTCGGACAGCTTGTCGAAGCTGGCCCGCAGCGAGTCGGCCACCACGAAGGAGGCCACCACGAAGCCAACGCCGATCACCACCGTGGAGGTGGTGAGGGCGAACCGGATCTTGTTGGCGAGTAGGGACTTGAGGGCCAGGCGCAACATGGCGAAACCTTCTTAGAGAGACAGGGTGTCGGGGCGGGCGTTTAGGGGGCCGGGCGCCTAAGAGGCGGGCTCAGGTGCCGAGCCGGTTCATGCGGTCCCGGATGCCCTCGGGGGTGGGGTCGGCCAACTCGTCCACGATCTTGCCGTCCACCAGGAACACCACCCGGTCGGCCCGGGCGGCCACCGCCGCGTCGTGGGTGACCATGACGATGGTCTGGCCCATCTCGGTGACGGCTCGGCCCATGAAGTCGAGGATCTCGGCACCGGTGTTGGAGTCGACGTTGCCGGTCGGCTCGTCGGCGAAGATGATCTGGGGCTTGCCGGCCAGGGCCCGGGCCACCGCCACCCGCTGCTGCTGGCCCCCCGACAGCTCGTTGGGCCGGTGCTTCACCCGGTCGCCGAGCCCGGTGGTGTCGACCACCTCGTCGATCCAGGCCGGGTCGCCGTCGGCGCCGGCCAGGTCCATGGGCAGGGTGATGTTCTCGATGGCGTTGAGGGTGGGCACCAGGTTGAAGGCCTGGAAGACGAACCCCACATGGTCGCGGCGCAGCAGCGTCAGGTCGCGCTCGGACAGCGTTGACAGGTCGGTGTCGCCGATGAACACCTGGCCTCCGGTCACGGTGTCGAGGCCGGCCATGCAGTGCATCAGCGTCGACTTGCCCGACCCGGACGGGCCCATGATGGCGGTGAAGCGGCCCTGCTCGAAGGAAACGTCGATGGCGTCGAGGGCCCGGACCTCGGTGTCGCCGGCGCCGTAGATCTTGGTCGCCCCGACGGCTCGGGCGGCCACGGCGAGGGTGGTGGTGTCGGTCACCTGGTCTCCTAGCGAATTCGCGAACGGGCGGCAACTCTTACGCCCGCTCACCCGGTTTCCAACCTGGGCGAGCCGTCTCTTTGATCCGATCGACGGCCTAACACCCGTTCGCCCGGTTAGAGCCGCTGGTAGGGTCCCCCTGTGCCAGTTGTCGAGACGGCCGCGCTGACCCAGCGCTTCGGCGCCACGGTCGCTCTCGACCGCCTCGATGTGGCCGTTCCCGGCGGGGTCACCGGGCTGGTCGGGGCCAACGGCGCGGGCAAGACCACTCTCCTGTACGCCGTGCTCGGCCTGAGGCGGCCCACCTCCGGGTCGGTCCGGGTGCTCGGCCTCGATCCCGTCGCCGACGGCTCCGAGTTGCGGTCCCTGGTGGGGTTCGCGCCTGAGCGGAACGTTCTGCCCGACGAGATGCGGGCCATCGACTTCGTCCGCCACCTGGCCGAGGTCCGGGGCCTGCCCCGCAAGGAGGCCCGCACCCGGGCCTCCGACGCCCTGTGGCTGGCCGGCTTGGGCGAGGAGCGGCTGCGGGCCCTCGGGACCATGTCCACCGGTCAGCGCCAGCGGGTGAAGCTGGCCCAGGCCATCGCCTCGGACCCCCGCCTGGTGCTGCTCGACGAGCCCACCGACGGGCTCGACCCGGTCCAGCGCAACGAGATGCTGGCCCTCATCCGCCAGGTCAGCTCCGAGTTCGGCGTTGACGTCATCGTCTCCTCCCACGTCCTCGACGAGGTGGAGCAGGTCTGCGATCACGTGGTGGCCATCGATGCCGGTCGGCTGGTGGCCAGCGGGGCGCTGTCGGATCTGGTGGGCGACCGGAGCGGCCTGGCCCTGGAGCTGGTCGAGCCGGCCGATTCGCCGGGGGCGGCGGCGGCGGTGGAGGCGGCGCTGGCCGCGTCGGGGCTGAAGGTTCGCCGGGACGGGCTCAGGCTGGTGGTGGAGGGGGCCGACCACGGCGAGTTGTGCGACCGGGTCCGGGACGCGGTGAGCGAGGCCTCCGCCGGCCTGCGCCGGCTCGACTCCCGCCGCCACAACCTCGAGGACCTGTTCGAGGACCGCGCCGTCGAGGAGATGCGGGCGTGAGCGAAGCCGATGCCGCCGTCATAGGGGCGGGCGGCGTGAGCGAAGCCACTGACGGCGGCGCCCGGATCTTCGGCCAGGGCTACCGGCGCTACGAGGGGGATCGGGCCGGCATCGCCGGCGCGGTCTGGTCGGTGGCCCGGCACTCGTTCCGGGCCGCCCTGGGACTGGGGCGGCCGGCCCGGCACAAGATCCTGCCGGTGGTCACCGCCGCCTTCTCGTTCGTTCCCGCGGTGGTGATGGCCGGCCTAGTCGCCTTCCTGGGCTCAATTGTCGAGGGGGAGGAGGACTTCCTGCCCTCCTACCACGAGTACTACGGCTTCATCGGCATGTCGGTGGTCGTGTACTGCGGGCTGGTGGCGCCCGACATCTTGGTCTCCGACCGCCGCAACGGCATGTTCAGCCTGTACATGTCCACCCCCCTGCAGCGCTGGAGCTACCTGGCGGCCAAGGCTCAGGCGGTGATAATGGCCCTGGCCATCGTGACCGTCGGCCCCGTGCTGGTGCTGCTGCTGGCCTACACGCTCAACGGCGCCGGGCCCGACGGCCTCGGCGAGTGGATGCTGGCCCTGGGCCGCATCCTGGGAGCCGGTCTGGCCTACGCCGCCCTGTATGCGGCCGTGAGCCTGGCCGTGGCCAGCCTGACCGACCGCCGGGCCATCGCCTCGGTCACCGTTATCGTCCTGATCGTCGGCACTTCGATAGCGGCGTCGGCACTGGTGGGAGAGGCCGAGATGAGCGCCCAGCTCCATCTTCTGAACCTGCTCCTCGTGCCTTACACGATGGTGGGGGTGATCTTCGGGGAGCCGGTGTCGACCGGGGGGCTGTCGGCCCAGGGGGTGGTGCTGGCCTGCGCGGGCTGGGCCGCGGCCGGCTGCGCTTTGATCTGGTGGCGCTACCGGCGACTGGAGGTGGGCTGATGGGCGACCCGCTCGAGTCGGCCTCGCCCGCCGAGCCGAGTTCTGCCGGAGCGGCGCCGGGTGCTTTGATCGAAGTGGCCGGGGTCTCCAAGACCTTCGGCGACATCGTGGCCGTCTCCGATGTCACGTTCTCGGTGGGCCCCGGCGTCACCGCCCTGCTCGGCCCCAACGGTGCCGGCAAGTCGACCCTGTTCCGGATGCTGTGCGGCCTCACCGCCCCCACGGCCGGCACGGTGAGGGTCCTCGGGGCCGACGCCCGCCACGACCGCGAGGTGAGGGGCCGGATCGGCCTCGTGCCCCAGCAGGACGCCCTGTTCGACCGGATCGGGGCCCTGGAGTTCGTCGCCATCGCCGCCGTCACCGAGGGAATGGCCGACGGTCCCGGCGCGGCCCGCCGGGCCTTGGAGCTGGTCCAGCTCGACCCCGACGACCAGCGAACCCTGTCCAGCTACTCCAAGGGCATGCGCCAGCGGGTGAAGGTGGCCGCCGCGGTGGTTCACGACCCCGAGGTGTTGATCCTCGACGAGCCGCTGGCCGGCCTCGATCCCGTCCAACGCCGCCGGATGATCGAGCTGCTGCACGGCCTCGGAGAAGAGGGCCGCTGCGTGATGGTGTCAAGCCACGTTCTCGAGGAGGTGTCCCGGATCGGGTCCCGGATTCTGGTGATCGCCCAGGGCCGGCTGGTGGCTGCCGGCGACTACCGCGATCTGCGGGAGCTGATGGACGACCGGCCCCACCGGTTTCAGGTGAAGGTGAACCGGCCCCGCTCCTTTGCGGCCGCCTTGGTGGAGTCGGGGGCGGCGGTGGGGGTGAGCGTGGGCCCGGACTCGGTGATGATCGACACCCGCGACGTGGGCCGCCTGAGCTGTGAACTGGCCCCCCTGGCCCGGCGGCTGGAGGCCCGCCTCAACCGGATCGCCCCCCTCGACGACGACTTGGAGTCGGTGTTCCGCTACCTGGTGGAGAGACGATGACCGCGTCGGTGGGTTGGCTCCGGGCCTTCGCCGTGTCTTACCGGGTGCTGATCCGCCAGATCCTGACGCCGGGGCGGCTGATCGGGCTGGGCCTGCTGGGAGCGGTGTTCATCCTCATCGGCTGGGCCGTCCGGGCCGATACCGCCGCGGCCCGGGCCGCCGACGCCGCCGATTTGGCGTCCAACACGGGCTTGGCCTTCATCCTGCCGGTGTTCATCCTGGTCTTCGCCACGGTGGTGTTGGGCCAGCCCAACGAGGACGGCACGCTGGTCTACCTGTGGCTGCGGCCCATGGACCGGGCCCCCATCGTGCTGGGCGGCTTGGCTGCGGCCCTCACCCTGGCCGTGCCGCTGGTGCTGGTTCCGGTGGTGGGGGCGGCGGCGGCCGCAGGAGCGGACACCGGCGTGGTTGCGGCCGCGGCGGCGGCGGTGCTGCTGGGAGCGGCGGCCTACGGGACCGTCTTCTTGGCCTTCAGCCTGGTGGTCAAGCGGTCCATCCTGTGGGGCTTGGCCTACGTCTTGATATGGGAGAGCATCGCCCCCAACCTGGGCGACTTCGCTGGCCGTCTGTCGCTGCGGGGCTACACCCAGTCGGTGCTGGCCAACGTGGGCGGGGTCGATCTCGAAGGATTGAACCCGGTTGCCACCCCGGTGGCGATCGGTGTGCTGGCCGCGGTGGCCGTCGGGGCGATGGCGCTGGCCTCGGCCCGCCTGGCCCGCCTCGACGTGGCCTAACCGCCTGCCTGACCCGACGTCGCCTGATCCCCGGCCTCCTGCCCGATCCCGGTCGCCGCCTGACCCGGCCCGGGTTTCTGGCGCGTGTCCGGCCGGCGGGTCCTGTCACGGGCGCGGTTTTGCCGCGGGGCGGCAAAACCTGGCCCCCGTGCCACCCCCCGGCCTGGCTGTTTCGGTCCGGGCCTCTTGTGTTGTCGGCTTGTCTGGTGGCGCGTGTCTGGCTGGCGGCTGGCTGAATCTGTTTCGGGGTGGGTCACCGGGCTCTGGGTGGCGGAAAAATTGTAACAGAATTGTAATCTGTTTTGGGGTAATAAATCCCTTTCAGTGTCATACCCGTGTGTTACGGTGGACACTATGAACGAACTGGTGTTCAGCTCAAGTGCGGGGGAGCCCAATCCGGCTTTGGCCTGGCTGGATCGGGTGTCGGTGGCGGGCTTGTCGGGGCCGGAGTTGCGGGTGCTGGCGGCCACGCTGGGGCGCATCAAGAACAAGGCCGACTCGGTGCTGTGCGAGGTGGCGGCCGCCGTCTCGGAGAGCGGTGCTGGCGCGGCGGCGGCCGAGGTGCTTCAGGACAGCGTTCGGATGTCGGGCCGTGAAGCTCGCCGGGTCGCCCGGGTGGCCGAGCAGCTCGCGGCCATGCCCAACACGGCTCAGCGTCTGGCCTCTGGCGACATCACCATGGACCATGCGACGGCTCTGGCCAATGCGGCCGAGCAGTGCGGCGCCGGCACCGTCGATGGCGACGCGGCCCTGCTGGACCGGGCCGGTCTGGCCTCCTCGGACGCGTTCGCCAGGGAGGCCCGCGGCTTTGCCGCCCGGAAGTCGCCTGATCGGGGCGAGGCGCGGCTGGAGGGCCAGCGCCGGGCCCGCACGGCTTCGACGTTTGTAGACCGCGATACCGGCATGGGCCGGCTTTGCGCCGATTTCGACTCGGTCAGCTTCAACCTGGTCGAGCAGGCCATCGACAACCGTACTGACGCTCTGTGGCGGGCCGACGGTGGGCGCGACGGCCGGCCCGATCAGATCCGCACCGGCGGGCAACGCCGGGCCGACGCCGTCTTCGAACTCATCACCGGCCGGGACGCTGGTACCCGTCAACCCGGCGGGGAGCATCTCGTCGGTGTGCAGCCAGCCGGTGGGCATTCCGCCGATGGGCAGCCCGCCGATGGGCAGTCCGCTCGCCCGGGGAACCGAGCCGGGTCGAACGGCCGGGTCAGGGTCTCCAACCAGCTCGTGGTGGTGGCCGACATCGGGGTGATCGACGGAACCGCTCCCGGCGGGCGCTGCGAGATCATCGGCACGGGCCCGGTCCCGCCCTCGGTCATCGGCCAGTTGTCGCCCGACACCGCCGTGGCCGGGATGATCTTCGACGGCCACGGCCAGCCGCTGTGGTTGGGCCGCAGCCGTCGGCTGGCCAGCGTCGCCCAGCACCTGGCCGTGGCGGTTCGGGACCGGGGCTGCGTCACCTGCGGCGCCCCGATGCACCGATGCGAGATCCACCACGTCCGGGAATGGGAGAACGGCGGCCCCACCGACATCGACAACCTGGCCGCGCTGTGCGGCCCGCATCACCGCCGGCACCACCGGACCCGGGACGGTCCCTAAGCGGATGTTCGGGGGGCGGGCCCGGGGGTTGACACCTGGTTACCCAGGGACTAGATATAATATCAAATCTAGACTCTATTCCTTGGAGGGGATAATCGTGCGAAGACTGTTCAGCGGGCAACGTCTCTGGTTGGCGCCACTGCTGGTTCTGGCCCTGGTAGCCGCAGCCTGCGGCGGCAACGACGACGACAGCGGCTCACCTACGACCTCACCGCCGGCGACCACTGAAGCTGCCGCCGCGCCGGCCGCCGAGGCTCCCGAGCCCGAGCCCGAGGCGCCGGCCACCACCGAAGCCATGGCTGAGGAGCAGGCTCCGGCCCCGGAGCCGACCGAGCCGCCCGCGCCGGTGGAGCCGACGACGATCCGCTTGGTCCCGTGGGGCGGGAAGTTCATCGACTTCATCGACCTCTACGTCGGCGAGGAGAACGGCTACTTCGCCGAGGCGAACGTCATCGTCGAGCAGCTCCCGGGTCAGGGCGCCGGTGACGCCGTGCGCCAGTTGGTGGCGGGCAACGCCGACATCGCCATGGCCGACGCCTACTCCGGTTTCTTCGCCGTGCAGGCCGGCGCCGAGATCGAGGGCTTCTACTGCCCCTACACCCAGAACTGGCTGACGCTGCTGGTCAACACGGCCACCGGCGTAAACGAGCCCGCCGACCTCCGGGGCAAGACCATCGCGGTCACGTCCCAGGCTTCGACCAGCAAGTGGTACGCGGCGCTCCTGCTGGCCGCCAACGGCATCACCGAAGACGAGGTGACCTTCGCGGCCACCGGCATCGACTTCGGCAGCGCCCTGCTCAGCGGCGAGGCCCAGGCCGCGTCCACCTGGGGCAGCATCAACTGGGCCCTGATCGACAACGGGGGCATCCCGGACGACCAGGTCGGCGCCTACGAGATCTGGCAGTACGAGCAGGTCCCCGGCCCCAACGACGTGTACTTCGCCCACTCGAGCTGGCTCGAGGAGAACTCCGCCGCCGTCGCCGGCTTCATCGGCGCCCTCCAGAAGGCCAAGGCCTGGATCGAGGAGAACCCCGACGCGGCCGCTGAGATCGGGTCCCGTTACGCGGTCGGCGCCGACAACATGGCCCGCAACCTGGCGGTGATCGACTACCGCATCGACATGCAGAACAACGGGCCCGGCGTCGCCGAGAACGGCAAGGGATGGTGCGACGTGCCCACCATTCAGGACTTGGCCGACAAGGGCCTCGAGCTGGGGATCCTGGAAGAGCAGATCGACGCGGCGTCGGTCATCTCCAACAACTACGTCGACCGCTCCTAGGCGGCGCCACCACCAGGCTCTCCACCAGGCCCTCGGAGATTCTCGTCCCGTGGACTCACAGCCCGCGGGGAGCGGTCACATCGAGGTCGATCGGGTCACCAAGACCTACGCGTCCGACGCCGGCGACATCCAGGCGCTGGACGCCATCGACCTCGACATCGCTCCCCGCGAGCTCGTCACCATCGTCGGGCCGAGCGGGTGCGGCAAGAGCACCCTGCTGCGCTGCATCGGCGGCCTGATCCCCCCGTCGGAGGGCCGAGTCCTCATCGACGGCGAGGTGGTGACCGAGCCGGACCCCCGGATCGGCTATGTCTTCCAGAGGGCGGTGCTCCTTCCCTGGCGCACCGTCGAGAAGAACGTGCTGCTGCCGTTCGAGATCGGCGGCCGGCCGACATCGAAGGACCGCAAGAGCGTGCACGAGGCGCTGGAGATGGTCGAGCTCAGCGAGTACGCCAAGCTCCGCCCGGCCGAGCTGTCGGGAGGCATGCAGCAGCGGGTGGCCGTGGCTCGGGCCCTGGTCACCGAGCCGTCGATCCTGCTGATGGACGAGCCGTTCGGTGCCCTCGACGCCCAGACCCGCGACTCCATGAACGTGGAGCTGCTCCGCATCTGGCAGGAGGCCAAGCCGACCATCGTCTTCGTCACCCACGACATCGGCGAGGCCCTGTTCCTCTCCGATCGGGTGGTGGTGATGACGGCGCGGCCCGGACGGGTTCACGAGGTGGTCGAGGTGGACATCCCCCGGCCCCGGACCTTCGAGCTGGTCGAAGGCGACAAGCGCTTCTGGGCCCTGCGGCACCGGATTAGAGCCGCGCTGTAGTAGCGGGAGACAGCGGGAGGCAGGTAGCCGATGACTGAACAGGGGGCGACTCAACAGCAGATGACCGAACAGGGGGTGACTAGACAGCGATGACCGAACAACCGACGACCGAACAGAAGCCGCGGCTGCTGCGACGGCTGCGCAACGAGAAGCCGCTGGGGCGGATCCTGGTGGTGGTCAGCGCCGCCCTGCTCTTGGTGGTCTGGGAGGCGTGGGCCCGCACCAACTCCCCGCTCATCCTCCCCACCCCGATCGCGGTCTTCGACCGGCTGGTGAGCTACGTCTCGGCCGGCCGGGCCTGGCCCCACATCACCATCACCGTGCAGGAGATCGTGGCCGGATTCGCCCTGGGCAGCTTCATGGGCATCGGGCTCGGCACCCTGGCCGCCGAGTTCAACATCGCCCGGCGGGTGATCATGCCCTACGTGATCATCACCCAGGCCCTCCCCAAGTTCGCCCTGGCCCCCATCCTGGTCATCTGGTTCGGCTTCGGGACCACCCCCAAGATCATCATCGCCGCGCTGATCGCCTTCTTCCCGCTGCTGGAGAACACCTACCTGGGCCTGACCACCACCCCCGCCCTGGACTTGGAGCTGTTCCGGGCACTGCGAGCCCCCCGGCGGGTGACGCTGCTGAAGCTGCGGGTGCCCCACGCCGTCCCGGCCGTGTTCAGCGGGCTCAGGGTGGCGCTGCTGCTCAGCCTGGTCGGCGCGGTGGTGGCCGAGTACGTCGGCGCCAACAAGGGCCTGGGGGCGCTGATCATCGTCTCCCAGGGGATGCTCGACACCGAACTGATGTTCGTGGCCTTCGTGTTGTTGACGCTGCTGGGCCTGACCCTGGACAAGCTGCACGGGCTGAGCTACCGGCTGGTTCTGCGCCGCCTCTACGGCAAGACCGCCTCGAGCGCCGGGAGGGCGGCCAGCCGTGTGTCGGTCTAGGGAACGGCCGCGTGCCGGCGCGGCGCCGGCCGTGTGTCGGTTTAGGGAACGGCCGCGTGCCGGCGCGGCGCCGGTCGTTTGTCGGTCTAGACGCAGGTTCTGGGTGTGGTGATGGACTTCGGCTGGCGGGTTCCGTCCTACGCCGGGCCCGGCATATCGGCCGCGGACTCGCGGGCCCTGGTCCCGTATTTCGCGGCGGTCGAAGAGCGGGGCTTCGAGGCCCTGTGGGTCATCGACCACCTCCTCATCGCCCCCAACGTGTACTCGGTCGCCTGGCAGGACCCGCTGATGACCCTGGCCGCCGCCGCCGGGGTCACCGATCAGATCAGGCTGGGGACGGCGGTGATCTGCGCCCCGCTGCGCAACCCGGTCATCATGGCCAAGCAGGTGGCCGGCCTCGACCACCTAGCCGGGAGCGGCCGGGTGATCCTGGGGGTGGGCACGGGCCACGACGAGCGGGAGTTCGCCGCCGTCGGCGTGCCCAAGACCGAGCGGGGCCGGCGCACCGACGAGGCGCTCGAGCTCGTCCGCCTGCTGCTGTCCGCCGACGACGTGTCCTTCCAGGGCCGCTACTACTCCGTCGACGGCGTCACCATCCACCCCCGGCCCTCGGCGCCGGTGCCCATCTGGATCGGCGGAGGCTCCCAGGTGCATGTGGTCGACAACGTCGACACGCCCAACATGGCCCCGGCGGTGCTGCGCCGCATCGGCCGCTATGAGGGCTGGATATGCCGGTCCAGCGGCACCAGCCCCGAGATCATCGCCTCCGACATCGCGGCGGTGACCGGCTACCTGGCCCCCCGGCGCTCTATGGACGGCTTCACCGTCTCCCACGCCCAGTGGCTGCACATAGTGGACTCCGCCGATCGGGAGGCGGTGATCTCCGAGCAGTTGCGGGCCTACCGGACGGTGATGGACGTGAAGCGATCGGATCAGGATCTCCAGCTTGCGTACCTCTTCGGGACCATCGACGAGATGACCGAGCGCATCCGGGCCATCAAAGCGTCCGGCGTGCAGCATCTGATCATCAACCCGGTCACCGCCGACAAGGCCCAGATCGACCTGTTCGCCTCCCAGATCATGCCCAACGTTTGATCCATGTTGTTTTATCCCGTGTTTGATCCCTGCGAGTGACCATGCAACTGCTTCTCCACAACATCGATCGAGTCCTCACCGGGAGGTTCGAGGCGCCCGCCCTCGATGCCGACGCCATCGTCGTCGAAGACGGCCGCATCGCCTCCTTCGACGCCGCCGCGGCCACTGACCCCGGCACCGTCATCGACTGCAAGCAGATGACGGTGGCCCCCGGCCTGGTCGACACCCACGTCCATCCCACTCTCGGCGACTACGCGCCCAAGCAGCAGTCGGTCGGCTGGCTGGAGCGGATGGTGCACGGGGGGGTGACCCGGGTCTTCTCCGCGGGGGAGGTGCACGTAACCGGCCGCTCCGGCGCCGAGTCGGCCCTGGCCATAGCCCTGGCCGCCCACTACTCATACCGAAAGCCCCAGCCCTCGGGCATGAAGGTCCACGGGGGGGCGATGCTGCTGGAGTCCGACACCGAGCCCGGCCACATCGACCGGGCCCGGGCCGCCGGGATGGGGATCATCGGGGAGGTGGGGATCGGGTCGCTGAAGGACCCGGCCCGCTCCGGCGAGCTGTCCGCCCACGCCCGGGCCCTGGGCATGGTCGTGCACATGCACTGCGGCTGTACCTCGGACCGGGGCCCCGGAGGCGACGAGCACCCCCACTTCTCGGCCGAGGACGTCATGGTGGTCCAGCCCACCATCGCATCGCACGCCAACACCTTCGCCTCGCTGTCCGACTCCGACATCGACCGGCTGTGCGCCGACGACGGCCCTCCCCACGTGGAGGTGGTGCAGGCCGGCGGCACCCGCTCCATGCTGAGGGTGGTCGAGGGCTTGGCTGAGCGGGGCTCGCTGGACCGCCTCCTCATTGGAACCGACACCCCCACCGGGTACGGGGTCGCCTCTTTGGGGGTGCTCAAGACCATCGGCGACGTCTGCTCCATGGCCGATGTGGCCCCGGAACTGGGCTGGGCCATCGCATCGGGGCAGGGGGCCCGGGCCTTCGGCGTGGCCGGGAACGTGATCGAAGTCGGGGCCCCCGCCGACTTGGTGGTCATGGACGCGTCGCTGGGCTCGGTCTGCGATTCGGCGGTCGATGCCATCGCCGCCGGCGAGTTCCCCGGCATAGCCGCGGTGATCACCGACGGCCGGGTGCGGGTCGAGGGCTCTTTGTGCACGCTGCGGTCCCGGCGGGTGGCCGGCATCGAGACCGCTCGGTGAGGCCGGCCCGCCTGGTGAGCCCGGCCCGCCCGGTGAGCCCGGACCGCCCCGACGACGCCGGGTTCCCCGGCCTGCCCGCCGCCTGATGTCCGAACTGTCCGAACCGCCCGGAGATTCCGCCGCCGGCCCGCTGGCCGGGCTGGTGGTGGCCGACTTCTCCCGCATCCTGGCCGGGCCGCTGGCCACCATGATGCTCGGCGACCTCGGCGCCGAAGTGATCAAGGTCGAGCGGCCCGGCGCCGGCGACGACACCCGGTCCTGGGGCCCGCCCTTCACCGAGGACGGCTCGAGCGCCTACTACCTGTCCGTCAACCGCAACAAGCGCAGCATCGCCCTTGACCTCGAAGACGAGGGCCAGCGGGCCCGGGCCCGGGCCCTGATCCTGGCCGCGGACGTGGTGATCGAGAACTTCCGGGCCGGGACCATGGAGCGATTCGGGTTGGGCTACGAGTCGTCGAAGGCGGACAACCCCCGTCTCATCTACTGCCGCATCAGCGGCTTCGGGGACGGTCCCGGCAGCGACCTCCCGGGCTACGACTTCCTGGTCCAGGCCCTGAGCGGCCTCATGAGCATCACCGGCGACCCGGACGGCCCCCCCATGAAGACCGGGGTGGCCATCGTCGACGTGCTCACCGGGCTCCACGCCGCCGTCGGCGTGCTGGCCGCGGTGGCCGAGCGGGAGCGCAGCGGCTTGGGCCAGCGCTTGGAGGTGAACCTCTTCTCATCGGCCCTGGCCTCCCTGGTGAACCAGGCTTCCAGCTTCCTCACCACCGGGACCGTGCCCACCCGGATGAGCAATGGGCACCCGAGCGTCGCCCCCTATGAAACGCTGGCCACGGCCACCGGCTCCATCGTGGTCACCGCGGGCAACGACGGCCAGTTCCGCAACCTGTGCGCCGCCCTCGGCCGCCCCGAGCTGGCCGACGACCCCCGCTGGGCGTCCAATGCCGGCCGGGTCCGGCACCGGGCCGAGATGGTTAGAGAGCTCGAGGAAATCCTGCGCCTGCGCCCGTGCCGCGCCTGGGTGGAGGTGTTGCGCCAACACGATGTCCCGTGCGGAGCGGTCCAGGACATCTCCCAGGCGTTCGAGCTGGCCGACCGGCTGGGCCTGGACGCGGTCCGGCACCTGGTTCGAGACGACGGCTCCGGGGCGTCGAGCGTGGCCAACCCGATCACGCTGTCACGTACCGCGGTCTCCTACCGGCTGGCCCCGCCGGCGCTGGGCGCCGACACCGACCGGGTGTTTGAATGGCTCGACCGCCGGGTGGATCGAAACCCTGACGTCTGCCCGGTGCCTGCCGAGTCGAGCAATGAGCATGTTGAGCAATGAGGTTGACCAATGAGTAGGTGGTGCCCGTGAGAGGGTTCGAGCGGCCCAAGACCGCGCAGGAGGCGGTGCTGCTGGAAATCCGCCAGCGCCTGCTCGACGGCCGGCTCCGGCCCAGCTCCGCCATCCGGCCCGACGCCCTGGGCAGCGAGCTGGGGGTTTCGGCCGTCCCGGTCCGCGAGGCGTTGAGAATCCTCGAGGGTGAGGGGCAGGTGAGCTACCGCCCCCACCGGGGCTACCTGGTCGCCGAGCTCGACATCGGGGATCTCCGGGAGATCTACCGGATCCGGGATCTGCTGGAGGCCGAAGCGGTGCGGTCCGCGGTGGCCGAGCTTCAGCCCGAGGACATCGAGCGCATGCGCGACGCCATGCTGGAGATGGAGAGCGTCGAGGAGGACATCGTCGGGCTCACTGCCGCCAACCGGCGGTTCCACTTCACGCTGCTCGAAGCGGCCCAGATGCCCCATCTCAACCGCTTGATCCGCGGGCTGTGGGATTCGTCGGACCCGTACCGGTCCCTCTATTTCATGCGGCCCGAGAACCGCAAGCGGGTGTACGAGGAGCACCGGCGCATCCTCGACGCGGCGGAGTCCCGCGACGCCGACCTCATCATCGAGGAGCTGGCCGTGCACCGCAAGAACGCGGTGGCCGAGTTCGAGAGCGGGCTGATGCCGGTCTCAGAGGGCCCCAGGGCCGGCTGAGCCTGCGCTTCCTCTCAGGCCCAACCCAATCAGGCCTGGCCCAAGAGGTCCCTTCGGCGCTGCTCGATCTTGGTCCGCAGGGGCGGGAACACCTCCTCGGGATCGATCGCCACCGACAGCAGCACCGGCCCCGGCGCGTCCATGGCCCAGGCGAAGGCGTCGTCGAGGCCGGCGGCGTCTCGGACGGAGCGGCCCTCGACGCCGCAGGCTTCGGCGTAGGCGGCGAAGTCGATTGGGGCCAGGCGGACGCAATGGTCTTCGCCGTACATGGCCTCGGCCTGGTGGCGCAGGATGCCCAGTGCCCCGTCCACGAACACCACCGCCACCAGCCGCAGCCCCAGCTCGGCGGCCACCGCCAGCTCGCCCATGGTGTGCACGAAGCCCCCGTCGCCGGCGATGGCCACCGCCTTGGCGTCGGGGAGGGCCACCGAGGCCCCGATGGCCGCGGGCAGGCTGAAGCCCATGGCGTCGAACTCGCAGGACTGCAAAAGCCGGTCGGGCCGACGGACGTCGAGCTGGTCGCAGACCCACAGGCGATGGTTGCCGATGTCGGCCGAGACCACGGCGTCGTCGGGGGCGCGGGCGTTCAGCGCCTGGATCACCGAGGCCGCGCTCAGGCCCCGGTCCGGGTCGTTGCCGGGCGGGGCCGGTGCCGGCCGCCGCCCGAACCACGGACGGCGGGGCTCAGCCCCCGGTCCGGCTAGGGCCGCGAGGAGGGCGTCGATGGCCCCGCCGACGTCGGCGGCCACGCCCTGGTCGAGCCGATAGACCCGATTGAGCTGGGACGGGTCCGCGTCCACTTGGACGAGCCTGGCTTCGGGGTCGAAGAGGTCCGAGCGCCACCCGAAGGTGGTCTGCTCGCCTAGGGCGCATCCCAGCACCAGCACCAAGTCGGCTTGGCGGACCGCGTCCCGGGCGGCGGCGGTGCCGTAGAAGCCGAGCATCCCGACGCTGAGGCCGTGTCCGGTGCCGATGGTGCCGATGCCCGACCGGCTGGTGGCGACCGGCGCTCCCAGCCGCTCGGCCAAAGAGGCCAGGCCGGGGGCGGCCCGGCTGCGCAAAACGCCGTGGCCGGCCAGAACGGCGGGGCGCCGGCACTGGTCGATCCGCTCCGCCAGCTCGTCCACCTCGGCCGCTCCCGGTCGGCCCTCCGCCGGAGCGCAGACCCGAACCGGCCCCCGGTCTTGGGCTGGCTCGGCCTGGAGGTTCTGGGGTATGGCGACATGTACCGGACCGGGCCGTCCCGACGCGGCGAGCTGCAGGCTGGTCGCCAGCAGGTTCGGGATCTCCTCGACCGAGGCGGCCTGCACGGACCGCTTGCAGAAAGGCTCGAAGAGGGCGACGTTGTCGCAGTACTGCAGGATGTTGCGGTTGGTGTAGCGCCGGTCGACCTGAGCGGTGAGTACCACCAGGGGTATGGAGTCGGCCCCGGCGTTGGCGACGGCGGTGACCAGGTTGGTCGCCCCCGGGCCCGGCGCGCCGGAGAACACCACGCCCGGCCGGCCGGTTACCAGGGCGTAGCCGGAGGCCATGTAGCCCGCGCCCTGCTCGTGGCGAGCGGCGACGATCCGGGGGCCGTCGAGCCGGCCCATCTCGTGATAGGCGGGCAGGAAATGGCCGCCGGCCACCGTGAACACGGCGTCGATCCCCGCGTGGTGGAGCGCCAGGGCGATGGCCCGGCGCCCGGTCAGCTCTTCGGCCGGCTCCGGCACTGGTTTTCCTTCAAGATGCGGTTCCAGGGGCTGGGAATGGGCTGGGAAATATTGTCTATCAAATATATCTTTGGATTCGGTTTACATTCGGGTCCGGGGTTGCACATTTCGGCCCGGATATGATGACTAGGGCATGTTCCGACGACGGCACCGGCCCGGGCAGGCTCGTCCGCTTCGGCCCCGGCACTTCATCCTCGCTTTGAGCGCGACCGCGGTTCTGGCCACCGCCGCCGCGGCCCCGGCCAGCAACCACGAGGGCAGGATCGAGGATCTGCGCAGCGAGCAGGAGGGCAAGCGCAAAGAGCGGGAGGAGCTGGCCCGGGAAGCGGCCGAGGTGGCCGAAGGCATCGACGCTCTGGCCGTCGACGACGAGAACCTGGTTGAAGCCCTGAGCGCCCTCGACCGTTTCGTGGCCTATCAGGAGTCGCAGATCGCCGGAACCGAGCTGTTGATCGTCCAGCACGAGGCGGAGGCGGCCGCGGCCCGGATCGAGGCCGAGCGGCTGGCGGCCGAGATCGAAGCGGTCCGCGAGCAGCTCCGCCGACGCGCCATCGACGCCTTCGTGCAGCCCCCCGCCCATGTCGTCGATCCGCTGGCCAGCGAGGACTTCACCGAGACCGCGAGGCGCCAGTACCTGCTCAATCAGGTCATCGGCGACGAGCTTGAGATCGTGGACCGGCTCCGCTCGGCCGAGTCGGCGTTGGAGGAGGCCCGCCGCGACGCCTTCCAGCAGGCGGCCGCGGCCACCGCCGAGCGCGAGTCCCTCAGTCAGGGCTTGGCCGATCTGGAGCAGTCGAGGGCCACCGCCGAGAGGTTGCGGGAAGAGGTCCAGATCCGGATCGCCGGCCTTGAGCAGGCGTCGGTCGAAATCGACACCGCCGACACGGCCATGGTTCGAGAGATCCAGAACATCGACGTGAGGATCGAGCAGATTGAGGAGGCGGAACGCCGGCTGCAGGCCGAGCTGGAGCGCCAGCGCCTGGCCGAGCTGGAGCGGCAGCGGCGGGCCGCCGAGGAAGCCCGGCGCAAAGCGGAGGAGGAGGAGCGTCGGCGCCGGGCCGGACAGGGCAGCTCGGGCGAGTTCATTCTCGTGGCCTGGCCCGCGGCCGGCGACGTGGTATCGGGCTTCGGGCCCCGGACCCATCCGATCTTCGGCGTGAGGCGCAACCACAACGGCATTGACATCGACGGCGACACCGGCGACCCGGTCCGGGCCGCCCTGGTGGGGGAGGTGATCATCGCCGGATGGCGCAACGGCTTCGGCAACACCGTGGTGTTGAACCACTACGACGGCTACACCACCCTCTACGCCCACTTGAGCAAAATCTTGGTGTCTAAGGGCACCGAGGTCGATCACGGCGACCTCATAGGCGAAGTCGGGTCGACCGGATGGTCCACCGGCCCCCACCTTCACTTCGAGGTCCGGCTCAACGGCAAGGCGCTGAATCCCAGGCCTTTCCTGCCTTGAGTTCCCCCCGGCGCCGGCGGGCCCTGGTGATAGCCGCCTGCGATCCGGCCGCTGGCGGGCCCGGTCAGGCCGGGCTGAACGAGGCTGGGCTGAACGAGACCGGCGCCGACGAGGCTGGCGCCGGAGGGTTCGACTTGGTGATCGCCGCTGACGGCGGTGTCGACATCGCCCGGCGCCTGGGCCGGGCCGTGGATCTAGTGGTCGGCGACCTCGACTCGGCCAGCGCCGCCGGCCTGGACTGGGCCCGGTCGGCCGGGGCCCGGATCGAGCGCCACCCGGCGGCCAAGAACGAGACCGACCTGGAGCTGGCCTTGGCCCGGGCCTGCGCCGAGGCCGCGGCCGTTCACGTGATCGGCTCTCTGCGGGGCCGGGTCGATCACTCTTGGACCGGCCTAGCCGTGTTGGCCTCGGACCGCTGGGCCCAAAGCGTGATATCGGCCTCCATCGACGGGGCCCGCGTCGACGTGGTCAGGGGACGGCGCGCCCTGGGGGGCGGCGTCGGCGAGCTGCTGTCGCTGATGGCGGTGGGCGGGGTGGCCCGGGTGACCGCCACCGGGCTGGAGTATCGGATCGACGGCGGCCTTCTCGACCCGGCCGAGGCCAGGGGCGTCTCCAATGTGATCGTCGACCCGCCCCCGATCGTGGAGGTGTCGGCCGGGGTGGTGCTGGCGGTCAGACCGCTCGCCGCGCCGTCCGGCCGCGGCGACGCCTAGGCCGCTCGAGCCGTCTTGGCTCCCCGACCGGGGGAGGCCCCCGCTATGAAGCTGGCGGTCAGACCGCTCGGGCCGTCCAGCGGCCGCGGTGGCGCTCCAGGCTGAGCGGCGCGCCGAAGCACTCCGAGAGCGCGGCGCCGGTGAGCACGGCGCCGATCCGGCCTTGGACCAGGGCCCTCCCGTCCCGCAGCAGCAGACCGTGGGTGAACCCGTCGGGGATCTCCTCCACGTGGTGGGTTATCAGCACGATCGGGGGAGTGGCGGGATCGGCGGCCAGGCTGGCCAGGGCGGCGATCAACTCCTCCCGGCCCCCCAGATCGAGCCCGGCCATGGGCTCGTCGAGGATGACCGCCCCCGGGTCGATGGCCAGGGCCCGGGCCAGCAGCACCCGCTGGCGCTCCCCCGACGACAGGGTCCCGAACCGGCGCCCGGCCAGGCCCCCGGCGCCGGCCCGCCCCAGGGCGGCCCGGGCCCGGGCCCGGTCGGTGTCGTCGTAGTGGTGCCACCACGGCTCCAGGGCGGCGTTGGCCGCGGTCATCACCGCGTCGAGGGCGGTGAGGTCGGGTCTGAGCATGTCGGCCACCGCCCCGCTGGTCAGGCCGATCCGGGCCCGCAGCCTGCGCACGTCGGTCCGGCCCCGGCGCCGGCCCAGGACTTCGACCTCGCCCTGTGACGGGGGCAGCCACAGCGAGGCGATCCGGATCAGGGTGGTCTTCCCCGAGCCGTTGGGCCCCAGGACGACCCAGCGCTGGCCGGGGCGGACCTCCCAGTCGATGGGGCCCAGCACCCTGGTCCCGTCCATGACCCGCTCCACTCCCCGCAGGGCCAGCACGGGCCGGGGCCCGGCCGCGCCGGCGGGGCCGTCGGAAAGGCCGCGGCCGGCCGGGGACCTGTCCGGGAACATATCCGAGGACATACGGTCAACCTAGGCCCGGCCCGCCTCTAACCGGTATCTTCACCGTTGGCCGTCCGCAACCAACACGGGAGGACCGATCGACATCGCCCTGCGGCTCCTGGCCGCCTTCGGGCTGGTGGTCGCCAACGCCGGTTTCGTGGCCGCCGAGTTCGCCTTGGTGGCGGTGGACCGCACCCGGGTGGAAGAGCGGGCCGCCTCCGGCGACCGGCGGGCCCGGCGGGTCAAGCGCCTCCTGGCCCGCCTGTCCTACCACCTGTCCGGGGCCCAGCTCGGCATCACCGTCACGTCGCTGCTGCTCGGCTACCTGGCCGAGCCGGCCATCGCCGTCGCCCTGGAGCCCGCCGTCTCCGCCGTCTTCGGCGAGGCCACGCCGGCCGGTGTCTCCGTTGGCATCGCCCTGGCCGCAGCCACCGTCGTGCAGATGGTGCTGGGCGAGCTGGTGCCCAAGACGGTGGCCACCACCAAGCCGTTCGGGTCGGCGGTGGCGCTGGCCCGCCCCGTCGCCGTCTACGGCCTGTTGGCCCGGCCCGCCGTCGCCTTCCTCGACGGCCTGGCCAACCGGACGGTGTTGCGCCTCGGCATAGAGCCCCGCCAGGACATCGAGTCCACCCCCGACCGCGACGAGCTCACCCAGCTCATCTTGTCGTCGGGGCAAGAAGGCGTCCTCGACGTGGGCGAGGTGCAGCTCCTGACCCGCTCCATCCGGCTGGCCGACAAGCAGGCCGACGACGCCATGGTGCCCAGGGTGGAGATCGTGGCCATCGGCGCCGGCGCGTCGGTGGACGACTTGGCCGAGCTGGCCAACCGCACCGGCCATTCGAGGTTCCCGGTGACCGGCGAAGGCCTCGACGACATCGTCGGGGTGGTTCACGTGAAGTCGATTTATCGCCGCCCGGTCGCCGCCCGGGGATCGGCGCCGGTGGCCGAGCTGATGGCGCCGGTGCCGGCCGTGCCGGAGTCGCGGGACCTGGGCGAGCTTCTGGTCGACCTGCGCAGCGGCGCCGGCCAGCTCGCGGTGGTGATCGACGAGCACGGCGGCACGGCCGGGATCATCACCCTCGAGGACGTGCTCGAGGAGATTGTGGGCGAGATCGACGACGAGCACGACTCGATCACCCCGGCCCGCACCCGGGTGGAGTCCCGGGGTTCGACGGTTCTGCCCGCCTCGCTGCATCCCGACGAGGTCCGCGACGCCACCGGGTTCGACATGCCCTCCGGGGAGTTCGAGACGCTGGCCGGGCTGGTGCTGGACCGGCTCGGTCACATACCGGTCCCCGGCGAGATGGTCACCGTTGCCGGCTGGAGGATCGAGGTGGTGGCCATGGACCGCCTCCGCATAGCCACCGTCCGGGTGGTGGCGCCGTGACGTTCTGGTTCCCGGCGGCGGCGGAGACGGCGCCGTGACGTTCTGGTTCCTGGCCGCGGCGGCGGTGCTGCTGGTGGCCAACGCCTTCTTCGTGGCGGCCGAGTTCGCCCTGGTCGCCTCCCGGGCGCCGCGCCTGGAGGCCGGGGCCGACGCCGACGACCGGGCCAGTCGGCTGGCCCTGGCCGCGGTGCGCGACTTGCAGCGCCAGCTCGCCGGGTGCCAGCTCGGCATAACCATGGCTTCGCTGGGCTTGGGCTTCACGGCCGAGCCGGCCCTGGCCCGGCTGGTGGAGTCGGCGGTCGAGCGGGTGGGGGGCCTGCCCTCCGGCGTGGTCGACACCGTCTCGTTCTTCGGGGCCCTGGCCATCGTGGTGACCCTGCACATGGTGCTGGGGGAGATGGTGCCCAAGAACATCGCCATCGCCGGACCCGAGGCCACGGCGAAGGTGCTGGCCCCGGTCCTGCGGGCTTACGTGACGGTGCTGAGGCCGGTGATCTGGGCCCTCAACGCCGTCTCGGTCCGGCTGGTGAGGATGACCGGCCTGAAGCCGGTGGACGAGATCCACACCGTCCTCACCGTCAACGAGCTCCACACGCTGCTGGCCGGCGCCCGGGCCGATGGGGTCATCGAGCAGACCGAGCACGAACTGCTGTCGGGGGCCCTCCGGTTCCGGGCCCGGTCGGCGGGGTCGCTCATGGTGCCCCGGGCCCGGCTGGTGTCGGTGCCCCGGTCGACGTCGGTGGCCGAGATCGAGTCCGTCGTGGCCGCCAGCGGCCACACCCGGATGCCGATATGGGCATCGGACCCCGACGATGTGGTGGGGTTCGTCCACGCCAAGGATCTGCTGCGGATGCCGGTTGAGGGGCGGGACGACCCGGTGCCGCTGGAGCTGATCCGGCGGATGCTGGTGGTCGGGCCGGATCACCCCGGTCGCGAGCTGATGGTGTGGATGCGCCGCTCCCGCATCCACATCGCCTTGGTGCGCGACGACCGGAGCCGGGTGCTGGGGATCGTCACCCTCGAGGACCTGCTGGAGTCACTGGTGGGCGACATCTACGACGAGACCGACCGCGCCGTCGTTTCCTGACCGCGGGTTCCCGGTCTAGACCGCCGTCGTTTCCTGACCGGCGGGGCTCTCGGACGGTCAGGCCCCCACGGCGTGGTATCCGCCGTCGACGTGGACCACCGAGCCGGTGGTGGCCGGGAACCAGTCGCTGAGCAGGGCCACGGCCGCCCGGGCCACGGGGCTGGAGTCGTTCACGTCCCAGCCCAGCGGGGCCCGCTCGGCCCACACGTCCTCGAAGGTCGAGAACCCGGGGATGGAGCGGGCGGCCATGGTCCGCACCGGCCCGGCCGCCACCAGGTTCACCCGTATGGACCGGGGCCCGAGGTAGCGGGCCAGGTACCGGCAGGTGGCCTCCAGCCCGGCCTTGGCCACCCCCATCCAGTCGTAGGCGGGCCAGGCCCGGGTGGCGTCGAAGTCGAGGCCGACGATCGAGCCGCCCGACGGCATCAGGGGGGCGACCGCGTCGGCCAGGAGCTTCAGCGAGTAGGTGGAGATCTCCAGCGCCACCTTCACGTCGTCCCAGGCCGCCTCCATGAACGAGCCCCCCAGGCACGATTCGGGGGCGAAGCCGATGGCGTGGAGGGCCCCGTCCACCCGGCCCCAGCGGTGCCGCAGGCTCTCGGTGAGGGCGGCGGCGTGGCCGGGGTCGGTCACGTCGAACTCGAGTACCTCGACCCCGCCGCCGGATCCGGCTTCGAGCTTGCGGGCGGTGCGCTCGGTGAGGCGCAGGCCCCGGCCCGCGCCGGTGAGCACGATCTCGGCCCCTTCGGCCAGGGCCAGCTCGGCCACGCCGAAGGCGAGCGAGGCGTCGGTGAGCACGCCGGTAATCACCATGCGCCGGCCGTCGAGAAGACCCACGAGCCTGACGTTACCCGAGCCCGGCGGGCTCACCGCGGGCCGGTAGCCTCCGGGCGTGGTCCTCAACGTCTTGATGTCCGGCGGTTCCCGGCGCGAGCTGCCCGAAGGGTCGACCGGGGCCGATCTGGCCGTGGCCATCGGTGGAGGCCGGGCCGCCGACGCGGTGATCGCGGTGGTGGACGGGGAGGAGCGCGACCTCGACCGGCCCCTGCCCGACGGCGCCCGGGTGGAGATCGTCGCCGCTGGCTCGCCGGCGGGGCTGTACACCATCCGCCACTCGACCGCCCACGTCTTGGCCCAGGCCGTGCTCGACTTATACCCCGGGGCCACCTACGCCATCGGCCCCCCCATAGAGAACGGCTTCTACTACGACTTCGAGCTGCCGGGCCGGGCCGGCTTCGACGAGGGCGACCTCGAGCGCATCGAGGCCCGTATGCGCGAGATCATCGCCGCCGACCAGCCCTTCGTTAGAGCCGAGATCGGCGCGGCCGAGGCCCTCGAGCTGTTCGAGGGCCATCGCTACAAGCAGGAGATCATCGCCGCCGTGGCCCTCGGCGGTACCGGCGGCTCCGGCGGCTCCGGCGGCGACGGCGGGGCCGAGGCCGACCCGGGCGAGCTGGCCTCCGAGGCCGACGGCGACGGCGCCGTCAGCTACTACCGCAACGGCGACGGCTTCATCGACTTGTGCCGCGGCCCCCACGTCCCCTCGACCGGGCGACTGGGCCACTTCGCCCTGCAGCGGGCCAGCGGCGCCTACTGGCGGGGCTCGGAGAAGAACCCGATGCTCCAGCGCGTCTACGGCACGGCCTGGGCCACCGCCTCAGACCTCAGAGGGCACCTCCAGCGGCTCGCCGAGGCGGCCAAGCGCGACCACCGGCGCCTGGCCGCCGAGCTCGACTTGGTGTCGTGGCCGCCCGAGCTCGGCTCCGGGCTGGCGGTCTGGCACCCCAAGGGGGCGCTGGTCCGCAAGATCATGGAGGACTACTCCCGCCAGCGCCACGAGCAGGGCGGCTACCAGTTCGTGTTCTCGCCCCACATCGCCAAGTCGGTGCTGTGGGAGACCTCCGGCCACCTCGACTTCTACGCCGACAGCATGTACCCGCCCATGGAGCTGGACGGGGCCGACTACTACCCGAAGCCGATGAACTGCCCGTTCCACGTGATGGTCTACCGCTCGGGCCAGCGCAGCTACCGGGACCTGCCCATCCGGCTGTTCGAGCTGGGGGCGGTATACCGGTACGAGCGCTCCGGGGTGGTGCACGGCCTGCTGCGCAGCCGGGGCTTCACCCAGGACGACAGCCATATCTTCTGCGCCCGGGAGCAGGTAGCCGGCGAGCTGGCGTCGCTGCTCGACTTCGTGCTCAGCGTGCTGCGAGCTTTCGGCTTCGAGGACTTCGAGGCCAAGCTGTCCACCCGGCCCGCCGACAAGTGGGTGGGGTCCGAGGACTTGTGGGACGAGGCCACCGACGGGCTGCGGGCCGCCTTGGACGAAACCGGCCTCGACTACGGCGTTGATGTCGGCGGCGGCGCCTTCTACGGCCCCAAGATCGACGTCGACGTCCGCGACGCCATCGGGCGGTCCTGGCAGCTCTCCACCATCCAGCTCGACTTCAACCTCCCCGAGCGGTTCGGCCTCACCTACGCGGCCGCCGACGGGTCCCGGCCCCGGCCGGTGATGATCCACCGGGCCCTGTTCGGCTCGGTGGAGCGGTTCTTCGGGGTGCTGCTCGAGCACTACGCGGGCGCCTTCCCGGCTTGGCTGGCGCCGGTGCAGGCCGCGGTCCTGCCGGTGGCCGAAACCCACCGTCCCTACGCGGCCTCGGTGGCCGAGAAGCTGCGGGCCGAGGGCTTCAGGGTCGAGGTCTCGCCCGCAGTCGAGCCGCTGGGCAAGCGGGTGCGCGCGGCCAAGGTGGCCAAGGTGCCCTACGTGCTGGTGGCCGGCGACGACGACGCGGCCGCGGGCACGGTGGGGGTCAACTCCCGGGGCGGCGGCCCGCCCGAGCGGGGAGTGGCGGTGGAGGAATTCGCGGCCCGCCTGGCCGCCGAGGCCCGGGCGCGGTCCTGAAGTGGTGGAGCGACTCTGGGCCGGTTGGCGGGTGCCGGACATGGCCGCGGCTGGCGCCGCCGGCGAATGGCCGCGGGACCCGCAGCCGCCGGGCCGGACCCTGTTCGAGAAAATCCTGGCGTCGGGCCGGCCCGACTCGGAGACCCATCTGGTGTGGCGGGGTGAGAAGGTGTTCGCCATGCTCAACCGGTTCCCCTACTCCACCGGCCATGTCCTGGTGGTGCCGTACCGGCCCGTGGCCGACTTGGAGGACCTGAACTCCGCCGAGCGGCGCGAGCTGTGGGACGCCGTGGCCGACGCGGTGTCGGCCATCAAGGCCGCCTTCGAACCCGACGGCATGAACGTCGGGCTGAACCTCGGCGCCGGGGCCGGGCCCAGCGTGCCCGACCACCTGCACGTCCACGTGCTGCCCCGCTGGCGCAGCGACACCAACTTCATGACCGCGGTGGCCGATGTGCGGGTGCTGCCCCTGACCCTCCAGGACGCCTGGGAGCGGCTGCGGGCGACATGGCCGCCATGACCTCCGAACCAGATTCTCCTTCCCAATCCGAGAGCCCCGGGTCCGGCGGCTCGGAGTCCGAGAGCCCCAACTCCGGCGGCTCGGAAGCCGATCCGGGGAACGGGGCCGAGGGCCTGCCCTCCGAACTGGACCCGTCGAGTCTCGACGCCGACTATCGGTTCCCCGACAACAGCCGCCGCCGCGTCGCCGGCGGGTTGTACGTGGCCTTGGGGGCGGCAGCCCTCGGGGCCGCCGTCGTCCTCGACGGCTCCGTTCTGTTCAACTCCGGGTTCGTCGTCGGCGCGGTGGCGCTGATCCTGGTGGGGCTCTACTACATACAGGCCGGGTGGCCTCTGTCGGTGGACGAGAGCGGGGCCCTGGTGGCGGCCGCTCAAGCCGTCGGCTTCCCGGTGGGCCACGCGTCGGCCCGGCTCGGGTGGCGGGGCCTCAGGAGCCGCCCGACGTGGCGGGTCCTGCTCTACTCCAACGACTACCCGCCCGCCCGGCGGGGGATCGTGCTGGTGGACGGCGTCGACGGCGGGATCGTCGCCCACTTCACCGAGGACAACCCCGAGGACTGGAGCGAATCCGTCGCAGCCGACGCGGTCGAGGGCGAAGCCGCTGGGGACGACGGGGCAGAAGACGACGACGGCCCGTCCGGCCGCGACCCCCAGGACCCTCAGGACCCCGAGGGCCGCTGATACGCTGACCCGGCGGGCAGCCGCGGGCGCAAGAGATCGGGGGCTCGCCCATGTTCGACGGTAACTGGCGCACCGCGGTGGACCGAAGCCTGCGGCCTATCGGCGCCTCCCTGCGCCGGGCCGGAATCTCGGCCAACGCCGTGACCGCCACCGGCATCGTCATGGCCGCCACGGCCGCCGTCCTGATCGGCGCGGGCTACACCCGGGCCGGCTTTCTGTTCCTAGTCCTCACCGGCGTCCCCGACGCCCTCGACGGCGCCGTGGCCAGCGCCTCAGGCACCTCGTCCAAGCGGGGCGCCTTCTTCGACTCCGTCTCCGACCGCCTCACCGACACACTGCTGTTCGGAGGCGTGGCCTGGTATTTGGCGGGCGCCTCCGATGGCCGGATCATGATGCTGCCGGTGGCGGTGATGAGCCTGGCCATGCTGGTCTCGTACCAGCGGGCCAAGGCCGAGTCGCTCGGCTTCGACGCCAAGGGCGGGCTCATGGAGCGAGCCGAGCGGTTCATCGTGCTCGCCTTCGGCCTGCTGTTCCCCGAGCTGCTGATCGCCACCCTGTGGGTCATGCTGGCGCTGACCGCGATAACCGCGGTCCAGCGGTTCGTGAAGGTGTGGCGGCAGGCTTCCGAGGACCGGCCCGCTCGGCCCCGGCTCCGCCGCCGCCCCCGCCGGGCCCGCACCGAGCCGGTGTGGCGGACCCGGATGCGCAGCCGCGGCGGTCCCCGGGCCTCCTGACCGGCCTACATGGTTGCGGCCCCGGCCCCCGGCCCCGGCCCCGAGATCCGGTCCTGATCGCCCATGGCGACGGTCTCGGCCTACCGGGCCGGATCCCGGCTGGCCCGCTCGCTGCCCCGGAGCCTGAACCCGGCCGCGGCCGCCGCGGTCGGGCTGGCGGCCGCGGCGGCCAACCCCGGCAAGCGCAGGCTGGTACGCCGAAACCTCGAGCGGGTCCTCGGGCGGCCGATGGGGCGGGCCGAAGCTCGCCGCCGGGTGGGCGCCGCCTTCGGCTGGTACGCCCGCTACTACATCGAGAGCTTCCAGCTAACCGGCCTCGACGCCGCCGCCATCGACGCCGGGCTGACCTTGGAGGGATACGAGCCGGTGGAGCGGGCGGCGCGGTCCGGGCTCGGGCCGATCCTGGTCATGCCCCATCTCGGTTCCTGGGAGTGGGGGGCCTGGTGGCTGGCCCTGGTGCCTCAGATGAAGGTGACGGCCGTAGTGGAACCGCTCGACCCGCCCGAGGTCTTCGAATGGTTTATGTCGTTCCGGGAGCGGCTGGGGATGAACGTCGTCCCCCTGGGGCCCGACGCAGGCCGCCGGGTGATGGCCGCCGTCCGCCGGGGCGACGTGGTCTGCCTGATGGCGGACCGCGACATCGGCGGGAGAGGGGTGCCGGTGGATTTCTTCGGCGAGCGGACCCGGCTGCCGACCGGCCCGGCCCTGATGGCCCTGCGGACCGGGGCGCCGCTGCTGCCCGCCGCGGTCTACTGGAGGGACCGCGGCCGCCACGGCGTGGTCGCCTCCGCCGTGGACACCCGCCGCCGGGGGTCGATCCGGGACGATGTGGCCCGGGTGACGCAGGACTACGCCCGGGCACTGGAGGGTCTGATCCGGGCCGCGCCCGAGCAGTGGCACCTGATGTCGCCCAACTGGCCCAGCGACTACCGGGCCCTCGGACTGCCAGTGCCCGAGCGGCTTCGGGATCTGGGGGTCCGAGGCGCCGGGCCGCGGGCGGCGGGGTCCGCCTAACAGGGGGGCTCGGCGTCCTAGCCTCGTACGGGTGCGGATCGGCATCGTTTGCCCGTACAGCCTGACCGTGCCCGGCGGGGTTCAGACGCAGGTGCTGGCCCTGGCTCGGGCCCTGCGGCACAAGGGCTACGACACCCGAGTGCTGGGGCCGTGCGACGGACCCCCTCCCGATCCGGGCGTCACCGCTCTGGGGGCCAGCATCCCCGCCATATCCAACGGCTCCATCGCCCCGATCGCCCCGGACCCGTCCTGCCAGCTCCGACTGATCCGAGCCCTGCGAGACGAGGACTTCGACGTGATCCACCTCCACGAGCCGCTGGCGCCCGGCCCCACCATGACCGCCCTGTTCACCAAACCCGCCCCCCTCATCGGCACCTTCCACGCCGCCGGCCGCTCCCTGGCCTACGACTGGCTGCCCGCGGCCACCCGGTTTCTGGCCGGCCGGCTCGACGATCGGGTGGCGGTCTCGCCCGCGGCCCGCGACATGGCCCGCGGCGCCCTCGGGGGCGACTACACCCTGGCCTTCAACGGCATCGAGCTGCGCCGGTACCGCGAGGCCGTCGGGGTCCCGACCGCCGACCCGACCATCATGTTCATCGGGCGCCACGAGCCCCGCAAGGGCTTGGGGGTGCTGCTGGAGGCCCTCAACGGGCTGCCGGGCTCGGTTCGGCTCTGGATAGTCGGCGAGGGGCCTGAGACGGCCCGGCTCCAGGCTCGCTCCGCCGGCGATCCCCGGGTCGAGTGGCTCGGCGTCATCACCGACACCGAGAAGATCGCCCGGATCGCCGGCGCCGACCTGTTCTGCGCTCCGTCCCTGCACGGCGAGTCCTTCGGCGTCGTGCTGCTTGAGGCCATGGCCGCCGGCACTTCGGTGGTGGCCAGCGACCTGCCCGGCTACCGCAACGTGGTCAGGCCCGGACGCGACGCCCTGCTGGTTCCCCCGGGCGACCCCGGGGCTCTGGCCGGCGCCATCCGGCTGGCTCTCGACGACGCGGATGGCACCGCGGCCCGGGTGGCCGCCGGCCACGACCGGGCCGACGAGTTCTCGATGGCCCGGCTGGCCGATTTGTATCTGGACCGCTACCGGCGGATAGCCCGGACCCTCCACTAGGGCCGAGCACCCGACGGGTACGCTGATGCAGCCGGTCGCGATACGGCGCGATCCACTCCGGCTTGGCCCACCGCCGGGAACTAAGGGAGTGCATGTTGGCCACTGCAGCTTTGATGACCGCACCTATGTCCGCATCAAGCTCTAAGCGCGGCTTTGACCGCCTCATCGGACGATTCCCGATAGAGGTGCGCTGAGCTATGTCCAGGGTCGTCTCGTTCGTGGTCGTGGCCGTGCCCGGGGCGGTCGTGGGGTTGGCGGCGGCCGGCGCCGCCGCCGTGGTCGGGGCCCCGCCCGCCGTGGTCGCGGCTGCGGCTCTGGCCGCGGCGGCCGCGGTGGCGGGCTGGCTGTGGTACCGGTCCCCGAGGGCGGCCCTGAAGACGCTGGGCGCCTCGCCGGGCGGCGCGGGCTCCTCCCCCCGCCTGGCCAACGTGGTGGAGAATCTGTGCGCCGTGCACGGCTTGGCCGAACCCGAGCTCCACGTGACCGATCCGGGTGCCCCCAACGCGGCCGTGGTCGGGCGCCTGCGGTCGGGCTCGCATTTGGTGGTGACCCGGGGTCTGCTCGAGTCTCTCGACCGGTTGGAGTTGGAGGCGGTGGTGGCCCGGGAGCTGTGCCAGATCAGGAGGGGTGTGAGGGGGGCCACCGTGCTGGCCGGCGTGGCCGGGCTGCTGGGCTCGGGATCGGCGGCCGGGTGGCTCGTGGGCCGCATGTTCGACGCCCGGCACGTGATCGACGACGACATTGAGGCCATCAAGCTGACCCGCTACCCGCCGGCTCTGTCCTCGGCCCTGACCAAGATCGCCGAGGGCGGCCGGAACGGGTCGACGCCGGCCGGGCGCCATCTCTGGCTGGTGGAACCGCCGTCCCGGCCCGGGACGGCTCCGGTCCAACCTTCGGTGCGGCTCCGCACGGCCGCGCTCGAGGAGATTTAAGGGAGGTGCTCCGGTGAGGCTCTCGAAGAGATACGACAGAAGCGCTCCGCCGAAGCGGTCGGTGCGGACCCTGGCCGCGGTGGTCGCCGGTCTGAGCCTGGGGGCCGCGGCCTGTTCGGACGACCCGGCGGTCGAGCCCGAGCCCGCACCCGCGCCGACATCGGCGCCGGTCGAGGAACCGGCGCCGGACCCCTCGACCCCCTCGGCCTCGGACCCCGAGGCGCCCGCCACCACGACGGCGCTCGGCGAAGGCGAGGGCGAGGGTGAGGGCGACAACGAGGGCGACAAAGATGCGGAGGAGCTTCCGGCGCCCGATCAGATCGTCGCTCCCCTCACCAGCGAGCCCGTCGAAGACGAAGCCCAGATCCAGCGGCGGGCCCTGGCCGTGAAGGTGGGCAACAACGAGCAGCGGTCCCGGCCCCAGACCGGCCTGGCCGAGGCCGACATCGTCTACGAGGAGCTGGTCGAGAACTTCAAAACCCGGTTCTTGGCCGTGTACCACACCGACGTTCCCGACCGGATCGGCCCGGTGCGGTCGGGCCGGACCGGAGACATCGACCTGCTCGCCGATCTGGGCACTCCCTACGTCGTCTACTCCGGGGCCAATCCGACGGTCGAGCAGGCGCTCTCCCGGTCCGAGAGAGCTGGCGACGCCGTCCGGGTCGGGGCCTCCATCATGGCCGCGCCCTTCCATCGGGACCCCGGCCGGGAGGCGCCGTTCAACCTTTACTTCACTTTCGACGACCTCGAGGCCCAGGTCGGCGCCAGCGCTCCGGTCCCGGCCGTGGAGGAGCTGTTCGACTACGGCGTCACGCCGTCCCGCGGCATGGAGGGCGTGGCCGGCGTCACCGTCACGTACCCCCGCAGCTACGGCCGGTCCTCCACCCACGTCTGGGACGGCGAGGTCGGAGGGTGGGTCAGGATCCAGGACGGCACCCTGCACACGACGGTGACCGACGGGGTCGAAGTGGAAATCGCCCCGACCAACGTGGTGGTGGTCCGGGTCGACTACGTCCGCTCCGAGGCTGACGCCGCGTCGCCCCACGTCATCCCCTACGGCCGGGGGCGGGCCTGGGTGCTCACCCGGGGCGCCGTCCACGAGACCAACTGGGAGCGACTGGAAGGCATAGCCGGGTTCCGGTTCTACGACGACGCCGGCGCCGCCGTGCCCCTCGCCCCCGGCCCGACCTGGGTTCTGCTGGCCAACCGCAGCGGCCCCTTCGCCGTATCCGAGATCGAGCTTCTGACCGCCCCCGACGCCCGGCGCCTGCTGAACCAGGCCAGAGCCCTCCACCAGGCCCAGGCCGCGGCCGGCGGATGAGCGAGGGCGGGTGAGAGAAAGCGACGGCCGGTTCTAGGATGTCGCCGTGACCGAGATGACATCGCCCGAGGCGGCCTCGGCGGCGCGATCCACCGGCACCCCGCTGGTCAAGCGGGGCTTGGCCGAGATGCTCAAGGGCGGCGTCATCATGGACGTCGTCACCCCTGAGCAGGCCAAGATCGCCGAGGACGCCGGGGCCGTGTCGGTAATGGCCCTGGAGCGGGTTCCCTCCGACATCCGCCGGGACGGCGGCGTGGCCCGCATGACCGATCCCGAGGCGATCCGGTCCATCCAGGCCGCGGTGAGCATCCCGGTCATGGCCAAGGCCCGCATCGGCCACTTCGCCGAGGCCCAGGTGCTGGCCGCCCTCGGGGTGGACTACATCGACGAGTCGGAGGTGCTCACCCCCGCCGACGAGGCCCACCACATCGACAAATGGGCCTTCGCCGTCCCGTTCGTGTGCGGCGCCACCAACCTCGGGGAGGCCCTGCGCCGGATCAGCGAGGGGGCCTGCATGATCCGCTCCAAGGGCGAGGCCGGGACCGGGAACGTGGTGGAGGCGGTCCGCCATCTCCGCTCGATCGTCGGCGACGTCAAGAAGATCGCCGGGGCCGACCCGGTCGAGCTCTTCGACTGGGCCAAGCGGCTCCAGGCCCCCCTGCCGCTGGTGCAGGAGATCGCCGCGGCCGCCGCCCTGCCGGTGCCGCTGTTCTGCGCGGGCGGGATCGCCACCCCCGCCGACGCCTCGCTGGTGATGCAGCTCGGCGCCCAGTCCGTGTTCGTCGGCTCGGGGATCTTCAAGAGCGAGGCCCCGGCCCGGATGGCCGCGGCCATCGTGGAGGCGGTCGCCAACTACCGGGACCCCGAGATCGTCCTCAAGGTGAGCACCGGCCTGGGCCCGGCCATGAAGGGCCTGGAGATGGCGGCGCTCGACACCAAGCTGGCCGAGCGGGGTTGGTAGCTCCCACCGTCGGCGTGCTCGCCCTCCAGGGGGCGTTCGCGGCCCACGCGGCCATCTTCGAGCGCCTCGGTGCCCGGGCCGTCGAGGTCCGCACCCCCGGCGAGCTGGCCGCAGCCGACGCCCTGGTCATCCCCGGAGGGGAGTCGACCACCATCTCGATGCTGCTGGAGCGGTCCGGGCTGCTGGAACCGGTGCGGGACCGGCTCCGGGGCGGCCTTCCCGTGCTGGGGACGTGCGCGGGGATGATCCTGCTGGCCTCGGAGGTCCTCGACGGCCGCCCCGACCAGCACTGCTTCGGCGTCGTCGACATCGGGGTGCGGCGCAACGCCTACGGGACCCAGGTCGACAGCTTCGAGGCTTCCATCGCCGTCGAGGGCCTCGGCGCGCCGTTCCCGGCCGTCTTCATCCGGGCCCCGGCGGTGGAACAGGTCGGCCCGGGCGTCGAGGTGCTGGCCGTCGCCGACGCCGGGCCGGTGCTGTGCCGGTCGGGTGCGGCCACCGCGGCCGCCTTCCATCCGGAGCTGTCCGGCGACGACCGTCTCCACGCCCGGTTCCTGTCGGAGCTGTAAAATGCGGCGGTGAGCGGTCACAGCAAGTGGGCCACCATCAAGCACCGCAAGGGCGCGGCCGACGCCAAGCGGGGCAAGCTCTTCGCCAAGCTGATCAAGCAGGTCGAGGTGGCGGCCCGCCAGGGCGGGGGCGACTTGGAGGCCAACCCGACCCTGCGCACCATGTACCAGAAGGCCCGGGACAACTCCGTGCCCCTCGATACCATCGACCGGGCCGTCAAGCGGGGCACCGGCGAGCTGGAGGGGGTCAGCTACGAGCCGGTCACCTACGAGGGCTACGCCCCCGGCGGGGTGGCGCTGTACATCGAGTGCCTCACCGCTAACCGCAACCGCACCGGCAGCGAGGTGCGCAGCACCCTCACCCGCAACGGTGGGTCGCTGGCCGAGCCGGGGTCGGTGGCCTGGCAGTTCGAGCGCAGGGGGGTGGTGTTGGTTCCGTCGTCGGCCGACGAGGACGAGCTGATGACGGCCGCCCTCGACGCCGGGGCCGGCGACATCGTCGACGCTGGCGGGATGTGGCAGGTGATCACCGAGCCCGGCGCCCTCGGCGCCGTCCGGGATGCTCTGGCCGCGGCCGGTCTCACCGTGGCCGGAGCCGACCTGACCATGCTGCCCACCACCACCGTGCCGGTCACCGAGCCGGCCGCGGCCCGACAGGTCCTCAAGATCATGGACCTCATGGACGACCTCGACGACGTGCAAGACGTCCACGCCAACTTCGACATCAGCGACGAGCTGATGGAGTCGGCCGCGGGCTGAGCGGCGTCCGCCCCCAAGCGTCGGGGGGGGGGGTCCGCGTCGGCGGTGCCCCGACCGGGTATCATCGTGTACACGTGTTCGTGTTGGGGATTGATCCCGGCCTGTCCCGATGCGGCTACGGCTGCGTGGAACAGGGGGTGCGGCCCCGAGCCGTCGCGGCCGGAGTCATCACCACCGACCCCGGCCTCGAGCGGCCGGTCCGGCTGGCCGAGCTCCAGTCCGAGGTGCGCGGCCTCATCGCCGAGTTGCGGCCCGGCGTGGTGGCGGTGGAGCGAGTGCTGTTCCAGCGGAATGCCTCGACGGCCATGGCCGTGGGCCAGGCCAGCGGCGTGATCATGGCCGAGGCGGCCGCGGCCGGGTGCGAGGTGGCCGAGTACTCGCCCAACGAGGTCAAGGAGTCGGTGGCCGGCGCGGGCGGCGCGGGCAAAGACGAGGTGGGAACCATGGTGCAGGCGCTGCTGGGCCTGCCCCGGCGGCTCCACCCCGCCGACGCGGCCGACGCAGTGGCGGTGGCCCTGTGCCATCTGGCCCGCCGCCCCCTGGCCGCCCGGATCGCGGCCGCCGGTGACCCGGCCCGCCCGCCGCGGCCGAGCAGGCTGGAGTCGGCCCGGTGATCGGATCGCTGCGGGGCAGGCTGCTGGACCGGGACTTGGACGCCGAGCTGTTGATTGAGGTGGCCGGGGTGGGCTACCGGGTCCGGACCACCCCGGCCGCGGCGTCGGCTCTGGGCCCGATCGGCGCCGAGGTGTTCCTGCACGTTCACCACGCGGTGCGAGCCGAGGACGAGACCCTGTACGGGTTTGCCGCCATAGCCGAGCGGCGGCTGTTCGAGACCCTGACCCGGACCCAGGGCGTCGGTCCGGCCCTGGCCCTGGCCATCATGTCGGTACACGACCTCGCCGCCCTGCGCGACGCGGTGGCCGCCGACGACGTGGCCGCCCTGTGCTTGGTGCCCGGCATCGGCAAGAAGACGGCGGTGCGGCTGCTGGTGGAGCTGAAGTCGAAGCTCGACCTGCCCGGCGCCGACGGGCCGCCGGGTGCCGACGGGGCCACCGGGGGGGCGGGGCCGGGGCCCGACGTCCGGGCCGATCTCCGCTCGGCTCTGGAGGGTTTGGGCTACGGCGCTGAGGAGATCAGGGCGGTGTTGGCCGGGCTGCCCGCCCTCAGCGACCGGGGCGAGCTGCTGCGGGCGGCCCTGCGCCGGCTGGCCGGCGAGGATCAGATCGAGGGTTGAGGGTGAGTCGATGGTTCGCTTGAGGGTTAGCCGGTGAGGGCGGTCCGGGGCTGACATGGCCAGAAACGAGCTGCTGGCCGAAGACCCGGACGACCGCCCCGTCGAAGATGGCGGACTCGGCGACTCCGAGGCCGATGCTGAGGCCGATGGGCTGCTGTCGCCGGTGGTGCAGATCCGGGACCGGGCCACCGAAGCCGGCCTGCGGCCCCGCACTCTGACCGATTTCGTGGGCCAGGCCGAGCTGAAGGGCCACTTGGAGGTGCTGCTGGGCGCGGCCCGGAACCGCCGGGAGCCCGCCGACCATTTGCTGTTCGCCGGCCCGCCCGGTCTGGGCAAGACCACCCTGGCCCACATCGTGGCCAACGAGGTGGACACCAACCTGCAGGTGACCTCGGGCCCGGCTTTGGAGCGGGCCGGGGACCTCGCCTCCATGCTGGCCCGGATCGAGACCGGCGACGTCTTGTTCATCGACGAGATCCACCGACTGCCCCGGCCGGTGGAGGAGGTGCTCTACCCGGCCATGGAGGACTTCCGGATCGACGTGGTCATCGGCAAGGGCCCGGCCGCCAACTCCATAAGGCTCGACCTGGCCCCCTTCACCCTGGTGGGGGCCACCACCCGCACCGGCCTCATCACCGGGCCGCTGCGGGACCGCTTCGGGCTAGTGGCCCGGCTGGACTATTACACCGCCGACGACCTGATCGCCATCGTGACCCGGACCGCCCGCATCCTCGGGGTGGAAATCGACTCGGCCGGGGCGGCTGAGATCGGCCGGCGGGCCCGGGGCACCCCCAGAATCGCCAACCGCTTGCTGCGCCAGGTCCGCGACTTCTCCGAGGTTCACCGGGACGGCCGGATCGACCGGGAAGTGGCCGGCCAGGGCCTGGCCTTCTTCGGCGTGGACGAGATCGGCCTCGACAAGGCGTCCCGGGCCGTTCTGGAGGCGCTGTGCGGCCGATTCGGGGGCGGCCCGGTGGGCTTGTCCACCCTGGCCATCGCGGTGAGCGAGCCGACCGAGACCGTCGAGGACGTGTACGAGCCCTTCCTCATCCAGCAGGGCCTGCTCATGCGGACCCCCCGGGGCCGGGTGGCCACGGCCGCGGCCTGGACCCATCTCGGGCTGACCGCGCCCCGGCCCGACCCCGACGTCCAGTCGGGGTTCTTCGACTGACGGCCCTGGGCAGGTGATCGGGAACGGGTGCCAAGACCCGGAGGCGTCCTCGGCCGCGGCCGGCGCGGCCCCGCCCCGGACCCCTGACGATCTCGACTACGAGCTGCCAGCCGCGGCCATCGCCCAGACTCCCCTGGCCGAGCGGGACCAGGCTCGGCTGCTGGTGGACCGCGGCGACCGGGTTGACCACCGGCGGGTTGCCGATCTCGACTCGCTGCTCGAACCCGGCGACGTGATGGTGGTCAACGACACCCGGGTGTTCCCGGCCCGGCTCCGGCTGCGCCGGGCCACCGGCGGCGCGGTGGAGGTGCTCCTGCTGGAAGGGCCGGGAGACGGGCCCTCCGACCCCGCCCGGCACCCAGGCCCGGGTCCGGGCGGCGACTCGGCTGTCGGCTCGCCGGACGACTCGGGCGGTGACTGGCGGGAGGCGCTGGTTCGGCCGTCGCGGCGGCTCCGGGTGGGCGAGGTGGTCGATTCGGACGGCCTCGGAGTGGAGATCGGCGTCGACTTGGGCCAGGGCCGGCGGCTGGTGCGCCCCTTCGACGCCGGCTGGGACCGGCTCGACCGGCTCGAAGCGGTGGGCGAGGTGGCCCTGCCGCCCTACATCCGCGAGCCCGTCGCCGATCCCGAGCGCTACCAGACAGTTTTCGCCCGCCGGCCCGGGTCGGTGGCCGCCCCCACTGCCGGCCTGCACCTGACCGAGCCCCTGCTGGAGCGGATCAGGGCCCGGGGCGTGACGGTGGCCCCGCTGGATCTGGCCATAGGGCTCGACACCTTCCGCCCGGTGACGGCGGACCGGCTCGACGACCACGTCATGGCCAGCGAGCGCTACCGAATACCGGCCGCCACGGCCGAGGCGGTGGCCGCGGCCCGCCGGGTGGTGGCGGTGGGCACGACGGCGGTGCGGGCCCTGGAGACGTGGGCGGCCACCGGCGCGGGATCGGACCGCAGCAGCCTGTTCATCCGCCGCCCCTTCCGCTGGCGGGTCGTGGACGTGTTGATGACCAACTTCCATCTGCCCCGGTCGACGCTTCTGTGCCTGGTGGACGCGTTCGTCGGCCCCCGCTGGCGCCGCCTATACGAGACGGCCCTAGCCGAAGGCTATCGATTCTTGTCCTTTGGCGACGCCATGCTCCTGAACCGGACGGCGTGAAAAATGTTGAGCAGATAACCGGTTTTCGCTACCGGGGGACGATTTTATAGACGGAGGTGCGGGCCAGCACATAGAGTTCTCCGTGGCCGTCTTTGCCGAAGGAATATACGGTCCAGAAGTCGAAGGGCATTTCTACCGCTCGGGACCAGTCGTAGTGCTCGGTCACTTCGCCGTCGGCGTAAACGAAAGTGCGGATCCACTCGCTGACGATATCGGAGTAGAAGTACCGGCCGACCATCTCGGGGATGGCGGGGCCCCGGTAGACGTAGCCGCCGATGACCGCGATCCCTTCAGTGTGGGGATAGTCGACTTGGGGGATGAACAGTCCAGCGGCGTCGCAGACCTGGATTCTGGTGAGGCTACGGCAGTCGGTGCCCTCCATCGTGTCCCAGCCGTAGTTGATCCCGCCCTGAGAGGCGTCGGCTATGTTGACCTCCTCCCAGTTTCCACCCCCCACGTCGGCGATGTAGATGTTGGGGCCGTCGAAGCTGAACCGCCATGGGTTGCGCAGCCCGTAGGCCCAGACCTCGGGCAGGCCCCGCCTGCCGTCGGCGAAGGGGTTGTCGGCGGGGATCGCATAGGGGTCGCCGTTGTCCACGTCAATGCGAACGATGGTTCCAAGCTCAGTCTGGGGATCCGGGGCTTGCTCCGAGCCGGGCCACTCGCAGCCTCCGTCGCCGACGGACAGGTAGAGATATCCATCGGCCCCGAACTGGAGCTGCCCGCCATAGTGGTATATGCATTCCTGTTCGAAGGTGATGATCTGGCGGGCGGTGGAGGGGTCGGCCCGGTTGGGGTCCTCGGGGTCGGCCCGGTATTCGAACACCTGGCTGTGGCCGTCCAAGTCCGTGTAGAAGACATAGAACTTGCGGTTGGCGTTGAAGTTCGGGTGGAAGGCCAGTCCGAGCAGCCCTTGTTCCCCCCCTCCGGGTCCGGTCCCTGTGGGTTGCATGACCTTGTGGGTGATGTCGAGGAACGGATCGGGTGTGAGGGCGCCGTCGGCGATGATGCCGATCGTCCCCCGCCTGAGCGTCAGGAACAGCCGGTCGTCGCCGGGTGGGGCCTGCAGGTCGGTGGTGCCGTCAAGACGGTGGATGCCGTCTACTACCAGCTCGAGCCGCCACGGGCTCGGCCGGGGCTCGGTCGGTTTCAGGTCGAGGGCCCGGGCCAGCAACGCCGCCGCTTGGTCGCGCCGCACCGGGTCGTCGGGGCAGAACCGGCCGGGCCCGCAGCCGGCGACGATGCCGTTGGAGGCCAGAGCGTTGATGGCTATCTCATGGGCGGAGCCGTCGTCGTCGGTGAAGTGATCCCGGATGGGCGGGACCAGGCCGGAGAGGGCCCGGGTCAGCATGGTCGCCATCTGAGCCCGGGTCAGCGAGTCGTCGGGGCAGAACCGGCCGGGTGCGCAGGGGGGCGCGATCCCGGCGGAGGCCAGCCGGTTGGTGGCGTCCTCGTGGACGCTGGCGTCGTCGTCGGAGAAGAAGTCCTCCGCGTTGTCGGGGACCAGATCGGGGAAGGCCCGCACCAGCAGGGAGGCGAACTGGCCCCGTTTAACATCTTCATCGGGGCAGTAGAGGTCTTCTCGGCATCCGAGGGTGATGTGAGCGGCGGCGATGGCCTCAATGGCGCCCTCGTGGACGTTGCCGTCGTCATCGGAGAACCAGTAACCGGGCGCAGGCGGGACCGATGCTCCCAGAGAGCCCAGAGAGACGGTGGTTCTCCAACTCCGGCCCGCGGCATTTTCAGCCCGTATATCCACATGGTGCACGGCGCCGGGGGCCAGGCCGGTCAGGGTCAGGCTGCGGGCCGTCCCCGGCAGCGTCACCGGATCCGACCACAGATGACCCGGGCCCGTTTTGTAGCGGTAACTGTATTTGGTGACCTGGGCTCTCGGCGGCGGGTCTTCCCAGGCGACCGTGACAGTGCCGTCGGAGAAGGACGAGGTCGATACGACCGGCCGCGGCGGGACGCTCGACGGTTCGGCGGTGGCCGTTTCCGCGGTGGTGTCAGGCGTCGCCGTTGCGGTGGTATGGGCGGCGGCGGTCGCCGTCACATTGGCCACCGCCCCGACGATCGCCGCCCCGACCGCGAATATCCTCCAACGCCAGCACCCTAACCCGATGCCCAAAACGCTACTGCCGCAACGCCAGCCTCCGCAACCGCTTTCCACGATCAAGCTATGGTCAAACTACTAGAAAGTTTCTGTCGCTCGAACACGGACCATACTCGAATACGGATCATAAGTGCGGGCAACGTTCACCCCTGAATCGGTCGACGCCGGGAGCGGGGCCAGAGCCGGCCGGGTCGCCACCGCCCGGGGGTCGTTCGCCACACCGTGCTTCATGCCGGTGGGCACCAGGGGGGCGGTGCCCCACCTGAGTTCCGCGGATCTGGAGGCGCTCGGCGTCGAGGTGGTCTTGGCCAACACTTATCACCTGATGCTGAGGCCCGGCCCGGAGACCGTCGCCGAACTCGGCGGCATCCACGGCTTCGCCGACTGGTCCGGGCACGTGCTCACCGACTCGGGCGGCTACCAGATCTTCTCGCTGCGGCCCGAGGTGGACGACGAAGGGGCCCGGTTCGCCTCCGTCTACGACGGCGCCGCCTGCTTGCTCACCCCGGAGCGGGCCGTGGAGGTCCAGGCCCTGATCGGCGCCGACATCGCCATGGCCTTGGACGTGTGCCCCGACTCGGGCGCCGAGCCGGCGGTGATCGGCCGGGCCGTGGACCGCACGGCCGACTGGGCCCGTCGGGGTCGCCGCGCCTTCCTCGCCCACCCCGACGCCGCCGGGCGCCAGTGCCAGTTCGGCATCGTGCAGGGCGGCGTCGATGAGCGGCTGCGGGCCTCTTCGGCCGAGCGCACCGTCGAGATCGGCTTCGACGGCTACGCGGTGGGAGGGCTGTCGGTGGGGGAGGAGCGGCCCGAGATGCTGGCCGCCTTGGACGCCTGCGTTCCCCTGCTGCCCGCCGACCGGCCCCGCTACATGATGGGCTTGGGCGACCCGGCCGGGATCGTCGAATCGGTGGCCCGGGGAGTGGACATGTTCGACTGCGTGTTGCCGGCCCGGCTGGCCCGCCACGGCACCGTTCTGGCCGACGGGGGCCGGTTCAACCTCCGCCGGGCCGAGAACGCCGGCTCAGACGAGCCGCTCGACCCCGGCTTCCCCCAGAGCCCGGCCGCCCGCTGGTCTCGGGGGTACCTGCGCCACCTGCTGGCCGTCGGCGAGCCGACCGCGGCCCGGATCCTCACCCTGCACAACCTGGCCTGGCTGCTGCGGTTCATGGCCCGGCTCCGGTCTGCCATCACCGCCGGGCGCTTCGAGCAGGAGCGAGCCGCCGTCCACCAAGTCTGGTCCCAACCGCCCGGCGGCGCAGCTCGTACTTGAGCACCTTGCCGCCCGGGTTGCGGGGCAGTTCGTCGGTTAGCTCGGTGTGGCGGGGGGCCTTGTAGTTGGCCATCCGGTTCCGGCACCAGGCCTGAACCGCCTCCCCGGCCAGCTCCGAGGGATCGGCGCCCGGCGCGGGCACCACGAAGGCGTAGCCGACCTCGCCCAGGCGGTCGTCGGGCACCCCCACCACCGCCACCTGGCCGATGCCGGGATGGTCCAGCATCATCTCCTCCACCTCGGCCGGGTAGACGTTGAAGCCGCCGGTGATGAACACGTCCTTGATCCGATCGGTGATGTCGATGTAGCCGGCCGCGTCCATCACGCCCACGTCGCCGGTGTGGAGCCAGCCGTCGGAGTCGACCGCCTCGGCCGTCTGCTCCGGGTCGTCGATGTAGCCGGCCATGACGTTGTAGCCCCGCACCACGATCTCCCCCGGCGAGCCCCGGGGCATCTCAGCGCCGTCCGGCCCCGCCACCTTCACTTCGACGCCGTCGATGGCCCGGCCCGAAGTGGTCGAGACGGTCTCGGGGGCGTCGTCGTGGCGGCACATGGTGGCCACCCCGGTGGACTCGGTCAGCCCGTAGCCGGTGAGGACAGTCCCGAAGCCGAGCCGGGCCCGCATCTCGGAGATCAAAGACACCGGCACCGGGGCCGCGCCGGTTACGGCCAGCCGCAGGGTGGACATGTCGAAGGACTCCAGGTCGGGGTGGTCCAGGATCATTCGGTAGATGGTGGGGGGGCCGGGAAGCACCGTGATCCGCTCCTCACTGATGCGCTCCATCACCGAGGCCACGTCGAACACCGGGTGGGGGATCATGGTCGCCCCCGCGGTCAGGCAGGCCAGGATGCCGGCCTGAAGCCCAAAGGAGTGGAAGAAGGGGTTGACGATCAGGTACCGGTCGCCCTCGCGGAGCCCCACCACCTCCGCCCAGGTCCGGTAGGTGCGGCAGACGGCGCCGTGAACCAGCATGGCCCCCTTGGGCTTGCCGGTGGTGCCCGAGGTGAACATGACGTGGCCGATGTCGGCGGCGGTCACCGCCCCGGCCCGGGCGGCCCGCTCGGCCTCGTCGGCGCCGTCGGCCCGATCCAGAAAGTCGCCGAACCCGGCGGCGCTGGAGCCGGGTTCGCCCCTCATCACCACGATCTCGCGCAGGGCCGGGGGGATCCCGGCCGATGCCAGCATCTGCGGGTAGTCGGTGCCGAGGAAGCCGTCGACGGTGAACAAGAGCCGGGCCCCGGCCTTGTCCAGCACGTAGGCGGCCTCAGCCCCCTTGAAGCGGGTGTTGACCGGCACCACTGCGGCCCCGGCCGCATAGGTTCCCAGGGCGGCCACCACCCATTCCCAGATGTTGGGGGCCCAGATCCCGACCCGCTCGCCGGGGCCCACCCCCGAGGCCATCAGGGCCCGGGCGGCCCGGCGGGCCTCGTCTCGGAGCCGAGCGAAAGTCCAGCGCACGTCGGCGTCCACCAAGGCCTCCGCCGAGCCGAACCGGGCCGCGGCCGCGTCGATCAGCTCGCCGATGGTCCCCGGCGGTTCCGGGCCCCCGGCGGCCGGGGTCCCGGCATCGGGAGTCTCGACATGAGGGGTCTCGGTGATCGGTGGGCCTCCTGATCGCAGTTCTCGATAGCGGTCTCGCCGACCCGGATCAGGGTAGCTTTGACCCGATGACCGGGCTGCTCTCCCGCGCCGCCGGTCGGGTTGCGGGCCGCCGCCGATCCCGGCCCGATCCGCTGGTGGCCGACTTGGTGGCCGCCCTGGGCCCCGACCGGGTCCAAGCCGACGCCGCCGCCCGGTACCTGGCCTCCCGGGACGCCTCCATCTTCTCCGAGGGCACGGCCGGGCCGGTCTGCTTCCCCGCCTCCACCGAGCAGGTGCAGGCCTGCATGCGCATCGCCGCCCGCCATCACCGGGCGGTGGTGCCCCGGGGGGCCGGGACCGGGCTGTCGGGCGGCGCGGCCCCGCTGGGCAGCCCGGTCGTGCTGTCCATGACCGGCATGAACTCGGTGCTGGAGGTGGATCTCGACAACCGCGTCGCCTGGGTCCAGCCCGGGCTGGTCAACCTGGAGCTGTCCCGGCGGGTCGCCGCCCACGGCCTGCACTTCGCCCCCGACCCCTCCAGCCAGCAGGCCTGCACCATCGGCGGCAACGTGGCCAACAACTCCGGCGGCCCCCACTGCCTGGCCTACGGCGTCACCAGCGCCCACGTCGCCGCGGTGGAGGTGGTGCTCTCCGACGGCGAGGTCGTGGTGCTGGGCGGGCTGGAGGCCGAGCCCGGCGGCTACGACCTGCGGGGCGCCTTCATTGGGTCCGAGGGCCTGTGCGGCATCGCCACCGCCGTGGCCGTGCGCCTGACCCCGAACCCGCCCGCGGTCAAGACCATGCTGGCCGCCTACCCCGATGCGGCCTCGGCCGCGGCCACCGTCGGCGCGGTGATCGCCGACGGCATGGTGCCGGCGGCCATTGAGCTGATGGACGCCCGGGCGGTGGCCGTCATCGAGGAGTTCGCTCGGGCCGGCTACCCCCGGGACGCGGGCGCGGTGCTGCTGATCGAGGTGGACGGGATGGACGGGGGAGCAGCCATCCAGGCTGACCGGGTGGTGGCCATCGCCTCCGCCAACGGCGCGGCCAGCGTGCGGGTGGCGGCCGACGAGGCCGAGCGGGCCCGGCTGTGGAAGGGCCGCAAGAACGCCTTCGGGGCCGTGGCCAACCTGGAGCCCGACTACTACCTCCACGACACCGTCGTGCCCCGCAGCAAGCTGGCGGAGGTGATAGAGGCGGTGGGCGAGATCGCCGACCGCCACGGGGTCAGCGTGATCAACGTGTTCCACGCCGGCGACGGCAACCTGCACCCCATCCTGGCCTACGACTCCCGGATCGAGGGCATGACCGAGCGGGTGGCCGCGGCCGGCGAGGAGATCATCGAGGTGTCGCTGGCCGCGGGCGGCGCCCTGTCGGGCGAGCACGGCATCGGGGTGGAGAAGCGGGACCACATGGACAAGATGTTCTCCCCGGCCGACCTCGACCATCAGAACCGCTTGCGCCAGGCTTTCGATCCCCACTGCCGGATGAACCCGGGCAAGGTCCTGCCCAGCCCCCACTCCTGCGCCGACATCGCCTCGCTGAAGGCAGCCGACGGAGCCCTGTGGGGCTGAGGCCCGGTGGGGTTGACGCGGTGGAGCTGACCGCGCCGAGGGCCGCTCCGGGCGCTGGACCCGGCGCGGCGGCGGCCGTCGACGAGGCGTTGGCCGAGTTCGCGGCCGAGGTCGGCCCCTCCGGCCCGGTGTGCGTGCGGGGCGGCGGCACCCGCTGGTGCCAGGGCGGTCCCGGTGACCCCGAGGCCAGGGTGGTGGCGGCCCCGGCGGGCGTGATCGACTTCGAGCCGGCCGAAATGACGGTGCGGGTCCGGGCCGGCACCACCGTGGCCGACCTGCACCAGACCCTGGCCGCGGCCGGGCAACGGACCGCCCTGCCGGTGCGGCCCTCGGGCACCGTGGGCGGGGCCCTGGCCGTGGGCGAGTCGAGCCCGGCCCGGCTCGGGCTGGGCCCGGTGCGAGACGCCCTGCTCCAAGCCCGCTACGTGGACGCCGAGGGCCGGGTGGTCACCGCGGGCGCCCCCACCGTGAAGAACGTCAGCGGGTTCGACCTGTGCAAGCTGCTGGTGGGGTCGCTGGGCACCATCGGGCTCATCGGCGAGGCGCTGCTGCGAACCCGGCCCATCCCCCAGACCGAGCGGTGGGTGCGGGCGGCCGGGGCCGACCCGAAATCGGTGCTGGGGCAGAGCCGGACCGCGGCCTCGATCCTGTGGGACGGCTCGGCGGTGTGGGTGCTGGCCTCCGGATATGAGGTGGACGTGGAGGCCGACCTGGGCGAGTTGGCCGGCCTCGGGGATTTCGAGCCCGCCGACCCGCCCGAGCTGCCGCCCCACCGGTGGTCGTGCTCCCCGGCCTCCGCCGCGTCCTTCGGGCCCGAGCGCCTGGGCGGCGACGGGCGGTTCGTGGCCGAGATCGGGGTCGGGGTGGTACACGCCGACCGGCCCCAGCCCCCTCGGCAGATGAGCCCGGGCGCGGCCCGGCTGAACGATCAGATCAAGGCCCGCTTCGACCCGACCGGCCGCCTCAACCCCGGCCGGCGGCCCTGATGGACCTCGGGCTCCCGAGGCATTTCGCCCTGATGGACCTCGGGCTCGACCCGGGCGGGAGACGCTGATGGACCTCGGGCTCGACAGCGATGAGCTGGTCTCGTGCGTGGCCTGCGGGCTGTGCCTGCCCCACTGCCCCACCTACGTCATCTCGGGCCGCGACGCCGAGTCGCCCCGGGGCCGCATCGCCCTCATGCACGCGGTGCAGGCCGAGGGGGCCCCGGTCACCGACGAGGTGGTCCGCTCCATGCAGACCTGCGTCCAGTGCCGGGGCTGCGAGACGGCCTGCCCCTCCGGGGTGCCCTTCGGCCATCTCATGGAGGGCACCCGGGCCGCCCTGGTCTCGGCCGGGCGGATCACCGGGCGGTGGCAGCGGCTCGGCCTGGCCGCCCTGGGCCGGCCCCGGCTGCTCAGGGCCGCCTCGGCCGGGCTGGGGCTGCTGCAGCGCCTGAGGATGATTCCGTCGGCCCGGCTGGGTCTGCCGGAGCGGATCCCGCTGCGCCGGCCCCGCCTGCGGGCCTCGGGCGCCGACGTCTTGTTGTTCACCGGCTGCGTCATGGACGCCTGGCAGCGCCCCGTCCACCGGGCCGTGCAGCGGGTAATCGAGGCCGCTGGTGCCGGTGTGACCCCCACCGGCGCGGCCGCGCCCTGCTGCGGGGCTCTGCCCGCCCACGCCGGGCTGGAACGTCTGTCTAAGTCCATGGCCGAGAGGGTGATGGCCGGTCTGGAAGGTCTGGGCGGAGGCGCCGGAGAGGTGCCTGTCCTGGTCGACTCGGCCGGCTGCGGAGCTGCGCTCAAGGACTATGGGCGCCTGCTCGGCACCGAGGAGGCCCGCCGCTTCTCGGCCCGGGTCTTCGACGTGCACGAGTGGCTGGCCCCCCGCCTGGATCGCCTGCCGCCCGTCCGCCCACTGGAGGCGGCCGTGGCCGTGCAGGACCCCTGCCACCTCCGCCATGTGCAGCGGGCCCACGAGCCCGTGTACGAGGTGCTCGAGCCCTTCGTGGAGTCGGTGGCGACCCTCGACGACGACGGGCTGTGCTGCGGGGCCGGTGGCGCCTACTCGGTTCTGGAACCCGAGCGGGCCCGGATGATCCGCGACCGCAAGCTGGCTGCCCTGGAGCGCTCCGGGGCAACCGTGGTGGCCAGCGCCAACCCCGGCTGCTCGCTGCACCTAGCCGCGGCCGGCCTCGACGTGCGCCACCCCCTGGAGCTGGTGGCCCAGGCTCTGGAGGTGCCGGCGCTCAGGGCATGAGCGGCGCCGAGAGGCTGGCGCTCAGGGCATGAGCGGCGCCGAGAGGCTGGCGCTCAGGGATCAGGGGATGAGCAGTGCCGAGAGGCCGGCGCTCAGGGGATGAGCAGGATCTTGCCGGCGTTGGCCCGGCCGGTGATGAGCCGATGGGCCCGGCCCGCTTCGCCCAACTCCAGGCGCTCGCTGATGTTGACCTCGAGGCGGCCCGAGGCGATCCACTCCAACAGCTCGCTGGCCCGGGCCTCATACTCGGCCCGGTCGGCCATGTAGGCCCACAGGGTGGGCCGGGTCAGCCATAGCGACTTGGCACTCAGATGAAGCGGCGGCTTGGGCTCCACCGGCCCGGAGGCGTTGCCGAAGGTCACCATGGTTCCCCGGGGCCGCAGCAACTCCAGCCCGGCGTCGTAGGTGGCGGCCCCCACGCCGTCGTAGACCACGTCGATGGCCTCGGGGCCCACCGCGGCGGTGACCCCGGCCACCAAGTCGGCGGCGTTGTAGTCGATCACGTGGTCGGCGCCGGCCGACCGGGCCACCTCGGCCTTGGCCGCCGACCCGACCGTGGCCACCACCTCGGCCCCCCTCAGCTTGGCCATCTGCACCAGCAGCCGGCCGGTGCCCCCGGCCGCGGCGTGGACCAGCACCCGCATCCCCGGTTCCACCGGCGGGCAGCTTGCGGCCAGATAGTGGGCGGTCAGTCCCTGCAGCATTGCCGCGGCCGCCGTCTCCAGCCCGATGCCCTCGGGCACCGCCACCGCCCGGTCGGCGGCCACCGCCGCGTGCTGGGCGTAGGACCCGCAATCGTCCACCCAGGCCACCCGGTCGCCGACCGAGGGCCGGTCCGCCGCTGGCCCGCTCGGCCCGTCGGGACCGACCGCCACCACCGTGCCGGCCCCCTCCAAGCCGGGAACGAACGGCAGCGCCACCGGGTACAGCCCGGAGCGGTGGTAGGTGTCGATGAAGTTCACCCCGGCCGCGGCCACCTCCACCAGCACCTGGCCCGGCCCCGGCTCGGGGACGTCCCGGTCGGCGAGACGCAGCACCTCTGGGCCCCCGGTCGCCTCCATCATGATGGCTGCGCTCATGGCTGTGGCCTCCCTCGGTCGGTTCCATCAACGACTGCTGCGCTCATGGCTGCTCCTGGCGTTTGAGGATGTTGGCCCACCGGTCGCGCAGCCCCATCGTCCGGTGGAACAGCGGGGGCTCGCCGCCGTCGCGGGCGAAGTAGCCGAGCCGCTCGAACTGCACCACCGTCCCGGGCGGGGTGTCGGCCAACCCCGGCTCCAGCTTGCAGCCTGCGAGCACTTCCCGGGAGCCCGGGTTGTACGAAGCGAGCGGGTCGGCGCCGTCGGCGCCGGGGACCGGGTCGGTGAACAGCCGGTCGTACAGCGCCACCCGGGCGTCCACCGCGTGCTCGGCCGAGACCCAGTGGATGGTGGCCTTCACCTTGCGGCCGTCGGGGGCCCGCCCAGCGCCGGTCTCGGGGTCGTAGCGGCACCGCAGCCCGGTCACGGTTCCGTCGGAGTCGGTGATCGTGTCATGGCAGCGCAGGAAATACCCGGCCCGCAGCCTCACCTCCCGGCCCGGAGCCAGCCGGTAGAACTTGGCCGGCGGGTCGGCCATGAAGTCGTCGCGCTCGATCCACAGCCGCCCGGTGAAGGGCACCTTGCGGGTGCCGGCCGAGTCGTCTTCGGGGTTGTTGGGGGCCTCTCGCCACTCCACCCGGCCTGCGGGCCAGTTCTCGATCACCACCTCCAGCGGCCTCAGCACGGCCATCCGGCGGAGGGCGCGGCGGTTGTGGTGGTCGCGCCCGAAGGCTTCCAGCAGCTCGATCTCGTGTACGCCCTCCACCCGGTCCACCCCGATGTGGTCGCAGAAGGCCCGGATGGCCTCGGGCGGGTACCCCCGGCGGCGCAGCCCCCGCAGGGTGGGCATGCGGGGGTCGTCCCACCCGTCCACCTTGCCCTCGTCCACCAGCACGGCCAGGGCCCGCTTGGAGGTGACGGTGTGGGTGAGGTTCAGGCGGGCGAACTCGGTCTGGCGGGGCTGGTGGCCGGGCAGGGGCAGGTGGTCCAGGAACCAGTCGTACAGCGGCCGGTGGCTGTCGAACTCCAGGCTGCACAGCGAGTGGGTGACGCCCTCTACGGCGTCGCTCTGGCCGTGGGCCCAGTCGTAGGTGGGATAGATGCACCAGTCTTCGCCGGTGCGGAAGTGGGACGCGTGGCGGATGCGGTACATCACCGGGTCGCGCATCTGCATGTTCTCGTGGCTCATGTCGATTTTGGCCCGCAGCACCCTGGCCCCGTCGGCGAACTCCCCGGCCCGCATCCGGCGCAGCAGGTCCAGGCTCTCGGCCGGGGGGCGGTCCCGCCACGGGCTGTCCGTGCCGGAGGCGGTGAAGCCGCCCCGGCTCTCGGAGACGGCGGCCGCGTCTTGGTCGTCCACGTAGGCCAGGCCCGCTTTCACCAGGTGTTCGGCCCACCGGTAGAGCTGCTCGAAGTAGTCGGACGCGTAGACGGCCGGGCCGTCGGGCTCGAAGCCCAGCCAGGCGATGTCGGACTCGATCGACCGGGCGTACTCCTCGGTCTCGCCGGCCGGGTTGGTGTCGTCGAAGCGCAGCTTGCAGGCCCCACCCAGCTCGGCGGCGATGCCGAAGTTGAGGCATATGGCCTTGGCGTGGCCGATGTGGAGGTAGCCGTTGGGCTCGGGCGGAAAGCGGGTCTGGACCCGGCCCCCGAAGGCCCCGGCGGCGCGGTCGCGGCGGATCTGGCCGCGGATGGGGTCGGCGGTCCGGCCGGCTGTCGGCGGGTCGGGGACGGCCCCCCCGGACACTGCGGTGCTGCTGCGGTCGGAGGAGCCGGTCCCGGACACGCCGGTGTTCCTACCAGGGCCGCCGACTGCCGCCAACCCGGCCGGCGGCGCCCCGGCTGGCGGCGACCCGGCCGGTGCCGGGCCGGTTCTCGGCATTGAATTTCTCGGCGTTAAACAGCGAGCCGGGCCTGTAGATGGACCCGGCTCGCCTGGACACGCCCGGGCGATGGAGGGAGATCGCACGGACGGTTTGGACGAGCGCCAGTTTCGCACACCGATTAGCGCGAATGGCGGCAATCCGGGTGAACGACTTTCTGGGCGGCGAGGACGGCTAGGGCGTCGGTCACTTCCAAGCCGTCAGCGTCCTTGAAGCCCTCCAAGCGGCTGTAGACGGCCGCGGCGGCCCGGTGGAAGCCGTCGGGGAGCCCGGCCGCGGCGAAGGTGTCGGCGATCTCGGCCATCTCGCCCGACCAGCGCCAGGCCTTGGGCGCCACCGAGCCGGCCGAGCCGGCCAGCCGGTCCACCAGCCCGGGCTGGGACAGCTCCCACTCCCGGGCCAGCGCATCCCCCACCCCGTTGGCCCGGGCCAGCGCGGCGGTGGCCAGCAGCAGGGCGCTGGTGCCCTTGGTCCAAGCCGCGTAGGCCATCTTGAGGGCCGAGGCCGTCCCCGGCCCGCCCGGCACCGTCCGGGCGTCGAGCGGCGAGCCCTCGAACCGGGCCGCTACGCCGGCCGCGCCGGGGCCGGACAGGTACAGCCGGGTGGTCCCCGGTGCCACGGCCGGCGGCCCGATGATCCCGCCGTCCACGAAACGGTCGAAGCGAGCCGCCATCCGTTGGGCGGTGGCGACCGAGACGGCGTTGGCGTCCACGTAGCACCCGTCGAAGCCGACGGCGGCCACCGCTTCGGCCACCGCCTCGGCCGCGTGGGGCGGGCACACCGAGATCACCGTGTCGGCCCGGCCGGCCGCGTCGGCCAAGTCGGCTGTCTCGGTCAGCCCGGCGGTGGCGGCCCGGGCCCGGGTGGCGGCCGAGCGGCCCCGGCTCACCCACAGGACCCGGCCCCGGCAGGCGGCCGCCACCGTGGCCCCCATGGCGCCGGGATGAAGCACGGCGGTGACGGGCTCGTCTGCGGCCCCGGTGGCGGTCGGCTGGCCCCCGGCATCGGTGACGGGCTGGCCTGCGGCCCCGGTGGCGGTCGGCTGGCCCCCGGCGTTGGTGAGCGGGCCGGGTCTGCCCGACCCGGCGCCGGTCACCTTTAGACCTCGCCCAGATACGAGGCCCGCAAGTCGGGGTGGGCCAGCAGGTTTTCGGCCGTGTCGTCGAGCACCACCCGGCCGGTCTGGAGCACCCAGCCCCGGTCGGCCACCGAAAGGGCCATGTTGGCGTTCTGCTCCACCATGAAGATGGTCATCCCCGCCTCGTGGATCTGCTGGATCAACTCGAAGTTCTGCTGCACCAGGGCCGGGGCCAGCCCCATGGACGGCTCGTCCATAAGCAGCACCCTGGGCTGGGCCATCAGGGCCCGGCCGATGGCCACCATCTGCTGCTCGCCCCCCGACAGGGTGCCCGCCTTCTGGTGGAGCCGCTCGGCCACCCGGGGGAAGAGCTCGAACACCCGCTCCAAGTCCTCGGCCACTCCGCCAGGGTCCTTGCGCAGATAGGCGCCGAGCTGGAGGTTCTCCCTCACGGTCAGGCGCTTGAACAGCCGGCGGTTCTCGGGGACCATGGTGACGCCCCGGGCCACCCGGTAGCTGGTGGGCTTGTCGTTGATCACCTCGCCGTCGAGCAGCACCTCGCCGGAGGTGGGCTTGACCATCCCCAGCAGGGTCTTGAGCGTGGTGGACTTCCCGCTGGCGTTGCCGCCCAGCAGGCACACCAGCTCGCCGGGGTGGATGGCCAGGTCGACGTCGGCGAGGATGTGAACCGCTCCGTAGTGGGTGTTCACCCCGCGCATTTCCAACAGGGCCGGCCCGGCGGTTTCGGCGGTTTCGGTCACGGCACCTCGGATCTGCGGCCCAGGTAGGCCTCGATCACCGCCGGGTCGGTGGACACTTCCTCGTAGGAGCCCTGGGCGATGGCCTCGCCGTGGTCGAGCACCACCACCCGGTCCGACACGTCGCGCACCACGTTCATGTCGTGCTCGATCAGCACGACGGTGAAGCCCCAGTCGCTTCGCAGCAGGCCGATCTGCTCGGTGAGCCGGGCCGACTCCACCGGGTTCATGCCCGCCACCGGCTCGTCCAGCAGGATCAGCCGGGGCATGGTGGCCATGGCCCGGGCGATCTCGAGCCGGCGCCGGTTGGCGTAGGAGAGCGTCGACGCGGGCTGGTCGAGCCGGTAGCCGGTCAGGCGGGACCCGAAGAACTTGAGCACGAACTGCCCGTAGGTCCGGATCTCGGCTTCTTCGTGGCGGAAGTTCCTGGTGCGCAGCAGCGCGCTCAGCGGGCCCTGGCGGGTGCGGCAGTGCTGGGCCACCATCACGTTCTCCAGCACCGTCATGTTGTCGAAGAGCCTGACGTTCTGGAAGGTGCGGGCGATCCCCATGGCCGCCACCTGGTTGGGGTCCATGCCCAACAGCGAAGTCCCCTCGAAGCGTATGTCGCCGGAGCTGGGGGCGATCATCCCGCTGATCAGGTTGAACAGGGTGGTCTTGCCCGCTCCGTTGGGTCCGATGACCGACACGATCTCGCCCTCGGCCACCTCGAAGTCGAGATCGGCCAGGGCTTGGAGGCCGCCGAAGGAGACGCCGAGGCCCCGGGTCTGAAGCAGCGGCCAGTCGGTCGCGGCCTCCCGCCGGGCCCGTCGCCGTCGGCCCAGCCCGTCGAAGCCGCCCGGTTCGACGGACGGCTCGGCCTCGCCTTCCCCGTCGTCGCCGCCGTCCTCGTCGTCGTCCTCCCCGTCGCCTTCGCCGTCTTCGGGGGCGGCTTGGACTGCTTGGAGCCAGGTGTCTTGGAGCACCTCCTCGGGTTGCAGCTCGCGGCTGCGGCGCACGTTGGGGATCAGCCCCTGAGGCCGCTTGAGCATGATCCACACCAGCAGAGCGCCGTACACCAAGAGCTTGTACTCGGACAGCTCTTGGAGCAGGCCGGGCTGGCGGGGCCCGCCCAGCACCCCGATGAGGACGGCGGCTCCGGCGATCACCCCGGCCACGCTGCCCATCCCCCCGAAGATGACGATGACCAGGATGACTATGGAGATGAGGATGAGGAAGCTCGACGGGAAGATGGAGCCGACCTTGGCCGAGAAGATGGCGCCGCTGAACGAGGCCAGGACGGCGCCGACCACGAAGGCCATGAGCTTGGCGCTCACCGTGTTGACGCCCATGGCGTCGGCCACCGTCTCGTCCTCGCGGATGGCCATCCAGGCCCGGCCCAGCCGGGACCGCTCCAGCCGCCACGACGCGTAGACGGCCAAGGCGCAGAAGACCATCACCAGATACAGCACCGACCGCGGGTCGGTGCCCTTGACGGTGGCCAGGCCGAACACCTGCACCCCGGGGATGTTGGTGATGCCCTGGGCCCCGCCGAACCATCCCGACAGCCAGTCGGACAGGAACAGCAGCCGGATGATCTCGCCGAAGCCGAGGGTGACGATGGCCAGGTAGTCGCCCCGCATCCGGATCACCGGGGCCCCGATGAACAGCCCCACCAACGCGGCCATCACCATCGCCACCGCCAAGGCCGCGAACCAGGGGAGCTCGGGCGCGATCCTGGGCGAGGCGGCCGCGGTCAGAACGGCCACGGTGTAGCCGCCCACTGCGTAGAAGGCCACATAGCCGAGGTCCAGGATCCCGGCCAGCCCCACCACGATGTTGAGGCCCAGGGCCAGCAGGACGAACAGCCCGACGTTGGCCAGCAGCTCGTTGGTGATCTTGCCCACCAGCAGGGGAAAGACCACCGCGGCCAGCCCGAACGCCAGCACCAGCCCGGCGTTGGCCCGGGTCCGGGCCGGGCCCTCCAGGGCGCTCAGCCGGCCCCGGGCCCGGGCGACCCGACCCCGGCCCGCCCCGGCTGCCAGCCCCGCCGCCGCGGCCAGCACGATGGCGCCGGGCCAGCTCACCCCGCCCCGGGGGGCGTAGAGCTGATCGGCGACCGCCTCCAGGCGCAGACCCTCCATCAGGTCGGTCAGGATGGTCTCCAGCACCGCGGCGCCGACGACGGCCGCGGCCGCGGCGATCACGGCCCGGCGAACCGGGCTGGCCAGCAGGTGCAGGGCCCCGGCCGCGGCGCCGACGGCGGCGCCGATGACCGGCCAGGCGACCACTCCGAACCAGGCCCCCTGCCCGAAGCCGCAGATCTCGGCGAGCTGCGGGCTCCAGTTGACCAGCGGGTCTCGCAGGTCGAAGTTGGCCAGCAGCACCGCCAGCACCGAGACCCCGGCCCCGGTCAGGGCCCCGGTCAGGGTGCCGGCTAGGACCTCGCGTCCGCCTTTGGCCGGCGACTGCACCCCCTCCAGGACCGGCTCATGGCCCACCCGGTGCCCCAGGATCAGCGGCAGCCAGGCCAGGGCCAGATAGCCGAGGCTCAGGATCGGCTCGACGATGGTGCGGTTGTCGAGTCCGACGGGCATGCCGGAGAGGGCGATGAACACCTGGACCAGGGCGCCTACTCCGCCGAGCCGCAGGATCCGGCCCCAGGGCTGATCCGCTGCCGGCCGGGCCGGTGCCGTCGGGGGGCTGGCCTCGCGGTCGGGGGCCGCCGTCGTTGGCGCGGGGGCCGCGGTCATGCCCGGTCCTGGGCCGAGAGGCGCTCGCCGAACAGGCCGCTGGGCCTGATCAGCAGCACCAGGATCAGCACCGCGAACGCCACCGCGTCCCGCAACTGGGACACGCCGCTCACCCCGAGCGGCTCCAGGATCATCAGCGGCCCCACCGCCTCGGCCGTGCCCAGGGTCAATCCGCCGGCCATGGCCCCGCCCATGTTGCCGATCCCGCCCACCACCGCGGCGCTGAAGGCCTTGATGCCGGGCAGGAAGCCGGTGGTGTGGACCACGCTGCGGAACAGGAGTCCCCAAAGGATGCCCGCCACCCCGGCCATGGCCCCGCCCACCGCGAAGGTGGTGACGATGGTGCGGTCGACGTTGATGCCCATGAGGGCGGCGATCTCCTTGTCCTCGGCCACCGCCCGCATGGACCGGCCCATCCGGGTCCGCTCCACCATGAACCACAGCAGGGCCATGGACAGCGCCGCCACCGCGATCACCAGGATGCGGGTGCCCTGGATGTCCAGGGGCGTGTACTTGGCGGTGAGCCACTCGGGCAGGCCCGGGTAGGCCTTGGCCCCGGGGCCGAGCAGCACCACCGACACGTTCTGGATGAAGAACGACACGCCGATGGAGGTGATCAGGGCCACCAGGAAGGGCGACCCCCGCAGCGGCCGGTACGCCACCCGCTCCATCACCACGGCGGTGGCGGTGGAGGCGATGGTGGCCAGCAGCACTATCAGCACCAGCGAGCCGATGAAGTTCGACTCCCAGGCCCCGGCGTCGGCCAGCTTGTTGGAGGCGATCATCCCGGTCATGGCCCCCACCATGAACACCTCGCCGTGGGCGAAGTTGATGAACCCCAGCACCCCGTAGACCATCGAATAGCCCAGGGCGATCAGGCCGTACATGGCCCCCTGGGACAGGCCGGCCACCACCAGGCCCTGAATCTGGGCGCCGGTGAGGCCGGTGGCGTCGGGGTTGGCCCAGCGGGCGAACGGGTTGTCCGAGTTCACCTGCTGGGCGATGAAGGCGGCCAGGCCGATGACGATGACCCCCAGCGCCACCACCCGCAGACCGGTGAGGAACCAGTCGATCCGGGTGCGGGACCGGGAGGCGCCCCGACGGCGGATGCCGAGGGTCACCTCCCGCTCCCGTCGCGCCCCGCGACCGGTGCTGCCGTCATGTGGCCTGCCCGCCTCTGAACGGCTCGGAGCCCCTTAGTTGGGGACGTACTCGAAGACGACGTTGGATTTGCTGGCGTCGAGGTCGTCGGCGCTGTCGTGGCGGATGACGGTGATGCGGGCCGCCGCGCAGTCTCCGTAGCCGTCGCAGGCGAGGGTGCCGGTGATCCCGGCGTAGCCCGAGACCCCGTCGAGGTGCTGGCGCACCCCGGCCCGGTCGATCATCAGAGATCCGTCGCTGACGTAGGAGGCGGCCTCGATGGCTTCCAGCAGCAGGGTGGTGGCGTCGTAGGCGTGGGCCCAGAACGACGCCTCGGGGGCCGAGCCGTAGGTGGTTTCGTAGGCGGCCAGGAAGTCGTCGGCGCTCACGCCGGTGCTCTGGTTGGTGTTGGTCCCGTAGCGCAGGTCCGGCCCCGAGAAGTACATGCCCTCGGACTGGGGCAACTCCAGGAAGGTGTCCACCAGCAGGCCGTCCGCCCCCAGCCGGGCCGCGTCCTGGAGCCCGGCCACGCCGGGGGCCTGGTCGGCCACGAAGTCACCGGCGGGCTGGAAGATGGGGAAGAACAACGCCTGAGGCGTTCCGGCGGCCAGCTCGGTGAGCACCGGCACCATGTCGGTGTCCTCCTTGTTGATGCCGGTGAAGCCGGTCATCTCGCCGCCGAGGGCTTCGAAGGAGTTGGCGAAGCTCTGGGCCAGGCCCTGGGTGTAGGGGTCGCCGTCGTGGATGGCTGCCGCGGTGGTGAGGCCCAGGTCCTCGAACACGAACTGGGCCACGGCCGCGCCCTGGATCAGGTCGTTGTGGGCGGTGCGGTAGTAGCCGGGCTGGTAGCTGTCGCCGGGGGTGCCGGCCAAGTCCGAGGTGAGCGACGGGGAGGTGTTGGACGGCGAGATCATCACCATGTTGGCCGCGCTGATCAGCGGCGAGGCCGCCACCGCCGCCCCCGAGCAGGAGGTGCCGATGACCCCGATCACCTGGTCGTCGGCCACGATGGTCTGGGCCGCGGCCTGGCCCCCGTCGGCCGAGCACAGGTCGTCGAGGCCGGTGCCCATGTCCACGTCGAAGCCCCGGATCGCCCCGTAGTCGGCGATGGCCATCTCGATGGCCCGCTGCATGGGCAGGCCCAGGAAGGCCACGTCGCCGGTTATGGCATTGAGCGAGCGGATCTGGACGGCCTCGCCGGCCGACACCTCCACCTCGCCCAGCGACCCGTCGCCCATGTAGTCGGGCGGTGCCGGGGCCGGGGCCTCGGTGGTGGTTGCGGCTGGCGCGGTTGTCTCGGTGTCGTCTCCGTCGTCGCCGCCGCAGGCCGCGGCCACCAAGGCGAACGAGGCCATGATCGAAAGCAGGGCCAGGAATCGGCCCCGCTTCCATTTCCGTCCCTTACGGATTGGCGCTGCCGTGGTTGCTGCGATGGCCATCGGTGAACCTCCATGGTCGACCGGCCGAGCGCGTGGTCCCAAGCCGGGTGCTCTCTCTATAACTCTAACAATCGCCCCCGGTGCAGATGAAGCATTAGGGGGCGTATTCGAAGACGATGTTGCGCCTGCTGGCCGCGATGTCGTCGGCCCGGTCGTGGCGGATGACGGTGATGCGGGCCGCGCCGCAGTCTCCGTAGTCATCGCAGGTGAGGGTGCCGGTGATCCCGGCGTAGCCCGAGACCCCGTCGAGGTGCTGACGGACCCCGGCCCGGTCGATCACCAGGGCCCCGTCGTCGCCGACCCGGGAGGCGGCCTCTATGGCCTCCAGCAGCAGGGTGGCGGCGTCGTAGGCGTGGGCCCAGTACGGCGCCTCGGGGAGCGAGTCGTAGGCGGCCTCATAGTCGGCCAGGAAAGCCTCGGCGCCTTTGCCGGTGCTCTGGTTGGTGTTGGCCCCGTAGCGCAGGTCCGGCCCCGAGAGGTACATGCCCTCGGTTTGGGGCAGTTCCAAGAAGCTGTCGGACAGCAGGCTGTCGGCTCCGATCAGCACCGCGCTCTCCAGTCCCGGCACCCGAGGAGCCTGGTCGGCCACGAAGCCGCCGGCCGATTGGAAGACGGGGAAGAACAGGACTTGGGGCCTGCGGGCGGCGAGTTCGGTGAGCGCCGGCGCCATGTCGGTGTCTTCTTTGGCTATCTCGGCCAAGCCGGTGATCTGGCCGCCCAGGGCTTCGAGGGAGTTGGCGAAGCTCTGGGTCAGGCCCCGGGTGTAGGGGTCGCCGTCGTGGATGGCCGCCGCGGTGGTGAGGCCCAGGCCCTCGACCACGAATCGGGCTACGGCTTCGCCCTGGATCAGGTCGTTGTGGGAGGTGCGGTAATAGCCGGGGCGGTGGTTCTCGCCGGGGGTGCCGGCCAGGTCCGAGGTGAGCGACGGGGAGGTGTTGGACGGCGAGATCATCACCATGCCCGCCGCGCTGATCAGCGGGGACGCCTCTGCCGCCGCCACCGAGCACGAGGTGCCGATGACCCCGATCACCTGGTCGTCGGCGGTGATGGTCTGGGCCCCGGCCCGGCCCCCGTCGGCCGAGCACAGGTCGTCGAGGCCGACGCCCATGTCCACGTTGAAGCCCCGGATCGCCCCGTAGTCGGCGATGGCCATCTCCACGGCCCGCTGTCTGGACAGTCCCGAAGGGTCCGGGTCTCCGCCTATGGAGTTGAGCGAGCGGATCTGGACCGCCTCGCCGGCTGGCACCTCCACTGTGCCCAGCGACCCGTCGCCCACCGGATCGGGTTCGTCGCCGCCGTCGCCGCAGGCCCCGGCCGTCAAGGCGAGCGAGATGGCAACCCCCAGCCGGGCCGGGAGCCGGCCCGGCTGTCGGCGGCGCCGCTTCCGGGCGGGCGCTGCCGGTGTTCGCGCCTGGTATCTCAGGGGTGTTGACCTCAGAGGTGTTGATCTCAGGGGTATTGGAAGACGATGTTGGATTTGCTGGCGTCGAGGTCGTCTTTGTCGTCGTGGCGGATGACGGTGAGGCGGGCCGCGCTGCAGTCTCCGAAATCGTCGCAGGTGAGGGTGCCGGTGATGCCCTGGTAGCCGGTGACCCCGTCGAGGTGCTGGCGCACCCCGGCCCGGTCGATCACCAGGGCCCCGTCGTCGTTGATCCAGGAGGCGGCCTTGATGGCATCTAGCAGCAGGGTGGCGGCGTCGTAGGAGTGGGCCCAGTAGGCGCCCTCGGGGGGCGAGCCGTAGGTGGCCTCATAGGCGGTCAGGAAGGCTTCGGCGTCTTTGCCGGTGCTTTGGTTGGTGTTGGCCCCGTAGCGCAGATCGGGGCCGGTTATGTACAGACCTTCCGATTGGGGGAGTTGCATGAACGAGTCCACCAGCAGGGCGGCGCCTGCGACCAGAACGGTGTTCTCGAGTCCCGGGACTTCTGGGGCTTGGTCGGCTATGAAATCGCCGGCGGGCTGGAAGATGGGGAAGAACAGCGCCTGGGGTGCCCCGGCGGCGAACTCGGTGAGCACCGGCACCATGTCGGTGTCCTCCTTGTTGATGCCTGCGAAGCCGACAATCTGGCCGCCGAGGGACTGGTAGGAGTCGGAGAAGCTCTGGGCTAGGCCCTGGGTGTAGGGGTCGCCGTCGTGGATGGTCGCCGCGGTGGTGAGGCCCAGATCCTCGTATACGAACCGAGCCACGGCCTCCCCTTGGATCAGGTCGTTCTGAGAGGTGCGGTAGTAGCCGGGGTGATAGCTCTCGCCGGGGGTGCCGGCCAGGTCCGAGGTGAGTGACGGGGAGGTGTTGGACGGCGAGATCATGACCATGCCCGCGGCGCTGATGAGCGGGGAGGCCGCCACCGCCGCCCCCGAGCAGGAGGTGCCGATGACTCCGATCACCTGGTCGTCGGCCACGATGGTCTGGGCCGCGGCCTGGCCTCCGTCGGCCGAGCACAGGTCGTCGAGGCCGGTGCCCATGTCCACGTCGAAGCCCCGGATCGCCCCGTAGTCGGCGATGGCCAACTCCACGCCCCGCTGATTGGGTATCCCCAGAGCGGCCACGTCGGCGCTGATGGCGTTGAGCGAGCGGATCTGGACGGCCTCGCCGGCCGGCACCTCCACCGTGCCCAGCGACCCGTCGCCGGTGTGATCGGGCTGGGCTGGCGCCGAGGCGGTGACCGCGGGCTCGGCGTCTTCGGACCCGCCGCCGCATCCTGCGGCCAGCAGGGCGAATGCGATCGCCGCTCCCGAGAAAGCCAACCGGCCCGACACGCCCTCCAGTATAGGCCCGGCCTGCCGGTGCCATCCATGGGCGGACGCCGGCCTCCGCCGCGGAGCCGCAACTAGCCTCCGGGGGCGTGAGCGGGGGCCGCAACATCGTCCTCACCGGGTTCATGGGAACCGGCAAGACCGCGGTGGGGCGGGCCTTGGCCCAGCAGACCGGCCGCGAGTTGGTGGACACCGACGTGGTGATCGTGGAACGGGCCGGGCCCATCCCCGAGATATTCGAGCGGCGGGGCGAGGACGAGTTCCGCCGACTGGAACGGGCGGTGGCCCGGGAGCTGGCCGGGCGCACCGGCTTGGTCATCGCCACCGGGGGGGCCACCATGCTCGATCCCGCCAACCGGGCCGCCCTGGCCGCCACCGGCGACGTGGTGTGCCTCACCGCCGACACCGACGCCATCGTCGAGCGGGTCACCGCCGGCGGCGGAGCAGCCCGCCGCCCTCTCCTGGCCGGGGGAGATCCAGGAGATCCAGGAGATCCAGAGGGGGGCGTGAGGGCCCGGGTGGAGGCCCTGCTGGTCGAGCGGGCCGAGGGCTACGGCCGGTTCCCCCAGGTGGACACCACCGGCCGCCCCCCCTCGGAGGCGGCCGGCGCGGTGCTGGCCGTCATCGCCGGCCTCCGAGCCCCCTGACCCCCTGGCCTCTTACCGGGTCAGCCCCCCAGGTCGGCCCAGCGGCGGATCCAGGCGTGCATGGCGATGCCCGCGGCCACCCCGGCGTTGATGGATCGGGTGGAGCCGAACTGGGCGATGGACACCACCGGGTCGGCCGCGGCCCGGGCGGGCTCGGACAGGCCCGGGCCCTCTTGGCCGAACAGCAGCAGGCAGCGCCGGGGCAGCTCGGCCGTCTCGACGGGAACGGCGCCGGGCAGGTTGTCCACCCCCACGATGGGCAGATCCTCGGAGGCGGCCCAGATGGCCAGGTCTTCGACGGAGCGGTGGTGGCGGACGTGCTGGTAGACGTCGGTCATCATGGCCCCCCGGCGGTTCCAGCGCCGCTTGCCCACGATGTGCACCTCGGCGGCCAAAAAGGCGTTGGCGGTGCGCACCACCGTGCCGATGTTGCGGTCGTGGTCCCAGTTCTCGATGGCGATGTGGAAGGGGTGCCGGCGGGTGTCGAGGTCGGCGACTATGGCCTCCACGCTCCAGTAGCGGTACCGGTCGATCACGTTGCGCCGGTCGCCGCCCCGTAGCAGTTCCTCGTCGAGGTGGTCGCCGACGGGCCAGGGCTTGGGGTGCGGACCGACGCCGACGGGATCGGCCATCGAACCAACCCTAATCTGGGCGCCGTGAGGATTGTACTCCGGCGCCGTCCGAGGCTGGCTCGACGGGTACCGCGGGACCCCTGGGGTCGTTTTCGGGCCGGTTTGCTCGGGCTCGGCGCGGTGATCGTGGTCGGCACCGCCGGCTACGCCATCCTGGGCCTGAGCCTGCTTGACGCCGTGTACCAGACGGTGGTCACCGTCTCCACCGTGGGGTTCCGGGAGCTGGGCGAGGTCGGGCATCGGTACCAGCTCTTCACCATCGTTCTGATCCTGTTCGGCACGGGCACGGCCCTGTACACGCTGGGCGTGCTGCTCGAGACGCTGTTCGAGGGCCATCTCAACGACCAGTTCGGGAGGCGACGGATGCAAAAGGAGATCAACGGATTGAAGGCCCACATCGTGGTGTGCGGGTACGGCCAAGTGGGCCAGGCCATCGCGGCCGAGTTGAGCGGGGGCGGCCGGGAGGTGGTGATCGTCGACCGCCGCGACGACCTCGAGACCGAGATCCCGCTGGTGATCACCGGCGAGGCCACCGACGACGATGTCCTGGCCCGGGCCGGGCTCGGCCATGCTCGGACGCTGATCCTGGCTCTCGACTCCGACACCGACAACCTCTACGTGACGCTCACCGCCCGCACTCTGCGGCCCGACCTGTTCATCGTGGCCCGGGCCAACAGCGAGACTGCCGAGCCCAAGCTCCGCCAGGCCGGCGCCAACCGGGTGGTCAACCCCCACGAGATCGGCGGCCGTCGCATGGCCGCCCTGGCCCTGGAGCCCCCACGCGACTTGCCCGGGGATTGACCTTCGGCTCCGTCATCAGCGTCGGGTCGTTGGGTTGATCTTCGTCTTCGCCCTGCACGCGGCCGGAGCCGCGGTGCTAGTAGTGGCCGGGCTGGCCAAGCTGGCCCGCCCCGGCCCCGCCGCAGACCTCCTGGCCCGGCTGGGGCTTCCGGCCCGGCTGGGTCTCGTTCGGCTGGCCGGGTTGGCCGAATGCGCCCTCGGCGCCGCCGCACTGGCCGTCGGCGACTCGGATCCGGCCCCCGTCGCGCTGCTGGTTGAGGCCGCCGGGTGGCCCTGGCCCCTGCACGGTGGGGCCAGATCGGTCTTGGCCGCGGCTGTCGGCGGGCTCTACGCCGTCTTCGCCTTCGTGGTCCTCAGAGCCCGAAGGCTGGGAGCCCCATCCTGCGGCTGCCTGGGCCGGGCCGGGGGACCGCCGTCGTTGAGCCAGGCCGCAGTGGACTTGGTCTTCGCCGCCGCGGCCCTGATCGCCTCCACCGCCCAGCCCGGCTTGACTAGCACCCCCCTGGAGGTCCTAGAGCATGTGAACCCCCTCCTCTTCATACCGGCAGTCGGCGTGATCGCCGGCCTGGCCCTAGCCGTGCTCTCCGCCACCCCCCAGGCCGGGGGGTGGCACGGGGGCCAGGTTTTCGCCGCCCCGCGGCGAAAACCGCGCCCGTGACAGGACCCGCCGGCCGGACAGAGCAAGGGACAGGAAAGGGTCATAGCGAAGCGAAGGATCAACGACGCTGGCAGCGCGGACACCAGGTCGTCCCCCTGGCATCGACGAGCCGGCGGCGCAGCTCGGCGCCGCAGCGGGGGCAGGGCCGTCCCGCCTGCCCGTAGCAGTGCAGGTGATGCTGATTGGACCCCGAGCCGCCCTCGGGGGTCACGTAGTCGCGCAGCGTCGTCCCGCCGTGCTTCAGCCCCGAGGCCAGGGCGGCGCGGATGGCCTCGGCCAGCGCCGCGGCCCGAGCCCGGGACACGGTCCGGGCCGCCGGGTTGACCGAGGCCAGCCACAGCGCCTCGTCGGCGTAGATGTTCCCCACCCCGGCCACCGGCCGCTGGGACAGCAACTGGGTCTTCACCCGGCGGGTGCTGGCCCCCAGGGCCCGCCACAGGCTCTCGGCCGTGAACTGGTCGCTGAAGGGCTCGGGGCCAAGCTGGTGCAGGGTGGGGACGGTGCGGTAACAGCCCGCCTCCACCACGTGAAGGCGCCCGAAGCGGCGGATGTCGTGGAAGGTGAGGACGGCCCCGTCGTCCAGGCGCCACCAGGCTCGCAGGTGGGAGTGGCGCAGGTCTGGAGCCGACTCCACCGCCAGCCGGCCGGTCATGCCCAGGTGGACGATCAGCTCCCGGCCGTCGTCCAAGCCGACGACGAGGTACTTGCCCCGGCGCCGGACCGGTCCGATCCCGGCCCCCGCCGCCTCGACCGCGGGCGTGAACTTGGCCGAGGCGTGCGAGCCCGCGTCCAGGACGGTCCGGCCCCTCAGCCGGGGCTCGAGCTGGACCCGGATGGTCTCGACTTCGGGGAGTTCGGGCACCGCCTGCTCGGTTCCGGGGCTCAGGAGCGGGGGCAGCAGCCGGGCGGGCAGGCGTCGGGGCCGACGCCCAGCGAACCCAGGGCCCGCCGGGGGCCGCCGCCGGTCCGCTCCTCGATCAGCTCCCGCCCCATGGCCACGAACCGGGGATCGGGGGCCGTGCCGGGGGTCACCGCCCGGGCCAGCTTGATCCCCGCGTCAGCCGCGGTGGCCGCCGCCTCCACATCGAGGTCCCACACCACCTCCATGTGGTCGGTGACGAACCCGATGGGGGCCAGCACCACCCGCGGATGGGCCGGGGCGACGGCCCGGAGGTGGTCGTTGACGTCGGGTTCGAGCCACGGCGCCGCAGGCGGGCCGCTGCGGCTCTGCCACACCAGGTCCCAGCCCGAATGGCCGGTGGCGGCGGCGATGAGGCCCGCCGCCTCCCGGAGCTGGCGCTCGTATTGACAGCCGCCGGCCATGGCCAGCGGGATGGAGTGGGCGGTGAACACCAGCCGGGCCTCGGGACCGGGGCCGAACGACTCCTTCAGCTTCGACGAGGCGGCCGCCACCGCGTCTGCCCAGGGCTCGATGAGCCCGGGATGGTCGTAGTAGGGGCGGATCTTGTCGATGACCGGGGCGCCGGGGCCGGCCGCGGCCCGGGCCGCCTCGATGTCCTCTAGATACTGACGGCAGCCCGAGTACGACGAGTAGGCCGAGGTGACCAGGGCCAGGGCCCGGCGGTGCCCGGCCGCGGCCATGGCCGCCACCGCGTCGGCGAGCCAGGGCCGCCAGTTGCGGTTGCCCCAGTAGACGGGCAGGCCGATCCCGGCCCGGTCCAGCTCGTCGGCCAACTCCCGGCGCAGCCGCCGGCACTGCTGGTTGAGCGGGCTGACCCCGCCCACCCGGTCGTAGTGGCGGGCCGCCTCCTCCAGCCTCGACCGGGGCACGCCCCGACCGGCGGTGACGTTCTGAAGGAAGGGCAGCACCTCGTCGGGGCCCTCGGGGCCGCCGAACGACACGATCACCACCGCGTCGTAGGGCTCGCTCACCTCCCGCCCCGATGCTTGAGGGTGCTCAGCGGCCAGCGAAGACGGCTTTGCCAGGCCCCTTCTCCAGGAAGCTGGCCACCCCGGTGCGGGCGTCCTCGGTGGTGAAGCAGGCCCCGAAGCAGGCCGCCTCGCGCTCCAATCCCTCGCCGATGTCGAGGGCCAGGCCGTCCATGATGGCCTGCTTGGCCATCCGCAGAGCGGCCGGGCCGGCCGCATACCGGGCCGCCAGCTCGCAGGCCGCGTCGTACAACTCGGCGGCCGGGTGCACGGCTGACGCCAGCCCGATTTCGAGAGCCTCCTCGGCGGGTATGTGGCGGCCGGTGTAGATGATCTCCTTGGCCCGGGTGACCCCCACCAGCCGGGGCAGCCGCTGGGTTCCGCCGCCCCCGGGGATGATGCCCAGGAGTATCTCGGGCTGGCCGAAGACGGCGTCGTCGGCCGCCACCCTGAAGTCGGTGGCCATGGCCAGCTCCATGCCCCCGCCCAGGGCGTAGCCGTTGACGGCCGAGACGGTGATCTGGGGCAGGTTCTCCAGCGCCAGCAGGGCGTCGTTGATGGACGCCGACAGGGCCTGGCCCCCGGCTCGGTCCAGCCCGGCGAAGCCGCCGATGTCGGCACCGGCCGCGAAGATCTTGGGCCCGCCCCACACCACCACCGCCCGCACTTCGTCGGAGGCGGCCAACTCGGCGGCGGCGGAGGCCAGCTCCTCGACGACCTGGTCGTTGAGGGCGTTCATCTTGGGCCGGTCGAGGCGGATGACGGCCACCCCGGCCGCGGCGGTCTCGACCCGAACCAGCTCTCCCATGTCTCCTCCTCGGGCCCTGGCTGACTTCTTGGGCCGCAACCTACCCCGGCGGGTCTAGGGTCGCGGCCGGCTCAACCGGCCCCGGAGGTGCAGTGGCCCCCATCGCCGATCTCGGTCCCGACCGCATCCTGCTCACCGACCGGGTGGCGGTGGTCACCGGGGCGGCCCGGGGCATCGGGGCCGCCACCGCCGTCGCCCTGGCCCGGTTCGGGGCCGATGTGGCCGTCTGCGACAAGGACCCCGGCCCGCTGCCCGGGGTGGAAGCCGAGATCGCCGCTGCTGGCCGGCGTTGCTTCTCCGAGGTCCTCGACGTCCGCGACGGCGACCGGGTGCGGGACTTCCTGGGCCGAGTCCGCGGCCGGCTCGGCCCCATTGACGTGCTGGTCAACAACGCCGGGGGTGGGTTCCGGGCCCTCTTCGAGTCGGTGTCGCCCAAGGGCGAGAGCGCCTTGGTGGCCGAGAACTTCACGACCGTGGCCAACTGCGTCCGCCACGGGGCGCCCCTGATGGCCGACGGCAGTGCCATCGTCAACGTCACCTCGGTGGAGGCCTACCACGCCTCGCCGGGATACGCCGTCTACGGGGCTATGAAGGCCGCGGTCCAGCAGTTCACCCAGACCCTGGCCCTGGAGCTGGGGGGCCGGGGCATCCGGGTCAACTGCGTGGCCCCCGACATGATCGCCACCCCCGGCGAGGATGCCCTCACCGAGGGTTCCGGGGCCATAATCGAGGGCTTGGCCCCGTCGCCGCTGCGGCGCCGGGCCGCCCCCGAGGAGTGCGCGGCGGTGATCGTGTTCCTGGCCTCCGACATGGCCGGCTTCGTCACCGGGACCACCATCCCCGTCGACGGCGGCACCGTGGCCGCCGCGGCCTGGAAGGTCGGCGCCGACGGCCGCTTCGTCATGTGACCGCCTCAGTCAGGCGGCCGCTTCGTCATGCGGCCGTGTCGGTCAGGCGGCCGCGTCGGTCATGCGGCCGTGTCAGTCAGGCGGCCTTTCGCCGGGGTCGGTCCGGTTGCGCAGGTAGCGCTCTAGTTCGGCGGCGAGGTCGTCGGGGCTGGGCATTTGGCGGGCGGCCCGCTCGTCGGCCCGGGACTCGAGCCGGCGCACGTATTTCTCCACGTCTTCCTCGCCGGCCATGGCCTGATCGACCTGCTCCTCCCACTGCCGGGCCGGCTCGTCCAGCTCGGCCCAGCCGGTGTCCAGGCCGGTCACCCGCTCGAAGCGCTCCAGCAGCGCCCGAGATCCCTTCGGGTTGGGGGTGCCCGAGACGTAGTGGGGCACCGACACCCGCAGGGACGCGGCCGGGACGCCGGCCCGGGCGAAGCGGTCCTGCAGCGCGCCCGCCACCCCGGTCGGGCCCTGGTAGCTGGGCCTGCTCAGCCCCAGCGCGGCGGCCAACTCGGGGTCGGAGCTGGAACCGGTCACGGTCAGGGGGCGGGTGTGGGGCACCTCGGCCATCTGGGCGCCCATGGTGACCATGAGCGCGGCCCCCACCGCCTCGGCCGCCTCGACCATCGCCTCGACGAAGGCGCCCCACCGCAGGTTGGGCTCGGCGCCCGTCACCGTCACCATGTCCCGGCCGGCGTCGGGGAACGGCAGCGCCTGGACTCCGATGTCGGGCCAGGCGATCTGGCGGCGGCCGCCGACGACCCGGGCCTGGGGCCGCTGCTCGCCGAAGTTGAACAGCTCCTCGGGGTCGACCCGGGCCAGCGGGACGGCCTGGCCGCGCTCGCTCAGCCACTCGAGGGCCCCGGTGGCCGACGAGCCGGCGTCGAACCAGCCTCGAAAGGCCGTCACCATGACCGGGGAGCGCAGGGCCGGAGGCGGCGACTCCCACACCAGCAGGCTCACCGCCCCAGCATGGCACGGCGCCGCAGCAAAAGAACCAGTAGCAGAACCCGGCTCGGGAGGGCCGGTGCGCCCGGCCCGTCGGCCGGGGCGGGCCGGGGCGGGTTGGACATCGTCGCCGACGGGGCTAGCGTGAAGGCCGTGACCCCCGCCGCCTCCCTGCTCCTGCTGATGTAGGCGAGCGCCACATACCGGTGCTCGCCGAATCCCCTCGTGCCTTGCGGCCGGGGGGATTTTTAGTTCTCGGGCCGCCCCCCCCCCCCCCCCAAGCCCCCCCAAGCCCTGCCCGCCCCCCCCAAGCCCTGCCCGCCCCGCCCAAGCCCTGCCCGCCCCCCAGCCGAAAACGCCAATCCCCGCACAACCGCAAAGGACGTGATCGACATGAGAACGATGCCGTTCGAGAAGTACCGGCCCTACCCGGCGGTGGAGCTCCTCGACCGCACCTGGCCCGACCGCCGGCTGGAGAAGGCCCCGCTGTGGTGCTCGGTCGACCTGCGCGACGGCAACCAGGCCCTGGTCGACCCCATGGACATCCCCCGCAAGCAGCGGATGTACGACCACCTGGTCCAAATGGGGTTCACCGAGATCGAGATCGGGTTCCCAGCCGCGTCCCAGCCCGACTTCGACTTCTGCCGCCGCTTGGTGGAGCAGGACCTGATCCCCGACCACGTGACCGTCCAGGTGCTGACCCAGGCCCGGCCCGAGCAGATCGAGCGGACCTTCGAGGCCGTCGAGGGGGTGCCGAGGGCGATAGTTCACCTGTACAACTCCACCTCGGTCACCCAGCGCCGGGTGGTGTTCGGCACCGACCGGGCCGGCATCGTCGACATCGCCGTGGCCGGTGCCGAGCAGTGCCTGCGGAGCCTCGACCAGGCCGGGCCAGCCACCTCGGGCATCCGCTTCGAGTACTCGCCCGAGAGCTACACCGGCACCGAGCCCGACTTCGCGGTGGAGGTGTGCGAGGCGGTCATGGACGTCTTCGGCCCCACCCCGGACTGGCCGCTGATCCTGAACCTGCCGGCCACGGTGGAGATGTCGGGCCCCAACCTCTACGGCGACCTGATCGAGCGCTTCCACCGCCAGATCCGCAGCCGCGACAGCATCGTGCTGTCGCTGCACCCCCACAACGACCGGGGCACGGCCGTGGCCGCGGCCGAGTTCGGGCTCATGGCCGGCGCCGACCGGGTGGAGGGCACGCTGTTCGGCAACGGCGAGCGCACCGGCAACGTCGATCTGGTGACCATCGCCTTGAACCTGTTCACCCAGGGCGTCGATCCCGAACTCGATATCAGCGACATCGACGCCGCCCGGCGAATCTTCGAGTACGCCAACCGCATGACCGTGCCCGAGCGCCACCCCTACGCCGGCGATCTGGTGTACACCGCCTTCTCCGGCAGCCACCAGGACGCCATCAAGAAGGGCATGGCCGCCATCTACGACGTGGCTCCCGGCGATCCGCTGACCGGCGAATACGACCAGTGGGACGTGCCCTACCTGCCCATCGACCCCCACCACTTGGGCCGCAGCTACGAGGCGGTGGTGCGGGTCAACAGCCAGTCCGGCAAGGGCGGCGTGGCCTACGTGCTGCTTCACGAGTACGGCCTCGACCTGCCCCGCCGCCTCCAGGCCAACTTCTCCCGGGTCATCCAGACCGTGACCGAGGACACCGGCACCGAGATCACCTCCTATGAGATCCACCGCCGGTTCATCCGGGAGTACGTGGCCCCCGAGGACCCCTGGATCGAGCTGATCGGGCACCGGGCCACCACCGACACGCTGGTGACGGACCGCTCCGAGATCGAGGCCCGGCTCTTGGTGGGCGGGGCCGAGCGCACCGTCATCGGCGAGGGCAACGGCCCCATAGACGCCTTCGTCTCGGCCCTGCAGGCAGACGGGCTGTTCGCGGGCAAGATCGTCGACTACTACGAGCACGCCATCGGCTCCGGCAGCGATGCCACCGCCGCCGCCTATGTGGAGGTCGACACCGGCGACCGCTACACCACTTGGGGGGTGGGGATGCACGAGTCGATCGTGTCGGCCTCGCTGCGGGCCGTGGTCAGCACCGTTGAGTGCATGCACCGCACCGGCCGGGTCCTTGGATAGCCCGGGCCCGGGCCGGGGCCGGTCGGGTGAGGCCGGGCTGGCGGCGCTGCCCGAGGACTGGGACCGGGCCATCGCCGTGGTGGCCCATCCCGACGACCTCGAGTACGGCGCGTCCGCGGCCATCGCCCGCTGGACCAGCCTCGGCAAAGACGTCCGCTACGTGCTGGCCACCCGGGGCGAGGCCGGCATCGACTCGGTGCCGCCCGAGCGGGCCGGTCCGCTGCGCACCGAGGAGCAGGTGGCGGCCGCGGCCGCGGTGGGGGTGTCCGCGGTGGAGTTCCTCGACCACCCCGACGGCCTGGTCGTCAACGGGGTCGGGCTGCGACGGGACCTGGCCGCGGCCATCCGCCGCCACCGGCCGGAGGCGATCATCGGGTCGAACTTCCGCGACCGCTGGGGCGAGGCCGGGCCGTGGAACCACGTCGATCACCGCGAGTTGGGCCGAGCCCTGCCCGACGCGGTGCGCGACGCAGCCAACCGCTGGCTGTTCGCCGATGCGGGCGAGCCGTGGAGCGGCGTTCGCTGGGTCGCCTACGCTGGCTCTCCCTCGCCCACCCACGGCGTGGACGTGACCGGCTACCTCGACCGGGGCGTGGAGGCGCTGCTGTGCCACCGCATCTACATCGAGAGCCTCGGCGACCCCTCTTTCGACCCGGAGTCGTTCCTGAGGGGCGGCTGCGAGCGGGCCGGGAAGATGCTGGGCACGGATCTGGCCGTCGCGTTCGAGCTGGTCCCGGTTTGACCCCCCGGCCCTGACCGCTGGCCCGGCCGCGGCTCGCGGGCGCCACCGGTCGGGGCGAGCGACTGGCGCGGCGGCCGCTGACGGCGCAGACTCGAGCCATGGCCTACGCCTTGATGCGGCTCAACTTCATCTGCCCCGACCCCGCCGACGCCGAGGCGGTGAGCGACCGGTACCGGGCCGGGCTGGATCTGGCCCGCCACGTTGACGGCCGCGGCTTCGACGCCGTCTCGCTCGAGGAGCACCACTGCAACCCGATGGGCTGGAGCCCCACGCCCCTGGTGAACGCGGCCATGATCCTGGCCAGCACCGAGCGCCTCAGCGTGATCGTCTCGGCCCTGTTGCTGCCCCTTCACGATCCGGTGCGGGTGGCCGAGGACTTGGCCGTGATCGACCTGGCGAGCCGGGGCCGGATCATGGTGTGCACCGGGCTGGGGTACCGGCCGGTGGAGTACGCCGCCTTCGGCCGGGAGTTCCGGCGGCGGGGCCGCATCCTCGACGAGGCGCTGGAGGTGATGCTGAAGGCCTGGACCGGCCAGCCCTTCGAGCACAACGGCCAGATGGTGCAGGTGACGCCGATGCCCTACACCCGCCCGCACCCGATGGTGCTGATCGGGGGGTCGTCAGAGGCGTCGGCCCGGCGGGCGGCCCGGCTCGGGCTTCCCCTGCAGCTTCCGGGGCAGTTCCCCGAGATCGAGGCGCTGTACTACGCCGAGTGCGAGCGGCTGGGCGTGCCGGGCTTCTGCATCGCCCCCGACAACGTGGTGATGCTGCACGTGGCCGACGACCCCGACCGGGTGTGGGCCGAGCACGGCCACTGCTTCCTGTTCGAGGCCGCGGCCTACAAGTCCTGGCAGCCCCCGGGCCAGACCTCGGCGGTGTGCTCGGCGGCGACCACAGTCGAGGAACTGCGGGCCGAGGGCATCTACCGGGTGCTCACCCCCGACGAGGCCGTCGAGCTGGCCAGGGGCTCCGGCACGTTGAGCCTGCACCCCCTGGTGGGGGGGATGCCGGTGGAGGAGGCCTGGTCCAGCGTGGAGCTGACCGTGGAACGGGTCCTGCCCGCCCTAGGCTGACTGGGGTCTCCCCGGACGGCTGGACCGCGTCCGGGGTGCTTCGATCCCGTCGAGGAGGTAACCGGGCCATGGACTACCAGCATCTGTCATGCGAGCGCGCCGGTGCCTACGTGACCGTCACCTTGAACCGGCCCGAGCGCCGCAACTGCCTGTCCTCGGCCGTGCTCGGCGAACTCGAGCACGCCTTCGCGTCTACCGGCGAGGCGGACGACGTGGCCGGGATCGTGCTCGCCTCCACCGGGCCGGTCTTCTCCTCGGGCCACGACTTGGGCGAGATGGCGGCCCTGGGCGAGCCCGAGCTGCGGGGGCTCTTCGACGCCTGCACCCGGGCCATGAAGGCCATGGCCGCCGCCCCCCAAGTGGTGGTAGCCCAGGTGCAGGGCCTGGCCACGGCGGCCGGGGCCCAGTTGGCGGCCAGCGCCGATCTGGTGGTGGCCTCCGAGAACGCCCGCTTCGCCACCCCCGGCGGGAGGGGCGGGCTGTTCTGCCACACCCCCATGGTGGCGGTGGCCCGCCAGGTCGGGCGCAAGCGGGCGGCCGAGCTGGCCCTCACCGGCGACGTAATCGACGCGGCCACCGCCCTGCAGTGGGGGCTGATCAACCGGGTGGTGGCCGCGGAGCGGCTGAGCGAGGCGACCATGGAGCTGCTGGAGGCGGCCACCCGGGGCAGCCGCTACGCCAAGGGCATCGGCAAGCAGGTGATGTACGCCCAGATGGACATGGTCGTCGACGACGCCTATGAGCTGGCCATAGACGCCATGGCCCGGGCCGCGGCCGTCGGCGACGGCGCCGAGTGGCCCCGAGCCTTCATCGAGAAGCGCCAGCCGGTCTGGACCCACACCGGGTAACCGGGAGGGGTGGCCCCGGGACTCCCCGGGCCCGTCAGGCTGCTGACCTGCAGGAACGGGCTGAGGTTGAGGCGCTGAGGCAGGCGTGCAGCTTGGGCTGACTCTGGGGTACTGGGGCCGGGGCATGCCCGCCGATCTGGTGGAGCTGGCCGCAGTCGCCGAGGAGTCCGGGTTCGACGCGGTGTGGTCGGCCGAGTCGTGGGGGTCCGACGCCTTCTCGCCGCTGGTGCTGATCGCGGCCCGCACCAAGCGGATCAAGCTGGGCACCGGCGTGGTGCAGATCTCGGCTCGGACCCCGACGGCCGCGGCCATGCACGCCGTGACCCTCGACCACATCTCCGGCGGCCGGGTGATCCTCGGCCTGGGGGTGTCCGGGCCCCAGGTAGTGGAGGGCTGGTACGGGCAGCCTTTCGGCCGGCCGCTGGCCAGAACTCGGGAGTACGTGGAGGTCCTCCGCCGGGTCTTCGCCCGGGAGGCTCCGCTGCGGTTCGACGGCGAGCATTACCGGCACCCCTACGACGGCCCCGGCGCCGCGGGCCTGGGCAAGCCGCTGAAGATCATGACCCACCCGCTGCGGTCGATCCCCATCTGGATCGGGGCCGAGGGTCCCCGCAACGTGGCTCAGACCGCCGAGATCGCCGACGGCTGGCTGCCGCTGTACTACTCGCCGTTCCGGCCCGAGGTCTACGCCGACTCCCTGGCCGGGGCCCGGCCCGGCTTCGAGATAGCGGTGAACGTGACCCTGCGGGTTTGCCCCGATGTGGAGGAGGCGCTGTGGCCCATCAAGACCGTTCTGGCCTTCTATATAGGCGGAATGGGGGCGCGGGGTGAGAACTACCACACCGAGCTGATGGCCCGGATGGGGTACGAGCAGGCGGCTCGCACCGTCCAAGCCCTGTTTTTGGCCGGCCGCCGGGACGAGGCCGCGGCCGCGGTGCCCTCGGAGTTCGCCGACGAGATCTCCCTGGTCGGCCCGGTCGAGCGGATCAGAGACCGGCTCCAGGCCTGGGCCTCCACCCCAGTGACGATGTTGAACGTCTCAGCCCGCTCGGCCCAGGAGTGCCGCCAGGCCGCCGAACTGGTGAAAGGGTGACCGGGCAGCCGATAACCGGCGGGTCAGGGGCGGTAGGGGACCGGCATGGAGGCGCTGGGGGGGAGCGTCACCTCGATCTCTGGCGGCGGGTTGTTCCACTCCGGGTGCTTGGGCACGAAGTTGGCCCGGTACTTCTCGGTGGAATGGGTGCGGTCCTTGTCGAACTCGGGGATGACCTGATCGCCGAAGATCTCGATCATCTCGAGGATCTCTTCGTACTCGAACCCCTCGTTGGGCAGCCCGAACACGAGCTGGTCGGTGCCCACCGCCACGTAGGACCGCTCTAGCTGTTCGCACACCTCCTCGGGGGTGCCGCACAGGATGTAGCCGCCCTGTATGGCCCAGTCGAGGGTGGCCTCGTCGGGGATACCCAGCGGCGGCTCGGGCCAGGTGGGGGCGCCCGGCTTCTTGGGGATGGTGTCGTGGTACAGGCACACCATCGAGTACAGGTAGCCCCGGCCCTTCAGGAGGGCGATCTCGCGGGCCCGGGCCCGGTCCTCCAGGCAGATCAGGGCGTTGGTCATCATCACGTTGTCGTTCATATAGGACCCGAGCGGCTCGGTGCAGCCCGCGACCGCCTCCTTGTAGCTGTCGATGCGGCCCTTGAGGGCCGGCGCCGGCTCGAAGTTGAAGGCGATGGCCCCCATGCCCAGCGACCCGGCGGTGGCGAAGGTGGCCGGGTTGCCGCAGGCCACCCACAGGGGCGGGTGGGTGCCGTGCAGGGGCTTGGGCAGGATGTTGTGGACAGGCGGCACGAAGAAGTGCTCGCCCTGGTATGAGTAGTCGCGCTGGGCCCACATCCGGGGGATCTCGGCCATCACCTCGGCCCACATGGCCTTGGTCTCAGAGGTGAGGGTGCCGTTGAAGCTGGCCACCTCGTGGCTGCCCGCCCCCCGGCCGGTGCCGAACTCGAAGCGGCCCTCGCAGAAGTGGTCGAGCATGGCTGCCCGCTCCGCCAGCCGGACCGGGTGCTCCTTGGTGGTGGGGAGGCTGGTGATGGCCGTGCCCAGGTGGATGTAGTCGGTCTGGGCCGCCACCCAGCCGATCATCACCTCGGGGGCCGAGAGGTGGCTGTACTCGGTGAGGGCGTGGTGTTCGCCGAACCAGGCGAACTTCCAATTGTGCTTGTCGGCGTGGATCGGGTACGACGCCTCCCTCATCAACATGAGGTGCTCGTGCTCGGGGATGTGGGCCGACGGTCCGGGGATGTAGCCGTTCTGGAAGATTCCGAACTCCACGACCTGCCTCCGATCTCTGGGTGCCGAGGATCAGATCTCCGGGATCGGGCCCACGGTACCGGGTTATGGTCGGGGCCGTGACCCGCTGGAGCGAGCAGGGCGGTTCCCGGGGCGGCGACTACGACGCTCGCTGGAGGCGGCTGGCCGATGCGGGGGAGTCGATCCACGGCGAGGCCGACCTGGTTGAGTGGTTCGGGCCGTCTTGTGTGCTCGACGCTGGCTGCGGAACCGGCCGGGTGGCCATCGAGCTGGCCCGCCGGGGCGTCGACGTGGTCGGCGTGGACCTCGATCCGGTCATGCTGGACACCGCCCGCCGCAAGGGGCCCGACATCGAGTGGATCTGCGGCGACCTGGCGGACGCGGCCGTCACCGACGGCGAGGGCCAGCGCCGGGCCTTCGACGCGGTGGTGATGGCCGGCAACGTGATGATCTTCCTGGCGCCCGGCACCGAGGCCGCGGTGCTGGCCAACATGGCCCGCCACCTGGGACCCGGTGGGCGGATCGTGGCCGGGTTCCAACTCGACCGGCCCGGCCCGGCGGTGGCCGCCTACGACCGGATGGCGGCCGAGGCCGGGCTGACTCTCGAGCACCGGTGGTCCACCTGGGACCGCCGCCCCTACACCGGCGGCGATTACGCTGTCTCGGTGTGGATTTCATAATATTACAAGATATCTACATGAGGATGAAGTCAGAGTCAGACCGCCGAACTACACTGATGTAAGCTATGAGGGTGGGAACGCGGGCCTGGCTGCCGGCGGTCGAGATCGGCGAGTCGGCGCTGTACGAGGCGGACTGCCTCGAGTGGCTGGCCGACGCCAAGCCGGAGTCGATCCACGGGGTCGTCACCGATCCCCCTTACGGATTGGTCGAGTACAGCCGGGACGAGCAGGCGAAGCTCCGAAGGGGCCGGGGAGGGGTCTGGCGGATGCCGCCTTCCTTCGACGGCCATCGGCGCTCGCCGCTGCCCCGGTTCACCACGCTGACCGACTCTGAACTGGAGCATCTTGAGGCCTTCTTCGAGGGCTGGGCCGGGCGCTTGCTGCCGGTGCTGGTTCCCGGCGCCCACGTGATGGTCGCCTCGAACCCCCTCGTCTCCTATCTGGTGGCGGCCGCGGTATGCCGGGCCGGGTTCGAGCGGCGGGGGGAGATCGTGCGTCTGGTGATGACCATGCGGGGCGGCGACCGGCCGAAGAACGCGCACGAGGAGTTCCCGGACGTGACGGTCATGCCCCGCTCCAAGTGGGAGCCGTGGCTGCTGTTCCGCAAGCCGATCGAGGGCCGGGTCCAAGACAATCTGAGGAAGTGGGGCACCGGCGGACTGCGCCGCATCTCCGATGAAGCGCCGTTCGGCGACGTCATCGCCTCAGCGCCGACCCACCGCTCGGAACGAGAGCTTGCCGGCCATCCCAGCCTCAAGCCCCAGGCCTTCCTCCGGCAGGTGGTCCGGGCCATCCTGCCGCTGGGCGAGGGCGTCGTGCTCGATCCGTTCGCCGGATCTGGCTCCACTCTGGCCGCCGCCGAACGGGTCGGCTATCGGAGCGTCGGGATCGAGTCCGACGCCTGTTACGTGAAGATCGCCCGCGAGGCGATTCCCGCCCTCCGAGACCTCGAAGTCCGCAGTCAGTCAGGGTCGAGATAGACCCAGTTGCGACGCAGCTTAGCCACTCCGTCCGCATGGAGGGTCGCGGTCCGGGTGCCGAGTTCACCCCGGTCATTGCGGCGAAAATCCTCGAGAGCCACACAGCCGATGTAAACCTCGGTGAACTTGAGAGGCGGTCGGCTGGTCACCGACTCCGTGCCCGGGTCGACTCGGTAGACGAAGACGCACATCCACTGCTCGCGGGCGCCGTGGGTGTCGACCGCCCCGCCCTTCTTGCGGGTGCATTTGATCTCGACGCCGTCTTCGCCGGCTTTCGCTGAGTCGTTCGGGTAGAGGTTGCGCACCAGCAAGTCGGGGTGGCCGTTGTGATACCGGTTCTGGACCAGCGTCCGTGAGTGGGCGGCGACGCTCGCGGTGAGCATGTCTGAGACGGTCCCCGACAGGTTCGCCTTTCTCAGAGTGTCTTCCAGTCGGCCGAGACCCTTGCCCGTCAGATGGAGGTTCACGTCGTAGAAGAAGTCGTAGATGTCCTGCATGGCGGACTCGAAGTCGAGCAGCCTCAGGTCATATGGAAGAGCCGCGCTTCGGTTCAGCTTCGACTTGTCCACGGTTCGTCGATAGATCGTCACCGCGGGATTTCCGATCTACTCGGTTGCGCTGGTCCCTCCATGTCGCTACGTACTGGTCAGGGGTTGAGGCCGAGGACTCGGGCTGCGTTTTGGCGCAGGAACTTGGGCCACACCTCGTCCTTGAAGGGCACGCCGGGTAGCTCGGTCATGATCCGCTCCAGTGACAGGCCCATCGGGAAATAGCCGGCATATATGACCTTGTCGGTGCCCCGGGTGTTGGCGTAGTCGATGATCGACTTCGGGTAGTATCTAGGGGCGAAGGCCGATGTGGAATAGTGCAGGCCCGGCCATTTGAGCATCAGCTTCACCGCCAGTTCGTCCCAGGGCTCGCAGCCGTGGCGGGTCACCAGGGTGAGTTCAGGGAAGTCGTACATCACCTGGTCGATGCGCTCGACGTGCTGGGCGGCCATGGGCAGCCGGGGGCCGGGCACCCCGGCGCACATGAAGATGGGTATGTCCAGGTCGCAGCAGGCGGCGTAGATCGGATACCACTTGGCGTCGTCGATGGGCACCGGCGGGACGCAGCCGGCCGGGAAGGCCCCCACCGCCCGGATGCCGCGCTCATCGTAGAGCCCGCGGATCTTGCGGACCGAGCCCATCACGTCGTTGGCGTCCACCTGGCAGGACCCGACGAACCGGTCCGGGTGGTCGGCCAGCGCCTTGCGGCCCGTCTTCCCCTCGCACCCGACCAGCCCCATCTCGATGCCGTGGGCGTCCATCTCGGCCAGGGTCACCCCGATGGGGTCGCCGACACCCACCTTCTCCTTGGGGACCCCCTTGAACATGTACTCCACCGGGAAGTCGAAACCGGCCGACTCGGGGTCTTTGAGCTGGGTCCGGATGAACTCATAGGTGGAGAAATCGGGGCCGGGGAAGCCGATCATGGTGTCGATGATCCCGATGTCGCTCGGCATGGCCATGTCGTTGCCTCCTGGTTGAGGTTCCGCGGCCGGAGGCCCCGACCCGCGGCCGGGCCGGGCCGGCTCGGGAGGGTCAGTTCCTGGGCACCTCGCTCCAGGGGATCTCCTTGTCCACCCGGGGCTCGCCCGGCAGGCCCAGCACCTGCTCGCCCAGGATGTTGCGCATGACCTCGCTGGTGCCGCCCTCGATGGAGTTGGCCCGAGACCGCAGGAACTCGTGGTGGGGGTCGCGGGCCCGGCCCGTGCCGGTTATCTCCTCGGGCCGCCGGTAGGTGTAGTCGTAGCCCACCGCCCCGGCCGGCCCCTCCAAGTCGATGATGGTGGACCGCAGCTCCTGGTTGAGCTCGGCGCCCATCAGCTTGCTCACCGACCCCTCCGGGCCCGGGTTCTTGGCCCTCATGTTCTCTGAGGCCCGCAGGACGGTCAGCCGCAGCGCCTCGGCCTTGACCCACAGCCGCATCGCCTGATCGAGATGGACGCGGGTGCGGACGCCGGGGTCCATGCCCCGGTAGGCGTCGACGATCAGGTCGGTGGGCTTGCCTCCCCCCACGGGATTGTTGCCCCCGATGGCGGTCCGCTCGTTCATCAGCGTGGTGAGGGCCGCTCTCCAGCCCTCGCCCACCCCGCCGATCCGGCAATCGTCGGGCACCCGCACGTCGGTGAGGTAGACCTCGTTGAACTCGGCCTCGCCGGTCATCTGGCGCAGGGGCCGGACCTCCACCCCCTGGCTGCGCATGTCCAGGGCGAAGTAGGTCAGCCCCTTGTGCTTGGGGAGGTCGGGGTTGGAGCGGGTGACCAGCATCCCCCAGTCGGCGGCGTGGGCCAGCGTCGTCCACACCTTCTGGCCGTTGACCACCCATTCGTCGCCGTCGAGGACGGCCCGGGTGGCCAGGCCGGCGAAATCCGAGCCCGCACCGGGCTCGCTGAAGAGCTGACACCAGAGGTCGGCGCCGGTGAACATGGGCCGCAGGAAGCGATCCTTCTGCTCGTCGGTGCCGTGGGTGACGATGGTGGGCCCGGCCAGCCACATGAAGAAGGTGCCCGACTTGGGCGGGGCGGCCCCGGCCCCGCGGAGGCGGTTCTCTACCCGGCGGTTGAGCTCGGAGCGGACCCCGAGCCCGCCCCGGCCGGACGGGAAGTGAACCCAGGCCAGCCCGGCGTCGAAGCGGTGGCCCCGGAACTCCTCGTCGCCGGTGGTTGCGGGGTCGTGATCCCGCAGCAGGGACTCGACCGCTTCGTCCACCATCAGGGCCTGCTCGTCGCCGGGTCCGGCTGCGTCGGCGTGGATGGTGCTGGCGGGGGTGGCGTCCGTGTGCGTCGCGCTCATGCCGTCAAGCTACCTTGTGTTCTTCCGAGCTTGTTTTCTGAGCAAGTGTTGTCGTATATCGACAACCGATGCTCAGAAAACCGGCGGAGCGGAGAGGGGAGGGCCGGCCTTGCGCACGGAACTGATCGACAGGACCGAGGAGTGCTTCGCCGCCATCTCGGGACTGTGCGCCGACCTGGGCCCCGATGAGTGGGAGGTGCAGTCGCTGTGCCCGGCCTGGACGGTGCGGGAGGCGATCGCCCACACCGTCGGGGTGGAGGAGGCGCTGACCGGATGGGAGGTCACCGCCGAGAGCCTTCCCCCCTTCGAGAAGATGCTGGCCCTCACCGAGGCGGCCCCGGCCATGAGCGCCCCCGAGTTCAGGGCCCGGGTCGAGGGGGCCTTCGCCGCCCGGCGGGCCGAATTGGGTGCCCTGGCCGACGCCGACATGGACCGGCCTGCGCTCACCCCGGTGGGCAAGGCCACCTACGGCCGCTTCCTGGCCATCCGGGTCTTCGATCTGTGGGTCCACCTGCGGGACGCCTCCATCCCGCTGGGCCGGCCCACCGACGACGGCGGTCCGGCCGCCGAGATGGTGCTCGACGAGGTGGCGGGGGCCATCGGCTACATCGCCGGCAAGAAGGTGGGGCTGCCCGACGGCATGACCATGCGCATCGACGTCGACGGCCCGGTGCGGCGCCGGATCGGGGTGGCGGTGGACGGGAGGGCCGCGGCCGTCGATCCCGAGTCTCTGACCGCCCCCGACGTGGTGCTGGCCGCCGACTCGACCACCTTCATCATGCTGGCCTGCGGGCGCATCGACCCCCAGGCCAAGATCGACGAGGGGGCCATTCGCTGGACCGGCGACGCCGAATGGGGCGAGCGGGCCGCCCGCAACCTGGCCTTCACGATTTGACCGGCCTTGGCTCGGTGACCGGCCTTACGCTGGCCGGCGAGTTCCCGGCCGTCGGCGCCGACGATTGGACGGCGCTGGTCGAGCGGGTGCTCGGGGGCCGGTCCTTCGAAGAGGTGCTGGTCGGGGCCACCTCAGACGGCATTGAGATCGAGCCCCTTTACGTCGGCTCGGACCGGGACGCAGACGAAGCAACGGCCCGGCTCGTCCGGGGCCTGAGCCTGCGCAACCCGAGCACCGAGGGCGCCGGGCCCGCCCTCGAAACGCAGGCGGCCGGAGGCTGGGACGTCCGCCAGCACTGCGACGGGACCGACCCGGCCGAGGTCCGGGACCGGCTGCTCGCCGATCTCGGCGGCGGGGCCGCTTCGGTCGAGATCGGACCCGGCCCGGCCGCCGCCGACCTCGGCCCGATCCTCGAAGGGGTGAGGATCGACCAGACTCCCGTCGGGCTCGCCCCCCACGCCGAGCCCGCCCGGGCCGAGGCTCTGGCCGAGCTGGCCGGTCGGTCAGGCCCGGCGGCGGCGCCCGGCTGCTCCCTCGGGTTCGACCCGGTGGGGGAGTGGGCCCGCTCGGGCCGCCCGGTGGACCCGGCCCAGGCCGCCCGGCTGGTGGAGAGGCTCAAGGGCCGGGGGCAGCTCCGCCCGGGAATGCGGGCGGTGGCGGTGGATGCGGCCCGGCCGGCCGCGGCCGGGGCCACCGAGGTCCAGGTGTTGGCCTGGGCGACCGCGGCCGGGGTCGCCTACCTGCGGGCGCTGACCCAGGCCGGATCGAGCGTGGAGGAGGCGGCCGGGCTGATCGGGTTCCGCCTGCCCGCCGCCGCCGACCAGTTCGCGACCATGGCCATGCTGCGAGCGGCCCGGGTGATGTGGGGCCGGGTGGTGGCCGCCTCCGGCGGATCGGGGCCGGCCGCGGCCCAGTACCAGCACGCGGTGACCGACGAGGCCATGTACAGCCGCCGCGACCCGGGGGTGAACCTGCTGCGGGGCGCCGCCGCCGCGCTGGCCGCCGGGACGGGCGGCGCCGACGCCGTGACCGTGCTGCCCCTTGACTATGCCGCCGCCGGAATACCGGGCGGGCTGGGGGCTCGGCTGGCCCGCAACACCCAGTTGCTGCTGCTGGAAGAGGCCCAGCTCGGCCAGACCTTCGACCCGGCCGGAGGGTCGTTTTACGTCGAGTCGCTCACCCGCGAGCTGGCCGAGCGGGGCTGGCGGGCGTTCCAGGCCGTCGAGGCGGCCGGGGGCATCATGGCCGTGCTGGCCGACGGGACCATGGCCGAGGCCATCGAATCGAGCTGGAACAACCGGCTGGCCGCGCTGGGAACCCGGTGCCAGGCGGTGACCGGGGTCAGCGACTTCCCCCTGCTGGAGGAGCCCCCGCCGGATAGCCGCCCCGGCGGGTTGTCGGACCGCCGCCCCGACGGTTTTTCTGAGCATCCGTTGTCGTATGGCGACAATCCTTGCTCAGAAAACCAGCAGAGCCCGGGCGGCGGGCTGCCGGTGCGGCGACCGGCCCAGCCCTTTGAGGATCTGCGCGACGCCGCCGACCGCCACCTGGCCCGGACCGGGCGGCGGCCGACCGTGGCGGTGGTGGCGCTAGGCCCCGAGGCCGCCCACGGGCCCCGGACCGCCTGGGTCCGCAACCTGCTGGCCGCCGGGGGAGTGGCCGCCGTCGGCGGGCGCGGCGACGGAGCCGCTTCGCCCGTCGAGGCCGCGGCCGCCTTCGGAGCCGGCCCCGACCGGACCGCGGTGATCACCGGGTCCGACGAGGCCTACTCCCAGCGGGCGGCGGCCACGGCCCGGGCCCTGGCCGGGGCCGGAGCGACCCTGGTGGCGCTGGCCGCCGACCCCGAAGAGGGCTGGGACGACGCGCGGGCCGCGGGCGTGGACGAGTTCTGGCACGACGGGATGGACGTGCTGGGGGTGCTGGGCCGCCTGCACGCCGCGCTCCTAGGCTGAGGCTGAATGCGGTTCGGGATCTTCTACGAGCACCAGTTGCCCCGGCCCTGGGCCCCCGACTCCGAGGAGAGGCTCTTCGCCGAGGCCCTCGAGCAGGTGGAGATCGCCGATCAGGTCGGCATCGACGTGGCCTGGGCGGTCGAGCACCACTTCCTGGAGGAGTACTCGCACTGCTCGGCTCCCGAGGTTTTCCTGTCGGCCTGCGCGGCCCGCACCCAGCGGATCCGCCTCGGCCACGGCATCCGCCAGACCCCCCCGAAGTACAACCACCCGGCCCGCACCGCCGAGACGGTCGCCACCCTCGACGTGATCTCCCGGGGCCGGGTGGAGTTGGGCATCGGCGAGGGCGCCACCCGGCTGGAGTTGGGCGGCTTCGGCATCCCGGCCAAGCAGAAGCGGGCCATGAGCCTGGAGGCGGGGGAGCAGGTCGCCAACATGATGGCCCTCACCCCCTATCCGGGCTTCGAGGGCGAGCACTTCTCCATGCCGTGCCGCAACGTCATCCCCAAGCCGGTGCAGAAACCCCACCCGCCCTTGTGGATCGCCTGCACCAACCGCTCGACCATCGAGCTGGCCGCCCGGCGGGGCCTGGGCGCCCTGGCCTTCGCCTTCGTCGATCCCGACGAGGCCCGGCACTGGGTGGAGATCTACTACAAGCTCATCAAGAGCGACGAGTGCGTGCCGCTGGGCCACACCGTCAACGCCAACGTGGCGGTGGTGACCGGCTTCTCGCTCCACCACGACCGGGTCGAGGCCATCCGCCGCGGCTATGACGGGTTCCACTTCTTCGCCTACGCCCTGCGCCAGTTGGTGGTGAGCGACACCGTCCCCGGCCACACCACCTTGTGGGACCGGTACACGGCCCAGCGGGGCTCGGGCCTAGACGACGCCATCGCCGCGGCCCGGGCCGCGGGCGACGACTACTCCGACACCATCGGCACTCCCGCCGATGCGGTCCGCTGGCTCCGGGAGGCGGAGAGCACCGGCGTGGACCACGTGATCTTCCTCCAGCAGGGCGGCAACAACCGCCACTCCGACATATGCCACAGCCTCCGGCTGTTCGGTGATGAGGTGCTGCCGGAGCTGGCCGCGGGCCGGGCCGAGCGGGAGGCGGCCAAGGCGGCCGACCTGGCCCCCTACGTGGAGGCCGCCCTGGAGCGCAAGTCGTGGATGGCGCCGCTGACCCCCGCCGAGGTGCCGGTGGTGAAGGCCTCGGTCCAGCAGGCCGCGGTGCCGGCCAGCCCCATCACCTGAGCCTGGCCTCGTTCCCCAAGGCGGCGGCCATGGCCGCGATATGCTCAGTTACCTCCTTCCCAAAAATCGACTCCGAATATATGATCACGTGCCCGCCGGTTCCCAGGTTCCTGCTGAAACGCCCTTCGACATGGCCCGGGGTCTTCTACCAGCTTCGTTTTGTTAGGCTTACAAGGTTACCGCCCCACCAAAAGTTGACTAGATATGTGTGATGTCCGCTGGCCAGGTTCTCGTAGATGCAATCTAGATTACCGCTCGTATTTGACGCGCATAGTAGGTAATCTCCTGGCGGTAGTGCCGTCTCGGCCGACCCGTCTGGGCCGGTGGTGATCACATGAGCCCAATCGTGTGCTAAGTTTTCAGAACTAACCTGTAATCTATGCTCTTCCAACTCGTTGGCTCCGTTGTCGGAGATGGCTGCCCACCAGGCGTTGACATGGGCCGCACCGACGACGATTATGTCCGTATTATCGGATGGATGGGATGGTTCGATGTCGTCGTTGTAGGTAGCTTCGAATGTGATGGTTGCCGGTGTCCCTGCCAATCTCGTGTCGTCTAGGAACCGCTGGTATCGATCGCTGGCCCCCACTTCTATGACGGCATGACCGTGAGTGAAATAAATGTATACGGTAATATGGTTATTTGACTGTAGAGAGAGATAACCTAGAGAAAGATGATGGCTGCATCCGGCTATCAGATCATTGATTGGCGATATGGCGCACAACGAATGATCATCTGTCTCTGGGTCATAGGCGAAGCGCAGCTCGGCGGTTCCGTTCGGGCCGGTGGTGATGAACTGTGCTGGAGCGGAGGCGAGCCTTTCAGCGGTGGACTGCACTCGCACTCCTGGGGGGATGAAACGGCGGATGCCCAGTTCGTCTCCCCCCACAGCCGTCCACCAATCTTCCAATAAATCCAAGGACACCGAAGAATTCCGGGATGTGTCTTGTATGACGGCGATGCGGATATCGGGCAGCATGGCGCAGGGCTTGTCGTCGTCGCTGTCGACGTCGCCGTAGGCTACGAACCTGACGGTCACCGTGTCGTCGCCGGGCCCGGCCGTTTCGTCCAGCGCGGTGACATCGCACACCGCGGCCGGTGAGACAACCGCTGGACCGGTCGAGTCGCAGGCGTAGAATATGCTCGCAGCGGCGACGAGCAGCCCGCACAGGAGCCAGAATAGGATTTTATACGTGCGGGTTTCCATGAGATTGCTTTCGTTGAAGGCGATGTTCGACGTCGGTTTTCTATCAGCTTCGTTTTGTTATGCTTACAAGGTTACCGCCCAACCAAAAGTTAACTAGATATGTGTGATGTCCGCTGGCCAGGTTCTCGTAGATGCAATCTAGATTGCCGCGCCAAGTGGCTGAGCATATTAGGTAATCTCCTGGCGGTAGTGCCGTCTCGGCCGACCCGTCTGGGCCGGTGGTGATCACATGGGCCCAATCGTGTGCTAAGTTTTCAGAAGTAACTTGTAGTCTATTCGCTTCCAGTTCGTTAATTGGGCCGTTGTAGATAGCTGTCCACCAGGCGTTGACGTGGGCGGCACCGACGACGATTATGTCCGTATTATCGGATGGATAGGATGGTTCGATGTCGTCGTTGTCGGTAGCTTCGAATGTGATGGTTGCCGGTGTCCCTGTCGATCCTGTGTCGTCTAGGAACCGCTGGTATCGATCGCTGGCCCCCACTTCTATGATGGCGTGACCATGAGTGAAATAAATATATACTGTAATATGACTAATATGATCACTTGGAAACCCTCTCAGAGATAGATTGTGTTTGCATCCGGCTATCAGATCATCGATTGGTGATATGGCGCACAACGAATGATCATCTGTCTCCGGGTCATAGTCGAAGCGCAGTTCGGCGGTTCCGTCCGGGCCGGTGGTGATGAACTGCGCTGGAGCGGAGGCGAGCCTTTCAGCGGTGGACGGCACTCGCACCCCTGGGGGGATGAAACGGCGGATGCCTAGTTCGTCTCCCCCCACAGCCGTCCACCAATCTTCCAATAAATCCAAGGACACCGAAGAATTCTGGGATGTGTCTTGTATGACGGCGATGCGCACATCGGGCAGCATGGCGCAGGGCACGTCGTCGTCGCTGTCGACATCGCCATAGGCAACGATACTCACCGATGTATGGCTATCATCAGGCCAAGGACCAGCCCTGGTCGCCTCACTCAGCGGCGCGACATCGCACACCGCCGACGGTGACACAACCGGCGCAGCCGGCGAGGCGGGCAAGACCCGCGAAGTCACAGGCGCAACCGGCGTAATAGACGGCGCCACCGGCGAAATAGATGACGGCGCAGCCAGCGTAACCGCGGAAGCGTCTTGTGGGACGGGCGCGTCTCGGCTGGCGCAGGCCCCGCTGGCCACCGCGGCCATCAGTCCGCATAAGAGCGTCCGGGTCGTCGTTGTCTTGTTCACGGGCCGGCGGGTGCGGTGGGGGTGGCTGCGGTTTGGCTGGGTTGGCTGGTGCCGGTTGGGTTGAGGGCTCGGATTTGTACTTGGTTGCGGAGGTTGTTGGTGATGACGGGCATGGTGTGGCTGGTGGTGGCGGGGGTGCTGTTGTAGATGTGGTGCCAGCAGCGCCAGTCGGTTGTGTAGGTTTCCATGAGATTGCTTTCGTTTGAAGGCGATGTTCGACGTCGGTCTTCTATCAGCTTCGTTTTGTTATGCTTACAAAGTTACCGCCCAACCAAAAGTTAACTAGATATGTGTGATGTCCGCTGGCCAGATTCTCGTAGATGCAATCTAGAATACCGCCCTGATTTGGCGCGCATAATAGGTAATCTCCTGGCGGCAGTGCTGTCTCGGCCGACCCGTCCGAGCCGGTGGTTATCACATGAGCCCAATCGTGTGCTAAGTCTTCAGAACCAACCTGTAATTTATTCGCTTCCAGTTCATTGGCTCCGTTGTCGGAGATGGCTGCCCACCAGGCATTGATGTGGGCGGCACCGACGACGATTATGTCCGTATTATCGGATGGATGGGATGGTTCGATGTCGTCGTTGTAGGTAGCTTCGAATGTGATGGTTGCCGGTGTCCCTGCCAATCTCGTGTCGTCTAGGAACCATTGGTACCGATCGCTGGCCCCCACTTCTATGGTGGCGTGACCGTGAGTGAAATAAATGTATATGGTAATATGATAATTCGGCCGTAGATGGAGATGATGATGGCTGCATCCGGCGATCAGATCATCGATTGGCGATATGGCGCACAACGAATAATCATCTGTCTCCGGGTCATAGTCGAAGCGCAGTTCGGCGGTTCCGTCTGGGCCGGTGGTGATGAACTGTGCTGGAGCGGATGCGAACCTTTCAGCGGTGGACGGTACCCGCACTCCCGGGGGGATGAAACGGTAGATGCCCAGTTCGCTTCCCCCCACAGCCTTCCACCAGTTCAACATGTCGTCTTTTTCTTTATCTGCACTATTTGCATGCTCTTCGCTTATGACGGCGATGCGCACATCGGGCAGCATGGCGCAGGGCTTGTCGTCGTCACTGTCGACGTCGCCGTAGGCTACGAACCTGACGGTCACCGTGTCGTCGCCGGGCCCGGCCATTTCGTCCAGCGCGGTGACATCGCACACTGCTGTCGGTGAGACAACCGCTGGACCGGTCGAGCCGCAGGCGTAGAATATGCTCGCAGCGGCGACGAGCAGCCCGCACAGGAGCCAGAATAGAATTTTATACGTGCGGGTTTCCATGAGATCGCTTGCGTTTTAAGGCGATGTCGACGCCGGTCACGGGCCGGTGGGGGTGGCTGCGGTTTGGCTGGGGGGTCCGGCAGTCGGGCTCGTCGCCCAGGATGGATCGGCTTCGCCGACCCCCCACAACCCCGCCGCCAACACCAACAAAACCAGCCACCACCCCCAACGCGCCCGCGCCCCGGCCCCGCACCAGCCCCCGTCGCGGCCTGACCAGCCAACCCCCATGCCCACGGCCCCCCAACGGCATCGAGAATGTTCGAACCCGAACCTACCCCCCCGAACCCGCACCAGTCAAAAAAACCAAAGTGAGCTGGCCGACACGGCCGGCCAGCCCCATCACCTGAGCCCGGCCTCGTTCCCCAAGGCGGCGGCCATGGCCGCGATGTGCTCGGGGGTGCTGCCGCAGCAGGCACCGATGACGACGGCCCCGGCCCGGCGAGCCCGCACCGCCCCGGCCGCCATCACCTCGGGGGCGCCGTCGTAGACGAGTCGGCCGCCGCTCCATTCGGGCACCCCGGCGTTGGGCTTGCACACCACCGGGATGCCCGCGGCCTCGGCGGCGATGGCGGCCGCCGCCGCCTCGGTGTCGGCCAGGTTGGCGCCACAGTTGGCCCCCATGGCCGCCGGGCCGAGCCGCCCCAGCCGTCGGGCCATGTCCGAGCCGGTCACCCCCATCATGGTGCGCCCGGCCGTGTCGAAGCTCATGGTGACCGCCACGGGCAGGTCGCAGGCGGCCCCGGCCCCCCGCATGGCCGCCTCTGCCTCGCCGAGATCGCTCATGGTCTCAATCCACAACAGGTCGACGCCGCCCGCGGCCAGCGCCCGGGCCTGTTCGGCGAAGGCCTCCTCACAGGCCGGGGCCGACATGGCCCCCAGGGGCTCGAGCAGCTCGCCGGTGGGCCCCATCGACCCGGCCACCACCGCGGCCCGGCCCGCCCCGTCGGCCGCGGCCCTGGCGTTGGCGGCCGCGGCTCGGTTGAGTTCGCCGACCCGGTCCTCGAGGCCGTGCAGGGCCAGGCGGAAGCGGTTCCCGCCGAAGCTGTTGGTGAGCACCAGGTCGGACCCGGCCTCGAAGTAACGGCGGTGGACGTCTTGGATGGTCTCGGGCCGGTCGAGGTTCCACCGCTCGGGGGAATCGCCGGACTCCAGGCCGGCGGCGAAGAGCTGCGTGCCCATGGCCCCGTCGGCCAGGGCGTAGCCCTGGGCGGAGATGATCTCGTCGAGTTTGCCGAGCGTCGCCATCTTCCTCCGGGCCTCCTCCGAAGTTTTCTCCGGGTTTCCTCCGGCCGGCGGGGGCCGGTCGTACAAGATAGGGGCCTGGCCGCCAACCGATTGGAGCAAACCGCAGTGGCCGTGAACATCGACCGCATCACCTCGCTTTTCGGGCTGGAGGGCAAGACGGCCGTGGTCACCGGCGGTAGCCGCGGCATCGGCTACATGATCGCGGCCGGGCTGCTCGACGCCGGGTGCCGGGTGATCGTCTCGGCCCGCAAGGAACAGCCGCTGAGGGCCGCGGCCGCCGAACTGGAGGCCCGAGGCCCCTGCGAGGCCGTCGCCACCGACCTGTCCGACCCCGAGGGCTGCGAGGCCCTGGCCGCCGCCGTCGCCGACCGGGCCCCCGAGATAAACATCCTGGTCAACAACGCCGGGGCGGCCTGGGGCGCCTCTCTGGACCGGTTCCCGGTCGAGGGCTGGGACAAGGTGATGGACACCAACGTGCGAGGGCCGTTCCTGCTCGCCCAGAGGCTGCTGCCCCGCCTGCGGACCGCGGCCCGACCCGACGACCCGGCCCGGATAATCAACGTCGCCTCCGTCGACGGGATCGCCGTGCCCGAGATGGAGACCTACTCCTACTCGGCCTCCAAGGCCGCCCTCATCATGCTCACCCGCCACCTGGGCCGGCGGCTGGCCCGCGACCACATCACCGTCAACGCGGTGGCCCCGGGCCCCTTCGACTCCAAGATGATGGCCTTCCTGCTCGACGACCCCGAGGCCCGGGCCGAGGTGGCGGCCGGGATACCCCTGGGCCGCATAGGCGCCCCCGACGACATGGCCGGCGCCGTCATCTATCTGGCGTCACGGGCCGGCGCCTACCTCACCGGGGCGGTGCTGCCGGTGAGCGGTGGCCGGGCCTGCGTGTCCGGGTAGGGCCGGGACCGCTTCCACTGGAACGAGATGTGGGGCCACGAGGGCGCGGGGGTGCTGACCGACGAGGAGCGGCGGGTGCCCGACGCCGAGCCGCGCCGTGAGGACGCGGCCCGGTTCATCCTCGACGCCGCGGCGCGGGCCCGCGATCGCCTGAACGTGATCACCATCGGCCCGGTGACCAACCTGGCGCTGGCGCTCCAAATGGAGCCGGGGCTGGCGGAGGCGCTGGGCCCGGTGACGATCATGGGCGGCCTGGTCGATCGCGGCGCGGTGGCCTGGCCCGCCTACTTCGAGACGAACCTCAACGCCGACCCGCTCGCCGCCGAGGTGGTGCTCGGTTCCCCGCTGGACATCACGCTGGTGCCGCTGGAGGTCACCCTGCAGGTGTACCTCGGTCGAGCCGACCGCGATCGCCTGGCCCGGGACGGAGGCCCGGTCTCTCAGAGGCTGGCCCGGCTCATCGACGAGATGCGCGAGCCGTTCCTCGCCTTCAACGAGAGAAACGGCCTAGACGGCTCCCACTTCGACGAGCGCACCTACATGCACGACCCGCTCGCCGTGCACGTCGCCCTCGGGGGCTCGCACGCGACCGTGCGGGAGACCCACATCGCCGTCGAGTACGAGGGACAGATCCTGCGAACCGTCGAGCACGCCGATCGCCGCCCCAACATGCGGGTGTGCGTCGCCGCGGACGGGCCCGCATTCGTGTCCGGCTGGGTGGACGCGGTCATCGGCGTCTGACCGAACCCCGGCCCGCCCGGGGGCGAGCCCGGCCCAACCGGGCGTGGTGGAATCGGGCTCGGGGCGCTCTACCCTCGACCGGGCGCCTGGAGCCGGGTCCGGGCCGCAAAGCCGTGCCGGGAGGCCGATGCCAGTGGCAACGGGACGATCCAGCTTCGCAAAACGCCAGCGGGACATGGCCAAGAAGGCCAAAGCCGAAGCCAAGCGCCAGCGGCGGTTCGAGCGCGGCGGGGCCGACCTTCTCGACGACGCCGACATGGACGGAGACAGCGAAGCCCCGGTGCCCGGGCCCGCCCTCAGCAACGACGAGATCATGGCGAAAGTGGCCGACCTGCACCACCGCTACGACAAGGGCTTGGTGGATCTCGACACCTTCGACGAGCAGAAGGCCTTGCTGATGGAGCAGATCTCCATCGACTGACGGGCCTGTTTGGCCCGGGGCTACCGGAGCGACGCAAGGAGCGGGCCGGTGAGAACACGAGTGACCGAGATGCTCGGGATCGAGTTCCCGATCCTCGCCTTCAGCCACTGCCGCGACGTGGTGGCCGCGGTGTCCAAGGCCGGCGGCATGGGCGTGCTCGGGGCGGTGGCCCACACGCCCGACGCCCTGGAGATGGACCTCGACTGGATCGAGGCTGAGATCGGCGACCGGCCCTACGGGGTCGATCTCATCATCCCGGCCCGCTACGCGGGCGACGACGCCGGCGGCTACTCGCTGGAGGAGATCCGGGGGTTGATCCCGGCCGCCCACGCCGCTTTCGTCGAGGACATCCTGGCCCGCTACGACGTGCCGCCCCTGCCCTCGGGCGGCGGGGCCGGGGCCGGGGGGACGGTGCCGGTGGGGGTGGGGCCCACCGGCGGCGACGCGCCGTTCTCGGCCAACGCGGCCGGACCCCAGCTCGACATCGCCTTAGCCCACCGGACCGCCTTCGTGGCCAACGCCCTGGGGCCGCCCCCTCAGTCGATGATCGACGCGGTCAAGGACTCCGGCCGCCTGGTGGGGGCCCTGGCCGGCCGGGCCGTCCACGCCGAGCGCCACGCCGCCGCCGGGGTCGACGTCATCATCGCCCAGGGATACGAGGCCGGGGGCCACACCGGCGAGATCGGCTCGATGGTGCTCATCCCCGAGATCGCCGACGCGGTGGACGTGCCGGTGCTGGGGGCGGGCGGCATCGGCCGGGGCCGCCAGATGGCCGCCGCCCTGGCCTTGGGCGCGGAGGGGGTGTGGTGCGGGTCGGTGTGGCTCACCACCGCCGAGGCCGAGACCCACCCGGTGGTGAAGGACAAGATGCTGGCCGCCTCTTCGGCCGACACCGTGCGGTCCCGGTCGCTCACCGGCAAGCCGGCCCGCATGCTCAAGTCGGCTTGGACCGAGGAGTGGGCCCGGGCCGACACCCCCGAGCCCCTGGCCATGCCCCTGCAGCCCATCCTGTCTGAGGAGGCCCAGCGTCGGATCGCCCGGGCCGCGCACCGGGCCGGGTCGGGGGCGGAGAAGCTGGTCAACTACTACGTGGGCCAGATAGTGGGTGCCATGGACAAGCCCAAGACCAGCCGCCAAGTGGTCTACGACCTGGTGGAGGAGTTCATCGACGCCGTCTCCGGGCTGGCCCGCCGACTCGACGACTGACCGCCGGTGCCGCCGATGGCTATGTTGCCATTGTCCTATTACACTGTTAGAGACTGGTTGGAGACTGACGCTTAGAAGCTGAGGGGGAGGCGCTGTGACCGACGTACCGATGTCCAGACCCGGCGAGGTGGCCGGCTGGCCCAAGCTGGTGGTCCGCTACCGCACCGAGCCGGCCGGGGTCGGCCAGCTCGTCCCGCCGGGGCTGGTGCCGGGCGAGCCGATCGTCACCGTGGGCGTCTACTGCGTGCCCATTCTGGGCGAGCCCGAGTTCGGGGTCAGCATCAAGGTGCCGGCCGTCTGGAACGGCGTCGAGGGCCTCTACAACCTGGGCATGGGCATAGACCAAGAGGCAGCGGTGTTCGTCAGCGGCGAGACCAACGGCCAGCCCAAGTTCCTGTGCGACATCCGCTACTACCGCCTGGGCGACCGGGTTGCGGCCCGGGCCACCCATCAGGGCTACACGTTCGTCCGGTTCGAGGGGGACGTGACCGGGGCGGCCGAGCTGGCCGCTGGCGATGTCGTCGAGCACGAGTGGTGGGTCAAGTACTCGCGGGCCATCGGCGGTGCCGAGAAGGAGTACGACTTCCCGCCCCACGTGGTGGACGTGGCCACCACCTTCGCCCAAAAGCACGTGGAGGACGTGGACGGCCGCCTCGAGCTGCTCGACAGCCCCTGGGACCCGGTGGCCCGGTACCTGCCGATCGTCGAGCAGCTCTCGGCCCAGCTTGTGACCCATCAGCCCAAGGCCCGCAACATCGCCAACGCCGGCCCGCTCGACCCCGACGCCTTCTGGCCCCACGCCGACACCATCGGCGGTTCGCGCTGGCCCGGCAGCTCAGGCGGTCCCCGCCCCCTCTGACCCGGTGACCGAGACCGCCGGGGAGCGGCGGGCCCAGCAGTCGCGAGAGGCCGCCAAGAGCGGCGAGCCCGGCCGCGGCGGTGAGCCTGCCCGCCGCGAGCCCCAGGGCATCACCGCGGAGATGATCCTCGACGCCGCGGTCAAGATTCTCGAAGAGGAGGGCCACGCCGCGGTGACCATGCGGCGGGTGGCCGGCGACCTCGGGGTGGCACCCCCCACCGTCTACTGGCACGTGGGCAACAAGGAGGCGCTTTGGGCGCGGCTGATGGACCGCCTCGAGCAGGACCTGAGGTGCGTTCAGCCCGTCGGTTCGACCCCGGCGGAGCGCATCTGCTCGGTGGTGAGGGGCCTGCACCAGCAGCTCCGCCGCTCCCCGGCCCTGCACGCCCTGGCCGAGGTGACGGGAAGGTCCCTGACGCTGTACTCGCCGTCCCAGAGCGTGCTGGTGGCCGAGTTCCAGAGGGCCGGGATGTCACCCCGGCAGGTGGGGTTCGCCCTGCACAACCTGCTGGCCTTCAGCGCCTCGTTCTTCTACGTCGATGTGTTCCTACTGAAGGAGGGGCGGCGGACCCACCACTTCGCCGGCCCCGATGCCCTGGCCCCAGAGCTGGACCCCGACACGGCCGCGGCGGTCACCTCCGACGCCGACATGGACGCCGTCTTCGAGTTCCAGCTCGCCGGCTTGGTCGACTCGCTGCTGGCCCTGGGCGACGATGGTTGAGGGCGCTCGAGGTTGAGGGTTTAGGGAACTCGGGGCCGGAGGGCGCTCGGGAGGTTGGGGGGAGGTTGAGGGCGCTCAGATCTCCAGCGGCACCCGCTGGTTGAGCGGGTTCATGCCCGGGCACCCCTTGGCCTCTTCGGGGATGTCGCCGTAGTCGATCCCGGCAGCCACCTCGGCCTTGGTGAGGCAGTACTGCTCGGCCAGCGGGGCCAGAGCGTCGAGGTCGAAATTGTAGAGCTTGGCCGCGTTGGCGGTCAGCAGAGTGGTGGCGTCGTCGACGGGCATGCCGCCGAAGGTGAGTTTGAGGTGGTCCTTGGTGAACGGGTGCGAACCCTCGGTGTGGGGGTAGTCCGAGCCCCACATGATCTTGTCGAGCCCGATCTCGGCGGGCAGGTGGGCCTCGCTGGGCCGCAGGAAGCTGGCGCCTATGTAGCACTGGCGCTGCCAGTACTCGCTCGGCTTCAGCGACATCTGCGCCACCGCCATGCCCCCGAAGATCGACTCCGAGCCGTAGGCGGAGTACTTCATGCGGTAGTAGAAGGAGTCGAGCTCCTCGAGGACGCCGGGGAGCCAGGCCGTGCCGGTCTCGGTGTTCACGAACCGGATGCCGGGGTGGCGCTCGAACACGCCCGAGAACATCAGGTGCCACAGGGCCCGCTGGGACCACCACTTGACCTCGATCAGGTACATGGCCAGCGACGCCGGAAAGTGGTTGCCGAAGAAGGGGGTGGCCCCGCCGGCGTGGTGGTTCAGCGGCAAGCCGCTGGCTTCGACCGCGGCCCAGATGGGCTCGTAGGTCTTGGAGTACAGCGGCTCGAAGGGGGAGTCGGGGGGCGCTCCGGGCAGGAGGATCCCGCCCCTGAACCCGTTCTCGGCCGCCCACTCGATCTCGGCCACCGAACCCTCGACGTCGCCGAGGAAGATCTGGGCGATGCCCGCGCAGCGCTCAGGGGCTTGGCTGGTTAGGTCGTGCATCCAGCGGTTGTGGGCTCGCAGGCCCGCCCACCGGCGCTCGAAGTCGTCGGTGTAGGGCGGGGCCTCCAGCGCGGTGGCGGCGGGCGGAGCGAACGGCGGCTGGGTGTTGGGGAACATGACCTCGGCGACCACGCCGTCGGCGGACTGCTCTCTGAGGCGCCGCTCAATCGACCAGTTCCGGTCGCCGTCGGCTATGGGATCGCCGTCCACGCCCACGCTGCGGGTGCTCTTGCGGCCCTTCCGGGCCTGCGCCTCGGCCGCCGCAGCCTGAGTCCGCTCGATCTCGTCGGCCCACTCGTCGAAGTCGGAGTGGTACTTCGACTCCAGGTAGGGCCGGTATTGCCGCAGGTCGCCACCGCAGTGGGTGTCGGCCGAGATGACGATGTGGTGCTCCGCCATCGGGTCCTCCTGATCTCGCCCTTTGGCTCACTATACCGCTGTTATAACGCCCGGTCCGCGGTTGCGGGGCCGGTTGCTTGTCGGCCTGCGGGTCCTGTCACGGGTTGCTCCCTTTTTGGGCGCTTGCTCTCTCCGGCCGGCGGGTCCTGTCACGGGGGCGGTCGTCGCCGCAAGCGGCGCCGACGCTAACCCCCGCGCCACCCCCCGGCCTGGCGCACGAGCCCGATCGAGCCGGTTGCCCCCTTTTTGGGCGCTTGCTCTCTCCGGCCGGCGGGTCCTGTCACGGGGGCGGTCGTCGCCGCGGGTGCGGCGCCGACGCTGGCCCCCGTGCCACCCCCCGGCCTGGCGGGGCCGGTGTCTGGGGACTGGTTGTCTGGTTCGCTCCGGGTCTGTGCTACCCCCCGGCCTGGCGGGCCGGTGTCTGGGACTCTCGGTCACCCGATTTTCTCCGGTCCACCTGATTACTCGGTCAGGGGTTGAAGAGGGCGGGGGCGGTCGGCGGGGGCGGGTCGGGGCCGTTGGTGGGGTGGGCTGACCTGGGGCGGTTTGAGGTGGGGCTGGTTCGGGCTCGGGTTATGGGCGGCTGCGGGCTGCGGCTTGGTCGGGGTCGGCGGGGGTCGTGGGGGTGTTGGTCGTGGGGGTGTTGGTCGTGGGGGTGTTGGGGGTTGGCGGGGTTGGGTGAACGTAGGGGGTTGGGGGGTTGGAGGGCGGGTTTGCCGTTTTGGTGGGTGACTTGCCAGTGGTGGTCGTGGATGTTGTGGTGGCAGCGCCAGCAGACGAGTACGAGGTTTTCGATGTCGGTTCGGCGGGATTGGGCGTAGGGGACGATGTGGTGGGCTTGGCATTGGCTGGGTTCGGCGCCGCAGCCGATGCAGCCTCCGTCGCGGGCGATGAGGGCTCGCCATTGTTTGGTGGTGGCGGTGCGGACGGTGGCTCCGTGGTAGAGGGGCTTGCCTTCGCTGAACAAGATGCCGGTGAGTTGGGCGTCGCAGGCGATGCGCTGCAGCACCTCCGGGGGCACGGGCCCGGTGCCGGGGATCTCGCAGCGCCCGGTGGGGTTGTCGCCGGTTAGGACGCCGATGTCGGCCACGGCGATGATCTCGGCCTTGGGCCGCCCGCCGGAGTCACTGCGGCCCTTGGCGTCGGCGGTGCCGGAGGTCAACAGGTCCAAGGCGTCGGCCCGGAGTTGATCCCAAGACCTCGATCCTTCTCCGCCGTCGGTGCTGTCGCTGTCGTTTGAGGCGAGTCGGGTGCGGGCTTCTTGTTGGTCTTGGCGGCGCAGTTGTTCGGCGGTGTCTTGGAGCCGGGAGCAGATGCGGGTGCCGGTCTCGGGGTCCAACAGGCCGTCGAGGCGGACCATGCCGTCCTGTTGTTTCGAGGTCCGCAGGTATCGGCGGCGGCGCTTGTTCATCCAGTCGCCGTGGCCGTGGTCGGGCTGGTGGCGCTGAGTCCAAGCACTGGCCTCGCGAGCGAACCGGTCAGGCGGCAGTTCCTTGGCCATCGCCAACAGATCAGCCGCGGAGCCCACCGCCTCGGGGGCAGTCCGCTGGGCCGCGTCCGCCAACCGCTCGGCGTTGGCCAAGGACACCTCCCCGGCATCGACCGCCGTGCGCAGCCCGGGCATTTCATCGAGCACATCCGCGGTGCCGAGGCTTCTGCGGGCCTGGAGCTTGGACTTGCCCGCCCGGTCCCGCAGCACCGACGCCCCGCCGTCGCCGTGGCCTTCGCGCCAAGCGATTGATCGGGCCGCGTCGGTCTGCAACGCCGCCACCTTGGCCTCCCAAGACCGGCTGGCCGCGATCAGGTCCTTCAAACGGGCCACCGGCAGCTCCCCCGACCGCACCGCTTCCAGCAGCCGGGCCATGCCCCTGTCGACAGATCCGACCGTATCAGTGAACATACGATCACTCTACACCACCCGTGAGATAATCACACCTTATATCCTGAAATAATCTAGAAAATATCTAAAAATATTGTAGAGGAGAGTCAGTTGGCCCTGCGCGGTGCGCCAGGCCGGGGGGTTGCCCCCGTGACAGGACCCGCCCGCCGGACAGAGCAAGTGCTCAAGGGGAAGCAACCCCGTGACAGGACCCGCCGGCCGGATACAGAACCCCCGCTAACCGAACGAAAGACCGACCAACCGCTCGCTCAGCTCCCACAGCCGCCCGGCGGTGTCGGGGTTGTCGATCCACGGCTCGTAGCCCTGCTCGCCGGGGCCGGGGGCGGCGGGCCCGCAGTCGGCCAGGTAACAGCCGTTGTGAGCGTCCGCCTCGGGGGCGGTGGCCGCCCACACTTGAGTCGCCGCGCCCGCCTCGATGCTCTTGAATCGCAGGCCGCCCCCGCCCCCACTTCTCTCGGCCCGCTGCCTCAGCGCCTGGATTAGCTCGGGGGTGAGGTGGCGGCCGAGCCGAGTGGCGATGGCGCCGGGGTGGACCGAGAACGACAGCAGCTCACCGTCGAACCGGCGAGCCAGTTCGGCGGCGAAGCCGGACCGACGAGGCTCTCGGCCAGGCCGTGGACGTGTGGAAGGCAGTCGAGCGAGAGATCATCACCCCTCTTCGACCGTGGCTCGGCTACTTCATGCTCATTGAATCTATGAGCTGTACGACCACATCCGCCCTCTCGAAACAGGCGAGCAACGGCATCCGCCTCTTTTGGGTTGGGTGAGTCTACCCGTGGTGGTTGCGCTCCCGTGGTTGGCTGGAGATGCGAGCGGACGCGTTCGGCGTCGCTGGCCGACCAACCGACCTGCATAGCGGCGGAGGGAAAGGGACAAAAGACCGACTGGCTTTGATTTCGTGATGCAAAGGCATCCTCAGGAGAAGGCACCGTTACTGTGGATAAGGCTCAAAGAGTGGAGGATTTCTAGTCCGCTTTGATGACATATTGTATACTAGGGTATGGCATTATAATGAAGAAAGAGGAGGCTATGTTCAAATTCAAGAAGCGTGCTAAGCGCCCCAAACCGCCTCGTATTCTGCCGTTGGAATATACTGGCTATCACTGGCCGGAGCGTGAAGACGATAATGATCCGATTGTGCTGCCCGAGAGCTGGTTCCCGGTGAAGGACTCTTCTCCGAAAACGGGCGAATCCGCAGACACTCCGCAATAGCCGGGGTGTCCACCGGCTCCAGGGCCAAGGCTCGCAGCAGCATGAAGGCCCGCTCGATGGTCTGGATCGACATGCGTCCAGCCTACCGACGGACCTCAAGCGGGCGTTCCAAAATCTGGAAGCCGGGATTCAGTAAGGGTTACGATGAGCGCTCATGGGTCGTTGTAGCTGATCAGATCATCCGGGGATTGCAGTGGCGTTTTTCCGTTTCCAAAGAAGCTAGTCGCTTCTTCAAGGGCGTGAGTAACCGCATTGTAGACACCGATGATTGTTCGTATCCCTGTTAGCGCGTGTGGTTGTTGAACTGTCCAGGTTTCGCCATTTTTGGAGCGAACCCACACACTTCCTTTGCCGGTGTTAGGGAAAGCTTGAGGGCGCAGAGTGTCACCGTGGGCAAAAGCATTGCGTATGTAAGAAACTGCTTGTAGTAAGCCTTTTAGGTCGGCCCAGTTTGATGGGCTCGGTTGACGACTACCTCTGCCATCACCTTTATATGATTTTGGCTTCACAGTTGCTGTGAACTGAGCGACATCTGGAAGAATTCCAAGTTCTATTCCAAAGTGCGCAAATAAGATTCGTTCAATCTTGGTGGCACTGGGGGCACTGAGCGGGTTTTCGACGAGGTACTCGCGCTGACCCCGAGACAGAGTATCTTGCCCTGTCTCTGAATTTCGATGTCCGTGGGCCGCAAGGACGATGTTCTCCAAGCCGGCTTCCAGAGCGGCGTACGCGACCACGAGAGTCGACAACCATTGAGTGTTGCGGGGACCGCGGCGCCGTCCGCTGCCACCGCTTTGGATGTGGAAGTAGTCCCACAGATCGAGAACCGGTCGAAGATCGTCTCGGTAGAACTGGTTTACAGCGTCGTGGGCGTTGGGCCATCTTTTATCGGTCATGTCCTGTCAGCTTTCGAAGTCGGTGGAGTCGAATTTGAGGGTGGCGGCGTTTTCGGTGACGGTTCGCTGCACCCGGTCGTCGAAGCCCTCAGGGGACTCGGCCTCCACCTCGATGGTGATCGACAGCTTGGCCCCTTCGGTTCGCTCCAACTGGCTCACGATGGCCTCGGCCACGTCGGCGGCGGTCTTGGCCCAGCGCACGGAGTCGAGCGTGATGCGCCCGTAGTAGCGGGTCGGCCATACCGGACCCGCCGGACCGGCTGGCTCGCCAGAGCCCTCTGCGCCCCCCGAACTCGGAGCGAGCAAGGGACCCCGGTCCCCGGGCCCGGTCCGATCCCCATCTCCGGGCGAGCCCGGAGTGGCCGCGGAATGCTCGGCTGAGCGCTGCGCAACCGCCGCAACGGGATTGACCAACAGCCCGCTCGGAGCGACCGCGGCGAGCTGTTCGTACGCCCTGAGCCCCACGTACCGCTCGCCGTCGTGGCCGTCGGCGTAGGCGAAGCCGTCCGTCTCCCACGTAAGCGCCAGCACCCCGTCCCGGACTGCCTCCTCCAGCACCGAGCGCTTCACCAGGCGGGGCAGGTACAGGTACTGCGTGTAGTCGTCCCACAACTGATCGATCCCCACGTGGTCGCCCCGCCACAGCGGAATGCGGTTGATGTCGAGGCGCAGCCGGGTGCCGGAGTAGGCCGGGATCAGCGCCTCCTCGCCCTTCAGTTTCTCCGCCACCCGCTCGGCCAGCGTCCCCGAGCCCGAAACCCGGATGGCGTCCCAGCGGACCGGCCCGGTGGGGTCGCCTATGGACTGGTTCGGGTTGAGCACCCACAGGTAGGTCTCGGCCACCCGGTCGTCGACGGTCTTGTGCGACTCCTTCAGCTTGTCCGCGATCTGGCGGACCTGGAAGTTGTCGAGGTGGAGCGTGTCGCGGTCCTCGTCGATGGACTTCCAGGCCAGCCACTGGCGGGCGGCGGCGCGCAGGTCGTCGAGGCGGGCCTTGTCGGCGGCGAGGAACACCAGCATGTTGCGGCACCGCCGGGCTCCGGCCCCCCGCTCGGCCAGCAGCCGCCCGGCGAACTCAAGCGCCTCGCTGTCGTCGGTCTTGGAGTCGTGCGGCGAACTCGGGTCGAGCACCACCAGCCGGGCCGAGCCCTCGTCGGGCACATCCCCCGGCGAGCGGGGGCAGGCGTGCACCGCCGTGAAGAGAGAGGGCCGGGACCGCACCCCGTCCAAACGCGAGCGGATCTCCTCGTCGACGTCGGCGTCGGAGAAGTGGGACTGAGCCCGGTCCTGGGCCAGCCGGGTGACGGTGGGCTGTAGCGAATACCAGTAGCGGGCCCCGTCGCGGTACAGGTGCATGGCCTGGTCCGACAGCCGCCGCAGGGCGTCGCCGAACGTGGCCGGCGCCTCGCCGGGCTGCACGCACCCGAGCTTGATGGACCGGTCGTCGAGCCCCTTGTTGGCCGCCTCCTGCGACGGCGCCGAGCCGAAGTAGACGGTGCGGGCGATGCGCCGGGCCGCCGAGTAGCGGCCCAGGTTGGGGTTGGCCTTGTCCAGCTTCAGGGGCAGCGATTCGGGGCCGTCGATGTCGGTCTCGATAACCGGCCGCCAGCCGTCGTCGAGGTACCGGATCAGCTCGGCGGCCACGTCGTTGTCGTCGATGGGGATGGTGGCCGGCATGATCAGCAGCCCCGAGTCGCTGCGCACCCACAGCGAGTGGATGACCTTGGCCATGAGCCGCAGCACCCCCCGGGTGCGCTGGAACCGCTCCAGCTCGGACCAGTCTCCGAAGAGTCGGTCGAACAGCTCGGGGTGGATCGGATAGGCGGCCTTCATGCGCCGCTCGTAGTCGCCCTCCCCGCACTCCGAGGGGAACTCGTTGCGCTGGGCCTGAGCCCGGTAGAGGTCCCCGAACGCCTTCACCACCGCATCGCGCTGCCGGGCCGCCTCGCTGCCCAGCCCGCCGAAGAGCCGGCGGCGGACGATCTCGAAGCTCTCCTCGGTGCTGGCCGTGCGCCAGTTGGTCTCCATGCGGGAGAACAGGTGCTCGAGTTTGGTGAGCGCCACCCGGCCGCCCTCGCCGCCCACCTCGATGTCCGACGCCGGGATGGTGGCCACCAGCAGGGCCTCGGGGGAGTTGCGGGCCGCGTCGGTGAGGGCCTGGGCGAAGCTGAAGTGGGCGTCGAAGGAGCCGGCGGGCAGGCCGCTCACCCCGTGGAGCTGGCGGGCGTAGGCCACCCACTCGTCGATCAGCACCAGGCACGGCGAGCAGGCCCGCAGCAGCTCGGTGAGGGCTTCGCCGGGGTTGGTTCCGGCCCGGTCCGATTCGGCCACCAGCCCGTAGCCCTCGGCCCCGTCGAGCTGCCAGGCCAGCTCGCCCCACATGGTATTGACCACCGTCCCGTCCGGTTTTTTGGAGGCACTGGACGGCTGGAGCTGGTGGCCCACCAGCACCGCCCGGCGGATGGGCTGGCCGGCGGGCAGGCCCAGGCCGTGCTCGGCCAGGATCTCCTCGACGCCGGGCAGTTCGCCCGGCCCGGCCCCGCCGGCCAGGTGGTAGAGCGCGATCAGGGCGTGGGTCTTGCCGCCGCCGAAGTTGGTCTGGAGCTTGATCACCGGGTCGCCCCCGGCCCCGGAGAACCGGCCGGCCGCCCCCACGATCAGGTTGCTGATCCCCTCGGTGATGAAGGTCCGGCGGAAGAACTCGGTGGGGTTGCCGTACTCGGCGGCGGCCTCGCCTCGCCACACCTGGTGCAAATCGGCGGCGAACTCGGCCAGCTCGAACCGGCCGGAGGTCACGTCTTCGTGGGGGGTCACCACCTCCCGCCAGCCGGGCAGCCCGGTGGCGGGCCGGCCTTCGAGCTGGACGGCCGCGGCCTTGCGGCGGGCCCCCCGGGCCTGCTGGTCGAACTTCTGGCGCAGCAGGTCTTGGTGGAGCTTGCTCACCTCGTTGGCCTGGGGGCCCGCGGCCACCGACTCCAGCAGCCGCTGGGCGGTGTCGAGGGCCCGCAGGGCGTCGTCGGTGGAGAACGGGTCGTTGTGGGCCCAGGAGTTGCGCACGCCCTGCAGCTCGGAGACGTAGTTGCGGTCGCTGCGGGACAGCTTCTTGCCGAAGATGGTGCGCCACTCGTCCCATAGGACCTTCAGCAGGAACTGGGCGTCGGCCGGGTTGACCCTCCGGGGGGCGCCCCCTCCGCCCCGGGTGTCCATCCGCTGGACGGCTGTGGGCCAGTCGTCGCCGAACTCGGCCCGGCACTCGCGGTCGACGAAGGGAGCGAGCCCCCCGGCCAGGAGTTGGACGGCCTTGCCGACCCGTTCGTAGTTGGTGAGGGCCATAGGCTTAACTTCCTACTTGTCCGCCCAAAATAAACCTGCCCGATCTCTGCTGAGCTTTCTACCCCTCGAAGTCCAGTTCAGCCACCGTCGCCGCGGGCCCCGCTGGCCGGCGGGCCAGGCGGACGATCTCGGGCCAGGCGGCTACCAGAGCGTTGAGGGACGCGCCTTCGGCGGCCCAGCCCTTGGCCGCGCAGATCCTAAAGAGCCGGTAGGACAGCTCCCGGGCTGGCTCCGCCTCGCCGCCGAGCCGGGCCAACAGCGCGGCCGCACCTGCCTCGCCGTCAGTCTCGAGCGCCCGGATGAGACGTTGCGTCGCCCCCCACACGGTCGGGCGGCGATCGGATTCGGGGTCCCAGCCGGGGTCCAGCTCGCCCCGGCCCAGCAGCCGGGCCTTGCCCGCCCCGGCCGCGATCACCCCAGCCGCCACTAGCCCGGCCATCGAGATGTTGCGCGACTTAGACAACTGCTCGGCCCGCCAGAAGAGGCCCTCGTCGTAGCCGTGGTCCTCGAACCAGGTGACGGCGTAGCGGGTGGCGGCGTCGAGGTCGGACTCGCCACCCTCCAGCGCCTCGTCCACCGCCCGGTTGATCATCTCCAGTGCGCCGCGCACGCCCATGGCCGATCCGTCGGCCTCCACCACCCGATCGAACGAGGTGAACACCGCCATACCCGGCCCGATGGCGGCCTGGGCCAGGTCCACCGGGGTGATGTTGCCCTGCCGCAGCAGCCCCAGCGCAGAGGGGAGCCGCTCCCGCAGGGCCCGGCGGAAGTCGGCCGTTGTGGCCGCTTCGGCTTCGGCCAGAGCGGGCCGGCACACCAGCAGGATCGAGGTGGCCAGGGAGTTCGACCCCTTCTTCACCCCCTCGGGCCGCTCGGTGCGCAGCGGCCAGGTGCTGATGATGCGCAGCCCGGCGGCCATGACGCTCTCCAGCAGGGCCTCCCAGGCGGTGCCGGACCGGCCGCCCCCGGACCGCTCGGTTTGCTGGTAGCCGTAGTAGATGGTCATCGGGAAGCGCGGGTCCTGCACCTCGCGCAACAGGGAGAAAGCCTGCCGGAGCAGCCCCTCGAAGTGCCCGTGAGCTTGGCCCCGGTCGCCGTCGAAGCGCGACGGGTTCGACACGATCTGCTCGGCGGCGGGGGCGAGCAGCGGCCCCAGCGTGTCGGGCCAGACGCCGCCCAGGCACTCCCGCAGCCACACGTGGAACATGTTGGACAGGGCGGCGTAGTCGAACATGTCGTAGTAGGGGGGGTCGGTGCTCACCGTGCCCCGCTCCCCGTTGAGGGAGGTGAGCATCGAAGCGGCCTGCACTTCGGCCTTCGCCCCGCTGGCCGGCAGCGCCGCCACGGCCTTCCACACGTGCTCCAGGGCGTTGCCCCACGAGCCGGTGGAGCCCGAGAACGGGTTGGCCTCGGCGAAGTCGCCGTAGAAGGCGTAGGCGGGCTGAACGAAGGACTGCTCCACCGACCCGTTGGCCCGGTTGTGGATGGTCATGGTGGAGGTCCGGTTGGCCATCCGGGACAGAGTGAGGCCCAGGTAGGTGACGACCGCCTCGGCGTAGGCCGCGGCTCCGGTGCCGCCTTTCTCGATCCCCAGGGGGTCGTCGCTGAGGCCCGCGGCCTGAGCGTCGGCCCGGACGCGGTCCCCTATCCCGCGTATCGCCTCGGCGAAGGCGGCCATGGTGAGCCGCTGGCGGGGGGTGAGCAGGTCGCCGAAGGTGCGGACCCCGAAGGCGGTGATGTTGCCGCTGAGACTGGGGATCTCCCGCTCCAGGGCACCGCTGGCGGTTCCGGGCACCGCCGCGGCCAGCGCGGCCTGCTCGACGGCCGGGTCGGGATCGACATAGACGCGGCCGGACCGACGCGCCGCCGGGTTGCGGAAAGCCTGGACGGCCACCAGCCGCAGGCCGCACCCCTGTGAGGTGCCGTGGGCCCGGACGGTGTCGGCGTCGTTGACCGTTCCGCAGAACAGGCACCTGTAGGACGCCCCCCGCCCGGCCTTCAGGTCTTCGAGGCCCTCGGGCGGCTCGCCCCGGTGGACTTCGAAGGTGAACGAGCCGTTGTTGACCACAGGCTGGGCGTGCCACTGGTGCTTGGGCTTCTTGCACAGCCACCAGGTGGACAGCAGGGGGGTCTCCCGCCGACACCCGGGGTTGGCGCAGGTGATCGTCCGGGCCCACAGGTAGGAGACGGGAACGGTGGTCCCGCCGGGCGAGGCCGGACTGGCCACGTCGGCGAACACCGGCCGCAGGCGCCGGCGGCACTCTTGCTCGACCGCTTCGCCGTAGAACCGCACGTCGTCGGCCACTCCGGCCAGGCGGCTGGCCGCGCCCACCGCCAGGGATCGGCTGGCGTCGGGGTTGACCGGACCCCGCTCGGCGAAGCGCTGAGCGATGTCGACCGCGCTGGAGGTGACCAGGGCGGCGACCGGGTTCAGGTCGACGGCGGTCACGTCGAGCCCCAGCCGGATGCCCTCGATGGCGATGGAGCCGCCCCCGCAGAAGGGCTCGATGAGCCGGGGCCGGTCCCCTTCGGAGGCTTCGTCGATCCGGCGTTGCGCTTCTCGAAGCAGAGCGGCGTCGTCGCTGCGGTCCCAGCGCGCCAGGGCCTCGACCAACTCGAACAGCTTCTGGCGCTCCTCGCTTTGGGCTTCCTCGGTGGGGTAGAGGTCGGGCCGAGCCGAGGGGTCGTCGACCAGTGAGGCGAATAGCACGGCCCGAGCCACGCCGAGCGGCTTGCGGGACCACCACAGGTGCAGGGTGGCGGGGTGGCCCTTCTTGGGCACCGACTTCTCGGCCCGTCCGGCCGCGTTGACCGCCTCCAGCGGCAGGGAGGCCTCGATCAGCTTCCGGCGGGGCTCAGTCGCCTGCATCTGCGGCCTGTCTACTCGAAGAGCCGGGTTTCGGGGGGGCCAGCCGACTTGACTAGCTCGGGCCAGGCCACCACCAGGCCGTTGTAGGCCAGCGCCTCCTCCGACCAGCCCTTCTTGTCGCAGGTGTCGTACAGCCGGTAGGCCAGCTCCCGAGCCGGTTCACCCAGTCCGCCGACCGAGGAGAGCAGGGCCCCGGCCGCCGCCTCGCCCTCGGTGTTGAGGGTGCGGATGAGGTGCTGGACCACCTTCCAGACGGTGATCCGGTCGTCGCTCCCGGGGGTCCAGCTTTCGTCGAGTTCGCCCCGGTTGAGCAGGCGGCATTTGTTCCCCCGCTGTTCGAGTATCCCGGCTGAGACCAGCCCGCCGATGGAGGTGTTCTTGGCCTTGCTCAGCGTCTCGGCCACCCCGGCCGAGCCCTCGTTGAGGCCGAACTCCTCGAACCAGGCCACCGCCCAGCGGGTGTCGCTATCGAAGTCCGCCTCCTGGCTGGCCAGCACCTCGTCGAGGCACTGGTTGATGACCGCCAGCGCAGCCCGCACCGGCATAGTCGTGCCGTCGGCCTCGATCACCTTGGAGTACCGGGAGAAGACCGCCATCCCCGGCCCGTTCGACGCCTGGGCCAGATCCACCGGCGCGATGTTGCCTTGCTGGAGTCGTCGCAGAGCCTCGGGTAATTCGGCCCGAAGAGTGGTGATGAAGTCTCCTCTCGTGGTCTGAGGAGCGTCAGCCAGACGACGGCGGCAGACGAGGACGATAGACGAAGCCAGCGCAGCGCGGCCCTTTTCGCGAAGGCCGCCCGGTTTTTCGGTCCGTATCGGCCAAGTCCCCGTGATTGTTGCTCCGGCGTTAAGAAGTCCCTGAAGCATCGTCTCCCAGCCAGTCGACACTCTGCCCACTCCATCTGCCCTGTCTTCTGCCTGCTTGAATGCATAGAAGACGGTGAATGGGTACTCATCATCTTGAATGGCGAGGATGCTCTCAAATGACTGGCGCAGACCGTCCTCAAAGAAATCTGCGGCTGCATCCCAATTGCCTTCATGTCTGGCCGGTTCAGCGATCAGTTCTTGTGCTTTTGGAACGAGAATGGTGCTGAAAAGATCAGGGTATACGTCTTTTAGGCAACGGCGGAACCACACGTAAAAGAAGTCTGATAGATCGGCATATGGAACGTTATCGTAGTAAGGTGGATCGGTGCATACCATAACCGATCCGTTGATCATACGTGGTGCACGAGCGTCGAGCTGTGTTACTGAAGATGTGCCTTCGGCTGGTACTCTCTCTAATGCCTTTGTAAGATAATCAACCTGACCCAAAAAATTTCTTGAAGAATTAGAGAAAGGGTTAGATTCGGCATAAGTCCATATCATTGGCAAAGCATTGCGCGAGAATACTTGTTGAATCGTACTTCTTCCGGGGTCCCAAAAACACTGACTTGATCCACCATTGGCTAACCGACCAATAGCCAGGCTTAGATAAGTTATAATCGCATCTGCATAGTCTTCACTGCCTCCATCAGTTAACACCTTATTTCTCGTCTCTTGAACTAGAGATAAAAATGTTATCATTGTTCGTAACTGCCGTGGAGTGAAGAGGTTGTCATAGGAGTCTATACCGTAGTTTGGGGCAGTGATCGCACGCGGATTGTGTGGCAGTTTCTCTGTCGGTATATTAGTTGGAACGCTTATCACCGATGCTTCTTTTTGTTCATTATCAGCTTCGATATAATGTTTTGTATTTCCCTCAGCTATTGTGCATAATAGCTGAGATCCAAGATCACCAGCTTTTGCTGCCGCTCGTACTTTTTTGAGGGGCATAGCTGAACTGCACACGATACAGGTAGCACCGCTTCTTGTGACCGTTCCATCCATAGGGTAACCGAGTCCTCGTTGCACTTTGAACCTGACTAATCCGGTCAACTGATCAAGGGTTGGCTCAAGCCACACTTCGTGATTCTTCTTACGTGAAAGCATGAATGAGTTGAGTAATGGTATAGTCGTGCCACATGCCGGATTCGTGCATGTGATCGTCCGAGCCCAGATCCAAGCAATTACCGTGGCTCTCCCACCGCCTTCCTCATGTGGTATCTCAACCGTTGGATAGTTCTTTCCTACAAGTTCGCGGGCGCGTTGATCCATCCAGCGGCTATATCGGCGAACGTCCTCGGCGAGCCCGGATGCCCTAGGCAATTCCGTCGGATGGAGTTGTTGATCTTCTGTGGGGCCGATGGGTTGCTGTCCCGAGAACTTCGGGGGAAGTTCTGTCAGTGCCTTGTTAATCAGTACAGCGACAGGATTGAGATCGCTAGCTTCGATGTTCAGACCAAGGAACTGGGCAGACAGCGGTATGGAACCTCCGCCTGCAAACGGATCAACGACGGTCGGTAGCTGAGAGTTAGCGCTATGCCGGATTTCGGCCCTCGTTATTTCAATCAAGTCGTAGTTCTGCGTATTCTCCCACTTGACCATGGCTTCAATAATATTGAACAGCCGTAGCCGCTCCCTTTCCTGAGACTCCTCGTCTGGGAAGTCGTTGGGATGAGACGACGGATCGTCGATGAGCGAAGCGAACAGCACTGCCCGTGCTGCCGCTAGTGGACGCCGCGCCCACCACAGGTGGAACGTTGAAGGATGTCCCTGCCGGGTCGACTTCTCCCGCACTGCCGCCGCATTGATCGCATCCAGCGGGAGCGCCACCTCGATCAGCTTCTTGCGATGGTTCGTCACTCGGCTCCTCAGCCCGCCTCACTCGTTGAGGACGCCGGGAGCGTACAGCAGCCCGCCCCTCAGCGATGTCGGGGCCTTCAGAACAAACAGCGGCTTGAGCCCCGAGTGGCCGCCGTCTGTCCGGCAGGCTCCGACGGGACTCGGCCGAGCTTGGCGCAGATCCGTGCTGCGGCCCCCCACGGGTGAAGCTCCCGGCTGCTCGCAGTGCTGGCAGACCGCCCCCGCGGCTGGCTGGCTCGCAACCGCAGCGTCGCCCCCTGCCGTCGGGAGCCGTCCCCTGGTGCCCGACTCGGAACTGGTCGCAGGAGGTTGCTGGTAGTTGTTCTGGGCATAGAGGTTGGTAGCAGCGTGATGGGGTGAGCCCCCTGTGCGAGTGTGGTGGTGTAACAACCCACGAGCACAGGAGGCTCAATGTCGCACGCTAATGCACGTTTGACTCACGCGGGGCGGCTGCTGCTGGTCCAGCGGGTGGCCGCGGGGGAGCCCCAGGCCGAAGTGGCCCGCCAGATGAAGCTGTCGCGGGGCACGGTCGCGAAGTGGTGGCGGCGCTGGCTCGAGTGCGGCGATTGCGGGCTGGCGGACCGCAGCTCGCGGCCGCGCCGGTCTCCTCGGCGCACCGACGCTAAGACCGAGGAGCGGATCTGCCGGCTGCGGCGCAGCACGAAGCGGGGCCCGGTGTACTTGTCGGCGCGCACGGGGGTGGCGGCATCGACGGTGTGGCGGGTCCTTCGCCGCCACGGGCTGAACCGGCTGGACCGCATCGATCGCCCGACCGGGCGGGTCATCCGCCGCTATGAGAGATCGGCGCCGGGGGAGCTGGTGCACCTAGACATCAAGAAAGTCGCGAAAATCCCCCCGAGCGGGGGCTGGAGAGCGCAGGCCGCTAAAGCCCCCAGGCCCGTCCTCTACAACCGAGCTTCCGATCCGAAACCGGCAACATCGCCACTGGGTCACTCCGGTTGAGTTGTCCCCTTGCTCCCATAACCGTCAGGTTAGAGTCCAAGCGTCAATCCCAATTGAGACTTTGTTCACCGGCGGTTGAGTTCTTCCACTCGGAACCCTCGTGGGGTAAGCCACTAGGAGGATCAGGCCCATCATAGTACCAAAGTGAAGGAGGAGGCCCGTCTGCGCCGATGGCAAATACCCATCCAGTGATTGTACGACGCCATATGAACCATGCATCGGCTTTGTCAGATAATACTTCGTGGAAATTGTCGTTTGGAAACGGCTCGGTTGGTGGTCCAACTGTTATTAATCCAGCGACATAGTGTTCATTGTGTCTCCACCACCCTATATGACATGTATGCAACCAGTCTAATATTTTGCAGGTCTTGCTGAACTCACGACGATCAAGTTGTCGTCCTTGTTCGTCGACGCCGGCTACACCTGTGTATCGTTCTAATCGCTCAGCTAATTCCCGTTGATTCACTTCTTCACGGCGAGCTTTCTCAAGTTCAGATCGGATATTTCTTCGCACTTCGTTAGGTTGATCCGACGAAAGAATGCGATGCAGCATAATTGGCCTCGGTATAAAGCGTAATGATGTAAGATGAAGGCCAGATTCCTGTATCACTGTCAGTAACAAGGACAGTCGCTTTCTAAGACGCCGAATATATGGCCCAGTAGATGTCAGATTCTTGATCCTTTTGTACAGTAGTTCCCATCTGGAATATATGGTCAAACAATATAAGATGGGACAGAACATTATGGTCAAATAGATAGGCAAAATAGTGCCTCTAGCCAACTCTGTGCCCGGTATACTTACTCGGCCACTAGCCCAACTCCAGATATTGAAGATTATCAGAAGGACTCCTATGATCAGAGCAATATACTTTGCGCAGCTTCCCATAGGGCGGATGTTCGATTTTTTATTGTCAGAAAGAGTTATTATTACTACAAGGATGAAACTAATTGGTACTAGCAAGAGTTCAAAGAGTAGGGGCATTTCTGCCAACGCAATTAGTATTTCAACAACAACTGTCACAGATAAAAGATTCCGTAATCTACGAGTAAAGAATCTCATATCACTCGTAGAAGTTGCTGCATCATAAAATAGTACAGGTCCAGATGCCAGACTCCACCATACGGTTACAATCATCAGATCAACGCCCCAAAGCCTGATTCGGGAAGCAAAATATATTATTATAATAAACCAGCCAAAGGCAATCCAAGTTGAGAGTTTCCGTAGTATTACGGTAAATGCTTTTAGTATACCACAGATAGATACTCGGGTTTTAGGAGCAAGAAGCAGTAATGATACTACTATGGATAACCAAATTAATTGAGCAAGGACTCGATTGTCAGTCATTATCCAACCATAGAATCATTTTAATCTAACAGCAAGGGTTTGCACCCCTGCTCCTGTCGCTCGTCGCCAGATCCGGCGGACCAATAGTAGCCGTCGGTGCTGTGATCGATGACGTGCGGAATCTGTCTCAGCTTCTAGCCAAGTCGGAGAGACCGGGCTGCGACCCGTTGGGCATTCGATGCGCAACCCGTTTGCCCGGGGGCGTAGGGGCGACCGTTGACCGCTGGCCGCTGTCCATTGCGGCGGCTTGGAGTACCCGTAATCGGAGCCCCCCGGTGGCTGTCACACCCCCTTCGTACTTTGGGCCGTGACTCGCAGGAGGTTGACCGATGAACAAAATCCGCACGCTCGCCGCTGGGCTCGTGGCGGTAGCGGCCGTCTTCGCCGTCGGGGCTGCGGCGACCGCGGCCGTCGTTGTATTTTCGGACACGAGCGGCCACGAACACGAGGCTGAGATCAGGCTCGCTCACTCGAAGGGCCTGTTCGCTGGCTATGAGGACGGCACTTTCCGGCCTGATCGGACGCTCACCAACAAGCAGTCAGAGGTCGTGCTTCGCCGACTGCTCGACAACTACACCAACGATGACGGCAACTCCACCCTCACCAGGGCGGAGGCCGCGGTGGTGCTGACCCGCGGCGTCTGCGGGCTCGACGGCGATTGCGGCAGCCCGCCGCCGCCTCCCACTTCGGCGCCTGAGACCCCGCAAGGGCGCCCGCCGGTCCCTCAGGACACGGGGGTGTGGGAAAGGTTCGAGACTAAGTACGAATGGGATGACACCCCGATAGTCGGGTACACGCTGGCCAGCACCTCCGGCCCGTATTCTTGGGATGTTGCCTATGTGATGCTCAGGTGTTTCGGAGACGACCCCGACATAAGCCTCACCACCACTGAACTCATCTTCGCTGACGGTCAGATCCCGGTCAGGTACCGTGCCGGTTCCGCCACCGCTGTATCCGCCACTTGGGACGTCTGGGAAACCGACGCGCTCAGCGGCTGGATGTGAGCCTGCCAGCGGGGGGCCGACGCCGTGAAGTCGTTCGCTGGCTCTAGAGTTGGGACCATGGACCGCAGGCCGCTGCTGCTCAGGCCGGTGTCGATACCCGACGACATGGAAGACCGGTCGTTGCCCAAGGCCAGCGGCAAGGTGAGACTGCCGCACCATATCGCCTGGAGCTTCCCCTTCGAGCACGACTTGGACGATCCCAAGCAGCTACGCCACGCCTATCAGCGGATCATGACCGAGGGCCTCGACGACGATGTGCTCTACTACATCGACTTGGACATCCTCCTCGGCCTCTGGGACGAGCTGTGGCTGTCACCCCATGTGCGCGAGGCCTGGAGCGACTGGTTGCGCAGCCGGGGCCTGATCCCCTAGCAGCTTGGCACTCACCGGTCTGCAGCGCCGAGTGCGCAGCATCGTGGCGAGGCTCCCGGAGACGGGCACCACGGTGGCCCTCGCCGGCGGCGCGGCGCTCATCGTCACCGGGATCGTCCAACGGCCCACCGAAGACCTCGACTTCTTCGCTCCCCACCCCCAGCCGATAGTCCCAGTGCTGGATGCCTTAGAGGCTGAACTGCTGGCTGAAGGGCTCCGGGTCACCCGCCTTCACTCGACCGAGACCTTCGCCAGGCTTCAGATCGAATCCGATTCCGAGACGACTCGCATCGACCTCGCCACCGACTACCGGCTCATGCCGGCGATGCAGACCGCGGAAGGTGCCGTGTTGGCTGAGCGCGAACTCGCCGCCGATAAAACGCTGGCTCTCTTCGGTCGCGCCGAACCTCGCGACTATCTCGACTTTCAATCGCTCGCCGCCCGTTTCAGCCTCGACGACCTCTGCGATCTGGCCGCCTCCAAAGACGCCGGATTCCATCGCAAATACCTTGCTGAGGCCCTTGAGTCCATAGATAAGTTCAACCGCGTCGTCTTTGACATCGACGACGACGCCTACCGTGATCTTTGCGACTTCGCTCACGCCGCCGCCCGCGAACTCATCGACCATGGACATGAATAAGTTATCTTCGCCGTTTGCGGGTTGAGCCGGATCTTTCTAGTTTGATAACGGATTCTTCTAATTTGACAACACGAGCGAGCAGGCTGCTTATGTCTATATGCATTTGTAACAGTCGTTCCTGAACCTTTGTTATCTGAATATCGTTGGCATAGGTTTCTTTACGCAGATTATCGATTTTGCTATTGGTCCCTTTGTTCAATAGAATCATTGTGAGGATGATTCCTACCGTAGTCAAGCATACAGTGATTAATATAGGCAGAGAAGGCCCCACGAACTCCATTTTGTCCAAGATAGCATAGTCGCTCGCTGGTCAGCGGGGCTTGGTGGCCAGGTTCCAGTACTTGGCCCAGTCGAGGCGGCGGTCGTGCTCGCCGATGCCGGGCTCGGGGGCGCGGCCGGTGAAGGGGTCGTGCAGGTAGCGCACCGTCGCTGCGTCGTCGTCGCCGATCTCCACTAGGGCCAGCACGTGGCGGTCGGCGTTGTTGAGCCCGTAGAGGATCTCCGACGCGGTCACCGTGAAGTCGTCGGCCCCGGCCATCCGGCCCTTCACCTCGATGAACATCAGCCGGCCGTCGGCGGTGCGGGTCTCGAGGTCGTAGCCCTTGTTGTTGCGGGCCAGCTCGGTGGGCGACCGGCCCAGGGCCCGCTCGGCCGCCATCACCGCGGCCACGGCCAGCCTCTCGGTGCGGACCGTGTCGGCGGCCCGGCTCGGCGGCGCCGCCGCACCCGTGAGCTCGGCCACCAGCCCGGCCGGGACCACCAGCGCTCCGCCCACCACCCGGGGCTGGCGGGCGGACAGCTTGCGCTGCCGGGCCAGCTCGGACCGCCGCCGCTCCAGCCGCTGCTGGGCCTCTTCGGCCCGCCGGGCCGCCCGGGCCGAGTTGAGCCGGGCGTTGCCGCGGCCCGCCAGCTCCTCTCCCTTCAGCTTGAGGGTTTGAGCATCCCAGTAGCTGGTCTCCTCGGTGAGGCGCTGCTCCACCGCGGCCAGAGTGCGGTCCACCAGGTCGTGGACCCGGGCCTGCACCTCGGCCAGGTGCCCGGGCACGTTGTGCTCGCTGGCGTGGCGGACCGCCGTCTCCTCCAGGCTGGTGCGTATCCACTCGGCCGAGGCCGCCGCCCCCAGCGCGGCCAGCTCATCGGGGTCGGGGATCTTGTAGTCCACGTAGGGGTGGTGGCCGGCGTCGGACACCTCGCCGCCCTCGGCGATCTCCACGTACTCGAAGCGCTTCGACACCACCCGGCGCGCCCCGCTGGGCGCGGTGGTGCCGTCGACGATCTCGTGCTCCATGAGCACCAGCACCCGGGGCGCGGCGCCCCAGTCCTCGGGGTCGATGAGGACGGCGCCCTGCTGGAGGAGCGAGCCGTGGCGGCGCAGGAAGGTGCCGATGACGGCCTCCAGCAGCGGATGGCCGGGACCGACCAGATCGGCGGCGGGCCGGCCGGGCACGTTGATCAGCTCCCGCTCGAAGCAGATCCGCTCGTAGCCGACCAGCAGCCGGCCTCGGGCCGAGGAGGCGTCCCAGTCCCGCAGCGCCGCGGGCACGTGGCCGACCTGGTAGCGCTTGGCCTCCCGGCGGGCCACCCGGCCGCCGAGGCGGCCGAAGGCGTCGAGGAAGAAGCGCCGCACGAAGCTGGGCTGCACCTTGCGGGCCCGGGCCCGCTCCATCTGGTCCCTTATCTCCTGGACCGAGGCCGGGGCCAGCACGTCCGACAGCAGGGACTGGGCGTCGATCAGCTCCTTCATGCGGTCGCCGACCGTGAGGTCGATCACCGCGCTCATGCGCAACTGGTGCATCTCGGGGTTCTCGGCGGTGATGGCGTCGATCAGCAGGTCGCGCAGCGACCGGTCCGAGAAAGCCTCGCCCAGCACGTCGAAGACCTTGCCGCCCAGGGCCTGCCGCTGCTCCTCCAGCTTCTCCAGCAGCCGCTCGAACACCCGGCCCTCCCGGGTCTCCTCGGCCACCAGGTTCCACAGCCGGCACACCTCGGTCTGGCCGATGCGGTGGATGCGCCCGAACCGCTGCTCGATCCGGTTGGGGTTCCACGGCAGGTCGTAGTTCACCATCAGATGGGCCCGCTGGAGGTTGAGGCCCTCGCCGGCCGCGTCGGTGGCCACCAGCACGGTCACCTCCGCGTCCTGCATGAACCGGTCCTGGACCCGGCGGCGGTCTTCCCGGCGGACGCCGCCGTGGATGGACACCACCGCGCCCGCCCGGCCCAGCAGCCGCCCCAGCCTGCCCACCAGGTACTCGAGCGTGTCCCGGTGCTCGGTGAACACGATCAGCTTCTGGAGGCGGCCGTGCTCGTCGAGCATCTCGGGCGTGTCCTGCAGGAGGCGGGCCAGCTCCTCCCACTTGCGGTCCACCCCCGAGTTGCGGACGCTGCGGGCCAGGGTTTCGAGCTGGCCGAGTTCGGCGATCTCGGTTTGGAGTTCGGCGACGGTGCGGGCCGCGGTGGCCTCGTCAGCCACTTCTTCCTCCAGCTCCTCGGCCTCGCTGCCGAGCAGCTCGTCGGGGTCGAAGTCCTCGAAGTCCGACAGCCGGTAGCCGCTCGGGGCCCGGGCCAGGTCGAAGGCGGCGGGCCGGAGGCGCTCGGCCTCTTCGAGCCTCTCGGCCAGCCGGGCCCGGCGCCGCTCCAGCGACCGCAGGATGGCCAGCGGCGACGACGCCAGGCGGCGCTGCAGGATGGTGAGGGCGAAGCCCACCACCGCCGAGCGCCGCCCGTCGCCCTCGGCCCTCAGCCGCTCGGCTCGGTTCATGCCCTCGCGCACATAGGCGGTGACCCGCTCGTACAGGTCGGCCTCGGCTTCGCTGAGGGGGTACTTGGCGGTAGTGGCCGTCCGCTCGGGGAACAGGCGGGTGCCGTCGAAGCGCAGCAGGTCCTCCTTGACCATCCGGCGCATCAGGTCTTTGGGCCGCTCGCCGCGATGGGTGCCCTTGCGGTATTTGCCGGCGAAGCGGTCGCCGTCGAGCAGGGCCATGAACAACTGGAAGTCCTCGGGCTTGCCGTTGTGAGGGGTGGCGGTCATCAACAGAAAGTGGCGGGCCACTTCTTCGAGGCGGCGGCCGAGCCGGTAGCGCTTTGTCTCCTTCACTTCGGTGCCGTAGTGGGTGGCCGACATCTTGTGGGCCTCGTCCACCACCACCAGATCCCACTCGGTGCGGCTAAGCCGGGCCGAGAGGTCGTCGTCTCGGGCCAGCATGTCGAGCCGGGCGATCAGCCGGGGCCGCTCGGCCAGCGGGTTCCCGGTGCGGGACGCCTCCACCATGTCCCGGGTGAGCAGATCGAACTCGAGGCCGAACTTCTCGCCCAGCTCGTCCTGCCATTGCTCCACTAGGCCGCCGGGGGCCACCACCAGGCACCGGTCGAGGTCGCCCCGCACCTGCAGCTCCTTGACGAGCAGGCCCGCCATGATGGTCTTGCCCGCGCCGGGGTCGTCGGCCAGCAGGAACCGCAGCGGCCGGCGGGGCAGCATCTCGGTGTAGACGGCCTCGATCTGGTGGGGGAGGGGGTCGATGTCGCTGGTCTCGGCGGCCAGGTAGGGGTCGAACAGGTAGGCCAGCCGGATGCGCATGGCCTCGGCGGCCAGCACGAACAGGGCCGGGTCGGCGTCGAGCGACCAGGCCCGCCCGCCCTCGGCGATCTCCAGCCCGTCCTCGCCGGACCGGTAGAGGAGTTCCCGGTCCACGTTCCCGCTCTCGTCCTCGTAGGTGAGGTTGACCGCCCCCGACCCGACCCACTCAGCGTCGATCACCGTCACCAGCCCCGACGGCGCGACCCCCCGCACCCTCGCCCCCTTCGCAAGCTCCTCCAGCCTCGCCGCCATCAGCGCTCAGGACCTTCGCGGCAGGTTCGTCACCGCCTCAGCTTGCCAGAAATCCCTGCTCCGAAGCCGGATTCTTCTGGGCTGTTGCGTTGTGTCCTCTCATGTCATTATGCTTCGGCCGTGCTCTTCAAGCCCGCTCAGCCATGACCTGGGTACCGGTCGAAGTCCAAGAGGACCACATACAGGGTCTTCTCAAAGGCGAGCCCATCGCGGGGATCATCCAGCTCGTCTGGAACTCTATCGACGCCGAGGCGCGTGAAATCAACGTCGTTGTGGTCGAAAACGGTTTGGGTGCCGTCGAAGAGATCAGGGTCGAAGACGACGGCCACGGGATGACTCATGAGGAAGCTACAGAGTACTTCGCCCTTCTCGGAGGTTCGTGGAAGCGTCGTGCCGAAAAATCTAAGAACGACCTTCGTATTCTTCACGGCCAAGAGGGGAAGGGCCGGTGGAAGGCTTTCACGTTGGGCTCCAAAGTTGTGTGGACCACCGTAGCTGAACACTCAGGAACACGTCAATTAACCGAGATAACTGGCCACCGTGGTCAACCTAAGGGCTTTGAGGTATCCGATCCTGTAGATTGCGAGAAACCTATTGGTACTATAGCACAGGTAATTGCTGATCAGCCTGGGCCGAGAGGGCTTCTAGGCGAGAAGTCATCTAAGAGTCTAACCGCAACCTTTGCTCTATATCTAAATATGTACCCTGAGTTAGAGATCAAATACCGAGGATCGTCACTTGATCCGACACCCTTGCAGCAGTATAGCGCTGATTATACTATCAATATGGGTAATAATAAGTATGGTGATGCCACTCTAACGATCATTGAGTGGTCAGATCAAGTGCGCGTCCAAAGAGGATTGTATCTCTGTGATGCTAACGGGATAACTTTAGCTGACCTTAAGCCAGGTATACAGGCTAGCGGGTATGAGTTCACTGCGTATGTGCGTTGGGATGGATTCAGAGACATGGAAGATCGTCTCATGTTAGCAGAAAATGATCAAGAGTTATCGCATCTAATAACCGTTGTTCGGAATCAGATGCGTGACCACTTCAAACAGCGACGTGAGCAGCACATTCTTAATATAGTAGAGGAGTGGAAGCAGGATCAGGTCTATCCTTATGCTGATGAACCCCAGAGTGATCGGGAGCATGCAGTTAGAGATTTGTTTGATGTAGTTGCGGTCAAGGCAGCTTCGGCAGTTAATTCTTCTGAAGATCAAGTAGCAAAGCGGTTATCTCTTAGACTACTGAAAGAGGCTCTTGAGACCAGTCCAACTTCTTTACGACGGGTTCTGACTGAAGTGTTACAACTGAGTAAAGAGAGTCTTTATGAACTCAATAAGTTGTTGGATCGTACTACGTTTACAAATATAATTGAAGCCTCGTCTCTTATATCTAAGAGACTGGATTTTCTTCTAGGTTTGCGGCAATTGGTTTTTGATCCGATGTCTGTACAATATCTCAAAGAAAGATCCCAGCTTCACCGCATTCTAACTACTGAGACCTGGGTGTTCGGTGAGGAGTTTGCGGTTACAGTTGATGATCAGAATCTTACAAATGCACTCAAGGCACATATTAAAATGCTTGGCAGAGAAGAGCTTGCCAGCTTAGAACCAGTTTTGGACGAGCAAGGTAAGGATCGGATACTAGATTTGTTATTGGCTCGTTCCTCACCTCAAGATAGAGATCGCCACGAACACCTTGTAGTAGAACTAAAAGCTCCTAATGTCACAATTGGAGCAGATGAGATAACACAGATCAAAAGGTATGCATATGCAGTAGCTAAGGATAGCCGATTCAATATGACTGATGTTAAGTGGGATTTCATAGTAGTGTCCTCTGATTTAGATGATTTTGCGCGCCAAGAAATTAGTACTGAACTAGCTAGGCATAACCCTGGTCTGCTACAAGCATCTGATGGTGGGGAATTCAGGATATGGATTAAGACTTGGGCGCAGATAATAGATACAGCCGAGCATAGGCATAAATTTGTAAAGAATGCGCTCAAGTATACACCGAGTTCGGATGATGCTCTCGCATACCTCCGTGAGGTCCACAATAAGTATCTGCCTGACAGCCTGGCTGCTCCATAGTGTCTAGGGGACCGGCGTCGGTGAAATTCACACCCCGGCCATTAGACCATGCATCTCGGCGATGGTTTCGGCCAGCCGGTCGGCGACGTCGTCCACCGCCACCCGCTCGGTGGTGCCGGTGGCCCGCTCGGTGAGTTCCACCACGCCGTCGGCCAGGGCCCGGCCCACCGTCACTCGCCAGGGGACGCCGATCAGCTCGGCGTCGGCGAACTTCACCCCGGCCCGGGCGTCCCGGTCGTCCAGCAGCGCCTCCACCCCCCGGTCGCCTAGCTCCTCATAGAGCCGTGACCCGGCCGCGGCCGCGGCCTCGTCGCGGGCGGCGGCCACGGTGATCACCGCCTCGTAGGGCGCCACCGGCACCGGCCACACCAGGCCCTTGTCGTCGTGGTGGATCTCGGCCACCGCGGCCATGGCCCGGCCGATCCCGATCCCGTAGGACCCCATGGTGATGGTGCGCTCCACCCCGTCGGGGTCCAGCACGGTGGCGCCCAGCGCTTCGGCGTATCGGCGGCCCAGCTTGAAGATGTGGCCGGTCTCGATGCAGCGCACCACCTCCAGGGGCGAGCCGCACACCGTGCAGGCCTCGCCCGCGGCCACCTCCCGCAGGTCGAGCCACTCGTCCACCGCGATGTCGCGGCCCACGTCCACCCCCGACAAGTGCCAGTCGTCTTCGTTGGCCCCGGTGGTGAGGTTGCGGCGGCCGGCCAGGGCGTGGTCGGCCAGGATGCGCAGGCCCCGAACCCCCACCGCCCCCAACGAGCCGGGACTGGCCCCCAGCCGCTCGACCGTCTCGGCCGCCTGGGCCGGTCGGACCTCGGCGGCCCCGGCGCCGTCCCTGAGCTTTTGGAGCTCGAGCTGGTGGTCGCCCCGCAGCAGCACCAGGGTCACGGCACCGTCGAGCGCCATCACCATGGTCTTGATCTGGCGGTCGGCCGGGGCGCCGCCCTCCGCCTCGGCCAGCGCCTCGATGGTGCGGACCCCCGGCGTGGGGAAGCGCACCGGGGCCTCGGGCCCGGCCTCGTTGTCGGCCACCGGCTCGACGGCGGAGGCGGCCCGCTCCCGGTTGGCGGCGTAGCCGCACGAACCGCACCGCACCACGTCGTCCTCGCCGGTGGGCGACGGCACCATGAACTCGGTCGACCCGGTGCCCCCCATCGCCCCCGACGACGCCGCCACCGGGATGGCCGGCAGCCCCAGCCGCTCGAAGATCCGGGTGTAGGCCCGGTGGTGCCGGTCGAAGCTGCGGTCGAGGCCCTCGTCGTCGAGGTCGAAGGAGTAGCTGTCCTTCATGGCGAACTCCCGCACCCGCAGCAGCCCGGACCGGGGCCGGGGCTCGTCCCGGAACTTCATCTGGATCTGGTACCAGATCTGGGGCAGGTCCCTATAAGACGAGATCTCCCGAGCCAGGTCGGCGAAGACCTCCTCGTGGGTCATGCCCAGGGCCAGGTCGGCGCCCTTGCGGTCGGCGAGCCGGAACATCTCCTCGCCCATCGACTCCCAGCGGCCCGAGCGCTGCCACAGCGACGCCGGGTGCAGGGCCGGGGTCAGAAACTCCTGGCCGCCGATTCGGTTCATCTCCTCTCGCACGATCTGCTCGACCTTGACGTACACCCGCATCCCCAGCGGGAGCATCGAGTAGTGGCCGGCGTGGAGCTGGCGGATGAACCCGCCCTGCACCAGCAGCCGGTGGTTGGCGGTGGAGGCGTCGGCGGGGGCGTCCCGGAGGGTGGGGGCGAACAGGTCAGACCAGCGCATGGCCCGCCACTGTAAGGGCTCAGCGGGCTGACCGGGGCCGGCCGCGGCTCGCTCGACGGGAGCGCGAATTTCGTGATGGTGGTGGTCATGGCGTCAGTTGTGCTGACTCGGTGCTGGCCGCGGACGGCTCGACGGGAGCGGTCTTCGGCGCCGTTAGGTTGGGCCGATGGTCGTGGCGGTCGCCGAGCGGGCCCCGTCGATTCGGGATGCCGAGCGGGTGGCGGCTGCGTTGGCTGCTGCGGGGGTGTGTGAGGTGTGGCTGCACGGGTCGGTGGCCCGGGGCGTGGCCGGCCCGGGCAGCGACATTGACTTGGTTGCCGTGTACCCCGATCTCGACTATCGCCGGCGTTGGAAGCGCAAGGGCGAGCTGTCGGAGTTGGCCGGGCGGTTTTGTCCTTGGGATGTGGATGTTTTTGTCACTGATTTGCCCGAGTGGACGATCCGTTCGGGGCTTGTAACTTCTTTTGAGCGAGGGGTTCGAGCCCTCGGCGAACTGCTGCTTCCCCGACCCGACGCCGTGATCGGCGTGCGATGGGGGAAGGAGATCGGCTTGCCGGGCAGCGACGACCAAGAAGCCCTCTACACGATGGACTTGGCGAACCAGGCGCTCCACAACCTGGATGTGGCTCTGACCTGGCTGGTGACGCAGCGAACCCGTGAGGACTACCAATTGCGCCGTCAGATTTATCTGATGTGCCGCGAGTCCCAGATGGCGGCGGAGGGGGCGTTGAAAGCCTTGGTGCATCTGTATGGGCACCGCCCGCCCCCTGACACCCACAGTCTCGGAGAGCTTTGCGCCGGTTTGCCCCGTGACATCGCCGCTGGTGCGGGCCGGATACTGGAGGGGATCGACAGGGCCGAGATGAGCCGCTGGCGGCTGGTCGGCACCTACCCAGCCGACTACCCGGAGGAAGCCGCGAGGGCACCCGAGCTGGCCGAGCCCTACTTGTGCGCCGCGGTCGGGTTGAACGGCTACGTCGTCGATCACGTCGAGGCCCGGACCGGCCCGGACCCAGTGCTGCACGAAAACCGGGAGCACACTGCCAAGATCGCGGCCTGGCTCGACGACCGCGAACCGGCCAGCGGCCGGGCTCGGACTGGCCCTTCGCCGTTGATCTCGATCAGCGGCCTCGCCCCGCCCCGGCCCCGCCAGCCCCCGCTGCCCGGTCTCGGCCCGTCCCGGCCCCGCTGACGCCTTTAGGGGTGGGATGACGGTCGCAACGGTTGCAACTCCGTCAGTCCCCTCGGTTCGGGATGCTGAGCGGGTGGCGGCCGCGTTGGTCGCTGCGGGGGTGTGTGAGGTGTGGCTGCACGGGTCGGTGGCCCGGGGCGCGGCTGGCCCGGGCAGCGACATTGACTTGGTTGCCGTGTACCCCGATCTCGACTATCGCCGGCGTTGGAAGCGCAAGGGCGAGCTGTCGGAGTTGGCCGGGCGGTTTTGTCCTTGGGATGTGGATGTTTTTGTCACCGATTTGCCTGAGTGGACGATCCGTTCGGGGCTTATAACTTCTTTTGAGCGAGGGGTTCGAGCCCTCGGCGAACTGCTGCTTCCCCGACCCGACGCCGTGATCGGCGTGCGATGGGGGAAGGAGATCGGCTTGCCGGGCAGCGACGACCAGGAAGCCCTCTACACGATGAAACTGGCCAATGGGGCGCTCAGCAATATCGATACGGCCCTAGATTGGCTGGTGGCGAATCGAACCCGTCAGGACTTCCGGCGGGAACTCCAGATTTATCAGGTGTGCCGCGAGTCCCAGATGGCGGCGGAGGGGGCGTTGAAAGCTCTGGTGCATCTGTATGGGCACCGCCCGCCCCCCGACACCCACAGCCTCGGAGAGCTTTGCGCCGGTTTGCCCCGTGACATCGCCGCTGGCGCGGGCCGGATACTGGAGGGGATCGACAGGGCCGAGATGAGCCGTTGGCGGCTGGTCGGCACCTACCCGGCCGACTACCCGGAGGAGGCCGCGAGGGCGCCCGAGCTGGCCGAGCCCTACGCCTGCGCCGCGGTCGGGTTGAACAGCTACGCCGTCAGCCATGTCGAGGCCCGGACCGGCCCGGACTCGTTGCTGGACCAAAACCGGGAACTCACCGCCGAGGTGGCGGCTCGGCTTGACGAGCACGAACCGGTCAGCGGCCGGGCTCGGACCGGCCCTTCGCCGTTGATCTCGATCACCGGTCTCGGCCCGCCCCGGCCCCGCCAGCCCCCGCTGCCCGGTCTCGGCCCGTCCCGGCCCCGCTGACGCCGCGCTCCGCGGCCCGTTCCAGCCCGCCGCCTCGCTGACGCCGCCCCACGGCCCGTCCCAGCCCGGCTAGGTTTAAGCGCCATGACAGTGGATGTCGATGCATCACCGGTTCCTTTGAGGCGGGATGCTGAGCGAGTGGCGGCCGCATTGGCCACCGCGGGGGTGTGCGAGGTGTGGCTGTACGGGTCGGTGGCCCGCGGTGAGGCCAGCCCCGACAGCGACATCGACCTGGTCGCCATATACCCCGATCTCGACTACCGCCGACGCTGGGACCGCAAACGCGAATTGGCCGACCTGGCCCAGCCGTTGGGCCCTTGGGAGGCGGACGTATTCGTCACCGACCTGCCCGAGTGGACGATCCGATCCGCCCTGTTGACCTCCTTCGAGCGAGGGATACGCACCCTCGGCGAGCAGTTGCTTCCCCGACCCGACGCCGTGACCGGCGTGCGATGGGGGAAGGAGATCGGTTTGCCGAACAGCGAAGACCAGGAAGCCCTCTACACAATGAGGCAAACGAACCTGGCGCTCTACAGCCTCGGGGAGGCGCTGGCATCGCGAGCGGTGAAGCGAATCCGCGAGGACGAGTGGTGGTTCCGGATGTATCAGGTGTGCCGCGAGTCCCAGATGGCGGCGGAGGGGGCGCTGAAAGCCCTGGTGCACCTGTATGGGCACCGCCCGCCCTCCGATACCCACAGTCTCGGAGAGCTTTGCGCCGGTCTGCCCCGTGACATCGCCGCTGGCGCGGGCCGGATACTGGAAGCGGTGGACAGGGCCGAGATGAGCCGCTGGCGGCTGGTCGGCACCTACCCGTATGAGTACCCGGCGGAAGCGGTGAAAGGACCGGAGCTGGCCGAGTTGTACGCGTGCGCCGCGGTCGGCCTCAACGGCTACGCCGTCGACCACGTCGAGGTTCGGGTCGGCCCGAAGCCGGTGCTGGACCGCAACCGGGAGCTTGTCGCCGAGGTGGCGGCCTGGCTCGACGAGCACGAGGTCGCCAGCGGCCGGGCTCGGACCGGGCCTTCGCCGTTGATCTCGATCACCGGCCTCGCCTCGCCCCGACCCCGCCAGCCCCCGTTGCCCGGTCTCGGCCCGCCCCGGCCCCCACTGACGCCGCGCTCCGCGGCCCGTCCCACCCCGGCTGACGCCATCCCGCGGCCCGTCCGACCCCGGCCCCGCTGACGCCGCCTCGCGCGTTCGTTTACGGTGCCGCGGGCCGGGGCTACAGTTTGCGGCGATGAATCGCGACGTGATCGTCACCTGCGCCGTCACCGGGGCGGGCGACACCGCCGGCAAGCACCCGAACCTGCCGATCACCCCCGATCAGATCGCGGCCGCCGCCCTGGAGGCGGCCGAGGCCGGGGCGGCCATCGTCCACATCCACGTGCGCGACCCGGCCACCGGCCGCGGCGCCCGCGACGTGGAGCTGTACCGGGCCGTGGTGGAGCGGGTGCAGGCCGCCAACCCCGACGTCATCGTCAACCTCACCGCGGGCATGGGCGGCGACCTGATGATCGGCGACCCCGACCCCTTCGACTTCCAGCCCGACGGCACCGACCTGATCGGCGGACTGGAGCGCCTGGCCCACGTGGAGGCGCTCCGGCCCGACATGTGCAGCCTCGACTGCGGCACGCTGAACTTCGGCGAGGGCCACGCCGTGTACGTGAGCACCCCCGACATGCTCCGCGACATGGCCAAGAGGGTCCTCGAACTGGGGGTGAAGCCCGAGCTGGAGGTGTTCGACACCGGCCACCTGTGGTTCGCCAAGCAGATGATCGACGAGGGCCTCGTCGCTGACCCGCCCTGGATCCAGATCTGCACCGGCATCCCCTACGGGATGCCCACCGATGTGGGCCTGCTGGCCGCCGCAACCCGGCTGCTCCCGCCCGGCGCCGAGTTCACCACCTTCGCCATCTCGGCCCGTCAGATCCCGTGGGTGCCCCAGGCCGTCCTGCTGGGCGGCCACGTCCGGGTGGGCTTGGAGGACAACCTCTACCTGAAGCGGGGCGTGTTCGCGTCCAATGCCGACCTGGTGACCCGGGCCCGGGAGATCATCGAGCGGATGGGGGCCCGGGTCCAGACCCCCGACCAGGCTCGCGAGACCCTGGGCCTGGGCTGAGGAAAGAGAGAACCCCATGGGCAGGCAGGGAAACGGCAGACGACTGGCGCGGCTGACAACGCCGCTGGTGCGGGACCGCAAAGGCGACCCGCTGCGGCCCGTGAGCTGGGACGAGGCCCTGGATAGGGCCGCGGCCGGCTTCGCCCGGATCCGCGACACACACGGCCCCGAGAGCTTCGGCATGTTCAGTTGCTCCAAGGCCACCAACGAGATGAACTACGCAGCCCAGAAGTTCATCCGCACCGCCATGAGGTCGAACAACATCGACTCTTGCAACCGAACTTGACACGCTCCCTCCGTCGTCGGTCTGGCGACAGTGTTCGGAGCCGGAGGCGGCACCTCTGCCTATGAGGAGATCCACGAGACCGACGTGATCCTGCTGTGGGGGTCCAACGCCCGTGAAGCCCACCCCATCTTCTTCCACCACCTGATGAAGGGTCTCGACAACGGGGCCCGGATGTTCGCCGTCGATCCCCGCCTCACCTCCTCGGCCAAGTTCGCCGACGCTTGGCTGGGCCTGTCGGTGGGCACCGACGTGGCCCTGGCCAACGCGGTCGGCCGGGAGATCATCCGCGCCGGCCTGGCCGACGAGGCCTTCATCGCCCGGGCCACCACCGGATATGAGGCCTATGCGGCCAACGTCGAGCCCTGCACCCTCGACTGGGCCGCCGAGGTCACCGGGGTGCCGGCCGCCGCCATCGCCGATATGGCCCACGCCTACGCCACCGCCGGCAAGGCCCAGATCCTGTGGACCCTGGGCATCACCGAGCACCACAACGCGGTGGACAACGTGGTGGCGTTGTGCAACCTGGCCCTGCTCACCGGCCACGTCGGGCGCTGGGGCTCGGGCCTGGTGCCGCTGCGGGGCCAGAACAACGTGCAGGGCGGCGGCGACATGGGCGCCCTGCCCGACCGGTTCCCCGGCTTCCAGCCCGTGGACGACCCGGCGGCCAGAGCCAAGTTCGAGGCGGTCTACGGCGCCGGGCTCAATCCCGTCCCCGGCAAGCACCTCACCGAGATGTTCGAGGCCATGGAGACCGGCGACCTGAGGGCCTGCTACGTCATCGGCGAGAACCCGGCCGACTCCGATGCCGCCGTCGAGCACGCCCGCGGGCTGCTGGCCGGCCTGGAGGTGCTGGTGGTGCAGGACATCTTCATGACCCGCACCGCGGAGATGGCCGACGTGGTGCTGCCCGCCGCGGTGGCCTGGGCCGAGACCGATGGCACCGTCACCTCCAGCGAGCGCCGGGTCCAGCGGGTGAGGGCGGCCGTGCCCCCGCCCGGGCAGGCCCGATCAGACATCGACATCTTGGGCGACCTGGCCCGCCGCCTGGGCGCCGACTGGGGCCACCCCAGCGCCGAGGACCTGTGGGACGAGTTGCGGTCGCTGTCGCCCATCCATGCGGGCATGCCCTGGGACCGGCTGGAGGACGGCGGGCTCCAGTGGCCGTGCCCGAGCGAGGACCACCCCGGTTCGCCGTTCCTGCACGGCTGGCTGTGGGCCGACGACTTGGAGGGGCGCGACCCGGCCCCGTTCAGCGCAGTGCAACAACAGTGGCCGGCCGAGGAGCTAACCGAGGAGTTTCCGCTGCGGCTCACCACCGGCCGGGCTCTCGACTCCTACAACACCGGCGTGCAGTCGGGCGGGTACGACTCGCCCATCCGCTACGGACACGCCATCGACGTGAACCCCGGCGACGCCGGTGCCCTGGGCGTGGCCGACGGCGAGCGGGTGCTGGTCAGCTCCCCCCGGGGCTCGGTGGAGATGGAGGTGAGGGTCCAGCCCGATATCCCGGCCGGGCTCGCCTTCACCACCTTCCACTTCCCGGAGTTGGTGGACATCAACGTGTTGACCAACGACGCCTGGGACCCCCGGTCGGGCACGTCGGAGTTCAAGGCGGCCAGCATCCGCATCTCCAAGCTTGAACCGGCCTATGGCTGACCCGGCCGACGACCCGCTGATACGGCGCCGCCGCCCGGCGGCGACCGGCCCGGCGGCTGCGACCGGCCCGGCGAGGGGGCGGCTCGGCCGTGGCTGACGTACACCTCGGTGCCGAGCAGGCCACCGAGGCCGAGCGGGCCGCGGTGGACGCGGCGCTGAAGCGCTATGGCGCCGACCCGGTGGTCCAGCGCCGCACCGAGCGGCTGGCCATCGGGGGCACGGCCCGTCGCCAACAGCGTCGCCACTACCTGCTGCCGGCGTTGCACAGTCTGCAGAACGCGGCGGGCTGGATCAGCCCCGGCGGCGTCAACTACATCGGCGAGGTGCTGCTGGTTCCCCCGGCCGAGGCCTACGGGGTGGCCTCCTTCTACGACCTGTTCCGCACCGACCCGCCCGACCACGACGGCGACACCGTCCATGTCTGCGTGGACGCGGCCTGTCAGATCTCGGGATGCGAGGAGCTGGCCGCCTCGGTGGCCGCGGCCGGCGGCCATGTGCACCGCAGCCCGTGCCTGGGCCAGTGCGAGCGGGCCCCGGCCATGTTCGTGCAGGCGGTGGGCGGCCCCGACCGGGTGCCGGCCGACGAACCGGCCGACGAAGACGGCGACGGCGCCGGCTACCGGCTGCCCCAGGCCGGCGACCCCGGTCTGCGGCTGCTGCGCCGGATCGGGGTGGCCGACCCCGCCTCGCTGGAGGACTACCGGGCCTGCGGCGGCTACGAGGCCCTGGCCCGGGCGGTGGAGATGGGACCGGAGGCGGTGCTGGCCGCGGTGGCCGACTCGGGCCTGTCGGGCCGGGGCGGGGCCGCCTTCCCCACCGGGGTCAAGTGGCGGGCGGTGGCGGCCGAGACCGGTCGGCCCAAGCACGTGGTGGCCAACTGCGACGAGTCCGAGCCCGGCACCTTCAAGGACCGCGTCGTCATGGAGCAGGACCCGTTCGCGGTGATCGAATCGCTCACCATCGCCGGGCTGGCCACAGGTGCCGCCCAGGGGTGGATCTACATACGAGGCGAGTACCCGCTGGCCACCGCCCGGCTGCTGGGCGCGGCGGACCAGGCCCGGGCCGCAGGGCTGCTCGGCCCCGACGCGGCCGGCCGGGGCCGGGCCTTCGACGTAGCCGTCTGGCGGGGGGCCGGGGCCTACATATGCGGCGAGGAGACGGCCCTGTTCAACTCCCTGGAGGGGTTCCGGGGCGAGCCCCGCAACAAACCGCCGTTCCCCACCACCCACGGCCTGTTCGGCCAGCCCACCGCGGTCAACAACCCCGAGACGCTGATCAACGTCCTCGACATCGTCACCGAAGGCCCCGAGGCGTACCGGGCCAGGGGCACGGAGCGGTCCCCGGGCACCAAGCTGCTGTGCCTGTCGGGGCGGGTGCGCCGGCCCGGGCTCTACGAGGTGCCCTTCGGGACCCGGCTGGGGGAGGTGCTGGACCTGGCCGGGGGGGTCACCGGGTCGGGGGAGCTGCAAGCGGTGCTCATGGGGGGCGCGGCCGGATCGTTCGTGGGGCCGGACTCGCTGGACCTGCCCCTGACCCTGGAGGACGCCCGCGAGGCCGGCACCACCCTGGGATCGGGGGTGGTGATGGCCTTCGACACCACCGTGGACATGACCGCGGTTGTGGTGCGCATCGCCGAGTTCTTCCGGAACGAGTCGTGCGGCCAGTGCGTCCCCTGCCGGGTGGGGACGGTCCGCCAGCACGAGGCGCTGGTGCGCATGGCCGAGCGGGGGGAGCTGTCGGCCCAGCGCCGGGAGATGCTCGACGACGTGGCCCAGGTGATGGGCGACGCCTCCATCTGCGGCCTGGGCCACACCGCCGCCTCCGCCGTCCGCTCCGCGCTGGACCTGGGTCTGGTGGGGGCCGGAAGCGGCGCCGGGTTAGGGAGGAATTGATGGACGGATCGACGCCGGTGCGGCTCACCATCGACGGCCAAGAGGTGGAGGCGCCCGCCGGGTCCACCATCCACGCCGCCTGCGAGGGGGCCGGGATCAGCACTCCCACCCTGTGCTGGGCCGAGAACCTGACCCCGGTCAACGTCTGCCGGGTGTGCGTGGTGGAACTGGAGGGGTCGAGGGCACTGGTGCCGGCCTGCTCCCGCCCGGCCGAAGACGGCATGGAGGTGCGCACCGACACCGAGCGGGTCCGCCACAGCCGCCGGATGGTGCTGGAGTTCCTGGGGTCGGGGGTGGACCTGAGCCAGGCCGAGTCGCTGCACGCCTGGATGGAGCACTACGGCGCCGACCCCGACCGCTACGCCGACGAGGGCCACCCGGTGGAGCGGATATCGGAGCCGGTGAAGGTGCAGGACGAGCTGTACGTGCGGGACTACGAGAAGTGCGTGCTGTGCTACAAGTGCGTGGAGGCCTGCGGCGACGACGCCCAGCACACCTACGCCATCGCCGTGGCGGGCCGGGGCTTCGACGCCCGGATCTCCACCGAGTTCGACGTGGCCCTGCCCGAGTCGGCCTGCGTGTACTGCGGCAACTGCGTGGGGGTGTGCCCCACCGGGGCGCTGCAGTTCAAGACCGAGTTCGACCTGCGCCAAGCCGACCAGTGGCGGCCAGAAGAGCAGACCGTCACCCGCACCGTGTGCTCCTACTGCGGGGTGGGCTGCAACCTCGACCTGCACGTGCAGGACGAGCGCATCGTCAAGGTCACCTCGCCGTCGGACCACTCGGTCACCAGCGGCCACCTGTGCATCAAGGGCCGCTTCGGCTGGGAGTACGTCCACGGCGAATAGCCGAACGGCAGGCCGCCCGGCGATGATCTCGTGACCGGGGATTTTGTCGAGGCTTTAGTCAAGAGCCCGATGGGGGTCGTGCTGCTGGCTGATGCTCCCGAGGGGCTGGACGGCTGCACTGGCGATCCCGGGATCGATGTTGCCGCCGACGCCGCCCGGGCTGCCCGGGATCGGCTCAACCTCGATGTGCTGCTGGGCCGGCGGGAGGTACCCGCACCGCTGAAAACCCAGACTCGCCGCTCCGCACCGAGCCAGGCACCGGGTGCTTTGAGGGCTCGGCCTAGGGTGACTGTCGGTGACCGAGGAGTTCGTCGAGGCGCTGATCGAGGGGCCGATGGGGGTCGGGCTGCTGGCCGAGATCGAAGAGCATTTCGACGATCGGGGAGCTGTCGTCAAACGCCGAGGGACTTGGATCCGGCTCCGAGAGGGTGATTCCGACCCCGGCGCCGTCGAGCGGGCCGTCGATTGGGTCCGAGGTGCCCCCGTCGGCGACATCCTCGCGCTTGCGGTGCGGGCCGACCGAGCCGGACCATGGACGGTAGGTGCTCCTGGCGAGGTCGCGTCTGCCTATCGGAACGCGCCGAACCGATTGCCGATCGCGGCCGCCGTCGCCCAGAGGCTCGACGACATCGGGCATGCGCCGATGGACCCGGCCAGCCAGGAGTGGTGGACCACGGACGAGGAATGGTGGAACGCAGAAACGTGCATGGCGGCCCACAGACAAGGCGACGGCGCTTTGCTGTGGACTGTTTCACGTTCCCCGCCGGAAATCCACCATGACGCCGTAATTGCTTGGGAGTTGTTTCCGGACCCGATCAGTCGTTGGCGCGTCGAGATCAAGGGGCGGCCACGGGTCAAGGAGATTCACCGGCCCGCGGATTGGGTGGATCTGGTTGAGCGGTGGCCCGACCCGGAGGGGGCCATGTGCAAGCAGTTCAGCACCTGGCAGTTCAAGTCGCCCCGGCCTCGGCCGCGCCTCCGAAGCCGGCGGCGGCCGCTCACCTCGGAGACTTTGTTTATAGCCCAGGGTACGCTCCGTCTCCCGCTACGCCTGATATACGACCTGTTCACACCCCTGTCGCGTCGTCGGTCCGAACGCTTCCTCGACGAGCAGCTCCGCGAGCTTCTGGCCGCGCCGAGCCAGCACGCGGCCCACCCGAATCCGCCCCGGCTCGTCGGCGTGGACTGGCGCGCCGCGGCCGAGCACTATGACGCCGTCCATCTGAGCTGGGCGGGCTTTTTGACCGCTGAGGGCTATGTGAGCGAGCTGGCGGACGGGTCGGTGACCATGCTGCGCGGCTTCGCCGGCGAGCGCACCCTGTGGCTGTCGGATGTGTTCGCCCCGGTTCCCGCCGTGCCCCTCAACGCTCTCGAGGGGCTGGACTGTTGCCCCAGCATCTCTGGAATTGATGTCGCCGCCGATGCCGCCCGGGCCGACCGGGACCGGCTCAACCTGGAAGTGATGCTGGGCCGGCGGGAGATACCCTCACCACCGAGCCCGGACCCGACACCTCGCAAGAGGAGGCGGATGTGACAACGCTTATCAAGGGCGGAACCGTGGTCTCCGCCACCGGGGCCGGCCCGGCCGAGGTGCTGATCGACGGCGAGCGGGTGGAGGCCGTGCTCCGCCCCGGCAGCGACATCGCCGCCGCCGCCGAAGCGGGCGCCGAGGTCATCGACGCCACCGGCAGGCTGGTCGTGCCCGGCGGGATCGACGTCCACACCCACATGGACATTCCGATCATGAACACGCGGTCCTCCGACGATTTCGAGACCGGCACCCGGGCCGCGGCCTGGGGCGGCACCACCACCATCGTCGACTTCGCCACCCAGAACCATGGCGAGAACGTGCGGGAGTGCCTCGACCAGCGGATGGCCATGGCCGAAGGGCGCTGCGCCATCGACTACGGCCTCCACATGATCATCGGCGACGTCGGCAACGACTCCCTCAAGGAGATGGACCTGCTGGTGAACGAGGGCATCACCAGCTTCAAGCTGTTCATGGCCTACCCCGGCGTGCTCATGTCCGACGACGGCCAGATCCTGCGGGCCATGCAGCAGGCGGCCGGCAACGGCGGGTTGATCATGATGCACGCCGAGAACGGCCTGGCCATCGACGTGCTGGCCGAGCAGGCCTTCGAGCGGGGCGAGACCGCCCCGGTCACCCACGGCTACGTGCGCCGGGCCGAACTGGAGGCCGAGGCCACCCACCGGGCCGTCCAGCTCGCCCGAGTGGGGGCCTGCCCCCTCTACATCGTTCACCTGTCGGCCAAGCAGGCCCTCGAACAGGTGGCCGCCGCCCGGGACCAAGGCGCCAACGTGTTCGCCGAGACCTGTCCCCAGTACCTCTACTTCAGCCTGGAGGACCACCTCGGCCGGCCCGGTTTCGAGGGCGCGGCCTATGTGTGCTCCACCCCGCTGCGCTCCCGCCATGAGCACCACCAAGACGAGCTGTGGAAGGGGCTGCGCACCAACGACTTGGCCGTGGTGGCCACCGACCACTGCCCCTTCTGCATGAAGGAGCAGAAGGAGATGGGCCTCGGCGACTTCAGGGCCATCCCCAACGGGATCGGCGGGGTGGAGCACCGCATGGACATGATCCACCAGGGCGTGGCGGCCGGCCAGATCAGCCTGGCCCGCTGGGTGGAGCTGTGCTCCACCACCCCGGCCCGGATGATGGGCCTGTACCCCCGCAAAGGGGTCATCGCCCCCGGCGCCGACGCCGACATAGTGATCTACGACCCCGCCCGGCGGTGGACGATCAGCGTCGACAACCACCACATGAACATCGACCACTCCGCCTATGAGGGGATCGAGGTCACCGGCGGCGTCGACACCGTGATGTCGAGAGGCCGGACGATCATCGACGGCGGCCGCTACCTGGGCCGAGCGGGCGACGGCCGCTATCTGCGCCGGGGCCTGTGCCAGTATTTGACGTGAGTTCTCGCGGGGCTTCAGTCGGCGGTGTGCCGGCGTCCTCGTAGAGACGGGGGGTTCAACGGATGAAGACGATCCACCACTTCGTGAACGGTGAGACCCGGCTGGCCGGCTCGGGCCGGAGCTCTCCCGTGTTCGACCCGGCCACCGGCGAGCAGACCGCCGAAGTGGGCCTGGCCTCGGCCGCGGAGGTGGACGAGGCCGTGGCCGCCGCGGCCGGCGCCTTCCAGGAGTGGCGCCATACCTCGCTGGCCGCCCGCACCCGGCTGATGTTCGCCTTCCGGAGCCTGGTCGAGGCCAACTCGGACGAGATCGCCCGCCGGCTCACGGCCGAGCACGGCAAGGTGGGCCTCGACGCCCGGGGCGAGGTGGCCCGAGGCCTGGAGAACATCGAGTACGCCTGCGGGCTGGGCGAGCTGCTCAAGGGCAGCCACAGCTCCCGGGCCTCCAGCGGCGTGGACGTGCACTCGGTCCGCCAGCCCTTGGGCGTGGTGGCCGGCATCACCCCGTTCAACTTCCCGGCCATGGTGCCGCTGTGGATGTTCCCCAACGCCGTCGCCTGCGGCAACACCTTCGTGCTCAAGCCGTCCGAGCGGGACCCGTCGGCCCCCCGCCTGGTGGTGGAGCTGTTCCACGAGGCCGGGTTCCCGCCGGGCGTGCTCAACCTGGTGAACGGCGACAAGGCGGCCGTGGACCGGCTGATCGCCCACCCCGACGTGAAGGCGGTGAGCTTCGTGGGGTCCACCCCCGTCGCCCGCTACGTCTACGAGGCGGGCACAGCCGCCGGCAAGCGGGTCCAGGCCCTGGGCGGGGCCAAGAACCACATGGTGGTCCTGCCCGACGCCGACATCGACCTGGCCGCCGACGCGGCGGTCTCGGCCGCCTACGGCTCGGCCGGGGAACGGTGCATGGCCGTGTCGGTGGTGGTGGCCGTGGGCGACGCCGGCGACCGGATCGTGGACGCGGTCAGGGTGAGGATGGACAAGCTCGCCGTCGGCCCTGGCACCGACCCGTCGTCGGACATGGGCCCGCTCATCACCTCAGAGCACCGAGACCGGGTGGCCGGCTACGTGGGCGCCGGGGCCTCCGAGGGCGCGGCGGTGGTGGTGGACGGCCGGGAGCAGTCCTTCGACGGCGGCGGCTTCTTCCTGGGGGCGTCGCTGCTCGACCACGTCACCCCCGACATGTCCGTCTACCGCGACGAGATCTTCGGGCCGGTGCTGTGCGTGGTGCGGGCCGGCGCCTACCGGGAGGCGGTGGAGCTGATTGAGGCCAACCCCTGGGGCAACGGCGCTGCCATCTTCACCCGCGACGGCGGCGCGGCCCGGCAGTTCCAGGAGGACGCCGACGCGGGCATGGTAGGCGTCAACGTCCCCATCCCGGTGCCGGTCGGCTGTCACTCCTTCGGGGGCTGGAAGCAGTCCCTGTTCGGCGACGCCCACATGTACGGCCCCGAGGGCATCCGCTTCTACACCAAGGCCAAGGTGGTGACCTCCCGCTGGCCCGACCCGGCCAGCAGCCGCGTCGACCTGGGCTTCCCCCAGAACCGCTAGTCGGCTCTCCGCCGGAATCGGGGCGGCGATGGACTTCGGGGTGGTGCTGCAGACCGACCCCCCGGCCTGGCGGGTCGTCGATCTGGCCCGGCGGGCCGAGACCCTGGGGTTCTCCTACGGGTGGACCTTCGACAGCCACGTGCTGTGGCAGGAGCCCTTCGTCGTGTACAGCCAGATCCTGGCGGCCACCAACCGCATGACGGTGGGGCCGATGGTCACCAACCCCGGCACCCGGCACCCGACGGTGACCGCCTCGCTGTTCGCCACCCTCAACGACATGTTCGGCAACCGGACCGTGTGCGGCATCGGCCGGGGCGACTCGGCCCTGCGGGTTCTGGGCCTCGAGCCGACCAGCCTGGCGGAGCTGGCCCGGTCGATGGAGGTGATCAAGGGCCTGGCCGAGGGCCGTTCGGTGGACTGCGACGGCGCTGCCCTGCGGTTCGGGTGGTGCCGGGGCGGCCGCCTCGACGTGTGGATGGCCGCCTACGGGCCCAAGGCTCTAGAGCTGTGCGGGGCCAGGGCCGACGGGTTCATCCTGCAGCTCGCCGACCCCCAGATCGCGGCTTGGACCATCGGGGCGGTGCGGCGGGCCGCGGCCGCCGCGGGCCGGGACCCCGACGATCTCTATATATGCGTGGCCGCCCCCGCCTGCGTCGGCGACGACCTGGCCCGCCAGCGGGATCAGTGCCGCTGGTTCGGCGGCATGGTCGGCAACCACGTGGCCGACTTGGTGGAGCGCTACGGCGACACCGGCGAGGCCGTGCCCCGGGCCCTGACCGACTACATCGAAGGCCGCGGAGGCTACGACTACGCCGACCACGGCCGGGCTGGCAACGTCCACACCGACTTCGTGCCCGACGAGGTGATCGACCGGTTCTGCCTTCTCGGCGCCGAGGACGCCCACATCGAGCGACTCCGGGAGCTGAGGGACCTTGGTGTTCACCAGTTCGCCGTCTATTTGATGCACGACCAAAAGGACGAGACCCTGGCCGCCTACGGCCAGCGGATCATCCCGGCCGTGAACGCCTGACCGGCCGCGGTGAGTGCAGCGGCTGTCGCTGTCGCGGGCGCCGGTGCCGGCGGCTCCAGTGGCTGAGGGCGGTTCGGGCTCCGGTTCGGCCGGGGACTGGTCGAAGGACGCGGCCTGGGACGCCACCCGCCGGCCCCTGGCCGAGGCGTTCGGCCTGCACCCGGCCGCATACTGCGACCCCGGCTTCTTCGCCCTTGAGCGGGAGCGGCTGTTCGGGCGGGCCTGGGTGGTGGTGGGCACGGCCCCCGAGGTGGCCGAGCCGGGCCGGATGCTGGTCCGCCGGGTCGGGTCCACGTCGGTTCTCATCACCCGGGCCGGCGACGGCGCCTTGAGAGGGTTCGTCAACTCGTGCCGGCACCGGGGCACGGAGCTGGCCGAGGCCGACTGCGCCGTGGGCGGCGTCATCCGCTGCCCCTACCACCGTTGGGGTTACGCCCTGGACGGCTCGCTGGTGTCTGTGCCCCGGTTCGACGATGTGCCCCGGGCTGGCTTCGACCCCGCCGACTATCCGCTGCTGGGGGTGCGGGTCGGGATTTGGGGTCTGCTGGTGTTCGCCTGCCTCGATCCCGAGACCCCGCCCCTGGACCGATGGCTGGGCGACCTGCCGGAGAGAACGGCTGGCTACGGCTTCGACTGCTGGCGGGTCTGCGAAGAGCGCGGTCTGGACGTGGCGGCCAACTGGAAGCTGATCTCGGAGAACTTTCAGGAGTACTACCACCTGGCCTGGGTGCATCCCGAGCTGGCCAAGGTGTCGCGGGTGAGCGACCACTACCGGTATCAGGGTCCGGGCATGTACTGCGGGCAGACCACCACCCCCGTATCGGGCGACGAGCGCGACGACTGGCTGACCCTGCCTCCTGCGGTCGGGTTGGACTCGTCCGACGGAGCGAGCGGCCGGTTTCTGGCCGTGTTCCCCAACGGGCTGGTCTCGGTGCTGCCCAACCACGCCTTCGTGATCCGCCTCGAGCCGCTGGAGGCCGGAAGAACTCGGGAGCACTGCACCTTCTTGGTCCCGCCCGCGGCCGACGGCTTCACCGAGGCCGCCTTCGTGTCCACCCGGGCCTTCTGGCACCAGGTGAACGGCGAAGACATCGACATCGTGGAGCGGGCCCAGCGGGGCCTGAGCCAGGGCGGGGTCCCGCCGGGGCCTCTCTCGCCCCGCTTCGAGGAGCCCCTCCACCGGTTCCACAACATGGTGGCCGACTGCATGACCGCCGACTCGCTGGCCACCGGCCTCAGGGTCCCCGCCGGTGATGCCCCCGGCGACCCCGAGCGCTACGGCAGCCGCCCCAACCCCAACCCGCCCGCCATAGAGCGAAGCCGAACCCCCGGCGACGAAACATGACTTTCATGTCACGGTTTATGGTGGTCTTGAAGCCTCTGGAGCAGGCGAACGCCTTTTGAGCAGCGGCGGTGCCCCGGAACCGACTCTTTCGGATCGTCAGCCAGATCGCTCGCAGTCAAGCGATTGCCGGGCTGGGCTCGTGGTCGCCCGGCCTGGCTGATCAAGGCCCGGCTCGGATACTGGCTGGCTGCCTCGCGGCCGGGGTGTGGCTGTTGAAGCTGGCGGATTTTCGGCGGTCGGGGGTGTGGGTTGCCCATTGGCCGTCGGGTCCTCGGGTGAGGGTGAGGTTGTGTTGGTGGATGTGGTGGTGGTGGCGGTTGCAGACCAGGGCGAGGTTGTCGATGTCGGTGGGGCCGTGGGCGGGGGCGGTCCAGGCGATGATGTGGTGGGCGTGGCAGTGGCTGGGGCTGGCCGCGCACAACACGCAGCCGCGGTCTCGGGCTATGAGCATTCGCCATTGCTGGGGCGAGACGGTTCTGGTCTTGCGGCCGTGCCACAGCGGGAGGCCGTCGCGGGAGAACAGGGCCCCGAACAGGTCGGCTTCGCAGGCCAGGCGCTCTAGTTCGGATCTTGGGATGGGGCCGGTGCCGGGGATTTCGCAGCGGGCGTCGGGGTCGGCGTCGGTGATGGCGTCGGTGTGGGCGATGACGAGGATCTGGTTGCGCAGGCTCGGGGCGTTTCGGCTGGCGGGTCCTGTCACATGTTGCGGGTTGTCCCGGCCGGCGGGTTGCGGGTTGTCCCGGCCGGCGGGTCCTGTCACGGGGGCGGTCGTCGCCGCGAGCGGCGCCGACGCTGACCCCCGTGCCACCCCCCGGCCTGGCGCACCGGGCTCCGGCCCGGGCTCTTGCTCACCGAGCGTGTTGGCCCGGCCGTCGGGGTTGGGGCTGGGGGTGGGGGTTATGCCCAGGGCGGCGGTGAGGGCGTCGGCGTTGCGCTGGTCCCAGGTGTGGGTCTGGTCGGGTTTGGCGTCTCGGCCGCCGTCGGCTCGGTAGAGGCGGTTGGCGATGTCGTCAATGACGGCCCGGGCCTGGGCGCCGGTGACGGGGTCGAGGCGGGTGCGGAAGTTGACCATGCCTTCGCCGTCGCACCAGGCCCGGTGGCTGCGCATGGCCCGCTGGCGGCGGAACTTGGCCTCGCGGTCTGCCGCCGTCTGATGGCGGTGAGCCCAGTCGGCGACCTCTCGGGCGGCTAGGTCGGCGGGCAGCGCCTTGGCCCGGTCCAGCAGGGCCGCGTCGTCGTTGACCGTCTCCGCCGAGGTGGTCCGGGCGGCTTGGGCCAGGGCGTCGGCGTGTTCGGCGGTGATGTCGCCTCCGGCCAGCGCGTCGGCCACTGCGGGCATCTGGTCTAGGGCTTCGGCCCGGCGCAGCCTGCGGCGGGCCTCGCGCTGAGAGCAACCGCCCCCGGCCCGCAACAACTCCATGCCCGCCGCGGGGTCAAAGGTCCGGTCCGCGGTCATGGTCAGCAGCCGGGCCTCGAGGGCGTCCAGCGCGGCCCGCACCCGCTTCGCCTCGGCCGCGGTGCCATGCAGCCCGTCCAAACTCATCTGCGACAAGTCCAGAGCGTTCAGTTCGGTGACGATCCGGTCGAACATGGCCAGCTCCCTACAACTAACAATAATGATAGGGTATCAAAGCCCTGTGACAGTCACAACACCAGTTCGTAAAAATCCCCCAATTCCTCGCATCTGAGTGGGGAGTGAGTGACTCGTCCTGCCCGGCGAGAAAGACGCTCCCGCCGTCTAGAGCCGGTCGGTGCCGGTGAGGGCGAACCGAACCGGGCCAGCGGCCTGCCGGACGATCCCGGCGACATCGATTGAACGCTACGGCGGCTGTCCCAACCCGAACCCGCCCGCCATAGAGAGGAGCCGAATCAGTTGAGCCCGCCACAAGGGCTCCAAAAATCGGAAACGTGGGTCTTGCGTAACTTTTGCGCCACGTTATAGTTGAGGACATGTCGCGGCCACGCACCGGCGCTGAGCGTTACTTCGAGATCCGCATGAAGGACCCAGAGGTTGAAGCCGCCTATTTGACCGCCCGCCGGCGCATTGATCAGATCGACGCCATTATCCGCGAGTTGGATCGCCGCCGGTCCAGCCTTGACCTGACCAAGGCCGAGGTAGCGCGCAGAGCCGATCTTCGCCCCGAGGTGGTCAGAAGGCTTTTGTCTGCGGAAAATCCGAACCCGACCCTGTCCACTCTTGCCGCGGTCGCTGATGCACTCGAAATGAAGGTGATCTTGAAGCCTCTGGAGCAGGCGAACGCTAGTTGACCACGAGGCCGTGTCGTTCGAACTCAGCTCTGTATTTCCTGATGAGGCGGTAGCTCTTCGGATCAGCGGCTTGGCGCGGAGGCTTCGATAGTCCGCCCAGACAGATGATCGAAGAACCGCCCAGGTCGGCGGCGTCACGGACGAGTATGCAGAAGAGACGATGGTTCCGGCCGGTGTCTTGGACGCGTACCTCGTAGATCCCGGCCATCTCGCCGTGCATCACCTTCCACTTCCCTCCACCCGTGAAAGCCGGGGGAGGTGCCTCTGCGACAGCACGCAACACAGCCCAAATTTTACCTACTGCCTTTTCAGGCAGTAGCTCTAGGAAGTTGGCGGCCGGGACCGATTCGTTCGGATCGTCGGATCGGTTCCTCTGGAAAAAGTGGATGATCCAGGGAAGGCGCTCGTGTTTGCTTGAGACCACAGTCAGCTCTCGATCTCCTCGTTCCCGTCTTTCGCCCCATCTTTCGTGTTGAGAAAAGTCGCTAACTCTTCGAGTTGGCCGACGATCGTGCCGATCTCCTTGAACGACCACGCGGGCAGAGCTCCGCCCGTGCGGATGGTGAGGACGATCGCACCACCGTCGATTGGCCACGACTGGTGGACTGCTGGAGCCGCTAGGCCTGGGTCCGCTCGGTGCGCTGTGGGACTAGGCGGAGGGGTGGGCTCTGGTAACGGCTCTCCGATTTCGTGCTCCGCTTCGTCGTCTTCATCGGTGACGCCTTCGCCCTCGAGTTCTAGGAGAACCACTTGTCCTTGATCGTTGCGTTCTGCCATCCCGGCGGCCACGACGCTCTTGATGAACGAATCGACAAACTTGTCGGCTCTCTTCGATGACACGGCGAACCGGTTAACGGCCTGACCTTTGAGGCTGTCTTTGTCAAGTGCACGACCCTTTGCGGTCTCTTCGTGGAGACGTGAAAATACATTACAATGCAAAAACGATCTTTGCATGGCTTGTAGTTCCTCATCAGGGCTGATCGGCATTGCGATCATGCGTGCGGTATCCGTCATGACGAGTGCGTCACCGCGGCCCGTGATCAGGCCCCAATCCCTGAGAGCCGCAATTCGCTGGCGGAAGGAACTGCTGTTAGTCGTTTGGTGGCCCATGAGTTCGGCTAACCCTTGAGCCGAGTGCTCCTCCCCGTATGTCATAATTTTCTTTATCATCCGCGTAGCTTCGGAAAGTGGCAGGGTGGGAAAGCCTGCTCCCCTCTTATGACGCTGGCGCTGTAGCTCGTTCACGAGTTTCCTTCCTGTAAGTAGTAGATTTTTCGGATGATCTCTGATCTCGGCCTGATTTAGGCTAATTGTCCGTGACATCCTACCTAAGGCGGATGAACATAGCAAGCCCTTCGTCAATCGCAACACCACCGTCCGGGTCGGGAGCCGCCATGTCACTGGCGGTTCGCCGCGAGTGAGGAGCAGGTTCAGGCGTGGAGGCCGGCGGGCGGGGTGGTGCGGAGGGTTTCGGTGTGGCCGTCGACGCTGACGATCTGGCCGTTCACGTGGCGGGCTGCGTCAGAGCACAGGAACGCCACCATGGCGGCCACGTCGTCGGCGGTGACGAAGGCGCCCATGGCCGACTGGTCCTCGTAGCCGCGGCGGACGGCTTCGGGGGAGGCGCCGGCCGCTTCGGCCTCGGCGGCGATGACCCGGTCCATGCGAGGGCCGTCCACCGCGCCCGGCGCCACGCAGTTGACCCTGATCCCGAACCGGCCCAGCTCGGCCGCCCAAGTCCGGGTCAGGCCCTCGACCGCCCACTTCGCCGCCGAGTACGCCGAGCGCAGCGGATAGGGGAGATGGCCCGCGGTGGAGGAGATGTTGACGACGGACCCGCCGCCCGCGGCCTTTAGCCGCCCGACGGCGTGGCGGGTCACCCGGAACGCCGCTCCTGCGTTCACGGCCAGGCAGCGGTCGAAGGCCTCGGGGTCGGTGTCCTCTACCGGGGCGCACGGCCCGGCCGTGCCCACGTTGTTCACCACGATGTTGATCCCGCCCAGATCGGCGTCCAACTCGGCGAACATCCCGGCCACCGCCTCGTCGTCGCTCACGTCGCATACCCAGTCCGGGCCGGTGGCCGGGTCGATGTCGGCGGTGCGGACCTCGGCCCCGGCGGAGGCCAGAGCGGCCGCGATGGCGGCGCCGATCCCGGACCCGCCGCCGGTCACCAGCGCCCGCCGCCCGGCCAAAGGACCTTCGCCGGTCACCCGTCCGATCCCGCGGGATCGGCTAGGGCGTCGACTATGGAGGAGTCGTCGTAGCCCTTCAGCCCCAGGGCCCGGGCCAGGAACGACGCGGCCTGGGCCCGGCTGACCAGAGCATGGGGGCAGAAGGCGTCGGCGGTGCAGCCCTTGGTCACCCCGGCGGCGTGGAGGGCTTCCACGGCAGGGGCGTACCGGGCGTCGGCCGGCAACCGACCCGGCGCTGTCACCCGGGGCCGGGGGCCTCGGGCCGGACCCGCCGTCTAGAGCCGGTCGGTGCCGGTGAGGGTGAACCGAACGTCTTGGGCATATTCGGCGCGCACCGTGACGGCAACGCCGGCGCCGGTCTCGTCGGGCACCGTGATCTCGGTGGTCACCGTTCCCGAGGACCGGGCGGCGGCCTGCCGGACGATCCCGGCGGCCAGGCCGTCGGCGGCCCGGTCCAAGCTGATCCAGGTGGTCGTCTCGGTGACGGCCGGCGCCGCCTTCACCGACATCTGCAGCCCGCCCAGCGCCGAGATGAGCAGACCCCCGGCCTCTTCGAAGTCCATGCCCCCGAGCCCCTCGTCGGCGTCCGCGTTCTCCAAGCCCGCCAACATCGCCCCCATCATCTCGGCGAGGTTGATCTCGAAGCCGCCGACGGTGGCCGTGGTCTCCACCACGACGACTTCGATCCCGTTCAGCTCGGTGACGTCGGTCACCTCGTGGGCGTAGTCGGTCACTATCGTCAGGTCGCCCACCCGGCTCTCGGTCCGGTCGGTCCAAGCGGAACCGACGTCGAGGGGGCGATCGGCCGGGAAGACCGGCCCGAGAGGACCGTTGACGTCGGCGCCCAGACCGGAGAAGTCCAAGGACTCGGCCAGCCCCAAACCGGCCAGGATCTCTTCGAGGGGGTCGTCGAGCCCTTCAATGCCCAAAGACGGATACTCCAGGATCGTGCCCCGCTCGTCGACGATCACGGTCAGGTCGACGGCGGGCAAATCGCCGAGGGCGAGACCCGGAAGGGGCAGCGCCTCGTCGCCGAGGTCGCCGGTGACCGACAGCTCCGTGAAGTCGGCGGTCATGCGGATCTCGAACGTCCCGTCGTCAGGGCCCGGGCCGATCAGGTAGGCGAGATCGGTTTCGCCGACGATCTCGAGTCGCCCCGACGTCGATTCCCCCAGGCCGGCCGGGACGTCGACCTCCACATCGGTCGTGCCGTTCACCTCCATCCGGTAGGTCAGCCGGGTGTCGGGCTCGTAGGCGTAGGCGAAGGCGGCTGGGAGCAAGCCGGACCCGTCCTCGCCGGAGACGCGGCCGTCCTCGGCGGCGGCTGGCGCCGAGGGAGCCGAAGGAGCCGAGGGATCGGATTCGGCGGCGGCAGTTACCAGCGGGTCGTCCGTTGAGCAGCCGACAAGCAGCGCGGCCACCGCCGCTGCTGCCATCGCTCGCCTCACTTCGGCAATCCTATACCGAGCAGGTGTCGCCGGCGGCTGTGAGGCTGCGGCTTTGCGAGGCTGCGAGGGGGAGGCTTTTTTGGCGGCGGCTGCGGAGGCTGCGGAGGGGGAGACCTGCCGAGACTGCGAGGGGCTGCAAAGCTGACGAGAGAGACATGAGAGACGGATACGACTACGTGATCGTGGGCGGGGGGTCGGCCGGGTGCGTCCTGGCCAACCGGCTGAGCGGCGACGGGTCCGCCTCGGTGCTGGTGCTTGAGGCCGGCCGGCGGGACTGGAAATGGGACGTGTACATCCACATGCCGGCCGCGCTCTCGTTTCCGATCGGCAACCGCTTCTATGACTGGCGGTACGCCTCCGAGCCCGAGCCCCACATGGGGGGCCGGCGCATCCACCATGCCCGGGGCAAGGTGCTGGGCGGTTCGTCGAGCATCAACGGGATGATCTTCCAGCGCGGCAACCCCTTGGACTACGAGCGATGGGCCGGCGATCCGGGCATGGACCGCTGGGACTACGCCCATTGCCTGCCCTACTTCAAGCGGATGGAACGCTGCCTGGCCCCCGACGACGGCCCCCGGTACCGGGGCGACCGCGGTCCGCTGGTGCTGGAGCGGGGCCCGGCGGCCGGCCCGCTGTTCGAGGCCTTCCTGGAGGCGGCGGTCCAGGCCGGTCACACCCTCACCAGCGACGTCAACGGCTACCGGCAGGAGGGCTTCGCCGCCTTCGACCGCAACGTGCACCGGGGGCGACGGCTGAGCGCGGCCCGGGCTTACCTCCACCCGGTGCTGGACCGGCCCAACCTCCATTTGTCCACCCGCACTTTCGTGGACCGCATCCTCTTCGAGGGCCGGCGGGCGACCGGGGTGATGTGCCGGCGGGGCGGCCGGACCCGAACAGTGGGGGCCGGCGAGGTGATCCTGTGCGGGGGCGCGGTCAACTCCCCCCAGTTGTTGCAGTTGTCGGGAGTGGGGCCGCCGTCGCTGCTGGAGCGCCACGGGATAGAGGTGGTGTCCGGCCTAAACGGGGTGGGCCGCAACCTGCAGGACCACCTGGAGGTCTACGTCCAGCACGCCTGCACCCGGCCGGTCTCGATGCAGCCACAACTCGCCCGCTGGCGCCGGCCCTGGATCGGGCTGCAGTGGCTGCGGCGCCGGGGGCCGGGCGCCACCAACCACTTCGAGGCCGGCGGGTTCATCCGCAGCAACGACGGCGTGACCTACCCCAACCTGATGATCCACTTCCTGCCCCTCGCCGTCCGCTACGACGGCACCGCTCCGACCGGCGGACACGGGTTCCAGGTTCACGTCGGGCCCATGTACAGCGACGCCCGGGGGTCGGTGGAGATCAAGTCGGCCGATCCCCGGGCCAAGCCGGCTCTGCGGTTCAACTACCTGTCCACCGACCAAGACCGGCGGGAGTGGGTGGAGGCCGTCGGCTGCGTTAGGCGGATCCTGGCCCAGCGGGCGCTGGCCCCCTTCGACGGCGGCGAGATCTCACCAGGCCCCGGCGTCGCCACCGCCGAGGAGATCCTCGAATGGGTCCGCGGCGACGCCGAGACCGCTCTGCACCCCTCGTGCACGGCCCGGATGGGCACCGGCGAGGGCGCGGTGCTCGACCCCGACTCGCTGAGGGTGCACGGAACCGACGGCCTGCGGGTGGTGGACGCCTCGTCCATGCCCTACATAACCAACGCCAACATCTACGCGCCGGTGATGATGCTGGCCGAGAAGGCGGCCGACCTCATACGGGGCGACACCCCGCTGCCCCCCGATAGCGTCGACTTCCACCGCACCCCCACCGCCAATCAGGTATCTGACTATGGTCATGACCATGGCTAGGCAGAAGGAGCGAGGCATGGCGACCGACGACGGGCCTAGGACCATCAAGGCGTCCGAGTTCAAAGCCAAGTGCTTGAAGCTCATGGACGAGGTAGCCGACAGTGGAAGGGAGATCGTCATCACCAAGAACGGTCGTCCCGTCTCGCGGTTGGTGCCTTACCGAAAGGCGCCGAAGGTGCCGTTCGACCGCGATCGGGACATTATTCGGATATACGGAGACATTGTTTCTCCTATGCCCGCCGAGTGGTTCGACGATCCCGAGGACTCCGAGGGGGCATTCCTCTGATACTGCTCGACACCCATGTCCTCTTATGGTCGCTGTTCAACAGACGCAGGCTCGGCAAGCAGGCTTACCGGGTCATTGAGAGGGCTTGGGCTGCGGGGGACGCCGCCGTATCCGCGATCACGTTCTGGGAAGTGGCAATGCTGCACGCCAAGGGAAGGCTTGCCCTGCTGAGAGACATGAGTTCTTGGCGCGGGAGCCTGTTTGATGAGAATCTCGTCGAGGTTCCCGTCGATGGCGAGATCGGCATTCGCGCCGCCGGACTTTCCGGCCTTGAAGGCGACCCGGCTGACCGCCTCATCGTCGCCACCGCACTGGGGGGCTTTCGGCTGGTTACCGCCGACCGGAAGATGCTCGACTGGCCGGGGCCGGTGAGCCGGTTGGACGCCACTCGGTGACCGGACGCCCCCGAGCGCCCGAGCCCCCCGGGGGTGCCGACCGGTGACCGAGCCCGATTTCCTGCGCTTCGACACGCTGAGCCTGCACGCGGGCCAGCAGCCCGACCCGGCCACCGGGGCCCGGGCCGTGCCCATCCACTTCACCACCTCCTACGTCTTCGACGACGCCGATCACGCCGGCGGGCTGTTCAACCTGGAGATCCCCGGCCACATCTACTCCCGGATCTCCAACCCCACCGTGGCCGTCTTCGAGGAGCGCATGGCCGCCCTCGAGGGCGGGGTCGGGGCGGTGGCCACCGCCAGCGGGCAGGCGGCCCTTTTCCTGGCCGTGGCCACTCTCACCGGCGCCGGGGGCCACATCGTGGCCGGCCGCAACCTCTACGGCGGCAGCCACAACCTGTTGAACCTGACCCTGCCCCGGTTCGGGATCACCGCCACCTTCGTGGACCAGAGCCGCCCCGAGAACTTCGCCGCGGCCGTCACCGAGAACACCCGGATCGTGTTCGCCGAGACGCTGGGCAACCCCGGCATCGAGGTGCTCGACATAGCCGCGGTGGCCGAGGTGGCCCACGCCCGGTCGCTGCCGCTGATGGTGGACTCCACCTTCGCCACCCCGTATCTGATCCGCCCCTTCGAGCACGGGGCCGACATCGTGATCCACTCGGCCACCAAGTTCCTCGGCGGCCACGGCGTGGCCATCGGCGGGGTGGTGGTGGACGGCGGCCGCTTCGACTGGGACGCCTCCGGCCTGTTCCCCACCCTCACCGAGCCCTACGCCGGCTACCACGGCATCGGCTTCACCGACGAGTTCGGCCCGGCCGCCTTCGCCGCTCGGGCCCGGGTGGAGGGGCTGCGCGACTTCGGCGCCTGCATGAGCCCGGCCAACGCCTTCCAGATCCTCCAGGGCGTCGAGACCCTGCCGGTGCGGATGCCGCGTCACGTGGCCAACACCGAAGCGGTGGTGAAGGCGCTGCTGGCCAACGAGGCGGTGACCTGGGTCCGCCACCCTTCCGCGCCGGACCACCCCGATCACGAACTGGCCCGCCGGCTCTATCCCCGGGGGACGGGCGCGGTGCTGAGCTTCGGGATCGCAGGCGGGCGGGCCGCCGGGGAGAAGTTCATCGGCGCGGTGAAGCTGGCGTCGCACCTGGCCAACGTGGGCGACGCCAAGACCCTGGTCATCCACCCGGCCAGCACCACCCACCGGCAGATGCCGGCGGCGGATTTGGCCGCGGCCGGGGTGGGCGAGGACTTGGTGCGCCTGTCGGTGGGCCTCGAAGACCCCCGAGACCTGATCGAGGACCTCGAACAGGCCCTCAAGGCTTCGCAGCGGTAGGGACGGACGGGACCGGGGGCGGGCGTGGAGAGGCTTGAGCAGCGGCGCCGGGCCGGTGGCCGAGGCCGGGGGCGGGCGTGGAGAAGCTGATCGCCGGGCACCGGGTCCGTTACACCGACGGCGGCCGGGACCACGACGGCGACGAGCCGGGGGTGGTGCTGGTCCACGGCGCCGGCGGCGACCGCACCGTGTGGCAGATGCAGACCCGGTGGCTGGCCCACCACGGGTATCGGGCCGCGGCGGTGGACCTGCCCGGCCACGGCGGCAGCGACGGCCCGCCGCTGGACACCGTTGAGACCATGGGGGAGTGGCTGGCCGACGCGGCCGAGGCCCTGGGGCTGGCGCCGGCCCACCTGGTGGGCCACTCGATGGGCTCCTTCGTTGTGCTGGAGGCCGCGGCCCGCCGCCCCGGCACGGTCCGCTCGGCGGTGATGCTGGGCACGGCTGGGGCCATGCCGGTGCACCCCGCCCTGCAGGCCGCGGCCGACGCCGGCGACCTCCGGGCCGCCCGCATGATCGCCTCTTGGGGCGTCGGCAGCCGGGCTCACGTGGGCGGCCACGCCGTCCCGGGCATGTGGCTGATCGGCGGGACCGTCTCGCTGCTGGACCGCGCCCCGCCGGGCACGCTGGCCGCCGACCTGGCCGCCTGCGGCCGGTACCGGGGGGCGGTGGCAGCGGCGGCTCGGGTGAGCTGCCCGGTCACGGTGGTGCTGGGCCGAGAGGACCGGATGACCCCCAACCGGGCCGCAGCCGAGCTGATCGAGGCCTTAGACGACGCCAATGTGGTGTACCTGGACCGGGTCGGGCACTTCCTCCAGACCGAGAGCCCCATTGAGGTCCGCCGGGTTATCGCCGCGGCTCTGACCGCCGCCGGGCCCTGACCCCCGGCGGGGTCCCATGGCCGCCGAGCCGCCTTCCCTCGGGCCCGACGGCGTTTCGGCTGCCCGCGACTCCGGGATCGATGTTTCTGTGACCGGGGACTTCTCCGGGCTCGACCTCGACGGGATCGACCGGTTGGTGGTGCTCGGCGACTACTGGGCCGCCCCTGGTGCCGAGCCGACCCGCACCGAGGTGGGCGAGCTGGTCCATCGGGCCAAGGACTCAAGCGACGGGGCCGCGGCCGCCGAGTTGGGCCGGCGCCTGGCCCGCCGGTTGGACCTTTTGAGCACCGGGCCAGCGCCGTTGGTGGCCGGCGTCCCGTCCCACCCGGCCCCGGCTTTGGATCTCCCGGCCGTTCTGGCCGCGGCTTTGGCCGCCGCCGGGATCGGCGACCACCGTCCCGACCTGCTAGTTCGCCGCCGCCAAACTCAGAAGCTGCGCGACATGGGTGCCGACGCCGACCGGCGCCTCGACGCGGTGGCCGCGGCCGGCTACGAGGTGACCGAGCCGGTGGCCGGCCGAGCCGTGGTGCTGGTCGACGATGTGATCCTCACCGGTGCCACCCTCCGGTTCATTGCGGCCCAGCTCCGGGCCGCCGGAGCCGGGTCAGTGACGGCCGCGGCCGCAGCCCGAACCCGCCGCCGCTGACCCGCCGCTCTCCCATTGAGTTCCACGACGATAAATCGAACCGGGTTTACTCCCCCGGCCAGGGATTCGTTCGGCGGCGGTACCATGGCGGCCCCGCGCCGGTGCCCGAGTGGACCAAGGGGACGGCCTGCAAAGCCGTAAAGCCGCGGGTTCAAATCCCGCCCGGCGCTCGATCCCAGGAGGCTGCCCCGGTCGCCGCCCGCGGCCTGTGCCCGCCGAATCGGTTTGATCCTCGGTGCGGGCTGGTACCATCGCGAGGTCTCGGGGCCGTTAGCTCAGCCTGGTTAGAGCGCCTGCTCGACACGCAGGAGGTCAGAGGTTCAAATCCCCTACGGCCCACCAACCCAACCAAGGAGGAAATGTGTATTTGTCTATAGGGAAAGGTAAGAGTTTATGCCAAAAGTTAGGGAAGCCATCAAATTAATAGAAAAAGATGGCTGGCGTTTGAAAGGAACAAAGGGCAGTCATGGACATTATGTGCATCCAGAGAGACCAGGAAAGGTGACTATAGCGGGTAAACCGAGTCAGGATCTCGCACCTGGTACGTACAATAGTATTTTGAAGCAGGCTGGGATCAAAGAAGACTAAGGCAGCTAATTTAAGGCTACTTTATGATGCGGTATGCAGTAGTTATTGAGAGAACTGGTAATGGCTATTCGGCGTATGTGCCGGACATACCGGGCTGTATTGCGGCGGCGGACACACTGGCCGAGACTGAGGATTTGATCCGAGAGGCTGTCACCTTCCATCTCCAGATGCTCCGTGAGGATGGCGACCCGATTCCCCAGCCGCAGGCCAAGGCCGTCTTGGTGGAGGTGTAACTTCGACTATGCGGCCTCGTGCCGCAGCGGGGGACCGGAGTCGCTGGGATCGGTCGCCGCACCGGCCCGGCTAGCGTGGCGGCGATGGGCGGGGGCGGCGACCAGAGGCTGGCGGAGTACCGGGCCAGCATCGACAACATCGACGCCGCCCTCGTGTTGCTGCTGGCCGAGCGGTTCAAGATCACCGAGCAGGTCGGCGCCCATAAGGCCGCGGCCGGTCTGCCCCCGGCCGACCCCGACCGGGAGGCGGCCCAGGTCGCCCGGCTGAGAGAGCTGGCCCGAGCGGCTGACCTGGACCCGGACTTCAGCGAGAAGTTCCTGCGGTTCGTGGTCAGCGAGGTCATCCGCCACCACGAGTCCAGCGCCGGCGGTGCCGGCCCCGAATTTGGCGCCGGTGCCGACCCCGCACTCGCCGGTGCCGCCGACCCCGAACTCGGCGGCGAGCCAGGCGGCGGGCGGGGGTAGCGGCGATGCGGGCCGTGGTCATCACCGAGAAGGGCGGGCCCGAGGTGCTGGCGGTGCGGGCGGTGCCCGACCCGGTGCCCGGGCCCGAAGAAGTGCTGGTCGCCGTCGTCTCCACCGCGGTGAACCGGGCCGACCTGCTGCAGCGCAAGGGCCTCTACCCCGGCCCGCCCATGGCGCAGGAGATCCCGGGCCTGGAGTTCGCGGGCCGGGTGGCCGCGGTCGGGGAGCGGGTGCGGGAGCGGTCCCCGGGCGACCCGGTGATGGGCATCACCAACGGCGGCGGGTACGCCTCGATGATCGCCGTCCACGAGCGCCAGGTGATGGTTGTGCCCGAAGCCCTCCCGCTGGAGGCGGCCGGAGGGTTTCCCGAGGTGTTCACCACCGCCTGGGACGCCTTGGTCCGCCAGGGCGGGCTCACCTCGGGCCGGTGGGCGCTGGTTCACGCCGGAGCGTCGGGCGTGGGCACCGCCGCCATCCAGATCGCCAAAGCCATAGGGGCCCGGATCGCGGTCACCGCCTCGGCTGCCAAGCACCGGGTGTGCCGGGACCTGGGCGCCGACGCGGTGATCGACTACGCGGCCGAGGACTTCGTCGAGGCGGTCGCCGACGCCACCGGCGGGGCCGGGGCGGACGTGGTGCTCGACGTGATCGGGGCCGAGTACCTGGCCCGCAACGTGGCCTGCCTGCGCACCGGCGGCCGCATCCTCCAAGTGGGGGTGATGGCCGGGGGCGCCCGCCCGTTCAATCCCGCCGTCCTGATGGCCCGGCGGGCCGCCCTCATCGGCACCACGCTGCGGGCCCGGCCCCTAGAGGAGAAGATCGCCGTCACCCGGGAGATGGCCGCCCAGTTGCTGCCCCACGTGGCGGCCGGGGTCATGGCCCCGGTGATCGACAGCCGCTACCCGCTCCACGACGCGGCCTCGGCCCACCGGCGCATGGAGGCCAACCTCAACGCCGGCAAGATAATCCTCGACGTCGCCGCCTGAGCCGCCGCCGCCCCGAGGCGCCTGAGCCGGGCGAATACCGCAGGCTGCCTGAGCCGCCGGTGCCCGAGGAGCCCCGCCCCGCCGGGCTGCTACCGCTGGTCGAGCGGGACGTAGTCGCGGCCGGCCGGCCCGGCGTAGAGCTGGCGGGGCCGGGTGATCCGCTGGTCCTGCGCGAGCATCTCGTTCCAGTGGGCCAGCCAGCCGGGGGTGCGGCCGATGGCGAACAGCACCGTGAACATGTCGGTGGGGAAGCCGATCGACTGGTAGATGAGGCCCGAGTAGAAGTCGACGTTGGGGTACAGGCGCCGGCTCACGAAGTAGTCGTCGGCCAGGGCCGTCTCCTCGAGCTTGAGGGCGATGTCGAGCAGCGGGTTCTTGCCGGTCACCTCGAACACGGCGTGGGCGGCGTCCTTGATGATCCGGGCCCGGGGGTCGTAGTTCTTGTAGACCCGGTGCCCGAACCCCATGAGCCGGCCCTCGCCCCGCTTCACCGCGGCCACGTAGTCGCCGACCCGGTCCATCGAGCCGATCTCGGCCAGCATCTTGAGCACGGCCTCGTTGGCGCCGCCGTGGCGGGGCCCGTACAGGGCGCCGCAGGCGGCCGCCACCGAGGTGTAGGGGTCGGCGTGGGCCGACCCCACCACCCGCACCGCGGTGGTGGAGCAGTTCTGCTCGTGGTCGGCGTGGAGGATGGACAGGATGCGCACCGCCTTCACCAGCACCTCGTGGGGCTCGTAGGTGTTGCTGATGTCGAACATCATCTTCAGGAAGCGGGTCGAGTAGTCGTCGGCGTTGTCGGGGAACACGAATGGCAGCCCCTTGAAGAAGCGGTAGGCGGCCGCGGCCATGGTCGGCATCTTGGCGATGAGGCGGATGATCTGGGCCAGCCGGGCTTCGGGGTCGGCGATGTTTTTGGCTTCGGGGTAGAAGGTGGACAGGCCGGCCACGCCCGAGGTGAGCAGGCCCATGGGATGGGCGTTGTAGTTGAAGGCGTCGAAGATCCGCTTGCGGAAGTTCTCGTGGATGAAGGTGTGGTGGGTGATCTCGTGTACCCAGGCGTCGTGCTGGGCCTGGGTGGGCAGCTCGCCGTGGATGAGCAGGTAGGCGACCTCGGGCAGGGTGCTCTGCTCGGCAAGCTGCTCGATCGGGTAGCCCCGGTAGCGCAGGATGCCCCGGTCGCCGTCTAGTTCGGTGATTTCGCTGGTGGTGGAGGCGGTGGTGGTCAGCCCCGGGTCGTGGAACCAGACGTCGCCCAGCAGTTCGCGCCAGGCGGTTGCGTCCACCCCGCCGTTGACGATGGGCACTTCTACGCGGTCCCCGGAGCGGTTGTCGGTGATGGTGATGCTGTCGGCCACGGCCCGCATCGTAGACCAGCCCGGCCGCCCCGGCCCCGTCCGCCGCTGGCGGCGCCTCGCACCCCGGTGCCGCCTCGGCGGGACGCAAAGAGCGCCGCTCAGAGGGGCGTGTTGTCGTGGCGGCGGCGGGGGAGGCGCTCCCGCTTGGCGGCCAGCATCTCCAGGGCGGCGTGGATCTCCCGGCGGGTGTCGGCCGGGTCGATCACCGCGTCGACCGCGCCCCGCTCGGCCGCGACGTAGGGGTTGAGCAGGCGCCGCTCGTAGGCCTCTTCCAGCTCGGCCCGCTCGGCCGGCCCGGCGGAGCGGTGCAGGATCTTCACCGCCCCCTTGGCCCCCATGACCGCGATCTCCGCCGACGGCCAGGCCAGGGCCACGTCGTTGCCCATGGGCTTGGAGTCCATGACGATGTAGGCCCCGCCGTAGGACTTGCGCAGGGTCACGTTCACCCGAGGCACGGTGGCCCGGGCGTAGGCGAAGGCGAGCTGGGCGCCGTAGCGGATCATGCCCCGCCATTCGAGGTCTTTGCCGGGGTAGAAGCCTGAGGTGTCCACGAAGGTCACCAGGGGCAGGTTGAAGGCGTCGCAGAAGGCCACGAAGCGGGCCCCCTTGCGGGAGGCGGTGATGTCGAGCGTCCCGGCCAGGGCCTGGGGCTGGTTGGCCACCATCCCCACCGCCCGACCCCCGATGGAGGCGAAGGCGGTGACCAGGTTGGCCCCCCAGCCCGCCTGGGGCTCGAGCAACCCGCCGTCGTCGACCACGACCGACAGGACGTCGCGCACGTCGTAGCTGCCGGCCGGGTTCTCCGGGAGCACGTCGAAGGCCTCGGGGGTGGGCCGGTCGGCGGGATCGGTGCCGGGCCGGGCCGGGGGGTCGGCTCCGTTGTGGTCGGGGAGGTAGCCGAGCAGATCGGCCACCGCCTCGTCGGCCTCGGCCGCGTCTGAGGCCGTGAAGCTGGCCACCCCCGACCGGAGGTGGTGGGCCCGGGCGCCGCCCAGCTCGTCGCGGTCCACCGGCACGCCGGTGAACTGCTCGACCATGCGCGGCCCCGAGACGAAGGCGTAGGCGTCGTCGGTCATGATCACGAAATCGGCCAGGCCCAGCATGAGCGCCGGCCCCGACACGTTGGGCCCGGTCGCCACCACCACCACCGGCACGACGCCCGAGCAGCGGGCCAGCTCCCGGGCGGCGGCGGCCCAGCCGTCCAGCGCGGCCACCCCCTCGGATATGTCGGCGCCGGACGAGGCCAGCCGCAGCACGATCGGGCGCCGCTGCTGGCGGGCACAGCGGGCGGCCTCGGCCAGGCTGTGCCCGTCCGAGGGCATCAGGGCCCCGGAGTGCTCGTCGCCCCCCCGGGCATCCACGTCGATCACCGCCCGGCCCCCGATCTCGGCGGTCCGGACCCGCACGAACCCGGCCGTGCCCGCCCTGATCTGAAGCGGGCTCGAGGTCATGACGCGGCCGGGGCCTGGGCGTCGGGCGGGCTGGCGGTCACGGCCCGGCGGCCCGAGGGTTCGAGGGGGTCGGCATGCGCTCGGCAACGTACATGTGGGGCTGGTTGGGCGCCTCGGCCTCCACCACCTCGCGGACGATCTCGGCCACCGTCCGGGCCGGAGCCGAGGGGGCGGTGCGCCGGTTGCGGGCCAGGCCGACCACCCGGGGGCCGAGCCCCTCGACCGCCGCGCTCCTCCAAGGCCCGGCGGCCATGCCGTGGGCGGCGCTGGCCGGGAGCAGGGCGGGAGCGAACCCCTGGGCGGCCAAGGACATCAGCAGGCGCAGGCCGTCGATCTCGGCCCGGGGGCGCAGTTCCAGCCCGGCCTCGCCGGCGTCGGCGTCCACCTCGTCTCGGAAGGCCGTTCCCCTCGGGGGCAGCAGAACCGGATGCCGGGCCAGCTCGGCCAGCGCCACCCGGTTCTGGCGGGCCAGCTCGTGCCCTTCGGGCGCCACCACCACCCGGTCCTCGGAGAAGAGGGTTTCGGTCTCGACGTCGGGGTCGTCCACCGGGAGGTTCACCACGGCCAAGTCGAGCCGGTCCCGCACCAGCAGCGGGACCAACGACGTGGTGGTGGCGTCCACGACGATCACCTCCAGCCTCGGGTGGCGGCGGTGCGCCTCCTCGAGCAGCAGGGGGACCAGCCACCGGGCCGTGGTGCCGATCACGCCGGTGCGGACCGTGCCGGCCAAGTCCTCGCGCAGCGACACCAGGTCGTCTTGGATGGCCCGCAGCTCGACCTGGATGCGGCGGGCCCGGTCGGCCACGATCTCGCCCTCGGGGGTGAGGCTGCCCTTGTCCCGGTCGATGAGCCGGGCCCCGACCTCCCGTTCGAGATGGGCGACGTGGGTGGACACGTTGGACTGCACGGTGTGCAGGGCCCGGGCCGCGGCTGAGAAGCTCTCGTGCTCGGCCACGGCCAGCAGGGCGTTGAGCTGGCGCAGATCCATCGTTGCTAACGATACCGTTTATCAATTCAAACTGTTGAAACGATAGTGCTAATGGGCGCCGGTTGGTGTTGAATGGAGGCACCGAAGCGGCTGATCTCCCCCGTCAGCCGCTTCTGGCTTTCTCAGGTTCGGTTCCGGCCCGGTCCCGTACGGCTTTCTCGGGTTCGGTTCCGGCCCGCCGCCGGATGATGTTGAGGGCGCTGCCGGCCCGGAACCACTCGATCTGCTCGGCGCTCAGGGTGTGGTCGGCCTCGAAGCTCACCCGCCCGCCGCCGGGGGAGGTCACCTCCACCGTTACCGGGCGCCCGGGGGCCAGGTGGGCCAGGCCCCGCACCGCCACCCGGTCGTCTTCGCCGATCCGCTCGTAGTCGGCCGGGTCGGCGAAGGTGAGGGCCAACACGCCCTGCTTCTTCAGGTTGGTCTCGTGGATGCGGGCGAAGCTGCGGGCCAGCACCGCCGCGCCCCCCCGGAACCGGGGCTCCATGGCCGCGTGCTCCCGGCTGGAGCCCTCGCCCAGGTTCTGGTCGCCGATGAACACCCAGCGCCGCCCGGCCCCGTGATAGGCGCGGGCGATGTCGGGCAGGGGCTCGATTTGGCCGGTGAGCTGGTTCTTGCCGAAGCCGGTCTGGCGTCCGTAGGCGCTGACCACCCCGAGGTAGAGGTTGCCCGAGATGTTCTCGAGGTGGCCCCGGTACCTCAGCCACGGCCCGGCCATGGAGATGTGGTCGGTGGTGCATTTGCCCTCGGCTTTGGCCATCACGAACAGGTCCTCGAAGTCGGCGCCGTCCCAGGGCTTGAAGGGCTCCAGCAACTGCAGGCGCTCCGAGGAGGGCGACACCCGGATCTGGACGCCCGACCCGTCGGCGGGCGGGGCCACGAAGGTGTCTCGGCCCGGGTCGAACCCCCGCTCCGGGAGCTCGACGCCCACCGGGGCCGACAGGCGGACCCGGTCGCCTCCGGGGTCGGTCAGCTCGTCGGTGGCCGGGTCGAAGTCGATGGTCCCGGCCAGGGCCAGGGCCACCACCGTCTCGGGGGAGGTGACGAAGGCCAGCGTGGCCGGGTCGCCGTCGTTGCGCTTGGGGAAGTTGCGGTTGTAGGAGGTGACGATGACGTTGGGCCGGCCCGGGACGTGGCCCGGCTCGTCGGAGCGGTCCCACTGCCCGATGCAGGGGCCGCAGGCGTTGGCCAGCACGGTGGCCCCCAGGGCCTCGAAGTCGGCCATGAGCCCGTCCCGCACGATGGTGGCCCGGATCTGCTCGGACCCGGGGGTCACCAGCAGCCGGGTCCGGGCCCCGAGGCCCTTGGCCGCCGCGTCCCTGGCGATGGAGGCGGCCCGGGTGATGTCCTCATAGGAGGAGTTGGTGCAGCTCCCGATGAGGGCGGCGCTGATCTCCAGGGGCCAGCCCTCGGCTCGGGCCTCGGCGCCGAGGTCGCCCACCGCCCGGGCCCGGTCCGGGGTGTGGGGGCCGTTGATGCGGGGGCCGAGCCGGTCTAGGTCGATCTCCACCACCCGGTCGAAGTGCCGGGGAGGGTCGGCCAGCACCTCGTCGTCGGGGCGCAGGTGCTCGGCGACGGCGGTGGCCGCGTCGGCCACTTGGCCCCGCCCGGTGCTGCGCAGGTAGCGGCCCATGGCCTCGTCGTAGGCGAACAGCGAGGTGGTGGCGCCGATCTCGGCCCCCATGTTGCAGATGGTGGCCTTGCCGGTGGCGCTGAGGCTCTCGGCGCCGGGGCCGAAGTACTCGACGATGGCGCCGGTGCCGCCGGAGACGGTGAGGATCTCCGCCACCTTCAAGATGACGTCTTTGGGCGCGGCCCAGCCGTCGAGCCCGCCGGTGAGGCGGACGCCGATCAGCTCGGGCCAGCGCACCGTCCACGGGAACCCGGTCATCACGTCCACCGCGTCGGCCCCGCCCACGCCCACCGCCACCATGCCCAGGCCGCCGGCGTTGGGGGTGTGGCTGTCGGTGCCGATCATCATGCCGCCGGGGAAGGCGTAGTTCTCCAGCACCACCTGGTGGATGATCCCGCTGCCCGGCTTCCAGAACCCGGCCCCGTAGCGGGCGCTCACGCCGGCCAGGAAGTCGTAGACCTCCTGGTTGCCGTCCAGCGCGGCCAGCAGGTCCCGCCGGCCGTCGGTGCGGGCCTGGATCAGGTGGTCGCAGTGGGTGGTGGTGGGCACCATGGTCCGGTCCAGGCCCGCGGTCATGAACTGGAGCCACGCCATCTGGGCGGTGGCGTCCTGCATGGCCACCCGGTCGGGCCGCAGGTCCACGTAGGACCGCCCCCGCTCCAGGGGCTGGTCGGGGCGGTCGAGGTGGTTGATGAGAATCTTCTCGGCCAGAGTGAGCCCCCGCCCGAACCGCTCTCGGGCTGCGCCCAGCCTCGGGCCGAGGGTGGCGTAAACGCCCTCGATGAGTTCGATCGGCGTGCTGGCGGCAACGGTCATCGCATCTGCCTTCGGGTCATCGAGCTTTGGTGACGGACGGCCCCTCGTAGGACGGACTTACTAACAATACAAACTACCAATGTCTGCTCCTTGACCGTCCATGTCCCCGACACCCGGCTGAAGGCCGGCGAGTTCCGGTGGAATTGGCCCAGTGAGGTCGTTGCCTTCGAGATTCAGGAAATAGAGGTTTGTGAGTTTGGTGAGTTCAGGCGGTATCGGCCCGGTGAGGTTATTAGACCAAAGCAGCAGGGTTTCAAGGTTTGTGAGGTTGCCTATCCCTGGTGGGATTGTTCCGGTAAGATGGTTGCGTTCTAGTTGTAGGACTCTAAGATTAGTGAGATTGCTTAACCAACTCGGAAACGATCCAGACAGGCCGTACCCTATACATAGCCTATAGAGGTTAGTTAGGTTGGCAAATTCGGGTGGGATATGCCCAGAAAAGTTTCCCCCAAGATCTAATACTTCTAAGTTAGTTAAGTTACCTATTTCTGAGGGGATAGATCCAGTAAACCTATCAGATAGAACAAGACGCTCAAGGTTGATGAGGTTGCCTAGTTCGGGTGGGATCGGACCCGTCAAACCATTTTCTCCGATAACCATAGTCTGCAGGCTGGTGAGGCTTCCAAGTTCGGGAGGTATTGATCCTGATAGGCTGGTCTGGCCTAGATACAGTCTCTGAAGATGAGCAAGATTACCTAGTTCAGGAGGTATAGAACCAGATAAAGAAAAATTTTGCCTGAGGTCTAACAATTCTAGACTGGCTAGTTTGCCTAGTTCAGGAGGTATAGAACCGGAAAGATTATTAGACCAAAGTCTGATCATGCGAAGATTGGTGAGATTTCCCAGTTCGGGTGGTATGCTACCAGATAAGAAATTATAACAGCAATCATACACACTCTCAAGGTTCAATATCTGTAGATTTGACAAGTTACCTAATTCGGGTGGAATCGACCCGTAAAGGCCATTTCCAGCTAAGTCAAGTACAATTAGCTCGCTAAGATTGCCCAATTCAGGAGCTAGCCTACTGCCATTAAAAGTTGTTTCAAGTTCCAAGTGAGTGACTCGTCCGCCGGTGATAGTGATTCCATACCAGTTTTCGAACTTGTTAGTATCAACCCAAGCTGCTGCCGGATCGGTTTTCCTCCATGATTTGGCCTCGTTGCCGAGAATTCCCTTACCATCTAGGACCGTGTAGAAAGCCCACAATGCTTCACAGTCGGCCACTAGTTGGGTCAATGACTGGTCCACCACTGCTTCAGATGCACACGGTTGAGAACTTGATGGAGGGGTGGGTTCTGAGAACCTGGTTAGGTTGCTTAGTTCGGAAGGAATCGAGCCGATCAACTCGTTCCCTCTAAGGTACAACTCTTTAAGGTTGGTTAGTTTGCCAAGTCCTAGTTGTATTGGGCCGGTTAGATCATTTCCTTCAAGGGACAATATCTTTAGATTGGTGAGATTGCCCAACTCCGGTGGTATTTCACCTGACAAATAATTGTAATCTAGGTCCAGCGTATGAAGGTTGGTTAGGTTGCCGAGTTCTGGCGGAATCGGTCCTGACAGTTCATTAAGCCAAAGGTTCAGCGTATGAAGGTTGGTTAGGTTGCCGAGTTCTGGCGGAATCGGTCCTGACAAATAATTGTAATCTAGGTTCAGCGTATGAAGGTTGGTTAGGTTGCCGAGTTCTGGCGGAATCGGTCCTGAAAGAAAATTGGAGCCATAACCTCCAAGATTAAGTATCTGAAGGTTGGATAGGTTACCTAACTCAGACGGGATCGTCCCGGTTAGTCCAGTGTTGTTCAGATCCAGTACTCGCAGTTCGGCTAGGTTGCCTAACTCTGGGGCGATTTTGCCGCCTTCAAATGCTCTTCCGAGTTCTAGACGAGTGACCCGGCCATAGGCGATTGTGATTCCGTACCAATCTCTGAGTGAGTTGGTGTCATTCCAGGCCGCCGCCGGATCGACGTCAATCATCCAGACGGCAGTGTCTGGGTCGTTGCCGAGGGCGCCCTTGCCATCTAAAGTCTCGTAGAAGGCCCACAGCGCTTTGCAGTCGGCCACCAGTTGGGTCAGCGACTGGTTGACCACCGTCTCGGCATGGCACACCGGATGAGGCTCTATCGGTGGCACAGGCTCAGGCGTTTCGCCGGAAGCCGTAGGCGCTGTGGGTTCCGGTTCGGGTTGGGTCTCTGGGGTGGTGGTCTGTTCGATTGCTGTGGTGGGGGGTTGGAGTTCTTCGGGGGTCTGGTTGGCGGGTGGCGCGGCAGTGCTGGGCTCGGGGTTTGATCCGGTGCTCAGCGTTATGGCCAGAATCACTGCCGCTGCCGCCGCGACGACGGCTGCGGCGATCCCCAATTTCACGGGTCTTGAGACGCGTTGAACGGGCGGCTCGGGCGGCATCGATTCCTCTCCGGTCCTGTTGTCTCTCAACGCCAAGACCCACCGGTCACCTTAACGCGCCCGCTTAGAAGCCGGGGGGCCAGCCTTGGCGGCGGCTGGCGGGGCGGCGGGACCGGTCGCCGAGGGCCCAGGTCCGCCGCCAGGCCCCGGTACGGGGGCCGGTGAGGGCGGGGGTGGCTGAGGCGTGGGCCCGGCGGCGGGCCGAGTACCAGTCGGTGCGGGTCTCGTCGGCCAGGGAGGCGACCACCGCCTCGATCCGGGCCGCGAACCGGGCCGCGCTCTCGCCGTCGCCGGGGCTGATCGGGCGGCCGAAGGTGATCGAGGCGACGCTGGGCTGGGGGAGGTTCCGGCCCTTGCGGAGGATGCGGCCGGTGCCCTCGATGTGAACCGGCGCCACCGGGACCCCGCAGCGGCGGGCCAGGTAGGCCGCTCCGCCCCGGAACTGATGGCCCCAGCCGTCGGGGCTGCGGCCCCCCTCGGGGTAGATCAGCAGGCTCCAGCCGTCCTCGATCAGCCCGGCGGCCAGATCGGCCGAGCGGCGCCCCACCCGGGTCCGCTCGATGGGGAAGGCCCCGATGACCAGGGCCGACACCGCGGCGGTGAGATGGGTTCCGAAGAAGTAGTCGGCCGCCGCGCCCACCGCCATCTTGTGCCGCCACGGATCGGGGATCGAGGTCAGCAGCAGCGGGGTGTCGATGTGGCTGTGGTGGTTGGCCGCGAAGATGGCCGGTCCGTCTAGGTCGCTGAGCCGGTCCAGGCCCTGTCGGCGGGGGGAGGCCAGCGCCTCGACGCCCAGCCGCATCGGCCCCTCCACCAGGGCGGCCCGGGCCATGCGGGCCGGCCAGCGCCGGGCCCAGGCGGTGTCGTAGTCCGCGCCGGTCCGGCGCCGGTCCGGGCCGGGCGCCACCCCGGCCGGGACGGTCGGGGCCCGCAGCGGGAACGACAGGGCTCGCAGCCTCCGGGCCGGCGACGGCAGCTTCCGCCACCGGTCCAGACCGAGGTCGCGAACCAGGCTCATGCGGCGTCGGCTTCGGGGCTTCGATCCGGGATCGGACGGGAGCAGATGAGGCCCCGGCTCATGTCACGTCGGCCATGACGATGGGGGGGTTGTGCAGGTGGGTGACGGTCGGGCTCGGCCCCACCACGTCGGCGGCCATCTCCAGGGCGTCGTCCAGGGTGGAGGCGGGCTGGAACCCCAGCCGGCGCACCGCCCGGGGCTCGCCGCCCACCACGATCACCCGGCCCAGCCACTGCAGGGCGTGCGCCCCCCAGTACCACATGTAGAACGGGTGAACGCCGTGGTAGGCGTGGCTGGTGCGGTACAGGTGGATGTACCACTCGTCGGTGGCGAACTGCTCCTCGTATTTGGCCTCGATCTCGGCCGGGTCGGTGGTGGAGGCCAGGACCTGCTCGAAGAAGTCGATGTAGCTGGGGTGGTGGACGGGGTGGAACTCCCAGGCGGTGGGGTGGCTCATGATCACCACCCCGCCTTCCCGCACCAGCGGCCTGCCCCGGTACAGGTTGAAGAAGTACCCCAGTCCCAGGCACATGACCAGGATCGGGTTCATCACCGAGTTGACGTTGTAGGGGCAGATATAGGGCAGGCCCATGGTCAACACGTCGGTCTGGCCCTCCACCGGCACCAAGTGCTGGGCCAGCACGTTGTCGGTGGTGCGCTCGTGAACCGCCTCCACCTCGCCGGCCTGCACCGAGGTCAGCTCGTAGGGGGCCAGCCACGAGCCGAAGGCCCGGCGCCGGGCCGCGGCGGGCATGGCCTTCAGCCCGGCTTGCATGGCCACGAACGAGGCCCGGTCCCGGGCCGACCACTCCCACTCCCGCTTTTGGAGCGCGGCCAGCGGCCCGGTGCGGCCGAAGGTGTTGTTGTTGACCGTGGTCTCGATCTGGAAGACCCGGGGCCCGTGCCGGCGGATCACCGCGCCCTGGCGCCAGTTGGAGTGGTGCAGCTCGGAGCGGTGGCGGTCCATGAACGAGCGGGAGTTCACCATGGTGGCCACGTTGTGGTGGTGGCGCAGGGCCCGGTAGTCGGCCAGCCCGGTGGCGGTCGACTTCCAGCCTCCGTCCATGGCCACCAGGTTGATGTTCACGTACACCAGCAGGTCGCTCTCCGCCGCCCGGCGGTTCATGGTCACCAGCTCGTCTTGGTCGGTGCGCCCCAGCTCCACCATCTGATCGGGGTCCTCGGCGTCGTGGTTGTAGAGGGCGCCGATGGGGGAGAAGGCGTCGAATACCCGGTCGCCGAGCGCGTGGCGCAGCTCGTCGTCGGTCATCCGCCGGTGCAGGGCCAGCGCGGCGATGAGGTGGACGTCGTCCACCCCGGCCGCGGCGGCCATGTCCAGCACCTGTTCGATCACCCGCTGGCGGACGTCGGGCCGGCGCATGGGGGGCAGGGGCAGCGACAGGTCGTCGAAGGCGATGGTCAGCTTCATGCCGGGCCGCAGCAGCGAGGGCAGGGGGTCCTCGCCGATCGGGTTCAGCAGGGCCTCGGTGATGGCTCCGTCGGGATCGGCCAGCCCCGGAAGCGGCTCGGCCGGGTAGATCACCCGGCTCCGGCCGGGCGGGAGCCGGTGGAGCCGGAAGCCCTCGCCGTGGTGGAACAGCACCGGCGGGGTGGAGCGGTCGACGTCGAGGACCAGGCCGGGCCGGGGCGGGCGCGGGCGGCGGTCTGAGGCCATCAGGCCGTCCTCGACAGCCGGGGCGGGCGCGGGCTGCCGCGGCTCCCGGTCGCCCTCGACGGCCGGGGGGCGATCGGCAGCCGCTTGGCCGGGGCCCCGGCCGAGGGGGACCAGTGCTCGATCAGCCAGCCCCGGCGGCGGGCCAGCGAGGCCAGCTTGGTCTCGGGGTTGACCGCCACCGGGAACCCGACCGCCTCCAGCATGGGCAGGTCGGAGGTGCTGTCGGCGTAGGCCACGGACTGGCCCAAGTCCAGGCCGTGGGCGGCCGTGTAGTCGGCCAGGGTCTGGTAGCGGGCCTCCCCGGTCGGGGGCGCCGAGACCAGCCGGCCGTCGTAGGCGCCGCCGTCGGCGCCCATCTCGGCCGCGATGATGTCGTCGAACAGGGGCCGCAGCGGCTCGACCACCAAGTCGAGGGCGCCGGTGATCAGCAGCGTGCGGTGGCCCATCCGCCGGTGCTGGCGGATGCGCCGGATCCCCGCCGGGAAGGACTTGACCATCAGCAGATCGCTCAGCATCTCGCGCCCGTCGGCGTCGAGGCGGTCAACGGGGGCGCCCTCGAACCGCCGGTAGAAGTAGCGCAGGAAGTCGCTGCGGTCCCGGCGGTCCAGGGCCAGCAGCCGGGGGGCCTCCCGCAGGGTCCGGGCCACGAACCGGGCCCGCTCCCCCGAGTCCAGGTGCCGGGTGGCCAGCCACGAGTAGCTGGCCACCACGTTGGAGGCGATCAGGGTGTTCTCGAGGTCGAACACGGCCAGGTGGCGCTCGGGGTCCAGCACTTGGCGGCGGAGCCGGACCGGGCGCGGCTCGGCGCTGGCCGCGCCCGGTGCCATCTTGAGCCGGGCCCGGCGGACCATGGAGGGCAGGTGGACTCCGCACACGTAGTGGGACCAGTCGATGACCCGGGGGTCGAAGCAGAAGTCGGCCCGGTCGGCGGGGTCGGCCCGGTCCCACGTCTCCATGAGCCGGTCCAGACCGAAGACGGCCTCGCACTCGGTGTAGGCGCCGTAGAGCTCGACGTAGCCGTTGGCTCTCTGGAGCTGGTCGCTCTGCTCCTCCACCTTGGCCCGCAACTCGGCCCGGCGGCCTCGCAGGGGCAGCGACGCCAGCACCCGGTCGGCGGCGCCGAGGGCCCGCTGGGCCCGCTGGAGCTGGGCGGACACCCGGCCCCGGCCTGGGAACGACCATTCCGGCACCCCGATGGGCTGGTTGCGGTCGTCGTAGACGGGGTGGTCGATGAACCATTCCCTCACCAGGTCCACGAGCTGGCCGTAGCGGAGGGGATTGGCCGCGCCGCTGGCGATCTGGGTGACGTCGGGCTCGTCGCCGGCCGGGCCCCGGGCGGCCACGGCCAGGATGGTCGACACCACCAGATCGACGGGGATGACGTCGATGATCCCCTCGGGCACGCCGGGGAACTCCTTGAGCAGGCCCCGAGCGTAGGCGGCTATGACCGGCTCGGCCATGCGGAAGCCCCGTATCCACCCCGGCTTGGGCTCGGTCAGGGCCGATTCGATGATCGAGGGCCGCACGATGCTCACCGGCACCTCGCCCCTGGTCTCGACCAGGGCCCGCTCCCCCAGAGCCTTGGTGAAGGCGTAGGCGTCGGGGAACCCGAGGCTGGCCGCCCGGGCCCGGCCCGCCTCGCTCATCTGCCGGTCCACCCAGCGGCGGCGCAGGCTCTCGACTTTGGCGGTCAGGGCCGGGGTGCCGGCCGCCCCCAGCTCCCGGCGGGCCTCCCGGGCCAGGGCGGCCAGCCGTTCGGGGGTCCGGCTGGCCTGCTCGGCGTCGGTGCGGGCCCGGCGGGCGCTGTCGACCTCGCCGCGCCAGTCCACGTCGACGAAGAACGGCGACTGGTCTACGAGCTGCTCGGGGGCCGCCCCCCGGCGGCTGCCGGCCACATAGCAGGTGGACACGGAGATCAGGTGGGCGGCGGAGGCGGCCGCCCGCATGGCCTCGGCCACCCGGACCGGCCCGAGCATGTTGACCTCGACGGCGTCGTCGAGGGCGGAGTCGAAGGAGACCGCCGCGGCCGCGTGGATGACGACGTCGCAGTCGGCCAGCAGGGACCGCCCGGCCTCGTCGAGGCCGAGTCCGTCGCGGCCGACGTCGCCGGCCACCGCCCGAACCCGCCGACCGGTCATCTGCTCAAAGGACTCCGACCCCGCTCCACCGGCCGGCGCAGACCGGAGCCGGTCGAAGGCGTCGTTGCGGAGGACGTCGCGCCGGACCCGTTCGGCCGCGCCGCGCCAGCCCGGGCGCACCACCAGCACCAGTTCGCAGTCGGGAACGCATCGCAGCAGCCGCTCCACCAGCGCGGTGCCCAGGAACCCGGTGGCGCCGGTGACGGCGATGCGCTTGCCGGCCAGCCTCTCGACGATCAACTGCGCCCTCGTTCCTGCTTGATGCTTGTCGCCCTAGCGGCGGCTGCGGCCCCTTGTCTACCAGTTGGTAGAGACAATGTCTACCAATTGGTAGAGGAATTTGGGTACGGTGCGGTCCATGGCCGGCTCAGACACCAGGCGACGCATACTCGACACCGCCTTGGCCGCGTTCGGCCGGGACGGCTACGCGGGCACTTCCCTGGACGCGCTGGCCGCCGAGCTCGGCGTCCGCAAGCAGACCATCTTGTACTGGTTCCCGTCCAAGTTCGACCTGTTCGAGGCGGTGGTGGACGACACCGCCGACGACTTGGCCGACGCCTTCGACGAGGTGGCGGCCAGCGGCTTGGCCGGGCTTGACCAGGTGCAGGCCATCGTCGACCGCGTCTTCCGCCTGGCCGTCCACCGGCCCCAGGTGCTGGGGCTGGTTCGGGAGGTGACCCGGCCCGAGTCGCCCACCGCCTCCCGCCTGGGGGTCAGGATCAGACCGCTTTATGACCGGGCCCGAGACTTCCTCATGCGGGAGATGGAGGCGGGCCGCATCCGGCGCAGCGACCCGGCCATGCTGTTGCTGTCGCTGTACTCGGCGGTGGTGGGCATGGTCACCGAGCTAGAGGTCCAGCGCACTGTGGGCTTCGAGCCCACGCTGCGGTCCACGGTGATGCGCCGGCGGGAGCTGATGCGGTTTCTGCGGGCTGCGCTCACCCCCGAGAACCCGGCCCCGGCCGGGTCATGACCCTGCGGGGCCCGTCGGCACCGGCCGGGTCATGACGGTGCGGGGCCCGGCCGCGGGCTTCTGATGACCCTGCGGGCCTATCGGGGCGGGTCCATTCTGGCCGAGCACCGGCCGGGCCCCGGCCGAACCGCAGGCTGGCCGCCGGTGCTGGCTCTGCACGGCTGGGGCCGCGATCGCCGCGACCTGCTCGGGCCGCTGGCCGGTTTCGAAGTGGTGGCCGTGGACCTGCCCGGGTTCGGTGCCTCGCCGCCCCCGCCTACCGGGTGGGGGGCGGCCGAGTACGCGACCGCGGTGGCGGAGATGATGGCGGAGGCGGGCGGGGGGCCGCATGTGGCGGTGGGCCACAGCTTCGGGGGGCGGGTGGCGGTGTGCCTGGCCGCCGACCACCCCGATCAGGTGTCGGGGGTGGTGCTGGCCGGGGTGCCGTTGTGGCGGTCCGGCCCCGCGCCTCGACCCGCGCCCGGCTACCGGGCGGTCAGGGTCTTGGCCCGCCTAGGCCTCGTCGGCCCCGGCCGGCTCGAAGCCGCCCGCCGGCGGTACGGGTCCAGCGACTACCGGGCCGCTCAGTCGGCCCTGCGCGATGTCCTGGTGCGGGTGGTGAACGAGGACTACCGCCCCCGGCTGGGCCAGATCCGCCAGCCGGTAGCGCTGGTGTGGGGGGAGCGCGACGCCGCCGCCCCGGCTCAGATCGCGGCCGAGGCGGCCCGGATTCTGCCTGGGCCGGTGAGGTTGGACATCGTGGAGGGGGCTGGCCACGACGTCCACCGCGACGCCCCCGAGGCCATCGTCCAAGCCGTCGAAGCCGTAGCCCGGCCCGGGCCGTGACCGCGACTGTGGCCGTGTCAGTGGCGGGGATTGGGACCGTGATCGTGATGGGGGCGATGCGGTGACCGCCGCCGGGACTGTTATCGCCTCGGGCCTCGGGGTGCTGGCCTGTTTATCGGCCCTGACCCGGTGGTTGCGGGTCTCTCAGCGCGAGCACTACGCGGCCGGGTCCTGTGCGGTGGCCTTGGGACGCTGGGTCCGGTTCCGGCCCCTGAACTCGGCGCTGGCCGCGGTGATAGTCGGCGGGCTGGCTCTGGCCGCCGTCGCGGCGGTCGCCGAAGACGAAGCCCTAGCCGCGTGGGGGGCCGGGGCGTCAGCCGCGGCGACCTGCGTCTTCCCCTGGCCGATGAGAGTGGTCGGCCGCCCGCGGCTGCGCCTCACCCGCCGGGCCCGCACCCTGGCCGCAGTCGGCCTGGGGGTGTCGGGGCTAGCCGCGGCCGGGCTGGCCGCGGCCGGGTCGGGCTTGGCGACGGCTCTGGCCGCCGCGGCCGCGGCCGCTCCGGGGATCATCGACGCGGCCGCGGCAGTCCTGGCCCCGCTGGAGAGGAGGCTGCTGGAGCGGCACCGGCGCCGGGCGGCGGCGAGGCTGGCCAGGGTCGGTCCCTTCGTGATCGCAGTCACCGGGAGCTGGGGGAAGACCTCCACCAAGAACCACGTGCGGGATCTGTTGACCGGCATGGCGGCGGTGGCGGCCTCGCCCGCCTCCTTTAACAACACCGCCGGGCTGTCGAGAACCCTCAACGACCACCTGCCCGACGGCACCGAGGTGCTGGTGGTGGAGATGGGCATGTACCGGCCGGGCGAGATCCGGGAGATGTGCTCGTGGATCCGGCCCGATGTGGCCGTGATCACCGCGGTGGGGCCCATGCACCTGGAGCGAGCCGGGTCGATGGAGCGCATCGCCGCGGCCAAGGCCGAGATCCTGGAGCGGGCCCGGACCGCGGTGCTGTGGGTAGACGACCAGCGGCTGGACGAGCTGTCCCGCTCCGCCCCGGTGCCGACGGTGATGCGGGTCGGCGCCGAAGGCGGACGCGGTCTCGACGTAGAGGTCGCCGAAGCCGGAGGCGAGGTGATCATCCGAGCCGGCGGGTCCGAGATCGGGCGGGTCGGCGCCGACTCGGGCGTACATCCCGCCAACGTCGGCTGCGCGGTGGCGGCCGCCCTGGCCTACGGAGCGGCCCCGGACCGGATCGGCCCCCGGCTGGCCGCCCTCGGCCCCCCGCCGCATCGGGCCACCGCTTCCCTCAGCCCGGCCGGGGTGCTGGTGATGGACGACACCTTCAACTCCAACCCAGCCGGGGCGATCCGGGCCGTCGGGGACCTGGCCCGCCGGGTGGACGGCCGGCGGGTCGTGGTCACGCCGGGAATAGTGGAGCTGGGGTCCGAGCAGCGCCGGGCCAACGTCGATCTGGCCCGGGCGGTGATCTCATCCGGGGCCGAGCTGGTGATCGTCGGGCGCATCAACCGCCGGTCGCTGCTCGAAGGTGCGGGCGGCGAGGCTGTCACCGCGACCGACCGGACGGCCGCCCGGGACTGGGTCCGCGACCATCTGGGGGATGGCGACGGAGTACTGTGGGAAAATGACCTGCCCGATCACTACCCCTAATCGTGATCGGCGGCTGGCCGCGGGTGGGGGGTCGTGAGCGGAGTTGGCGTCATCTTCGGCGGCCCGTCCGCCGAGCACGACATCTCCATTCTGACCGGCCTGCAGGCGGCCCGGACCTTGCTCGAAGCAGGCGCCGACGTGTGCTGCCTGTACTGGACCAAGACCGGCCGGTGGAAGCGAGTCCCGGCCTCCGCCGAGGCCGCGCAGTTCCTCGAGCCCGAGGTGGAGGGCTCATCTGATGTGGATCTGGCCGTGCCGGGAGGCTTCGTCGAGCGGCGCCGGCGCCGCGCCGCGCCGCTGGACCTGCGGGCCGTGCTCAACTGCTGCCACGGCGGCCCCGGGGAGGACGGGTCGCTAGCCGCCCTGCTGGCGTTGGCCGGCATCGCCGTCACCGGGCCCGGCCCCCAGGCCAGCGCCCTGGCCATGGACAAGCTGGCCACCGAAGCCCTGGCCCGCTCGGCCGGGGTGCCGACCATCTCCACGGCGGCGTGGTCCCCCGATTCGGGGGCTGCCGGGGTAGAGACCCTGGCCCGGCCCTGGGTGGTCAAGCCGAGATGGGGCGGATCGTCCATCGGGGTCGAGGCCGGCGTCGAAGACATAGGCACCGTGGAGGCACTGGGCCGAGCGGTGACCGGCCGGGCCGGGCTGGTGGTCCAGCCCTACCTGGAGGGGTGGATCGACCTCAACGTCGCCGTCCGCACCCATCCCTCGTTCGAGGTCTCCGAGGTGGAGCGCCCCCTCAGGGGCGACGCCGAGATCCTGGGCTACCGGGAGAAGTACCTGACCGGGGGACCGGGAATGGACGAGGCCCCCCACGAGGTGCCCGCCGACATCCCCGCCGGGGTCCGCGAGTCGATCGTCGAGCACTCGACGGTGCTGACTCGGCAGATGGGCCTCACCGGCGCCCCTCGGATCGACTTCCTGTGGGACGGCGGGGCCGAGGTCCGCCTGTGCGAGGTCAACTCGATCCCCGGGGCCTGGGGCAATCATCTCTGGCGAGCTAGCGGGATCGCCCGGGACCGGCTCTACCGCGACCTGATCGCCGAGGCCGAGGCCGAGCCGGCCATGCCGCCCCAGTGGTCCGGGTCCAGTGACGGCCGGGCCCTCGCCATGTCCGGGACGATCGCGGCCAAGCTGGCCTGAGGATGGCCATGAAGGACGACGCCAAGGTTCCCGGGTCTGTCGGGAGCGGGCTCGGCGCGAAGGTTCCCGACTTCAGGTCGGTGACGGTTGAGACGCTGGCCGCCTCCATCCGGGAGCGGGAGTTCACCGCGGTGGCTGTGGTCGAGCACGCTCTGGCCCGGATCGAGGCGCTCGACCCCGTGATCGGCGCCTTCGTGGCCGTGGACGGCGACCGGGCCCGGGCCCAGGCTGCGTCCATCGACGACCGCCTCGACGCCGGTCGGGAGGTCGGGCCGCTGGCCGGCATCCCTCTGGGAGTCAAGGATCTGGCCGACGCGGCCGGTTTCGTCACCACCAAGGGGGCCATGCACCGCCGTCATGCCGAGCCGGCCGCGGCCGACTCCACCGAGGTGGCTCGGCTGAGAGCCGCCGGTTGCGTGGTGGTCGGCAAGACCAACACCCCCGAGTTCGGGTTCACCGCCGACACCTTCAACCCGCTGTTCGGCCCCACCCGGAACCCGTGGAACCCCCAGCGCTCCCCGGGCGGGTCGTCGGGCGGCACCGCGGCCGCAGTGGCGGCCGGGATGATCCCGGCGGGCACCGGCTCCGACGGGGGAGGGTCGATCCGGATTCCGTCGGCGGTCTGCGGCCTGTCGGGACTGAAGTCCAGCCCCGGCCGGGTGCCGGGAGGACCCGAGCCGATGGGCGCCCTGGATCTTTCTTGTGTAGGGCCCATGGCCCGCCGGATCCGCGATGTGGCCCTGTGCCTCGATCAGGTGGTCGGTCCCCACCCCGGGGACTTGCGCAGCCTTCCGGCCCCGGCCGAGTCGTGGCGGGTCGCTCTCGACGACCCCCGGCCGCCCGGCCGGGTGCTTTGGGCCCCGTCGTTCGACGGCGGCCCGGTCGACGGCGAGATCGTCGCCGCCTGCGCCGTGGCCGTAGAACGCCTGGCCGCGGCCGGCGCGGACGTGGTGGAGGCGGGCAAGCTCTTCGACAATCCGGTCGCCGCTTTCGTCCAACTTTTCTACGGCGGGGCTATCCTGCCCCCCTTGTGGCCTCTGCACGGGACCGATCAGTGGAACGACGTCACCGAAGAACTGGCCGCGTTCTTGGAGGTGACCGCGGAACGGGTCTCGGTGGCCTCGCTGTTCGAAGCTCGTCGGCAGGCGGCCCGGCTCTCTATGGAGTTGGCCGCGGCCATGGCCGGCTTCGATGTGGTGATCACGCCCACGGTGGCCGGTCAGACCCCGGTTCCAGCCGGGTGGGGGACCATCGACGAGATCGAGGCCCGGGACTGGGCGCGGTTCACGCCGCTGTTCAATCTCACCCGCCGACCGGCTGGCACCGTGTGCTGTGGCTTCACCACCGACGGGATGCCCATCGGCCTTCAGGTGGCTGGCGGGATGCACGCCGACCGGGTCGTCCTGGAATCTCTGGCCGTTCTGGAGGATGTCTTGGATCTGGATCCGGTAGCATCCATGGTCGCGGGCGATTAGCTCAGATGGCTAGAGCGCTGCCTTCACACGGCAGAGGCCACTGGTTCGAGTCCAGTATCGCCCACCAGAACATGCAAATATTGATAATCGGTCCGTTGCCGGGCGTAGTTTCCGATGTGGATATTATCGGCGGTGCCAAGGTATCTTTCAAAGAAACTGTAGACCAACTGCGAGTACGTGGGTTTGAACTGGAAGTTATCAACTCATCGAGGCCGTATCAGGGATTGACCTTCTGGAAGGCTCATGGCCATAGTCTTATTGCTTTCTTGCGGGTTATCTGGGGAACTTTCAAGAAAGGCCAACAATCCCAACTGGTCCTTCTCAATATGACGACCTTTACTGTTGGGTTTGTAGCACCTATTGTATGGATTATATGTAAGTTAATAAATCGCCCGATGGCTTTGAGACTTTTTGGTGGCAACTTCAATCAGGTTTATGAGGAATATAATTCGGTATTGCGCTGGATAGCTGATCGAACTTTCATGAACTGCTCAGTGGTGTTCTTGCAGACACAACAACTGCTCCAGTATTTCGAGAACCGTGACAACTGCAAGTGGCTGCCCAACACGAGAGACATAAGTTGCCCTCAAGTTGCTAGGCACGGTAAAATCCGAAAGCTAATATTCCTTGGCCAGTTGGTAATGACGAAAGGATTGGCTGAGACTCTTATGGCCTGCCGCTCTCTGCCTGAGGGATGCCATCTTCATGTGTTCGGTCCTCAACACGACAGTACCGACTTCTCTTTGTTTGAAGGCCACCCTCGAGCAACTTACGAGGGTGTTCTAGAACCAGATGAAGTTCCTAGAGTTCTGGCCGAGCATGATTTGTTGGTTTTACCCAGTTACTTAAAGGGTGAAGGCCATTCGGGTGCCATTATCGAAGCATTTCAATGTGGCGTACCAGTAATTTCTACCTGGTGGGAAGGTATTCCCGAAGTGGTTCAACACGAAGAAAACGGGCTCCTAGTGGAGCCGGGCTCATCTTCGGATTTGGAGGCTGCAATTCATCGCTTGGTAGAAGATATAGATTTGTATCAAAAGTTGCGTCAGGGCGCGAGGCACCGTGGTGAATTTTTTCGCAGTTCTGTTTGGTATGATAAAGTTGCCAGTGATTTGCGCAGTCTAGCTGCGTGAACTGAAGGTTCAAGGAGGATGATGGGGTGAACGGACAAATGGAACCGACTCGTACCCGTATGACTTCGTTGGGGTTGCGGAATACACTGGCCCATGTTTTCTTTGGTCTTTTTCTAGTGATCTTTGCCGCTGAGGTAGACAAGTTACTGTTTCGAGCTGGTTGGGTGTCTGTACCGGGCGGGGCGATCGTGGTCTATATGGTAGGTTTTATCGCCATTGTTGCCGTTTCTTTAGCTGGTACTGCCCGAGCAAACCTTCGGAATGAAATAACCGCTAAGATCCGAGATAATCTGATTTTCCTGTTGGCTTTTTTAGGTATGGTTACTATTAGCTTTGTATATTGGCTTGTATATTGGCTCGGTAATACAGAGGCAGATTCTTTGACTTTAGTTGATATGGTAAAAGTCTTTTTGGTATGCGTAACCGCTATTTTGTTGCCAGTTTTTAGCTCTCATGTACGGCAGTGCTGGCGAATTTACTTGGGAATAGCCTATGCCGTTTACTGTTTATGCCTCTGGATTGACGCGTTGTGGCCCGGCACTTTCACGGAACTCGCAGGTATAGGCAGTTTAGTGGTTGAAGGCAGAGTATCAGGACTCAACCTTGATGCCAACTCGAGTTCGTACATAATCATGCTCTTGACTATTCCGCTGCTCTACTACCGAGGATTCAAGGTGTTTGACCTAGTGGTGCTGGGCATCACATCACTGACGGTTTTGATTACCTTGTCCAAGAGCGGCCTGCTGATCTTGCTTTTGTTTGCGCTCTCCTATTTCGTTTTGATTCTTACGAGATCTTCGGAACGGAGAGGGTTTATCTCTGGAGCTTATGGGATTGCGGTATTGCTAGCCGTGGTTTGCGGGTGGGCGACTATCCGTTATATCGAACATTTTGAGACTTCCAGAGCCCGAATGGCTGTTGATCAGTTGCTTATCCAAAGCAAGTGGTTCCAGACCCGCCTCCTCTCTAGCAACGAGTACCAGATTGAAGCACCGTTCGGCCAAGTGAACGCGGCTGCGCCGGTTGAGGAGGCTGCGCCGGTTGAGGAGGCTGCGCCGGTTGAGGAGGCTGCGCCGGTTGAGGAGGCTGCGCCGGTTGAGGAGGCTGCGCCGGTTGAGGAGGCTGCGCCGGTTGAGGAGGCTGCGCCGGTTGAGGAGGCTGCGCCGGTTGAGGAGGCTGCGCCGGTTGAGGAGGCTGCGCCGGTTGAGGAGGCTGCGCCGGTTGAGGAGGCTGCGCCGGTTGAGGAGGCTGCGCCGGTTGAGGAGGCTGCGCCGGTTGAGGAGGCTGCGCCGGTTGAGGAGGCTGCGCCGGTTGAGGAGGCTGCGCCGGTTGAGGAGGCTGCGCCGGTTGAGGAGGCTGCGCCGGTTGAGGAGGCTGCGCCGGTTGAGGAGGCTGCGCCGGTTGAGGAGGCTGCGCCGGTTGAGGAGGCTGCGCCGGTTGAGGAGGCTGCGCCGGTTGAGGAGGCTGCGCCGGTTGAGGAGGCTGCGCCGGTTGAGGAGGCTGCGCCGGTTGAGGAGGCTGCGCCGGTTGAGGAGGCTGCGCCGGTTGAGGAGGCTGCGCCGGTTGAGGAGGCTGCGCCGGTTGAGGAGGCTGCGCCGGTTGAGGAGGCTGCGCCGGTTGAGGAGGCTGCGCCGGTTGAGGAGGCTGCGCCGGTTGAGGAGGCTGCGCCGGTTGAGGAGGCTGCGCCGGTTGAGGAGGCTGCGCCGGTTGAGGAGGCTGCGCCGGTTGAGGAGGCTGCGCCGGTTGAGGAGGCTGCGCCGGTTGAGGAGGCTGCGCCGGCTCGATCGTATATAACTTATGTAAACGGCGGTGAATATGTACATATTGAAAGTCGAAGGGTGGCTCGTTTGAGGAACGCTCTTGACGCGATAACAGATTCACCATTTGTAGGGCACGGGATCGGTTTCAATCAGAGCGCTGGCATCTCAGCTCACAATGTATTTTTGGCGATGTGGATCGATTTTGGATTATTTGGATTAGTGATATATACCGCTTTGCTGGTCATCGCTTTGTGGAAGTTTTACCGAATAAAGTATTGGCCTGGAATGTTCTTCATTGGATTGGTTGGCTTAATAAGCATGACTATTCAACATATCTTTACCCTCTACACTGTCTTCATCATTATGGGGCTGTTGTTATCGCTGAGACTGGAAGATCAAACTTACGAGGAGGAATCATCTCGGCAGTTACCTTCAACCTGATTCGGTGATATAAAATTAGAATATGAAAAACACTGCTTCAAATAAGCTCCATATAGGTTTAGTACTATCCGACCTCTATGGAGGGGGTGTTCAGAGGGTTTTTCTAACTCTGGCTAAAGTTCTCATACAACGCGGCCATCAAGTTGATCTTTTATTGCTGCGCCCTTCAGGTGACTACAGAATTCATATATCAGATGAAATGCGATTGTATTATTTGAAAGGCAGGCGCTTCGACCAAGGGCTGATTCAGAACCTTCGAAGTCGTCGTATTCCTATTAACCCACTATGGATCGGTCCTTTATCTATCTTACGTATGTGGTTCACGCTCAAGCGTAAATATCCGCAGGTACGACTTCGTTTGGGTAACGCCCGAGATGCTCTTGGGGTAGCTCGATTCGTTGATCAAGCGCAGCCTATGATATTGTATTCGGCATTGCCGCGAGCCAATATCTCTGTGGTTATTGGAGCGAAACTTGCTGCTTCCACTATCCCGACTGCGGTATCAATGCATGTGTCGATGAACCGATACACCGAAGATCAACTCTCCAAAAGCCAGACCTTCGATGTTCTATCAGATACGATTATTGTTCCTTCAAAAAACCTTCGCCGTGAAGTAATACAAGTACTAGGAGTTGATGAAGAAAAAGTTCACTGCATCTACAACGGTATTCCTTCTTTTGAGATCCACCGGCTGATGGAAGAGGAAGTGGATCATCAGTGGTTTTCTAATTCTTCAGTTCCGGTGATATTGAACGTGGCCCGTCTCGACTACTCCAAAGATCAACCTTCACTTATAGAAGCATTCAGTCATGTCCACAGCCAATTGGACGCTCGGCTCGTCATCATGGGCAGCGGCTCGGAATTGCACCGGACTCGGTTGCGATCAGTTGCGGTGAATCTCGGTGTCGACCAAGATTTTAGCTTTTTAGATTTTGATGAGAACCCATTCCGCTACATGCGCCGGGCTAACGTAGTGGTGCTTTCGTCCCGAATGGAAGTTTTGCCAACTGTTCTCTTGGAAGCCATGGCCTGCGGCACACCCGTAGTGAGCACCAATGCTCCTGACGGACCGGCTGAAATATTGGAAGGCGGCCGGTGGGGCAAACTGGTGCCGGTCGGAGATCCTCCAGCTTTAGCCCAGGCTATCCTGGAAGTGCTTGACGGTGATGTTATCCCGGAAACAGAGTTGAAACGTAGAGCAGAAGACTTTTCAGAACACGACGCTGCTGAAGCCCATGAAAAGTTGTTTGAAAAGATTTTGGCCCCTGTCTCCTGAACAGCGCTTATTCAATGAAGCTTAAGTTCTCTTTTGTGGTCCATATCTTTTTTGGGCTGTTTGTGGCAATTTTTGTCGCTGAAGTTGACAAGCTGCTGTTACGAGTTGGCTGGGTATCGGTGCCAGGCGGAGCAATCGTAGTTTATACTGTGATTGTCGTCGTCAGCGTTGCCGGGTCATTAGTGGCGGCTGGTCATTTTCGAGTAAGTCTTTGGGCTGAATCAGCAGCTCGGATTCGGGATAATCAAGGGTTTTTACTGAGTTTTTTGGGGTTAGCTGTCCTTAGCTTTGTTTATTGGCTCGTCGATACTTCCGTAAGTAGCAGACCTTTAGTTGATATTTTGAAGGGGTTTTGGATCTGTATAAGCCTTATTATATTATGGATTTTTTGTTCTCATATACGACGGGCTTGGCGTGTTTACTTGAGTGTTGGCTTTGTGATTTATTGTCTGAGTATTTGGATGGACGCGTTGCGGCTCAGCGTTTTCACAGAACTCTTAGGTATAGGTAACGCTATTGCTGAAGGTCAAGTGAGTGAAGTTTCTGGTTTCAATCTTGACCCCAACTCGGGGTCTTATATAGCCGCACTACTAGCTATTTCACTGCTCGACTACCGACGATTCAAGGTCATCGATCTAGCGGTACTGAGCTTCGCGGCCCTGTCGATTTTGTTGACCTTGTCTAGAAGTGGCCTGTTGATTTTTATTTTGGCTGTAATTGGCTATTTCATTTTGATCGTTGCGAAATCTCCAGAGCGGAGACGATTTGTTTCTGGGGGCTTTGGGATTGCGGTGATCCTCACAGTGCTTTGCGGGTGGGCAGCCATACGATTCATTGAACACTACGAGACTCCCAAAGCCCAAATCGCCGTCGGTCAGTTGCTTATTAAAGACGAGTGGTTTCGTACCCGTCTGCACGCCAGCAACGAATACTTGATTCAGAGACATCTCCAAGAACTAGAACCGTTCGGCCAAGTGAACGCGCCCAAAGCACCTGAACCGACGATGCCGTCAGTTTCTGAACCAACAGTTAATGAGGCGATGGTACCGACTATTTCTGAGCCGCCGATATCCGAGGTTAGATCATACATAACTTTTGTTGATAAAGGCGAATACGTTCATATCGAAAGTCGAAGGATGGCTCGCTTGCGTAATGCTCTTGATGCGATAGCAGAGTCACCATTTATAGGGCATGGGATCGGATTCAATCGGAACGCTGGTATCTCTGCTCACAATATGTTTTTGGCGATGTGGATTGATTTCGGATTATTCGGATTGATCATATACACCACTCTCTTAGCTATCGGATTTTGGAAGTTTTATAGGTTGAAGTATTGGTTTGGAATGTTCTTTATGGTGATGGTTGGTTCAATTAGCATGTTCATTCAACATATCTTTACTTTCTATACTGTTTTCTTTATCATGGGTCTGGTATTGTCGATGAGATCGGATAATCAAGCTGACACAAATGAATTACTTGCTTCTTAGAGTCTGTGCTTAGGGCTTTGCCTGCTGCTCTAGACTTTCTTGTTCAACTTTGATACTTATAGCTTGGTGAGTATTTGGTGCCAAACGAATGGCCTCTTGAACATGAGCGTCAGCTAGTTCTAAGTATTCTGGATTTCTGAGGTAAGCTTGCTGGTAAAATCGTGCCAAAGAGATATGTAGAAGCCAGTTTTGTGGCTCAACTTGCAAAGCTTCTTGACCTTCTCTGGCTACTAAGTCTAAAGCTGCTGTGTAATTCTCAGGTGACAGATACGCGATACCAGTACTCGTATAGTCTATCAGATACATTCTCGTTTCGTTTGCAAAAGCTGGAGATTTATTGACAGATTCGTTGAAATTTGCCGCTATATCATCCCAGATGCTTGCATCTAACATTTTCAGAGATGCCTGTGCCGCCTGGTAAGGTCTTAGGTTAAAATTGTAGAGCGACCAAACTGTTGAAACAATTATAATCACGGTTATCCAAGCCCTTGTTAGCCTAGTGTGGGCCAAATTTCTGGGTTTATTAGTAATAACCCCATCATCTGCCTTGCTTCTAAGTCTACTATGATTGCCTTCTTCGGACACTACAAATGCCATTAGAAGTGACAATTGTATGGTTGTCGTCAGTGTATCTGGAATCAAGTTATTTTGCACAAAAAGAGCAACCAAAGCCGCGCTTATTACTATGACAAGAGGTCGGTTATTTCCTGCTCCGTATCTTATCGAATGTGCTAGTACGAATATTATGGCCAACCAAATCATGAGATAGCTTAGTAATCCGATAGTTCCCTTGGTGATGAGTTCTTCCACTATCTTGTTGTGCGCTGTATCGAAAGGAGGTATCTCATCGGCTACTTCATCTAAGTATCTACCCCAAGGAACCAGATAGTTCTCAGGACCCCAGCCAAGTATTGGTTTCTCTGTGTATGCTTCGATCGTTGTCTCAATTGCTGCTACACGCCTGCTGTAGCTCGTATCTCCTTCCAACACACGCTGCACTATAGGACTGGAGCTTAGAGAATCTATTACGGTAGATGTCCTGCCTGTTACAATCAGAATCGCGGTAATTAATGAGACGGCTATAGCTAGGCAAGCAATGCCTAGTGTTAATTTTCTGGTTTTGGAAAGGACGTATCCAATGACCAAAGTTAACGCTCCAACTCCAAAACTGAAGACAGCTCCTCGAGAAGCTGTCAACCAGAGTGACCAAAGACATAACAAGGTAGCCAGCAGCCAAAAGATCCGTAGCCATAGAAGAGGATACAGCGCTGCAGTCCTATTCGTATACTGGTGTGGTGTTGGGTTAGTTTGGTGGCGGCCGAGTGGCTGTAATATCAGACCAAGGCCAAGGATGGCGTTGACCATGACATAGGCACCCATGAAAGAAGAATTCCCTATGGTAGACTTCAAATATTCTGTTCCCAAAAGCTCCGATGAGTCATAATATTGCCGAAGCCCTATGATAGATACTAAACTAGCTATTCCTAAGTTTAGGGTAAGTAATATTCTCCAACTGGAGAGAGTACGATAGACGGATCCGGTTACCAATATAAAGACTACCCAATGGGCTTGATCAAATACACCATTCATCCTTGCAAAGGTTGACCACAGGCTCCTAGTAAAGCTCACACCTGTGAAACTAGCAATGACAGAAACTGATAGCCATATGGCCAATGAAATTAGAACCCATGACTTAGTAGGTCGGTGCTGTGGGTAGCGGATAATTAGAATTAACCAAAGTGCAAATGCTATCTCTATAATTGACCTGGCAAATATCGCTTTTCCCACTATGAACGGGAACAGGGTACTTGCCGTTTGGATGAGAGGCGCTAAAATAACTAATGACAGGACAACTGCAATTATCCAGAGCAGGATCTGACCGGATCCCCTCCGACTATCGACAACAGTCAATTGTTTGGTCATTTAATGCATCTCCAGTATTCTGTGGTGGCTATACTCTGTCCACGACCACGCGTCGCCTGTTCAGAAGTAGTATGGCAGAGAGAGGACGAGATCGTTGATTTCAAGACGACTTGCAGTCGCCGGGGCGGTGCTCGCTCTGGCCGCGGCCTGCAACAGTGACGCCTCCGTGACTGCCGAGATCCCGAAGGGCTCCGCGGCGGCCACGACTGAGCCGGCTACGACTGCGGTGCCCCCGACCACTGCGGCGGCCGAGACGACTGCGGTGCCCCCGACCACTGCGGCGCCCCCGACGACTGCGGCGGCCGAGACGACTGCGCCGCCCCCGACGACTGCGGCGGTCGAAGCTCCAGTTGTCGATGCCGGCTCGGTCATCGAGTTGATGCTGGTCGGCGACGAACTCGATGGCGGCGCCCGCCGCGAGTCCGTCCCCCTGGGGGAGGAGGTCACAGTCCGGGTGAGCGGCACCAGCACCGATCACGTCCACGTCCACGGGTACGACCTGTTCGTCGACTTGATCGACGGTTCCGGCGAACTGACCTTCACCGCCTCGATCCCCGGCGTTTTCGAGATCGAGCTCGAAGGCTCGGGCACGCTGCTGGTGCAGATGGAGGTCAAATGACCGGCCGACGCCTGAGCCGAGCGGCCCGCTGGGCCGCCCCTCGAGCCGCGCCGGCGCTAGTACTGGCCGCGGTGCTCGGCTCGGCCTCCCCGGCCGTCGCCCACGGAGTGGGGGGCCGGACCGACCTTCCCATCTCTATCTGGCACCTGACCTGGGCCGCGTCGTTCGCGGTGGCCGTCTCTTTCGTGGCCCTGGGGCTGTTCTGGACCGAGCCCCGACTGGCCCCGGCCGCCCCGGGCGCCGCCCTGGGAGGGGCAGCGCAGCGGATTGGGCGGGCGTTGATCCCGGCCGCCCGGTTCCTGGGGCTGGCGGGTCTGGCCGTCGTCGGCTACGCGGCGCTGTGGGGCAACCGAAACCCGACCGTGAACATCTCGCCCGTCGCCTTCTTCGTGATCTTCTGGGTCGGGGTCCAGGTCGCCTCGGCCGTCGTCGGCGACGTATGGCGAGGGTTCAACCCCTTCTTGACCCTGGCCGACGCCGGGGCGTGGTTGCGGGCCAGATTCACCTCCGCCCCGATATCGCCCCCCGACGTCGGCGCCGGCAATCAGTGGTGGGCGGTGGCGGCCATCTTCAGCTTCGCCTGGCTGGAGCTCGCCTACCACGACGGCGACTCGCCCCGCTCCATCGGCGCCTACATCGCCGCCTACACGTTGGCCATGGTCCTCGGCGCGACTCTCTTCGGCCGGGGCTGGGTGCGCGACGCCGACGGCTTCGGGGTTCTGTTCGCCAAGACGGGCGCCATCGCCCCCCTTCACCGGGACCGTTCGGGAGTCTGGCGGCGGCGGGCGCCTCTGGCCGGCCTGTCCGTCCTGCCGGTCAAGCCGGGCACGGTCGCCTTCGTCCTGGTGGTGCTGGGATCGACCTCCTTCGACGGGTTCACCCGCAGCTCCCTCTGGCTCGACGTGGCGTCGAACCGGAGCGGCTGGGAGCTGACGGCGGTCAACACGGTCGGCCTGGCCTTCGCCATCGGAGTGGTGATGATCGTCTACCGGGGCGCCATCGCGGTCATGGCCCACATCACCGGCCATCGCGAGAACGAGCTGGCCCGGGCCTTCGTGCCTTCGCTGATTCCCGTGGTGGTCGCCTATTCGGTGGCCCACTACTTCAGCTTCCTGGTGCTGGAGGGCCAGGCCGCCTATGGGCTCCTTTCGGATCCATTCGGGATGGGGTGGGACCTCTTCGGCACCGCCGGTCACCAGGTGAACTACACCTGGTTATCCACCACCGCCATCGCCTGGATCCAGACCGCGGCCATCGCGGCCGGCCATGCCCTGGGGGTGGCGGTGGCCCACGACCGGGCTCTGGGGCTCTTCGGGTCTCACCGTCTGGCGGTGCGGTCGCAGTACCCGATGCTGGCGGCCATGCTCTTTTACACCGTGGCCGGCCTGCTTCTGCTCCTGGGAACCTGAACGCCGCAGCCCGGCCGAGCCCGGCCGAGCCCGCCCCGAGGGCTCGTGGCCTTTCGGGGCTCAGGGCTCAGTCTCGGAGCCCGAAGCGGGCCAGGTCTTCGTCGAGGGTGGCCAGCACGCGGTCGATGGTGCCCCCGCGGGCGTTGCGCCTGGTCTTGGCGAACGCGGCCCGGTCGAGCCCGCTGGCCAAGGCCCGGGCCCGGGTCAGGGCCACCTGCTCCAGATCCTCGACGGGGACCACCTTGTCGAGGAAGCCGGCCTCAACCGCTTCGGCTGGCGAGTAGACGGTGGCCAGGCTCACGGCCCGGGTCAGGTGTCGGGGACTGAGCCGGTCCCGGGCCAGTTCCATGCCGAAGACCGGCATGGCCAGGCCGATGGCCACCTCGTTCAGGCCGATCCTGGCGTCGCCGTCGCCGCCGATCCGCAGGTCCGAGGCCAGCAACAGGATGGCCCCGTAGGCCAGGGCATGGCCGGTGCAGGCCGCCACCACCGGCACGCCGGCGCCGTAGAGCCGCATGGCGGCCCGGGCCCCGGTCCGGGCCAGATCCCGGGCCGGGCCGGGCCCGGCCCCGATGACGCTGAGATCGAAACCGGCGGAGAACTTCCCCTCCCGGCCCACGATCACCAGCGCTCCGGCGGAAGCCTCGGCTGCTTCGATGGCTGCGTCTAAGGCGGCGACGGTCTCGGGGCCGAACGCGTTGACTTTGCCGTCGTCGAGCCTCAAGACGGCGATGCCGTCGCTGATCTCGCAGGTCGGGGCCGGGGTCTCGGTAGCGCTCACCCCCCGCACCGTAGCCTGAGCCGGGTGATCCTCGTGGACGCGGCCGGCATCTCGGCCAGCCGGCCCGAGCGGCCGCTGTTCCGCGACTTGAACCTGACCCTGGCCGCCGGCGACCGGCTCGGAGTGGTGGGCGTAAACGGGGCCGGCAAGTCGACGCTGCTGCGGGTGCTGGCTGGCGCCGTCAGCCCCGAGACCGGAACCGTTCGCCGGGGCCGCGGGGTGCGGACTGCCGCCCTGGACCAGCAGGCTGAGCCCGGGCCGGGCCCGGTCGCCGATGCGGTGGGGGGCGGATGGAAGGGCGAGGCGGTGCTCGACCGGCTCGGCCTCGGCGCCTTGCTCGACGCCGGCGTCGAGTCTCTCAGCGTCGGACAGCGCAAGCGGGTGGCCCTGGCCCGAACCCTGGTCACGCCGGCCGACTTGCTCGTGCTGGACGAGCCCACCAACCACCTCGACGTAGACGCCATCGAGTGGCTCGAACGGGAGCTGGGCCGGTTTCGGGGCGGCATGGTGATCGTCACTCACGACCGCCGCCTGCTGGACCGGCTGGCCAACCGCATTCTCGAACTCGACCGGGGCCGGGCCCGCCTTCACGCCGACGGCTATGCCGCCTACCTGCAAGTCCGGGCCGACCGGGCGGCCCGGGCCGAAGCGGCCGAGGCCGTGCGCCGCAACCTGGCCCGGCGGGAGCTGGTCTGGCTCCGCCGGGGCGCGCCGGCCCGCACCCGCAAACCCCGGGCCCGACTGGCCGCGGCCTCCTCGGCCGTCGGGGGCCGCTCCGACGGCCAGACCCGGAAGCCGGATCTGGATCTGGCCGCGGTCGGCCCCCGACCGCCCCGGCTCGGCGATCAGGTCGTCGAACTGCACGGAGTGGAGGTCGGCTACCCGCCGGCGCCGCCGCTGGTGCGAGGCCTCGACTTGCTGGTGGACCGCCGCGACCGTCTCGGTCTGGTCGGCCCCAACGGGGCCGGGAAGTCCACCCTGCTCGACGTGATGGCCGGAAAGCGGGCGCCGACGAGGGGCCGGGTCGTCGTCGGCCCCACCGTGCGGGTCGGCTACCACGATCAGAGAGGCACCGATCTCGATCCGGCCCTGCGGGTCCACGAGGCGGTGGCCGGGGCCGGGGTCGATCCCGGCGGTGAGGCCGCGGCCCTGCTGGAGCGGTTCTGGTTCGACGCCGACGCTCAGCGGGCACCGATCGGGCTGCTCTCGGGCGGGGAGCGGCGGCGCCTGCAGCTCGTGATCACGCTGGCCGCCGCCCCCAACGTCCTGCTGCTGGACGAGCCCACCAACGATCTCGACCTCGACACGCTGCGGGCTCTGGAGGACTTCCTCGACGGCTGGCCCGGCGCGGTGATCGCGGCCAGCCACGACCGGGCTTTTTTGGACCGGACCGTCGAGGAGGTCGTCGTGCTGGACGGATCGGGCCGGGCCGGGCCGTGGCCCGGCGGGTACGAGGCCTGGCTCGACCACCGCCGACAGCCCCGGCCCGAACGGCCCCGGTCCGAACGGCCCCAGTCCGAACGGCCCCGGTCCGAAGAGCCGGGCCGCCGTCAGGCCCCGGCCCGGTCGGCCGGCACCATCCGCCGCGAGCTGGCCCAGGCCGAGCGGGACCTGGACGGCCGGCGCCGGCAAGTGGTCGAGCTGGCCGAGCTGATGCGGTCCGGCGCCGCCGACCACGAGGCGCTGGCCCGACTGGGCCGGAAGCTGGCCGAAGCCGAGGAAGCCCGGACCGCGGCCGAGGACCGCTGGCTGGAGCTGTCGATGGAGCTCGACGAGCGCTCCGGCCGATCCGGCGCCTAACACCGGCCGCGCCCCCGGGCCCGGTCGGCCCCGGTCTCGACGAGCCTTGCGAACCCGGTACCCTGGGCGCCATGACCAGCACGGCCGAAGCAGAGACGACCACCGGCGAGGTGCTCATAGTCACCGAGGCAGCCCGGGCCACCGTCGTCGATATCCGCTCCCGCGAGGAGGACGCCGAGGCGCTCGGCCTCCGGGTGGAGGTGACCGGGATGGCCGGCGTCGACTACGCCTACGACCTGTCCCTCGAGCCGGTGGCCGAGGCGGCCCCCGACGACTGGGTCCACGACCGCGACGGTCTGACCGTGATCGTTCCCTCCGCCAGCGTGGACCGGCTCCGGGGCGCCACCCTCGACCTGCCCGGCGTCCCCGGCCAGGGCGGGCTGGTGATCCGCAACCCCAACCGGCCCAACCCGCTGGGGGACATGGAGTCCCTGGAACTCACCGGCGACATCGCCGACAAGGTGCGCAAGCTGCTGGATCTGCGCGTCAACCCGGCCCTGGCCTCCCACGGCGGCTTCGCCACCCTGATCGGAGTCACCGACGACGACAAGGTGATGGTGACCATGGGCGGCGGGTGCCAGGGGTGCGCCATGAGCCAGGCCACCCTCTCCGACGGCATCAGACGGGCCATCTTGGAGGCTGTCCCCGAGGTCGCCGACGTGGTGGACGTCACCGATCACACCGCGGGCGAGAACCCCTACTTCAGCTAGCCCTTCGGCTCGGCTGTCAATCCGGCGGGCAGCCGCCGGAACGGCTCGTTCATCCGGCCGCCGACAACAGCCCGGTGACTTCGGCCGCGATGCCGGCCTCGTCCAGTCCCAGCTCGGCCAGGATGGCGTCGGGCTTGCCGTGGGGGAGGTAGTCCACCGGCACCCCCAGCACCAGCACCCGCACCCGCACCCGCGTCTTGGCCGACCCGGTCCGCTCGGCCAGCGCGTCCCGGATGGCCGATCCGGCCCCGCCCGCCCTCAGCCCGTCCTCGGCGGTGACCACCAGCTCGTGGCCGGCGGCGTCGGCGATCATCTCGGGATCGAGGGGGCTGACCGCCCGCGGGTCCCACACGGTGGCGCTCACGCCGGCGTCGGTCAGCCGGTCGGCCGCGCCCTCGCACGCCTCCAACATCTTGCCCACCCCGATCAAACAGACCCGGCCGTCCCCGGCCCGGGCCCGCCGGGCACTCAGCCCCGAGCCCACTTCGAGGTCGGACCCGGGCCGGGGCGCGGTCTTGGGCCAGCGGATGGCCACCGGCCCCGAGGTCATGTCCATGGCGTCGCCCAGCATCTGCTCCAACTCCCGGGCCGACGAGGGGGCCAGCACCGTCATTCCCGGCACCTTGGTGAGCAGGACCATGTCCAGCAGGCCGTGGTGGGAGGGACCGTCGTCGCCGGTGACGCCGGCCCGGTCGATGCAGAAGATCACCGGCTGGCGGTGCAGCCCGCAGTCCAGGTTGATCTGATCGAAGGCCCGGCTCAGGAAGGTGCTGTACACCGCGATCAGGGGCCTGAGCCCGGCCATGGCCATGCCGGTGGCGGCCGTCACCGCGTGCTGCTCGGCGATGCCCACATCGATGAAGCGGTCGCCGAAGCGCTCCTGGAAGGGGATCAGCCCGGTGGAGTCGGGCATGGCCGCGGTGATGGCCATCAGCTCGGGGTGCAGCTCCCCCAGCTTGACCAGGGTCTCGGAAAAGACGCCGGTGTAGGTGCCGGCCTTCACCGACCCGGCGTCGTGCATGTGCTTGACGTGGTCGTCCTCGGCCGGCTTGTAGCCCCGGCCTTTCTGGGTGAGGACGTGGACCACCACCGGGCTGTCGAAGTGGGCCGCGTTGGTGAGGGCCTCCTCGAGGCTGGCGATGTCGTGGCCGTCGAAGGGCCCTATGTAGCGGATGCCCAGGTTCTCGAAGAAGGCGGGCGGCTCCCACAGCTCCCGGATGGCCGCCTTGGACATCTTCATGCCCCGCTGGATGGATTCGCCCACCCACGGAATGCGCTCGGCTATCTCCTCCAGCCGGGCCTGGCGGCGCATGTAGGCGGGGTTGGAGCGGATCTTCACCAGGCTCTCGCTCAGCCGGGACACGGTGGGGGCGTAGCTGCGGCCGTTGTCGTTGAGCACGATCACCGCGTTGCGGCCGCTGTGGCCCAGGTTGTTGAGCCCCTCGAAGGCCATGCCCCCGGTCAGGGCCCCGTCGCCCACCACCGCCGCCACCCGGCGCCGGGCGTCGGCCGCGCTGAAGCCGACCACCAGGCCGTGGGCGTAGGACAGCGCGGTGGAGGCGTGGCTGTTCTCGATCCAGTCGTGGTCCGACTCGCCCCGCGACGGGTACCCCGACAGCCCGCCGGACCGCCGCAGGGCCTTGAATCCCTCCAAGCGGCCGGTCAGCATCTTGTGGACGTAGGCCTGGTGGCCGGTGTCCCACAGGATCACGTCGTGGGGGGACCGGAACACCCGGTGCAGGGCCACGGTCAGCTCCACCGCCCCGAGGTTGGACCCGAGGTGGCCGCCGTGGGCCTGCACCGTCTCGATGAGCTTGGACCGGATCTGGATGCACAGGTCGTCGAGCTCCTCATAGGAGCGGCCCCGCAGGTCGTCGGGGCTGGCGACGTCTTCTAGCTGCATGGCCCTGTCTTTTGGCGGGAGGGCCCGAGGCCGCCCTCTAGCGGCACGGCTCCAACCGGACCGTTTGCCGCGGGGCCAGCCAGCCGGGCATGCGCCGGTGCAGCATGGAGCCGACCAGCCAGCCCGCGCCCACTACCAGCGCCCCGCCCACCGCGTCGATCCAGTAGTGGTTGGCCGTCACGACGACGGAGAACACGGTGAGCATCGGGTAGCAGAGTAGCGCCCAGCGGGTCCAGCGCCGGCGAACCGCGGGCGCCGCGGCCAGCGTGCACCATATGGCCCAGGCCACGTGCAGGCTGGGCATGGCCGCGTACTGGTTGGAGATCCCCACCATCGCCCACGACTCGAACGACCAGAGCCCGCCCGGGTCGACCAGCGTGTCCACAAAGCCGTAGGTGAGGTCGCAGGCGCCGTATTCCCCGCAGTAGTTCAGCAGCCGGGGCGGCATCAGGGGGTAGAGGGAGAAGCCGACCAGCGCCAGCCCGGTGGTGGCCCCCAGCACCGTTCGCCACCGCCCGTAGCGGGCCGGGTGGCGGAGGAACAGGAAGACCATGACGGCGATGGTCATCCCGAAATGGAGGGTCCCGTAGAAGACGTTCCAGAAAACGATGAAGGGTTCCCAGCCGATGAAGAGGTCCTGGATGCCCTTCTCGCCGAACAGGTGCAGGGCCCGCTCCATGGCGATGACCTCGTGGGCGTTGTCGATGGCGGCCTGGCGGACCGATTCGCCCTGGATCGAGCCGAACTGGTTGCGGATGGCGGTGTAAATCCCGTAGAAGCTCACCACTATGACAACTTCGACCCACCAGCGCAGCCGGTGGCGGCCGGGTTCGGGAGGGGAGACCTCGGCGGTGGCGCCACAACCGGCGGCCGGAGCCCGGGGGGCCGGACCCTGGGCGCCTTGTACGGTCACGGCGGTACGATAGCCCGGCGGTCCCAGACGCCATCGGGGAGGAGGAGCCGGTGCCAACCCCGGAGACGGATGGAGAATTGCTGCCTCGGGAGCTGGTGGACGAGACGCTGACCGCCGCTCTGCGCACCGGGGGCGAGCTAGCCGAGATCTTCGTCGAGGACAAGCGATCGTCCTCCGCCATGCTCGACGACGGCCGGATCGAAGAGCTGGTGTCGGGCCGGAGCCGGGGCGCGGGCATCCGGGTGGTGGCCGGCGACACCACCGGGTTCGCCCACACCGCCGACCTCAGCCGGTCGGGCTTGGCCGCCGCCGCGGCCGCGGCCGCGGCCGCCGCCCGCTCGGGCGCCGACGGGCGCCGGGCGGTCGAGGTCGGCCCGGCCGCCGGGGCCGCGGCGCCGACGGTGAGGGTCCCTCCCGAGGCGGTGCCCAAGGCGGCCAAGGTGGAGCTGCTGACCGCGGCCGACGCCGCGGCCCGCTCCGAGGGCGCGGCCATCGTCCAGGTCGCGGCCCGCTACGGCGACAGCCGCCGCCGGATACTGGTGGCCAACAGCGACGGACTGCTGGCCGCCGACGACCAGGTGCGCACCCTGTTCTCGGTGTCGTGCGTGGCCTCGGGCGACACCGGGCTCCAGACCGGCCGGGAGACGGCCGGTCGCACGGTGGGGTTCGAGCTCTTCGACGCCTGCGACGTGTCCGACATGGCCCGCCGGGCCGCCCGGCGGGCTCTGACCAAGCTGAAGGCCCGGCCCGCGCCGAGCGGGACCATGCCGGTGGTGGTGGGCCCGGGCGGCGGCGGGGTGCTGTTCCACGAGGCCTGCGGCCACGGGCTCGAAGCCGACCTGGTGGCCAAGTCGGCCTCGGTGTTCGCGGGCCGGATCGGCGATCAGGTGGCCGCCCCGCTGGTCACGCTGATCGACGACGGCACCATGGCGGGGGAGTGGGGCCACTACGCCATCGACGACGAGGGCCGCCCGGCCGCCCGCAACGTGCTGATCGCCGACGGCGTGCTCACCGACTATATGTGGGACCGGATCCGGGCCGACAAGCAGGGCCGGGCCAGCTCCGGCAACGGCCGCCGCCAGAGCTACCAGTACCTGCCCATGGTGCGCATGACCAACACCTTCATCGGCGCCGGCGCCGACGACCCTGCCGACATCGTGGCCGGCACCTCCAAGGGCGTTTACGTGGCCCATCTCGGCGGCGGCCAGGTCAACACCGCCACCGGCGACTTCGTGTTCGGCATGACCGAGGCCTACCTCATCGAGAACGGCGAGATCACCGAGCCGATCAGGGAGGGGAACCTGATCGGCAACGGCCCCGAGGTGCTGACCGGCATCGACGCCCTGGGGACCGACTTCGCCATGGGCTCGCCCGGCACCTGCGGCAAGGACGGGCAGGGGGTGCCGGTGGGCGACGGGACCCCGACGCTGCGGGTCGCCGCCCTCACCGTCGGCGGAACCGCGGCCTGATCGGTCTCCAGTGAGCGAGTCCGGACGGTCGGGGCCGGCGGCGCGGCCTGATCGGGTCACGTGAGCGAGTCGCTGTTGGAGGTCGCTCGGCGGGTGGCGGGCTGGGCCGCCGACGGCGAGGAGGTGGAGGCCTTCGCGGTGCGGGCCCGCGAGACCGATGTGCGGGCCTACCAGGGCGAGGTGGAGTCGCTCACCGTGGCCGAGTCGCAGGGGATCGGGGTGCGGGTGGTGCGGGACCGCCGCCAGGGGTTCGCCTACGCCGGCACCCTCGAGGTCGCGGCCCTGGAGGAGGCGCTGCGCGAGAGCCGTGACAACGCCCGGTTCGCCACCGCCGACGAGCACGCCGGGCTGGCCGCCCCCGACGGGGTGGCCCCCGCCGCTTTAGACCTGCACCGGCCCGAGCTGGAGGACTTCCCCGTCGAGGCCAAGGTGGAACTGGCCCTTGAACTGGAGCGGGCCACCCGGTCGGCCGACCCCCGCATCACCGGCGTCGAGTCGGCCGAGTACTCCGACACCGTCTACACCTCGGCCGTGGCCTCCACCGCCGGGGTGGAAGCCACCAGCTCCGAGACCGGCTGCTATCTGTCCTCCTACAGCCTGGCCTCCGACGGCGACGAGACCCAGACCGGCTTCGGGTACTCAGTCGCCCGAGAGCCGGCTGGGCTGGATGCGGCCCGGGCCGCGGCCGACTCGGCCGAGCGGGCCACCCGCCTCCTCGGCGCGGCCAAACCGCCCACCGCTCGGCTGACCGTGGTGCTCGATCCCCTCGTCACCGCCCAGTTGCTGGCCATCGTCGGGTCCGCCCTCACTGGCGAGGCCGTGCTCAAGGGCCGGTCGCTGTTCGCGGACCGCATGGGCGAGTCGGTGGCCGTGCCCGCTTTCACCCTCATCGACGACGCCACCGAGCCGGCCGCCTTCACCGCCTCGGCCATCGACGACGAGGGCTTGGCCACCCGGCCGGTGGAGCTGATATCGGGCGGGGTGCTGAGGGCCTTTCTGTACGACAGCTACAACGCCCGGCGGGCCGGTGCCGTCTCCACCGGCTCCGCGGTGCGCCCCGGCTATGCCGGCACCCCCACCGCGGGGGCCCAGGCCCTGCGGCTCCGGCCCGGGTCGCGGTCCCAGGCCGACATCACCGCTGGCCTCGACGACGGGCTGCTGGTGCAGGGCGTGACCGGGATGCACAGCGGCGTGAACCCGGTGTCGGGAGACTTCTCCACCGGGGCGGAGGGTCTGCGCATCCGGGGCGGGGAGCTGGCCGAGCCGGTCCGGGAGGTGACCATCGCCAGCACCCTGCAGCGCCTGCTCACCGATGTGGTCGAGGTGGGCGGCGACTTGGAGTGGCTGCCCATGAGCGCGGCCGGGGTCAGCCTGGCCATCGCCGACGTGACCATGTCCGGCGCCTGAGCCGAAGCGAACCCGCCGTTGTCGGTGATCCAGGCCTTGGTCCTGGGGGTGGTGCAGGGCCTGTCGGAGTTCCTGCCCGTCTCCTCCAGCGGGCACTTGGAGATCGTGCGCTGGCTCATGGGCTGGGACGAGTTGCCGGCCGACACCGAGACGGCCTTCGACGTGGCCGTCCACCTGGGGACGCTGGTCGGCGCGGTTGCCTGCCTGCGCACCGACGTGGCCCGCTACCTGGCGGCCGGGCTGGCCCCCGTCCTAGGCCGGGGCCCGCTCACCGCCGACGGCCGGGTGGCCTGGGCTCTGGTCGTCTCGGCTGTGCCGGCCGGAGCGGTGGGAGTGGCGCTGGCCGACGAGATAGCCGGTTTCGACAACATCGCCGCGGTGGCGGTGATGCTGATGGGATTCGGCTTGGTGCTGCTGGCCGCCGACCGGGCCCCCCAGCGCCGGGAGGAGGCCGACTTCGGGTTCGCCCACGCCCTGGCCATGGGGCTGGGCCAGGCCCTGGCCCTCCAGCCCGGCGTGTCCCGCTCGGGGATCACCATGTCGGTCGGTCGGGGCCTCGGCTACACCCGTCCGGCCGCGGCCCGCCTGGCCTTCCTGATGAGCCTGCCCGTCATCGGCGGCGCCGGGGTCTTCTCGCTGGCCGGCGCCTCGATTCCGGCGGAGTTCCGGGCCGCTTTCGCGGCGGGGACGCTGGCCTCGGCCGTCACCGGCTGGCTGGCGGTGTGGACGACTCTGCGGGTGGTGAGCCGCACGGGCCTGGCGCCCTTCGTGGTCTACCGGGTGGCGTTGGGGCTGGCCGTCCTCGGACTGCTGGCCACACCCTGGCGGTGAGAGCCCGCAGGCAACCGGACCGGGGTCGAGGAGCCGAGGTCCCCGGTCAGGGGGCCGGACTGGGCCCTGGCGCCAGCACCAGGACCACGCCGCCACCGGCGATGGCGTCGATGACCGAGGCGACCCGATCGGGCCGAACGGCGATGACGGCCTTGTCCCGGTCGGCGGCGGCGTCCACCACCTCGACCCCCGCCGCCACCCGCAGGCCGGTGCTGGCCGCGTGGACGTCGGCGATGTCGCCGGCCTTGAAGCCGTCCCAGGCCGCGTCCACGATCACCCCCCGGGTGCCCGCCGGCAGTCGGGAGGCGGGATGGGCGGCCGGACCCGAGCCCGCTTCTCCCGGCTGAGCCTGGGGCCGCTCCCCGCCGGCCGAGCCGAGCACCACCAGCACGCAGGCCGCCGCGCCCGCGGCCGCCGCCCAGCGCAGCCCCCGGCATCGGTGCCGGGTCGTCTGGAACCATCCGATCACGGCCCGGCTCCGCCCCGCTCCGGGACGGGCCGCGCCGGCGCCCGCCGACATGGGGCCTCCTCTCGTCGAATTGGGCGGGGGAAGCGGGAAGGAGCGGAGGCCCGGTTAGGGCGAGGTCGTCTGGGAGACGCCCGACTTGGAGCGGCTCGAATCGCCCCCGGCCGGTTTGGAGCTGCCCGATCCCGAACTGCCCGATTCGCCCGGGCCGGACGACCCGGAGCCGCCGCCCGAGTCGGAGGAGCCCGAGTCGGAGCCACCCGAGGAGTCGGAACTGCCCGACGGGCTCGACTCCTTGGCCGCCTCGCGTTCTTTCCGACGGCCGTCGGCGTTGCTGCCGTGGTCGTTCTTGTAAAAGCCGTCGCCTTTGAACAAGACGCCCACCCCGGTGAAGACCTTTCGCACCGGGCCCCGGCCGGGAGCGGTGCAGGCCGAGGGCCCGCCTGCCTCCGGGCAGGCGGTCAGGGTGTCGTCGCTGAACGACTGGCGGACCTCGAACTGCGTCTCGCAGCGGTCGCACCGGTAGTCGTACATCGGCATGGCGCCGGAGGATACCGGCGGCCGTTTCGGGCGGCACCGCCGGACCCCCGACGAGCACCGGCGCCGGGTCTGGCCCGGCACCGGTGCGGCACCGTACGATTACCCCGTGATCTTTGCCGCCGCCCCGGGGTGCCTGCCGTGACTTTCGCCGCCGTTTCGGCCGGGACCGCGCTCACCGCCGCCGCGGCCGCCGCCGGCGCCTACGCCATCGGCATGTTCCCCACCGCGTCCTTGGTAGGGCGCCGCATCGGCCGGGACCCGCGCAAAGAGGGGTCGGGCAACCCGGGCGCCTCCAACGTGTATCGCCTGGGGGGCAAGCGGGCCGGGCTGGTGGTGGTGGCCGGAGACATGGCCAAGGGTTTCGTCCCCACTCTGGCCGCGCTGCTGGCCTGGGGCTGGCCCGCGGCCGGGGCCGCCTGGCTCGGGGCCGTGGCCGGCCACGTCTGGCCCGCGACTCGCAAGTTTCAGGGAGGCAAGGGCATGGCCGCCCTGGGCGGGGGCGCGCTGGCGCTGGAGCCCGTCGCTGCCATCGTCTGCGCCGTGGCCTTCGCCGCCGTGGTGAGGTTCACCCGCATCGCCGCGCTGGGCTCGATGATCGCGGTGGTCGCCTACCCGCTGCTGGTGGTCTGGTGGTACGGCTGGACGGGCGGGCAGGTGGCGGTGGCCTTGATCGCCAGCGCGGTGGTGGTCTTCCGTCACCGGTCCAACATCGCCCGGCTGGCCCGAGGCCGAGAGCACCGGGTGGCCCGGGTCCACGACGAGCCTGCAGGAGATCGGGATCAGGCCCCCGACGAGCCCGTCCGGGATCGAGATCAGGATCGGGTCTCCGACGAGCCTGACTGAGCTAGCTTCGAGCCTGTGATACCGCTGTCTGAGGCCCGGGACCGGGTGATGTCGCGGATCGAGCCGCTGGCGGGCCGGAGCGTGCCGATCGGCGCCGCCTTGGGGCTGGTGCTGACCGAGGCGGTGACCTCGACCGAGCCGGTGCCGGCCTTCGCCAACACGGCCATGGACGGCTTCGCGGTCCAAGCCGCCGACACCGCCGAGGCCCCGGTGGCTCTGGAGCTGGTGGGCACCGTGGCCGCGGGCGACCCCGGCGAGGTGGAGGTCGGCCCCGGCCAGGCCGTCCGCATCATGACCGGGGCCCCCATGCCGCCCGGCGCCGACGCCGTGGTGATGGTGGAGCGGACCCGGGCCGTTGAGGGCCGGGTCATCGTCGAGATCGCCGTAGAGCCAGGCAACCACGTCCGCCAGCCCGGAGAGGACGTCGAAGCTGGCCAGAAAGTGTTCGACGCCGGGGCCGTCCTGTCGCCCGGCCATCTGGGCGTGCTGGCCAGCATCGGGGTCTACGAGGTGACCGCCGCCCCCCGGCCCCGGGTGGGGGTGGTCTCCACCGGCGACGAGCTGGTGGACGGGCCCGTCCCGCTGCGGCGGGGCCAGATCCGCGACTCCAACCGCCACACCCTGCTGGGGCTGGTCGAGCGGGCCGGGTTCGAAGGGGTGGACCTCGGCATCGCCCCCGACCGCGAAGCCGACATCGAGGCCGTCTTCACCGCTGGCGCCGACCGCGGCCACGCCGTCTTGTCCTCCGGCGGGGTGTCGATGGGCGACTACGACTATGTGAAGGCGGTCCTGGACCGGATCGGCGCCATGGACTGGATGCAGATAGCCATCAAGCCGGCCAAGCCCTTCGCCTTCGGGCTGGTGGAGGGCACGCCCGTGTTCGGACTGCCCGGCAACCCGGTGTCGTCCATGGTGAGCTTCGAGCTGCTGGCCAAGCCCGCGCTGCGGGTCATGGCCGGCCACTCAGACCCCGGCCCCGATCTGGTGCCGGCCGTCAGCGCCGCCCGCCTCGACCGCGGCTCAGACGGCAAGACCCACTACCTGAAGGTGACGGCCCGCCGCGACGGCCAGGGCCGCTGGCGGGTGGCCCCGTCCGGGGGCCAGGGGTCCCATCAGCTCGCGGCCATGGCCCGAGCCGACGCGTTGGCCGTCGTGCCCGACGGGGCCGAGATCGGGCCCGGCGATCCGGTCGAGATCATCCTGCTCTAGCCTGGCCCCATGGCGACCCCGCTGATCGACGGCTTCGGCCGGGTCCACCGGGATCTGAGGATCTCGGTCACCGACCGGTGCAACTTCCGCTGCGGCTATTGCATGCCGGCCGAGGGACTCCAGTGGCTGCCCCGCGACGGCCTGCTCACCTTCGAGGAGATCGAGCGGGTGGCCCGGCTGTTGGTCGAGCGCTACGGCGTGCAGGGCATCCGCCTCACCGGCGGCGAGCCCACGGTGCGAGCCCAGCTCCCGGTGCTGGTGGAGATGCTGGCCCGCCTCGGGGTCGATCTGGCCATGACCACCAACGGGGTGTCCCTGTCGCTGCTGGCCGGCGCCCTGCGGTCGGCCGGGCTCGGCCGGATCAACATCTCCTGCGACTCGCTGCGCCCCGATCGCTTCGCCGAGATCACCCGGCGGCCCGAGCTGAGCCGGGTGCTCGATGGCATCGACGCCGCCGTCTCCGCCGGTTTCGCCCCGGTCAAGGTCAACTGCGTGGTGATGCGGGGCGTCAACGACGACGAGATCGCCGACTTTGTGGCCTTCGGGCGGGATCGGGGCGTGGAGGTCCGCTTCATCGAGTTCATGCCCTTGGACGCGGACGGGGCCTGGACCAGCGAGACCGTGGTGGGGACAGAGGAGATCCTGGCCCGCATCGACGAGGTCTGCCCGGTCGAGCCGATCGGCCGCACCTCGGCTCCGGCCGTCCGCTACCGGTTCCGGGACGGGCGGGGCTCGGTGGGGATCGTGGCCTCGGTGAGCGATTCGTTCTGCTCGAGCTGCGATCGGGTCCGGCTCACCGCCGACGGCCAGTTCCGCAACTGCCTGTTCGCCACGACTGAGACCGATCTGCGGGCCCGGCTGCGGTCTGGCGCGGGCGACGACGAGATCGCGGCCGCCATCGAGGCCTCGGTGGCGGCCAAGTGGGCCGGCCACCAGATCAACCAGGTGCACTTCATCCGGCCCCGCCGCTCCATGTCCCAGATCGGCGGCTGACCGGCGGTGCCCGAGCCGGGGTTCACCCACCTCGACTCCGACGGCCGGGCCCGCATGGTCGACGTCACGCCCAAGGACCCAACCCATCGGCGGGCCGTGGCCCGGGCCCGGGTTGAGATGACCCCGGAGACGGCCCGAGCCGTGGCCGCCGGCGGGGTGGAGAAGGGGGATGTGCTGGCCGTGGCCCGGGTGGCCGGCATCCAGGCCGCCAAGCGAACCTCGGATCTGATCCCGCTGTGCCACCCGCTGATGGTGGGGTCGGTCTCGGTGAGCTTGGAGGTCAACCGCGACTCGGTCGACATCGAGGCCCGGGTCGAGACGGTGGACCGCACCGGGGTGGAGATGGAGGCGCTCACCGCCTGCGGCGTGGCCGCGCTGACCGTCTATGACATGTGCAAGGCCCTGGACCGGTCCATGACCATCGGCGGCCTCGCCCTGTGGGAGAAGACCGGCGGCCGTTCGGGCCCCTACCTCCGAGACGGTTCCGATGACGGCTGATCATCGAGCCGGATGGCCGGTTTTGTTGCATTCAGGTTTCATTTCTGGTACAAAACGAAATATCTTTCGGCGGAAGGGCTGGCCGGCTAAGTGAAGGTTTCCGACGTATGACGCTTATCGTCCTTTTCGCAGTGGCGGCGGGCTGGGCCTGCTACGCCGCTCTGTGGTTGAGGGACGACCGGTCTACATCTTCGGCCCGGGGCAACAGCATCGACTCCTTCCGCCGCAGCCTCGGCTCGCTCGGCGAGGCGGGGGTGGCCTCGGCCCAGGCTCGGCTGACCGGGGGCGACCGACTCCGCTCGCCCGGATTGCTGTCCCCGCCGCTCACCTCGGTTCAGGCCGCCCGTCGGCGGGCCCAGGTGACGACGGCGCTGGCCGCGCTGGCCTTCGGGTCGTTGATGGCCGTCTCCTTCGCCGGCCTGCCCGGGCTGGTGGCCCACGTGATCGCCGACGTGGCCCTGCTCGGCTTCTTCTACGCCGTCGTCCGCCGCCGGCACCTGATCGCCGAACGGGAGATCATGGCCGAGCGGCATCTCAAGGTGGTGAGGCTGTACCCCGATCGCCCGGCGGTCGGCGGCGAGTTCGCCCTAGCGAGGATGCAGCGCGCCGCCGGCGACTGACCGCAGCTTGATCCGGGTTTCATCGGCGCCCGGCCCGTCCGACCGCTTGATCCACGTCTTCATCGGCACCAAGGCCCAGTACGTCAAGCTCTCGCCCCTGCTGAAGCGGCTGCGGGCCGAGGGCGTGCCCTACCGGCTAATCGACTCGGGCCAGCACGCCCGGGTCTCGGCCTCCATGCGGGCCGAGATGGGTCTGCCCGAACCCGATGTCCGACTGGGGGGCGGCGACCGCGACGTCACCTCCGTGCCCCAGGCCCTGCGCTGGACGCTCGGGGTCGCCCGACATCTGGTCTCGGGGGCCCGGCTGCGCCGCGAGGTGTTCGCCGGCCGCGGGGGGGTGTGCGTAGTCCACGGCGACACGCCCACCACCCTGCTGAGCGCGCTGATGGCCAAACGGGCCGGTCTGGCCGTGGCCCATGTGGAGGCGGGTCTGCGCACCCATCACTGGCTCCATCCCTTCCCGGAGGAGATCATCCGGGTGGCGGTGGGCCGGCTGGCCGATGTGCTGTTCGCGCCCGACTCGGGGGCCGCGGCCAACCTCGCCCGCACCGGCGTCAAGGGTCGGGTGGTGGTCCAGTCCGGCAACACCGTGCTCGAGTCGGTGCGGGCCGCCGTGGCCTCCGGGGAGGATCTCGCCGGCATCGGAACCGGGGCCGATGCGGGAACGGGGCCGGCCGTGGTCACCATGCACCGGGTCGAGAACCTCCATCGCCGACCCCGCTTGAGGGGGCTGGTCGACTTGGCAGCCGACCTGGCCTCATGCGGCCCCGTCCGCTGGGTGCTGCACGGGCCGACCGAGCGGGCCCTGGCCGGGGGGCTGCGGGACCGCTTGGCGGCCGCCGGGGTCGAGCTGACCGGCTTGGCCCCTCACGACCAGTTCCTGGCCATGCTGGCGGCCGCTCCCTTCGTCATCACCGACGGAGGCTCGATCCAGGAGGAGTGCGCCCTGCTCGGGACCCCGACCCTGCTGTGGCGGAATCGGACCGACCGGGCCGACGGCCTGGGCCGCAACGTGGTCCTGAGCCGCTACGACCCGGCCGTCGTCGGGGACTTCCTGGCCGATCCCGGCCGCTGGCGCCGGCCGGTCAGCATCCCCGAGGTCAGCCCGTCGGCGGAGATCCTCGACGGGCTCGCCCCGTGGCTATGAGCTCGCCGGCCGCCGCGGCCAGCAGGTCGCGGCCGGCCAGCACCACCCGGTAGCCGCCCAGGATCACGGCCAGGTCGGCCAGGCTCTGGGCCCCCTCTGCCCCGGCTCGCAGCAGCGCGGCCAGGCTCACCTCGGTCACCCCGATCCCTTGGGGCGCGACGACCGACAAGAACCCCGCCGCCCACGACAGCATGAACGAGCCTGCGCTGCGCACTGTCCCGAACCCGTCGGCGGCCGGAAAGGCCCGCAGGTAGAGCAGAAAAACGACGGCCGACCACCCCCAGAAGCACGCCGACACCCCGATCAGCCGCAGGTAGCCGCCCCAGGCCATGGCCAAACAGACGCCCCGGCGGGCGGCTAGCCAGGCCATGAACCGGCCTCCGAGCGGGGGCGACGACCCGGCTCCGAGCACAACCGGCACGGCCACCGCCCAGACCGGGCCGCCCGGGAACGCTCCGACCGATCCGAGCAGGGCCGTCCCGCAGGCCAGGGCCACCGTCAGGCTGAGCGCCATCTCCAGCCCGGCCACCGCGGTGAGCGGGCCGATCCCGGCCCCGGCCCGGCGCAGCAGCGCCACCCTGGCCACGGCGAAGGCCACTCCGCCGGGGACGTACCGGCCGGGCAGGGCCCGGGCCGTGGCCGCGGCCAGCCCGCCCCACGGCTGCGCCCGGGCCGGTTCCAGCATCCGCAGGCCGACCGCCCAGAACCAGGCGCTCAACCCGATGAGGCCGAAGCCGGCCAGCAGGGAGGCTCCGGCGTAGGCGGGGCGAGCCCCCCGTATCAGGTCGGCCAGCTCCGGCCCCCGGGTGGCGACCACCCAGACCGCGGCGGCCGCCAGGCCGGATAGATATGTAATCCGCAACCACCTCACCAGCCGAGCCGTCCGAGACCCACCGCCGGCGGAGCGGTCGCGTCGCCGCCCGGCCCACCGCCCCGGCCGAGCCGCCCGGCCCGGTTCGTTCGGCGGCGGGTCGGGGCCGGTCACCGCAGGCCGTCCAAGAGCCGGTCCATGGCCGCGTCGTTGGCGGCCAGTCGAGCGGTCAGATCGGCCCGGGCCGCTCCGACCCGGCCGGGACGGGCCAGAGCGTCGGCGGCGGCCGGGGCCAAGCCGCCCGGTTCGAGCCCGTCGGGGCCGATCAGGGGCGCCCATCCGCCGCCTTCGGCGGCCAGCGCCGTCATTTTGGGGGAGTAGGCGACCATCACCGCGGGCCGATCGCCGAGGAGGGCGCCGACGGCGCCGTGGTAGCGCATGGTGACCACCAGACGGCTGCGGGCCACCTCGGCCAGCACCGAGTCGAGAGCGGGGACTACCAGTTCCGCCGGCACCCGGAGCCGGTCGGCCACCGCCCGATGCAGGGGACCGTCCCGGCTGGCCTGGAAGGCGATCATCCTGACGGCCAGCCCGGTTGCGGCCGCGGCCTCATCCAACGACTGGGCGATTCCGTCGATCCATCGCCGCCGGCGGGCCCCGAGCTGATCCCAGCCCCGGGCCTTGGCTCCGGCGGTGCCCGGACCCCGGCGGTTGGGCGGGCGCAGGATCACGGCCATGGTGTCGCCGGGCGCCGCCGGCGGCGGAGCATCCAGGGCCAGTGCCGGATCGGCGCCCACGGCCGCGTCCGGTAATCCCCATCGGGCCAGCCGTCGGGCTGAGTCGTGGTCCCGCACCACGATGGCGCCCAGTTTGCCCAGAGCGGCTCGGGCCAGGGCGGGCCCGAGCTGGCCCCGCACCCGGCCCGCCCCCAGCCCAACGGCCGCGCTCCGCTCACCGGCCGGGCGGGCCGCCAGCAGTCGGGAGGCGTGGAAGGGCAGGTTCCACGGAGAGGTCTCGGCCTGGACGATCCCACCGGCCACGATTAGCCCGTCGGTGGTTCTAAGAGACCGGGCCAGAGCCGGGTAGTGGGCCGGCGATCGGTGGCGGAGGGCTTCTATGCCGTGGTCGCGGCCGGTGCCGTCGGGGTCGATGGAGACGGCCACCGGCTCGGCCCCCCGGGCCCGCAGCCCCAAGGTCAGGGATCGCAGGATCAGCTCATCGCCGAGGTTGTCGGAACCGAACCAGCCGGCCACAGCGATCCGGATGCTCATGACATGAAGCCAGTGCTAAAGTGGATGCCGGCTTGGGGGTGTAGCTCAGCCCGGCTAGAGCGCCTCGGTCGCATCGAGGAGGCCAGGGGTTCGAATCCCCTCACCTCCACCTCGCCTCGTCATGTGGTCTCAGGCCACCTGACACCATTGGCCCCCTCTTTAGTTTCTAGGCCGTCACGCGCTGGTCCGGGCTGGTCCGTGTCTGCCGCCGGATGAGTCTGCCGCAGTATGGAGACGACGAACGGCAGGATGGCGGCGGTAGCGACTAGGAAGTAGATCGTTCTCGCCCAGGCCCCCCCGGCAGCTCCGTGCCTGGGGGTCAGCCACATGATGGATGCAACAAAAGCCACAAGACCGGCTGCAGTGGACAGGAAGGAGGGAAAAATACGGCCCATTGCTGTAGGTAAGGTAGTGAATACGGCAACGCTGGCCATGGCAATACCGGGTATCATGATCAACACTAACGATGAAGCCTCTGAGAAATCTTCTCCTGAAACTATGTTAATAATAGGCTGGCGAAAAAGAGTCAACAGACCAAATCCAAGTATTCCTAGTAGGGAAGATAGAAGAGTGAATCGGAAGACGGTGCGACGCAATCTCACCAGTTCGTTCGCAAACCAATTCCTGCTATACTCGGTCAATAGCGCAGAATGGATAAGCAAAAAGGGACGTTTAGCCATGTCTACTAATTGGCGGGCAACGCGGTATAAACCGATACCAGACGCGCCCACGAATTGAGATATTATGATATAATCCATGTTGTCTACCAAGACTATGATTGACTTCTTTCCGTAATCGCCAAACTGGAACCTAAGTGCGTCTGAAGGTATCCGTATTGATAGCGATCTGAAAAGACCTGTAATCCCGGCTCGATGGGCAGTTATTACGGTAATGATAAGCATCCCAACTCCGTTCACAGCAGCACCAATAATATATGCCCAGACAACATCAATCAAGTCTCCGTCCCTAAACCAGGCCAAAGCTAAGAAGCTAATCCGTGTTAAGGAGCTTGCCGTCGTTACAGCCGCGCCTAATGAAACGCAGTCAGACAGCCTCAGCATGGCCATACTTTCTGCTTTCGTTGACATTAAGATTCCCACAATCCCGAACAGAAGCAATGCATTTACGTTGGCCTCGTCAATCCTCAAGAATTCATTTGCATAAGCACCTAAACCGATGATTATAGTATAAGCGATAAGAGATAAAGCTATGGAAAAAACCATTGTGAACCGTAATATACTTGAAGCTTGATCAGATTTGCCTTCAGCTACTGCCTTATTAGCCATGGATGTAACTATGTCATCTCCCGATATGGCTATCAAACCATGAACTAGTCCGGTCACCGCCATGATAATGGCTAAAATGCCGAAACCTTCTATACTTAGTATTCTGACCGATAGATATACTTGGAGCAAACCACCTATGGTTTGTATACCTAGAGTAGCTCCCATCCAGAATATCTGCCGAGTAATACGGCGGTCAGAAATTGAGAATAACTGACGAATCGCTATGAGTTGCAATTTCTAATGCCTACCTATATGAGAGACTTTAAACCTTCGGCTAGGGATACGTGTGGCTCCCAGCCTATCACAGTCAAGGCTTTAGAATTGTCTGCTGATTTGCGGAATTCTTCAAACTCGCCTCGGGGGTTAGGGACGATATACTCTATTTTTCCACTGATAAATTGAGCGATATCTTTTACCGAAGTCTCTTCAGTAGAGCCGATATTTAGCACGCAATGCCTTCCCGAAGTGATGTTGGCTGATGCTGCCAGAATATTGGCTCTGACTGCATCGGAAACATGGGTGTAACTCCGAGTCTGAGTGCCGTCGCCGTACACGGTCAATGGTCTGCCCACATCGCGGAGTTTCAAGAAGTGAGGTATGACTAGGGCGTAGGCACTTTCGGTTGCCTGTCTGGGGCCATAGACGTTGAAATATCGCAACGATACTATCTGCATGTTGAAGATTCTGGCGAACATGGAGGCGTATTGTTCTCCCATTAGTTTTTGCAGGCCATAGGGAGATTTAGGCACCGGTGTCATGGTCTCTACCATGACGTGAGTTGGCTGATCGCCGTAGACGCTGGATGATGAGGAGTTTATTACCCGGTTAACGCCATTGACTTGAGCGGCCTGGATCACGTTTAGCGTGCCGGTCACGTTGACATTGTGAGTTCCCACGGGATCATCGACGGATCGCATAATCCGGGTCAGAGCTGCCGTGTGAAATATGCACTCTGCCGAGACCGTGGCCGATACGACTAGGTCAATGTCAGTTATAGAACCCTCGATGAGGGTGGCTTTCGGGTTGAGACTGGATCGGTTGCCGGTCGAGAGGTCCTCCACGACCACCACTTCATGCCCCTGCTCCACCAGTCTGTCCACCAAGTGGGAGCCTATGAAACCGCACCCGCCGGTCACCACGCATTTCATGTGACTATCCGTTCAACTCCACCGGCACCCCGGAGCCTACCGGCCGGGGCTGGCCTACCGATGGATGCTGTCGAGGGTGGCGGGGTCGAAGAAGTGCAGGTTCGACAGCGTGACCGCCACCTCGGTCTGGTCGCCGACGCGCACCCGGCTGCGGGGATCGAAGCGGCCGACCGTGTTCGCCTCTCGGCTCAGCTCCTCGACGCGGTCGGGGTCGCCGGCGTCCACGGGCACGGCGTCCAGCCGGAAGTGGACCAAGAGCTCGCTGCCCAGCGCCTCCACCAGCGAGATGGTCGTGGCGAGGCGCGAACCCGAGGCGTCGTCGGTTGTGAACGCGGGGTCCTGGAAGTCCTCGGGTCGGATCCCGACGATGACCCTGGCCCCGTCGAAGGACCGCAGAGCCGGTCTGGCGTCGAACACGGAGGCGGGCAGGTCGAAACCGGCGGCGCCCACCGAGAGCCGGCCGCCGTCGAGGGCGGCCTGGAACAGGTTCATCGACGGCGAGCCGATGAAAGCGGCCACGAACACGTTGCAGGGGCGGTCGTAGAGGTTTCGGGGCGTGTCCACCTGCTGGAGCACCCCGTCCTTGAGCACCGCGACCCGGTCCCCCATGGTCATGGCCTCGACCTGGTCGTGGGTCACGAACACCGTGGTCACCCCCAAGTCGCGTTGGAGCCGGGCGATCTCGGCTCGCATCTGCACCCGCAGCTTGGCGTCGAGATTGGACAGGGGCTCGTCCATCAAAAAGGCGGAGGGCTCGCGCACGATGGCCCGGCCCATGGCCACCCGCTGGCGCTGGCCCCCCGAGAGCTGGCCCGGCTTGCGGCTCAGGTTCTCTTCCAGTTCCAGGACGCGGGCCGTCTCGCGGATGCGCCGGTCCCTCTCGGCCTTGGGCACCCGGGCCAGCTTCAGGGCGAAACCGATGTTGTCGTACACGCTCATGTGCGCGTACAGGGCGTAGTTCTGGAACACCATGGCGATGTCGCGGTCCTTGGGGGCCACTTCGTTGACGACCCCGTCGCCGATGCGGATCTCGCCGCTGGTGATCTCCTCTAGGCCCGCCACCATCCGCAGGGCGGTGGACTTGCCGCACCCGGACGGCCCCACCAGCACCAACAGCTCGCGGTCGGCGATCTCGAGGTTGAGATCGCGGATGGCCTGGAACCCGTTCGGGTACACCTTGTCGACGTGGTCGAAAACGACTCCAGCCATAGGTTCTCACCCTTCTCCGGTGACGGTGGGGGGGCGCTCGGGCCCGTAGGGCTCTCCGGTGACGGTATCGGGGCGCTCGTGTACGTAGGGGGGCTCCAGCATCCGACGCTGCTGGGGGCCCCAGTCGTCGGAGGCCGAGTCGGAGGGGCGCGGATAGGCCCCGCCGGGCGGTTCCCGCCCGTCCTCCCGGTAGCGGCCCACGTGGGCCAGGTGGCCGGGGGCGTAACGGTAGAACAGGGCCCGGCGCTCGTGGTCGGCGGCCCACGGCAGCGTTCCGTGGGTGAGCGCCTCGGTGAAGACGAGAACCGAGCCGGCCCTCAGGGCCACCCGTTCGATCCACGGGCCCGGGTCATCGAGGGGCTCGAAGCTGGCCGGGCAGGCGAAGTTGGCTTTGTGGCTGCCCGGGAGCGCGCAGAAGCCCCCGTCGTCGGGGCCGGCGTCGCACAGCGCGTACTGGACCACCATCAGCCCGGAGCGGATCAGCCCGTCGATGACCTCATAGGAGATGGCCGGCGCCCACGGAACCCGGCCGCCGTGGAGCCCGAAGGGGGTGCCACCTTTGCGCATGAACATGGCGTGGCCGTGGTCGTAGCGGAACCCGGGGCCGAGGAACTCGGCCAGGTAGCCGACGATGCGGGGGTGGCCGATCAACTGCCGGAACGGCCTGTCCCACGCGTGCAGGGGCCCGGCCGAGATCTGGCGCTCGTCGTTCTTCCAGAAGTCGAAGAAGAGGTCCTCTCCCGGCGTCTGGTTCCAGATGTCGTAGGCGTCCAACAGCCGGTTGAGCTCTTCGAGTTCGGCCGCCCCGAGCACGTCGTCGACCACCAGGTAGCCCCGCAGGTCGAACAGGTAGCGCTCTTCCTCGGTCGGGTGCATGGACGCGCTGGTCAGTAGACGGCCCGGCCGCCGGTCAGGTCGAAAGTGAAGCCGGTGGTGAAGCTGCACATGGGCGAGAGGGCGAAGGCGGCCAGGTCGGCCACCTCTTGGAGGGCGCCGGTCCGCCGCATCGGGATCTTCTCGGTCATGTAGTCGACCTGGGCTTGGGGCAGGGCCTCGACCATGGGGGTCTGGATGACGGCCGGGGCCATGGCGTTGATGGTCACCCCGGTGGTGGCGTACTCCTTGCCCATGGTCTTGACCAGGCCGATGAGGCCGGCCTTGGTGGCGGAGTAGGCGGCCATCCCGGCGTTGCCCTCCTTGCCGGCGATGGAGGCGATGTGCAGGATGCGCCCGTAGCCGAGGTCGAGCATGTGGGGCAGGACGGCCTGGGTTAGCAGCAGCGACCCCCTGAGGTTCACCCGATAGACCCGGTCGAAGTCTTCCGGGTCCACCTCGTGGGTGGACCGGTTGGTGGCGCCGGTGATCCCGGCGGTGTTGAGGAGGCCGTCGATTCGGCCGGCTGAGTCGACGGTCGCGGCCATGGCCTCGGCCACCGACCGGGCTTCGGTCACGTCTGTCGCCTCCGCCCAGGCGCCGCCCCCGCCGTCTCGGATCCGGGCCGCCGTCTCCTCGGCGCCTCCGAGGTCGAGGTCCAGGCACGGCACCGTCGCCCCCAGCGAGCCCAGATGAATGGCGCAGAACCGGCCGATCCCGCTGGCCGCGCCGACCACGGCGACGGTCCGGCCCGCGAAGGAGGGCCCTTCGGCGCTGGATGCGGACATGGCGTGTTCCTCTCGGCTCTTTGGCTCTTCTCGGACGGTGCCGGTCTAGCCGGATTATGTCTGCCCGACAGAGTCGGGGCGCTCCCAGGCGTAGGGAGGCTCCAGCAGGCGGCGAAGCTCTTGATTGAGATCGTCGTCAGGGGCGTCGGCCGGGCGGGGGTAGGCCCAGTCCGGCTCGGATCGGCCGTCTTGGCGGTAGCGGCCGACGAAGGCCATATGGCCGGGGGTGTAGCGGTACAGGAGGGCCCGGCGCTCGTGGTCGGCGGTCCAGGGCAGGGTGCCGTGGGTGAGGGCCTCGGTGAAGATGACGGCCGAGCCGGCTCGGTGCGGGATCCGCTTGAGCCACGGGCCGGGGTCGTCGAGGGCCAGGAAGCCGTCGGGGCAGGCGAAGTTGGCCTTGTGGCTGCCCGGCACCGCCACGAAGCCGCCGTCGTCGGGGCCCACGTCGCACAGCCCGTAGGCCACCACCGTGAGCCCGCTGTGGATCACGCCGCCGGCCACGCCGTAGGAGATGACGGGATCCCACGGGGTGGCCCCGCCGTGCAGCTCCAGCGCCGTGCTCGGTTTGCGCATGAACAGGGCATGGCCGTGGTCGTAGCGGAACCCGGGGCCGAGCAGCTCCCGGAGGTGGCCGACGATGCGCGGGTTGCCGACCAGTTCCAAGAAAGGCCGGCCCCAGCGGTGGGGCGGGGAGACGTGGAAGAAGTTCTCGTCGTTGGCCCAGTAGTCGAGGTCCGCGTCGTGGCCTCGGGGCTGGTTCCAGAGGTCGCAGGCGTCCAGCAGGCGGTTGAGTTCCTCGACCTCTTCGGGCTCGAGCGCGTCCTCGACCACCAAGTACCCCTGGAGGTCGAATAGGTAGCGCTCCTCCTCGGTCATCGTCCCTCCGGCCGCGCACTTTACCGGCGCCGCCCCGGCTGATCCCGCCGCCGCTGCCCCGTCCGATCCCGCCGCCGCCCCGGCCGGGCCGGGAGCAGAGGTCTGGGAGCCCCGGTTCACCCTGCACGGCTTCCGCTGCGCCGAGATCGTCTGCGACCCCGGTGTGACCGTCGAGGGGATCGAGGCCCGGCATGTGCGCACCGGCGCGGCCGAGACCGGGAGCTTCGACTGCTCCGACGAGCTGATCAACCGGATCCACGGCAACGTCACCTGGACCTTCGCCTCCTCGCTGCAGGGCTTCCCCCAGGACGCAGCCGACCGGTCCGAGCGGGTCGGGTGGCTCGGAGACCCGGTGGCGGGCGACTTCGCCTTCACCTTCGACACCTTCTCGTTCTGGTCGAAATGGCTCGACGACCTGGCCGACTCCCAGAAGCAGACCGGCGACCTGCCGGTGATCGCGCCCCTCCACTGGCGGAGGACCCACGACGCCTACCTGATGTACCCGGTGTGGAAGTGCTCGTACCCGGTCGTGGCCTGGGACCTCTACCTCGAATACGGAGACGCCCGCATCCTCGAGGACCACTACGACCGGATCGAGGCCCTGATCGCGTTTCTGGACCGCCAGGCCGAGGACGGCCTGCTGACCGGGGGCCTGGGCGATCACATGGAGCCCCAGCCCGACGGCACCTCCAGCTTCGAGCCGGTCCGGACCCCGGCCGGGCTCACGTCCACCGCCTTTCTACTGCCGCGGCGCCGAGATTCTGGCCATGGCCGGAGAAGTCCTCGGCTACCGGGACCGGGCCGAGCGGCACTGGCGGCGGGCCGCCGCTATCGCCGCCGCCTTCAACCGGCGGTACTTCGACGCCGAGACCTCCAACTACGCCACCGGCAGCCAGGCCGCCAACGCCATCCCGCTGGCGCTAGGGCTGGCCTCTCCCGAGCACGAGGCGTCGGTGCTGGCCAACATCGTGGCCGACATCGACCGCGCCGGCGGCCGCCTGTCCACCGGGATGCTGGGGACCGACGCCTTGGTCCGGGTCCTGTCCGAGCACGGCCGGGCCGATGTGCTTTGGACCATCGCCACCGGCACCGCCTTCCCGAGTTGGGGCGAGCAGGTGGCCAAGGGCGCGACCACGCTGTGGGAGGCGTGGGAGGGCGAGACCGAACCCCAGCTCAGCTACAACATGAAGCTGTTCGGGAGCATCCAGAAGTTCTTCTTCAGGGATCTGGCCGGGATCCGGCGGGCCGCCCCGGGCTACGCCGCCTTCTCAGTGGAGCTCCAAATGGTGGGCGCCCTGCGCTGGGCCCGGGCCCGCATCGACACGGTGCCGGGGCCGATCTCGTCGAGCTGGCGGCGCCACGACGGTGCCTTCGAACTGGAGGTGACGGTGCCGCCCAACGCCCGGGCCACCGTCCGGGTCCCCAAACTGGGCCGGGCCGAGCCCCAGATCTCCGAGGGCGGCGAGCCGGTGTGGCCCGATCCCGGCCCGGCCCGGCATCGCCCGAGCCGCCGATGAGGCCCAAGCCGTGGCCTTCGAGGTCGGCTCCGGCTGCTACTCGTTCGCGTCGCTCCTGGAGGGAACTTGAGATGAATGAGATGACTAGGCCCAACGTCGTTTTGATCATCACCGACCAGCAGACTCGGGCCACCATCCGGGCCTACGGCAACGAGCGCACCCGTACCCCGGCCATGGACGCCCTGGCCGCCTCCGGCACCGCTTTCGAGAAGTCGTACTGCGCGTCGCCGCTGTGCAGCCCGGGCCGGGCCGGGATCCTCACCGGCCGGATGCCCCACACCGCCGGGGTGAACGTGAACGACGAGCCGGTCCGCGACGGCATAGACAACGTGGGGGAGATGTTCCGGGCCGCGGGCTACGAGACGGCGTGGTCGGGCAAGTGGAACCTGCCCGAGTCGTTCCCGGTCGGGGCCGAAGCCATTCCCGGTTTCCGGAACCTGGACTGGCAGCGGGGGACCTACCGGGATCTGGGCGCGTCGGTGGACTCCGACATCACCGACGAGGCGGTCAGATACCTCTCGCAAGACCGGGCCGAGCCGTTCTTCTTGGGGGTCTCCCTCTACAACCCCCACGACATCTGCTTCTGGGTCATGGGCCGCGACCACGACGTCCTGCCCGGGCCTCCGCCCGGCGCGGCGCTGCCCGAGCTCCCCGAGAACTTCGACGCCGACCCGGACGAGCCCGAGATGGTGAAGTGGATCCGCAGCCAGGACGCGATGATCGAAGGCTACGGCTGGACCGAGCTGCGCTGGACCGAGGACTGGGACGAGCAGCACTGGCGGCGCTACCTGTACGCCTACGACTGCTTGGTGGAGATGGCCGACGCCCAGATCGGCCGGGTGCTGCGGGCCATCGCCGACAACGGGCTGGCCGCCGACACGCTGGTCGCCCTCACCAGCGACCACGGCGAGGGAACGGCCGCCCACCGCTGGGTCACCAAGCAGATGCTCTATGAGGAGCCGGTGACCGTTCCCCTGGTGCTGCGCTGGCCGGGGGCGATCTCGGCGGGGCGGTTCGACCGGACCCATCTCGCCTCGGCCATTGACGTGGCCCCGACCCTGTGCGACTACGCCGGGGTGGCCGGGCCCGATGACTTGGCGGGTCGGTCGCTGCGACCGGTGCTTGACGACCCCGGCCTCCCCGGTGCCGAATACGTGGTCAGCGAACTCCAACCCAGCCCGTTCAGGATGGACCTCAAGGGCCGGATGATGCGGACCGAGCGGTACAAGTACCTGGCCTTCAGCGCGGGTGCCGACCCCGAGATGCTGTTCGACCTCGAGCAGGACCCGCTGGAGACGGCCAACCTGGCCAAGGCCCCCGACCGGCGCTGCGTCCTGGCCGAGCACCGGTCGCGGCTGGAGGCGTGGGTGCAGGCGACCGGCGACGACTTCGCCGTCGGCTCAGCCCAGATCTAGCCGCGGCCTTCAGGGGCGATCGTCGCCGTAGTGGTACGCCCCCTGGGACTCGAACCCAGAACCTGCGGATTAAGAGTCCGATGCTCTGCCAAATTGAGCTAGAGGCGCGAGTAGGCGAGAAATGATAACGCTTCGGGTGACCGAGGGGACTCGAACCCCCGACCTCCGGGACCACAACCCGGCGCTCTAACCGACTGAGCTACGGCCACCACGACCCCCGAATCGGGACGGGCGCCGATCCTACCGGCGCCGGAGGCCGACCCGTTCCCGCTCGGCCATGTCGGCGGTAGCCTTGACTCGCCCCTGTAGCTCAATTGGATAGAGCGGAGGGTTTCTACCCCTCAGGTTGCGGGTTCGAATCCTGTCGGGGGCGCGAGACCGGCTCCGCCGGGCCGGGCCAACCTCCTCGGGTCGCCGTTCAGCGGTCCAGGATCATCAGGTGGTCGATGGCGGCGACGGCAATATGGGACGCCGCCGCCTCGGCCGGCCCCGGCCCCGGCGCCGCGACCACCGACACCACGTCCGCTCCGGCCGAGGCGAGCCGGCCCCGCCAGTGCCGGCCGCCGGCCGCGATCCTCACCAGCGGGCGCTCGGCGCCCAGAGCGGTCAGCGCCTCGCCGAAAGCCGCTCCCGGCGCTTCGGCCCCCAAGGCAAGCGACCCCGGTCCCGGCCGATCCCCGGAGCCGCCGGGGGCTTCGCCTACCGCGGCGATGGCGGCCGTCGGCACCATGGCCTGGCCGCCGGCGCCCGCGATGACGCAGAAGTCGGCGCCCACGACGGCGACCCGGCCCCGCATCCGGTCTCCGCCGACGGTGTCGACCAGAACCGGTCGGGTCCCCTCGGCCATGCGGGCCAGCAGCCCGGCCACCGTCGACTCGGAGGCCTCGGCCGCGCCGTGGCGGCGCTGCGCGGCTCGGCTCCGGGCCGCCTCGTCCACCCGCTCCGACGCCGCCCACCGGGCCAGCTCGTCTAGCCCGGCGTCGCCGGCCAGCGATACCGGTCGGTCGGGGGGCGGGGGCGCGTCGTCCACCCCGGCCAGGTTAAAGGGGTACTCTGATGATCCAAAGATGCCCGACACCGCCGTCACGATCCGCGTTCCCGGCAATCACCTCCTCGGGGTGCTGCTCGGCGAGCACGACGCCAACCTGCAGCGGCTGGAGGCGGCGTTCCCGGCCAGCCGGATCCACGTCCGGGGCGACGAGGTGAGCGTCTCGGGGGCCGAGGCCGAGACGGTGGCCCGCCTGTTCGAGGAGCTGATCGTGCTGGCCGAGCGGGGCGAGCGGCTCGACGCCCGCACCCTGGACCGGGCCATCGACATGGTGCGGTCCGGCGATTCCGGCGAGCGGCCCTCCGACGTGCTCACCCACGAGGTCCTGCAAGCCCCCCGGGGCCGGTCGGTGCGGCCCCGCTCGGGCGGTCAGAAGCGCTACGTGGACGCCATTGCCGCCAACGTCGTGACCTTCGGGATCGGCCCGGCCGGAACCGGCAAGAGCTGGTTGGCGGTGGCCATGGCGGTGGGGGCGCTCCACGCCGGCCAGGTGGATCGCATCATCCTCACCCGCCCCGCGGTCGAGGCCGGCGAGCGGCTCGGGTTCCTGCCCGGCGACCTCATGGCCAAGGTGGACCCCTACCTGCGGCCGCTGTACGACGCCCTCCACGACATGGTCGGCAACGAGAGCCTGGAGCGGTTGCTGGAGCGGGGCGCGGTCGAGGTGGCGCCGCTGGCTTTCATGAGGGGCCGGACCCTCAACTCCAGCTTCATCATCCTCGACGAGGCCCAGAACACCTCGCCCGAGCAAATGAAGATGTTCTTGACCCGGATCGGCTTCGGCTCCAAGGCGGTGGTGACCGGCGACGTCACCCAGGTCGACGTGGACGGCGGCCGCAGCGGGCTGGTCGGCTTGGAGCCCATCCTGGGCGGCATCGACGGGATCGCCTTCGTTCGCCTGTCGAGTCGGGATGTGGTGCGCCACCGGATCGTGCAGGCCATCGTGAACGCCTACGGCCGGGCTGGCCCGGATCGAAGCGGCCCGGGCGCGGACCGGGCCGACCCGGATCGAGGCGGCCCGGGCGGCCGGAATGAGCCGATGCGGTCCGAATGAGCGAAGCGGGCCTGGTGGTGGTGGCGACCGACGAGCGGGCCGGCGATCGGTCCGAGTCCGAGACCGTCGATGTCGGCGCCTGGGCCGCCTTGGCCGAGGCCGCGCTGCGGGCTGAGAACGTGACCACCGGCGAGCTCAACCTGGTGTTCGTCGACCCGGCCGAGATGGCTCGCCTCAACGCCGAGCACATGGGCGAAGACGGACCCACCGACGTCTTGTCGTTCCCGCTCGACGGGGCCGACCCGGCCCCGGTCGGGGCCCGGATGGTGGGGGACGTGGTGGTGTGCCCCGCCTGCGCCCGGCCCCGCCCCGGCGAACTGGCCCTGCTGGTCCTTCACGGGGTGCTCCACCTGCTCGGCTACGACCACGCTTGCGCCGCCGACGCGGCCCGGATGCAGGCCCGGGAGCGGGAGTTGCTGGCCGCCCACTACCGCCGGTCGTGACCGGGCCGGGGCGGGCCGCGGCTCGGAAGCTGGGCGCGGCGGCGGCCAGGCTGGGGATCAAGCGGGCCCGGGCCCCGGCGGTGAGCGAGGACGAGCTCATGGCCCTGACCGAGGCGGCGGTGGAGTCCGACGCCATAGAGGCCGGGGAGCGGGATCTAATCGAGTCGGCCCTGGCCCTGGGGGACACGGTCGTGCGCGAGGTGATGGTGCCCCGCACCGACATGGTCTGCGCCGCTGAGTCCATGTCGGTCGCCGCCGCCTTGGAGCTGGCCATAGACCGAGGACTGAGCCGGCTGCCGGTGTCGGGCGACGACATCGACGACATCGTCGGCTTGGCCCTGCTCAAGGACTTGGCCCGGGCCGAGCGGACGGGTCGGGGGTCGCAGCCGGTGGGCGCGTCGATGCGCCGGGCCGTGTTCGTGCCCGAGACCAAGCGGGTGGGCGAGCTCCTCCAGGAGATGCGCACGGCCGGGGGCCATCTGGCGGTGGTGGTGGACGAATACGGCGGCACCGCCGGCCTGGTCACCCTCGAGGACCTGGTCGAGGAGTTGGTGGGCGAGATCGTGGACGAGTTCGACCGGCCCGAGCCGATGCTGGAGCCCTTGGCCGGCGGGGAGGCCCTGGTGCACGGGCGGATGCCGGTGGACCAGCTCAACCATCTCATGGGCGCCGACCTTCCCGACGACGACTGGGACACGGTCGGGGGGTTCATTTTCAACACCCTCGGCCGCGTGCCCGATGTGGGCGAGACCGTCGAGGTGGAAGGCCTGCGCCTGAGGGTGGAGCGGATGCAGGGCCGGCGCATCACCCGGGTCCGCCTCACCCGCACCGGCACCGCCGGGCCCGCCCCGTGAGCCCGCCCCTCCCCGAGGGCGCGGGGCCCGCCGGGCCCGCCCCCGTGAGCCCGCCGTTGCGGTCGGGGTTCGTCACCCTGATGGGCCGCCCCAACTCCGGCAAGTCGACTCTGCTCAACCGGATGTTGGGCCGCAAGGTGTCGATCGTCTCCGACAAGCCCCAGACCACCCGGTCTCAGATCCGGGGGGTGCTCACCCGGCCCGACGCCCAAATCGTGTTCGTGGACACCCCCGGAATCCACAAGCCCCGCACCCTGCTGGGCCAACGGCTCAACGCCGCCGCCGCCGAGGCCGCCTCCGGCGTCGACCTGGTGGCCTTCGTGCTCGACGCCTCCGCCCCCTACGGGAAGGGCGATGCCTTCATCGCCGAGGAACTGCCCCGCTCCTCGGTGGCGGTGGTCACCAAGTGGGACCTGGTCTCACCCGATCGGATGCTGGCCCAGCTCGCCGCGGCCGGCGCCCTGGATTTCGAGGCCTACTTTCCGGTCAGCGGCCTCACCGGCCGGGGGGTGCCCGAGCTGGTGGACCATCTGGCTGCCCGGCTGCCCGAGGGCCCGGCCCTGTACCCCCCCGATGCCGTCACCGACGCCGACGACTCGTTCTGGGTGGCCGATCTGGTCCGCGAGCAGTTGTTCCAGATGACCCGCCAAGAGCTGCCGCACTCCATCGCCACCCGGGTGACCGAGTGGTCCTGGCCCCTGATCCGGTGCGAGATCCTGGTAGAGCGCCGGTCTCAGAAGCCGATGGTCATCGGCCGGGGCGGGTCGGTGCTGGCGAGGGTGGGCCGGGCCGTGCGGGCCCAGCTTCCCCCCGGCGCCCGCTTGGAGTTGTTCGTCAGGGTGGACAAGAACTGGCCCCGCCGCCCCGACCGGCTCCAGCGGCTGGGGCTTTGACCCGACATGACTTGACTTGGGGGGGGGGGGTGATAATAAAGTTGCTATGATGTTCGCCTGTGCTAGTAGTTTTCTAGCCGTCTAGACGGAGTAGGAGTTGGTTCCGATGCGTCCTGCAAGTCCGATGCGTCCTGCAAGCTTGAATCGTCATCGTCCGAAGTCGCCTGGGCGGGTGTGGCTCGGGCGGCTTTGCCGGGTTGCCGTTTCGTTGACGGCGGTGGCGTTGCTTGCGTCCGCGGCTTGGGCGGCTGCCCCTGAGTTTCCCACGACGGGGGCGGAGACGGGCTGGGCTTCCGCCGTTTATGCCACCGCCACCCCGCCGAGGCTGCCTCCTGAGTTCGAGGACGTGGACGAGGGCTCGGTTCACGCCGAGAGCATCGAGACGGTGGCCAGGCTGGGGATCACCACTGGCACCTCGGCTACGACTTTCTCGCCGGCTCAGACGGTGACCAGGGCTCAGTTGGCCACGTTCATGGCCCGGACCTGGGAGGCGGCCGGCCAGGAGTGCCCGTCCTCGGGGGTCGTGTACTTCACTGATCTGGCCGCGGGCTCGACCCACGCGACCGGGATCGACTGCATGTCCGCGCTGGGGGTCACCACCGGCACCTCGGCTACGACTTTCTCGCCGTCCCAGACGGTGACCAGGGCCCAGATGGCCACGTTCATGGCCCGGATGTGGACCAAAGCTGGCCAGGAGTGCCCGGCCTCGGGGGCCTTGTCGTTCACTGACGTGGCCGCGGGCTCTACCCACGCGGCCAGCATCAACTGCATATCGGCTCTGCGCATCACCACCGGCACCTCGGCCACGACCTTCTCGCCGTCACAGACGGTGACCAGGGCCCAGATGGCCACCTTCCTGGTCCGCTTCCACTCAGCCCTCACCGCGGCAACCGCCTGATCACCCCACCACCCTCTCGGAGGTTTTTCTGAGCAGGCGTTGTCGCATAACGACAATTCCTGCTCAGAAAACCCGGGAGCGGAGGGCCGCAGCTTCGAGCTACCCGGGCGGTTCGGGGCGGATCGAGTGCAGGAAGTCGGTGGCGGTGCTCCGGCTTCGGGTCCGGGGCATGGGCGGGAGCGCCTCCAGCAGCTTCGACCGGTAGCCGGCCGTGGCCAGCCGAGGATCCAGCACCGCCACCACCCCCCGATCCCCGGCCGAGCGGACCAGCCGGCCCGCACCCTGGGCCAGCAGGGTTGCAGCCCGGGGGACGTCCACCGCGGCGAAGGGGTCTGAGCCCTCTTGGGCGGCCAACTCCCGCCGGGCTTGCAGCACGGGGTCGTCGGGCCGGGGGAAGGGCAGCCGGTCGATTGCCACCAGCGAGCAGGACGGGCCGGGCACGTCCACGCCCTGCCAGAACGACAAGGTGGCGAACAGCGAGGTCTCCTCTGATGCCGCGAACTCCGCGACCAGCGCCGATTTTGACGCCTCGCCCTGCACCAGGATCGGCCCCGTCGTCGCCGACCGGCAGTACCGGGCCGCCTCGTCCATGGCCCGGCGACTGGTGAACAGGGCCAGGGTGCGGCCCCCGGCCGCGTCCATGAGCCCGGCCAGCTCCTCCCAGTGCGGGCGGCGGTCGCCCCGGCGGAGATCGGGCAGGCGGGGGCAGTACAGCAGGGTGTTGGCCTCGTAGTCGAAGGGGCTGCCCACGTCCATCTCTTCGACATCGGAGGGCAGCCCCAGCTTGCCGGTCAGGTCCAAGGGGACGGTGGCCGAGGTCAGCACCGCGGCCCGCTGCGGCCACAACTGCTCGGCCAGGATGCCGTCGATGCGGACCGGGGTGACCTTCAGGGCCGGATTTCGGGCCCGGCCGCCGGCCGTCTGGCCGTCGACCCACAGGATGTGATCCTCGTCGGGGTCCCCCACCGCCCTGACGTCGCCGAGCAGCGCCGCCGCCGCCCCCAGAGCCCTCAGGGCCCGGGCCTCGGCCGCGGGGCTGCCGGCCGCCTCGGCCACGGTCGGCAAGGAAGCCGAGAGGCCGGCCAGATGCTCGGCGGCCCCGTCGAGCACCCCCTGCAGCCCCTCGTCGGGGCCCGGGCGGAGCCGCAGGCCGGCCAGGGGCCCGAGGCGGTCGCGCAGCCGGTCGGCGGTCCGGTGCAGGGCGTCGGCCGGTCCCGGCTCGCTCAGCACGGTCCGGACCCCTCGGGCCAGCGCCGCGAACCGCCCGGGCGTGACCGAGCACCCGGCCATCTGCGAGAAGATCGGCTCGAACTGGTGGACCTCGTCGATCACCGCCAGATCGTGGTTGCCGAGGACCTGGCCCCCGGTCAGCACATCGAGCGAGTAGAGGTGGTGGTTGACCACCACCACCCGGGCCCGGGCGGCCCGGCGCCGGGCCCGCTCGGCGAAGCAGTGCTCCCCCTGCGGGCAGCGGGCCGCCCCCGGGCACTCCTCGCTGCTGACGCTGACCAGCCCCCAAGTCCGGTCGTCGACGTTGATGGCCGGGTCGTCCCGGTCGCCGGTGCCGGTCCAGTCGGCGAAGCGGCGCAAGTCGGCGGCGGCGTCGGCTGAAAGCCGGTCCTCGATTCCGTCGAGCTGAAGGCGGCCCGGGTTCTCGGCCTCGTCCAACCGCTGCCGGCACAGGTAGTTGCTCCGCCCCTTCAGCACCGCGTAGTCGAAGTCGGCCCCGAGGTGGGCGGCCAACAGGGGCAGGTCCTTTTCGGCGAGCTGGTCTTGGAGGGTCTTGGTGGCGGTGGCCACCACGGTGCGCAGACCGCCGAGCACGGCCGGCACCAGATAGGCCAGCGACTTGCCGGTTCCGGTTCCGGCCCCGACCACCAGGCAGCCGCCCCGCTCGGCCGCCTCGGCCACCGCCTCGGCCATCCGCCGCTGGCCCGGGCGGGGCTCGCCCCCGCCGGGCAGGGCCGCGGTGGCCGAGTCGAGGCCGGCGAGGACGCTGCCGGTCGGCGAATGAGACGATTCGGGTATCACAACAGTGTAAGTTCGGCCCGTGGGCTCCGGCTCCCTTGATCTCGATCGCATTCCCGCCCATATCGCCTGTGTGATGGACGGCAACGGGCGGTGGGCCCGGGCCCGGGGCCTGCCCCGCACCGAGGGCCACCGGGTGGGCGAGGAGGCCCTGTTCGACGTGGTGGAAGGGGCGCTGGAGATCGGGGTCGGGTGGCTCACCGTCTACGCCTTCAGCACCGAGAACTGGCGCCGGCCCGCCGACGAGGTCCGGTTCCTGCTCGACTTCAACGAGGACATCCTGCTGCGCCGCCGCGACGAACTGCACGAGCGGGGGGTGCGGATCCGCTTCATCGGCCGCCGGGACCGACGGGTGCCCCGGCGGCTGCTGCGCCGCATGGACGAGGCCGTCGAGCTGACCCGCTCCAACCCCAAGATGACCTTCACCGTCGCCTTCAACTACGGGGGCCGGGCCGAGATCGTGGACGCGGTGCGGGCCATCGTCGCCTCGGGCCGCTCGGCGTCCCGGATCACCGAGCGCACCGTGGCCCGCCATCTCTACGACCCCGAGATGCCCGACCCCGACCTCATGATCCGCACCTCGGGCGAGTGTCGAACCTCCAACTTCTTGCTGTGGGAGCTGGCCTACAGCGAGCTGTATTTCACCGACGTGGCCTGGCCCGACTTCCGCCGGGAGCACCTGTTCGAGGCCATCGGGGCCTACCAGGACCGAGAGCGCCGCTTCGGCGCCGTCGAAGAGCCGTAACCGCGGTTCTGTGTCCAGCCGGGGTCGAAATGAGCCGTAGCCGCGGGCTGTCGTGAGCCTCTACCGGGACGAGGCGGTGGTGTTGCGCACCTGGAAGCTGGGCGAGGCCGACCGCATCGTCGGCCTCCACACTCGTAGGCACGGCAAGGTGAGGGGGGTGGCCAAGGGGGTGCGCCGCACCCGGTCCAAGTTCGGGGCCCGGCTCGAGCCCATGAGCCACGTGGCCGTGCAGCTCCACCGGGGTCGCAGCGAGCTGGAGACCGTCACCCAGGTGGAGATCATCGACCGGTTCACCGGCCTGCGATCCGACCCGGTGCGCTTCGCCAAGGGGTCGGCCCTGCTGGAGGCGGTCGACCGGATCGCCCCCGACCGCGAACCGGACCCCGACCGCCATCAAATGCTGGTCGGGGCCCTGGCCGCCGCCGACCGCGACGACAGCCCGCTGCTGGTGGCCGCTTTCATGCTCAAGCTGCTGGCCCACGACGGAGTCCGCCCCACGCTGGACGCCTGCGTGTCGTGCGGGTCGGACGGCCCGCTGGAGACGATCGGGCTGGACGAAGGCGGGGTGACGTGCCGCCGGTGCCGGTCGGGCCGGGCCATAAGCCCGACCGGTCTGGAGCTGCTGCGCCAGATCTTCGGGGGCAGGCTGGCCGCGGCTTTGCGGCACCCCCCCGGCCAGACGGCGGCCGAGGTGGAGGCTCTGGCCCGCACCGCCTTCGAGAACCACGTCGAGCGCCGGCTGCGCTCCATGGCCGTTCTGGAACGCACCCGGGCCTGACCCGTCGGCCGGTGCTAGAGCGCACCCGGGCCTGACCCGTCGGCCGGTAGCCTCCGAGCCGTGTCGCAGGAGGATTCACCCGGCGAAAGCCCATCCGGCGAGGACCCCGGGCTGTTCGACAAGATCGTCGGCTTGTGCAAGCGGCGGGGGTTCGTCTACCAGTCGGCGGAGATCTACGGCGGCTTCCGCTCCGCCTACGACTACGGCCCCCTCGGCGTGCTGCTGCTCGGCAACGTCAAGAGGCAGTGGTGGCGCTCGATGGTGCAGCTCCGCCACGACGTGGTGGGCCTGGACTCGTCGATCCTGTCGCCCCCCGCGGTGTGGGAGGCCTCCGGCCACCTGGAGAACTTCAGCGACCCGCTGGTGGACTGCCGCGGCTGCGGGGCCCGGCATCGGGCCGACAAGCTGGCCGACCCCGGCGTCTGCCCCGACTGCGGCCGCACTGGCGCTCTCACCGAGGCCCGGCAGTTCAACCTCATGTTCTCCACCCACGCCGGGCCGGTGGCCGACTCGGCGGCCGAGGTGTTCCTGCGCCCCGAGACGGCCCAGGGCACCTTCGTGAACTTCATGAACGTGCTGCGCACCAGCCGCCGCCGCCCGCCGTTCGGCATCGCCCAGATCGGCAAGTCGTTCCGCAACGAGATCACGCCCGGCAACTTCGTCTTCCGCACCCGAGAGTTCGAGCAGATGGAGCTGGAGTACTTCGTGCCGCCCGACGAGAGCGAGCGCTGGTTCCGCTACTGGTGCCAGGACCGCCTGGGCTGGTATCTGGGTCTCGGCATCCCCGAGGACCGGCTGCGCCTGCGAGCCCACCCGGCCGAGGAGCTGAGCCACTACTCCTCGGCCACCTCCGACGTGGAGTTCCGGTTCCCGTGGGGCTGGGACGAGCTCGAGGGCATAGCCAACCGGGGCGACTACGACCTGAGCCGCCACGCCGAATGCGCCGGCGAGCGGATCGAGTACTTCGACCAAGCCGCCAGCGACCGCTACGTGCCCCACGTCATAGAGCCGGCCGCCGGGGCCACCCGGGCGGCCATGGCCTTCCTAACCGCGGCCTACGACACCGAGCCGGTCGGCGCCGGCGAGCGCACGGTGCTGCGCCTCGACCACCGCCTGGCCCCCTATCAGGCCGCGGTGCTGCCCCTGTCCCGCAACGATCGGCTGGTGCCCACCGCGCTGGAGGTGTTCGACCGGCTCAAGGGCCGGTGGATGTGCGACTACGACGAGACGCAGGCCATCGGCCGTCGCTACCGCCGCCAAGACGAGATCGGCACCCCCCTGTGCGTCACCGTCGACTTCGACACGCTGGACGACTCGGCGGTGACCGTGCGCGACCGCGACACCATGGCCCAGGACCGAGTGGCCATCGACCGCCTCGCCGACCACATCTCTGAGAAGCTGACCGCCTGAGGAGCGGTTCCGGGTGCCGCAGGGCGGCGGCCTTAGAGCGGTTCTCGGTGCCGGTAGGGCGGCGGCCTGCCGGCGGTCGGCGCGGGCTAGGTTCGCGGCGATGGGCATCGTCGACGAGGACATCGCCACCGTCCGGGCCTCCACCGACATCGTGGCGGTGATCGGGGAGCACACCGAGATCAAGCGCTCGGGGCGGCAGTGGATGGCCCGCTGCCCGCTGCACGGCGAGAGGACGCCGTCGCTGGCCGTGTCGCCGGTCAAGGGCGTCTACCACTGCTTCGGCTGCGGGCGCAGCGGCGACGTGATCACCTTCGTGCGAGAGGTCGAGAACCTCGACTTCGCCGGGGCGGTCGAGCACCTGGCCAAGCGGGCCGGGATCACGCTGCGCTACACCCGCCAAGAGGAGAGCGCGGCCCGGGCCCGCCGCCAGCGGCTGCTCGACGCCGTGGCCGCCGCCGCCGAGTTCTACCACCGGCGGCTGGTCTCCGGCGACGATGCCGGCGGAGCCCGCGGCTACCTGCGCTCCCGCGGCTACGGCGGCGACGTGATCCGCCGGTACCGGATCGGCTGGGCCCCCGACGGCTGGGACCACTTGGCCCGCCACCTCGGCCTGTCCGACCGGGACCTGTCCGACTCCGGCCTCGGGTTCGTCAACCGGGCTGGCCGCCAGCAGGACTTCTTCCGGGCCCGGGTGCTGTTCCCGATCGCCAACGAGCGGGGCGAGCCGGTCGGCTTCGGGGGCCGGGTCCTGCCCGGCGACGAGGGCCCCAAGTACAAGAACACCTCGGGCGACGCGGTGGTCTACGACAAGAGCAAGGTTCTCTACGGGCTGCACGAGCAGCGGGAGGAGATCGTGCGGGCCGGCGAAGCCGTGATATGCGAGGGCTACACCGACGTGATCGGGTTCGCCGAGGCCGGCATCGGCCGGGCCGTGGCCACCTGCGGCACCGCCCTGACCGCCGATCACGTCAAGCTGCTGGCCCGGTTCTCAGCCCAGCGCCTGGTGCTGGCCTTCGACGCCGACGCGGCCGGGGTGGCCGCGGCCGAGCGGGTATACGCCTGGGAACGCGAGTTCGGCCTCGACGTCCGGGTGGCCGACCTCCCGGCCGGGGTCGACCCCGACGACCTGGCCCGACAGGACCCGGCCGCCCTGAGGCGGGCGGTGGACCGGGCCGTGCCGCTGCTGCGGTTCCGGGTCGACCGGGTGCTGGCCTCCGCCGACATGGCCACCATCGAGGGTCGGGCCCGGACCGCGGCCGCGCCCGCCGAGGTGGTGGGCGAGCACCCCGACCCCTTGGTGCGAGACGAGTACCTCGTCTATGTGGCCGACCGCTGCCGGGTCGACAGCGCCACCCTGCGCGACGTGTGGGCCAAAGAGCCGAAGCGGGGGCAGCCCTCTCCGGGGCCGGGCCCCGGCCGATCCGACATCGGACAGGTCCGGCTCACGGCCGAGGACGAGGCCCTGCGCCTGCTGATCCACCGGCCCGAAGCGGTGGCCGGTCGCCTGGACGCGGTCTTGTTCGAGGATCCGGTCCGCCGGGAGGCGTACCGGACTTTGAGCGAGGGCGTCGACTTGGCCGGGGCCGGGGACCGGGTGGGCGAGCCGGCGGCCGGGCTGCTGCGGCGGCTGGCCGTGGAGGAGGCAGGCGAGGCCGAGACCGACGACGTTTTGGCCCTGGTCCACCGGCGGGCCGGCGAGCGGGCCATGGAGACCTTGCGGCGCCGGGCCCGCGACAGCGACGACCCGACCCGACGACGGGAATACAACACCGCCCTGATCTGGGTCAAGAGGCAGGCGGATCTTCTGGCCGAGCGCCACACCCGCCGATCAGCCATGGACCAACTGCTGCCGTGGCTGGTTGAGCACCGCTTGGGGGAGGACAAATACCCGGAGCGGCGCCGGTGAACTCGGGCCGCGGGGGCGACGACGACTCCGTCCGCCTGTATCTCAACGAGATCGGCCGGATCGACCGGCTGGACCGGGATCAGGAGGAGCGCATCGCCGACCGGATCCGCCGAGGCCTGGCCGCGGCCGACTGCCTCGCGGCCGGCGACCAGATCGGCGTCGCCGAGCGGCGCCGGCTCGAGCGCTTGGTCCAAGACGGCGACCAAGCCCGCGAGGAGATGGTGAGGGCCAACCTCCGGCTGGTGGTGTCGATTGCCAAGCGCTACACGAGCCGGGACATGGGGCTCTTGGACCTGGTTCAGGAGGGGAACCTGGGGCTCATGCGGGCGGTGGAACGGTTCGACCCGTCCAAGGGCTGGAAGTTCTCCACTTACGCCATCTGGTGGATCCGCCAGTCCATCGTCCGGGCCATCGCCAACCAGGCCCGAACCATTCGAGTCCCCCGCCATATGGTGGCCGATATGAACCGGGTCGGTCGGGCCCGGCGCCAGATGCACCAAGAGCTGGGCCGAGAGCCGACGGTGGGGGAGCTGGCCGCCGAGATAGACCTGCCGGCCGAGCGGGTGAGGGAGATCCTTCGGATCAGCCTGGACCCGCTGTCGCTGGACTTGCCCGCGGGCGACATGGGCGAGGCCAGCCTCGGCGATCTGATCGAGGACCGGGACGCGGAGACCCCGGTCGATGCCGTCACCCGCCGGATGCTGGCCGGCACGGTGGGGGAGGTGCTGCACGAGTTCTCCCAGCCCGAACAGGACGTCATCCGGCTGCGGTTCGGCCTCGACGACGGCCGCCCCCGCACCCTCGAGGAGGTGGGCCGCACCTTCGGCGTCACCAGGGAGCGGATCCGCCAGATCGAGAACAGGACCCTGGCCAAGCTGCGCCAGCCCAGCCGGTCGGAGCCGCTTCGGGGCTATCTGGAGTCCTCCTGACCGCGGGCCGGTCGGCGGGAGTCCGGGGCGTAGTCGGCCCGTCCCGAAGCCGGTGGTATCATCCGGGAGCCGTCCGGGGTAGCTCAGCAAGGCAGAGCAAGCGGCTGTTAACCGCTAGGTCGTGGGTTCGATCCCCACCCCCGGAGCTGCTCAGCTTTGTGGCCGTTCGGCTATCCGGTCATGCCAAGCGCCGCAAGTACACGCCTTCCGCCAGTCGCTCCGATCGCTCCTCGATCACCGAGCAGCACTCGACGTGAGCAGACTCCAGCGTCTTCAGAGATTCCTCGGACAGGTGCATTCCGTTGCCGTTGACCAGCGGAATGAAGAACATCTTGTTAATCGGCTCGCTGTCTTTGATCTTCTGCAGGAAGTGCCTGAACCCCAGTTTGCGAAGGGTGATGCTGCACATCTTCCCGAAGGCTGACAGCAGTATGTTCCTGGCCTTGACAGATTCGTTGACCGCGCTCGGGTGGACGTGATCGAAGTTCTGGATTCCGCAGAGAGAGGACAAGACGTCAAGAACACTGTTTGTGTCCTCGACTAGGGTATGGAAGTGAACCGTCAGAACATCGGCGTCGATATCGAGTATTTCTTTCAACCTGTCGGGTGATAGCCGGTCGCGCACCGTGGCTTGCTCCAAATGTTTTGCCCCCAATAACGCCGATAACTCTCCCCGGCTCTTTCTGAAACGCATCATCGAAAGCGCTCGGTCAACATGGTCTCTGACCAGAACGATCAACAACACGGCAACGCCATCGGCTCTAATCGAATCGATATTCTGTGACAGTGACGGGTCTCGGTAAGCGAGGTTGGCTATGTCACATAGCAGTTTCTGATCGTCAGGTCGCTTGCGCAGAGCTTTTTTGTAGTTCGCCAGCGATCGGTAGTAGTTGCCTTCTTTGATCTCGGGAAGGACTAGGTCCGGATGACTCTTGAAGATGCGGTACAAGAACTCGCTCCCCGACCTCCCCGGCCCGACCACCAGCAGATACTCATACATAGGTCAGTGCCCGCCGCCGATCGGGAAGCGCCGCTTCGCTGAGCATACGGGCCGCTCTGCTCACGGTGCCGGTGGGTGGGCTGGCTCGGTCACCCGCGCCAACGGCTGGTTGGCGAGCCGGCTCCGGGGGGGGGGTAGGAGAGGGCGGTGCCGCGTTGGGGGCGCGGGCGATGCCGCACCGATCGCCGACCGGGTAGGGTCTGAGATGGGCCTGTAGCTCAGTGGTCAGAGCAGGGGACTCATAATCCCTTGGTCGTGGGTTCGATCCCCACCGGGCCCACCTCACCGGGCCCGCCTCACACCGGGTCCGGGAAGCGGTGCGCCGGCCGTCGCCCGGATGCGGCGCCGGGGAAGCGGCCGGCCCGAACTCGGCCGGGATGTCGATTGCAGTAGGCAGGAGGCCAAGCATGGGGAGAAGCCAACGGTGAGCGGTCGAAACAGACAAGCGGGCATCATAGGCCCGTACGGCGGCGACTTGGTGAACCTGCTGGCCCCGGCGGAGGACCGGGAGGCGCTCCACGCCTACGCCGACCGGCTGCCGTCCCTCCAGCTACCGAGCCGAGCCGTCTGCGACTTGGAGCTGCTGGCCACCGGCGGCTTTTCGCCCTTGGACCGGTTCATGGGACGAGAGGACCATGAACGGGCGGTCTCCGAAATGCGGCTTTCGTCCGGACACCTATCGCCGATCCCCGTCACCCTTCCTGTGGATGCCGGCGATGTGCGCTTAGACGCCGATATTGCCCTTCGCGATGCCAAGAACGACCTTCTGGCCGTGATGACGGTGGAAGAGGCGTATGAGTGGGACAAGCGGGAGGTGGCTCTGAAGGTATTCGGCACCACCGACGAGCGCCATCCCATGGTGGCCGAGATGGACCAGTGGAAGCCGGTCAACATCTCCGGCAGGCTGCGGGTGATCGACCTGCCCGAGCACTTCGACTTCAGAGAGCTGCGACTCACCCCCTCGGCGTGCCGGGACCGGCTCCAACAGATGGGCGCCGGCAACGTGGTCGCCTTCCAGACCCGCAACCCGCTTCATCGGGTACACGAGGAGCTGACCAAGCGAGCGGCCGCGGCCACCGACGGGGTGCTGCTGCTGCATCCCGTCGTCGGCATGACCAAGCTCGGCGACGTCGACCATTACACCCGGGTGCGGACCTATCAGGTGATGGCCGAGAAGTACTACGAGGCTTCCGGCATCCTGCTGGCCCTGCTGCCCCTGGCCATGCGCATGGGCGGCCCCAGAGAAGCCCTGTGGCACGCCGTCATCCGCCGGAACCACGGTGCCAACCACCTCATAGTGGGGAGAGATCACGCCGGTCCCGGCCGGGATTCCTCCAACCGGCCTTTCTATGACCCCTACGGCGCGCAGGAGCTGGTAGAGCAGCACCGCGACGAGTTGGGCGTTCGGGCCGTCCCCTTCGGCGAGCTGGTCTACCTGCCCGACGAGGACGCCTACGCCGAGTCCTCGAGGGTCGCCCCCGGCTCGGCGGCCTGGTCGATCTCGGGGACCCAGGTCCGGGAGCGGTACCTGGACCGGGGCGTGAAGCTGCCCGACTGGTACACCCGCCCCGAGGTGGCCGAGATCCTGGCCGAGAGCTACCCGCCCCGGCACCGCCAGGGGGTCTGCATCTGGTTCACCGGCCTGAGCGGTGCCGGGAAGTCCACCACGGCCGAGGTGCTGACCGTGCTGCTCATGGAGCGGGGCCGCCAGGTCACCGTGCTGGACGGGGACGTGGTGCGCACCCACCTCTCCAAGGGTCTGGGGTTCACCAAACCGGACCGGGACGCCAACATCTTGCGCATCGGCTTCGTGGCCTCCGAGATCGCCAGAGCGGGCGGGGCGGTGGTGTGCGCGGCCGTCAGCCCCTACACGGCCACCCGGGACGCGGTGCGCGACATGATCGGCGCCGACCGGTTCGTGGAGGTGTTCGTCAACACCCCCCTCGACGTGTGCGAGAAGCGCGACGCCAAGGGCATGTACGCCAAGGCCCGCCGGGGGGAGATCCGCAACTTCACCGGCATCGACGATCCCTACGAGCCGCCGCCCAGCCCCGACTTGGAGCTGGAGACGATCATGTGCAGCCCCGAAGCCAACGCCCGGGCCATCGTGGCCGAGCTCGAGCGCCGGGGCTTCGTGCGGCCCGCGGGCGCCGCCGCCCCGTAGCCGACCCGGCGATGCGGCGGACCGGTTCGGCGGGCCCCACGGGTGCCCCAGGGGCCGGGGGCTGACGATGGACCTGACTTGGAGCGATGAGCAGCGGGCGTTTCGGGCCGAGCTGAGGGACTGGCTGGAACCGAATCTGGCCGAGTGGCGCCAACAGATCGGCGGGTCCGAGTTCTCCGGGGACACCCGCCAGGGGGTAGCCCAGCAGTTGGCGTGGGAGCGCCGCCTGTACGCGGCGGGCTGGTCGGCGGTGTGGTGGCCCCGCCGGTACGGGGGCCGCGACGGCACCCTCTGGGACTGGCTGATCTTCGAGGAGGAGTACTGGCGGGCCGGCGCCCCCCAGCGGGTCACCCAGAACGGGATACAGATCCTGGCCCCCGCCCTGTTCGAGCTGGGCACGCCCGCCCAGCGCGACGCCGTCCTGCCCCGGATGGCCGCGGCCGCCGACCTGTGGTGCCAGGGCTGGTCCGAGCCGGGAGCGGGCAGCGACCTGGCCGCGGTGGCCAGCCGGGCCCGGGCGGTCGACGGGGGCTGGGTGCTGGACGGCCAGAAGACCTGGACCACCCGGGGCGCGTTCTGCACCCACCTGTTCGGCCTGTTCCGGTCCGACCCCGACTCCCAGCGCCACCGGGGCCTGACCTACCTGCTGGTCCCCCTGGACCTCGACGGGATCACCGTGCGGGGATTCGGCCGCCTCGACGGCGACGAGGGCTTCGCCGAGGTGTTCTTCGACGGGGCCTTCCTGCCCGACGACGCGGTGGGGGGCGGGGTGGTGCTGGGCGAGCCGGGCCGGGGCTGGGACGCGGTGATCGCCACCGCTGGCGCCGAGCGGGGGCTGCTGCGCTCTCCGGGCCGCTACCAGGCCACCGCCTCGGCGCTGATTGAGCTGGCCGCGGCCGCGGGCGCCGACCGGCAGTCGCGGCGCCGGGCGGCCGAGGCCTGGATGAAGGCCGAGGCGTTCCGGCTCCGCACGCTGGAGACGGTCACCGTGCTGGATGAGGGCGGCGCCGTCGGCGCCGAGGCCAGCCTGGCCAAGCTGTGGTGGTCCGAGCTCGACATAGAGTTGCACGAGCTGGCCCTGGACCTGCTCGGCCCTGAGGCCGAGCTGGAGGGCCCCTGGAGCAAGGGCCACCAGTTCGCGCTGGCCGGCCCCATCTACGCCGGCACCAACGAGATCCAGCGCAACATCGTGGCCGAGCGGGTCCTGGGCCTGCCCCGGTGAGCCGGCGTTGATGTTTCGGGCGGCGGTGAGGTCTGAGTTGGCCGGCGGGGCGAGGCGGCGGTGAGGTTCGGGCTTGACGGGGATCGGGTCGCCTTTCGGGACGCGGCCCGCGACCTGCTAGCCCGCCGGTGCGGGCCCGAGGTGGTGAGAGCGGCCTGGAGCGGGCCCCCCGATCCCCGGCCCTGGCAGGGGTTGACCGAGATGGGCGTGCTGTCGCTGATGGCGCCCGAGAGTTCCGGCGGCCTCGGGCTGGACGAGACCTTCCTGGCCCCGGTGATCGAGGAGGCGGGCTGGGCCGGGTTGCCCCAGCCCCTCACCGCCACCGCCTTGGTGGCCGCGCCCCTGGGCGTCGCCGACGCGATGGTGGCCACCGACTTGGGCGGCCCGCTGGTGCCCGGGGCCGGGTACGCCGAAGCGTTCTTGATGGAAACCGGCGGAGGCTTGCGGCTGTACCGGCGCGACGAGGTGGACGTAGAGCCGGTCGACACCGTGGACCGGGCCCGCCATTGCGGCCGGGTCCGGCCGACCGGGCCCGGGGCGGCGGTGACCGCCGACCCCGCCGCCGCGGCCCGGGCCTTCGACCGGGGCGCGCTGGGAACGGCGGCGGAGCTGGTGGGCCTGGCCCGCCGGATGCTGGACCTCGCCGTAGGCCACGTGACCGAGCGGCGCCAGTTCGGCCGACCGGTGGGCAGCTTCCAGGCGGTGAAGCACCAGCTCGCCGAGGCTCGGCTCCAGATCCATTTCGCGGCGCCGGCGGTGACCTACGCCGCCTACGCGCTGGCCAACCGCCTCGAGGACGCGTCCCCGAGCGTCTCGACGGCCAAATGGCTGGCCGGCCGGGCCGCCGCCGTCTGCGGCCGGGCCGCCCTCCAGTGCCACGGGGCCATCGGCTACACGGTCGAGGCCGACCTGCACCTCTTCCTGAAACGGTCCTGGGCCCTGACCCGCACCTGGGGCGACGGCGACCACCACGCCGACCGGGTCGCCTCCGCCCTCGGGCTCTGAGCGCGACAACCCTGCCGTTGGTAGTGTTGAGATTTCCCATGATTGAAGCTGATGTTGGTTTCGGCGGTTGTTACCGTGTGCTTCCCCGACGGGGGGGGGGGGGCGTAGTAGCAGGAGTGAAGCTGATGTTGGTTTCGGCGGTTGTCGCCGCGTTGGTGGTCGGGGCGGCGGTTCCGGCCGCTGCCAACGGCGAACCGGTGCTTTCCTCGGATGCTTTTGAGGGGGCTTTCAGCGATGACGATGGCAGTGTGCATGAGCAAAGCATCGAGCGGATTGCCGAGTGGGGGATCGATGCGGGGTGCGGGGACGGTCGGTTCTGTCCCGCCCGGGGTATAACCCGGGCTCAGATGGCGGCCTGGCTGCATGGGGCTGCCGCCCGGCTCTATGGCGCTCCTGAGTCGGTCGAAGAGATTCAATTCCTGGATGTGGCCGACGATGTCTGGTATCGGCCCTATGCCCAGTGGGCCGTGGCCAACGGCGTCATGGACGCCACCGAGGGTAGTTTCGATCCTGACGGAGCCGTCACCCGGGCCGATGCGGCCGAGATGCTGGTCGCGGCCTTTGACCACTTGAACGCTGCCAGTTCGCTCCTAGATCTGTTCCAGGACGCGGCTGGCGTGCCGGAGGCTGTTGTTTTGGCCATAGAAGGTCTCTATCACGCTGGCGTGACCAAGGGGTGCGCGGTCGCGCCTTTGCGGTATTGCCCTGCCGAGAAGGCCACCCGAGCGGCAACGGCCTCATTGTTGGCCCGTGCCGTGCTGTTGGCCCGGGTCGGGCTTGTCGTCAATGAACCCGAATCGGCACAAGGGTACATGCTGTTCACGCCGCGATGGGACACTGATGTGTATGGTGTGTACTTGATAGATCATCTCGGAAGAGAAGTCCATACTTGGAACCCTGCCCGAGACGTCCTGCAGGCTAAACTGCTCACGACCGGAAATCTGATGGCCAGATTAGATCTTGGAGAATCTGTTGTTATAGCAGAAATAGACCGGTCGGGTTTCGTCGTGTGGGAATACCCACTGCCGCGTTTGCATCACGATTTCGTCCCGTTGCCGAATGGGAATGTGCTGCTGCTTGTTGAGGCGACAAAAACGCCAGAGGGAGCCATCGCGGCCGGTGCCAACCCGGATTTCATCTCTCCGGAGGGTTTGGATTACGATCGTCTGGTGGAGGTCAAACCTACTGGATCAAACGGCGGCGAGGTCGTGTGGGAGTGGTCGGTGTGGGATCATCTGATCCAAGATCACGACCAAGACAAAGAGAACTACGGTGCCGTAGCGGAACATCCCGAGCGCATAGATATAAATTTCATTCTCTATCAGCTATATAACAGTGAAATGCTCGGTCCAGGAGATTGGACACACAGCAACGCGATCGATTATAATCCCGCTCTCGACCAGATAATGTTGTCGCCTAGGCATTACGGCGAGTTGTGGGTTATCGACCATTCCATTACCACCGAAGAAGCCGCCGGTGAGAAGGGCGATCTGTTGTACCGGTGGGGAAACCCGCGGGCGTATCGGGCCGGAACTGTATCAGATCAGCAGTTGTTCTTTGCCCACAACACCCACTGGATAGCGCCCGGACTGCCCGGGGAGGGCAACATCTTGGTGTTCAACAACGGAAACGAGTTCCAGGGATATCAGCGCTGGTACTCATCGGCGGATGAGATCACCCCTCCCCTCGTTGACGGCGGCGTCTACTCGCGGAGGCCCGGCACCGCCTTCGGCCCGGCTCAGCCGGCTTGGACCTACACCGCCGAGAACCCCACCGACTTCTACGCCCGCTTCGCTTCGGGGGTGCAGCGGCTCCCCAACGGCAACACCCTGATCCTAGACAGCCCCTCAGGCACTGCCTTCCAAGTGACCCCGGACGGAACAACCGTTTGGAAGTATATAAACCCCGTTATCAGCACCGGCCCCATGCATCAGGGCGATGCCATACGGATGATCGGTATCCCGGCAAACTGGCAAACACCCCATGGTTCCTTTCCCACGTTAGCTAACGCCGTGTACCGCGTCGAGTGGTACCCGCCTGACCACCCGGGGCTGCAAGGACTGGACCTTACCCCGGGAGAACCCCTAGAACTGGACCGGTGAAGAGGGCTCGACGGCGCGGAGGCCGCCGAAGCGGTCAGATGTCGCCGAGCCAGGCCGGGGCTCGGTCGAGCAGGAACTCGCTCACCTCGTGGGCCCGGTCCAGCACGCTGCACAGCACCTCTTGGCCCAGGTAGATGCGGGCCAGCGGCACCTCGACCCGGGAAACCATGCTGATGGCCCGCTCCGGGGCGTCGAAGACGGCGGCGAAGGAGTCCACCGCCGACACCTGAAGCGGCAACTCGGTGCCTCCGATGCCGGCCAGGTCGGTGGCCAGCACCAGCAGATCGGGCCCGGTGGGCAGAGGGGGCAGGGCGAAGCTCAGGGTCACCGGGATGGTGATGGAGGAGTCGGGCTCTTTGTCCTCGCCGGCGGCGATCACCTCGTCCTCGAAGGCGATGAGGGTCCGGGGGCTGACCTCGAGCGCCATGTGGACGTCGAGGGGGCCGTCGCAGGCCCGGTCCGGGTGCAGGTCCACCTCCCAGGTCTGGAGGTTGGAGTGGGTCTCGACGAAATGCCGCTCGTCGTGGACGTGGAAGCCGTGATCGGCCACGTGGTCCTTCAGATCGGCCACGAATCCGTGGATGTCGACGAAGATCACCCCGACATCGTGCCACGATTCGCCCCAGAAACGGCGCGGTGTGGTTCACTTTCCGGGTGCCCTTTGAGGACGGCGGCGTCGGTGCCGGTTTCGGCGACCCGCTCCTCGCCGTTCTGAACGAGGCGGCCGACGCGGTGATCGACGCTTTGGCGGGCTGTGACGACTGGGGACCTTCGAACTGCCCCGGCCAGTACGCCAGCGATCTGGTGGCCGACCGGGCTGGCACGGGGGTGCTGCACGCCCGTGGGCTGCGGGTGCTGAGCGAGGAGAGCGGCCTGGACCCCGGGGACGGGCCGGTGGCGGTGATCGACCCCATCGACGGGTCGACCAACGCCTGGCGGCGGCTTCCCTGGTACGCCACCAGCATCTGCGTCGTGGAGGGGTCCCGGGCCCTGGCCGCGGTGGTTTACGACCATGCGGCGGGGACTCGCTTCGAGGCGATCCGAGGTCGGGGGGCCCGCCGGGACGGGGCGGCCCTGCCGTGGCGGGGCGACGACCCGACGCCGTTGGCCGAGGCGGTCGTCGGGGTCAACGGCCGTCCCCCCCGGCCCGGGGGGTGGGCCCAGTTCCGGTGCTTGGGGGCGGCCGCGCTCGACCTCTGCGCGGTGGCCGAGGGCCGCCTTGACGGCTACGTCGACTTCTCGGACCGCGGCCTGGGTCCCTGGGACTACCTCGGGGCCATGCTGGTGTGCCGGGAGGCGGGCGTCGGCGTGCGGGACGGGCTCGGCCGCGGCCTGGTCACCGAGGACCCCGAGGCCCGCCGCTGGCCGGTGGCCGCCCCGGGTCCGCTGCTCGACGATCTGCTGACCGTGTTCGGCGACGCCGCGCCCGGACGGCCTTGAGCAGCCCTTGGGGCTGCCCTGTTGGTAGTGTTTTGAGGGGGCTTTCAGCGATGACGACGGCAGCGTGCATGAGCAAAGCATTGAGCGGATTGCCGGGTGGGGGATCGATGCGGGGTGCGGGTGACGGGGCCGTCACCCGGGCCGATGCGGCCGAGATGCTGGTCGCGGCCTTCGATCACCTGAACGCTGCCAGTCTGCTCCGGGACCTGTTCCAGGACGCGGCCGGCGTGCCGGAGGATGTTGTTTTGGCCATGGAAGGCCTCTACCACGCCGGTGTGACCAAGGGGTGAATGCATGGGCTTCTGATGTATATTTGATAGCCCATCTTGGGAGAGAAGTCCATACTTGGAATTTTGCCGGATTCGTCCGGCTGGTTAAGCTGCTCGCGACCGGAAATCTTATGGTCAGATTAGGTCGTGGAGATTCTATTTCTATAGCAGAAATAGACCGGTCGGGTTTCGTCGTGTGGGAATACCGACTGCTTGCCGGGTTATTTCATCACGATTTCGTTCCGTTGCCGAATGGGAATGTGCTGCTGCTTGTTGAGGCGACAAAAACGCCAGAGGGAGCCATCGCGGCCGGTGCCAACCCGGCTTTCATCTCTCCGGAGGGTTTGGAGTACGATTATCTGGTGGAGATCAAACCCGCGGGATCAAACGGCGGCGAGGTCGTGTGGGAGTGGTCGGTGTGGGATCATCTGATCCAAGATCACGACCCGGACAGAGATAAACTACGGTGTCGTAGCGGAACATCCCGAGCGCATAGACATTAATTTCATTCTTGAGCAGCTATACAACAGCGAATACCGCCCGCCAGATGATTGGACGCACAGCAACGCGATCGATTATAATCCCGCCCTCGACCAGATCATGTTGTCGCCCAGGCATTACAGCGAGTTGTGGGTCATCGATCATTCCACCACCGCCGAAGAAGCCGCTGGCGAGAAAGGGGACCTGTTGTACCGGTGGGGAAACCCGCGGGCGTATCGGGCCGGAACTGTATCAGATCAGCAGTTGTTCTGGGCCCATAACACCCACTGGATAGCGCCCGGACTGCCCGGAGAGGGCAACGTCTTGGTGTTCAACAACGGAGACGAGTTCCAAGGATTACCAGCGCTGGTACTCATCGGTGGACGAGATCACCCCTGACGGCCCAAGGGCACCGCCTTCCAAGTGACCCCGGACGGAACAACCGTTTGGAAATACATAAGCCCCGTTCTCAGCACCGGCCCCGTGCATCAGGGCGACGCCATACCGATCCTCAACACTAGGACCAGGCAGACACCCCACGGTCCCAACCACACGCTAGCAAACGCCATATATCGCGTCGAGTGGTACCCGCCTGACTACCCCGGGCTGCAGGGACTGGACCTGACCCCCGGAAACCCCCTCGAGCTGGACCGGTGAAGGAGCAGCCTCTGGGAGGCGGCGTTCAGTTGAGGGAGAACGGCGGGTATTGGTCGGTGAGGTAGCCGACGTAGGCGTTGAAGCGGTTTGAGACCCGCAGGTTGGAGACCACAAAACTGCGCAGCCCTCCGGGCCAACGCCCGGTGAACAGCACGGCCAAGAAGCCCAAGATCGAGCAGATCGTGGCGATGATCCCAATGACGACGACGTAGATGAAAGCCGGGATCATCAGGATGATCCTGAAGAACGCAGTGAGCCGATTGCGCCCTTCCAAGGCGGGAGAGACTGAGATTGAGGCCGGATACCCGCCCGGATCGTCGCTCACCACGTCGAAGGCGAACGGCGGGTACTGGTCGGTGAGGAAGCCGACGTAGGCGTAGGCGCGCAGCTCGTAGCGAAGGCGCATGACCATGAAGGTGGCCAGCCCGGCCGGCAGCCTCCCGGTGAACAGGATGGCGAACCAGGCGACGATGCCCACAACCAGGGCAACCGCTTGGAGCACATTCAGGATCACCAAATGGGGTATGGCCAGGAGCCACTGGACGAGCGGCCGCCAGTTGGCGATCCGCTCAGGGGTGTCGACGGAGACGGTGACGGGGTAGTTCATGGACCGCAGCCTATCAGGGCTGGTCAGGGCCGGTAGGGTGACCAGCGTTTTCGGGCGCGTAGCTCAGACGGCCAGAGCACTTCCCTTACAAGGAAGGAGTCGGGGGTTCAAGTCCCTCCGCGCCCACCGGCGGGGCCCGGTCATGGGGCCGGATCGGCGGCCGCGGCCTCTATCCGGTCCTTCAGTTGGGCCAGGAACCGACCGGCCGCGCCGCCGTCGATGATCCGGTGGTCGAAGGTGGCGCAGACGGTGACGACCGGCGCCTCGACCGGACGGCCGCCGCGCCACTGAACTACGGGCCGGACCCTGCCGAAGGCCGCGATCATGCTGGTGCCCGTGGGGAGGATGGGGGTGCCGGCGATGATCCCCACCGCGCCGACGTTGTTGAGGGTGGCGGTGGCGCCGGCCAGTTCGCCGGGCTCGATGGTGCGGTCGCGGGCCGCGGCGGCCAGCCGCCGGATCTCCGCCGACAACTCGGGCACCGAGAGACGGTCGGCGCCCCTCACCACCGGCACCAACAGCCCGTCGGGAGCGTCGACGGCCACGCCGATGTGGTAGCGGTCGCAGTACACGATCTCGTCGCCGTCGAGCCGGGCGTTCATGACGGGATGGTCCTTCAGCACCGGCACCAGCCGCGCGGTCAGCACCGCGTCGAGCACCACCGGCGAGCCGGACCGCTCGGCCGCGGCCGACCGGGCCGCCAGCAGGCCGGCGGCGTCGGCCTCCACCATGGCCGTGAACTGGGGGATGGTCCTCACCGACTCGGTCAGATGGCGGGCGACGGAGCGGCGCCGGGCGGACAGGCGCTCCCGCCGCTCTCCGCTCGGGCGGGCTGCGGCTTCCAGGTCGGCGGCGGTGACCGAGCCGCCGGGCCCGGTGCCGGCCACTGCGGCCAGATCGATGGACTGCGCCCGGGCCATCCTGCGCACCCCGGGCATCGCCCTCGGCGCCGAGGCGCCGACCGGCGGGGCCGGGCCCGGTTCGGCGGCGGCGTCGGTCTCGGTTCGGGCGTCCGCCGGGGCTGGGGCCTCCTCGCCAGGTGAGCCGACCACGATCAGGGGCTGGCCCACCGCGATCACGTCGCCGGGCTCGCCCCCCAGCGCCAGCACCGTGCCCCGGTAGGGGGTGGTCATCTCCACTACCGACTTGTCGGTCTCGATCGAGCAGATGGGCTGGTCCAGGGCCACTTCGTCGCCCACGGCCACCAGCCACTCGACGATCTCGGCCTCGACCATGGTGTCGCCCACCGCCGGGAGTTCGAACACGGAAGCCACGCCCGGCCCCTCTCAGCCCGCCAGGGCCCGGCGGACGCCGGCCGCGATCCGCTCCGGCGTGATGGTCGAGTACCGCTCCAGCCGGGTCGGGCCCCAGAACACGTCGGCGTGGGCCACCCTCACCGGCGGGGACTCCAGGAAATAGGCCCCCCGCTCGGCCACGGCGGCCACCACCTCGGCCCCGAAGCCGCCGGTGAGCTGAGCCTCGTGGGCCACCACCAGCCGCCCGGTCTTCTCGACGCTGGCCAGCACCAGATCCCGGTCCCAGGGGTACAGGGTCCGCAGGTCGATCACCTCGGCCGACACCCCCTCTGCGGCCAGTGCCTGGGCTGCCTCCAGGGCCGCATGCACCGGCGGCCCCCACGACACCACCGTGGCGTCGGCGCCGGCCCGCCGGACCCGGCCCCGCCCGAACGGGATCAGGTACGGCTCGGTCGGCACCGGCTCGCGGAGCCCCCGGTACAGCGAGACGGGCTCCAGGAGCACCACCGGGTCCTCGCCGGCCAGGGCCGTCTCCAGCAGCCCCTTGGCGTCATAGGGGGTGCAGGGGTAGGCCACGACCAAGCCCGGGGCGTGGGCGAAGTAGGCCTCGGGCGAGTCGGTGTGGAACTCGTAGTTGCCCAGGTTGGTGCCCACCGGCATCCGGATCACCACCGGCGCGGTCATGTGGCCCCGGTAGCGCCACCGGATGCGCCCGGCGTGGCCGACGATCTGGTCGAAGGCCGGGTAGGCGAACCCGGCGAACTCGATCTCGGCCACCGGCCGCAGGCCGGCCATGGCCATGCCCACCGCCGTTCCCACGATGCCGGTCTCGCACAGCGGCGTGTCGATCACCCGGTCGGGCCCGAACTCGTCGAGCAGGCCCTCGGTCACCCGGAACACCCCGCCCTCGAGGGCCACGTCCTCGCCCAGCGCCACCAGCGCCTCGTCCCGCTCGAAGGCGGCGGCCAGGGTGAGGTTGAGCGCCTCGGTCAGGTCGAGAGTGCGGGTGGGGCCTTCGGGGGCCGGCTCGGGGCCCGGGGTCCAGATCTCCCCGGCGGCCACCGCTGCGGGGGGCTCGCCCGCGTCGGCCTGCTCGCCGCGGAGCTGGTCGGCCAGGGCCTCGGGCATGCGGGTGAACAGGTGCCGGGGCGAGTAGTCCCGGCCCACCGGGGGGCGGGCCTCCAGCTCGTCCACCGCCGCCTCCAGGCGGGCCGAGAGGTCCTCGCGCATCGACTCCTCCCGCTCGGCCGCCCACAGGCCCCTGCCCTCCAGGAACTTCCGCATGCGGGTCACGGGGTCTTTGGCCCGCCATTCGGCCTCCTCCTCGGCGGTCCGGTACACCGGGGTTCCGTCGTAGGTGGAGTGGGGGGCGTAGCGGTAGGCCAGCAGCTCGATGAGGGTCGGCCCCCCGCCCCGGGCGGCCCGCTGCACCGCCTGGTGGGCGGCCGCATAGACGGCCAGGGGGTCCATGCCGTCCACCAGCACCCCTTCGAACCCGTAGGCGGCGGCCTTGGCGGCCAGGGTGGGCGACGCCGTCTGCTTGTCGACGGTGGTGGACTGGGCCACCTGGTTGTTCTGGCACAAGAACACGGTGGGGGCCTTCCACACCCCGGCGAAGTTCATGGCCGCGTGGAAGTCCGACTCCGAGGTGGCGCCGTCGCCGAACACGGCCATGGTCACGGTGTCGCGGCCCTGGCGGCGCTCGGCGCAGCCGAAGCCCACGGCGTGGGGGAGGTGGGTGCCGATGGTGGCGTTGAGGCGGGTTATGCGATAGCGGCGTACGTCCCAGATGTCGGTGTCGTCGGGGATGCCCATCCAGAAGCCGACCACGCCGAGGGCGTCCATGCCCCGGGCGATCCACATCCCCAGCTCCCGGTAGGCGGTGAAGATCCAGTCGGCGTCCCGCAGCGCCAGCGCCGCGCCCACGTGGGCCTCCTGGCCGCTCACCTGGTAGTAGGCGGGCATCCGGCCCTGGCGCTGGAGGTTGAGCAGCTTCTCGTCGGCCATCCGGGTGGTGAGGAGGTGCCGGTACATCTCCACCAGGCGCTCGTCGTCGAGGTTGGGCGGGGCGTCGACCAGCTCGCCGTCGGGATCGAGGATTCGGTGCAATAGGGGCCTCGCGGTGGGTGGTACGTTCCGGGGCATGGTAAGCGCCGAAGGGGCCGATCCCGTTAGCCCCGTTAGCCGCCCGATCCCCGCCGCCCGCCGGGACGAGGCCGCGGACCCCTTCTCGGTGCGGGGCCGGCGGATCGTGATCGTCGGCGGCACCGCCGGCATCGGGCTGGCCGCGGCCGCCCACCTGGCCGGCGCCGGCGCCGACGTCACCATCACCGGCCGCCGCCGGGCCGGCGGTGAGATCGCGGCTGGCGCCGGGGCCCGGTTCGCGGCCATGGACGTGGCCGACGACGACTCGGTGGCGGCCGGGTTCGCGGCCATCGCCCAAGCCGTCGGCGGCATCGACTGCCTGATCCACAACGCCGGCGTCGACTTGGCCCACGGGCCGCTGGAAGAGCTCGACCTGGGCGCTTTCGAGCGGGTGATCGACGTGAACACCCTGGGCGCGGTCCGATCGGTGGCCCGGGCCGTCGGGCTGATCCCCCCGGGCGGGTCGATCGTGGTCACCAGCTCGCCCGCGGGCACGGTGACCGCTCCGGGCATGGCCGCCTACTCGGCCTCCAAGGCCGCGCTGGACATGCTGGTGAAGACCTGGGCCCTGGAGCTCGGGCCCCGGGGGGTGCGGGTCAACGCGGTGCTGCCCGGCATCGTCGAGAGCGAGATGGGGTCGGAGTCGGCGCCGGACGTGGAGCTGATCCGGCGCATGACCGCCAACGGCGCCTACCGCCGGGCCGCCGAGCTGGGCCCGGTGTTCCAGTTTCTCGCCTCCGACGCCAGCGCCACCCTCACCGGCTCGCTGGTCGGCGCCCACGACGGCATCTCGGCCGGCTACAGCCATCAAGTGCTGGAAAGACTCGGCGCCGACCTCGGTTGAGCGTTCTCATGTCCCGACCTCCCTCGACGCGCTCCGGTGAGCTCGAAGGCCAGGTGGCGCTGATCACCGGGGCCGGGCGCCGGGGCGGGATAGGCCAGGCCGCGGCCCGGCGGCTGGCCTCCGCCGGGGCCTCGGTGCTGATCACCGACCTGGCCCGGGACCGGCCCGAGCTGCGCCAGGACGAGACCCACGGCCTGGGCGACGACCTGGCCGCCATGGAGCGCTTCGCCGCCGAACTGGAGGCCGAGACCGGGGCGCGGGTGTTGGCCGCGCCCCTGGACGTGACCGACCAGGCTCAGGCGGAGGCCGCGGTCGGGCTGGCCGTGGACGAGCTGGGCTCGCTCGACGTGTTGTTCAACAACGCCGGCGCCACCACCGGGGTGGGCCCGGTGATGGGTGGCGCCGACGAGGGGTGGGAGCTGTCCTGGCAGGTCAACGTGATGGGCACCCGCCGGATGTGCATGCTGGCCATAGAGGTCATGGCCGCCCGCCGCGGAGGGGTGATCGTCAACAACATCTCGGTAGCCGGGATCGTCTCCGACGCCGGCTACGGCGCCTACAACGTCACCAAGTTCGGGGTCGCCGCCCTCACCAAGCTCATCGCCAAAGAGCACGGCGCCGACGGCATCCGCTGCGTCGGGGTGTGCCCCGGCCCCATCGACACCCAGATGGCGGTGGCCAACCGCCGGCTGGTGGCCCGGCTCGAGGGCATCAGCGACGCCGAGGCCTCCGACCGGCTGATCTCAGGCGTGCCCCTGGGCCGCTGGGGCGACCCCGACGACGTGGCCCGGGCGGTGGCGTTTCTGGCCTCGCCCGCCGCCTCCTACCTGACCGGCGTGCTGCTGCCCGTCGACGGCGGCCTGCTGCCCTAGCCTCCGGCCCGGACCCCTCCCCGGCCCGGGTGCCCGGTGCCGCCTCGGCGAAGCGGCCTCCTCGGCCCGGGTGAGGGCTGGCTCATGCCGCCTCTAAACTGCAAAGTCGGGCCCGGCCCGGGTCGGGCCCGGCGGATGTTCTGTGACGACCTGCCCGCTAAGGGCGAAGAAGGGGATTCAATCGTGCTCATCACCCAATCGAGGCGTTGGCTGATCGCGGTCTGCACCGTCGTGGCGCTGGCGGCCGCGGCCTGCGGCGGCGACGACAGCGACGACAACGGCGGCGGCGCCGCTCCGGCCACCACCACTGCCGCGCCCGCGGCCGAGGCCCCCGACGACGAGCCCGCCGCCACCACGGCCGCGCCCGCCACCACCGCCGCGCCCGCGGCCGAGCCGGAGGCGCCGGCGGAGGAGTCGAAGCCGCCCATCAAGATGGCGGTGATCAACCAGGAGGACGGCCTGTACGCCTGGCCGGAGGTCTCGGAGAACACCCGCATCTTCGTCGATTGGATCAACGCCAACGGCGGCATCGACGGCCACATGCTCGAGATGGACCTGTGCACCTCCGGCGACGACCCGGAGTCGGCCCAGGCCTGCGCCCAGCGGTTCGCCAACGACGACTCGGCCGAGTTCGTGTACATCGCCACCATTCTCAACAGCGCCCCGGTGTACGAGGCGCTGGGCCCCGGCGGGGCCAACAAGCCCATGATCGGCCAGATGCTCTGGGACGTGCCCGACTCGCTGCAGCCCGGCCTGTACAGCACCGACCCCGGCCTGCTGCCGCTGGCCTATGAGGCCATCCGCTTCGCGGTGGAGGAGGACGGCGCCTCCAGCCTGGCCGTGCTGGTGGACGACAGCGACATCGGCGAGGCCACCCTGGCCGTGGTCGATTACTTCCTGTCCACCCTGGGCGGGGCCACGCTCACGCCCGTGAAGATAAACATGGGCCAGGCCGACTTCCTGCCGGCCATGACCCGGGCCGGCGTGGCCGACTCCGACGGCTTGGTGCTGCTCATCGCCGAGTCGGCGGCCTGCCAGCCCACCCGCGACGCGATGGAAGCCCTCGGCGTCGGCGACGTGCCCGCCTACCTCGGCGACTGGTGCGTCGGGGAGGAGTTCCGGACCTCGGGCACCGCCGAGGGCTGGCGCATGGTCACCGGCGGGCGCGGCGCCCTGACCAACGACCCGCAAGCCCAGATGGTGCGGGACGTCTACGAAGCGGCCGGCGCGGAGCCCCCGGCCGGCCTGGCCTTCGCCGCCACCATGAACATGGACTTCCTGCGCCAGGTGCTGGAGCTGGCCGTCGAGCGGGCCGGGGGAGTGCCCACCGGCGCCGACGTGACCGCGGCCGCGGAGGAATGGTCGGGCTCGATCCTGCTCGGCCCCGACACCATGGACTGCCCGGGCGTGGGGATCTGGGCCTCGACCTGCAACTCGGCCGCCATCGTGATCAGCCTCCAAGACGGCGAGTGGGTGGCCCTGGAGGACTTCCAGTTGATCGACGTGGCGCTGTTCGACCCGCTGCTGGGCTGAGCGGCCGGCCGGGAATCGGGGGATTGTCTCTCGGGTAAGGTCCGGGGCCGCTGACCGGCGGCCCCGGACCGCCACCGATCACCGGGGGAGACGTTGGGTCCCTATCTCCAGCAGATCCTGCTCAGCTCGGGCGCCGGGGCCATATTCGCGGCGCTGGCCATCGGGCTGGTCCTCACCTACCGCTCGTCGGGGCTGATCAACTTCGCCCACGGGGCCATCGCCACCTACGTGGCCTACACCTACACCAGCCTCCAGAGTTCGGGCGACCTGCCGGTGCCGCCGCTGCCCAACCCGCTGGCCCCGGTCGAGGGCGTCTTCGGCGTGGAGATCCTCGACTTCCCCGACTTCGTCGACCTCGGGGACGGCTGGAACAAGTGGCCGGCGCTGGCCGGGGCCCTGGCGGTGGCGGCGCTGCTGGGCCTGGCCTTCCACTTCCTGGTGTTCCGAGCGCTGCGCTACCAGCCCCCGCTCACCAAGGTGGTGGCGTCGATCGGCCTGATGCTGGCCCTGCAGAGCGCGGTGGTGATCCGCTTCGGGGGGTCCCGCCCGCCCCCCATCGAGCCGCTGCTGCCGCCATCGGTGCGCTCCAGCACCGTCGACGTCTTGGGGACGATCGTCCCCTGGGACCGCTTCGTGCTGCTGGCCGTCACCCTGGGGCTGACCGCCGGGCTGTGGGCGCTGTTCCGGTGGACCCGCTTCGGGCTGCACACCCGGGCCGCGGCCGAGAACGAGCGCTACGCCACCCTGATGGGCATCTCCGCCGACCGCCAGGCCGCGCTGTCGTGGATGCTGGCCGCGGTGCTGGCCGGGTTCGTCGGCATCCTGGTGGCGCCCACCACCAGCCTCACCCCGTTCAACTTCACGCTGTTCATCGTGCCCGCGCTGGGGGCGGCGCTGCTGGCCCGGTTCACCTCGTTCTGGGTGGCCGCGGTCGGGGCGGTGGGCCTGGCCATGGCCCAGAACGTGCTGCTGTACGCCGAGATCGACCATGGGTGGTTCCCCGATCTCAACCTCGACGCGGTGCTGCCCTTCGCGGTGATCGTGGTGGCCATGATGGCCCGGGGCCAGGTGCTGCCCCCCCGGGGGGCGGTGGAGACGGGGCGGCTGCCCCAGGCCTTCCCGTCGCCGTGGCGGCCCAGTCTGGCGCTGACGTGGGTGGCGCTGGCCGCGGCGGTGGTGATCTGGGGGCCGTTCGACTACCGGGCCGGGGTGACCAACTCCATGATCGGCGCCATCTTGGCGTTGAGCCTGGTGGTGGTGACCGGGTACGTGGGCCAGATATCGCTGGCCCAGCTCGCCTTCACCGGGGTGGCCGCAGCCGGGCTGGCCTCCTTCGGCGCCGACGCCGGCATCCCCTTCCCGCTGGCCCCGCTGCTGGCCGCGCTGGCCGCCACCGCCTTCGGGCTGCTGCTGGCCCTGCCCGCGCTGCGGGTGCGGGGCGCGTCGCTGGCCATAGCCACCCTGGCCAGCGCCCTGGCCATCGACGAGCTGCTGTTCCGGGGCGACGGCTGGTTCCGCATCGAGGGCAACCCCAACCGGTCCTTCGACGATCCCTCCATGTTCGGCGTCGAGTTCGGCCCCACCTCGAGCTTCCCCATCAACGGCGACGAGATCCCCACCCCGGCGTTCGGGCTGTTCGTGCTGGTGGTGCTGGTGCTGGCCTGCGGGGCGGTGATCCGGCTGCGCCAGAGCCGTCTGGGCGAGCAGATGCTGGCGGTTCGGGCCAACGAGCGGGCCGCGGCCGCGGCCGGGGTGAACGTGGCCGGGGTGAAGCTGGCCGCGTTCGGGATCGCCGCCTTTCTGGCCGGGATCGCCGGGGCCCTCAACGGCTACAAGCTCGGCTCGATCAAGATCGACAGCTTCAGCGTGCTGGCCAACCTCTCCATCCTGGCCTTCGCCTATCTGGGCGGCATCTCCACCGTCACCGGGGCGCTGTACGCGGGAACGCTGTTCGCCTCCGGGATCGGGGTGGTGCTGGGCGAAGAGCTGATCGAGCTGGGCCGCTACGAAACGTATGTGGCCGGCGTGGCCCTGATCGTTACCGCGGTGGTCAACCCCCAGGGCATCGACGGCTTCGACCGCCAGCAGCGAGAGCGGGTGAAGCGCTGGCTGCGCCGCCGGAGGGCCCGCCGGGCCGCCCGCCTGACCGCGGCGAGCGCAGCCGCGGGCGCCCAAGGGCCGGGGCCGTGAGCGCGGCGTCGAGGGCCGATGGGGCCGGGGCTGTGAGCGCGGCGTCGAGGGCCGATGGGGCCGGGGCCGGCGCGGTGCTGGAGACCGAGGGGCTGACCGTGCGCTTCGGCGGGGTGGTGGCGGTTGACGAGGTGAGCCTCGATTGCCGCTCCGGCGATCTGACCGGGCTGATCGGGCCCAACGGAGCGGGCAAGACCACCCTCATCGACGCGGTCACCGGCTTTTTGCCGGGCAACACTGCGGGCCGCGTCCGGTTCCGGGGCCGAGACTTGACTCGGATGGCCCCCCACCGCGTGGCCTGGGCCGGGCTGACCCGGACCTGGCAGTCGCTGGAGCTCTTCGACGACATATCGGTGCGCAGCAACCTGGACGTGGCCTCCCGCCGACTCACGCCGCTGGGGGCGGTCCGCGACTACCTGCGGGGCTCGGCCGACGCCTCCAGCGTCGATCAGGTCTTGGAATTGCTGGGGCTGGCCGATGTGGCCGATCGCCAGCCCCGAGAGCTGTCGCAGGGCCGGCGCAAGCTGGTGGGGGTGGGCCGGGCTCTGGTGGCCGGAGCAGCGCTGGTGATGCTGGACGAGCCGGCCGCCGGGCTCGACCGGGCCGAGACGGTCTGGCTGGGCGACCGGCTGCGGTCGTTGGTTGAGGCTGGCTACGACATGCTGCTGGTCGATCACGACATGAGCCTGGTGCTGAGGGTGTGCGACCGCATTCACGTGCTCGAGCTGGGCTCGCTCATCGCCACCGGCACCCCCGCTGAGATTCGCGACGACCCAACGGTGGTGGCCGCCTACCTCGGATCCCACGGGAGCAGCCGATGACACCGGACGGGGCCGGTGAGCCGGGCGTGAGCGGCGCCCGAAGGGGCGGGTCCGGTGAGCCGGGGATGACCGTGGTGTTGGAGATAACGGGTCTGCACGCGGGCTACGACGGGGTGGCGGTGGTGCGCGGCCTCGACCTGCGCGTGGGCGGCGGCGAGGTGGTGGCCCTGCTCGGTCCCAACGGCGCGGGCAAGACCACCACGCTGATGGCGGTGTCGGGCATGGCGAGCGTCCTGGCCGGAACCGTCGTCGCCTGCGGGGCGCCGGTGGGCGGTTTGCGCCAGGCCCATCTGGTGGCCCGCCGGGGCGTAACCCACGTGCCGGAGAACCGCGGCGTCCTGTTCCAACTCACCGTCCGGGAGAACCTGCGGCTGGCCCGGCTCAAAGGCCGAGTGGACACGGCGGCGGCGACCGACTTCTTCCCGGCGCTGGGGCCGCTTATGAACCGCCCGGCCGGGCTGCTGTCGGGCGGCGAGCAGCAGATGCTGGCCCTGGGCCGGGCCATCCTGAGCGAGCCCAAGCTGCTGATGATCGACGAGATGAGCCTCGGCCTGGCCCCCGTCGTCTATGAGGAGCTGATGCCGGTGGTGCGCCGCATCGCCGACGACACCGGCGCCGGGGTGCTGCTGGTGGAGCAGCACGTGGATTTGGCCTTGGCCGTGAGCGACCGGGGCTACGTGCTCAGCCACGGCGACCTGGTGATGTCGGGCCCGGCCCCCGACCTGCTAGCCGACCGAGAACTGCTCGACGCCAGCTACCTCGGCCTCAACCGCTGACCCGGCCCACGCCACCAGCCGCCCATCTTTGAAGATATCGAAGTGGGTGAGCAGTCATCGGGGTTGCATTAGTAATGGCGATTTATCCGCCATTTAATATATTTAGGGATTATATGCAATCGTATGATCCCTTATTTATGGCTGAGAAGTCACCCGCAAAGGTGGCCAGTTCGCCCTGAAACCTGTACTCGATCTGGTCGACTGCGGGCGGTTATAGCTCTCGGAGAGGGTGCCTACCGATCGACTTTCTCTTAGACAGAGGCGTCCGCGATCTCGAACTCGTTGAGATGGTTACATTTGGTAGGTGACGGAGGCAGCGGCCGGAGCGAAGCCGCAGCCGACGCAGCCCGGCTGGCCGCGACAACGACCCTGACGTCATTTCGCGTAGCGACTGGGATGAAGGAGCGTGAGACGTCCGACGCCAGCCGCGAATGGGCCGCCCGACTGTCACCAAGAGACCACCAAGACGACGATCAAGTCGACGATCAAGATCGCCTGGATCACGATCCCGACGATGATGGGACGGCAGGGTTCGCCGTTCTGTTTGGCCTGCCAGCATGACCACGCCAGCCCGACGACTGGCACGATCAGCAGCACAAAGGAGATGGTGGGCACGACAAGAAGCCTGCCTAAGGTAACGGGCGCGACAAGAGACCCGCTGAAGATGACGGACACGATAAGCGACCCACTAAAGATGACGAGCCCGACAAGAGACCAGGCGAGCGGATCCATCGGTTTGCCGTTAGGGACCGGTTTGGGCGGCTCGGGGGGCTTGGTCAGCTCATTGAGCGACATCTCCTCGCAGTCGACCAGATCGGGCGCAGGTTTCGAAGCGAATTGGCTACCTTCGCGGGTGCCTTTAAGTTGGCGTGGATTCATCGGAGATCCGATCTCCTTATCTTGTTGTCGACGTCGGACCGGTTTGCAGTATAGCGTTAAATCACGTCTCGCCGAAACAGTCATGGCGGCACCGCGGAATCGCCAACGGCCCGGACCGGGGAAAAGGGTTTTGCCTGCATCGCTGTGCAGGCACAGAGGAGGTTTTCTTTGATAGCATGTTCGCAATATATCACCTCTCATTGAGTTTGGCAGCAGAGTTAGAGCGCAACGTGCATCGTTGGGCTTCTCGCAAGAGGAACTTGCAGACCGAGCAGGATTGCATTGCCCATACGTCGGCACCGTCGAACGCACCCTGCGTTGTTGACTATCCTCGCATTGACCGAGGCGTTGGACTTCGTTCCTTTGGATCTTGTTAGGGCATTAGGCGATGACGGCCGGGTAGCTAAAGTGTGACAGCGCGCGGATATTTGGGACGCAGACGGAGGCCACCGGCGCCGCTCGGCTGGGCTGCGCCATGGGTAGAAGGCGTGCGGACACTGGGGACGCAGCCTCCAAATGCGGATCCGATGCCGTGGTGCGCCGCATCGCCGATGACACTGGCGCCGGGGTGCTGCTGGTGGACCAGCATGTGGATTTGGCCCTGGCGGTGAGCGACCGGGGCTATGTGCTCAGCCACGGCGACCCTGGTGATGTCGGGTCCCGCCCCCGACCTGCTGACCGACCGCGAACTGCTCGACGCTGGCTACCTCGGCCTCAACTGCCGACCCGGGTCATCCCTCCGAACGGCTGCGGCGGCCGAGGAAGCGGTCTAAGACGTTGGTGGTGATGATCTCGCACTGGGTGTGGCCGCGGGCCAGGGCGTGGCCCCACTCGGTGGTCCCGGCGCAGAACACCTCGCCGTCGCCCCGGCTCATGGAGGTGATCACCGCGCTGCCGTAGCGGAACCGGTCCCGGGTGGCCGGGTCGTCGGCGCCGCCGACCGCGGCGGCGGCGAAGGCCAGATCGCCGTCGGCGATGGTCAGGATGCTGCCGGCGCAGCCGTGGTCCTCCTCCTCGAGGGTGACCGGCGTCAGCGCCAAGATCTCCAGGTCGTCGGGGGCGCCGTCGGCGCCGGTGGGGTAGGGCAGACCGGACCGGAACGTGTAGTCCACCCCGTCGGTCTCGTAGCCGACCAAGGGCAGCTCGGCGCCGATCACGTCGCCGTAGTACACGTCGGCCCCTTCGAAGCACCAGTGCCGGGGCCGGTAGACGATGAACCCGCCCGGGCCCCGGGGCGACAGGCCGCCCATGCGCGAGTACACCCCTCGCAGGCCGTTGGCCCCGAAGGTGCTGACCGGGGGCCAGTCGATGTGGCCGGCCTCGAAGGCCCCGGTGCGGGCCGCCCGGTCGGGGTTGGCGAACTCGGCGTCGGCGTCGGGCGCGTACTTGTGGCAGACCTGGGTGGCGAGGTCGTCCTCCATGCGCACCTGCCAGACGATGTTGCCGGCCAGCCGGGCGTAGCCGCCGCCGGAGGCGATGAAGCCGTCCAGCGTCCGGCGGCCGGCCGCGGTCCAGTACTCGTCGTGGCCGGTGGTGACCACGCAGTCGTAGCGGTCCAAGACGCCGGGGTCGCGGTCCAGGTCCCACTGCGACAGCAGCTCCGGCTCGTAGCCGTTGGCCTCCAGCCAGCGGGCGGTGAGGGCGTCGTAGCGGGCCCAGCCTGCGGCCACCGTCCACACCGAGTAGCCGTTGGCCACCGCCCAGTCCGCGGCGGGCACCCCTACCGCCGCTCCCACCGCTGGCGGCGGCTGAGCCAGCCGGGGGACTCCGGCCGGGGTGCGGATCATCCCCCTCGACCAGGGCCGGCGGAAGCTCAGCCGGGGCTCGAAGCTCAGCTCCCTCACCTCGGCCGGGTCGCCGCTGTGGTCGCTGAGCCGGTCCGAGAAGTAGCCGCAGCCCCCGCCCCAGTCGTTGTACTCCTGCCAGGTATAGGTGGCTGCCACCAGCGCCAGGCTCGAACGGGTGCCGGGGTCGGCGGCCCGCAGCGTGAAGAAGCCGTCCTGGGTGACCGCGGCCCCGTCCCGCTCGGCCCCGAAGACCACTAGGTAGCCGCCGCTGGGCCAGTGGGCCGGGATCTCGAAGGACGTCGCCGCCGGCCAGCCGCAGCCTTCGGAGGCGGCGTCGGGCGGTGTCGGGTGGAAGGCGCCGGTCAGCCCCACGGCCCGGTGAACCCGCTCGAAGCGGTCCCCGTCCCGCCACACCTCGAAGCCCCAGACCGGCGCGGTGGTGGACACGTGCAGGTCCACCCGCTCGCCGGGGGCGTAGCTCGGCCGGGAGGTGTAGCCCCAGATCTCGAGCCGGTCCGGGTCATGGCTCGGGCGCTCGGCGCTGATCCGCTCGTGCCAGGCCGTCCACTGCCCGGCGCTGGCCCCCCGCCCGGCCCCGACTGCGAATCCGCCGCCGGTCATCGCCCGGTCATGGCCCGAGCCGGAAGTAGTCGGCGGCCCGCCTGGTCATGGCCCGAGCCGGGAAGTAGTCGTCGGCCCGCCGGTCCGCATGAGCTGCACGGGCCGGTCGCCGCGGCGTTCCCGCACCGTCGGGGAGCGCTGCCAGTCCTCCACCCAGTGATTCTCGCACCGGCCGCGGCGGTGGGCGGAGGTCATCAGCTCAGGGTCCAGGGTGCTCATCAGCTCGATGTGGGTGCCGTCGGCGTCGTAGAGCCAGGCGATGGTGGTCCCGTACTCGGGGTAGTGGGCCGGCTCGCTCAGCGGCTCGACGCCCAGGTCCACCGCCCGCTGCCAGACCCCGGCCACGTCGTCGGCGGTGAAGCACACGTGGTCGTAGCAGGGGCCGCGGCGGGCCATGACCGGCCCGTCGATGCTGTCGTGCTCACCGCCGATGATCTCCAGGCAGAACTCGTGGCCGGCGCTGTCGAAGTGCGGGTCGCCCAGCATCACGAACCCCTTGCGGCCGCCCGCCTGCCCGCGAGGCGCCGTCCCCGATCCGGGACCGCTTCGGCCGGGGCCGGGCCCGTCGGCGGGCGCGGTGAAGTCGTAGGTCTTCACCAGGCCGAAGTGGGAGGTCCAGAACTCCTCGGCCCCAGCCAGGTCCCGGGTCAGCAGGCAGACGTGGTGCAGGGCCAAGTCGCCGCGGTCGCCCCGGGCGGGCCGGGGCACGGCCGCGTCCACGAGCTGCACCAAGTCGATCATCAGCCCCTCGGGCGACCACACCCCGGCCGCCACGGCCAAGGTCGTCCCGTCGATCTCGAACGGCTGCGGGGCCCAGGCCTCCTTCACGCCGGCCTCCAGCAGCCGGGCGTGGGCGGCGGCCACGTCGTCGCAGGCCAGCGCCACCCGCTCGATGCTCCACCCCTGGCGGGCCAGGTACTCCTCGGACTCGGCGGGCAGGGGCCGACCCTGCAACTCCACCAGCACGTCGGTGCCGGCACCGAGGTAGGCCACGTCGAAAGCGCCCCGCCGCCGGGAGCGCTCCATCGTCTCGCAGCCCAGGGCCCGGTAGCAGGCGGCCGCGTAATCGACGTCGGAGGTGAGCAGGCCGATGTGGTCGAAGCGGAAGCCGGTCACGGCCCGAGGCTAGGCGCCGCCGTCGGGCGAGCCGTGGCTTGAGGCAGCCCGTTGAACCCGAAGCCGGTCAGGGCGGCGAGGTTACGCTGCCCGGTTGTGCCGGTCGCCAACACCGTGTTGACCATCCCCGAGCCTCGCACCGTGGCGCTGGCCTCCAAGCCCTATCCGACGGCCGGGCCCGGCTTCGTGATCGTGGAGACGGCGGTGGCGCCGGTCTGCAACGAGGCCCGCATCTACCGTGACCACCAGTTCGAGTGGCACGACAGCCCCGAGCACCTGGGTCACGAGGGCGTAGGCACCGTCGTCGGGACCGGGCCGGGGTCGCGGTTCGCCGCAGGCGACCGGGTCATCGTGTTCCAGGGCAACAGTTGCCGGGAGTGCTTCGTGTGCACCGAGGGCCTGTCGCCCACCCACTGCCTGGAAATCCCCTATGAGGGCCACGACGACGGGATGGCCCCCCAGGACGTGGCCGCGGGTCTGCTGGGCATTGAGAAAGCAAACGGCAGCTCCTCCGGCGGGTTCGCCATGGCCCGCTACCGGCTGGCCCCCAATCACATGGCGATGAAGCTGCCCGACGGCTTGTCGTTCCACCACGCCGCCGCGGGCAACTGCACCCTGGGCTGCACCTACACCGCGGCGGAGGAGGCCGGGGTCGCCGCCGGCGATGTGGTTTTAGTGGCCGGGGTGGGGTTCATCGGGCTGGGGGCGGTGGCCAACGCCCTGTACCGCAACGCCACCGTGGCCGTGCTGGGCCGAAACCCGTACCGCATGGACCTGTGCCGGAAGCTGGGGGTCCACGCCGTTCTCGACCCCGACGACCCCGGCTGGCTCGACCAACTCCACGCCCTCACCTCCGGCCGCCGAGGCGCCGACGCCGCCTTCGAGTGCTCGGGCGCGCCCTACTACCTGGAGCGGTGCCTGGCCGGGCTGCGGCGCTACGGCGCCCTGTTCTCGCTGGGCCACGACGGGCCCCGGCGCTTCTCGGTGAGCATCCTCAACGACGTCATGGACCGCCACATCGCCTGGACCGGCGGCCACGACGTCAGGTTCCGGGACCGGGACGGGCTGCTGAGGATGCTGGGCGACGCCGACACCCAGCGCCGGATCGACGCCCTGGTCACCCACACCTTCCCCATGAGCCGGGCGGCCGAGGCCTTCGAGGTCGGCCTGACCCGCGACTGCGGCAAAATCTACCTGCTGCCCCAGGAATAGGCCGGGGGCGGCGGGGAGCGGGCGGAAGGAGCGGTTCGACCCCATGAGCGATATTCACGGTCCGGCGGGCGGCAGTCACGGTCTGGTGGGCGGCAATCCCGGTCCGGCCGGCGGCAGTCCTGGTCCGACAGGCGGCAATCCTCAGCCGCTGGGGGGCAACGAGATGCCCCGGTTCGGCGGCATCGCCACCTTCATGAGGCTGCCGGGCCGGTCCGACCCGGCCGATCTGGACGTCGCGGTGGTGGGCGTTCCCCTCGACATCGGCACGTCCAACCGGCCCGGCGCCCGGTTCGGCCCCCGGGGCATCCGCGACGAGTCGGTGCTGCTGCGGCCCTACAACATGGCCACCCGGGCCGCGCCCTTCGACAGCCTGCGCATCGACGACATCGGCGACGTGGCCACCAACCCCTACAACCTGACCGACGCCGTGGCCCGGATCGAGGCCCGCTACCGCGAGCTGACGGCTCACGGCCTCATCACCGTGACCATGGGCGGCGACCACACCGTGGTCTTGCCTGTCCTGCGGGCCATGGCCGCGGTGCACGGCCCGGTCGGGCTGGTCCACGTCGACGCCCACACCGACATCAACGACGCCATGTTCGGCGAGAAGATCGCCCACGGCACCCCGTTCCGCCGGGCGGTGGAGGAGGGGCTGCTGGACGGCCCCAGGGTGGTCCAGATAGGGGTGCGGGGCACCGGCTATGCGGCCGACGACTTCGACTGGTCCCGCCGGCAGGGGTTCAGGGTGGTGCAGGCCGAGGAGTGCTGGCACCGGAGCCTGGCCCCGCTCATGGAGGAGGTACGGGCCCAGATCGGCGCCGGGCCGGTGTATCTGAGCTTCGACATCGACGGCCTGGACCCGGCCTACGCCCCCGGCACCGGGACCCCTGAGGTGGGTGGGCTGACCACCGCCCAGGCCCTGGAGATCATCCGGGGCTGCCGGGGCCTGGAGCTGGTGGGCTGCGACCTGGTTGAGGTGGCCCCCATCTACGACACCACCGGCGCCACCTCGCTCACCGCGGCCAACCTGCTCTACGAGATGATCTGCGTCCTCCCCGGCGTCGAGTACCGCAGCTAGCTGTGACAACCGGGGACATTGTCCCTGGGGTTGAGGGTCTGGGTGGGGGTCCCCCGGCCCGTCTCCAGTTCCTACGGGAGGGCGACCAGCAGCGATACCCACACCGTCAGGGCGAAGCCGGCGACGGTCAGGATCACGGTGCGGGTCTGCTGGGCCATGGCCCGGGTCTGCTCGGCGAAGCGCGACTCGATCGTCGCGAACCCGGCCTGCATCTCACCCCGAAGCCCGCTTATCTCACTCTGCAACTCGGCCCGCAGCTCACCCCGAAGCTGGGTCATCTCGGCCCGAAGCTCTTTGGCCATGAGGCGCACGTCCTCCTTGGTGGCCAACTCGTCCCATGTCTTGGGCGGTAGGTATTCCATGAGCGTCTCGGCGGGTTTGGGCCCGAGGTTCTGGGTCAATTGCTTGTAGAGCGCAGCGCGCTCTTTCTCGCTCACCGGCATCGGTCACTTCTCCACTGATCGAACGAACGGCCGGGGAAGTGGTCGAGCCCGCTCACGATGGGCAGAAATTCACTCTACCAGCGGCACCCCGCCAAAACCCTCAACCCAGGGACAACGTCCCCGGTTGTCACAGTTAGTTGACGAGGAATTGGGCCAGTTCCTCCAGGGCCGCTTGGGCTTCGGGCACGTCGGGCACCGAATGCCAGACGTGCCACAGTCCGTCCCACACCTGCAGGGTGCTGGACACCCCGGCCTGGCGCAGGGCGATGTCGAGCCGGCAGGAGTCCGACAGCAGGATGTCCCGGGTGCTGGTCTGGATCAGGCAGGGGGGCAGGCCGGACAGGTCGGCGAACAGCGGCGACGCCTGGGGGTCGGCGGTGTCGGCGCCCGCGTAGGCGGCGGCCCACGAGGGCGGTTCCAAGGCGCCCAGAATGGGATCGGCGGCGGTCAGGGTGCGGTAGGTGTCGCCCGAGCAGGTGAGATCGGCCCAGGGGGCCATCAGCCCCAGCCGGGCGGGCATGGCCGCCCCGGCGTCCCGGAGGGCGACAGCGGCGGCCAGGGCGAGGCCGCCCCCGGCCGACTCGCCGAAGAGGGCGGCCACGGGGCCCGCGGCGGCCAGGGCCCGGCACACCGCCACCGTGTCCTGCACCGCGGCGGGGCAGGGGTGCTCGGGGGCCAGGCGGTAGCCCACCGACACCACCGGCAGGCCGGTGCGCTGGGCCACCGGCACGGCGACGGTGGCGCTGGCCGCCGGAGAGCCCAAGAGGTAGGCCCCGCCGTGAAGGTGGACGATCACCGGCTGCGCGTCGAGCGCCTCGCGGTCGGCCGCGTAGCGGATGGCGGGCACCCCGGCCACCGTCTCGGCCCGGCTCGCCCAGGGCCCGGTCAGCCGGGCCTCCAACTCGATCCACTGAGCCTCGAGCAGCTCCCTCAATGGGGCCATCAACTCGGGATCGTTCACGTCCAGATCCGGTGGCTCCTCGCCGGGCGTCAGCAGAAACTCTTGGGCCTGCGGGCTCAGATGGGCGGGGGGTTCGATCATGGCCGGACCGTACTCAATCCCGGCCCGGCGGGCGTGAACGCGGCTCAACGCCGGCCGGGCAGGCCCAGAACGCGGCTCAACGCCGGTCGGGCAGACCCAGAACGCGGCTCAATCCCGGTCGGGCAGGCCCAGAACGCGGCTCACCCCCGGCCGGGCTCTACCATGACCTTGCACTGGTCGGTGGGGGATCGCAGCGCCTCGAAGGCGGCGGGCAGGTCGCCGAGGCCCACCCGGTGGCTGATCATCGGGGCCGGGTCGATGCGGCCGGAGGCCATCATCTCCAGGATGAATTCGTTCTCGGCCTTGGTGTACACCCGGGCGGCCCGTATGGTCGGCTCCTTGGCGTAGGCCAGCAGGTGGTCGAAGGAGTCCGGCTCCATGCACACCCCGCCGGTCACCACCCGGCCCTGGGGGCGGACCGCGGCCACTGCCGCGTTGAGCATCCCCGGCCGGCCCACCGCCTCGATGACGGCGTCGGGCTCGGCCCCGGTGAGCTCGGCGAAGCGAGCGGCCGCGTCCGGATAAAGGCCGGCGTCGATGACGTCGGTGGCCCCCAGCCGCTCGGCCACCCCCAAGCGGTGCCCCACCCGCTCGGACACCACCACCCGGCGGGCCCCGAAAAACCGGGCCCACACCGCGGCGGCCAGGCCGATCGGCCCCGCGCCCAGGATCAGCACCCGGTCCCCGATCGCCAGCTCGGCCTGGCGGACGCACATCAGCCCGGTGGCCAGCGGCTCGCACAGGGCGGCCGCGTCCAGGGGAACCCCTGAAGGCACGGCCAGCAGGTCGGCGGAGGATACGGCCAGGTACTCGGCGTAGCCGCCGTCGGGCTCCTCGGGGCCCAGGGCCCCGAAGGAGCGCTGGCGGGGGCACTGCTCGGGGCGGTCCAGCTTGCACTGGGGGCAGCGCCCGCAGCCCCCGACGGGCATGACGAAGACCCGGTCTCCCGGCGACCAGCCGCCGACCGGCTCGGGGCCGACCTCCACGACCTCGCCGGCCACCTCGTGGCCCAGCACCCCGCCCCGGCGGGCCAGGTCGGCCTCGGGGGCGGTGGCGTGCAGGTCCGAGCCGCACACCCCGCAAGCGGCCACCCTGATGACGGCCTGACCGGGCCCGGGGACGGGATCGTGAACCTCGGCGATGCGCAGCGGCTCGCCCGGCGCGTCGTAGACGGCGGCCCTCACCGGGCTGACTCTGCCAGCTCGGGGCGGCACTCGGCACCTTCGGCCCTCAGGCCGACGGGCCCGGCCCTCACGACCGCTCCTCGTGTTCGGCTCGCAGCCCTCCGACGGTGAGGCCGACGCTGTCGACTATCCGCACAAAGGACTCCCAGTGGGCGGGGAGGATCTCCACCGGCCCGCCCGAGGCCATGGCCTTCCAGCCCCGCTCGCCGGGCAGGAAGATCTCGTCCACGCCCGGACGGCGGCGGGCTCCCTTCACCGCCTCCACCAGCTCGTCGGACTTGCGGCTCGGCTCGCCGGCCGGCATCCAGTGGGACGGGTCGATCACGATCACGCAGGCTCCGCCGGTGAGGGCCTCGTCCCTGGGCTCCAGCCAGTACGACGGCGGCCCCGGGATCTGGGGGCTGAGCCGGGCCCCGGGGTTGATGATCCCCGCCAGCATCTCGGTGAACAGGTTGAGGGCGTACATGCGGGGGGCGCCGAACACCGACGGGGCCTCGCAGTCGGAGATCCGGCCGAAGTCCTCCATCTGCTTGAAGTAGGGGCCGGGGTCGTCGGTGAGCTCGCCGGTGTCGGGATCGACCAAGAACTTCCCGGCCAGCCGGTTGCCCTGGAACCAGGCCTGGCTCAGGTCGCCGTCGTGGACCTCGATGGCCTGGATGTCGGCGACGATAGGCGGGTGGTCGCCGCCGGGGGCCGCGGCCGCGAACGGAGCCCCCGACAGCACGTTCTCCATGCCCCCCCAGGGCGACACCAGCGGCAGGCTGTTGTTGGTGGCCAGGGCGAACATGTTCTCCCGGGCGGCCATGCGCACGTAGGTGCCGAAGGCCCCGGCGTCGTTGAAGTCCCGGACGAACCCCACCGCGACGGCGTGGCGGCGGGCCTTGGCCATGGCGGCCTCTGTGGCCATGGTCAGCGCCCACTGCCCCGACGAGCGGCGGGCGTCGATCACCGTCCAGGTCGGCCCCTCGTTGGCCACCACCGGAGTGGCGGTCACGTCCAGGGTGCCGGTGCGGGCCAGCAGCACCGGGATCTCGAACACCCCCAGACCCTGGGTGAGCTTGCCGTTGCGGTCGCCGTCGGAGACGCAGCTCGCCACCACCCGGGCGTGCTCTTCGGAGAAGCCCAGCTCGCCCAGCACCCGGCGGTAGCCGTGCTCCAAGAAGTCGGGGTCCTCGGTCAGGACCTCGGGATTGGCGGCTTCGCCCATGGCTGCTCCTCGATCCGGTCGATCCGGCCCGCCCCTTGGCTACCGTGGCGGGCGGTTTCTCGCCACCTCCGGGCGACCGCCCGGCGGACGGCGACCGGTGATCATGGCCGAACTGCAACGCCTTCCCGCCGACTTGCGAGAGTTCCGCCGGGCCGACGCCGGCGACCGGTGATCATGGCCGAACTGCAACGACTTCCCGCCGATTGCACGGTGGATGACATAGTCGAGGCCAACCAACGCGACGGCGGGGTGATAGTGGACGGCTGGCTCGGCCCCGGCCTCCTCGACCGGTTCAACGCCGAGATCCAGCCTTGGCTCGACGCCTGGAGTGGCACCGACTCCGGATCGGAGGCCTCCGACGAGTTCCTGGGCCGCCGGACCCGCCGGCTCCAGGGGCTGTGCGCCAAGGCCCCCAGCTTCGTGGAGATCATGCTGGACGAGCGGCTGCTGGGCTTCGCCGAGGCGGTGGTGGGGCCCATCAGCCCCACCCTCATCCTCAGCAACGGCGAGGTCATCGACATCGGCCCGGGCGAGCCGGCCCAGCCCTTCCACCGCGACGACGACGCCTGGAACTTCGCCCGCCCGGCCGCCCCCATGACCGTGAACACCATCGCCGCCCTGGCGGACATCACCCCCGACATGGGCGGGACGCTGGTGGTTCCGGGCAGCCACCGCTGGGAACCGGGCCGCCATCCCGGTCCCGGCGAGGCGACGGCCTGCTCGCTGCCGGCCGGCTCGGCCCTGTTCTTCAGGGGCGACACCCTGCACGCCGGGGGCGCCAACCGCACCGACCGGCGGCGCCGGGCCCTGTCCACCGCCTACTGCTGCGGCTGGCTGCGCCCGGTGGAGAACAACTACACCAACATCCCCCTGGAGTTGGTGAGGACCCTGCCCCGGCGGGCCCGGGAGCTGCTGGGCTACGCCTTATACGACGCCTCGGCCGTCGGCGGCGGCTATCTCGGCTATTACGACATGGGCGACCCCATGCGCCTGGTCGGGGGTTGACCGGCACTGGCCGGGGGCTCGCTGGAACTGGCTGAGGGCTGACCGGCGTCCGCTCCGGTGGGGTCTGAGCCCCGCAGCCGCAGCCATCCGGCCCCGACCAGAACCAGCGAGGCCGCGCCGGTTACCACCCAGACCGGGCGCTCGCCCCAGAAGTCGTAAGCCACCGCGGCCGGTAGGGCGGCCACCCCGGCCCCCAGCACCTCGACCGCCCCCATGAGGCCCATGGCGCCGGCCTGGCGTTGCTCGGGCGCCGCCCGGGCCACCGCCACCTGGCTGGCGGTGGCCCCGAAGCCGTCGGCCACCCCCACTAGAGCCATGACCGCCATCGGCGCGGCCAGCCCGGGCAAAAAGCCGTAGGTCATGGTCAAGACGGTCACGACGGCCATGCCGGACGCGGCCATCTGGACCGGTCCCAACCGGTCGGCGGCCCGTCCGGCCCGGGGGCTCACCACCGCGATGGGCAGGGCCAGCAGGGTGAAGGCCACGCCGGTGTGGATGGGGCCGCCGCCCCGGTCCTGGAACATGATCGGCAGCACCGCCTCGAAGGCGCCGACCATGGCGAAGTACCCGAAGACCATGATGAGCGCGCCCTGCAGCCGGGGCCGCCGCAACAGATCCAGCGACGATCGGTGCCCAGTGTCGGTGAGGCCCCGGTCGGCGGGGAGCCGGGCCACCACCGGCAGGAACAGCGCCATGCCCGCCGCGAAGACGACGAAGGGCGCCCTGAGGCCGCCGACTGAGACCATGGCCGCCGATATCACCGGGCCGACCACGAAGCCGAGGACCTCGCCCACCATCAGCCGGCCGAGGTTCTCGCCCGCCTTCGACGGGTTCAGCACCGAGGCAGCCCGTCGCAGCCCGGGCAACACCAGGCCGGCCGCGAAGCCCAACCCGGCCCGGCTGGCCGCCCAGGCCGCGATGCCGTCCATCACCGCCATCGCCCCCAGGGCCGCGGCCCCCAGGGCGACGCCGGCGACGGCCATGATCCGGCCGTGGCCCCGGTCGGCCAAGGGGGCCAGCGCTACTTGGGCCAAGAAGGCGGCCAGGAAGCCGCAGGCCACCACCACCCCGATCTGGGTGTCGGTGAACCCCTGCTCGTCGCGCAGGGGGCCGAGGACGGCGATGATCCCGCCGATCGACCCGGTGGTGACTCCCATCACCATCTGATACGGCAGCAGCCCCCGGTCGGTGCCCCGCCCCCAGGGGCCCCGCAGCCTGGCTCTCACCGGTGTCCCAGTTCGATGGTCAGGCCGGGGCCGGCCGTCGGGATGTGAGGGCCATCAGGCCAGGTCGTCCAAGGAAGCCAGATCGGTGCCGGCCGACATGAGCTCGATGATGGTGCCGAAGGGGTCGCGGCAGTACACCGCGGCCGAGCCGCTTTCCGAGCGGATCGGCTCGCCCGTCTTGGTGCCGCCCAGCTCCACCACTCGGGCCAGGGCCTCGTCCACGTCGTCCACCTCGATGGCGAGATGGCGCAGGCCCCGCTCGTGGGCCCCCCGCCGGGCCGGGTCGTCCCCGACCGGCTCGGGCGCGTGGTATTGCCACAGCTCCAAGAAGCCGCCGGACCCCCGCAACATGGCGCCGTCAGCCGACGAGCCGACCAGGCCGACCGCGGAGTCGATGGCCGGGTCCGGGGCTCGCCAGGAGTCCCGTTCGATCACCTCCATGTGAAGCAGGGCCCCGTAGAAGCCGACGGCGGCGTCGAGGTCGCCCACCACCAGCCCGACGTGGTGGATGCCCCTGACGTTCATCAGCCTCAGGCGGCCGGGGATTCGGGGGCTGCGGCCAGGCGGCCGGGGATTCGGGTCGGGGGCGGCACGGTCAAGCGGCCAAGGGCTCGCGCACCTGCACGATGTTGCCGCTGGGCTCGCGCAGGTAGCCGGTGCGGACCCCGATCCGGTCGTCGGGGGCGGGGGCCGAGATGGCGCCGAACCCGGCCGCCACTGCGTCGGCCCAGGCCTGATCCACGTCTGCGGCCTCGTACAGGATCGAGGAGATCACCGGCCCGTGCTCGGCCATCATGGCCTGCTCGGCGTCGGTGCCGGGGGTGGCCAGCACGTTCACGCACCGGCGGGCGGGGTAGGCGGGGTCGGCCAAATACACCAGGCCGTCGTTGTCGCTGCGGGCGTCCAGCACCGTTCGCAGCCCCAGCACGTCTTGGTACCACTCCACTTGGCTGTCGAGGTCCCGGCAGAGCTGGACCGCCCCCAGGGTCTGCAGCCCGACGTGGCCGACCGGGCGGAACTCCACGTCGGGGGTCTTGAAGTCGTTGACGTACTCCATGATCTCCACCCAGCGGCCCTCGGGGTCGATGGCCACGAAGCCGTTGTAGGTGCCGCCGAACTCCTCGTATTCCATGGCCACCGCGGCCCCGTTCGACTGGAGGTGCTCCACCGTGTCGTAGGCGTTGGGGACGATCCAGCAGACGTGGTTGATGCCCGAGCCGTGCTGGGCGAACCAGTTGCGCTCGTACTCGAACTGGTAGGGGGGCGCCTCGAGCTGCATCTGGAAGGGGGCGCCGCAGGCCAGGAAGGTGTAGTCGACGCCGCCCTCGCCGGTGTGGTGGAGGTCGGCGATCCCCTCCCAGTAGTAGGCGGGGATGGCGTGATACCAGCGGAGCCAGTTCCACATCGACTCCCGGGGGTGCCGCTCGAAGATGCACAGGTGATGGAGCTGGTAGGTCGGTGCGGCCATGGCCTCTCCCTGCGGTCCGGCGAAAGGAGCCCTCAATCTACGGCGGGGCCGGGCGCCGGGGATGCCGGGGCCGCTGCCGGTGTGTTACACACAGAGCCGTGACCCGCCCGTTCTCCACGGCAGTGGCCGACGGCATCGCCGAGCTGGTGCTCGACAACCCGCCGGTCAACGCCTTCGACACCCGGGCCCAGTTCGCGATGGCGGCCGAGATCGAGGCGCTGGGCCGCCGGGCCGGGGTGCGGGTGATCGTCATCCGGGCCGAGGGCCGGGGGTTCTGCGCCGGCATCGACGTCAAGGAGGTGGCGGCCGACCCCGCCAAGATCCTCGACGCCAACCGCGGCAACTACGACGCGTTCGCGGCCATCCACCTCAACCCCCGGCCGGTGATCGCGGCGGTCCACGGGTACGTGCTCGGCGGCGGGATCGGCATCGCCGGCTCGGCCGATGTGGTGGTGGCCGCCGACGACGCCTACTTCGCCGTGCCCGAGGTGGACCGGGGCGGCATGGGCATGGGCGCCCACCTACAGCGGATGTTCCCGGTGCAGAAAGTGCGCCACATGTACTTCACCGGGCTGGCGGTGGACGCGGCCGAGGCCCACCGGCTTGGGGCGGTGGAGCGGGTCGTCCCCCGGGACCGGCTGCGGGAGGAAGCCCTGGACATCGCTCGCACCATCGCGGCCAAGTCGCCGGTGATGATCGAGATCGCCAAGCGCTCCCTGACCGGGGTGGAGGACGGCAGCCTGGAGGACAAGTACCGCTGGGAGCAGGGCTTCACCTTCGAGGCCTACCTGACCGGCGACTCCCAAGAGGCCCGCACCGCCTTCGTGGAAAAGCGCGACCCCCGCTTCGACGACACCTGAGGCGATCCCGCCCCGCTCACCACCGCCGGCGGGTTCCCCCGGTAGGGCTCGGCGGTGAACCCATCGATCAGGGCGAAGGGGCGGGAGACGGGGCGGGGCATGACGGCAGCTTCGCGCCGCGTCTACCCTCGCGCCCACCGTCGGACCGGCCGGCCGAGGAGGCCCGGACCGGGGCCGACGACTACTGCCGAGCGGCCAGAGGAGCGAGCCATGACCGACGACTACTACCGGGTGACCTTGCCCGCGTCGGAGCAGCCGACGCAGTGGTACAACATCGTGGGCGACCTGCCCGCGCCCCCGCCGCCGCCTCTGCACCCCGGCACCCTGGAACCGGTCGGGCCCGACGACCTGGCCCCCCTGTTCCCGATGGCCCTCATAGGCCAGGAGGTGACCTCCGAGCGCTACGTGGACATCCCCGGCGGGGTCCTCGACGTGCTGAGGCTGTGGCGGCCCAGCCCGCTGATGCGGGCCCGCCGGCTCGAACGCGCCCTCGACACCCCGGCCAAGATCTTCTACAAGTACGAGGGGGTGAGCCCGGCCGGCTCCCACAAGCCCAACACCGCAGTGGCCCAGGCCTTCTACAACCGGGCCGAGGGCGTCACCCGGCTGACCACCGAGACCGGGGCGGGCCAGTGGGGGAGCGCCCTGGCCTTCGCCTGCGCCCAGTACGGCATCGACTGCGAGGTGTGGCAGGTGGCGGCCTCGTACCGCCAGAAGCCCTATCGCAAGACGATGATGGAGGTGTGGGGGGCCGCGGTTCACTCCAGCCCGTCGCCTGCCACCGAATACGGGCGGGGCGTGCTGGCCGCCGACCCCGACCACCCCGGGTCGCTGGGGATGGCCATATCCGAGGCCATCATGATGGCGGCCGCCGACCCGGCCGCCCGCTACTGCCTGGGCAGCGTCTTGAACCACGTCCTGATGCACCAGACCGTCATCGGCGAGGAGGCGCTTCTGCAGATGGCCATGGTGGACGAGCAGCCCGACGTGCTGGTGGGGTGCACCGGCGGCGGGTCGAACTTCGCGGGCCTGGCCTTCCCGTTCCTGCGGGAGAAGATGGCCGGCCGCATGAGCCCGGCCGTCCGCTGCGTTGAGCCGGCCTCGTGCCCGTCGCTCACCCGGGGCCAGTACCGCTACGACTTCGGCGACGCGGCCCAGGTGACGCCGCTGCTGAAGATGCACACCCTGGGCCACTCGTTCATCCCCGAGCCCATCCACGCCGGCGGCCTGCGCTACCACGGGATGTCGCCCCTGCTGTCCCACGTCTACGAACTGGGCCTGGTGGAGGCGGTGGCCATACCCCAGCGGGAGTGCTTCGAGGCCGGCCTTCAGTTCGCCCGGGCCGAGGGCATAATCCCGGCCCCCGAGCCCACCCACGCCCTGGCCGCCGCGGTGCGGGAGGCCCTGGCCTGCAAGGAGTCGGGGGAGCCCAAGACGATCCTGACCGCGATGTGCGGTCACGGCCACCTCGACCTCGGCGCCTACGAGGCCTACCTGCAGGGCTCGCTGGCCGACCACGAGCTGTCCGAGTCCGAGGTGGCCGCCGCTTTGGAATCGGTGCCGGTGCTGGCATGAGCCCCATCGTCCACCCGAGCCCCCTGCCCGACGTAGAGATCCCCGACTGCTCCATCACCGAGATGGTCTTCGCCGGAGCGGAGGCCCGATCGGGCGAGACGGCCATAACCGACGGACACGGCGACTCCTACACGTTCGGCGGGCTGCACGAGGCGGTCCGGCGCCTGGCCGGGGGCCTGGCCGCCCGGGGCGTCGGGCCATCGACGACGGTGGCCCTCATGGCCCCCAACCTCCCCGCCTACGCGGTGGTCTTCCACGGCGTCGCCTTGGCCGGTGCCACCGTCACCACCATCAACCCCACCTACGGGCCCGGCGAGATCCGCTACCAGCTCGACGACGCCGGCGCGGAGATGCTGGTGACCGTCCCGGCGTTCCTGCCCGCGGCCCGGGCCGCCGCCGAGGGCTCGGCGGTGTCGGAGCTGGCGGTGATCGGCGAGGCCCCCGAGGCGGTGGCGCTGGAGTCGCTGTTGGGCGAGCCCATCGACCAGGTCCCGGTGGACAACGCCGACCACGTGGCCGTGCTGCCCTACTCGTCGGGCACCACCGGGATGCCCAAGGGGGTGATGCTGACCCACCGCAACCTGGTGGCCAACGTGGCCCAGATCGGCGGCTTCCTCACCTACGGCGAAAACGAGGCGGCCCTGGCCGCGCTGCCCTTCTTCCACATCTACGGAATGCAGGTGCTGATGAACGCCCTGCTGGCCAGCGGGGTGCGGGTGGTGACCATGCCCCGCTTCGACATGGAGGCGGCCCTGGGGTTGGTCCAGAGCGAGCGGATCACCCGGTTCTTCGCCGTGCCCCCCATGGTGCTGGGGCTGGCCCGGCATCCCGCGGTGGACCGGTACGACCTGTCGTCGCTGAAGCAGATCTTCTCCGGGGCGGCCCCGCTCGGCGCCGACCTGGCCGCCGAGGCCGCGGCCCGGGTGGGCTGCGAGGTGGTCCAGGGCTACGGCATGACCGAGCTCAGCCCGGTCAGCCACGGCACCCCGGAGGGCCGGCTCCGGCCCGGCACCAGCGGGGTGACCCTGCCCAACACCGAGATCCGCATCGTCGATCCCGTCACCGGGGCCGACCAGGACACGGGAGGAACCGGGGAGCTGTGGGTGCGGGGGCCCCAGGTAATGAAGGGCTACCTGAACAACCCGGAGGCGACCGCGGCCACCATCGACCCCGACGGCTGGCTGCACACCGGCGACGTGGCCACCCTCGACGAGGCCGACCACGTCACCATCGTCGACCGCATCAAGGAACTCATCAAGTACAAGGGGTTCCAGGTGGCCCCGGCCGAGGTCGAGGCCGTGCTCGTCGCCCATCCCGCCGTGGCCGACGCGGCGGTGATCGGGGTGCCCGACGAAGAGGCGGGCGAGGTGCCCAAGGCGTTCGTGGTGGTCGCGCCCGGCGCGGAGGCGCCCACCCTGGCCGAGCTGCAGGACTTCACCGCCGGGCATCTGGTCGGCTACAAGCAGGTCAGGCGCCTGGAGGTGGTGGACGCCATCCCCAAGAGCGCCTCGGGCAAAATCCTGCGCCGTGAGCTCAGAGCCGGCCCCTGAGGGCCGATCGCCGTTTCCGGTTTCTCTTATCGCCGCCGTTGGTCTATCGTCAGGGCCGCAACCGTCCGCCCACCGACCAACAGAGGGATCACCGATGGCAACTCCGCAGGCCGCAATCCTCACCGATCTGGAGAAGTACCAGTGGTACACCCACATGAGCCGCGTCGACGGGGCCGACCTCGGCGTCATCAAGCAGGCGCTGAGCGACGCCCGGGCTGACGCAGCCGACCAGGGCGTCAACCTCTGCGTGCTGCTCGGCCCGACCCTGGCCGCCGACCTCGGGATCGAGACCGGCGACGACTTCCAGCCCTACCCCGGCTACACCTCGCCCGACGGCTCCAGGACAGCCAAGGGCACCCAGGAGGAGTTGCTCATATGGGTGCATGACGCCGACAAGGATTTGTGCTGGGAGGTCCAGCACACCTTCCGCCGGGCGGTGGCCGGCCACATGGCGGTGGCCCGCGAAACCCCGACCTTCATCTACAAGAACAGCCTGGACCTGACCGGCCACATCGACGGCACCGGCAACCCCGAGCCCGAAGACCAGCACGACCGGGCCATCATCCCCGACGGCGAGCCGGGGGCCGGGGGGTCGTTCTGCATCGCCCAGCGCTGGGTCCACGACATGGACTTCTGGGCCAGCCTCAGCCTTCAGCAGGAGGAGGAGACCTTCGGCCGGACCAAGGCCGACTCGGTCAAGCTCGATGTGCAGCCGCCCGCCTCGCACCTGTCCCACGTGGAGCTGCGGGAGGGCGCCACCGCCGACGAGGCGACCCCGAAGCGGGGCGAGATGGTGCGGCGCTCCACCCCCTACGCCTTCCACGACGGCACCGTCGGGCTCTACTTCATGGGCTTCTGCCGGACCCAGGCCCCGATGCGGGAGCGGATGGACGCCATGTACGGCATCAACGGCCAGGACTTGGACGCCATCACCGCCTACTCCACTCCGGCCTCGGGCTCCTTCTACTTCGCCCCGTCGGTGGAGGCCCTGGACGCGGCTTTGGCCTGAGCCCGCCCCGGTCTGATCCGGGACCCGGGCGCAGGCTGCGGACGCGGGAAACCGTCGGCGGGTGAGCGGTCGGCGCGACGCGGTTCGCATGAGCGACGCCGAGGCGGCCGCGTTCATCGCCGGGCAGAAGAGCCTCCAAGTGGGCACTATCGACCGCGACGGCGGCGTCCACCTCTCCACCCTGTGGTTCGCGGTCGTCGACGACCGGATCGTGTTCGAGACCTACACCAAGAGCCAGAAGATCAAGAACCTGGAGCGCGACGACCGCATCACCGTGCTCCTTGAGGACGGCGACGCCTACGAGAACCTCCGCGGGGTGATGATCAAGGGCCGGGCCCGGCTGGTCCGCGACCGGGCCGAGGTGACGGCCCTGGCCCGGGCGGTCATGGCCCGCAACCACCCCGGCGCTCCGGCCGAGGCGCTGCAAGCCGCCGCCGATCAGATGTCGGCCAAGCGCACCGCGGTGATCGTGGAGCCGGCCCGGGTGGCGAGCTGGGACCACACCAAGCTGGGATGAGGCGATGACCGGGGCCCACCCCCTCTTGGACATCCAGCGGCTCGACACCGAGGCCGACCAGCACCGTTACCGGCGGGACAACCTGGCCGAGCGACCCGAGCTTGACCAAGCCCGAGCCGAGCTGTCCCGCCAGCAGCAGCGCATCGACGCCACCGCCCTGGAGCGGGTCGAGGCGGTAACCCGCCACAAGCGGCTCGAGGACGAGGCCGCCATCGTCGAGGCCAAGGCCGACCGTGACGACAACCGCCTTTACTCCGGCGAGATCCAGAGCCTGAGGGACCTCCGAGCCCTCCAGGACGAGATAGCCGGCCTGCGATCTCGCCAGAGCGACTTGGAGGACAGGGCCATCGAGGCCATTGAAGAGGCCGAGAAGCTGGACGAGCAGATGTCGGAGCTGGAGGAGGCCCGGGCCGCCGCCGACCGAGAGGTGGGCGAGCTTTCGGCCCGGCTCCAGGAGGCCGAGGCCGGGATCAACGATCAGCTCGAAGCCGTGGCCGAGGCCCGGGCCCGAGCCGCGGCCGACACCGACCCCGATCTGCTGGCCCGCTACGAGCGGCTGCGGCCGGTGTTCGGCTCCAGCACGGCCGTCTCCTTCGACCCGGCCGGGGGTTGCGGCTGTCCCAGCGCCATGCCGGCCGTCGAGTTCGACCGGGTCAAGCGCTGCCCGCCCGGGTCGGTCCTCGACTGCGAGGAGTGCGGCCGCATCGTCCTGCGCTGAGGGTCGGGGTGTTTCTGGGGTTCCCGGCCGGCGCTGAGGGTCGGGGTGTTGCCGTGGTTCTTGGCCAGCGCTGAGGGGTTGAAGATGTTTCTGTGGTTTTTGGCCTGCGGGGTGCTGGTGGTGCTGTTCGTGTTCGACAGCGCCGCGGTCGACTACCGGTTCGTGGCCGCCGGATCGGTGCTGCCCCTGGCCGAGACGGCAACGGGCTCGCCGTGGCTGCTGCACACGCTGCTGGGCGCCGCCGCCCTGCTGGGGCTGGTGATGGCGGCCACCGCCGGCCGGGGTCGGCGGCTGACCCGCCGCCGCTGGCTCGGGGTGCCCATCGGGGTTCTGGTGTTTTTGGCCGCCAGCGGGTCTTGGTCGCGCGCCGCCTTGTTCTGGTGGCCCCTGGGCGGCGCCGGGGGCGTGGGCCAGGGTCCGCCGCCCGAGCTGGATCGGCCCCTAGGGGTGATCCTGGCGCTGGAGGCGGCGGGCCTGGCCGCCATGGCGTGGCTGGCGCGCCGGCACGGGCTGACCGACCGGAGCCGTCTCCGCGCCCTGTGGGCCACCGGCCGCCTGCCTCGCCCGGCCCGCTGATCCGCCCGGCCCGCGCCGCGGGGTCCTGACCGTCTGCGGACCGACTCGATCCTCATCTGGCCTTATCTGGCCTCATCCGGGGGGATCGGCGGGCGGTGCATGAGATCGGCGGTCCGGCGTTCGAGCTCGTCGAGCACTCCGAACACCTCCGGCACCTCCCAGACCGCGACCGAGGGCGCGGCGCCGACGGTGAAGCCGGCCCGGCGGATCACCCCGGCGTCGGCCAGGGCGCTGAACAGCCGGCGCCGGGACCTCTCCGGCATCTGAGTGGCCGACTCGAACTGCGGCGTCGTGAACGCCGGGTTGCCGAGCAGCCAGGGCAGCAGGACCTCCCGGTCCGCGCCCGGGGAATGCCCGCGCATCCGGTGGCTCCAGGCCTCCATGACCGCCGACGAGCGGTCGGTTGCTTCGGCCAGGGCCGTGGCCGCCGCCCGCAGCCCGCGGGCGTGGATGCGGATGGACTCCCCGGCGCCTTCGAGGCGGTAGGCGTCGAGAGACCGGTAATACTCGTCCCTGGTCGCCATCAGCCCCGATGACAGGGGAACGCACGGGAGGCCCTGCCGCCGCAGCAGCGCCTGCGTGAGGGCCCGGCCGGTCCGCCCGTTGCCGTCCAAGAAGGGATGGACGCTCTCGAACTGGGCGTGCGCCACCCCGATCTTGACGATCGGATGGATGTCGTCGCGGTTCACGAAGGCGGCCAGGTCCTTCAACAATCCGGGGACGCGCTCAGGCGGCGGGGGAACGTATACGGCGCCCACCGGCGAGTGATCGCTGCCGCCGATCCAGTTCTGCTCCTGCCTGAGGCGACCGGCGAAGCTCTCCTCGGCCATGGTCAGGCGGTGGATGCCCAGAATCCAGTCCACCCCAACCGTCTCGCCGGGATGCGATCCGTCCAGAACTCGGGCCAGGGCCGCCAGGTTGTGAGCCGTGAGCCGCGCCCCCTCCTTGGCCCGGCCGCCGGCCACGGCGATGGACAGGTTCCTGGCGTTGGTTCGGATGCCCTCGATGAGCGAGGAGTTGACCGCTTCGCTTCGCAGCAGGAGCCTCTCGTTGACCGTGACCGTCATGGCCCGGCTGCCGGCCTCCTCCAGCGCGAACAAGGCCGGACCGGCCAACGGACCGGCCAACTGGACCGGGCCAGGTCAGGGGCCGGCGTCGATCCCGGCCGCGGGCCGAAGCCCTCGGCATCTGGCCGGGGCGGTGGCGGGGAGCTGGCCTGTAGGCGGGATTCTGTCCGGGAGCCCGTTGCCGGGGGTCTCCGTGGATGACCATCCATCTGTGCGATCTACCCGGGAGTGTCTGCGGGCGGGCCGCCCTCTCCCTGCTTGATCTTGCTCCGGGTGGGGTTTGCCGAGCCGCTCCGGTCGCCCGGAGCGCTGGTGCGCTCTTACCGCACCGTTTCACCCTTGCCGGCTCTCACCGGCGGTCTGTTCTCTGTGGCACTCTCCTGCGAGTCGCCTCGACTGGCCGCTAGCCAGCACCCTGCCCTGCGGAGTCCCGACCTTCCTCGATCCGTCGAGCGGACCGCGGCCATCCAGCCGGCTCCCCGCCACCGCTCACCAGTGTGCCGGGGTGGGGGCCGTTCGCGCCCCCAGTCTCAGCCCCGGCTCGACGTAGCGCACCCGATAGGCCAGGGCCACCGGCCGTTCGCAGCCCCAGTCTCAGCCCCGGCCGGACCGGCTAGGTCTCGGGCCGGGTTATTCTGCCCGGGTGTGCCGGAGGAGCGGGGCGAGGTGAGGCCGTGAGCACTTTGGACGAACACGGCGGCTGGCCCGGGGTGCTGGGGGCCCTGACCGGCGGAGAGCCCATCGGCGCCGACGCCGCCCGGGCCGCGCTCGGCGCCGTTCTGGCCGGCGAAGCCACCGACGCCCAGATCGCCGGGTTCATCGTGGCCATGAAGTCGAAAGGGGAGACCGCCGAGGAGCTGCGCGGCCTGGTGGAGGCCATGTGCGAGGCGGCCGTGCCCCTGGATCTGCCGCCGGAGACCATCGACATAGTGGGCACCGGGGGCTCTCCCGGCCGCCGCGCCGGCGCCCTGAACGTGTCGACCATGGCCTCGGTGGTGGCGGCCGGGGCTGGCGCAACGGTGTGCAAGCACGGCAACAACCGGGCCTCGTCCACCTCGGGGAGCTTCGACCTGCTGGAGGCCCTGGGCGCGGCCGTCGGCGTGGGTCCCGACGAGCTGAGGGAGCAGGTCCGCGACATCGGCCTGGGGTTCGCCTACGCCCGGTCGTACCACCCGGCCATGCGCAACGTGGCCGGGGTGCGGACCGAGTTGGGCATCCCCAGCGTGTTCAACCTCTTGGGCCCCCTGTCGCACCCGGGCCAGGTCCGCCGCCAGGTGGTGGGGGTGGCCGACCCGGACCGGGCCCGGCGGGTGGCCGAGGTGCTCCGCGACACCGGGTCGGAGCGGTCGATGGTGGTACACGGGCACGGCCCGCTGGACGAGCTGAGCCTCACCGGGCCCTCGGTGGTGACGGAGCTGGACGGCGGCCGGATCCGGTCCTACGAGGTGAGCCCGGCCGACGCCGGTCTGGCCCCGGCCGCGCCCGAAGATCTGCGCGGCGGCGACGCCGCGGTCAACGCCGCGGTGCTCAGCGACATCCTGGCCGGCGGCGGGGGCGCCTGCCGCGACATCGTGGTGCTCAACGCCGGGGCCGGGCTGATGGTGGCCGGAATGGCCGACGACCTCCGGTCGGGTGCCGAGGCGGCCGCGGCCGCCATCGACGACGGCCGGGCCGCCGCCAAGCTCGAAGCTCTGGTTTCGTCGGCCGGCAGTTGAGCCCGTGACCATCCCCGCCGCCGCGCTGGTGGCCGTCGGCCGCCGGGCCGGGCTGGACGCGGTCGGCGTCTGCGACGCCTCGCCGTTCGCGGCCGTGGCCTCCACGCTGCACCGGCGCAAGCGGGACGGCCTGCACGGCGGCATGCAGTTCACCTACCGCAACCCGGACCGGTCCGCCGATCCGGCCCGCACCCTCCCCGGCGCCACCGCGCTGGTGGTCGGCGCCCTCGACTTCCACCGGGAGGCGCCGCCCCGGCCGACTGGCGGGGGGCCCCACGCCCGGGTGGCGTCCTATCACTGGGCCGACAACTACGGGCCCCTGCGGGCCGGGCTGGAAGAGGTGGCGGAGTTCCTGCGCGCCGGCGGCCATCGGGCGGTGGTCTCCAGCGACGAGAACAGCCTGGTGGACCGGGCCGCGGCCCACCGGGCCGGGATCGGCTGGTGGGGCAAGAGCACCAACATCCTGGTCCGGGGGGCGGGCAGCATGGTGGTGCTGGGCTCGGTCATCACCGACGCCCCCGTCGAGTTCGCCCAGCCCGAGCCGGTCCCCGACGGGTGCGGCCCGTGCCGCCGGTGCCTGGACGAGTGCCCCACCGGCGCCCTCGTCGCCCCCGGGGTGCTGGACGCCCGCCGGTGCCTGGCCTGGCTGGTCCAAGCCGACGGGGTGTTCGACCCCGATTTCCGGGTCGCCCTCGGCGACCGACTGTACGGGTGCGACGACTGCCAGGAGGCGTGCCCCCCCAACCGGGTCCGCCTCCGCCGCCCGGCCCGTCCTGGCCGGGGCGCGGCCCCAAAGGGCGAGGATCCGGTTGGGCGGGACCGGGCGGGGGAGGCGCCGACGGGCGGAGAACCGGGGGTCGAGGCCTGGGTGCCGCTGCTGGAGGTGCTGGCCGCCGCCGACGAGGAGCTGCTGGAACGCTTCGGCCGGTGGTACATCCCCCGCCGCCAGCCCCGCTACCTGCGCCGCAACGCGCTGGTGGTGCTGGCCAACGTAGGAGACGGGGCCGACCCCCGAGTCCGGGATGGGGTGGATCGGGCCCTGGGCGACCCCGATCCGCTGATCCGGGCCCACGCGGTGTGGTGCGCCCGCCGGCTCGGGCTCGGGCTGGCATCTTTGCGCGGCGCCGACGACCCGATGGTCCGAGCCGAACTGCGCCGAGCCGTGCCGCCCCGGAGCCCCGCCGATGACCGAGCCGTGTCGCCCCGGAGGCCGGAGGAGCTGGCGGCCGTGCCGCTGGCGCCGCGGCCCGGGGCCCGGCCGGGCCGGTGACCCGGCACCTGCTGGTAACCAACGACTTCCCGCCCAAGATCGGCGGCATCCAGAGCTACCTGTGGGAACTGTGGCGGCGCCTGCCCGCCGACGAGGTGATGGTCCACACCACCCCCCACCGGGCTGCAGCCGGCTTCGACCGGGCCCAGGACTTCAAGGTGATCCGCTCGCCCGAGCCGTGGCTGGCGCCCGGGCCCCACCTGGTGCGCCGGGTCAACCGGCTGGCCGCCGAGCACGGCGCCGACTTGGTGGTCATCGACCCGGCCGTGCCCGCCGGGCTCATCGGCCCCCACCTCGAGCGGCCCTACGCCGTGGTGGTGCACGGGGCCGAGACGGCCGTGCCGGGCCGGGCGCCGGGCGTGCGGCGGCTGCTGGGCCGGGTGCTGGCCGGGGCGGTCGGGGTGGTGGCCGCGGGCGAATACCCCGCCGACGAGGCCGAGCGGGCCGCGGGCCGCAGCCTCCCCGTGGCGGTGATCCCGCCCGGGGTCGACACCGAACGCATCCGGCCCCCCGACGACCGGGCCCGGGCCGCGGCCCGACAGCGGTTCGGCATCGACGAACACGCCCCCGCCGTGGTCAGCGTGTCCCGGCTGGTGCCCCGCAAGGGGATGGACACGCTGGTGCGGGCCGCCGCCGTTTTGGCCCCCTACTGGCCCGACCTGCGGGTGCTGATCGCCGGGGAGGGCCGGGACCGGGGCCGGATCGCCCGGCTGGCCGAGGGCCTCGGGGCCCCGGTCCGGCTCCTGGGCCGGGTGCCCGAGGCTGATCTCGGAGACCTCTACGGGTGCGCCGACGTGTTCGCCATGCTGTGCCGGACCCGCTGGGGCGGGCTCGAGCAGGAGGGGTTCGGGATCGTCTTCTTGGAGGCGGCCGCGGCCGGGGTGGCCCAGGTGGCCGGGCGCAGCGGGGGCGCGGCCGAGGCGGTGGCCCACGGCGAGACCGGAATAGTCCTGGAGGAGACCGGCCCGGCCGCCGCCGCCCGGGCCATCGGCGAGCTCATCGGCGACGACCGGCGCCGGCGATCCATGGGGGCCGCGGCCCGGCGCCGGGCGGAGGGGGCCTTCTCCTACGACTCCCTGGCCCGCAAGCTGCGCGGCGCCCTCGACGCCATGGCCGCCCGGTAAGGTCCCACCCGTGGCCGATCAGGCAACCGAGCGCACCACGGTCATGGCCAGCCCCCGGCAGTGCTTCGACGCGGCCGCCGACTTCGAGCGGTATCCCGAGTGGGCCACCGACGTCAAGCAGGTCCGGGTGCTGAGCCGGGACGACGACGGCCTGGCCACCGACGTCGAGTTCCGGGTCTCGGCCATGGCCCGGTCCACCACCTACACCCTGCGTTACTACTACGGGTCCAACCCGCTGCGCATGGCCTGGCGGCTGCAGCACGGCGACGCCACCCGCCGGCTCGACGGCTCCTACGAGTTCCTGCCCGCCGAGGGCATCCCCGACGCCACCGAGGTGGTGTACAGCCTCGGCGTCGACTTGGCCGTCCCGCTGCCCGGCTTCCTGGCCCGCCGGGCCGAGGCCCGGATCGTGAGCACCGCCCTCGACGACCTGAAGGCTTACGTGGAGGCCGGCGTCATCTCCTAGGGCGACGTAGACGCACAGCCATGTACTGCGGGTTAGACATCGGGGGGACGAAGGTGCTGGGTCTGGCCATCGACGGCCCCGGCGCCACCGAGCCGGCCGCGTCCCGGCGCGCCGCCACCGTCTATGACGGCGAGACCATGATCGAGACCGTCGAGGCGGTGGTCGCCGGCCTGGAGTCCGACTGCGGCCAGCCCATGGCCGCGGTGGGAGTGGGGGTGGCCGGCATCGTGGACCGGACCGGCACGCTGCGGTACTCGCCCAACATCCCCGGCGTCTTCGACCTGCCGGTCCGGGCCCGGCTGGAGGCCGATCTGGCCCGACCGGTGACGGTGGAGAACGACGCCACCGCCGCCGTCTGGGCCGAGATGCGGGTGGGAGCCGGGCGGGGCCGCCGCCACGTCGCCCTGGTGTCTCTGGGCACCGGGATCGGCACCGGGTTCGTGTTCGACGGGCAGCTTTACCGGGGCTGGAACGGCTTCGCCGGCGAGTCGGGCCACATGATCATCCAGCACGGCGGACCGGAGCACCTCACCGGCGCCCGGGGCCCGTGGGAGTACTTCGCGTCGGGCCGCGGGCTGGTGCGGCGGGCCCGGGAGCTGGCCGCGGCGGGCGAGCTGGCCGATCTGGTGGCCGAAGCCGGATCGGCGGAGGCGATCGACGGCGCCCGCGTCCACGCCGCGCTGGCGGCCGGCGACCCCGCGGCCATGGGCCTGCTTGACGAGCTGTGCCGCTACGCCGGCATCGGGGTGGCCAACCTGGTCCACGTGCTCGACCCCGAGCTGGTGATCATCTCGGGTGGGGTGGCCGATATCGGCGAGCCCCTGATCCGGGGCATAGAGCGCTGGACCCACGCCCACGTCCTCGGAGGCGATCACCGGCCCAAGGTTCGGGTGGTGGCCGCCCGCCTCGGGCCCCGGGCGGGCGCCTTCGGGGCGGCGCTGCTGGCCGCCGCCGACTCGGCGGCCGATCCGATCGGGTGACCCGCCTGAATGAGTCGGCCGGGGGCCTGTTCGCCTAAGCGCCCAGGGAGCTGGGCCCGAACTGCTCGTAGTTGTCGCGGCGCAGCACCGCGCCCGGCTCCGCGTCGGCGTCGCTGGTCGGGATCGACACCTCGGAGCTGTCGAACAGGATCCGGACGCCGTCGATGCCCTCTATCTCGGTGACGGTGAACACGAGCTGGGCCGCGGCCAGTTCCAGGGTGTCGGCCGGGGGCGGGTTGTCCTCGGGCGACAGCGGGACGAAGTCGATGGTGGCCACGCCGTCGGCGACCGCGGCTCCGGTGAGCTCGAACAGTTCCAGGGTGTTGAAGTAGCCCGCGGCCTGCTCTTCGCCGGTGGTGGTCTGGCCGAACAGGGTGGCCAGGATCTCGGTGATCGTCGCCCCCACCGCCACTTGGCGCACGGTTTCCACCACGATGGTCCGCTCGATGTCGGGGGGGTCGGTCAGCAGGTAGACCGTTTGGGGCTCGGCGATCGGCGCCGCCGGCGCCGCGGTGGTCGTAGTGGCGGTGAACCCGGGCCGCAGGGTCTCGGGCAGGTCTTCGGGGTCGATGGCCCGGGCCGCCTCGTCGGTGGGTATGCCGCAGGCCCCGGCCAGCGCGGCCGCGGCCACGACCAGCGCGGCCAGGAGGCGGCCCGCGGCCCTCTCGGCGCCGGGGGTCGGGAACCGGCCGGTCACGACCAGTCCTCCTCGTCGGCCAGAACCGGGAGTTCCACCACGAAGCGGGCGCCGGAGGCGCCGCCGGGGCGTTCCTCGGCCCACACCCGGCCCCCGTGCAGGTCTACGTGCTCGGCCACTAGGGCCAGACCCAGGCCGGAGCCGGCGGCCCGGCCCCGGCGTCCGCTGAGCCGGCCCCGGTTGAACCGGTTGAAGATGACCTTGCGCTCCTCGGCCGCCACTCCCGGACCGTCGTCCTCGACGCTCAGCAGAACCTGGTTCGGCCTGCGCTCGATGCCCACCACGATTTCGCTTCTCCCGTACTTGGCCGCGTTGTCGATGAGGTTGGACACCACTTGGGCCAGCCGGCGTTTGTCGGCCGACAGAGTCGTCCCGTCGGCGGCGGGGTCCGGCGCGAAGTCCACGTCGGCGCGGCTCTGGCTGGCGATGGCCTGCTGCACGAACTCCACCACGTCTATGGACTCGTTGTGCAGAGCGGCGGTGCCGACGTCGTAGCGGCTTATCTCCAGCAGGTCCTCGACGAGCTGGTTGAACCGGGCTATGTCGGCGGCCAGCAGGTCCAGTGCGGTGCGGCCCCGCTCGCTCAGCTCGCCGCGGCTGTTGGCCAGCACCTCCACGGAGGCGATCAGCGTCATCAGGGGCGACCGCAGCTCGTGGCTCACCTCCGATGCGAAGCGGTTGTCGCGCTCGATGCGGTCCTCGAGGGCCTGGGCCATCTCGTTGAACGAGGCGCTAAGCGAGGCCAGGTCGGCGTCCGACGGCGATTCGAGCCGGGTGTCCAGCGCCCCGGCGGCCAGGGACTCGGCCGCGGCCCTCACCTCGGCCAGGGGTTTCAGCATCCGCCGGACCGCCCACCAGCCGGTGGCCGCGGCCAGCAGGGTGGTGACGGCGGCCACGCCGAACAAGATGGCGGCCAAAGCATCGAGGGTGTCCTGGATGTCGTCGAGCGGAGCGGCCTCGTAGTAGATCGCCTCTGGGCCCGATCCCTGGATCGAGACGGCCGAGACAATGGCCGTCCGGCCCCCGATGGTGGCGCGCATCCGGCCGGGCGTGCCGGCCACGACCAGCTCCCGCAAGGGGGCGGGCACTGACTCGCCGTCGAACACCAGAGGCTCGGCCGCAGTCCAGGTGTCCTCCACGAACAGCAGCGGGAACGTGCCCGAGGCCTGGCCCAGGCGCTCGACGATGGCCCGCCGGCCCTCGTCGTCGGTCTCGGCTGTCAGCTCGTTGCGCACCCGGCGGCCGTTGTTGACGAACACCGTGAACGAGGTCTCCTCCCGCTCCTCGAGGAGGTTCTGGCGGGTCAGGGCCAGGGTGGCCACCGAGATGGTGCTGGACAGCGCCAGACCGCCCAGGGCGAAGGTGAGGGTGATGCGGGCCCGGAGGCCGAGCTGGCTGGTCCGGGCCGGGGTCGGCGGGCGCACGCCTCAGCCCTGAAGCTTGTAGCCCAGACCCCGGACGGTGATCACGTGGCGGGGATTGGCCGGGTCGGGCTCGATCTTGGTGCGCAGTCGGCGGACGTGGACGTCGACTAGGCGGCCGTCCCCGAAATAGCCGTGGCCCCACACCTGGTCGAGCAGGATCTCCCGGCTCAGCACCCGGCCGGGGCTGGACCCTAGCTCCACCAAGAGCCGGAACTCGGTCTTGGTGAGGTGCACCTCGGCGTCGCGCACCTTCACCACGCCCTCCTCGGGGAAGATCTCCAAGTCGCCGAAGACGAAGTGGCGGGTGCCCGCCTCGGAGGTGCGCACCCGCCGGAGCAGGGCCCGGATGCGGGCCGACAGCTCCTTGGGCGCGAATGGTTTGGTGAGGTAGTCGTCGGCCCCGGCTTCGAGCCCGGCCACCACGTCGTGGGTGTCGACCCGGGCCGTGACCATCACGATGGGCACGTCGCTGATCCGCCGGATCGACCGGCAGACGTCGAACCCGTTGATGCCGGGCAGCATGATGTCGATCAGCACCACGTCGGCCGGGGCCCTGGTGAAGGCGGTGAGCGCCTCCTCTCCGGAGGCCGACTCCTCTACCTCCCAGCCCTCGTCCTCTAAGGCGAGGCGGACGGCGGTGCGGATCAGCTCGTCGTCCTCGACGGCGAGGATCTTGGTGCTCACGGCCCCGGGCCCCGACCGGGTTCGCCGACTCGGCGGGCGGTGCGGACGGCCTGCCATTCGGCCATGGCCCGCAGGGCCAGCACGGCCACCACGGCCACCCCCACCGCGGCCGCCACCGCGCCGGCCAGCCCGACCACCCCGGCCCGGGCCGCGCAGCCCTCTTCGCACCCCAAGTCGGTGACGGCGAAGCCGATGAGACCGCCGCAGGCGCCGGCGGCCACGATGGCGACCAAGGCCAGCGCCCTGGCCGTCCGGGAGGGGACGGCCGCAGGCGCGGAGGTGGCGGACGGGTCGGGCACCGGACGCGAAGTCTACCGTTGGGCCCGGTGAGGATCAGCGGCCGCCCCCCGGACGGCGCGGTGGGGTTCGTACACGTCGACATGGACGCCTTCTTCGCGTCCGTGGAGATCCGCCGCCATCCCGAGCTGCGGGGCCGGCCGGTGGTGGTGGGGGGCGCAGGACGACGGGGGGTGGTGGCCGCGGCCAGCTACGAGGCCCGGGCCTTCGGCGTTCACTCGGCCATGCCCTCCGCCCGGGCCCGCCGGCTCTGCCCCCATGCCGTGTTCCTGCCCGGCGACCGCCGCTGCTACAGCGAGGTCTCGGCCCGGGTGATGGCCATTTTCGAGGAGGTGACGCCGCTGGTGGAGCCCCTGTCCCTCGACGAGGCGTTCCTCGACGTGCGGGGGGCGATCCGGACGCTCGGGCCCGCCGATCGGATCGCCGCCTCCATCCGGGAGCGCGTCCTCGATCAGGAAGGGCTCACCTGTTCGGTGGGGGTGGCCTCCAACAAGCTGCTGGCCAAGCTGGCCACGGAGCGGGCCAAGCCCCGGTCCAGCCCGGAGGGCCCCGTCTTCGGCTCCGGCGTCCACATGATCGCCGCCGGGGCCGAGCTTGACTTTCTGAACCCGCTGCCCGTCGCCGCTTTGTGGGGCGTGGGCCCGGCCACGGCCCGGCGGCTGGCCGGCATGGGCGTCGAGACCGTCGGCGACCTGGCCTCGCTGCCGGCCGGCCGGGTGGCCTCGGCGCTGGGGGCGGCCAACGGCCGCAAGCTGCACCGTCTGGCCCGGGGCATCGACGACAGCCCGGTGGCGGTGGACCGCCGCCCCAAGTCGATCGGCCATGAGGAGACCTACCCCCGCGACCTGACTACCCCCGCCGAGCTCGGCTTGGAACTGACCAGGCTGGCCGACGCGGTGGCCTCCCGGCTGCGGGACGCCGGGGTGAGGGCCCGCACCGTCAACATCAAGGTTCGGTTCGGCGACTTCACCACGCTCACCCGGTCGGTCACGCTGCCCCACCCGGTGGACGGCACCCGGGCGGTGGCGTCGGCCGCCGCCGGCCTGCTCGACCAAATCGACCCGGCGCCCGGTGTGCGGCTGCTGGGGATCAGCGGCAGCGGGCTGGCCGACGGGTCCGTCCGGCAGCTCAGCCTGATCGACGCCGAGGCCTCCTTGCCGGACCGACCCGACCGACTGGACCAGATCGATCCGGTGGTGGACGAGATCCGGGCCCGGTTCGGAACATCGTCGATAGGCCCGGCTTCGCTGGCCCGCCCCGGCGATCCGCTCCGGGTCCGGGACGACGGCCAGAACCGGCCCTGGGGCCCCGACGCCGATTGAGGCGCTGAGGCCGGTAGGTCTTGCCTGGCGGCTCTGGCTGAGGAACACTGGACGGGTCGGGCTCTGGCTCCGGTAGGATGACGGATGGAGGTGCATCGTGCCGCTTTCCGAGGACGAGCAGCGAATCCTCAGCGAGATTGAGTCGCATCTCTACGAGAGCGACCCCCGGCTGGCCCGCGAGGTGGCGGAGACCACCGTGTACCGCCACGCCTTCCGCAACATCAAGTGGGCGAGCCTGGGTTTCGTGGCCGGGGTGGCGCTGATGGTCCTGCTGCTGTCCACGTCGTATCTGCTGTCCTTCGGCGGGTTCCTGCTCATGCTCATCTCTTTGCTGTTCTTGGAGCACAACGCCCGCAAGCTGGGCAAGGCGGGCCTCGAGCAGATGACCCAGACCATGCGGGGCGGCGGTCTGCGAGACGTGGTGGGGGGCGCCGGGGCCAAGATGCGGGACCGTTTCGGCCGCCCCGACAACCGCGACAACTGAGCGTCCCACCGCCTCGGGCCCGCCGAGGGCTGGGCCTTCAGGCTTCCACGAATGGCTGACCGGCTGTGATCTCCGCCGCTAGGTGTCAGTTCGCGTGAGGTTGTTAGCGCGTGATGCGGGTGGGCCGCCGACTGCGGTGTGGTGTCGGTGGCAGTTGTAGTCGTGGATCCAGCGTTTGAGGCGGATGCGGCGGTCGGTTTCGGATCGGAAGCGCCGGATGTAGAGGAATTCGTCGGCGAGGGTGCGGTTGAAGCGTTCGGCTTTGCCGTCAGTCGGGGCCGGTAGGGGCGGGTGCGCAGGTGGGTGATGCGGCGTTGGGCGAGCAGCCCGGCGAAGAGCCCGGAGCAGAAGTTGGCCCCGTTGTCGGTCATCACCGCGTCCACGGCCATGTCGTTGGCCCAGAACCAGTCTTGGGCTCTGGTCCAGAACCCGGCCAGGGTGGCGGCGGTCTCGTTGTCGAGGGCCTCGACGTAGGCGACCCTGGAGTAGTCGTCGACGGCGACGTGCAGGTAGGTGTACCCGCCGCGGCGGGGGCCGCGGGAGCGGCGGGCCCGGGGGCTTTGGCGGCCGTGTGCACTCCAACCCCCGCCCGGCGGGATCTTCGCGACTTTTTTGATGTCGAGGCGCCAGTTCCCCCGGCGCCGATCTCTCGTAGCGGCGGATCACCCGCCCGGTCGGGCGGTCGATGACGTCCAGCCGGTTCAGCCCGTGGCGGCGAAGGACCCGCCACACCGTCGAAGCCGCCACCCCGGTGCGCGCCGACAAGTACACCGGGCCCCGCTTCGTGCTGCGCCGCAGCCGGCAGATCCGCTCCTCGGTCTTCGCGTCGGTGCGCCGAGGAGACCGGCGCGGCCGCGAGCTGCGGTCCACCAGCCCGCAATCGCCGTGCTCGAGCCAACGGCCCCACCACTTCGCGACCGTGCCCCGCGACAGCTTCATCTGGCGGGCCACCTCCGCCTGGGGCTCCCCCGCAGCCACCCGCTGGACCAGCAGCAGTGAGCTTCGACGGGCACCCTCGGCGAGGGCCCCTCTGGTGGTGGACCTTGCGGCTACCCCAAAGTCCACCGCTCAACTGGGACACTGCCGCCCGACCCGGTGGCTGTTTACACCGCGGAGTATGTCTTTGACAACCAAAAGACTTGACTTTATCTGTCATCACGAGTATCATCACCACGTGATAACTAATCTACCAGAGTCATGCAAATGAGGTTCAATGTCCACGTTACATTTTAAGGGTAAGACCCTCGTGGAGAATCTTCACCTCGGTGTGCCCTACCATGAGCTTGTTCCTGTGCGCGGTAAAGGACTAAGTAAGAAAGCGAGCCTTGATGATAATCTTATCGTTAGTGGCGACAATTTGCTGGGGTTGAAGGCCCTGTTACCAACTTATCATGGCAAGGTCAAGTGCATTTACATTGATCCTCCTTACAATATTGGAACAGAGAATTGGCGCTATAACGACCGCGTCAACTCGCCTATGATGCAGGAATGGCTGGGTAAGGTCGTTGATCGTGAAGATCTTACACGGCACGACAAATGGTGCTGCATGATTCTGCCCAGATTGAAATTGCTGCGTGAGTTGCTACGGGACGACGGCGCAATTCTTGTCTCAATTGATGATAATGAAGTTCATAGGCTCCGCTGCATAATGGACGAAGTCTTCGGAGAAGATAACTTTTTAGGATCTTTTGTTTGGGAAGGGACCGTAAAGAACGACGCACATTTTATTTCCGTAGGCCATGACTACGTGCTTTGCTACGCTAAGCGAATTGAATCGCTGAGGGCTAACCGAACTAGGTGGAGAGTGTTCAAGGAAGGAGTCGACGAAGTACAGCGGATGGTAGAGGAATTCTTAGAGAATCGACAGAATGATTTTGAGGCGGCGTCTCAGGATTTACGGGACTGGTTCTCTTCAATAGGTAAGAGTCACAAGGCATTCGCACACCGCCATTATAAATGCATTGATTCTAAGGGGGTATATTTTCCGGGGGATATATCATGGCCAGGTGGCGGAGGACCAACCTATGAGGTGTTACATCCAGATACCGGCCGACCTGTCAAAGTACCTGCTGGAGGGTGGAGGTTTACCAATCAAGAAACTATGCAGCAAGCTATCTTGGAGGGAAGAATTCACTTCGGGTCAGATGAGACTCGCGTGCCCAACCTTAAAAGATACCTAGCTGACACCGATCACCAAGTTCTTACCAGTGTGTTCTACTGTGATCGTAGAGCGGCACATAAAGATCTTGTCCGCATACTTCCTGATGATGACTTTGAGTATCCTAAAGATGAAGGTGTCATTCGCCGCCTACTTGAAGCCGTTACGTCAGATGATGATATCATTTTAGATTCATTTGCAGGCACGGGTACAACCGCTCACGCGGTATTAGCTCTCAATAAACAGGACGGAGGTAATCGACGGTTCATATTGATTGAATGCGAAAATTATGTTGACTCTGGCACAGCCGAACGAGTGCGCCGGGTGATTAAAGGTGTGCCTTCGGCTAGAGATGAATCTCTAAAAGCGGGACTTGGTGGTACGTTCAGTTATTTTGAGTTGGGTAATCCGTTGCAGAGAGAGTCTTTGCTTTGTGATAGAGATCTGCCGAGTTATGAGAGGTTGGCTAGTTACATCTTTTTCACGGCAACCGGTCAAGAGTTTGAACCGGATAAAGTAGATGAAAACCGATGGTTTATTGGTAACACTCCACAAGTAGATGTTTTCCTCATCTATTCAAGCGATGTTGAGAAACTTCAAGATTTGGCTCTGGTTAAGAGTATTGCTCAAGAACTGACTGGCTCGAAGCGTAGGAAACTCGTGTTCGCTCCAGCCAAGTATGTTGACTCGGAGTTTCTAGGTAGACACAGTATTTCGTTTCAACAGTTGCCTTTCGAAATTTACGAAACTGTTGATGGGTTGAACCAGTGATCCTTAAAGAGTATCAAGAGCTTGCGCTTAAGCGCGTACGAGAGTTTCTTATACAGATGGCTAGTATGCGAGAAAAAGCCGCCAGGATCGTTGAACTAGATCCCGACCTTGCCTTAGATCCAGAAATGGCTATTGATTGGGTGCGCGGAACTTGGAAAAAGATTGCGCCCAGTCGTTCTTATTCATCGCGACAGAATGGTTTAGGCGAGCCCCTGCCTTCATTTTGCCTCAAAATACCCACCGGGGGAGGTAAGACGCTGTTGGCAACCAAGGTTGTTAATCTCGTCAATCATCACTACCGGCGACAGAATACAGGTTTAGTATTATGGATAGTACCAACTACTCAAATATATGACCAAACACTGAGAGCGCTGAAAGATCGGGATCATCCTTATCGGCAACAACTAGATATGGCATCAGGTGGACGTACACTTGTGCTAGAAAAAACCCATCGTTTCACCGTTCAAGATATAGAGGAACGGCTTTGTGTGTTGATGCTTATGCTTCCGTCAGCCAATAGACAGACCAAGGATAGTTTGCGGATCTTCCGGGACAGCGGCGGATTCGACTGTTTCTTCCCTAGTGAAGATGATCTAGATGCTCACGAAAAGTTGTTGCAGCGAGTGCGAAATCTTGATACTTTTGAGACTATCGGCAGATTTGGAGCAAGACAGGTGAAATCGTCGCTCGGCAACACCCTCCGACTTTTGCGTCCACTTATTATCCTTGACGAAGGACACAAGGCTTATAGTGAGGGAGCGAAAGCTACTCTAGAAGGATTCAACCCCTACATGATAGTAGAACTCTCTGCTACCCCGCCGAAGAGTGCCAACGTGTTGGTAGATATCTCAGGCCAGGATCTTAATAATGCAGAGATGATCAAGTTAGATTTGCACATTATTAATAAGGCTAGTGCGAGTTGGCAGGACACGTTGTTAGCTTCCATTGAGCACCGCAACGCTTTGGAGGAGAGGGCGTTAGGATATATGGCAGAGACTGGTGAGTATATACGGCCCATCTGTCTTATTCAAGTGGAGCGAACAGGCAAGGGTCAGCGCGGTGCAGGTTATATCCATGCCGATGATGTCCGTGATTATCTGCTCACACATCCGGGTATCAGCGTTGAGCATATCGCCGTTAAAACAAGCGTACAAGATCAGCTTAGAGAAGTAGATGAAATGGGAGGCTTGCTTTCGCGTGATTGTCCTATCAGATACATAATCACCAGGCAAGCGCTGCAAGAAGGCTGGGATTGTGCTTTCGCTTATGTGCTCGTTATCCTCACCAACCCAAGTTCTAAGAACGCTCTAACGCAGCTTGTCGGACGCATTCTGCGTCAACCTTATGCTAAGAAAACCCGTGTTCCTGAGTTAGACGAGAGCTATGTGTTTTGCTTCCAGCGCCGTGGTGGGGAGTTGTTGAATGCAGTACGCAAAGGATTCGGACTAGAGGGATTGCAAGGACTAGAAGGCAAAGTCACCCAAGACACGGAAGATTCGCTTCAGTCAAGCCGTCTGGTGGTCGCTCGGCAACAGGACATATATCGTCAGGCAACTCTAGATCTTGTGCTACCCGCCTTTATGGTAAACGATAGCGGCCATTGGAGGCTAGCGCATTATGAAGAGGACATTCTTTTTCGGGTCCCCTGGGCGGATGTGGATATGAGTCCACTTTTTGATCTCGACCTTAGTCGAAAAAATCTCCAAGACACTGTGCAGCGTACCGGATTGAATATAGATGCACGCTCAGAGTTAGAAACGGTTTACGCTTCATCTAATGGGGATACTATTAATTACTACTTTGCGGCTAGTCACTTGCGGGATGTTGTCCCTAACCCTTGGCGTTCTGCGGCCTTTGCACGAGAAGTATTTGAAGAGCTGCTGCTGACAAATCCGCCCGAGCGCGTAGTTGCGAATTTTATGTTTGTGCTTGAAGAACTCCGTAAAAGGCTTGAAGCTGAACGCGATCGACTTTCGAAGCAAGTCTTTGCTGGTCTGCTAGATTCCGGTGATATGCGCTTCATTGTCGTCACTGATGATTTGGGAGGCTTCAACCGTTTGCCTGTCGAGATCGAAGTGTCAATGACGAAACAAGCAAATCGTGAGGACGGCAGCCAATATCAACACAGCTTATTTGACCGAATTGATGAAGCTGACCTCAACGGATTTGAGAATAAGGTAGCTACATATATTGACACTCAGGCTCGCATGTTCTTCTGGTACCGCAACCGGGCTCGGCGTGACTACTATGTGCAAGGCTGGAAACCACGTCGTATCTATGCTGACTTCATTTTTGCACTGCGCTCAGATGAGTCGAATACAGAGGACGAATACAGCCAGATATTTGTGATGGAGACTAAGGGCATTCATCTCAAGCAATCGGAAGACACGGACTACAAGCGGTCCGTCTTCAATATATGCTCTGAGCACGCCAAAAAACGCGACTGGACTGAGTACGTGTCTGCTATGAGTAACAAAACTATGCGCTTTGAAATCGTGGATCAAGACGAATGGGAGCAGAAGCTCAACACGATGTTCGCTTGAATGCTCATCGGAGTTCAGGGCTGGCGGTTCAGCAAGGTCCGGGGGTCGAAGAAGGCGGCCAGGCGCCGGCGGCGGCTCGAACGCCGCCGACACGACTGGGCCACGGCCCGGGCCGAGGCCTCGGCCCGGTCTGCGACCGGCTCGGGCACGTGCGGGGAGTACCGGCCCAGGGTGACGCACCGGGCCAGGGTCTCCACCGGGCCCGCGTCGACCCGGCGCCCGGCCCGAGCCGCCAGCTCCAGCGGCGATTCCCACCGCCGGTGGCGGACGTCCACCAGGGCCAGGGCGTCGAGGGCGTCGCGCCAGGCCAACTCCATCAGGCCCGCCGGGTCGTGGGCCGCCCGGGCCCGCCAGCGCCGGCGTTGGAGCAGGCGCAGCCCCGGCACCGCCCCGGCCGCCCCGGCCGCGGCCGCCCCGGCGTAGACGAGGGCGGGCCAGAGCCGCGGGCGCTGATCCGAGCGGGGTCGGCTGTCGGGGGCAGCCGGCGCGGTGGGGGCCGGGGGGGCTGAGCCGCCTCCGGTTCCGGCTAACTCCGAGCCGGACTGGGCCGGAACGGTGGTGGCGGTCGCCGGGGAGGGCTGCGAGCCTTCCTGGGCGGGAGGGACGCCGGTAACCCCGTAGTCGTTGGGGCCGCCCCGGCCCGGGGTCGGCTCGAATCGCACCCAGCCGGTGCCCGCGAAGTAGACCTCGGGCCAGGCGTGGGCGTGCTCGCCCCGCACGGCGTATGCGCCCCTGGCGTCGTCCCACTCGCCCCAGGTGAAGCCGACCGCCACCCGGGCCGGCAGGCCGATGCTGCGGGCCATGGCCGCGAAGGCCGAGGCGAACTGCTCGCAGTAGCCGGCCCTGACGTCGAACAGGAACGCCTCCAAGTCGTCCAGGTCTTGGTCGAAGGCGACGTTCAGGTCGTAGCGGAAGCGGTCCGGGTCCCTGAAGTAGTCCTGCAGGGCCAGGGCCCGGTCGTAGTCGGTGCCGGCGCCGCCCGCCGCCCGCTCGGCCTCGGCCCGCACCGCCGCCGGGAAAGCCGAGGGGAGGGCGGTGTTGAAGGCAACGAAATCGCCGGTGGAGGAGCCGGCGGGGGAGCGCAGGCGGCGGGCGTCGATCTCGGGCACCGAGGACTCCACCACATATGTGAACCGCCGGGGGCCGAGCGCGTCCCCGGACCGGGTCTTGACCAGCGACCCCGAGGCCGGCTCGTATTCCATGGCCACGCCGCCGTCGTCGATCACCTCCCGGACCTCGTGGGCGGCGGGGAGGAAAATGTTCCCCAGGTTCTCGATGGTCACCGCCTGGGTCAGCGGCCGGGCCGTCACCGAGGGATCGAAGTCGCTGGGCAGGGGCCCGGTTGCCTCGTCGAAGCTCGACCGGGCCCGCCACAGGTTGCCGTCGAACTCGTCCAGCGCCATTAGCCGCCAGTACTCCCGGGAGTCGGAGTCCACCGCCACCGAGAAGAGTTCGACGTCGGACTGCTCGACCAGCCTGGCCCTCACCTGAACCAAGGGGCTGACCACCACCCGGCGCTGCGGGCCGGGCTCCAAGTCGGTCAGGTCGATCAGGGCCTCGGCGCCCGCCCCGGGCAGGCTGGGGCCGATCACGGCCCCGGCCAGGACGGCGACGGCCCCGGCCCCGGCCCCGCACCGCAGCACCGTCGCCGCCCCCCGGCCCGGTCCGGGCTCGATCCAGGCCCGGCGGGCTTGCCCGGCCGCTCTCATGGTGAGCATCACCGCCATGGCCGCCGCGCTGAAGGCCACGGCGTGGCCGAGGGCCCCTTCGTCGGTTCCCAGCACCACGGTGAAGACGAAGATCATGAAGGCGGGCAGCACCGCCTCCACTGCCGAACCCAGGCGGTGCGCGGCCCAGTCGGCCACGAAGACCAGCACCCACAGCAGGGCGCCGGCCGCGACGACGAAGCCGGTGGCGACCGGCACCGGCGCCGACTCCTCGTTGAATATGGCCCAGGCCTCGTTCAGATCGGCTCGGACGGCGTCGACGGTGGACGAGGCGGGCAGGACGAGGTAGGAGGCCGTGTCCGGGTACAGCAGGGCGGTGACGGCCAGCACTCCGACCGCCGCGCTGGCCACCGCCGAAGCCATCACGCCGAGCCCGGCCCGGCGGGCGGTCGTCGCGGCCAGATGGGAGAGCAGGGCCAACGCCAGCGTGTCGCCCAGGAAGGTGGCGTCGGCGAACAGGCGGGTCATGCCCGCGACGACGACCACGGTGAGAGCGACCAGGGCCGGCTCGACCGGCCATCCCCGGGCCAGGCCGCGGTTCACGTCCGAGCCCCGTCGCCGGCGGCCGCGGCGGCCTGAGCGGGCCATCCCCGGGCCAGGCCGCGGTTCACGTCCGAGCCCTGGTCCGGGCCGGGATGTTCCACCGGTCGGCGAGCTGGCCCGATCCGGTGAGGTGGATCCAGTTGCCGGCCGTCCCTCCGGCGGGGCCGCCGGAGTCCCAGATGGCGGCATCGCAGGTGACGATCAGCGAAACGCCGAGCCTTCGGACCAGCTTGGAGCGGGCCTCGGGGTCGTGGGCCGCCGCCGGGTCGGCCGTCACCGCCACCCCCGTGGACCAGCCCGCCCCCGCGTCGGGGTGGATCCGGTTCTCCCCGTCCCGGAGCAGGGCCAGGAACTCCAGGGCTTCGTCCAGCCGGGCCGGGCCGGCCAGCACCGGGGTGCCGCGCCCGTCGGTGGTCCGGACCCGGACCGCGTCGCCGGCGGCCAGGGTGGCCGCGGCGATGGAGGCGGCCACCGAGGTGGTCACGTCTTGGGCCGACTCGAGGTGGCCGGGAGGCCGGGTGTCGATGATCACGGTCAGGCACACGTCGTGGGGGGGCCGGTACTGGCGGACGACGAGCTCGTCGTGGCGGGCGGTCGAGCGCCAGTGGATCCGGCGGGGGTCGTCCCCGTCGACGTAGGGGCGCAGGCCGTCGACCTCATCCGAGCTTGGCCCCGGCGGCGACTGCCGGTACTGCTCGCCGACCAGGGGCTCGTCGCCGGTCCGCAGGGGGGCGGCGGGCAGGGCTTCGATGGGCGGATGGACGACTAGGCGGGCCCGGTTCGCCACGCGGTGCAAGCGTCGGGCCAGGCCGAAGGGGTCGAGATCGTCGATGCGCATGGGCCCGATCTCGACCACCCCGCGGCGGGAGGCGGGGAGGCGGTAGGCGCCCTTAGCCCTCCGGCCCCCGGCCAGCGGCGCCACCGAGAGCCGGACGTCGCCCGCGCCGGTGACGGAGTCGCGGATCCGCAAGATCGGGGACCGCCAGAGGCTGCGGCTGCGGTTGAGGACCACCAGCTCCACCCGAGCCGCCTCGCCGACCGGAACCCGATAGGGGACGATCCGGCGGGAGACGGAAAGCTGCGAGGAGCGCAGCTTGCGCACCAGCAGCGCCCCCACCGCGGTGGCCGCGGGCACGGTGCCGACGACGACCAGTTCGACATGGCCGAACACCCGTCCCGCCCCGATCAAGGCCGCGCCCAGAAACAGGACCTGCCATCCGGCTGCGGTCCACACCTTTCAGGCCCTTCCGCCGGGGCCCGGGGCGAGGACGGACGCCGCCGCCGCGCCGGGGCCCACGCCCTCAGCGCCTCCCGCGGTGCACCGGCACCGTGTCGATGATCTCGGTCACCACCTCGGAGGCGTCCCGGCCCCGCATCCGGCTCTCGGGGGCCACCATCAGCCGGTGGGGGAGCATCACCGGGGCCAGCACCTTGACGTCGTCGGGCGTGACGTAGGACCGGCCCTGGGTGGCGGCCTGGGCCCGAGCCCCCCTTTGTAGGGCCAGCAGCCCCCGGGGCGACAGCCCCAGCGCCAGGGAGGGATGGCGGCGGGTGGCGTCGGCGATGTCCAGCAGGTAGTCCCGCAGGGCCGGGGCGACGTGGACGGCGTTGAGGCCCGACGCCAGCCGGGCCACCTCGGCGGCGGTGGTGACCGGCTCGATGTCGGCGACGGGCTCGCGGTCGCCCCGGGTCTGGAGGATGCGGTCCTCGGAGCCGCGGTCGGGGTACCCGACCTCCAGCCGCATGAAGAAGCGGTCGAGCTGGCTCTCCGGAAGCGGATAGGTGCCCTCGCGCTCGATCGGGTTCTGGGTGGCGATAACGGTGAAGGGCGAGTCCAGGTCGCGGGTGGTGCCGTCCACGGTGACCTGCCGCTCGGCCATGGCCTCCAAGAGCGCGGACTGGGTCTTGGGGGAGGCCCGGTTGATCTCGTCGGCCAGCACCACGTTGGCGAAGACGGGCCCGGCCCGGAACTCGAACGCCCCGCTGGACCGGTTGAACACCGACGTCCCGGTCACGTCGGCCGGCAGCAGGTCGGGCGTGAACTGGATCCGGCCGAAGATGCCGTCCACGCTGCGGGCCAGGGCCTTGGCCAGGCTGGTCTTGCCCACGCCGGGGACGTCCTCGATGAGCACGTGGCCGTCGCACAGCAGCGCAATCACCAGCAGGCGGATCACGTCGGCCTTGCCCTTCACGGCCTGCTCCACGTTGGCCCGGATGGCCTCGAAACGCTCCCCGAACCCGGTGGCCGGGGGGCGGACGGCATCGGCTGCGCGGCCGGCGCCGGCCGGATCCTTCGAGCCCCTCAGGGCCGGTTGGTTCTGGGTGCTGGTCACACGCGCCTCCCGGTTCGGCCCATCATCGTGCAGGCTCGACCCGTCCGGCTACAACATTAAGGTGCCTGCGGTCCTGGCCATCGACATCGGCGGCACCAAGATCGACGCCGGAATCGTCGATGCCGACGGGCGGATCCTGGCCCGTCGCCGGATCGAGACCGGGGGAGCGGCCGACGGCGAGGACCTCTTCGACCGCCTGGTGGGATTGATCGAGGCGGTCGCGGCCGGCGGAGGCCGCCGCGGCTTGGTGGCCTGCGGCGTCGGCACAGGCGGCCCCATGACCCGGTCTGGCGCCACCGTGTCGCCGCTCAACATTCCGGCGTGGCGCCGGTTCCCGCTGCTGGAGCGGCTGAGCGAAGCGGTCCCGGCGCCGGTTCACATAGACAATGACGCCAAGGCCCTAGCCCTGGGCGAGGCCTGGAAGGGCGCGGCCCAAGGGGAGAGGAACTTCATGGCCATGGTGGTCTCGACCGGGATCGGGGGCGGCATCGTGCTCGACGGGCGCCTGCTGGAGGGCGCCGAGGGCAACGCCGGCCACATCGGCCACGTGGTGGTGCGCCCCGGCGGCAGCGAACTGCCCGGCCACGTGCCGGGCGTGCTGGAGGCAAGCGAACTGCCCGGCCACGTGCCGGGCGTGCTGGAGGCCGAGGCGTCGGGTCCGGCCATCGCCCGGCGGACCGGCCGCCCGGCGGCCGAGGCCGGCCCGGACGAGATCGACCGAGCCGGGACGCTGGTGGGCCGGGCCGTCGGATCGGTGGCCAATCTGCTGGACCTGCGGCTGGCTTTGGTGGCCGGATCGGTGGCCCTGGGCTTCGGGAAGCCCTTCTTCGCCGCCGCCCAGCGCGAGGTAGACCGGGTGGCCCGGCTCGACCACTCGCTCGGCGCCCGAGTCCGCCCGGCCGGCCTGGGCGCGGACGGCCCCCTGATCGGGGCCGCGGCGGTGGGATGGCGGGGGTCCGGCCGCCACGTCGGGGTCCGGTGATGAGCCGGTGTCGGCTGATCCGGGCCGCAGTGACGGCGGCGGCCCGGCGGCCCGGCCTGTGGCCCGTCGCTTTGGTCCAGGCCTTTCGCTTCGCCCCCCGCGGGTGGTGGCGGCGCCCTCCGTTCCTGCCCGTTCCCGACCGGGATCTGGTCCGGTTCCGGGCGGCGACCATGTACGGCCGACCCGACGCCCCGGTCGAGCCCGGCGACGTGATCCGGTGGCTGCGGTGGTGCCGGTCGGAGTCCCGGCGCCGACGAGCCCGATAGCCTGCCGCCCATGTCCCGGGTGCTGGTGCTCAACGCGACCTTCGAGCCGCTGGCCGTGGTGAGCACCCGCCGGGCGGTGTGTTTGGTGATGGCCGACAAGGTCGAGACGCTCCAGTCCTCGGGCCGGGCCTTCCGGTCCGAGCGGTCGGTGGTGGACGTCCCCTCGGTGGTGCGGCTCAGCCGCTACGTCCCCGTCCAGAGGGCCCGGTACCGCAATCCCAACCGCCGGGCGGTGCTGGCCCGCGACCGCGGCTCGTGCCAGTACTGCGGCGGGAAGGCGGAGACGGTGGATCACGTCGTTCCCCGCAGCCGCGGCGGCGGCCACACCTGGGAGAACGTCGTGGCCGCCTGTCGGCGGTGCAACGCCAAGAAGCGGGACCGGTTCCTGACTGAGAGCGGGATGCGGCTCCGGCGCCGGCCCCAGCTTCCCTCCCAGTGGGCGTGGGTGGAGGTGGCGGCGGGCGGGGTGCCCGACTCGTGGGCCCCCTACCTCCGATATCTGGATCGCCAGTCGGCCTGACCCCGCCCGGCGGGGCCCGCCGGGTCTCGGCGGCGGCCGGCCCGGTCGTCCGCTCCGGCCCTCGTCCGGTGAGGGGATGGACGATAGAGCGCGGCTTCGGCCCGGCCTCGTCGCTCCACGGGCTGGCCGACCCGCCCAGCCCCACCAGAACGGCCCGGGTCCTCCAAGTCGACGGGCCGTGCCTGGTGCTCGGGAGCAGCCAGTCGCTGAACCTGATCGACTCTGAGCGGGCCGCCGCCGCCGGGGTGGCGGTGGCCCGCCGCCGCAGCGGAGGCGGAGCGGTGTACCTGGACGCGGGCCGCCAAGTCTGGGTGGACCTGTTCATCCCCCGGGGCGACCGGCTCTGGGACGACGACGTGGTGCGGGCCGCGAGCTGGGCGGGCGAGCTGTGGAGAGCGGTGGTGGCCTCGTTCGCCGATGAGCCGGTGGCCGTCCACCGGGGCCGATCGACCGGCGACCGGTGGGGGAGGCTGATCTGCTTCGCCGGCCTCGGCCCGGCCGAGGTGTCGGCCGGCGGCCGCAAGATCGTCGGGGTCAGCCAGAGGCGCAGCCGCGACTGGACCCGGATTCAGACCATGGCCCGGATCGCCCCCGGTGAGGTCGCGTCGGCGCCGGGCCCGGCGCCGGTTGTCCGCGCCGGGCGGGGCTCCGGCCCCGGTGTCGACGAGGCGGCGCTGCTGGCATTGACCGAGGAGGAGCGGACCCGGGTCCGGGCCGTTGTGGCCGCCCGGTCGGGCGCCCTTACCGTCGGGCCCGACCCGGTGATCGAGACCTTTCTGAGCCTTCTGCCCGGTTGATCTAGCACCGTCCCCCACCTCTGGAGCCCCGGCTGAGCGGATCCGGTTTGATTGCACCGGGGGGGGAGGGGGGGTAGTAGACTTCTTACCCATTCTCTCTAGACGGGGATAGAGGTTTTTCGATGCGTCCTGCAGGCTTGAGTGGGTTCGTTTCGTCTGGGCCGGTTGCGGCCAAGGCGATTTTGCGGGTTGCCGGTTCGTTGGCGGCGGCGGTGGCCGCGGTGGCCGCGGTGGCGTCCGCGGCTTGGGCGGCTGCTCCTGAGTTCCTCACCTTGGATACGACGTCGAAGGCGGCGACGGTGACGTTGTTGGCGGTTGGCGATAACCAGACTTTGGTGGGGCCGCCGGTGAGGGCGGTGGACGCGGATGGCGACACGTTGGAGTATTCGCTGTCGGGGACCGATGCCAGTTTGTTCACGATTGATTCGGACACTGGCCAGATTTCTCGCATGCCGAGAACGCCCAGGGGCGTGTACCGGGTGAAGGTGTCGGTGTCGGACGGCACGGACGAGGCGGAGGTGGATGTGGAGATCCGCGTGACCTCTGGGGGCCGGTACCCGTCGGAGTCGGCTTGGGTGCAGACCCGGGCGATGACCGCCGCTGACGGCACGGCGAATGACTGGTTCGGGATTTCGGTGGACGCCACCGATGACGTGATCGTGGTCGGGGCCCATGGGGCCAACGGCGGGGTTGTCTACGGTCCGCTTACGGGCTCGGGCCCGGGCTCGGCGTATGTGTTCGACGCTGGCAGCGGCGCTCAGTTGGCCCGGCTGGATTCGCCCAACCCCATAAACACCGGCGGGTTCGGCTGGTCGGTGGCGATAGTGGACGACACGATCGTGGTGGGCGCCTACAGGGAGCCCGTCTCATCCAATGCGAGGGAGGGGCGGGCTTATGTGTTCGTCAAGCCCGCCACGGGCTGGGCCGACACCAGCACGCCGACTGCGACGCTGGAGCCCGCGGCCGCGGACTACGCGCCGACCGGCGGCACGAGTCCCCCGGAATGGGGCATCCGTTTCGGTTCTGCCGTGGCGTTGTCGGATGACGGCAACACGCTGGTGGTCGGTGCCCGGCAGTGGGAGCATGTCGGCGGCGGCGACGATCACTCCACCGCCTTGGACCGCGACGGGGCTGTGTTCGTGTTCCCCAAGCCGGCGACGGGCTGGGCCAATGCCGACACCGACGACACCGGCGTGGTCAGGCTGTTCGCCGGCACTAGGACCGTCCGCGACGACGGCTTGGGCGCGACTGTGGCGATCTCCGGCGACGGCAACACGATCGCCGCGTCCGCGATCCACAATGGAGGGACCCCCGCGACCGCAGGGTACGTCTACGTGTTCACCAAGCCCGATACGGGCTGGGTCAGCACCACTTATGCCACCGGCACCCCGCCGAGGATGTCGGTGACGAACCGGTTCACGCATCAGCGGCTGGGGTCCGAGGGCGTGTCTTTGTCTTATGACGGCTCGACGCTGGTGGCCGGCGCCGGCGGGGACTGGAGGAAGGACAGAACCGGTGCCGCGCTGGTCCCTGATGACTACGTCGGGGCGGCTTATGTGTTCGCCAGGCCTTCGAGGGGCTGGGCCGACGCCACGGAGACGGCGAAGCTGTCGACCTTTGGCCACAAATGGGACGGGTTCGGCTCCGGGGTGGCCATCAGCGGCAGCGGCAACAAGATCGCGGTGTCCAACAAGGATTCGCGTTCGAGCAACTATCGGGGCTCGGCGTATGTGTTCACCAGGCCCTCGGGGGGCTGGGTCAGCGACACCGACGGCGTGGGCAGCAACATCCGGGTCCTGACCTTGGCGGACGCCGACACCGACGCCAGTCACCGCTACGGGTTCGGCGGCATCGGGCTAGCGTTCGTCGGCGAGAACAAACTGGTGGTAGGCCAGATCGCCTATGTTGCGGCGCTGGTCCAAGAAGACGGGCTGTCGTCTTCGCCCGTCGGGGGTCTCTACGGCGCCAACGTCGACATGAGCAACCGGGCCAACGTGCCCCAGGGCTCCGCGTATCTGTTCAAGCTGAGGCCGGGTCCGACTGGGCCGGGTCCGACTGGGCCGGGTCCGACTGGGCCGGATCCTGACCCGGATCCGACTGAGCCGCCGCCTCCGCCGCCTCCGCCGCCTCCGCCTGAGTTCGAGGATGTGGACGACGACTCGGTTCACGCTGCCAGCATCAAGACGGTGGCCAGGCTGAAGATCACCACCGGCACCTCGGCTACGACTTTCTCGCCGGCTCAGACGGTGACGAGGGCTCAGTTGGCCACGTTCATGGCCCGGACTTGGACCGCGGCTGGCCAGGAGTGCCCGTCTTCGGGGGTCGTGTACTTCGATGATGTGGCCGCGGGCTCGACTCATGCGTCCGGCATCGACTGCATGTCCGCGCTGGGGGTCACCGCCGGCACCTCGGCTAGGACTTTCTCGCCGTCCCAGACGGTGACCAGGGCTCAGATGGCCACGTTCATGGCCCGGATGTGGACCGCGGCCGGCCAGGAGTGCCCGGCCTCGGGGGCCTTGTCGTTCACCGACGTGGCCGCGGGCTCGACCCACGCGGCCGGCATCGACTGCATATCGGCCCTGGGCATCACCCGGGGCACCACGGCCACGACCTTCTCGCCGTCCCAGACGGTGACCAGGGCCCAGATGGCCACCTTCCTGGCCCGCTTCTACTCAGCCCTCACCGCGGCAACCGCCTGACCATCAAGCGCCGGCGGCCGCAAGATCGTCGGGGTCAGCTAGAGGCGCAGCCGCGACGTCCGGGCCGTTGTGGCCGCCCGGTCGGGGGCCCTTGCCGTCGGCCCTGACCCGGTGATCGAGTCCTCTGAAGCCTTCTGCCCGGTTGAGAAACCGCTTGAATCAGGGTCCGAACCCGGCCGCGAACTCCGGCGCTAAAAGCGAACATGCGTAGGATTTATCGAAATGTTGAAAAACGACTTGACAATGGTGGGTGGGTATGGAGTAGTCTGGTTCGAAATGGAGCACAGTGGAGTGCTTTAGATAGGGTCAGGCCCGGTTCGGAACAGAACCGGGCTCGTTCCGTTCCGATCAGGAGAGGAGGTCGAGCCAGGCCATGTTCGTCGGAAGCCATCAGCACACGATCGACGGCAACGGCCGGCTGATCCTCCCCGCCGACTTCCGGGCCCGGCTGGCCGACGGCGCCTTCGTCACCCCCATCGACAACTGCCTGGCCGTCCTCCCGCCCGACGAGTTCGAGCAGATGGCCCGCAACCTCGAGGCTGAGGCCGGAGAGGGTCTGGTGGGGGTCAACGCCCTGCGCGCCTTCGCCTCCCGGGCCGACCATGTCGTCCCCGACGGCCAGGGTCGGATGCGCATCCGACCCCATCTGCGGGAAGCGGCCGGCCTCGATCGCAACGTGATCGTCACCGGCGCCCTCTACCGGGTCGAGGTGTGGGACCCCGACCGCTGGACCGCCATCGCCGCCGACGCGGCTGAGGGCCTAGTCGAAGCCATAGCCCGGGGGCGGGGCATCGGCCGTAACTGAAATGAACCGCTTCGCGCCCCCGCCCATCGACGAGAAAGGACGCCACCGGCCCGAGACCACCACCGCCTGACCGCTCGGTCATCCGCAGTCCTCCGATCCGCAGATGGAAAGACCCGTACTCCGCCCGCTTGCCATCAGCTCGATCGGGGGAGAAATCCCGACGTGCGCCCGTTGGGTCGGGGGACTGCGGATGACCGAGCCCGCCGGCGGTTTCGAGCTGGCCTGATGACCAACTTCCCCGACAACGAGCCCATCCAAGACTACCGTCGCCCGACGACGACGGGCGGCGACCACCGGCCCCGCCCGCCTGCGCCGCGCTCTTCACCGCTGGGCGAGGGCGAATACCGCCATCAGCCCGTGATGTGCGGCGAGGTGGTGGAGACCCTGCGCACCGTGCCCGACGGGGTGATGGTCGACGCCACCGTGGGGGGCGGGGGCCACGCCCTGGCCCTGCTCGACGCCCATCCCGGCCTGGATCTGGTGGGCCTGGACCGCGATCCCTCCGCCCTGGACGCGGCCCGGCGGCGGCTGGGGCCCCATCAGGGCCGGGTGACGCTGAGCCACGCCCGCTTCGACGCCCTCGACGAGGTGCTCGACGGGCTGGGCCACGGCGCCGTCTCGGGGTGCGTGTTCGACCTCGGGGTGAGCTCTCCTCAGCTCGACCGGCCCGACCGCGGCTTCAGCTATCGGCATCGGGGACCGCTCGACATGCGCATGGACCCCACCGCCGGCTGCACCGCCGCCGATGTGGTCAACACCGCCGCCGAACCCGCGCTGGCGGCCATGCTGGCCCGCAACGCCGACGAGCCCCATGCTCGGCGCATCGCCCGGGCCATCGTCGCCCGGCGCCCGTTCTCAACCACCACCGAGTTGGCCGCGGCGGTGGCCGCCGCGGTGCCGGCCCGGGCCCGCCGCCGCGGCCATCCGGCCCGGCGCACCTTCCAGGCCATCCGCATCGAGGTCAACGAGGAGCTGGGGATGCTCGACGCCGCCCTCGCCCGGGCCCTGGGCCGGCTGGTCCCCTCGGGCCGGTGCGCGGTCCTGTCGTACCACTCGGGCGAGGATCGGATCGTCAAGGCCCGCTTCCGGCGCGAAGCGGGCGAGGTCCCGCCGCCCCGACCGGGTCTCCCTCCCCCTCCCGGCGCCCACGCCGCGGTTCGGTTGCTGTGGCGGGGCGCTCGCACGCCCTCCCCCGACGAAGCCGACGCCAACCCGCGGGCGGCCTCGGCCCGCCTGCGGGCCGTCGAGCGGATTCCCGAGGCGGCCTGATGGCGCGCTCGGCCCCGGCTCGCTCCCGCCCCGCTGTTCGTCCCGCCCCGGCCCGCTCCCGCCCCCCGGCTGTTCGCCCCGCCCCCGTCCGCTCCCGCCCCGCCCCGCCCCGCCCCCCGGCTGCTCGTCCCGCCCCGGCCCGTTCCCGCCCCCCGGCTGCTCGTCCCGCCCCGGCCCGTTCCCGCCCCCCGGCCGCCCGGGTTGCCGCAGCCGCCCCGGCGTCGATCCCCAAATCGCCGACCCCCAAACCCAAGCCTGCCAAGCTCAAGGCCGTTCCCAAAGCCCGCCCCCGGCGGTCGGTGGGCTCCTTCGCCACCTTCGCGGCCTTGGTGCTGTTTTTGGCCCTGCTGGGGTTGGCCGGCCTGCACGCCGTGCTGGTGCAGAACCAGGCCGAACTCGACGACTTGGTGTCGGCCAACCGGGCGCGCGGGGAGCGGGTCGACGAACTGCTGGGCCGAATCGCCATTCTCGACTCGCCGGCCGGGGTGGCCGATCAGGCCGTCAGGGCCGGACTGGTCCTCGCCCCCGAGGTGGTCACCCTGTCGCCGGTGGCCGCCGGGGTCCTGGGGCCGTCCGGCCCCGATCCCTTCGGTCTGATCAGGGCCGGCCTCTGGACCAGACCGCAAAAGGAGTGAGCGGGTGACGAGCGGGCTCCGTCGGAAACCGGCGCCGTCCAAGCGGCGGCCGCGGACCGGCCGGACCGCGGTCCCGACCCGTCCCCCGGTGGGGACGGCTCGGGTCGTGCTGGCGGCGGGGGTGCTCTTGGCCGTGGTGGCCGCTCTGGCGGTAAGGGCCATCGATCTGCAGATGACGCCCGATCCCCGGGTTCTCGCCCAGGTCCGCATACCGCTGGGCGAGATCGAGGTCTTGCTGCCCAGAGGGGCGGTGATCGACCGTCACGGCCGCACCGTCGCCCTGTCGCTGCCCGCGGCCACCGTAGTGGCCAACCCCAGAGCGATCGAGGACCCCGAGGCCGTCGCCGCGGCCCTCTCCGAGGCGTTGGAGACGCCCGCCGACGAGCTGGTGCCCGCGCTGGTCGGCGACAGAGCCTTCAGCTTCGTCGCCCGCCAACTCGACCCCGAGACGGGGGAGCGGGTGGCCGAGCTCGACCTGGCCGGCATCGACGTGGTCGAGGAGGCCCGCCGCTCTTACCCCAACGGCGACTGCTCGGGCCTGGCCGTGGTCGGGCGGGTGAACATCGACCATGTGGGCATGAGCGGGATCGAGGAGGCCTACGACGACCGCCTGGCCAGCGCCAGCGGCGAGATCGTCAAGGAGATCGGCACCGACGGCACGACCATCCCCGGAGGTTTCCAACGCGTCAAAGCCGCCGTCCCCGGCCGCGACATCCAGGTCACGCTGGACCGCAACGTCCAGCATCAGACCGAGCAGATACTGGCCGCCGCGGCGATCAGGGTCGGCGCGGCCCGGGCGGTGGCGCTGGTGGCCATCCCGTCCACCGGGGAGATCGTGGCCATGGCCAATGTCGCCCGGGGCCCGGACGGGACGGTGGCCTGCACCCGGGAGAACCTGGCCGTCACCTGGAGCTTCGAGCCGGGCTCGGTCCTCAAGCCCGTGACCGTGGCCGGCGCCCTGTCGACTGGGCTGGTCACCGAGCACACTCCCATGCTGGTCGAGCCCAGCATCCACATCTGGGACCACACCTTTTACGACGATCCCTGGCACGATCCCGTCGAGTGGACGCCGGCTGACATCATCACCCGCTCCTCGAACGTGGGGGCGATCGGGCTGGCCGTACTACAGGGCGAGAGGCAGATGCACTCGAACCTGATCAACTTCGGCCTCGGCACTCGCACCGGGCTCGGGTTCAAGGGCGAGGCCAACGGCATCGTGCTTCCCCTGAACCGCTGGAACCTGCTCACCCTGCCCAACGTGGCCATCGGTCAGGGGGTGGCCGTCACCCCGCTGCAGTTGCTGCAGATCTACAACGTCATCGCCAACGACGGCTATCTGGCCCCGCCCCGGCTGGTGGTCGACCCCGGTGACGTCATCGAGAAGACCCGGGTGATCGACAGCTCCTCGGCGGCCGCGCTCCAGCGCATGCTGATCTCGGTGGTGGAGTCGGGCACCGGCCGGGCCGCGGCCATCGACGGCTACGTCATGGCCGGCAAAACGGGAACGGCCTGGCAGCCCTGCGACGAGGGCTATACCTGCCTGGACCAGTGGGGCCATCCCGACGGCCGCCACTACACGGCCAGCTTCGCGGCCATCGTCAGCAACGGGCAGGGACCGGCCCTGACCATCCTGGTGGTGATCGACGACCCCGTCGGCGAGCGCATATCCGGGGGCAAGGTGTCGGCGCCGGTAGCGGCCGAGATAGCCGAGTACGCGGTTCGCCAGCTCCGCATCCCGGCCTTCTCGGCCACCGGCCCCGGACGACTTCGCCGGGCTCAGGCCGCGCCGGCCCCGCCGGCCCTGCCGGCCCCAGCCCTGGCCTCCGAGGCGGCCAGATGATCGACCTGAGCCCGCGGCGCGCCTCCGAGGCGGCCGGATGATCGACTTGGACCGGGTGGCCCGGGCCGTGGGGGCAGAGGTGGTGGGCGGCGACCAGTCGGCGGCGGCTGGCGCGATAGCCGTCGACGACGTTGAACACGACAGCCGTTCGGTCGGCCCCGGCGCGCTGTTCGCCTGTATTCAAGGCGCCAACCACGACGGGCGCGGCTTCGCCGGCGAAGCCGTCCAGCGGGGCGCGGTAGCCCTGCTGGTCGAAGCGCCGGCGCCGGGCCCGGTCCCGAACCTGGTCGTGCCGTCGGTGCGGTCCGCCCTCGGCCCGGCCGCGGCCGAGGTTCACGGCCACCCCAGCCGCCGCCTCGACTTGGTCGGGGTCACCGGCACCAACGGCAAGACCACCACCGTGCGCCTGCTGGCCAACATACTCGAAGCCGCCGAGCGCCCCGTCGACGAGATCGGCACCCTCACCGGAGCCCGCACCACCCCCGAGGCCACCGAGATCCAGCGCCGCCTGTCCGCCTCGGTCGCCAACGGCCGGCGGGCGGTGGCCATGGAGGTCTCGTCTCACGCCCTCGCCCAGCGCCGGGTGGACGGCTGCCGGTTCCGGGTCGCCGCCTTCACCAACCTCGGCCGCGACCATCTCGACTACCACGGCGACATGCGGTCCTACTGGGAGGCCAAAGCTCGGCTCTTCACCCCCGAGCGGACCGAGCACGCCGTCGTGTGGACGGAGTCGCCCGCAGGCCGGTGCATGGCCGCCAAAGCGTCCGAAGAAGCAGTGCCCGTCACCAGGGTCGGACCCGACGCCGCGGAGGTGCTCGAGCTGAGGCCCGACTTGAGCCGCTTCCGGTGGCGGGGCCTGGCGGTGGAGATGCCCTTTGGGGGGCGGTCCAACGTCCACAACGCGGTCCTGGCCGGCGAGGTGGCGGTGGTCCTGGGGGTGGACCCGGCCGCCGCGGCCGAGGCGCTGGCGGCGGTGAGGCCCCCGCCCGGGCGGTTTGAGATCGTCGACGCCGGCGGGGAGTTCGCGGTCGTGGTCGACTACGCCCACACCCCCGACGCCCTGCGAAATGTCCTCAGGGATGCCCGGAAGATGACGGTCCGGCGCCTGACGGTGGTGTTCGGGGCCGGGGGCGAGCGGGACAAGGGCAAGCGGCCCGAGATGGGGGCGGCGGCCGCCGCGGTCGCCGACCGGGTGGTGGTCACCAGCGACAACCCCAGGGGCGAGGACCCGGACCGGATCATCGCCGAGATCGTCTCCGGCATGGACGGACACCCCGACTTGGTGGAGGAGCCCGACCGGCGTCGGGCCATCCGCGGCGCCATCGCCGCGGCCGGGCCGGGCGACATGATCGTGATCGCGGGCAAGGGCCACGAGACCACCCAGACCGTCGGGTCCGAGACGGTCTGTTTCGACGACCGTCAAGTGGCCCGGGACGAGCTGAACCGGCTGGCCGAGAGAGAAGCGACCCGGAAACGAACGGCTGGGAAACGAACGGCTGGGAAACGAACGGCCGGGAAACGAACGGCCGGGAAACGAACGGCTGGGGAAGGAACGGCCGGAGACCGATGATCCGTCTGCTCCTCGCCGCCGCCATCTCCATGATCGTGTCGCTGTTCGGCACCCGCTATCTCATCCGGTTCCTGACCCGCCACCGGCTGGGCCAGCCCATCCGCGACGACGGCCCCGAGGGCCACCGGACCAAGGCGGGCACGCCGACCATGGGCGGGGCCGCCATCGTGGTAGGGGCGGCTACCGGCTACGTGCTCAGCCACGTGGTGGTGGGGGGTATCTACACCCGCAGCGGCATCATCGCCATGGGTGCCATCATCGGCGCGGGCCTGGTGGGCCTGCTGGACGACTGGATCAAGGTGGTGGCCAGTCGCAACCTCGGCCTCAACAAGCGGGCCAAGATCGTGGGCCTGCTGGCGGTGAGCGCAGCCTTCGCGGTGCTGATCACCCAGTTCACGTCCGTGCACACCAGCATCTCCTTCACCCGCTTCGACAGCCCCGGGCTGGAGCTGGGCCAGTTGGCCTGGGGGGTCTGGGCCGTGCTGTTGATCCTGGCCACGGCCAACGCCGTCAACCTCACCGACGGCCTCGACGGTCTGGCCGCCGGGGCGGGCGGGCTGGGCTACGCCGCCTTCACCATCATCGGGTTCTGGCAGTTCGACCACTACGGGGCCTACGACGTGTCCCACGCCCTGGACCTGGCCGTGGTCAGCGCGGCCATGATCGGGGGCATCGTCGGGTTCCTGTGGTGGAACGCGGCGCCGGCCCGGATCTTCATGGGCGACACCGGGTCGCTGGCCATCGGCTGCGGGCTGGCCGTGCTGGCGCTCACCACCAACACCCACCTGCTGCTGCCCGTCATCGGCGGCTTGTTCGTGATCGAGACCGGGACGGTGATCCTCCAGGTGATCTCCTTCAGGGGTTTCGGCCGGCGCCTGTTCCGGATGGCGCCGCTGCACCACCACTTCGAGCTGCGAGGCTGGCCCGAAACCACGGTGATCGTGAGATTCTGGATCCTCTCGGGCCTGTGCACGGCCGTGGGCTTGGGCCTCTTCTACGCCGACGCCGTCAACACCGGCATCGTCGACTCCATCACCAGGGCCACCCCGTGACCGCCCCGGCCGTCACCGCGAGGGGTTGGCGGCTGCCGACCGGCGGCGCTGGAACTGGGCGGCTCTGATGACCGGCCCGGCTGTTACGGCCATGGAGCGGCTGGCGGCCGGGCCGGCCTCGGTTCTTCTGGCCGGGTTCGGGGCAGCCAACCGGGCCGTGGCCCGAGCCCTCGGGTCCCGCGGCCACACCGTCGTGGCCATCGACGACCGGGCGTCGCCGGATCTGGTCGCCGCCGCCGCCGAGATGTCGGTGGAGCTGGTGGCCGCCCCCGACCGCGACCGGCTCCGCCGCCTGCTCGCCGCCGCCGACCTGATGGTGCCCACCCCCGGGCTGCCCGACGGCCACCCCGCCCTGGATCTGGCCCGCCGCCTGGGCGTGCCTGCGGCTGGCGAGCTGGATTTGGCCCGGGCCTGGGACTCCAGGGAGACGGTGGCCGTGACCGGGACCAACGGCAAGACCACCGTGGTGGACTTGGTGACGGCGGCTCTGGAGGCCTCCGGGATCCGAGCCGCGGCCGCGGGCAACACCGGCCTCCCCCTGGTGGCGGCCATAGACCAGGCCCACATCGAGATCTTCGTGGTGGAGGCGTCGTCGTTCCGCCTGGCCCACAGCCGCTGGTTCAGCCCCCGGGTCGGGTGCTGGCTGAACTTCGCCCCCGATCACCTCGACGTCCACCGCGATCTGCGGTCCTATGAGGAGGCCAAGGCCCGGGTCTGGTCCGGCCTGCCCCCCGACGGGGTGGCGGTGGCCTGCGTCGACGACCCGACGGTGATGGGGCGCCTGCGGCCCGACCGGGCCGCGGTGACGTTCTCGGCGTCCGCCCCGGCGGACTGGCGCCTCCGAGGCGGCTGGCTCTGCGGTCCCTCGGGCCGGCTGATCGAGACGGCCGACCTGGGCCGGGCCCTGCCCCACGATGTCTCCAACGCCTTGGCCGCCGCCGCGGTGGCCACCGCGGCCGGAGCGGCGCCGGAGGCGGTGGCTCGGGTGCTGAGCGATTTCGAGCCGACCGGGCACCGGCTCGATCCGGTGGCCGAGATCGACGGCGTGGTGTTCTACGACGACTCGTCGGCCACCACCCCCCACGCCGCCCTGGCCGCGGTGGCGGCCCTGGACGGCCCGGTGCTCATCGCGGGCGGACGCAACAAGGGGCTGGACCTGACGCCGCTGCTGGAGGCGGCTCACCGGGTGCGGGCGGTGGTGTCCATCGGCGAGACGGCGGGCGAGATCGCGGAGATGTTCTCAGACCGGGCGCCGGCGGAGGCGGCGGCCGACATGGACGACGCCGTGGCCCGGGCCGCGGCCCTGGCCCGACCCGGCGGCGCCGTGGTCCTGTCCCCGGCCTGCGCCTCATTCGACTGGTACGGGAGCTACGCCGAGCGGGGCGACGACTTCGCCCGGGCGGTGCGCCGCCGGGCCCGGGCCAGAGCGGGAACGGCCCGGTGAGGGCGCCGACGGCTCGCCGGCCGCTTCGGGACCGCCGGGCCCGGGCCGTGAGGGGGCGGGTCCGGTGAGGACCCCGAAGACGGCGGCGCGGGAGCGGGCCCGGGCGGTCGAGGCGGTCCGGCAGAGGCACCCGACGGCTCGGGCCGCCCCTGACGGCCGGGGCCCCCGGCGCCCGGTGGGGCGGCGCACCGGGCTGTTCCTGGTCTTGTTCTTGGCCGTGACCACTCTGACCCTGTTCGGGGTGGTGATGGTGCTGTCGGCCACCGCCGCGGCCAGCGTCTCCGACACCGACTCGGCCTGGTCGCTGTTCCGGCGCCATCTGGTGTGGGCGGGGATCGGGACGGTCGCCATGCTGGTCATGCTGAGGATCGACTACCGCCGCTGGCAGCGCTTGGCCCCGGCCGGGCTGGTGGTCTCGCTGATCCTGCTGGCCATGGTGGCCCTGCCCGGGCTGGGGGTGAGCGCCAACGGGGCCCAGCGCTGGCTGGGGATCGGACCGCTCACGTTCCAGCCGTCGGAGGCGGCCAAGCTGGCCCTGGTCCTGTTCGTGGCCGATCTGCTGTCCCGGCCGTCGCGGCCGATCGCCAGCGCGAGGCTGACCCTGTGCCCGGTGGCCATCATCACCGGGACGATGATCTTGCTGCTGGTGGTCCAGCCCCATCTGGGCGCCATCATGATCATCGCCGTCATCGCAATGGCCATGCTCCTTCTGGCCGGCGCCCCGATGTGGCACCTGGCGGTCACCGGCCTGATCGGGTCGGGCATGGCCGGGATCATGGTGGGGGCCTCGCAGTGGCGGCGGCAGCGCCTGCTCGGGTTCCTGGACCCCTGGGCCGACCCGCTGGGCAACGGCTACCAGCCGCTGCAGTCCCTGCGCGCCATCGCCACCGGGGGGCCCAGCGGGGTGGGGCTGGGCTCGGGCCGGTCCAAGTGGGGCTTTTTGCCATACGCCCACACCGACTTCATCTTCGCCGTCATCGCCGAGGAGCTGGGGATGGTGGGCACGATGGGGGTCATGGCCCTCTTCGTGGTGGTGGCGGTGACCGGCTTCGTGGTGGCCCTGAGAGCCCCCGATCGCTTCGGAATGCTGGTGGCCATCGGCATAACCGCGTGGATCGTGACCCAGGCCGTGCTCAACATGGGGGCGACCATGGCCCTGGTGCCGGTACTGGGGATGACCCTGCCGTTCTTGTCCTTCGGAGGGTCGTCGCTGGTGGTGACCATGGCTGCGGTGGGGCTGCTGCTCAACGTGGCCCGCCAGACCCGATGACCGGCCCCGCCCGCCCCGCGGCCCGGGCCGACTCGGAAACCTGGGCGATCATCGCGGGGGGCGGCACCGCGGGGCACGTGCTGGCCGGGCTGAGCATCGCCCGGGAGATGACGCGCCGGGGCGCGCCCGCCGACGCGGTTCACTGCGTGGGCAGCTCCCGGGGCGCCGAGGACCGGCTGGTGGGCGAGGCTGGGTTCGGTCTCACCACCCTGCCCGGGCGGGGAATCCAGCGCCGGCTCACCCCGGCCAACCTGGGCGCGGCCGCCGGGCTGGCCCGGGCCCTGGCCCGAGCCCTGCGCCTGGTTCGCCGGCGCCGCCCGGCGGTGGTGGTGGGCCTGGGGGGCTACGCCTCCGTCGCCTGCGGGCTGGCCGCCGCGGCCTGGAGGGTGCCTTTGGTCATCACCGAGCAGAACGCCGTCGCCGGCGCGGCCAACCGGCTGCTGGCCCGCTGGGCCCGGGGGGTGGCGGTCGGCTTCCCGACCGTCGACCTGCCCGGAGCGGTGTGCACCGGCAACCCGGTGAGGCCCGAGATTCTGGCCGTGGACCGCGGCCGGCAGCGGGCGGCGGCCCGAGCCGCCCTCGGCGTCGGCCAGGGCCGGTTCCTGGTGGTGGCGCTCGGCGGCTCGCTGGGGGCCCGGCGGATCAACCAAGCCGTGGCGGAGATGGCGGCCATGGGGCGTCACCGGTCCGACATCCACGTCCGCCACATCGCCGGCCGGCGCGACTACGGCTGGGTCGCCGAGCAGGTCGAGTCCATCGATCGGGGGGAGCTGGGCTACGACTTGGTGGAATACGAGGACGACATGGCCGCCGTGTACGCCGCCGCCGACTTGGTGGTGAGCCGATCCGGCGCCTCCAGCGTGGCCGAGCTGGCCGCGGCGGGCGTCCCGGCCGTGCTGGTGCCGCTGCCGGGCGCCCCGGGCGACCATCAGACGGCCAACGCCCGAGCCCTGGCCGATGCGGGTGCCGCCGTTGTCGTCGCCGACAAAGACCTGGACGGGTCCCGGCTGGCGGCGGAGATCGACTCCCTGGCCGCCGACCCCGGCCGCCTCGACGACATGAGCCGGGCGGCTCGGGCCGCGGCCCGCCCGGACGCGACCGGGGCCGTGGTCGACCTGATCGAGAAATGCGCCCGCCGGCCCATGCCGGTGACGGCCGAGGAGCGGTGATGGCCGGGTTGGATCTGTCCCGGCCCGCCCGGGTCCACGTCGTCGGCGCGGGCGGAGCTGGCATGGGGGCCATCGCCTCGGTGCTGCGGGCCATGGGCCACGCCGTGACCGGCTCGGACATCAAAGACAGCCAGGTGACCGAGCGGCTCCGGGCCGAGGGGGTGCCGGTGGCCGTCGGCCACGATCCGGCCAATCTCGGGGAGGCCGAGGTGTTGGCCATCTCCTCGGCCATCGGGGCCGGCAATCCCGAGGTGCGGGCCGCCCGGGCCGCCGGCGTCCCGGTGGTGACCCGTAGCGAGATCCTCCCGGCCATCGCCTCGGTCCGCCGCACCGTCGCGGTGGCGGGCACCCACGGCAAGACCACCACCAGCTCCATGCTGGCCCTGGTGCTGGTCGAGGCCGGGCTGCGCCCGTCGTTCATCATCGGGGGAGACCTCAACGAGATAGGCACCGGCGGGGTCTGGGACACCGGCGACTGGTTCGTGATCGAAGCCGACGAGAGCGATCGCACCTTCCTGGCGCTGGACCCGGACGTGGCCGTCGTCACCAGCGTCGAGCCCGACCATCTCGAGACCTACGGCGGAGATCCCGCCGAGTTGGAGGCCGCCTTCGGGGCCTTCCTCGGATCAGCCGGCGCCGGGGTGGTGTGCGCCGACGACCCGGTGGCGGCCTCCTTGGCCCGATCGGCCTCCGCCGTCACCTACGGAACCGGCGCCGGTGCCGACTATCGGATGACCGCGGTCGAGCGGTCCATGCCCACGGTCGCTTTCGACCTCTCCCGCCGCGGGGAGTGGCTGGGCCGGATCGAACTGCCCACCCCGGGCCTGCACAACGCCCGCAACGCGGCCGCGGCCGCGGTGACGGCGTTGGCGGTGGGGGCCCCGTTCGAGGCCGCGGCGGAGGCGCTGGGCCGCTTCGGCGGGGTGGCCCGCCGCTTCGAGTTCCGCGGCGCCGCCGGAGGGGTCGCCTTCGTCGACGACTACGCCCACCTCCCCGGCGAAGTGGAGGCCGCGCTGGACGCGGCCCGCGACGGGGGCGAGTGGGACCGGATCGTGTGCGTCTTCCAGCCCCACCGGTACAGCCGCACCGCCGCCGTGGGCCCCGACTTCGCCCACTCGTTCGCGGGCGCCGATCACCTCGTGGTCACCGAGATATACCCGGCGGGCGAGGCGCCCCGGCCCGGGGTCTCCTCCAAGATAATCGTCGATGCCGTGCTCGACGCCCGCCCGCAGTCGTCGGTGACCTGGCTGCCCCGCCTCGACGACGCGGTCGAATGGCTTCAGCGGCGGCTGCGGCCCGGGGATCTCTGCCTGACCCTCGGGGCCGGCGACCTGACCGCGCTGCCCGATGCGGTCATGGAGCGGCTCGGAGGCCGCGACCAGGGCGGGCCGCCGTGACCGCCGCCGTTCCCCGGAGTTCGGGGCCGCCCTCGCCGGCCAACGGCGCGCCGCCGGTCGTGACCGCCGCGGTGGCCGCCTTGGAGGAGCGCCTGGCCCGCTCCCCGCTGGCCCCGGCGGTGCGCCGCCGCCACCCGCTGGGCCCCCGCACCACTTACCGGGTCGGCGGCCCGGCCCTTCTCTTCGTCCCGGTGCGCAACCGGGCCGCGCTCGACCTCATCGCCTCCTGCACCGCGGGCTCGGAGGCGCCGGTGCTGGTGCTGGGCCGGGGCTCCAATCTGCTGGTGGCCGACGCCGGGTTCAACGGCCTGGCCCTGGCCCTCGAGGGCGACTTGGCCGGTTTCGGCGTGTCCGGGACGGCGGTGAGGGCCGGGGGAGGGGCTCCGCTGCCCAAGCTGGCTCGCCGGACCGTGGCCGAGGGGCTGACCGGGTTCGAGTGGGCGGTGGGGGTGCCCGGATCGGTGGGCGGGGCGGTGCGCATGAACGCAGGCGGCCACGGCTCCGACATGGCGGCGGTGCTGGATGAGGCTGAGATCGTCGATCTTCGCCTGGGTTCCGCTTTCACGGCGGCGGCCGCCGATCTCGGGCTCGGCTACCGGACCAGCAATCTCGCCCCCCACCAAGTGGTGGCCGAGGCCCGGCTGCGGCTGGCCCCCGGCGACGCCGAAGCCGGTCGGGCCGCGCTGGCCGAGATCGTGGCCTGGCGGCGGGCCAATCAGCCCGGGGGCCATAACTCGGGGTCGGTCTTCACCAACCCCGACGGCGACAGCGCCGGCCGGCTCATTGACGCGGCCGGGGCCAGGGGGCTGCGGATGGGCACGGCCCGGGTGTCGCCCAAGCACGCCAACTTCATCCAGTCCGACGAGGGCGGGTCGGCCGCCGACGTGGTGGCGCTCATGGCCGAGGTTCAGCGCCGGGTGGCCGAGAGCTGCGGCGTCGACTTGGTCCCCGAGACTTGCCTGGTCGGCTTCGACCCCGGCGCGGCCTCATGACTGCGGCCATCGATCCGCGCCTGCCGAGGCGGTCGGTGTGACTGCGGCCATCGACCCGCGCCTGCGGGCCCGGCGCACCGAGGTCAAGCGGGCCGAGGGCCGGCGCCGGTTGCGAGTCCTGATTGCGGCCGTGACGCTGGCCGGGTTGCTGGCCGGCGGGTGGGGGTTGAGCCGCTCGGCTCTGCTGGACGTGGACCGGGTGATGATCTCAGGAGTCGGGGGGGTCCGGGCCGGGCTCGTCCGCCAGGCGGCCGGCGTGGCCGAGGGCGCCCCGATGATCGACATCGACCCCGGCGACTTGGAGCGGGCCGTCGCCGGCCTGGCCTGGGTGGAGGAGGCCCGGGTCCAGCGGGACTGGCCCGGCACCGTCGACATCCGGGTGACGCCCCGGGTCCCGGTGGCGGTGGCCCCCGCCGGCGACGGGAGTCCGGTCCTGGTCGACGCCGGCGGCTACGTGATCGGCCCGGCCCCGCCCTCGCCGGACCTTCCCCTGATCTCAGTGCCCTTCGAGGGCGAGCCCGGCGCGGTCCACGTGAAGGCCGGGCCCGGTCTGGCCGTGGTGGCCGCCCTGCCCGCCGACCTCGAGGCCTGGACCCGGTCCGTCATCGCCCTGCCCCGAGGCCGGGTGGGCCTGGAGCTGGCCGGGGGAGCGACGGCCGTGCTGGGGGAGCCGTCCCGTCTCGACGACAAGATAGCCGCCGTCCGGTCGGTGCTGTTCGGGGTGGATCTCGAATGCGTCACCACCATCGACGCCACCATGGCCGACCTCACCACGCTGGTCCGCGACCCGCTCTGCCTGCCGCCGGCGCCGCTGCAGTCCGCCCCTGAGCCCGCAGCCTGATGTACGGTCACCGGTGGAACCGCCCGATTCGCCAGACACCGACCCGAACGGAGCCGCCCGGCCTTCGCCGGCTCAGCAGACATCGACCCGATGGGAGGTCGCTTCGGCCATGGTAAACCCGCAGAATTACTTGGCAGTCATCAAAGTCGTCGGCATAGGGGGAGGAGGGGCCAACGCCGTCAACCGCATGATCGACGCCGGACTAAAAGGCGTGGACTTCATAGCCGCCAACACCGACACCCAGGCCCTGATGTTGAGCGACGCCGACGTGAAGCTCGACATCGGCCGCAACCTGACCAAGGGCTTGGGGGCCGGGAGCGACCCCGAGATCGGCCGCCAGGCCGCGGAAGACCACATCGAGGAGATTCGCGAGGTGCTCACCGGGGCGGATCTGGTGTTCATCACCGCGGGCAAGGGGGGCGGCACGGGGACGGGCGCGGCCCCGGTGATCGCCGAGGTGTCCCGTTCGGTCGGGGCCCTCACCATAGGGGTGGTGACCCGCCCGTTCGGTTTCGAGGGCCGGCGCCGTTCCGTTCAGGCCGAGCAGGGGATCCAACGCCTCAAGGAGAAGGTGGACACGCTGATCGTCATTCCCAACGACCGGCTGCTGTCGGTCTCCGACGACAAGACCTCGGTGCTCAACGCTTTCAAGATGGCCGACGAAATCTTGCTCCAGGGCGTTCAGGGCATCACCACCCTCATCACCACCCCCGGCTTCATAAACACCGACTTCGCCGACGTCAAGACGGTGATGACCGAAGCGGGCAGCGCCCTAATGGGCATCGGCACCAGCAGCGGGGAGGGCCGAGCGGTGGCCGCGGCCCGCTCCGCCATCTCCAGCCCGCTGCTGGAAACGTCGGTCGAGAACGCCAAGGGCATTCTCCTGAACATCTCGGGCGGCCCCGATCTGGGGCTCCTCGAGGTGAACGAGGCGGCCGAGGTCATCCACGGCATGGCCCACCAGGACGCCAACATCATCTTCGGGGCGGTAATCGACGAGGAGATGGGCGACAGCGTTCGGGTCACGGTGATCGCGGCCGGGTTTGACCGCTGGGAAGATCAGGGATCGGTCCGCGACGTCCTCCGCCAGTCGTCGACCCGGCAGCAGGCCCCGATCACCGCGGCCGAGGACATGTCCGTCACCGACGTCTTCGCCATGGCCGCCGACCCCGATCCCGCCCTGCTGGAGGATGCAGACGACGAGTTCGACGTTCCCGACTTCCTCCGGTAGCCGAGGGTGATCGATCAGCCGCCGCTGGCCGGTCGGGGCCAGGTGATAGAGAGGCTGGTGCCGGCTGGCCCGGGCCAGGTGGCCAGGGTCCGTTTCTCGGACCGCTCCTTCGGCGATTTCGGCGTTGACGGCGACCCGGCCGAGTTGGAGGCCCGCCGCCGGGACTTCATGGGCGGCCGGTGGACCTGGATGCGCCAGGCCCACGGGGCTCGAGTGGTGGCGGTGAGCCGGCCGGGGCACGGGGCCGGGTTGGTCGGGGACGGAGCGGTGACGGCCCGGCCCGGGGCCGTTCTGGCCGTGCAGACCGCCGACTGCGCCCCGGTGGTGATCGCCGGTCCGGGGGCCGTCGGCATCGCTCACGCCGGATGGAGGGGGATACTGGCCGGGGTCGTCGGCGCTGTCGTCGGTGCCGTCCGGGCCTGCGAGCAGCCCGGAGGCGGTCCCCTCCGAGCCGTGATCGGCCCGGTCATCCGGCCCGGGCGCTATGAGTTCGGGCCAGCCGATTTGGACGCGGTGGTCGCGGCCACCGGCGAGGAAGCCAGGGCCGCCACTTCCGAGGGCGCCCCGGCGCTCGACTTGGCCGCCGCAGTCCGGGCCGCGCTCCGAGCCTGCGGAGTGGACGAGGTGGAGGATCTGGGGCTGGACACGTTCGACGAGCGCTTCTTCTCGCACCGAGTCCGGGGCGATCGCGGCCTCCAGGTCGCCGCGGTCAGGCTCGAGCCCGCCAATGGCACCCGATCCTCCGGCTGATCTAGTGGCCGAGCGCCACGAGATGGTCAAGGAGCGCATGCACCGGGCCGGGGGTGCCGGCGTGGAGCTGGTGGCTGTGACCAAGGGCTGGGGACCGGGGGCCATTGAGGCCGCGGCGGCCTGCGGCATCGGCCACATCGGCGAGAACTATGCGCAGGAGTGCCTGGCCAAGCTGGAGACGGCCCGGCTCGACCGCCGGCCCCGGGTCCATCTCATCGGGCGCCTCCAGCGGAACAAGGTCAGGCGCCTGGCCGCCGTCATCGACGTCTGGCAGACCATCGACCGGGTCGAGCTGGTGCACGAGATCGCCCTCCGGGCGCCGGGGGCGGAGGTGATGATCCAGGTGAACGTGTCCGGCGAGAGCACCAAGGCCGGGTGCGCCCCCGAAGGAGTCGGCTCTCTGGCCGCAGCCGCCCAGAGCACCGGTTTGAGGCTGGTCGGCCTCATGGGGATCGGACCGGTGGGCCCGCCGGCTGAGGCCCGGCCCGGGTTCAGAGCCCTGAGGCGCATGGTCGACCATCTCGGTCTCCGGCACTGCTCCATGGGCATGAGCAACGATCTGGAGGCGGCGATCGAGGAGGGCTCGACCATGGTTCGGATCGGACGGGACCTGTTCGGCGAGCGCCGGCCCCAGGGAGCATCTGATCGCTCGCCCCGTCCGCGCACTAGATTGAGCTGAGAGGAGGTCGTCATGTTCAAGAAGGCGATGATCTACCTGGGTCTCGGGCCCGACGAGGCCTACGACGACTACCCGGCATCGGGGCCCGGGCCCGCCGTCGATCCGGGCGCCGGCCTCGCCGCCCCCCAGCCCCGCGGCGCGGTGGCGGCCCAGTCTCCCGTCCACCGCCAACAGATGCGCCCCCCCCAACCGGCTTTCGAGCCCCCGAGGACGGTGCGGGCCCTGCCGCCCGAGCCGGCGAACCCGGATGGGGGGGATGGGCCGGCCAAGGCGGTTCGCACCCTGGGCCCCGCCCCGCCCAAGCCCTACGCCATCTCCCCGACGGCGTTCAACGACGCCCAAGCGGTCGGAGACCGGCTCAAAGCCGGGCAGTCGGTGATCATGAACCTTCAAGACGTCGAGCGCGACCTGCGCCGCCGGCTGGTCGATTTCGCCAGCGGTCTCTGCTACGCCCTCGGAGGAAAGATGGACCGCGTGGCCAAGCAGGTTTATCTGCTCAATCCGGAGAATGTCGAAGGTTCCGACGACAAGGTCAGGTCGTCGGCCGACTGACGGTCGACGATCCGACCGCGGATGAACCCGATTTTCAGATGACCCCGAGCGCCGGATGATACTGAGCCTCATCTGCCTGCTCTTGCAGATCTACATGGTGGTGATCTTCGGTCGCGTTCTGTTGAGCTGGTTTCCGCTCGACCCCAGCGGGCCCATGGCCACTGTCGGAGGGTTCTTGCATCTGCTCACCGACCCGGTGATGAAGCCGGTACAGCGATCGCTCCCGCCCGTGCGTTTCGGAGGTTTCGCCCTCGACCTTTCGGCCATCGTGGTGATCGTGGCCATCGTCTTTCTGCAAAGGCTCATCTGCTAGTGAGCCGACCGGTCGGACTCTCGACTATCTGATCGGCGCCTTTGACCGAAGGTCCACCTATCGCGTCGTCGGGTGTGTCATCATTTGCCTCCATGGAAACTCTTATTGATCTTTTCCAAGACATCAAGTTCCGTGAGCGCTTTCGCGGCTATGACTCCGCCGAGGTGGACGCCTACGTGATCGCGGTGGCCAAGGCGGCAGCCCAGCTCCAGGGCCGGCTCATGGAACTCCAGCAGCGAGCCCAAGCCGCCGAAGCCATCCTCGGCGGTAGCGGCGAGAACGGCAACGGCGAGAACGGCGTCGGGCACAGCCCGTATCAAGTGCTGGCCTTGGCCCAGCGCACGGCTGATACCGCGGTGGCCGAGGCCCGCCAAGAGGCGGGTTCGATCGTCGGTGCGGCCCGCCGACAAGCAGAGCAGACCCTGGTCGAGGCGGCCGACAAGGCAAGGGTCCAGCTCGCCCAAGCCGACGGCGACGCCCGATCCCGGATCCAGGAAACCGAGTACCAGTGCTCCCTCCTGCGAGCCGAGGCGGAGGCCGATCGGGAGCGGATGCTAGAGGAGGCCCGGCGCCGGGCCATAGAGGTGGCCGAGGCCGAGCGCGACCGGATCATGGCCGAGGTTGACGGCCTTGAGGCGACCCGGATTGGGCTGCGGGCCGAGGTCGACACCCTGCAGAGCTGCCGGTCCGAGCACCTCTCCGCCCTCACGGGCTCGATGGCCGCGCTCCAGACCGTCGTCGAGGGCTTGGCCAGCGTCTCGTCGCTGGCCGCCCCGCCCGCAGACGCGGCCATCGAGGCTCGCGCCGCGCCGCGCCGCGATGCGGGTCCGGCGAACGGGCCGGCACCTTCCAGGCCGGTGTCGCCGGTGTCGGTGTCGGCCGGAGGTTCGCCCGAGCCGGTGTCGGTGTCGGCCGGAGGTTCGCCCGAGCCGGTGTCGCCGGAGCCGGTGTCGGCCGGGGTCCTGTCCGGGGCGGAGCCCGCGACGGGCGACGAGCCGGGCCCTTCCGACGCCGACTACGACACATCTGGAATCAGCGATCTGGTTCCCCCCACTCCACCAACCCGGCTGGTCACGGCCACCGACATCGGCATGGTGGCCGCGGGCCTGAATGTTCTAGATCGTCGGCAGACCTCTTCCTCGTCCGCCCTTCTCGACCCGGACATGCCCGGCCCGGCTACTCAGCCCATGTCGATGGTCGCCGACGCCGACGACACCACCCCCGATCCGGCGACGGTCGGCGAGCCGCCTTCGCGCTTCAGCGGCGAGCCCGACAACGGCCTGCTGGTCGAACAGCTTCGGCAGGCCGTCACCGAGGACGATCCCCTGCCCGGGTCCGAGGAGGCCATGGTCGCCTTCTTCGGACCGGACTCCGGTTCCCATTCCAAAGGCTGGTTCCGGGGCCGCCGCTGACTGGCGGGGCCGTATCGGGGTGAACTGAGCGGCATCGCCCGGGCGCCTCCGCCGTAGACTGTCGCTTCCGATGAGGGCCGATTCTCACTCGGGTCTAATTCGAAGGCCCGAACAGGAGCTGTGACCATGGCCTCAGACCGACAGACCCCGGCTAAGAAGGCTCCGGCTAAGAAGGCTTCTGCGGCAGTGAAGGCTCCGGCGGTGAAGGCTTCGGCCAAGAAGGCCCCCGCTAAGAAGGCTTCTGCGGCAGTGAAGGCTCCGGCGGTGAAGGCTTCGGCTAAGAAGGCTCCGGCTAAGAAGGCTTCTGCGGCAGTGAAGGCTCCGGCGGTGAAGGCTTCGGCCAAGAAGGCCCCCGCTAAGAAGGCTTCTGCAGCCAAGACCCCGGCCAAGAAAGCCCCGGCTAAGAAGGCTTCTGCGGCAGTGAAGGCTCCGGCGGTGAAGGCTCCGGCCAAGGCGGCTCCGGCTAAGAAGGCTTCTGCAGCCAAGAAGGCTCCGGCTAAGAAAGCCCCGGCCCGCAAGTCCCGGCGGGGGCACGGCGAGAAGTTTGTCAACGAGATGAAGAGAAAGCTGCTCAAGGAGAGGAGCAAGTACGTGTACTCGGCCGAGGAGTATCAGGCCGAGGCCAACTTGCTGCTCGAAGCCCGCGAGCCCGGAGACGTGCAATTCGACGAGGAGGGCGGCGAGGGCGACACGGTCGCAGTGGAGCGCGATCAGGATTTGGCCCTGTCCAGTCAGGCCCGTCACACCGTCGAGCAGATAGACGCAGCCCTGGCTCGCATAGATGCCGGGGTCTACGGGTTCTGCGTCATCTCCGGCGAGCGCATCCAGCAGACCCGCCTCCGAGCCATTCCGTGGGCCGCCGAGCGCGTGGAGGTTAAGGCCGGCGGCCTCAGGCGCCTCTGACTGTTCCGCCCTGCCGTCTTCGGCCATGACCCGTCCGGCCCCGACCGAGAGGGTGGCCCGCGGCTGGCCCTACTTCGCGGCCGGGGCGGTGCTGGTCGCGGACCAGCTCACCAAATGGTGGGCCCTGCACGCCCTCGACGGGGGCAGGGTCATCGACGTCGTCTGGACCCTGCGCCTGCGCCTCGTCTTCAACACCGGCGCCGCCTTCAGCCAGTTCGACGGGCTGGGCCCGGTGATCTCGGTGGTGGCCGTGGTCGTCGCCGCCGTGCTGTTGCGGCGGGGAACGCTGGCGCCCGAGCGGCGCACTTCCATCACTTTGGGCTCTATGGCCGGCGGAGCCCTGGGGAACCTCGTGGATCGGCTGACCCGCGACGGGGACGGCTTCCTGGGCGGGGCGGTCGTCGATTTCATAGACGTGCAGTGGTGGCCGGTTTGGAACGTGGCCGACATGGGGATCGTGATCGGGGGCGCGGCGCTCGTCCTCTTCGCCATGCGGAAATCGAGCCGGTGAGCGCGGTAGAGGAGATCCTGCCCCCGTCTCTGGCCGGCCAGCGCCTCGACCGGGTGGTGGCCCTCTTGGCCGGTGTCAGCCGGGCCCGGGCGGCCCGGCTGGTGGCTCAAGGCGCGGTGCGCCTTGACGGGTCGGTCGCCGAGTCCGGGTCGCGGCGGGTGGCCGAGGGGCAGTCAGTGGCCCTGCGCGTCCCCGAGCCCGACGATCCCCGCCCGGGCCCCGACCGGTCCGTGGCCGTCGACGTGGTCTTGGAGGACGACGAGGTGGTGGTGGTGAACAAACCGGCCGGTCTGGTGGTCCATCCCGGTTCGGGACCGACCCTGGTCGCCGGCCTTCTGGCCCGCTATCCCGAGATGGCCGGCGTGGGCGAACCCTCCCGGCCGGGGATCGTGCACCGCCTCGACCGGGACACCTCCGGGCTCTTGGTCGTGGCCCGCACCCCCCGGGCCTATGAGTCGCTGGTGGCCCAACTGAAGGCTCACGAACCGGAGCGGGTCTACGCCGCCTTGGTGTGGGGCCACCCCGGCGCCGAGACCGGAGTCATCGACGCCCCCATCGGCCGCTCGCTCCGCCGCCGCGACCGCATGACGGTGACCGGCGACGGTCGCCGGGCCGTCACCCGCTACCAAGTGGAGCGCCGGTTCTCCCACCCCCGGCCGACGGCCCTGCTGACCTGCCGGCTGGAGACCGGCCGCACCCACCAGATCCGGGTCCACCTCCGGGCCATCGGGCACCCGGTGGTCGGCGACCGGGCCTACGACGGCGGCCGGCCCGGGCTGGACCCCGGCCGGCCCTTCCTGCACGCCGGCCGGCTCCGGTTCCGCCATCCGGCGTCGGGCCGGCCGGTGCAGGCCGAAGCCCCTCTCCCCCCCGACCTGGCCTCAATCCTGAGCCTCTGCCGCTAGCAGGGGCTGAGCAAGAGGCCGGCGTCAGGGGGGCCAGGCCGACTCGCCCCTGGCCATGGAGGCGATGTCAGCCAGGCTGTAGGAGTCGAGGAAGTGGCGCATGTGCGACCCGGCCGCCGACCAGATGGACAGCAGGACGCACTGGCCCTCGTGGTCGCAAGCCCCGTCGGTGTGGGGCTCGCCGAAGTCTCCCGCGGTGATGGGTCCGTCCACCGCCCTCACTATCTCCGAAAGCCTGATGTCGGCGGGATCGCGGTCCAGCACGTAGCCGCCCCCCACCCCCCGCTTGGACCGCACCAGGCCCGCCCCCTTCAGGGCCAGCAGGATCTGCTCCAGGTAGGGCTGGGGGAGCGCGGTCCGCTCGGCGATCTCCCGGACCGAGGTGGGGGCCTCCTCGCGGTGCAAGGCCAGGCACAGAAGAGCCCGCGAGGCGTAGTCGCCCCGGGTCGACACCCTCATGGCGGCATCCTAGGGGCGGCGACCGGGCGGCTGCCGACCGATGGGGCAAGATGGGGGCCATGTCGGGTGGCACCAGCGAGGTCGGCGCCGGGGGGGGGAGCGGCCGGGCCGGATGAGAGCCGGCCCGTGCTCCCCGCCTACGGCGGGGGCTGCGTGGCCGATATCGTCCCGGCCGTCCTGGAACCGGGCCCGGTGCCGCCCCGTTTCCTGCCCCCCGAGGTGATAGACGCCCGGGCCGTGGTGATGCTGGTCATCGACGGGCTGGGCTGGGAGCAGCTCGCCGCCCACTCCGACATCGCTCCCACCCTGGCCGGGATGGCCGGCGGCTCGGTCACCACCGTGGCCCCGAGCACCACCTCGGCCGCTCTGACCTCGATCGTCACCGGGACCGCCCCCGGCCGCCACGGCATCGTCGGGTATCGGGTGGCCTTCCCCGCGGGCAAGCTCAACATCCTCCGCTGGACCACCCCCGAAGGAGACGCCCGCGATCTGATCGCGCCCGAGGGGGTCCAGGTGATGCCTCCCTTCATGGGCCACCGGGCGCCGGCGGTGATCATGTCGGGGTTCATCGACTCGGGCTTCACCCGCGCCCATCTGGGAGGGGCCCGGCTGTCGGGCTACCTGGTGCTGTCGGGTCTGGCGGTGGAGGTGGCCAGGCTCTTGGCCGGCGGGGAGTCGTTCGTGTACGCCTACTACGACGGCCCCGACCGCGTCGCCCACGAGTACGGGTTCGACGACCGCTACCGGGCCGAGCTGCGAGCCTGCGACCGCGTCGTGGCCGACCTCCTCTCCGAGCTGCCGGCCGGCTCGGCTCTGGTGGTGACCTCCGATCACGGTCTGGTCGACTGCACCGGCGGCACGGTGGAGATCGACGCCGAGGTCAAGGCCCTGGCCGCGGCCGAGTCCGGGGAGGCCCGGTTCCGCTGGCTTCACGCCCGCCCCGGCCGGGTCCGCCCCCTGCTCGAAGCGGCCCGGGCCGCCCACGGGGGCCAGGCCTGGGTGATGGCCGCCGATGCGGTGGTGGAGGAGGGGTGGCTGGGGCCGGCGGTGACCGATCAGGCCCGGTCCCGGCTCGGCCATGTAGCTCTGGTAGCCCGAGGCGGCCTGGCCTTCACCCACCCCGACGACAGCACCCCCGAGACGCTCAAGGGACGGCACGGCTCGGTGACCGCGGCCGAGATGCTGGTGCCGGTCCTGACCCATGTGGCCGACTGACCGCCGCGACCCGCGCCAGCGGGGTAGAACCGCGATGCGCATCGGGACGATGATGAAACAGCTTTTGGCCGAGGTGCGGGGGGCCGATCTAGACGAGGCCAGCCGGCACCGGCTCAGAGAGATCTACGAGACGTCGCTGGCCGAGGTCGGGTCGGCGCTCTCGCCGGACCTCCGGGACGAGCTCGACCGCTTGGCCCCGCCCTTCGGCCCCGGCGACACCCCCTCCGCGTCCGAGCTGCAGATCGTGAAAGCCCAGCTCGTGGGCTGGCTGGAGGGGCTTATCCAGGGCATGCAAGCCATGCTGTTCGCCCAGCAGATGGCGGCCAAGCAGCAGCTCGCGTCAATGCGGGGCCAACTGCCGAGCCCCTCGGGGCCGGGCCGGCCCGCGGCCGGGGGACCCGGCGGCGCCGGCGAGGACCGTCCCGGCACCTACCTCTGAACCGCCGCCCCTCTCCGGGCCGCGGCTGGCCCCCCGGGCGCGTTGACCGGTCTGAAACCGCCGCCTTCTCCGGGCGGAATGGACGGTGTCCGGCCGCCCGGCTATGTTCTGGCCGGCGAATGACAAGCCTGTTATTTGTCCACAGAGCGTCCACAACGCCGTCCACACCAGGGCCCGGGCCCCAGAACAGGAGTTCCGGTGACTGACCCATTCGTCCACCTCCACGTCCACACCGAGTACTCGATGCTCGACGGCGCCTCGAGGCTCGACGAGGTGATCGAGGCCGCGGCCCGCGACGGCCAGCCCGCCCTGGGCATCACCGACCACGGCAACATGTACGGCGTCCTCGACTTCTACCGGGGATGCCGCGACGCCGGCATCAAACCCATCATCGGCACCGAGGCCTACATGGCCTACGAATCCCGCCACGAGCGCCCCAATCGGCGGGGTCGCCTCGACGACTCCGGCGGCGACACCGAGGGCGGCAAGAAGCTCTACTACCACCTCACCCTGCTGGCTGAGAACAATGTCGGCTACAAGAACCTCATACAGATCGCCAGCCGGTCCTTCCTGGAGGGCTACTACTACAAGCCCCGCTGCGACTGGGACATGCTGGCCGATCACAGCCAGGGCCTGATCGTCACCACCGGGTGCCTGGGCGCGCAGGTGCCCCAGTCGCTGCTGAAGGGCGACGAGGCCGGGGCCCTCGACAAGGCCGGGCGGCTGCGGGAGATCTTCGGCCCCGACAACTTCTTCGTCGAACTCCAAGACCACGAGATCCCCGAACAGCACCGGGTCAACCCGGCGCTGCTGCGGATCGCCCGCACCCTCGACGCGCCCCTGCTGGCCACCAACGACAGCCACTACACCCACCGCCACGACGCCGAGGCCCACGACGTCCTGCTGTGCGTGCAGACCGGCTCGCTGCTGTCCGACGAAGGCCGCTTCAAGTTCCACGGCGACCAGCACTACCTGAAGTCGGCGGCGGAGATGCGCCGCCTGTTCTCCGACCCCGAGGTGGCTTCGGCCTGCAACAACACGCTGCTGGTGGCCGAGCGGGCCGACGTGACCATCGAGTTCGGCGAACCCCAGTTGCCCGACTTCCCGGTGCCGGAGGGGTTCGACGGCCATCGGGCCTACCTGCAGCACCTCACCATGGAGGGGGCCAAGCAGCGCTGGGGCGACCCGCCGCCGGACCGGGTCACCGAGCGGCTGGCCTACGAGCTGGATGTCATCAACAACATGGGGTTCGCCTCCTACTTCCTCATCACCTGGGACCTGATCCGCCACGCCCGCCAATGCGGCATCCGGGTGGGGCCGGGGCGGGGGTCGGCGGCCGGGTGCGCGGTGGCCTACGCCCTGCAGATCACCGACTTGGACCCCATCCGCTACGACCTGCTGTTCGAGCGGTTCCTGAACCCGGACCGGGTGTCGATGCCCGACATCGACATGGACTTCGACTCCCGCTACCGCGACGAGATGATCCGCTACGCGGCCGAGCGCTACGGCCGGGACCGGGTGGCCCAGATCGTGACCTTCAGCCAGATCAAGGCCCGGGCCGCGGTGCGCGACGCCGCCCGGGTGCTGGGCTATGAGTACTCGGTGGGCGACCGGATCGCCAAGGCCATGCCGCCGTTGATCATGGGCCGAGACACCCCGCTGAAGTACTGCTTCGAGCCCGACGAACAGCACACCGACGGCTACAACTCGGCCGCGGACCTGCGGGAGATGGTGGCCACCGACCCGGACGCGGCCCGGGTGGTGGAGGTGGCCCGGGGGCTGGAGGGGCTGAGGCGCCAGGACGGCATCCACGCCGCCGCCGTGGTCATCACCAAGGACCCCCTCACCGACTACCTGCCCATCCAGCGCAAGCCCGAATCGGGCAAGCCCATCGAAGAGGCGCCCATCGTCACCCAGTACGAGATGCACGGGGTCGAGGACCTGGGCCTGCTGAAGATGGACTTCCTGGGTCTGCGCAACCTCGACGTCATCACCGACTGCATCGAGCTGATCCGCCGGACCCGGGGGATCGAGGTGGACATCGACGCCGTCGACCTCACCGACGGCCCCACTTTCGAGCTGCTGCGCCGGGGGGAGACCGTCGGGGTGTTCCAGCTCGAGTCCGGGCCGATGCGGGCCCTGATCCGCTCGCTGGCCCCGACCAGCTTCGACGACGTGGCCGCCCTGGTGGCGCTGTACCGGCCCGGGCCGATGGCCCACAACATGCACAACGACTACGCCGACCGCAAGAACGAGCGCAAGCGGGTCGAGCACATCCATCCCGACGCCGCCGAGATCCTGGCCGACACCTACGGGCTGATGATCTACCAAGAGGACGTCATGCGCATGGCCCAGCGGTTCGCGGGCTACTCGCTGGCCGAAGCCGACTCGCTGCGCAAGGCCATGGGCAAGAAGATCCGCTCGGCCATGGCCGAGGAGCGGGAGAAGTTCGTGGCCGGGGTCGAGGCCCAGGGCTACGGGCGAGGGCTGGGCACCGAGATGTTCGGGATCATCGAGCAGTTCGCCGACTACGCCTTCAACAAGAGCCACAGCTACGGCTACGGCTTCATCGCCTACCAGATCGCCTACCTGAAGGCCAACTACCCGGTGGAGTACATGGCCGCTCTGCTCACCAGCGTCAAGGGGAAGCTCGAGAACGCGGCCGTGTACCTGAGCGAGTGCCGGCTCCAGGGGATCGAGGTGACGGTACCCGACGTCAACCGCTCCAGTTCCGACTTCACCCCCCTTCCCGACTTGAGCGGCGAGGGAGGCGAGGGGTCGGGGGCGGGCCGGATCGTGTTCGGCCTGTCGGCGGTCCGCAACGTCGGCGAGGGGTTCGCCGGGCGGGTCATCGCCGAGCGGGAGGCCGACGGCGACTACGAGTCCTTCAACGACTTCTGCGAGCGGATCGACTTGGAGATGATCAACAAGCGGCCGATCGAGTCGCTCATCAAGGCCGGGGCCTTCGACGGGCTGGGCCACCCCCGCGAGGGCCTGCTGCGGGTGTTCGAGCAGATCATGGAACTCACCCTGCGCCGCCGCCGCGAGCGCGACATGGGGGTCATGTCGCTGTTCGGGGAGATCGACGGCGAGGGCGCCTTTGAGGAGCGCCCCGAGATCCCCGACGTGGAGACGGATCGGATGCCCAAGCTGGCGGCCGAAAAGGAGATGCTGGGCCTGTACGTCTCCGATCATCCGCTGCTGGGCCTGGACGCGGCCCTTACCGCTCGGATCGACTGCCCCCTGGCCGACCTGGCCGAGGTGGAAGACGGCCGGACCTGCACCGTGGTCGGGGTCATCGCCGGCCTGCAGCGCAAGCGGACCCGCAAGGGCGACCCCATGGCCACCTTCGGCCTTGAGGACATGGGCGGGTCGGTGGAGGTGATGGTGTTCCCCAAGGCCATGGCCGACCACGGGGCGGATCTGGCCGACGACGCGGTGGTGCTGGTGCGGGGCCGGGTGGAGAGCCGCGACGAGTCCACGAAGCTTTTCGCCTTCGAGATCGAGGTCATCGAGGCCGGCGCTGGTGCCGGTGCACTCGCCGACCCGACCCTGAGGGTGAGGCTCCCGCCCGAGCACCAGCACGGCGAGGGGATCGCCGAGGTCAAGCGCATCATCGAGGCCCATCCGGGTCCGGCCCCGGTGGAGATCCAGATCGATCGGCAGCGGGTGCTGCGGCTGCCGCCCGGCTACGGGGTGGACCGGACCACCAACGGGGCGCTGGCCGAGCTGAGGGTGCTGCTCGGCGCCGAGGCCATAGTCACCTGACTCTTCGGCCGGGCGCCGCCGCTATCGGTGCCTGAGGCTCTCCGATCAGTGCTCGGGCCCTCCAGGTTGCGAATCGGCGGCTCAGGCTGGAAACTGGAGGCGATCCGACATTCGGGCGCTGGCTGCGGCCGCGCTGGCGCCCTCGGCGAAATCCAGAGGTGCGAACGCATGGCAATCGAGGTCGAGACCAAGGACTGCACCTCGCTGGGAGACGCTGATCTGGCCGAGATGGCCGACCTGTGCGCCAATTCTCCCAACCGCTACGAGGTGGGGCTGCTGTCCAAGCAGGCCGAGGCCTGGGTGCTGCTCACCGAGTCCCGGGAGAACGGCCGGCTCAGGGGCTTCTCGTTCTGCACGCTGGAGCGGATCGGCGGCACCCCCAGCGTCCTCATCGGCGCCGCCCACATCTGCCGCACCACCAAGCGCGACACGGTGCTGAGGGCGATCATGACCGACCAGATGCGCCGGGCCGTTCTGGCCTTCCCCGACGAGGATGTGCTAGTCGGGACTCGGATCAACGACCCCGGGGCGATCGAGGCGTTCAAGAGCCTGAGTGACATCATCCCCCGGCACGACCACAAGGCGTCGGGGGAGGAGCGGGCCTGGGGCCGCCGGCTGGCCAAGCGGTTCGGCGTGAGCCAGCTCAACTACGAGGACCGCGCCTTCACCGCCCGGGGCCGGGGGGCCCCGCCGGTGGTGCTCGACCACATCAGCGGAAAGCCGGCGAGGACGCCGCCGGAGACCGCCGCCCTTCTGGAGGGCTTGGACACAGCCGACGGCGACACCCTCGTCGTGTGCGGCTGGGCCCTGGCCGAGGACCTCGAGAAGCTCCTGTAGAGAGTCGAGGGTTCGAAGACCGAAGGTCGAGGGCTGCGGCCGGGGCCCTCGACGGGGCTGCGGCAGCCCGTCCGGACGGCCGGTGGAGTTCGAGCGGGCGGTGGCGGCCCGGCGTATGGTCAGGGCCTTCACCGACGAGCCGGTCGATCCCGAGACGGTGGACCGGATCCTCGGGCTGGCCCGGCGGGCCCCGTCGGCGGGCAACGCCGACGGCCTCGACTTCCTGGTCCTGGAGGGACCGGACGCCGCCGCCTACTGGGAGGTGACCCTGCCGGAGCCGCGGCGGTCCGGGTTCGCCTGGCCGGGGCTGCTGGCCGCGCCGGCGGTGGTGGTGGTGTGGGCGGACCCGAGCGCCTACGTGGCCCGCTACCGCGAGCCCGACAAGTCCCGGGCCGGACTGGGGGCGGGGCCGGAGGCTTGGCCCGTGCCCTACTGGTTCGTCGACGCCGGCGCGGCGGTGATGACCATCTTGTGCGCCTGTGCCGACCGGGGCCTGGGGGCGTCGTTCTTCGGCCTCTTCGAGCACGAGCCCGCGGTGCGGGCCCGCTTCAGCGTGCCCGAGGGGCGCAGGGCCGCCGGCGCGGTGGCGCTGGGCCACCCCGCCCCCGACCGGCCGTCCGGCTCGCTGCGCCGCCGCCGCCGGGGGTTGCCCGAGATCGTGCACCGGGGGGCCTGGTAGTCCCTTCGCCGCAGGGCACTCGTTCTCCCCGGCCGGCGGGTCCTGTCACGGGGGCGGGGTTGGTAGCCTCACTGGCCATGTCTTCGTCGGCTGGTGACCCCGCGTCGGTCCCCATCGTCGATTACCTGCGGCTCGGGTCCCGGCCCCACCTGCGGGCCCGCCAGTGCACGAACTGCGGGGCCCGGTACTTCGACCGCCGCAACGCCTGCGCCAACTGCGGGGGAACCGACATGGCCTACGCCCGGGTCCGCAACCAGGGCGTGGTCAAGTCCTTCACCATCGTGCACCGGGCCGCGCCCGGCATACCCGTCCCGTTCGTGTCGGCCATCGTCGAGACCGCCGACGGCACGTCGGTGCGGTCCAACCTGGTGAACTGCGACCCCGACCCCGAGACCGTGCGGCTGGGCATGAAGGTGCGGCTCACCACCTATGCGATGGGGACCGACGACAACGGGACCACCGCCGTCGCCTTCGGCTACGAGCCGATCCGAAGCCAGAGGGCCGGAACGAAAAACCCACAAGGACACTGAGACCATGGCCGGAACCAGAATCGCCCCCGACAGCGTGTGGGTCCTCGGGGCCCACATGACCCGCTTCGCCCGCTACCCCGAGTTCGACGCCGTCGATCTGGCCGCCGAGAGCGTCCTGGGGGCGCTGGCCGACGGCGGCGTGGCCATCGGCGACGTGGACGTGCTGGCCGCCGGGTCGCTCATGCAGCCGCCGGGACTGGGCCAGCGGATCCAGAAACAGGTCGGCCAGACCGGTATCCCCGTCTACAACGTGACCAACGCCTGCGCCACCGGCGCCACCGCGGTGCGGGCCGCGGTCATGGCCATCAAGGCCGGCGAGGCCGGGATCGGCTTGGCGGTGGGCGCCGAGCAGATGGGCAAGATGGGGCTGCTGGGCGGGGCGGCCAAGAAGAAGGAGAAGCGGGTCTTCGAGCCCTCCGGCCGCTACGGGGCGGTCACCGGCATCGACGGCTACCTGGGGACCGCCACCATGCCGGGGGTGTTCGCCCAGGCGGGCATGGCCTACGCCGGCGAGCACGGCGGGGTCTCATTCGAGCAGTTCGCCCGGGTGGCCTACAAGAACCATCTCCACTCCACCCTCAACCCGCTGGCCCAGTACCGCAAGAAGTTCTCCATGGCCGAGGTCATGGAGTCGCCGATGATGAGCTACCCGAACACGCTGCTCATGTGCTGCCCCACCGGCGACGGCGCGGCCGCGGCGGTGCTGGTGTCGGGGGAGAGGCTTAGGCGGATGGCGCCGGAGCAGCGCCGACGGGCGGTGAAGCTCTCGGCCTCGGTGCTGACGTCTGACCCCTACGTCGAGTGGGGCCAAGTCCAGCCCGACGTGAACACCCTCACCCGCAACGCGGCGGCCCAGGCCTACGAGGCGGCCGGGGTCGGCCCTGAAGACTTGGACTTGGTGGAGCTCCACGACTGCTTCGCCACCGCCGAGCTGATCCACTACGACAACCTGGGCCTGTGCGAGCCGGGCGCCGCCGGCGACTTCATCGACTCGGGCGCGCCGTTCCGGGACGGCGCCACCCCGGTGAACGTGTCGGGGGGCCTGATCTCCAAGGGCCACCCGATCGGGGCCACCGGCGTGGCCAACCTCTATGAGGTGGTCGCCCACCTGCGGGGCGAGGCCGGCGACCGCCAGGTGCCGGGGGCCAAGGTTGGCCTGGCCCACGTGATCGGCCTCGGCTCGGCCTGCGGCGTCCACATCCTGGAGAAAGCCGCGGCCTGAGAGGGCTCGAATCGAGCCGCCGCCCCCACGGGGCACTCAGTCAAGTCGCTCGGCTAGCTCGGCTGGGGTTGACGCCGGGGCCTCGCAGGCGTAGTGGCGGCACACGTAGGCGAAGCCGGGCCGCCGCCCGGCCCACAGCGGCGACGGGTAGGGCTCGCCCCAGGCCAGCACCGAGTTGGGCCGGTAGCGGGCCCGGGCTTCGGCCACCAGGTCGGGCCGGTCGCCGACCACGACGATCTCGTCGAGGCCCCCGGCGTACATGTCCACCGCCTGAAGCATGCGGCCGAAGGCGGTGGGGTGCTGGCAGGCCGCCGCGCCCAGCAGACCCAAGATGGCCTCGGCTCGCTCGGTGTAGCCGGCCTCTCCGGTGAGGGCGCCCAGCCGCAGCAGGGCGGCCGCCGCGCTGGACTGGGCCGACGGGGTGGCGTTGTCCATCAGGTCCTTGGGCCTAGTCACCAGCTCCTCGGCGTCGGCGCCGGTGGTGTACACGCCTCCCGACTCGGGGTCCCAGAACAGCTCGATCAGCCCGTCGGCGGCGGCCCGGGCCTCCTCGATCCAGCGGGCCCGGCCGGTCAGCTCGGCCAAGTCGACGAAGGCGCCGGCCAGGGCTCCGTAGTCCTGGGCGCAGGCCAGGTGGCGGGCCCCGGCCGCCCGGCCATCGCCGCCGGCCTGCCACGACCGCAGCCAGCGGCCGTCGCCCCGGCGCAGGGCGGCGGCCAGGAACTCGCCGTTGGCGACGGCCGCGTCGGCCCATTCGCGGTTCCCGGTGGCCGCGGCCGCCTCGCACAGCGCCTGAAGCATCAGCGCGTTCCACTCGGTGAGCACCTTGTCGTCGAGGCCGGGGCGGACTCGGCCCTCCCGGTGCTCGAACAGAGCCCGGCGGGCCGACTCCACCGCCGGGCTGCGGGCCAGGTCGCCCCGCACCGGGCGGTGCAGGATGTTGGCCCCCTCGAAGTTGCCGGCGGAGGTGACCCCCCACCACTCGGCCGCCTCTTCGGCGCCCTCGCCGGCCACGGCGGCCACCTCGGCCGCCGACCACACGTAGAACTTGCCCTCCACCCCCTCGGAGTCGGCGTCCTCGGCCGAATAGAACCCGCCGTCGGGGTGGCGCAGGTCCCGCAGCACGTAGCCGACGGTCTCGTCGAGCACCTGCCGGTAGGCGGGGTTGCCGGTCACCATCCAGGCGTGCAGGTACGCCCGAGCCAGCAGGGCGTTGTCATAGAGCATCTTCTCGAAGTGGGGCACCAGCCAGCGCTGGTCCACCGAGTACCGGGCGAAGCCGCCCCCGAGATGGTCGTAGATCCCGCCCGAGGCCATGGCGTCGAGGCTGGTGGTGACCACCCCGAGCAGCTCGGGGTCGCCGGTGCGGCGGTGCAGGCGCAGGGCCGAGGCCAGGGTCATGGCGGCCGGGAACTTGGGCGCGGCGCCGAAACCGCCCCACACCGGGTCGAACGCCGCCTTGATCTGAGCCGCAGCCCGGTCTAGGCCCTCCGGTCCGGGCGGCCCGTCGGCGGCCGGCGCCGCCCGCCCGGTCCGCTCGATCAGCTCGGTGAGCTGGCTGGCCTGGGCGGCCACGTCGCTCCGCCGGTTCCGCCAGGCGTCGTCGACCGCGGCCATGACCTGGCGGAACGAGGCCATTCCGCCCCGGGGCCGGTCCGGGTAGTAGGTGCCGCCGTAGAACGGCTGGCCGTCGGGGGTCAGGAACACGGTCATGGGCCAGCCCCCCCGGCCGGTGAGGGCCTGGACCGAGTCCATGTAGACGGCGTCCACGTCGGGCCGCTCCTCCCGGTCCACCTTCACGTTGACGAACAGCTCGTTCATCACTGCGGCCGTGTCGGGGTCCTCGAAGGACTCGTGGGCCATCACATGGCACCAGTGGCAGCTCGAGTAGCCGACCGACAGCAGCACGGGCCGGTCCCGCTCGGCGGCGGCGGCGAAGGCCTCGGGGCCCCACGGGTACCAGTCGACCGGGTTGTGGCGGTGCTGGCGCAGGTAGGGGCTGGCCTCGCCGTCGAGCCGGTTCACGGGCCGATCCTAGGCTCGGCCCGCCGGCCCGGTGTTTCGGGGCCGAGTTCTGTTTCTGCCGGGGCCTGGGCCCGCAGGGTGGGTTGTCCGGGGCTGGCCGGGGGCCTGGGTTCGGCCAGGGTCGGCGTTTCGGGGCACAATGGGGCGGTGGGTGCGGGCGTGCGGGTGTTGGTGGTCGACGACGAGCCCGCCTATCGGGACGGCCTCCGGGTGGCGCTGGGGGCCGAGGGGTTCGCGGTGGACGTGGCCGCCGACGGTGAGGAGGCTCTGGCGCTGTTCGAGTCGCGGTCGCCCGATCTGGTGCTGCTGGACGTGATGCTGCCCCGCATCTCCGGGATCGACGTGTGCCGGCGCATCCGGGCCGCCGACGCCACGCCGGTGATAATGGTTTCGGCCCGCAACTCCGAGATCGACACGGTGGTGGGCCTGGAGATAGGCGCCGACGACTACGTGGCCAAGCCGTATCGGGTGAGGGAGCTGGTGGCCCGGATGCGCACGGTGCTGCGCCGGGCCGCGGCCCGTCCCGGCGGCGCCGCCGGTGCCGGGGCCGGCGATGCCCTGACCGTCGGCGACGTGACCCTCGACCGGGACCGCTACGAGGTGACGGTGGCCGGCCGGAAGATCAATCTCCCGCTGAAGGAGTTCGAGGTGCTGGCGCTGCTGATGGAGAACGCGGGCCGGGTGGTGACCCGAGAGACTCTCATAGACCGGGTCTGGGGCTTCGACTACATCGGCAGCACCAAAACCCTCGACGTCCACATCAAGCGGCTGAGATCCCGCATTGACCCCGACCGGTCCAAGCCCGAACCGATCGTCACCATCCGCGGCCTCGGCTACAAGTACGCGGTTTAGCCCGGTGCCGGTGATTCGGCTGTGACTTCGGGGTGGCGGATCTGGGTGGCCGGGGCCCGGGTCAGAACCCTGGCCGTGGCGGTGGCGCCGGTGGCGGTGGGGGCCGCCGCCGCGGTGGGGGCCGGACCGGGGGTGCCGTGGTGGCGGGCCGGGCTGGCCCTGGTGGTGGCGCTGGGCCTGCAGGTGGGGGTGAACTTCGCTAACGATTACTCCGACGGGGTGCGGGGTGCCGACGGTGCCGACCGCACCGGGCCCGCCCGGCTGGTGGGGTCGGGGTTGGCGGCGCCCCGGCTGGTGAAGCGGGCTGCGGCCCTGTCTTTCGCGGCCGCGGCCGCGGCCGGGTTGGCGCTGGCCGCCGCGGCCGGCTGGGAACTGCTGGCGGTGGGGGTCCTGTGCCTGCTGGCTGGCTGGGGCTACACCGGCGGCCCGGCCCCGTACGGGTATCTCGGGTTGGGCGAGCTGTTCGTGTTCGCGTTCTTCGGGCTGGTGGCCACGGCCGGGACCACCTACGTGCTGGTGGAGCGGGTGGAGCCCTTGGCGGTGGCCGCGGCCGTTCCGGTCGGCCTGTGGGCGACGGCCCTGCTGGTGGCCAACAACCTGCGGGACATACCCGGCGACGCGGCCATCGGCAAGCGCACCCTGGCCGTCCGCATCGGCGACCGGGCCTCTCGGTGGCTGTACGTCGCCCTGCTGGCGGTCGGCTACGGGGCCGCGGCGTCGATCTCGCTGCTGTTCGAGGGCCGGGCGGCGTGGGCCGCGCTGGCCGGGGTTCCCTTCGCCGTGGCCGCGGCCCGGCCGGTGCTGGCCGGGGCCTCGGGCCCGGCCCTGGTGCCGACCCTGGCCGCCACCGGCCGGCTCCAGCTCGTCTCGGGCCTGGGTTTGGCCGCCGGCCTAGCCATCACCGGCTGATCTATTCAGACCCGGCCGGCGGCAGTGCCAGCACCCCGGGCTCCGGGGGCGGGTCGGCGGGAGGAGATCGTGTCTCCCCGGCTGGATGGTCATGGTTATGGTCCGGCCCGGATTTTGGTCGGCGGGCTCGCTGGTGATCTTGGTGTCGGGGTGTGGGTTGTCCATTGGCCGTCGGGTGCTCGGGTGAGGGTGAGGTTGTGTTGGTGGATGTGGTGGTGGTGGCGGTTGCAGACCAGGGCGAGGTTGTTGATGTCGGTGGGGCCGTGGGCGGGGGCGGTCCAGGCGATGATGTGGTGGGCGTGGCAGTGGCTGGGGCTGGCCGCGCATAGGACGCAGCCGCGGTCTCGGGCTATGAGCATTCGCCATTGCTGGGGGGAGACGGTTCTGGTCTTACGGCCGTGCCACAACGGCAGTCCGTCGCGGGAGAACAGGGCCCCGAACAGGTCGGCCTCGCAGGCCAGGCGCTCTAGTTCGGAGCGGGGGATGGGGCCGGTGCCGGGGATTTCGCAGCGGGCGTTGGGGTCGGCGCCGGTGATGGCGTTGGTGTGGGCGATGACGAGGATCTGGTTGCGCAGGCTCGGAGCGTTTCGGTTGGCGGGTCCTGTCACGGGCTGTTGCGGTGTGTTCCGGCCGGCGGGTTGCGGGGCGTTCCGGCCGGCGGGTCCTGTCACGGGGGCGGTCGTCGCCGCAAGCGGCGCCGACGCTGGCCCCCGTGCCACCCCCCGGCCTGGCGCACTGGGCTCCGGCCCGGGCTTTTGCTCGCCGGCCGTGTTGGCGCGGCCGTCGGGGACGGACTCGCCTGGCGCACCGGGTTCGGGCTTGGGCTCTTGCTCACCGGCTCGGCGGCGGGATGGGGGGTTGCTGGCATCGCTGTCCGTGTCCGGGCTGCTGTCGAGGCCAGCGTTGTTGTCGGTGTCGGTGTCGGGATCGTTGTCGGGGTCTGGGGTGGGGGTTATTCCTAGGGCGGCGGTTAGGGCGTCGGCGTTGCGCTGGTCCCAGGTGCGGATCTGGTCGGGTTTGGCGTTTCGGCCGCCGTCGGCTCGGTAGAGGCGGTTGGCGATGTCGTCGATTACGGCCCGGGCCTGGGCGCCGGTGACGGGGTCCAAGCGGGTGCGGAAGTTGACCATGCCTTCGCCGTCGCACCAGGCCCGGTGGCTGCGCATGGCCCTCTGGCGGCGGAACTTGGCCTCGCGGTTCTCCATCGTCTGGTGGTGGCTGGTCCAGTCGGCGACCTCCCGGGCGGCCAGGTCGGCGGGCATGGCCTTTGCCTTCTCCAGCAGGCCTGTGTCGTCGTTGACCGTCTCAGCCGAGGTGGTCCGGGCGGCTTGCACCAAGGCGTCGGCGTGCTCGGCGGTGATGTCACCCTCGGCCAGCGCGCCAGCCACCGCAGGCATCTGGTCCAAAGCTTCGGCTCGGCGCAGCCGCCGCCGGGCCTCGCGCTGAGAGCAGCCGCCCCCAGCCCGCAGCAGCTCAAGACCTGCTGCGGGATCAAAGGTCCGGTCTGTGGCTGCGGTCAACAGCCGGGCCTCCAAGGCATCCACCGCCGCTCGCACCCGCTTCACCCCGGCCGCGGTTTCGTGCAACCCGGCCAGGCCCATGGCCGCCACGTCCAAGGCGTTCAGCTCGGTGACGATCCGGTCGAACACGACATGCTCCCATCCAGCCGATCCCCGAAGGGACCGAAATCGAACCTGAAAACTGGGACCCGCCGAAGCTGGCGAGCCACTGGTCTGGGGAAGTGCCAGAACCTCCGAACGGTCAATTCAGGAGGTTCCATGACCGGTAACGACAATGTATCAGAGCACTGTGACAGTCCGGCCTCTCGATGCGGCCGGGGGCTCTCAGGGTCGGCGGCGGGTGGCGGTGAAGAGCTGGGCCAGGCCGCGGCTGAGGGGGCGGTGGGCCACGCCGCCGAACCCGGCCGCCTCGATGCGGGCACCCAGCTCGGCGGGCGGAGGCAGGTAGGCCAGGGAGCGGGGGAGGTAGCGGTAGGCGCCGGGGTCCGACAGCAAGGCCCCGATCCGGGGGACGACTCGTTCCAGGTAGAGGCGATGGCCCCGACCCCACCAGCCCCCCGACGGCTGGCCCACCTCGAGCAGGGCGATGCGGCCGCCGGGGCGGACCGCCCGGGCCAGCTCGGCCAGGAAGGGGTCGATCTCCACCAGGTTGCGCAGGGCGAAGCCGCAGACCGCCCCGTCCGCGGCCCCGTCCGGCACCGGCAGGTGGATGACGTCGGCCCTGACCAGCGGGGCCGAGCCCCGGGCGGCCCCCAGCATCCCCGCCGAGAAGTCCAAGCCGACAGGGGCGTGGCCACGGGCCCCAAGGCGGCGGCACAGGTCGCCGGTCCCGCAGGCGCAGTCGAGCACCACCGACCCGGCGGGCAGGCCCAGGTCTCTCACGGCCCGTCGGCGCCAGCCCCGGTCCAGTCCCAGGGTCATGACCCGGTTCACCAGTTCGTAGCGGCCAGCGATGGCGTCGAACATCGACCGCACCGCCCGACGCTTGGCCGCCCCCTCCGGCAGGTCGCTGAAGGTCTCGCTGATGCCGTCGCCGCGGGCGGGCGCGGCGGCGCTCACTTGAACCAGTGCTTTTGGTAGTCGCGGCTTTGCCGGTGCAGGAGCAGGGCCAGCAGGGCGATATCGAACATCAGGCTGATGGGGGCGGACACCAGCCGACCCAGCCCGTCGTAGAAGGCCAAGACCACCCGCAGGACTAGCGGGGCGACCGCCACCGTCACCCCGAGCCGGTAGGCCCAGCGCATGGAGTTGGCGATCCCGAAGGCGGCGGCCAGCTTGCCCACGATGACCAGCAGCAGGTAGGCGACGGCCAGGATTCGCAGCCCGAACAGCCGGCCGGTGGGGAAGCCCCCGGCCAGCGCGAACAGCAAGTCGATGCCGCCCTGGATGTACATGAGGAGCTGGGCCAGGTACAGCGTCTGGGGTTGGCGGGAGTTGATCCACTGGCGGGTGGTCATGGCCCCCCAGTATGGGCGCTCGGGCCCGGCGAGCGGTGCCGGGCCGGCCGGCGATAGGCCCGGTCGGTGTGGTGGTGCCCGAAGCCGATCCGGTCATAGGCGGCGTTGGCGGCGTGGTTGTCGGACTCCACGTAGAGCATGCCGCCGCGCAGCCCCCGGCCGGCCAGCCACGCCAGCCCCGATCGGGTCATGGGCGCGCCCAAGCCTCGGCCGTGGAAGTCGGGGTCGACGGCGATTACGTAGATCTCGCCCAGGGCGGGGGCGGTGTCGGCGTGGATCTTGGTCCAGCAGAATCCGGCCAGGCGGCCGCTTCGGTGGTGGAGCCGCAGGCCGTCGGGGTCGAACCACGGCTCGCCCATCCGGTCTTGCACGTCGGCGGCGGTGAGCCCGCCCTGCTCGGGGTGCCAGGCGAAGGCCCGGTTGTTCAAAGCGACCAGGTCGTCGAGGTCGGCGGGGGCGAAGGGCCGGGTGTCCAGGACCGGGCCCGGCGCCGGGAGCGGGCAGCGGAGTTGCCACAGGTCCCGGTAGGGCTCGAACCCGAACCGGGCCGCGACGGCGTCGTCCTCTTCAGCCGCGGCTCGGATCCAGAGCTGAACCGGCTCGTCGTCGCTGAGCCCGGCGACCGCCCGGGCCAGGGCGGCCTCCAGTCCGGCCGGGTCGCGGTCCTCGGGGGCGGTGATCCGGGTCTGGAACTCCCCGCCGCCGGGGGAGTCAATCTCCAGCTCCACCGTTCCACGGTACCGGCGAACTCATCCCGTCCTCCCCGGTGCGCCAGCCTCCCTCGGCCTATTGAAACTGACTGAAAAATATCTTGGATGGTTGACTGGCCGGTGAAGGGCGGCTAGGGTGCTGGCGATGGAGGGCGACGCCACTCTGACGATGATGGTCACGGTCATCAGCACCGGCGCGGTGATCGTGGGCGCGCTGTTCGCGTTCGGGGTCTTCTTCATCCGCCGCATGGACGCGGCCAACCGAGAGACGCGGACCGAGTTCCAGGGTTTGCGGACCGAGATTCAGGGCGTTCGGAATGAGATCCAGGGTTTGCGGACCGAGATGAGCACCGAATTTCAGAATGTGCGAACCGAGATTCAGGGTGTTCGGAATGAGATCCAGGGCGTGCGCACGGATCTCGGGCCCCGCATCGACCGGGTCAACACCCGAGTGGACCGGGTGATCGAGTTGTCGATCCGACCAGACTCGGAGCAGGCGATCGCCGCCGATCGGTGAGCCGGGCCCGGAGGAGGCCGCCCACCGCCTACGGCCAAGCCAGTTCGGGACGCCTACTCGAACTCTGAGGCCCTGGCACCGAGGTTGGCGGCGTTCTCCGACACGATCCTCTGCGTGGCGTCGTCGTAGCCCTCGGCGCTGGCCGCCCGGATCTCCAGTTCCAGCCCGAGGTCGGGGCCGAGACGGGCGGTGACGTGGTCGAGGATCTCGCTCAACTGCCTGATGCCCCGGATCGGGTCGAGGTCGAACCGGGCGTAGAACCGGGTCGCGGCCCGATGGTCGGGCCACGAGTCGGGCTCGAGACCGGCCTCCGGTCCGAGGCCCGGGCGTCCGCCGCCCGGGTCGGTGCCGCCCGCACCTGCGGCCCCGTACCCGCGGTCGGAAGCCGCGGCCTCAGACGGGGGAGAGGAGACACAGTCGGGGTGGACGATCAGCCCGCCGGGGGCCGGGTTCACGTGCTCGGCGGTGACGACGCCCCGCCAGCCCGATCCGTCGCGGCCGGCGGCGTACCCGAAAGTCTCGGCGGCCCAGTTCAGCTTGGCCGTGCCGTCGCTGACCGCGGCGGCCAGCAGGAACCTGAGCGGCTTCTGAACCAGGAGCCGCTGGTAGACGGCGTCGATCTGGTGCGGGTAGGGCTCGATGTTGGAGGTGTCCACCGCCGCGTAGGGGTCGGCCAGATGGGCGTTCTGCATCCGCCGGGCCTCCGAGGCCAGCCGGAAGTCGGCCCCGTCGGCGTCGAAGCTCCAGCGCCGGTCCGACGCCGGGGACAGGCCCTCGAGATCGGCGGCGGTGACGATCTGCTCGCCGAGCCGGCCTGCGTTGTCCCGGTAGACGAGTGTGGCCGAGGTCTCCCCGTGGATCTCGATATCCACCACGGTGACGTCGCCGCCGGCCACCACGCCAGAGAGCCGCTGGCCGGATTTGATGTCGGAGAACGCCAGGGCCACCAGACCTCCCGTTTCTCAACCTAACCGGCCGGGCCGGCCGCGAGGGCCGGTTCTGGCTCAGTGAGAATCATTGAAAAATGCTTTGGATGGTTGACAGGGGTACTGGGGCCGGTTAAGGTGGTGGCTGTGGAAGGCGGCACTGATCTGACGATGATGGTCACGGTCATCAGCACCGGCGCGGTGATCCTGGGCTCGCTGTTCGCGTTCGGGGTCTTCTTCATTCGTCGCACGGACGCTGCCAATCGAGACATGCGGACTGAGATGCGCACCGAATTTCAGAGTGTGCGGACTGAGATCCAGGCTGTGCGGGCTGAGATGAACACCGAATTTCAGAGTGTGCGGACTGAGATGAACACCCAGTTTGCGAGTGTGCGGAATGAGATCCAGGGCGTGCGCACGGATCTCGGGCCCAGGGTCGACCGGGTCAACGCCCGGGTGGATCAGGCGATCTTGGCAGTGAGCAGGCCCGCCGCAGAGCAGGCGGCTGCCGCCGACCTCTGAGCCGCGGGCACCGGCACCGAGCGACACTTGTCGCCCGGCCGCGTGAAAGAGCGGTTAGTTTGCCGGGTTGATTGATCAGCAGGTCGAGTTGATGCTTCGTGTGACCGTCCGCCCCGAGATTCTGCGCTGGGCCCGCGAGCGTGCAGGCTCGGGGCTCGACGTTTCCCACGCAGACCGAAGCACCCTTGAGGGCAGGTCGTCTTTCACCGAGGTGCTCCGGCTGCTCGGGCTCATCAGGGCGTTCGCCTGCTGCGGGATTGGCCCGAGCCTGGGACGGGACGCCTGATGGGTCGGCCTCGCTCGCCCCGAGGGCGGGCTCGCGTCACCCGCGAGAGGCTGGCCCAGGCCTACCCGGAGGCGGTGTGCGAACTCGACCACTCCAACCCGTTCGAGCTGCTGATGGCCACCATCCTGTCGGCCCAGGCCACCGACGTCGGTGTCAACAAGGCCACCCCGGCGCTGTTCGCCCGCTTCCCCGACCCGTGGGCGCTGGCCGCGGTGGAGCCCGAGCACGTCGAGCCCTACGTGAGCACCATCGGCCTGTTCCGCCAGAAGTCCAAGAGCCTGGTGGGCATGGCCCGCCGCCTGGTGGAGGAGCACGGCGGCGAGGTGCCCGGCGCCATGGGCGACCTGGTGAAGCTGCCCGGGGTGGGTCGCAAGACGGCCAACGTCATCCGCAGCGTGGGCCTGGGCCTGCCCGGCCTGCCGGTGGACACCCACGTCACCCGGCTGTCGAACCTGCTCGGGCTCACCGACTCCACCGACCCGGTGCGGATCGAGCAGGAGCTCAACCCCATGATCCCCGCGGCCGAGCGGGGCGACTTCAGCCTCCGCATGATCCTGCACGGCCGCCGGGTGTGCATCGCCCGCCGGCCCCGCTGCGAGGACTGCGTCCTCAACGACTTCTGCCCCTCCAGCGCGCTCTGATCAGATCGAGCCGGCCGTCGCTCTCGAACGGCGCGGTGCCAATGGCCGCCAGCTCCCTCTGAGCCCCACGGCCGCCCTGATGCGCCGGGGCGGTCACTTCGGCCGGGGCGGCTCCGGTAGCGTTACGGGGTGCTCAGCCGCCTGGATCTCCGCGGCCGGACCGGGCCGCTGGACTCGCTCCTTCCCCGTCCCCGCCGGCCCGCCGACGGCCCCGTCGAGGAGGTCCGGGCCATCATCGAGCAAGTCAGAACCGGCGGCGACCGGGCCTTGATCGAGCTGACCCGCCGCTTCGACGGGGTTGAGCTCGAATCCCTGACGGTGAGCCCCGATGCCGTCGCCGCCTCGCTGGAACGGGTGACCGAGCCGGTGCGGGAGGCCTTGGAGGCCGCCGCGGCCCGGGTGGCCGCCTACCACGCCCGCCAGTTGCCCGCCGACTTTCGGCACGAGTCCGGGGGGATAGCGGTTCACGGGTGCCACCGGCCGGTGGACCGGGCCGGCTGCTACGTGCCGGGGGGCCGGGCCGTCTACCCGTCCACCGTGATCATGACCGCCGTGCCGGCCCGCACCGCCGGGGTGGGCGACATCGCCCTGGCCGTGCCGCCCGGGCCCGACGGGGCCGTTCCCGATGTGGTGCTGGCCGCGGCCGCCACCGCTGGAGCGAACCGAGTTCACCCGGTTGGAGGGGCCCAGGCGGTGGCGGCCTTGGCTTACGGCACCGAATCGGTGGCCGCCGTCGATGTTATCGCCGGGCCGGGCAGCGTCTATGTGGCCCTGGCCATGCGGGAGGTGGCCGGAGCGGTCGGGGTGCCCTCGGCCTTCGCCGGCCCGTCGGAGGTGGTGGTGGTGGCCGACGCCGCCGCCGACCCCGAGCTGGCCGCCATCGACGTGATCCTTCAGGCCGAGCACGGCCCCGACGGGCTGGCCTGGCTGGTGACCTGGGAACCCGAGGCGGCCGAGGCCGTCTCAGCCGAGGTGGCCCGGCTGGTCGCCGCCGCCGACCGGGCCGGGGAGATCGCGGCGACCTTGGAGTCGTCCGGCTACGCCGTGGTCTGCGAGTCGCCCCAGCAGGCCATGGCCGTGGTCAACCAGATCGCCCCCGAGCACCTCGAGCTCCAGGTGGCCGACCCCGAAGCCCTGCTGCCGCTGGTGCGCAATGCCGGGGCCGTGTTCTGCGGCCGCTGGACGCCGGCCTCGCTGGGCGACTACCTGGCCGGGCCCAGCCACGTGCTGCCCACCAACGGCACCGCCCGGTTCGCCAGCGCCCTGGGGGTGCGCGACTTCATGAAGGACCGGCACGTGATCACCGCCAGCCGAGACGGGCTGGAGGAGGCCGCGCCTCACGTGATCGCCCTGGCCGAGGCCGAGGGCCTGACCGCCCACGCCGAGTCCGTCCGGCTTCGGACCGCGAAGCCGGGCCGCCGATCGGCTCGCGCCCCCGGGCCCCGACCGACGACGGGGGCGGTGATCGAGACGTGACCACCGATCGGGCCGTGACCCCCAGAATCGAGGCCCGGGCGGACATCGCGCTGATGGCGGGCTACCACTCGCCCCAGCTCGACGTGAGGGTCCGGCTCAACACCAACGAGAGCCCGGTTCCGCCGCCGGAGGCGTTCACCGAGGCGATGGCCGCCGCGGTGCGCCGGATCAACTGGAACCGCTACCCCGACCGGGCCGCCCGCGAGCTGAGGGCCCGGATCGCCGGCCTGCACGGCGTCGATCCCGGAAACGTGTTCGCGGCCAACGGCTCCAACGAGGTGATCCAGTGCCTGCTGCTGGCCTTCGGGGGGCCGGGCCGGGCCGCGGCCACCTTCGAGCCCACCTACGCCCTGCACAGCCACCTAGCCCGCGTCACCGGCACCGCCCTCGTCCAGGGGCGCCGCCGAGACGACTTGGGCCTCGACCTCGACGAGGCCGCAGTGGTGATCGGCCGGCGCCGTCCGGCGGTGACCTTTTTGTGCTCGCCCAACAACCCCACCGGCATGACCGACGACCCCGGCGCGGTGGCGGTCGTGCTCGATCGGGTGGCCGAGGTGGGGGGGCTGCTGTGCGTGGATGAGGCTTACGGGCAGTTCAGCCCTCACACCGCCCTCGACCTGGCCGGTCCGGACGTCCCGCTGGCGGTGACCCGCACCTACTCCAAGACCTGGGCCATGGCCGGGGCCCGGCTCGGCTACCTGATCGGCCCGGAGTGGGTGGTGGCCGAGCTGGACAAGGTGGCCCTGCCCTACCACCTCGACGCTATGACCCAAGCCGCCGGTGTCGCCGCCCTCGACCATGTCGAGGAGATGAACCGGCGGGTGGCCGACCTGGTGGCCGAGCGGTCCCGGCTCTGCGCCGGGCTGGCCCGACTGCCGGTGAAGGTCTGGCCCTCGGGAGCCAACTTCGTGCTGTTCCGGCCCGCCCCGGTGCCGGGGGCCGAGGTGTGGAGGCGGCTCGTGGATCGCTCCGTGCTGGTCCGAGACTGCTCCTCGTGGCCCGGGCTGGAGGGATGCCTGCGGGTCACGGTCGGCACGCCGGACGAGAACGACACCTTCCTTCAAGCCCTAGAGGAGATACTGGCGTGAGCCGCCGCTCTCCATCGCCGCCCCGTCCCGCCAAGGAGACCTCATGAGTCGCACCGCATCTGAGTCCCGGGTCACCAAGGAGACCCGCATTGAAGTCGAACTGGACCTCGACGGCGCCGGCGCCGCCAACGTGTCCACCGGCCTGCCCTTCTTCGACCACATGCTCGACCAGCTCGGCCGTCACGGCGGGTTCGACCTCGCCGTCCGGGCCAGCGGCGACCTTGAAGTGGACAGCCACCACACCGTGGAGGACGTGGGCATAGTGCTGGGCCGGGTCTTCCGGAAAGCCCTCGGCGACAAAGCCGGCGTCCGCCGCTTCGCCAGCATCACCGTGCCCCTCGACGAGGCCGCGGTGGAGGCGGTGGTGGACCTGTCGGGCCGCCCGTTCCTGCACTACGACATCGACTTCCCCGGTCAGAAGATCCTGGGCGACCCCCCCTTCGACCCCCAGCTCGCCGAGGAGTTCTGGCGGGCTTTCGCCACCGCCTCGACCATGACCCTGCACCTAACCCTCAAGCGGGGCAAGAACACCCACCACATAGTCGAGGCTTCCTTCAAGGGGGTGGCCCGGGCCCTGCGCGACGCGGTGCGGGTGGAGGGCGCGGCCCTGCCCTCCACCAAGGGAACCCTGTGACCTGGCGCCGCCGACGGGCCGGACCGGGGCCGGGGAGCCATAGCCTCGGGGCATGACCGCCGACGGGGCCTCCTCTGGGCCTCTGATCGCCATATTGGACTACGGGATCGGCAACCTGGCCTCGGCCCGCAAGGGCTTCGCCCGGGCCGGCGCCGACGCCCGGCTCACCGCCGACCGGGGCCTGATCGCCGACGCCCGGGCCCTGGTGTTGCCCGGGGTGGGGGCCTTCGCCCCCTGCATGAGGGCCTTGGGTCGCACCGGCTTGGACGAGGTCGCGGTGGAGGCGGTGGCCGCGGGCCGTCCGTTCATGGGCATCTGCGTGGGCATGCAGTTGCTGTTCGCCGGTTCCGAGGAGGCCCCGTCGGAACCGGGGCTGGGGCTGTTCGACCGGCAGGTCCGGCTGATCCCGGGGGAGGTCAAGCGGCCCCAGATGCAGTGGAACGTGCTCGACCGCCGGGGCGACCACCCCATGTTCGCGGGCCTGGACCGGCGGGCCTGGGTGTACTTCGTCCACTCCTACGCGGCTGCTGACGGCGACGACGTGATCGCCACCTGCCGCTACGGCGCCGACCTGGTCGCCGCGGTGGCCCGGGGCAACCTGTGGGCGGTGCAGTTCCACCCCGAGAAGTCCTCCACCGCCGGGCTGCGGATTCTGGCCAACTTCGTAGCTGGCCTAAGCGACGGCTCGGACTCCCCGGCTGGCCTGGGCTCGAATCCTCCGGACGGCTCGGACTCCCCGGCTGGCCTGGGCTCGAATCCTCCGGACGGCGCGGACTCCCCGGCTGAGGCCAGCGGGTCGTGAAGCTGTTCGCGGCGGTCGACATCCGCGGCGGGCGGTGCGTGCGGCTTCACCGGGGCGACTACGACCGAGAGACCGTCTACGGCGACGACCCGGTGGCGACGGCGGTGGAGCTGGCCGGGGCCGGGGCCGACTGGATCCACGTGGTGGACCTGGATGCGGCCCGCACCGGACAGCCCGTGAACCGGCCGGCGGTGGCGGCAGTGGCCGCCGCGGTGGACGTGCCGGTGCAGGCTGGCGGCGGCGTCCGGTCGGCCGAAGCCGCCCAGGCCCTCCTGAAAGCCGGGGTGGAGCGGGTGGTGCTGGGAACGGCCGCGCTGGCCGACCCCGGGCTGGTCCGCACCCTGGCCCGGTCGAGCCGGGTGGCCGTCGGCCTCGACGCCCGGGCCGGAGGAGTGGCCACCGACGGCTGGCGGACCGAGACGAACCGGAGCGTGCTGGAGGTGGCCGCCGGATTCGCCAGCGCCGGGGTGGACGCCTTCGTGGCCACCGACATCGACCGGGACGGGACCATGGGCGGTCCCGACCTGGCCGGCCTGGCCGCCCTGCTGGAGGCCACCCCGGTTCCGGTGGTCGCCTCCGGCGGGGTCGGCGGCCTCGACGACCTTGACGCCCTGGCCGGCCTGGAGCCCGGCGGCCGGCGGCTGGAGGGCGTGATCGTGGGCAAGGCCCTCTACGAGGGCCGCTTCACCGTGGCCGAGGCGGTCGAACGGCTGAGGGGCGGCTCGTGACCAGGGTGGCCCGGGTGATCCCCTGCTTGGACGTGGACGGGGGCCGGGTGGTGAAGGGCGTGAACTTCGTCGGCATCCGCGATGCTGGCGACCCGGTGGAGCTGGCCGCCCGCTACGACGAGCAGGGCGCGGATGAGCTGGTGTTCCTCGACATCACCGCATCCTCGGACCGGCGGGACACCACGGTGGCCATGGCCCGGGCGGTGGCTGATGAGGTGTTCATACCGTTCACTGTCGGCGGCGGCATCCGCACCGCCGATGACGCCCGCCTGCTCCTGCGGGCCGGAGCCGACAAAGTGAGCGTCAACACCGCGGCGGTGCGCCGCCCCGAGCTGGTCTCCGAGATCAGCCGGACCTTCGGGGTCCAGTGCTGCGTGGTGGCCATCGACGCCCGAGCCTCATCCGAGCAGGCCGGCGGCTACGAGGTGTTCACCCACGGGGGCCGGACCCGCACCGGCATCGACGCCTTGGAGTGGGCCTGCGAAGCCGAGCGGCTCGGGGCGGGCGAGATCCTGCTCACCTCCATGGACCGCGACGGCACCCGCGACGGCTTCGACCTGACCCTCACCGAGGCGGTCAGCGCGGCTGTGAACGTCCCGGTGATCGCCAGCGGCGGCGTGGGAACCCTCGATCATCTGGTGGAGGGCGTGGTCGGAGGCGGCGCCGACGCGGTGCTGGCGGCCAGCATCTTCCACTACGGCCAGCACACCGTGGCCGAGGCCAAGACCCGGCTGATCGCCGCCGGCGTCACCGTCCGCCCGCCCCCCTGACCCTCTTCCCCAAAATCCGAAGGAAGGGGTCGAAGGAAAGAGGGGGTTGAAGGAAAGATTGGCGGGGGGCGGTAGGGTTTTGGCCTGCCAATGGTGACGACAACTTCAACCGCCACCTTGGACCCGAACCTGGCCCTGTCGGAGGACTTCGCCGCCCTCGTGCGCCGCCACGTGGACGGCCGGGCCACAGCCGATGAGCTGGAGCTGCTCAGAGCCAACGAGCAGGTTTGGGCCCGAGCGCTGTACCGCTTGCTCGACGACGTGGCCGAGTCGATCGACGACGTGAGGTCCGCGGTCCGCGGCCATCAGCGGGCGATCGTCATGGCCGACCTGGAGGCCGACTACCGGGCCGTGGACCGGGTGCTGGCCGGACTGATCGGCCCGGCCCGGGCGCCGGTCGGCGGCGAGTCTGAGACCGAGACCGGGGTGGCGGAACTGCAGCTCTCGTGGATCCCCGGTCGGGTCATCGCCTGGGCCGCCGGTCCCGGCGCGCCGCCCGAGGACGCCGAAGCAGTGCGGGCTCGGCTCTACGACTGCGGGGGCTCCACCGTGGACTGGGGGACGTACCGGCCGGTCAAGCTGGGGGGCCGCAACCGGGCCGACACCGTCTCGGCCCCGGTCGAGAGCTGCCTCGGCTGGCTGGTGGCGCTGGGCGACACCGCCGGCGAGGAGGGGATCGGAGCGAGCGTGGCCTGGCTGGGCCTGGCCGCCGCGCTGGCGGTGCGGATCACCGCCCAGGGCCGCTTCGTCCCCCAGCTCAAGAAGCTTCGCCGCCGCCGCGACGAGGACGGCAACGACAACGGCGACGCCGGCGGCAACGGCGGCCAGCCTCGCCGCGACGCTGGAACCTTCGCCGTCCAGTGGTCGCCGGCCCTGGTGGAGACCGAGACTCTGGCCTCCCTGGCCGATTCGCTGCCCGGCGCGGTGGCCGCCTTCGAGAACCAGCGGGATCGGATCGCCTTCACCCAGGCCGTGCTGGTCGACCTGGTGGACGCCATCGTGAGCCAGGCCGCCGAGCGGCTCGACGTTCCCGCTCCGCCGCCGGACCCCAAGACCCGGGCCGACGCGGCCGAAGCCATGCTGGCCCACCTCGACGGCGAGCCCTTCGAGATCCCCAGCCGGCACGGGTCCGAGCTGGCCCGCCGGCTCGACCAGTGGTCGCGCCCGGTGACCGGCCCCCACGACCGGGGCTTGGTGGTCCAGCTCGCCCCGCCCGACGAGAGCGGCGCCTGGCACCTGTCGGTGCTGTCGGTCTCCAGCGCCGGGGACCTGCAGCCGGTCGAGTCGGCCTTGGTCAACGCGTCGGCCGCCCGCCGCCACTCGGTGCGCCATCAGCTCGCCCGGCTGGAGCGGCTCTACCCCGAGCTGCTGCGGCTGGGGGGGCGGCGCCGGGGCGAGGTGATGCTGGGCCAGGACGAGGCCTGGACGCTCATGACCGAAAAGGGCCTGGTCCTGACCGCCGGCGGCTACGACGTCAGGGTGCCGGCGCTGTCCCGCCGCCGGCCCCGGCCGTCGCTGCGCCTCACCTCGCTGGAAGCCCAAGACTCGAAGGTGGGGGCCCAGCAGCTCGCCGCTGTCCGCTGGTCGGTGGTCTTCGACGACGTGGAGCTCACCGCGGACGAGATCCGCCAGCTTGCCTCGCAGGCCCGCCCGCTGGTGAAGAGCCGGGGCCGGTGGATCGAGATCGAGCGGGCCGACTTGGCCGAGGCGGCCGAGGCGCTGGCCGAGCGGGCCGACCAGACCCGGCTGACCGGCGCCGACATGCTGCGGCACACCCTCGGCTTGGAGGGCTCGCCGCTGGCCGGGGGAGTGGCCATCGCGGGCGAGGGCTGGGCCGCCGACCTGATCCGCAGCGCCGGGCGGATCGCCGGAGCCCCCACCGTCCAGCCCGACGGGTTCCAGGGGGCGCTGCGCTCCTACCAGGCCGAGGCCCTGGGGTGGCTGGGGTTCCTCGACGAGGCCGGGATGGGCGGGTGCCTGGCCCTGGACATGGGCCTGGGCAAGACGCCGACCATGCTGGCCCACGTCGAGAGCACCGTGGCTGCCGGCGCCGCCGACGGGCCGTCGCTGGTGATCGCCCCGCCCGCGGTGGTGGGCAACTGGGCTTCGGAGGCCCGGCGTTTTGTGCCCGACTTGGAGACGGTCATCCACCACGGCCCCAGCCGGATCGACAAGGCGGACGTGCCGGCCCTGGCCGCGGGCGTCCATCTGGTCATCACCAGCTACGGCACCGCCCTGCGCGACATCGACGGGTTCGAGCGGGTCGACTGGTCCAAGGTGGTACTCGACGAGGCCCAGGCCATCAAGAACCCGGCCGGCGAGACCGGCCAGCAGCTCCGCAGGCTGAGAGCCCGCAGCCGGGTGGCCCTCACCGGCACCCCGATCGAGAACGGGCTGGGCGACCTGTGGTCCATCATGGACTTCTGCAACCCCGGTTTGGTCGGGGCCAGGGCCCCGTTCATCGCCGAGATGTCCAAGGTCTCGGAGGGCGACTCCAGCGGGGAGGGGGTGCTGGCCGCCCTCAACGGCATCCTCGTGTTCCGCCGGACCAAGGCCGAGCCGATGATCGCCGCCGAGCTGCCCGACCGCATCGACGAGCTCGACCACTGCACCATGACCACCGAGCAGATCGGGCTCTACCAGGCCGTGCTCGACCGGCTGGTGGCCACGGCCGCCGACGAAGAGCCGGGCCCCAAGAAGAAGGGGGCGGTGCTGGCGGCCATCACCGCGCTCAAGCAGATCTGCAACCACCCCGTCAACTACGTAGACGACGGCGGCCCCCTCGACGGGCGCTCGGGGAAGCTGGCCCGCCTCAACGAGATCCTCGAGGTGGTGTTCGCCTCCGATGAGCGGGCGCTGATCTTCACCCACTTCGCCACCTGGGGGGAGCGGCTGGCCCAGTACCTGACCGAGCAGACCGGGATGGCGATCGACTGCTACCACGGAGGCCTGGCCCGCCGGCCCCGGGACGAGATGGTGGCCCGGTTCCAGCGGGGCACCGGGGCGGGGGCCTTGGTCTTGTCCATCAAGGCGGGCGGTACCGGCCTCAACCTCACCGCGGCCAGCCACGTGGTGCTCTACGACCGGTGGTGGAACCCGGCGGTGGAGGACCAGGCCCGGGACCGGGCCTGGCGCATCGGGCAGAAGAACACCGTGGTTTGCCACCGGCTGGTGTGTCCGGGCACGGTGGACGAGCGGGTGGAGGAGATAGTGGCCGGCAAGCGGCGGATAGCCGACATGGTCCTGCCCAAGTCGAGTTCCATCGGCGATCTCGACCGCGACCAGCTCCGGGCCGCGCTGGGCATCGACTCCGACCTGCTGCTGATGGACGACGAGAACGGGGCCGGGTAGGCCATGAACGGTGCCGGCGGCGATCGACGCGGCAACGACCGGGACGCCCATCGGGGCGGCAACGACCGAGGCGGCCATCGGGCCGGCAACGACCGGGGCGCCAACGACCGGGGTGGCCACGATCGCCGCGGCCACGACCGGGGTGGCAACGACCGAGGCGGCAAGCAAGTCCGAAAGAGCCGGGGCAAGAGCCAGACCCCCGAGTCGGCCCGCACCTCCGGCGACTTCTGGGGCGACCCGGCCCGGCTGCCCCCGGTGAGCGAGGTGACGGCGTCGGCCGACGGCTCCGCGGTGATCAGGTCGCTGGGCCGGCCTCCGGTGACCGGGCACGAGGCGGCCAGCGAGTACTACTTCCGGATCGCCTGCGACCGGGCCGTCAACCTGGCCTCGGTGCTGGCCACCGCCGGGGACCTGCTCGACGACGAGGACCCGGACTGACCCGGTACGGTTGAGGGCCGTGACCGCCATCGCCGAGCGCCCCGTCGGCCCGGCCCCCGGCCCCCAAGGCGACGACCGGCTGCCGGTGAAGATGCTCAACGACCGCATCCTGGTGGGGATGGGCGAGGCCGAGGCGGAGCGCCGCTCAGCCGGCGGGATCCTCATCCCGGCCACCGCCCAGGTGGGCAAGCGCCTGTCCTGGGCCGAGGTGGTGGCGGTGGGCCCCAACGTGCGGACCATCGAGCATGGCGACCAGGTGCTGTTCAACCCCGAAGACCGCTACGAGGTGGAGGTGCGGGGCCGCGACTACATCATCTTGAGGGAGCGCGACGTGCATGCGGTGGCCTCCGAGCGCCTCGACCAGGCCAGCACCGGGCTCTACCTGTAGGACGCCGATGAGTCCCGATTCGACGGTGCCGCCGCCGCCCGTCGAGGCCGCCGCCGAGCAGATCGCCGCCGTCCGCTACGACGACGCCGGGCTGGTTCCCGCCATCGTGCAGGAGGCCTCCACCGGGCAGGTGCTGATGATGGCCTGGATGAACGCCGAGGCGCTGTCGCTCACCCTCCGCGAGGGCCGCACCGTGTTCTGGAGCCGCTCCCGCCGAGAGATCTGGCGCAAGGGCGAGACGTCGGGGGCCGTCCAGCGGGTGCGGGAGGCTTACTACGACTGCGACGGCGACACCCTGTTGTTTGTGGTGGACCAAGAGGGGGAGGGGGCCTGCCACACCGGCGCTTTCTCGTGCTTCTTCCGCTCCTTCGGTGCCCCGGGCGGCCCTGGGTGAGCCGAGTCCCTCCGGCGCCATACCGGGCGGCGGCGTGAACGCCTCGAGCCGGGACCAGTTCCGGGAGCTGGCCCGCGACTGGAGGGTAGTCCCCGTCTGGCGGACGCTGCTGGCCGATTTGACCACCCCGGTGGCCGCCTTCGCCCGGGTGGTGGACGGTGCCGACGGTTTCCTGCTGGAGTCGGTCGAGCACGGCGACCGCTGGGGCCGGTGGTCCTGCATCGGCCGCAACCCGGTGGCGGTGCTGGAGGCCCGGGGCTCCCGGGTGACCGTGACCGGCGATCTCGGCTTCGACATACCCCGGGCCGAGGGGATGCTGGCCGCGGTGGAGGCCGTCCTCGCCCAGTGCCGGGCCCCGGTGATCGAGGACCTGCCGCCGCTGCAGGGCGGGCTGGTCGGCTACCTCGGCTACGACGTGGTGCGCGAGATCGAGCACCTTCCCGGCACCCCCCCAGACGACCAGGGCCACCCCGACGCGGTGATGGCCGTGACCGGCGAGCTGGCCGTCTACGACCATTGGCGCCAGCGGGTGACGCTGATCTCCAACGCGTTCGTGCCCGACGGCGCCGACGGCGAGACCATCGACCGCCTCTACGACGCGGGCATGGCCCGCCTCGATGCCCTGGCCGCCGACGGGACTAAGCCCCTGGCCGAGCCGCTGCTGGAGCCGCCCGGCCCCGAGCCCGAGCCCCCCGCGGTGACCTCCACCATGAGCCCCGACGACTACGCCCGGGCGGTGGAGGCGGCCAAGGAGCACATCGGCGCGGGCGACGTCTACCAGGTGGTGCTGTCGCAGCGCTTCGACCTCGACCTCGACGCCGACGCCTTCGACCTGTACCGGGTGCTGCGCCAGATCAACCCCAGCCCCTACATGTACTTCCTGCGCTGCGGCGCCCTGGAGATGGTGGGGGGGGTCGCCCGAGCCCATGGTGCAGCTCCGCGACGGCCGGGTGATCAGCCGGCCCATCGCTGGCACCCGGCGCCGGGGCCGCACCGACGAGGAGGACCGGCGGCTGGGGGCCGAGCTGGCCGAGCACCCCAAGGAGCGGGCCGAGCACGTCATGCTGGTGGACCTGGCCCGCAACGACGTGGGCCGGGTGGTGCAGTTCGGGTCGCTGCGGGTGGACGAGATGATGACCCTGGAGCGCTACAGCCACGTGATGCACCTCACCTCCCAGGTGTCGGGGCGGCTGGCCCCGGACCTGTCGCCGGTGGACGTGCTGCGGGCCACGCTGCCGGCCGGCACCGTGTCGGGGGCGCCCAAGGTGCGGGCCATGGAGATCATCGACGAACTGGAGCCGGTGAAGCGGGGCCCCTACGCCGGGGTGGTGGGCTACGCCGACTTCTCGGGCAACATCGACACCGCCATCGCCATCCGCACCATGCTGGTGGCGGGCAACCGGGCCTCGGTGCAGGCCGGGGCCGGGATCGTGGCCGACTCGGTGGCGGCCGAAGAGCATCAGGAGTGCCGCAACAAGGCCCGGGCCCTGCTGGCCGCGGTGCCCGCCGCCCGCCGCATGACCGCCGCCCGCCGGGCCGATACGAGAGGCGGCCCGGACGGCCCGGATGGCCTGGGGGCCGGCCTGTGAGTTCGGGCCGGGGCTGTCGGAGGAGCGGCCGGTGAGTTCGGGTCGGGGCTGTCGGGGGAGTGGCCGGTGAGCCCGGGCCTGGAGGCCATGCGGTTCGGGGCCGGGGCCGTGACGGTGGAGCGGGACGCGGTCCGGGTTTGGGGCCCCGACGCCCCTTCCTACTTGCAGGGCCAGATCTCCCAGGATGTGGAGTCGGCGGCGTTGGGGGTGTCGGCTTGGTCGCTGGTGCTGCAGCCCCAGGGCCGGATCGACGCCTGGTTCCGCCTCACCCGCTGCGGCCCCGACGAGTTCCTGCTCGACGTGGACGCCGGGCACGGGGCCGGGCTGGTCGAGCGCCTAGAGCGGTTCAAGCTGAGAGTCGACGTCGAGATTGAGGCTCTGGACGGCTGGCGCATGATGGCGGTCAGGGGCCCGGGGGCGGAGGCGGCGGCCGCTGGACCGGCGATGGCTGGCGCCGAGGTGCGGGCGACGGTTGACTGGCCCGGCTTCAAGGGCGTTGACCTGCTGTTCTCGGGTCCCGCCCCCGACCCGACCGTCTGGCCGGAGGGGCTGGCCGAGGCCGACCGGGCCGACTTGGAGGTCCTGCGGATCCGGGCCGGATGTCCGACCATGGGCGCAGAGATCGGCCCCCGGACCATCCCGGCCGAGCTGGGCCCGAGCCTGCTCTCGAAGTCGGTGAGCTTCACCAAGGGCTGCTACACCGGCCAGGAGCTGGTGGCCCGGATCGACAGCCGGGGCGGCAACGTGCCCCGGCCCCTGCGGCTGATGGAGATCGCCGGCGCCGACAATCTGGCCCCGGGCGCCGAGGTGACCGCGGCCGGCAAAACGGTGGGGGAGATCACCTCGGCCGCGCTCGATCCCGATGCCGGCCTGACCGTGGCCCTGGGGCCGGTGCACCGCCGGGTCGAGCCCCCGGCCGCCGCCGCCGTGGCCGGGCGGGAGGCCGTCATCCTGGCCCTGCCCGCGGGCTGAGGGCCCCGGCCTCCTCGGCGTGGCTCATCGGTCGGCTGGAGCGGGGGCGCGCCGGGGGCGAAGTGACAGAGCCCCGTTGCCCGGGAGTCGGGGCGGGGCCGGTCCTACCATGGGGCCATGGACCCCTACGCCGTTCTGGGCGTGGATCCCGACGCGTCGGTGGCGGAGATCCGCCGGGCCTACCTGGCCCGGGCCCGCCAGGTCCACCCCGACGTCAGCCGGGACGACCCCCAGGCCGCGGAGCGGATGCGCCGGGTCAACCGGGCCTGGGAGATGCTGTCGGACCCCGGGTTCGAGGCCCCGTCCCCGGTCCGGGCCGAGCCGGCCGGGCCCCGAACCCCGGCGCCGGCCACCGGCTTCGGCGATCCGGGCGGGTTCACCGGCTTCGACGACTCCGACGAGGCCGAGGGATCGGGCGGCTTCTCCGAGGCCGACGACCGGCCCATAACCGCGGGCGGGCTGCCCGACTGGCTCCGGCTGGCCCCGCCGCTGACCCTGGCGGCCGGTCTGTTCCTGTGCGCGGTGGGAGCGCTGGCGGGCCTGCTGCCGCTGGTGGCGGTGGGCCTGGGGTCTCTGGCCGTGGCGCTGGTGATGTTCGTGGTCGCCCCGCTGGTGGCCCTGGCCCGCTGCAAGCAGGGCCCCGAGTGAGCCGCCCCCGCCCCGCCCCCCGCCGGCCCGGCGGCTCCGCCCGCCGCCCGCCCGCGCGAGTTCGGCGCCTGCGGTGAGCGGCGCCTACCTCGACCGCATCCTCGAGGCTCACCGGGCCGCGGCCTCAGCCGACCGGCGCTCGGTCGAGTCGCTGCTGGAGGAGCTGGACGGCATCGATCACCATCCCCGCCCGTTCCGGGACACGCTGGCCGCGGCCGGGCCGGGCGGAGCCGCGGTCGTGGCCGAGGTCAAGCGGCGGTCGCCGTCCAAGGGCGACCTGCGGGCCGGCCTCGACCCGGCCCGTCTGGCCGCCGATTACGAGCGGGGCGGAGCCCGGGCCCTGTCGGTGCTCACCGACGCCGAGTGGTTCGGCGGCTCCGCCGACGACCTCCGGCGGGCCCGGGCCGCGGCGGCGCTGCCGGTGCTGCGCAAGGACTTCACCGTCGACCCCCGAGACGTGGTCGACGCAGCGTTGATGGGCGCGGACTGCGTCCTTTTGATCGCGGCCGCCCTCGACGGTGCCGAGCTGGCCGAGCTGAGCGGGCTAGCCCGCGATGTCGGCCTTGACTGCATGGTGGAGGTCCACGACGAGGCCGAGCTGGAGCGGGCCCTGGCCTGCGGCGCCTCGCTGGTGGGGGTCAACCAGCGGGACCTGTTCACCTTCGAGGTCGACCGGGCCCGGGCGGTGCGGGTGGCGGCGGCCATCCCCGACGGGGTGGTGCGGGTGGCCGAGTCGGGGATACGGGGCCGCGACGACGTGGCCGCCCTGGCCGGCGCCGGCTATCACGCCGTCTTGGTGGGCGAGACCCTGGTGACCGCGGCCGATCCCGAAGCCGCGCTGCGCCGCCTTCTGGAGCCCTGACCACCTCAGAGCCGCGGTGCCGGGCCGCCGTGACGGGGTGACCCGAGAGCGGCGGGCGGCCGAGGCGGGGTGACCCGAGCGCGCCGGGCGGCCGAGGCGGGGTGACCCGAGCGCGGCGGACGCCGGGGTAGCGTCGGGGCGTGTTCGTCAAGATCTGCGGCGTCACCAACGAGTCCGACGCGCTGCTGGCGGTGGCGCTGGGGGCGGACGCATTGGGGTTCGTGCTGGCCCCCTCGTCCCGGCGGGTGGCGCCGGACCGGGTGCGCGACATCGCCCGGCGCGTCCCCGGCGACGTCCTCACCGTGGGCGTCTTCCGCAACGAGCTGCCCGAGCGGGTGGTGGAGCTGGCCCAGCGGGCCGGCCTCAAGGCGGTGCAGCTCCACGGCGACGAGTCCCCGGCCGAATCCCGCCGGGTGGCCGAGCAGATCCCCACCGTCATCAAGGCCTTCCCGGCCGGCCACCCCGGCTTGGACCACATCGACGATTACGGCACCGAGACGGTGCTGGTGGACGGGCCCCGGCCCGGCTCGGGCCAGGTGTTCGACTGGTCGCTGGCCGAGGGCGCCCCCCGGTCCCGGTACCGGGTGATCCTGGCCGGCGGGCTCGACGCCGACATCGTGGCCTCCGCCATCGCCCGGGTGAGGCCCTGGGGCGTGGACGTCTCCTCGGGGGTGGAGAGCGAGCCCGGACGCAAGGACCCGGCCCGGCTGCGGGCCTTCATCGAGGCGGCCCGGGCCGCGGCCCCGCCGCCCGACGACGGCGGATGGCCCGAATCCGCCGGCCCGCCCGGCTGGGGCGAGGCCCCCTACGACTGGGAGGAAGAGGACCGGTCGTGACCGCAGAGGAGCAGGCGACCACGGCCGAGCCCGCCCGCGGGGAGAACGCGATGGAGCAGGCGACCATGGCCGAGCCCGCCCCCGGCGGCCGGTTCGGCCAGTTCGGCGGGATGTTCGTCCCCGAGCCCCTGGTGCCGGCCTGCCAGGAGCTGGACCGCCAGTTCTGCTCGGCTTGGGCCGACCCGGCTTTCAAGGCCGAGCTGGACGGCCTGCTGGCCGACTACGCCGGCCGCCCCTCTCCGGTCACCGAGTGCCCCAACCTGTCCGAGGAGCTGGGCCTGCGGCTGCTGCTCAAGCGCGAGGACCTCAACCACACCGGCAGCCACAAGATCAACAACGTGCTGGGCCAGGCCCTGCTGGCCCGACGCATGGGCAAGACCCGCCTAGTGGCCGAGACCGGCGCCGGCCAGCACGGCGTGGCCACCGCCACCGCGGCCGCCCTGTTCGGCATGGAGTGCATCGTCTACATGGGGGCGGTGGACATGGAGCGCCAGGCCCTCAACGTGTTCAGGATGCGCCTGCTGGGAGCCGAGGTCCGGGCGGCCGAGACCGGGTCGCGCACCCTCAAGGACGCCATCAACGAGGCCCTGAGGCACTGGGTGGCGGTGGTGGACTCCACCCACTACTGCATCGGCTCGGTGATGGGGCCGCATCCGTATCCGTGGATGGTGCGGGAGTTCCAGCGGGTGGTGGGCGACGAGGCCCGCCGCCAGTGCGCCGAGATCCTCTCCGGCGGGGCGCCCGACACGGTGACCGCGGCGGTGGGCGGAGGATCGAACGCGGCGGGCATCTTCGCCGGCTTCGTCGACACCGGAGCCGCCCTGGTGGGGGTGGAGCCGGCCGGCGGGGCGGCGATCGGGCGCTCCGTTCCCGGCATCGTGCACGGGTCCCGGTCCTATCTGATGCAGGACGAGTGGGGCCAGGTGCTGGAGGCCTCCTCCATCTCGGCCGGCCTCGACTACCCGGGGGTGGGGCCCGAGCACGCCCATTTGGCCGCGGTCGGCCGGGCCCGCTACGAGTCGGTCACCGACGAAGAGGTGGTGGACGCCTTCGGGCTGCTGGCCCGCACCGAGGGCATCATCGCCGCCTTGGAGTGCGCCCACGCCCTGGCCTGGGTGGCGCGGGCCCGCCGAGAGCTGGCCGGGACGACCGTCTTGTTGAACCTCAGCGGCCGGGGCGACAAGGACGTGGCCCAGATGATGGACCTCCTGGAGTGACCGGGCGGCCGGTGATCGGCAGCCGCCGCGGGGAGGATCGGTGACGGGCCGACCCGGGGCCGGGCGAACCCGATGACCGGGCGGCTGGAGGCGGCGCTGCGGGCCCGCCGGGACCGGGGCAAGTGCCTGGTGCCCTATCTGACCGGCGGGCTGGGGGCGGGTTGGCTCGACGCGGTGGAGGCGGTGGCCGCGGCCGGGGCCGACGCCATCGAGATCGGCATCCCCTTCTCGGACCCGGTGATGGACGGCCCCACCATCCAGCGGGCCAACGACCGGGCCTTGGGCTCGGGGGCCACGCCCCAGTCAATCCTTCAGGCCCTGTCCGGAGCCGACCTGGGCGTGCCGACCGCGGTGATGACCTACGTCAACATCGCCCACCACATGGGCTACGAGCGGTTCGCGGCGTCGCTGGCCGCCGCGGGGGTGAGCGGCTGCATCCTCCCCGACCTCCCCCTCGAAGAGGTGGACGAGTGGGCCGAGGCCGCGGCCGCCGCCGGGGTGGAGACGGTGTTGCTGGCCGCGCCCACCGCCGGCGATGAGCGGCTGGGAAGGATCTGCGCCCGCTCCCGGGGCTTCGTGTACGGCGTGGGGCTGATGGGCGTCACTGGGGTGCGGGCCGAGCTGGCCGCCAGCGCCAAGGTGATGGCGGCCCGGCTCAAAGCGGTGACCGACCGGCCGGTGCTGGTGGGGGTGGGGGTGGGCACGCCCGCTCAGGCCGTCGACGTCTGCTCGGCGGCCGACGGGGTGGTGGTGGGCTCGGCCGTGGTGCAGCGCATGCTCGACGACGACGGGCCCGAGGAGGTGGCCGGGCTGGTGGCCGAGTTCCGGGCCGCCCTCGACGCCGCCCGCCCCTGACCGGCCCGGGCCGGCGATCAGGCAGGGGCGGCTCGGCCCGTGGACCACGATCTGATCGTCGTCGGGGGCGGTTGATGGACCACGATCTGATCGTCGTCGGGGGCGGAGCGGCCGGGCTGGCCGCGGTGCGCACCGGGCTGTGGGTCGGTGCCGACGTGGCCCTGGTGACCGACGGCCCCATCGGGGGCGACTGCACCTTCACCGGGTGCATCCCCTCCAAGACCCTGATCGCCGCCGCCTCGGCCGGGCTCGGCTTCAGCGAGGCCATGGACCGGGTCCGCTCGACCGTCGATCAGGTCGCCGCCACCGAGTCGGCCGACGTGTGGCTCCGGCAGGGGGTAACGGTGGTGGAGGGCCGGGGCCGGCTGGTCACCCACGACACGGTGGCGGTGGACGGCCGGCGGCTCACCGCGCCCCGGATCGTGGTGGCCACCGGCGCCCGGCCCGAAATCCCGTCCCTCGACGGCCTCGACCCCTCCGCCGGGCCGGCCGGCGGGAAGGCGACCGGCCGCTGGTCCGGGCCGGCCGGTGAGGCCGTGCTCACCACCGAGACCCTGTTCGAGCTGGAGTCGCGGCCGGCGTCGATGGGGATCCTCGGCGGCGGCCCGACCGGCTGCGAGCTGGCCCAGGCCCTGGCCCGGCTGGGGGTGGAGGTCGTGCTGTTCGAAGCGGCCGAGAGGGTGCTGGCCGGCGAAGAAGCCGAGGCGTCCTCGGTGGTCGCCGCCGCGCTGACCGCCGCCGGGGTGGAGGTGCGCGCCTCGACCCCGGTCACCGGAGTCTCCGCCGGAGGCGACGCCGCCGGGGTGGAGGTGCGCGCCGGGTCGGGGGCGGGGGAGGAGTCGGTGACGGTCGAGCGGCTGCTGGTGGCCGCGGGCCGGGCTCCGGCCGCCGACGGGCTCGGCCTAAGGGAGCTGGGGGTGAAGCTCCGCGGGCCGGGCTGGGTCGTCACCGACGACCGGATGGCCACCAATGTCAAGGGCGTCTACGCGGCCGGCGACATAACCGGGAGGATGGCCTTCACCCACGCCGCCGACGAGATGGGCCGGCTGGCCGCGGCCAACGCCCTGGGCCGGGGCCCGCGGGGCCGGTTCCGGGACCGCTGGATCCCGCGGGTGACCTTCACCGACCCGGAGGTGGCCCGAGTGGGCGTCGTCGAGGCCGAAGCCCCGGCCCGAAGCCGGGTGGCGTACCTGCCCCTCTCAGAGGTGGACCGAGCCGTCACCGACGGCCGGGCCGACGGCTTCATCAAGCTCATGGCCGGGCCCCGGCCGGGGCTGGGCCGGCTCGGAGGCGGGCAGGTGGTCGGGGCCACGATCGCCGCCCCGAGAGCGGGCGAGATGATCGCCGAGGTGGCGCTGGCCATGCGGACCGGGGCCTTCGCCGGCCGCTTGGCCCAGACCGCCCACGCCTACCCCACCTGGTCCCACGGCGTCCAGAAGGCGGCCGCCCAGTTCTTCGGCGAGATCGAGGGCCGAAGGGCCCGCCCGTTCAGCCCGCGGTGAGGCCGTGGTCGGCGCTGATCACCGCGCCGTGGATGTTGGCGGCCTCGTCGGAGGCCACGAAGGCGATCAGAGCGGCGATCTGCTCGGGGGTGCTCATGGACCGCGGGCTGATGCCGGGTCGGATCAGGTCGAAGTCGGCGTCGTCGGGCATGGCGAAGTTGCGGGTCATGGGGGTGTCGACCCCGCCGGGGGCGATGGCGTTGACCCTCACCTTGGTCTTGATCAGCTCCATGGCCAAAGCCCGGGTGAGCAGGGCGATGGCCCCCTTGGTGGCTCCGTAGGCGACGGTGTAGGCCATGCCCATGATGGCGGTGTTGGAGGCGATGTTGACGATGTTGCCGTCCGATTCCAGCAGGTGGGGCAGGGCGGCCTGGGCTAGGAAGAACGGGCCCTTGACGTTCACCCCGAACATGGCGTCCCAGCCCTCCTCGGTGGCGTCGCCGAAGTGCTCCTGCCAGCAGACGCCGGCGATGTTGCCCAGCACGTCGAGTCGGCCGAAGGCGGCCGCGCAATCGGCGGCCGCCCGTCGGCAGTCTGGCACCGAGGACACGTCGGCCGTCTGGGTGAGCATGGTCCCGCCCGCGGCCCTAACCGCGGCGGCGGTGGCCTCGAGGCCGTCGGCGTCCACATCGATCCCGAACACCGAGGCCCCCTCGGCGGCTAGCCGGATGGAGGCGGCCCGCCCGATGCCCGACGCGGCCCCGGTCAGCAGCGCTGCCTTGCCGTCGAACCGGGCCATTCCGCCACCCTAGTCAGCCCCGCCCCGGCCTCCGCCCCGCCTCCACCCGGGCCTTCACCCTGGCCGCTGGCCGCGGTCCGGGCGGTCCGGGGCCGCGGGCGGCAGCGGAAGGTCACGCTCATGCGGGGCGGGGCGTGGGCCGCTTTGGGCACGGCGTGTTCCCAGCGGCGCTGGCAGTCGCCGCCCATCACCAGCAGGTCGCCCGAGCCCAGCAGGAACGAACGGGACCGGCCCCCTCCGGCCGGCCGCAGGGCGAACCGCCGGGGCCCGCCCAGCGAGACGATGGCCACGATGGGGTGGGCCCCGCGCCGGCCGGGCGAGCCGGGCGGGCCCAGCCGGTCGCGGTGCCAGGCCACCGAGTCGCGGCCGTCGCGGTAGTAGTTGACCCACACCGAGTCGATGGCCTCGCCGTACATCCGGCTCAGGGCCGCGGCCATCTCGCCGACCACCTCCGGGGCGCCGGGCGAGCCGGGCGGGCACGCCGCCCCCAGCCGGGGCTCGTCCACCATCCGCCCGTACATCCTCCGCCGCACCGACCGCCAGCCGAGCCGGCCGGCCAGGTCGCCCAGCAGCTCGTCGCCGCCGTGCAGCCAGCGGCGGCCCAGGTCGATCCAACAGGCGCAGTCGAGTCGGAGGCGCTCGACGGCCGCCGTGCCGTCCACCCGGGGCCGGCCCTGCGCGAACAGATCGGCTTGATAGTTTCCCAGTCGGGCCATACCCGCCGACTTTACCCGAACAGGCGTATGTAATTGCTGTTCCCCACGTTCACGTTCGCGGCGTTCTTCGCCGTCGTCCTGCCGGTGGGCTGGGCCCTGCGGAGCCGCCCGACCGCGTGGAAGCTGTTCATGCTGGCCGCGTCGTACTGGTTCTACGCGGCCTGGGACGCCCGGTTCGTGCTGTTGCTGGCGGCCATGACCGTCGGCAACAAGGTGGCGGCCGTGGCCAACGCCCGGGCCGGGCGCCGGTCGGTCAAGCGCCTGGCCGTCGGCGGGGCGATGGTCCTGGACCTGGGGGTGCTCTCCTTCTTCAAGTACTACGACTTCTTCACCGACAGCCTGGAGCGCAACCTCGGCCTCTCCAGCCCGGCGCTGGACATCGTGCTGCCGGTGGGGATCTCGTTCTTCACCTTCCAGGCCATCAGCTACGTCGTGGACGTGCACCGGGGCCAGACCGAGCCGACTGGGCTGCTCGACTTCGCCGTGTACCTGTCGTTCTTCCCCCAGCTCGTGGCCGGCCCCATCGTGCGGGCCACCGAGTTCCTGCCCGAACTGGCCTCCGCCCGCCGGCCCGACCGGGTGGAGACGGGGCGGGCGGTGCAGTTGATCGGGCGGGGCCTGTTCAAGAAGGTGGTGATCTCGGATTTCTTGGCCCGGGCCATCGTGGACGACGCCTTCGGCACCCCCAGCGAGTACGGCGCCGTCGACGTGCTCTTCGGGATCTACGGCTACGCCGTGCAGATCTACGCCGACTTCTCGGGCTACACCGACATGGCCATCGGCATCGCCCTGCTGCTGGGGTTCCGGTTCCCCCAGAACTTCGACCGGCCCTACGCGGCCGTCTCCATCCAGGACTTCTGGCGCCGCTGGCACATGACCCTGTCGCGCTGGCTGCGCGACTACCTCTACATCCCCCTGGGCGGCAGCCGCCGGGGCGAGCTGGCCACCTACCGCAACCTGCTGGTCACCATGGGACTGGGCGGGCTGTGGCACGGCGCGGCCGGGGTCTTCGTGGTGTGGGGCCTGTACCACGGGGCCGGCCTGGCGGTGGAGCGACTGGCCGCCGAGGGCCGGGGCCGGTGGATCTGGCGGGAGCGCAGCGACCGGGACTGGGGCTGGCTGGGCAAGCTGCTCACCTTCCATTTCGTGTGCGGGGGATGGGTGCTATTCAACAGCGGCACCCTGGACCGGGCCTGGGAGGTGTTCGGACGGCTGGCGACCGGCTGGGGAACCGGCCCCGAGCTGTTGAACCCGCTGGTGCTGGCGGCCATCGTCGGGTCGGTGCTGGCCCAGTACGTGCCGGAGAGGCGAGCCCGGAGATGGTCGTCGGCGATGGCGTCGGTGCCGCTGGGCGCCACTGCGGTGGGGTTTGCGGCGTGGATCATGGTGGTGGTGGCCCTGGGGCCTGAGGGCGTGTCGGAGTTCATCTACTTCCAGTTCTGACCGGCCAGTCCGTCTCCGACGATTTCAGGCCGCTGAACAGGGCTTTCAGTCCGGCGGCGGAGGGTTCTGGCCCCGGCTCCGGCGGAGCGTTACGGTCGGCCGGCAATGGTCTCGATGGAGATCACCGGGCCGGTGTCGGCCGGCGGCGGCGAGCGCTTCGGGACGGCTGGCGGGCCTGGCACCGTCCAGCCCGCCACCCGGGTGGTCTCCATGCTGGCCGCGGCGGTGACCTGCATGGGGCTGGCCGCGCTGCTGGTGAGCGGGAAGCTGGTGGATATCGCCGATCGCCAGCCGCTGGGGGATAGCCGGGACCAGTGGCTGGGGCTGGCCTCCGACGTGGACCGGGTGGCCAACTACCTGTCGCTCAACCGGCCTTACGACCTGATCCTTGATGTGCGCGGTGCCGGTACCGACGCCGGCCGCCAAGTCGAGTCGATCGAGGCGGTGGCCGCCGCGGCCGGGATCGAGCCCGACGCCCTCCTAGCCGTCGGCGACGGGGGCACCGGAAACGAGGCCGTCTCGGGCCGGGACGGCTCGTCCTCCGATCCGAGTCCGGACCCGGCCGCCCCGGACCCGGCCGGGCCCCCAGGCGCCTCCCCGCCGGAACCGTCGCCGCCTCTGGACCCGGCTGGCGGCGCCGTCGGCAGCGATCCGCCCGGCGGCGAAGCATCCGGCGCCGACCCGCCGGGTGCCGACCCGCCGGGCGGCGAGGCATCTGGTGCCGCCCCGTCCCCGCCGGGGGCCTCCGGCCCGGACTCCGAGTCCGAGACCGAACCGGCCGAACCGGCGCCGGCGGGCCGGGCGGTCACCCCGGAGGCGCCGCTGCGGATATATGTGGCCGGGGACAGCCAGGCCACGTACCTGGGCCAGTCCCTGGCCACCGGCCGGGCCCGAGACCTGTTCGACGTGACCAAGGGCGATCGCATCTCCACCAGCCTGGCCCGGCCCGACTACTTCAACTGGCCTGCCGAGGTGGTGGCGGTGGCCGAGGCCGATGACCCCGAGCTGTTCGTATTCTTCCTGGGGGCCAACGACTGGCAGGACATGCGGTCCGCCGAGGGCGTCCGTTTGGTGCGGGGCACTGACGAGTGGAGCCAGGAGTGGTCGTGGCGGCTGTTCGTCACCTTGGAGGCGCTCAAGAGCGAGCACCGCCATGTGGTCTGGGTGGGCCAGCCGCCCATGCGCGTCGGCTGGCGGGATGAGGGGGCGGCGGTGATGAACGAGATCGCCAGGGCGGTCATCGCCGGCCGGGACGACGCCACCATGATCGACATCTGGGAGATGTTCGGCGGGGACGAGGACTACCGGGAGCGGGTGGTCGGCCCCGACGGCGAGGAGTTCCGGGCCCGCCAAAACGACGGGGTCCACCTGCGCCGCGAGGCGTCGGAGTGGGTGGCCGACCTGGTGGTGGACGCCGTGGCCCGGCGGTGGGTCCTGCCGTTCGGCTGAGAGCGTTGGCCGGGCCGCCCGGCGGGCCGCGGTTCGGCTGAGGCCGACCGGCCGCTCGGCGGCTGGCCCGAGGCTGGTCGGGGGTCAGTTGTCGGAGGGGTTGCGGGGGTATAGGCGGAGGCGGCGGATAGGGCCGGTCTGGCGGCCGAGCACCGCCGCCCAGAGCTGGTCGGGGTCGGGCGCGAACGGGTCGGTTCCGGCGTGGTCGAGGACGAACCAGGAGTCCTGGTCCAGCTCGGCCTCTAGCTGGCCCGGCGCCCAGGCCGCGTAGCCGGCGAAGATGCGGGTCTCGTCCAGCCCGGCGACGTCGCCCGGCTTGCGCTCCAGGTCGACGGTGCCGATGCGCCCGATCACCTGCGACCAGTGCTGGTCGGCGTCGTCGAGGGCCACCGACGCCAGCGCGATCACCGAGGACGGGCTCACCGGCCCGCCTACGAAGATCACCTGGGGGCGGGACACCGCGCCGGCCCATTCATCGATGGTGTTGCGCACCGTCAGTTGACTGGGCCGGTTGAGCACGACGCCGAGGGCGCCCTCGGCGTGGTGTTCGAGCATGAGCAGCACGGTCTGGCGGAAGTTGGGGTCGAGCAGGGTGGGGGTGGCCACCAGGAGTCTGCCCCGGACCGATTCCATGGGGTGAGTCTTTCACGGCCCGGGCTGGTTGCGGCGCCAGCGGTGGGGCGTTGGAGCGGATGGGGGTGCTGGCCGGGCCGGGCGGCCGGGTTCGGGGCGGCGGTGGAGGCGTTGGAGCGGATGGGGCGCTGGTCGGGCCGGTTGTGGCACCATCGGTTGATGACGGAGTTCCGGGTGGCCCTCACCGTGGCGGCTTCGGACCCCCTCGGCGGTGCCGGGGTCCAGGCCGACCTCACCACCTTCGCCGCGCTGGGCGTGCACGGGGCCAGTGCGGTGACGGCGGTGACGGCCCAGTCGCTGACCGCGGTGACGGCAGTGGCGCCGGTGGACGCCGACGTGGTGGCAGCCCAGATCGACGAGGTCGCGGCGGTTTTCGAGGTGGCTGCGGTGAAGACCGGACTGTTGCGCCGGCCCGAGGTGGTGGAGCTGGTGGCGGCCCGGGTGGCCGACGGGGTGCTGCCCGCGCCAGTGGTGGACCCGGTGATGGTGGACGGGCGGGGGGTCCGCTTCGTGGACGAGGCGGTGGTGGCGGCTTACCGGGAGGCGCTGTTCCCGCTGGCCCGGGTGGTGACGCCCAACCGGGCCGAGGCCGAATTGTTGGTGGGAGCCGAGCTGGCCGGCTCGGCGGCCGTGGCCGAGCGGGCCGAGGCGTTTCGGGCGCTGGGCGCCGATGTGGTGGTGACCGGCGGCGGCTTCGACGGCTCGCCCGACGACGTGGTGGTGACCGGATCGGGGGTGCGGGTGTATCCGAGGCGGCGCATCCGCACCGACAACGTGCGGGGGAGCGGCTGCACCTTCTCGGCCGCGCTGGCCGCGGCCCTGGCCCAGGGCTGCGACTTAGCCGAGGCGGCGTCGGTGGCGGGCGACTTCGTGCGCCGGGCCATCGAGGTGTCCGCGGGCTGGGACGTGGGCGGCCCCGGCCCGGTCGCCCACGTGACAGTCAGCCCTCAGCGCCTTTAGCCCTCAGGCTTTTGGACATCGACTACGCAGACCGTGATCTTGCGGGACTCTTCTTCGGTCAGCGTCGCTTGCAGCCGTTCTTGTAGCTCTTGGGCAGTACTCGGGCGTTTGCCCTGTGGCGGTGGTGGAGAGTTGTCGCCGCCGAACCAGAACACCAAGTAAACCCCGTACCCGCCAGTCGCCGGGTCGCTGGTGTACCGCTCGATCAACTGATTGTGCAGCGCACTCCAGAGATCCAGGTGAGTGGTCTTTTTGACCTCCACCGGCACGTTGAAACCTGGATAGGAAATACGGATGTCGGCCCGCTTGTCGTTGGCGTACTGCCCTTCGGGTTGGGCATCTACTCCTTCGGGTAGCCGCCCCCGCAGATCCGAGAGCAGCGCATCCCGGCATGAATTCTCGTTCTTGGGTGTCTCAGGCCGGCCGTATGGATCTTCGTTCCAATACTGCCTCCAGTCATCGGTGTTACCAGTGCGAATCCGAACAGCGATCTCGGACAGACGATCCACTACGAGAGCAGCAAGATCGGCAACATTGGCGGGTGCTGTGTTACTCAGGGTTTTGAAGATACTCTTTATATCTTGGACATGATAAGTTGCATCTCGATAAATTACTCGTTGATTATCCTGAGCCCTGCGAAGTGCATCATGCCAGTGATGCAGAGCAGCATCCGATAAAAGACTCTCCAACACCTGTACCGCATCTTGACTCGGCAGGGATGCCAATCTTTGGATTAGGAGGTGAACTAGATCTGTTGCTTCCATCTCTAGCGTCACTACTCCATTCGCCCAAGTGGGTTTGAATGAAGTTCCTATCGACCTAATGAGGAGACTATATGCTGTATAATGAAGCTCGTCTGTTAAAATCGGCACCTTCTGCCGAGGACAAAAAAATCTAGCTAAATGTCTAACGCGCTTGTCGTAACCGCCAACGAGTTGCTCTAACCTATGACAATATGTCTCAGGGGAAATGACGATTCCTGCTGCCAACCAATGAACTTTTTGTGCAGTATTCATACTCTTAGAAGATAATTTTTCTTCAATCACTTCTCGAATCGACGACTTATCAGTATGTTGTAAAGCTGACCAAAGAAGATAATCTAGTGCTTCAATTTTACTTAGAGTACAACGTATTGGAAAGGCTCTTAGTAAAGGCAAACTTGAATAGCGAGCGACTTGAGAGTGATTCGGTATGTGTGCGAGATTGTACAAAGCTGGAATTGATTCTCCTTCATTCCGTATACCTGATTTAGCACACTGTACCAAAACTTCTGCCACTAACTTCGGTGAGGAAGAAACCAATTCTAAGTACCATTCGCTATCCTGAATACGACCGACGGTAAAGCTATAATATAAGGCCACTGCATTGCGTAACTGATCCTCGCTAAGATTTTGTAATTGCTCAGGCGAACTTCGTCTCATTTGGTCCATACCGGCTAGAATTGGATAGGCCAAGTATGGAACTTTAGACTCCGATTTAATTCTTAATATATCCTTAATAGTGGGGATATCCGCTCTCCATATGGTGTAACAAAGACTGTTTAGAGCGATCTGCAGTAGATCCTCATCTTCTCCCAGGAATTCTCGTAGCTTTTGTTCAGGATCTAGATCAGGACGCCAATTTTGGCCCGCAAACCATCCAAAATAGGCTCTAGCTATATCGTACAAGAGCGCCGGATTAGCTTGGTTATTCTGTAAGGCTTTAATGTTGGACTTAAGATAGTTTACCCACTGCTTTCGTTCATGTCTCTGTTCGTGTTCGTATTCTTTAATTTTAAGCTCATGTTCACGCTGCATATCTTCGAGTTCTTGGTCGTTCAGGGTACTTGCTAGTTGGTTTTCCAGGGCTTGATGCCCATGTGTGCGTTCAAATAGAAGCGATTGTGATAGACCTGTATCATAAGTCTGGCTTTGATATGAGCTAATAGCTTCTCGGAGCAGATACTTAGACACTTGAGGATTCATATCGGCTAGTTCAACGGCTTTATCCAAACACCATAGTCCAAAATCGGGTGGGAGCGTACTCCCGTATATACGGTATATAGCTGCATGGGCTGAAGAGATTGAATCGTCACCCTTGACGTACCTAATAAGTCCTTCTAGAAAAATTTTCTTCTGAACTTCAGGATGCTTTTCAAGCCACCTACTAACTTTAAAGGCGGATTCATCATTGGGATGAAAACCTGTCGGTCTATTCATTGTGCCTGCACTTAGCCAGTTGTAAAGTCTTGCAATATTCAGTTCAATATCATGTGTATCCAATCCACGAGCTAGAAGAGCGACTGGTAAATCTTTCAGCCCACTACTCTTAAAAGTCTTTTCTAAGACGGACATTTGGATACACAGATTATCAAGCAGTTCAGGAATATCGGCATCGGTCGTCTTTATAAGAAGATGCAATCGCCAAAATATCTGATGTCGCCCGATAAAGGATCTGTGGCTGTGTCCCGTCAGATAATTCCAAATTCTGGCAGGAGGTATTTGTTCAGGATAAAGAACATCTAGAATTGTTCCTAACAATTCATCATACGAGTCGGAGACGCGTCCGACTTGAATGTCCTCGAGTAGTTTTAGAAGATTTCTGTCTCTATCATGGCTACATCTTGTGGTGTTGATATATGCATCCAGTGCGCTTAGTGTTACTCTTGGCCACCAACTGTCATCGCGCACAATGCCAAGTACGGTCGGGGATAGATCAGGTAATGGCGTGCCTTGATGGAGGATACGCAGCAACAAATCAATGAAGATCTGGTGATCCTGATCGCGTCGCGAATCCGTAAACTCCCTGAGCAGCGTTGATTCTAATTTCGTTGAGGCTAGAGATACAAAGGCCGATGCTGTCTGCCATGTGTCGGCAAATCCGATAACTTCGCGCTTCAAAGATGCGAGCAGTCGGCGCTTCTCCTCAGTAGAGAAATTTCGGATGTCGCCATACAGTCCGACGCCGATGGGATCTCTTGCGATAAGGTCGTCCCTAGCTTGATACGAATGGGCAGCTAGCCAGGCAGACAAGCCTCTGAACCCGGATACGACGCCTCCGTCCTCGCCGACGAGTAAAGAGATAACTCGGCTTGCCGGAAGACCGTCAGTAATTAGTTGGGCAAGATATCGGGCGGCTAGAAACTCAGCTATGTGCCGGTGAACGGGCGCGAAGTGTCCGTCACCACCGACGTCGGCTTTGAACAACATGGAGGCCAGCGCTCGCCTGCGTCTCTCCGGCGATTCGTCGTTCCAAGTGTCTGGAGCGAGGTATTCGGTGTCGGTTTCGCCAAAGTTGAGCGAGTGTCCGGCCGCGCCTGAAATCAACTGAATGGCACAAAGGCGTCCGGCAGTTTCTAGAATTTCGTAGAACGCCTGTGGCGATCTTTGTTCCGAGATCCTATGCTCCTCGTTATGTTCAACAGCCATACGCTGGCAGGCTTTCTCGAAAGTGTCAAGTCGGCTTTCGGGCCATCCTCCCTCCTGAGCGACTGCTTTTGCCAGTAGAAGGAGGCTCTGCGGATTGAACAGCAGGCCTTCTAGATTTCTTCGGTATGCATTTTCTTGAAAATCTTTGACATCGTCGATACTCGGATCATTCTCTAAGATGGTGTCAATATTCGGTTTTGTAAGTGGATCAAGCCGTAGCATTACAACTTGAGAATTTGCAGATACAGTTATTAAATGTTTCTGATCATTCTCGCCAAGCCAATCAGCTTCACGGCATGATATGCGAAATGAAGGTCTTCCTAAATTGTCAAGTTTGTTACGGATGAGATCAAAGGGAGTTCGGGAATCTGTATATCCAGTGCGCACCTCGTCTAGTCCGTCTATAAAGATAGTTCGTCCTTGCCATTCTAGATGGTTGGCAACGTCAAAGGTGAGGAATTCGCGAGCTGATATCAAAACAGCTTCCTCTCCGATGTCGTTGCATTCGGTTTCGAATTCGGTGCTTTTGCCGGATCCGGGATCACCAAGCAGCACGTACGCGGGCTCGGTGCGGAACTCTCTCAGAGGTAATGAAGCAATGTTGCTATTTTTAGTCTCCTCGCCTTGCGAGATCTCGGTGCAGGTCCGCGGTACGGGGGCTATGCCGCTCATGATTCCGTGAACCAATGTCTTGCGGGCACGCTGAAGAACTCATTGAGCGGTACTCCGCCTTGTCCGACGAGCAGCGTACGAGCGGGCCCCAGTCGCTTCTGGAACACGGCTAGGCCGCTGACACTGGGGCGCTTCGACCCGCTTTTGACTTCGATGGCCACAAGTTTGGGGCCGCGTTGCATCACGAAGTCCACTTCGTGCGAGTTCTCTCTCCAGTAGCGAAGACTGATGTCTGACGTAGCGGAGTTGAACAGGTGAGCGCCAACTGAACTCTCCACGACTCGTCCCCAGAATGTGCGATCTGCCTTCGCTGCATTGAAGGAGTATCCCGATACAGCAGTCATGAGAGCAGTGTTGAGGACGTTGAGCTTCGGACTCGACTCTTTGCGGCGGATCGGCTGGTTGGCATGTTTGGGCAGTCCTGCTAGCAGTCCCGCCTTCGAGAGCAGATTGAGGTAGCGAGCCAGTGTGGTTGTGTTGCCCGCGTCTTGGAGGTGTCCGATCATCTTATTGTACGAAAGGATTTGTCCTGAGTAAGCCGCCCCCAGTTCGAATAGCCGTTTCAGGAGCACGGGCTTTACGATTCGTGTCATCGAGATGATGTCTCGCTCGATGTTGGGCTCCACCAGCGCCCGAAGGACGTAGTCGCGCCAGCGGTCGGAGTCCCGAACGTGTTCGGCCGCGCCTGGATACCCGCCGAAGTAGAGGTACTCCTCTAGGTCGAGGTTGAACGCCGAAGACATCTCCAAGAACGACCAGTGGGTTACGGGAACGGTTTCAAATCGCCCGGCGAGGCTCTCGCTCAGCCCTGATTGCATGAGCAAGGGTGACGACCCCAGTATCACCACGTGCATCGGGAGTTCTCTGGCCCGGTCGGCATCCCAGAGTCCCTTGACCGCTCTCGACCAATCGGGAATTGTCTGAATCTCGTCGATCACCAACACGAAACCTCGGTCAGGCCGATCGGCGGTCCGACGGCGCGCCTCTTCCCAGCGCCTCACCAGCCACTCGATGTCGCGTACTTGGGGCAGTAGAGAGGTCTCTGTTTCGTTCGACTCGGAGGGAGGCAGCAGTCTGGGGGAGTCGGGTTCGTCGACCGAGAGGTAGAGACTGGCCTGTTCGATCCGTTCGAGTGCCTGGCGTACGATGGTGGTCTTGCCGGTCTGGCGGGGCCCGAACACCGCGATGATCCTGCTTGGCGACTCGGCCAAGCGATGGACAAGAGTGGTCACGTGCGAGCGCTGGAATGGGCTCATGGAGCTATTTTACATCATTGAGTAAAAATACTCAATGATGTAATCACCAGCTTGAGCTGCACTTTTGCTGGTGTCCAACCAGTTCCTTGCGTCAGTTCAGTCCGTGCTTTCGGCTTGCGGGAGGGCGGTGACCTCGACGGGGTCGTGATCTTGCACGTCGTGGGCTCTGGCCCCGGTGATGAGGGATTGGGCCAGCGCCCGCGAGGCCAGGTCGTCGAAATCGTCTCGGCGGGGGTCCCGCAGGAAGCCCTCGACGGCCGGGCCGTCGGGGAACGACAGCACGAGCACGGCGTCGGGCCGCTCCGGCCCAGCCTCCACCTCACGGGCCCGGCGTTCGAGCTGGCCTCGGTGGCGGGGGAGAAGCTTCAGCAGCCGCCGGACGTAGCGCTCGAGCTCCCGAGACGACCCAGCCCGCCAGAGCTGCAGGGTGATCCCAATGCGCCGTTCCGGCTCCTCCACGGTTCGGACGTTACCGCGGGCCGTCTTCTGCTGTGGGCTCATCTCGGAGCATGAGCCCCTCTCACGGCGACCGCCACTACCCGGATTTAGCTCCCAAGTGCTTCTAGGAGGACAGACAGGGCAATCAGTGATCCAACGAGACCCACCAACCCCATGACCAACAGGACGGCTCTGCGAGCGCACCCAGTCCTGTTTCCGAGCGAGGCTTGGCGCTCGCTGTGTCGCCCATGTCGGGTCAGGTCGCCCGGCGCTGTCAGCGCCGTTTCTTCTTGATAGAAGATCGCCTCTTTGTGTTGCCCATGTTGGACTAGGTCGTCTGATGCTGCCAGGTACCGCTCAATACGTACGTTGATATCCCATGATTTTGAGATCAAGTTGTGCATCTCTGTCCAGAGCCGGGTGGCCTCGTCGCCGGTGACGAGCGCCATCATCTCGACGTTGTGGAACAGCCCCTGCTTGGTCAGGTTTGCAGATCCCAACATAACTGATAGACCGGCTGGGTTGGAACGGTCATTCCATACCATCCATGCCTTGGCATGAGCCTCAGACGGATCTCCCCCCTTGCTCGTGCGGTACCAGTTTCGAACCTGTACATCTGGTCGAGCCAAGAATTCTAGAGCTGATGAGCGGGCGGCCGTAGTGGCCTTGGTGAAGTAAGTTTTCTTGGCATTGCCGATGACCAAAGTCACGGGCTGGCCTCGGGTGTGCTCATTCAACCAGGCCAGACCAGCGGTGCTCGCATAGCCAACCGTAATGTAGAGGTGGCCGTGAGGATTGGCTCGCAAGAACCTTACTATCTGATTAGAGGCTGACATTTGCCTCACTCCTTTCATGTTGGATACTTTGTGAGGACATCTTTAGATCTACGCAAAGAGCTATATCGCGGGTTTTTAAGTGCCTTCAATGTAGGGGGAGGGGGGACCCTCCCCGTATTCGAACGCCTCGGCGTCGATCCCCACACCCGGTCGGTGCTTCAATGTAGGGGGAGGGGGGACCCTCCCCGTATGATCGAGGCCGAGATCGTCGGGCCGGCCGAGATCCGGCTTCAATGTAGGGGGAGGGGGGACCCTCCCCGTATCGGCGTGACCGTGACCACATGACCCCCCCGAAAAACAGCTTCAATGTAGGGGGAGGGGGGACCCTCCCCGTATGCGATCATCGCCTGGTGGACCGACTGATGGCCTCCCTCGCTTCAATGTAGGGGGAGGGGGGACCCTCCCCGTATGCCAGTTCCGAATGGCCGCGTCGGCGGCGAGAGTGTTCGCTTCAATGTAGGGGGAGGGGGGACCCTCCCCGTATCCCTGACCAGCACTTATACAATTCTCGAAAATAATCTGCTTCAATGTAGGGGGAGGGGGGACCCTCCCCGTATATAAATGAGCTGCTTTCAACGCTGACTCAAACTTATGCTTCAATGTAGGGGGAGGGGGGACCCTCCCCGTATCCCAGATGACATACCACTAGCGGACGAGTATAGATGCTTCAATGTAGGGGGAGGGGGGACCCTCCCCGTATATGTTCGTCGGTAGACAGACAGCACGCGGCAAGCGTGCTTCAATGTAGGGGGAGGGGGGACCCTCCCCGTATCGGCGTCCCAGGCGCGGGCAGGGCTTGAACCTTGAGCTTCAATGTAGGGGGAGGGGGGACCCTCCCCGTATAAGAGAGGAAGAGATAACCATGACTGACAAGCCTAAGCTTCAATGTAGGGGGAGGGGGGACCCTCCCCGTATGGTATAGAACCTCTCACCAGCACCAGCATTGGGAGGGCTTCAATGTAGGGGGAGGGGGGACCCTCCCCGTATTTGACCATTCATCTGACTTAGACTTATCAATACCGCTGCTTCAATGTAGGGGGAGGGGGGACCCTCCCCGTATGGGTGTAAGGCGTACAATATAATGGCTGAGTCACTAATGCTTCAATGTAGGGGGAGGGGGGACCCTCCCCGTATATGGCGCTACCGAGACGCTACAGAGGGCGACCGCGAGCTTCAATGTAGGGGGAGGGGGGACCCTCCCCGTATGTGATGCGATTTCGCTGCGCTGCTCGTCGTGTACCACGCTTCAATGTAGGGGGAGGGGGGACCCTCCCCGTATCGAAGCTCGACGACTCCGGCCATCGGGCCACTTGGGAGCTTCAATGTAGGGGGAGGGGGGACCCTCCCCGTATGCCCAACCACACCAAACGCACACCGTGTCAGACGCCTTGCTTCAATGTAGGGGGAGGGGGGGACCCTCCCCGTATCCGGG
>CATQHS010000002.1 GCA_958296055.1 uncultured Acidimicrobiales bacterium
CTCGGCCAGGGCGGCGCGGCCGATGAAATCGACCCCCGAGTCCAGGTCGACGAAGCGCTCCAGGCCGGCCTCGAACGGGTCGCTGTCGTCGAGGGTGTCGGCCCTATAGGACAGCAGGCCGCTCTCCATGCGCTCGGTGTAGTTGGGGGGCGCCGGGGCCGATGCCGCAGGGCCGGCCTGCCTCGGCCACCAGCCGCCACAGGTCGCTCCCCCGCCTGGCGGCCGCACAGGTAGATCTCGAAGCCCCCCCTGCCCGGACCAGCCGGAGCGGCCCAGAAGCAACCTCGATGCCGTCCACCGCCGCCGGGCGGAACCGGAAGCGGGGCAGGTCCCGGGCCCAGTCGCCGAACAGGGCGGCCATCACGTCGGCGGCCCGGGGGCCCTGAACGGCCAGCGGGAACACGTCGGGCTGGGTCACCTCGGCGTCCAGACCTCGCTCGGCCCCCACCGCCCGGCACCAGAACAGCATGTCGCTGTCGGCCAGCGAGCGACAGCCACCAGCGGTCCTCGTCCACCCGCAGCGCCACCGGGTCGTTCATCAGCCGGCCCCGGTGGTCGACCATGGGGGCGTACTTGGCCCGGCCCGTCTCCATGCCGGTCAGGTCGCGGCACACCACGGCCTGGGCCAGCGCCCCGGCGTCGGGGCCGGTCAGCTCCACCTGCACCTGGCAGGCCACGTCCCACATGGCCACGGCCTCGATCAGCCGCCAGTACTCCGCCTCGTCGTCGCCGTAGGAGGTCGGCATCCAAGTGTGGTTGTAGACGGAGAAGGAAACGGCGCCGGCGGCCAGCGTCTCGGCGAAGAAGGGCGACTTGGCCACCCGGGCGCCGAAGGTGAGGCCGAGCCGGCCGTTCATTCGCTGACCTCCGAGGTTGAGGTCGAGCGGGCCGCCGCCCGAGCGCTGACCTCCGGGGCGGTAACGTAGCGCTTCCCATGGCCCGAGGCAGGATCATCGCTCGGTTCGCCCGGCGGACGGCGGCTGCTTCCGGCCGGTGACCCGACGCCTGCTCGCCCCGCCGCTGGCCACCTCGGTCGACCCGGCCGACGAGGTCTTCCGGGCCAACCGGACCGACATGCTCGAGCAGCTCGCGAGATCGAGGGACTGCTCGATGAGGCCGCGGCCGGGGGCGGCGAGCGGGCCGTCCGCCGACTGCGGGGCCGGGGCAAGCTGCCCATCCGGGAGCGGATCGCCAACCTGTTGGACCCCGGCAGCCCCTTTATGGAGATCAGCGCCCTGGCTGCCTACGGCTCCGACTACGCCTTAGGCGGGGGCATGGTGGTGGGCGTCGGGGTGGTGGCCGGAACCGAGTGCGTGATCATGGGCAACGACCCCACCGTGCTGGCCGGCGCCCTCACCCCGTACTCGAGCAAGAAGTGGATGCGGGCCTTGGAGATCGCCCGCGACAACCGGCTCCCCTACGTGAGCTTCGTCGAATCCGCCGGCGGCGACCTCCGGGGCGGCGGCTCGGGAAGCGGCGGGGGCTCGGGCGGGGGCGGCGCTGAGGGAGGGCGGCCCCGGCGGCTGCTCAGCGTGGACCACTTCGCCGAGTCGGGCCGGTTCTTCTACGAGCTGATCGAGCTGTCCAAACTGGGCATCCCCACCGTGTGCGTGGTGTTCGGGTCCTCCACCGCCGGGGGGGCCTACCAGCCCGGCCTCTCCGACTACAACATCGTGGTGAAGGACCAGTCCAAGGTGTTTCTGGGCGGCCCCCCGCTGGTGAAGATGGCCACCGGCGAGGAATCCGACGACGAGACCCTGGGCGGGGCCCGGCTCCACGCCGAGACATCGGGCCTGGGCGACTACCTGGCCGACGACGAGATGGACGCCATCCGCTTGTGCCGGGAGGTGGTGTCCCACCTCAACGTGCGCAAGCCCGGCGGCGGCCCGAGCCTGGACCCCGAGCCCCGGCGCACGACCCCGAGGAGCTGCTGGGATTGGTGGCCCGGGACCTGCGGCGGCCCCTCGACATGCGGGAGGTGATCGCCCGGGTGGCCGACGGCTCCCGCTTCGAGGAGTACAAGGCGCGGTACGGGTCCACGCTGGTGTGCGGGTGGGCCTCGATCTATGGCTACCCGGTGGGCGTGCTGGGCAACAACGGGGTGCTGTACCCCGACTCGGCCCAGAAAGGCGCCACCTTCATCCAGCTCTGCAACCAGATCGACGTGCCGCTGGTGTTCCTCCAGAACATCACCGGCTTCATGGTGGGCAAGGACTTCGAAGCCGACGGCGTGATCAAGAAGGGCTCGCAGATGCTCAACGCGGTCGCCAACTCGACGGTGCCGCACCTGACCGTGATCATCGGCGCGTCCTACGGGGCCGGCACCTACGGGATGTCGGGCCGGGCCTTCGGCAACCGCTTCACCTGGCTGTGGCCCACGGCCAAGATCGCCATCATGGGCCCCAAGCAGATCGCCGGGGTGATGTCGGAGGTGCGCCGGGGCCAGGCCGCCCGGCGGGGCGAGGACTTCGACGAGGCGGCCGACGCCGAGATCGTGGCCCGGGTGGAGCAGGCCCACGAGCGGGGCTCGCTGGCGCTGCGGGCCACCGGGGCCATCAGCGACGACGGCATCATCGACCCCCGCGACACCCGCCTGGTGCTGGGCATGTGCCTGTCGGTGGCGGCCAACCGGGCCGTGGCCGGCGCCGAGGGCTACGGGGTGTTCCGACTGTGACCGCGGCGGGCGCGGCAGACCCGCGGGCCGGGGCGAGCCGCCGCGGCGGGGTGCGCCCATGACCGCCTTCTCCTCGGTGCTGGTGGCCAACCGGGCGAGATCGCCCGGCGGGTGTTCCGCACCGCCCGGGCCATGGGCCTGGGCTGCGCCGCCGTGTACACCTCCGCCGACGCCGACGAGCCCTTCGTAAGAGAGGCCGACCGGGCCGTGCGCCTCTCCACCGGCTACCTCGACGGCGAGGCGGTGGTGGCCGCGGCCCGGGCCGTCGGTGCCGACGCCGTCCACCCCGGATACGGGTTTTTGTCCGAGAACGCCGCCTTCGCCCGGGCGGTGGCCGAGGCGGGCCTGGCGTGGGTGGGGCCGAGCCCGGAGGTCATCGAGACGATGGGCGACAAGCCGGCCGCCCGGGCGGCGGCGGCCGCGGCCGGGCTGGCCGTCCTGCCCTCGTCTTCGGATGCGGCCGACCCCGCCCCGACGGGGTTCCCGCTGCTGGTGAAGGCGGCGGCTGGGGGCGGCGGCAAGGGCATGCGCCTGGTGGCCGAACCGGCCGACCTGGCCCCGGCGGTGGCCGCGGCCCGGCGCGAGGCGGAGCGGGCCTTCGGCGACAGCCGGGTGTACCTGGAGCGGTACGTGGCCCGGGCCCGCCACGTCGAGATCCAGATCCTGGCCGACGCCCACGGAAACTGCGTCCAGTTGGGCGAGCGGGAGTGCTCTATCCAGCGCCGCCACCAGAAGATCGTCGAGGAGTCGCCGTCGCCCGCGGTGGGCGCCGGCCTGCGGGCCCGGATGGGCGAGGCCGCGGTGGCGCTGGCCTCATCGGTCGGCTATCGGTCGGCGGGCACCGTCGAGTTCCTGCTCGACGCCGACACCGGCCAGTTCTATTTCTTAGAGGTCAACACCCGGCTCCAAGTCGAGCACCCCGTCACCGAGGAGGTGACCGGCATCGACTTGGTCCGCGAGCAGATCCGAGTGGCGGCGGGCGAGCCCCTGGGCTTCGCTCAGGGCGACGTGGCCGCGGCCGGGCACGCCATCGAGGCCCGGCTCTATGCCGAGGACCCGGCGGCCGGGTTCCTGCCCGCCGTCGGGACCCTGGCCGCCTTCGAGCCGGCCGCCGAGCCGGCCGTGCGCTGGGACAGCGGGGTGGAAGCCGGTTCGACGGTGACGGTGGACTTCGACCCCATGCTGGCCAAGGTGATCGCCTGCGCCCCCACCCGGTCGGAGGCCGCGGCCCGGCTGGCCCTGGCCTTGGACCGCCTGCACATCGGCGGGGTGACCACCAACCGCCACTACCTCACCGAGGTGCTGCGCTCCGAGGCCTTCCGGGCCGGCGACACCACCACCGACTTCGTGGAGCGGGTCGATCTGGCTCCCCATCGGGTTATGGACGGCGCCGAGCGGGAGTCGGCGGCGGTGGCCGCGGCCATGTGGCTGGCCGCGGCGGCCAGGGCCGAGGCCCCGGTGCTGGGGTTCATGCCCGCAGGCTGGCGGCTGGGCCGCCTGATCGACGAGCGGGTCGATCTGGAGATAGGCGGCCTCAGGGCGACGGTTTCCTACCGCCCCAACCGGGACAGCTCCTTCGCGGTGTCGGTCGCATCGGGCGGTGAAGACCCAGCCGGCGGCGAGGCGGTCGCCGAGGACGTTGCCGCGGACGGCTCGGACCCGGTGGGCGAAGGCGTCGCCGAGGGTGCCGCCGCGGACGGCTCGGACCCGGCGGGCGAAGGCGTCGCTGTGGTTCACCGGTGGTCACGGGAGCGGATCGAGATGGAGTGGAACGGGCGCCGGACCGGCTACCGGGTCACCCGGGCCGGCGACGAGATGCACCTCACCGGGCCCCGGGGGACGGTGACGGTCGGGGTCGTGCCCCGGTTCAAGCCCCTCGGCCGGGTCGGGGCGGTGGGCGGCGGGCTGGCCGCGCCCATGCCCGGCAAGGTCTTGGAGGTGAGCGTCGAGCCCGGCCAGCGGGTGGAGGCGGGCCGGGTGCTGATGGTGCTGGAGGCCATGAAGATGGAGCACCGGGTTCACGCCCCCGCCGACGGGACGGTGACCGCGGTGCTGGTGGCGGCCGGCGACCAGGTGGCCACCGGGGCCGAGCTGCTGGCCTTCACCCCCGACAGCGCCGACGGCGCCGCCGAAAACGCCGAGGGCGCAGGCGCATCGGATCGGGGCCCAGGCGGTGAGGGGAGCGGCGATGGCTGAGCCGGTCCGGGTGGCCAACTGCTCGGGCTTTTACGGCGACCGCCTGTCGGCCGCGGCCGAGATGGTGGAAGGCGGGCCCATCGACTTCCTCACCGGCGACTGGCTGGCCGAGCTGACCATGCTCATCTTGTCCCGCACCCGGGCCAAACGGCCAGGGGGCGGCTACGCCCGCACCTTCGTGGCCCAGATGGAGCAGGTCATGGGGACCTGTCTGGACGCCGGGATCAAGGTGGTGTCCAACGCGGGCGGGCTCGACCCCCGGGGTTGCGCCGAGGCGGTGGCGGCTGCGGCCGACCGGCTGGGGCTAGCCCCGGTCGTCGCCTGCGTGGAGGGCGACGACCTGATGGGCCGCCTCGGCGAGCTGGCCGCGGGCGGGCAGCTTCGCCATCACGGCGCCGGCGGGCCGATCACCGACCCCGAGCGCTTCGTCACCGCCAACGCCTATCTGGGCTGCTGGGGGATCGTGGAGGCCCTAGACCGGGGGGCCGACATCGTGGTCACCGGCCGGGTCACCGACGCCTCGGTGGCGGTCGGCCCGGCGGCCTGGCACCACCGCTGGCCTCGGGACGCCTGGGACGAGCTGGCCGGGGCCACCGTGGCCGGCCACGTCATCGAGTGCGGAACCCAGGCCACCGGGGGCAACTACTCCTTCTTCACCGAAGTGGATGGCATGGCCAGGGTCGGGTTTCCCTGGGCCGAGATCGCCGCCGACGGCTCGGCGGTGATCGGCAAGCACGACGGAACCGGCGGCGAGGTCACCGTGGGCACTGTCACCTCCCAGCTTCTCTACGAGATCGACGGCCCGGCCTACCTGGGGCCCGACGTCACCGCCCGCTTCGACTCGATCTCCCTGGAGCAGGCCGGCCGCGACCGGGTCCGCATCGCCCCGGTGACCGGCGAGCCCCCTCCCTCGACCCTCAAGGTGGCCATGAACGAGATGGGCGGGTTCCGCCGCGATGTGGAGGTGGCGCTCACCGGCCTGGACATCGAAGCCAAGGCCGAGTTGGTGTCCGAGGCGTTCTGGCGGGCCTGCCCGCATGACCCCGGCGACTACGACCGGGTAACGGCCCGGCTGGTGCGCACCGACAAGTCCGACCCGGCCTCCAACGAGGAGGCGGTGGCGCGGTGGAGGCTCAGCCTGGCCGGCCCCGACGAGGCCAAGCTGGGCCGCGCCGTCTCCGACGCGGTCAACGAGCTGGCCCTGGCCACCATCCCGGGCATGTTCGCTCCCGGCGGCGGGGGCCGGCCCCGGGCCTTCGGGATCTACCGGCCCGCCTCGGTGCCAGCCGACCTGGTGCCGGCCTGCGTGTCGATCCTCGGCGGCGACCGCACGGTGGTGGATTCAACGGCGGTTGCCCCAACGGCTGACGGCTCGACCGTGGTGCTTGCCGGCCCGGCTGAGTCGGCCCCGCCCCCGGCGGCTGCGCCGGGCGGTCCCACAGTGGACGCGCCGCTGGGGCGGGTGGTCGGGGCTCGCTCCGGCGACAAGGGCGGCAACGCCAACCTGGGGGTGTTCGCCCGCTCCCCCGCCGCCTTCGCCTGGCTCGATGGGTTCCTGACCGCCGAGCGGCTCCGGGAACTGCTTCCCGAGGCCGCCGACCTGGAGATCGACCGCCACCGGCTGCCCAACATCTTGGCGCTCAACTTCGTGATCCGGGGGCTGCTGGGCGAGGGCGTGGCCTCCTCCACCCGATTCGACGGCCAGGCCAAGAGCCTGGGCGAGTGGCTCCGGGCTCGGGTGGCGCCCGTGCCCGAGGAGCTGCTGCCATGAAGCCCAGTGCCCGGTGGTCGCCCGTGCCCGAAGAGACGTTTAGATGAGCGCGGCATCCGCGAAAGCCGGGGCCGCCGGGGTCATGGCCGGGCTGATGGCCGACCTCGAGGCTGAGCAGCGTCAGCTCGACCAGATCGCAGCCGGACTCAGCGCCAGCCAGTGGGACGCTCCCACCCCCAGCCCGGGTTGGACCGTCACCGACCAGATCGGCCACCTGTGCTACTTCGACGGTGCCGCCGTCGCCGCTATCACCGACCCCGACGCCTTCACCGGCCTGGCGAAAGGCCTCTTCGAGGCGGGGCGGTCCGGCCCCGGCGGGGTCGACGACCTCACCCTGGGCCCCTTCAGAGCCCTGGACCCGCCAGCCCTGCTAGAGGCGTGGCGGCGCAACCGCCGGGCCCTCTCCGAAGCCGCCGCCGGCCTGGGCGAGCGGGACCGGGTGGGCTGGTACGGGCCGTCCATGGGGGCCAAGTCGTTCCTCACCGCCCGGCTCATGGAGGTCTGGGCCCACGGCGTCGACGTGTGCGACGCGGTCGGGGCCAGCCGGCCGCCCACCGACCGGCTCCGCCACATCGCCCACCTCGGCTACGTCACCCGATCCTGGTCCTACGCGAACCGGGGTCTGGAGCCCCCGGCCGCAAGCGTGCGGTTGGAGCTGACTGCCCCGTCCGGCGCAGTGTGGACCTGGGGCGACAACGCCGCCGGCGAACAGGTGCGGGGGTCGGCTCTGGACTTCTGTCTGGTCGTGACCCAGCGCCGCCACATCGACGACACCGACCTGGAGACCTCGGGCGAGAGCGCGGCGGACTGGATGGGCAAGGCCCAAGCCTTCGCCGGCCCGCCCACCGACGGCCCCGAGCCGAGACGATGAGCGCGGTGGAGTCGAGCCTGGCCGGCGGGGTCCTCACCGTCACCCTGGCCGACGAGGCCAACCGCAACGCCCTGAGCGGCCCCTTGGTGGCCGAGCTGACCGAAGCCCTGGACCGGGCCGAGGACGACCCCGAAGTGCGGGTGGTGGTGCTCACCAACCGGGGGTCGGTGTTCTGCGCTGGCGCAGACCTGCGCGAGCGCTCGGGCCGGAAGCCCGCGGGATCGGGTCAGAGGCCCGGGGCGGTGCCGGACCAGCCGCCACCGGCTGACCGCCTGGAGGGGTCGGACCAGCCGTCGTCGGCTGACCGCTCGGAGAGATCGCCGTCCCAGCGGTCGTTCACCAGCCCGGTGGTGGAGTTGTTCGGGCGGTTCCGCCGGTCGCCGAAGCCCTATGTGGGCCGCATCGCCGGCCACTGCGTGGCCGGGGGCATGGGCCTAGCCGCGGCCATGGACATATCGATCGCCACTAGCGAGTCCAAGTTCGGGTTCACCGAGGTCCGCTTGGGGCTGGCCCCGGCCATGATCTCGGTGCTGTGCCTGCCCAAGATGTCGAGAGCCGACGCCGCGTCCGCCTTCCTGAGGGGCAACCGGTTCGGCGCGGCCGAGGCGGCCCGCATGGGCCTGATCACCGCCGCCGTCCCGTCGCACCGCCTCGACTCCGCCGTCGGCGCGGCCGTGGCCGACCTGCTGGCCGGGAGCCCTCAGGGGCTGGCCGCGGCCAAGAGGCTGCTGGAGCGGGTCCCGGCCCTGGGATTCGACGAGGCCCTGGAGTGGGCCGGGTCCCTGTCAGCCGATCTGTTCGCCAGCGAGGAGGGGGCCGAGGGAATGGCCGCCTTCCTGGAAAAGCGCCCGCCCCGTTGGGTGCCCCGGTGACCCGTCAGGCCGCGGCAGCAGGCATCCGGTGAGCTGTCGGGCCGCGGCAGCGGCCGCCCCGGTGGCGGCGGCCCGGCGGGTCTAGGGTTGCCGTGGACACGACCGGAGGGAGGGACGCGACGTGGCCGAGATACTGAAGACGCTTTCGGACATGACCCCGGCCTGGCTGACCGAGGCTCTGACCGAGGCCGGGCATGAACCCCCGCCGGTGACGGCGGTGGAGGTCCGGCCCATGGACGGGTTCACCGGCGCCATCGGCGAGGTGGGCGTGGTCACCGTCGAATACGGCGCCGACACCGACCTGCCCGCCGAGCTGGTGGCCAAGTGCCCCCTCAACGACGAGCTGGCCCGGCTCTACGCCTCGGTCATGCTGTCCTACAAGCGCGAGGCCGGGTTCTACGCCGACATGGCCGGGCCGGTGGCCGAGAAGGCCGGGCTATCCGTCCCGGCCTGCTACGTCAACCTGTTCGACCCCGAGACCCATGACGCCACCCTGCTCATCGAGCGGATCGCCCCGGCCGAGCCGGGCGACATCCTGGCCGGCACCACCTTCGAGCGGATGCGGGCGCTGGTGGACGCCATGGCCGCCATGCACGGCCGGTTCTGGATGGACCCGGCCCTTTCCAGCCTCGAATGGCTCATCGACTGGAACGAGCCCAACCTCAAGCTCGGCATCCCCATCCACGTCGAGTGCTGGGAAAACATCCAGCGGCGCGACCCCGACCGCTACCCCCCCGAGGTAGCCGCGCTGGTCAACGACTGCTGGATGGCCGACATCGAGGTTCACCCAGCGGCCCTGGACCTTCACCCACATCGACTACGAACTCGACAACGTGCTGTTCCGGGGGGGCCGGCCGGTCATCGTCGACTGGCAGACCAGCATGCGGTCGTTTCCGGGCGCGGACCTGGCCTGGCTGCTGGCCACCAGCCACTCCCCCGAGACCCTGGCCCGGGAGCCGGAGCTGCTGGAGGTCTACCGCCGCGGCCTGGCCGCCGAGGGCGGGCCCGACTGGACCGAAGCCGAGCTGGCCGAGGAGCTGGCCTGGGGCGCCTTCTACTGGGCCTCGGTGGGGGTCATTCCCTACATGCACACCAGCGAAGCGCCCGAAGGCGACCGGGCCCACCACCGGTTCCGGGCCATGCTGGAGGGATCGATCGCCGCGGCCGTGCGCTGGGACGCGGCGGGCCACATCGCCGGATGAGCTGCGCCAGCCGGGCGGAGCCGCTGTGCTGGCCGATGCCGAGTGAAACCCGCCGAGTGAAACCACTGCCGAATGACCAGAGCCGAGTGAGGGGGCGAGCCGGATGCGGGCACTGATATGCGAGGGGACCACCGTCGACAGCGTCCGGCTGTCCGATGACGTCGAGCTGGTTGAGGGCCCGGGCCCCGCAAGTTCGGGTGGAGATCAAAGCGGCCGGGGTGTGCGGCAAGCGACCTGAGCTGCGTTCACGGCAAGTACTTCATGCCCACCCCTCTGGTTCCGGGCCACGACGGCGGCCGGGGTGGTGGCCGAGGGTGGGCTCGGCGGTGACCTACTGCGAGGTCGGCGACCACGTGGTGCTGTCCCACGTTCGGCAACTGCGGCCACTGCGGCGACTGCGAGGCCGGCAATCCGGGCAACTGCCCGTCGTCGATGGGCGGGCTGCGCCAGCCCTACGCCGAGGGCGGCCGGCCGCTGTACAACTTCGCCAACATCGGGGCCTTCACCCAACAGACGGTGGTACACGAAAACCAGTGCGTCCCCATCCCCAAGGCGGTGCCGCTGACGGTGGCGGCCCTGATCGGCTGCGGGGTGGTCACCGGGACCGGGGCGGTGTTCAACCGAGCCCGGGTCCGGCCCGGCGACACCGTGGCCGTGATCGGGGCCGGCGGGGTGGGGCTCAACGTGATCCAGGCCGCCCGGCTGGCCGGGGCCTCGGCCATCGTGGGCCATCGACCGGGTGGAGGCCAAGGAGGCCTGGCCCGGGAGTTCGGGGCCACCGACTTCGTGGCCGCCGGCGGCGAGGGCTTCGACATGGCCAAGGCGGTGCAGTCCGTGTGCCCGGGCGGGGTCCACCACGCCTTCGAGGTGGTGGGGGTGCCCGAGCTGCTGGCCGGGGCCATGGCCATGACCCGGGCCCGGCGGCAACATCGCCGCGGTGGGGGTACCCGACCTGAGCGCCACCGTCACCTACCCGTTCATGGCCCTGCACCAGAACAAGAGCCTGCTGGGGATCAGGGCCGGGGGGGCCCGGCCCCGCCGCGACTTCCCGATGCTGGCCGACCTCTACCTGCGGGGGCCGGCTGGAGCTGGACCGGCTGGTGTCCGCGCACCGCCGGCCTCAACGGCCTGGCCGCCGCCTTCGCCGCCCTGGAGACCGGCGCCGAGGCCCGCACCGTCCTCCTCCCCTGGGACTAGGGAGAAAGGTCAGAGTTTGGAGAGGAGTCTCGGCGGCCGTGGTCGCCCACTTTGGGGCGCTTGAAACACGTGCTCGATGATCCCGTCGGGGCCGATCAGGAACGTGGTCCGCTGCAGGCCCATGAAAGCCCCGGCCGTAGTTCATCCTCGACCCCCACACCCCGTAGGCCCCGATGATGTCGCGGTCGGGGTCGGCCACTAGCGGGAACGGCAGGAGGTGCTTGCCCGCGAATTTCTCGTGGCTGGCGTCGCGGTCGGGCGAGACCCCGATCACGACCACACCCCGCCCGGCCAACGTCTCCCAGTTGTCCCGCAGGTTGCGGGCCTGGCGGGTGCAGCCCGGCGTGTTGTCCTTGGGGTAGAAGTACAGCGCCACCCGCCGCCCTCGGTAGTCGGCCAGCGAAACGGTCTCGCCCGAGAAGGTGTGGTGGCGGTGAAGTCGGGGGCGGGCTGGCCCGCCTCCAGCGGCTGGGGTTTGGCGGCCATGGCCCCAGTGTGCCCGCCGGCGGGCCAGGCCCTACCGAGCCGGTCCGGGCCGTCAACCGCCGACCGGGCCTTGGACTGCTGACAGGGCCGTCAACCGGCGACGGGGCCGAGGACCCGGTCGGTGTAGGGGTTGGCGATAGCGCCCGTCGGGATCGAGTTCGCCCGCGGGCCTCGGCGAAAGGCGCCCCACTGGGGATAGCGGGGGGCCAGGGAGGCCCGATCCTGAAAGTGCAGCTTCCCCCAGTGGGGGCGCCCGCCGTAGCCGTCCATGATCTCCTCGAAGCCGCGGAAGTAGGCCCCATAGGGCCGGCCCCGGCGCACGTGGGCCGCGATCCAGGCGGTGTCGCGCCCGAAGGCGGGGGACAGCGGGATGTCGTCGGCGGCCGAGACCCGCACCTCCAGCGGGAACACCACCGGCCGGGCCAGCCCCGACGCCAAGGCCCGGACCCGGGCGAAGGCCTCGGGCAGCGCCGCCCGCTCAATGGCGTACTCTCATCTCGTGGAACCGGACCCAGCGGGGGCTGGTGAGGACCCGGTGGCTCTCGTCGATCAGGTCCCGGTCCGACAGGCCAGCCTCGAGCAACCGGGTGACCGGCCCCGCCGCGCCCGGGACTCGGGTGCCGAGCGTGTTGAGGGCGGCGAAGGCCAGGTTCTCCCCGGCGACCTTGTCCCGCAGGTAGGCCAGCCGGGGCTGAGGACGGCGGGGCTCGGAGGTCCGGTTGGCCCGCTTCACTGGCAGCGCCGGCTGCCGGGCATCCAGTACAGCTCGAAGTGGTCGTTGGGCCGCCGCCTGCTCGTCGAAGCCCTCCAGCACCTCGTCGAGGGGCTCGACGGTCTCGACCGCGTGGAGGTCGAAGGCGGGCACGCACCGCAGCGTCACCTCGGTGACGACCCCCCAGCGCGCCCACCCCCACCCGGGCGACCCGCAGCAGGTCGGGCCGCCGCTGATCGTCGCAGCGGATCAGCCGGCCCGAGCCGTCGACGATCTCCATCCCGACCACGGCCGAGGCCAGGCCGGCGAGCCGGGCCCCGGTGCCATGGGTGGCGGTGGGGCGACGGCGCCGGCCACGGACTGGCGGTCGATGTCGCCCAGGTTGGGCAGGGCCAGGCCGGCCGCGGCCAGCTCCCGGTTGAGGGCGCCGAGGCGGATGCCGGCCCCCACCACGGCCCGCCCCGCTCGGGGTCGATGGAGACGACGGCGTCGAGCCGGTCGGTGGCGATATGGGCGCCGGCGGTGCCGGCGACGGCGTTGAACGAGTGGCTGGCCCCCACCGCCTTGACCGGCAGACCGCAGGCCGCGGCCCGGGCCACCGCGGGCCGCCGCCTCCTCGGCCGAGCCGGGGGCGAGCCGGACGGCGGGGCGGCCTAAGCGGTCGCCCGACCAGTTGCGGAACTCCGACCGCCTCGTCACCCGGCGGGCCCGGACGGAGTGCTGGCCGCGGCCTTCACCCCGGCCTCCATCGCCTCGTCACCCGGCGGGCCCGGACGGGGCGCCTGCCACCAGCTCGCGGCGCGGTGAGCCCACTGAGCGGGACCGGGCGGCCAGCAGCATCCTGAGGGCCAGAGCCGCGGCGAACATCGCCACCGCAGCCAGGGCGACGGTGGCCCCCGCGGCCGTGTCGTTGTGGTAGCTGACCAGCAGGCCGATCACCACCGAAGCGGCCCCGATGGCCGCCGGCCGCGGCCATTATCACCGGCACCCGCCGCACCAGCAGCGAAGCGGGCGGCGGGCGGGGCCACCAGCACCGCGAACACCAGCAGGCTCCCGACCGCCTCGAACGACGCCACGATGGACACGGCCAGCAGCACTAGCAGCACGGCGTGGGCCAGCCGGGGCCGCAGCCCCAGCAGCCGGCCTGGACCTCGTCGAAGGTCATCACCAAAAAGGCTCGGTGGAACAGGGCGGCGATGGCCAGGGTGAAGACGGCGGCCGCCCTTGGCGGCGGAGGTCGGCGTCGTCCACCCCGGTTATCGACCCGAACAGGAAGCGGTTGAGGTCGCCGACCCAGGCCCCGGCCCGGCTGGACATGATCACCACGGCCAAGGCCAGGAACCCGACGAACAGCACCCCGATGGAGGTGTCCTCCCCCAGCGGCGAGCGGGCCCGGATCAGGTTGATCCCCCCCACCATGGCCAGCGCCGCCAATAACGCCCCCGCCGTGGTGCTCTGGCCCAGCACGAAGGCGATGGCGATCCCGGGCAGCACGCCGTGGGCCAGTGCCTCGCTGAAGAAGCTCATGCCCCGCAGCACCACCCAGGTGTCCGACCACCGAAAGTGGTGGCCACTACCAGCAGCCCGGCCCACAGGGCGTTGCGCATGAACCCGTTGGAGACGAACGGGTCCAGCCACCAGGCCGCCGGGTCGGTGATCCACTCCATTCGGGGTCCTGGCCGGCTCGGTTCCTACTCGTCGGCGAGCGCCGGGCTGGTTCGGCCCACCAGGGCGGCGGCGATGGTGCGGGCGTTGGTGCGCATGAACCCGGCGTAGGTGTCCGCGCCGGAGCCGGGCGGGCCCAGCGAGCCGGTGTGAAGCACGGCCATCTCCACCCGGCCGGCCCGGTCGGCCAGGGCCTCGACGGTGTCGGTTGAGCGGCCGTCTCGGCGAACACCGCCTTCACTCCGGTTTCGACGATGGTTTCGGCCAGTTCTTCCAGGGCGGCCGGGTTGGTCTCGGCCATGGTGGACATGGCGGGTATGACCGTGCCGATCACCTCGAACTCGTACCGGTCGGCGAAGTACTCCAGGGCATCGTGGTCGGTGACCAGCTTGCGGTCGGCGAGCGGCACCTCGGCCAGGATTGTTTCGATCTCGGAGTGCAGGGCGCTCAACTCGGCCCGGTACCCGTCCCGGCAGGCGTCTACGGCGTCGGGGTCAAGCCCGGCGTCGTCGATGAGACGACGGGCCAGTTCGTCCAACACCCCCGTGACCAGAACCGGGTCGAACCAAATGTGAGGATCAACCCCGCC
>CATQHS010000003.1 GCA_958296055.1 uncultured Acidimicrobiales bacterium
GCCGCGCTACGCGAGGAGCTGGACCTAGTGGCGGCCAAGGACGGCTGCTCGCCGTCGGGGCAGTGCGGGGCCTGCACCGTGCTGATCGACGGCAAGGCCAGGGTGGCCTGCCAGGTCCCCTTGGAGAAGGCGGCCGGGGCCTCCGTGGTCACCCCCGAGGGCCTCTCCGGCGACGAGCGGGAGCGCTTCGCCGCCGCTTTCGGGGCGGCCGGGGCGGTGCAGTGCGGGTTCTGCATCCCCGGGATCGTCATGCGGGCCAAGGCCCTGATCGACCGGCACGGCCCCGATCTCACCCGGGAGCATGCCTCCCGCCATCTGGGCGCCCACCTGTGCCGCTGCACCGGCTACCTCAAGATCCTCGACGCGGTGGAGATGCTGGCCTCCGGGGCCGACGGCCGCCCCGGGCCCCCGCTGGAACCCGTCCGGGGGATCGGGTCCCGGTCGGCCCGCTACGAGTCGTTCGACCTCACCCTGGGCGACAAGCTCTTCATCGACGACATGAAGGTCCCGGGCCTGCTGCACGGGGCGGTCCGCCTGGCCGACCACGCCCGGGCCGACGTGATCTCCATCGACGCCGGCCCCGCCGAGGCCGTCCCCGGCGTGGTGAGGGTGTTCACCGCGGCCGACGTGCCCGGCGACCTGCTCATCGGCCTCATCCACAAGGACTGGCCCGTGTTCGTCCCCGTCGGGGGCCGCACCGCCTATCTGGGCGACGTGATGGCCTTGGTGGTGGCCGAGGACCGCGAATCCGCCCGCCGGGCCGCGGCCCTAATCGACATCGCCTACCAGCCGCTGGACCCCATCACCGACCCCGAGACGGCGGTGGCCCCCGGCGCCGAGGACGCGGTGGGCCACCTCGACGGCAACGTCTTGTCGGTGTCGGCCTACCGGCGGGGCGGCGACGTCGCCGACGCCCTGGCCCGGTCGGCCCACACCGTTACCGAGACGTTCCGCACCCAGCGGGTGGAGCAGGCCTTCCTGGAGCCCGAGTCCACCCTGGCCGTGCCGGTCGCGGCCGACGGCGGCACCCGCCGCCTCGACGTGTGGTCGGGGGGCCAGGGGGTGTGGGACGACCGGGACCAGATCGCGGCCGTGCTCGGGGTGGGCCCCGAGGCGGTGCGGGTCACTCAGGTGGCCAACGGCGGGGCCTTCGGGGGCAAGGAGGACTGCTCCAACCAAACCCAGACCGCCCTGGCCGCCTGGCTGCTTGACCGCCCGGTGAAAACCACCTTCTCCCGCCCCGAGTCCATGCTCGTACACCCCAAGCGCCACCCGGTGCGCATCCACCTGGACGCGGGCTGCGACGCCGACGGCCGCCTCACCGCCCTGCGGGCCCGGATGCTGGGCGACTCCGGCCCCTACGCCTCGGTGGGCATGAAGGTGCTGGAGCGGGCGGCGGGCCACGCCTGCGGCCCCTACGCCGTCCCGGTGGTGGACGTGGAGGCCGTCGCGGCCCGCACCAACAACAGCATCGGCGGCGCCTTCCGGGGCTTCGGGGCCAACCAGGCCCAGTTCGCCACCGAGGGGGGCCATGGACCGGCTGGCCGCCGCGGTGGGGATCAGCGGCTGGGAGATCCGGTCCCGCAACGCGGTGGCGCCGGGAGCGGTGTGGGGGCCGGGCCAGATCATGGACGAAGGCTGCGCCGGGGGCCCGCCAGTGCCTCGACGCCGTCCGCCCCGCCTACGAGGAGGCCCGGGCCGCGGGCCGGGCTGTCGGGCTCGGCTTGGGGCTGAAGAACTCCGGTCTCGGCAACGGCTACGTCGAGGTCAGCCGGGCCGTGGTGCGCTTCGCCGCCGACGAGCGCCGCCCGCCGGGAACGGCGGCCGGGCCCGACACCGCGGTGGAGGTCCGCCACGGCTGGACCGAGATGGGCCAAGGGGTGCACACCGTGGCCCTCCAGGTGGCGGTGGCCGAGTTGGGCGCCGACCCCGAGCGGGTGAGGGTGGTGGTGGACACCAGCCGCGAGCTGGGCGACGGCCAGACCACCGGGTCGCGGGGCACGCTGATGGGGGCCGGGGCGGTGGCCGACGCCTGCCGGGCCGCCCTGGCCGGAGGCTGCCTGACCGGGGTCGACTACGCCGGGGAGTACCGGGTGGACTGGACCAACAGCCTCGACGATCCGACGGCCAACCCGGTCATCCACTCCACCTTCTCCTACGCGGCCCAGGTGGTGGTGGCCGACCCGGCCACCGGCCAGATCGAGAAGGTGGTGGCCGCCCACGACGTGGGCCGGGCCGTCAACCCGCTGCTGTGCGAGGGCCAGATCGAGGGCAGCGTGCACATGGGCCTGGGCTACGCCTTGGGCGAGGACTTCCCGTGCGACCCCCGACGGCCGGCCGGGGCCCGACACCCTGCGGGGGCTTAACATCATCCGGCCCAAGGACATGCCGCCGGTGGAGGTGATCCTGGTGGAGGCCCCCCAGCCCGACTCTCCCTACGGCATCAAGGGGGTGGGCGAGATCGGCCTGGTGCCCACGGCCGGGGCGGTGGCCGAGGCCATGCGCCAAGCCGACGGCCAGTGGCGAGACCGGCTCCCCATCGCCGCCCACCAGCCGGTGATGGCCGCATCCGCCCGAGCGTGACCCGGCCATGACCGCCCCCGCCGCCGCCATTGGGGGCCGGGGCCGGCAGCGGGTCCAACCGGCGTGACCCGGCCATGACGGCCCCAAGCCCCGGAGAGCCGGCCCCGCAACCCGGCGACCCGGTCCCGAGCCTCGGAGAGCCGGGCACCACGCCGGGGCTGGTGTGCGCCCACCACCACCTGTACTCGGCGCTGGCCCGGGGGATGCCCGCCCCGCCCCGCACCCCTCGGTCGTTTCTGGACATCCTGGAGCTGATCTGGTGGCGCCTGGACCGGGCCCTGGACCTCGACGCCATCGAATGGTCGGCCAAGCTGGGGGCCCTGGAGGCCCTGGAGTCGGGCACCACCGCCATCATCGACCACCACGAGTCCCCCAACGCCATCGAGGGCGCCCTGGACGTCATCGCCGCCGCCTGCGCCGAGGTGGGGGTGCGAGCGGACTGCGCCTACGGCGTCACCGACCGCCACGGCCCGGCCGGGGCCGCGGCCGGACTGGCCGAGAACGACCGGTTCCTGCGGGCCGGGGGCCGGGGCCGGGTCGGCGTCCACGCCGCCTTCACCTGCTCGCAGGCCACCCTGGAGGCGGCCGCGGGCCTGGCCGCCGACCACAACACCGGCGTCCACATCCACGTGGCCGAGGGCCCCGACGACGCCGGCGCCGGCGACCGGCTGGCCCCCCTGGCCGCTGACGGCTGGCTGCTGGTGCACGCCGTCCACCTCGACCAAGAGCTGCCGGGCACCATCGTGCACAACCCGAGGTCCAACATGAACAACGCAGTGGGCTACGCCCGGCCCGCGGCCCGGCCCAACCCGGTGGCGCTGGGCACCGACGGGATCGGAGCCGACATGCTCGACGAGTTCCGGGTCGCCTACGCCCGCCACCGCGAGGACGACGTGACCGCCACCCCGGAGGCGGCCTGGGGGTGGCTGGAGACGGGCTGGGAGCTGTTCCCCGAAGCCCGCACCGATGTGGTCCGCTGGTCGTATGGGGCCACAGACCCGTGGTCGCTGGCCTTCACCACCGGGGTGAGGGCGCTGGACGCGGTGATCGACGGCGAGGCGGTGCTGCGCGGCGGCCGGCCCACCCGGGTCGATCCCGACGAGATCCGGGCCAAGGCGGCCGAGGCCGCGGCCCGGCTGTTCGCCCGACTCGACGAGATACCGTGACCGCCGCCGTCGCCGCCGCCGAAGCCACCACCGAAGCGAGGAACCGCCCATGACCCGACCCGTGGCCCTCTACCTCCAGGACGCCCACCCCGTCGGCGAGTCCATCGAGCACGTGCGCTACGCCGAGGCCAAAGGATTCGAGGCGGTGTGGCAGGCCGACTGCCGGCTGGTGCGCGACGCGGTGGTGCCCATGGCCGCCTTCGCGGCCTGCACCGAGCAGATCCGCATCGGCAGCGGCGTGGTGGACTGCTGGACCCGCAACCCGGCCCGCCTGGCCGCCACCTTCTCCACCCTCGACGACCTGGCCCCGGGCCGGATCATCCTCGGGCTCGGGGCCTGGTGGGACCCGCTGGCCGCCCGGGTGGGGGTGAGCCGGGACCGCCCGCTGAAGGCCATGCGGGAGATCGTGACCGCCTGCCGGGCCCTGCTCAACGACGAGACCGTCACCTTCGACGGCGAGTTCGTGCAGCTCGACGGGGCCGAGCTCGACTACGTCCAACAGGAGCGCCGCCCCAAGGACGTCCCCATCTACATCGGCGCCACCGGCATGAGGATGATGGCCCTCACCGGCGAGATCGCCGACGGGGTGGTGTTCAACTACCTGGTGTCGCCCCAGTACAACCAGCGGGCCATGGAGGCCCTGGCCGAGGGGGCGGCCCGAGCCGGCCGGGGGGTGGACGACCCTCGACCGGCCCCCAGCTCGTGGTGTGCTCGGTGGCGTCGTCTGACTCCGAGGAGGACCGTCGGGCCGCCCTAGACGGGGCCCGGATGCTGGTCACCCAGTACCTGGGCCAGCAGCCCCACATCATGAAGGCGTCGGGGGTGCCCAAGTCCCTCCTCGACGAGGTGGGCTCGGTGCTGACCTGGCCGGCCACCCACGAGCAGGTGACGGCGGCGTCGAAGCTGGTGCCCGACGAGATCGTGCAGATGCTGTGCGCGGCGGGGACGGCCGAGGAGTGCCGGGACAAGGTGCGCCACTACATCGACAACGGCTGCACCACCCCGGTGCTGTACCCGCTCGGCCCGGACCCCCGGGTGATGATCGACGCCTTCGCCGACTGGGACTGAAGACCGCCGATGCCCGAGCCGACCGCCGAGGAACGCGAGGAGCTGGACTGGGAGTCCTACGGCCGGGCGGTGCGGGAGCTGGCCGCCATGGTGGCCGGCGACGGCTACCGGGCCGACATGGTGCTGGCCATCGCCCGGGGCGGGCTGTTCTGCGCCGGGTCGCTGGGCTACGCCCTGTCGGTGAAGAACATCTACGTGATGAACTGCGAGTACTACACCGGCGTGGGCGAGCGGCTCCCGGTGCCGGTGATGCTGCCCCCCGCCGTCGATTTTGTGGACCAGACCAACTCGAAGGTCCTCATCGCCGACGACGTGGCCGACACCGGCACACCCTGAAGATGGTCCGGGACTTCTGCGTGGGGCGGGTGGGCGAGGTCCGCTCCGCCGTGCTGTATGAGAAGTCGCACTCGCTGGTGAAGTGCGACTACGTCTGGAAGCGCACCGACCGCTGGATCAACTTCCCGTGGTCGACGCTGCCGCCGGTGGTGACGCCCGAGCAGGTCCGCCAATGGGTGCTCGACGCCTGACTGCCGGCGCCTGATGACGCCCGCCCGCCGACAGGCGCCCGGCTTGAAGTAAGATCACGGCCCGATGAGCCCAACGACAAACCACCGCATTGACGTTTCCGGCCTCGAGGTCAACGGCGAGCGCCTCATGCGCAGGCTGCGGGAGCTGGCCGAGATCGGCCCCATCGACGGGGGCGGGGTCAGCCGGCTGGCCCTGACCGACGCCGACAAGGCGGGCCGGGACTTGGTGGTCACCTGGATGAGGGACCTGGGCCTGGAGGTGAGCATCGACTCCATCGGCAACGTGGTGGCGGCAGGCCGGGGCCGCACCGACGGGCCGCCGGTCATGACCGGGTCCCACATCGACACGGTGGCCACCGGCGGGATATACGACGGCAACCTGGGGGTGCTTTCGGGCTTGGAGGTGATCGAGACCCTGGCCGAGCGGGGCATCGTCACCGACCGGCCCCTAGCCGTGGCCTTCTTCACCAACGAGGAGGGGGCCCGGTTCCCGCCCGACATGATGGGCAGCCTCTGCTACGTGGGCGGGATGACCGTCGAGGAGGCCATGTCCACCGCCAGCGCCGACGGGGCGGTGGTGGGCGACGAGCTGGACCGGATCGGCTACCGGGGGCCGATACCGTGCCCCGGCCGGCCCCCCACGCCTTCGTGGAGTACCACATCGAGCAGGGCCCGGTGCTGGAGGAGGAGGACGTCGCCATCGGGGCGGTCGAGGGGGTGCAGGGCATCTCCTGGACCGAGGTGACCGTCCAGGGCCAGTCCAACCAGCCGGCACCACCCCCATGCGGCTGCGCCGCGACGCGGGCCTGGTGGCCGGAGAGGTGGCGGTGGCGGTGCGCCGCATCGCCCAAGAGCTGGGCGGCGACCAAGTGGGCACGGTCGGGTCGATCCGGCTGCACCCCAGCCTGGTCAACGTGGTGGCCGCCCGGGCGGTGGTCACCGTCGATCTGCGCAACACCGACGAGCAGGCACTCCAGGAGGCCGAGCGCCGCCTGGCCGCCGAACTGGACCGGCTGGCCGAGGCCGAGGGGGTGACCGTCACCACCCGGTCCACGGCCCGGTTCGAGCCGGTCGTCTTCGACCCCGCGGTGGTGGACCTAGTGGCCGCCACCGCCGCCGACATGGGGCTCTCGGTGCGGCGCATGCCCTCGGGTCTTCGTGCCCAGCGTGAAGGGCATCAGCCACAACCCGGCCGAGTACACCGAGCCCGAGGACCTGGTGGCCGGGGCCAACGTCTTGCTCCGCACCCTGGTGAAGCTGGCCACCATCGACGACGACTGACGACGACGCTGACGACGACCTACGACAACGCTGACGGAGTCTCGCAATGACCGCACGGGCCGCCATCACCGGCTGGGGCAAGTGCACCCCCCCGGTGAAGCTCACCAACGCCGACCTCGAGCGCCTGGTCGACACCAGCGACGAGTGGATCATCGACCGCACCGGCATCCGCGAGCGCCGCGTCTCCCACGTGGAGGTGGTGGACATGGCCGAGGTGGCCGCCCGCCAGGCTCTGGCCGCGGCCGGGCTGGCCCCCACCGACCTAGACTTGGTGGTGGTGTCCACCATGTCGCCCGAGATCGTCTGCCCCAGCTCGGCCTGCCTGCTGCAGGAGCGGCTGGGGGCGGTCAACGCGGCCGGTTTCGACGTGAACGCGGCCTGCAGCGGCTGGGTGTACGGCACCGCGGCCGCGGCCTCGATGATCGCGGCCGGCGCGGCCGGGCGGGCGCTGCTGGTTGGGGCCGAGAAGCTGCACTGGATGATCGACTACTGGGACCGCTCCACCTGCGTGCTGTTCGGCGACGGGGCCGGGGCGGTGGTGCTGGAGCCCGCGGCCGACGACGAGGGGGTGCTGGGCATCGACCTCGGCGCCGACGGGAAGGCCGGGCGGACCATGGTGATCCCCACCATGGGCACCCGGGGCTCGCTGACCGCCGAGCGCAACCCCTACGACCACTACTTCCACTTCGAGGGCCAAGCCGTGTTCAAGATCGCGGTCAAGGGCATGGAGGCCTCGGTGCTGCGGGTGCTGGACCGGGCCGGGCTGGCGCCCGAAGACGTGGACTTGGTCGTCCCCCACCAGGCCAACAAGCGGATCGTCGACGCGGTGGTGAAACGGCTGGGCATCGACCCCGGTCGGGTGATGATCAACATCGACACCCACGCCAACACCGCGGCCGCCTCCATCCCCATGGCCCTGAACGACGCGGTGGACCAGGGCCGGGTGGCGCCAGGGGCGGTGATCGTGCAGACCGCCTTTGGCGGCGGGGTCACCTGGGGCTCAACCGCCATCCGCTGGGGCGAGCGGACCGAGCCTCTGGGCCACTCCGACTTTGAGCTGCCCCCCTGCGACAAGTCGGTGTTCGAGCTGCTGCGGGCCAGCCGGGAGTTCTTCGGCCCCATGCACGGAAAGACCAACGCCGACGCCGTCCCCCCGGAGTGACCGGCGATCCGGCGTCTCCATCCCGGGCCGATTTCACCCCGGCGCCGCTTCGCAAGATGAATTTACGGGGTCGCTAAACCCCGCCTAGGTCTATGGGGTCGCCGATGGCGATCTCGCCGTCGCTGAGGACCGTGCATATCACCCCGGCCCGGCGGCGCAGGGCGGCCCGGCCGCCAGCGCCGAAAATCTCGTCCATGCGCCGGCACGGGGGCGCGTCGCGCACCACCTCCAGCTCCACCGGACCGATCCGCCAGCGGTGGCCGGGGTCGCGGGGCACCGACTCGGCCGAGACGGTGATGTTGCGCCGGGTGCGGCCCGGGTCGATCTCCAGGCCCGCGTCGGCGGCCGCGGCGGCCAGTTCCCCGGCGGCCTGGACGGTGACCTGGAGCTTGGAGGAGCCGTGGTAGCGGTCCCCCACCAGGCCCCGGCCCGCCTCGGCCGCCACCCGCTCCACCGGGGCCATGGGCGCGCCGGCGGAGGCGGCGATGTGGATGGTCTGCACTCGATCGGTCACGGCGGCGGCTCCTTCAGACAATGGCTCATGTCGGCTGCGGGGTGTTGAGATGATCGACGTTGTCGAGGAGGATCTTGCGCCGGTCGGCGGCGGAGAAGCCCTCCAAGTCGGCCAGGTAGTCGAACGGGGCGCACAGGCCCTCGATGTGGGGCCAGTCCGAGCCGAACACCACCCGGTCGGCGCCCATCAACTCCACCACCTCGGCCGCGTCGTCCTCCCAGAACGGGTTTATCCAGACGTGCTCTCTGAAGGTGTCCACGGGGTGGTCGTCGAACCACCAATAGTGCTTGCGGGCCATCTGGTCGAGCTTGCGGAAGGTGGGGGCCAGGAAGTCGGACCCGTTCTCCACCGAGGCCACCCGCAGGTTGGGGAACCGGTCGTAGATCTTCTCGAAAATCGACTGTATGAGCCAGTCCTGAGCGGCCCGCTCGATGGCGAAGGCCCGCAGGCTGGGCCGGCCGCCGTCGCCCATGTGCGACGAGAACCCGTCGGGGGCGTATCCCTGCGACGAGTACCCGGAGTCGGAGGCGTGGATGACCACGGTGACGCCGGCGTCATGGATGCGCCCCCAGACCGGATCGAAGGCCGGGTCGAAGGGCGAGAGCACGCCGGTTCGGGTGGTGACCGCGGCCGGCCGCATCACCAGCACCCTGGCCCCCAACCCGAGCACCCGGTCTATCTCGGCGGTGGCCGCGCCGGTGTCGCCTAAGGCGATGTAGGGGGCGGCGAAGATCCGGTCCCGGCAGGCGTACCCCCAGTCGTCGTGGAGCCACCGGTTGAAGCCGGTCATCAACGCCGCCACCGCGTCCACGTCGTGCTTGAGCAGCTCCTCATAGAGCACGCCCAGGGTGGGGAACAGCCAAACAGCCCGCAGGCCCTGGGCGTCCATGGCCTCGATCCGGGCCTCGGGGCTCATGTAGCAGTCGGGCAGGGGCTCCCGGTCGGCCAGCATCTCCAGGGGGTTGCGGCCCTCGGGGTTGCCCCGGAAATAGTCCCGCAGCGCCCCCGGCTTGGCGATCGGGTTCCAGGTGGGGTTGGTGACGGCCCGGGCCAGCTTGCCGCCCACCAGGTGATGCTTGCGGCCGCCGATGTCGACCCACTGGACCACCCGGGGCTGCATGGCCGCATCCACGTGGCGGGTGAAGGCGTCGAGCGCCTCGTAGTAGTGGTTGTCGGCGTCGAAGGGCCGGTAGCCAAGCTTCTCGGCCTCAGAAGCGCCTGACGCCGCGGGGTCGAGGCTCACGGGTTATAACCGCCTGACGCCGCGGGGTCGAGGCTCACGGGTTCACCGTAGCGCTGGTGGACCGCTACCTTGTGACCATGGCAGCGGCGGCGGCGACCACAGCCGAGATGCAGGCCCGGACCCTGGTGCGGGGTGAGAAGGTGAGGCTGGTGGCCGACCGGCCGGGCCTGCTGGCCGGGGCCGGGGGCAAGGTGGCCATGGCCAACGGCTTCGCCTGGCGCCGGTACTGGGTCCGCTTCGACGACGGCCGGGTGGTGGGCCACATCGACCACGGCGACTTGGTGCGGGCCCGCGACTACGACGGTTTCCTGACCGCCCGCGACCGGGAGGCCGAGCAGGCCGCGGCCGCCGCGGCCGAGGCGTCGGCCACGACCACCGCCGTCGAGGCAGGCCCGGCCGCGGCCGCCGGCGCCAGTGAGACGGTGGTCAACGGCGTGACCGTCCCCGCCTACCTGCTCCAGCGCTCAGCCGACGCCCGGACCCGGCTCAGCGCCTAACCGGCGGGTCTCGCCAGTTGGCCGTCAGCCGGGGGCGGCGGGCGTGGCTGAAGTTTGGCTGGGGCGGCCTGCGCCAGCGGAACTCAAGGCCCGCAACTGGACCTCATAGCTCACCCCGTTGCTCAATTCCGGCATCGTGTGGCTGGTCATGGAGGCGTCGCTTCCATGAATGCGGCGCCAGCAGTGCCAACCGATCACTTCGCTGTACTGCTCCCGAAACTGATACCCGGTGATGGAATCATCGCCAGGATCGTCCCAGCTCAAAGCGATTGACTGATCCCCGCCCGCCGCCGTCAACCCGGACGGCGCCTCGGGAACCGAAGACGACGACGCAGCCAAGGTTACGGAGGTTTCGCTTATGGCACTCTCGCCGACGTCATTCAAGGCCAGCAACTGAATCTGGTAAGTGGCGCCCGTCGGCATCCCCTTCAACCTGTGATTGTTGGTCGTACCCGATCCGCTCGAGAACGTGTTCCAGCACCACCAATCGTCGTCGAACGAGGCCAGCTCCCGAAATCGGTACTCGGTGATGGAGCCGTCTTTGACATCGTCCCAGCTCAAGACGACCTCATCGTCACCGACAGTAGCCGTCAGCCCGGACGGCGCCTCGGGAACCGTCGAAGGCGAGGAGCATGCGGTACCGAACAGCGCCGCCGCCAGCGCGACCAACAGAACACGGGAATGGCTGCTAGACACGACCGTTCATTATATCAATTCAGCCCCGGGCCCACTGGCGGAGCCGGCTCACCGCCTCGGTCATGTCGGCCGTGGCGCCGGCGAACGAGAAGCGCACGAACCGGCGGCCCCGGCCGGGATCGAAGTCGATGCCGGGGGTGGCGGCGATCCCCAGATCGTCCAGCCACGTGCGGCACAGCTCCTGGCTGTCGTCGGTGACGGCGGAGACGTCGGCGTACACGTAGAAGGCCCCGTCGGCGGGGGCCAGCCGGTCCAGGCCCGCGGCGGGCAGCCCCTCCAGCAGCACCCTGCGGTTGGCCGCGTAGCGCTCCACGTTGGCCCGCAGCTCGTCGTGGCAGTCGAAGGCGGCCAGCGCGGCCAACTGGGATACGGTCGGGGCCGAGATGAAGAAGTTCTGGGCCAGCCGGGTGACCGGCGCCACCAGGTTCTCGGGGACCACCGCCCAGCCCAGCCGCCAGCCCGTCATCGAGAAGTACTTGGAGAAGCTGTTCACCACCACCGCCTCGGGGTCGCAGGCCAGGGCGGTGGCCGCGGCCGGGCCGTAGGCGATCCCGTGGTAGATCTCGTCGGAGACGAGCCGGACGCCGCGCTCGGCGCACCAGCGGGCCAGCGAGCCCAGGGCCTCGGCGTCGAGCATGGTGCCCGACGGGTTGGACGGCGACGCCACCACCACCCCGTCGACGGGGCCCAGCGATTCGAGGCCGGCGGGATCGGGCTGGAACCGGGTCTCGGGGCCGGTGGCCAAATCCACCACCTCCACCCCCAAAGCCCCGAGGGCGTTGCGGTAGCAGGGGTAGCCCGGCGTGGGGGCCACCACCTGGTCGCCGGGGTCGAAGCAGGCCATGAAGGCCAGCACGAAGGCGCCGGAGGCCCCCAGCGTCACCACCACCCGGTCGGGGTCGACCTCGACGCCGTACCAGTCCCGGTAGTGGAGGGCGATCCGGCGGCGGAGCGGCTCGATCCCGGCCGCGGTGGTGTAGCCCAGCACGTCGGAGTCCAGGGCGGCGTGGGCGGCCTCGATCACCCCGGCCGGGGCGGGCGTGGACGGTTGGCCCACCTCCAGGTGCAGGACTTCGCCGCCGGCCGCCTCCCGCTGCTCGGCCGCCCGCATGACCTCCATCACGTAGAACGGGCTGATCGCCCCCCGGCGAGCCGGCTCGAGTGCCATCGCCGCCATGATGCCACGGGCCGAGACCAGCCAGGACAACCGGCGGCGTTAGGGTGCGAAGGTGTCCGAGGGGCTGTTCGACCGCACCGCCGGGGACGTGGGCAACATCCTGGCGCTGGAGCACGTGAACGTGACCGTGCCCGACCAGCGGGCGGCGGAGCGGTTCTACGTCGACGGGCTGGGCCTGACCCGGGACCTGGACATGGACTTCGGCGAGGCGAACATCTGGGTCAACGCCGGCTCCCAGCAGTTCCACCTGCCCACGGCGCCCCGCGGCCAGGTGCTGCGGGGCACGATCGGCTTGGTGGCCCCGAGCCTGGACCGGGTCCGGCGGGGCCTCGACCGCATCGGGGCCGACTGCGAGCCAGGGCCGGGCGGTTCGCTGCTGGTCCGCTGCCCCTGGGGCAACCGGATAAGGGTGTACCAGGCCGGCGAGGCGTTCGGGGCCATGGCCCTGGGCATTCCCTGGGTCGAGTTGGACGCGGCGGCGGGGACCGCGGCCGGCATCGCCCGCTTCTACGGGTCGGTGTTCGAAGCGCCCGCGGCGGTGCGGCCAACCCCCGGCGGCGCCGTCGCCCGGGTGGGCGTGGGCCGGCATCAGGCGCTGGTGTTCCGCGAGAGCGACGATCCCCTGCCTCCCTACGACGGGCACCACTTGGCCATCTACGTGTCTCAGTTCTCGCGCCCCCACGCCCGGCTGGCCGCCGCCGGCCTCATCACCGCCGAGACCAGCGAATACGAGTACCGGTTCTGCGATGTCATCGATCCCGACTCAGGCGAGGTGCTGACCACGATCGAGCACGAGGTGCGCAGCCTGCGCCACCCGATGTTCGGAAGGCCCCTGGTCAACGGCGACGCCCCGGCACCGTCTTCAACCGGCATGGGCTACGGCGGCCGGATCTGACCCGGCCGCACCCCTGACCGGCCACACCTCTGACCTAGCCGTATCCCTGACCCGGCCCCGGCCCGGTCAGGCCGACAGCGGGGCGAAGCGCAACTCGAAGCGGGCCCCGCCCAGGGGCGAGTCGTCCACCGTCACCGTCCCGCCCATCTCCCGGACCAGCGACGCCACCACGGCCAAGCCCAGCCCGGCGCCGCCGTTGTCGCGGGTGCGGGCCTCGCCGAGCCGGGTGAACCGCTCGAAGATCCGCTGGCGGTCCTCGGCGGCTATGCCCTCGCCGTCGTCGTCGACCACTAGGACCACCTCCCCGGACGGCTCGGTGCGCAGGGCCACCGCCACCCGGCTGCGGGCGTGGCGGGCCGCGTTGTCGAGCAGGTGGGCCACCACCCGGGCGGCCGAGTCGGTCGAGCCGGCCACCCGCCCGGCCGACACCGCGGCCACATCCACGGGCACCGCCCGGGCTCGGGCCGCCTCGGCCAGCACCACATCGTCGAGGTCGATCTCCTCGCCGGGCCGCGCCCCGGCGCCGGCGCCGGTCCGGGTCTCGTCGTGGCGGGCCAGCACCAGCAGGTCATCGACGGTGCGCTGGAGGCGCAGCGACTCGGCCAACACCCCCGAGGCCAGGTCGGGCGCGTCGGCGGCGGCGCCGGCGCGCAGGGCCACCTCCGCCTCGGCGCGCAGCACCGCCACCGGGGTCCGCAGCTCGTGGGCGGCGTCGGTCACGAACCGGCGCAGGCGGACGTCGTGGCTCTCGATCCTCTCCAGCATGGAGTTCATGGTCCCGGCCAGCCGGTCGATCTCGTCGCCGGTGCCGGGGCTGGGGACCCGCTCGTGGAGGGTGCCGGCGTTGATGGCCCGGACCCGCTCGGTCATCCGGTCCACCGGCCGCAGGGCCCGGCCGGTGAGCAGCCAGGTGACCAGCGCGGCCGCGGCGGCCATGACCGGGGCCGCCACCCACAGGATCATCTCCACCTGCTCGACGCTGCGAGCCACGTCGGTGGTGTCGGCGGCCACCAGAATCTCGGCCCCTCCGACCCGGCGGGTGTCGATCTCGAACCGGGACACGTCCAAGAACGCCCCGACGGGCAGCTCGGCCCGGGTCTCGATCAGCTCTTCGAGGTCGCTCCGTCCGGCGCCGCCCGACGCCTCGTAGGCCAGATCGGCCAGGGTGGAGCCGGTGACGACCGGCGAGCCCAGCTCGTCGGGGGTCAGCGACAGGACGGCGGCCCTGCCCGCCAGGGGCACCCTCACCACTCGCCCGGTCTTCATCAGCACCGGCAGGGCGCCGCCGCTCTCGGCCTTGAGGACGGCGGCGACCTCGCCGAGCAGCCCGGCTCGCCGGAGGCGGCGCATGGAGTCCCGGGCGTCGGTTACGCCCTGGTAGACCGCCACCTCTTCCATGGCCGCCGCCCCCTTGGCCAGCCAGCCTTCGATCGTCTCCCGGTCCCAGACCTGGTCGTCGAGGGCCCAATCGGCGGGGATCTGGGCGCTCCAGTCCTTCCAGCTCCCTTCGATCACTTCGGGAGGAGCCCAGATCTGGATCGAGTTGTCGATGATCTCCGCCAGCTCGTCCCGATCCATCCCCTCGTCCCGGTCCGCCAGCTCGGCTTCGGACTCGCGGCCGGGATCGGCGAGCAGCAAGTCGTGGCCGTGGTCGCCGTGCAGCACATCGTGGGAGGCGGCCTGGGCGGCCGCGGCCTCGTCGAGCGCGGTGGAGACGAGCGACTGTCCGATCAGGCCGGGGCCGACGACGGCGGCGGCCGACAGCACGGCGGCGGTGGCCAGCCCCACCAGCAGGGTCAGCCGGGTCCGCACCGACATCCCCCTCACCGCCCCCGCGGCCTTCCTCGCCTTGGCACCCTTCACCGTCTTCTCCGCTTTCGGGGACTTCACGGCGGCACCACCTGGTAGCCCACGGCCCGCACGGTGCGGATGGAGGCGACCCCGAAGGGGCGGTCGATCTTGCGGCGGAGGTAGCCGACGTAGACCTCGACGATGTTGGGGTCGCCCTCGAAGTCCATGCCCCACACCGCGTCGATCAGCTCCTGCTTGCCGACCACCTCGGGAGCCCGGCTCATCAGGGTCTCCAACACGGCGTGCTCCCGGGGGGTGAGGTCGATGGCGGTCTCGCCCCGGCGCACCAGCCGGGTCCGGGGGTTGAGGGTGAGGTCCCCCACCTCCAAGGCGGCGGCCGGTTCCAGCCGCCCCCGCCGCACCAGGGCCCGCAGCCGGGCCACCAGCACGACCAGGGAGAACGGCTTGCGCAGGTAGTCGTCGGCGCCCAGCTCGAAGCCCTCGGCCTCGTCGTACTCGCCCTCCTTGGCCGTGAGCATGAGGATGGGAATCCAGTTGCCCTCGGCTCTGAGGGTGCGGCAGATCTCGTAGCCGTTCTTGCCCGGCAGCATGATGTCGAGCACCATGGCCGCGTAGCTGCCCTCCCGGGCCCGCCACAGGCCCTCCAAGCCGTCGTGCACCACGTCGGCGCCGAAGCCCTCGGCCTCCAGGCCGCGCCGGATCGACTCGGCCAGCCTGACTTCGTCGTCGACCACCAGTATCCGCATCCGCCAAGTCTGCCGCCGGACGCTGCGGCCCCGACCGCTGGATGCTGAGAGCATTCTCAGCCAGATAAGAGACTCTCAGGCAGTCTCAGCTTGGCTTCAGGGGGTATCCGCCATCTTGGGGGGCGTCCGGATCACCCGGATGTTCGATCCCTCCGCTCGGTGCTCCGGGCGGCGAGCGAAAGGAAACCACGATGGACAACCAGACCCCCGACCAGACCCCCCAGATCGGCCCGAACAAGGCCCCCGCCCCGGAGACCGCCCGGGCGTCAGGCCTGAGGCGCCTGTTCAAGCGCCGGCCGGTGATGGCCGGAACCGCCATAGGGGCGATGGGCCTGGCCCTGGCGCTGGCCGTGGCCGGGGTTGTGACCGCCGGGGCCCAGAGCTCTGACGATCCCCCGACGACGACCCAACCCGCGGCCTCAACCGACGACGACAGCGACACCGACGGCACCGGCGACGACGACGACACCGACGCCACCGGCGACGACAGCGACGACGACAGCGACGGCGACGGCCACGGCACCGGCGACGACGACGACAGCGACGGCGACGGCCACGGCACCGGCGACGACGGCGACTCGGCCGCCAGACCCGGAGTCCGCGGCCTCCTGCACCGGTTCGGGGCACTGAGCGCGGAGGACCAGGCCGCGTTCGAGTCCTTCAAGACGTGCCTGGCCGCCGAAGGAGTGGAGGGACTCGAGCACGACGAGGACGGCACCGAGGTCTCGGTCATGGGACCGGACGGCTTCTCGATCGTCCAGCTCGGCGACGGCAGCGTCACCGTCACCCGCGCCGGCGACGACGTGACCATCACCACCACCGGCGACGCCACCGTGATGGGCCAGGAAGACCTGAAGGCGGCCTGGCAGGCCGAGGCCGCGGCCTGGGAGTCGGCGTTCGAAGGCTGCCGGAACCAGCTTCCTGAGGGGTTCAGGGACTTCGCCGCCGCCGGCAAGAGGCTGGGCGAGCGCTTCGCCGAGGACTTCGACAAGGATGCGATCCTCGCCGAGCTCGGCATCGAGGCCGGGGATCTGGCCGAGATCGGCGAGCACTTCGCCGAGGAGTTCGCCGGCTTCGGCGAGGGCTTCGCCGGCAAGGGCTGGTGGTAGTCCACCCCCGATAGCCGGGACCGCCGCGGGGTACGGTGCGACCCCGTGGCGGTTCCGGTGTGGGGCATCTGCGGCGGGTCGGGGTCCGGCAAGACCACCCTGACCCGCCGTTTGCGCGCCCGGCTGGGCGACGGCGCCATGAGCGTCCTCAACTTCGACGACTACTACCGCGATCTCTCCCATCTCGCCCCGGAGCAGCGCCGGGGCCGCAACTACGACCACCCCGACGCCTTGGACCACGAGCTGTTCATCGGCCATCTGGACCGGCTCTCCGCCGGGGGCGATGTCGAGGTCCCGGTCTACGACTTCTCCACCCACACCCGCAGCGGGCGCTACGAGACGGTGGCAGCCGCGCCCCTAGTGGTGGCCGAGGGCATCTTGCTGCTCGCCTTCCCCGAGGTGGCGTCCCGGCTCGATCTCACCGTGTTCCTCGACGTTCCCGAGCCGGTGCGGCTCCAGCGCCGCATCCGCCGGGACACGAGCGAGCGGGGCCGGGACCCCGACGACGTGCGCCGCCAGTTCGCGGCCACCGTGGCGCCCATGCACGTCGCCTACGTGCAACCCCACCGGGATCGGGCCGACCTAATCTTCGGGCCCGAGGTGGACTACGAGGCCGTCGCCGACAAGTTGGCCGCCCGGCTGGGCTAGCTCAGGGCCGGGCTCCCTCCCGGTTCAGCAGGGCCTCTTTGCGGTGGGGTCCCGAGCCGTAGTTGCCCACGCCCCCCGCCGCCGGAACCACCCGGTGGCAGGGCACCAGCAGCGACACCGGGTTGCGGGCCACGGCGGAGCCCACCGCCCGGTGGGCCCGGGGCCGGCCCACGGCCGCGGCCACCTGCCCGTAGGTGCGCACCTCCCCCTTGGGGATGGTCAGGAGATGCTCCAGCACCTCCCGGTGGAACGGGGTGCGCGACCCGAGGTCGACCGGGACGTCGGTGCGGCCCTCGTCCAGCGCGGCCCGGACCCTCTCCACCAGGGCCGGGTCGGGGTCGGGGTCGGGGGTCGCCTCGGTTCCCACCTCCCGGCGCATCCAGGCCTCGAACCCGTCGCCGTCGCCGCCGACGCTCTCGGCCAGGGCCAGCCCCGAGACCCGACCGGAGACGTGGGCCACGAAGACGTCGCCCACCGGCCCGGCCACGGTGAACCAGCGGTGAACCCCGGGATCTGCGCTCGTCGAACTGACCTGATCTCTCATCTTGGTCAAGCTAACACCGGCGGGTTGCCGTTCGGTAGGTTGCCCGATGCCATGACCGGACCGCTGCGAGTCGCCCTCGACGTCACGCCGCTGCTGGGGCCGCCCACCGGGATACACCAGGCCACGGCCGGGCTGCTGGGGGCGCTGCGGGAGGAGCCCGGCGTCGAGCCCAGCGGGTACGTGCTGTCGGGACGGGCCCGCCGGGCCCCCGACTGCGGCATGGCCGTCCGACACGTTCGCTGGCCAGCCGGGCTGTGCCACCTGATCTGGGCCGCCCCGTGGCCCGCGCTGGCCGGGCGCCCCTCGGCCGCGGGCCTGACCCTGCCCGCCGATCTGGTGCACGGCACCAACTACACCGTCCCGCCGGGGCAGACGCCCCGGCTGGTGACCGTCCACGACCTGACCCCGGTTACCGACCCGCAGTGGTGCCCGCCCAGCGTCCGGCGGATGGGCCGGGCCTTGATCCGGGCGGTGGCCTGCGGCGCCCACATCCATGTGACGTCGCGGGCGACCGCGGCCGCCGCGGCCGCCGTCCTGGGCGCCGACCCCGACCGGGTCCACGTGGTGCCGGTGGGGGTGGCCGAAGTGGGGCCCGGCGACGAGGCCGCGGCCCGCCGCCTAGTCGGCGCCGGCCGCTACGTGCTGGCGCTCGGGGCCGTCGAGCCCCGCAAGAACCTGACCGGGCTGCCCGCGGCGCTAGCCGGCCTCGACGACGATGTGAAGCTGGTGGTGGCCGGGCCGTCCGGGAGCGACGAGGCCCCACTGGCGGCCGCGGCCGCCGCCGCCGGCCTGGGCCGCCGCTTCGTGCGGCTCGAAGCGGTGGACGGCGCCGTCCGGGCTGGCCTGCTGCGGGGCGCGGCGGCGGTGGTCTACCCGTCGCGGCGGGAGGGCTTCGGTCTGGTGCCGCTGGAAGCGGTGTCGGTCGGCGTCCCGGTGGTGGCCAGCGCGGTGGGCGCGCTGCCCGAGCTGCTGGGCGACGAGATCCCCCTGATCCCCCCCGGCGACAGCCCGGCGCTGGCCGCCGGCCTGGCCGCGGCGCTGGAGTCTCCAGCCGCGCCGTCGGCGGCCATGCGGGACCGGGTGGCCGATCTGGCCTGGCCCCGGGTCGCGGCTCAGATGGCCGCCGTGTACCGCCGCGTGGCCAACGGCTGAGGCCGCCAGACCCGGGCTCAGAGGATCCGCGACAGCAGAGCTTCGTAGCGCTGCTTGACCGCGGGCCACGAGAAGGCGCCGGTCACATACGCCCGCCCGGCCGCCCCCAGGCGGCGGCGGGCCTCGGCGTCGTCTAGCAGCCGCCGCAGCGCCGCTCGGAACTCGGCTTCACCGCGGTACCACAGCCCCCCTCCCCCGGCCCGGCAGTGCTCGACGGTGGGCGGGCACCGCCCGTTGACCAGCACCGGGACCCCGGCCAGCCCCGCCTCCAGCACCACCAGCGAGAACGACTCCATCACCGACGGCTGCACCACCACGTCGGCCGCGGCCAGCAGGCCCCACTTGTCCCGCTCGGTCACCGGGCCCAGCACCCTCACCCCTCGGCCGGACGGGGGCCGGCGGTTCACGGGCCCGGCCAGCACCAGGGTCGCCTCGTCGAACCGGCCCCGCTCGAAGGCGGCGGCCAGCTCGTGGGCGCCCTTGCCGGGGTCGACCCGGCCCAAGCACAGCACGATCCGGGCCTCGCCCAGGTTGAAGCGCCACCGCAGGGACTCCGGGGATCGGGCTGCCGCCGGCCCTCCCCCGGCCGCCTCGGCCGCCAGGGGGTCGCCGGGGGCGGGGACGGGAAGGCCGACCACGGCCTGCGGGGTGGCCGAGACGGCCGAGCGCTGGGCGATCAGCCGCTGCTCGGCCCGGCTGTGGAAGGCCAGGGCGTCCACGGAGGTGAACAGCTCGTCGAACACGCACAGGCCGAGGGGGGGCTCGGGGTGGGCCGCGGGGTGCAGCACGGTCGGCGCCGAGGCCACCATGGCCCCCCGCACCGCGGGCTGGTACAGGTACGGGTACAGCGCCAGCGCCCCGTCGCGCACCGAGGCCGTCGCGTCGATCAGGCCGGGGCTGTCGGGGCCCTGGCGGTCCACCCACTCCAGGGCGGTGTCCCGGTCGGCGGCGCCGGGCCGGGCCAGGACCCGGGCTGACCAGGCGTCGAAGTCCCGGTGGCGGTTGCGGGCGGTGGCGAAGCGGTGGACGGCCACCCCGTCGGCGGTCTCGGTTCCGGCCGGGTGCTCGTTGGCCCAGGTGAGCGCCGAGCGGGCGCAGGTGGTGAGCACCTGCACGTCCCAGCCGTCGGCGGCCAACCCGACGGCCAGCGAGCGGGCTCCGGTCTCGGCCCCTCCGTGGACGTCGGGGCCGTAGCGGGGAACGACGAAGGTGAGGTCGGTCATGGCCCGGTTGGGGGCCGGTTGGGGGCTAGGAGGGGGGCCAGGGCTTCGGCGTAAACCCCAGCCGCCGCCTCTGGGCCCAACTCCGCCGCCCGCCGCCGCCCAGCCGCCGCCAACCGGCCCCGCAGCACCCCATCGCCCAACACCCGCCCAACCGCCGCCGCCACCGCCACCGGCGACTTATCCCCCAACAACACCCCCGCACCCCCCAAAGTCTCACCAACCGCCCCCGCGTCAAACGCCACCACCGGCAACCCCGCCGCCATCGCCTCCACCAACGGCACCCCGAACCCCTCATGATCCGACAAACACACCAACACATCCGCCGCCCCATACCAACCCGCCAACACCCCATCCGAAACCGACCCCGCCCACACCACCGAACCACCCAACCCCAAACCAGCCGCCAACGCCCTCAACGCCCCCCCATAGGACCCACCCCCCGGCGAACCCACCAACACCAAACGAGCCCCCTCCCCCGCCACGGCCCTGAACACCGAAAACGCCGCCAACAAATCATGAAAACCCTTATTCGGAACCACCCGCCCCACAAACAACCACACCGGCCCCACCCCCAAACCCAACCCCCGCCGCAAACCCCCAGCCACACCCGCCCCCGACGCCGCCACCGGATCAAACAACACCGGCGCCACCACCACCTCACCCACCCCCGCACCCCCCAACTCCAACGCCCCAAACCCCGAATCAGCCAACCCCAACCGCGCCAAACCACCCAACCGAACCAACTGAACCCGACCCCAACGGAGCTGGTGGACCTGCTCGGGGGCCCAGGGCTCCACCAGCTCGGGCGGCGTGATCGAGTGGTAGTCGATCACCACCGGGACCCTCCGGTCGATCACCGCCTCGGCGACCACCGAGCCGATGGCGTGCTGGAGCACGGTCACCTCGGCGTCGCCGCGCCAGCGGCGCAAGCCGGAGGCCAAGGGGCGGCCGTAGTCGGTCATGTGGCCCACGTACAGGCGCACCGAGGCGCCGAAGCGGCCGGCCAGCAGGTCTCGCAGCCTCAGAGTGTGGGCGGAGACCGCGTCCCGAGCGCTCAGCTCCGGCACCAGCAGGTCGACGATCACGGTTCGAACTCGGCGCTCGGGGCCAGGAGCGGGGTCAGGGCTTCGGCGTAAACCCCAGCCGCCGCCTCTGGGCCCAACTCCGCCGCCCGCCGCCGCCCAGCCGCCGCCAACCGGCCCCGCAGCACCCCATCGCCCAACACCCGCCCAACCGCCGCCGCCACCGCCACCGGCGACTTATCCCCCAACAACACCCCCGCACCCCCCAAAGTCTCACCAACCGCCCCCGCGTCAAACGCCACCACCGGCAACCCCGCCGCCATCGCCTCCACCAACGGCACCCCGAACCCCTCATGATCCGACAAACACACCAACACATCCGCCGCCCCATACCAACCCGCCAACACCCCATCCGAAACCGACCCCGCCCACACCACCGAACCACCCAACCCCAAACCAGCCGCCAACGCCCTCAACGCCCCCCCATAGGACCCACCCCCCGGCGAACCCACCAACACCAAACGAGCCCCCTCCCCCGCCACGGCCCTGAACACCGAAAACGCCGCCAACAAATCATGAAAACCCTTATTCGGAACCACCCGCCCCACAAACAACCACACCGGCCCCACCCCCAAACCCAACCCCCGCCGCAAACCCCCAGCCACACCCGCCCCCGACGCCGCCACCGGATCAAACAACACCGGCGCCACCACCACCTCACCCACCCCCGCACCCCCCAACTCCAACGCCCCAAACCCCGAATCAGCCAACCCCAACCGCGCCAAACCACCCAACCGAACCAACTGAACCCGACCCCAACGGGCGGCGGCGGCCATGGCCGGGTCCCAGCCGTCGAAGCATTCGGCTGGGGTCATGCCGTGGTAGTCGATCACCAGCGGCTCGGGGCGGGTCAGCAGGTAGTCGGCCACCGGGGAGCCCACCGAGGCCTGGTAGATCGACAGGTCGGGCCGGGGGTGGCGGTGATGGTCCCGGAAGTCGTGGCCCCGCCGCCGGGTCGACCCGACCCGCTGGGCCGCGAAGACAGCGGCGTCGCAGCCGAGGTCCTCGGTCAGCAGCCGGTGCAGGGCCAGGGTGTGGGCCCCCACCGCATCCCGGTCGGCCAACACCGCGGTGAACTGGTGGACCCGCGGCCGGCGGGTCACGGCCGTTCGCCGGAACCGGGGCCGGAGCGGTCGGCGGCGCCGACAGGCTCAGCGGGCCATGCGGTCACGGCCGCCGGGCCAGGATCAGCTCCGCGTTCTCGCCCGCGGCGGCGAACGGCCGTCGGAACACGGTCCAGCCAGCCCGTTCCAGCAGGTGGGCCCAGGTGGCCGGGGCCAGGCCCCGGCCGGCTCGCAAGTCCCGCTGCACCGGGTCTCGGGCGGCCGGGTCGGCGGCGACCACCGCCACCGTTCCGGGGACCCGCACCGCGCCGGTGACCGCGGCGGCCGCCGCCCAGGCCGCCCCGACGGTCAGGTCCTCGACGAACCCGGCCAGCACCGCGCCGGCCAGGTCGCCGCCGGCCAGACCCCGCAGATGGGACAGGGGGTCGTCGCGGCGCAGATCCAGGCCCTCTCGGACGCCGGCCGCGATCCGCTCGGGGTCGCGGTCCACGCCGTAAGCCGGGACGCCAGCCCGGTCGAAGGCGGCTGGGATGGCCCCCTCGGCGCAGCCCAGCACGACCACGGGTCCGCCGGGCCGGTCCATGGCCGCCGCGATCTCGTCGGCCGCGGCCGCGGGCAGGTCCGGGGGGGCACCGATCAGGTCGGGGAAGCCCATCCCGCCGGCATTGTCGGCGCCGTCGCCGCCGGGGACTGACAGCGGGGCCAGCCCCAGGGCCTCCTCAGCGGCCCGGACCCGTTCGTCGGTGCGGTTCATCCACCGCACCACCACGTCGTGCCAGCCGTTGAGCTGGTCGGCCAGGTGCCGCAAGTACCAGTGGACGAGACGGCGCACCGCCCCTTTCACCTGGCGCACCCCGGACCTGGTCCCCAAGGGAACGTCGGCGTCGACGTAAGCCAAGCGCCCGGCCAGCCGCAACAGCCGCTGCGACGGCTCGCCGTCGTCGCCAAGCTGGGCTATGGCCTCCCACTGGCGCCCGGCCTCGCGCTCGAGCCGGGCCAACTCGGGCCGGTCCCGCCGCAGCGCCGCCGCTTCGGCCTCGATCTCGGCTTGGAGACGGCGGGCGCAGGCGAGCGGGTCGTCGTCTTGGTCCGGGGCATCGGTCTCGTCCGGGTTGGTTCGGTCCGGGGCGTCGGTCGGGTCGGGGTCAGGCACCGAAGGGCAGGCTAATCCCCCGCTACGACCGGCTAGGATGGACGGCGAGCCGACGGTCCCACGGCTGGGAGCGGTGACCGTGATCAGCCCTCTCGACAGCCTGTTGAACCGACTCGGCCTGCCCGGCGCCGTGCCGCCGACCCCGCCCGAGCCCGTCTTCACGGTGATCGTGCGCACCCAGGGCCGCCGGCCCCGCTCGCTGCGGGAGGCGCTGGCCTCCCTGGCCGCCCAGACCCGGCCGGGCTTCGACGCGCTGGTGGCCGTCCACGGCCCCGATAGCGCCGCCGCCGGGGTCGAGGCCGCCCTGAAGGAGGCGGCCGCGGCCGATCCCGGTTCGCTGCCCGACCGCTGGTCGGTCCTGTCCGTCGAGGGCGGGGGCCGCGGCCGGCCCCTCAACGCCGGCCTGGACGCGGCCCGCGGCGACTACGTCGCCTTCCTCGACGACGACGACCTGGCCGGCCCCGACTGGCTGGAGGTTTTCGCCCGGGGGGCGGCCGAGGCCCCGGGCCGGATCATCCGGGCCGCCTGCGGGGTGCAGACCTGGGCGGTGGCCGGCACCGCCGAGCCCCAGGCGCCGCTCGGGCCGGTCGATCACCCCTACGCCGACCGGTTCGATCTGCTGGCCCACCTGTCCCACAGCGAGACCCCGATCTGCTCGGTGGCCCTGCCCCGGCTGGGGTTGGAGCGGTTCGGGCTGCGCTTCGACGAGGACCTGCAGGTGTGCGAGGACTGGGACCTGATCGTGCGGGCCGCCCCTGCTGATCGGCGTTCACTCGGTGGCGGAGTCGACCTCGCTGTACCGCCGGGGCGACGGCGCCAACTCCCGCAGCGAGGCCGACGAGGCCCAGTGGCGCCGCGACCGGGAGCGGGTGATCGGCAAGCTCGAGGCCGAGGCGTTCGTGCTCGACGGCCCGGCGGCCCGGCGGTTGGCCGAGGGCCCATTTCGTCTCCGGCGGCGGCCCCGACGCCATGGTGGAGCTGATCCCCACCCGCGAGCTGCTGGCCGCGCTGCCCCAGCGGCTGCGGGCCCGCCTGGCCCTCCTGGCCCGGACGGCGCGGGGGCCGGGACGAGCGGGACGATCCGAGGGCCGGGGCGGTGCCGGGGACGGGACGGCGCGGGGGTCGGGATGATCCGCACCAGCCTCATGCTCATCCGCAACTTCGCGGAGCGCGAGACGAAGGCCCGCTACAAGCGCAGCGCCTGGGCTGGCTGTGGTCGCTGATCAAGCCGCTGGTGACGGTGGCGGTCTACAGCCTGGTGTTCGGGGTCATCTACCGGGCCGCCCCGCCGGTCACGGCCAACGGCCGGGCCGAGACCTTCGCCCTGTACCTGTTCACCGGGCTGGTGGTGTGGAACCTGTTCACCGAGGTGGTGACCGGCTCGATGCAGTGGCTCCAGGGGGGTGAGCGACCTTCGCAAGAAGATCTACTTCCCCACCGAGACGGTGATCCTGGGCGGCGCGGTGTCCACGTTCCTGCAGAGCGTGCTCGAGGCCATGGTGCTGGGTGGCGATCATGATCGGCTTCGGCAATATTTCGGCGACGGTGGTGTTCCTGCCCGTCGCGCTGGTGCTGGTGGCCGTCTTCGGGCTCGGCATCGGCTTCGTGGTGTCGATCTTCAACGCCCGCTACCGCGACACCGAGCACCTGGTGGGGATCGTGCTGAGCGTGACGTTCTTCCTGATCCCCATAGTCTTCACCCCCGACTTGGTGCCCGAGGAGGCTTACGGGCTGCCCGTCCGAAGGATGATGGAGCTGAACCCCCTGAACGCCATCGTGGCCGTGTCCCGGGACGCGGTGTACTTCCTCGAAGTGCCGAGCCTGTCGAGGCTGGCGACCGCGGCCGGGTGGGCGGCCGGCTCCTTCGGGCTGGGCCTGCTGTATTTCCGGCGCCGTTCCATGCAGATAAGCGAGGAGCCGTGAGCGCGTCGTCGGGGAGCGGAGCTGCGGCCATAGCCGTCGAGGGGGTGTCCAAGCGGTTCCGGCTGGAGCTGGACCGGCCCGGGTCGCTCAAGGAGGCCATCCTGCGGTTCGGCCGCCGGGACGTGCGCGACTTCTGGGTGCTACAGGATGTGTCGCTGCGGGTGCGGTCGGGCTCGTTCTTCGGGCTGATCGGCCACAACGGCAGCGGCAAGTCCACCCTGCTGCGGCTCATCGCCGGCATCCACCGGGCCACCAAGGGCGAGATCCGCACCGCCGGGCGGCTCTCGGCCCTGCTGGAGTTGGGGCTCGGGGTTCCATCCCGACCTGACCGGGCGGGAGAACGTCTTCCTCAACGGGGCCATGCTGGGCCTGGGCCGCCGCCAGATGGCCGCGGCCATGGACGAGATCATCGAGTTCAGCGGGATCGGCGAGCAGATAGACGCCCCGGTGAAGATCTACTCCAGCGGCATGTACGTGAGGCTCGGCTTCGCGGTGGCCGTCAACGTCGACCCCCAAATACTGCTGGTGGACGAGGTGATCGCGGGTGGGCGACGAGGAGTTCCAGCAGAAATGCCTGCGCCACATGGACCAGATCCGGGCCGCGGGCAAGACCGTGTTGGTGGTGTCGCACGACTCGGCTTTGATCCGCAGTCTCTGCGACGAGGCGGCCCTGGCTCGACCACGGCCGCCTGCGGTGCGTGGGCGATCCCGACACGGTGGTGGACCGCTATCTCGACCATGTCGCCTCGGGCGCCCTCCGATCCGACCCTCACCGCCCGGGACTGAGAAGATGAGGCCATGACTCCCCCGACCGCTCCCGATGCGACGACCGAGCCCGAGGCTCGCCTGTCGGTGGTGATGCCCTGCTACAACGAGGCGGCGACCATCGATGAGATCGCAGCCCGGGTGCTGGCCAGCCCCCACACCGCCGAGTTGGTGATAGTGGACGACGGCTCCACCGACGGCACCCGAGACCAATTGGCCCGCTTGGACGACGAGAGGGTGAAGGTGCTGCTCCAGCCCCGCAACCAGGGCAAGGGGCGCGGCACTGCGCCGAGGGTTCGCCCATGTCTCGGGCGACTTCGTGATCGTGCAGGACGCCGACTTGGAATACGACCCCGCCGACTGGGGCGCAGTGCTGGACCCGCTGGTCAAGGGCTTGGCCGACGTGGTGTACGGCTCGCGCTTCCAGTCGGGTCGGCCTCACCGGGTGCTGTACTTCTGGCATTCGGTGGGCAACAAGTGCCTGACCTGGCTGTCGAACGTGTTCACCAATCTGAACCTCACCGATATGGAGACCTGCTACAAAGTCTTCCGCCGCGAGGTGATCCAATCCATAACCCTCAAGGAGAACCGCTTCGGATTCGACCCCGAAGTCACGGCCAAGGTGGCGACCGGGGGGCTGGCGTATCTGGGAGGTGGGGGATCTCCTACTCAGGGCGCACGTATGCCGAGGGCAAGAAGATCAACTGGTCTGACGGCGTGAGGGCGCTGATCTGCATCGTCAAGTACGGGATCACCGCCCGCCTCCAGCGCCGGGGCGCAACGTAGGCGACCCCCGTATTCTTGCCGTCATGTTGAAGAGCCCCAGCAACTTGATCCGGCCGGCCGAGTCCGCGGTGAGCGGCTGATCAGACGGCGTCAACTGTGGGGGTCAACCAGGGGTCGGACTATCTCACCGCCCGAGGGGCGGGCCCCGCGAAGAGATCGACGCGCAGCTCAAGGCTTGCGGGTGGGCGGTGCAGGACTACCGCCGAGCCGCGGTGGCCGCGGCCAGGGGGGGTGGCGGTCCGGGAGGTGCCTACCGGGGCGAAGCGGGCCGACTACGTGCTGTTCGTGGACGGCCAGGCGGTGGGGGTGATCGAGGCCAAGAAGGCGGGTGCCACCCTCACCGGGGTGGAGCCCCAGACCCTCCGGTACCGGTCCGCCTTCCCCGACGAGCTGCCCGCCTTCACCGTGGACGGCGTCCTGCCCTTCGGCTATGAGGCCACCGGCGCCGAGGACCCGCTTCACCTCCGGGCTGGACCCCGAGCCCGCCTCCCGGCGGGTGTTCGCCTTCCACCGGCCCGAGACCCTGGCCCGCTGGCACGGACGACCACATCGGAGGCCGGGGCTCGCTGCGGGCCGGGCTGAGGCTGCTACCGGACTCTGGACCCGTCAGGGCTGTGGCCGGCCCAGGCCGAGGCCATTCGCAACCTGGAGGAGTCGCTGAGGGCGAACCGGCCCCGGGCCCTGATCCAAATGGCCACCGGCTCGGGCAAGACCTTCACCGCGGCCAACGTGACCTACCGGCTGCTGCGCCACGCCGGGGCCAAACGCGTCCTGTTCCTGGTGGACCGGGCCAACCTGGGCCCGCCAGACCATCCGGGAACTGGAGGGGTTCGACACCCCCGACGACGGCCGCAAGTTCACCGAGCTCTACAAACGCCCGCCGG